>BMWJ01000165.1 GCA_014651175.1 Streptomyces clavifer | reverse complement strand
AACTGGCGTCGGGATGGGACAGCTTCCGGGGCCAGGCTTTGTAGTAGCTCCTGAGGCACGAGTCGAATGGCAAGAGGCGAATGGGCCGGCGGAGCTACTATATACCTTGTTCTGACCGTATCGTACTATGTATTATTTGATAACTCAAGAAATCCCCCATTTGGTTCAAGCGTAATTTCAAATGGAAATGGAGGAACTACAAGGATATTTAGAAATGGATGGATTTCGGCAACAAGACTTCCTATATCCGTTTCTATTTCAGGAATATATCTACGCGCTTGCTCATGGTCATGCTTTAAATGGATCGATTCTTTATGAACCGGTGGAAAATTTAGATCATGACAATAAATCCAGTTCACTAATTGTGAAACGTTTAATTACTCGAATGCATCAACAGAATCGTTTGATTATTTCGGTTAATGATTCTAATCAAAATCGATTCGTTGGGCACAACAATCATTTTGATTCTCAAATGATATCGGAGGGTTTTGCAGTCGTTGTGG
>BMWJ01000164.1 GCA_014651175.1 Streptomyces clavifer | reverse complement strand
AAGAAAAAAGAAAAGAAAAGAAAAGAAAGAGAAAGAAAAAGCTACTTCTACAATGGAATACTTAGTAAGGAAGAAAAACTTACTTGAAGCCATTGATGAAGAAGAAGAAGGAAGAAGGCTTGAAGATCCTTGAAGAAGAAGAACTCTTGAAGCTTGGAGCACTCTTGGGACTTTGCAAAAGAAAGCAATAAGAGCAAGAGGTCTAGCCTCCTCCTTGCTTTTATAGGAGAGAGCCAATCAAAGAAGGAAAGAAGGAAAAAGGTAAGAGTTACTAATTAGTAAGCTTACCAAAAGAGAAGGGAATTAGAAAGATTCTTTCCCAAAAAGAAAGATGTCTTTGAGAGATTTTCTCCCAAAAAGAAACCAAAGAGAGATTTTCTCCAACAAAATAGGAGATTGGAGATTCTTTCCCAAAAAGAGAGATTCTTTGAGATATTCTCTCCCAAAATGAAGGGAATATGAGAGATTCTCTCCAATTAAAGATATTTTTAAATATTCTCTATCCAAAGGAGAT
>BMWJ01000163.1 GCA_014651175.1 Streptomyces clavifer | reverse complement strand
GCTTCTCCTAATTCGACCAGGTCGCCATGAGTGGGACTCTGAACATAACATAATCGACAGATCCAAGATATACTCCTGCAAAGAAAGGGGGTTCGAATATATATTGGTTGTGTTCGAAAGGTTATGAATCGAGTGACAAGTCCAACCCCAATATCTTTATTTTGAGCGGCAATGCAACGTGGGCCCATATATATATTGTATGCTAATACACGACCAATTAGTGTTTGGACCCAAATTCTTTCCGTCATCCCATTTCTAGGACTCACGGAAATGCCTCGGGTAGTGCCACAATCTGTTCTACGTACAACAATGTGTTGAACTACTTCAACAAGTCTACGCGTGAGGTATCCAGCATCTGATGTTCGTACAGCAGTATCCACAACTCCTTTGCGGGCTCCGTAGCAGGAAATGATATATTCCGTTAAAGAAAGTCCTTCGCGTAAATTGCTTTGAATCGGTAAATCAATCATTTGTCCTTGGGGATCCGACATTAATCCTCTCATACCTACTAATT
>BMWJ01000162.1 GCA_014651175.1 Streptomyces clavifer | reverse complement strand
CCTATGATGATCTATATGAACTGTGTGAAATCATCACCAAGAAGAATAAAAGTTTAAAAATTGAATCTAAAAGGCTTGTGAATGATGCAAACATTTTAAAAGATCAATTAATCTTAAAAGACAATGAGATAAGAAATGTTCAATCTAAGTTATTTACCTCTAATGACAATCTAGCTAAAGCTGAAAAAGAAATTCATAAATTACAATGGTTGCTAGAATCTAGTCAACAAGAATCAAAATCTCTACAAATGAAACTCAAAAAGGGAAAACATGTTATTGATAAATTTACCTTGGGAAATGACAAATTTTATCAAATGTTAGGAATGAACAAAATTTTTGGTAACAAGAATGGTATAGGTTTTGAATGCTCCTCCTCTAGTAGCAAGAAGAATAGCTTTCAACATATCACTAGGACTCATCTCAAACCTATAGATAAAAGCTTCTTTACCTCTAGATGGACTTGTCATTTTTGTAATCATATTGGTCATCTAGTTCCTAATTGTCCCTTTAAGATTAG
>BMWJ01000161.1 GCA_014651175.1 Streptomyces clavifer | reverse complement strand
GAGAACAGGTCTGAGGCTCCAGAGAGACGTTGCATTAATTGCGACCCCATCTGTTAGGGGAATGTTATAAATACAAGAGCCCTCTCATCGCTTGGGGGGCAAGGAATTTACTACTCTTTCATACTTGTCACTCTCTACGATAATCAAAGATCGTCTTGTTTGAAGTGGACGTAGGTCACTCTGACCGAACCACTATAAATTTCTCTCTCTCTCTCTTCATTTACTGCACTAGCATTAATTACTTGACGGGTGTTGTCCGAAATCCTGATTTTGGCATCATCAGTTTGGCGCCGTCTGTGGGGACAAAAAATTTTCAAATACTTTCAAAATCATGGTGATCAGCACGAGGTCGGTGAGACGAGAGGACAATCCCGTCCAAAATGGAGGTCCAGGCCCTTCTAGGCAACCAAACTCTCCCAGGCGGGGAGACAATGCACCTCCATTGGGTAATCCTATCCCAACTACTTCTGCTAATACTCCCTCTCCCCAACAAATGCTGGAGACCATGCAGCAGCTG
>BMWJ01000160.1 GCA_014651175.1 Streptomyces clavifer | reverse complement strand
TTGGCATATGCCTGCCCTGACCGAGATCTTTGGGGATGATTCCGTACTACAGTTCGGTGGAGGAACTTTAGGACACCCTTGGGGAAACGCACCTGGTGCAGTAGCTAATCGGGTGGCTTTAGAAGCGTGTGTACAAGCTCGTAATGAGGGACGTGATCTTGCTCGCGAAGGTAATGAAATTATCCGTGAAGCTTCCAAATGGAGCCCTGAGCTAGCTGCCGCTTGTGAGGTATGGAAGGAGATCAAATTCGAATTCGCCGCAATGGATACCTTGTAATCCAGTAATTCCCGTTCGTTCCCCTAATTGTAATTAAACTCGGCCCAATCTTTTACTAAAAGGATTGAGCCGAATTAAAGAATGAGGATCCTATGTATATGAATAGATATAGATCTTGTATCTATCAATATGTGCCTACTTTACCTAGATATACAAGATCTAAATACAAGATAAGATCTAAGACTAAACAACTCAATGCTTCTATTGTTGGATCCATAATTAATCCTATGGATCCTTAGGAT
>BMWJ01000159.1 GCA_014651175.1 Streptomyces clavifer | reverse complement strand
CGTGTGGTAATTCAACGGTTTCAATAAATCCCCTACAATAGTTCGTCTTGGACCAGATCTAGAACTACCCTCCACGCTTTGTGTAGCCATAAATCCTATTTGTATTAATTGAGATCTGTTGACTTTGTATACGATTCCGTTGTAAATAAATGATCTTATTATAGATCCATTGTGGTCTTGAAATTATATAATAATGGAAACAGCAACCCTAGTCGCCATCTCTATATCTGGTTTACTTGTAAGTTTTACTGGGTATGCCTTATATACTGCTTTTGGGCAACCCTCTCAACAACTAAGAGATCCATTCGAGGAACATGGAGACTAATTGAAGTAATGAGTCCCCCATATGGGGGACTCATTACTTCAATTAAGATAATGAAAAATCATTTCATCTTTTTAGTCGGGACCTTAGGCGGTTCTCGAAAAAATATAGCGAAAAAGATTATCCCTAAAGTCGAGACTAAGAGGAATGTATAAACCAATGCTTCCATAGATTCGATCGTTGTTTACAATTATAGCTT
>BMWJ01000157.1 GCA_014651175.1 Streptomyces clavifer | reverse complement strand
GATTTTGTTGTCTTGGATACCAAACACACATCTGAGGTTGCACCCAAAATTCCAGTCATCTTGGGGAGACCATTCCTAGCCACTTCAAATGCCTTGATCAATTGTAGGAATGGAGTGATGCAAATTTCTTTTGGGACCATGACAGTTCAAGTGAACATTTTTAATGTCACTAAGCAACCTCTTGTTGAGGATGATGGGGTTTTTGAAGTTAGTTATATTCCTGATAATGTTGCTGCGAAGGTCCTTCTTGTGGACCCTGGATAGATTGATTGTATACTGTTACTTGCGTCTGGCTGAAGACATTAAACTTAGCGCTTGTTGGGAGGCAACCCAATCTACCCGTGTGTCGGCACCCCATGGTGACACTGTTTAGAATAGGTTTGGGGGTGAGGCACTGCATTTCATGCATTGCATTTCATCGCGTTCTGTGCACTGTTTATGTGTGTTCTGTGCTGTTTGTTTTTTTTTTTTTTTGTTGATTAGTCTGTAAACTATTCTTTGGAACCATTGATATAGAACTAAA
>BMWJ01000156.1 GCA_014651175.1 Streptomyces clavifer | reverse complement strand
CAAGAGAAAGCATGTTTCCCGGAACTTTCCGGAATTTCAGCAGAAAAAACAGGACTTGTCTTCTGCGTGTACGCGGTCGACCGCGTGGGTTGCCCGGTCGACCGGGTACACTGCGCGGTCGACCCCCCGGTCGACCGGCCCACTGTTGCAGAAAAAAAACAGGGTCTTAACTGAGACCTGTTGTTTGCAGGTCCTCTTTGCCCGGTCGACCGGCCAAGGGGCCCGGTCGACCAGCCCAACTGCAGCAACTCTGTGCTGTTTGTGCTGTTTCCACTTTCTGTTTCATGGTCCTTTGCAGAGCTGTTTTGGCATGACTTTCTTCATCCTTGTTCATGGTCCTTTGCAGAGCTGTTTTGGCATGACTTTCTTCATCCTTGTACATGTGTAGACATGCGTTGATGAGTTGACAACAATGACAACTTCAATTCACCATGAACTTCATGCGAATTGCAACAGTCCAGCCCCTTGCACCATTGAAGAAGAGTTTTGTGCATTGGTTTTTCCATAGAAAGTAGTTCTAGAA
>BMWJ01000155.1 GCA_014651175.1 Streptomyces clavifer | reverse complement strand
CGAAAGTTCGGTTAACCGAAATATGCACAATGGTCAGCAAATTTTTCGGAATTATGGCTGTTGTTTTGTGTATGGTGGTGCCCTACTAAAATGAATTTTAAGAGTAGTATAGTGCTGTAAGTTTTATGTGCAGGGATTTTTCAGATGGCTAGAATTTATTTTTCCAGATCTGAATAGTGTTGTACATTATGCACTAATCTCTTTGGTTGCAGCCATATAATTGCATCCTTGATGGTTCGCATGTATGATTGTTTGAATGTGGATGCTTTTATCTTAGTTGGATTATGTACGATTGCGCGGTTAGCAATCATAGGAAGTTGTAATGGTTTCCTTATTTATTCCAACTAGTCTTGATGTGAGCTTTCTTGAAAAGCATAGGAATCTCCAATGTAATTTTGGTTTTGTTTTTCATGAAGTTGCTTGTATAAATTTATTTATTGTAACAAGCAAAAAGAAGAAAGTTTCAAGACAAGAAGGTTGCAAGAAATCGGAATCCTTGGAGATGAAGGAATCCAGACTTCTAG
>BMWJ01000154.1 GCA_014651175.1 Streptomyces clavifer | reverse complement strand
CACAAGGAAATATGACAGTCCTCGAATACCTCACCAAAGTCGAGAGATTGTCAAGGTATGCGCCGGAACTAGTGGACACGGTGGAGAAAAAGATCTTGAAGTTCCTTGAAGGACTTAATCCCATCATAGAGAGGGATGCTACCGGCATAATATTACCGGTCACCTTTGAGGAAGCTGTCAAGAGGGCCTACAAGTATGAGAACTTTCACCTCAAAGTCCTCAGATTCCAAGGCAAAGGGCAGCAGCAACAGCAGCAGGGCCATCAGCAGCGGAACCACAACCAGAACAAGAGGCCCAGGCAAGAGCAACAAGTGCAGACTGTATGTGTGCATTGCGGGAAGAACCACGATAGTACCCGATGTCGGTTGGTTACGGGGGCTTGTTTTAGGTGTGGCTCCATGGGCCACATGAAGAGGGACTGTCCTAGGCAGGATAGGCAGCAGCCACAGGGAGCTCAGCGTCCAGCACCACCTCAGCAAGCTTTGGTTATTCAGAACCAAGCTAGACCTTTGCAGCAGCAGCCACCGCAG
>BMWJ01000153.1 GCA_014651175.1 Streptomyces clavifer | reverse complement strand
GCAAAACTGAACTGTTCGCTGACTGGGCGGTCAGCAGGCGGCCACCAGTCGACTAGCCGACCTGGTGACCGACTAGTGACCGCACAAAGGCGGTCGGCAGTAAGGTGAAAAATCCAATTTCGGCAGGGGCGGTCACCAGGCGGTGACCAGTCGGCTAGCCGACCTGGCCCAGGCGGCTAACCGACTGGTGACCGCCAAGGTGACCGACTTCCCAGAATTGTTACTGAAAATTTGGCCAATCGACCGGACCTAACGGTCCGATCGAATGGATTTTGGGATTTTGAGATTTTTCCAGGAAATTGGAGTATAGGTGTTCCTTAAAATTGTGCTAAGACTAGGAACTATATAATGCACATAATGAAAGGGTTTGGAAAGAAACACTCCGAAGAGGAAACCAAAACCACCAGTATCCATTTAAGTTTTTGTAATCGTTAAGGTACATAAAGAGCCCGGAATGTCCCTAAATTAAAGAGTACCAATTCACAGGGAATTTGACATACGTGGTCCTTATTTACCTCAAACAGTTTTAA
>BMWJ01000152.1 GCA_014651175.1 Streptomyces clavifer | reverse complement strand
ACCCCTGATCGTGAAATATCGATCGCTTGTTGAACCCTGTGAATTGCGTGAAACTAAGATACTCCAAATTCGGGAGTCCAAGAGTTTTATAAAACGCTCTTGATGGAAAAAAATGTGAATGAAAGATCCCACTGACTTGATCTCTCTCAATATCTCTCTCAATTCGAAAATCCAGGATTTTAATTGATGTCCTTTCATTGATTCCTCCTAAATTGCATTGATTCCTCCTAAATTGCATTGATTTATCCTAAAGATTTCATTTCAATTGGAATTTGGTTATTCACCATGTACGAGGATCCCCGCTAAGCATCCATGGCTGAATGGTTAAAGCGCCCAACTCATAATTGGCGAATTCCGATGCCGGACTCGAGCCGGGTATTACATTCTCCCCCCCTTAAGGACATTCGTCCCCGAATGTTCCTCAACTAGTACATGCATAGAAAACAACATAACATACATACATAACACATAGCACACAAGGATACTAACCTCTAAAAGAGATGGGGATATTGCTGGAGCATGGACTCCCGT
>BMWJ01000151.1 GCA_014651175.1 Streptomyces clavifer | reverse complement strand
GAGCACATTTCAGACCGTCCAGATTTCAGAGTTGTAGATGGAGTTCTATACTTTCGTGGACGTCTGTGTGTTCCTAACATTGATGAGTTGAAAAATGAAATCATGGTTGAAGCCCATAGCACCAAGTACTCTATGCACCCGGGGAGTACTAAGATGTACCAGAATTTGAGGAGCAGATTTTGGTGGAACAATATGAAGAGAGAGATTGCAGCATTCGTTTCCCGATGCTTGATTTGTCAGTTGATCAAAGCAGAACATCAGAAGCCAGCAGGTCTTTTGCAACCCTTGGAGATTCCACAGTGGAAGTGGGAACATCTCACGATGGATTTTATCTCGGGTTTGCCAAGGACTAGCAAGGGGAATGATGCAATATGGGTGATAGTTGACCGACTGACGAAGTCTGCACGATTCATTCCGTTGAAGACGGGAAAGAAGATGCAGATGTTGTCTTTGGCTCAGACATTTATCAATGAGATAGTCAGTCAGCATGGTCAGCCAGTTTCCATTACATCAGACAGAGTGTTGACACCAA
>BMWJ01000150.1 GCA_014651175.1 Streptomyces clavifer | reverse complement strand
ATCTTTTGATTAGATAGAACCCCACAACAACGGGGTGTTAAGACCCCCAGCATACAATAAAAAAAAAAAAAAAAAAAAACCTGATAGAAAATATATACAAGAACTCAGAATGATGCATTTTACAAAAACTTCAACTGTCTCGCCTCTTCTTTTAAATGCTTCAGCCTTTCATAGGTCAGCATGTCACCCCTGTTCAAAGGATTAGGCAGTCGAACTGAAGCGCTGAGCAAGGATTTTAAATCCTTATTCTGCTGCTTCAATTCGACTACTTTTCTGTTTGACTCGAGAAGACGCTGGTGCAGTAAATCGATTTCTGCAAAAAGTTGTTTTTTTCCTCGGGTTTTAGTTTGCAGCCGACTTGAGAATGCAACGACGGCTGATGAGTATTGAGTCCCGAGACTCACTACCTCCAAGAGAGCATCTTCATCCGATTTTTTTGACAGATCCATCTCTTGCAGGAGTGGTATCCCGGCACCTATATCAGCTGCAGGAATAATTTGGGATTGAGGTGAAGCAGATGCATGAATAGTTTGGGATT
>BMWJ01000149.1 GCA_014651175.1 Streptomyces clavifer | reverse complement strand
CACATATACCGCGAATAAATACGACGGAAATGTTGCGAACCGATTTTTGAGCCTCTTTTTCCTTATTTTAAGTTAATTGGAAATGGAAAGGCATTTCGATTTTATTAGGACACTCACGCTGCCTTACCGCCGCCTGGATCGGCGGTAAACACTCATCTTCCAGTCTTCCACCTCTCTTAGAGGAGGAAAAACGAAAATTACAGATATACCGGGGATTCCTACGGCGGAAATTACGAGTCAAAACCGGATCTGGAACCGGAACCGTTATTCAAAAATGGGTACGGGTCCACTATGACTCCGACCCGGAACCGTTCCGTTTGCAACCCTACAAACATGCCGTCGTAGTCGAAAATCAGTGCTTTTCTGTGCAAGTAAGCTACTGTGTGGTGTTTTGCTACGGTCCTAAATAGTTATCGGGCTTGATTTGACCAGTTCCATCAGTCCCTCGGTTTGCTGGTTAGGTCCAGAGAGTTTCCAAATCTAAGCATGTCATCAGAAATAAAACCTAGATGTTGATTACAAGATTGCAAAACCTTTTGCGTCA
>BMWJ01000148.1 GCA_014651175.1 Streptomyces clavifer | reverse complement strand
CGGCTAACCGCCGGCTGACCGCCAGGTGACCGACTTCTAGGCAGATTTCATGAATTTTGGTAGACTTAGAATGGCCATAACTTTTGACTCGTTCGTCGGAATTTGGAGTGCTACATACCGTTGGAAAGCTCTTGAGACGAGGAATCCAGTGGTATGCATATCTTAATGATAAAAGGTTGAGAAAAGAAGTGGATATTTGGATCAATGAAAACTAGAATATGATATGAGGCTTTTAGATTGAATATTGTGCATTTGAAATCTTAAAATGTCCTAAGGCACCAATTCCATTCTATTACCTGACATTTGAGTTTCAAATCCACATGGGTCAATGGAAGTCTTTAGCATATGCTCGATAGACCTTGTTTTTCGAACCTTAGTCCTTTTAATTAGAAGATTATCATGTATTAATTTGGATTTCAAGTACAAGATTGTTCAAGAAATCGTTTCAAGAATTATTATGAATTCTCGCCTTGAATCTTTAAGTATAAATGTGTTTGAAGATTTGTTTTAAGAAACATGATCGTACTCTCGCTTTGAAATTTCA
>BMWJ01000147.1 GCA_014651175.1 Streptomyces clavifer | reverse complement strand
AGGAATGCATGGGCTTTCTACAGTGCTGAAGACACTACCTCCATGATTTCTTACCCTGCGTTGTCGACTTTTCGGACTGCCGGCTTCACGAAATGGTTCGCGGAGAGCTTTTTGGCATATCGGGGGCTTTCCAGGAAGGAGCTTGATGTGAAGCTGTCTTCTGGAAAAGGCACTGGAAAGTCGGATGGCGTCCGGCGAGAGGAAGTTTGGGCCTTCCTTTCTGGAGAGAAGCACAAGATTGGCTTTCTCGGTGACCAGGGCGTCATCGGTTCCGAAGCTGTTCAAGGAGTGCCTGATGAGGCGTTAGAGCAGCTAGAACAGGAGGAAGCTGAGATTGATGCCTGGATGCAGGCGGCACAGAGGCGAGCTTCCGCGGAGTCTACTGGCAGACGTAGATCATCCAGTGAGGAGTCCGACAGTGGAGCGGGTTCTTCTAGGAAGCGAACCCGTAGAGGTAAGAAGAGGAAGAGCCATCATCGCAGCGAGAGGCCACATGAGGACTCTCCTGACTTAGAAGTCCCTCTTACCATTAATGAGGAGGTGCC
>BMWJ01000146.1:261-546 GCA_014651175.1 Streptomyces clavifer | reverse complement strand
TAGTTCAAGGGAATTAAAGATGATAGAATTCTTTATTCAATTATCACAACTTATTCAATTCTCACAATTACGACCTAAATGAAATGTGAAATTCTTGAGTAGTCTACTTCCCTTCGAATGAGAAATTCCCAGTACCCTAGAATTCTCTATAAATCGAAATAGATAATTGAGGGCTTGTTATTCAACAGTATAACATGACTTATATACCCGTGTCAACCAACACCAACATTCATAGAGATATCTTTATGATCTTATCTATCTAGATTCGTCAGAATTTTTTTGAAT
>BMWJ01000146.1:0-251 GCA_014651175.1 Streptomyces clavifer | reverse complement strand
TTTCGTCTGATTTCAATATGATAATTATAATGGGTTGCCCGGGACTCGAACCCGGAACTAGTCGGATAGAGTAGAAATTTTCCTTAAATAGGTAAAAAAATCAAATAGGTAAAAAAATCCCTCTCCAAGCCGTGCTTGCATTTTTCATTGCACATGGCTTTCCCTATGTATACATCTAAAACTCAGTTCCCTTCCTAGACGAAATCTCTAAGGAAGTTGAATACTCAATTGCCCAATCCCTACTCGTATAT
>BMWJ01000145.1 GCA_014651175.1 Streptomyces clavifer | reverse complement strand
AATTCCATATTCCTGCTTATATCCCTGTGCAACCAGTCTGGCTTTGTAGCGATCAATACTCCCATCAGAGTGGACTTTGACGGAGTATATCCATTTGCTTCCAATGACAGAGGCGCCAGCCGGGGCCGGTACCAATTCCCATGTTTGGTTTGCTTCAAGAGCAACTAAATCCTCAGTCATAGCATCCTGCCAGTAAGCAATCTTTGAGGCCTGTGAATATGAGGTGGGTATAGAAGGACTATCTAAGGAAGTAAGAAGAGCAGGAAATCCATAGCGGTTAGGGGCAACAGAAGGACGACTAGAGCGGCGCAAAGAAATTGTGCTAGCAGAAGAAGTATCATTACCTGGAGATGCAGTAGGTGGCGCCGGGAGAGGATCAGGAGAGGGAGTTGCCAGAGGAGGTACCTCGTTCCGCCGGACATAGACTTGGAGAGGAGGTGATGGAGAAGCAGACTCCGAGAATTGTGGCAGATATGATACAGCAATAGGATGAGTATCCAAATGTAAAGAAAAGAAGGGAATATGTTCTAAGAAAATAACATTACG
>BMWJ01000144.1 GCA_014651175.1 Streptomyces clavifer | reverse complement strand
ACGCAGAACTACCAGAAGTGTTTTCATGACCCTAAATTATCCCGAAACCTGTTTTCAACCGAAACGGATCTCGAAATAACCTAAAACGCTTATCTACGCGCCGATTGTGCTTTTGAACACGGGTTGCGTACGGCGCGCGCAAAGTTCGGGCCGGAGCCGTTTCGGACGCAGAACTACCAGAAGTGTTTTCATGACCCTAAATTATCCCGAAACCAGTTTTCATCCGAAACGGATCTCGAAATAACCTAAAAGGCTTATTTACGCGCAGATTGTGCTTTTGAACATCGGTTGCGTACGGCGCGCGCGAAGTTCGGGCCGGAGCCGTTTCGGATGCTGAACTACCGGAAGTGTTGTCAAAACCCAAAATTATCCCGAAACCAGATTTCAACCGAAACGGATCTCGAAATAACCTAAAACGAGCATCTACGCGCAGATTGTGCTCTTGAACAGAGGTTGCTTACGGCGCGCGCGAAGTTCGAGCCGATGCCGTGTCGGACGCAGAACTACCAAAAGTGTTTTCAAGACCCTAAATTAGACCAAAACCTG
>BMWJ01000143.1 GCA_014651175.1 Streptomyces clavifer | reverse complement strand
GGTAGTTCTGCGTCCGAAATCGCTCCGGCCCAAAGTTCGCGCGCGCCGGACGCAACCTGTGCACGAAAGCACAATCTACGCGTAGATGCGCATTTTAGGTTATTTTGAGATCCGTTTCGGTTGAAAACTGGTTTCGGGCAATTCTTGGGTCAGGAAAACACTTCTGGTAGTTCAGCGTCCGAAACGGCTCCGGCCCGAACTTCGCGCGCAGCGTACGCAACCGGTGTATGAAAGCACAGTAATCGCGTAGATGCGCAGTTTAGGTTATTTCGAGATCCGTTTCGGTTGAAAACAAGTTTCGGGCTATTTTTGGGTCTTGAAAAGACTTCTGGTAGTTCAGCGTCCGAAACGGCTCCGGCCCGAACTTCGCGCGCGCCGTACGCAACCTGTGCACGAGAGTACAATCTACGCGTAGATGAGCATTTTAGGTTATTTCGGGATCCCTTTCGGTTGAAAACTGGTTTCGGGTTAATCTTGGGTGTTGAAAACACTTCTGGTACTTTTGAGTCCGAAACGGCTCCGGCCCGAACTTCGCGCGCGCCGTACGCA
>BMWJ01000142.1 GCA_014651175.1 Streptomyces clavifer | reverse complement strand
AAGATGAAAACATTATCTATTTAAGATCCAAGTTAAACTTGTCTAATGATCAAAGTAATTTGCAAACCTTAGAACTTGGATCTAATGTTGTTAATAAACTTAAACTTGAGTTAAAACTTGCCCATGAAGAGCTAAACAAATTTAAGGGAATTGAAAATGAACTAACAAAAGTTAAAAATGAAAATTCAACCCTTAAGACCCAAGTCACTCAACTTGAAAGCTACAAACAAAAGTATGAGTGCAAATTTACCTAAAGTGAAGAAAATTTTGAAAAGTTATTTAAATTGGGTAAATCACAAAGAGATAGGACGGGTCTTGGTTATAATAGGAATATCTCACATGACCCTAAATTCACCAACACTTTTGTGAAAGGTGAGTCCTCATTCTCTAGCACTCACACTTCCTTGCCCATATCTAAATGTAATTATTGTGGCATTGAAGGACATTTTAGGTTTGAGTGCAAACAAAGAAGAAGAAGCAATGTGTCTAAACCCATCTTTGAACCTAAGAAAGTTAAATCAAACTCTATGATGGATAAGACACTAAAAATCA
>BMWJ01000141.1 GCA_014651175.1 Streptomyces clavifer | reverse complement strand
CAACTTGTGTGCAAAAGCACAATCTACGCGTAGATGCGCGTTTTAGGTTATTTCGAGTTCCGTTTCGGTTGAAAACGGGTTTTGCGAGAATCTTGGGTCAGGAAAAAACTTCTGGTAGTTCTGCGTCCGGAACGGCACCGACCCGAACTTCGCGCGTGCCTTGCGCAGCCTGTGTGCGAAAGCACAATCTACGCGTAGAAGCGGGTTTTAGGTTATTTCGAGTTCCGTTTCGGTTGAAAACGGGTTTCCTGAGAATCTTGGGTCAGGAAAACACTTCTGTTAGTTCTGCGTCCGAAACGGCTTCGGCCCGAACTTCGCGCGCGCCGTGCGCAACCTGTGTGCGAAAGTAAAATCTACGCGTAGATGCGCGTTTTAGGTTATTTCGAGTTCCGTTTCGGTTGAAAACAGGTTTCGGGCGATTCTTGGGTCAGGAAAACACTTATAGTAGTTCTGCGTCCAAAACGGCTCCGGCCCGAACTTCGCGCGTGCTGTGCGCAACTTGTGTGCGAAAGCACAATCTACGCGTAGATTTGCGTTTTAGGTTATTACGAGT
>BMWJ01000140.1 GCA_014651175.1 Streptomyces clavifer | reverse complement strand
ACAGCCCGTAGTTGTCAAACCTCAAAACATGAAAGTTGTAGAGATATGTCTTGGCGTTCCATAGCATCTTGAATCATCTCAATTGGAGCTCGGATGAGAGAGTTATGCCCAGATTACGAAATGATGTCCAAACTGCCCAGAATTGTCCAATTAGCTTCGTTTTGCATTTAATGCCTCCATTTGCACCTTGATTCAGCCAGTATTTTGAAAAACTCAAAATATGAACGTTGTAGAGATTGTTCTTGGCTTTCCATAGCATCTTGAATCATCTCAATTGGAGTTCTGATGAGAGAGTTATGCCCAGATTACGAAATGATGTCCAAACTGCCCATAATTGCCCAATTAGCTTTGTTTTGCATTTAATGCCTCCATTTGCACCTAAATCAAAATATAAGAATAATGAGTACATTTAGGCATCAAATAAGTATAAAGCACTAAACATTAAGGGAGAAAAATATAACATTTCACATTCTCATCACTTCACTCTTGACTCGTAAATCTTGTATCCATTGCTTGACGTACCTTGTATACTCTACTCTTGAATACTCGTAAGATCGG
>BMWJ01000139.1 GCA_014651175.1 Streptomyces clavifer | reverse complement strand
TGAAGTTGAGTTGAAGTTGACAAGTTGAGTTGAAGTTGACAACAATTCCAAAGGGGGAGATTGTTGTCATTTGCATTGAAGAAGTCTTCGAGAAGCCTTCATTGATTCGAGTTGTAATTGTTGTCAACGTAGTTGTAATTGTTGTCAACTCATGTCAACTCATGTGTCCAAGCATGAAGCTTAGCCATGCAAAGAATCCTGGAAATCAGAGCTGAAACAGACCAAAAACTGGCCCCAGAACTCGGCTAGCCGACCTATGGGCGGTCACCAGTCGGTCGTCATATCAGTAAGCTCGAAAACAGAGTTTTTCTCTTCTGTCTCAGGGTCGGTCACCAGGCGGTCACCAGGCGGCTAACCGACAGCTGACCGACAGGTGACCGACAGTTCAGAATTTTTTGCAGATTCTCTTGCAGAAATTCCGGAAAGTTGCGGGAAACATGTAACCTTTTGCATGTTTTTGGGTCTTTGTCAACATGCCTTCCATCCTAACTTGCACCATGTGTAGGGCTCCTTGAACCCTATAAATAGGCTTGTTTAGGTTCATTTGAATGGTACACAAGA
>BMWJ01000138.1 GCA_014651175.1 Streptomyces clavifer | reverse complement strand
ATTCAATATCCTTATGAAAAGTCGATCACATCGGAGCGTTTTCGTGGTCGAATCCATTTTGAATTTGATAAATGCATTGCTTGTGAAGTATGTGTTCGTGTATGTCCTATAGATCTACCTGTTGTTGATTGGAAATTGGAAACTGACATTCGAAAGAAACGGTTGCTTAATTACAGTATTGATTTCGGAATCTGTATATTTTGTGGCAACTGTGTTGAGTATTGTCCGACAAATTGTTTATCGATGACTGAAGAATATGAGCTTTCTACTTATGATCGTCACGAATTGAATTATAATCAAATTGCTTTGGGCCGGTTACCAATGTCAGTAATTGGAGATTACACAATTCGAACAATTACGAATTCGACTCCAATCAAAATAATCAGGGGTAAACCTCTTGATTCAAAAACGATTACCAATTACTAAGATTCCGTTTTGATTTAAAGTAAAGGAGTGAGGCTTCTTTCATTTTGCTAGGTCAGTAAATAACTATTGATTGGTGAGAATCAAGGCTTGATTTTGATTTAGAATGGATTCATAGATCTGTGATGATTTCAAAATAT
>BMWJ01000137.1 GCA_014651175.1 Streptomyces clavifer | reverse complement strand
AGGAAAAAGATGTACCTTTCTTAACTGAGGCTAGGAACTTGGGACAATCTTTCTTCCAATGACCTTTGAGGCCACACTTGAAGCATTTCCCTTTGGGCTTATCATCTGTACCCTTGTCCTTTCTATTACCAGTATTACCCTTTTTCTATCCTTTTCCCTTAGTCTGCTTCTTCTTGAACTTCTTCCCTTTCGGGTTTAGTTTAGAGGAAGACTGGAAAAAATGGGCTTGGGCCTTGGGCTTCATGATGGCCTCTGCCGCCTGGAGTTCCTTCATTAACTCCGAAAGTGTCATGTCCATCTTGCTCATATTGAAATTGAGCTTGAACTGATTGAAGGAATCCGGCAGAGTTTCTAGAATCATATCAGTTTGACTCTGTGCATCAATCTCAGCCCCTAGAATCTCGGCTTCATTAAAACAATCCATCATCTTGAGCATATGATCTCTGACAGGTGTTCCTACAGCCATTCTAGTGTTCATGATAGTCCTTATAGCAGCTTGCCTAGCTGGCCTGCTCTTGTCTGCGAACATTTCTGACAAGGACATCATGATTTCATAGGCTGTGTCCATAT
>BMWJ01000136.1 GCA_014651175.1 Streptomyces clavifer | reverse complement strand
ATACGTCTGTAATGCATTGTATGTCCCATAATAGGTCTCATTCTTCTACCCTTTCCCGGGAGTCGATGGCTATTCATAGCTATTACCTTGACACCAAAGAAGAGTTCGACCCAATGCTTTATTTCTGTCCTAGTTGATCCTGATTCGACATTAAAAGTATATTGATTTTTCCCCAATAACCGAATACTTTTGTCTGTAAATACTGCATATTTGATTCCATCCATAAATCTATTTTCTTCCCTATGAGTTCTAGTCTCAATAAGAATGCTAGTTCTTACTGTTCATATGTTATGATATGAATATACCACACCAATTCGTTATGTATGGATGATGAGATTCCATTGATACAGAGCCAATTCCAATAGACTTATTGGAGGGTCCCATTGGCGTGCATCCAGTAGGAATTGAACCTACGAATTCCCTAACCAAGTCTTAACCTTTTGCAAGGTAGGGATATCATTTCCAATGAGTAATATGTCATCCACATATAGGACTAGAAACACAATTGTACTCCCACTAACCATCTTGTAAACACAAGGTTCATCTTCATTTTTTATGAATGCAAAGTCCCT
>BMWJ01000135.1 GCA_014651175.1 Streptomyces clavifer | reverse complement strand
CAATTCTTGAAATGTTCTTGGATGCTTCTTCACTTAGATTGGGCTCTTATTCTTCTTCTTCAAACTTCTTGATGCTTGGAGCTTGATCATCCTTCAAGCTTTCTTTTCATCTTTCTCTCTTTGGCCAAGCATCTTCTTTAGCTCCCAAGCTTTCTTCTTTCATCTCTCCCCCTTTGATAAGCTCTCACCCTTTGTTCTTTCTCCCTTTGCCATAAAATACTCTCTCCCCCTTTGGGTAGCTTGAACATTTTCTCCCCTTAATACTTTCTCCCCCTTTGCCATTAAATTGCAAAGGTATCGACTGAAGAGGGATACCTACACACATGAAACAAGAAAAATACCTTTTAGTAGCACCTGTTAACAAGAGAAATCGAAAATGAAATACATAACAGGTACTCATGTATGAGTAGATAGCAAAAAGGGTTTAAGAGCCAATACATGGGTGAATTTGATCAAAACTAATACTTCCTTAGAAGATTTACACTCCCCCTCAATCCATACTCTTCTTTTGTCAACCTTTGACAAATATTTAACTATTTGGTTCAAGAAGAAGATGGTTTAACCAATTGAGGGT
>BMWJ01000134.1 GCA_014651175.1 Streptomyces clavifer | reverse complement strand
GATTCAAAGGGGCACAAGGAATTGGGGTCAGTGGACTCCTCAAGAGATTCTTGAACAATGGTCTCAATCATGTCAATCTCTTCAAAATTAGGATCATCATCCCGCATTTGTTTGCATGCATTGAAAACATTGAGCTCAATGGTCATGTTTCCAAAAGAAAGCTTCATTACCCCGTTCCGGCAATTGATCAGTGCATTTGAAGTGGCAAGGAAGGGTCTACCCAATATTACCGGAATTTGAGCATTAGGTTTTGCCACAGGTTGGGTATCCAAAACGATGAAGTCTACTGGAAAGTAGAACTTCTCTATTTGTACTAAGACATCCTCTACCATCCCTCTCGGTGTCTTTATTGATCTGTCAGCGAGCTGAAGAGTGACCTGAGTAGGTTTCAACTCGCCTAGCCCCAACTGTTGATAAACCGAGTAAGGAAGTAGATTGACACTAGCCCCCAAGTCGAGTAAAGCCTGTTCGATCCGGAAATTTCCAATGATGCACGACACTGTTGGGCATCCTGGATCTTTATATTTGGGGGGAGCATCCTGTCTTAGAATCGAGCTTGCTTGCTCGGCCAAGAAAGC
>BMWJ01000133.1 GCA_014651175.1 Streptomyces clavifer | reverse complement strand
CATAGTCCCAACACGGATGGAATTCTCTTATCCCATCGGAAGGATATCATCTCATAATTATCTATGACTGTTTATGTCTCTAGCATGACCACTTGATTAAATGTGGAGGGAAGTGGGATAAATGGCCGATACTACTGGAAGAATTCACATAAGTAGAAATCGCATGCACTTTTTATGAGCCGCGTCACGTTTCCTTTTAAAGAAAAGGAAACGGAGCAACGATTAATCGTGACACATACTCACAGTGACTTCCTTTCTTGAAGAGATTTTAAGTGATGATGCTTGAGTAGATCCTAAATCATAGCACGGGTAGATTTATTCGCTTCACAGAATATTCTATTTTCATAAAATTAGTGCCATGTACCTTCTAAATTCATAATCGGTCCTTGAATCTTTTGAAAATTGCCCTTAGCATGCAATAAAAAAAATTTAAAGACGTTAAAAAAACCTAATGAGAAAATGTATTTTTCACCGAAGAGATTTCAACGCCTCAATATGTCGTGCAGTTACACAAAGTGAGCTAAAATGAAAAGCAAAATAGGCGACGCACATATTCACGGGGTGCGACAATATGTCGAT
>BMWJ01000131.1 GCA_014651175.1 Streptomyces clavifer | reverse complement strand
GTGAGGGTAATTCGACCGCGGAAACGCTCCGATGTGATTAATTTTTCATAAGGATATTGAACAGTTACAGGTAAACGATTTGCATGAGATAAGGTAATCATGAAACCTTGACCAATGTACCTTGCAGCTCGTATGGTTTGTTGCCCATAATTCATGAACCCAGTTACCATGGGAAACATATCGTAAATATTTATGAATAATTTTATGTTTGTTTTTTTCTCTTGTTTGAAGACAAGTTATGAATATAGAAAAATATTCTTTTATAGTGAAAGAAGTTCGAAAGAGGTTGTTAATAATAGATTACCGAGAGAAATAGGTAAAAGAAATTTCCACCCAAGGTTTAATAGCTGGTCCATTCTCATCCTAGGTGAAGTCCATCTTGTTGTGATAGGAATGAACAGGAACAAATAAGCTTTAGCTAATGTAATAAGGATACCAATTGTCATTCCAAAGACTCCACCTGTTTTATTTATTCCAAAAGGTTCAGAAATGAATATGTACGGAATAGAGAAATTCCACCCGCCCAAGTAAAGAACTGTTACAAATAATGAAGAAACTAGTAGATTTAGGTAAGAAGCAACGTAA
>BMWJ01000130.1 GCA_014651175.1 Streptomyces clavifer | reverse complement strand
TCATCGCAATGAGGAGGATCAACATCAATACAAATACAATACTATATCCGGGGCGGGACCACGGTAGCGAACCGGGTATTAGAAACCACGGTAGAAAACCGTGTCGCGGGAGCCAACTGCAGTGGTAAACAGAAAAAGGGGGAATTCCAAGTAGGCGGATCAGACCCACAAGGTATCCAAGCTTAGTGGTGCCGACACATAGGTCAAATCACGAAAATCGAGACAAGTACAAAATAATATGTGATACATCAATTACACATGCGGGACGGGGTGCTCAAAAGCATAATATCACTGAAATCGGAAAATGCACATCGGGACTATCAAAATGACTTAATCATAAAACTCAATATTTTCGGGATAAGTATCGGTTCAAAACTATCTAAAGTGAATAAGGACCCCGTATGTCAAATTCCTTGTGAATTTGGTACTCTTTAAATTAGAGACATTCCAGGCTCTTTACGCACCTTAAGGATTTCAAAAACTTAAATGAATACTTGTGATTTTGGTTTCCTCTTCAAAGTGTTTCTTTCCAATAGAATATAGGCTGGATCAATAATCTGAATATTTACATCACTTCCCGACCTC
>BMWJ01000128.1 GCA_014651175.1 Streptomyces clavifer | reverse complement strand
CCGGGCGCCCCACGCCCATCTTTCCGACACCGGGAGGACGCACGTCGGCCCCTGCGGGTCCGGGTTAGGGGATCTAGACGAGCTGGTGAGCCCTGCACAAAAAAAATATAAATATATATATATAGAATGCGGGACGATCTGCGGCCAACGGGTGGGAGTCCCAAACTGACGCGAGAAGCAAAAAGGGGGTGCAACACGAGGACTTCCCAGGAGGTCACCCATCCTAGTACTACTCTCGCCCAAGCACGCTTAACTGCGGAGTTCTGATGGGATCCGGTGCATTAGCGCTGGTATGATCGCACCCGAAGTATATTTGCGAATGAAACTAATTTAGCCTTCCGGGAGGGAGGTTCCCGCGGAACGGCATGGGTTGTCGAGGCCGTAACTTTGGATCCGCCCGCCGGATTCGCCATTATGATATACCGTCGGAAAGCTCGGGACGAGGAGATCGGCGGGGCAAACAGGCAAGCCCGTTTCATGCCGCCGGCGGGGTCGGAATCGGCCTTTCTCGATGCGTTACCCTCGGTTTTTGGCCCCGGGCGCCCCACGCCCATCTTTCCGACACCGGGAGGACGCACGTCGGCCCCTGCGGGTCCGG
>BMWJ01000127.1 GCA_014651175.1 Streptomyces clavifer | reverse complement strand
ATGTGTTTTCATGCATTGAATGATGTAGAGAAATGTATATGTTTTAATGGCTATCTTGACTTGTTAGGTTTTGGAAATAAATGTGCTTAATGAGTTTGGTAGGTTTTTATTGTTTTGAAAATGAGTTGGTGAACTCACATTTATGCCTTGCATTGATTGGTTAATGATCCCTTAAGTGGATGCTTGTGAATGTGACTTTTCCCCTTTTCTTTGTGGTTGAATGACTTGGAGGAGATGAAGTGAGATGTGATTATTGATGGAGAAATGAAGTTAGAATTTGGAGAATATATGTGTGAAGTTATGAGCCTTTCATTGTTGTCAAATGAGGCTCAAATGGTTGTGAAAAGAGGAAGAAAAGAATTGAGAGCAGAACTGTCTCGGAAGCAATTCTGGGCGGTTCGCTCAAGCGAACATGTTGATCGCTCGAGCGAAGTGTCCAGAACTGTGTTCCGGACCATTCCAGTAGACAGTTCGCTCGAGCGGACCCTTATTCGCTCGAGCGAACCATCTCGGAACCTGATAGAATTCGTTCCAGAGAGTTGTTCGTTCGAGCGCACTGAACGTTCGCTCGAGCCAACAATTCACTGGGCGAGTTCGC
>BMWJ01000126.1 GCA_014651175.1 Streptomyces clavifer | reverse complement strand
CTATCTCACTAAGAATACCAACAAAACCCCCTACGAACTTTATTTTGAAAGAAAACCTAACTTGGGGTATTTGAAAGTGTTTGGAAGTAAATGTTATATTCTAAGAGATAGGGAGCAGTTGGAGAAATTTGAGCCTAAATCTGATGAAGGAATTTTCCTAGGCTATTCTGAAAGAAGCAAAGCTTACAGAGTATTTAATCAAAGAACCATGACCATAATGGAATCAGCTCATGTTGTCATTGATGATGTAAATCAAGTTGGAAGAATTTTACAAGATGATGATGAAGCTGAAATTGGTAATGAACAACCTATTTCAAAAGATACTAATGATATCATTCCATCCAAAGCTGTTGTTCCAACCAAATTAATGAAAAATCACACATTGGATAATATTATTGGAGATATCAGCAGTGGGGTTATGACCCAGAAATATGTTCAAAATCTATGTGCTCATTATTCCTTTGTCTCTCAAATTGAGCCCAAGAATTTTTCTGAGGCTGAATCAAAATCTGAATGGATGGAAGCTATGCAAGAAGAATTGAATCAATTTAAGAAAAATAATGTTTGGGATCTTGTTCCATTACCTGCAGAGAAAAATCCCAT
>BMWJ01000125.1 GCA_014651175.1 Streptomyces clavifer | reverse complement strand
AGTTCTCGGGCGCGGAGGATCCGCTAGTTGCTGATGACTGGATCGTGAGGATGGAGAAGATCTTTCGGGTCTTCGAGTGCATCGGCAGGCAGAGAGTTCAGCTGGCAGCTTACATGTTCCGAGGAGTTGTTGAGGACTGGTGGAGGACAGTCCAGCGTCCCTTTTGAGGGCATTGGAGACGAGATCGCGTGGGCAGCATTCAGATCAGACTTCCTTCGGAAGTTCATCCCTGCTCACATCAGAGAGCAGAAGCTCAGAGAGTTTCAGGCTCTCGTTCAGGGAGATATGACTGTCTATCAGTATGAGCTCCGCTTTACCCAGCTGTCTCGTTTTGCAGAGGCGTTGATCACTCCTGAGTCTGAGAGGATCAGACGGTTTGTGGATGGGCTGAGGGATGACATACAGTTGCACATGACTTGCATTGACTACCCCACCTATGAAGAGGCTGTGAGGAAGGCCTACTGGGCCGAGGAGCGTCTTCAACGGGTTGAGGCGATGCATCAGCGGAAACGGATGCGTTTCGTTCCGGTCAGGCCACAACCCATGATCCGACCCCAGCAACATCAATTTCAGCATCAGAGGCCAGCAGGCCATAAGAGACAGTTCCAT
>BMWJ01000124.1 GCA_014651175.1 Streptomyces clavifer | reverse complement strand
AATGGCCGGGTCTGGCCCATTCCTCGAAAGAAGTTTTTATGGGATCCCTATCCACCAAAATCTTAACTTCTGGTTCCGGCGAACGAATAATCATTGAGTCCTCCTCTTTCCGGACAACACATACAAAGAAACCCGCCAACAGTCAAGTAATTAGTGAACGATGGGTATTTATGATTAGTTCCTTATCTTTCCTATCCCCCATCTATCTTTTTTTTTTTAGTTATTTACTAGAGCAATTATGATATGGAAGTCGATCCGGGGCAAGTGTTCGGATCTATTATGACATAACCATGGGGCGCTCAACGGACCTTTATAATATTTTATAACCCCCTCCGGCGTGACACAAAAACGGATTTTTTGATACAAGCTAGTTAGTGTATTCATATCTCAATGTATAGTGTCTAGATGGATCTACTTCATATCTTACACGGAACATATTACTTACAATACAAATCAAAGGATCATTCATTAGTCATTAATAAGAGACATCTTGATATCTATATTTAGTCATTCGAGGTCTGTCTTTTTTACTGGCTTAGCTTTATTAGCATAGCAGAAGGGAATATTTTCTGTACTGTATCCGTATCGTTTATCCCTATGACAGACGAAATA
>BMWJ01000123.1 GCA_014651175.1 Streptomyces clavifer | reverse complement strand
CTAGAGTCTTCCTTGGAATTCAAAGTCTTACCCTTCATAGAATTAGATTTAACTTTCTTAGGTTCAAAGATGGGTTTAGACATATGACTTTTCCTTAGTTTGCACTCAAATCTGAAATGTCCTTCCTTGCCACAATAATAACATTTTGTTTTGGGCAAGGGAGAATGAGTGCTAGAGAAAGAGGATTCACCTTTCACAAAGGTGTTGGTGAACTTAGGGCCATGGGAAGTATACTTATCAAATCCAAGACCCGTTCTATCTCTTTGAGATTTACCCAATTTAAATAATTTTTCAAATTTTTCTTCACCTTGAGTAAATTTGCACTCATACTTTCGTTTGTAACTTTCAAGTTGAGTGACTTTGTTTATAAGGATTGAATTTTCATTTTTGACTTTTAATAAATCATTTTCAATTTCCTTATAGTTGTTGAGATCTTTATGAGCTTTCTTTAATTCAAATTTAAGTTCATTGACTTCTTTAGTTCCAAGTTCTAGAGTTTTTATCTTATCTTGAGCATTAGATAAATTTCCTTTGGAGATGATTAACTTGGAATCGAAGTTGATAATGTCTTCAACTTGATTTTTTAAATGATCTCTTAGATTTGAGTTTTCCTTCT
>BMWJ01000122.1 GCA_014651175.1 Streptomyces clavifer | reverse complement strand
AACTTTTCGAGTTCGGCCCCCGTAGAGATGAAGGGTCGAACTGGAGAGGCAGAGGCCTTAGCAGATGCTTGTAGAGGCCTAGTGATGCATGACTTGATTTTGGGCTTGTAGGAGCAAGCCGGCACATGCTGGGTTGACTTGGGAGTCAAGTTGGAGATGGGTCTCTCATCCTTCATGTAGGAAAGAGGGTAGAACTGATTCTCCTTCAGTGGAGCCAGGTATGCTGGCTTGGAGGCTTGAGACCTTCTTTGTTTTGGCGAAGGTCTTGGAGACCAAGTCTTAGGGTAGACCTGGTTGGGAGTTGGTTGAGGCTTCGTGGGGTTGCCACGGGCTTCAGGATTGGGGTTCACCCTTGGTGTCACAGAAGTGACACGTTGATGGGCGATCTTCTGCTTCTCGGCAGTCGCCTGCTTCTTGGCAGTCGCCTTTGGTGTCACAGTAGTGACACGTTGCGAGGCGACCTTCTGCCTTTTGGCAGGAGCAGTCTCTTGCTCGGGAAGTGGGAATGGTCCCAGTGTCCCAAAGACGATGGTCCGGGGAGTCGAGGTCGACCCGGAGTTCAGAGAGTTGCCGATGGAGTTGGTGCTTCGGCAGCTGGCAGTGCGCGTGGTTTGGTT
>BMWJ01000121.1 GCA_014651175.1 Streptomyces clavifer | reverse complement strand
TTGACCCATGACTCTATTTATTTGCAAGTGGGCTTGGTTGATTTAAATTCTGCAAGTGTGACTGCTTGATTGACACACAAGTTAATTGGACAAGCACTTAGTTAAGGGCAATCAACCCCAACAAGAAAAGAACTGGATTTCATCACCGGATTCTTGCCCACTAGGTTTAAACATACCCCACATAGGCATCCATCTTTAATTAAAATCAATTAGACATTGGCCATAGGATTTCGAGCTCATTAGGATGAGGACCACCAAAGGTTGTGCCAATTGCGCTCTTTGGTCAAGTTGATGTCTAGGTAAGCTCTGTCCCTTTAAAGGGTGACAGTCTCTGTTCTAGGAGTTTGGTATTTAAGCGGGACCTTGCCAAGTGCATCGTGACCCCACCATTCAACCTGGGGGCTTACCTGGTCGACTTGGCTTCATAAGATCGGATTGAAAATCTAGGTGTACTCTTCAAACAGTTAGGAGCTGTCTAGTTGATTAAGAGAACCCAATAGATTCTCTGAGTGCCTTGATCTTTGCTTGATTTCCTGTGCATCATATTAGGTTAGGATTGCATTAGGGTAGGACCCAGATTATGCGATCAAAGAAAAATCAATTGGAAAAGTTTTGGGT
>BMWJ01000120.1 GCA_014651175.1 Streptomyces clavifer | reverse complement strand
CATCGCGGTGTCCGGCTTCCTCACCCCGCAGGGTGCGGCCGACTTCGGATGGTTCGCCTACTCCCCGCTGTCGGACGCGGTCCGCTCGCCGGGTATCGGCGCCGACATGTGGATCATGGGTCTGGCCTTCTCCGGCTTCGGCACGATCCTCGGTGCGGTCAACTTCATCACCACGATTATCTGCATGCGCGCCCCCGGTATGACGATGTTCCGCATGCCGATCTTCACCTGGAACGTCCTGCTGACCGGTGTCCTGGTCCTGCTGGCCTTCCCGGTGCTGGCCGCGGCGCTCTTCGCGCTGGAAGTCGACCGAAAATTCGGCGCACATATCTTCGATGCGTCAAATGGCGGCGCATTGCTCTGGCAGCACCTCTTCTGGTTCTTCGGACACCCAGAGGTGTACATCATCGCCCTGCCGTTCTTCGGAATCGTCTCCGAGATCATTCCGGTGTTCAGCCGGAAGCCGATGTTCGGTTATGTCGGCCTGATCAGCGCGACGATCGCCATTGCCGGCCTTTCGGTGACCGTGTGGGCGCACCACATGTACGTCACCGGCGGTGTGCTGTTGCCGTTCTTCTCCTTCATGACATTCCTGATCGCGGTGCCGACCGGTGTGAAG
>BMWJ01000119.1 GCA_014651175.1 Streptomyces clavifer | reverse complement strand
GGATTCTGTATGTTTCGGCTATGGCAACGGTTTTTGTTCCGGTCCCACGGGTAGTGGCTGTTGGGATTGGTGTATGCCCTAAAGCCCACTAGCTGCATTTTTCTCTTTGTTACTGGATATTTATTGGTTATATAATGGAATGACTCTTTCTCGTTTAACTTGTGTATATGTATGGTTGTGTGTAAGGCCCATTGTTTCTAATAATTGAATCAGGTGTGAAGTGGCTTCACACAGATAAGTCTGATTCATGGATATTGGAAACAACAAATTTGTTCATAACTGAAAGATGGAGTTGGGCACTTCATCTTGGTATAAGTTATAATGAGATACTCTCCTATATAGGGTGACATACCTAAGTCACGGGAGGGCTTTTCCGGATCTATCTCATTAGTGCATGTGTCATGCATTGAACAGGACCATTGTAGGTGTGATCTCTAAAATAGTACTATCACAGAGAGAGATCAAATCACCTCATGCTACTAAGTGACCGGTGCTCTTAATCTTGAGCATTTGTGGATGAACTGACGAAGTCAAGTTCTTGTGCTTTAATTCACTATGGGTGAGATTCTTTTCATGGGTCAACAGCTCTGTGTTTTAGGTACTTGAGCTTGATCAGTTGG
>BMWJ01000118.1 GCA_014651175.1 Streptomyces clavifer | reverse complement strand
CAAGCCTAGACAGACACAGACCTGTAGTTGTATTCCTTTGAGTCGGCACGAACATTCACTCAGTTGTTTTAAGCTCAGCCTTTGGACTGATCATCACTGGTAGGAGCTATTTACGAGTGTTGAGTGAGCTATCATGATGAGCTGTGTTTTAGACGGACGGTGTGATACCGGGTCCAGTCTCCCGAGTGATGAGTGTGGTGAGACTGATGAGTATGATTTGCGGGGCTCGTCATTCCCCAGCATTGTGAGATTCCCCGCCGCGACTGTGTTCAGTATGGGAGGGCCGCGGCATAATATCCCGCGGTATCCAACTCGTGTGAATGTGCCATATTGTATTAGATTAGATATTTATCCTGATTCTTTATGCTTATCTTGCTTAACTGCCTAGATTATACATCCTTGTTACTCTCTTTAATTATATCACTGTCTTTACTCTTTTGATACATCTATCCTATGGTACCTGTATACTGTGACTTGCCAGATCTTTAGATCTGATCCATTCTTGGTGCTTAGGTTTCGACCCAGATTATGAGGACGGCGCGCTTGCGCTAGTTGAGACACTTGCAGCAGGAGAGTACGTTTGGGGACCGGCCGACCAAGAGGTCGAGCTGGATGACGGAGAGCCT
>BMWJ01000117.1 GCA_014651175.1 Streptomyces clavifer | reverse complement strand
AATTCTAGTCCCTTCCTTTCATCTAAAACGCAAAATAGGAATCCTTTTCAATGATTGAAGAAAAAAACTTTTCATTTTTTTTCTTCAATCATTGATATTGATAAGAACTAAGAAGTCAAGTTTCATTCAAATTAATCACCTTGACTAACTGTTTTTACGTATATTATAAGTAAAAAAGCAGTAGGAACTAGAATGAACAGTGCAGTAGCAATAAATGCAAGAATATTTACTTCCATAATCTCATCGTTTCGTTTTTCTTTACTTCGCAATAACTCGGGATTTAATCCCATAGAGATAATAAATCTTTCGCCTCTAAATTCAATGGGATAAATTCCATCTCGATGATATCGAGTCTGATCAATATCATGAATAACAATATCTGAGCTATCAAATCGATTCATCGTCGAGAATTGAATAGTATAACATAGAAAGATCTTTTATCCATACCGAATTCTCAGTCCAATAGCTTCGCTGACGCTACTTCGTACCAATAGCTGCGCTTTAGTTCGGGATAGAAAAGACTAGTCCAAGCCCGTTTAGCAGGACTCATAAAAATGCTCTGAAAGAGGCCGGGCTTTACACACCCCCTGTCCGTGGGACAATGGGGACAGAGCGGGAGAATTACCACAC
>BMWJ01000116.1 GCA_014651175.1 Streptomyces clavifer | reverse complement strand
TACTGAAATTGTCGTAAAGAGATATGGTACTTTTATGTATTCTGACAAAGTAATCAATGGCATTTATTTGTTAACTCCCACAATGTATGAGATACACGACACCGATATTAATAATAGACCATCTTTAAAGAGGTAGTCACCTTCATCTAATACAACAAAACTTTGGCACCAGAGGCTAGGTCATATAAACCTAAACAGGATGGTATCTTGCCTTCATTGGTGGTAGAACCAATACCTGTCTGTGAGTCCTGTCTGGAAGGCAAAATGACCAAGAGACCCTTTTCACAAAGGGCAATAGGGCCAAAGATTTATTGGAATTAGTGTATACTGATGTGTATGGACCCATAAATATCAAACAGAGAGATTGATATGAATTCTTCATCACTTTCACCGATGATGACTCAAGATATAAATACATATACCTTATGCACCGCAAGTCAGAGACTTTTGAAAAGTTCAAAGAGTTTTGAGCGGAAGCGGAAAAGCATTTAGGTAAAAGTATCAATACTCTTCGATGAGAATATATCTCCGCTGATTTTATGGGATACTTATCAGAAAATGGGATTCTATCCCTGTTGTCTACTCCTGGTTTGCCTCAACAGAATGGAGCAGCAGAAAGAAGGAACCAGA
>BMWJ01000115.1 GCA_014651175.1 Streptomyces clavifer | reverse complement strand
ACAATAATTTTAATGTCTAACCAATATGTTTGCAAAACAATAAATGAGATGGCAAACTCATAAATATGCATTTATTTCAAAACCTAACAAATCAAGGGAATCATTAAAACATGCCTATTTCCATAAATCATTCAATGCATGAAAACACTTCCAATCACTTGCCTTAGAAAGCTTCTCAATCCAAGGATCCAAGCTCTAATAGTAGTTCTCCCAAGCCAAAGACAACTACAAGGAAAACCCCCAAATACAAACCCTAAATAGGTCAAACAATGAAATAGATGGAGAGAGCTCCCAATACTTGAAATAGAGCTTCTCCAAGGCTAAAAGAATACTAATCTAGGAGATGGGAAGGAGGGCTTACCCAATGGTTCACCAAACGAGCAAGGAGAGCTCAAACAAGTCTTGGAGATGGGGTCTTTCTTCAAAAATGGCGTCGATGGAGAGTCCTTGAGATGAGGAAGAAGATGGTGAGATCCGTTCTTCAAGAAGGTGCAAGGTGGTGGCTTGAGGAGGAAGAAGAAGCAAGAACAATGAAGAAGAGAAGGAAAGGGAAAAACCCTAGCTCCTTGGTCATTGCAGAGAAGGGAAAAAGAGAAATGAGAGGGGATGGGTTCCTTATAAAGGAAAGTGGAGT
>BMWJ01000114.1 GCA_014651175.1 Streptomyces clavifer | reverse complement strand
GGTCTGGAGATAACGCTGAAATCTTTGATAAACCGTCTGTAAAAGCCTGCATGCCCTAAGAACGATCTAATGTCTCTAACGGTTTTTGGGACGGGCAGATTTGAGATCAGATCTATTTTTGACTTGTCAACTTCCATTCCTTTGGATGAAACAATATGGCCAAGGACTATTCCCTGGCGAACCATGAAGTGACATTTCTCCCAATTTAGCACCAGGTTCCTTTCTTTGCATCTAACAAGGACCTTTTCCAAATTACTTAAGCAGTCTTCAAAAGAATTACCGAAAACGGAGAAATCATCCATGAAGACCTCGAGAAAACGCTCCACCATGTCGCTGAATATGCTCAGCATGCAGCGTTGGAAAGTTGCGGGAGCATTGCACAGTCCAAAGGGCATTCGCCGGTAGGCGAAAGTTCCGAAGGGACATGTGAATGTGGTTTTCTCTTGGTCCTCAGGGGCGATTTCTAGCTGATTGTATCCTGAGTATCCATCCAAGAAGCAGTAGTATGGGTGGCCTGCCACTCTTTCCAAAATTTGGTCCAAAAAAGGTAGCGGAAAATGATCCTTACGTGTGACTGCATTGAGCTTTCTGTAGTCAAGACATACCCTCCAACCCGTAGGTATCCGAGTAGGGATGA
>BMWJ01000113.1 GCA_014651175.1 Streptomyces clavifer | reverse complement strand
AAAATGTGTGTGACTATTCTAAAATAAGTCCGTTTTTAAAGGTATCAGATCTCACTGGGAATCATCTGAAATGAATTCAAATGAACCAAAGCTAGAAGAAAAAATCGATCACAATTTGACCCGTTTCCTAATGAAACTGAAATCATCGAAAAATTCCATCATTGGAAAAATTTCATAAAATCATAATTACAAATAAGTCATTTTTTATAAAAAATACCTTGTTTTTCATAAAATTGCATTTCAAATCAATATGGGTCTAAAACAAGAAATGTCCAACACAATTCCAGAAATTCATTGATACCAATAATTCCATATTATCTTATCATATAATTAATCTAACACATTAATCAACACTAATTAACAACTAATCGTACTTATTTGGAACTAAATTGAAATTCATTGAATGTGAGTTGTTTGTATGGAATTGATATACATTGAACTTCATGGAGAAATACATTGAATTTATGGAATGAATTTATTTGTTTATCCATTGAAAATAAATTTCTTACATTTTCACATGTAATTCAAACAAACGTGGTAAAATGAATCACATGCGTAAATGATGAGAAAAAGGCATCAGTAGACAAACGTTGTAAATGGAAACGCATACGTAAAGCATACATATGTGATATATACAT
>BMWJ01000112.1 GCA_014651175.1 Streptomyces clavifer | reverse complement strand
CTTAGATTTAAGTTCATTAACTACATTAGATCCAAGATCTAAAGTTTTCAAATTAGTTTGAGGATTAGACAAGTTTTCATTGGAAATTGTCAACTTGGATTTTAAATAGTTAATGTTTTCATCTTGTCTTTTTAAAGTATCCATTAGATTTAAATTATCTTTCTTATGCTCATCACAATTGATCTTCATTTTATTTAGTTCATTTTGAGCATTAGATAATTTTTCTTTGGAAATTATTAACTTGGAATCTAAGTTGATAATGTCTTCAACTTGATTTTTTATATGATCTCTTAGATTTGAATTTTCCTTTTTAAGATCCTCATAACTTATTTTTAATTCATTCATTTCATCTTTAATATTATGAAAGTTATTCAAAGAGATCATGAACTTAGATTCTACACAATTTATTAATTCTTCTTTCTCTCTAAGTTCATCTTTTGAAGAAACTAATTCTTTGTGTAGATTTTTAGATTCTTCTCTTAGTCTTCTATTTTTCTTATCAAGCTTTAAGGACAATGTATACAACTCTTCATACGAAATATCATTTTCATTTTCATCATTTTCTTCATCTTTTAATTCAAATTGAGATTCTTTGAATTCATTGTTTGAATCTCCAATAGAGGGAACAAGAAGGGACCTAGG
>BMWJ01000111.1 GCA_014651175.1 Streptomyces clavifer | reverse complement strand
TCCCCAAAGATTTCAGCGTCCCGAGGTTCATCCCATATGATGGGACCTCGGACCCAGCAGCTCATCTCCGACACTTCACTCAAAGAATGTCATTATGGGGCGATATAGGTCCCCTGAACTGCAGAGTCTTCTCCTCCAGTCTGGGAGACCTCCCCCTAAAATGGTTCTGCACACTCCCGCAAGGATCAATTACAAGCTGGAAGCAGCTCCGGAATTCCTTCATAGCAAAGTTTCAAGTTCACAGAGTCATCCCCAGGTCAGATGCCGACCTGATGGCCCTCCGAATGAAGCGAACCGAGAGCATTACGCAGTTCGTCAAAAGATTCTGGACTGTCTACAGCCAAATCGAAGAAGCCTCAAATACAATAGCAATCGCGTCTTTCCAACAAGCCCTCTTACCAGGCAGCGAGCTTCGGAAAGACTTGGTCCTGCACCCCGTGGTCACGATGAAAGCTTTAGTGGCCAGGGTGAACCGATTCATAGAGCAAGAAGCAGACGAAGCCAGAGCTCATGAATGCTTTGACCTTTGCGGCGACAAAACAGCCTCCAGTTCGACAGAGACTTCCGCCAGTTCGGCAGATGTCCCCAGTTCGGCAGGAGTCTCCACCTCGGGCGACAACTAGACGTCTCCTGTCATTACTCGGCTTC
>BMWJ01000110.1 GCA_014651175.1 Streptomyces clavifer | reverse complement strand
TCTTGCGTTTCCAGTATTCCTTGATCACCTTACATGTTTTTATACTATACATGAGATTTCCCTAACAAATGATGTATTCTTTCATGAGACATAGTTGTTTGCACAGATGTTTTAAATGAACACATGTTTAGTCAGATCTTTATGTTTTACTCATACTTTAAAGAAATACAGGTTTTGTTAGAGATCCGTGATTTTCCACTCGTTTTAATAATATGCAGCTTTTAATCGAATAACATGATTTATCGTATGTGTTAGTTTTCAGTATATTGTTTTTATCTTTTTACCGCTTGCCAGACCGTCGTGTCTGACCCATTGCTTTGGTACTCAGGTTCAGATCTTCTTACCCGAGATGAGAGTTTTTGTGGGCTGTGGAGCCACGAGTTTGCAGGTTTGTTGTCAGCTATGTCATGTAGACATTGAGCTTGACATCGGAGATACGTCACATATGGGTAGTAGTTATTAGCTCTTTGTTGTATGGCTTTTATTAGCCTTTTTCTTGGGATTGTAATTAAGACACATTGATAATTGTAACTTGAATATTTATGGGAATGTAATATCCTGTTACTGTCAGCTCTGTATTTTATTACTATGATTTGTTCCAGTCTGATATGAACATCGACGAGATGACTATACACTTGGGTTGTGTGC
>BMWJ01000109.1 GCA_014651175.1 Streptomyces clavifer | reverse complement strand
CCATCTGCCATGAGTCTGTATTCTTCCCTGACTGTTTTCCACCAAATATCAGCTGACCCTGTGAATAAAGATGAAGTCAACTGAACCCTTTGTCCCCCAGTGCATTGGAAGACCTCAAAGATGTTCTCTGTATGTGCAAGCCAATCATCAGCTGTGAGAGGATCTTCTGTCCCGTAGAACTCTTTGGGACCTCTCTTTCTGAATTTCTCAAAAAGAGCATTGGGATCATGCTCTCTCTGGTTGATGACAATCGGTGGTGCCTGCTGCACTGGCTCTGGTCTTCTCTGAAGAACCTCTAGCATTTGCCTCTGCACATTAGCTAGCTCTCGAGCATGGTCTTCGTCCTTCTTTAACATCTGCTCTTGCAGTCTGTTCTGAGTCTCTTGCAATCTGTTTTGTGTCTCAGTAGCTAGCTTCTGTTGATCAACCATTGCTTGCAAGATCTGTTGAAGTTGATTCTGCATGGTGTTATCAGCTGTAGGTTCCTGTACTGGCACTGTAGTATCACTGTTGCTTGTAGAAGGATTTCCGTTTGGTGGCCCTTTCCTAGTTCTCATGAAGCTGCAAAACAAATTGTTAGCACATAATAATATACGCAAGGGTTTTACATTCCTCACACGATACTAACTAACGAATCCTCGCCACGTCCT
>BMWJ01000108.1:426-651 GCA_014651175.1 Streptomyces clavifer | reverse complement strand
AACCTGCTCCCAGTTAGCTGCAGTTTTCTGTTGCAGCAGTGTATGGCCGGTCGACCGGGGACCCCATGCGGTCGACCGAGCACGGGAACCAGAAATAGAAGTTCTGCACGAAAATTCAGGAAACTTGTGTAATTCGTTTGGGACTCTTTCTAAACGACTTCTAGCCTGATTTAAACACTCTTTAGGGTTACCATAACCTATATAAAGACTTGCTAGGTTCGTTTG
>BMWJ01000108.1:0-416 GCA_014651175.1 Streptomyces clavifer | reverse complement strand
TTCGTTTGAAAAAGACACACAAGAAAGAGAGCTTTTCAAGAGAGTTTTGAAGAGAAGAGTGCTTCTGGAAGAAGAAGGTCTTGTGTGCTGATGTGCTGAGTATTTCTACAGCAAGTGTGGACGAAATTGAGCATGAAGAATACGAAGATTCGTCCATAGATAAGTTTCTCTCTTTTTATGCTTTAAATTTCAATTTGTAAGGGATTGAGAAAGAGAAATTGTAAAGGGGAAGGGCTGTTTTACTCTTTTATTCTGTAGAACATCAAGTTGGTGCTTGGTGTTAGGGGTTTGATGATCCTATCTGTGGGTGCAGACAAATTGTAAATGGAGTTGGTGCTTCCTAGATAGTGGGTGCTATCTAAAACTTAAGGGTTGGTGCTCTTTGTCGTTGATACGACTAAATAGACTTAGACTTG
>BMWJ01000107.1 GCA_014651175.1 Streptomyces clavifer | reverse complement strand
AAACACGACGGTTTGGCAAATGGTTGAAATACGAGATAATAATAAAAATACCTTGAAGAATCATTAAAACCTGTCAAGTCAATGCATTTATAAACTAGAATCATTTAATCAAAATCCATATGCAAGATAAAACAGTACGGTAATCAAGGAATACTGGAAAGACAAGATGGCAACCACACTTAGCTAAATCCTCTATCACCGAAGTGACATGAGCAAGATCAGGATGTTGGCCTCAGTCACCGAAGTGAGGAGGTACAACGCAAGTAACATATACATATAATACAATATACAGGACATGACCACGGTAGCGAGCCGGGCATCAGGAACCACAGTAGCAATCTGCGGTGTCATGGACCACGGTAATAACCGGGTACTCGGGAGCCAAGTTGCAACTGGTAAAACAAGATGGGGGATTCCCAAGTAGGTGGATCAGACCCACAAGGGATCCAAGCTTAGTGGTGCCGACTCATAGGTTAAATCACGAAATCAAGACATGTACAAAATACCAATAATGCACTTACAGAAACAGGCGGAACAAGATGCTTAAAAGCATAATAATCAGGATAATCAGGGGTGCATGTTAGGACTAGCAAGAATGCTACATTTATAAAACTCAGTGTTTTCAGAACGAGCATCGGGTACAAGATTGCTAGAGG
>BMWJ01000105.1 GCA_014651175.1 Streptomyces clavifer | reverse complement strand
CGTGTTCGAGGCGGATGACCGCCTCCTCGGCCTTCTCCTTGTCCTTGAGGGCGTCGAAGGCGCCGTCGTTGAAGATGTTGCAGTTCTGGTAGATCTCGACGAGTGCGGTGCCGGGGTGGTCGGCGGCCGCGCGCAGCACGCCGGTGAGGTGCTTGCGGTCGGAGTCCACGGTGCGGGCCACGAAGGACGCCTCGGCGCCGAGGGCCAGGGAGACCGGGTTGAAGGGGGCGTCGAGCGAACCCATCGGGGTCGACTTGGTGATCTTCCCGACCTCCGACGTGGGGCTGTACTGCCCCTTCGTCAGACCGTAGATGCGGTTGTTGAAGAGGAGGATCTTGAGGTTGACGTTGCGGCGCAGGGCGTGGATCAGGTGGTTCCCGCCGATGGAGAGCGCGTCGCCGTCGCCGGTGACGACCCACACGGACAGGTCGCGGCGGGAGGTCGCGAGCCCTGTCGCGATGGAGGGGGCGCGGCCGTGGATGGAGTGCATCCCGTAGGTGTTCATGTAGTACGGGAAGCGGGACGAGCAGCCGATGCCGGAGACGAACGCGATGTTCTCCTTCGCCAGCCCGAGCTCGGGCATGAAGCCCTGCACCGCCGCGAGGACCGCGTAGTCACCGCAACCGGGGCACCAGCGCACCTCCTGGTCGGACTTGAAGTCC
>BMWJ01000104.1 GCA_014651175.1 Streptomyces clavifer | reverse complement strand
GAAAAGAGATTCAATCCGTCGAATGCTGAGAAAAAGAGGAACATCTTCGGCGGTTATTGCGGTAGCTTTTTGAAAAGCTGTGCCCATCAATCAGCAGATCCAAGGAGAACGAATGATGAAGCTTCTGCGAATTTATTTCTATAAGAGACTTAGCTCTCTAACGAATGCTTATCAAATCCTCTTCTTCTTGCCTCTGAAAATCATTGGTATTCTTCTCCTTCACAACTCCAATGGCTCGTCGTTTTCCTTTCAATCTTCCTAGTGATCAGGCTAAGAAATCGGATCAAGACGCTATGTATGAGCTAGTGAGTCTCGGGACTCAATATTCAGAAGCCGTGGTCGCCTTTTCCGAACGGGTGCAGTCGAGAAGCCGTGGGAAGGAAAAGCTTCTGGAAGAGATTGATGGACTGCAAATGTGCATGCGCAAGTCGAACAGAGAAATAGTGGAATTAAAGCAGCAGAATAAGGCTTTACAGTCGTTGTTGACCTCGGCAGTCCGATTGCCGAATCCTTTAGACAAGGATGACACGATGACCGAAGAAAAGCTGAAGCAGTTGAAGGAAGAGGCGAGATTGCTGAAGTTTCTGTAAGAAAGATGGAAGTTCTTTTTTTTTTTTTTTAAATCTGCTGGCAGGGGCGCTAAGCACCCTGATGTAATGGGTTCGATCTACCT
>BMWJ01000103.1 GCA_014651175.1 Streptomyces clavifer | reverse complement strand
AACTTGGATTGACTAAGAAAAATACCATGATCAGTCTGACTAACTTGTAATCCTAGAAAGAATTGTAAGGGTCCTACCAGACTCATTTCGAAAGTGGAACTCATCAGTTGAGAAAATCCTTGAGCAAGATGATCTGATGTGGAACCAAAGACAATGTCATCAACATATATTTGAGCAATAAGAATATCTTTATCAACCTTTTTAATGAAGAGGGTCTTGTCCACATTACCACACTCATATTCATTTTCTAGTAAATGACTTGTAAGCTTTTCATACCAGGCTCTTGGGGCTTGTTTCAGGCCATAGAGAGCCTTCTTCAATTTATAAACATAGTCTGGATGATGAGGATCCTCAAAACCTTGAGGTTGGGTAACATATACATCTTCTTCTATTTCCCCATTTAAAAAGGCACTCTTTACATCCATTTGAAACAGTTTAATTCTCATGCTACTAGCATAGGCCAATAAAATTCGAATAGACTCCAAACGAGCTACAGGAGCAAAGGTTTCCTCAAAATCAATTCCTTCAACTTGAGCATACCCTTTGGCTACAAGTCTAGCTTTGTTTCTTATCACATTTCCTGATTGATCTAGCTTATTCTTGAAAATCCATTTAGTGCCAATTTGACTTTTGCCTTCAGGAAGAGGTACAAGATCCCACACTTCATTCTTTTTAA
>BMWJ01000102.1 GCA_014651175.1 Streptomyces clavifer | reverse complement strand
GGCTCGATGCCGGCGGCGGCGAGGCCGGCCGGGGCGGTCTCGGCGAGCGGCACGCCGTACTTCGCCAGGCGCAGCGGCATGAGCGACTCGACGGGCGCCTTGCGGCGCCAGCTGCGGCCGAAGCGGGCCTGCAGGCGGGCCTGGTAGATCAGCCGGTCCTGCTCGAGCTTGATGACCTGCTCGTAACTGCGCAGCTCCCACAGCTTCATGCGCCGCCACAGCTTGAACGTGGGGATGGGGGAGAGCAGCCAGCGGGTGAGGCGGACGCCCTCCATGTGTTTGTCGGCCGTGATGTCCGCGATCCGGCCGACGGCGTGCCGGGCGGCCTCGACGGAGACGACGAACAGGACCGGGATCACCGCGTGCATCGCGGTGCCGAGGGGGTCGGGCCAGGAGGCGGCGCCGTTGAAGGCGATGGTGGCGGCGGTCAGCAGCCAGGCGGTCTGGCGCAGCAGCGGGAACGGGATCCGCATCCAGGTCAGCAGCAGGTCCAGCGCGAGCAGGACGCAGATTCCCGCGTCGATGCCGATCGGGAAGACCAGGGAGAACCGGCCGAATCCCTTCTCCTCGGCGAGTTCGCGGACGGCGGCGTACGACCCCGCGAAGCCGATCGCGGCGATGAGTACCGCACCCGCGACGACGACCCCGATGAGTATGCGGTGCGTGCGTGTCAGCTG
>BMWJ01000101.1 GCA_014651175.1 Streptomyces clavifer | reverse complement strand
CTTGAAATAAGATTTACAAAATGAAAAAAAAGGAGAAAACTTACAAGTTCCAAATATGAAAATTCATTGTAAGTGCCTAAAATATACGGACTAGATTAGGCGAGGATGAAGCTCGCTAAAGGCTTTGTTAAGCTTTTTGGAGAAACTCCGCCTGCCTCAGAACCTGAAAGGAGAGGGAAAGGAGAAGGTCAGAGCCCCTGGCTGCCGGCAGCCGAAGGCACTCCGACGACTAAGTTAGTGCGGTCACTAAGCAGAATCAGGGAAGTGAAGAGAAGGCACTGAGATAGTATATTTCCCATACCTTGTTATGGTGTTTACCTTGGGTATTTATAGACATAGTGGTCTCATGCTTGGATTTTCCTTAGTGGGGGTAGGTGAAAAGGAGATGTCTTGTCAGCCCACTCCACAATCTCTAGAATGATCATTGAAGTGACGGCTTGATATGGACAACCCCTTATCAGGCGCATACCCTATCTTGTCAGCATGGCTAAGACGCTGCTGTGCATTAATGAAGCATTAATTGCTGATTGACGTCTTGCTTCCACCTCGGTTTGTATAGGCCGAGGTGCTGGAGATGCTGACGTGTCTGATGACGTGTCTGATGTAGAAGCCGAGATCACGCCAGACGGAACTGTTGCCGATCTGAGCCGACCTCGGTGCGAGCTGGTACTGTTACC
>BMWJ01000100.1 GCA_014651175.1 Streptomyces clavifer | reverse complement strand
AACCGAAATGTCTAGTTCGGTTAACCGAAAGCTGACCGACTCTGCAGCGATCAGCCCAGATCTGCACTATCTACATGGGATCATGATTACACATGGAGTGGCTCTAATACCACTGAAAGAAACCGCGATTCCGAACTGAAATATCACTAATATAAGACATTTCTAGCTGATATGAAGCATGACAGATTTTTCAAAATCATATATCATCTATGCACAGCGGAAAAATCAGCCAATACGAATCGCATAATAACTCCATTAAATCATGATCAACATGTGATAAATAAACTGAGATGCTAGAAGACCATACCTTGCTGTTATGGAAGCTTCACTCTGAAATAGAAGATCCAAGAGGATGAGATCAGATCTGCAACAAGTAAACAAGATGCTGGAATTCTTTGCAAACTCTATGCTCTTGATCTTCTCCTCTATTTCACTTCCCAATCTAATTGGCTGTGATTGTGGGATCACAAACTAGGCTTTGAGATGGGTTTTTCCAGCACTACTACTAGCACAATTAGCACTCCTAGCACTCCCTTACTCCTTGGCCAAGACCCCATATTTATACTATCTTCAATGAAGAACCAAAACACATGGGCATGGACCACTCTAGGAATAAGTATGATGATGGCCAGCCAAGAGAGAAATAAACAATATGGTTCATTGATGATGGACAACCAA
>BMWJ01000099.1 GCA_014651175.1 Streptomyces clavifer | reverse complement strand
AAAGGTTAAGACGGATAAGTTGGAAACAAGATAGGAAGTATGCACATTTGTAGGATATCCAAAGGGAACTAAAGGTTGGCTATTCTATAATCCCAGAGAGCAGAAAGTGCTAGTAAGCACCAATGCGGTTTTTCTGGAAGAAGATTATATGATGGACCGGAAATCTTTAGAAAAGGTGATTTTAGAAGAGATTCAAGAAAATTCAATTTCAAATCCAAATACAACCGAACTTGAGGAAGAACCACCCTCATCAGACCCAGTAGTTACACCGGTGCCTCGTCGTAGTGGGAGAATAGTCAGACCCCCTGACAGGTTCTCGTTCTTGGGAGAGTCTTACGAGGCAATCCCGGAGGAACTGGAATAAGATCCATGTAACTATGATGAAGCAATTAATGACATAGATTCGGGACGTTGGCAAGATGCTATGAAAACTGAGATGGAGTCCATGTACTCTAATCAGGTCTGGACACTTGTGGACTTGCCTGCCAATATTAAACCTATTGGGTGCAAGTGGGTCTACAAGAGAAAGAGAGGACCAGATGGAAGAGTTGAGACCTTTAAGGCCAGGCTTGTTGCGAAAGGGTATACTCAGAAAGAGGGTATCGATTATGAGGAAACCTTCTCGCCGGTAGCCATGTTCAAATCCATCCGGATACTCTTATCCATTGCGGCTCATCTCGA
>BMWJ01000098.1 GCA_014651175.1 Streptomyces clavifer | reverse complement strand
GGTCACCCTGGCGGTTAGCTGGCGGTTAGCCGTCGATGGACTCGGTGGCTAGCCGCTGGCTAACCGTGAGGCTGACCGCGGATTCCATCAGATTTTGATGCTCTCTGGAAAAGGAACCGTAAAGGTTCGGTTACCTGGCGGTTAGCCGCTGAAAGGTTAGGCGGCTAGCCGCTGGCTAACCGTGAGGCTGACCATGGTTACAGAGTGAAAGGTCGCTCTCTGGAAAAGGAACCACGACAGTTCGGTTACCTGGCGGTTAGCCTCCAGTCACTAGGCGGCTAGCCGACAGGTGACCGCGGGCTGACCGTCAGGTGCAGAAAACACTCCGCTGTGTTTAGAACAAGCCCCATTTCACTCTTAACCCATTCCTTGTCATTCTCATTCATTTCCTGCAGTAAAATGAGCTAAAAGCTCCTTCCATACAACCTTCAATACTTCCATAAACATCCATCCAAACTCCTCCTTCTTCTACAATCCATCCAACCAACAAAAGAGAAAGCTACAACCACAATGATCCATTCAAAAGGTCTAAAAGCATTGAATGCAAGTCATAAATATAACTCAACTACTACATTCAACCCCATAATAATTCAATAACTCATTCACATGCATTTATTTCAAAACATGAACATAAATGCTACTATTAATGAAAACCATAACTCCATGTATCTTTATCAAAACATAAAAA
>BMWJ01000097.1 GCA_014651175.1 Streptomyces clavifer | reverse complement strand
GCATAAAGAATTGGTTCATTTAGCAGAGAGAAGGATCTAGGGTTAATGCCAATCAATAAGTTGGAACAACTTCGTAAGTATATCTTCGGTATAGAAATTGAAAGGATCAAGTTCGAACAAGTAAAAAAAAAAAAAAGTAAAATGAATTTGTCGAAATAGTTTTACCAATTCCGATCAAAAGTGTATCACAGGGGAATCAATCGTTTCCATAGAACGAAATAACAAAAGGTATGTTGCTACCATTTTGAAACAATTAAGGATCACCGAAGTAATGTCTAAACCCAAGGATTCAAAGCAAAGATAAAATAAAGGATACCGGAACAAGGAAACACCGTTTTCAATTGTCTCAACAACTAGATCAGAATGGGGAAGAAATAAAATCGATTCTAGGCGAGACAAACAAAAGAGGTTAGAGACGGCTCAATAAATGTCTAAGGATTTCCCTTCGAGCTCTTTGAGAATTACCCAACTTGAGTTATGAGTACGAATGAGATTTCTTTTTTTTTTTTTCAGGAAGGAAGAACAAAAAAAAATGACTCAAATCATAGTCTAATTGATGATTTTGTGGATCTATTTGCCACTACAATACATAAATTCGAATCATTCTTTTTCGAGCCGTACGAGGAGAAAACCTCTTATACGTTTCTAGGGGGGGTTGTTCATTTATGTCTATCCCAATAAGTCATCTAT
>BMWJ01000096.1 GCA_014651175.1 Streptomyces clavifer | reverse complement strand
GGAGGAAAACCGGAAACTGGAGATATAACGCGAATTCATACGGTGAAAATCTTGCACACCGATTTTTTAGCCTTTTTTTTCCCTCTTTTACTTGTTGGGGGGTCACGTGTCGGGGCTTAGTTTACAAAACGATGGATGGACATGTGTAACTAACAATTGGATGAAATAATATCAAATCACAATAAACACACAATAAATCGTAAATTTACTTTACCGGTGAAGTGAAGTACATTGTCAATATAAGAGTCAACAAAAGTTAGGGTGTAGTAGAATCAGAAGGTGAGAGAGAAGAATTCTTATTTTTTCTCTTAAAAAGAAGTCTTTTTTTTTTCTTGTTGTAAGGGAGCTCATGGATTGGGCTTTGGGTATGGGGTTGAGCTATTAATAGATGGGTCGTGTGCTCAAGTTTTTTTTATTTTTTATTTGCACTTAGTGCTTGAGAGCGGGAATCCCCGCTCGGCCCAAATATATATATATATATATATTTATGAGGGTGGGAGGGAGCAGTAATGCGAGGACAAAAACCCATGACATCTGACAGCTGAGCCGGCGTAGGACTAGGGATGTAAATGGGTCCCCGATTCTCCGATTACCCGGAGGTTCCGACCCGGTAAAATCCGGGACTGGGTCCTTATTCAGGCCCCGATAATTTAATGGGTCCGTGTCCGGTTCCACCTTGGTTCGAACCCGTGGACCCAGT
>BMWJ01000095.1 GCA_014651175.1 Streptomyces clavifer | reverse complement strand
ACCCCCCAAGGGACTTTTTATCACCTTGTAGTGGTGTTTGATGCGGAGCTTCAGCAGAGTAGCAGAGCTTCGAGAATTCTTCTTTGATTCTTCAGAGCTTGATTTCAGAGTTTGTTCGTTGTCGTTCGCCGTTGTCTGGAATGCTTTGGAAGGCTCTCCTATTTATAGGCTCTTGGTAGCCATTTAGGAGGGTTTTATGGCCATTGATGGCTTTAATGGGAGGAGTTACAAGATTTATTTCTTGATTTTGTAACTCCTTTTTCCTTGATTTTGATTGGTTAATGGAGATTAAGGGCATTTAATTGTCTTAATTACCATAATGGGAGGAGTTTCATGGCTTGAATGCCAGGGTTTAATTGATTTGTAACTCCTGGATGCTTGCTTCTGATTGGGCCGTCCGAAGAAATGAGTTAATGACTGCAATAAAGCTAGCCAATTAACTGCATTAAGTGGTCAGCGAGCAGTCGAAGAGTCGCGGGCCGCGCCGTGTCTTTTGGGATTCTTCTGGCGATGATCATCGATGGATCTACATGCTGATCGACATCAGATGACCACGTAATTTCAGACATTGATCGATACCAGCAGGCCGGTGACATCTGTCTTGTCGATTTCTCGATCGGTCGGACAGAAAAAGCACTTTTGGTCAGTCGGTTGGCGATCTTGGAGCGATCAATGATGATTTCATGCTTTTGACGGTGGATCCGAG
>BMWJ01000094.1 GCA_014651175.1 Streptomyces clavifer | reverse complement strand
GAGCTGGTTGTCTCTCAAAAGCTGCAATGATGTCCTCAAATGCTCCTCATGATCTTCCTTGCTCTTCGAATACACAAGAACATCATCAATGAAAACTACTATAGAGTGATCCAACTATTGTGCAAAGACCTTATTCATGAGAGCCATGAATACTGCGGGTGCATTTGTCAAACCAAAGGGCATCACTAAGAACTCGTAATGCCCATATCTAGTTCGAAAAGCTGTTTTCTGTACATCTTCATCTCGAACCCTCAACTGGTGATACCCAGACCTCAAATCTATCTTGGAAAAATAGACTGCTCCTTGCAATTGATCAAACAATTCATCTATCCTTGGCAAGGGATACTTGTTTTTTATGGTCACATGGTTCAATCTTCTATAGTCAATGCACATTCTCAAGCTTCCATCCTTCTTCTTCACAAATAACACCGGTGCACCCCAAGGTGAAACACTTGGTCTAATGAAACCTTTGCTCAATAATTCTTGCAACTGAAGTTTCAACTCTCCCAATTCTGCTGGAGCCATCCTATAAGGTGCAATCGAAATAGGAGCTGTCCCTGGAAGGAGCTCAATAGTAAACTCAACTTCTCTAATTGGTGGTAATCCCGGGATTTCATCTGGAAAAACATCCAGAAATTCACCCACAACGGGGATTTCCTCCACCCCTTGGGACCGTTTATCCTCCGTGATAAACGCAATATAGGCAACAGCCATTCTGAACCA
>BMWJ01000093.1 GCA_014651175.1 Streptomyces clavifer | reverse complement strand
TCAGGGTGGCCGATTTGGCTTCTGCCTCGACTTTAGGTTCAATCTTGAACACCCCCCCTTTTTCAGGAATGGTGGGTTTGATGGGCCCCCTCTTGATAGGGGTCCACTGCAATGTGTTTTCAGCGGTTTCTTCCAAAAATGTCCATGCTTCATCCGCTGTCTTCTGTGTAAACTTCCCATTACAGAAAGATTCCACCATTTGCTTAGTAGGGTAATCCAAACCCTCATACATGATCTGGACCATTCGAATTTTTTCAAATCCATGGTGTGGGCATTGGAGCAAAAGATCTTTGAACCGCTCCAAGTAATTGTACATGGTCTCCCCTTCCAATTGATGGAAACTATTCAGAGCTTGTCTTATCGAGGCTGTTTTCTGTTTGGAGTAAAATTTCTTGTAGAAAGTTTCAACTAATGCCCCCCAAGAGGTGATGGACCCCGCTTGTAAGGCATAAAGCCATGCTTTAGCCTTTTCTTTTAAAGAAAATGGGAACAACCTAAGTTTTAGGGATTCCTCAGACAATTGATTATATTTCATGGTCCCACATATGTCTTCAAATTCCCTAACATGTTGGTATGGGTTCTCTTGGTCCATCCCACGAAACACAGGGAGCATTTGGATCAAACCAGATTTCAGCTCGAATGTAGCATTGGAAGTAGGTAAGGTGATGCATGATGGTTGGGTAGTTCGGGTTGGGTACATGTAATCCTTCAACGTAACAGCTTGAGGT
>BMWJ01000092.1 GCA_014651175.1 Streptomyces clavifer | reverse complement strand
CCTTTGATAATTGTTTACATAGCCTTACACTTGTTCTTCAAAGATGCATCGAAACTAACCTTGTGTTGAACTCTGAGAAATGTCATTTTATGGTTGAACAAGGTATAGTTTTGGGTCATGTTGTTTCATCTAAGGGAATTGAGGTAGATAAAGAAAAAATTGATATTATTCAATCCTTACCTTATCCCACTAGTGTAAGGGAAGTTCGTTCTTTTCTTGGACATGCAGTTTTCTACCGAAGATTCATCAAGGACTTCTCCAAAATCGCATTACCTCTGTGCAAGTTGTTACAAAAAGATGAGGTTTTTGAATTTGGTGAAGAATGTAAAAAGGCGTTCGATAAGCTGACGGAATTATTGATTTCTACCCCAGTTATCCAGCCCCCTAACTGGAACTTTCCTTTCGAGATAATGTGCGACGCAAGTGACTATGCAGTAGGCGCTGTTTTGGGTCAAAGAATCAGAAAAGCACCTCATGCCATTTATTATGCTTCAAGGACTTTGAATGATGCTCAGAGAAATTATTCTACTACTGAAAAAGAACTCTTATCTGTTGTTTTTGCTTTAGAAAAGTTTAGATCTTATTTGCTTGGTACTAAAGTCATTGTTTACTCTGATCATGCAGCTCTTCGTTATCTGATGATGAAGAAAGAGGCAAAACCAAGATTAATACGATGGATACTTCTCTTGAGTGAATTTGATTTGGAGATCAAAGATAAAAGAGGGACA
>BMWJ01000091.1 GCA_014651175.1 Streptomyces clavifer | reverse complement strand
CATTGGGATGGCTCCTTATGAAGCATTATATGGGAGGAAATGCAGATCCCCTGTTTGCTGGGAAGAGGTAGGAGAGAAGGCTCTTGCAGGGCCAGAGTTAGTAGACATTACCAGTAGAATGGTGCCCATGATCAGAGAGAGAATCAGAACAGCTCAGAGTAGACAGAAAAGTTATGCAGACGTTCGCAGAAAACAGTTGGAGTTTCAAGAGGGTAATTGGGTATTGCTGTAAGTGTCTCCAATGAAAGGAGTGGTTCGTTTTGGAAAGAAAGGTAAATTGGCTCCACGGTACATTGGACCCTTTGAGGTGTTGCAGAGGATCGGAAATGTGTCGTATAAGCTGGATTTACCTGCTTCTATGGAGAGGATTCACCCGGTCTTTCATGTTTCTATGCTACGACAGTTTGTGTCAGATCCGAATCAGGTTCTGAGTGAGCCTGAGGTGGAGATTCATACAGATCTCACCTATATAGAGCAGCCAGTGCGGATTCTGGACACGCAGATCAGACAGCTAAGGAACAAGGAGATTCCGATGGTGAAAGTTCTATGGAACCACCATAATCTAGAAGAGTGCACCTGGGAGACGCGGGAGTCTATGCTCCAGCAGTATCCACATCTGTTTTGAGGTTCGTTTCCTCCTTTTGTTGTGATTGTTGTTTGGTTTAGGAACATCCGAGGACGAATGTTCTTAAGGGGGGGAGAATGTAATACCCGGCTAGAGTCCGGCACCGGAATTGTGGAA
>BMWJ01000090.1 GCA_014651175.1 Streptomyces clavifer | reverse complement strand
TGAGATGATTTGAACTCAATTAAGTGGAAAAGAACTCTAGACCTGATGTGCTTATTCCCCTTAGAGAACTTACTTCAAAACCAATGGTGTGTTCCTTCTTATAGACATCCAAGGATGGAACTCTCTTGTTTGTTAATTGCTCACCTACCACAAATGTTTGTAGAATAATATTGAACTCCCTTTAGGACACCCATTAAGGGATTCATTAATCACAAAGTGTTGCACACCTACCACTTATGGTTGTAGAATAATATTGAACTCCCTTTAGGACACCCATTAAGGGATTCATTAATCACAAAGTATTGCACACCTACCACCTATGGTTGTAGATTAATATTGATCTCCCTTTAGGACACCTATTAAGGGATTCATTAATCACAAAGTGTTGCACACCTACCACCTATGGTTGTAGAATAATATTAATCTCCCTTTAGTACACCCATGGTGGAGGAAATTAAGGGATGGAATATTGGCTTTAACTAAGAGAATTATCTCCTTTCCCTCATGGACCCCAAAGGTTAATTAAACACACCATGGCCCATAAGTCAATACTTTTTACTAGAGGTAAATTCATGTATGCCAACAAAAATAGGCCTATTTGAATTTAAACTCAAAATCATTTTTCCACATAATAATTCAATCACATCTCCTAATCAAATTAAGAAACCATGCCAATATGAGGAAGTGACTAGAGAAGGGACCAAAAAGACATATTTGACCTTGGCTCCCAAAATGATCAAAATG
>BMWJ01000089.1 GCA_014651175.1 Streptomyces clavifer | reverse complement strand
TTTCCATTTTCATTCAAAACCATGCATGTTTAAACCTTTGTAATTTCATACTTGCATGTTTTCTAGCTTTACTTGAGATGTTTTGCAAACTAAATATCACTTTGGAATATTAGATTGTTGAGCAAACATTCAAGTCTAAATCACATGTGTTTTGATTCTTTAAAACATCATACAACTTGTATAGCATGTATTTTCAAGTTGTTTAAGTTCTTCATGTGATTAGTTTATAACTTCAATCATCATTTTCTGAGCTTAGATTTTCAAATGCTTCAAGCATTCAATTAAGAGCTTCATTGTAGAGATTGATTGAAGAAAACATTCATACACTATAAGCACACACCTTTGCTAATTATGTGTGCATGTTTGTATCCTGATTAAACCTTCATATCAGCCTATTTAAGAGGCAAGAAAATTGTGCTTAAATTGTATCTCTTTGAGTGTTTGTGAAGACACTTCTTTAAGAGAAATCTTTTCATTGTAAAGGTTATTGCTTAGCCTTGGGAAAGCATCTTGTAAAGGTTATTGCTTAGCCTAGAAAAGCACACTCATAGGTTGTTGTTTAGCCTAGAAAAACAACGTTGTAAAGGTTATTGCTTAGCCTATTGAAAAGCACACATAGTGGAAATCCGGTGGGGTGTTAAGTCACAAGCCGGTAGTGGATGTAGGCATTGAGGCCGAACCACTATAAATGATTGTGTAGTGTGTTTGTTTATGGTGATTGTTTATTAAGCTTCCGCATCTTGTTT
>BMWJ01000087.1 GCA_014651175.1 Streptomyces clavifer | reverse complement strand
GCACTGTTTATGTGTGTTCTGTGCTGTTTTTTTTTTTCTGTTGATTATTCTGTGAACTATTCTTTGAAGCCATTGATATAGAACTAAACTTTTTGATAGATAGAAACCCATTACATCAGGGTGCTTAGAACCCCTGCCAGCAGATTACACAAAAGAAGAAGAAGAAGAAGAAGAAGAAAGAAATAGAAATGCTGCATCTTCTCATGGTCTTACAAAAACTTGAGACTTTTAGCCTCATCATTCAAATGCTTCAGTTCTTCATACATCATCATGTCCTCCTTATCCAACGGATTCGGCAATCGAACTGAAGCGGTCAGCAAAGTTTTTAAACTTTTCTTCTGTTGCTCTAATTCGGCTATCCTTCTCTTCGACTCCACATTTAGCCGGTACAGCTCTTCGACCTTCCCATTCAGCTCTTCTATCTTGCGGGTTTTGGATTGCAACCGAGCAGAGAATGAGGTAATGGCTGATGCGTATAAAGTTCCGAGACTAACCAGCTCGTCAAAGGCCTCCTCATCTGATTTATTCCCAAAATCAGTTTCTTGACGCCTCATGGCTTCTCCGACAGCTGCAAGAACAGGTTGTGATTGCCCAGCCGAAATCCTCTTCTCTTGACTACGAGAAGTGCTGAATGAAAATGGGTGAGCCATTGGAATTGTGAGGGATAAGGATGCAAATGGATTACAGAGAAGAGAAGAAGGCGAGAGAAGAGAAGAAGGCCAGCAGAGAGAAGAGAGGCCAGCAGCAGAGGA
>BMWJ01000086.1 GCA_014651175.1 Streptomyces clavifer | reverse complement strand
CATCTATATGTGATCTATGATATCCTTCTAACTTCATACTTTCTTGTGCACACATGGTTGTATTCTTTGTTGATTATATGGTATGAGTTAGATCTTGATTGTGATTGATCCTCTCTATGCAAATGACAATAAGTTCCATGTATGGTTGTGATCTTAGTTATATATGAAGATACCATACCAGGACTCTCAAATCCATCCTTTGTGCTTTCTAGTTATTATTAAATGGATGGTTATGTTGTTTTTCTTATCGGTATCATTCATGTCTCAACTTCATAGTAGTGTGCTATAAATTTTTCATAGAACCCAATACACTATTCTAAGACTAAGCACATTGAAAATAAATACCATTTTCTTAGAAATCATGAGCAGAATGGTGATATTGTACTAGAACTCACAAGCACACACGATCAGTTGGCAAACCTTTTCACAAAACCCCTGACAGAAAATAGACTATGCAGAGAAATCGAAATGATGCATAACATGAATATTTACAAAAACTTCAGACTTCTAGCCTCTTCATTCAAATGCATCAGCTCTTCCTACATCATCATGTCCTCCTTATCCAAAGGATTCGGCCATCTGACTGAAGCGGTCAGCAAAGTCTTTAAACTTTTCTTCTGTTGCTCTAATTCGGCTATCCTTCTCTTAGACTCCACATTTAGCCGGTACAGCTCTTCGACCTTCTCATTCAGCTCTTCTATCTTGCGAGTTTTGGATTGCAACCGAGCCGAGAATGAGGTAATGGCTGATGCGTATAA
>BMWJ01000085.1 GCA_014651175.1 Streptomyces clavifer | reverse complement strand
CTCTTTGTGAAGACAACTTCGTGGCCTTTGTCACAGATCTGGCTCACACTTAGCAGGTTGTGTCTCAGTCCAGACACATATAAGACTTCTTCTGATCTGATCTTGTTTGCCATTAACTGTACAACACCTTTTCCACAGATTTTGGCACCATCATCGTTACCAAACTTCACTGATCCGCCTTCATAGTGCTGTAATTTGACGAATTTAGCCTTATCACCTGTCATATGACTTGAACACCCACTATCAAGGACCCATGGTGCTGCCTTCTTTTGTGCATTGAATGCCGTTTGCACAATAAGAGATTCCTTGGAATTATCTTCCTTTTTCTTTGCCCTCCAAGCCTTGACTAACTTGGGTTTCTTTTCAACCTGAAATTGGTTAACAATAGGCAACCTACAATCCCTAGCCAAGTGTCCATAATTACAACACTTATGGCACTCAATTTTGTGGCTGTTTAAGATTGAGAAAGGGTTCCTAGTCACAAATGGGCTGTTTCTTACATAGAATTTGCATTCAGCCCTTTTATGTCCATATCTATTACAATGAAAGCAATAACCATAGAATCTGAACATTCTTCCTCTCTTAGGTGGCTGGTTAAACTCCACAAACCTCTTCTTTTTGAACATCTCAATACTAGGCTGAATTTGAAGTTTTGTAGCCTTGAGAGGTACAGTTTGTTTCACAAACAAAGGGGATCCCTTTGTCTTTTCCGGGAGTGCAGCCTTAGAAGATTCTCCGGTTTCAAATCCTATACCAAATT
>BMWJ01000084.1 GCA_014651175.1 Streptomyces clavifer | reverse complement strand
GGTGGAGCTGACTGGTACTAATAGGCCGAGGGCTTGTCCTCAGTTGCTCGCGTCCACTGTGTTGTTCCCAGGCCACGAATAGTCGTGCTGGTTGAACAGTTTCACTACTTAATTGAAAAGTGTGCTTGTTCGCTAAGTGCCGATACCCTGTGTTCCAGGGTTGGCCGATAGTGTTTCGGTGGTCATTGCGTTAGGGAAACGCCCGGTTACATTCCGAACCCGGAAGCTAAGCCTTTCAGCGCCGATGGTACTGCAGGGGGGACCCTGTGGGAGAGTAGGACGCCGCCGAACAATCTTTCAAGGACCCCTGGTCCCAGCGTTCATGCTGGGACCAGGGGTCCTTTTGTTTTTCCCGAAGCGCGTCGACTGGTCGGCTGCGCGAGAATGTCTGTGGTACCCGATGACAGGAGTCACCCCCATGTCCACCAACTCTTCCGACGACCGTCCGGAGCGCGAGCCGCGTCGCCGGGACGCCGGTGACAGGGGCGGCTTCCGAGGCGCTCGTGACGACCGTTCCTCCGCGCCTCGACGTGACAACGACCGTCCCAGCGGCGGTTTCCGTCGTGACGACAACCGCGGTGGAGGCGGCCGGCCTACGGGCGGTGGCTTCGAGCGTCGCGACGACCGCGCTCCCCGTCGTGACGACAGCCGTGGTGGCAGCACCGGCGGTGGCTTCCGCCGCGACGACAACCGTGGTGCCGGTACCGGCGGTGGCTTCCGCCGTGACGACCGTGCCCCGCGTCGCGATGACGACCGTGGTGGGTACCGC
>BMWJ01000083.1 GCA_014651175.1 Streptomyces clavifer | reverse complement strand
CAAGGGGTCTTCCGTCCCATAAAACTCCTTGGGACCTCGCTTTCTGAATTTCTCAAAGAGAGCATTAGGGTCATGCTCCCTCTGATTGATGACAATAGGTGGTGGTTGTTGTACGGGCTCAGGCCTTCTCTGTAAGACCTCTAGTAACTGCCTCTGCACATTTGCTAGTTCTCTAGCATGGTCCTCATCTTTCTTCATCATTTGCTCTTGCAATTTGGTCTGATTCTCCGTGGCTAGCTTCTGTTGGTCAATCATAGCTTGCATCATCCGCTCAAACTGATTCTGCATGCCATTAGGATCCACTGTGTTTGTCTCAGGTGTATCGGTATGATCACTGTTGCTTCCTGAAGGATTCCCATTTGCTGGTGCTTTCCTAGTTCTCATGATGCTGCAAAACAAGTTGTTAGCACATAATAATATAAACAAGGGTCACACATTCCTCACACGATACTAACTAACGAATCCTCGCCACGTCCTTAGGATTTCTAGTTTCTTTTAAGTGCATGAAACACGTCTTGCTCTGATACCAGCCTGTCACGACCCCGGACCGGGTCCCACACAAGAGCAAGGCCTAATCCGGGATCGGGACTCAAAGTAGTGGTGAGAATTAAAAACTTTTGAATGAGTCACTTTAAATTAAATCATAACGTATACGAGTCACCACAACGGATGCCACTCGTACACGCGATTTCCCACAGGTGTCCGCGGTGAGGATTATCCAACACATATTAAGAATATTTGTTTGATTGCTTTGCGGAAGCGTATGGTAAATC
>BMWJ01000082.1 GCA_014651175.1 Streptomyces clavifer | reverse complement strand
ACAATGGACCTATGGTGGAAAACCATGGGGATTATATTTAAATGCCCCGCTCCCACTTAATATTTTAGAATTGAGGATTTTCCTTTGTAAAAGTATTGGGCCCACATATATAAATATGAACATCAAATCATCTCATGATATGATCTAAGATTGGTTCCAAGTCAAGTTATTTAAGGAAAGTTTAGTTTCTAAATTAGGGTTACCAATGGATCCATCTAATGGGCCCATTAACTCTAATTAGAACTCTTTCCAAAATTAATTTGATTTGACCAATTTTAGTAACTTGCTATGTTTGGATCAGATTTGGAAACATTCTAAATAAAGCATTCATCCATAAATAGAAAGTGCTAAAATTAGAAACTAGTCCTCTCTTCCACATGGCCCAAGCGGAATAGTCTTCTTGAACTTCTAGACTTTCCAAAAGTTTGGAATTCCTCAAACTCTTTGGGAAACTCCAAAACACTTTTGGTAATCTTCAAACTCTTTGATTAGGAGTCCAACATCGCTTTCCTTCTTCGTCTCGGACATCGCCAGAATTTACAAATTTAGAAAATTACATAAATTCCTATGTCTCAAAGATGAGACTTACATGGTAATCTAAACATGGAAAGAAAAGGGCTATAGGGAAATTCACCATGCCTTGCCCTTTCAGGGAAACCAAGGAAACCATGATGCCCTTTACACTTAGCCAAAATAAACCAATAACCATTAAAAGAAAGCAAAAGACTTATGGGCCATATGGAGAGGACATTGTCACCTGCAAGTTAGTATCTCATACAACTT
>BMWJ01000081.1 GCA_014651175.1 Streptomyces clavifer | reverse complement strand
CCTCCTTCTTGACTCAAAAACGTGGGAGAGGGTGCTTGGAGCTGCCTAGGGCTTCTTCCTTTCCTTTCTTCATCTTCTTCTTGCTTCTTCTTCCTCCTCAAGCCACCTAGATCACTTGCATGGAGAAAGGGAGATCATCATCTTCCTCCTCTTCCTCTTAGCTCTCTATTGACACCATTTTTGAAAGGAGCTTCATTCTCCAAGCACTCCATTGAGCTAGACATTGCCATTTGAAGAACCATTGGGTAAGATCTTCTTCTCATCTTCTAGATTAATGATCTTCTAGCCCTAGTGATGCTTTATCTCAAGTATTGGAAGCTCTCTTCCCCTATTTCTTAGTTTGACATCTTAGGGCTTGTATTTTGGGGATTTTGTAGAGGTTGTGATTCTAGCTTGGAGAGCACCTTCTAGAGCTTGGATTTGTTGTTGAAAGCTTTTAAGGCAAGTGGATTGAATGGGTGTTTTAAGTATTGAATGTTTTGATTGAAAGATGTAGATTTCATTGTCTTATAGATTTACATGGTTTTGAAATAGATGCAAGTGGATCATTGATGATTTACATGTTTTTGAAATAGATGCAAGTGGATGATTTTGGATCTTGAACTTTAAATGAGTTTTATGGGATGCATGGATTATTTCACTATATGATTTATGGCATTGTGATTTACATGGTTATGTCATTATTGATTTACATGTTTTGAAATAAATGCACATTGATGAGTTTAGATAGTTCATTGAATGTTTTGGAGAGGTCATTGCTAGCTATGCATTTATTACTTGTTTTGGATACA
>BMWJ01000080.1 GCA_014651175.1 Streptomyces clavifer | reverse complement strand
CTAATCCCACCCTAGCCACCACCTTTGTGAGGCCCCACTTCTTGTGGGCCCTCAATTTGATATTTGAATACTATATTTTAGCCTAAGTATAGTTAATTATACTAATTATAGGTTTTAGTAAGGGTGGATATGTATTTTCCTAATTAGGCATTTGTTTTAAATTATAGATTCCATAAGGTGTCTTTTGTAATTTTGGATGGGTTAGTTGGTTAGGGGCCCTAACTAGTAAATAGTGTTTTCTATAGGGGGGTCTCCACTTAGGGAACTTCTACCTAAAGACCAAACTACCCCTCTCCCTAACCCTAATCCTATGTTAATCAAAAGGGCATTTTAGTCCCTAACCTAAACCCCACTCTATTTAAACTAGCTATCTCCCTAACACCCTAGATCTAGAATCCTAGCAAGAAGAAGAAGATCTACTTCAATCATCTATCTCTCATCTCTCTCTATTTTCTTGCAATTGATCTAAGGCAAGTACATTATGCTAGATATCATAGAATTTATGCTTCATTTCAATTGATTCTAAAATTTTCAATTCATATGATAGAATTGTTAGAAATGAGTAGATCTACCTTTTGAGCTTATTTTTATGATTTTTGGACACTAAATGATGGATTTATCACACTTGGAAGATCAATGGTCCGGATTGATGGATGGTGGGGCATTGGAATATTTTATTGATAAAAAGGGGTGAGTTGAGACCACTGTTACAGGTGAAGACCTGTAACAGTTATAGTTATAGTAGTTGTAATATTTTCTGTGATGGAAACGGTGAGGGCTTGATCTATTGCGCTGA
>BMWJ01000079.1 GCA_014651175.1 Streptomyces clavifer | reverse complement strand
CAATCAATTGCAAAACTGGAATATCAGATAGGCCAACTGACCAACTCCATCAGTGCCAGAGACAAGGGAACCTTCCCTAGTCAACCCGAACCAAATCCCAAGGGCCAAGTCGTTCATGACACAAAAGGAAAAGGCCCAGAACAAGTCAAATCCATTATCACTCTTAGGTCAGGTACACAATTGGATAACAAGGTGGAACTACCTAAGGAACCTGAGGTAGAATCCAATGAGATAGTGGAAATTGAGGAACCAAGTGTGAATGTTGAACCCATGTTGGAACCAGAGCCAGTAAAAGAGAACCCAGTTAATGCTGAACCATCCCCTAGTGAGCCCACTCCTAGGACCTATGTTCCCAAGGCACCATACCCACAGAGGCTAGGCCCAGCAAAATCAACCATTCAGTTGGATAAAATGCTAGAAGTATTCAAACAAGTGAGGATCAATATCCCACTACTTGAGGCTATCCAACAGATTCCGGCCTATGCAAAATTTTTGAAGGACCTTTGTACCTTCAAAAGAACTACCAGTGTGCCCAAGAAGGCTTTTCTAGCCCAACAAGCTAGCTCGATCATTTCCTGTCCAACCCCAATCAAATACAAGGACCCAGGGTGTCCTACCATTTCTTGTCAGATAGGGGACCATCACATAGAGAAAGCTTTGCTAGATTTGGGTGCTAGCGTGAACCTTCTTCCGTATTCTGTTTATGAAGAATTAGGTTTGGGGGAATTGAAAAAGACTCATGTGACTTTGCAATTAGCTGATGCATCAATTCGATATCCCAAGGGGGTAGTCGAAGACGTT
>BMWJ01000078.1 GCA_014651175.1 Streptomyces clavifer | reverse complement strand
CGCCACTTTCCAGTGGACTTGGGCCCGGTCCGTCGCTGAGGACGCTTCTACAGACTACAATTCAGGCGGCGGGGCCGTCCGATTCTCAAGCTGGGCTGCTCCCGGTTCGCTCGCCGTTACTAGGGGAATCCTCGTAAGTTTCTTCTCCTCCGCTTATTGATATGCTTAAATTCAGCGGGTGGCCACGCCTGACCTGGGGTCGCGGTCCGAGCGCCCGCGGCTGCGGGCGATTCTGGTCCCACGGGTGACTCCGCGCGGCGGAATGCGGGCGCGACGTACGATCGGCGACGAATCGCCTCTCAACCCCCACACGCCGTGTCGCGCCGCACGGTGTCCTCCTTTTCTGCCGACCGCGCGCCGAGGACTCGGGCACGGACGGCCAGTCTCCGCTCCCCGGCGGGGCATGGGAATGCCGCGGGGGGGTGCGATGGGTGGCGTGACGCCCAGGCAGGCGTGCCCTCGGCCGAGTGGCCTCAGGCGCAACTTGCGTTCAAAGACTCGATGGTTCACGGGATTCTGCAATTCACACCAAGTATCGCATTTCGCTACGTTCTTCATCGATGCGAGAGCCGAGATATCCGTTGCCGAGAGTCGTCTAAAAGATTCACAGACGGGCGGCGGGTCCCCTCCGCGGTGCTGCATCCCCGGCCGGGGCGTGCTCGCACCGGGCGAGGCGGCCGCCCTCTCCGCTTTCGATTCCTTGGCGCTCGCCGCGCCCGTAGGGTTGTTAGGAGCTCGTCGGGACGCGCGTCCCCGGGCCGTCCCCCGGGCCGCGCGCCGCGAGCGGCGTTTTCGCGGGACTGG
>BMWJ01000077.1 GCA_014651175.1 Streptomyces clavifer | reverse complement strand
CCCCCGTCGTGGCGCCCCCGCTCCCCTCCTCGTCGCCGCCGCCGTCGCCCTCGTCGTGCTCGCCCTCGCCGCCGCCCTGCTCGGCCACCCCACCCGTACGGCTTCCGCCCCCGCTCCCGCTTCCACCGCTCCGGGGCGGACCGCGGCCCCCCTCCCCTTCACCTGGAGCATCGGTTCCCAGCTCTGGGAGGGCGGCTGCGGGCACACCTACCTCGTGAACCGGGCCCCCCGCGCGGTCGCCCCGCCGCCGGTCGCGGCCGACTCCGGGGCGTGGGCCGGGACGAACGGTGCCGTGCACGGCGGGGAGGCGCTGGTGCGGATCACGGTCCAGGGCCGGTCGCCGTCCGACGCCGTCGTCCTCCATGCCCTGCACGTGCGCGTGGTCGACCGCGCCGCGCCGCTGCCGTGGAACGCGTACCGGATGGACAACGGCTGTGGCGGCGCCGTCACCCCGCGCCACTTCGCCGTGGACCTCGACCGGCCGCGCCCGCTCGCGAGGCCCGTCGACGGCCTTGACGCCTCCGGCGCCGAGGTCCGGAAGATCCCGGCCGTCTCCTTCCCGTACAAGGTCACCTCCTCCGACCCCGAGGAGCTGCTGGTCTCCGCGCGGACGGCGGGCTGCGACTGCCGCTGGTACCTGGAGCTGGAGTGGAGCGCCGGGGGCCGTACGGGGACGGTGCGGATCACGGACGGCGGGAAGCCGTTCCGCACGAGCGGGACCAGGGGGAGGCCGGCGTACGTGCACGACTCCGCCGAAGGGCGCTGGATCACAGACTCGGACTCTGGACAGACCGGGTGACCGATGAGTA
>BMWJ01000076.1 GCA_014651175.1 Streptomyces clavifer | reverse complement strand
TATAAAAGGGGACGCAAACCCCTTGGTCCTCCAGCCCATTAGGAGTGCACGCCCAGCCCTATTCTTCCTCCTTCTTGTGTGCAAGTTGTTGCACATCACTTTTCTCTTGTGTGCAAGTTGTTGCACATCTCTCTTCTAGTTCTCTTCTAGTTCCTTAGAGCTTCTAGTTGGGTTCTTTCTCTTGAAGATCCCACCCATCTTCTTGAGAATAGAGAATCTGATACGGGTCATAGCGTGGAAGATCAAGAGGTCTTTGGAGATCACTAATTGATTTGTGAAAGAGTTTCATCATCAAAGAAAGTAGCAACTTCTCCATTAGAGCACAACCGAGCTCCAAAGGTATAATCTGCTGCCTTGTATGTTGTAGATTATTTTGTAGCATGGTGTTGCTGATTTCTATCTTCTAGATAGGTTATATTACTGTACATGATTATGTGATTGAGGGATTGCATCCTGGATTGGGTTTTGTTGCCTTCTGGATAGTTGATCTCTGCATCAAGTAGGTCAAAAGTTTTTGAAACCTATCCTAGAGGCCCACCTATTTCCAACAATATCCACATTCACAAGTAGAAAGGAAATCAATCTTTTTTCTAACTTTTCCATTGGAAATATATTTAAGAAAAGAGACAGGGTTTTTTGAATGCCGCGAGAGGCGATTTTTCTTTGTTTGCCGTGAACGGCAGTTTTTTTACCGTGAAAGGCGATTTTGCCGTGAAAGGCGATGCACAAATCTCATCAATAATGAAAGACAAGAATTGTGATTTTTTTGTCTCTTTAAAAATACAAAATACAATAGAAAAGTGAGAAAATGAATT
>BMWJ01000075.1 GCA_014651175.1 Streptomyces clavifer | reverse complement strand
CGGCTGAAAGGTCCGGCCGAGAGTCCGGCTGAAAATCCGGTGAAAAGATCCGGCTGAAGAATCGGCTGAAAAACCGGCTGAAAGGTCCGGCTGAGAGTCCGGCTGAAAAATCCAGTGAAAAGATCCGGCTGAAGAACCGGCTGAAGGTCCGGATGAATATCCGGCTGAAGGTCCGGCTGAAGAACCGGCGTAAGGTCCGGATGACAATCCGGCTGAAAATCCAAATGAGTCCTGATGACTCCGTAATTGCAGAACAATATCTGCCCCAAGTGAGTCCTGATGACTCCGTGACGATCTCAGGTAGGCCATACCTGATCGGATAGGATCTGAGACGAGATGATCCGGCTGATAGCAGTAGCAGAAGAAGAAGCCGAAACAGAAGTAGACGACGAGGATGAGAGGAGCGCTGATGAATGCGACTGTGAGAAGCAGAGAGGGAAGAACCACAGAATGCCAGATGAAGTCAGAGCCCCAATAGAACACACATATGGAGAAACAGTGCACAGAACTGCACCAGAAAGGAACTGAAATATCTCCATAAATACCAGCAATTGTTCTGAGGTGATCGGAGATGATCAAGCTGGTGAAATGATCTGAAGAGACTCCCAGATCCTTGAGAAGAATTGGTGGTGAGATGAGAAGAGCGCACAAACTGCAGAAGAGGTGTCTGATGAGCCATGCAGCAACAGAGAGCACAAACAGTGCAAATACAGCACCCAGACGAGCTGGAAATTTGAATCTGGATCTGTACGTGGGACAATCAGTACTATGTTAGCCATACATATCAACATGGCCGACAGAGAGATCACATGAGGCGGAA
>BMWJ01000074.1 GCA_014651175.1 Streptomyces clavifer | reverse complement strand
TTTTCTAATGACCCAATAGCCTTCTTAACTCATTCCCCTTTGATAGCCCTTAGAACACCTCAAAAATGGCTTCTTGAATCATCAAATTTGGCCTTGGAATGAGCTTCCTTTTATAGAAAAAGGTTCCCAACGGCTACCTTTCGGTTAACCGAAATTTAGGTTCGGTTAACCGAAATTCCAACGGTAAAAAATATAGCCGTTTTGAAAAACTGCTTTTAGCGGCGGCCAGAAAAACCGCCGGTAAAAGTCAAAAATCCGCCGGTAAAAGTCCAGATTTCTCAAAAATGAGATTTTCAAAGTGATTTTCTTGGGGGGACTTTGGGCCATTAAATCAAGCTTGTAAACATGATTTAAATCAATCTAAGAGGTTTAAAAACATGAAACATAAAAAGCCTAAAATGATTAGAAACTTTAAAACCATAGGCTTGCTTGATTTGTAAAAATTCTTTTTCAAATAAAATTGCATCCGAGTTTAAAATCAAATCATGCATAAATCATAAGTTTTACCAAATTTAAAACAATGCATGTGAAAATCAATATTTCAAGATTTTTTAAATCAAAGCATGTGTGAGAATTTAAATGATGCTAAAATTATAATGCATCCATCAAATTGCAATATACAAAATCCCTAACAGGAGATCCCCCCTCCCGTCCTGCCAGCTGCAGTTTGGATCCCGTCCCGTCCCGATATCCAGTTCGCTACCGTGGTCCCGTCCCGTACAATTACATGTTTGTGTATATTTCGTTGAATCTCATCACCTTATGTGTCAGATGTCAACGCCCCGATGTGCTCTCATCACTTCGGTGATAGAGGATTTAACTTTGTGTGGTTGC
>BMWJ01000073.1 GCA_014651175.1 Streptomyces clavifer | reverse complement strand
AGGTATGTCTACAATTGAAAAACCTTCCAATCCTATTTGTGACTCTTGTCAAAAAGGAAAGCAAACGAGGGTAATGTTCAAGACAAAGGAGCATCATTCAAAGAAACCTCTTGAGCTAGTGCACACCGATCTCTGTGGCCCGATGCGAACTCAAAGCACCAATGGAGATAAGTATTTCATGCTATGCATTGATGACTATACTCGTATGACATGGGTATTATTTCTTAAGCATAAACATCAAGCATTTGATCGTTTTAAAGTGTTTAAAGCACAGGTTGAAAATATGCTTGGAAAGCGAATCAAGACTCTAAGGTCTGATCGTGGAGGTGAATTCACATCTGAAGAATTCACTAAGTATTGTGAGAACCATGGCATTCAAAGACAATATTCAGCCCCTAGAACTCCACAACAGAATGGAGTTGTGGAACAGAAAAATCGCACTGTGCAAGAGATGGCTCGCACAATGCTAACTGAAAGCAAGCTAGCTGACAAATACTGGAGGGAGGCAATTCATACGGCTGTATATATTCAGAATCGATGTTTGATCAGGCCACATGAAGACAAAACTCCTTATGAGCTATGGTTTGGGAGAAAAGCTACAGTCAAGCACTTCAGAGTCTTCGGTAGCAAGTGTTACATCAAGCGGCTTGAGCAAAATCTGGGCAAATTTGAAGAAAGAGCTGATGAAGGAAGTTTGCTGAAGAGATGAAGAAAGAATTTGAGATGTCGATGCTTGGAGAATTGAAGTTCTTCCTTGGTTTACAAGTTCAGCAGCTGAAATATGGCATCTTCATATCACAGATGAAGTACATCAAGGAAATGCTGAAGCGGTTTAATA
>BMWJ01000072.1 GCA_014651175.1 Streptomyces clavifer | reverse complement strand
ATTCTTTCGTGAAATTGGGGTACGAGTATTCCTTAAAATGGTGCTAAGATTGGAACTATATAATGCATATGATGACATGAGTGGAACGAAATACTATGAAGAGAAAACCATAATCACAAGTATTCATTCGAACGAAGAAACCCTTAAGGCGTGTAAAGACCCCGGAATGCCTTAAACTCAAGAGTACCAATTCGTAGGGAATTTGGCATACGGGATCCTTATTCACCTCAAGTAGATTTTGAAACCCGAACTTCGTCCCGGAATTTCTAAGTTTTATAATTGAGCTTTTGCCCGTCCCGATGAGTATTCCCGATTGCTAGTGATATTGTGCTTTCGAGCAAACCGTCCCGCATATGTAAATGGTATATTGTTTAGTGCATTGTGATTGTCCCGATTTTCGTGATTTCACCTATGAGTCGGCACCACTAAGCTTGGATACCCTTGTGTGTTTGATCCACCACTTGGAATATCCCCCTTTATTGTTTACCACTGCAGTTGGCTCCCGCTACACGATTTCTATCGTGGTTCCCGATACCCGGTTCGCTACCGTGGTCCCGCCCCGGATATAGTATATGTATATGTATTGATGTTGATCCGCCTCGGTACGACGACTGAGGACAACACACCGATGTGCTCATGTCACTATTGTGATAGAGGATTTAGCTAAGTGTGGTTGCCATATAGTGTTCCCGTATTCCTTGTATACCTTCATTGTTTTACAAGTGCATATGTTATTTGATTTAAATGAGTATTGTTTATAAATGCATTGACTTGACAGGTTTTAATGATTCTTCAAGGTATTTCTTTATTGCTTTTGAGTATTTCAATTCATTTGCCAAACCGTCGTGT
>BMWJ01000071.1 GCA_014651175.1 Streptomyces clavifer | reverse complement strand
AGATTGTGCTTTTGAACACAGGTTGCGTCCGGCGCGCGCGAAGTTCGGGCCGGAGCCGTTTCGAACGCAGTGTTAGGGATTTTGTATGTTGCAATTTGATGGATGCATTTATCATTTTAATCATCATTTGAATATTCACACATGCATTGTTTTAGAAAAGCTTGAAATCTTGTTTTACTCATGCATTGTTTTAAATCTTGTAAATCATATGTTTCTTGCATGATTTGGTTTTAATCTTGGATGCATTTATTTTGAAAAAGAATTTTTAATAATCAAGCTAGCCCTTGGTTATTTTTAATAATCAAGCTAGCCCTTGGTTTTAAAGTTTCGAATCATTTTAGGCTTTTTATGTTTCATGTTTTTAAACCTTTTAAATTGATTTAAAACATGTTTCCAAACTTGAATTAATGGCCCAAAGTCCCTCCAAGAAAATCACTTTGAAAAACTCATTTTTGAGAAATCTGGACTTTTAGTGGCGGATAAAATGGACTTTTAGTGGCACTTTTCTGTCCGCCACTAAAAGTATTTTTTCAAAAAATATATCCGTTGGGCTAGCCGTTGGGAACCATTTTGGCTATAAAAAGGGACTTCTTCCTTGAGAAAAATGAGGAACTTTTGAGGAGTTTTGAGGCCAAGGAAGGAGGATCCTTTATGAGCATTAGTGAAGGGATTATGAGGCTATTCCATTGATTCAATCTTGGATTCTTCTCTAATGGGTATGCTCCATTTTCTTTAATTATATCATGCTTTGTTTTAAATCTTTGGTAAATGATTTTAGCATGATAATTATGACGTATTGAATTCATTACTTTCATTCAATCTTTGATTTAAGTTGTAATGAATTCTTCTCTTTGATTCAAACCAAGTTTGTTTTAAAAACTT
>BMWJ01000070.1 GCA_014651175.1 Streptomyces clavifer | reverse complement strand
AGGGTGCCATGCATCTTCAAGTGGAAGGAACGTTGGTGGCGCCAGCAAAAGCTAGCCAGCACCGCAAGAATAGCTGGGTTACATTGAGATACCTGGACCGATTAACGGTATCCGGTGGCGGGGCCTTCGACGGACAAGGAGAAATTGCTTGGGAGCGAGCGCACTGTGGCGACAGATGCAAGACACCACTTCCAATTGTAAGCAAAACCGAATGCTACTTTACAAAACAACAGCCATTCATAGACCCGTTCATGGCAGCAATACTAATAATGTTTTCTTTGCGTAATTGCTGTATCAAAACTGTACCAGAACCTACGGTTTGACTTCGTCACCAACAGCATAGTTGAGGACGTAACTTCCATCGATAGCAAGCAGTTCCACGTCAATGTCCTCGGCAGCAAAAACCTCACCTTCCAGCGGTTTTCAGTGAAAGCCCCGGGACATAGTCTCAACACCGATGGAATTCTGAGAATATTTCATTTTTGCCGGATCGGTCCAAACTTTATTTGAATTCCTATTCTTATTTATTTTATTATTCTACTATTTTCTAATTATTTCTTCAATCAATTGAAGAAATAATTAGAAAATAAAACAGCAAGTACAAAAATGAGTAATAACCCCCAGTAGAGACTGGTACGATTCAATTCAACATTTTGTTCGTTCGGATTTGATTGTGTCATAGTTCTATAATTAATTGGGATTAGATTTATCGTTGGATGAACTGCATTGCTGATATTGACCCCAAAAAAGAAACGGTAGGTACAGCTAGTCCGTGAACAGCCAACCATCGTACTGTAAAAATTGGATAGGTTCGATCTATGGTCATTGGGCCTCCTAAAAAGATTTACTAAATTCATCGAGTTGTTCCAAAGGATCAAAACGGCCAGTTATTAATGGAATTAACACGT
>BMWJ01000068.1 GCA_014651175.1 Streptomyces clavifer | reverse complement strand
TCCACCTGTTCGCCGCGGGCCAGGGTCTGCTTCTCCATCTGGCCGTCCGCCCAGTAGGCGTCGAGTGCGGCGGCGGCGGTGACGAAGGCGGGGTTGTTGCCGCGGAAGGTCCCGTTGTGCTCGCCGGGCTCCCAGATGTCGAGCTCGCCCTTGAAGAGGCACAGCGACATCGGCAGGCCGTAGCCGCTGATGGACTTCGACAGCGTGACGATGTCCGGGACGATGCCGGCCTCCTCGAAGGAGAAGAAGCCGCCGGTACGGCCGCAGCCCATCTGGATGTCGTCGACGATCAGGAGCATGTCCTGGCGGTGGCACAGGTCCTGGAGGGCGCGGAGCCATTCGGCGCGTGCGACGTTGATGCCGCCCTCGCCCTGCACGGTCTCCACGATCACGGCCGCGGGCTTGTTCAGCCCGGAGCCCTGGTCCTCCAGGAGCCGCTCGAACCACAGGAAGTCGGGGACCTTGCCCTCGAAGTAGTTGTCGAACGGCATCGGGGTGCCGTGCACCAGCGGGATGCCGGCACCGGCCCGCTTGAAGGCGTTGCCGGTCACGGCGAGCGAGCCGAGGGACATGCCGTGGAAGGCGTTGGTGAAGGAGACGACGGACTCGCGGCCCTTGACCTTGCGGGCGAGTTTCAGCGCCGACTCGACGGCGTTGGTGCCGGTCGGGCCGGGGAACATCACCTTGTACGGAAGGTCGCGGGGGCGCAGGATCACGTTCTCGAACGTCTCGAGGAACGCGCGTTTGGCGGTCGTGGCCATGTCCAGGCCGTGCGTGATGCCGTCGCGCTCGATGTAGTCGATCAGCGCGCGCTTCAGCACCGGGTTGTTGTGGCCGTAGTTGAGCGATCCGGCACCGGCGAAGAAGTCGAGGTACGAGTGTCCGTCCTCGTCGGTCAGCCGGGCGCCCTGCGCACGGTCGAAGACCGCGGGCCAGC
>BMWJ01000067.1 GCA_014651175.1 Streptomyces clavifer | reverse complement strand
GGCCTTGTTGGCATACATGAATTTAATTCTAGATAAATTATGAACATGTGGGCCATAGTGTGGGGCCATGGTGTGTGGGACACCCATCATAGGAATTTCCATGTGTGAGGTTTCCAACTTTGAGTAGGACTCTACTTGGAAGGTTGGACTCCTTCTTGGATAAGTATTCCTATTATGATTAAGTTTCCTTGTTGGATTAGAAACTTAAATTAGTAAGTGTTGTGCTACAACTAGAATTACTAATTGCTAAGTTAAAGGGATGCTCATAGTTAGTTTCCTTTTCTAAATTGGAATACTTTTTAGTAATTCCAAGAGAATTAGTAAGGAAGGAAACTTAGTGAGCAAGGCAACCCTTGCTTTTCTATAAATAAGGAAGCTAGTCCCTTGGGCGAAAGACACATGCATTACAAGTCCAAAAACGTCCAGCCCCTTTTGTTTTTTGAGAAGAGCTTCTTGCTCTAAATTTTCCATAAAGTTGAGTTCTAGAAACCCATCTTTAAGACCTAGTTGGAGGTTCCACCACCTCAGCCAATTAGAATAGAATTTGAGATAGAGGAGAAGACCAAGAGGGAAATTCCTGCAGAAATTCCAGCAGCATTGTTGCTGATTGCAGATCTGATTTGGTCCCTTTAGCATCAGATTTTCAGAGGTTTAAAGCATACAATACATCAAGGTATGAGTCTACTTTAATCTCATATTAATTAGACACATGTTGGTTATGATTTCATGGAGTTTTTAATGTGATTTCTATGGCTGTTTTCCGCCATGTATAGCTGATTTCAGATTTGAAAAAATCTGTCATGCTACATGTTAGCCTTGAACATCTTATAACAGTGATGGTTCAGATCTGAATCACATAATCCTTCATTGGTTTCATCACAATCGGAGTTCGGGAAGTGATGTAAATACCTAGATTAATGATTCAGATCATGTTTTAGTGGAAATGAGACCAGTAACT
>BMWJ01000066.1 GCA_014651175.1 Streptomyces clavifer | reverse complement strand
GTATGTACATTGCAGTATCCAAAGCGTATCCCCAAAAGGATATAGGTAATCCTGAGAAACTCATCATGGACCTAATCATATCTAAAAGAGTGCGATTCCTTCTTTCTGCTACTCCGTTCTGTTGAGGCATACCAGGAGCAGACAACTGGGATTGAATCCCATTTTCTGATAAATATCCCATATAGTCACCAGATAGATATTCTCCTCCTCGATCTGATCGAAGAATCTTGATACTTTTACCTAATTGCTTTTCCGCTTCCGCTCGAAACTCTTTGAACTTTTCAAAAGCCTCGGACTTGCGGTGCATAAGGTATATGTATCCATATCTTGAGTAATCATCTGTGAAAGTGATGAAATACTCATATCCTCCTCTGGCTCTGACATTGATGGGTCCACATACATCAGTGTGCACTAATTCCAATAAATCTTTGGCCCTATTGCCCTTAGAAGAAAAGGGTCTTTTGGTCATTTTGCCTTCCAGACAGGATTCGCAGACAGGCATTGGTTCTACTACCAATGAAGGCAAGATTCCATCTTTCACTAGCCTGTCAATCCTATTTAGGTTTATATGACCTAGCCTCAGGTGCCAAAGTTTTGTTGGATTAGATGAAGGAAATCTCCTTTTTAATGATGGTCTATTAATTGTTTCAGTGTCATGTATCTCATACATTGTGGGAGTTAACAAATAAAGTCCATTGGTTTCCTTGCCAGAACATATAAAGACACCATTCCTCTTTATGACAACTTCAGTATTAAAAGAAATAGAATAACTTTTATTCACCAAACTAGATACTGAAATTAAATTCCGTCGTAAAGACGGTACATATAAAGTGTCTGGCAAAACCAACTTATTATTTGAAAAACATAAAGTAATAACTCCCACTGAAACAACCTCCGCCTTAGCATCCGATCCTAGGTTGACAATGATCTCCCCATCACTAAGTCTCCTGGTTTCCCTGAACCCCTGCAAC
>BMWJ01000065.1 GCA_014651175.1 Streptomyces clavifer | reverse complement strand
GAAAAAGAAGCTATGTGTCTAAACCCATCTTTGAACCTAAGAAAGTAAAATCAAACTCTATGATGGATAAGACACTAAAAATCATGGAAGACTCCAAAAAGATTAAACAAGGTAAACCAATTAAAAAGGAGTCTCCTAAGATAGATTCTAAAAAGGTTAAACAAGTTAAACCAAGTATAAAAGAATCTATTAACAAAAAGCTTCTCAACCTACCTCCCTTAAATCAACATATGAAAGAACTTTTGAAGAAAGTTACTAAGTTAAATCTAAAATTCAAAAGTCAAATAAAGGGAGGAAATAAGAAGAAAAGAATTCAATCCCCTAAGAAGAAAACTCACCAACCTCAAAAGACTAATCACCAACCTAAGCTAAATTTAGTTAAATCTAAACATATTGGTGATAAGTCTAAATTGAAAATTTATCAAGTCAAATCTCCTATAGTTGGTGAGACTTTCAAAATAGACCTCAAAGAACAACCCTCACAAGACCTTAGGTGGATTCCCAAAGTTATATACTTAGTCAAACCTTAAGGCCTTGAACCTCATTGACCAACCTATCCTTTATAGTTAAATCATTTTGTTGGTCATGATTGCATTTGCATTTTATGTTCTTTCTTAGTTACATTTCTTAAAATGCATTTGTTTCTTTGTAATGAATTGATTTTGTGTGCTTCTCTAGTTACATAACATGGTTTCCAAAATCAATTGATTACAATCTCATAATGATAGATTTGCTTATTGCTTTCATTTAGTTATATCTCTTGCATTGCATTTCTACATGATCAATTGATTATGGTTTCATATGCTTTCATAGCTAGATCCTTCATGATCAATTGATATTGCAATATCATTTGTTTGAATGTCCTAGTAAGATTCATTTTGAAAAAACAAATGATGTCAATCAAATTGGATTTTCCATGGATTTCTTAGTTATACCTTCATATGGAAAACTAGTTTGAAAAATCAACTTGTATGTGTTT
>BMWJ01000064.1 GCA_014651175.1 Streptomyces clavifer | reverse complement strand
ATCTTGGAGAAAGATTGGTAGCTTGGCACAGTAAGAAGCAAGATTCAGTATCCCTTTCGACAGCGGAAGCGGAATATATTGCAGCGGCAACTTGTTGTACGCAAGTGCTATGGATGCGGCAAATGCTCTCTGATCTAGGAGTTCCGACAACGGATCCTACGCCGATCCTCTGTGACAACACGAGTGCAATTCACATCTCCAAGAATCCAGTTCAACACTCTCGCACAAAGCATGTAGCAATACGCTATCACTTTCTCAAGGACAAAGTTGCTGATGGAGAGGTAAAGTTGGAATATGTTCCAACCACTGAGCAAGTTGCTGATATCTTCACGAAACCTCTGCCAAAGGAAGTCTTCGAGTATCTCCGGAAAAAGTTAGGAGTTACTCACTCTCCTAAACCTTAGGAGTTGTGCTTGAAAGGGGGAGCAATGTATTCCTTGAAAATCCTATTCGCTCCTTGGTTGGTCCCTTTGGACTTGTTGTCAAAGGGGGAGAAGTTATGCTATGATAGCTAGGGGGAGAGCTCAGATAATGATAGATGTTCCAGAAAGTCGAAGTCGGTTCCAAATTCCAAGAAAGTGTTGAAAAGAATTCCAAGTGTTGACATACATGATAAAGTTGACAACAATTCCAAAGGGGGAGATTGTTGTAATTTGAGATGCCTTCCATGAATTCGAAGAGTAATCATGGTGAATCAAGGTTGTAATTATTGTCAACACATGTCAACACATGTCAGAAGGATGAAGATCAGCTATGCAAAGGAAGATGGAAAACAGAGCTGAAAACAGAGCTGAAACAGAGTTTCTGCAGCAGTGTGGCCGGTCGACCGGGCATGAAGAAATCTGCAGAAAACAGCTCTCAGTTAGCTGCAACTGTTTTTTCTGTAACAGTGTGTGGCCGGTCGACCGGGCACCTGGCCGGTCGACCGGGCATGAAGGATTCTGCAAAAAACCTGCTCCCAGTTAGCTGCAGTTTTCTGTTGC
>BMWJ01000063.1 GCA_014651175.1 Streptomyces clavifer | reverse complement strand
CTGTTGACCGCGTAGATCTGCCCCCTCTGCTGTGGCCTCAGCTGAGCCTGCTGTGGCCTGCCTTGCTGTCCATTCCTGTTCTGCTGAGGTGGGCGCTGATTCTGCTGCTGGACGGGTGGACGGGCCTGCTGTGGCTGCTGCTGTGGTCTAAACTGTGGCTGAGGTGGTCTGTAGGGCTGCTGTGGTGCCTGCTGCTGCAATGGCCTAGCTTGGTTCTGAACAACCAAGGCCTGCTGAGGCGGTACTGGACGCTGCTGCTGCTGGTGCCTATCTGGCCTAGTGCAATCCCTCATCTGGTGGCCCATGGAACCACATCTGAAGCATGCCCCTGTGACGAAACGACACCGGGTGCTCTCGAGGTTCTTGCCACAATGCACACAGACAAGCTGAACCTGCTGGTCTTGCCTCTGCCTCTTGTTCTGATTGTTATTTCTCTGCTGATTGCCTTGCTGCTGCTGCTGTCCCTTATTCTGGAGTCTAAGGACTTTGAGATGGAAGTTCTCAAACTTATATGCCCTCTTCACCGCCTCTTGAAAGGTCACCGGTGGCACTACCCCAGTAGCATCCCTCTCAATGATAGGGTGAAGTCCCTCTAAGAACTTCAAGATCTTCTTCTCCTCGGTGTCCACTAGCTCCGGTGCATACCTTGACAATCTCTCGAATTTGGTGAGATATTCGAGAACTGTCATACTCCCTTGAACAAGCAACTGAAACTCCGCTGCTTTCTGCCTCTTGATGTGACTGGGCACATACTTGTCAAGAAACTGTCCCTTGAAGTTAGCCCATGCTACTCCATCAGCCATGTGCCTAAACTCCTCTCTGATTGTCTTCCACCAGATATCTGCAGAACTGGTGAAAAGAGATGAAGCTAGCTGAACCCGCTGTCCTCCGGTGCATTGGAAGACTTCGAAAATATTCTCCGTGTGCTCTAGCCAATCGTCAGCTGTCACGGGGTCTTCTGTCCCATAGAACTCCTTGGGACCCCTCTTC
>BMWJ01000062.1 GCA_014651175.1 Streptomyces clavifer | reverse complement strand
AGACGATGAGATGGCCAGATGTTACATACAGGCATCCATGTCTAGTGTTTTGCAACACCAACATCAATCCTATAAGACTGCATACGATATTATATCGAACTTAAAGGAGATGTTTGCTGAACAGGGCAGGCCTGCTAGACAGGCTGCTATGAGGGTGCTCATTAGCACCAAAATGGCTGAAGGCACACCAGTACAGGACCACATGCTGAAAATGATGGACTCATTGAATGAGTTAGATGTACTGGGGGCTGCGATTGATGCAGAATCGCAGATTGACATAATCCTTGAGTCACTACCAGAGTCATTCAACAATTTCAAAGTTAACTATAATATGAATAAGATGAATCTGACTCTGGCTGAGCTGTCTAGCCAGCTGGTGGTGACTGAAGGGATTATGAAGAAAAAGCCAACTGCCCTGATGACAGAAAAGTCATATGCCAAGTCCAAGCCGAAAGGCAAAGGGCGGAAAGGCAAAAAGAAATCAGTTGCAAAGGGTCCTAAGGCAGAAAATGGTCCTAATGGTGGTGTAGGCAAGGCTAAGGGCTCAGGGTCAAAAGGAAAATGTTTCCATTGTGGCAAGACAGGACACTGGAAGAGAAATTGTCCAGAATATCTGTCTAAGAAGAAGAACCAAGGTATGATTGAGTCACTTGTTTCTGAAGTTAGTTTTACAACTGGTACTTCAGAATCCTGGTATTTAACTCCGGTGCAACTAATCACATATGTAATACGTTGCAGGAGTTACAGGTAAACAGGAGGCTTAGTGGCGGAGAAATCATTGTTAACTTGGGATCGGATGCTAAGGCAGAGGCGGTTCCAGTGGGAGTAGTAACTTTGTTATTTTCAAATATCAGATTGGTTTTGTCAGATACATTATATGTACCGTCTTTACGGCGGAGTTTAATTTCAGTTTCTAGTTTGGTGAATAAAAGTTATTCTATTACTTTTGGTACTGAAGGTGTCATAAAGAGAAATGGTATTTTTAGATGTTCTGGCAAGGTAAACAATGGTCTTTATTTGTT
>BMWJ01000061.1 GCA_014651175.1 Streptomyces clavifer | reverse complement strand
GTGAGGGTAATTCCGGTGCCGGACTCTAGCCGGGTATTACATGCCTGGAACCCGACCGATCTCTATCCCTCCCTACAGGATGGCACCAGCAGAATTGAAAGAGTTGAAGGAGCAGTTACAGGAGTTGGTAGACAAGGGCTTCATCCGACCGAGTACCTCACCCTGGGGTGCTCCAGTGTTGTTTGTGAGAAAGAAGGATGGATCCCTTAGACTTTGTATCGACTACAGACAGTTGAACAAAGTCACTACCAAGAACAAGTACCCATTGCCAAGGATCGATGATCTATTCGACCAGCTAGCAGGAGCGGGTTGTTTCTCCAAAATAGATCTGAGATCGGGGTACCATCAGCTAAGGATAAGAGATGAGGATGTACCGAAGACAGCTTTCAGGACCAGATATGGGCATTTTGAGTTCCTTGTAATGCCGTTCGGGTTAACCAACGCCCCTGCAGCATTCATGGATCTCATGAACAGAGTGTTTAGTCAATACCTGGATCACTTTGTTATTGTCTTCATAGATGATATCTTAGTGTATTCCAGGAATGCAGAAGAGCATGCCCATCATCTGCGGTTGGTCTTGCAGACTTTGAGGGAACATCGCTTGTATGCCAAGTTCTCTAAATGTGAGTTCTGGCTGAGGAGCATTTCGTTCTTGGGGCATGTAGTGTCAGAGAATGGTATAGAGGTAGACCCCAAGAAGACAGAAACTGTGGCTAACTGGCCTAGACCCACTTCAGTGACAGAGATCAGGAGTTTCTTGGGTTTGGCAGGTTACTACAGGAGGTTCGTTCAGGACTTCTCAAAGATAGCAGCTCCTCTGACCAGGTTAACCAGGAAGAATCAGAAGTTTCTGTGGACCGACCAGTGCGAAGAGAGTTTTGAAGAGCTTAAGAAGAGGTTGACTTCAGCACCAGTTTTAGCTCTGCCATCTAGTGATGAGGACTTTACAGTCTTTTGTGATGCGTCCCGTGTGGGACTGGGTTGTGTACTGATGCAGAATGAGAGGGTGATTGCTTATGCTTCTAGGCAGCTGAAGAAGCAT
>BMWJ01000060.1 GCA_014651175.1 Streptomyces clavifer | reverse complement strand
GCGATCTTCATGGCTTCCTCGATGAGGGTCTCCACGATCTTCGACTCCGGGACGGTCTTGATGACCTCGCCCTTCACGAAGATCTGGCCCTTGCCGTTGCCCGACGCCACACCCAGATCAGCCTCACGGGCCTCACCCGGACCGTTCACGACACAGCCCATCACCGCGACCCGCAGCGGGACCTCCAGACCGTCCAGCCCCGCACTGACCTGATCCGCCAGCTTGTACACATCCACCTGCGCCCGCCCGCACGACGGACACGACACGATCTCCAGACGCCGCTGCTTCAGATTCAGCGCCTCCAGGATCTGCAGACCCACCTTGACCTCCTCCACCGGAGGAGCCGACAACGACACCCGGATCGTGTCCCCGATCCCCTCCGACAGCAGCGCACCGAACGCCACCGCGGACTTGATCGCCCCCTGGAACGCGGGGCCGGCCTCGGTCACACCCAGATGCAGCGGGTAGTCGGACTGCGCCGCCAGCTGACGGTAGGCGTTCACCATCACGACCGGGTCGTTGTGCTTCACCGAGATCTTGATGTCCCGGAACCCGTGCTCCTCGAACAGCGACGCCTCCCACAGCGCCGACTCCACCAGAGCCTCCGGCGTCGCCTTCCCGTACTTCCGCAGCAACCGCGCGTCCAGGGAACCCGCGTTCACACCGATCCGGATCGGCGTCCCCGCATCCCCGGCAGCCTTCGCGATCTCCTTGACCTTGTCGTCGAACTGCTTGATGTTGCCCGGATTCACCCGCACCGCCGCACACCCCGCGTCAATCGCCGCGAACACGTACTTCGGCTGGAAATGAATGTCCGCGATCACCGGGATCTGCGACTTCCGCGCGATCGTCGACAACGCGTCCGCGTCGTCCTGCGTCGGACACGCCACCCGCACGATCTGACAGCCCGACGCCGTCAGCTCCGCGATCTGCTGCAACGTCGCACCGATGTCCGACGTACGCGTCGTCGTCATCGACTGCACCGACACGGGAGCATCCCCACCGACCGCCACCGACCCGACCTGGATCTGACGGGTGACGCGTCGGTCGGCGAGC
>BMWJ01000058.1 GCA_014651175.1 Streptomyces clavifer | reverse complement strand
CTCTCTGGAAAAGGAACCGTAACCATACGGTTGGCTGGCGGTTAGCCGCGGATGCATTCGGCGGTTAGCCGCTAGCTAACCGTGAGCTGACCGTGGGTTCCAGAGTGAAAAGTCGCTCTCTGGAAAAGGAACCGCGACTGTTCGGTCACCTGGCGGTTAGCCGCTGAATGGTTAGGCGGTTAGCCGCGGGCTGACCGCGGGCTGACCGTCAGGTGCAGAAAACACTCTGCTGTGTCCAGAATGAGTCCATTTCACTCCTAAACCATTCCTTAACATCCTCATTCATTTCCCTACAATGAAACTGACCTAAAAGCTCCCCCAAAATAACATTCTACATCCTCCATTCCTCCAATCCTTTAGATAAATCACAACCCATTCATCTCCTTCAATCCATCAAACCATATGAGAAGAAACATCCACAATTACTAAGAGTCATTTGAGTCAAAGGAAAACAATAATTTTAATGTCTAACCACTACATTTGCAAAACAATAAATGAGATAGCAACTCATAAATATGCATTTATTTCCAAAACATGAAGTCACTGATGGCATTAATGAAGGCAATGCAATAAATCCATTTCAATAAAGAAAATCATTAAATGCTCAATGTCATTCCATTCCACTTGCCTTAGAAAGCTTTTCAATCCAAAGATCCAAGCTCTAATAGTCCTCTCCAAGTCAATGACAACTACAATGGAAAACCCCCAAATACAAACCCTACAATGGGTTAGGCAAGAAATAGATGGAGAGAGCTCTCAATACTTGAAATGGAGCTTCTCGTAGGCTAAAGGAATCCAGATCTAAAAGATGAGAAGGAAAGCTTACCAATGGGTGCCTCAAATGAGCAAGGAGGGCTCAATGAGGATCTTGGATATGATGGTTTCCCTAAAAAAATGGCGTCAATAGAGAGTCCTTGAGACGAGGAAGAAGATGGTGAAACTCGTTCTTCGATCGGATGCAGCGTGTGGCTTGAGGAGGAAGAAGAAGCAAGAAGATGAAGAGAAGAGGGGAAACCCTAGCCCTTGGTCGTTGCAGGGAATGGAATAAGAGAGATGGGAGGGGATGGTTCCTTATAAAGGAAAGTAGAGTGG
>BMWJ01000057.1 GCA_014651175.1 Streptomyces clavifer | reverse complement strand
AGGGTGGATGCCATTAACAAAAAACAACCAAGCTTTTCAAAAATCATAACAAATCATGAGCAACATTTTTACGCAACTTACAATTAATCAGTAAGCACTCTTATTCGAAGATAGAGTAAACTAAACACGTAGACTCTCACGGATATAAGCACTCGACTCTCATGTGTTTGAAGGGTAGGTATTTCGCTCAAATTCATTCCAATGGAAATGATCTACCATAGGCTTGCATATCTTCTCATTCTCCACCACTGGGATCACATGCATAACACGAATCAAAAGGACTTTTCAAAGGTTGTAATGGGGTTTAGGATCAAGGTGGGAAATATTTGGGAATGTGGCTCAAAAACCATCGAAACTAGCGGAGCAAAAATGAATCAACTTCAAGCTCGAATATATAAGACATTCAAAACCAACTAAGTCATTCAACACCTTCCTCCTTGTATACATCACTTAAAAACATACCCCTTCTTGGAATTTTAGGAGGATGAGGATTTATGAACATGGATGGCAATTTCCTCAATTACTTCTTTTTTTTTTTTGAACAATGAAATTACCAACAACGGAACTCATCAATCGAGGATGAAAACTTGCTCTCCATTTCAGGAGCCATAACTATGCTACAATTCCAGACACTCCCACACTTAATTCTTGCACACCCAAACAAATCATCACAATGCTCCACCAGTTCTATGGCTTGGGTAAAGATTTTTTTTTTTCAAAGCTTGTAACATGGGTTTGCAATAAACAGGAATATAAAGCTCAAAGGGGTTTCACAAAGGAAAACTTTTATGCAAGGTAGGCTCTGTGGCTAATGTAGCTTATAACAAAGATGGCCTTAATCATGTTCATGCATGCGTGTGTCAAGGTGACCTCAAAGAGAATCAAGGCAAGTTCTAGAGAAACAAATCCATGGAAGAATATCTCTCATGAAAGAAAATAGTGAGACTGATATGGATGTGTCAGTCTAAAGGCTCAAAATCTCACCAGCTTGTTGTCTACCAAATTTAGTCACTACCATCCTCAAGAAAAAAATCATAAGTTGAGAAAAATAATTTCCCATTCTCAGGCTTAATTGAATTCTTGCTCATGACATACACAACCAAAGATTGTT
>BMWJ01000056.1 GCA_014651175.1 Streptomyces clavifer | reverse complement strand
GTTTGCTTTTTTTAAACCACACAACGTCTTCCGCGCCTCCTTCGCTGGACTGGGCTTGAAACCTTTGTTTTTCGCTCTCTTCACTTTTCTTGGACACTTGAGCTAATTCTTCAATCTTCTTGATGCTTGGTGCTTGATCAATCTTCAAGCTTTCTTCCTTTGGCCAAGCAACTTCTTTAGCTCGCAAGCTTCTTCTTCGTTCTTTTCTCCCCCTTAGACCATGCTCTCCATCTTTGGTCTTTCTTCCCTTTTGCCAATGAAAGCTCCTATTTCCCCCTTTGTTCTTTCTCCCTCTTTGGGTAGCTTGAACATTCTCCCCCTTAATCCTTTCTTAATCCTTTCTCCCCCTTTGCCATTAAATTGCAAAGGTAGCAATTGAAGAGGGGTACCTACACACATGAAACAAGGAAAATACCTTTAGTAGCACCTGTTAACAAATGAAATCGAAAATGAAATACATAACAGGGCATCATGCATGGGTAAGGGTATCAGAGCTAATACAAGGGTGAATTTGATCATAACTAATACTTCCTATGAAGGTTTACACTCCCCCTCAATCCATACTTTTCTTTTGTCAAACTTTGACAAGAATATAACTACTTGGTACAAGAAGCATATGGTTTAACCAATTGAGGGTTAACTTCAAGGAAAGGATTAGATTCCAATTGATAATAATAATTGACTATAAAGTTCAATATGATCAAATTACCAATGTTAAGAGCAAGGCCATGGGAAAAACAATCATGGATATCAATTGAAATAAAGAAAATCAATTGAGATTCAAGGATATGACTATTAGCTCAATCACTCTAAAATGGAGTTAAAAAGAGTATAACTATTAGGTTTCATCCAATTTTAGAGTTATCCATGATGTTATGGGGTTTACTAAACATAGCATCAATCAATATAACTATGAAAATCATATGCTATGTAAAGTTTTGAAATCATTTCATACATTCATTAAATATAACTATCATGCACAAGATGAATGAAATGAAGTTCAATCATGAAGCCAACCTCAACCAATAACTAACCAAGATTATGAACACATAAACATGGTGGTCATGAGATTTAACTATATAAGTGCAAGAGAGGTGGCAAACATGACAAATTATGA
>BMWJ01000055.1 GCA_014651175.1 Streptomyces clavifer | reverse complement strand
TTTCTACTTGTTTTGATCCTAGAAACAGAAATGCTCTGATACCAACATGTCACGCCCCCCCCAAAAGTGTTACCGGGGTTATGCGTGAGATTAGGGCCAATTTAAACCTTTTTCCATTATTAATCAAATGTAACTTGGCCCCAATCATGTCCCATCTGGATCGAAGGTCACTGTGAGGTATAAACATTTCCTCAAATACATATAACAAATAGCGGAAGCTTCATAATTTCAAGTGGTATCTTAAGATGTATAGTTAAGAGCAAGTACTGCATATTATATCTAAAGTTCAAGTTTAAGACTGTTAACAAAAGTATTAATTACAACAATAGGCCACACCAAACTGGGCCAAACCGAAGGATAAAGAACCAAGTAAATAAAACTAGTCCAAAAGACGAGGCTCTCATGTACGGGGTCGATACGGCTATACGATGCCGTCCGTACTATACTCTAGGAAGTCATCAGGCTGATCTGCCTGACCTCCCTCAAACGCTTGCTCCTCCTCGGGGTAGAAAGACTCGGTACCTATGCACCAAGAGTAGCATCATCAACACAACGGATGGCAAGCATAGATATATATATCATCATAAATATGCAGTACGAAAGAGAGTAAACGAGAAACAAGATCATATAAGAGGCATAGCATTCTGATCGTAAGAATTGCATTGCATTCGAATCATAAACAAACTCTCAAAGTAGGCGGTCCACATATGCTAATATTAATTGGGATACAAACCCAGTATTTAATAACAAACAACCCTAGGCTCAAGTAGCTCTGACTCCGTGAGTTCTGGCTCTATCTTGCTTAGAGGATCAAACAACTCGAGGAACAAACAACCCTTAGCTCAAGTAGCTCGGACTCCGTGAGTTCTGGCTCTATCTTGCTTATGCTCAAGTAACTCGGACTCCGTGAGTTCTGGCTCTATCTTGCTTAAGAGGACCTAACAAACAACCCGAGGATAAGTACCAGTTCTCCCACAGATGGTGCCCCAACTGTGTTGAACGTTAACAGCTGAGTGGTGCCTGACACAGAATCCTAAAACATCGGTGAAGGGCTAGGCTTTCTTGCGCGAACAAGATTTCCGAACAATAGAGAAACTACTTTATACCAAATCAAATCAAACTCAAACAAACTAACATAGTAGTTCTCTTCTCAAGCCTTACGATCAAAGCCTCCTAGCCTCAACACTTCA
>BMWJ01000053.1 GCA_014651175.1 Streptomyces clavifer | reverse complement strand
TCCTCCAAATTCCCAAGCAAGAACAAAAGGGAAGAGACAAAGAGAGTCTCCCCCACTAGAAAGAAAAGAAATCCGAAATCGGTAGAACAAAAGCAAATCCGAAATCGACAAAACGACATCTAGTCAAAACAAGACGACCAATCTAACGATCTCTCACCACACGTCTTAAGGTTCCTAGAGTATTTTATGTCCTAGAAACCTGCCCGCTCTGATACCAGTCTGTCACGACCCCAAACCCGGGGGCCGTGATTTGAGAGTTAAGTAATGATTATGTTTCTCTCCCAAGATCCGCGTGTGTGAGGATCTCAAATTCCAACACACTCTGAATATTTAGCGGAAGCTTTCGTGGTGTTGCGACTCGAAGTCCGTGGCCATTGGATTCCGCGTCGCACTCAACCCAAGCATATAGTCATCTCATCGATATTCATATCAGACTGGAACAAATCATAGTAATAAAAATACAGAGCTGACAGTAACAGGCTGATCATTACCCAAACTTATTCAAGTTACAATTATCAAGTGCATTAATTACAAACCCAAGGAAAAAGGCTAACAAAAGCCGTACATAATAACAAGCTAAGAACAAATACTACCCAAGTGTGTGACGTAACTCCGGAGTCAAATACGACGTCTATATGACATCGCTGACACTACAAGCCTGCAAAACTCATGGCTCAACAGCCCTCTGCACACGCACTAGCTCAAGACGAGAACCTGTCACCTAGAGCACCAAAGTAGTATATCAGACACGACGGTCTGGCAGGTAATCAATTTAGGCATGTGCATGTTACAAGGTTAAAATCATTAAATGATGCTAAAACGATGCAAGATCATGATATACTTTTCAAATTTACAAAACTAGCATGAATACTTATAATATCATGAAAAGATAAATCCACAAGAGCCCATCCTTTCTCTATCATATATAATGAAAGAGCAAGCAAGCAAGACAAGAACAAGAGTGCACTAAAAGTGCTACAAAGCAAAGCAAGATCCCACGCTACACTAAGGCAGATGGGGATTTCCGGCCGCGGAACCGGACAAGCAAGATGTGTAACCATGTACACGACTAGTCTGCAGACAGTCCACGCTGTTTAAGGACCCCCAAGTAGTGGATCAAGCTAAGTGGTATTTACTTTGAATCATGAATGCACAAAACACGGCGAAATACTTATCAAGCTTATCAAAATAAAAGGGGAAATCACTTATCAAACGAAACACGGCACGACTA
>BMWJ01000052.1 GCA_014651175.1 Streptomyces clavifer | reverse complement strand
GGGCCTTGACCCCTGATGTTGAACACACGAGACACTGGATCCTGCGGATCTGAGAACGGACATCTCGTGGTCATGAAGAATTACCCGCCGCAGTTCAAGGCGGACGCGGTCGCGCTGTACGAGTCGCGGCCCGATGCGACGATCAGGTCGGTCGCCGCCGATCTGGGGATCAATCCGGAGACCCTGCGGAACTGGGTGAGGGCGGCCGGAGCGAGTCGTCCCCGGGGGCGCCGGACGCAGGAACCGGCTCAGCCGCCGGCACCGCTGGAGGCGGAGAACGCAGCTCTGCGGAAGAAGGTCCGCGAGCTCGAGGAGGAACGCGAGATCCTGCGGAAGGCCGCCAAGTATTTCGCCGGGGAGACGCGCTGGTGAACCGCTTCCAGTGCGTCGCCGACCTCCAGCGCCGCTACGGCGTGAAGCGGCTGTGCACCATCCTCGGCGTCAGCCGCTCAAGCTTCTACTACTGGAGCCGGACAGCTGCGGACCGGGCCGCCCGGCAGGCAGCCGACGCGAGGCTGGCCGCCCGGATACGGGCGGTGCACCAGGAATCGGACGGCACTTACGGAGCCCCCCGGATCGCCGCCGAGCTCCGCGAGACGAGTGGTGAGGCGGTCAATCACAAACGCGTCGCAAGGCTCATGCGGGCGTCCGGGATCGAAGGGGTCCGGTTGCGGCGCCGGCACCGCACCACCGTCCCCGACCCAGCAGCGGCCAAGGCTCCGGACCTGATCGGCCGCGACTTCAGCGCCGAGAGGCCCAACACGAAGTACGTCGGCGACATCACCTACCTGCCCATCGACGGCGGGAACTTCTGCTATCTGGCGACCGTCATCGACCTTGCTTCGCGGCGACTGGCCGGCTGGGCGATCGCCGGCCACATGCGCGCGGATCTCGTGACCGACGCCCTGGCCGCGGCGATCCGCACCCGCGGCAGCCTCGCCGGATCGATCATGCACACCGACCACGGAGCCCAGTACACAAGCAGGGCATTCGCCGAAGCCTGCAGGTCAGCAGGGGTCCGGCAAAGCATGAGCGCGGTCGGGTCAAGCGCAGACAACGCACTCGCCGAGTCCTTCAACGCGACCTTCAAACGCGAGACGCTGCAAGGACGAAAGAGCTGGAGCAACGAACGCGAGGCCCGACTCGACGCCTTCAGATGGCTGAATCGCTACAACACCCGACGCCGACACTCCCGCCTCGGACAACGATCACCGATCGCCTTCGAGAACGCCTTTCACCTCACACCAACTACATTGGCACAAGCCGCATAACCCGTGTTCAGGATTCGGGGTCAAGGCCC
>BMWJ01000051.1 GCA_014651175.1 Streptomyces clavifer | reverse complement strand
TGTATCTCATTGATGAGATATGATGTTATAAATTGATTTTCATTATATGCTTTCTAAGTTAGATTCTTTATTTGAAAATCAAATTCTTTGATATACTTGTTCAAGTCAATTTGTATGAGCTCTAGTAGTTATATTCTTTGGAGTACAAATTGATGTTTGATAATGTGCTTTCTTCTTTTTCATACTCATATTATTCATTGTTGGATTTTGTGTATGATTTGAAGATTGCATGAATGGAAATGCTTCAAAACCTTTTTAGTTGTATTCTTTAAAGCATGTTCCATATTTTCATTTCCTTATGCATTTGATTTTATCATCTTAGAAATGGAAATGAATGTTGTTACAAACAATTTGCTTCTTTGCTCTACTAGTTTCATTCCTTTTATGAGCAAATTGATTTGTATGTTTTGTGAATCATGAAATTGTTTTGCATTCTTTACATAGACTTGTACATCTTTTCAATGCATATTGATAGTGTTTCATGATTCTCATAGTACATTTGCTAGAATGAAGATTTTACATGAAAGATTGATGGATCTTTATAGATGAATTGGAATTAAATCATCATACTTCATAGGTATACTCATATATGAGATCCATTTTCATCTATATGTGATCCATGATATGCTTCTAGCTTCATACCTTCTTGTGCATGCTTAGTTATATTCTATTTTAATGATATGGTATGAGTTAGATCTTGAGTGTGATTAATCTTCTCTATGCAAATGTCAATTAGTTCCATGTATGGTTGCTTTATTAGTTACATTTGTAGAAACCATACTAGACCTCTTAAATCCATCCTCTATGCTTTCTAATCATTATTCTTTATATGGATGGTTATGATATTGATTCATGTATATTCTCTAAGTGTTATCATCTTTATACATGTCTCAACTTCATAGTAGTGTTTGATCATATGAACCTCTTTGAAATCCATTCATTCTATTTCATAGTTATATGTATTGTTTGATGGATTTCTTAGTTGTTGAATTCATATGATTTGACACTTTGAAAATTGCATGCTCTAACAAGTCATATTTATTCAAAATGCAATTTCTCATGTTCATCTCTATGCTCACTTGTTATATCTTTAAAAGTGATGAATATCCATTTATGTTGCTTGATGGAATTTTGTGTTTGTCACATCTATGCTTTTAATCATGTTTCATATTCATTTGGAAATCAATTGGTATCATTTTTCAATTCGTGTCATGTCCAATTGATGTCTTGTCTTGCGATTGTGATAGACCATGTGTACATTGGATTGAACTTGATAGTTATATATTTTTGTTCCTTTGTCAC
>BMWJ01000050.1 GCA_014651175.1 Streptomyces clavifer | reverse complement strand
CTATCAAGCACAACTCCTAAAGTTTAGGAGAGCGAGTAACTCCTAACTTTTGTCGGAGATACTCGAAGACTTCCTTTGGCAGAGGTTTAGTGAAGATATCAGCAACTTGCTCAGTAGTTGAAACGTATTCCAACTTGACCTCTCCATCAGCAACTTTGTCCTTCAGGAAGTGATAGCGAATTGCAACATGCTTCGTGCGGGAGTGCTGAACAGGATTCTTGGAAATGTGAATGGCACTGGTGTTATCACAGAAGATAGGAGTAGGATCCGATGTCGGAACTCCCAAGTCTGAGAGCATTTGCCGCATCCATAGCACTTGCGTACAACAAGTTGCTGCTGCAATGTACTCTGCTTCCGCCGTCGAAAGTGATACTGAATCTTGCTTTTTACTGTGCCAAGCTACTAATCTATCGCCAAGATAGAATGCTCCTCCGCTTGTGCTCTTGCGGTCATCTATACAACCAGCCCAATCAGCATCAGAATATGCAACAAGAGTGAAGGTTTTACCTTTTGGATAGCATAGACCAAGCTCCATTGTGCCTTTTTGACATGAGTCGCATATTGGGTTGGCGGGTTTGCTAATTTTTGGAAAATTTCTCACCGCCTTTGAAGCACACAACTTAGACATGTTGTCAAAGTTGAGATGGCCTAACCGCTTGTGCCATAGCCAACTCTCCTCAGCCTGGCTCATTAAACAAGATTTCTCCAACCCATCAGACAAGGTGTAGAGATTACCAGATGTTCTTGACCCTGTAGCCATTGTTTTGCCATTGCTACATTTCTTGATGACGAACCCATTCTTCGTGAAGATGACCTCGTGTCCTTTGTCACAGATCTGACTTACACTTAGCAGGTTGTGTCTAAGTCCAGACACGTACAACACTTCTTCAGAACGGATCTTGCCTTCTTTCAGCTGAACAGTGCCTTTGCCACAGATCTTCGCACCGTCATTGTTGCCGAATTTTACAGAGCCACCCTCAAACTGTTGTAGCTTTGTGAACTTGGCTTTGTCACCGGTCATATGACTTGAACAGCCACTGTCAAGGATCCATGGTGCAGCATTCTTTTGTGCATTGAAAGCAGTTTGCACAATGAGAGATTCCTTGGAATTACCTTCTCCTTTCTTTGCCTTCCAAGCCTTGACTGACTTGGGTTTCTTTTCAACCTGAAATGGGTTAGTAAGAGGCAACCTACAATCCCTAGCCAAGTGTCCATAATTATAGCACTTATGGCACTCAATTTTGTGGCTATTTAGGATTGAGAAAGGATTTCTAGTTACAAATGGGCTGTTTCTAACATAGAATT
>BMWJ01000049.1 GCA_014651175.1 Streptomyces clavifer | reverse complement strand
GAGAAAGGCACCATCCCACCGTGATCGTCCGTTCGTTCAGTGACATCGAGAACACCGACCGGCATGTGAAGGCCGCCTCCGGAACCTGGGAGAGCAAGCGCATCGTGCTCGCCAAGGAGAAGGTCGGCTTCTCGCTCCACGAGACCGTGCTCTACGCCGGCACGGAGACATCCATGTGGTACGCGAACCACATCGAAGCCGTGCTGTGCACCGAGGGAGAGGCCGAGCTCACCAACGACGAGACCGGCGAGACACACTGGATCTCCCCCGGCACGATGTACCTGCTGAACGGCCACGAACACCACACCCTGCGGCCCAAGACCGACTTCCGCTGCGTGTGCGTCTTCAACCCCCCCGTCACCGGACGGGAGGACCACGACGAGAACGGTGTCTACCCACTGCTGACAGAGGAGGCCTGAACCATGACCACCGATGTACGAGCCGACCTGTACCCCTCGCGCGGCGCCGCCGAGATGACCACTCCCCGCCAGGACCCGGTCATCTGGTCCGCGCCCGGCGCACCCGGGCCGCTCTCCGCGAAGGACCTCCAGGGCTTCGAGCACGACGGCTTCCTCACCGTCGACCAGCTCATCTCCCCGCAGGAGGTGGCCGGCTACCACGCGGAGCTGGAACGGCTGATCGCCGATCCGCGGGTCCGGGCCGACGAACGCTCGATCATCGAGCCGACGTCGCAGAGCGTGCGGTCCGTCTTCGAGGTCCACCGGCTCAGCGAGGCCTTCGCCCGCCTCGTCGCCGACGAACGCGTCGTGGGCCGGGCCCGCCAGATCCTCGGCTCCGACGTCTACGTCCACCAGTCCCGCATCAACGTCAAGCCCGGCTTCGGCGCCTCCGGGTTCTACTGGCACTCCGACTTCGAGACCTGGCACGCCGAGGACGGCCTGCCGAACATGCGGACCGTGTCCGTCTCCATCGCGCTGACCGAGAACCACGACACCAACGGCGGGCTCATGATCATGCCCGGCTCCCACAAGTCGTTCCTCGGCTGCTCCGGCGAGACACCGAAGGACAACTACAAGAAGTCCCTGCAGATGCAGGACGCCGGCACCCCGTCCGACGAGGCGCTGACGAAGATGGCCGACCGCCACGGCATCAAGCTCTTCACGGGCAAAGCCGGATCGGCCACCTGGTTCGACTGCAACGCCATGCACGGCTCCGGGGACAACATCACCCCCTACCCGCGCAGCAACGTCTTCATCGTCTTCAACAGCGTGGAGAACACGGCACAGGAACCCTTCGCAGCCCCCATCCGCCGCCCCGAATTCATCGGAGCACGCGACTTCACCCC
>BMWJ01000047.1 GCA_014651175.1 Streptomyces clavifer | reverse complement strand
TTTTTCAGATTTCTGATTCGGACAATGTGGAATCCTTGGAATCATGTACTGAACTCTTCATGAAATCCAATGATCCAACCATAAGAGAAATTGCCATCGCATTTCTTGGCCCTCAATGTAATTCAGAGAAACTTTTGGAATTAAAGGAGTGTGGTCTTGTTCAGACCTTCGAGTCTAACACTTTGGAATCCTTTGAGCCCATGCCTATGGACATTGTGGAAATTAGTTCAAAAGAATTTGTGGCATGGGAGGACATGGGGTGGTGTGCTGTCGCCGGCACCTCAAATTATATTAAAACCTTTACTCTTAAAAATATGTGTAGTAGTGTGAGTAAGGATCGTTCCCACGGGGAGTGTTTAGCCAAAGTTTATGCTATGTGATCAAAGATGGGGGGGTTTTGATTACAATGAAAGCAAAAATAAATAAAAATGAATAAAGATCAAATAAAGTGACGAATTCAATAAAATGAGCTAGCATTGGTCAAAGTTAACATTCACCATCGGAAATTCAAAACTGATCATAGATGCAAATATAAATCAATTTACACTTTGAATATTCATCGTTGGAATTAACTGCCTATCTCCTTTATCAGTTAATTAGAAAGCACGCGCTCTAATTAACCCTAATTACTAAACAACCCAAGACAAGCGCTAAGGATTTAATTTAGTAACAGCATGAAGTATAAGAGAGATCGATGAATCTAAACAACACAAGCACACGCGGTTGCATTTAATTTAGCCAAGTGTTCTTCCTGATATCTAACAATTACTGACGCAGTAAATTATTAAAAATCAGTTGCTTCACAAATTAGAGGGATCAAACAATTACGGATTTGATTTCTAATTTAGCAGTAGATTGCAACGAAAAATAAACTAGTAGGCCTCCTAGCAATTAAACGAAACAATCATGGTAACAAATTAAGCACAGAAGAACAACCCATATTCAAAGCATAAATTGAACAATGAGAATAAATTAGATCTCACAGTATTTATTCCGAGGCTTCAGTCTCCTTTCACCAATGACAAAAAATTAGCCACGCAGGGCCATAAAAACTTGCAAAACAAAGTAGAGAAGAAAAGAAAATGGAGAAGAGAGAATGGAGATGTAGAAAGGTAGAATGTGTAATTCTCCTTCCAACTTGTTCTCATCTCCTTCATATCTATGGGTATTTATAGAGTGAAGGTGCATGGTGGGTTTTGAATAAAATATCAAAATGGGGTGGTTGGTTTAAGTGGTGGAATGGTAGTGGTGGAATGGTAATGGTGGAATGGTAATGGTGGAGTGGTAGTGGTGGCATGGTAGTGGTGGAATGGTAATGGTGGAGTGGTAGTGGTGGCATGGTAGTGGTGGAATGATAATGGTGGAATGCTAGTGGTGGAATGGTAATGGTGGCATGGTAGTGGTGGAATGATAATGGTGGAGTGGTAATGGTGAAATGGTAGTGGTGGCATGGTAATGGTGGAGTGGTAGTGGTGGAATGCTAGTGGTGGAATGGTAATGGTGGCATGGTAATGATGGAGTGGTAGTGGTGGAATGACTTCTCACTTCTA
>BMWJ01000046.1 GCA_014651175.1 Streptomyces clavifer | reverse complement strand
TCCATTGCAAAGTCATAGTCCCGTGACATTCGTTCCTTTAAAGTTTAAGTTTTCTTTGCATTCTTTTGGTTGTCATCATCCCTCTTATATTCGCTTTCATTTTTCTTTGAATTTGAAGGTGAAACAATTTGGACCGCAAGAGATTCTTTCTTCTTGCCCCCAGGCTTTGATGACTCGACCCTGAAAGTCCACGGATCCTAACCCTAGAGGGGGGGTGAATAGGGTGATCTACACTTAATGACTAATTATGACCAATTTTAATTTCTTAACAATTAACTAGTCACATGTGATGATTAACAAACAATATGCGGAAGCTTAAACAAAACAATCACCACAAAGCAATCACCACTACACAATCATTTATAGTGGTTCGGCCTCAATGCCTACATCCACTACCGGCTTGTGACTCAACACCCCACCGGATTTCCACTAAGTATGCTTTTCCAAAGGCTAAGCAATAACCTCTACAATATGCTTTCCAAGGATAAGCAATAACCTTACAATGTTGTTTTTCAAGGCTTAACAACAACCTATACAAGATGCTTTTCTAGGCTAAGCAATAACCTTTACACAATGCTTTTCTTAGGCTAAGCAATAACCTTTACAAGTAAAATATTTTCCTCAAAGAAAGTGTCTTCACAAAGAACACTCTAAGAGATACAATGAAAGCTCAATTATAATGCCTCTAAGATAGGTAGATAAGAAATTGAAAAACTAGCTCACACAAACACTAGATGAATGCAAATGTGTATGCTCATGATGTGTGTGTGTGTGAGATAACTTCAATCAAGTTTAAAAAGAAAGCTCACTTAATATATGCTCAAGGCATTTCAAAGTTTAAGGCACATAAAAACATTTGATTGAAGATAAATGCAAATCACATGTATGAAAAACTAACTTGTTGATGATATGAAAATCAAAGGCTCACAAGTTGTATGAAACTATTTAAGACTAAACATGTGATGCATGTGCAATGTTGTTTTCAAAAACAAGGTTTAACTAAAGTTCAATTGAATGAAAACAACAAAGATGATTCAACCAAGTAAATGTATCATGCTATAAAAGAAATCAAAGATTTTGGTTAAGCATGATTAACAAAGTTTAAAACACAACTTGATTTGAAATCAAGGGTGAAGAATCCAATAACTAAAATCAAAGATTAAGAGAAGAATGGATTCAACACATCATAGTTAATATGCTAAAAATCATTTACCAATAATTTAGTCAAAGCAAAAAAACATATGATTAATAAAAATAAAGCTTACTAAGAGATTTAACTTCATTGATCCAAGCTTTAGCTTTACAAATGACCCATTGGTCTCTCTTAGTTCATCCCCTTTCTCCTTGTCTCCAAACACCTCAAGGATGGCTTCAAAATTTCTTTCATATTTATGAAGAGCTAAAGTGAGCTATTTATAGGCAAAATGAGTCTTCATTTTCAAAACTTTGGAAATGTAAAGACATCATCATTCATATTTCAAAATATTCAAATAAAAGCATTTCTTTTCAAAGACAACATCATTCATATTTCAAAATATTCAAACAAAAGCATTTC
>BMWJ01000045.1 GCA_014651175.1 Streptomyces clavifer | reverse complement strand
AGCCTTTCTTTGAAGGTTGCCAGGTAGAGACTGTGGAAAAATTGGACCTTGGGGACCCGCTCTATCCTGATTAAGAAGAAAGCATTGAGTCGAGCCAACGACAATAACCAAAGGCGCTGCTTGGGAGGCAACCCAAGGGGAGTTCGTTCCTTTTTGTTTTTCTTTTTCTTTTCACATCTAAATTTCTTTTTCCCATTTTCATTTCTGGGAGGTCAATTTGTCTTGGATTTGTGGGTTTCTGTTCAAAACTGAATATGGATAAGTATGAAGTGCTTGGGGAGATCATACAACAGAGGAAGAGACGTATGTTTTGAAAAAGTTTCAGTTGATTAAGCTAGCAGATACAACAAACTGAGCCCTTCACTCCATGGGTATATAGCTGAAAAAAGAAAAAAACAAAAAAACAAAAAAAAAAAAACTGCTAGCAAATAATTACAAGAACTCAGAAGGATACATCACATGAACTTTTTACAAAAACTTCAACTGTCTCGCCTCTTCTTTCAGATGCTTCACCCTTTCATAGGTCAGCATGTCCCCCCTGTTCAAAGGATTCGGCAGTCGAACTGAAGCGCTGAGCAAGGATTTTAAATCCTTATTCTGTTGCTTCAATTCGTCTACTTTTCTGTTTGCCTCGCGAAGACGCTGGTGCAGTACATCGATTTCGGCAAAGAGTTGTTTGTTTCCTCGGGTTTTAGTTTGCAGCCAACCGGAGAATGCGCAGACGGCTGATGAGTATTGAGTCCCGAGAGTCACTAACTCATAGACAGCATCTTCATCCGATTTTTTTGACAGATCTATCTCTTGCAGTCGTGGTGTCCTGGCACCTATATCAGCTGCAGGAATAGTTAGGGGTTGAGGTGAAGAATCACTCTGATCACTAGGAATGTTAAAGGGAAATCGGTGCGCCATTGGAATTGTGGGGGATAAGGATGCAAATGGATTACAGAGAAGAGAAGAAGGCCAGCAGAGAGAAGAGAGGCCAGCAGCAGAGGAAGAGACGAGAAGAAGAAGAAGATCTGATAAACATTCATCCTAGCTGAGTCTGCTCTTATAGCAATCAAATCCGCGAGCAGGAGCCAATCGTCCTCCGTCCAAATCTTCCAAGATGATCTCCTGGGCACAGTTTTTTTTGAAAAAAAAAAAAAACAAAACAAAACGTACTCCTCTTTCGGCGGATTGAATCCCTTTCCGCCTCCACTTGATCTTTCTGTCGGACGTGTGGCTCATCCATGTGCTGTCCTCGTTCAATGGGCCGATACCTGTTCCTCTTTTTCTCAACATTCGGCGGTCTGTCGGCCATGGGACGCTCCGCTGTCTCTTGCCTTGTGGGCTTGGCTCGGGTGGGCTGAGCTGATCCACTTGATTTCAACGAAAACAATGCATCTTTCTTTATGGGCTTGGCTCGGGTGGGCTGGGTATCCGTGATATGTATGGTTTGGGTTACGCTCATCTAGGCCCGGTAAAGGCCCGGTAAGATTTCAAAAAAAAAAAAAAAAAGAAGTTAGCAGCAGTAGTGTTTGCATTGAAGTTGTGGAGGCATTATTTGTATGGAGAGAGATTTGAGGTGCGTACAGATCACAAGAGCTTGCAATACCTGTTTACACAGGGTGATTTGAATAACAGACAGCGGAGATGGATGGAGTACATAAAGGATTATGAT
>BMWJ01000044.1 GCA_014651175.1 Streptomyces clavifer | reverse complement strand
CTTGTACTCAGAAATTTCGGGTATCTTCCTTTTGTCATCAACAACCTTTTCTAAAACCTCTTTAGATTCAGACTTATTTGAAGAAACTTTTTGATCCGAGGATGCAGGTGGTTTTCTTTTTTTCGGATCATCTTTCGAAATTTCTTTACCACTCCGTAAAGTGGTAACAGCTTGCACCTGCTCCTTTGAGGTAGAGGGACCTGCATTGGCCACTTCGTATTGCCCCTTAGGGTTCGGGTGTGGTTGGGCTGGAAAAGCCCCCTTCTCCCTGATTTGAAGGGCGTTGCTCAGTTGGCCAATTGAGGTTCTCACCTCTTTTTGAAAGTCTAGAAATGATTGTTGATTGTTTTGAATGATGGAATTCTGAGTTTGAATTAAATTTGTCAGCAGATCCTCCAAAGAGCTAGTTTGAGACTGTGGAGGGGGAGGTGGGTATGGGGCTCCTTGTGTTGAGGGCCTAAAGTCACCACCTTGATGTGTAGGTCTTTGGGAGACTGACTCCTGATTAGCAGTAGGCCCATTCCTCCAACTGAAATTGGGATGGTTCCTCCAGGTGGGGTTGTACGAGTTACCGAGTTGATTGTTGAACGGCCTCTGATATGCATTAGTAGCATTGGCCTGTTCCTGTAACACCTCTTTGAAAGCTGTGATTGTTGGGCAATCCTCCGAAGAGTGGGTGTCACAGTCACAAATACCACACACGGTGCCAGGCTGTTTACTCCTCCCCATTTCCATGGCTTCAATTTTTCTGGTAAGGGAGGCTACTTTTGCATTGAGTTCCATTCCATCTTCCTGAAGTCGATATATTCCCCCTCCCTTAGAATTATTCGATTGCCTTGGATTGTCAATTCCATCCGAAGTGTCCCAATTTTGGGCACTTTCTGCCAAAGAATCTAAGTAGTCTCATGCTTCATCTGGGTTTTTGCTCAAAAACTCACCATTACACATCGTTTCAACGAATTGGCGCATTTCAGAAGTTAACCCATCATAGAACATACCAATTACGCGCCAAGATTCGAATCCATGATATGGGCAGGCTTGTAAGAGCTCTTTGTAGCGTTCCCAACACTTGAAGAAAGACTCTTTGTCTTTTTGTTTGAAATTCATCACGTGTCTTCTCAAAGTGTTGGTTTTGTGAAGCGGGAAAAACTTTTTCAAGAATTCTCGCACCATAACATTCCAAGTGGTAATCGAATTGGGCCTAAGGGAATGCAACCATATTTTTGCCTTCTCCTTTAGTGAAAAAGGGAATAATCTGAATTTGACTATGTCCTCCCCAATATTATTGAAGTGTAAAGTGGCACATACTTCTTCAAATTCTCTTAAGTGCGAGTATGCACTTTCTGAATCGAGGCCATGGAACTTAGGGAGTAATTGGATCACGCCTGGTTTTATTTCAAAATTTCCCACATTGGGTGGGACGACCATGCAAGAAGGTGTGGTTGTCCGTGTGGGTTGAAGGTAGTCTCGTAAACTCCTAGCCCTTTGGTTTATCTCCGCATTATTATCATTGTCATTCCGGTCATTATTGTTGTTGCCAATACCGGACCCACTCGCCATTGGTGATGGTCTCAAAGGAGATTCAAAGTTTTCAATATTGCTCTTAATCGGAGAGTCCTTCCTTCTTAATATGTGCCCTGAATCTCTTTGCCAAATTGGTGGAGGCCTATCCTTCTTTTTGGAAATCTTTACTGGCGCTCCCCGGCAACGGCGCCAAAAACTTGA
>BMWJ01000043.1 GCA_014651175.1 Streptomyces clavifer | reverse complement strand
TTAAAAAATTTCTTAAAACTGCTCCCCGGCAACGGCGCCAAAAAATTGTTATTTCCTGAAGTTGATCGATGTCCCAAATATATCTGTAGATATCCAAACACAATGGCTTACTGAAGCTCAGTAACACCTAGTATGTATGGGACATTACAATAAAATATCTTAAAAACAAATATTATAAAATTCTAATTTGAAACGAATTGTGATTTTTTATAATATTCTTAGAATTTTATAATATTCTTACAATCTCTCCTCTCCTGTGTTCACTCATGAAGATGGTGAGTCCAGGCCCTCTAATGTTCAATTTAACTCCAGTAACATCAGAACAATACTTATTTAACCGCAAGTGCACGGCTGTCTATTTGAAACAGTGGCAAATACGGGTCGAACCCACAAGGAGCTTGTTAAAGAAAACTTTTTAAATTAAGAAACTTAATTAATCAAAGAAGATGTTTTTGATTTAAGTGAGAAAATCACACAATCAATTATAAGATGAAAAACAACAGTTGGTAAAAATGATTAGAGCATAAGAATCCAATAAGCATCCACCCATTTATTTATCAAAGTAGTTATAACTTGGTTCAACTTCTTCTTCAAACCAAAGACAAATCAATGTTTTTGACTTGGATAATTTAACTTTAAAAATCTTTTTATATTAACAAAAATCCAAAATCCTAGACTTCATTCACCTCAGAGAAGTATAGAAATAATCTAAGCACTACTCATTAAAGGTAAGCATAATCCATCAAAGGAAAACTCAGTCCTAAGTATGGACTATCAAACCTAAACATGGATAGTCAAAAATAAATTTCTATTCTCAGAAATTAAGAATGGAGGTTTGCTTAAAGCACGAAGGTAAATCTATTAATCATTATGCTCATAAACACGAAACACAAGTTGTAACTACTCAATAAATAAAAAGGCAATTACTTATCTTCATCCATAGCTCCAATCAGAGAAACTAGCCCGCCATAGCAAATGATATTTCTTGATTCATCATTAAAAATGCACCTTTACTATGTCTCTTTCACAATAATTTTCCTTCAAAATAAGTCCTTGAACATGGCCCAAGGATACCAAAAGATAAAATCACTGGAAAGAAGAAGAGGGAATATGAGATGGAGCTGGCCTCACCAATATTTCGTGAGTAGCACTCTGGCCTCACAAATCTCTCATTTCTCACTCTCAGCCTCACCAATCTCTCTGCTCGTCTCTCCTTCGGTTGCTGGCTTCCTCCTCTCTCTGTGTTTTTTCTTTCTCTTCTCCTGGCCTTTTATAATGGTGCATAGGGGACAATGGTGGGGTGGCTATCCATTTTCTATGGATAGTGTGCTTCACCTTTCGGTGGCTTTCGGTGGCTTTCGGTGGCTTTCGGTGCATGCACATGTGAGGTGGGTCCCTCATGTACAAATGTGGGTCCCTTGCTTAGCTTGTGTAGATTTTTTCTTCTCCTTTGTTTATCTCTTAAGGCGGGTCCCAAAAACATGAAGATACCCTACAAAAAAGAACCATGAACTAATTGATGATGCCAGAATCAAAAGGCTAATTTGTGTGACACTAAGATGATGTAACCCAATGATTTCATAAAATTCATGCAAGATTGATGATTTTGAATGATTTTGACTAAAATTCCAACTTTGATGCTCAAATGCATGGAATTATGAAATTCTATGAAATTGAGTGCAAATCACCCTAATTAAGTCCACAAAGTAACATGAAATAATGAATGAGAACTACAATTTTGTGGACTTATCAAATAACAATAGATATTTTCAATATACACCTATCATAACACATGGTATTACACGTGGAAGCACTAATTTGGTTATGGTATTACACGTGGAAACACCATAAATGAGAAGGCAAAAGTGTTATAAACATTTACATACAGCGGATTCAGTTAATGTCATCAATAAACAACAGGTTTGTAAAGAATATAATAACTCATAAG
>BMWJ01000042.1 GCA_014651175.1 Streptomyces clavifer | reverse complement strand
ACCGGGTCATGAGCAAGTCAGGGCCTGATCCGGGATCTTGACTAATAAATTTAAAACTTTTGAGCGGATGATAGTGTATTGGTGTTGAAGAACACAACACAGTCTTTAAGTCAAATCATAACGTATACGAGTCATCTCGACGGATGCCACTCGTACACGCGATTTCCCACAGGTGTCCGCGGTGAGGATTATCCAACACACGATAAGAATATTTGATTAATTGCTTTGCGGAAGCGTATGGTAAATCTCATTCATCCAATTCCATTCCATCTCACACATTCTAAACATTTCCGAAGGCAACAAGGTATCAAAGTAACACAATGATCATAAGGCATTACCCAAAATAAATGTTAAAGTTAACAACATGTAGATTAATAACATTTCCCAAAATAGAGGTCACGAAGGACCAAGATAAACATGTAATCCAGTTTCCCAAAACAATAACAGTGTTTGATAATAAATCCCCAAAAGATGTGTCACAACTCATCCAATCCAATGTCTAGATGACATCGTCCGGGCGCCACTCTACTAAGCCTTGCGGTTCAACAACCGCAACCTCGAGCTCCTCCTCGGGGAGACCGACAACGGGACCTGAGTACCAAAACAAGGGTCAAACACGACGGTTTGGCAAATGAATTGAAATACTCAAAAGCAATAAAGAAATACCTTGAAGAATCCTTAAACCTGTCAAGTTAATGCATTTATAAAACAATACTCATTTAAAGCAAATAACATATGCACTTGTAAAACAATGAAGGTAACCAAGGATTTCGGGAACTCAACATGGCAACCACACCTAGCTCAATCCTCTGTCTATATAGCGACAAGAGCGGGGTGTTGTCCTCAGTCGTCGTAACGAGGAGGAACAACATCTAAACATATATATATACATATATACAATACTATATACGGGACGGGACGGGACCACGGTAGCTAACCGGGTATCGGGAGCCACGGTAAACCGTGCATCGGGAACCAAACTGCAGTGGTATACGGGAGGGATTTCCAAGTAGGTGGATCAGACCCACAAGGCATCCAAGCTTAGTGGTGCCGACTCATGGGTCAAATCACGATAATCGAGAAAATGCAAACACATATAATCTACTAAATATACGGGACGGGTCGGGATGCTCAAAGCACAAAGTTACTGAAATCGGGAATGCTCATCGGGACTGATAAATACTCAATCACAAAACTTAGTAAATATCGGGACTACAATCGGGACTATAAAAATGCTTTAATCATAAACTCAGTATTTTCGGGATAAGTATCGGTTTAAAACTGTTTGAGGTAAATAAGGACCCCGTATGTCAAATTCCCTTTGAATTGATACTCTTTACTTTAGGGACATTCCGGGCTCTTTATGTACCTTAATGATTTCAAAAACTTAAATGGATACTGGTGGTTTTGGTTTCCTCTTCGGAGTGTTTCTTTCCAAATCCTTTCATTATGTGCATTATATAGTTCCTAACCTTAGAGATTGTGATCATGGCTTGGAGAGTGGTGATTAGTTCTTGTTTTACTTGATTGAAGACCTTGAGGCAAGTGGATGATTTCAAATCTTGAACTTTGAATGAGTTTTATGAAATGCATTAGTGATTTCATTACATGTTTTATGTCATAGTTGATTTACATGTTGTGAAATAAATGCACATGGATGAGTTTTGATAATTCAATGGATGTTTTGGAATGGTCATTGTTAGCTATTCATTTATTACTTGTTTTGGATACAAATGAATAATGGTGGTTGTGGAATTCTCTCTTTTCTAAGGTGGATGAATGTGATTGAGAAGGAGTGATTGAAATATTTATGCGGTATTGAAGGAGCCTTTGAGCTCATTCTATGGCAGGGAATGACATGGATTATAGGAGAAACGTTTTGGAGGAAAAAGGAGCTGAAAAAAGAGTGCAAAACAGAACTGCCCGCTGACTGGGCGGTCAGCAGGCGGTCACCAGTCGGTTAGCCGCCTGGTGACCGACTGGTGACCGCACAGAGGCGGTCGGCATACC
>BMWJ01000041.1 GCA_014651175.1 Streptomyces clavifer | reverse complement strand
AAAAACCTAAAATCGTGGAGATGCAACATTGCAGTTGATATCCACAACCCAAATTCAAAAGGTTCGAGAAAACCTAAAATCGTGGAGATGCAACATTGCAGTTGATATCCACAACCCAAATTTCAAAGGTTCGAGAAAACCACAAATTTCAAAAATCGTGGGGAAACGACATCAAGTCAGTACCCGCAAAACCAAATTTTTTGAAAAGCAAGGAAGCGACGCTTAGTCGATACTTGCACCCAAACCCGCGAGGAAGCGACATTCCATCGATACTCGCAACCGAATGAGCAAGGATGCGACATTCCATCGATACTTGCAAAACCATTCAGCAGGGAGGCGACTTTTTAGTCGATACTTGCATTTTTGAAAACCAAACCGGCTATAAATGCCACAAACCGGCTATAGATGCCACAAAACAAAAAACCCTGGCTTTCACGCCAACAAATCAAAACTTGGCTTTCAAAAAAAAAATTGGCTATCAATGCCACCCAAACTGGCAATAGATGCTACACAAAAAAAAGTGGCTTCCATGCCAAAAACAAAATTTCGGCTTCCATGCCAAAAACAAACCTGGCTATCAATGCCACAAACAAAATTTTGGCTCCTACGCCATAAACAAAACCGGCTTCCATGCCAACCCAAATTTTGGCTTTTACGCCACAAAATTTCGGCTTTCATGCCATCTCAAAAATCTGGCTCTCATGCCAAATCGGTTTGCATACCACAAACAAAATCTGGCTCCCATGCCAAAACAATCATTTGACAAAGGATTTTCACAAAATGACAAGCTTTTGATCAAATCCCATTTAGCAATTACTTTCATCACAAAAAGATTTGAGTGAGCGTAGGGAAAACAAAAAAAAGAGTACCAAAAAAATACATGTGGTACCAAAAAAAAAAGAAAAGTGTTCACAAACACTACAAAAAAAAGAAGTACCAAAAAAATACATGTGGTACCAAAAAAAAGAGAGGATAGATCCTGATAAATGTCGGGAGCTCAACCAAAGAGATTCTCCATCCAAAGTCTTAGCTCCCCGAGCGAACTTTGGTACTCAGCCATCAAAGTTTCCAAGGCACGCTTCTTTAAAAACTTGCCATGAGATGCCGGAGGAAGCTCTAGTCCTTCTTCTACACCGGGAAGCTTACTCCAAAGAGTTTGCCATTTTTCTCTTTCTTCGATCTTCGATTGAAGAACTTGATCGGCATCTGCAACTTGGCTAATCAGAATGACCTCTCTGCTACGAGCCTCTGCTACAGCAGCCCACTTAGCAGCGACTTGTGTCTTCAAATTCTCGAGGCGCTTCTTGGTTTCTTCAATCTCCCCTTCAAGGATGACGAGTTCATGATTCAACCTACGAATGGCGAGCTCCTCCAAATTCCTCTTCCGGACTACCTGTTTCCTGCTGTGTGTAGCCTCATCTACGCCAGACTCAGCCCTCATAGCAGGGTCCAGGAACATCTCCTTGAAGAACCGGTCATCAGGAAAGTCCTTGGTCTCAAACCATTTGTCACCTAGTGCAATGATCCTATCAACGATCGCCCTGGCACTAGTGACATCTAGACCAACTTCCTCAGTATCGGCAAGAATCTCCTTCACATGCGGGATCATACCAAATCCGGCATCTAAATGTCCAGAGTGGAGAGTCTCGATCCAGGAGCTCAAGACTCGCACCAGCACCTTCTTTGCAAATAGAAGAGATGGACCAGAAGAAGATTCACCCTTCTCCGTCGGACGGCTGCTCATATCATGCCCCGTTGGAAGGAAAACAAAGGAAGCCTTTCCGATCGGAGCTGTTGGAGAAGGAATCTCAACACGAGGTATCTCCTCTACCGTGTCAGAGCCAGCTACAGGAGTCCCCGCCTCGGGATCAACTTCTGGCATCCCATGCTCTGAATCTGAAGGAAGCGATGGACTCTCCTCTGCCACTTCAAACTCTGTCAAGGAAACACAAAAAGGTAAATACGATCCTATTAATAAAAACATTATTAGGATTGTTATTATAAAGTACCTTCTTCAAAGAATGGCGGAACACTTTTTTCCTCCATGACCTCATCAGAATCATCGCTGACATTTGTGTCTAACGATGGTTCAAAGTCATCAGAATCCTGTGACAGATCAGCTAACAAAAAAAAAGAGGGAGTTAGCA
>BMWJ01000040.1 GCA_014651175.1 Streptomyces clavifer | reverse complement strand
TCTTTTCTTTTTTTTTTGAGAAAGTTTCCTTCTTTTTTTTTTCTTTTGTTGCCCATGCATGCTATTTTTGTAAATTGAATTGATTTAGCATGATGTGATAGCATACCTGAAAGTTTTTGCAAATTTGGGAAATTGGAGCCCGCAGAGATGTTGAGCCCTTCCTGATTTTGCTGAGACTTTGAGGTTTCGAAAGTTTGGAGTTTCGGAGCCCGCAGCAATGTTGAGCCCATCTTCAAACTTTCTATTTCCGTCGGGGTATTTCCCTTTTCTTTGGAATTGCCCCGGGGTCATGCCAAAATTTCGCTAGATTTTTGGTGGGACAAAATGAGCGAAATTCTGTCATTTTGATGATGATTTTTTTTTCTTTTCCAACCTTTGCAGGTGGTTCCTCCAGAACGAACAAGGGTAAAGAGCCTGCTACAAGCGTACCTCGTCGATCTGCCAGATCTTCCAATGTGGCCGTTCAGCAGGCCTGGGAGAAAGTCCAGTTTGTTGAGAGGAATCTTGAAGAGTGCGACTCTCTCAACAGAGATGAGATGAGACAGCGACTGATCACTCTCATGGGAGAGGAATTTTATAAGATCATGGTAAGCAGTCGTCCGTGGGTTATGGACGATCAGAGGGTGTTGCCCAAGCCTACCTTCTTCTTTGGTGATGCTGTCCCTGACGACATGACATACCAGAGGAGATGTTTTCAGTTCTCTTACACAGCTGATGGTGAAGAGAGGACTGTTGTTACCCGGTCGACGTTTGATCGCACCGTCTCGATCATGAGCCTTGCTCCCACGTGCTCTAAGAGGGAAGATCCTCCAAGCTGGGTGAAAGGACAAATGTAATCAAGACCGGGGGTTTTGTTGGCAGTCCTTCCGGATATGCGGAGAAATCGCCTGCCGACATGGACATCTTGATGCCGGCTAGTGGTTACCAGGGCTCTGATTATCCGTCGGTCGATTTGAGACCGGTGGGCCTTGGCATTTTCAGCGGTGACGGCAGCAACTGGGTGAAGCCTTTTCGACTTCGTGGCCGTTTTAGTGCAGACTCCGAGTGGAAGTCGTGGACTAATCACGTCCTGCTGATTGGTGGCGCTGTTTTGAAGGAGGCCGGGATTTTTGATGCGGTCCGTGCCTTTAGAGAGACCGTGACCTTTTCCGACGAGGCCTTCAAGGCTATGTTGGAGTCATTCCTTCCGCAAACCAATACCTTCGTTGTGACGAACGGTGAGATTGGTTTTTCTTTGAAGGAGCTGAGCGCCGTTACCGGATTGCCCATCCTTGGCAAGCTCTATGAGGAGTTCATGCCGATCGACAGCGTCCTTGAGGAGCAGTCGGAGGAGTTCAGGCTCCTATACTTTCAGCTCATCGCCTTCTATGACTTTTTGAAGGAGAAGGAGGGCTCGAAAGTAAGGTCCAGCAGTTGGAAGAGTTCTGGCTCTTCATTCTTCAATTCCTTTGACGATATGGAGTCTGCTGTTAGTCTTCTAACAGCATTACCCAAGAGGACCGGATGAAGACTTCGGCCATGAAGGATTTCTTTGCAAGTACGAATGCAATTTATCCTGACATTGTATTGCGGAGAGACATTGCTGTTTACCTCACTTATTGGCTGGGTGAGGCTATATTTGCTGGAGGAGATGGGACGCACATCAGGCCGCATTGTATTTTCCCGGCTTGTCAGATGGCGTTTGGAGAGCAACTTGCTTTGGTGCCAGCTCTCTACTCCTGCCTATGCACCGAACTGCAGGCGGCTGCTTTCTTGGTTCGGCTTGGGCTCCCTATGAATAGGGTATTTTCAGCCCACATCTTTTATTCGTGGTATGTATACCACTGTCCTGGCTTCCATCGGCTAGGCGCTGCACAGGATGATGATCGTCTGATGATTCGATTGGCTAAGGGAAAAGCCATAGTCGAATCTCTTTTGTTTGCCCGCATGAGGATCCGACGGTTCAGGGACGTCGAGATGGGGCAGTCTTCAGTGAAGCTTTCTCCGGAGTTGCGGAAGAAGGCTTTTGATTTTGGTGCCCCGCGTGACTCCACCAGGGCAGGGTCAGGGAGACATTATTCCTTGACAAATGCAGAGAATGAGTGGCTTTTCAGCATACGTGTCGGCACGATGGTCTACCGTAGACATCTTTTCGTCGATATCCAACCGTATGTA
>BMWJ01000039.1 GCA_014651175.1 Streptomyces clavifer | reverse complement strand
GATTTTTTTTTTAACAATGAAACGATGAAAGTAAGCATTGTTTTGAGTTTCTAGAAATTTCAACATTTGATATGAAAATTCTAAAAAGAGTGGGTTTGACGAGCGAGTACCTGAGAATAGGCTTGGGCCATGCAGGCATTGCTCTTACCCAGTTAGGTAAGTCTTCAAGGGTAATACCGCTTCAAGAACTTGCCGTTGATAGGCAGCATACATCTGTCGCCTTCCATGTTTAGGAGGGCATATGCGCCGTTGGAGAAGACTTTGTCGATGACGTAGGGTCCCTCCCATTTTGGCTCAAATTTGCCTTTGGATTTGTGTGCGAAGACCATTGGTCTTTTCATCGCAAGAACCAAGTCACCCTTTTTGTAGGCGCGTTGCCGGACCTTCTTGTCAAAAGATCCTGCCATGCGTGCTTGGTAAAGTTCAATGCTTTGTCGAACTTCGAGCCGTCTCTCGTCGAGATTGTCCAGCTCATGAAGTCGTAATTTCGCATTGCTTTCTTGAGTCATGTCATTTTGTAGAGATACCCTCAGAGAAGGAATTTGTACCTCCAATGGCACGACAGCTTCGCATCCATAGACCAAGGAGAATGGTGTGCTATGGGTCGGTCCTCGAACGGTGGTTCGATAGGCCCACAAAGCTTCAGAAAGTTTGTCGCTCCAATCTCTTTTGTGACTAGAGACCATTTTCTTGAGGATTTTGCAGAGTGTCTTGTTGAAGGCTTCTGCTAATCCGTTTGCTGCCGGATTGTATGGAGTAGAAGGACAGCTTTGGATTTTGTATTTGTCGCAAAACCTGTAGAATCGATGATCCCGGAATTGTGGTCCGTTATCATGGACGAATCTTTTGGGTATGCCGAAGCGACAAATGATGTTGGTGCGCAGGAACTGAAGAACTGATGAGGTCTTCATTTCGTTGAACGCAAATGCTTCTGACCACTTGGAGAAGTAATCCGTAGCGGCGAAGATGAAGCGATGACCTTTGCTTGAAGGGGGAGAGATAGGACCTATGATGTCCATACCCCATGCTTCAAAAGGCCATGAGATCGCTGTAGGATGCAGCCATTCTGGAGGCATGTGAATGTAGTCTCCATGAACTTGGCATTGTTGGCAGCGCTTGGCAAATTGCATTGCGTCAGCTACCATTGTAGGCCAGTAGTAACCTAACCTTTTGATTTGGTCGTAGAGCTTAGGGCCAGCCTGATGAGCTCCACAAAGACCAGCATGAACTTCTTTGAGTGTTTCTTCAGCTTCTTGTTGTGACAAGCAGCGTAGAAGTACTCCATTGAAGGATTTCCTGTAAAGGATTTTTGAAGGAATATCCAAATGAAAGTTTGGGGCTCGCCTTTGGATGCTTACCCATTCTTTTGGATCTTCGGGTAGAATTCCGAACATAGTATAATCGATGAACGGATCCCTCCAGTCGCCAGTTGAAGTTTGAAGGATAGAGATCCGACTTCCAACCACTCGGTGGCATTCAGCAACTGCTTGGTGTGTGTTAAGAGGAGGGAGGATCCTTCTCTCGCACACTGTAATTTGCATGTTTTCCCCTTCTTGGATCGCCATAGATGCGGCAAGTCCGGCTAGGGCATCTGCACGAATGTTTTCACCTCTACGAATGTGGGTGATGTTGCAGATGTCAAACTTTTGAAGAAGCGATCGTGCCTTGTTGTAGTAAGGCAATAGATCAGGCTTCCTGACTTCATATTTCTGATTCATCTGATTGACGATCAGTTGAGAGTCTCCAAAGACTTCCAGCACGGTGATGCCGGATTCGATGGCCAGTTCCAATCCTAGGATCAGAGCTTGGTATTCAGCTGCATTGTTTGTGCACGGTTCCAATAGCGAGAAAGCATGTGGAATCATGTATTTGTCGGGGCTAACAAAGAGGATGCCAACTCCCGAGATCAGCTCTCTTTTTTCATTTGTCCTGGTTGCACCGTCAAAGTACATGTCCCAGGAGGCATTTGGCGAGAAAGTTTCCACGTTGTAGACGGGTTCGTCTGGGAGATCATCTCTGAGTGGTGAATCTTTAGGCAATGGATGCTCTGCGAGGAAATCTGCTAGAGCTTGGCCTTTGATTGCTTTTTATGGTACATACCTAATATCAAATTGTGATAGAAGGATGGACCATTTTGCCAGTCGTGCATTGAGAGAACCTGCTTTTGTAACAAGGACCTTC
>BMWJ01000037.1 GCA_014651175.1 Streptomyces clavifer | reverse complement strand
GTTCAAGTCACATGACTGGTGACAAAGCAAAGTTCACAAAGCTCCAGAAATTTGAAGGTGGCACTGTGAAATTCGGCAACAATGACGGTGCTAAAATAAGTGGCAAAGGCACTGTTCAGCTGAAAGAAGGCAAGATCCGATCTGAAGAAGTGCTGTACGTGTCAGGACTGAGACACAACTTGCTGAGTGTGAGCCAAATCTGTGACAAAGGTCATGAGATCATCTTTACAAAGAACGGTTTCACCATCAAGAAGTGCAGCAATGGCAAAACAATGGCTACAGGGTCAAGAACATCTGGTAATCTCTACACCCTGTCTAATGGTTTGGAGAAATCTTGTCTAATGAGCCAAGCTGAGGAAAGCTGGCTATGGCACAAGCGATTAGGACATCTCAACTTTGACAACATGTCTAAGTTGTGTGCTTCAAAGGCGGTGAGAAACTTTCCAAAGGTTAGCAAACCCGCCAACCCAATATGCGACTCATGTCAAAAAGGCAAGCAAACACGAGTCACATACAAAACAAAGGAGCACCACACGTCCAAGCCTCTGGAACTTGTGCACACAGATCTATGTGGACCAATGCGAACTCGAAGCACCAATGGAGATAAGTACTTCATGCTCTGTATTGATGATTATACTCGTATGACATGGGTATTATTTCTCAAACATAAACATCAAGCACTTGATCGGTTCAAAGTGTTTAAAGCACAGGTTGAGAACATGCTAGGGAAGCGGATCAAGACACTAAGGTCTGATCGAGGAGGCGAATTCACATCTGAAGAATTCACCAAGTTCTGTGAGTATCATGGCATTCAGCGGCAATACTCAGCCCCTAGAACTCCACAGCAGAATGGAGTTGTGGAACGGAAGAATCGCACTGTACAGGAGATGGCTCGCACAATGCTAACTGAAAGCAAGTTAGCTGACAAATACTGGAGGGAGGCAATTCACACAGCGGTTTATATTCAGAATCGTTGTATGCTACGAAGACATGAGGAGAGGACTCCTTATGAGCTATGGTTTGGAAGAACAGCTTCAGTTAAGCACTTCAAGATATTCGGCAGCAAATGCTTCATCAAGCGACTTGAACAGAATCCAGGCAAATTTGAAGATAGAGCCGATGAAGGTATATTTCTGGGTTACTCCTCCTCTAGTAAAGCTTACAGATGTCTTAACAAGAGGACCAGAAAAATCATAGAGAGTGCTGATGTTAGAATTGATGAACATCATGAACCCATGCATATAATCCAAGAAGAAAGTCCAGTTTATGAGGACATGGATGACTCAGATAATGAAGAGTCTGAACCAAATGAATCAAAAGATGGTTCAGAAGTTGTCTCTCCTATAAAGCATAGGACTTGGGTAAATCAACACCCTAAGGATCAAATTATTGGAGATCCTAAAGCTGGTGTAAAAACTAGACAAAGTGTAGTTAGCAATTACTCACTTTTGTCCACCATTGAACCCAAGACTGTGGCTGAAGCCAGTCTCGATGAAAGTTGGTTAAAAGCTATGCATGAGGAGTTGGAGCAAATTGAGAAAAACTCCACTTGGGAATTAGTTCCCAGACCCTCTGACAAGAATGTTATTGGGACTAAATGGGTGTTTAGAAACAAGCTCAATGAAGATGGTCAAGTGGTGAGAAACAAAGCAAGGTTAGTATGTAAAGGCTATGCTCAAATAGAAGGCATAGACTTTGAAGAGACCTTTGCACCAGTAGCTCGTCTGGAAGCTATTCGTATGTTCCTTGCATTGGCTGCATACAAAAACTTCAAAGTTTTTCAGATGGATGTGAAGTCAGCCTTCTTGAATGGGCTGTTAGAAGAAGAGGTCTACATTGAGCAGCCTGATGGTTTCCACAGTGACAAAAGTTCAGACCTGGTGTGTAAGTTAAGGAAGGCTTTATATGGCCTGAAACAAGCACCGAGGGCCTGGTATTCGCGGTTGGATACTTATCTTCGCAAAATCGGCTTTGGCAAAGGACTGGTTGACAGCAATCTTTATGTCAAAACAGAGCAAAGCAAACAGCTGGTTGTCATAGTTTATGTCGATGACATAATATTTGGTGGCAATGACGAGGAGATGTGCAGACTCTTTGCAAAAGAGATGAAGACAGAGTTTGAAATGTCAATGCTTGGAGAACTGAGTTTCTTCCTTGGTCTTCAAGTACAGCAATTGAAGCATAGCATATTCATTTCACAACTGAAATACATCAAAGAGATGCTAAAACGCTTCAACATGGAGGACAGCAAACCAGTAAGCACGCCTATGTCCACAAGTACAAAGCTAAGCAAAGATGACAAGACTCCATCAGTTGATCACACCACTTACAGATCAATGATTGGGAGTTTGCTCTACTTGACAGCTACAAGACCGGACATTCTACAAGCAGTGTGTATGGTGGCCAGATTTCAGTCTTCACCAACGGAAGAGCACCTTACAGCAGTAAAGAGGATATTTCGGTATCTAAAAGGCACCATGGAGCTCGGCCTATGCTATCCAAAAGGTAAATCCTTCACTCTTGTTGCATATTCTGACGCTGATTGGGCTGGTTGTATAGATGACCGCAAGAGCACAAGCGGAGGAGCATTCTATCTTGGC
>BMWJ01000036.1 GCA_014651175.1 Streptomyces clavifer | reverse complement strand
TGTGGCGGTGTTGGTCACTTTGCTGCAAAGTGTCCATTGAAAGAAGACAATGATGAAGATGACTCTTATGTTGATAAGAGTAAATGGAAGAAAAACTTCAGAATGAAAGGCAAGGCAAAAAGCTTCATCAGTCAGTATAATGACAGCACGTCTGAAACTTCAGACGATGATGATTCAGCCGAAGCAACTGAAGCTCTCTTCATGGTTACTGTTGAAGAGGAAGAGGAGCAAGAGCTTGAAGAAGAAGAGGAGGCTGAGGTCAATCTTGAACAAGAACTCATTGCCGCACTTGAGGAGCTTAGCATGGAGCGAAAAACAAGTAAGAAAACTCTGAAACTTCTCCATGAATCTGAAAGTTCTGCTATTGCTTTGAAAACTCAAGTAGAGGAATACAAGAGGACCATAGAAGTCCTAGAACTTCAAATCAGTACCAAAACTGAAGAAGTGGTGAAACTTGAGAATGAAATCCTTGGAGCAAGGGCTGAAAATACAAAGATAAATCAAAAGCTCAAGGAATTCCAAGCAATCAATGGAACGTTGAAGCTGAATGAACTACTGAAAGTTCAAAGACCTGCTCACATCAGATTCGGTCTAGGATTTGAGAATGGAGAATCCTCTAAGACTGCACCTCCTGAAAAGATAAAGTTTGTGAAGAAAGTCACTGCACCTTCTAAAGATGTGAAGCCTACCCAGCCTATAAAAGAGTCCATTCATGAGAAAAAGGTAATGAAGACTAACCAGCCACAAAGAAGATTCAAATTCTATGGTTATTGCTTTCATTGTAATAGATATGGACATAAAAGGGCTGAATGTAAATTCTATGTTAGAAACAGCCCGTTTGTAACTAGAAACCCTTTCTCAATCCTAAACAGCCACAAAATTGAGTGCCATAAGTGCTATAATTATGGACACTTGGCTAGGGATTGTAGTGTTGCAATTCGACTAATGTTCATGGTGAATTGTATGTTGTAATTGTTGTCAACTCATGTCAACCCATGTGTCCAAGGTTGATGCCAAGCCATGCAAGGAAAACCACAAAGCAACATGGACATACAGCACACAGAACAGCACAGCAGAAGAGTGACCAAAACAGCACTGCAGCAGAGTGCCCGGTCGACCGCAGAGTCGACCGCGCAGTTGGCCCGGTCGACCGCGGAATCCACCCGGTCGACCGCGCGTGAAGGGCCTGAAAATCTGGGAAATGTGTGCTCTCTGGAATTCTGACCGAAAGGCATTTCGGTTAACCGAAAGTGTGCCCGGTCGACCGGGGTGTCGACCGCGCAGTGTACCCGGTCGACCGGGCACCCCACGCGCTCGACCGCGAACACGCAGGAACCTGAGCCTGCTTTTCTTGCGGAAATTCCGGAAAGTTCCGGGAAACATGTATTCTTTTGCATGTTTTTGGGGTCTTGTTTACATGCCTTCCAGCCTAACTTGCACCATGTGTAGGGCTCCTTGAACCCTATAAATAGGCTTGTTTAGGCTCATTTGAAGAACACACAAGATACACACAAGAGGTGAGTCTCTCAAGAGAGTTTGGAGAGAAAGAGTGAGTTTGGAAGGAGGAAGTGCTGTGAGCTGAAGTGCTGATCATTTCTACAGCAAGTGTGGACGAGTTTGAGCTTCTTGAAGGTGGTGATTCGTCCATAGATAAGTATCTCTCTTTCTATGCTTTGTAATTTCAATTTGTAAGGGATTGAGAGAGAGAACTTGTAGTGAGGAAAGGTTGTTTTACTCCTTTATTGTAAAACATCAAGTTGGTGCTTGGTGTTAGGGATTGGGTGATCCTATCTATTGGTATAGCCAAATTGTAAAGGGAGTTGGTGCTTCCTAGATAGTGGGTGCTATCTAAACATCAAGGGTTGGTGCTCTTTGTCGTTGGTGCGACTAAATAGACTTAGACTTGTTCCGGATCGGTGTTCGGACAGTCTTTGTACCGTGGACGTAGCCTTTTGGTGAACCACGTTAAAACTTGTGTCCTTGTGTGATTGAATCTTGTGTGATTGGATTTGTTATATTGGACCTGATTTTAGGAATCACTGATTCACCCCCCCTCTCAGTGATCACAATATCTAACAATTGGTATCAGAGCCTTGTTCCTCTAGCAAGCATTAACACGCTGAGGGTGATCTTTGTTTGAATCACATGGCATCCAATACTGGGAACAGCAAGGCACCTCTATTTGATGGTTCTAATTACTCCTTTTGGAAGATTAGAATGCAGGCCTTCATCAAATCACTTGGCTATGATGTTTGGGAGGCTGTCAGAGTTGGTTACAATGCTGCCATTGCACCTACTGATGCTGCAACAAAGAAGATAGCAGACAACGACTCCAAGGCGCAGAATGCACTCTTTAGCGGCCTTGTCGACAGCGAGTTGGTGAAGGTGATGACTTGTAAATCTGCCAAAGAGATATGGGACAAGCTACAAAGCATCCATGAAGGAGATGACAAAATTAAAGAGGCGAAACTTCAGACTCATCGTGCACAATTTGAGTCACTTCGCATGGAGGAAAGTGAGAACGTTGATTCATTCATGCAGCGAGTCAACGAAACCATCAATGCCATCAGAGGACTGGGGGAGGAGATCAAAGAACCAGTTATTGTCAAAAAGGTTCTAAGATCACTTCAACCTCGGTTCGATTCAAAAGACTCTGCCATTGAAGAAGCCAAGGACCTGAACACATTCTCCATGGAAGAATTGCATGGTTCTCTCACAGCCTATGAGATGCGCATAGGTAAGACATCTCCAACTGATAGAGAGGCAGCCTTCAAAGTACTAAAGAAGGAAAAAGATGCTGATTCGGATGATGAGCTTGAGGCTCAATTTGTCAGAAGATTGAAGAAAGGCAGCAACGGGAAGTACAAAGGGAAGTTACCTTTCAAGTGCTTCAATTGTGGCGGTGTTGGTCACTTTGCTGCAAAGTGTCCATTGAAAGAAGACAATGATGAAGATGAC
>BMWJ01000035.1 GCA_014651175.1 Streptomyces clavifer | reverse complement strand
TGTCGCCTGCTCGGAGTCAGACTCATCCTCAGATGTAAGAGGATCGTCTATCCAGCAATTTTCTCCATTTTCAGGAGTTAAGGGAGGATGTACCTGATTTTCTTCAGGGACTTCAGGCTCTGGATTGCGAGGAGGCTCGTTAACGCGATCTTGCTCTTGTTCTAGAGCGAGACGCTGCAAGATCCTTGCATATTCTTCAAGATCAGGCATGGGAGCCAGATCCTCTTCTTCGTCTTCTCCTTGTGGCTCAACATAGTTGATTTCCACTGGAGCAATGACAGGTGCTGGGTCAACAGCATCTTCTTGTGCAGTCAGTTGATCTTCTTCATCATCAGACCAGGATCCTTGTGGTGCATAGGGGTTATACCAGATTACTGGCATAAGGTGAGTTTCGGGAACCCATTCTTCATCGGAGAGATATTCTCCTGTTTCAAGGGATTCCTCCCACTCATCAGTGTAGTCGGACTCGAATCCATCTTCTGTGTTGCTGGACTCGCACCCATCAATAGAGAATCCGACCACTGAATTGCAAGAGTACGATGCCCCCTGCGTGGCTTCTTCTTTGAATTGAGGTGGCATGAAATCACTGAGAGTGAGCTTTCTTACCCCCTTTGAAGTCTCTGGAAGGGACGTTTTTGTTGCCCCCTGTGAAGCGGTAGAGGAAGACTCTGCCTTTTCATGGACTTCTTGTTTTGGCTGGACCTTCTCTTGCCGTTTGAGCTTGAGGAGATGTTTCCTAGCCAGCCTTCGCTGTAGAGCTGTCGGCTTTGTTTTCACGATCTCCCATTTTTCATCTTCCAGGAGATCGGGATGTACCCATATGGGTTACCCGTCTGGTGTTGGGAAAGGAACCAGCTCTTCGGACGCTTGAATTTTGTTTATCACCTTGAAGGAAGTGGTGAGCTTCTTCTTTGGTGATTTTTGTGTTTGTCCACATGACACCATGTTGACGGAGGCAGACCCATAGTTTTTGTCAAAGGTGATGACTCCGTTTTTCCACATCTCGTTTATCTTCTCTCTCACGACAAAGCATTGATTGAGAGGATGTGAGATCATCTGGTGGTATGGACAGTACCGAGGATCATTGGTTTTGCCAACATCTCCTGGTCTTTTGGGTTCAGGCAAGGTGAGCTTGTCGTTTGCCACGAGAGCCTCGAAGATTTCCTCGACATCTTCATCGAACGGATATTTCTTTTCAACTCGTTCTCTAAAGGCATCAGAGAGTTCAGGTCTCTTTCCCGCAGCTTTATTTTCAGCTTTCTTTGGTGGCTGAGGAGCTGACTTGGTTTGCACATTGAGGACCTCTTTCTTCTTTGGTTTTGAGGTTGCAATGGCAGTTGGCTCTTTCCTTGATGATTTCTGACTGTTGAGGTCTTTGATCACCGTGTTTCAGCCTCCATGGAAGCCTCTAGGAGTTCACCCAAGTTCTTTGATTTGTTGCCGATGATCATGGAGCGTATTCTGGCTCTCATGTTGTTTCGGCAGATGTCGACTAGCGACGCCTGTGGCAGTACATCTGAGCATTTGTACGCCATTGCTTTCCACTTGTGAATGAAGTCATAAGTTGACTCATTCTCCCCCTGTTTTAGGCTGCAGAGTTGTGCCATAGTAACAGGATGATCCTCACCTTTGAAGTGGGTCAGGAAGCGTGTCTCTAGCATGGCCCAGTTTTGGATGGAGTCCTCCGGAAGAGTGGAGTACCAATCGAAGGCCGTACCTTTTAGGGTACTTGCGAAGAGACGGATCCTGAGAGCATCTTGATCCGCAATAGCTCCTGTCAGGATCTTGAAGTGGATGACGTGCTGTCTGGCTGATCCTTTCCCCGTATATGTTTGGAGAGTAGGATGCTTGAATTTTGTTGGGAACGGGACCGAGTCCATCCATAAAGGATATGGTGGCTTGATCCCATGTTCCTTGAGTATATCCTCTTCTTTAGCTTTGGCGAGGATACTGTCTACGTCCTTTTTGGTGAGGGCGCGTGACTCATTTTCTTCACCATTTTCCTCGTTATCATGATGATTCGGAGGAGGCTCATTGTTCGCCTGATTTTGGATGGTGAGGAGAAGGTTTTCCATCAGAGTTTCAATCCTCTGCTGGCCTTGTTCCAACTGCTGGATGCGTGCGAGCGCATCGTCTTGAGGTGGATTCTGAGGTGGTGGCTCAGAATTTGTAACCAGAACGTTCATCCCTCGGGATTCGAACGAAGAAACCGTCCTGGTGACTGAGCTGGGGCTCATTCTTTTTGATGAAGAGCTTGAGGAGGGATTACTCTGCCGTCCTTGGCTTGAAGGGGCAGGAGATCCCTTGGAACGTCTTCGTGTCCTGGTAACGCTGCGGGTCACCGGACGTCGGACATGGATCTTTGATGCTGACTTCTGGCGTCTTCTGGTTTTTCCAACCATATGGACAGCAGCAACTTGGTCGGGTCTTTCTTTTTCGACCCATTTTTGAGAGACTTGAAGTGTAGGAGACTGGGCCCGTTGCTTCTCTAGTCTCTTTTGTCGATACGACGCGCGGCGGCGTGCTCGACGAGCAATTTGCGCTTCAGTTAGCTCTGGCTGGGCTTTGACAATGAAGGATGTGCTCCCTCGGGCGCAGCAGCCGAGCCTGTCTTCTTTGTAACTGGGCAAGGACAGGATGCGCACCCGGTCCTTTGCTTGTTGCAATGAAGCTTTGAACCTTTCGAGTTCGGCCCCTGTAGAGATGAAGGGTTGAACTGAAGGAGTGTAGGCCTTAGCAGGCCTAGTGATGCATGATTTGATTTTAGGCCTGTAGGAGCAGGCCGTCTCACGCTGGGTTGACTTGGGAGTCAAGTGGGAGATGGGTCTCTCCTCTTTCATGTAGGAGAGAGGGTAGAACTGGTTTTCTTTGAGTGGGGCCAGGTATGCTTGCTTGGAGGCTTGAGACCTTCTTTGTTTTGGTGAAGGTCTTGGAGACCAAGTCTTAGGGTAGACCTGGTTGGCTGTTGGTTGAGGTTTCGCGGGGATGCCGCGGGTTCTAGCATCCTTGGGGTTCGCCCTTGGAGTCATGGAAGTGACACGTTGAGGGGCGATCTTCTGCT
>BMWJ01000034.1 GCA_014651175.1 Streptomyces clavifer | reverse complement strand
TGCAGAACTTCAGCAGAGTAGCAGAGCTTCGAGAATTCTTCAGAGTCTGTGGTCAGGTGTCTGTGTCTAAACCGTTGTCCGAAATTTCCGAATGCCCTGAAAGCTTTGGATTTGTCTCCTATTTATAGGCCTTTGGTAGCCATTAGGAGGGAATTTATGGACTTTAATTGCAATAAAGTCACATGAATTCAAGAGTTACAAAATTCATTTCTTTTTTGTAACTCCTGGCTTCTGATTCGCCGGAGGAGATCATGGGCATTTAATCGCCTTAAATCTCCATCATGGGAGGAGTTTCATGACTTTAAGTGTCATGAATTTTGACTTGTAACTCCTGGATGCTTGATTCTGATTGGGCCGTCCAAAGGAATGAGTTAATGACCGCATTTAGTTAGGTCAATTAACAGCATTAAGTGGCCGCTGGGCAGTTGAAGAGTCGCGGGCCGCGCCGCGTCTTTTGGAATTCTTTTGGCGATGATCACCGATGGATCTACATGTTGATCGACATCAGATGATCATGTAACTTCAGACATTGATAGCTAGCAGCGGGCCGGTGACATCTGTCTTGTCGATTTCTCGATCGGTCGGACAGAAAGAGCACTTTTTGGTCAGCCGGTCGGCGATCTTGGAGCGATCAATGATGATTTCATGCTCTTGACGGTGGACCCGAGATGTCGACGGAGATCAGTCGATTTCAAGCACCAAAAATCACATTTTCAGGAAATCACAGGGGCCAAAGTGCGCGAAACGCGAAAAGAAGACGGAAAAACGGGACACCGGCGAAAATCCGGCGACCTTGGGATTTGAGCCCTTTGGTGGCCGTTGTCTTCTTTCGGCCTTTTTCTGACTTTTCGGAGGTCTTTTTCGTCGCCGTTTTCTCCTGATTTTTCCTGACATTTTTCTTCATTTATTGGCTTGATTTCCCTGTAGAAAACTTGATGAGAATCCTTGCATTTTTTGGTGCAAAGTTTCTAATTTTCCGGGAAAGCCGAAGACTTTGTCGCATAGAGCTGCCGATTTTCCGCCTGAAGTTGAAACTAGGTCAAACGATGTCGGAATGACCTGAAATTTGAGGTGAAGCCTCCTGAGCAATAAATAAGACCAACCATAGGCTTTTGTTTGAGTTTTGAAGCCGTTTGGGGTCCCGTCGCCAGTAGACTTGATTTTGCCGCGAGGAAGATGCCGCGCGTTGATGTGCGGTCAAACGATGTCCGATTGACCTGAAATTTGACAGGGAACCTATTGGAGTCATTTTGAGATGATCCATAGGCTCTGTCTTGGAAACCATGGTCCCGGGGAGCTTCGCCGCCGGTAGCCCTGATTTGACTTCGGAGCATCAAAGTCTGGTCAAATGTTGTCGAAATGACCTGAAATTTGACGTGTAACCCTTTGTAAGCATCTTGAAGCCGTCCATGTGCTCTGTTTGATGAGTGATGGCCTCGGTGGTTCTCGCCGCCGAGAGGCTTGATTTAGCTGTTCGAGGGTTGATGGAGGGTCAAACGTTGTCGGTTTGACTCGGAACTTGACGTGGAGCCTTTTGGATGTATTTTGAGACCATCCATAGGCTCTGATCGAAGATTTTGTGTCTCCGATGCTGTCGCCGCCGGGAGCTCCTATTCAGCTGTCGGAGCAGCGAAGTTAGGCCAAACGATCTTGAAATGGCCCGAAACTTCTTGTGTACTCCTCTTTTGGCTGTCTTGAAGGATCTTGCAGTTTTTGTTTGATTCTGACAAGATTTGATTTTTTGGAGAAGTAGCATTGCCTATTTATGGCAGGTTGCGACTTCATGTAGCCTTCTTGATGTTGAAGAGGCAAAGTGACATTTTTGGTGTCAACAAATGCCCCCTCGAGGTACAGCGACGAGTTGCTTGACCTTTGTAGTCGACGTGCCTCGAAGAGATTTTTTGAAGGAGAGCTTGTGCCTTGACCAAGAGTCTTTGAGCAGTCTTTCTTTTGGTATTGTAGCCTTTGAGCTTCCAGGGGAATTTTATGGTAATGAAAGGAATCACGTACCATCTCGAGGCAGAGTTTTGAAGATGACATCAGGGATGCGGATTGGGTTTTTTGTTTTTGTTTTTGACCTTGTGACCTAACAAGCTATATATGGCAGGTTAGGGGGTCGGTTTGGTTTTGATCTTGTGACCTAACAGGCTGTATGTGGCAAGTTAGGGGATCAGGATTTGGTTTTTTGGTTTTGGTCTTGTGACCTAACAAGCTGTATGTGGCAAGTTAGGGGACCATGATTTGGATTTTGATCACTCTTTGGGACTGTGTGGGTCCATTGGAGTGGTTTGGATTTTTGTGGAATGTCAATTTCTAGATTTTGGCTCAATTTGGTGTATGAGGCTGGATGGTTTGATTTTTGGAAGCTCATGGGGCTTGGAAATTTTCTTTGTATGGTCCAATCAACTCAAAAGAGGCATGGAACCATTTTTGTATGCTCTTGGTAAGAGGGATTTTTTCTTTGACTAAAAGCCCATTTTTTTCCTTTTTAGTGCCTAGGTGGTCAAACCTGGCTCATATGGGCTAACCCATGGGACCCTAAGCTTTTTGGGATGGCTTAGATCTCATGTGGTGTCATTTTTGTAAAGAATATCTAAAGATATCTCCTTTGGATAGAGAATATCTAAAAATATCTTTATTGGAGAGAATCTCTCATATTCTCTTGATTTGGGAGAGAATATCTCAAGATATCTTTCTTATAGGAAAGAATCTCAAATCTCCTATTTTGTTGGAGAAAATCTCTCATTGATTTCTTTTGGGAGAAAATCTCTCAAAGATATCTTTCTTTTTGGGAAAGAATCTTTCTAATTTCCTCTTCTTTTGGTAAGGTTACTAATTAGTAGCACTTACCTTTTTTGGTTTGCTCTCTCCTATAAAAGCAAGGTGAGGGTGGATCTCTTGCACATATTGTTTTCTTTTGCAACAACTTCAAGAGGGCTTCAAGACCAAGAGTTCTTCTTCTCCAAAGATCTTCAAGTTTTCTACCTTCTTTTTCCCATCAATGGCTTCAAGTAAGTAGTTTCCTTTTTCAAGAAAACTCTCATGTAGAAGATAGGGTAGCAAAGAAAGTTTCTTTTTTTCTTCTCTTCTTTTTTTTTCTTTCTTTCTTTTCTTCTTTTCAACGTGTTTTTGTTTTTTTTTTCTTTTTTTTTTCACACGTTCTTTTCTTCTTTTTTTTTTATTTTTTCGTGCTCTCTTTTTTTTTCTTTTTCTTTTGCACGTGTTTTCTGTT
>BMWJ01000032.1 GCA_014651175.1 Streptomyces clavifer | reverse complement strand
TTTTGTCTTTTCAAATCGCTCGAGGGACACGACCCAAGCAATATGAAGAAGGCAAAAAGCTATAGAGGGTACAATTGTTCTGGTTGCAAGCATGGTAGGCTCGAAATGAGCGTCCCAGTGACTGCTAGAAGCAATTGTATACCTAAATTCGACTCATCGAGAAGCGGAGCTTGCTCGAGATAAGAGGAATATAAGGTAGGAGTTTACAAATGTGCCGGTCACAGATACAGTAGACCCTGAAAGGGCGTACTAGTACCGCTATGCACAAATGTTGGAGGTCGCATCCATGGGATGGGATTCTCTGTTTTGAAAGGTCAGAAATGGATTCATAAAAGAGAACAGGTGGTATTCCAATTCCAAGACGGGCTCAACATTTCTGCAAGCACCAGTAATCAGAAGGAACGAGACCACAACTTCTCGAATCTGAATCCAAAAGTGACGAGAGTTTTTTTTTTTTTTTTGAAATGCCAAGATTGGTTCCATCAAGGAGAGCAAATGGTATTCCAATCTGAACACGGTCTCGGCGATTTCCACAAGCGGCAGTGCTCAAAAAGGAAGAAAACAAAATTTCTCAGATCTGAATCCGAAAATGACGGAAAGTTTTTTTTTTTTTTTGAAGATTTTTTTTGGAAGATATTTTAAAGACGAGAGAGTACACATAGGCCTCCTCACCCGGTCTTATGAAATCTCAATTGATAGAATTGCCCCCAGGTAAGGGTAGGATTACTTAATGAACCCGTTTGGAGGACCCTTGCCTAGAACAGTCAAGCTGTCTCCACACTCTGGACAAGGCTTTTCTTGAATCAATCGTGATCAAAGAACGCAATTGGTTTAACCTTAGTGGTCTATGTCTTTTTTTTTTTAGACCCACCAAAGAGAAACGATGGCCCAATCCCCGATCTGAACACGGGCTCAACGATTTTCGGGAGCGCCAGTGCCCAAAAGGAAAAGGATCAAAGTTTCTCAATTTTGAATCAAAACTTTGAGTAATTTGATATATTTTTTTTTTGGATTTTTTTTTTTGAAATCTCTAATGAACTCATTGAAGAGAAACGATGGCCCAAAACCTTAGTCGAACAGGCTCAACATTTCTGCAAGCACGATGAACGATAGGATAGGATCAAAGTTTCTCAATTTTGAATTCAAACTAAGAAAACTGATTTTTTTTTAAAGAGAAAGAGTGGAAACAAACTCAAAGAATTAGAAATTTCCAAAAAATCCCATCTCATTTTTTTTAGGATGCAAAATCCAACATAGGCTACCAGCTAGAAAGTAGCCAAGGAATCTGGAAAAGAAGTATAAGCATAGAGCAAAAAAGTATACAAATATTTCATTTCCGAGCACCGTGTTCTCAAATGAACGAGTCCCACCGGGTGTGCCAGCTTGATGGAACGCGCTCCTGCTGAGGATGCTACTGGGGTCGGCGGACGTGGGAGTCCGTTGGGTCCAACCCTTTCATGCTCGGGGGGCAAAAGCGTGCATCAACATTTTTTGTGTGGGTGTGCCAGATTTTCTATTTTACTTGGAATTGCAAGTGGTAATCCGGAGATCAACCTTCGCAAGTAAAAAGGAAATCAACTTCTTTCAAGTTTTCCATTGCACAAATATTTAAGAAAAGAGACATTTTTTTATTTTGCCGTGAAAGGCGATTTTGTTTGGCATTTATAGCCGATTTTGGCGTTTATAGCCGATTGTGGCGTTTATAGCCGATTTACAAATCTCATCAATGTAAAAGACAAGAGTTGTGATTTTTTTGTCTCTTTTAAAAAAATACAAACTACAATGAAAAGCAAGAAAAGGAGGATCTAACTTCTCAGGAGATTGTGGGGGACTCGTTCAGATTGACGGTCGCAAGCCATGTGTGGACTTCGCCATCATCCATGCAGATGAGAACAGAGGATGCTCTTGATTCGCTTGGCTTGGCTATAACCTCAGGTTTTTAGAGGACAAAGACCAAGAGGAGGTCCTATGTCCAATAAAAAGCTAAGTAGACGGGCTGAAAAGCCACGTCTAAGCCATTGGAGGCAGAAGGAAAAGGCAAAGACCTTGGGGGGAGTACCCCCAAGGGACTTTTGTCACCTTGTAGTGGTGTTTTGGTGTAGAACTTCAGCAGAGTAGCAGAGCTTCTTGGATTTTTCTCTGGTTTTTTGGAGCTTCGGTTCAGGACCCAGGGGTGGTTTTCCGTTTTTTCCGTCCTCTGGAATGCTTGGAGGGCTCTCCTATTTATAGGCTCTTGGTAGCCATTTAGGAGGATTTATGGGCTTTGATTGTCATTAATGTTAGATTGTATAGACTCAATACATCAGTTGATGTAATAAATTGATTAATTTCTTTATTTATCAAATATATTTATGCTTTCCTTTCATGAGATGAATGGTGTTTTATTACTTAATGCACATAACCAATACAAATGACAAAATGGTTCATGAGTTGAACCGGGTCCCACAAGTATACTAGATGTGATACATGTGCATGGATGAGATCCACACACAAGAGACATGTGTCACAAATCTTATACTTAAATATCTTCACAACCAGTGATGAGATTGGGCATCTCATCTGATAAGGTTGCAGCACTTTGATCACTATGAGATAGTGTGATTTGTCTCGATCATCAGAATGTAAGATTCTGGATCATGGTGCTGGTACATTGGATGTATTGAAGGACCATGAGAAGCACCTTTTATACACTGTCTTTATTTTAAGGTCTGCTCTCATAATTCCCTAGCAATAGACTCTTAATCCTGAGACATTAATGAACTCAAGTTTCTGTCTATTCATTTGCTTTGAGTCACCAATGAGTGAGGCCAATTGTAGGTCAACACCTCGGTGTCTTGGGTACGTGGTAGTAGGACTGTGGGAACATTCAATGGTCAAGATGGAATCTATCTTTAATATCCCCTTGTGCCAATTAATGGAATTATCATTGGTAAGTGCGCACCCATTCCAATTAAGAGTTAATTGGATCGGTACCAAATGATTACTATAATTAATTGGGACTCAAGGATAATAAGATATGGATCTAATTTGGTGGACAGGTCCAATTGATCCATGGATATAGATAGAGGGGCCTACTTGTGGCAATTGGGAAGTTTAGGGTCTTCATTGTAATTATTCCTAAGACTGGAGTTCAATTGCATTTATATAGTGGAGTTATTTGCAATTAACTGTGGGCCCGGATTGCACATGAGATGTGGGGTCGCGGTGTCCTAGTTGGAGCCAGCTTTCTAAGGAATCCCTAGTGGTCCCCACACTAGCCCATAATATTAGAAAGTTTCCTAATCCTACTAGAACTCTAAAAGGAAAGAATTAGAAAGTTTCTATTTCTATTTGAAGTAAGACTTCTAATAGTGGTAATAGTTAACTTACTAATTATAATAGAAGTAAGACTTCTATGGTAATTAAAAGAAAGAGAAAGGTTTCTATTTCTATTTGAAGTAAGACTTCTAATAGTGGTAATAGAATACTTACTAATTGTTGTTAAAGTATGACTTGGATAGCAATTAGGAAAAGGAGAGAAAGTTGCTAAAAGAATTAGTAATTCTAATTGCAACAAGAGAGGAGGTTGGAAAACCTATAAAAGGGAAGACCCCTTGGACGTCCAGCCCCTATGAAATTCCATTGTGGACGCCCAAGCCCTCTCTTTCCCTCTTTG
>BMWJ01000031.1 GCA_014651175.1 Streptomyces clavifer | reverse complement strand
CTCATAAACATACTAAGTTGGTTGATATGCATGCTAGAGAGTTGGACTTCATTTTGACTGTTGCAACCCCCATATGTAAAGAAGTTATATGTAGGACTTTTTACCCTAGTTGTACAGTCTTGGTAGGAGGAGTAGAGTTACCGGCAGATCTCATTTTGTTGGAGATGTTTGATTTTGATGTCATCCTAGGGATGGATTGGTTGGCAGGATATCATGCCACGATGAATTGTTTCCATAAGACCCTCACGTTCAAACTAGAGGAGACACCAGCAGGGGTGTTGTTCCAAGGGAACAGGAGTAATCCTAGTGTGGGGTTGGTCTCAGCATTGAAGGCTGAGAGATTATTGAAGAGTGGTTGTGAAGCATACTTGGCGTTTATCACGGAGGATAAACGATTCCAAGGGGTGGAGGAGATCCCAATTGTTTGGGAATTCCCGGATGTTTTTCCGGAGGAGATTCCAGGTTTACCACCTGTGAGAGAGACAGACTTCACAATTGAGCTATTACCGGGGACAGCTCCAATCTCTATTGCACCCTACCGCATGGCTCCGGCGGAATTGGGAGAGTTGAAGACTCAGTTGCAAGAGTTGTTAGACAAAGGTTTTGTCAGACCTAGTGTCTCACCGTGGGGAGCACCGGTTTTGTTTGTCAAGAAGAAGGATGGAAGTATGAGGATGTGCATTGACTACCGGAGGTTGAACCAAGTCACCATCAAGAACAAGTACCCATTGCCAAGGATTGACGAGTTGTTTGATCAGTTGCAAGGTGCTTCATACTTTTCGAAGATTGATTTGAGGTCCGGTTATCACCAGCTGAGAGTTAGAGAGTCAGATGTGATGAAGACAGCGTTCCGGACGAGGTATGGCCACTATGAGTTTCTAGTGATGCCGTTTGGTTTGACCAATGCACCGGCAGTGTTCATGGCCCTAATGAACAAGATCTTCGCTCAGTACTTGGATCAGTTTGTGGTAGTCTTTATTGATGATATTCTAGTGTATTCCAAGACCAAGGAAGAGCATGAAGACCACTTGAGAGTTGTGTTGCAACTTCTGAGGGAGAACCAGTTGTTTGCAAAGCTCAACAAGTGTGAATTTTGGCTAGAACAAGTTGCATTTCTAGGCCACATCATCTCTAGTGAAGGATTATCGGTCGACCCGTCCAAGATAGAAGCAGTTGTGAATTGGGAAAGACCGAAGAATGTGGCAGAAATCAGGAGTTTCATGGGATTAGCAGGCTACTATCGGAGGTTTGTTCAAGGTTTTTCGTCGATTGCGTCACCTTTGACAAAGTTGACGAGGAAGAATGAACCGTATGTGTGGTCAGACAAGTGTGAAGCTAGTTTCCAAGAGTTGAAGAAGAGACTGACCACCGCACCGATTCTCACTTTGCCATCCGGGAGTGGCGGTTTCACCATCTTTACCGACGCTTCCACAGTTGGTTTGGGTTGTGTTTTGATGCAAGATGGAAAAGTGATAGCTTATGGATCCCGGCAGTTGAAAGATCATGAGAAGAATTATGCTACACATGATCTGGAGTTGGCAGCGGTAGTCTTCGCATTGAAGATGTGGAGACATTATCTCTACGGAGAGAAGTTTGAGGTTCACTCAGACCACCGCAGTCTTCAGTATTTGTTTTCCCAGAAGGATCTCAACATGAGACAGAGAAGGTGGATGGAGTATATCAAGGATTATGATTTTCCAATCAAGTACCACCCGGGGAAAGCAAATGTAGTTGCTGATGCTTTGAGCAGGAAGTCAGTTGGTTTGGCTAATCTCTGTGGCACATGTATTTTTGAGCAGTTTGAGGAGTTGAGGATAGACCTCCAGCCACTGAAGAAGGGTGTTGTGCTAGGCCACATGTCAGTGTCAGAACCTTCTTTCATCCAGAAGATCAAGAGCAGTCAGTTGCAAGATCCAGAGTTGGCCAAGATTTCAGAGAGTATAGCAGATCGTCCTGATTTTCGTATTGTTGATGGAGTATTATACTACCGTGATCGTCTTTGTGTGCCTAACATAGAGGATTTGAGGAATGAGATCATGGAGGAGGCACACAGCACGAGATATTCTATGCATCCAGGCAGCACGAAGATGTATCAGAACTTGAAGGGAAGATTTTGGTGGAACAACATGAAGAGGGAGATAGCAGCTTTCGTCTCTCGTTGCCTGACGTGTCAATTGATCAAGGCAGAGCATCAGAAGCCTCCAGGGCTATTGCAACCTTTGGAGATTCCGGAATGGAAATGGGAGCACATTACCATGGATTTCATTTCGGGATTACCGAGGACGAGTAGAGGGAATGATGCTATCTGGGTCATTGTGGACCGTCTCACCAAGTCAGCTCACTTCATTCCGATGAAGACTGGTAAGAAGATGCACATGTTACCATTGGCAGAGTTGTTCGTCAGTGAGATTGTCAGTAGACATGGTCAGCCAGTTTCCATCACCTCCGACAGAGATAGCAGATTCGTTTCTAGGTTTTGGAAGACTTTGCATGAGTCTATGGGCACTAAGCTTCAGTTCAGTACAGCTTACCACCCTCAGACAGATGGTCAGACAGAGAGGACCAATCAGACACTCGAGGACATGCTCCGAGCTTGTGTGTTAGACTTCAAGACCCAATGGGATGAAGCTCTACCGTTGTGTGAGTTCGCTTACAACAACAGTTACCACGCAAGCATTGGAATGGCGCCTTTCGAGGCATTGTATGGCAGAAGGTGTAGGACACCTGTTTGTTGGGAGGAAGTTGGTACCCGTAGCTTCCATGGACCAACGATGGTTAGTGAGGCCAGTGACAAGATTAAGTTGACCCAGGAGCGTTTGAAGGTAGCCCGTAGTAGACAGAAGAGTTATGCAGATTCTCATCGGAGAGACTTACAGTTCAAGGAAGGAGATAAGGTATTCTTGAAGGTGTCACCAACTAGAGGAACATTGAGGTTCGGGCAGAAAGGCAAGCTATCAAGGAGATACATTGGACCGTATGACATTGTGAGCAAGATCGGTGAAGTGGCTTATAGATTAGCCTTACCACCTGAGCTTTCGGGTGTACACAATGTGTTTCATGTGTCCATGTTGAAGAAGTATGTTCCTGATCCTTCGCATGTTCTACAGCATGAGCCGTTAGAGATCAGAGAGGATGCCACCTATGTTGAGAGGCCGGTTCAGATCATCGACACCAAAGAGCAAGAATTGAGAACAAGGACAATTCAGTGGGTTAAGGTTCTTTGGGAGAATCATGAGCCGGAAGAAGCAACATGGGAACTCCGAGATCAAGTACAGAAGAAGTACCCACACCTTTTACCCGAGGTAAGTTTTGTGTTATATTTGGAGGACCAAATACCCTAAGGGGTGGAGGATGTAAGATCCCGACCCGAGAGAATGCGATTAGTGTTAATTAAGTCTCGATTAGTGTTAAGCTTGATTAGTGTTTTGGATTAGCTTGGTTAGATTAGCTTTGTGTTAATCTTGTGTTTTGCATGATTTTGCTTGATTAGACCTTTTGAGGTTTCTTTTGCATAACATGCATTGTTTCAAGGATTTTCCCGATGTTTTCACGATGAGTATTTTGGCCCGATACACTTGTCTTAAGAATCTCTTCAACTTTCATGTTGGTCCCGAACCCGTCCCGAACACCGAAACCAGACTTTCCTAGCTTGAGGGGTAAAACAGTCATTTCCCATGAAATCTGTACCCATTTAGTGATATTCCCGAAATGTGCGAAACATATACTTTTTGGAATCTAGATATTTCGACGAACGATTCTTCCTTCTTCGTCGATTTCATCCGAGGCCCGTAGAACCATGATTTCAGCCCAACTAGC
>BMWJ01000030.1 GCA_014651175.1 Streptomyces clavifer | reverse complement strand
AGTCTCCTGGTTCATATGGGTGGTCTGATTAGCCACAAACCATTGAATTAATTCGGGTACATGGAAAGGGCTGCCTATTGTTGGGGACCGTTAAAAAAAAAAAAAAAGTGTGTGACTAGTTTGAGTTCGTAGCCTTTTTAACTCGAGCCAGTAAGCCCGTAGGGGTATTTACATACCTAGTGCCCTAAAGACATCTGTTTTGGGAGTCATTGGCCGAATGCTCGTTACATGGGTTAATTAGAAAGCTTAAGGGACCTGGACATTGCACAGTCACATGTGTTTGTAAAAAAAAAAAAAGAAGAAGAAAAGAAATATATATAATAAAATTTTGCGGCCTTTGAAAAATAGTAGTGCGAAAGCCGTCATGGTCGCCTTGAGAGGAAGATTGTTTTTCTTTGCTAAGGGTAGGTGGCCCAGAAGTTTGGATAAAAAAATCGTTTACACGGAAATTTTTGGTGGATCATTTGATGTCTATGTTTTTTCGTATACACACTTATCACCGTGCACGATCAATTTAGCAAGATTTCGAGAATTTCTGACCAGAAGATGAAATTTGTGAATCTAATTTAAGATTTGCCTTTGAAAAATTTTGAGAATCGAGAATATCCGGTGCTTGTAAATTTTCTTTTGGAAACATTCCCATGTTTAAAAAAAAAAAGAAAAGAAAAAAAAAAAGAATTTTGTGGGTACATTCACTGCAAACCCTCACGAGGCACAACTCGTCCACTAGGGGGAACCTAGGGGTTTAAGGGCTTACTGCATACGCTAAATGCAGTCGAGAGTACCAGCGAAAGTGGTGTTTTTATTTATTTCTTTTTTCTGCATTAGTTTATTTTCCTTAGGATTAGTTTTTATGTTTTATTCCATGTCGCTTATTTTGCTAAGGGACTAGCAAAAAGCTGGTTGAGGGGTGTGATAAGTCCACAAAACTAGGTCATTAGGTCATCATTTCATGAGCATTTGTGGACTTAATTGGGTTTAATTGCATAGAATTGCACTTAATTTCATGATTTCATGCAATTGGAGTGATTTTTGGAAACATGATTATTACATATAATTAATGTTAAATTTATCTATTTCTATTTTTTAGGAGAAAACAAGAAATGGGACCCGCATTGTAAAGCAATTGAGTAGGGACCACACTACATGCCCAAGGAGGAGCCCACTTTGTTAGCATGGGAATTCATATTTTATGGGCCCACATGATGAAGAAAGAGAAGCCACCATTGTTGACACTAATGGAGCACTATTGAGCACTAATGGAGCCACCATTGTGAACACTAATGGAGCACTAATGTTAACACTAATGGAGCCACCATTGTGAACACTAATGGAGCACTAATGGAATACTAATGGAGCCACCATTGTGAACACTAATGGAGCACTAATGGAACACTAATGGAGCCACCACTATTGAGTTAATCTTAACCCATGGGCTATAAATAGGAGGGGAGGAGAGGAGAGGAAACAGAATTCCTATGTAAAAACCTTTAAGGTTCTCCCCCATTCCACTCCCATCCACCCTATCTCTCTAAGTCCCTTTCTTCTTCTTCTTTCTTCTAATTCTTCTAGACATAGGTTGAGAGGCCATGTTGAGAGAATGAAAAGGAGAGAAGAACATTAATTTCTTGTACTCAAAGATCAAGGAATAAAGACATCACTTGGATTGATTCTTCATATTCTCTATGTAAGTGAGTTAATTTTCTCATTCTAGTTTATTTATGTGTTTTGATTGGAGACAATATTTCACATAATTAGATTTAGGATTTTGAAAATAAAATAAAAGGATTAAAAGTCGAGAGACACCAAGTATTCACTTGCATTAATTTTTTCCTACTCTGAGAAGAGAGGATTTCATCATCGCATTGTCAATACTATGTGATTGTCTAGTTTCTAGATCTTTGGTACATCTTTCCCACTTTTTATTTTTCCACCCTTTTTATTTTAAAGTTAATATTCTGATTTTTTTTATTTACAAATTCCATATTTAAAAAAAAAACCCAACTTGCATTCTTTCTACGTTTAGTAGAAACTCATTATTTGTGTTACTTGCATAATATATGGTTGGAAAGTGTCTTTGTGCATACTTCATATTTAGAAATTGCATTAGAATAAGTTTTTGTTGCTGAAATCACAAGATTATCAACTGATTAGAAAGATCAAAATTCGGACCTGGTATGTGAATAGTGAAAAATCCTGCACAGTTTCAGCAGAATTGAATCAACTGGGTTGCAAAAGTGCGCGATTCAAAAACCAGTTAAACGTGATTGTTTTGGTCCGAAAAATAGCAGATTTAAAGTATGATAATAGGACTTTGAAACCCCAGAATTTCAGCCAAAAATAACCTTGGGAACCGTGTCAACCAGAGGCTCAAACAGGGGTAGTTGAACAGCCTGCGTGCAGATTTCAGCAACAAAACAGTTCAAGTAGGCATCTTTAGAAGATCATATCTTTTTCGTTTTGAGTCCTTTTTCCATTCTTCTTTTTTTGTTGTGTTCATGCATCATCAGAGTATTTATTCCAGCCATTATATTTAGATTCATATCATCTTAGAAGAGTCGTGCAGTCCATCAAAATTGGGCCTGTGCAAGAGTTTCCATACTTAGAATTTTTTACAGCATGCATCAGATTTGTAGAAACTTGCATAAAATTGCATTAGGGCATTATAGATCATTCATATTTTCATAAGAAGTGATTTTGGTAATTAGGATTTGATTTAGAAAATTTTGTTTTGATTTATTTTATATTCAATTGGTTGTTTGATTTGTGTATTCTTTTGCAGATTTTTGTTTTAGCTTAATTAGTAAATTCTAGATTAGGTTTATTTGTTTTATTTGGAAAGTTTCTTAAAAGGCATTGCTCCCTGTGGATCGACCTGGACTCACCAGATTATTACTACAATTGTACCCTACACTTGGGGTTCGATCAAGTTTTTGGCGCCGTTGCCGGGGAGCGCCATATAAGGTAACTTTTCTGACTTTCCTTGTTTACATTGCTTTATGGGTATGCTATTTTTGGCATCTTTCTAGATTAGGAGGTGCATGCATGGATTGTTAAACCGCCCTAAATTTGATTAGGAAAGTGCATGGATTGCTAATTAGAAAATACACATCATTGAATTTTTAGAAACTTTCTAAGAATTGGCAAAGTTATTTTATTTCCCAACTTGTCTAAGTCCTTTTGGAAGAAAGTAAACTGAAAGTGACCTAATTGCTGCCCTTGATCATCTCGGTGCCGAAGCAAAGCCTTGTCCAGAGTATGGAGACAGCTAGACTGTTCTAGGCAAGGGTCCTTCAAACGGGTCCATTCGTGATCCTACCCTTACCTGGGGGCTGAACTGGCCGAGTTGGTTTCATAGGGCCGGGTTGGTGAATTTAGGGAAACTTTTCTACCTTAGGATATTGACTCAGTTGTTTCTTGTATAGGCTAGGTTTTTCTCATTTATTATTTTCAAAAAAAAAAAAACCAAGAAGAAGTGATTCCAAAAAAATGGACCAATGGAAATCCACAAACATGAGGAGACCAAATTCTTGACAAACCAATGAGGGTAAAATCAATAGTGATAGCCCAAAGAAGTCCTGGCGTGAGTACCTACACCCCACAGATACGTACATGTCAACTTACATTAACTCATATACGAATAAGTGGGGATTTTATCAAAGCAACTCCGATGATGCTTCAAATAATCACAAATCCATAAGGGAGTTGCGCGAACAAGAATGGAATGCAAATATACATCAAATAACTTGTTCGTTGGAAAGAGGTTCCACATATGGACGGAAGTGGGCTAATCACTATGGTCATGATTACAATGAGGAGTGCATGGAGGGTATCAATGGAATGATAATGGAAGATGATCAACCAACATGGGCCCCACATGATTACTCATACCCCACGCACTCATTCGCTCCTTCAAATATGG
>BMWJ01000029.1 GCA_014651175.1 Streptomyces clavifer | reverse complement strand
TGCTTACCCGTTCTTTTGGATCTTCAGGTAGGATTCCGAACATAGTGTAATCAATAAACGGATCCCTCCAGTCGCCAGTTGAAGTTTGAAGGATAGAGATCCAACCTCCAACCACTCGGTGGCATTCGGCAACTGCTTGATGTGTATTGAGAGGAGGGAGGATCCTTCTCTCACACACTGTAATTTGCATGTTTTCCCCTTCTTGGATCGCCATGGATGCGGCAAGTCCGGCTAGGGCATCTGCACGGATGTTTTCACCTCTACGAATGTGGGTGATGTTACAGATGTCAAACTTTTGCAGAAGCGACTGTGCCTTGTTGTAGTAAGGCAGCAGATCAGGCTTCCTGACTTCATATTTCTGATTCATCTGGTTGACGATCAGTTGAGAGTCTCCAAAGACTTCCAGCATGGTGATGCCGGATTCGATGGCGAGTTCCAATCCTAAGATCAGAGCTTGATATTCAGCTGCATTGTTTGTGCATGGTTCCAGTAGCGAGAAAGCATGTGGAATCATGTATTTGTCGGGGCTGACAAAGAGGATGCCAACTCCTGAGATGAGCTCTCTTTTTTCATTTGTCCTGGTTGCACCATCAAAGTACATGTCCCAGGAGGCATTTGGCGAGAAAGTCTCCACATTGTAGACGGGTTCGTCTGGGAGATCGTCCCTGAGTGGTGAATCTTTCGGCAATGGATGCTCTGCGAGGAAGTCTGCTAGAGCTTGACCTTTGATTGCTTTTTGTGGTACATACCTAATATCAAATTGTGACAGAAGGATGGACCATTTTGCCAGTCGTGCATTGAGAGAACCTGCTTTTGTAACAAGGACCTTCAAGAGGTTGATCCTCGAGACCAGGTAGACTGTGTTGGAAAGCAAGTAGTGACGTAGCTTTTGTACGGCGAACATCACTGCAAGGCATTCTTTTTCGACTGGAGAGTAACGATGCTCTGCACCTACTAGCATGCGGCTGAGGTAGTATAGAGCAGCTTCCTTTCCTTCGTCATTCTCTTGTGCAAGCAGAGCGCCTACAGAATGATCAAGAGCTCTTGTGTACAAGATGAATGGTTTTCCAGTGGTAGGGGCAGCTAACACCGGAGGTTTTGTCAGGTATGACTTAATATCTTGAAATGCGGCTTCGCAGTCGGCATCCCAGACAAAGTCTACACCCTTTTTCATCAATCGAGAGAATGGACGGCATTTCCCCGAAAGATTGGAGATGAACCGTCTGATGTAGGCCAATCTCCCTTGGAGCCCTTTTAATTCTCTCAAGGTTCTTGGAGAGGGCATTTCTAGAATAGCCTTGACTTTTATAGGGTCAAGTTCTATTCCAGCTTTCCGAACAAGGAATCCGAGGAACTTACCCGACGAAACGCCGAAGAAGCATTTTAGAGGATTCATCCGCAATTTGTGTTTGCGAAGTCGGAGGAAGACTTCTCGAAGATCTTTGAGATGGTCTTCTTTTCTTTTGCTTTTGACGGCGAGGTCATCAACGTAACATTCGACCGTCTTGTGCTGCATATCTTGGAATATTTTCATCATAGCCCTCTGATATGTGGCACCAGCATTTTTCAGACCAAATGGCATGACAGTGTAGCAATATAAGCCGAATGGAGTCCGAAATGAGGTGTGCTTTTGATCTTCAGGATGCATCTTTATCTGATTGTAGCCAGAGAAGCCATCCATGAATGTCATTCGCTCGAATCCGCAGGTATTGTCAATCATTACCTCCGGTATGGGGAACGGGAATTCATCTTTGGGGCAAGCGCCATTCAGGTCTCTATAGTCAATACAGACCCTGATCTGCCCATTTTTCTTTGTCACGGGGACAATGTTGGCCAACCATTCAGGATGTTGTTCCTCACGGATGAAGCCGACGCTTTTGAGTTTTTGAACTTCTTGTTCAATTTTATCCATCACATCTGGACGGAATCTTCTTTGGCCTTGTTTGACAGGCTTGATGTCTTCTTGAAGGTTGAGTTTGTGGACTGCTACTTTGGGGTCTAAACCAGGCATTTCAGCGTAAGACCATGCAAAACAATCAGCAAACTCACGAAGAAAAGCGATATACTCGGGTAACTCATCATCCTTTATATTCTTGCTTATGAATACAGGACGTGGGTTATCTGGTGTTCCCAAGTCTATCTTTTGAACAGAATCTTCTGTTGGAAGGTTCGAAGGTGGTTCCTCCACAATATTTTCGGAGGCTTCCAACTCAACGAAACCTTCTGGAGTTTCAGCAGTATTTCCAGACCAAGGCTTTGTTCCTTTCCACGGGTCTTCTTGATTGGTGATCTTCTCAAGACTTGCTATGAGATAGTCCCAATTGCCTGTTGAGTTTGGTACTTCTTTTGGAGACGAGGGTTCTTCTGGGTCAGAATGCTGCCCGTCTGTGTTATTGGACGATTCTTCTTCATCATCAGAGAAATCGTACCAATTGGAGGAGCTTCCTGGATCTTTGTCAGGCGACTCTTCAAAGAAATATCCAGGGAGATCGATGTCTTCCTGGGCTCGAGATGTTGAGGCTTGATCAACAAATTGGCTTTTAAGCCTTTGTGTCAACTGCTTCAAGGGGTTGTCAGGATCGTATCCTAACCCATGTGAAGACTTTTCTACAGAGCCGTAGAGTCTCCAATCTTCCAGCTGGCTTTTGGTCAAGGCGGGCTCCAATGGTGTGAGAATACCGAGACCTCCTCCCAAGCCGACTGGGTTTTGAGCGTCAAAGCCCATTTTCTTCATAATAGCTTGCGCCACAGGACTATATAGAGATAGTTGAGGCATACCTTCGTTTTGGAAAGGTTCAAGCAAGGAGTGTGGTGAAGACGCATCCGATCTATGGAAGAAGATCGGTTTTTCCTTTGGTGATGTTGCCGGAACAACAAAGGTGGCAGATGTAGGATCTTCTACATCAGCTGGTGTCTCCATCGGAGTTAGAGCAGGCTGAACTTGCTGAGTGTCAGCTTGGCTTGACGATGCATCGTCTTCTGGCTCTGAGTCCGAATCTGTGTCTTGCATGATAGACACGAGAGAGACAACAAATTTGCCCCCAGACTTTTGTTTTGCCTTCTTCACTTTAGTCGTGATGACCAAAGGCTTTGAATTCTTGAGGGAGATGACGAAGGGAGATTGACTACTCTCTTCGGATTTGCCGGAGGGTTTGTTTTCTTCCGGTGATTTTTTAGGAGCTTTGCCTTTATCTTTCTGGAGATTTTCAGCAAGGGGTGCTATTTCCTCTTCTTCATTTTCTCCTTCATACATCTGGGAGTCTGCGAAGTGGACTTCTTTACCTTTGAAGGGTTTTCTGTCCGCAAAGACTCGATGTACCATGCCATCGTCGCCAATGAACTGGATGCATTGATGGACAGTTGAAGGGACAACACCATTCTCGTGTATCCAAGGACGTCCGAGAAGGATGTTGTAGCATGAAGGGGTTTTTATTGTATAACCAGTGACCTCAGAGATAAGATCACTGATTTGCAACTTGAACCTGATTTTGCCGATAGGCCTTTGAGTACTCCCATCGTATCCAAAGATAGATACGGATGTGTGGCTCAGCTTGCTGGGTGGGATGCCCAACTCTTCAAGAGCCGAAGTGGAGATGAGGTTGAGTGCAGAGCCTGGGTCGATCTGAACTCTATGTATCGGCATTTCTTTGATGTACCCTGTGAAGTACAGGGGTCGGTTGTGCTTTGTTTCGCCAAGTAGGAGGTCCTCCTTAGTGAAGGCGATGGTTGCACTGGCTGCTTTTTGAACCGAGAGGCATTGGATGCATGGCCCTTCAGTTTTCTCTTTCTCTCTCGTTAAAGAGGTTTCTGAGTTTTTGACCCGGTAGTCCATTTCAATTTGGAGGACTTGTGGGGCATGTTTGTCGACATCCTCATTCAGTTTTTGTAATTCTGAGATGAGATTATCACGAGTGCGTGGGGACATTCGTAATAAGTTTAGGATGTGCAGACGTGCAGGTATGTGTTTGAAGTGCTCAACCAAGTCATACTTGAAAGCCTCCTTGGGGCCTGCATGTTCATTGTTTTTGCCACTGGGGGCGCTTACAACATCTTTTCCCGAAGGATTTACATAAGTAAAGGAAGATTGGTTGTAATTTTTGTGGTAGTCCCGGCCAGAGCGGGTGCCTCTACCAACTTCGAGAGCTTCTTGAGAAGGATCTTCGTTCGGAAGATTGTCTTCAAGATCAAGAGGCTGTCGTTTTTCATTTACTGAGGATGTATCTGCAGCAGAGTTGCCATCCTCAGTGATTGTGTTGCACGGAGCTTTTTCCGGGATCAAGTCCTGAACAGCATCCAGCAGCTTTTCTTCTGTGTCGACTAATTCATCATCCCAGGCATCATGATGATCAGTCGGGAAGAATGTGTATCCTGAAGTCACAGTCTCAGGCGAAGAAACCTGAGAGGGTGCCATCTCTGTGAAAGTCACGTGAGACGAGGTGGCTCCAGAGGATACATTACTAGGCGTCGTCGGAGTATAGGTAATCTCATCAGACGACGCTTCAGAAGAGCTATAGTCCTGATATATTACATTACAGGAAGCTCTGATAGGAGACGTCGCCTGCTCGGAGTCAGACTCATCCTCGGATGTAAGAGGATCGTCTATCCAGCAATTTTCTCCATTTTTAGGAGTCAAGGGAGGATGTACCTGATTTTCTTCAGGG
>BMWJ01000028.1 GCA_014651175.1 Streptomyces clavifer | reverse complement strand
CCCGCTTCGACCGGGAATCGGACACGAAAGAGTCTGATAGAGTCGGAAACGCAAGAACGAAGGGAAGCGCCCGGAGGGCCCCGGTGAAACGGGACCGAAGGAAGCGTCCGTTCCTTGAGAACTCAACAGCGTGCCAAAAGTCAACGCCAAATTTGTTGATACCCCGGCCCACTTCGGTGGGTTGGTGGTTCCTTTGAAGTCCTACTGGCCCATGTGGCGGGTAGGCAACATCAGCGAGGACGCTGTGGATGACCAGCCCTATTCCGGTTGGTTGTCCCGCTCTTCTATGGTGCTCTCCCGATTACGGGAAAACATTCATGGAGAGTTTGATCCTGGCTCAGGACGAACGCTGGCGGCGTGCTTAACACATGCAAGTCGAACGATGAAGCCCTTCGGGGTGGATTAGTGGCGAACGGGTGAGTAACACGTGGGCAATCTGCCCTTCACTCTGGGACAAGCCCTGGAAACGGGGTCTAATACCGGATAACACTCTGTCCCTCATGGGGCGGGGTTAAAAGCTCCGGCGGTGAAGGATGAGCCCGCGGCCTATCAGCTTGTTGGTGGGGTAATGGCCTACCAAGGCGACGACGGGTAGCCGGCCTGAGAGGGCGACCGGCCACACTGGGACTGAGACACGGCCCAGACTCCTACGGGAGGCAGCAGTGGGGAATATTGCACAATGGGCGAAAGCCTGATGCAGCGACGCCGCGTGAGGGATGACGGCCTTCGGGTTGTAAACCTCTTTCAGCAGGGAAGAAGCGCAAGTGACGGTACCTGCAGAAGAAGCACCGGCTAACTACGTGCCAGCAGCCGCGGTAATACGTAGGGTGCGAGCGTTGTCCGGAATTATTGGGCGTAAAGAGCTCGTAGGCGGCTTGTCACGTCGGATGTGAAAGCTCGGGGCTTAACCCCGAGTCTGCATTCGATACGGGCTAGCTAGAGTGTGGTAGGGGAGATCGGAATTCCTGGTGTAGCGGTGAAATGCGCAGATATCAGGAGGAACACCGGTGGCGAAGGCGGATCTCTGGGCCATTACTGACGCTGAGGAGCGAAAGCGTGGGGAGCGAACAGGATTAGATACCCTGGTAGTCCACGCCGTAAACGTTGGGAACTAGGTGTTGGCGACATTCCACGTCGTCGGTGCCGCAGCTAACGCATTAAGTTCCCCGCCTGGGGAGTACGGCCGCAAGGCTAAAACTCAAAGGAATTGACGGGGGCCCGCACAAGCAGCGGAGCATGTGGCTTAATTCGACGCAACGCGAAGAACCTTACCAAGGCTTGACATATACCGGAAAGCATCAGAGATGGTGCCCCCCTTGTGGTCGGTATACAGGTGGTGCATGGCTGTCGTCAGCTCGTGTCGTGAGATGTTGGGTTAAGTCCCGCAACGAGCGCAACCCTTGTTCTGTGTTGCCAGCATGCCCTTCGGGGTGATGGGGACTCACAGGAGACTGCCGGGGTCAACTCGGAGGAAGGTGGGGACGACGTCAAGTCATCATGCCCCTTATGTCTTGGGCTGCACACGTGCTACAATGGCCGGTACAATGAGCTGCGATGCCGCGAGGCGGAGCGAATCTCAAAAAGCCGGTCTCAGTTCGGATTGGGGTCTGCAACTCGACCCCATGAAGTCGGAGTTGCTAGTAATCGCAGATCAGCATTGCTGCGGTGAATACGTTCCCGGGCCTTGTACACACCGCCCGTCACGTCACGAAAGTCGGTAACACCCGAAGCCGGTGGCCCAACCCCTTGTGGGAGGGAGCTGTCGAAGGTGGGACTGGCGATTGGGACGAAGTCGTAACAAGGTAGCCGTACCGGAAGGTGCGGCTGGATCACCTCCTTTCTAAGGAGCATCTAGGTTTCCTTCGGGGAATCCAGAGACCATTACGTCGGCAAATGTTCGACGGTGGTTGCTCATGGGTGGAACGTTGACTATTCGGCACAACAGGTTGTTTTCGTGAGTACTGCTTCGGCGTGGAAAGTGAAGAGGATCGGTTGGGTCGGGCACGCTGTTGGGTATCTGAAGGTACGGGCTCGTTGAGTCACGGTCTTCGGTTGCCGGCCCCAGTGAACTCACCTGTAAGGGTGGGGTGATGGGTGGCTGGTCGTTGTTTGAGAACTGCACAGTGGACGCGAGCATCTGTGGCCAAGTTTTTAAGGGCGCACGGTGGATGCCTTGGCACCAGGAACCGATGAAGGACGTGGGAGGCCACGATAGTCCCCGGGGAGCTGTCAACCAAGCTTTGATCCGGGGGTTTCCGAATGGGGAAACCCGGCAGTCGTCATGGGCTGTCACCCGCTGCTGAACACATAGGCAGTGTGGAGGGAACGCGGGGAAGTGAAACATCTCAGTACCCGCAGGAAGAGAAAACAACCGTGATTCCGGGAGTAGTGGCGAGCGAAACCGGATGAGGCCAAACCGTATGTGTGTGATACCCGGCAGGGGTTGCGCATACGGGGTTGTGGGATCTCTTTTTCATAGTCTGCCGACTGTGAGACGAGTCAGAAACCGTTGGTGTAGGCGAAGGACATGCGAAAGGTCCGGCGTAGAGGGTAAGACCCCCGTAGCTGAAACATCAACGGCTCGTTTAAGAGACACCCAAGTAGCACGGGGCCCGAGAAATCCCGTGTGAATCTGGCGGGACCACCCGCTAAGCCTAAATATTCCCTGGTGACCGATAGCGGATAGTACCGTGAGGGAATGGTGAAAAGTACCGCGGGAGCGGAGTGAAATAGTACCTGAAACCGTGTGCCTACAAGCCGTGGGAGCGTCGCTGTATGTGCTTGCACATGCAGTCGTGACTGCGTGCCTTTTGAAGAATGAGCCTGCGAGTTAGCGGTGTGTAGCGAGGTTAACCCGTGTGGGGAAGCCGTAGCGAAAGCGAGTCCGAATAGGGCGATTGAGTTGCACGCTCTAGACCCGAAGCGGAGTGATCTAGCCATGGGCAGGTTGAAGCGGAGGTAAGACTTCGTGGAGGACCGAACCCACCAGGGTTGAAAACCTGGGGGATGACCTGTGGTTAGGGGTGAAAGGCCAATCAAACTCCGTGATAGCTGGTTCTCCCCGAAATGCATTTAGGTGCAGCGTCGTGTGTTTCTTGCCGGAGGTAGAGCACTGGATAGGCGATGGGCCCTACCGGGTTACTGACCTTAGCCAAACTCCGAATGCCGGTAAGTGAGAGCACGGCAGTGAGACTGTGGGGGATAAGCTCCATGGTCGAGAGGGAAACAGCCCAGAGCATCGACTAAGGCCCCTAAGCGTACGCTAAGTGGGAAAGGATGTGGAGTCGCAGAGACAACCAGGAGGTTGGCTTAGAAGCAGCCACCCTTGAAAGAGTGCGTAATAGCTCACTGGTCAAGTGATTCCGCGCCGACAATGTAGCGGGGCTCAAGCGTACCGCCGAAGTCGTGTCATTCATACACATAGGGCCAACGCCCGTATGGATGGGTAGGGGAGCGTCGTGTGCCGGGTGAAGCAGCCGCGGAAGCGAGTTGTGGACGGTTCACGAGTGAGAATGCAGGCATGAGTAGCGATACACACGTGAGAAACGTGTGCGCCGATTGACTAAGGGTTCCTGGGTCAAGCTGATCTGCCCAGGGTAAGTCGGGACCTAAGGCGAGGCCGACAGGCGTAGTCGATGGACAACCGGTTGATATTCCGGTACCCGCTTTGAAACGCCCAATACTGAATCAGGCGATGCTAAGTCCGTGAAGCCGGCCCGATCTCTTCGGAGTTGAGGGTAGTGGTGGAGCCGATGAACCAGACTTGTACTAGGTAAGCGATGGGGTGACGCAGGAAGGTAGTCCAGCCCGGGCGGTGGTAGTCCCGGGGTAAGGGTGTAGGCCGTGTGGTAGGTAAATCCGTCACACATTAAGGCTGAGACCTGATGCCGAGCCGATTGTGGTGAAGTGGATGATCCTATGCTGTCGAGAAAAGCCTCTAGCGAGTTTCATGGCGGCCCGTACCCTAAACCGACTCAGGTAGTCAGGTAGAGAATACCGAGGCGTTCGGGTGAACTATGGTTAAGGAACTCGGCAAAATGCCCCCGTAACTTCGGGAGAAGGGGGGCCATCACTGGTGATCCGATTTACTCGGTGAGCTGGGGGTGGCCGCAGAGACCAGCGAGAAGCGACTGTTTACTAAAAACACAGGTCCGTGCGAAGCCGTAAGGCGATGTATACGGACTGACGCCTGCCCGGTGCTGGAACGTTAAGGGGACCGGTTAGTGCACTTTCGGGTGTGCGAAGCTGAGAACTTAAGCGCCAGTAAACGGCGGTGGTAACTATAACCATCCTAAGGTAGCGAAATTCCTTGTCGGGTAAGTTCCGACCTGCACGAATGGCGTAACGACTTCTCGACTGTCTCAACCATAGGCCCGGTGAAATTGCACTACGAGTAAAGATGCTCGTTTCGCGCAGCAGGACGGAAAGACCCCGGGACCTTTACTATAGTTTGATATTGGTGTTCGGTTCGGCTTGTGTAGGATAGGTGGGAGACTTTGAAGCGGCCACGCCAGTGGTTGTGGAGTCGTCGTTGAAATACCACTCTGGTCGTGCTGGATGTCTAACCTGGGTCCGTGATCCGGATCAGGGACAGTGTCTGATGGGTAGTTTAACTGGGGCGGTTGCCTCCTAAAGAGTAACGGAGGCGCCCAAAGGTTCCCTCAGCCTGGTTGGCAATCAGGTGTTGAGTGTAAGTGCACAAGGGAGCTTGACTGTGAGACCGACGGGTCGAGCAGGGACGAAAGTCGGGACTAGTGATCCGGCAGTGGCTTGTGGAAGCGCTGTCGCTCAACGGATAAAAGGTACCCCGGGGATAACAGGCTGATCTTCCCCAAGAGTCCATATCGACGGGATGGTTTGGCACCTCGATGTCGGCTCGTCGCATCCTGGGGCTGGAGTCGGTCCCAAGGGTTGGGCTGTTCGCCCATTAAAGCGGTACGCGAGCTGGGTTTAGAACGTCGTGAGACAGTTCGGTCCCTATCCGCTGTGCGCGTAGGAATATTGAGAAGGGCTGTCCCTAGTACGAGAGGACCGGGACGGACGAACCTCTGGTGTGCCAGTTGTCCTGCCAAGGGCATGGCTGGTTGGCTACGTTCGGAAAGGATAACCGCTGAAAGCATCTAAGCGGGAAGCCTGCTTCGAGATGAGTATTCCCACCACCTTGAGTGGTTAAGGCTCCCAGTAGACGACTGGGTTGATAGGCCAGATGTGGAAGCCCGGTAACGGGTGGAGCTGACTGGTACTAATAGGCCGAGGGCTTGTCCTCAGTTGCTCGCGTCCACTGTGTT
>BMWJ01000027.1 GCA_014651175.1 Streptomyces clavifer | reverse complement strand
TGGGCCATATGAGAATTATATAATTGTTCATCATACCATGTTATATGTGGGCCATATGAGAATTATATATTTGTTCATCATACCATGTTTTATTCCCTCTTGGTTGTCCATCATCATACCATGTTTTATTCCCTCTTGGTTGTCCATCATCATACCATGTTTTATTCCATCTTGGTTGTCCATCATCATATTTATTCCTAGAGTGGTCCATGCCCATGTGTTATGTTCTTCATTGAAGATAGTATAAATATGGGGTCTTGGCCAAGGAGTAGGAGTGCTTGAAGTAGTGTAAGAAGTTGTGATAGAAGTGCTAGAAAACCCATCTACAAGCCTAGTTTGTGATCCCACCATCATAGCCAATTAGATTGGGAAGTGAAATAGAGAAGAAGATCAAGAGTATAGAGTTTGCAAACAATTTCAACATCAAGGTATGGTCTTCTAGTATTTTCTTTTATTTATCACATGTTGATCATGATTTAATGGAGTTTTTATGCGATTCATTATGGCTGATTTCCGCTGTGTATAGCTGAAATCAGATTTTTTTTAAAATCTGTCATGCTTCATATCAGCCATAGTAGTCCCTGGTATGGGAAGTTTCAGATCTGAATCGCGGTTTCTTTCAGTGGTATCAGAGCCACTCCATGCGAAATCATGATCCCATGATGTGATTAATTAATCCTAGATTGGTTAAGGGGATGGTGGCACCCTGCTGGAATTTAAATTTCAGAATTGTTAGTGATGCATGTTATGTGCAAGTTTCATTAATATTGCTGGAATTTATTTTCCAGATTTGTTTAATGATGTACATAGTGTTTTGCATACACTAATCTCTTTGGTTGCAGCCATATAATTGCATCCTTGATGGTTTGCATGTATGTTGTCTGAATGTGGATGTTTTTTAATTAGTTGGAAAGTGTACGATTGCGCGGTTAGCAATCATAGGAAGTTGTAAAGTTTCCTTAATTTTATTCCAACTAGTCTTGATGTAAGCTTTCTTGAAAAGCATAGGAATCTCCAATGTAATTTTGGTTTTGTTTTTCATGGGTTTGCTTGTATAAATTTATTTATGGAAACAAGCAAGAAAAAGAAAGTTTCAAGACAAGAAGATTGCAAGAAATTGGAATCCTTGGAGATGAAGGAGTCAAGACTTCTAGATGCATGAGGAGTCCTAATTCGATTAGGATTTGAAGTCCTAAGAACAGGGAGCCATCAAGGATTGCATACTTTTATTTGCTTTTATATATGGAATGCATGGTTGAATGCTTTATATAATTGCTATATTTGTCACCTAGAAACATGGCCACCATTAGGTTCTAAAAATGGCATCTTACTATATTGGAGTTTTTAGTTTGGTCAATTAGTTTTAAACAGAATTTAGACCAGCACCTTTTATTTGTCTAAAGTTTAAAATTGGATAGGGTTGGCACCCTTAGTTTCCAAAAGAGACTAAACTGAAAATCAATTAGATGCTACCTAAGGGTTCCCATAACCCAAGTTAGGTTTTTGATTCTTTTAAGGGATTTTCTCAAATGTTTTAATGCAAAGGTTATTTACTTTCAAGATGACTTGAGTCATTGAGTCATGAATTTACTTAACCAAGTTTGCTAGATTTAAAAAGAGCTTTTGAGAAAACAAAGTAAAGATCAAAGGAAAGTTTATAAACCCTAGTGATAAATTATCAAGTGGGAGAGGGGTTTAGGAAAAACCCCACGACCTTCCATTCTCGGTTCATATTAATCTCATTAGAAGTGTTAGTGGGAGCGGCCACCCTTCGGTGGAGTTCTTTACTAAAGATCGCTTTGATGGGTTAGTGGGTGAACTAATATGCATATTCGTAATGAGGTGTTAGTGGGAGCGGCCATCCCTTCGGTGGAGTTCTTTACTAAAGATCACTTCTATAGAATGTCAATGAAGTGTTGGTGGGAACGGCCATCCCTTCGGTGGAGTTCTTTACCAAAGTTCACTTCTAGATTTGGACATTCTGGGAGTTTTCATAAGAGATGGTAATACACTTGACATAAGGCGGTAATAACCTCTCCTACGAGTTAGAGTTATTTGTCTTATGAGGTCAAACCAATCAGTGATTGGACTGTCACTGGATTTGTATCCAGATAGTGATAATCCAAATAAGAAGAGCTTAATTCAACGTTACTGTAGGCTCGGCCATCCCTTCGGTGGAGGGTTTATGAGGAGGTTGAAACACTGATACATTATGTTTAGGGTTGAAATAATGTAAAAAGTTTTTGTGCATGTTTTTCCTTTTATAACAAGCACCATATACATGTTACATATATACTGCCTGTCTAATTATAAACCTTTTTATATCCAGAGAGAGATGGGTAAAGATTCATTTAGCCCGTTGATGAGTATTTTGCGTGAGAACAAGTTGACTGGCCCAAATTACGTAGATTGGAAGAGGAACCTTGACATAGTACTCACAGCTGAAGAGTACAAGTATGTCTTGTCTGAAAACTGTCCTGATATTAATGATAATTCTACTGAGGACCAGAAAGAGGCTGAGAGGAAATGGAAGAAAGCGAACAGTATGGCTAAATGCTACATGCTCGCTTCCATGTCCAACGTGTTGCAAACACAGCACGAGAATATGGACACAGCCTCTGATATCATGTTGTCCTTGTCTGAGATGTTTGCAGACAAAAGCAGGCCAGCCAGGCAAGCTGCTATTAGGACAATTATGAATACTAGGATGGCTGAAGGAACACCCGTCAGAGAGCATATGCTCAAGATGATGGATTGTTTCAATGAAGCTGAGATCCTAGGGGCTGAGATTGATGGAGAGAGTCAGACGGATATGATTCTAGAAACTCTACCGGAGTCCTTCAATCAGTTCAAGCTCAATTTTAATATGAGCAAGATGGACATGACTCTTTCGGAGTTAATGAAGGAACTCCAGGCGGCAGAGTCCATCATGAAGCCCCAGGCCCAAGCCCATTATTTCCAGTCTTCTTCTAAACTAAACCCGAAAGGGAAGAAGTTCAAGAAGAGGCAGACTAAGGGAAAGGGGCAGAAAAAGGGCAATGCTGGTTCTAGAAAGGACAAGGGTATAGATGAGAAGCCCAAAGGGAAATGCTTTAAATGTGGCCTCAAAGGTCATTGGAAGAAAGATTGTCCCAAGTTCCAAGGCTCAGTGAAGAGAGGTACTTCTTTTTCATATTTCATTGAAACTTGTTTAGTGGTTGATTCTACTGATTCTTGGATAGTAGACTCTGGAGCCACTAATCATGTCTGCAATTCATTGCAGGGGTTTCAGATAATGCAGACAATTGAGAAAGGGGAGTTTGCCTTTAGAGTTGGAACTGGAGCAAAAGTTTGGGCAGTTGCAGTGGGAGATGTTTATTTACATTTTTCTAATGATCGGATATTAGTTTTAAATAAAGTTTTCTATGTTCCGGACATGAGGAAGAATTTAATTTCAGTTTCCAGACTCATTGAATTTAATTATTCTGTGTCTTTCCATTCTGATGTTGATATCAGTAGAGATGGAAATATTATATGTTCCGGTAGAATGCATGATAACTTATTTTATATATATCCTGATGCTCCCACACTGCATAATGTACAACTAGAAAGTTCTACTTCCAGTAAGAGGAAGGTATCTTCAACCAATGACACTTATCTTTGGCACTTACGTTTGGGTCACATTAACCTAAAACGGATTCGGAGGTTGGTAGAAGATGGGCCCTTGAGCTCATTAGATTTCGAACCTTATCCTCAGTGCGAATCATGTCTCAAGGGAAAGATGACCAAAAGGTCATTCTCTGGAAAGGGACTAAGGTCAAATGAGTTGTTAGAATTGGTTCACACTGATGTGTGTGGTCCTATGAACAAACCAGCTAGAGGAGGATATGAGTATTTCATCACCTTCACCGATGATTACTCTAGGTATGGATATGTCTATTTGATGCGACGCAAGTCTGAGGCGTTTGATAAGTTCAGACAATTCAAGGCTGAGGCGGAGCTACAATTAGGGAAACATATCAAAGCCCTTCGATCTGATCGAGGTGGCGAGTACCTCCTGGGTGAGTTCAAGGAGTACCTCACACAACAAGGGATTGTGTCTCAGTTGACTGCACCGGGTACACCCCAGCTAAATGGTGTAGCAGAGAGAAGAAACCGTACCCTTCTTGATATGGTAAGGTCCATGATGTTTCATGCAACTCTACCTATATCTTTTTGGGGTTATGCCTTAGAAGCAGCAGCATACATTTTAAATCTGGTACCATCTAAGTCAGTACCTAGGACACCGCAAGAAATGTGGAAAGGTCGAAAACCTAGTTTAAAACATATCCACATTTGGGGTTGTCCAGCTGATGTACTGAATGATAAAGCTTCCAAGCTAGAACCCAGATCAGAAATGTGCTACTTCATTGGGTATCCTAAGGAAACTAGAGGTGGCATCTTTTATCATCCAAAGGAGCAAAAGGTGCTTATCAGCACTCATGCTAGATACTTGGAGGATGATTGTGTGATGCACCAAGAGCTTAGTAGTACAGAAACCCTTGAGGAGATTCTTCCAGAATCCTCTGTAACATTTGTACCAGATCCTGAAACAGTAGATGAACCGGATATTCCTTTAAACACTCCGGAGTCTCGTCGTAGTGGGAGAATTCCTAGACAGCCAGAGAGATATCTAGGAGTGTCTTTACAGACAGACTCTGAAGATATGGTTGAGGATCCTACTAGTTACGATGAAGCAGTAACGGATATAGATGCTGACATGTGGCAGCAAGCGATGAAATCTGAATTGGATTCCATGTATTCCAATCATGTCTGGGAACTTGTAAATGCACCAGCAGGGATCAAACCCATAGGGTGCAAGTGGATTTACAAGAGGAAGAGAGGAGTGGATGGGAGGGTGGAAACCTTCAAAGCTAGACTGGTGGCGAAAGGATATACTCAGAAAGAGGGTATCGATTATGAGGAAACCTTTTCACCAGTGGCTATGCTTAAGTCCATAAGGATTCTCTTAGCCATCGCATGTCATTATAACTACGAGATATGGCAAATGGATGTCAAGACAGCTTTCCTTAATGGAAGTCTTGACGAATGCATCTATATGATGCAACCAGAAGGTTTTGTTGCTGGTGGCCAAGATAACATGGTTTGTAAGCTTAAGAAGTCCATTTATGGACTTAAGCAAGCATCTAGGGCATGGAACATCAAGTTTAATCAGGCAGTCAAGTCCTTTGGCTTTGATCAAAACATTGATGAACCATGTGTGTATAAGAAAGGAAGTGGTAATGCAGTCATATTTTTGGTCCTATATGTGGATGACATATTGCTCATTGGAAACAATGTAGGTGCACTATCATCCACAAAGATATGGTTATCATCTCAATTTCAGATGAAGGATTTGGGTGAGGCAAGCTACATCTTAGGGATCAAGCTCCTGCGAGATCGCCAGAATAAGATGTTGGCCTTATCCCAATCTTCGTATATTGAGAAGATTTTGGTCAAGTTTAACATGCATGACTCCAAGAGGGGCTTGCTACCTTCTAGACATGGAGTACCACTATCTCGAGATCAATGTCCTAAGACACCTGATGAGATAGAGACCATGAAGCGAGTTCCATATGCATCTGCTGTTGGAAGTCTCATGTATGCGATGTTATGTACTAGACCAGATATTTGCTTTGCCGTTGGCATGGTTAGCAGATATCAGTCAAACCCTGGACCTATGCATTGGACAGCAGTGAAGCATATATTCAAGTATCTTCGGAGAACGAAAGATTATATGTTAACTTTTCGGGCAGATGATTTAACGCCTTTGGCGTATACAGACTCAGATTTCCAATCAGATACGGATGCCAGAAAGTCAACCTCAGGATATGTTTTTACTCTATCGGGTGGGGCTATTTCATGGAGAAGTGTCAAGCAAGATTGTACTGCTGATTCTACCATGGAAGCAGAGTATGTGGCGGCATCGGAAGCTGCAAAGGAAACAGTATGGCTCAGGAAATTCCTTTTGGAATTAGGAGTTGTTTCTGCAGCAGAAAAACCGATTGTCATGTACTGCGATAACACAGGTGCGATAGCACAGTGTAAAGAACCCCGGAATCACAAGAAAGGCAAGCACATTCAGAGAAAGTACCACTTGATCCGGGAATTCGTTCAGAATGGAGAAATAGTGGTGGAGCAGATTGCCTCAGCTAATAACTTAGCAGACCCTTTTACTAAGACTCTTACTGAGAAAGTCTTTACTTCTCATGTTGAATCTATGAGAGTTAGGTTAGGAAGTAGTGATCTTTAGTGCAAGTGGGAGTTTGTTGGGATTGGTGTATGCCCTAAAGCCCACTAGTTGCATTTTGTCTCTCTGATACTGGATATTTATTGGTTATATAATGGTATGACTCTTTCTCTGTATACAGGTGTATATGTATGGTTGTATAAGGCCCATTGTTTCTAATAAGTGAGTCAGGTGTGAAGTGGCTTCACACAGTAGGTCTGATTCATGGATATTGGAACAACAAATTTGTTCATAACTGAGAGGTGGAGTTGGGCACTTCATCTTGGTATAAGTTATAGTGAGATACTCTCCTGTATTCAGGGTGGCTTACCTAAGTCATGGGAGGTCTTTTCCGGATCTATCTCATTAGTGCATGTGTCATGCATTGAACAGGACCATAGTAGGTGTGATCTCTAAAAAAGTACTATCACAGAGAGAGATCAAATCACCTCTTACTACTAAGTGACTGGTGCTCTTAATCTTGAGCATTTGTGGATGAACTGACGAAGTCAGGTTCTTGTGCTTTGATTCACTATGGGTGAGATTCTTTTCATGGGTCAATAGCTCTGTGAGTTGGGTACTTGAGCTTGATCAGTTGGGACGTGCAGATGCAAGATAGAATCTATGCCATCTAGTGATGGATTGATCGTCCTCTTAGAATTATCCGATGATCATCAAAATCTAAGATCTTAGTATATGGATGTTCCATATTGATATTGAACTTGTGGGTCGCTCCCTGGATCAAGAGAATAATATCAGGATGATGATCAGATCAAGGATATGAAGTTCTAAGGTTGAGATGTAATCAAGAGGTTGATAGTACATCAGATAACCTGACTTGATTATGGATGTTACATAGAGGGGCATTTAAGTCATTGTACTTGGTAGGTCAAAGACATATGTCATTTTTTATGACTAGCTTATTTTACACTCAATATTTGACCAAGGAGTGCAATCATAACTCTTTAGTGGAATGAGTTAAGGTTAAAATGGTCTTAATGTTGCTATGGGTTTAGCATGGACATTTTGGTCATTTTGGGAGCCAAGGTCAAATATGTCTTTTGGTCCCTTCTCTAGTCACTTCCCTATATTGGCAAGGTTTACTAATTTGATTAGGAGATGTGGTTGAATTATTTTTATTGAGTTTAAATTCAAATAGGCTTTTGGTGGCATACATGAATATTAACTCTAGTTAAAATGATGATTATGTGGGGCCATGATATGGTAATTGGAAATGATGGTTATGTAGGGTCATAATATGGTAATTGGATATGTGGGGACATAATATGGTGATTGGATATATGGGCCATATGAGAATTATATAATTGTTCATCATACCATGTTATATGTGGGCCATATGAGAAT
>BMWJ01000026.1 GCA_014651175.1 Streptomyces clavifer | reverse complement strand
CCCGCGGAGCGGGTACCATATCGCTGCGCGATATGCAAGCGCAGCGGTTCGCTCCGCTCACCGCCCGGGGCTGCGCCCCGAACAACTCCCGTGCTCCGCACGGGAGTTGCAGGCCCTTCGCTGCGCTTCGGCCCCAACTGGCGGTGCACCGCACGGCGTTACTCCTCGGCTTGTGGCCAGTCACCTCCGCTTCGCTCCAGTGACTAGCTGAAGACGCGGCAACAGGGATGGTGGGCCGTCAGGCCGCCCATGGACCTGACGGCCCGTGGGAGTGGTGGCCCACGAGAGGACACCCGAGAGTGCATCATTTCCACGCCTAGATAGGGACTGGACTCATCCCACACCATCGGCAGGCCGCCCCTCCGGGGCAGCGAGTTCCCGCCGAGCCGCGCATGAGCCTGCCCGTCCGGCAGTCGCGCACGGGCCCCGCCCCCCTCTCCTCACACGGACCGCGCCTAGCGCCCCCGGCGGCTCTAGGCGCCCCACCACGCCTCCCCGTCGGCCCATCCGGTCGACGGGTCCACCAAGGCCAGCGCAGCGCCGTCCGCTTCACCGAGACAACGCCACACCAATCATCACAGCAGGGCAGACCAGGGAGACAAGGGGAAGTCTGAGCACTCACCATCGAGAAAAAGAGGGTTGACCAGGGAAAACGCAGGCGACCCCAATTTTTCGGTGTCGCCGATACTGTCGCTATTACTGTCGCCCATAGTGTCGCCAATACTGTCGCCGTTATAGCCCTCTCAGGTGCGCGCCGAAAAGTGGCGTCCGGAACCCCCACAAGGGCGTCAATGATGATAGAGTTTCTCTTGTCAGGAAGTCGGAAGGGGGTGGCCCCCCGGATGACACCCACACCGCAACTCACAGGGAGTACCCACCATGGCAGTCACCGTTAAGACGAACCGTGACGTGATCCTCGCGCAGGGCCGCGAGATGTTCATGCGCATTGCGCTGGAGCTGAAAGCCGGTCAGCACCTGCTGAGCTGTGCCATCGAGATGGCGCCCGGTGTCACGATCCCCGCTCGCGTACTGCTCGATGTCTCCGACGACGAGGTCGGGCTGATCTACACGGACCACGCCCAGGTCACCACGTTCGCCACGGTGCTCGGCGCCGGTCTCCTGAACGCGTCCATCGAGTTCTGCCAGGTGACGGCCCGTTCCCTGTCCACGACCGGAATCACGATCGAGCAGGTGTGGGAGAAGGACACGGGAACCGGCCTTACCGCCCTTACCGCGAGCGACGCGCACGCCCGCCGCGCGTCCGAGGTGGACCACGAAGTCACCTTCCGTGACGCGGTCCCGCTGGACATGCCGAGCGGGATTCTGGTCTAGCGCTCGTGGTCCGGGCGGTGGTTGGCCCCGCCGCCCGGAACGTCCCAAACCACAACCTCAGGAGTACCGCAATGCCCCTGTATCCCGATTTCCCCACCAATGAGCCCCGGGGGGCATTCACCATCTACGAAGTGGTGGTGAATTTCTCGGACGGCCGAGGCGCGGATATCGGCGAATGGGTGGGGGACCCGCACGCCGCTGGAAAGGCCGCCATTGGCGCCTATCTCCGGTACCACCGTTCCGCGTACGTACAGGTTCTGCTGGACGGTACGAATTTCGCCTACGTGACGCATCACCCGAGCACGCACGAGAAGACGCCGTTCCTGTGCCAGGTGGGAATGTGCGCCGATTACCGCTGCGGTGAAGTCCCGCCGGAACGGTGTCTCTGTCCGAGCTGAACCCCTTTCACCCCGCCGGGACGGCGGTTGGCCCCGCCGTCCCGGTTCCGTCCCGAACCACCCCAGCAGAGGGAGTAACCCCCATGAGCGAGAAGACCACCGCCGCCACCGCCCAGATTCCGGCCGGCCTGGAGGCACTCGGCCGCCTCACCGAGTTCGACCCGCGCACGTTGGTGCTGGACCCGCGCAACGCCCGCACGGAGAACGTGAAGCCGGATCACGCGTTGCTCGCGTCGGTCGAGCGGATCGGCGTACAGGAGCCGATCAGTGTCCGGCTGCTGGAGGACGGCACGTTCGGAGTGTTCAAGGGTCAGCGCCGTTGGCTGGCCGCCACCGCAGCGGCGAAGAAGGCCGCAGCCAAGGGCGCCCCCGTCCGGCCCATTCCCGCATTCGTGCGTGAGGACCTGAACGGCAACGACACCGAAGCGCTGTTGTTGTCCATGGTGGAGAACACCCAGCGCGCCCCGATGACGCACCGCGACACGCTGAACGGCGCCGCGCAGCTGGAGCTCATCGGAGTGACCGAGGCCGACCGCCGCCGCGCGGCCGGGATCCTGGGACTCAAGCGCGAGTCGCTGCGCGCGGCGAAGCAGGCCGCCGCACTGTCCCCGGAAGGGCTCCAGGATGGTGCGCGCCACGCGTTCGACCTGACCGAGTTGGCCGACCTCCAGGACGTCGAGGAAGTGTCCGGAGCGGCTACCAGGTTGGCCCAGGCGCGGAGGCAGGACGCCGAGGCGAAGGGGAAGAACAGCCGGGGCCACTGGCAGCACGCCATGGCATCGCTGCGGCAGGAGCGCGACGAGCAGCGCAAGCGCCAGGCAGCCGTACAGGCGCTCACCGACGCAGGGGTGAAGGTTCTCCCCCGCTACAGCCGCAGCGATGACACCGCCGTTGCGCTGGACCAGATCACGACGCGGCTCGGTAAGGAGCTCAACGCGAAGACGCACGCCCAGTGCGCCGGGCACGCGGCGCGGCTGGACGAGAACGCCGAGCCTGTCTACTTCTGCACCGACCCGGAGAAGAACGGCCACACGCTCAAGAACGCCCCGGACACGGCGGAGGAGGCCCAGGCGCAGGACGCGGCGCGCGCCGAGCGGAAGCGGGTGCTTGCGCAGAACAAGGCCGCTCGTGCCGCGCGCGAGGTGCGCACGGAGTTCGTTGCCCAGCTGTGCAAGGGCAAGACCCTGTCCGACGCGGCATGGACGCTCGTGCTCACCACCGTGATGAACGGATCCGACACCTACCGGAAGTTCATCAACCGGACGCAGGCGAAGGCTACGGCCGCAGTCGCCAAGTTCACCGCCGGGCCCGCTCCCGAGGACAACGCGGACGACCCGTTCACCGCGCTCATTCAGCGGACCGGCAAGGCCCGCCGCGCCAATCTGATGATGGCGCAGGTGGCCGCAGCGTTCGAGGACGAGATGCACGACAAGGCATGGGCGACGAAGAGTGGCGCGCAGGTCATGTGGCTGACGTTCCTGGAAGGCGAGGGTTACACCCTCTCCGCGCACGAGTCCGCGATTCTCGGCCGGGCCGCCGTGCCCGAGACCGCACCCACCGACCCGAGCAGCCTCACGAGCGAGGAGGAGCAGCAGGCGCCCGAGGCCGACGGCCCGGAGGAGGAGGCGCCCGAGGAGGAGCAGGCGCCCGAGGCCGACGGCCCGGAGGAGGACGGCCCGGAGGAGCAGGAGCAGGCCGAGGGCGCGGCCGGGCAGGAGGCGCCGGAGGGGGCCCAGGAGGCCGACGGGGAGGCCGAGGAGGGAGACGCCGAGCCCGAGGCCGGGGAGGGCGCCACGGCGCTGCAGGAGGCCGCACAGCAGGAGTAGCCGCCACGGGGCGGACCGGCCGAACGCCGGTCCGCCCCGCAGCACCCGCAGCACCCGCAGCACCCGTCGGGTGGGTTGGTCCCCACCTGGCATCCCGAATCACGTTCCAGCCGGCATAAATCGAGGAGGAGCCCACGTGTCCACGTTCATCCCAGGCGCCCGCCTGGTTTTCCCGCTCGCCGACGTCGTGGCCGCAGCCGAGCACGCCGCAGCCTCACCCGCTCATGGGCTGGTCGACGGCGACACCGGCCCGTACCCCGCTCTGTGGTGGGTTTCGGATGACGGCACGTATCTGATGAGCAACGGCATTCCGGCGAAGGGCGCGGAGCCCGACGACGACCCCCGCCGCCTGGTCCACGCCGACGGATGGGGGCCGGGCACCGACACATGGGAATTGCTCGGCGGAGACGACATCTGCGAGCCCTACCCACTGTGCGAGCAGGGTGCGGCGGAGGACGGAGGGACGTTCCTCGACGCGTTGCGCAGCGCGCTGGCGGAGGGGAACACCGATCTTGTCTGGCAGATCAGCGCCGACGGGTGGCACGAGACCCGCGTGACTGCCGCGCGGCTGCGCCGGGACGGCCGGACGGGCCGCGCCGGGAGGTGAGGGGCGCGCTCCCGGTAAGAGCGACGACAGAGGGCGGGGCCGGACGCGTATGCGTCCGGCCCCGCCCTCTGTTCGTGTGTGTGGCGGTCCGGCGGTCGTCCGCCGAAGCGGGCCGCTTTCGCGGTTGGCCCAACCGCCGGACCTTCCCAAACCACAACCCAGCAGGGAGGACCGGAGACCGGTTCCGCGCAGAGCTGCGATACGCCATCCAGCATACCGGGCCGTGCGATTGGTCCGAGCGCCATGCGCAGCACACCACCACAACAGCGGTAATTCTGGTAGAATTCTTTATGTCGGCAGGTTGGCCCCGGTCGACATCCCCAGACCGCCTCACCAGGGAGTTTCCGCAATGACCGCTCAGGATCACCAGCCCCGCAGCGCGGCACCGGTCGACGACATCACGCCCGAGGAGCGCGCGGCGCTCGATGCGCTCCAGATCACCGATGCCGACGTGAACGAGGCCATGACGCCGGTCGTCGAGCAGATTCGGACGATGGCCGAGGACACCGGCACGGACCTTGAGGAGTTCTTTCTGTCCCTGGATGAAGAACTGTTCGGCGCACTGTGCGTCGGATACCTGACGGCGAAGCGCGCCGGGCACACCGGCGCCGCACTGGAGCGGAAGGCCGAACGCTTCACCTTGGCCGCACTGGCCCGGACCGGGCGCGCCGACTTGGGTCCGCTCGCCCAGGTGCTGGGCCGCAGCCGGTAGCGCCCACCGGCGGGGGCGGACCTCAGTCCGCCCCCGCCGCCCGAGGCCCTTTTTCCTGGACCGGCTGCGCCCACGCCGGCCGTTCCGTCCGCCGCGCCCGGAGGCAGATCCAATGACCGCAGATTCTCTCATGCTTCGCTCGCCCCGCCTGTTCGTGCTGCGCATGTCGGTCACGGACGGGAGCGGCACGGTCCGCCGTTCGTGGTCCATGCCCGCCGCCCCGTTCGGTGCCCCCGCCTGGCAGTTGCCGACGCTGGCCGCCCATCTGGTCGCGCTGAACAGGACGCAGAGCGCGCCCACCGTGGAGCGGTTCGGCGCCCATCTGTCCGCGCGTTCGGGCGGTGCCGTGCCCGTGCCGCTGGACGCCTACCGCTACGACCCGCTGCACGATGCGCGGGTGGCGTGCTGGATCGACGTCCACGTCGAGCCCGCGCAGGGCAACGAGCGCTGGCCCCGCGTCGCACTGTCGGTGCTGGAGCAGGAGACCGGGCGGTGCGGTTGGACCCGGATCACGCGGCACCGGGGCGCCTACGCGGTGATCGCGCACGCCTATCAGGAGATGACGGCGGAGTCGGAACTACTGGCGGGCCGGATGCGGACCAGGCCGGACCAGGGGACGGCCGAAGTCCACGGGCTGGCCGAGGAGATGCGCGCATGGTGCTGGCGAGCGCACCGGCAGGCGCGGGCCGAACAGTTGCTGACGGGCGCCGGGAAGCCGCGCGAGAAGAAGCAGGAAAAGCGCAGGTCAATCGCGCTCGCACTCCACTGAGATCGCACCATTAGTGCTAGAATTCTTTATGTCGGGAGGTTGGCCCCTCCCGGCATCCCGAACCGCAACACGCGAAGGAGTCCCCCAGTGGAAACCCCGGACATTCTCGCCCGCATCGAAGACGGCCTGTCCGTGAGCGCGGACGCCATGCGGTCCATCCCCGCAGGCTCCACCGCTGCCGGTCCGGAGCCGTTCGGCCCGGTCATCGACAGCTACTCGCGGGCCGACGCGATCGCAGACGGAACACTCGTCGCCGCCCCCGAGGGCATTGCCCGAGAGGCAGGGTTCCGCGTCTCGGTCGCGATCACCCGCGCAGCGTGGATCGACTGCGTTCAGTGGAGCGACGCGGACAGCGCCAGGCAGACCCCGCAGGACGAGGAAGGGCGCCTGTGGGACGTCCTTTACATGAGCACCTTTGCCGCTTTCCGCTACCGCCGGGCCACCTTCCCCGTGGAGCTCTACCGGGTGCCCCGGGGAGGCCGCGCCCGCGCGGCAAGGCCCGTTGAGCTCACGTGCCGTCTGCACCAGAGCGACAGCGGCGAACAGGTCGCGACGATCAGCCTGCCGGACGAGGACTGACAGCCAGGCCGGTGCCGCGCCCGCGCGCGGCACCGGCCGCCCCTCCCCTCTCCTCCCCGTCACCCGTTCCGCGCCCAGGAGCAGCCATGCCGGTCCGCTGGATGTCCGCCACCGCCACCGATCAGGGTCCGCGCCGTGTCATGGCCGACGCCGCCGCCGCGTACCGCAACCGTGCCAACGGCCACCGCGCGTGGTCGGTTGCCGACGGAATCGGCGACGACTACGAGCCCGCCTACGCGGCGCGGAGCGCCGCCCGTATCTCCGCCCAGGCCGCCACGAGGGGCGGAGCCGCCTACGGCATTGCCACCGCGCGCAGGCTGCTGCAGTACGAGTACGAAGGCGCGCCCCGCGGGCAGGCCGGTGATGCGGTGATGGTGACCGCCCTCCCGTTCCCCGACGCCGCAGGGGGCGGATTCGATATCGCATGGGTCGGCGACTGTCGCGCCTACACCGTGCGGGGCGGAGCGCTGTACCAGGAGACCGACGACCACACCCAGGGCGCAGCTATGCGGCAGAGCGCGACCGCGTGGTCGCGGGAGATCGCACCGGGATACGACCACGTGGTGACGCGCAGCGTTGTGCGTGACACCGAGATCGCGTCCGTCCGGATCACGGGCCCGGTGGAGCGGCTGTTGCTGTGTTCCGACGGAGTTTCGAAGGTTCTGCCGGCCGGAGTGGTCGCCGAGATCCTCACCGGGACGCGCTGCGCTGCGCGGGCCGCCCGCGCGTTGGTGGCCGCCGCCCGGTCCTGCCCGTCGGCTCGGGACAACATCGCTGTCACCGTTCTGACGCCAGGTCACGGGCGGCAGCACGCCCGATAGGGCGCGCCCAGTCGCCGGACAGGGCCGCAGGAACCCGCCGCCCTGTCCGGCCCCCTCTCCCTCCTTTGGCACGTCATCAGGAGGCATCATGACCGGACTGTCCGCCACGGCAGCCCCCACGCAGTTCGCGCCGATCGACGTACTCACCGCCGCCGCCGTCGCGATCACCGCACGCGGCTACTACCAGCCGCTCAGCCGCCAGGACGAACCCGCCGTCCCGACCGCCATGGACGTGACCGCGATCCTCACCGGGCGCGGCCGGGTCCAGCACGGTGACGGCGCTCTGTTCGCCCGGACCCGCCCCCAGGTCGAGGGCATCCCCGAGGACGTGCGCGGATGGTGCCTGGCCGGTACCGGGGAGCCGGACAGCTACCGGGCGCGCCTCGCGACGCTCGCCGGACAGGCAGCCGTGTCGGAACGCGACATCCCCCTACTCGCGTCCGCCGTTGCCAGCTGGCAGAAGGACCAGCGCCGCGCCGCAGCCGCGCGCCAGCAGGAGACCGACGCCGAGCGCTCCACCCACGTCGGCGAGAAGGGCCAGCGGATCACCGCCCCCGTCACCGTGGCCGCTGTCATCAGGCTCGCCGACAGCGAGTACGGCCACACCGTGCAGCGCCGGTACCTGATCAAGTTCCGCGACGACGCCGGACGCATCCTCGTATGGAAGGCGACCACCGACAACGTCCCCAGCAACGGCGCCCGCATCACAGTCGCAGGGACCGTCACCCGGCACGACACCTACCGCGGCACCGCCGAGACGTACATCAACCGGTGCCGCTGGACCGCCATCGAGCCCGCTCAGAGCTGACAGGCCGCCCGAGAACCCGCCCGGGCGGAGAGCGAGGCAACCGCCCCGCCCGGGCCCCCCGCGCACGACACCGCGCCTGCGCACCTCCCGTACGCCCCGATGCGCACCAGGGCCGTGCACCACCACGCCCAGGCGCAGCCCGCCCCCGTTTGGACTCTCGCGAAGGAGAGACATGCCCACCCTGTCCGAACAGATCGCTACGGCCCTCACCGCGTCCGGCATCCTGAAGGGCTTCACCGTCAATGTCCGCGTCAGCAGCCGCCGCCGGACATGGGGGATCACCGTCCAGCCCGGAGGCACGGCCCTCACTCTGCACGCGCCGGCCACGGCGCAGCCCGAGGACGCCGTGACCTTTGTCCGCCAAGTCCGCCACCGCGTCGGGCGGGCCGTCAACAAGGCCCGCGAGCACGCTCCCGAGCACCCGGTAAAGCAACTGATCGGCGGAGAGGCCTACTACTGGCTTGGCCAACCGGCCCGCCTACGCCTGCTGGAGAAAGCCGCTGCGCCGGTGGATCGGGTGAACACCGGCCACGGCTGGTGGATGCATGTCGACCGCCGGGCCGTAGCCGCCCACGGCAGCCGTCCCTTTGTCCGTTGGTACTGCGCGCAGGGGACCGAGTGGCTGGAGAGGGAGGCGCCCGCATGGTGGTCCCGCATGGCAGCAGCCAGCCGGAACCCCCTGCCTGAACTGCGCGTCGCCGATATCGGCCGTAAGCGGTGGGGCAAGTACGAGCCGAAACGGCACAGGGTCACCCTGGCTTGGCAGGCGCTGCAACTACCGCTCCCACTCGTCCGTCACCTCGTCGTGCACGAGCTCGCCCACGCCACAAGGCCCCGCGGGCAGGCCCACGGCCCGGAGTTCTGGCGCGTGATGGAACGCGCAAGGCCCGGCGCCCGCGAAGAGAAACGACGACTCGACAGCGAAGGGCGCACCGTTTGGATGGGAGACATCACACCCAGGCCGGCCCGCCCGTGACGCGCTCAGGCCAGGTATCGCAAAACCGTTGCGCGCTGAACGCCGTCCGGGCGCCCTGATAACCGCCCACCGGAGCATGTATTGCAGAATTACGCTTTCCATTCCAAAACCTCCAGGAAAGCACGGAGACAATAGGATCCGGAATTCGGAAAGGCGGATTGGTGCGCGCACCCCCGAGACCCCAATAGTGTGCGCTAGTCATGGTACAATTACTAATGTCAGAAGGGGTTGGCCCCCCACTGGCGCCCACGCCACACCCGATGCAACCGGAGGAAGCCCATGGCACGCCTGCCCAGGACCACTGTTCCGCCCCGCTACTCCACCGCGCTCCCGCTGCTCGCCGGGCACGGTCACCGTGTCGTCGACACCCGCAGCGGCTACACCCTCACCGAGCGCCCCGACGCCGACGCCGCCCGGCTGGCCGCCGAGGAGTTCAACACCTCCCCCCGCGCGGCCGTCAACGCCGTCCGCGCCCTGGACGAGGCCCAGAGCGGCCCCGCCGCGCACGTGCTGCGCAGTCTGCGCCGCTACGGCTACCAGTGGGCACTGGAGCAGCGCGAGGCGGTCACGCTGCACAGCTACCACGAGCTCGCCGGGCTCATCGAAGCCGGTCACCTGGCCATGGTGTGGAGCATCCAGGGCAGGCCGTTCTACGTCACGCCCGAGCGGTTCCGGGACCTGCCCACCGTGTTCCTTGAGGAGGACACCGGCAACGAGTTCCCGTCCGTCCCGGAATCCGAGCTCGACCGTCGCCGCGCGCGGCTGGAGGCGATGCCGTCCAAGGAGCGGTACTCCCCGTGCGAGCTGCACGGCATCAACACCGGCAAGTGCGCCATCTGCAGGCCGGTCGAGGAGTGGCAGTGCGATTGGGGCACGTGCTGGGCGAACGCCGTGACCAGGATCGAGGGCCGTCAGATGTGTGAGCGCTGCGCCCCGTCGATGGACTCCAGGCTGTACCTCCGCGAGCGCTGACACTCGCCGTGCCCGTCCGGGGGCGCCGGTCACCGGCGCCCCCGGAACCTGAACCCGAAGGGAGCAGCACCGATGTTCACCCCGATCATCTGCGGTACGTGCGAGCAGGGGAAGTACGCTCCGGCCGGCCGGGACGTGTACGCGTGCACGTGGTGCGGCGGCAGGCTCGCGGACAGGGATTTCGTTCTGGACCCCGAGGAGCGGCTTGTCTGCCGTGACGGCGTCATGCACACCCAGGTCATCACCGGCCTGTACGAGGTCCTGCCCACCCACGGGGTGCAGTCCGCGTACGTGCAGGCCACTCTCATGCGCGCGCTGCTGTCGCAGAACGTCTTCACCGGTACCGAGCAGGTGAACGCCGCCAACCGGCTCAAGTTCGAGGAGGCTTTGCCGGAGCGGGGCCCCTGGATCCTGGACCTCACCGAGCTGCGCACCCTCGTGATCGCGATGCGGTGGCGCAAGTCCGCCGCCGGTTTCCCCGACCCCCGCCGCGTCTACGACGACGCGGTACGCGGCCTGTCCAGCGAAGCCGTCGACAGCGCCCCGTAGGGCCGCCGGGCCGCCATCCTGCCGGGCCGCCGCGCGGCGGCCCGGCCCCCTCCCCGCGGAAAGGGATCACCATGCCCCACGACCACGGTTCGCACTGCGAATGCCGCGCCTGTACCTGCGACTGCGGCACCTACCAGTACGAGCCCATGGAAAAGTGCCATCCCGACTGCACTTCCAACACCGTTGGCGGAGGGCGCCTGTCCGACAACTGCCTGCCGCCCGCCTACGAGTACCGCATCACCCACTTCTGACCGCCCGGCCGGCCGCGACCACGCAGCCGGGCCGCTGGCCGAGCAGGCCGCGCGGGGTCGACCCCCCGCGCGGCCCCCGGACCACACCGCACGACCCCCCAACCGCGGACTGTCGCGGTTGGCCGACGCAAGAGCCGTGAGCCCGGCGGGCCGGGCCCACGGGGCGACTCATTCAGCCGCTGTCCGGGCGCGTGCTGCGCCCCGACAGCCTTCCCCGCACAGGAGGCACCGTGCAGCAGCCCGACTTCGTCCGCCTGGCCGACCAAGTCGCCGAACTGATGAGCAGCATGGAGGGCGGGTGGCGCAGCGAGCCGGAGTCCGGCTGGGCCGCGGCCGCCCGGTTGGTCAGGGATGACGGGCTGCAGCTGGTCCTCATCCTGGACGGGCGGAGCATCACGGCCCGGGGCGCGTGGCCCTACGGTCCGCCTCCTCGGTACGGGCCGCCCGCACCGCAGATCACCATGGTCGCGACGAACGCGGAGTACGTGAGCGGGCACATTCGGCGCCGTCTGCTGGCCCGGCAAGACGAGGTGTTCGCCCAGTGGCGGAGGCTCGCCGCGGCGGCCGAGGCGGAGCAGCGCCGCCGGAGCGCGGTGGCAGCCCGCATTGCCGCAGCCCTGGCCCCGATTCAGGTCGGACACACCTGGACGGAGACGCAGGACGCGCAGAGCACGACGAAGGTGTCGCGGCTCGGCCCGGGGGTCAGTGTCCGGGCCACAGTCGGCCCGTCCGGTGACACGGCAGAGCTGTCCGTGACCGGCCTCACCGGCAGCGCGGCCGCTGAACTCTGCACCCATCTCGCACGGCTGACGTGCACTTCGGACACGACCGGGAACGCCGGCTGAAACAGTCTCCCACCTGCACAGACACCCCACCGAAGCCCATAATCACGGTAGAGTTATCTCAGTCGGAAGGGGTTGGCCCCCCGGACGGCGCCCAGACCACACCAGCGATTCCCGGAGGTCCATTCGTGATCACCATCCGTCACACCCGCGCCGAGGGCACGCTCATTGAGGGAAGCGAGAAGGGTGACGGTGTCTACGACATCATCCGTCACCGCGGATTCCGCTACTTCCGTTCCATTGGCCGGATCGGCATCATCGGCTCCCGCGACCGGGCAGCCCAGACCTGGAAGATCAACCCGGCGGCGGAAGCGCTGCGCGAGGCCGGATTCGAGGTGACCGTCACCATCGACGAGGACACCCGGCGTTCCTTTGCCGAGGCCGAGGCGGAGAAGGCCGAGCGCGCAGAGGACCGCGCGGGCCGGTACGAGGAGCGGGCCGGCCGGGCGCAGGGCAGCAGCGACAAGCTGCGGGCCGAGGCGAGGCGCCGCATGGACTCCATCCCGTTCGGGCAGCCGATGATGCCGGACCACCACTCGTACAGCCGGGACCGCAACTTCCGTGACCGCACGCAGCGCATGTACGGCAAGGCGATCGCCGAGGGCCAGCGCGCCGCCTATCTCGCGGGCCGCTCCGAAGCGGCGGGGAGAACACCCAGCGCCACCGCAACAACCCCGCCGTCACGCTGCGCCGTATCGCGAAACTGGAGGCCGACTTGCGCCGGGTGCACCGGCGGCAGGCAGGCCAGTCCGCCCATGGGTTCCCCCTGGAGCTGACCCCCGACATGGTGGCGGAGCTCGGGCGCAGAGAGGAGGAGATCGCGGAGGAGCTCACCTACTGGCGCACGCTCGTCGCCCAGGCCGAGGCCGACGGTTTCAAGGTGTGGGGCAAGGCCGACTTCACCAAGGGCGACTTCGTGCGGTGCGGCAGCCGTTGGTACGAGGTCCTGCGGGTCAACGCGAAGACGCTGACCGTGCCCGGCGGCCCCGACATCAAGCCGGTCGTCAGCGACGAGAACCGCGCCTACAGCTGGAACGACCGCCTTCCCTACGACCGCGTGGCGGGCCGCATGTCCGCCGAAGAGGCGCGAGGCAACCCCGCGCAGCGCACCGCCGCCCCGCAGACCAGCGACTGACACCCCAGGCACCTTCCCCCGCCGCGCCCCGCACCGGGGCGCGGCCCCCTCCCCCGGAAGGACTCTGCCCATGCTCACGTTCGACCCCACTACGACCAGCGGCACCGCGCTCGCCTCTCTGTTCCGCGTGTGGTGCTCACTACGCGGCACCGACCCCGAAGGCGCAGTAAACGGCGGAAACCTGACGCAGGCCGTCGCCGAGCACTTCGAAGCCCTCGGACTGGACGTCGGCGGACCCGCCTCCCAGGTCGACGCGCCCGCCGGCCGAGACACCGCCGCCGAGGAAACGCACCCGGCAGCGCGCTGACAGCCAGCCAGCCCGCCCAGCGCGGCAGGCGGCCCGGCCGGCCGCGGAAGACGGCCCGGCCGGCCGCGGAAGACGGCCGGGCCGCCCCGCCACACCCCCCGCCGAGCACAAACCCCCGCCACCCCCAGGCCCCGGACGCCGGACCGGGCCGCTCACGAATGTGAGGCCACGATGGTCAGCACCGCCCTGCCCGACATCCGTACGCTCGCCCCTGCCGTCGCCACCTGTCTCGGCGCCGGGTGGAAGAGCGAGCCCCACCCCGAACACCCGCACGCCAGCGCCTTCCTGACGCACGAGGACGGCCGCCAGGTCCGCCTGTACGTCGACCAGTACGCCAGCCCGCGGGCCGTGCGTGTCCAGGCCTCCGGCCAGGAGCCCACTCCGCCCGTCGGCATCCTCGTGAAAGACACGGGCATCGACTTCGGTCACATCACGATGGCAGCGACCAAGAGCGCCAGGCAGATCGCGGCCGACATGAGCCGGCGCCTGCTGCCCACACTCGCCGCCTCGCTCGTGCAGTGGCAGGCCAGGGTGGACAAGCTGTGCGCGGAGGAAGCCCAGCGCACCGCGGCCGCCGACTGTCTGGCCACCGCGCTCCGGACAACGTCGGTGACCCGCGCGACCCATGGTTCCACCTGGGACAAGCGGAAACTGCACATGGGGTGGACCGGAACAGCCCGGGGCACCGAGCGGCAATGGATGACCACACCGAGGGCATCCGTAGAGGTCGACGCGGACAGCTCCAGCGGCGCGTACGTGAAAATCGAGCTCTCCGGCCTCACCGCCACGCAGGCAGAACGGGTACTGCGCGCACTCCTCGATGAGGAGCAGCACGGGAACCCGTCGGACAGCTGACCCCGCGGAGGGCGGCGGCCGCCCGGCGGCATCCCCGGCCGGCCGCCGCCTTCCTGCCAGTTCCCCGCGCTCCACTCGCCCAGGGCCGCCGCAGCGCCCGCATTCAGCCCGGTAGCCGCGCGGCCCAGCACCAGCACGCCCAGCGCAGAGCTGCGCCAGCACAGCCGTGCGCGAGACGGAGCCGGCTTCCCGAACGCACTCCCCGCCGAAGGGATGTTTCCCGTGGCCCAGACATGGCTTGTGCGACAGGGCAACAGTGATCTACGCCGACACGGCATTTTCACGTGGACGCTCCCGGCATGGGTGGTCACCCTCCCGTCGGGCACGTCGATGAACGTGTGCCCCAGCGCTGGGATCTGCGCCCAGCTCTGTTTCGCCCGCCAGGGCACCTACCGGTTCAGCAACGTGCGTGCCGCGCACATGGGCGACCTGCTGCTGACGGTGGACGACGCACTTCCGCGCTTCGAGGAGATGATGAGCGAGGAGCTCCAGCACCGCAGGTACCGGGGCCGTTTCGTCAGGCTGCACGACGCCGGCGACTTCCATAGCCGGGCCTACCTGAAAGCGTGGCTGCGCATCATGGACAGCGCCCCCGAGGACGTTTCGTTCTACTGCTACACCAAGGAAGTCTGCCTTTAGAACAAGGATTTGTAGATGTCACTCTGCCTCACCGGTACACCACGGGTGGTTGTTAGGTTCAAGTGACCGTTCATGTCTCGAGGTGGGGCTTTCGTGGCTTGCTTGATTATGTCGCACGCCAGGGTGCGCCGGCACGCGGGTGCCGTCGAGGGTGAGGTCTGCTTAGACCGTGTCCTATGTGGTGAGTCGAGCGAGTCGTTTATAGCAGCAGAGGGCGGCGGCGAGGCCGAGAAAGGCCAGGTAGTTGCGGGGATGACGTTCATATCGGTGGTTCAGTCGGCGGTAGCCGGTCAGCCAGGACATGGTCCGCTCGATGACCCATCTGCGGCGTCCTAACCGTTCGCTGGACTCGACTCCCTTGCGGGCGATGCGCACGCCGATGTGCTTGCCCCAGAGCCATTTCCGCAGGTGGGGAACGTCGTAGGCTTTGTCGGCGTGCAAGCGCTGCGGCTTGAAGTACCGGCCGCGGTGGGGGTCGTGTCTCGTTTGGTGACCCTCGACCATCGGCTTCAGCGCCAGGCTGTCGTGGGTGTTCGCCGCGGAGAGGCCGACGAGGAGAGGCAGTCCGTTCGCGTCCGACAGGACGTGCATCTTGGAACCCGGCTTACCTCGGTCCACGGGGCTCGGACCTGTGAGTTCGCCCCTTTTTTAGCCCTCACGTGTGCGGAGTCGAGGACTGCCCGGGAGGGGCCTTGACCCCGAATCCTGAACACGGGTTATGCGGCTTGTGCCAATGTAGTTGGTGTGAGG
>BMWJ01000025.1 GCA_014651175.1 Streptomyces clavifer | reverse complement strand
GAAGTACGGCGTGCCGCTCGCCGAGACCGCCCCGGCCGGCCTCGCCGCCGCCGGCATCGAGCCGGCCCTGCTGCCTCCCGCCCCGGCGGCCGTCGAGGGCGAGCCGCAGCAGCCCCAGCTCCCGTACGCCCCCCAGCCCGAGCAGCAGAACCCCGCGGGACCCCCGCAGCACCAGGAACAGCCGGCACAGGACCAGGCGCCTCGGCAGCACCGGCCGGCCGGCGAGGACGACCGGCCCCAGGAGGGCCCCGGCTCCCACGACAGCCCCTGGTTCGCCGCACCCCAGGTGCCGGAGGACGCGTACGAGAGCGCGTACAACCCGACGTACGTGGAGGGCCTGGAGCCCACTCCCGTGATGATCCCCTCGGGCCCCGGCGGCCGGACCCGCCCCCTCGGCAACGTGGGCACGATCGGCACGTTCCCGCACCCGCGCAACGGCGAACCGCAGCCCGCCCCGCACCTGGAGCAGCAGGACCCGCTGGTCAAGCAGGAACAGCAGCCGGAACAGCAGGACGTGCGGGAACCCCGGGAGCCGCAGGAACACGACCCGCAGCAGCCTCGCGACGCGCAGCGGGAGGCCGAGTGGGCCGCCGCAGAGGCCCAGTTCGGCGAGATCGCGTACAAGGTGTTCGCCGAGTACACGCAGGAGCACCAGAACTACCCCAACGCGGCGGTGCTCGACATCCACCTGAGCGACGTCCACAACGTCCGCCACCCCCGCAGCGCCCCGATCCTGCGGGGTCTGCTGCCGGGGTTCAGGCAGCGCTTCGACAACGAGATGTCCGCCGACCACATCGCCTGAACCACATCGCTTGACCCCTGGCACGGAGAACGAGGAACCGGGCGGGCCGTCGAACGGCCCGCCCGGTTCCGTACGACCGCGCGACTACGCGCCGAGGAGCGTCCGCACCCGGTCCGCGCCCACGGCCAGCAGCAGCGTGGGCAGCCGCGGCCCGGTGTCCCGGCTCACCAGCAGCCGGTAGAGCAGCGCGAAGAAGGACCGCTGGGCCGCCTTCAGCTCCGGCGTCGGCTTGGCGTCCGGCTCCAGACCCTCCATCACCTTCGGCACGCCGTAGACGAGCGTGGTCAGCCCGTCCAGCGACCAGTGCGAGTCGAGCCCTTCCAGCAGCAGCCGCAACGACTCGCGCCCCTGCTCGTCCAGGGAGCCGAGCAGTTCCTTGTCCGGCTCGTCGCGGACGACGGTGCGTGCCTCGGCCGGGACCTGGGTGGTGATCCAGTTCTCCGCGCGGTCCAGCCGAGGCCGGGCCTCGTCGAGCGAGGTCAGCGGGTTGTCCGGGTCGAGCTCGCTGAGGATGCGCAACGTCTGGGCCTCGGCGCCCGCCGTGATGTCGGCCACCGACGCGAGCGTGCGGTACGGCAACGGGCGCGGGGTGCTCGGCAGCTCACCGGCGGCCGTGCCGACGGCCCGCGTGTAGGCGGCGGCGTCGGCGGGCAGCACCGAGCCGTCGGCGACCTTGCGGGCCAGCGAGTCCCACTCGTCGTACAGCCGCTGGATCTCCTGGTCGAAGGCGATCTTGAAGGACTGGTTGGGCTTGCGGCGCGCGTACAGCCAGCGCAGCAGCGGCGCCTCCATGATCTTGAGGGCGTCGGCCGGGGTCGGCACACCGCCCTTGCTGGAGGACATCTTCGCCATGCCGGAGATCCCGACGAACGCGTACATCGGCCCGATCGGCTGGACTCCGTCGAAGATCTCACGCACGATCTGGCCGCCGACGACGAACGAGGAGCCGGGCGAGGAGTGGTCCACGCCGCTGGGCTCGAAGATCACGCCCTCGTAGGCCCAGCGCATCGGCCAGTCGACCTTCCAGACGAGCTTGCCCCGGTTGAACTCCTTGAGGCGGACCGTCTCGGCGAAACCGCAGGCCGAGCAGGTGTAGTTCAGCTCGGTCGAGTCGTCGTCGTAGGACGTGACGACCGTGAGGTCCTTCTCGCAGTTGCCGCAGTAGGGCTTGTACGGGAAGTAGCCCGCGGAGCCGCTGCCGCCGTCGTCCTCGTCGGCGGCACCGGAACCCTCCGCGGCCTCCAGCTCGGCCTCGTCGACCTTCTTCTGCTGCGGCTTCTTCCCGCCCTTGGCGCCGGCCGCCCCGTCCTTCTTGGTGCGGTAGCGGTCGAGGACGGCGTCGATGTCGCCGCGGTGCCTCATGGCGTGCAGGATCTGCTCGCGGTACGTACCCGCCAGGTACTGCTCGGTCTGGCTGATCCCGTCGTACTCCACGCCGAGCTCGTCCAGCGCCTGCGTCATCGCCGCCTTGAAGTGCTCGGCCCAGTTCGGGTACGCGGACCCGGCCGGGGCGGGCACCGACGTCAGCGGCTTGCCGATGTGCTCGGCCCACGACTCGTCGACGCCCGCGACCCCGTTCGGGACCTTGCGGTAGCGGTCGTAGTCGTCCCAGGAGATCAGGTGGCGCACGGTGTACCCGCGGCGGCGGATCTCGTCGGCGACGAGGTGCGGGGTCATGACCTCGCGGAGGTTGCCCAGGTGGATCGGGCCCGACGGGGAAAGGCCGGACGCGACGACGACCGGTTTGCCAGGCGCACGTCGCTCCGATTCGGCGATGACATCGTCCGCGAAGCGGGAGACCCAGTCGGTCTCGGTGCTGCTCTGACTCGAAGCCACGGTCGGCACGTCCTTCTCTCGTGTAGGACTCATAGGGGCGGGATCCATTCTCCCAGGTACCGACCGCAGCGCGAAAACGGCTTTGCGGCGCGTGGGATACTCGGGTGATCCCTTGTCTCCTACGGAAACGGCAGCCGGCTCATGGCTTCGGTCCCTTCCCTCGCTTCCACGCTCCAGCAGCAGCTGGCGGACGCCCTGACGGCAGCTCTGCCGGATGCCGGCACCGCGGACCCGCTGCTGCGCCGAAGCGACCGGGCCGACTTCCAGGCCAACGGGATCCTCGCGCTCGCCAAGAAGCTCAAGGGCAATCCGCGCGAGCTGGCGTCCAAGGTCACGGCCGCCCTCCCGACGGGTGACCTGATCAAGGACATCGAGGTCTCCGGCCCCGGCTTCCTGAACGTGACGCTCACCGACCGGGCGATCACCGAGACCCTCGCCGCACGCGCCGCGGACGGCGACCGCCTCGGCGTCCCGGTGAACACCGCCGCGGGCACGACGGTCATCGACTACGCCCAGCCGAACGTGGCGAAGGAGATGCACGTCGGCCACCTGCGGTCGGCGGTCATCGGCGACGCCATGGTGCAGATCCTCGAGTTCACCGGCGAGAACGTCATCCGGCGTCACCACATCGGTGACTGGGGCACGCAGTTCGGCATGCTCATCCAGTACCTCATCGAGCACCCGGGCGAGCTGGGCCACCAGGAGAGCGGGGCGGCGGACGGCGAGGCCGCGATGTCCTCCCTCAACCGCGTCTACAAGGCATCGCGGGTGCTCTTCGACTCCGACGAGGAGTTCAAGACCCGCGCCCGGGACCGGGTGGTCGCCCTCCAGGCCGGTGACCCGGAGACGCTGGCACTCTGGCAGGGCTTCGTCGACGAGTCGAAGGTCTACTTCTTCTCGGTGTTCGACAAGCTCGACATGGAGGTCCGTGACGCCGACATCGTCGGCGAGTCCGGCTACAACGACATGCTGGAGGAGACCTGCCGGATCCTGGAGGAGACGGGCGTCGCCGTCCGCTCCGAGGGTGCGCTGTGCGTGTTCTTCGACGACGTGAAGGGGCCCGACGGCAACCCGGTCCCGCTGATCGTCAAGAAGACGAACGGCGGCTACGGCTACGCGGCGACGGACCTCTCCGCGATCCGCGACCGGGTGCGGGACCTCAAGGCCGACTCCCTCGTCTACGTGGTCGACGTCCGGCAGTCCCTGCACTTCAAGATGGTCTTCGAGACGGCCCGCCGCGCAGGCTGGCTGAACGAGGACGTCAAGGCGCACCAGCTGGCCTTCGGCACCGTCCTGGGCAAGGACGGCAAGCCGTTCAAGACCCGTGAGGGCACCACCGTCCGGCTGGAGGACCTGCTGGACGAGGCAGTCGAGCGGGCCACCGCGGTCGTCCGGGAGAAGGCCGGGAAGGTCGGCCTGTCCGAGGACGAGATCGTCGAGAACGGCCGGTACGTCGGTGTCGGCGCCGTGAAGTACGCGGACCTGTCGACCTCGGCGGTGCGGGACTACAAGTTCGACCTGGACCAGATGGTGTCGCTGCACGGCGACACGTCGGTGTACCTCCAGTACGCGTACGCCCGGATCCGCTCCATCCTGCGCAAGGCGGGGGACGCCGAGCCGGCCGCGCACCCGGAGCTGGAGCTGGCCCCCGCCGAGCGAGCGCTGGGCCTGCACCTGGACCAGTTCGGCGAGGTCCTGGCCGAGGTGGCGACGGCGTACGAGCCGCACAAGCTGGCCGCGTACCTCTACCAGCTCGCCTCGCACCTCACCACGTTCTACGACCAGTGCCAGGTGCTCAGCGACGAGAATCCGGCGGAGGTCGTCGAGAACCGGCTGTTCCTCGTCGAGCTCACCGCCCGCACCCTGCACCGGGGCATGGCACTCCTCGGCATCCGGACGCCCGAGCGCCTCTGACCGCACCCCGGGCACCCCGGCAGACGACAGGCCCGGTACCCCTGGAATCACCCCAGGGGTACCGGGCCTCTGCTGTTGCTGCGCGCCACCGTCGTCCCGGCGGGGCCGCTGTCGTCACGGCCCGCCGCGAGGAGCCCTGGCCTTCCTACGCGCCACCCTCCCGGGAGGACTGCTGTTCCTGCGCGCCACCGCCCCGGGTCACTGGGGCCGTCCCAGCGCCCATCCCGACACGTCGGCCAGCCGGCCGCGCCACAGGGGCAGGTGCAGGGCGGCGGCACCACCGAGGACGAGGGTGACGTCCCTCAGATGGATCCAGCGCGGCAGCTGTGCCACGCCCTCACCCGCGACCAGCTCCCTGATCCCCTGGTCCACCGTCTCGGGGAACTCCGCGATCAGGTTCGCGCCCTCGCCCTCGACCTGGCGCAGACTCCGCGCCCAGTCGGACTTCCACGCCTCGTGACCGATCACGTCCCCGTGGAGCACACCGCCGGTGAGGGTGAGGGTGATCGGCAGGCTCGACCGCAGCTCTCTGTCCAGCAGCTGGATCAGCAGCTGGAGCTGCAGATCGGGTACGGGTTCCGTGATCACCGCAGACGCTTCCGGCGGTGCCTGGACGGACTCGGTCATGGCGCACTCCCTTCACCTGACGGACGGCTGGTGAAGGGCCGTGTGCCCCCGGTCCGCACTGTCACACCCCCGGCGCCCGGACGTATCCGTCACAGCCAGCGGCGGATGGGCAGGACCGCGGCCTCGCGGACCCGCTGCACCGGGGAGCGGCGCTTCCACCGGCCTTCCTCGATCAGGACGCTCTTCGTCACGTCATCCTCGAAGTGACCGTCCAGGACGGCGGTGAAGTCCTGGTCCAGCACCGCGAGCATCACTTCCTCGTCGTGGTCCAGCGAGCGCCTGTTGAAGTTCGTGGAGCCGATCAGGGACGCGACCCGGTCCACGGTCAGCGCCTTGGTGTGCATCATCGTCGGCTGGTACTGGTAGATCTTCACGCCGCAGGCGATGAGTTCCTCGTAGTGGTGCTGTCCCGCCAGCTGGCAGACCCGCTTGTCCGTGTGCGGTCCGGGCAGCAGGATCTCCACGGAGACGCCCCGCGCAGCCGTGGCGCAGAGCAGCTCGATGAAGTACGTGTCGGGTGCGAAGTACGCCGTGGTGAGCCGCACCCGCTCCTCGGCGGACTCCAGCACCACCCGGAGCAGGGTCTGCATGTCCTGCCAGCCGAAGCTGGCCGAACCCCGCACCACCTGGACGATCGCGTCGCCCTCCGGCTGGAGGTCGACGAACCGGTCGCGGTCGGTGAACAGCTCGTCGTGGCACTCCGCCCAGTTCTGGGCGAACGCGGCGGCGAGACCGTCCACCGCCGGACCGCGCAGCTGCACGTGGGTGTCCCGCCACTCACGCTCGTCACGGGCGTCGCCGCACCACTCCTCCGCGATACCGACGCCGCCGGTGAACGCCGTCTCCTCGTCGGTCACGAGAACCTTGCGGTGACAGCGGTGGTTCTGCTTGAGCGGCGACAGGTACAGGGGCTTGCGGAACCACGCCACCGCCACCCCGGCCTCCTCCATCATCGCCAGCTGGTCCTTCTCGATCAGCCGGCTGCCGAAGCCGTCCAGGAGCAGCCGCACCCGCACGCCGGCGCGGGCCCGCTCCGACAGCGCCTCAGCAAAGTCGCGGGCTATGTCACCGCGCCAGTAGACGAAGGTCATCATGTCCACGGTGTGCTCGGCATCACGTATCGCACCCAGCATCGCGGCGAAGATCGCGTCCCCGTTGCGAAGGGGCACGAGCGCGTTGCCCTCGGTGGCGGCGATGCCGATCAGCCGTTCAAGCCGCCGCCGCAGCCGCAGGATGCGCTCGGGGTAACCGGTGTCCGGTCTGTCGTCCGTCTCTGTGGGCATGGGTCACCTGACCTGATCGAAGGGTTGGGAACCCGGCGACTGTACTCCCCCGCCGCGTCAGTACTCGGCTTCCACCCACTCGGCCCTGTCCACCCAGTAGAGGTACTCCGGCCGCCCCGTGATGCTGCTCGTACGGAACGGCTTGCCGTTGTCGTCGATGCGCAGGGTCCCGCTCCGGTCGCCGCTGCTCCACTCCAGCTCCAGGTACCAGGTCACGTCGTGCCCCTCCACATGAGCATCGAGGTTGAACACCTCCACGTCGGTGGAGCTCACCCGGTACGGGAAGTCCTTCGCCGGGACGACGACCCCGCCGTCCGCCCCCGCGACCGGCTGCGTGTGGGGTTGACCGTCGTCCAGGTCGATGTCGAAGGACTGCGGGGTGATACCACTTCCGCAGCCCTCCCCCATCGAGTACGCGGCCCAGGCGAGCGCCGGTTCGCGCGACACGACCCGCACGTGCAGCCCCTTGAGCACCACGGCCTGCGACGACGCCCCCTGGAGGGTGAGTTCGAGCATCATGTCGCCCCCGTCCACACCGCCGAGCGCCTTCGCCCAACCGCGGCTGCCCTGGGGATCGGTCGGCGGCGGCGGTACGGTCCCGGGCTCACGGCCGAGCAGGTAGTGCTGCCCGCACGGCGCCTCCCAGTTGTACGAGCTGATGACGGCGCTCACGGGGACGCCCTTGTCGTCCTCCGCCCCGCCCTGCCGCGCCGGTGCCGCGGCCGGAGGGGAGGGTGTGGCGGTGGCGCTGCCGCCGGCCGACGGGGAAGCCGACCGGCTCGGCGTCGCGGACGGGCCGCGGGTGCTGCTGCTCGCGCTCGCACTCGGCACGACCGGGGCCGCCCCGGTGGCCACGTCGGTACGCCCGCCACCCGCCCCGTCGTCCTCCGCGAGTCCACGGAACACCAGGGCGGCGGGCACGGTGAGCGCGACGACGGCCACCGCGGCGAGCAGGACGCGCACCCGGCGGGAGGGCCGTCGAGGCGCGGTGACGGGCCGGTCCGCCACAGACCCACCGGCCGCGGGGCGCTGCTCCCCGGGCGGCGTGACGTCCCCGGCCCCGATTCCCGCCGCCGACGCGGAATCCGACCCCACGAGCGGTTCCGCTTCCGTTTCCGCTTCTACTTCCGGTTCTGCTTCCGGTCCCGGCCCTGGTGCGGCGCTCCCCGATGGCCTGTCCCCCGGCTCCACAGCGACGGCCGCCGACTCCGACTTCCGCGCCCCCCGCCGCTTCGCCTCGTCGGCCAGGATCCACTTCCGGTGCAGGCCGACCAGCTCGTCCCCCGACGCCCGGCACACCCGCGCGAAGCGTTCGACCGGCGCGTAGTCCTGCGGAACAGCGTCGCCGTTGCAGTACCGGTGCACCGTCGACGTGCTCATGTGCAGCTTCCGGGCGAGCGCTCCGTAGCTCAGCCCGGACCGTTCCTTGAGCCCACTCAGCTCAGCCGCGAAGTCCTGGATCTCCGTACCCACCCCGACCGTTCCTCCCTCTGCTCCGTCCCGGAAGCGCGTTCCAGGATGGTCTCGTTTCCGCAGGTCAGATGGCATTTCAGCGTTCCGGCGTCCCGTCCCGGCCGGCAGCCGTTGCCTCCGGAATCCGGCGCCGCACAGGATGTGGGCACACCGCTGAACACAGCCTTCGTCCACACCGGGAGACGCAGTGCGTACCCGCTTCGAACTGAGCCTCACGGATGCGGTCGCCGCAGGAGTGCTGATCGCCTCCGCAGCAACCGTCATCGCCCTCCTGTGGCACCTCTGACCGCTCGTCATTGTCCAGTACATCCAGCACCGTCCGGCCCGCCAAAGCGGCGCCCCGGACACGACAGACCTTCCGCGGACCACCTGTCCGCAGACCGTCCGAACGACCTTCCGAACGACCATCCAACGGGGAGAACCACCTCATGCGTAACCGCCACTTCCGCCGCACCGCCCGCACCTCCGTCCTCGGCACCGCTGCCCTGCTGGCCGCGCTCACGCTGACCGCCTGCCAGGGGGACGACCAGGCGGCGGCGGACAGCGCCCCGGCACCGTCCGCCCCTTCGGAGCAGCCGTCGGACAGCCCGAAGGCACCCGCGGACCAGCAGAAGGACTCCACCGGTTCCGACGCGGACTCCGGTTCGGCCTCCGGCTCCGACTCCGTTTCGAGTTCCGGTTCCACCCACGCCGAACCCGCCGCGCAGAAGCCGAAGGGCACCGCCAAGGACACCGGCGCCGACAGCGGCCCCGTCACCCGCGCCTGCGACGGCGGGAACACCAAGGTGACGATCACGGCCGTGACCCGCCCCATCAACCACATGCTGCTCACCGTGACCAACACCGGTTCGAAGGCCTGCAACGCCTACTACCACCCGTTCCTCGCCTTCGGCGAGGCGCAGGCCGTCCCGCCGGTCTACGAGGAGAGCAAGCCGCAGGCCGTCGTCACCCTCAGCCCGGGCCAGTCCGCGTACGCCGGTGTCATGACCTCCTCCGCCGACGGCAGCGGCGAGGGCGGCTACTCCACCAAGGACCTGACGGTCAGCTTCCAGAACCGCCAGGGCTCCGGCTCCACCGGCCCGTCGTCGAACGTCCCGCTCGCCAAGCCGGTCTACGTCGACAGCACCCTGAAGGTCACCTACTGGCAGGCCACCATGACCGAAGCCCTCACGTACTAACCCACGCCCCACCCCGCCCCCACCCCACCCCGCCGGTCGGTGTGAGGCAGGGGACAGGCAAACCGGGCATAGTGCCCGCTTACCTGTCCCCTGCCTCACGGTCATGCCCCGGCCTGGCGCCCGCCCCGGCCGCGGGCACGGCGGTCGTTCTGGTGGGACTGAGTAGGAGCACTCATGTGTCCGGTCGGCCGCCCCTGTTGACTCGTACGCATGCCCGATGACCTGCTCGATCCCCGTAGCCCGTACGCCTGGGTCGCACCCCTGCTCTCGACGCTCGTCACCCTGCCCGCAGCGGGCGCGGCCCTGTTCTACGGTGCGCTCTCCCCCATGGCCTGCGACTCCTGCAACGGCGCGGCCGCCGACCGCTTCACCGACTCGTTCGCAGTGGGCTGGGGCGTCCTCTGCGTCAGTCTGCTGGTCTCGCTGGCCGTGCTGCTGGCGAGCTGGGTCCTGCCGTGGCGGCAACGGCGGGAGCCGACACGCCTGCTGCTCGCCTGGGCCGCGCCCGCTGCGGTCCTGTGCGCCTTCATCGCCTTCATGGGTCTCGTCGACTGGCCCTGACCCGGCAGATCAGACCCGGCAGATCAGGGTGCTTTGAGCAGGTCGCGAAGCCCTGCGACGTACGTGCGCACGTCCCGTTCGGCAGGCAGGTCGGCGAGAGGTTCCTCGTCTCCGGGCAGTCGGCAGGGACGGCACAAGCCGTCCGGAAGCGCCTCGGCGCGACCGGGCGCACCGCACTTGGTGCATTCCATCATCACCAGCCGGACCGGCGCACCGGCAGCGGGCGGCTGCGGTACGGCGGGCGGGTGGGGCGGGATCTTGTCCGTGAGACGGCGACGGACGAACCCGACCGGCGAGTCGACCTGGGCGGGCAGCCCCGCGGCGAGGGCCCGCACGAGGTAGTCGGCGTCCACGCCCCGCGCGAACCACTCGGCGGCCAGGGGCTCGAGGACCGCGCAGTCGGCGGCGGACAGTGCCAGCCGGGCATCGACACGCCCGAGTCGCGCCAGGGCCGCGTATGCGGGCGAGCGGCCGTCCGACGCGGGCGGGGCCGGTTCCTGCGCCCGCTGCCGGGGTACGACCGGCGTCACGGGCCGGACGACCACGGGCTCGACGGCCGAAGGCTCGACCACCGAAGGCTCGACGCCCACGGGCCCGGCGATCGCCGACTGCTCGCGTTCGGCACCGACGAGGTGCGCCCACCACTCGTTGTCGCGGGCGGTACGGGACCAGAACGTGCGGAAGACCCAGCGCACTTGGCCGCCGGCACCGCTCACCAGGCACCGCACCCGGCGCAAGTGCCCTGCGACGGACAGCGCCTTGAGGGCGGAGCCGACCGCCTGCTGCCCGTAGAGCGGCAGTTGTCGGGCCAGGCCCTTGACGTCCATGGCCGCACCGTCGGGCAGGTGGTCGATGAACCCGGCGATGCTGCGCTCGCGCAGGGGCAGCAGCATGAAGTCGTGACCGCTGCGCGGCTGTTGGTCCGGGGCGGATCGCTTGCCGTAACCGGGGTGGGCCATCGGGTACGGGCGCGAGGATGCGGGTGCGCGCAGGGCGGGGCTAGGGTGCTGGATAGCCACGAGATCGCCTTCCGTTCCGATCTTGGGGTGAGACCCCGGCCCGGTGTTGCTAGCGCCGTGTCGGGGTCGTTCGTTTCCCGCACCGTAAACAGCCGCCACTCTCCGCCGCAAGTCGGCCACTATTAGTCATACTTGCTGGCCGTGACGGGGCCGGGAGGTTGGGGTGGTTTCCCCCAACCCTTCTTTTCCCTACCGGTTGAAAGAAGGCGCTCGAATCCCGGAGCCCGTGTCCCGAAGTCCGAATCCCGGATCCCGAGCGTCGGGCCAGACGGTTCCCAGCACCACCCGGAAGAGTGATCCCGCCCTTCCCGGAGCTCGACCCCCGGCACCCGAGCCCCGGGCTTCGGGCATCGGGCTTCGGGGCCGCCGTCCACGGACAAGGGGACCCTGGAGGGGGAGTCCGGCAACGCCGCCCTCCCTCCCGGTGCGAGCCGCGCTCCGTGGACGCCCGTCAGGCGTGCCGGCCGAGGCGTACCGCTCATCCGGTGGCAGGGGAACCCGGAGACCCGCCACCCTCGGAGAAGGACCCATGAACGCTGAGGAGCCGGGGGCTCAGAGGACGAGGAACCGTGCGCTCACAGGAACCGTGAGCTCGCCACCGGCCCCGAGGACCGCAGCCGGGCCCGGTCACCCCGGAGCCAGGTGCCGCGTACCGCCGAGGCGAAGTCCGTGAGCGCGTCGATGGGATCGGCTGGTGTCTGGTCGTCCCCCGTGTCCGGCACCGGGTCGGCGCCCGTGATGTCCGCGGCGATCTCCGCCTCCGGCCGCCCGTCGGCCGCCCCGCGCTCCATGCCGCCGTCGGCACCCTGCCCGAGGGTCTCGCCCCACGGGGGCACGACCGACTGGTGGAGCAGCGTGACACTGTCGGCGGCGACGGCCGGCGGGTCGGTCCAGCAGCTCGCATGCTCGTGCAGGACCTGCCCCGGCGCCCGGTGGAAGAGCTCCCCGAGCGCCTCCGGCCCCCCGTCCGCGCGGGCGGTGTCGTCGAGGTCGTAGGCGATGACGACGGTGTCCTCCCGGCCGGCCTCGAAGGGCACCGCCGGAAGGCCCAGCACCTCGGCGGCGGCCAGACCCAGGATCCGGCTCCCCCGGTCCGGCAACAGGGACACCGAGCCGGGCCGTACCCCGGCGGCGCCGAGCACCGCCTTCAGCCGGAGCAGTCCGTGCAGACACCGGCCGTGGGTGTCCTGGACCCAGGCGTACCGGCCGGCCATCCCGGCGTCGAAGCCGTGCGGGGACAGCGTGCCCAGCACGGTTCCGCCCATGACGTACTGCCAGCCGCGCAGATCCGAGTGGTCCAGCGGGCTCACCGGCCCGGTGTCCGCCGCGCGGTCCAGGACCCGGTTCTGCCGGTCGTGGGCCCCGAGCCAGGTGTCCTCGGCGGGGGCGGGGAGACGCGCGCGCTGGCGGCGGGCCAGCTCCAGGTCACCGGCCAGGACCGCGTTGAAGACCAGGAGGTAGCGATCGGGCCAGTCGGCGAGCCCGTCCTCGTGCGCGAGGAGTGCCTCGACGGCATCGCGGTGCCTGCCCTCGTCCTCGTACGCGGAGACCAGCTCGCGCAGCAGGCCCGAGGAACCCGGTGACAGGCGCAGCGCCTCACCCAGGGCGGGTATCGCCAGGAAGGACACACCGCGCTCCACGCAGGCGTAGCCGTAGTCGTAGAGCGGGCGCACCCGGTCGGGGTGCGCGGCCAGAGCCGCGGCGGCCTTGCGCAGATCGTCGAACCCCGCCGCTGCCGCCGCTCGCCCGACGACGACCGCGACCTCCCCCAGCGGCACCGAGGAAGCCCGCCGCAGCTCGCGCAGCGCGCCCGGGACATCGCCTCTGTCGAGGTGCTCCCGGGCCTCGGCCAGCTCGGGGGACGGGGGACGGCGATTCCTGCGTGCGAACATGCGCACGATCCTCTCGGCAACCCGCGCCGTCCTCAACCCAATTGATCTTCCGGCTTCGAGGGCGCCGAGGGCGCCCCGGCACGTCGGCGGGGCCCGTCGGCGCGGCTGCCGGACCCGCGCGGACCGCGGCCGGCACACGGAGAGCGGGCCACGGCCCCGCCGTGACCCGCTCGAGAACTCCAGGGCTCAGCGCCCGAGCCGCCGTGCGACCTCCGTCGCCCAGTACGTCAGGATCATCTGCGCGCCCGCGCGCCGGATCCCCGTCAGGCTCTCCAGGATCGCCGCGTCCCGGTCGATCCAGCCCTTCTCCGCGGCGGCCTCGATCATCGCGTACTCACCGCTGATCTGGTACGCCGCGACCGGCACGTCCACCGACTCGGCGACCTTCGCCAGGATGTCCAGGTACGGCCCGGCAGGCTTCACCATGACCATGTCGGCGCCCTCCTCCAGGTCGAGCGCCAGCTCGCGCATCGACTCGCGGACGTTCGCCGGGTCCTGCTGGTACGTCTTGCGGTCGCCCTGCAGCGAGGAACCCACCGCCTCGCGGAACGGGCCGTAGAACGCGGAGGAGTACTTCGCGGTGTACGCCAGGATCGACACGTCCTCGTGCCCCGTCTGGTCCAGCGCGTCGCGGATCACCCCGACCTGGCCGTCCATCATGCCGCTGGGACCCACCACATGGGCGCCCGCGTCCGCCTGGACCTGCGCCATCTCGGCGTACCGCTCCAGCGTCGCGTCGTTGTCGACGCGGCCGTCCTCGGTCAGCACCCCGCAGTGACCGTGGTCGGTGTACTCGTCCAGGCACAGGTCGGACATGACCACGAGGTCGTCGCCCACCTCTTCCCGCACCGCCCGCAGGGCCACCTGGAGGATCCCGTCCGGGTCGGTGCCCGCCGTGCCCCGGGCATCCTTCTTCTCGTCCAGCGGGACGCCGAAGAGCATGATCCCGGAGACCCCGGCCGCGACCGCGTCGACCGCGGCCTTCCGCAGGGTGTCCAGGGTGTGCTGCTGCACGCCGGGCATGGCAGAGATCGCGACCGGGGCGTCGACGCCCTCGCGCACGAACGCGGGAAGGATCAGGTTCGCGGGGTCGAGCCGGGTCTCGGCGACCATGCGCCGCATGACGGGCGTCGTCCGCAGCCGCCGGGGCCGCGAGCCGGGGAAGTTTCCGTACACAGTCATCCTTCGAGACTAGACCCGCACACATCACCGATTTACCGACACCCGGGCCGGAAAAAGCGGGGCCCGGCCGCTTCGGGAAGAAGCAGCCGGGCCCCGCGCATCCGTTCCGACCGTCAGGTGGTCGTCCGGCGGCGTCTCGCACCCGGACGCCGCTCGCTCGGCCGGGTCACCGGGTCACCGGCCTCCTTGGCCGCGTCCCGACGCCGCGCGCCGAAGTCCGCCAGCGCCTGGGCCAGCTTGTGGACCGACGGCTCCGGGGACAGGACGTCGACCCGCAGGCCGTGCTCCTCGGCCGTCTTCGCCGTGGCGGGACCGATGCACGCGATCACCGTCACGTTGTGCGGCTTGCCCGCGATACCGACCAGGTTGCGGACCGTCGACGACGAGGTGAAGAGCACCGCGTCGAAGCCACCGCCCTTGATCGCCTCACGGGTGTCGGCCGGCGGCGGCGAGGCGCGGACCGTGCGGTACGCGGTGACGTCGTCGACCTCCCAGCCGAGCTCGATGAGCCCGGCCACCAGCGTCTCCGTGGCGATGTCCGCGCGCGGCAGGAACACCCGGTCGATCGGGTCGAAGACCGGGTCGTACGGCGGCCAGTCCTCCAGCAGACCGGCCGCGGACTGCTCGCCGGACGGCACGAGATCAGGCTTCACACCGAAGTCGACCAGCGCCGCCGCGGTCTGCTCGCCGACGGCCGCGACCTTGATCCCGGCGAAGGCACGGGCATCGAGCCCGTACTCCTCGAACTTCTCCCGCACGGCCTTGACCGCGTTCACCGAGGTGAAGGCGATCCACTCGTACCGGCCGGTGACGAGCCCCTTGACCGCACGCTCCATCTGCTGGGGCGTACGGGGCGGCTCGACGGCGATCGTCGGAACCTCGTGCGGCACCGCACCGTAGGAACGCAGCTGGTCGGAGAGCGACGCGGCCTGCTCCCTCGTACGCGGCACGAGCACCTTCCAGCCGAACAGCGGCTTGGACTCGAACCATGCCAGCTGGTCACGCTGCGCCGCGGAGCTGCGCTCCCCGACCACGGCTATGACCGGCTGGTGCCCGTCCGGCGACGGGAGGACCTTGGCCTGCTTCAGGACCTGGGCGATCGTCCCGAGCGTCGCCGTCCAGGTCCGCTGGCGCGTCGTCGTTCCCGCGATCGTCACCGTCAGCGGGGTGTCGGGCTTGCGGCCCGCCGAGACCAGCTCGCCGGCGGCCGCGGCCACCGAGTCGAGCGACGTGGACACGACAGCCGTCGCGTCGCTCGCGCCGACCTCGGTCCAACAGCGGTCCGAAGCGGTACGGGCGTCGACGAAGCGCACATCGGCACCCTGCGCGTCACGCAGCGGCACACCGGCGTACGCCGCCACACCGACGGCGTTCGCGATGCCGGGCACGACCTCGAAGGGCACACCCGCGGCAGCACAGGCGAGCATCTCCGCGCCCGTGTTGCCGTCCAGGCCGGGGTCCCCCGTGACGGCACGGACCACCCGCCTGCCACCCTTGGCCGCCTCCATGACAAGATTGGCGGCGTCCCTGAGAACGGGTACCCCGACTGCTGTTGACGACACGTCAACAACCGTCACCTCAGGCGTGCTTACCCCTGCCCGCGCATGGCAGCGGACGACGTCGAGAACGTCGGGCTCGGCCACAAGGACGTCCGCGCTCGCGAGCGCCTCCACGGCGCGCAGAGTCAGCAGTCCCGGGTCGCCGGGACCGGCGCCGAGGAAGGTGACGTGCCCTGAGGACAGGACAGGGAAGTCGGATACGACGGGGCCGGTGGGGCTCAAAGTGCTCGCTCCCCCATAAGACCGGCCGCACCCTTGGCGAGCATCTCGGCCGCGAGCTCGCGACCGAGGGCCACCGCGTCGTCGTGCGACGTGGGAACGGGACCGGTGGTGGACAGCTGCACCAGGGAAGTGCCGTCGGTGGAACCGACGACACCGCGCAGGCGCAGTTCGTTGACAGTCTGACCGTCGGCCAGGAGGTCGGCCAGCGCACCCACGGGTGCGGAGCAGCCGGCCTCCAGGGCGGCGAGCAGGGCGCGCTCGGCGGTCACGGCGACCCGGGTGTACGGGTCGTCGAGCTCGGCGAGCGCTGCGGCGAGGTCGGCGCTGGTTGCAGCGCACTCGATCGCCAGTGCTCCCTGGCCGGGAGCAGGCAGGACGGTGTCGACCGGCAGGAAGTCGGTCACTTCACCGGTCCGGCCGAGGCGGCTGAGCCCGGCGGCGGCGAGAACCACCGCGTCCAGCTCTCCGCTCCGTACGAATCCGATACGCGTATCGACGTTGCCCCGGATCGGCACGGTCTCTATGTCGAGGCCGTGCGACCGGGCGTACGAGTTGAGCTGCGCCATGCGGCGCGCCGAACCGGTGCCTATGCGGGCACCGGTCGGAAGCTGTTCGAAGGTCAGCCCGTCCCGGGCCACCAGTACGTCGCGCGGGTCCTCGCGCTCCGGTACGGCGGCCAGGACGAGGCCCTCCGGCTGCGTGGTGGGAAGGTCCTTGAGCGAGTGGACCGCGAAGTCCACCTCACCGCTCAGCAGCGCCTCGCGCAGCGCCGCGACGAACACGCCGGTACCGCCGATCTGCGAGAGCTGCTCCCGGGAGACGTCCCCGTACGTGGTGATCTCGACGAGCTCGACGGCGCGCCCGGTCACCTCACGGACCGCATCAGCGACCATGCCGGACTGCGCCATGGCCAGCTTGCTGCGCCGGGTGCCGAGCCGCAGCGGATTCGTGGTCTCCCCGCCCAGGGGTGAGTTGTCGGTCATGACCGCCCTCTATTCGGGTCGTTCAGGTCTGCCCGGGAGACGGCGGCCACCGTCTGCGGGTCGAGGTCGAAGAGTTCCCGCAGCGCATCGGCGTAGCCGGCACCGCCGGGCTCGCTGGCGAGCTGCTTGACCCGCACGGTGGGCGCGTGCAGGAGCTTGTCGACGACGCGGCGCACGGTCTGCGTGATCTCGGCGCGCTGCTTCTCGTCCAGGTCGGGGAGGCGTCCGTCGAGCCGCGCGATCTCGCCGGCCACCACATCGGCGGCCATGGTGCGCAGGGCGACGACGGTCGGGGTGATGTGGGCGGCCCGCTGGGCGGCGCCGAAGGCGGCGACCTCGTCCGCGACGAGGGTGCGCACCTGGTCCACATCGGCGGCCATCGGGGCGTCCGCGGACGCCTCGGCGAGCGACTCGATGTCGACGAGGCGCACACCGTCGACGCGGTGGGCCGCTCCGTCGATGTCGCGCGGCATGGCGAGGTCCAGCAGGTGGAGCCGGGCGGGGCCGCCGGAGCGGGCCTGCGCGGGCACCCGGCGCACGGCAGCCTGCGACGCGGCGGTGGCGGAGCCGTTCTCCACCCAGGCGGCGTGCTGGTCCAGCGGGTCGGGCGCGGCGGCGGGAGCCGTGGACGGCCGCTCCGCGGCGTCGAAGTCCACGCCGAGCGCCCTGGCGACGGCCTCCGCGGTCAGGACGAGCCCGGTGGCGCCGGTACAGGAGACGACCACGTCTGCACGTGTCAGTTCGTCCGCCACGGCGCCCATCTCCACGGCGCGGGCCGTGACCCGGCCGCCCTGGCCGAGGATCTCGACGAGCCGGTCGGCACGGGCCCGGGTCCGGTTGGCGACGACGATCTCGGCGACTCCCGCGCGGGCCAGGGTGGCGGCCGCGAGCGAGGACATCGAGCCCGCGCCGATCACCAGGGCGCGCTTGCCCCCGGCCCATTCGGTGACCTCGGTGCCGTCCGCGAGCTGCTCCAGCCCGAAGGTGACGAGCGACTGCCCGGCGCGGTCGATCCCGGTCTCGCTGTGGGCGCGCTTGCCGACCCGCAGGGACTGCTGGAAGAGGTCGTTCAGCAGGCGTCCCGCGGTGTGCAGGTCCTGCCCGAGCGCGAGCGCGTCCTTGATCTGGCCGAGGATCTGGCCCTCGCCCACGACCATCGAGTCCAGCCCGCACGCCACCGAGAACAGGTGGTGGACGGCACGGTCCTCGTAGTGCACGTAGAGATAGGGGGTGAGCTCGTCCAGACCGACTCCGCTGTGCTGCGCGAGCAGCGTGGAGAGCTCGGCGACACCCGCGTGGAACTTGTCCACGTCCGCGTACAGCTCGATGCGGTTGCAGGTGGCCAGCACGGCGCCCTCGGTCGCGGGTTCCGCGGCGAGGGTGTCCTGCAACAGCTTCGTCTGGGCCTCGGGCGCCAGCGACGCCCGCTCCAGTACGGAGACGGGAGCGCTGCGGTGGCTCAGTCCTACGACCAGGAGGCTCATGCCGGCATCACGGCGGGCATGTCCCCGTCGGGTCCCTTCCGGTTCGCCGGGGTGGCGCGCATGGGCGGCGCCTCCTCGTCGGGGTCCTCGAGCGCGACGCCCTCGGCGGCGGCTTCCTCGCCGGCCTTGCGCTGCTCGTGGAACGCGAGGATCTGCAGCTCGATCGAGAGGTCGACCTTGCGCACGTCCACACCGTCGGGCACGGAGAGCACCGTCGGGGCAAAGTTCAGGATGGAGGTCACACCGGCGGCGACGAGCCGGTCGCAGACCTGCTGGGCCGCACCGGGCGGAGTGGTGATGACGCCGATGGACACACCGTTGTCGCTGATGATCCGGTCCAGGTCGTCGGTGTGCTGGACGGCGATCCCGGCGACCGGCGTACCCGCCATGGCGGGGTCGGCGTCGATCAGGGCGGCGACCCGGAACCCGCGGGAGGCGAAACCGCCGTAGTTGGCGAGGGCGGCGCCGAGGTTGCCGATGCCGACGATGGCGACCGGCCAGTCCTGGGTGAGGCCGAGTTCACGGGAGATCTGGTAGACGAGATACTCGACGTCGTACCCGACACCACGCGTGCCGTAGGAACCCAGGTAGCTGAAGTCCTTGCGCAGCTTGGCGGAGTTGACCCCCGCGGCGGCGGCGAGTTCCTCGGAGGAGACCGTGGGAACCGAGCGCTCGGAGAGCGCCGTCAGTGCGCGTAGATACAGCGGAAGCCGGGCGACGGTGGCCTCGGGAATTCCTCGGCTACGGGTCGCCGGTCGGTGAGTTCGGCCAGTTGCCACGGTGCTCCTGCGGGATGAGCGGGGCTGCAGGCGGCCGTATGTCCTAAGACCGCCCCGTCGACAGCAGGCTATGTCTTTGTGAACGCGTGCACAAAGATAGTGTCCGTTTTGTCCGGTCAAAGTGACCGGGGTCACGCATATTCCGTACGGGATCCCGGAACCCGGGACCGCACGGGTCCGTTGCAGGCCGGAACGGGGCACAGCGGAACACACTCCTCATGTCCATGCCCCCGAGACCACTCAAAACGCCCATGATGTTAACCGGGTTTCACCCATCGACCCCCTTCACGTACCCAACGCCGTGCGCAGCCTCGCCGGGTCCACCCGCCAGAACGTGTGCTGCTCGCCGTCGATCAGGACCACCGGGACCTGCTCCCAGTACTCCTTGTGGAGCGCCTCGTCCTGCGTGATGTCCTTCTCCACCCAGGACGCGCCGGTCTCCTCGCAGACCGCGCGCACGACCAGCCTCGCGTCGTCGCACAGATGACAGCCGGGCTTCCCCACGAGGGTCACCACCCGGTCAGCGGGGTTCTTCTTCTTCGCACGACGCAGCAGGGCACTCATACCCTCATTCTGCGCTCCTCACGGCGTCACCCGTTCGACACTCCGGTCCCGGAGAGTTCACGCCGACGCATCCCGCCGGGTCCGGAACGGCCGGACCGAATCGCTATGGTTACCGCATGGCCGCTCCTGGATGGCTCAGCCCCCGCAGACGCCCCGCGACAGCACGAAGCGTGCTGGCCGGCGAGGCCGCTGCCGAGGCCGCACGGAAGTCGGCCCTTCCCGCCGACGAGTCCCCTCTCCCCGCCGACGCCGTGGAGCTGCTGGCCGCGGCCGAAGAGGCCGGGGAGCCCGCGTTCCCGGTGGCCGGGGACGACCGGGCCGCCGCCTTCTTCGACCTCGACAACACCGTGATGCAGGGCGCCGCGATCTTCCACTTCGGCCGGGGCCTGTACAAGCGGAAGTTCTTCGAGCGCCGCGAGCTGACCCGGTTCGCCTGGCAGCAGGCGTGGTTCCGGCTGGCCGGTGTCGAGGACCCCGAGCACATGCAGGACGCCCGCGACAGCGCGCTGTCCATCGTCAAGGGCCACCGTGTCTCCGAGCTGATGTCCATCGGCGAGGAGATCTACGACGAGTACATGGCCGACCGCATCTGGCCCGGCACCCGTGCCCTGGCACAGGCCCACCTGGACGCGGGCCAGAAGGTCTGGCTGGTCACGGCCGCACCGGTGGAGACCGCCACGATCATCGCCCGCCGCCTGGGGCTGACCGGCGCGCTGGGCACGGTCGCCGAATCGGTCGACGGCGTCTACACCGGCCGCCTGGTCGGCGAACCGCTGCACGGCCCGGCGAAGGCCGAGGCGGTACGCGCACTGGCGGCGGCGGAGGGCCTGGACCTGGAGCGCTGCGCGGCGTACAGCGATTCGCACAACGACATCCCGATGCTGTCGCTGGTCGGCCACCCGTACGCGATCAACCCGGACACCAAACTCCGCAAGCACGCCCGTTCCCTGGACTGGCGCCTGCGTGACTACCGCACCGGCCGCAAGGCGGCCAAGGTCGGCATCCCGGCCGCAGCGGGCGTCGGAGCCCTCGCCGGCGGCACCGCCGCGGCAGTCGCCCTCCACCGCCGCCGCCGCTGACCCGCCGTGGCGGCCCCGCCCGTCCGGGGCCGCCACCGCTCGCACCCGCCACCCACCGCGTCGACGGACCGCCGGCCCGGGCGGCCCGGTCACGCCCCGCCCCCGGGGCACGCCCGGGGACGTACGGCCAATCGGGACGGGCTAAGCAGCCACGGCCACCCGACGCTCCGGCCAGTCGCGTTGCGTACGGGCGAGCACAACCCGTCGCTCCCGTAGGCAGATCACGAAGCGATCCGATCAACAAACGGTCACGATCTATGACTGGAACCATCACTTAGAGGTCATCAAAGCGACGTAATCGATGATTTGAGCAACTGGGTGTAGCAACGCCTGTACGAAGCGTTATTCTCCTCAGACGCATTAGGAGCTCGCCACTCGCTACGACGAGTGACGGTTTTCGAACTGCACGTGATGGAAGCTCTGCCTCTGGGAGTCCCGTGTACCCACACGTCGGGGTTGACACCTCGGGCCTGGCTACGCTGCGCGCAACGGTCCTCGACCACTTGCGCGGCTTCGTCCCCACCGCGTACGCCGCGCCCGCATTCGCCACCCCTGCACCTGCCGGCCCTTGCTATGCGCTGGCCGAACACAGCGCGGCGGTCGGAAGACGCAGCAGCCGCGGCGCCACGACCACGCCGGCCGTTCGCCGGCCGACAGCCGACAGCGACAGCGCGCGCATGATGGATCTCGTCGAGCGCGCACAGGCCGGTGAGGCCGAGGCCTTCGGCCGCCTGTACGACCAGTACAGCGACACCGTGTACCGGTACATCTACTACCGCGTAGGAGGGAAGGCGACAGCGGAGGACCTCACCAGCGAGACCTTCCTCCGCGCACTCCGCCGTATCTCCACCTTCACCTGGCAGGGCCGCGACTTCGGCGCCTGGCTGGTCACCATCGCCCGGAACCTGGTCGCCGACCACTTCAAGTCCAGTCGCTTCCGACTGGAAGTGACCACCGGCGAGATGCTCGACGCCAACGAGGTCGCGCGCAGTCCCGAGGACTCCGTCCTGGAGTCCCTCTCCAACGCCGCGCTGCTCCAAGCCGTGCGCAGGCTCAACCCCCAACAGCAGGAGTGCGTCACCCTGAGATTCCTGCAGGGCCTCTCGGTCGCCGAGACCGCCCGCGTCATGGGCAAGAACGAGGGCGCGATCAAGACCTTGCAGTACCGCGCCGTCCGCACGCTCGCCCGACTGCTGCCCGACGACGTCCGCTGAGGGCCGCCACCCACTTCCGTCACCTTGCGTGACGTGTTCGTGACATACTGGTCCGATCATCGGTAGTCCGTAACCCAACTGCCGCGCCACTCGTTGTGCCGGATGCAGCCCCCCTGTCGACCCACCTGACCGTCTTCACACTCGCTCGATCGTGTGGAATCGCGTCCGGTGGGCAACCTTCCGGACCCTCAGGGGAGTCGACCGTCATGACGAGAGGAGGTGCCGCCAGTGATCGCAAACGTTTCGGCACACCGGCGGGCGAACGCCTTCGCCCAGGCCCTGGAGGAGCAGTCGCCCCAGGGTGCGGCGGCCGTACAGCCCGAGGAGCCGGCCGAACAGGCCGACCACGGAACGCTGTTGGCCCTGGCGAACGGCATCGGTGAGCTACCGAAGCCGGAATTGGATCCCGAGGTCAAAGTGGTGCAGCGAGCACAGCTCGTCGCGGCCATGGAGACCATGTTCGCCGAAGGCGGTGTGTCCACGGGCCCTACGGTGCCCGAACAACGGAGCAAGGGAGCCCACCGGGCCTCCCCGCTCAGGAAACTGCGCCCACGCTCCCGCTGGGCGAAGGGCCTCACCGCGGGCGGCCTCACGGTCGGTGTGGCCGCGGGCGCGTTCAGTGGAGTGGCCGCTGCCAGTTCCGACGCCCTGCCGGGTGACTCCCTGTACGGGCTCAAGCGCGGCATGGAGGACATCAGCCTGGGCATGGCCAACGGCGACGCCGACCGGGGCGAGGTCTACCTCGACCAGGCGTCGACCCGGCTCAGTGAGGCCCGCCGCCTGATGGAGCGTGGCCGCGCCGGCGAGCTCGACCACGAGTCGCTCGGCGAGGTCAGGCGTGCTCTCAACGGCATGACGCACGACGCCACCGAGGGCCACCGCCTGCTCCACTCCGCGTACCAGCGGGACGGCTCCCTGGGGCCGATCCAGACGCTGGACTCCTTCTCCCGCTCGCACCGCGCGAGCTGGAGCAGCCTGCGTGACCGGCTGCCCGTCCAGCTGACCGACATCGGCGACAAGGTCAGTTCCGTCTTCGACGCCATGGACCAGGAGGTCGTGCCGCTGCAGTCCCTGCTCCCCCGGACCCCGGGGACCGGCGGGAACACCGAGCGGTCCGGCTCCCCCCAGGAGAGCGACGCCCCCTCCGGTACGGACCCCACGCCGCCCTCCGCGTCGAAGGCCCCGGACACCGGCACTGACGGCAGCGGCGCACCGGAGCCGTCCACGGACGGCAGCCCGTCGGACGGCCTCCTCGGCGGCGGTGCGGACGGCCTGCTGGACGAGGTCCCGGCGGACGGCACCACGCCGTCCGGCCCGAGTGGCGGCAGCACCGGCGGGTCCCCCGCACCGGACGTCACCCTGCCGCCGCTGCTTCCGGGCCTGCTGCCCGGTCTGGGCATCGACAGCGAGGACGTGGAGCCGTAGCCGGAGCGCGTGGAGGAGGGGGCCGTCCCGACCGGACGGTCCCCTCCTCCACGCGTGCGGTCAGAAGAAGACGGACCGGCGCTGCACCAGCAGCTTGTACAGCGTGTGCTGGATCTGCTCCCGCACCTGGTCCGTCAGGTTGAACATCAGCATCGGGTCCTCCGCCGCCTCCGGCGGATAACCGTCCGTCTCAATCGGCTCCCCGAACTGGATGGTCCACTTCGTCGGGAGCGGCAACGCACCCAGCGGGCCCAGCCACGGGAACGTCGGCGTGATCGGGAAGTACGGGATTCCCAGGACCCGCGCCAGCGTCTTCGCGTTGCCGATCATCGGGTAGATCTCCTCGGCACCCACGATCGAGCACGGCACGATCGGCACCCCTGCCCGCAGGGCCGTCGACACGAAACCGCCCCGTCCGAAGCGCTGCAGCTTGTACCTCTCGCCGAACGGCTTGCCGATGCCCTTGAACCCCTCGGGCATCACACCGACGACCTCGCCGCGCTGCAGGAGCCGCTCGGCGTCCTCCGCGCAGGCCAGCGTGTGGCCGGCCTTCCTGGCCAGCTCGTTGACCACCGGCAGCATGAAGACCAGATCGGCCGCGAGCAGCCGCAGGTGCCGCTGGGCCGGGTGGTTGTCGTGCACCGCGACCTGGAGCATCAGCCCGTCCAGCGGGAGGGTCCCGGAGTGGTTGGCCACGATGAGCGCCCCGCCGTCCGACGGGATGTTCTCGATGCCCTTCACCTCGACCCGGAAGTACTTGTCCGCGAGCGGACGCAGCACCGACATGAGGACCTGGTCGGTCAGCTCCTCGTCGTAACCGAACTCGTCGACGTCGTAGTCCCCCGTGACCCGCCGCCGCAGGAACGCGAGCCCGCCGGCGATCCGCCGGTCCCAGCCCTCGCTCCGGGAACCCTCCAGCGGCTCCTGGGGCGGCGCGGCCCCCTGGGCCGCCGCCTCCGGCACCTGCCCGCCCGGGAGGGCGCTCACGGGCGCCGTACCGGCCGCTGCGGGCACCTGGCCCCGGCCGCTGCCCGGCAGCACGCTTCTGCGCCGTGCCGCGCCGGAACGCGAACGGTCGTCGTCGAACGGGATCACCTTGGCGTCCGCCATCGTCGGTCGCGCTCCTCTACCTGGCGCCGTCAGTCGAATGTGTCGCACCGGTTCCGCCCCGGGCCGGGCCCCCCGCGAGCGGCAGCTCGGCCAGCCGGCCGATCGCCCTGCCCACCGTCTCCGGCGGCAGCAGCCCCGGTCCCTTCGCCCTCACGAACTCCTCGAAGGTCTCCGCCGTGGTGAACCGCGGCCGGAAGCCCAGCGTCTCGCGCATCTGCACGGTCGAGACGACCCTGCCGTGCGTGAGCAGCCGGATCTGCTCCGGCGAGAAGTCGGTCATGCCGATCGTACGGAGGGCCGAGCCCACCCAGGTGACGGCGGGCAGCAGCAGCGGCACGGTCGGCCGCCCCAGCCTCCGCGAGCACTGCGAGAGCAGCAGGACACCGTCGCCCGCGATGTTGAAGGTCCCGCTGTTCAGCGTTCCGCGCCGCGGTTCCCGGGCGGCGATCTCCAGGACGTCGACGACGTCGTCCTCGTGGACGAACTGCAGCCGGGGGTCGTAGCCGAAGACCGTCGGCAGGACCGGCAGCGACAGGTAGTCGGCGAGCGGCGAGTCGGGCTCCGGGCCGAGGATGTTCGCGAACCGCAGCACGCACACGGCCACGTCCGGCCGTCGTCGCGCGAAGCCGCGCACGTACCCCTCGACCTCCACCGCGTCCTTGGCGAAGCCGCCGCTGGGCAAGGACTTGGGCGGCGTCGTCTCGGTGAAGACCGCCGGGTCCCGGGGCGCGGAACCGTACACGCTCGTGCTGGACTTGACCACGAGCCGCTGCACCGTCGGGGACTTCTGGCAGGCACCGAGCAGCTGCATGGTGCCGATGACGTTGGTCTCCTTGACCGTCGTCCGGCCGCCCGCGCCGAGCGCCTTGCCGGAGACGTCCAGATGGACGACCGTGTCGACGGAGTGCTGGGCGAGGATCCTGGCGAGCGCGGGCTGCCGGATGTCCGCCGTCACGAACACGGCGTCCCCCAGCGGGTGCGCGGGCACCACCGCGTCGACGGCGATCACCCGCTCGACACCGGGATCACGCTGGATGCGGCGCACGAAGCGGCCGCCCAGCTGCCGGGCCGCGCCTGTGACGAGCACGATCTTCCCCAAGATCAGCGCCTTCCGTCGTTCGTGGAGCGGGGTCTTCCCCTGGCCGTCACCGTAGTCGCTGGACGTTGCCCTGTGACGACCCCATGGCGGGCTTTACCGAACCGATGGCCGAAAGGGCGAAGCCGGACACACCGAAGCCCTCCCGCCAGGTCGGCGGGAGGGCTCCGGATGCACGAACTGCGTTCGCCTACTTCTTGTTGCGACGCTGAACGCGCGTGCGCTTGAGCAGCTTGCGGTGCTTCTTCTTGGCCATCCGCTTACGCCGCTTCTTGATAACAGAGCCCACGACTACCCTCGCTCACTTCTTCTTCACTGGTGCGGGGCGTCTGGGCCCACACGACCTACGTCGGCCTAGCCTACCCGCCACCGGGTGAGGGGCGTAATCCGAGGGCAATGTCAGGCCGACTCCACCCCCACGAAGGACTCGCGGAGATACTCGTGAACCGCTTGCTCCGGGACCCGGAAGGACCTTCCCACCCTGATCGCCGGCAGATGACCACTGTGCACCAAGCGGTACACGGTCATCTTCGACACCCTCATGACCGAGGCGACTTCCGCCACGGTCAGAAACTTGACCTCGTTGAGAGGCCTCTCGCTGCCAGGAGCCATGACCCACCTGTACCTTCCGCACCGGACGCGCACCGGCTTCCCCTCCGGTGACTCTTCGTCGCTGTGCGCTCACTCCCCAGATTAGGGGCGGGTGATGCGAGTGGGGAAGAGGTGAGACGATCGGCCGCCTACTGTGACAGAAGCGCTCGATTGAGTACATACCGAGCGAGCGGCCGGTAGTGGTCCGCCCTCACGGCGTCATCAAGCGGAACGGCGACGGACACCAGCCCCTCCGCCTCGCCGACGAACAGCGCGGGATCGTCCGTGTCGGCCAGGCCGATGGCCTCGATACCCAGCTGACCTGCCCCGCAGACCCATCCGTGGTCCCCGACCACCAGCTCCGGCAGCACCCCTCCGGCCTCCACCGCCCCCTCCAGAACGGCCCGAACCGGCAGCGGCGAATGGGTGTGCGCGCCGGGCTCACTCCCGTGAGCCCGCACGCCCGGTTCGCGCACCAGCGCGACACCTCGTACGTAGTCGAGGGCGTACGTGCGTACGCCGAACCGGGTCGTTATGTCGACACATCGGCCCTGCGCGGGGGTGAGTACCGCGCACCCGGCCGCCGACATGGCGTCTGCCAGCCCTGCGTAGAACCCGAGCAGCCGATGCGGATGACCGGTCCCGAACAGCACCGGGGCCCGCCGTTCCGCAGCACCCGCGAGCCGCTCCGCGAACGCGCCCAGACCGGCCAGGGTCCGCTCCGGATCGATCACATCGGGACCTGACACATGATCAGGATCATCCGAGACCCCGCACTTGTCGGCCATCAGACGCAGCACGTCGCGCTCTCCCCAGGACCGTTCGGGATCGAGGCCCAGCAGCACACGCGGGTCCCTCGCGGCGAAGAGCCGATAACTCCTCAGGCCGGCCTCCCGCGACGTGGCCACGGGCCCGGCCAGCCGGGCCGCCAGCAGATGAGCGCGCAGCGCTCCGGTGCTCAACACCCTCCCGATGCTCCCGCACCCGGGCCCTCCCGGGACGAGAACCCGGATCCGGCCCCACCGTTGGCGTAACCCCGGCTCAGGCCAGCATCCCCCGCAGCGGGAACGCCGCCCGCCTGGCCGCCAGCACCGCCTGGTCCAGCCGGTCCGCCGGGTCGTACCCGTCCTCCCACGACTTCCACGACGGCACACGTCCGTCCGTCATCCGGGCCGGGCCCAACTGCCGTGTCCGGGCGTAGACCTCGTCCCGCCACGACGACGGGATCACCGACTCCGGGTCCACCGGGGCATGGGCGGCGATCCCGACGAGATGGGTCCAGGACCGCGGCACGACATCCACGACCGCGTAACCGCCTCCGCCCAGCGCCACCCAGCGACCGTCCTCCGCATAGGCGTGAGCGAGCTCGTGGCAGGCCGACATGACCTCCCGCTGCGCGTCCAGCGACACCGCCAGATGGGCCAGCGGATCCTCGAAGTGCGTATCGGCCCCGTGCTGCGTCACCAGCACCTGCGGCCGGAAGTCAGCCAGGAGCTCCGGCACCACCGCGTGGAACGCCCGCAGCCATCCCGCGTCCCCCGTGCCGGCCGGCAGCGCCACATTCACCGCGCCGCCCTCCCCCGCACCGCCACCGGTCTCCTCCGGCCACCCGGTCTGCGGGAACAGGGTGCTCGGATGCTCGTGCAGCGACACGGTCAGGACCCGCGGGTCCTCCCAGAACGCCGCCTGCACCCCGTCCCCGTGGTGCACGTCCACATCGACGTACGCGACGCGCTCGGCACCCAGCTCCAGCAGCCGTGCGATGGCGAGCGCCGGATCGTTGTAGACGCAGAAGCCCGAGGCCGCTCCGGGCATCGCGTGGTGGAGCCCGCCGGTGAAGTTCACCGCGTGCGCGGTCTCCCCGCGCCACACGGCCTCCGCGGCCCCCACGGACAGCCCCGCGATGAGCGCGGACACTTCGTGCATACCGGTGAAGGCCGGGTCGTCCTCCGTCCCGATGCCGTACGCCTGGTCGGCGGCCCGGGGATCCGCGGACGCGGCCCGCACGGCCGCCACGTAGTCCTCGCGGTGCACCAGTCTCAGCGTCGACGGCCCCGCGGCCTTGGCCGACCGCGTGTCCACCGCCCCGTCGAGCCCGAAGGCCCGCACCAGTCCCATCGTCAGGGCAAGCCTGACCGGATCCATGGGATGACTGTCTCCGAAGTCGTATCCCGTTACCGCGTCATCCCACATCAGCCGCGCGCGCCCGCTCATGCCCGACACCGTATCGGGCGGGCTCCGGAGCGAACGACCGGGCGTACACCAGCGTCGCGAGGACCAGCACCATCGGCACGAGCATCGCGCCCCGATAGCTCCAGGCGTCCCCCAGCGCCCCCACGAGCGGCGACCCGACGAGGAACCCCACGTAGTTGAAGACGTTCAGCCGGGCGACGGCCACATCGCTCGCCCCGGGAAACATCCGCCCCGCGGCGGCGAAGGCCTGCGGCACGATCACACAGAGCCCCAGCCCCAGCAGCGTGAACCCGAGCATCCCCCACCAGGCCCCGGGCGCCGCGGCCACCACACCGAAGCCGGCCGCGGCAAGCACGCTCCCGCCACGCACCACGGCCACCGCCCCGAACCGCCGCACGCCCAGGTCCCCGACGGCCCGCCCCAGCAGCGTGGTCACCATGTAGACGTTGTACGGAACGGTCGCCAGCTGCTCCGAACTGCCCAGCACGTCCTGCAGGTACTTCGCGCTCCAGTTGGAGACGGTCGAGTCCCCGATGTACGCGAACGCCATCACCAGGCAGAGCGGCATCAGCAGCTTGAACGGCACGGACGCGCCGGCACCGGCCGCCGCGGTCCCTTCGCTGCCCGCCCCGCCCCTCGTCCCGGCCTTCCCGTCCGTGTACCACCGGCTGCCCACGAGGGCCGCGGGCAGCAGCACGAGCACCGCCGGCAGATAGGACACCGCCAACGACAGGTCCCAGTGCGCTCCCGCCCAGGCCAGCGACGCCCCGGCGATCCCGCCCAGACTGAACGCGGCATGGAACCCGAGCATGATGCTGCGGCCGTACGCCCGCTGCAGGCTGACACCCATCATGTTCATGGAGGCGTCCAGTGCACCGACGCCCAGGCCGAAGGCACCGAGCGCGAAGGCGGCCTGCCACACCTCGCTGCCTGCGCCGACGCCGAGCAGCGCCAGCATCACCACGGGCTGCGCCCACCGGAGCACGGTCCCGGGCCGCACCCGTGCGACCACCTTCTCGGTGGCCACACTGGCGACCCCCGCCAGGACCGGTACGGCGGCCAGGAAGACGGGCAGCAGCCCGTCGGATATCCCGTACCGGTCCTGAATGGCGGGGATGCGCGTCACGAGAAGGGCGAAGGTCACCCCTTGCACCAGGAAGCTGAGGGCCAATGAGGCTCTGCCGTACCGCAACCGCGCATCCGTCATGGCCGCGAGCGTAGAGCCAGGAGCTACCCCTGGGTAGATCGATCAGAACAGCAGTTTGGGGATCTGCGACATGTCGGAGAAGTGCCCGGTGACTCCGACGAGCCGGTCCGCGGGCATCATCGACGTGAATCCGTACACCTCCATCCCCGCGGCGCGGGCCGCCTCGACGCCGAGCGGGCTGTCCTCGACGACGACACACCGCTCGGGGGCGACGCCCATCCGTTCGGCCGCGTGGAGGAACAGGTCCGGGGCCGGCTTGCCACGCCCGACGTCCTCGGAGCTGAAGATCCACTCCTCCTCGAACCACTGGTCGAGTCCGGTCCTGCGGTGCCCGGCGGCGATCTTCTGGTGGCTTCCGGACGAGGCGACGCAGTACGCCACCCCGTCGGCGACGAGCTCGCCGAGCAGTTCCTCGACCCCTTCGACCGCGGCCAGCTGTTCCTCCTGGAACGCGGCGAGGGTGCGGCGGTGCAGCTCGTCGTCGAAGTCCGCAGGCAGTTTCTGACCGGTCCGCTCCTCCACGAGGTCGTGGATCCGGTGGACGGCGGCCCCCATGTAGTCGCGGAGGGACTCCTCGTACGAGGTGGGGTGGCCGAGCTCGGTGAGGTAGCCGGCGAGGACGGTGTTGGAGATCGGCTCACTGTCGACGAGCACACCATCGTTGTCGAAGATGACCAGTTCGTAGCGCATGGTTCGACCCTAGACGCTCAGAACGCAGAAAAGCCCCGTGCCACAAGGGCACGGGGCTTTCCCGGAATAATTGTTCGGCGGCGTCCTACTCT
>BMWJ01000024.1 GCA_014651175.1 Streptomyces clavifer | reverse complement strand
CCTTCGTTCTTGCGTTTCCGACTCTATCAGACTCTTTCGTGTCCGATTCCCGGTCGAAGCGGGTGCCGCTTTCCAGTTCTTCGCTTTCGCGTTTCCCTTTCCGGCGAGTCCGACTTTACCAGACTCTTTTCCGTTCCGTTTCCGGTCCGAATTTGATTCCGGCGGCCAGTTGGAGCGGCCTTTGCCTTTCGGCGGATCCGACTTTATCAGAGATTCTGAGTCGGAATTCCCGCCCCCACTCGGTGCGCCCCGGCGCATGGCTGCGCGCGGTGCTTCCCGGTCGGGCGGAGCCGTAAACCTACTGGAGCGGGGCGCCTCGATGCAAATCGAGGCGCCCCGCTCCAGGTCGGTGAGGTCCGGTCAGACCTCGACGACGACCGGAAGGATCATCGGGCGCCGGCGGTAGTTGTCGGAAACCCACTTGCCCACCGTGCGACGGACCAGCTGCTGGAGCTGGTGCGGCTCCATGACGCCGTCCTGCGCCGACTTGTTCAGGGCTTCCTCGACCTTGGGCACCACGGCCGTGAAGGCACCGTCGTCGATGCCGGAGCCGCGGGCCTGGATGTGGGGGCCGCCCACGATCTTGCCCGAGGAGCTGTCCACCACGATGAAGACCGAGATGATCCCCTCGTCGCCGAGGATGCGGCGGTCCTTGAGGGAGGTCTCCGTGACATCGCCGACCGAGAGGCCGTCGACATAGACGTAGCCGGCCTGGACCTTGCCGACGATCTTGGCCTTGCCGTCGATGAGGTCGACGACGACGCCGTCCTCCGCGATGACGATGTGGTCCTTCGGCACACCGGTCAGCGCACCGAGTTCGGCGTTGGCCCTGAGGTGGCGCCATTCGCCGTGCACCGGCATGAGGTTCTTCGGCTTGCAGATGTTGTAGAAGTACAGCAGTTCGCCGGCCGAGGCGTGGCCGGAGACGTGGACCTTGGCGTTGCCCTTGTGGACGACGTTGGCACCCCAGCGGGTGAGGCCGTTGATCACGCGGTAGACCGCGTTCTCGTTACCGGGGATCAGGGACGACGCCAGGATCACGGTGTCGCCCGGAACGATCCGGATCTGGTGGTCGCGGTTGGCCATGCGGGAGAGCGCGGCCATCGGCTCGCCCTGGGAACCCGTGCAGACCAGCACGACCTCGTCGTCCGGCAGGTCGTCCAGCGTCTTGACGTCGACGACCAGGCCGGCGGGCACCTTCAGATAGCCCAGATCACGGGCGATGCCCATGTTCCGGACCATGGAGCGTCCGACGAACGCGACCCTGCGGCCGTACTCGTGGGCGGCGTCCAGGATCTGCTGGATGCGGTGCACGTGGCTGGCGAAGCTGGCCACGATGATGCGCTTCTGGGCGTTCGCGAACACCGTGCGCAGCACGTTGGAGATGTCCCGCTCCGGCGGTACGAAGCCGGGAACCTCGGCGTTCGTCGAGTCGGAGAGGAGGAGGTCGATGCCCTCCTCGCTCAGCCGGGCGAACGCGTGCAGGTCGGTGAGGCGGCCGTCCAGCGGCAGCTGGTCCATCTTGAAGTCGCCGGTCGCGACGGCCATGCCCGCAGGCGTGCGGATGGCGACCGCGAGGGCGTCCGGGATGGAGTGGTTGACCGCGATGAACTCGCAGTCGAAGACACCGATGCGCTCGCGCTGCCCCTCGGTCACCTCCAGGGTGTAGGGGCGGATGCGGTGCTCCTGCAGCTTGGCCTCGATGAGCGCGAGGGTCAGCTTGGAGCCGATGAGCGGGATGTCCGGCTTCAGCCGGAGCAGGTACGGGACGCCACCGATGTGGTCCTCGTGGCCGTGCGTGAGGACGATGCCCTCGACGTCGTCCAGGCGGTCCCTGACGGTGGTGAAGTCCGGCAGGATCAGGTCGATGCCCGGCTGCTCCTCCTCGGGGAAGAGCACACCGCAGTCGACGATGAGCAGACGGCCGCCGTACTCGAAGACCGTCATGTTGCGGCCGATCTCGCCCAGGCCGCCGAGCGGGGTTACCCGCAGGGCGCCCTTCGGCAGCTTCGGCGGCGTACCGAGTTCAGGATGCGGATGACTCAAAAGACTCTCCTTACCACGCGCGCCACGTACCGCTGAGGGCACGTGGCGCGTATGTCATTCGTGCACTTGCTGTTGTCAGGTCGTGTTTCTCGTGCGAGTGACCTCGCGTATTCAGTTGTGAAGTCCGTGGTTACAGCTGTACCCCGCCGGCCGCCAGATCGATCTTGAGCTGGGCCGTCTCCTGCGCGGTGAGTTCCACCAGTGGCAGGCGCAGCGGACCGGCCGGCAGGCCCTGCAGGGTGAGTGCGGCCTTACTGGTGATCACACCCTGGGTGCGGAACATCCCGGTGAAGACCGGGAGCAGCTTCTGGTGTATCTCGGTGGCCTTCTGCACGTCGCCGCCCAGGTGGGCCTCGATGAGCGCACGCAGGTCGGGGGTGACGACGTGGCCCACGACCGAGACCACGCCGACCGCTCCGACCGAGAGCAGCGGGAGGTTCAGCATGTCGTCGCCGGAGTACCAGGCGAGGCCGGACTCGGCGATGGCCCAGCTGGCGCGGCCCAGGTCTCCCTTGGCGTCCTTGTTGGCGACGATGCGGGGGTGCTCGGCGAGGCGTACGAGCGTCTCTGTGTCGATCGGCACACCGCTGCGGCCCGGAATGTCGTACAGCATGACGGGCAGACCGGTGGAGTCCGCGATGGCGCCGAAGTGCCGGAGCAGGCCCTCCTGCGGCGGCTTGTTGTAGTACGGCGTGACCGCGAGGAGGCCGTGGGCTCCGGCGCGCTCGGCGGTGCGAGCGAGCTCGACGCTGTGCCGGGTGTCGTTGGTGCCGATGCCGGCGACGACGTGGGCCCTGTCCCCCACTGCTTCGAGTACAGCCCTTACGAGCTGGTCTTTCTCCGCGTCGCTGGTGGTCGGGGACTCGCCGGTGGTGCCGTTGATGACCAGGCCGTCGTTGCCTGCGTCCACCAGATGGGCGGCGAGACGCTGGGCACCGTCGAGGTCGAGTGCGCCGTCCGCCGTGAAGGGCGTGACCATAGCGGTGAGGACCCGCCCGAAGGGGGTCTGCGGAGTGGAGATCGGAGCCATGGGTAACACGCTACTCGTTGCTCGGAGCGCCGTGTCCCCTCGGGGGGACGGCGAAGAGGAGCCCGGCACTGCCTGCTCGGGGGTTCAGGCAGTACCGGGTCCGTTTCATCAGCCTAGATGAATTTCATGAAACGCCGCAATACGGACACCGCCTACGGGGCTACCCGTCCGTTTTTGTTGAAGGCCGCATGAGTGAGCGGCATGAGCTGCTGCCAGTGCTGTTCCATCTGTTCCCCGACCATTTCGATCTCGCGCTGCGGGAAGGACGGAACCTTCGCCAGCTCGTGCTGGGTGCGCAGACCGAGGAAGTGCATCAGGGAGCGTGCGTTGCAAGTGGCGTACATCGTGGAGAACAGTCCGACGGGGAGCACCGCGCGGGCGACCTCGCGGGCGACTCCGGCTGCGAGCATCTCCTGGTAGGCGTCGTAGGCCTGGCGGTAGGAGTCCTCCATGGCACGGCTGGTGAGCGCGTGCTGCTCCGGGGTTCCCTCGACGAACTCGTACTTGCCGGGGCGGCCCTGCTGGATGAGCTTGCGGGACTCCCCCGGGACGTAGAAGACCGGCTCCAGCTCCCTGTAGCGGCCCGATTCCTCGTTGTACGACCAGCCCACCCGGTGCCGCATGAACTCGCGGAACACGAAGATCGGGGCGCTGATGAAGAAGGTCATCGAGTTGTGCTCGAACGGGCTTCCGTGCCGGTCCCGCATCAGGTAGTTGATGAGTCCCTTGGAGCGCTCGGGGTCCTTGGTGACCTCTTCCAGGGACTGCTCACCGGCCGTGGAGACACGGGCTGCGAACAGCACATCGGAGTCACCGGCGGCGGATTTCACCAGGTCAACGGTGACATCGCTGCGGAAGTGGGCCTTTGTGGGCTCGGGGGTGTCGGTCACCGGCGGGGGTCCTTCCAATGGCGTCGCTCGGGCGGCGCCCACTTTACGGCCGCGGAGCGGCGCACCTTTCACCGGCTTGCGGCCGGCGGCCGGAACGTGGAGACGCCCGCCACCGCCGTAGGGGGCACGCATCCGTCCGTAGGAAATCTTCGGCGGGTTCGGCGATTCGGGGCACCGATCGGGTCTCCCGTACGTCTGACTCATTAGCAGCACCCGTTACAGAGTTCAAGGAGAGTTTCCTCATGTTCCGCCGGCGTGAATCCGTCCCGTTCTCGTTCGTGGCCGAGGCCGACCGGTTCCGCAGTAATGTCACTCCGCCGCCCCGCGCGCGTGCCAGCGTCTCCCAGCTGGTCGGTCATTCTCTCGTGGGGCTGACCCTGATCGCCGGTTTCGCCGGGTCGCTGCTCTTCGGGCTGCCGGCTCTCGACACCGATCCGGCGCCCTCGCACGGTCAGACGTCCGAGGCCTCCCAGCACCGCTGAACCCCTCCCGCCGCTCCCGACGGGCCCCCTGGGGTGGTCGGCCGGAGGGCTGCTCGGTAGCCTCACCGGGCACAGCAATCGAGCGTGCTTGTGAGTAAGGATCAGTCGTGCCCCTGCCCTTTCTGACGGCCGACCGCGCATTCGACGCGGGCGCAGAGGACATCGCGCTGCCGTTCGACGACCACGACGTCTGGCGGCGGCCCTACCGTCCCGGACCGTGGCGGGTCGCAGCAGCGGCCACCCAGCTGCTGCTCGCGTCGTTCGTGCTGCTCGCGGCGATGATCATCTCGTTGGCCGGATCACTGTCCGCGGCCACCGCGTGCTTCGTGCTCGCCGGCCTGGTGATCGCCTGCGCGCTGCGTCTGCTGCGGGTCGGCGCCTGGGTCAGCCGACACGGCGTACGCCGGGTGGGCTTCTTCCGGACCACCACCGTGCCGTGGGGCGGTGCGGCGTCGGTCCGTACGGTCCAGCAGCCGGTGAAGTGGCTCGGATTCCCGCGCACCGTCCAGGGACAGGCCCTGGTCGTGGTGCGGCGGAGCGGCGAGACGCTGCCTCCGCTGGTCACCGATCACAACGCGGACTTCCTGGCCCGTGCGGAGGCGTTCGAGCGTGCCACCGACACGATAGAGGCCTGGAGCGACGAGTACAGCGTCGCCGGATGACGCGGTCGGGGCCGCCCGTAAAGGACGGCCCCGACAGCACGGCAGCACCGTAGGACGAGCCGGTACGGCGCCTCTCAGGCGCGTACCGGCTTGTTCGCGTGCAGGGCGATGGCGCGCTGCATCGCCTTGCGGGCCCGTGGCGTGTCCCTGGCGTCCTGGTAGGCGACGGCCAGCCGGAACCAGCAGCGCCAGTCGTCCGGGCTGTCCTCGGTCTCCTCACGGCGCTGTGCGAACACGGCGTCGGCGGAGTCCCGGTCGATGCGCCCGGACGGGGTGCGCAGCAGCTCGTCGACGGGCAGGCCGCCCTCGGCGTCCAGTTCCGCCGCGAGGGCGTTGGCCCGGCGGACGAACTGGGTGTTCTTCCAGAGGAACCAGACGCCGATCACCGGCAGGATCAGCACGGCCACCCCGAAGGTGACCGTGAGGAGGGTGCCGTGCCGGATGAGCAGGACGCCGCGGCTGCCGGCCAGGACGAAGTAGAAGACCAGGACGGCTGCGGTGACGGCGTACGTGAGCTTTGCGCGCATGGGTTCGGGCCCAGTCAGTTCAGGTCGAGGAAGTGTTCCAGGCCGAAGGTGAGGCCGGGAGTGGTCACCACGCGGCGGGTGCCGAGCAGGATGCCCGGCATGAAACTGCTGTGGTGCAGCGAGTCGTGGCGCAGGGTGAGCGTCTCGCCCTCCCCGCCCAGCAGGACCTCCTGGTGGGCGAGGAGGCCGCGGAGCCGGACCGAGTGGACCGGGACCCCGTCGACGTCCGCGCCGCGGGCGCCGTCCAGTGCCGTGTCCGTGGCGTCCGGCTGCGGGGCGCAGCCGGCCTTGTCGCGGGCCGCGGCGATGAGCTGGGCGGTGCGGGTGGCGGTCCCGGAGGGGGCGTCCGCCTTGTTGGGGTGGTGGAGCTCGATGACCTCGACGGACTCGAAGTAGCGGGCGGCCCGCTCCGCGAACTTCATGGTGAGGACCGCGCCGATCGAGAAGTTCGGCGCGATGAGCACGCCTGTCTCCGGGGAGCCGGAGAGCCAGGTGTTCAGCTGCGCGAGCCGCTCGTCGGTCCATCCGGTGGTGCCGACGACCGCGTGGATGCCGTGCCGGACGCAGAATTCGAGGTTGTCCATCACCGATGCGGGTGTGGTGAGCTCGACGACGGCCTGGGCGCCGGCGTCCGTGAGGGTCTCCAGCGTGTCGCCGCGGCCGAGGGCGGCCACCAGCTCCATGTCGTCGGCGGCCCCGACGGCTCGTACCGCCTCGGACCCGATGCGTCCGTGGGCGCCGAGAACGGCCACGCGCAGCTTGCTCATGTGCTCTGCTTCCTGACTGAGAGGTGAGAGGGGGCCGTGAGCGGTCAGGAGACCGCTTCGTGGAGGCGGTCCGCCTGCTTGTCCTTGAGTGGCCCGATGACCGACAGCGAGGGGCGGTGGCCGAGGACGTCGGCCGCCACGGCTCGCACCTCGTCGGGGGTGACCGCCGCGATCTTCGCCAGCATGTCGTCGACCGACATCTGCTCGCCCCAGCAGAGCTCGCTCTTGCCGATGCGGTTCATCAGTGCCCCGGTGTCCTCCAGGCCGAGGACCGTGGAGCCGGAGAGCTGTCCGATGGCGCGGCCGATCTCCTCGTCGCCGAGGCCGTCCGTCGCCGCGCGGTCGAGCTCGTCGCGGCAGATCTTCAGGACGTCGTGCACCTGGCTGGGCCGGCAGCCCGCGTACACCCCGAAGAGCCCGCAGTCGGCGAAGCCGGAGGTGTACGAGTAGACGCTGTAGGCCAGGCCGCGCTTCTCCCGTACTTCCTGGAAGAGGCGTGAGCTCATGCCGCCGCCGAGGGCGGTGTTCAGGACGCCGAGCGCCCAGCGGCGCTCGTCGGTCCTGGCCAGGCCCGGCATGCCGAGGACCACGTGGGCCTGCTCGGTCTTGCGGTTCAGCAGCTCGACCCTGCCGGCGGTGCGCAGGGTGCGTGAGCCCTCGCGCGGCGCCGTGGGGACGGCGTCGGTGCGGCTCAGGGCGCCGGCGCGCTCGAAGGCCCTGCGGACCTGGCGCACCACGGTGGCGTGGTCGACGTTGCCCGCCGCTGCGACCACCAGGTGCGTGGGGTCGTAGTGCTTCTTGTAGAAGCGGGCGATCTGGCCGCGGTTCAGTGCGTTGATCGTGTCGACGGTGCCGAGGACCGGGCGGCCCAGCGGGGTGTCGCCGAGCATGGTGTGCGCGAACAGGTCGTGCACGCAGTCGCCCGGGTCGTCCTCCGTCATCGCGATCTCCTCGAGGATGACGCCGCGCTCGGCGTCGACGTCCTCGGGGGCGATCAGCGAGCCGGTCAGCATGTCGCAGACGACGTCGATGGCCAGCGGCAGGTCGGTGTCCAGGACCCGCGCGTAGTAACAGGTGTACTCCTTCGCCGTGAAGGCGTTCATCTCGCCGCCGACCGCGTCGATCGCGGAGGAGATGTCGAGGGCGCTGCGCCGGGCGGTGCCCTTGAAGAGGAGGTGTTCGAGGTAGTGCGTCGCGCCGTTCAGGGTGGGCGTCTCGTCGCGTGATCCGACGTTGGCCCAGATCCCGAAGGTGGCGGAGCGGACGGAGGGCAGGGTCTCGGTGACCACACGGAGGCCGCCGGGGAGAACGGTGCGGCGGACGGTGCCGATGCCGTTGGTGCCCTTGAGAAGCGTTTGGGTACGGGCGACGGCCCGCCCCTCCGAGGAGGGGCGGGCCGTCGTCACGGAACTACGGGACGTCACTTGTCGGTGTCGTCCTTCTTCTCGTCCTCTTCGCCCTCGATGACGGGGATGAGGGAGAGCTTGCCGCGGGAGTCGATCTCCGCGATCTCGACCTGGACCTTGGCGCCGACGCCGAGCACGTCCTCGACGTTCTCCACGCGCTTGCCACCGGCGAGCTTGCGGATCTGCGAGATGTGCAGCAGACCGTCCTTGCCGGGCATCAGGGAGACGAAGGCACCGAAGGTGGTGGTCTTGACGACCGTACCCAGGTAGCGCTCGCCGACCTCCGGCATGGTCGGGTTGGCGATCGCGTTGATCGTGGCGCGGGCGGCCTCGGCCTGCGAGCCCTGCTGGGCACCGATGTAGATGGTGCCGTCGTCCTCGATCGTGATGTCGGCGCCGGTGTCCTCCTGGATCTGGTTGATCATCTTGCCCTTGGGGCCGATGACCTCACCGATCTTGTCCACCGGGATCTTGACGGTGATGATCCGCGGGGCGTTCGGGGACATCTCGTCCGGGACGTCGATGGCCTCGTTCATGACGTCCAGGATGTGCAGACGCGCGTCACGGGCCTGCTTCAGCGCGGCGGCCAGGACCGAGGCGGGGATGCCGTCGAGCTTGGTGTCGAGCTGGAGCGCGGTCACGAACTGCTTCGTACCGGCGACCTTGAAGTCCATGTCGCCGAAGGCGTCCTCCGCACCGAGGATGTCGGTGAGGGCGACGTAGTGGGTCTTGCCGTCGATCTCCTCGGAGATCAGGCCCATGGCGATACCGGCGACGGCGGCCTTGAGGGGCACACCGGCGTTCAGCAGGGACATGGTGGAGGCGCAGACCGAGCCCATGGACGTCGAGCCGTTGGAGCCCAGCGCCTCGGAGACCTGGCGGATCGCGTAGGGGAACTCCTCGCGCGACGGCAGCACCGGCACGATGGCGCGCTCGGCGAGCGCGCCGTGGCCGATCTCGCGGCGCTTGGGCGAGCCCACGCGGCCGGTCTCGCCGACGGAGTACGGCGGGAAGTTGTAGTTGTGCATGTAGCGCTTGCGGGTCACCGGGGAAAGGGTGTCCAGCTGCTGCTCCATGCGGAGCATGTTGAGGGTGGTGACGCCCAGGATCTGGGTCTCGCCACGCTCGAACAGCGCCGAGCCGTGCACGCGCGGGATGGCCTCGACCTCGGCGGCGAGCGTACGGATGTCCGTGACGCCGCGGCCGTCGATGCGGACCTTGTCCTTGATGACGCGCTGGCGGACCAGCTTCTTCGTCAGCGCGCGGTAGGCACCGGAGATCTCCTTCTCGCGGCCTTCGAAGGCCGGGAGGAGCTTCTCGCCCGCGATCTCCTTGATGCGGTCCAGCTCCGCCTCGCGCTCCTGCTTGCCGGCGATGGTGAGCGCCTTGGAGAGCTCGGTGCTGACGGCCTTGCTGAGCGCCTCCAGGACGTCGTCCTGGTAGTCGAGGAAGACCGGGAACTCGCCGGTGGGCTTGGCGGCCTTGGCGGCGAGGTCGGACTGGGCCTTGCAGAGCGCCTTGATGAAGGGCTTCGCGGCCTCGAGACCGGCGGCGACGACCTCTTCGGTCGGGGCCTCGGCACCGTCCTTGACGAGCTGGATGGTCTTCTCGGTGGCCTCGGCCTCGACCATCATGATCGCGACGTCGCCGTCCTCCAGGACGCGCCCGGCGACGACCATGTCGAAGACGGCGTCCTCGAGCTCGGTGTGCGTCGGGAAGGCGACCCACTGGCCCTTGATCAGGGCGACGCGGGTGGCGCCGATGGGGCCGGAGAAGGGCAGGCCCGCCAGGATCGTGGAGGCGGAGGCGGCGTTGATGGCGACCACGTCGTACAGGTGGTCGGGGTTGAGCGCCATGATCGTCTCGACGATCTGGATCTCGTTGCGCAGGCCCTTCCTGAAGGAGGGGCGCAGCGGGCGGTCGATCAGGCGGCAGGTGAGGATCGCGTCCTCGGAGGGCCGGCCCTCGCGGCGGAAGAAGGAGCCGGGGATCTTGCCGGCCGCGTACTGCCGCTCCTCGACGTCCACCGTGAGGGGGAAGAAGTCGAGCTGGTCCTTGGGCCGCTTGGAAGCGGTGGTGGCCGACAGCACCATGGTGTCGTCGTCCAGGTACGCGACGGCGGAGCCGGCGGCCTGCTTGGCCAGGCGGCCCGTCTCGAAGCGGATGGTGCGGGTGCCGAAGGTGCCGTTGTCGATCACGGCTTCGGCGTAGTGGGTCTCGTTCTCCACTAGTGATTTCTCCATACTCGTCGTCTTTCGTCCTTCCGCCCGTGTGGCGGAGGACGGTGTGGAGAAGCGCGCCCGTGTGTGCGGGCCGGTCTTCGATCGAAGCCACCGGGCGTTGTCCCGGAGGCCACTACCGAGGACCGGCGGCGGCCGTGGCGCGCCTCTCCTCGTTCTGTTGTCGTGCGTCCAGGTTACTGAGCCTGACCCCGGTCGCGCACGTACAGCAAAGGGAGCGGCCCCCTGGAATGGGGGAACCGCTCCCTCTCACAGCGTCCTTACTTGGCGCCGCCGGCCGCACCGCGGCGGATGCCGAGGCGGTCGACGAGCGCACGGAAGCGCTGGATGTCCTTCTTGGCCAGGTACTGAAGGAGGCGGCGACGCTGGCCGACCAGGATCAGCAGACCACGACGGGAGTGGTGGTCGTGCTTGTGCGTCTTGAGGTGCTCCGTCAGGTCCGAGATCCGGCGGGAGAGCATGGCGACCTGGACCTCGGGGGATCCGGTGTCACCCTCCTTCTGGGCGAACTCGGACATGATCTGCTTCTTCGTAGCGGCGTCGAGCGGCACGCGTACTCCTCTTGGTGTTCGATGCGCCCACGAGTGCCCCTGGTCTTGATCTCAGGGGAGCTTCCGTGACTCGGAGGCGAAGGTCCGATGAGCGCAGTCCCCAGGATGATCCGGAGACGCGTACACAAACGGCCACTGGTCAGAGTACCAGCCGTTCGGGGTACCTCCGACGGGCGTCAGCCGGTCATGGCCCTGGCGCGCGTGAAGACGTCCAGCACGGCCAGGCAGAGCGGGACCAGGGAGAGCAGCAGTGCGCTCTCCGTGAGGTCGAGGAGCCGGCCCCAGAAGGGGGAGAGGCCCTTGCGCGGGATGACGAGGCCGATGGCGGTCAGGAGAGCCGCTCCCGCGGCGACCGCTGCCGAGAGCCAGATCGTACGGATGTCCAGGGAGCCCCGGTCCCCGTAGCGCACCAGGTCGTACAGCAGGTCGGCCGGCGGGTTGAGTGCGAGGCCGAGGACGAGCAGGCCCGTGGCGCCGATGCCGGCCACCAGGACGCAGGCGACCTGGGAGGTGTAGCGGAAGAGGCGGGCGCGCAGCAGCATCGCGAGTCCGGCGGTGAGGGCCAGCACCTGGCCCCAGATGTTGTGCGAGAAGCCGAGTACGGCGGCGGAGCCGACGACGACCGCGGCGCAGCCGCCGACCAGGCCGAGGAGCATCTCGTGGCCGCGACGGGCCTGGGCGGCGATGCGGTCGGCGTCGACGGGCTCGGGGCCGGCCTCGGGTGCGGTGCCCGGTTCGGTGAAGGTGTCGTCGTAGCCGGCGGCGGTGCTCGGGGACGCGTAGCCGATGGGCAGCCGGGCGAAGCGGGCGGAGAGGCCGGGCAGGAACGCGACCAGGCCGAGGGCGACGACGAGGGTGACGGACGCGGTCTCGGTGGCCGAGGCCTCGGTGAGGATCGCGACGAAGGTGGCGAGGGTGCCGACGGTGGCGAGGAAGGTCGCCGCGACGAACGGTGCGTCGCCGCTCGGGGTGAGGGCGACCAGGACGACCGAGGCGAGCAGGACGGCGACACAGCCGAGCAGGAACTGCAGCCGTCCGGGGCCCTGGCCGGCGTCGGCGCCGATGATGCCGGAGCCCGCGATGAGGACGAGGGGGAGCGCGCCGAGCCCGAGCGCGACGGCCGTGGACCGGTCCGCGTAGACCCGGGCGCGCACCCCCGCGAAGGCGGTCAGCAGGAGTCCCGCGGAGCCCGCGATGATGCCGGGCAGGCTGTGCATGTCGTGGCGTACGGGGTCCGCGAACCAGAGGACGAAGCCCATCAGTACGAGCAGCAGGACGCCGCCCACCAGTCCCGCGCCGCGCAGGAGTTCGTCGCTCCACAGGTGGCGGTCGCGGGTGACGGCCGAGGCCACGGCGTCCGAGACGTCGTCGAAGACTGCGGGCGGCAGCGACTGCGCGAAGGGCCGCAGGCTGAGGAGTTCGCCGTCGAGCACCTGTTGGGCGGAGAGCGTGCGGGCGCCGTCGAGGACGGTGCCGTCGCGGCGTACGAGGTGATAGCCGGTGGGTGTGCCGGCAGCCTGGGTCTGGCCCGTGAGACGCAGTATCTCGGGGTAGACGTCGGCGACTGCGATGTCCTCCGGGAGGGCGACGTCGATGCGGCTGTCGGGTGCCACGACAGTGACGCGGCAGAAACCCGTCGCTGCGTTCGTACTCACGTGTCTGGTCCCCCTGATTCGCGGTTGCGCACAGTGCGCGCGCCACCCTACCGGGAGGGCTGAAGGCGGCCTGCACGTAGGATCACCGTCGCGCGGAGGCACGTCCGCAGCACACGCAGCCACGGGGGCGTCGGCGCGGACCAGACCGGCCCTCCGCCCGTCCGTATGGAGGGATTGGTGTTCCGGTGAGCCAGATCGTCGTGAAACGACCCCCGCGGTCCCTGCCGCCGGAAGTACCCGCGGACGCGTTGACGTTGGAGGCTCCTCCCGAACTGCCGCGCGGGCAGCAGGAGGGCATGCTGATGCAGATCCTGCCGGTCCTCGGCATGGGCTCGTCGGTGGTCTTCTTCTTCTCTCCGCAGGCACCTCCGTTCATGCGGATCATGGGTGTGCTGATGCTCGTCTCGACCGTCGCGATGGTGGTCGCCCAGATCGTCCGGCACCGTCGCGGTACGCAGGGGCAAATGGGCGATGTCCGGCGTGACTACCTCAAGTACCTTGCCCAGACGCGTCGGACGGTGCGCCGGACGGCGCGTTCCCAGCGCGACGTGCAGCTGTACCTGCACCCCGCGCCGGAGCAGCTCTGGTCGGTGGTGGCCGAGGGCAGCCGGGTGTGGGAGCGGCGCGTCGGCGACAAGGACTTCGCGCAGGTACGGGTGGGGCTCGGGGCGCAGCAGCTGTCGACTCCCCTGGTCGCTCCGGACACCGCCCCGGTGGATGAGCTGGAACCCATGTCCGCGGGGGCGATGCAGCAGTTCCTCGCGGTGCACGGGACGCTGGACGGCCTGCCGATGGCGGTCTCGATGCGCGCCTTCTACCACGTGACCGTGTCCGGCCGGCCCGACGCGGCCCAGTCGACGGCGCGGTCGCTGGTGGCGCAGCTGGTGACGATGCACTCCCCCGATGACCTGATGGTCGCCGTCGTGGCGGCGCCGGGTGCGGTGGGGCGCTGGGACTGGACGAAGTGGCTGCCGCACACGCAGGTACCGGGGCAGGTCGACGGGGCCGGTACGAAGCGGCTGTTCGGGGACGACCTGGGTGAGCTGGAGCCGCTGCTGGCAGGCCGGCTCGACGGGCGTCCGCGGTTCGGGCGGGAGAACCGGCCGGTGCTGGACCAGCCGCACATCGTGGTGGTCCTGGACGGCGGGATGGTTCCGCCGGACTCGCTGTTCGCGGCGGCCGAGGGCCTGCAGGGCGTGACGATCGTCGAGGTGGTGCCGGGTGAGCTCGACGAGCCGCGCGGCGGGCTGTCGATCGTGGTGCGGCCGGGGCTGCTGCGGCTGGAGTCCGGCGCGGGTCTGGCGTACGAGGGGGTACCGGACGGCATCTCCCTGGAGGCCGCGGAGGCACTGGCCCGTCAGCTGGCGCCGCTGCGTATGGGCGGGGGCGACGACGACGAACCGCTGCTGGCCAACCTGGACTTCACGGATCTGCTGAATCTGGGGGACGCGGCCTCGGTCGACGTGGCGCGCACCTGGCGGCCCCGGTCGGTCTCGGAGCGGCTGCGGGTGCCGATCGGTGTCGGCGAGGACGGCCAGCCGGTGATGCTGGACCTCAAGGAGGCCGCGCAGGAGGGAATGGGGCCGCACGGGCTGTGCGTCGGGGCGACGGGTTCCGGCAAGTCGGAGCTGCTGCGGACCCTGGTGCTCGGGCTCGCGGTGACGCACTCCTCGGAGACGCTGAACTTCGTGCTCGCCGACTTCAAGGGTGGTGCGACGTTCGCCGGGATGTCGCAGATGCCGCACGTGGCGGCGGTCATCACCAACCTCGCGGACGACCTGACCCTGGTCGACCGCATGGGCGACGCGATCCGCGGTGAGCTGCAGCGCAGGCAGGAGCTGCTGCGCTCGGCGGGCAACTACGCCAACATCCACGACTACGAGAAGGCCCGGGGCGCGGGCGCGGCCCTGGAGCCGCTGGCCTCGCTGGTGCTCGTCATCGACGAGTTCTCCGAACTCCTGACCGCGAAGCCGGACTTCATCGACATGTTCATCCAGATCGGCCGGATCGGCCGTTCACTGGGCGTGCATCTGCTGCTCGCCTCGCAGCGTCTGGAGGAGGGCAAGCTGCGCGGCCTGGACACGTACCTCTCGTACCGGATCGGTCTGCGGACCTTCTCGGCGGCCGAGTCGCGCACGGCGCTGGGCGTGCCGGACGCGTACCACCTGCCGTCGGTGCCGGGGTCGGGCTACCTGAAGTTCGGCACGGACGAGATGACCCGCTTCAAGGCGGCGTACGTGTCGGGGACCTACCGCACGGGCGGCCCGGACCTGTCGGTCGGACAGCTGCCGATCGAGCGGCGGCCCGCGGTGTTCAGCGCCGCGCCCGTGCCCGTCGTGTACGCGGCACCCGATCCGGCGCACCTGCCGGCGCGCACGGCGGACGACGACGCGCTCGCCGACACGGTGCTCGACGTGATCGTGCGGCGGCTGGAGGGACAGGGCGTGCCCGCCCACCAGGTGTGGCTGCCTCCGCTGGACCGGGCGCCGACGCTGGACCAGCTGCTGCCGGGGCTGGCGGCCACCGCGGACCGCGGGTTCACGTCGACCGAGTACACCCGGCCCGGTGGTCTGACCGTACCGCTCGGCCTGATCGACAAGCCGTTCGAGCAGCGGCGTGAGGTGCTGTACCGCGACTTCTCCGGCGCGGCGGGTCACATGCTGGTCGTGGGTGGTCCGCAGTCCGGGAAGTCGACCATGATGCGGGCCCTGGTCTCCTCGTTCGCCCTCACCCACACTCCTCACGAGGTGCAGTTCTACGGTCTGGACTTCGGCGGTGGCGGTCTCGTCTCGCTGGCGGGCCTCCCGCATGTCGGCGGGATGGCGTCACGGCTGGATCCGGAGCGGGTGCGCCGGACGGTCGCGGAGGTCGGGGGCGTCCTCACACGGCGCGAGGAGTTCTTCCGGGCCCACTCCATCGACTCCATCGCCACCTACCGGCGCAAGCGTGCCCGGGGCGAACTGCCCGGTGAGGCCTGGGGCGACGTGTTCCTGGTCATCGACGGCTGGGGCGGTTTCCGGGCGGAGTACGAGGGGCTCGAGCAGGTCATCACGGACATCGCCTCGCGCGGTCTCGGCTACGGCATCCATGTGGTGATCACCGCGGCCCGCTACATGGAGGTGCGGGCGGCGCTGAAGGACCAGATCCTCGGGCGGCTCGAACTGCGGCTCGGTGACGTCATGGACTCGGAGTTCGACCGCAAGGTGGCGGCGAACGTCCCGACGGGTGTGCCCGGCCGTGGCCAGGTTCCGGAGAAGCTGCACTTCATGGGCGCCCTGCCGCGTATCGACTCCGTCAGCAGTGGTGACGACCTCTCGGAGGGCACCGCCGCGTTCGTGGAGGCCGTGAAGGCGAACTGGGCGGGGCCGGCGGCGCCGTCCGTGCGGCTGCTGCCGCGCAAACTGCCCGCGGACCAGCTGCCGAAGGGCTTCGAGTTCCCCGAGCGGGGGATCGCGATCGGTATCGACGAGACCTCGCTGGAGCCGGTGTTCGTCGACTTCGAGACGGACCCGTTCTTCCTGGTCTTCGGTGAGAGCGAGTCCGGCAAGACCAACCTGCTGCGGCTGATCGCCAAGCAGATCGCGGAGCGCTACTCCCCCGACGAGGCGAAGATCGTCGTCGGTGACTACCGGCGGGCCCTGCTGGGGGCGCTGCCCGAGTCCCATCTGCTGGAGTACGCGCCGATGGCGAGCGCGATGCAGATGCACATGGAGGCGCTCGCGGGGGTGTTCTCGCGCCGCCAGCCTCCGACCGATGTGACGCCGCAGCAGCTGCGGGACCGCAGCTGGTGGTCGGGGCCGCAGATCTTCATCATCGTCGACGACTACGACCTGGTGGCCACGAACGCGGGCAATCCGCTGGCGCCGCTCGCGGAGTACCTGCCGTTCGCCCGGGACACCGGGGTCCGCTTCATCATCGCGCGCAACTCGGCGGGTGCGTCGAGGGCGATGTACGAGGGCTTCATGCAGCGCATCAAGGAACTGGGCGCGCAGGGGGTGGTGCTGGCCGGCGACCCGTCCGAGGGCGAGCTGATCGGGTCCGTGCGAGGCCACGCGATGCCGCCGGGGCGCGGCTACTTCGCCTCACGCCGGCGCGGGACCCCGCTGGTCCAGACGGGGCGGCTGCCGCAACAGCACTGAGGGCCGGAGCGGGTGCCGGGCGCGGGCCTCCCGCACCCGGTACCCGCCGTTCCGGTTCCCGGGCCGGAGCCGGGGCCGGGTGAGCCATGCGTTAGCTTTGGCTTCCTGTGCGGCCTACACACAAAGGCCCGGAACGGGGTCGCGCGACGGCAGGTCCGGGCACACACCGGCATACGGGGGACGCGTGGGATTCGACGAGGACTGGGGCCTGCTGCGTGCGCAGCCCCCGGCACCGCAGGGCACGTCCATGCGGCTGAACGGCGTGGACGAGGGTCCGTTGCCCGGTCTCGGGGGCCGGGCCGACCTGGCGTCCACCCCGGCGGAGAAGAAGGCCGCGGCGAACACCATAGAGACCGAGCTGGAGCCGGACACCAGGAAGGCCGCCGACTGGGCGGACGAGTCCTCCGCCACTGCGGTCAAGGAGTTCGCCGGCTGGGACACCGGGGCGGGTCTGAAGAAGGTGACGGAGACCTGGGACAAGCAGGTCAAGGTGCTGATGGGCCGGCTCTCCGCGGAGAAGAACTCGCTGCGCGGGGCTTCCACCCTGTTCGGCGGCAACGAACTCGAGGTCAACTCCCAGTTCTCTCCCGTCCTCAGGCCCCCGACCGGGCCGTACGCCTCCGGTCTCGACGGGTTGTAGGGGTATGCGTCCGACAGCGGAACGACGAGAGACGGGTGCGCCCATGCGCGGATCGCGCTACGCGGTGTGCTGTGCGGCGGTGCTGATGACGGCGCTGCTCACCGGCTGCCAGACGGACACCGGCAGCGGCACCGGTCCGTCCGTGAGCGTCGAGGGCCTCGCGCAGACGGCGGACGAGGTGGGCCCCGAGGGCGCGGACACGTGCCCGCTCCCGTACGACTTCGCGAAGGCCGCGTCCGCCGCGGAGATCCCGGGCGAGGCCGGCCCCGGCCTCGCATCCGGCGGCGGCGACGAGTCCACGGCCACGGCCGAGAACGGCTTCGAGGCCGAGCAGGACGAGCCGTTCGCCGGTAACCCCGGGGCGCTGGTCAGCTGCTGGTTCCACGTCGGCGAGCAGTCGGTGCAGGTCCACCTCATCGCGGCGGAGAAGCCGCAGCCGGAGTACCTGCTGGCCCCCTTGCTGGTGAGCGTGAGCGGGCAGGAAGTCGACGCGGTCAACTCCTATCTGCGCAGGACGGAGAAGGGCGCGCCGGGCCGTCCGGTGCTCGGTTCGACCGGCGACTACGCCACGGTGCGGGTCGAGCCCGACGGTGAGGGCCACGCCGCTCTGCTGCTCACGCCGGGCGACGCGGACACGGACCGCCTCGACGGGAAGCAGCTGACGGACCTGAGCCGGGCCCTGTACGCACAGATCACGTAGCCGGACGGACAGCGCCGCCCACCGCGGCCGACGAACGACGAACCGACGGGGGACCACATGCTCACGTATCACGAGGTCATGACGACCGACCTCTCCCAGCTGACCACCGCGGCGGGCAAGTGGGACGGCATGGCCGCGGAGCTGAAGAAGGTGGAGGGCCGGTACGGGGAGAGTGTCCAGAGCATCACCCTCGGGCCGACCTGGATGGGCCGGAGCGCCTTCACCGCCCAGACCAACTTCGCCGCGACGCGCTACGAGTACTCCGCCGCGCAGGTTCAGGCCAAGGCCATAGCTTCGTTGTTGCGTGATGCCCACGCCGACTTCGTCCGGCTGAAGAGAAACCTCGAGAACAAGGTCGCCGAGGCTGTCAAGGCGGGGATGCGGGTGTCCGAGGCCGGGGTCGTCACGTACGACACCAGTGATCTCACCGAGGGCGAACGCAACGCCATGCGTCACGACCCGGACTACGCGGCGAGTGTGCGCACGGCGGTGAGCTCGTGGTCCGGCGCGATAGACGACTGCGTCAAGGCCGTGGACGACGCCGACCAGGGGGTGAAGATCGCTCTGGACGCCGTCACGGTGGACGGCATCGGCGGCAGGAACGACGCGACGGCGGGTGTCGGCTTCAACGGGCAGGCACAGGGCGACGTCGAGAAGTACGAAGCGGAGAACACCCAGGAGATAGCGACCCGGATCAACAACGGCGACAAGGTCTCCGCCGCCGACATGGCGGAGTTCCAGCGCTCGGTCCGGGACAACTCCCATGACAAGGCGTTCTCGCAGACACTGCTGAACGGGCTCGGCCCGGACGGCCTCATGAAGGTCAACACCAAGCTCAACGACCGTGCCTTCGACTCGGACACGAAGCACAGGGGCCAGTACCAGGACATCCAGCGCGGGCTGGCCAACACCATCGCCACCGCAACGAAGGTCCCCGGCAGTGTGAAGGACGCCCCGCCCGGATCGCCGGCCTTCAAGAAGTGGGTCGAGAGCGGCGACGGGACGTTCTACCGGGAGTGGACGGACAAGCTCGACAAGGCCGGTACCGAGAATTTCGGCAGCGGGACCCAACCGCTCTACGGATACCAGTCGCTCGTCAGTCTCATGCAGCACGCGGACCAGCCCTACGACGACCAGTTCCTGTACGACATGGGTGACGACCTCATCGCCCTGGACAAGGAGTCGCCGAACTACTTCACCCAGTGGGGAGCCTTTCGGGACGGCGTCGAGACGGACCCGCTGGACGGCCTGCTCGGTGTCATGAGCAAGAACCCCGACGCCGCGACCGCCTTCTTCGACCCGGACGGCAACGGTTCGGGGGGCGACCACGTGGACAACAACCACCTGGCGTATCTGGCGGGCCAGGGCGAGGACGCCAGGAAGTGGCCGGAGCTGCACGTGACCGGTTACGGCGTCACGACCATGGACGACCCGACGTCCAGGATCGGCCTCGGTCTTGCCCTCGAGGCGGCGACCACGGGCCGCGAACCCGGCTCGGAGGGCGCGTCGTTCGGCCACCACTCGGAGGCCCAGGCCCGGGTCATGCAGGAGACCATCAGCGTCCTGGACCAGGGCTCGAAGGGCGACACGGTCCCGCAGAACCTGAAGGTGCCCCTCGGCCGTGCCCTGTCGGACTACACGGTCGACACCCACGCCATTCTCAGCGGCACGGCCCCGGGCAGCCCCACCGGCCTCGACGAGATCAGCGGCCGCGGCGACGAGTCCGGGATCACCAGTTCCAAGCACAGCCTTCTGCGTGTGATGCGCGGGGTTTCGGATGCCCCGTACGGGGAGACGGCCGATGGCGAGCCCGTACTCGTCTACGACCTCCTGTACGAGAACGAGAAGCGGTACGCGGCCGAATACCTCCTCACCGCGAAGGACGCTCCGCCGGAGCAGGTGGGCAATGTCGTCGGCGACTGGGACAACAAGGCACGCCACGTCGGCGAGGTGTACGGAGCGATGAACGCCATCGGCTCCGACATGACCCTCGACGACCGCGACACCAAAATCGGGAACCTCAACGACCAGATGCGGTACACGTACCACGGCGTCGGTGGCCTCTTCACCCAGATCCCCGTCGTGGGCGATCCGGTCCAGCGCATGGTCGACGCGGCCACCTACGAGTACTCGAAGGACGTCGCCGCCGAGGCGGAGGACGCGGCCCGCGCCGAGGAGAGCACCAACACCTCGGCGGGGATCGCGGGCACGAACAACCTCCTCGACGCGTGGGGGAACGAACGGAGTTTCGCCGGCTCGGAGGCACACGACCATGCCAAGGGAGAAGCCAAGCAGAGTTACATCACGGGGCGCGAGGACGCGTACTCGGCGCTACGCACGAGGAAGTAGGACATGACACAGGGCAAGGGTCACCGGGCACTCCGGTGGAAGTGGATCGCTCCGGTACTGGCACTCGGTGTCGTGCTCGCGGCCGTCCACGTGTGGCTGAACACCAACCTCGCCGCCGCGGACGAGGTGTGCGGGGGCCTCGTGTCCACCGCGCGGGCCGACTCCGTGCTGTCCGGGGGCGGCCGTATCTCCGACGGGAACGGCCTGGATGCCCGGCCGGGCGACGAGCTGGAGTTCTCCTGCACCGTCGAGGCCCCGTCCTTCCCGTCCGGGGCCGGAGCGGGGCATATCAGGATCTCGGGGACCCACGAGCGGGGTGACTTCGCTTTCACCGACGGCCGCTGGCCCAGTCCTGCCACGGCGTCCTTCTTCTCCGGACCGGCGACCGGCGGAGTGGGCAAGGACCACGGCTGGGTACTCCTGCCGGCCGACTGCGCGGATACGGCCCCGCGCATCATCGAGGGCTACGCGCCCCAGGGCTCCGACCCCACCGCACTGGCCCGGCTGCTGACCGACGTGGCGAACAGGGCCGCACAACGGGCGGGGTGCGCGACCGACCGGCCGCTCACCGTGCCCGGCGCACTCCAGGCCGCCCCGGCCCCCCGGACGGTCCCGGACGACGCGGTGTGCGGCATCAAGGGCCTGGCCTTCCCCGGATCGGCCGCAGAAAGGGAAACGGCACACCAGACGGTCCAGGAGCGGAACGGCCCCGTCTGGGCCTGCGAAGTGAGCGGGCACGCCACCTTCGTCGTGACGCAGGAACCGCGAGTGCTGGAAGCCATCGCCTCCTCCCCCGGTTTCGGGGAACAGCCGGGCCTCGCGGGCCTGCGCGTCTCGGGCTTCGACCAACGGCATGTGGTGGCCGACTGCTCGGGCACACCCACGTACTTCTCGATGGAGCTCGGCCCCGCCTACACAGCCTCCCTGGAATCCCCCGGCACCCCTCCGGCCAAGGCGGTTTTCGCCGACTTCGTCACCTCCGTCGGCAAGAGCCACGGCTGCTCCACCACGACGCCGTGATCCGGTGGTGATCCCTGAGGCCCACTCCTGGCGCACACTCGGTACGGCTGCGCCGCCCCCCGGCGGGGCGACGCGGGGTACGCCCATGACCTCTGCGCGATCGGAGATGAAGAGGCACAACGCTGCCGGAGCAGTGCTCGGACCGCCTGCCGGCGAGCGCTCGAGGACCTCTGCGGCTGATGCGACGGCCGCCGCGCGGGCGGAGTCGGCGATCGTCCGGTTCCGGTGACCCCGCGCGCAGGAGCAGGGATAATCAGCAGTCAGGCCGTAAGCACGAATACCCGGTGGTGGGCGCTTCGCCGCCGGAGAGAAAGGCGTCTGATGGGCACTCAGCAGGAGAAGGACGAGCTGTACGCACTCGACATCTCGGGGGTGGAGTGGCTGAGCGCCCCCGGTACCGAGGAGGCCGAGGAGCGGGTCGAGATCGCCCACCTGCCGGGCGGGGCCGTCGCGATGCGGTCCTCCCTGGATCCGGAGACCGTGCTGCGCTACACGGAGGCCGAGTGGCGGGCCTTCGTCCTGGGCGCGCGGGACGGCGAGTTCGACCTGAAGTAGGCGGCCTTCGCCTGCGTGGACGCACGGAAGAGGGGCACGGCCCGGTGGGCGTGCCCCTCTTCCGTGCGTCCGTCGGTCAGTACGCCTCGTCGAACAGGCGCGAGGCCTTGATGTCCGTGGAGCGGTAGCTGTCCTTGCCGTTCTCGATGATCTTCGCCGTCTGCTCGAGACGGTTCTTCATGTGGTCGGCCTTGCCCTTGTACTTCCCCTGGAGGACGACGTACCCGGCGTGGGCGTCACCGTCCCAGGTGTCGGTGACGACCTTGAGGGCGGCGTCCATCTCCTCGAGGTCCTTGATGATGTTGCGCGAGACCACACGGATGCGGTTCGCCATCTCCTGGACGCTCTCGTACTTGACCCGGGTGTTCGGATCTCCGGCCATCTGTCTGCTCCTCCGTGATCAGGCGTGCGGCGTGTGCGTGGGTGGGGCGGTCCGCTCAGTAGTTGTTGAGCCCGGACGTGTTGCCCGAGGACGCCGATTCCTTCACGGCGGCGAAGGCCGCACGGACCTCGTCGTCGTTGGCGTTGCTGAGGTTCTTCGTCTGGCTCACACCGTTGAGGAGCACCTGCAGCAGGCGGCGGATCTCGTCGTGGTCCTCGTTGATCGCGATCTGTGCGGAGGTGAACCCGCCGGCGCCGACACCCGTCCAGCCCGCGCTGACGGTGGCGAGGATGTCGGCGAGTTCGCGGGACTGCTTGGAGACCGCCTCGGCGGTCTCGATGACCTTGTTCTTCGCCTGGACGATCGGATCGTCGGCAAGTCCGAAACCGGAACCGGTGTTGCTCATCCGGAAGTCCTATCTCTCAGTTCCCGGGCCTGTCCGCAGGTCGCGGACAGGGGCTCAGTACGGGTTCCAAGAAGCGTCCGGCGGTGTGCGCACACCCCGTGATCGAGCTCGTCCACTTCTCGTTCCCCCGTCACACACGTGAAGTCTGCTACCACCCTAGCCACTTCGTCATCGCCGCCCAACCGGGCTCCGCGGCGAGTAACGCACCTCACCGTCGGACACCGTCAGCGCACTTCGCGCCGTCGCCGGACGTCACGGACGACCGTCGCGGTGCCCGCCACGACGCAGACCAGGACGGCCGCCAGGGCGAGGGCGTAGGTGGCGTACCGCTCGGTGCGTTCCTGCGAGGTCTCGTACATCGCCAGGTGCGCGGGCTCCGGAGCCGGCGCCCTGGGCGGTGCCGGGTCGGGGCGCGCGGCCGCCAGGGGGACGTCGTCCTCGTCCCCGGCGAGTGCGCGTACCGGGTCGACGACGCCCCAGCCGACGAAGGCGTCGTGGCCGTTGACGGAGCGCTCGGCGGTCTGCTCGATACGGGCGACGATCTCCGAGGCCTTCCAGTCGGGGTACTTGGCGACGAGGAGGGCAGCGACACCTGCGACGTACGGAGCGGAGAAGCTGGTCCCGTTGTCGGTGCACTGGCCGTCGCCCGGGACGGTCGAGACGATGTCGACGCCCGGGGCGGCCACGCCCACGAACTCTCCGGCCTGGGAGAAGGCCGCCCGTTCGTTGTTGCGGTCCGAGGAGGCGACGGCGAGGACTCCGGGGAAGGCCGCCGGGTATGTCTTCTTGAACGTGCCGTCCATGCCGTCGTTGCCGGCGGAGGCGACGACGACGATGTCCTTGGCGAGCGCCCTGGCCACGGCCCTGCCCAGCGCGGAGTCCTCGCCGAGCGGTTTGGTGGTGTCCTGGGAGATGTTGATGACCCCGGCCCCCTCGGCGATCGCGTGGTCGATCGCGGTGGCCATGGTGGTGTCCTTGCCGCTGTTCTTCTCGTCGTTCTGCCGGATCGGGATGATCGTGGCCTCGGGGGCGAGCCCGACGAATCCCGTTCCCTTGCGGGGACGGGCCGCGATGATGCCGGCGACCTTGGTGCCGTGGCCGACCTCGTCGGTGGTGCCGTCGCTCCTGCCGCCCTTGAGGAGGTTGCGGCCGGCGGAGGTGTCGACGGCCCCGGTGAGCTGCGGATTGGCGATGTCGACGCCGGTGTCGATGACCGCGACCTTCACGCCCTTGCCCTTGGTGTCCTGCCAGAGTTCGTCGAGCAGGACGCGCTGCAGCGGCCAGGGCCGGCCCGCGAACTGCTCCTTCATCGGGAAGGTGCACTCGCCGCTGCCGTCGAGGGCCGGCCGGGCGGTGTCCCGCGGCCCGTCGGCTGCGTACGCGGTGTGCGGTGCCGCCAGTGCCGCCAGTGCGGCGGTGGCCGCCGTCACCGCGGCCGTCTTCCGGTACAACATCTGTTCCTCTCCCCCGGGTCCCGCGTTCGTCCGGATGCCCGCGCCGTCACGAGCCCTGGGGCTGGCGCGCGCTGTTGGTGTCGAGCCGGGGGCCCTTGGCCAGGAAGTCCGACCAGGCGATGGGTACGAGCGCGGGGGTCACCTTCTCGTAGCCGAGCCGGATCTGCGCCTGGCTGGCCTCGGGCCTGCCGCCCTGGGTCTGCTGGTCCCCGGCGCCGATGTCGGAGCGCTCCGCGTCGCTGTCGCCGTTCGCCTGGACCGCGTACCGCAGCCCGGTGTCGGTCACCAGGAAGAGCGAACCGTCGGGGCTCGTCTGCCGGCCCTGCACCTGGGTGTAGAGCAGTCCGCTGCCGGGCGTGACGTAGGTGCTGGTGCCCCCGGCGTTGATCACCGCCGGATAGGCGGTGCCCGCCCAGGTGGACAGCGTCGTCCGGCCCTTGTCGTCGGTCTTGCGCAGCACGCTGCACACGGTGTCCCGACTGCCCGAGGCACCGGCCGAGTTGACCTGTTCCGCCTTGCGGGCGGGCCAGCGGCTCGGCTGGCCGGCGAAGGTCTGCGCGTCCGGCACGAAGTCCTGCAGTCCGACGGCGCGTGCCCCGCCGACGAGGTTCAGCTGCGCGGTCTGCGGGGAGCTGATCAGGAGCCAGGCGGTGAACTCGGAGACCGGCTGGACCTTGCCGTCCAGGACGACGTAGTGGGCGGTGCCCTCGCCGGTCCTGGTCCGCAGGACCATGCCGATCTTGTTCTCCTCGGCGGAGAGCTGTCCATCGATGTGCGCGGGAGCACCGATGGTGCCGGGGATCCGCGGGAAGACGAGCGGACTGCCATCGTGCAGGGTGGCCAGCCAGTCGTCGGTGACCGCCTGCGGCTGCCTGCTGCCGACGAGGGCGTTGGTCAGGTGGCCGTCGTCGGTCGCGCTCTCGTCGATGCGGTACTTGGTGCCGCTCGCGTCGACGAGGTAGCGGGCCTGGTCCTGTCCCTGGACGTAGAGCACCTGGCCGCCGCTGAGCTGCTGCTCGCCCTCGGTCAGCCCGTTGTCCCGTTCGGCGAAGACGAAGGCCGCCTTCTGCACGGTGTTGCCCTTGCCGCCGGGCTGCTCGCAGACCGCCCAGCGCTTGGCCGTGCCCGCGTCCTTCGCCTCGGGCAGCCGGTCGGGGGCGTACGGGATGCCGAGGATCGGCCCGCGCGGGGGCTTGCCCGCGTCCAGGACGTCGTCGGCTACCTGGACGACGTCGAACTGCTGGGGGTTCAGCAGCAGTCGGGCCGATGCCAGGTTGAGCACGGGGTGGAGCAGCGTCTTCCTGTCCTTGCCCTTGCCCGTGGCGAGTACGACGTAACGGGTGGTGGACTTCTTGCCGACGATCACTTTCGTGCCGGGCTTGTCCCAGTCCTTGGGCGCCGTGGGCTTGAACATCCCCCAGGCGCCGAAGCCCGCCATGATCAGTGCGCCGACGATCAGGCTCGGGACGACGGCACGCAGCGGGCGCGGGGCCCCCTCCTCGGTACCCGTGGGCGAGGGTTGGAGGAATGCGGCCACCGTGCGCTTCTTCGCGAAGGTGTACGCGTTGAGCTCGTCCCGCCGTGATGCCATGAGTGTGTCTGTCTCCCGTGTCTCCCCGCGCGGCCCAGGGGTGTACGCGTCCCCGTCCCCTGTGCCGGACCCCGGATGCCGGACCCTGGTGCCGGACCGGCCCCCTACTATGCCTGCTGATCGTGCGTGCCGAGGGGGCGGGTAGGGTGATCCAGCCGCCGAAGCCCCGGCGGGACAGGGGCGATCGGGTCGAGTTGGGGCCTTATGAACGGGGGAATGCCGGAATGATGGCTTCCGCGACACGGACGCGTCCGGCCGGGAACACGGAGCCGTCCGGGGGGCCCGGGACCGGCCGCCGGGGGGCCTCCCGCAGAGGTTCGCGCACGGCCCCCGACGGCCCTGGCGGCGGCGCCGCTCCGCGGCTGAACGGACGGGCCGGACAGATCGGTTCGTTCCGATTGCAACAACTCGTACTGGTCGAGATCGCGGCCGCGCTGCTGCTGACCGCGTGGGTGATCGAGCCGCTGCTCCTGGTGCCCGCCGGTGCGGTCGCCGTGGTGCTGGTGCTGCTCGCCGTCGTCCGCAGGCACCGCCGGTCGCTGCCGGAGTGGCTGAGCACCGTCCTCGCGCTGCGCGCCCGCAGCCGCAGGGCCGCCTCCCTGGTCCTGCCGGCGGGCACGGAGCCGGGTCTGGCCCCGGCCGTGGAGTGCGAACCGGCCCTGCGCACCTACTCGTTCAGCGACCGCGACCGGCGCCCGGTCGGGATGATCGGTGACGGCACCTACCTGTCGGCCGTCGTCCAGGTCGAGTCGCACGGCACCGCGCTCCGCCCGGACCGCTCGGCACGGCCACTGCCCCTGACGCTCGTACGGGACGTACTGGAGGTCGACGGGATCCGGCTGGAGTCGGCGCAGATCGTGCAGCACACCCAGCCCGCTCCCGCTCCGCACCTGCCGCCGCAGTCGGTGGCGGCGCGGAACTACGCACCGCTGCAGGCACAGACGGGTTCGCCCGCGCTCCGGGTCACCTGGATCGCGCTGAAGCTGGACCCGGAGCTCTGCCCGGAGGCGGTGGCGGCGCGCGGCGGCGGGATCGACGGGGCGCAGAAGTGCGCCGTACGCGCGGCGGACCAGCTGGCCAGCCGGCTGACGGGAGCCGGGTTCCGCGCGACCGTGCTCACCGAGGAGGAGCTGATCTCGGCGGTCGCGACCTCGGCGTGCGTCAGCCCGTCGGCCATGGCGCAGGCGGGCCGGGCGGAGACGCCGGGCCGCCGCACCGAGGAGTCCTCGCGCACCTGGCGCTGTGACGACCGGTGGCACACCAGCTACTGGGTGAGCCGCTGGCCGAACCTGGGCGGCGGCGGAGCGTCGATGCCGCAGCTCGTCGCCCTGCTGACGTCGATCCCGGCTCTCGCCACGACGTTCAGCCTGACGCTGGGGCACGGCGACCGCTCGGCCGTCTCGGTCACGGGGCACGTCCGTATCACCGGGCGGAGCGACGAGGAACTCCTCGCCGCCCGCCATGAACTGGAGCGCACCGCACGCGGCGTCAAGGCGTCGCTGGTGCGGCTGGACCGCGAGCAGCTGCCCGGTGTGCTCGCCACGCTGCCGCTCGGGGGTACCCGCTGATGTCCGCCACCACGAGCGCCCGGTCCAGGCTGGGTTTCGGACTGATCGGTCCGCGCCGCGGCCGGCACACGGTCTCCCTCGACGAACTGGCCTCACTGGCACTGCCCGTCGGCGACGACGGCACGGTCATCGGCGTGGACGCGGAGGGGCGCCCCGCGGTGCTGGGCATCAACCGGCCCACTCCGTACGAGGTCACGCTGATCGGCGGGCTGTGGACCGCGCAGGTCCTGGCGCTGCGGGCGGCGGCGACCGGAGCCCGGATCGCTGTGGAGACGGGGCGTTCGCAGGCCTGGACCGCTCTCGCGCAGGCGGCGGGCGGTGGTCAGCCGTGCATCTCGCTGCACGACGTGGGGCGGGTACCGCCGCAGGGCGCTTCCGCGGGGTCCCCGGTGGTCGTCGTGCGTGACTGCGGCATGCGGCCGCCGCGGGGCCGCGTGGTGGCAGGGCCCTGGCAGTCCGTCGTCACCCTGCTGCCGTACCTGAGCCCGGTGGCGCCGCGCCTGATGGACAAGTCGTCACTCGTCGGCGTCCAGCGGGTCTCACCCGACGAGGCGGCGCAGATCGGCCGGATCATGAATCTGCCGCCCGCCGAGACGCAGGCGCTGTCCACCCTGGCCGACGGCGTCACGCTGTGGTGCACGGACCGGGACCGGCAGTTCGTGATGACCCGGGCCACCGATGCCGAGTCCGGGCTGCTGGGCAGCGCGCGCCGGATGGACTGAGCGTCCCTGCGTGGCGGTTCGTGACCAACGGGCCGCATTCCGTCGGCAGATGTACGGATTCGACCGCTTCGACCTGCCCGCTCCTTCACAGTTGGTTCACTTGTGGGCGGTGCGTGACCTACTGGACAGTTCTCCCGTGCGATACGGCCTGCCGTAGCTCGCCCCATGGCGATTAGGGTGGGTGCGGGCGCGGCAGAGGAACCTGCGGACAGGCACTGCGCGTCGCAAGGGGGAGAGCCGGGCGGACCGGACAACGGGAACGGTCGCCCCCACCCACCACGGCACAAGGGTGCTCGACCACACCAGGAGGCAAAGTGAACGGCGATCGGGACGAGATCCGCGGGGGATGGAACACGCCCGTCGACGAGTCGTCCGACGCGGAGCCCGCAGAGATGACGGGTGAGTTCACCATCGACTACACCCCGCCCGCCTGGTACACGCAGAACGCGTCGGGGGACTCGTCGGGCGGGGCGGGGTCGCATCTGGCGCCGCCCCCGCCGCCGCACGGAGCTCCTCTGCCGGGGCTGCCCTCCGGGGGTGGATTCGAGTCGAACTGGTCGCCGGCTCCGCCCGTGCCGTCCGATTCCACGCCGCCCGCGCCGCCTGCGCCGACCGCGCCCTACGAGCCGCCGGCACCGTCCGTACCGTCGTCCGAAGGTGGGGCGGTGGCTCCGGCGTCCGCTTCGGCTCCGGCGTCCGCTTCGACTCCGGCTTCGGCGCCCGCTTCGGGTTCGGCTTCGGCGTCCGCTTCGGGTTCGGCTTCGGCGGGTTCCGAGGGAACGGCTGCCGGGAGCGGCGCGCCGGATCCGTTCGGCGGCGGTGACCTGGAGAGCGGCGCCACGATGCGGTTCTCCCCTGCCGCGCTGAAGCGGGAGATCGCGGAGCGCGAGGCTCCGGCCGGGACCGAGGCCGGAGTGCCCGCCGCGTCCGGTGCCGGCACCCCCGCGCCCGAGGCAGACGCCGATTCCGCGGACGAGTCCGAGCACGCCGGCACGGGCCCCTCCGTTCCGGTGAACGAGGAGTCCGGCGGATCCGAGGAGAGTACGGAAGCGGATGCCTCCGTGCCGGCTCCCGAGCCGGACACGGACCTGGACGCGGACTCCGTGCGGGCGGCCGACGAGGTACCGGGGACGGCAGCCGCCGAGGCCGACGGGCCCGCGGACCTCGTCACGGACGCGGTCCCCTCGGCCACGCCTCCGGCCGACACCCCCCAGGACGCCGCGCCGCCGAACGCACCTGCGGCGTGGTCGCCCGCGCCGCCCGCGCAGGGAGCCCTCCCGCCGCTGCCGCCCGCCTTCCAGCCGGCCGCACCGCAGGCCGGGACGCCCCAGCCGGCACCGCAGTGGCCCGCGCAGCAGACGCCCCCGACCGCTCCCGCACCTCCGGCGGTGCCTCAGCAGCCGGTTCAGCCGCACGTGCCCGCGCCGCAGGGCGGTTACGGGTTCCCGCAGGCGCCGCAGCAGCAGTTCCCGGGGCAGGGCGCGCCGCAGCTGCCCCCGGTTCCGGCCCCGGTCTCGGCGCAGCCTCCGGCCCTGCCCGGTTACGGGTTCCCGCCCCACGCACCGGTGCAAGGTGCGCCTCAGCCGCCCCCCGCTCAGCCGCAGGCTCAGCCCCAGCCCGGTTACGGATTTCCGCCGCAGGCCCCGCAGGCGGCCCCGCCCCTCCCCGCCCAGGGCGCTCCCCTGCCCGCGCAGATCCCGCAGCAGCCGGCCCCGGCCACGCCCAACCTGCCCGCTCCGGCCTCCCCCCAGCAGCAACCGCACCAGCCCCCGGCGCACCAGACGCAGCAGCCCGGCCCCCAGGCCCCTCCCGTCGATCCGCGAGCGGGAGCCGCCTGGCCCACTCCGGTCACCCACGACCAGCGCGAGCGCTCCGTACCGGGCGCTCCGCTCGGTTACACGGCCGCGGTCGAGCTCTCCTCCGACCGGCTGGTCCGGGGTAAGCAGAAGGCGAAGAGCAGCCGCAACCCGTCCGGTGCCTCCCGCTTCAAGCTGGGTGGCAAGAAGGAGGAGATCGAGCGGCAGCGCAAGCTGGACCTGATCCGCACTCCGGTGCTGTCCTGCTACCGGATCGCCGTCATCAGCCTCAAGGGCGGCGTCGGCAAGACCACGACGACCACCGCGCTCGGCTCGACCCTGGCCACCGAGCGGCAGGACAAGATCCTCGCCATCGACGCCAACCCGGACGCCGGCACGCTCGGCCGCCGGGTGCGCCGCGAGACCGGGGCCACCATCCGCGACCTGGTACAGGCGATCCCGTACCTCAACTCGTACATGGACATCCGCCGCTTCACCTCGCAGGCACCCTCCGGTCTGGAGATCATCGCCAACGACGTGGACCCGGCGGTGTCCACCGCCTTCAACGACGAGGACTACCGCCGGGCGATCGACGTGCTGGGCAAGCAGTACCCGATCATCCTCACCGACTCGGGCACCGGCCTGCTCTACAGTGCGATGCGCGGCGTACTGGACCTCGCCGATCAGCTGATCATCATCTCGACGCCCTCCGTCGACGGCGCGTCCAGCGCGTCCACCACGCTGGACTGGCTGTCGGCGCACGGGTACGCGGACCTGGTGCAGCGCTCGCTCACCGTCATCTCCGGAGTCCGCGAGACCGGCAAGATGATCAAGGTGGACGACATCGTCCAGCACTTCGAGACGCGTTGCCGCGGTGTGGTGGTCGTGCCGTTCGACGAGCACCTGTCGGCGGGTGCCGAGGTCGACCTCGACATGATGCGCCCGAAGACGCGGGAGGCGTACTTCAACCTCTCCGCGCTCGTCGCCGAGGACTTCCAGCGGGCCCAGCAGCAGCAGGGACTGTGGACGGCGGAGGGCAGCAACCCGCCGCCGCAGTTCGCCCCGCCGATGCCCGGACAGCAGCAGTACGCACCCCCGCAGCAGCCCGGCCAGCCGTACCCCGGGCAGCCGTATCCCGGACAGCAGCAGCCCGGGCAGCCCTACCCCGGGCAGCCGCAGCCCGGACAGCCCTACCCCGGGCAGCCGCAGCCCGGACAGCCCTACCCCGGGCAGCCGCAGCACCCGTATCCGCCCCAGCAGCACCCCCAACAGCCGTATCCGCAGCAGCCGTACGGAGGACAATCTCCGTACGGGGGACAGCAGCCCTACGGCGGGCAGCAGCAGGCCGCCGCACCGCAGCAGCCGTATCCGCCGCACCCCGGGCCGGGGGTGCAGCAGAACGGCCCGCAGCACTCACCGCCCTCCCAGGCGCCTTCGGGCGTGAACCCGGCCGGACCGCCTCCGGGGTCCGCGCAGACCGATGGCCAGGCACATCAGCCGGGACAGCCCGGGCTGCAGGGCCCTGTTCCGCCGGCGGGCCGGCAGCAGTACCCCCCGCAGCCACCGCCGGCGCCTCACCAGTAGGGCAGTAGAGGTCTCGACCAATGAGGGCCCGCACCGTATCCACGGTGCGGGCCCTCATCGCATTCCCGCAGCCCACACGCGGTTTGACCGACCGTTGACTTGCCTCGACCGGCGCTGGTAGAACCTCGCTTCACCAGCTGGCGAACCAGAGATCTGCCCCGCCTCCACCGTGCGAGTCAAGACGCGAGGTCTACGTCCTATGGTCACAAGCTTCCCCCCACGCTCCCCCCGTCCGCCGGGACGCGCGCGCCTCGTCCTGGCTTCCGGAGCGGCCGCCCTGGCGCTGGCCGCCGGATCGGTGGTCCCCGGCAACCCGTTCGGCCCCGCCCCGCGGGAGGCGCAGGCCGCCGACGGCGGGTCGACCCTCACGGTCGCCGTCGCGCAGAGCGTCGACTCCCTGAGCCCGTTCCTCGCGCAGCGGCTGCTGTCCACGAGCATCCACCGGCTGATGTACGACTACCTCACCAACTACGACGCGAAGGACAGCCGCACGATCCCCGGGCTCGCCACCGAGTGGGAGACCTCCGCCGACAAGCTGACGTGGACGTACACCATCCGGGGCGACTCGAGGTGGTCGGACGGCGAGAAGGCGACCGCTGAGGACGCGGCCTGGACCTTCAACAAGATGATGACCGACGAGGGCGCCGCCACCTCGAACGGAAGCTTCGTCGGCAACTTCAAGAAGGTGACCGCGGCCGGTCCGGACAAGCTGGTCATAGAGCTGAAGCAGCCCCAGGCCACGATGACGGCGCTGGACGTGCCCATCGTCCCCAAGCACGTCTGGGAGAAGGTCGGCGACTTCTCGAAGTTCAACAACGACACGAAGTTCCCGGTCGTCGGCAACGGACCGTTCATCCTGACGGACTACAAGGTCGACAGCTATGTGAAGCTGAAGGCCAACAAGGACTTCTGGCGCGGCGCGCCCCAGTTCGACGAGCTCGTCTTCCGGTACTACAAAGACCAGGACGCGGCCGTGGCCGCCCTCCGGAAGGGTGAGGTCTCCTTCGTCGCCGGCAGCCCGAGCCTGACCCCCGCGCAGGCCGCCTCGCTGAAGACCGCCGACCACGTCAAGGTGAACGACGCCCCCGGCCGGCGCTTCTACGCGCTGGCCGCCAACCCCGGCGCGCGGACCAGGGACGGCGAGAAGTTCGGTGACGGGCACCCCGCGCTGCTGGACCAGAAGGTCCGTCGGGCGCTCTTCATGGCCGTCGACCGTACGACCATCATCGACAAGGTCTTCCGGGGCCGCGCCGTGGAGGGCGAGGGCTACATCCCGCCCCGCTACGACTCGTACTTCTGGAAGCCGGCGGCCGGACAGAAGCTCGGCCACGACCCGGCGAAGGCAGGCGCCCTCCTCGACCGGGCGGGGTACAGGAAGAACAGCGCGGGCAAGCGGGTGGGCAAGGACGGCAGGCCGCTCGACCTGCGCATCCTGTGCCACGCCACGGACCCGAACGACAAGGCGGTCGGCAAGTACCTCCAGGAGTGGTGGGGCGACCTCGGCGTCGGTCTGGAGGTCGACTGCCGCGACAACGTCTCGGACCCCTGGTACGCGGGTGAGTACGACCTGGCCTTCGACGGCTGGTCCGTCAACCCGGACCCCGACTTCGTCATGTCGATCCACACCTGCGCGGCGCTCCCCGCCAGGGCGAAGGAGTCGGCGGCGACCGACAACTTCATCTGCGACGAGCAGTACGACGACCTCTACGCGAAGCAGTTGGCGGAGTACGACCCCGCCAAACGGGCTGACCTCGTCAAGCAGATGGAGTCGAGGCTGTACGACACGGGATACATGAACGTCATGGCGTACCCGAATGCCGTCGAGGCCTACCGCACCGACCAGATCGAGTCGATCACGACCATGCCCTCGGACGCGGGCAACATCTTCGGCCAGGACGGCTACTGGAGCTGGTGGTCGGCGGTCCCGGCCGCCGGCGCGTCGGACGGCTCGTCCGACGGCGGCGGCTCCACCGGAGTCCTCGTCGGCGCCGGAATCGCCGTAGTCGTCCTCGCCGGTGGCGGGCTGCTGTTCGCCATGCGTCGCCGTTCCACCGCGGAAGACCGTGAATAGTCCATGAGTACAGACAGCACTCCCGCGCTCCTGAAGGGCGCGGCGGGCGCGGACGCGGTGGGGGCCGACGGCCCGGCTCCGGCCGGGCCGTCGGCCCGCGGTCCACGCACCCGCAGCACGACCGCGTACCTCCGCCATGTGGCGGGCAAGCTGGCCGGTGCCGCCGTCTCACTGTTCGCCGTGCTCGTCACCAGCTTCTTCCTCTTCCGCCTGATTCCCGGCGACCCGGTCAAGCAGATGACCGGCGGCCGGCAGGTCTCCACCGAGCAGATCGTCGCGATGCGCCGGGAGTTCGGCCTGGACCTGCCGCTCTGGCAGCAGTTCACCGAGTACTGCGGCAAGGCCCTGACCGGGGACTTCGGTACGTCGTACCAGTTCCGCGCCCCGGTCATGGACAAGATCTCCGAGGCGCTGCCCGCGACACTGCTGCTCACCGGTACCGCCTTCGTGATCTACACGGTGATCGGCATCTGGCTGGGTGCCCGGTCGGCCTGGCGCAACGGCAGGGCCGGTGACCGCTTCCACACGGCCTTCGCCCTGACGCTGTACTCGGTGCCGTCGTTCTGGCTCGGCCTCCTGCTGATCGTCACCCTGTCGGTGGGTGTCGGCCCGATCCCCGGTCTCTTCCCGACGGGCGGTATGGAATCGGGCAACTCGAGCGGCTTCGGCCACGTCCTCGACGTGGCCCACCACCTGGTGCTGCCGGTCGTCACCCTCGTCGCCGTGGAATACGCGCGGACGCTTCTGGTGATGCGCTCCTCGCTGCTCGACGAGATGGGCAGCGACTATCTGACGACGGCACGGGCGAAGGGACTGCGTGACGACCTCGTACGCCGTCGTCACGCCGTGCCGAACGCGATGCTGCCGACGGTGACCCTGCTCTTCGTCAACCTGGGCAACACGGTGGCGGGGGCGATCCTGGTGGAGACGGTGTTCTCCTGGCCCGGCCTCGGCGGGCTGTTCTACCAAGCGCTGAGCGTGCCCGATCTGCCGTTGGTGCAGGCCCTGTTCTTCGTCTTCGCCGCAGCGGTGATCCTGATGAACACGCTCGCCGATGTGATCTATCCGCTCCTCGATCCCCGGGTGGGCCGATGACGACCACGACCGACGCGGCACCGGCAGCCGGCCCGCGCGCCCTCGCCCGGGCCCGCAGGCGACAGGCCGCCGCCCGCTTCCGACGCCAGTACCGCAGCCACCGGGCCGGTCTCGCCGGCCTCGCCGTGCTCGCCCTGATCGCGCTGACCGCACTGTTCGCCCCCCTGCTCGTGGGCGAGGGCTCGCGGAGCGTCACCGACGCCCCCGGCGGCCCGCTGGAAGCGCCGAGCGCGCAGTTCCCCCTCGGCACCGACCAGTTCGGCCGCAGTCTGCTGGCCCTGATGGTGTGGGGGACGCGGGTCTCGCTGACCGTCGGCCTGCTCGCGGCTTTCCTCTCGGTGGCCATCGGCACGCTGGTGGGCATCACGGCCGGCCACTTCAAGGGCTGGTACGGCAACATCGTCATGCGGATCACCGACTGGTTCCTGGTCATGCCGACCCTGGTCCTGGCCATCGCGCTGGCCACCGTGCTCTCGCGGTCGGTCTGGACGACGATCCTCGCCATCGGCGTGACGACGTGGCCGACGACCGCGCGACTGGTCCGCGCGCAGACACTGTCCGTCGAGTCACGTCCGTACATCGAGCGCTCCAGGGCACTCGGCGGGGGCCACGGCCACATCATGTCCCGTCATGTGCTGCCCAACGTGATGCCGCTGGTGCTCGCGCAGACCACGCTGGTGATCTCGACCGCCATCCTCACCGAGGCGACCCTCGCCTTCCTCGGACTGGGCGATCCCACGATCATCTCCTGGGGCGGGCTGCTCCAGGACGCCCGTGAGGCCGGCGCCGTCAGCTCCGGCAACTGGTGGTACCTCGCTCCGCCCGGACTCGCCATCGCGGCCGTCGCCCTCGCGTTCACGCTGTGCGGCCGCACCGTCGAGTCCGTGCTCAACCCCAAGCTGGGGGTGTCCCGTTGACCGCGGTGAAGACAGAGACCATGACGGAACCGGAGGTCCGGCAGCCGCTGCTCGTCGTCCGCGACCTCCGTGTCACGTACGGCACGGGGGCCTCCGCCGTCCCTGCCGTGCGGGGCGTCGACCTGCGGGTCGAGGCCGGCCGGAAGCTCGGCATCGCCGGGGAGTCCGGCTGCGGGAAGTCGACGCTGGCGCTCGCCCTGCTGCGGCTGCTGCCCCCGACCGCGACCCTCAGCGGCGAGATCCTGCTGGACGGCGAGGACGTCCTCACCATGAAGTGGGGCCGGCTGCGCGCCGTGCGCTGGGCGGGGGCGTCGATCGTCTTCCAGGGCGCGATGCACTCGCTGAACGCCGTGCACCGGATCGGGGACCAGATCGCCGAGCCGATCCTGCTGCACGGGAAGGCCGCCCCGGCCGCCGCGCACAGGCGGGCCGGCGAGCTGCTGGAGCAGGTGGGACTGCCCGCCGCGCGTGCGGACGCCTATCCCCACGAGCTGTCCGGCGGGCAGCGCCAGCGCGTGATGATCGCCATGGCGCTGGCCTGCGATCCGAGGCTGATCATCGCCGACGAGCCGACCACCGCACTCGATGTGATGATCCAGGCGCAGATCCTGCGGCTGATCGAACAGCTCGTGGCGGACCAGGACCTCGGTCTGATCATGATCAGCCACGACCTGGCGGTGCTCTCCGACACCTGCGACCGGCTGTCGGTGATGTACGCGGGGCGGGTCGTCGAGGAGGGGCCCGCCAAGCAGGTGTACGAGGACGCCCGGCACCCCTACGGCAACGCGCTGTCGGCCGCCTTCCCCCGGATCGGCGACCTCTCGTCCCGGCACGCGCCGCGCGGTCTGCCGGGCGACCCTCCGGACCCGTCCGCCCTGCCGTCCGGCTGTACGTTCCATCCGCGCTGCCCGGTGGCACTGGACTCCTGCGCCACCGAGGACCAGGAACTGCGGGCCGCCGGCCAGGACCGGCGGGCGGCCTGCGTGCTGGTGGACCCGGACGCCGTCACGGCGTCCCGGCCGCATGACGGCGACACGGTGAGGAGCACCTCATGACCGCCATTCCCCCCGCTCCCCTGCTCAGCGCGGAGGCCCTGCGGGTCGCCTTCCCCGGCCGGCGCGGGGCGGCGACGGCGCGTGCCGTCGACGGCGTCGACCTCGACATCGGGCCGGGCGAGATCGTCGCCCTGGTCGGCGAGTCGGGCTGCGGGAAGACGACACTGGCCCGCTCCCTGCTGGGCCTGGTGCCGCCCACGTCCGGCCGGGTCACGTTCGGCGGCAAGCCGCTCGACTACGCGGGCCGGGCGCTCAGGGCGTACCGCAAGCGGGTGCAGCTGGTGCTCCAGGACCCCAGCGGCTCCCTCAACCCCCGGCACACGGTCTACGACGCGGTGGCGGAGGGCCTGCGCATCCATGGGTACGCGGGCGACGAGCGGGCCGCGGTGGCGGGCGCGCTGGCACGGGCGGGGCTGCGTCCGCCGGAACGCTTCCTCCTGCGGTATCCGCACGAGCTGTCCGGCGGCCAGCGTCAGCGCGTCGTGATCGCGGGCGCACTGGTCCTGGAGCCGGAGCTCATCGTCGCGGACGAGCCGGTGGCGTCCCTGGACGCGTCGGTGCGCGGCGAGATCCTGGCCCTGCTGCTGCGGCTGCGCGACGAGCTGGGCCTGTCGGCGCTGGTCGTCACGCACGACCTGGGTCTGGCCTGGAACATCGCGGACCGGGTGGCGGTGATGTATCTGGGCCGGATCGTCGAGACGGGCGATGTGGAGCAGATCCTCACGGCGCCCCGGCACCCGTACACGCAGGCCCTGCTGTCCGTGCTGCCGGAGGCGTCCGGCGAACCGGTGATCCTGACCGGGGAACCGCCGGACCCTTCGAAGGTGCCGTCGGGCTGCCGCTTCCACGTCCGGTGCCAGGTCCTCGCCTCGGGCGAGGCGGAGCGCGCGGGGGTCGCGGACGCGTGCCGCACGAAGGAGCTGCCGGTGCTGGAGGGCGGGAGCCGGACCCAGGTGGCCTGCCACTGGGCAGCGGCGGAGGCGATGGCCGAACCGGACCCGGCCGTCGGCTGAGGCCGCCCCCCGGCCCGAGCCTGCCCGTCGCGGCCGGGCCACGCCCGGCCGCCCGACGCCTGCCCGCCTGCCCGTAGTGGCCGGGCCACGACCGCCCGCCGAGCCCGGCCGGTCGCTCGGCCCGGCCACCGGCCCACCCGGCCCGGCTGCTCGGCCGGCATCCGGCGGCCGGCGGCCGGTCGGCGCCTCGCTCAGGGCCGGTGGTGGATCGTCCCGGTCAGCTCGCCCAGCGGGCGCCCCGTGCCGCCCCAGCGGTGTTGGATGATCTCGGCGGCGATGGAGACGGCCGTCTCCTCCGGGGTGCGGGCTCCGAGGTCGAGGCCCACGGGTGAGGCGATCCGGGTCAGCCCCGCCTCGTCCACCCCGGCCTCCCGTAGCCGGTCGATCCGGTCCTGGTGGGTGCGCCTGCTCCCCATCGCGCCGATGTACGCGGCCGGCGTGCGCAGCGCCGCGGCCAGCAGGGGCACGTCGAACTTCGGGTCGTGCGTCAGCACGCAGATGACCGTGCGCGCGTCCACCGCGGTCGATTCCAGATAGGTGTGCGGCCAGGCGCAGACCACGTCGTCGGCCGTGGGGAAGCGCTCCCTGGTGGCGAAGGCCGGCCGTGCGTCGCAGACCGTCACGCGGTAGCCGAGGAAGGAACCGATCCGCGCCGTGGCCGCCGCATGGTCGATGGCTCCGAAGACGAGCATGCGGGGCGGCGGGGCGTACGTCTGGACGAAGACGGTCACGTCCTGCATGCGGCGCTCGCCGTGCGCACCGTACCGCTGGGTTCCGGTCGCTCCCTGGGCGAGCAGCCCGCGTGCGTCGTCGGTGACGGCGGCGTCGAGTCCCTCGTTGCCGAGCGATCCGGTGGCCCGGCCGGCCAGGACGGTCCGCCGGGCGCCCGCGGGTGCCGTTCCGGAGACCACCGTCGCGACCGCCACGGGCTCCCCGCCCGCGATGGTGTCGAGGAGCTCGCGCAGCCGGTCCCGGCCGGCCGCCGTGGCGTAGGGCTCGACCAGGACCTCGATCGTGCCGCCGCAGGTCAGCCCGACCCCGAAGGCCTCGTCGTCGGAGATGCCGTACGTCCGCAGCAGCGGGCTGCCCGTGGCGAGCGCCTCGCCGGCCGCCTCGTACACATCGCTCTCGACGCATCCCCCCGAGACACTGCCGGCCACCGCTCCGTCGGCGGTCACCGCCATCACGGCGCCGGGGGCGCGCGGTGCGCTGCCCCGGACCGCCACTACGGTTGCCAGGGCGAAGGGCGTACCGGCGTCGTGCCAGGCGCGCAGTTCCGCCAGCAGTTCACGCACGGTGCGGTCGACCTCCCGGCTCGACGGGTCCTCCCTCGACGATGCCCCGGTGCGACGCCGCGCGCACGGCGGGGTGCGTCAGGCGCGGTCGTACGCGGCGATCAGCTCGCTGCACCGCTTCACGTCGGCGGCCATGGCCACGAGGAGGTCGTCGATCGAGTCGAACTTCAGCATGCCCCGCACGTAGGCGAGGAAGTCGACCGCGACGTGCAGCCCGTACAGGTCGAGGCCGACCCGGTCGATCGCGTACGCCTCCACCGTCCGTTCCGTGCCGTCGAACTGCGGGTTCGTCCCGACGGAGATCGCGGCGGGCATGGCCTCGCCGTCCACCGTCAGCCAGCCCGCGTAGACCCCGTCCGCGGGGATGGCGGTGTGCGGGAGGGTCTCCACGTTCGCCGTCGGGAAGCCGAGCTCGCGGCCCCGCTGGGCACCTCGCACCACGACGCCCTCCACCCGGTGGGGGCGGCCGAGGATCTCGGCTGCTCCCGACACATCGCCCTCGGCGACCAGCCGGCGGGTGAGGGTGGAGGAGAACGGCTCGCCGCCGCCCGCCTCTCCGCTGACGAAGAGGTCGATGACCTCGACACGGTAGTCGTACGTCGCGCCGAGCTCGGCGAGGAGCTCGACGTTGCCGGCCGCGCGGTGGCCGAAGCGGAAGTTCGGGCCCTCGATGACCAGCTGTGCGTGCAGCTTGTCGACGAGGACCTTCGCGATGAAGTCGGCGGGGGCGAGCTTCGAGAACTCGGCGGTGAACGGCAGGATCAGCACCGCGTCCACGCCCAGGTCCGCCATCAGTTCGGCACGCCGGTGGTGCGGGGCGAGCAGCGGCGGATGGGTGCCGGGGCGCACGACCTCGCTGGGGTGCGGGTCGAAGGTGACGGCCACGGAGGGAACTCCGAGCTCACGCGCCCGCTCGACGGCCCGGCCGATGATCAGCTGGTGCCCGCGGTGTACCCCGTCGTAGGAGCCGATGGTGACGACGCTGCGTCCCCAGTCCTCGGGGATGTCCTCCAAGCCGCGCCAGCACTGCACTGTGACCGCTCCTCGCCCGAACCTGTGTACGTGTGTGTGTCCCTTACGCAGGTCTAAGACTGCCATGCTCACGCCCCGCTGCCTGCATCGGCATCGACAACGCGGACTGTGATCTGTCCGTCGTTTCCCTCGTCCGACGGGCACTCGGGCCCACGACGGCCGCCCACTCCTGGGGGGCGTCGTCCAGCCAGCGGGTGACGAGTGCCGCGAATCCGGGTACGTCCCGGGAGATCTCCACCAGCGTGCGGTCGAAGCGTGCGGCACCTTCGGGCGTCCGCACGAGCAGCGTCCCGGCGCGGTGCACCAGTGCCCTCGTGCGGGCCTCGGGGCGCCGGCCGGATCCTGTCGCAGCCGCCCGCAGCAGGACGCAGAGCACTTCCGGGTCCCGGCCGGTGTCCAGCTCGAAGTCCAGCAGGACCTCCAGCAGCTGGGCCCGCAGCGGCCGTGACGCCGTACTTCCCGGGGCGGCGAGCACGCGGGCCAGTGCGGCGCGCACCGGTGGCGGCGCGGGGCGCTCCCGCAGCAGCCCCGTCACCAGGGGCAGCAGCAGGGCACGGGCGGCCAGGCTGTGCTCCAGCCGCCGCTCCACGTACGCGGCGGCCTGCGCGCCGCTCGCGGGGTGGCTGTCGATGTACTGCCGCACGAGGCCGGGGGCGTGCAGGGCGAGGGCGGGGGTGTCCAGCCCGGCCAGTGTCCGCAGGACGCCGTCGGCGGGCTCTCCCGGCAGCGAGAGCCTGACCTCCAGGGCGGCGAGCACCGGCTCCGGGAACTCGGGGAAGACCTCGGTCAGCAGGGCCACGGGCAGCCTGCGGTCCCCGGCGGCGAAGAGCCGCAGGGCCTGCGGAAGGTAGCGGCCCCGGGTGCGCGGGTCGCGTACGAGGAGAGTGAGTGCCTGGGCGTGCAGGGCGGTGTCGTCGGGCCGGGCCAGCAGGAGGAGTGCGGCATCGCGCAGCAGGGCGCGGTCGGAGTCCGTGGTGGCGAGATCCGCGGTGAGCGTGGCGTGGACCGCGGCGGCGGCCCGCCTCTCCGGGCGCTCCTCGTCGCGTGCCCACCGGTCGACGGCACGGCAGAGCGCCGACGGCTCGTCCACGGCGAGGGCGGTGAGCAGTTCGGCGGCCCTCGGGTGGGCGGAGTCGACGAGTGCCTCGGTCAGATCGTCGACGGCAAGGGCGCGGCGGGCGTACAGCAGCGCCTGGGCGGCGGCGGCCACCGTGCGCCGCAACCGCGCGCCCCCCTCCGCGGACGGCCCGGTCCCGTGGGCGGGAAGCGGTGTCTCGTCGGTGAACCATCGGCAGAGCAGGGGCTGCACGGTCCGGGGGTCGGCTGCGAGGCGCCGGTCCACCGCGTCCAGGAACCGCTCGTCCCCGTCGGTCCGCGGAGCGCTGTCGGCAGACGGGGAACCGCCCGTGCGCGAGGGGTCATCGGTACGTGGCGCGCCGCCCACGGTGCGCGGGGAGCCGGCCGCACCCGGCGAGCCGTCAGCCCGTGGAGCCCCGGTCGCGCGCGGGGAGGCGGCCGCGCGCGGGGCGCCGTCGGCGGGCACGAGCCGGCGGAGCAGATCGATCCGGTCGTCCTCGGGCAGCCGGATCCGCCGCCAGAACCACGGCTCGAACACGGCGTACGGCCCGAGCCCCGTCGGTCCGCCACCGGCCACGGAGCGCCGGGTGATCCGCCCGGTGAGCACCCGCAGCACCCCGAGGTACGGCCGCGCGTCGGGGGCCCTGAGCAGGCTCTCCCGCAGCAGGTGGGAGGCCCACCACGAGGCGTCGACGGGCCGGACCGCCGTCCCGGCGGCCCCCGCGTCCGGCAGACGGTCCATCGCCTCGATGAGGTCGGCCATCCGGTGGGCCAGGGCGGCGGTTCCCTGACGGCGTCCCAGCAGGAGCATCGCCTGGATCACCGGGCCGATGCGATGGCGCGGTACCGGGAGGTTGCGGGGCCCTGCTTCCGGATCGCCCTCCGGGTCCTTCGGCCGGGCGACGGACCGCAGCGCCTCCTCGCCCCGAGGGGGCGCGGAAGCGTGCGCCCCCTCGGCGTGCCACCGGTGCACCAGTGAACGCAGCGCGGCGTCGAGGTCCAGGTGCGCGCCCTGGACCCAGTCGCCCAGCTCCTCGTGGGCGAAGCGGTATCCGGCGCCCGCCGGGGCCAGCAGCCCTTCGGTGAGGACCGCCGGGGCCCATCCGGTGCGCCAGGGGAAGATCTCCTCGAAGGTGGCCCCGTCCAGCTCCCCCTGCCCCGGACCGAGGCAGCGCCGGGCCGCTTCGTGGACCTGGCCCGCCACCTTCGCCGCGAGCCGGCGGACGGCCGAGCCCCGGAGCCGGGGCTCGGCCTCGGCCCCGATACGCACGGCGATCCGGACGCACACGAGGTCCAGGTGGGCGGCGAAGACCTCCTCCGTGCCGGGCCTGCCCGGTACGTCGGGCGGCAGCGCCGCCCGCACCTCGGCGAGCAGCCGCAGGGTGAGCGGATGCCGGTCGTGGCCCGGGGCCATCGCCTCGGGCGGGATGCCGTACCGCTCCCTGGCCGTCTCGGCCTGCTCCGCCGTCAGGTCGCCCAGCCGGAAGGCGGGCGGCAGGCCGCGGGCGGTCCGATCGGGGCGGTGCAGGGCGCCGGAGGGGTACAGGGCGCCGGCGGTCTCCCAGTGCTCGGGGCGGCACGCGACGACCATCCGCACCCCGTGCGCGCCCAGCCACGCGGCTGTCGCCACGGTCCACCCGGCGAGGCGGTGGGCCAGCAGCGGCGGCATCTCCTCCGGGCCGTCCACGACGACGAGCAGCGGGTTCCCGGACTCGGCGGCCAGCGTGGCCACCCGCTCGGGGGTGGCCGTCGTCATGTCGCCCCGGGCCCCGGCGGCGGCGACGATCCGCCCGGAGGCCCGGAGCGCCCGTGCCATCGCGTCGGCGACCGAGGTGTCGTCGGCGTGCAGATCGGCGCCGCGCAGCCAGAGCGTGAGCGCCGGCACGGGCCCGCGGGCCCGGCGGCCTGCCAGCGCGGCCAGTTCGGTGGTCCGGCCCGTACCGGGTCCGCCGACGAGGCCGAGCACGGAGCCCGTACCGGCCTCGAACGCGGTGAACTCCGCTGCGACGCCCGGGCGTTCGACCGCGTCGGCGCCTCCCGGGCGGCCCGCGTGCCCGAGCGAGGTCCCGGTCAGCTGCAGGGCTCCCGCGAGGTTGAGGTCGCAGCCGTATCCCGGGACTCCGCCTGCGTTGCGCCGCAGCAGCTCGGCCAGCGGCCCCTCCGCACCCCGGAGGTGGTCCGGGCCGGTGAGCGGCACGGCGAGCCCCGCCGCCTCGTGCCCGGCGCGCAGCGCGGTGGAGAGCACGCCAAGGACGGCTCCGGTGCACGGGTCGGTCACCGGCCCGCCGACGGCTGCCCCGCCCGACCTGAGCGCGTCGCGCCCGTCCGTACCGAGGGCGAGCTCCAACGCCTCCTCCACCAGGTGGCTGTGCCCGCCCTCGGCGTACGTCGCGGGGGTCGTGCCGAGCACCCGGGCCTCCCGCCAGCCGTGGGCGGCGATCCGCACATAGGTGCCCGTCTCGATCCGCTCGCGTACGGCGATGGGGAGCGGGTCCACGCCGAGGGCCTCGGGACCCGCGGTGCGCAGCAGGGCGATCCCGAGGCCGGGCAGAGCGGTGATGTCGTCGGGCCCCACGGGGCAGGTGCGGCCGTCCGCGCCGTGCACCACCAGGGGCGCGCGGGAAGCGACGGCCTGATGGCCGGTGACGACCGTCCCCCGGTCGTCCGCCACGAATCCGGTTCCTCGCGGCCGGCCGGCCTGATCGCAGATTCTTACCAGTTTCGACCGGTCCCCGCTGCCCATGGTCCGACGGTAGGTCCCGGGTGATCGGTGCGAGAAATGGAGGGGGCGAAAGCGCCCCCCTCACACCCCTCGGTCACTCCGAGCGCCCGTCCATTGGGGTGAATCGGCGCGTCCGTCTGGACAGGAATGGTCGCGGGAGGGGGATCGTGGAGCGGGCACGGGGGCGCTGCCCGCTCCACGGTGGATCCGTCCCTCAGGCGAAGACGGCGAGGCTCCTGGCCTTGCCCTTCTGCTCCTCGACGAGCACCAGGAAGGTCCCGTCGGGTCCGAAGACCCCGACCGGCCCCGGCGGGTACGCCGGCATGTCGAGCCGGACACCGTTGAGCAGCAGCTTGGCGCGCTTCTCGTCGACGTCCCAGCGGGGGAACGCCGAGGCGGCGGCCTCGGCCACCGGCATCACGGTGAGCTCCTGCTGGTGCTGCTCCAGCGTCCGGGCCGCGTCGATCCCGTACGGCCCCACCCGGGTGCGGCGCAGTGCGGTGAGGTGCCCGCCGACGCCGAGCCCGGCGCCGATGTCGCGGGCCAGGGCGCGGATGTACGTACCCGAGGAGCAGACGACCGAGACGACCAGGTCGACCACGGGGGTGCCGTCCTCGGCGACCGCCTCACGGACGTCGTAGACGCGGAAGGACGAGATGGTCACCGGTCGGGCCGGGATCTCGAACTCCTCGCCGCCGCGCACCCGGGCGTACGAGCGCTTGCCGTCGATCTTGATGGCGCTGACCTTCGACGGCACCTGCATGATCGGGCCGGTCAGCGCGGCGACCTCCGCGTCGATGCCCTCACGGGTGACACCGGAGGCGTCGGTGGACGAGGTGATCTCGCCCTCCGCGTCGTCGGTCACGGTGTCCTGGCCGAGCCGGATCGTACCGAGGTACTCCTTCTCGGTCAGGGCGAGGTGGCCGAGCAGCTTCGTCGCCCTCTCGACGCCGAGCACGAGGACGCCGGTCGCCATCGGGTCCAGCGTGCCGGCGTGGCCGACCCGCCGGGTCCGGGCGATCCCGCGCATCTTGGCCACGACGTCGTGCGAAGTGAAGCCGGACGGCTTGTCGACGATGACAAGGCCGTCCGGCGTTTTGTTCTGCGTCATGCGGAAGGTGAACCCTCGCCGTTCTCGTCCTCGTCCTCCGGCTTGCGGTACGGGTCCGCTCCACCGGCGTACGTGGCGCCCGAGGAGGCTTCCCGGACCTTGGCGTCCGAGGCCCGGGCCCGGTCGAGGAGGTCCTCGATCGCCTTGGCGTTGTCCGGCAGGGCGTCCGCCACGAAGGCCAGGGTCGGGGTGAACTTCGTCCCCGCCGCCGCACCGACCGCCGAGCGCAGGATGCCCTTGGCGCTCTCCAGGCCCGCAGCCGCCGACGCCCGCTCCTCGTCGTCGCCGTAGACCGTGTAGAAGACCGTGGCCTCCCGCAGATCGCCGGTGACCCGGGTGTCCGTGATGGTCACATGCGTTCCCAGACGCGGGTCCTTGATACCGCGCTGCAGTTTCTCGGCGACCACCACCTGGATGAGGTCCGCCAGCTTCTTCGCCCGCGCGTTGTCGGCCACTGGTCCGTCTCCTTCTGATACGTGCTCAATCTTCTTCGTCGTTGTGCAGCCGCCGCCGTACGGACAGCAGCTCCACCTCCGGCCGGCCCGCGATCATGCGTTCGCACCGGTCGAGTACGTCTGTGAGGTGTCCGGTGTCCCCGGAGACCACGGCAAGACCGATCTGGGCCCTGCGGTAGAGGTCCTGGCCGCCCGTCTCCGCGACGCTCACCGCGAACTTGCGGTGGATCTCGGCGACGATCGGGCGGACGATGGAGCGTTTCTCCTTCAACGACCGTACGTCGCCGAGGAGCAGATCGAAGGACAGTGTCCCCACATACATGTGTGTCCGGATGTCCCGCCGGTTCGGGTTCGGGGGTCCGGAGGTCGCCCTCCGGACTGGCACAGCCACGCCCCGCCGTCACTGGGCGGGGACACCCGAACCGTACACGGAACGGCCGGGGCCGATCGACGGAAATACGACCCGTCGACCGGCCCCGACCGTGCAGGAGAGTCCGGGGGTCACCCCCCGGGGTTCCCCGTGGATCAGCCTCGCGGCTTCTCGCGCATCTCGTACGTCGCGATGACGTCGTCGATCTTGATGTCGTTGAAGTTTCCGAGGTTGATACCGCCCTCGAAGCCTTCGCGGATCTCGGTGACGTCGTCCTTGAAGCGGCGCAGACCGGAGATGTTGAGGCTCTCCGCGATGACCTTGCCATCGCGCAGCAGGCGCGCCTTGGTGTTGCGCTTGACCTCGCCGGAGCGGACCAGCACACCGGCGATGTTGCCCAGCTTGGACGAGCGGAAGACCTCGCGGATCTCCGCCGTGCCGAGCTCGACCTCTTCGTACTCCGGCTTGAGCATGCCCTTGAGGGCCGCTTCGATCTCTTCGATCGCCTGGTAGATGACCGAGTAGTACCGGACGTCCACGCCTTCGCGCTCGGCCATCTGCTCGGCACGCCCTGCGGCGCGCACGTTGAAGCCGATCACGATGGCGTCGGAGCCGGTCGCCAGGTTGATGTCCGACTCGGTGACCGCACCCACACCGCGGTGCAGGATCCGGATGTCGACCTCTTCACCGACGTCGAGCTGGAGCAGTGAGGACTCGAGAGCCTCCACCGAACCGGACGCGTCGCCCTTGATGATGAGGTTGAGTTCCTGGACCAGACCGGCCTTGAGCGCCTCGTCCAGGTTCTCCAGGGAGAACCGGACACCCTTGCGGGCGAAGTTGGCGTTGCGCTCACGGGCGGCACGCTTCTCAGCGATCTGACGGGCCGTACGGTCGTCGTCGACCACCAGGAGGTTGTCGCCGGCACCCGGGACGTTGGTGAGACCCAGGACCAGGACGGGGGTCGACGGACCCGCTTCCTGGACGTTCTGACCGTTGTCGTCGAGCATCGCCCGGACACGGCCGTACGCGTCGCCGACGACCACCGTGTCACCGATGCGCAGCGTTCCGCGCTGGACCAGGACGGTCGAGACGGCACCGCGACCGCGGTCGAGGTGGGACTCGATCGCAATACCCTGCGCGTCCTGCTCCGGGTTGGCCCGCAGGTCGGGCGAGGCGTCGGCGGTGAGGACGACGGCCTCCAGAAGAGCCTCGATGTTGAGGCCCTGCTTGGCGGAGATGTCGACGAACATCGTGTCGCCGCCGTACTCCTCGGCCACCAGACCGAACTCGGTGAGCTGACCGCGCACCTTGACCGGGTCGGCACCCTCGACGTCGATCTTGTTGACCGCGACCACGATCGGCACGTCGGCCGCCTTGGCGTGGTTCAGCGCCTCGATCGTCTGGGGCATCACACCGTCGTTCGCCGCCACCACGAGGATCGCGATGTCGGTGGACTTCGCACCACGTGCACGCATGGCGGTGAACGCCTCGTGACCCGGGGTGTCGATGAAGGTGATCTTGCGGTCCTCGCCATTGACCTCGGCGCCGACCTGGTACGCACCGATGTGCTGCGTGATACCGCCGGCCTCGCCCGCAACGACGTTCGTCTTGCGGATCGCGTCCAGCAGTCGGGTCTTACCGTGGTCGACGTGACCCATGACGGTCACGACCGGCGGACGGGAGACCAGGGCCTCTTCGCCGCCCTCGTCCTCGCCGAACTCGATGTCGAAGGACTCGAGCAGCTCGCGGTCCTCCTCCTCGGGGCTGACGATCTCCAGGACGAAGTTCATCTCGTCCGCGAGCATCTTCAGCGTCTCGTCGGGGACGGACTGCGTGGCAGTGACCATCTCGCCGAGGTTCATCATCACGCCGACGAGCGACGCCGGGTTCGCGTTGATCTTCTCCGCGAAGTCCGTGAGCGAAGCACCGCGAGACAGCCGGACAGCCTGCCCGTTGCCGCGGGGCAGCATGACGCCGCCCACCGACGGGGCCTGCATCGACTCGTACTCCTGGCGCCTCTGCCGCTTCGACTTGCGGCCACGACGCGCGGGACCGCCGGGACGGCCGAACGCACCCTGTGTGCCACCACGGGCACCCGGGCCGCCGGGACGTCCACCGAAGCCGGGACGACCGCCGAAGCCGCCGCCACCACCCGGACGACCGGGAGCGCCACCGCCGCCACCGGGACGGCCGGCGAAGCCGCCGCCGCCACCACCGGGACCGGCCGGACGGCCTGCGAAGCCGCCGCCACCGGGACGACCTGCGCCGGCACCGCCGGGACGACCGCCACCGGCACCCGGACCGCGGCCACCGCCGCCGGGGCCACCACCGGGACGCGGGCCCGCAGCGGGACGCTGCGGCATCATGCCCGGGTTCGGACGGTTACCCGAGGGGGCACCGCCCGGACGGGGAGCCTGCGGACGGGGCATGCCGCCCGGAGACGGACGTGCGCCACCCTGGCCCTGCGGGCGCGGGGCGCCGCCGGGACCACCCTGCGGGCGCGGGGCGCCGGGGCGCTCCTGACCGCCGCCGGGACGCGGGGCACCGCCGGGACGGGGCGCCTGGGGGCGCGCCATACCGGTGGAACCGCCGGAGGTGAAGGGGTTGTTGCCCGGACGGGGACCCGCCGGACGTGCGCCGCCGGGGCGGGGTGCGCCCTGGCCCGCGGGACGCGCCGGACGGTCGCCGCCGCGGCCGCCGTCACGCTCGCCACCGCGGCCACCGTCACGCTGACCGCCGGCCGGAGCCGGACGGGCGGGGCGGGGGCCCGGGGTGGCACCCGCGGGACGCGGGGCCTGGGGCTGCTGGGGCGCGGCCGGCTGGGCCGGTTCCGGAGCCGAGAACTCGGCGGCGGGCACCGGGGTGACCGGAGCGGGCTTGGGCGCCGGCTTCGGACCCGGACGCGGGCCTGCGGACGGTGCCGCGGGGGCGCTGCTCGCCGGAGCCTCGGCGGCGGCCGGCTTGGGGGCCGGAACGCCGGGCTTCGGAGCAGCGGGACGTGCCGCAGCGGCCGGGGAGGGCGCTGCGGGCTTCGAGGGGGCGGCCTTGCGGGGCGCGCCAGGCTTTGCAGCGGACTTGCCGGCGTTGCCACCGGGACCCTGCAGTGCGTCAGTCAACTTGCGTACGACCGGCGCCTCGATGGTCGAGGACGCCGAACGGACGAATTCACCGAGTTCTTGGAGCTTGGCCATGACGACCTTGCTCTCAACCCCGAACTCCTTGGCGAGTTCGTATACCCGGACCTTAGCCACTTCGCTCCTTTTAGGTCCGGGTTACCGCCGGACCGTCGCTACTTCATGGGCGTACTCATCGCGTACTCATCGAGTGCTCATCGCAATCTCGACCTACTTCCAACTCGCGAGGTACCTGACCGCACGGGGACCCGTGCCGTTCACTTTTCTTGCGGTGTCACCCGCTCGACGAACCGCTGCAGTGCCGCGGGATCGAACGGCCCCTTGGCCTTGAAGGCCCGGGGGAATGCCCGGCGGCGGACCGCCAGGTCGAGACAGGCGGAGACCGGGTGCACGTACGCACCCCGGCCGGGCAGCGTACCGCGTGGATCAGGGACGACTTCACCCTCGTCCACCACGATGCGCAGCAGCTCGCTCTTGGCCGCCCGCTCCCGGCATCCCACACAGGTTCGTTCGGGGCAAGCGCGGGCGTGCGTCCGGCCAGACACGTCTGAGTCTACCTCCCCGTACCGACCTCACCCGTTGGGGGCAAGAATCGAACGGATGTTGTCGTGATCTCAGCGGTGTGGCGCCTCGATCTATTCCTTCGGAGACCCGGGGGAGCCGCCGGAGCGGGCTCCCCCGGACGTACGGATTCAGCCGCGCTGGGACCGCTCCCGGGCGCGCTCGGCCCGCTCACGGTCGGCGATGTCACGCTCGGCACCGGTCTCGGTGTCCGGCCTGATGTCGATGCGCCAGCCGGTCAGCCGGGCGGCGAGGCGGGCGTTCTGGCCCTCCTTGCCGATCGCCAGCGACAGCTGGTAGTCGGGCACGGTCACCCGTGCGGACCGGGTGCCGAGGTCCACGACCTCGACCTCGCTCACCCGCGCGGGCGACAGGGCGTTGGCGACCATCTCGGCCGGGTCGTCCGACCAGTCGACGATGTCGATCTTCTCGCCGTGCAGCTCGGCCATGACGTTGCGCACACGGCTGCCCATCGGGCCGATGCAGGCGCCCTTGGGGTTCAGACCGGCCCGGGTGGAGCGTACGGCGATCTTGGTGCGGTGGCCGGCCTCGCGGGCGATGGCCTCGATGACGACCGAGCCGTCCGCGATCTCCGGGACCTCCAGGGCGAAGAGCTTCTTCACGAGGTTCGGGTGGGTCCGCGAGAGCGTCACGGACGGGCCGCGCACACCCTTGGCCACCCGGACGACGTACGTGCGGAGCCGCAGGCCGTGGGTGTACTCCTCGCCCGGCACCTGCTCCTGCACGGGCAGGATCGCTTCCAGCTTGCCGATGTCGACGAGGACGTTCTTCGGGTCCTTGCCCTGCTGGACCAGGCCCGTGACGACGTCGCCCTCGTGGCCGGCGTACTCGCCGAACGTCCTGTCGTCCTCGGCGTCGCGCAGCCGCTGCAGGATGACCTGCTTGGCGGTGGTCGCGGCGATACGGCCGAAGCCGGACGGGGTGTCGTCGAACTCCTTGGGCTCCTGGCCCTCCTCGAGGTCGGCCGGGTCCTCCTTCGCCCACACCGTGACGTGGCCGTTGGCGTCCAGCTCCACGCGCGCCCGGCGGTGGCTGCCGTCGGTGCGGTGGTACGCGATGAGGAGGGCCGACTCGATCGCCCCGACGAGCACGTCGAAGGGGATCTCCTTGTCCTGCGCCAAGCCCTTCAAAAGCTTCACATCGATGTCCACGGCTACGCCTCCTCTTCCTTCTTGTCCTTGCGGTTGAATTCGATCTCCACGCGCGCCCTGGCGATGTCGGCGAAAGCGGCGCGCCGCGCCGTGGGCTTGCGGCCCTTGACGCCCGGCACTTCGAGGTCGAGCCCCTCGTCGTCGACGGCGATGATGCGGGCGACCAGCTCGTCGCCGTCGGTCAGGGTCAGCTTCGCCAGCCGGCCGAGGGCGCGTACGTAGTGGCGGTGCTCGGTCAACGGGCGGTCCGCGCCCGGAGAGCTCACTTCGAGGACGTACTCGCCGTCGCCCATCGCGTCGGTCTCGTCGAGCGCCGCGGAGATCGTGCGGCTCAGCTCGGCGCAGGTGTCGAGCTCCACGCCGTCCTCGGAGTCCACGATGACCCGCAGCACCCCCCGGCGGCCCGCCCGGGACACCTCGATCTCCTCGAGATCCAGGTCTCTGGCGCTGACGAGCGGTTCGAGCAGCCCGCGCAGCCTCTCGCTCTGGGTGGTGCTCATCCGGGTGACTCCTCGGCCGCGTGTGCTGTTGTGGGGATCGTCGCGTGTCAGGTCAAAGGGTATCCGGTCCGCAGGGGTGTTGCCGTCCGCCTCCCGCCGGGCCGCGGGTACGCTCAGCGGTGATCACTTCGGGACAGAATCTGTCAGAAACCAGGTCGAAGGAGACAAGTGCGGCGCACGGGGACGACGCGCAGGAACGCGCTCGCCGGTACGGGAGCGGTCGCCCTGGCCGCGGTGCTGACAGGGTGCGGCGGCGGGGACGGCGCACGCCGCGCGTCCGCCACCGCTGACGCGCGGGCCGCCTCACTGCGTGCGGAGACAGCCCTGCGGACGGCCGCGGCACGCGCCAGCACCACGCTGCTCACCCGGTACGAACAGGTGGCGGCCGCCCACCCGGCGACGGTGGCCGGCCTCGCACCGCTGCGGGCCGCCGTGCGGGAGCACGCCACGGTGTTCTCCGGAGGAGCGGCGGAGAAGCCGGCCGCCGAGGACCCGAAGGCGGCCGCACTCCCGGCACCCCCCACGGACCCGGGGGCGGCCCTGCGGGAACTGGCGGCGGAGGAGCGCCGGGTCGCCGACGAACGCGCCGGCACCCTGCTGAGGACCGGACCCGAGCTGGCCCGGCTGCTCGCCTCGGTGGCGGCCGCCGGTGCGGCCCATGCCTACCTGCTCACCGAGCTGGCCAAGGAGACCTCGTCATGACGGACGGCACCGGGCAGGACGAGGAGTCGGGCCCCCTGCCCGCGGCGCAGGCGGCGCTGGCCGCCGAGCACGCCGCGGTCTACGGCTACGGGGTGCTGGGCGGACGGCTGGAGGGCGGACGGCGCACCGATGCGAAGGCGGCCCACGACGCGCACCGGGCCCGGCGTGACGCGCTGGTGCGGACCGTGCGCGACCTCGGCGGTACGCCGGTCGCGGCGGACGCCGCGTACGCTCTGCCGTTCGCGGTGCCGGACCCCTCGGCCGCGCTGCGGCTCGCCGCCGTGCTGGAGGACCGGGTCGCGGGCGTCTACTCCGATCTCGTACGGGCCGCCGGGGGGGCGCTGCGGCAGGAGGCCGCGGGCGCGCTCCGGGAGGCCGCCGTGCGTGCGGTGCGCTGGCGCGGCACCGGCGTAGCCTTTCCGGGGCTCGCCGAGAAGGCCGCGGCCGATCCGTCGGACGGAACGGCGGAGGCAGGCGCCGAGGGCGTCACGCGCTGAAGCACATGCTGAAAGGGAACAAGGCACGTATGGGTTTCGAACCGCCGCAGCATCTGGTGCGAGCGCTCGGCGAGACGTGCGGGGACGCCGACGCCGCCGACTGGCTCGAGCGGCTCCCCGCGCTCACCGCCGAGGCGCTGTCCGCCGAGGGCAACGAGGTCACCCTCGACCGGGTGGTCGCCCCCGGCGGGCGCAGCAGCCTCGTCCTGCTGGTGACGCGGGCGGACGGCTCGGCGGCCGTCCTGAAGATCGCCCCGCCCGGTGCCGCGCCCGCCCAGGAGCGGGCGGCGCTCGCCCACTGGAACGGCTGGGGTGCGGTGGAGCTGCTGGCCCCCGCGGCCCCCGACGCCGGCCTGCTGCTGGAGCGGCTGCACCACGAGGTGTCCCTGCGCTCCCTCCCCGAGGCCAAGGCCCTGCTGGAGGCCGCGGGCACGGTGCGGCGGCTGTGGGTCGAGCCGCCGGCCGGTCATCCCTTCGAGACAGTCGCCGAGCGCACCGCCCGGCGGACGGGGCCGATGCGGGCCTCCGCGGAGTCGGACCCGACGCTCGGACCACTGGTCGCCTCGGCGCTCGAGGCCCGTGACGAACTGGTCGCGCACTCCCCCGAACTCCTGCTGCTGCACGGCAACTTCCGGCAGAGCAAGGTGCTGTCCGGCGACCGGGCACCGTGGCTGGCGGTCGGCCCCGAGCCGCTCGTCGGCGAGCGTGCCTACGATCTGGCCCGTCTGGTGCGTGACCGGGTGGAGGACCTGATCGCCTCGCCGGGCGGCGCGGCGACGGCACGGCGCCGGGTCAGGAAGCTGGCGGACTCGCTGGAGGTGGACCAGGCCCGGCTGCGCGGCTGGACGCTCTTCCGGGCCGTGGAGTCCGGCTCCCGCGCTCTGTCGGTGGGGCGCCGGCAGGACGGGGAGATGGCGCTGGAGTTCGCCGGCTGGCTGTAGCACGGAACGCGCAGGGCCCCCACGAGCTCGTGGGGGCCCTGCGCGTTCCGCTGTGTGCGGATCAGCTCCGTGCGGTCAGGCGGGCGATCGCCTCGTCGACGGTGAGCTCCTCGCGCTCGCCCGTACGGCGGTCCTTGAGCTCCAGGACGCCCTCGGCCGAACGCCGGCCCGCGACGAGGATCTGCGGGACGCCGATGAGCTCGGAGTCGGTGAACTTCACGCCGGGCGAGATGCCCGGGCGGTCGTCGACCAGGACGCGGACACCCGCGGCGCCGAGCTTCTCGGAGACGTCGAGGGCGAGCTCGGTCTGGAGCGCCTTGCCCGCGGCGACGACGTGCACGTCGGCCGGCGCGATCTCACGGGGCCAGCACAGGCCCTTGTCGTCGGCCGTCTGCTCGGCGAGGGCGGCCACCGCGCGGGAGACGCCGATGCCGTACGAGCCCATCGTGACGCGGACGGGCTTGCCCTGCTGACCGAGGACGTCGAGGGAGAAGATGTCGGCGTACTTGCGGCCGAGCTGGAAGATGTGGCCGATCTCGATGGCCCGGTCCACCCGCAGGCCGGCGCCGCAGTTGGGGCAGGGGTCGCCCGGCTGGACGACGACGACGTCGAGGTGGTCGTCGACCTCGAAGTCGCGCCCCGCGACGACGTTCTTCGCGTGCTTGCCCTCCTTGTTGGCACCCGTGATCCAGGCGGTGCCGGGGGCGACGCGCGGGTCGGCGATGTAGCGGACCTTCTCGAGGCCCTGCGGGCCGACGTAACCGCGCACCAGGTCGGGGCGGCCCACGAAGTCCTCGGCGGTGACGAGCTCGACGACGGCGGGGGCGAGGTGTTCGCCGAGCTTGCCGAGGTCGACCTCGCGGTCGCCGGGCACGCCCACGGCCACGATCTCGCCGTCGACCTTGACCAGGAGGTTCTTCAGGGTGGCGGAGGCCGGGACGCCGAGGTGGGCGGCGAGGGTCTCGATGGTCGGGGTGTCGGGGGTGTCCAGCTCCTCGACGGGTGCGGTCGCGGAACCGTCGGCGGGGGCGGCCTTGTAGGTCACGGCCTCCGTGTTGGCGGCGTAGTCGCAGTCCGGGCAGTCGACGAAGGTGTCCTCGCCGGCCGGGGCGGGCGCCAGGAACTCCTCGGATGCCGAGCCGCCCATGGCGCCGGAGACGGCCGAGACGATGCGGTGGTCGAGCCCGAGGCGGTCGAAGATCCGGATGTAGGCGGCGCGGTGCGCCTGGTACGCCTCGACGAGGCCCTCGTCGGTGGTGTCGAAGGAGTACGAGTCCTTCATCTGGAACTCGCGGCCGCGCAGCACACCGGCGCGGGGGCGGGCCTCGTCGCGGTACTTGGTCTGGATCTGGTAGAGGATCACGGGCAGGTCCTTGTAGGACGAGCACATGTCCTTGACGACCTGGGTGAAGATCTCCTCGTGGGTCGGGCCGAGGAGGTATTCGGAACCCTTGCGGTCCTTGAGCCGGAACAGCAGGTCGCCGTACTCGTCGTACCGGCCGCTCGCCTCGTACGGCTCCTTGGGGAGCAGCGCGGGCAGCAGGACCTCCTGGCCGCCGATGGCGTCCATCTCCTCGCGGACGACGCGGGTGATGTTCTCCAGGACCTTCTTGCCGAGCGGGAGCCACGTCCAGATGCCGGCTGCGGTGCGACGTACGTATCCGGCCCGGACGAGGAGCTTGTGGTTGAGCGTCTCGGCGTCCGCCGGGTCGTCGCGCAGTGTCTTGATCAGCAATCGGGACATGCGCTGGACCTGGGCCATGATGAACTCCTGCTCGGAAGGGTGGTGGGCCCGAGGTTAGCCGGGCGCCCCGCGCGGGCGGAAATCGATTCGTTCAGCGGCGGCGCAGCGGGAGGGGCGCGCCCATCACCGCGTAGGGCATGGGGGCGCTGGGGAAGAGCACCTGCCGGGCCAGGTCCTGGTAGCCGAGGGCGCGGTAGAGGCCGCGGGCCGGGCTCTCCGTGTCGATCGCGGAGAGGATCGAACGGGGCTGTACGACGGCGTCCGTGATGGTGGTGATCAGGCTGCGCCCGATGCCCCGCTGCTGGAAGTCCGGGTGCACGTGGAGCTCGGTGATCACGAACGAGTCGTCGAGCCAGCGCTCGGAGCCGGTCGCGCGCAGATAGGGCTCGACGACCGTGGACCACCAGTGCGCACGGTTGTTCGGCAGGCCGTAGACGAATCCGACGAGCCGGCCGGCGGGCGTGGTGGCGCCGAGGGCGCGGGCCTGCGGGTGGTCGAGGTGCCTGAGCACGATATGGCGGCGCACGTCGATCTCGTCCTGGGAGAGGCCGAAGGCGACGGCCTGGACGGCGAGTGCCTCGTCGACGTGCGCGACGAGGTCGAGCGGTCCGACCACGAAGTCGGGGGCCCCGGAGCCCCGGGGGGAAGCGGGGGTTGCTGCTGCCATGCCGGAACCCTACTGGCCGGGCCGCCCGGTCAGAACAGCACGCTCATGAACGTACCGGTCTCGCGGAAGCCGACGCGGCTGTAGGCCCTGCGTGCCGCGGTGTTGTAGTCGTTGACGTACAGGCTGACGATCGGTGCCACATCGGCCAGCGCGTAGCGCAGGACGGCCGCCATGCCCGTCTCGGAATGGCCGCGGCCGCGGAATTCGGGGGCGACCCAGACGCCCTGGATCTGGCAGGCCCGGCTGGTGGCCGCGCCGATCTCCGCCTTGAAGACGACCTTGCCGTCCTCGATCCGGGCGAAGGAGCGGCCGGTGCCGATCAGCTCGGCGACCCGGGCCTGGTAGAGGAGCCCTCCGTCACCGGCGAGCGGGGAGATGCCGACCTCCTCGGTGAACATGGCCACGCACGCCGGCATGAGCACCGCCACCTCGTCCTTGCGGATACGGCGGACGAGCGGGTCGGGCACGACCTCGGCGGAAGGGCTCTCGGTGACCATGAGGGGCTGGTTGGGCCTGACCTCGCGGGCGGGTCCCCAGCTCGGTTCGAGCAGCCGCCACAGCTGGGCGGTGGGGCCCGCGGGGCCGACGATCGACGAGCAGCGGCGCCCGGCCCGCCGGGCGCGGTCGGCGAAGCCCCTGATGGCCTCGGGGGTGGCGCAGATGGGTACGAGATTGGCGCCGGAGTAGCAGAGCGAGCGCAGCCTGCCGTCGGCGTACCAGCCCCACATCTCGCCGCCGAGACGCCAGGGGTCGAGGCCCGCGACCTGGACGCGGGACATCACGAACGCATTGTCCACGGGCTGGCTCTCGAGGATCGCGAGCGCGGCAGGGAGCTCGCTCGGGTCGAGGACCCGGGTGGTGGTCTGCGTCAACACTGGGGGGCCTCACCATATGGTCTGCTGATTTCCGCACTGTACCCAACAAGCCCGGGAGACGCCGCCCGCACGGGATGCCGGTCCGCACGGGTAGGGGTGCGGAACCCGCCGCGGACACGGCTGTGCCCCGCAGGGCGGCCCTGCGGGGCACAGTGGGGGCGGGGTCAGCCCGCGATGGAGACCTGGGGCTCGCCCGAGGCGATGCCGTCCTTCTCCATCTGCTCGGCGATCTTCATGGCTTCCTCGATGAGGGTCTCCACGATCTTCGACTCCGGGACGGTCTTGATG
>BMWJ01000023.1 GCA_014651175.1 Streptomyces clavifer | reverse complement strand
ATGTCCGTTCTCAGATCCGCAGGATCCAGTGTCTCGTGTGTTCAACATCAGGGGTCAAGGCCCCTATCGACCTCGTCCGAATCCTGGGCAACCTAACGTGCTGACCCGGATCACCGCGCTGCACCGCCGCGCCGAGGGTGCGGATGCCAGAGAGCACACATTGCAGGAGGCCCGGACCGCGCTGGGCCGTCGCCGCGGCCGCGTGGCCTTGCTGTCCTTCGAGAAGGTGCTTGAACAGATGGAGGCAGAGCACCAATCCCCCGATGAGTGGTCCGAGCTCCGCGCCAGGATCCGCGCGCTGGTCACCAACTTTGTTGGCAGACCACAAAACCCGCTCGTCGCGTCCTGACTGAACGCCTCACTCCGCCGCCAGACCGACCTGGGCCCCCGCGACGTACGGGGAACCTAACTCGTCCCAACCCGCCGTTCCCAAATCCGGACAAGGTGTCCGCGAGCACGGAGGCACAAGGCCGGCTGCCAGCGAGCCGGAGCCGGGGAATCCGAAATCCGCAGGTACGCGGCCAGAACGGCTGAGAGCATGGCCAGAGGGGCAGTTGATCACGGCACGGCAGTGGGGGCGGCGATGGACGAGAAGAACACGGTGCGTGCGGTCGCGATCGACTACAAGGCAGTCTTGCGCGGGCCCGAGGGCGCCCACGAGGGGGTCGCTGAACTGTTGCGGTGGCTCGATGACCGCGATGTGGCGTGGGTTCTGCTGACCAACAACCCGATGGACGCTACGTCGGCCCTTGCTGCGGTCGGCCTGCCCGAACCGGACCTGCATCTGTGCCGCGACGACATCCCGGACAAGGCGAAGCGCGGAAACAAGGCCTGGCTGGAGGCGGCCGCGGACAGACTCGGCATTCGCATGAACCAACTCATCCTCATCGGGACCTCGCAGTTCGACTGGTACACAGGCATCCACGCCGGCGTCGTCCACATCCACGCCCGCTGGGCCAGCCGCCTGGGAGCGAAGATCACCTCGCTGATGTCCGACGAGCCGACCGACGTCATCGAACTCCTGGAGTATTTCCTGCTGCACGAGCCCCGCTGGGCGTTCCGTCTCGATGACGAGGACCGCGCCTTCGCGATCCGCTCGATGCTGCCCTTCAACGCGCGGTTCCCTCGCGGCGGTGGCCGGACCTTCACGATCAAGGACATCTTCACCTACGAGAGCACCGTCAAGGTCGGTGACCAGGACGCGCGCGATGTCCTGATGCTGCACCTTCTGTGTGCGGCCTACCTCGATGGTGCGCTGCCTGGTCAGAGCTTCTTCTGCGTGTACCCCAGCAGCACACCGGCCAAGGGCAACCCGCAGCTCGCCGGCTTCCTCCAGCGCGCCAAGGTTATGACCGGCTCCTCCTATAAGGAGGACCTTCTCGAACGCGTCGCCCAGGCCCCGGACACCAGCCTGGAGCGGTACAAGAGGAGCATCGGCCAGTCGACGGGCCGGGACATCTCCATCGCAGCCCAGGCCCGCACCATACGAGTCAACCCGGCCTACAAGAAGAAGATCGCCGGCAAGACGGTGATCGTCTTCGACGACTTCACCACCGAGGGCAAGTCCCTGGAGTGGGCCCGCACCCTCCTCAGCGAGGCCGGAGCAGCACGGGTCATCGCACTGACCATCGGAAAATACCCCTCGCGCCACACCGTCTACCGGCTGCGCCCCGGGGTCACGATCGATCCCTTCACGACCAACGACGTCAGCCTGGCGCATTTCCAGACGACCACAGGCCCTGGAGGAGCGGAGGAAGGGCCGTCGGTGGTCCTGACGACGGCTATGAAGCACTTCGCCGCCGCTGGAGAGGTCGCTGTCGAACCCCAGGCCCCTGAGGCGGCCCCTGCCCGGATGGTTCATCCGGCACCCCGCCCGGTTCCTGCTGGCACCCGCTCTCCCATGACCGCTTACAAGATCGCCCGGCAGCGGCACCTCGCGGACATGCTCACCCACCTCCAGCAGCATGCGTACCCGCTCGTCTGGCGCGGCGAGTACCTCGTGCCGCCTGGGGAGACGACGACCACCGCTTTGTGGTGGATCGCCCTGCCAGGGCAGGTCGAGCAGTGGTACGACACCCGCGAGGCGGAGCGCCTGGTCAGCGGCATTTGTCTGGCGGTAGGGATCATCTGGCAACCGGTCGCGGCGCCCGGCGGGACCACTCAGCTCGCCGAAGCCCTCGCCCGTATGGAGGAGCGGCGGCAAGGCTGAGGAACAAGCCCGCCGGCCCCCTTCCTGTCCGTACGGGGGCTTCGTACGCCATGATGGAAGTGGCCCGAGTACCTCGCTTCATCCTTCGAACATTCCGGGGCCACGAGTAGAAGGACACCTTGATGGACCTCGATATCACCGCTGAGCAGCACGATTTGCTGACCCTGTGCGCGCTGCGCGCCAGCGACGCCACCCTCGACTGGAGCCTGCTCGCCCGCGGCGCCCAGAGCCCCGAGGGCCTGGCCGCGCTCATGGACGGACAGCTGCACGAGGACTCGCGTGCCGCGACCAAAAACCGCCCCCTGCTGCAGCAGGCCCTGGCCGCCGGCCTGAACGATGCCCGTGCCCGCGTTGACGACGAGCTCGCCGCCGCCGACAAGGCCGGCGCGCGCCTGGTCACCGTCCTGGACAAGGACTACCCGGCGAACCTGAGGCTGATCGGCAACCTGCCGCCGTTCCTCTTCTACCGCGGCGAGCTCGATCAGCGCGACGCCCGCTCCATCGCCATCGTCGGCACCCGCCAGGCATCCGAGGACGGGCTACGCCGGGCGGCACGGATGGCCCGCGAGCTCGTCGAGTACGACGTCGTGATCGCCAGCGGTCTGGCCAAGGGCATCGACGCGGCAGCCCACCAGGCTACGCTCGCTGCGGGCGGTCGGACCTTTGCTGTCATGGGCACCGGCATCGCCGCCGGGATCTACCCGGCAGGGAACCGTCCGCTCGCCAAGGCGATCCTCGCCGCCGGAGGCGCGCTGCTGAGCCAGTTCTGGCCCACGAGCCCTCCGGCGAAGTACACCTTCCCGCGCCGCAACGTTGTTACCTCCGGTACCACCCTGGGCAGCGTCGTCATCGAGGCTTCCAGCACGTCGGGCGCCAAGATGCAGGCCCGCCTGGCCGCTGAGCACGGCAAGCTCGTCTTTCTGATCCGCTCCCTCGCCGACACCCAGCCCTGGGCGAAGAAGATGCTGGACGAGGACCGGGCGATCCTGGTCACCTCATCCAGCGACATTACCGACCGCCTTGGCCAGGCCGCGGACATCCAAGCGGCCGGCCAGCAGCGCCAGCAGCTCGCGCTGGCCGGCCTGTGACGGCAGGCCTCCCGGATCCGGCAGGTTTCCCCGACTGCCCGGTATGCGCCTACCGCATCACCGGCACCGCCCGCCTGTGCTCCGACTGCGCCGGCCGCACCCTCCAGCCGGTCGCCGAGCCCCACTGCCCGGTCTGCTCCCAGTCCGTCGCGCCCGGCAGGGAGTGCAGCAACCGGGTGTGCGCGCTATCGGAAGCCGAGCGGGGATTCTCCCGCGTCGACGCCGTGGCCATGTACTCCGGAGCCCTGCGCGACAAGATCCACACGCTGAAGTATGAAGGGAGGGCCGGCTGGGCGATGATCTTCGGCCGACTCCTCGTCGGCTGGATGGAAAGCCACCCCGAGGAGATGCGTGGCGTCGACCACGTGGTCGGCAACCCCACACACACCGGCCGCCAGCCCATCCAGCACATCGAGGCGATCATGGATGTCGCCTACACCGAGGACGTGACCCGAGCCTTCCCGCTCAGCCCGCCGGGCGCGCACCGACTGGTGAAAAACGCCGAGACGCCACGGTCCGCGAACCGCACCCTGGACGAGAAACGCGCGGCCGCCACCGCGCATGCCGCCGCCCTGACCTGGACAGGAGACACCGGCGATATCAAGGGAGCCACCATCCTGCTCGTCGACGACGTGTTCACCAGCGGATCGCAGCTCCAGCACGTCGCGCTCCGGCTCCGGGCTACCGGTGCCGCTGACGTCCGGGGACTGGTTCTCGCCCGAGTCCCCTGGAGCGGATGAGCCCTCCGACGCGCTGTGTCGACCTCACGCGGCCTGCCCAGGGCGGTGGTGAAGCGGCGGCTGAGGTGCTTCTGGGAGATCTGGGAGGAGCAGCCCGGCGTCACTGGCCAGGCCCGGTGACGCCGGGGTCGGGGCGTCCGCGTCGACGATCACGACATTCCGCCGAGATGGTCAGTGACCCACGGCGGAGGAGTCCGGCCTTCCAGGACGCCCCGGACGTAGTCAGGGACCTCGACCCGCAGACCGCGGAGCATGTGCGCGAGGTACGGCACGGAGAAGTGCCCGAAGTCGGTGGGACGTTCTCGAAGAGGGCACCGGTGACCGGGGTGGCGCGGTGCATTACTGCGGCGCCGGCGAACTGGCCGTTCCTGATCCGCTGGACCGGCCGGAGAAGCTCTTTTGCCACCCGGCGAGACCCCGGCCTGAGGCTGCCGCAGGAAGCGCTCGAGGTCCCCGTCCAACCCGCGCGCAAGAGGAACGATCGGTGCGTCCAAGCCGTCGGGGCTGGCAATGTCCTCGACGGGGATCGCGTCGTGGAAAAGGTTGCGGAGAACACGGGGTCGTCAGTGGCGGTGCCATGGCCAGGCAGGCGGAGTTCGGGAAGGGCTGGGGCTCGGGTGCGACGTACCCGAAAGAAGATCCCGCACGTACCGGCCTCCAGACGGAAGATCCACGGGAAATTCCCGCACACGCAACTCCTTCGAAGGGGACGGTCTATGCCACAACCCGCCCCAGAGCCACGCCCCCCGAGAACGAGCCTCGGAGACTCAACGAAGCCCTCCTGCGCCACGTAACACCACAGCCCGGCCACCCCTGAAAACAGCATCTGCGGGGCCGGCTGTACGAGAGGCGCCAGGTCGCCGAGGGGTGGCAGGCGGCGGGCCGGTGGTCGTACCGACGGGCGAGGCGCCGGTGCCGCCTCAACGTGCCGTTGACCTGCTCCACTATCCATCGCTTGGGCTGCGGGACGAAGCCCTTGCCCTGGTTAACCGGGCTGCGGCGGACGACCTCGACGTGAATGTCCAGCAGGGCACCGTGGATGCGAGGGCGGCATGCTGGCTGTTGGCGCCCTTGGCGACGACTGTGTGGTGTCGATCTCGTCCATCGTGCCGCCAGGGTAGGACGAGGTGACGATCTGGGGCCGTCTCGTACATCCACCCCGGCGGGGGACCCGGCCGTAGGGGGAGCACCAGACCGGGGGTCTCGTTCTAACTTCCGCGGACCCGCGTTTGTCCAGCGATGTGTGGTCGGGAGCTGCGCATCGGGCTGGTTACGGAGAGCGTGACGGCCCCATCCGATTCCCGGCTGAATCATGATCAATTCCCCTACCGCCCTGGCTAAACGTGCAGATGGTCACGGCGGCTAAGTGAGATTTGTCGGGTCATGATCACTTTACTCCCTCTTGACCTGACGTTCCGTCGAAGTGTTAGTTACTGAAGGCAACTGTGTGTCTCTTGTGAGTGGAGTGTGTAACGGGGATGTGGGCCCGAACGCAGGGCGTAGGTAGGATCGTCGGAGTCCTGCTGGGCGTGGCACTGGTAGTTGTGACGGTTCCGCCGGTGGTGAGCGAGGCGGTGGCCGCGGAGCCTGGCTCGTCTCAGACCGTGGCGGAGCAACCGACCGATGATGACGTCGGCACTCTGACCGAGGCCGAGGCGATGACCAAAGCCAAGAAGACCGGCGAGCCGGTGGAGATCGTGTCGCTGCGTGCCGAGAGCAGCGAGGTATACGCCACACCCGAGGGTGACCTGCAGGCACGTGAGTACCTACGGCCGGTCTGGACCCGGACTCAGGGCGGTTGGGTGCGAGTCGACACCAACCTGGCTGTGACCGGAGACGGGATGGTCGCGCCGAAGGCGGCGACGCTGGATGTGGAGTTCTCCGCCGGGGGAGAGGCACCGCTGGTGAGGATGCGACGGGCCGGCCGAGAGCTGAGCCTCACTTGGCCGACCCCCCTGCCCAAGCCGGAGCTCGCGGGGCCAGTCGCCACCTACTCCTCTGTTCTACCGGACGTGGACCTGCGAATGACCGCCCAGGAGGACGGCTTTACTCAACTGCTGGTGGTCAAGACAGCCGAGGCAGCGGCCAGCGAGGAGCTGGCCAAGTTGCATCTGGGGCTGGACACCAAGGGTGTGTCGGTCGAGGAGACCAGCATCGGTGGCCTGGAGGCCATCGACCGGGGTGCCAATGGCGCGGTCTTCGAGGCGCCGAAGCCGATGATGTGGGACTCCAGCCCCGGCGAGAGCCCGGCCGGTGCCGCCCGGTCCCGAACCGCCGCGGCAGAGGGGTCTGCGGCAGCGGGGACCGAGCCAGGGGCGGGGGAGTCCGGTAAACTCGCCCCAGTCGATGTCGAGGTCCCCGACGGTCAGAAAGCCCTGGTCCTGACCCCGGACGCGAATGTCCTCAGGGGGCAGGACACCACCTACCCGGTCTACATTGACCCGCAATGGTATTCCCCGAGCGCGTCGGCATGGACGATGGCCTCCAAGTACTGGGCCAACTCGCCGCAGTGGAAGTTCAACGGCGACTCTGACGCCGGCATGGGCTACTGCAACTGGACGTACTGCAACCCGCACGACACAAAGCGCCTGATGTACCGCATCCCCACTTCCAGGTTCGCGGGTAAGTCGATCCTGTCTGCTGAATTCGTTGTCGGCAATACGTGGTCGGCCTCGTGTACGAACAAGGCCGTTGACCTGTACCAGACCAAGGCAATTTCTTCCTCGACAACCTGGAACGACATCTACGACACCGGATTCTTCGTCAAGAAGCTGGGCTCTGAGTCGTTCGCTTACGGCCACTCCGGCTGCGCCGCCAAGGATGCAGAGTTCAACGTCAAGTCCGCCCTTCAGGCGGCTGCGAACGCCAAGACCTCCACTCTGACTTTCGGGCTGAAGGCGGAAAACGAGTCCGACGCCTACGGATGGAAGCGGTTCTCTGACGAAGCCCATCTGCGAGTGGAATACAACCGTGCCCCCACACAGATCAAGATGTCGCAGCTGACTATGGAGTACGGAGGCACTTGCAAGAAGCCCGCCTCCGCTGCGCATGTCCGCACAATGGGAACTCTACGGGCGAACAGTGTGACGGACCCGGACGGTGACAGTGTTCGCGTGCAGTTTCAAGCCGCCTGGGATTCGGGCGACGGCAAGGGGCTAATAGCCCGCTGGAGCCCGGCACTGACCAGTGCGAAGAAGTCTGGTTCAAGTTTCTCGATCACGCTGCCTGCTTCGGTGCCGACCAACAGGCAGGTCAATTGGTATGCGCGGACCTACGACGGCGCGCAGTATTCGCCTTGGTCGTACGCGGGTGACGAGCCGACCGGGTGCTACTTCGTCTACGACACGAGCGTGCCCAAAGCCCCCGCTCTGTCGTCTGGTGAGTATCCGGCGTCCGACCCTGAGAACCCCGACGACCCGTGGTTCGACGGAGTGGGCAAGTACGGTGAGTTCTCGCTGAAAGCTGCCGAGCCTGACGTTACGAAGTACTGGTACGGCCTCAACAGCGATCCGAGTTCGAAGAACACGCTGACCACAGTCGGCGGCGCGGCGAAGACTGTGCAGGTGCTGCCGGCGGAGCCCGGCCTCAACTTCATGACCGCCCAGGCGTTCGACGCAGCCGGAAATGGTAGTGAGGTACGCACGTATCAGTTCCGGGTCAAGGCGGGTCAGCCAGAGCGTGCCGCATGGCAGTTGGACGAGAGCGTGGGTACCACCGCGGCGCAGGGAACCTCCGGCGCGAGAGCGGCCGCACTGCGCGGCGGTGCGCTCGCAGGCGTCCCTGGGGTGAAAGGGAGCGCGGTGTCGTTCGACGGGGTGGACGACTACGCAGTGACCGACATTCCGACGGTGAACACCGAGAACGGCTTCTCCGTGTCAGCTTGGGTGAAGCTGTCCCAAGTGCCCGACCACGCCGCGATAGTCGCAGCCCAGCCGGGCAATCACTCGCCAGGCTTCGAGCTCTACTACTCTCACTCCTACGACCGTTGGGTATTCAACCAATATGCCTCGGACTCGCCCGGGGCTCCCGCCGTGCGTGCAATGGCTCCACAGGCCGGCGGTGTGAACGCGGACCGCTGGACGCACCTTGTCGGTGTTTACAGCGGGAGCACGAAGGACCTCCGTCTCTACGTGGACGGCACATTGACCGGAACGACGCCGTACTCCACAGCATGGGACGCCCGCCGCGGACTGCAGATCGGCGCCGGTTCCTACAGCGGAAGCCCAGCCTCGTTCCTGCCGGGACAAATCGACGAGATCAGGATCTTCGACAAACCGGTCAGCGCCACGGAGGTAGGTCATCTGTTCCGTCACGAGGGAATCGGCGGAGGACGCACCGCGCGTACCGTGTTCCCGCTCGACGAACCGTCCGGTGCCCTGGAAGTGACCGGGCGAGCCGACACCCAGCCACTCAGCCTCGCCGGGGACGCGCAGCTCGGGGCAACCGGCGTGGCCGGCAAGGCACTGAAGCTGGACGGCACAGGCGACTACGCGCGAACAGCGGCTCCGCACATCGACACGCAGCGTCCGTTCACGGTTTCCGCATGGGCAAAGCTCGATCGCGTACCAACAGAGGGAGCGACAGTCGTCGCCCAACTGGGCCAGAACCGACCCGGTTTCGAGTTGTACTACTCCAAGTCCTACAACCGCTGGGGGTTCACCCAGTACTCCGGTGACGTTCCGGGCGCAACGCAGGTCCGTGCCGTGCAGCCCGACGGCACCTCCGCACGGGTGGGAGAGTGGGTCCACCTTGTGGGGGTGCACGACGCGACCGCGAACACACTGACGTTGTATGTGAACGGCGTGAAGTCCGCCAGCGTCGCCCAGTCTGCTGCCTGGTATGCGGGCGGCCCCGTGCAGGCCGGCGCGCTGAGCATCGAGGGGGGCAATCTGATCCAGTACTTCCCGGGCACCATCGACGACATCAGGATGTTCGACCGCCCGGTGGCCGACGACGAAGTACGTCAGCTCTTTCGGCAACGTCCAATTGTCAAGGCGCGCTGGAAGTTCGATCAGCCGGGAGAGACAAGCACGCCGGACGACTCCGGTGCAGGGAACCATCTCACGCTAAGCGGCGGTACGCAGCTCGGGTCCGGCTGGGTGGATGGTGGCCTGATCCTTGACGGCGTCAACGACTACGCCTCCAGCACGACGGCGCCGGTCGACACCAGTACCAGCTTCACCGTGACCGCCTGGGCCCAGGCAGCCGCAGTGCCGCAGTCCGGTGTGACGCTGCTCAGCATGCCCGGTACGCAGCAGAACGCGTTCGCCGTCCGGTACCTACCCAGTGCGACACCCGACACCGATTCGGGACGATGGCGAATATCGGTCCACGCCGAAGACAGCGCCGGTGCCAATTCCATCGACGTGGAGAACGGCCAATTCTTCAGCGCAGCCGACTGGACACATCTAGCGCTCGTCTACGACGGATTCACGAAGCACCTGTCGCTGTACGTCAACGGTGAGCTGGAAGAGGTCGCCTGCGCAGACGACGACAGCGATGGCGAGGCAGACGATACCGCCTGCACGGACCAGCTTTCCTGGGCGGACAACGTACTCGCCTTCAAGTCGGCTCAGCCGCTGCAGCTCGGTCGGGCCAAGACCGGGACCAGCAGCTGGGGTGAGTACTGGCCCGGCGCCGTATCCGACGTGTGGGCATTCCAGGGCACCCTGACAGCCAGCCAGGTCAGCAGTCTGAGCGCGGGTATGCCCGGCATGCCCACCAATGTCCCAGGCGGCGACGCCTGATCCGTACGGCCGTGCCGGACCGTCTCTCCAGGGCCGGCACGGCCGTAACCCCCTCAGACACTGCACTCCCCCAACATCCGCGGGCAGGCCTGCCCGCGGCGAAGCGAAGGACGAAACAACAGTATGAACGGCAGACCAACGCGACAGCACCGGACTCTACGGCGGCGCCTGGCACTGGCCTCCGCTGCGCTCATGGTCGGCACGCTCCTGCAGGCGGTGACCCAGCCCGTTGCTGCAGACGACAACGGGACCCAGGCTCTCCCGGCCACGTTCGAGAAGCCGGTGGCCGGCACGACCGCCAAGGTCAAACCGCGCACTGTGATGAAGAGCGCACGAACCCCCGCCGTACCCCCCGACAGCAAGTGGCCCGCGGCGTCCACGACTGTGGTGGACCTGCCCGGTACCGAAACGACCACCACCAAATTTACCCGCGCCCCGAGCCTGCCCCTGACCTTGGACACAAGGCTGAGTTCCAAGGCCAAGCCCGCCCGCGGCAGTGTCGAGACCAGTGTCCTCAGCCGCACGGCAACGAAAAAAGCTGGCATCGACGGCGTGCTGTTCACCCTGCGCGGCAAGGACACCACGACCAAGGCGCAGCCCGGTCAGGTTCGCAGCTCGCTTGACTACTCCAGCTTCGCCGGTGCCTACGGCGGCGGGTACGCCTCCCGGCTGACTTTGGTGGAACTGCCCGCATGCGCGGTCATCACCCCCGACAAGGAGGCTTGCCGCACCACCAAGCGCATAAAGACAGTCAACGATGTCGAGAAACAAACTCTCACAGCTCCGGCCGTGACCCTGCGCGCGAACGCCCCCACAGTGCTGGCAGCCGTCGCCGAGAGTGAGAGCGCCAACGGCGACTACCAGGCGTCCGCGCTAGCGGCGTCGGCTACTTGGAACACAAACCTCAACACTGGTGACTTCAACTGGTCCTACAACATGCCGGTGCCCGACGTACCCGGCGGCATGCTTCCCAACGTGGGGCTGTCCTATTCCTCTGGCTCCGTAGACGGCCGCACCGGCAACACCAACAACCAGGCGTCCTGGGCAGGCGACGGCTTCGAGACATGGCCCGGCTTCATCGAACGCCGCTACAAATCCTGCGCCGACGATGGACAGAAGAGCGACGACGGTCTCAACAAGCCAGGCGATCTGTGCTGGGCCTACGACAACGCCTACCTGTCGCTGAACGGCAAAGCCGGGGAACTGGTGCCCGACGGCACCGACACCTGGAAGCTCAAGAGCGATGACGGCACAAAGATCGAACGCACCTACGAGACATCTCGGAACAACGGCGCGCGCAAAGATGAGTCCTGGCGGGTCACCACCCCCGACGGCACCCGTTACCACTTCGGATACCACCGGCTGCCCGGCTGGACCGAAGGCAAGGAAACCACCGACTCCACCTGGACCGTCCCCGTCTACGGCGACGACAGCGGCGAGCCCTGCCACGCCGACACCTTCGCCGACTCCTGGTGCCAGCAGGGCTGGCGGTGGAACCTCGACTACGTCGTCGACACCCACAGTAACGCCATCACGTACTTCTACGACAAAGAAGACAATTACTACGGTCGCAACCTGAAAGCCGAAGACGGCACCCCCTACGTTCGCGGTGGCACCCTCGACCGCATCCAGTACGGACTGAAGTCGTCCTCGCCCTACACGACCAAGCCGCTGGCCAAGGTCACCTTCACCAATACCGAGCGCTGTCTGAGCGATTCTCACACCACATGCGCCGACATCAACACCGACGCTGCCTACTGGTACGACACCCCCTGGGACCTGGACTGCGACAGCGGTGAGGACTGCGACCAGGGACGCCTGTCCCCGTCCTTCTTCACCACCAAGCGCCTGACCAAGGTCACCACCCAGATCTGGGACGGCAGCACGTACCAGGACGTCGACTCCTGGAAGCTGGCCCACCGCTGGGGCATGGCCGACACTGACTACCAACTGCTGCTCGACTCCGTCCAGCACACCGGCCACAGCGCCACCCCGGCCATCACCCTGCCGAGGAGCAGCTTCGCCTACACCCAGCTCGCCAACCGCCTCGACAAAACTGGCGACGGCTACGCCCCCTTCGTCAAGGACCGCCTGTCCACCATCTCCGACGAATCCGGCGGCCAGATCGACGTCAACTACTCCGCGCCGGCGTGCTCCTTCGACACCACACCCACCCCTCAGACCAATACCACCCGCTGCTTTCCCCAGTACATCGGCGGCAGCGACAGCGACGACCCTGAGCGACAGTGGTTCAACAAGTACGTCGTAGCCTCCGTCACTGCCACGGACCGCACTGGCAAAGCCCCCGACCAGGTCACCAGCTACAACTACCTGGGCGGCGCCGCCTGGCACTACGACGATGACGACGGCCTGACCAAGGAAAAATTCAAGACCTGGTCCCAATGGCGCGGCTACGGCCACGTCCGTGTGCAGACCGGCGGCCAAGGCGGCGCCGCAGCGATGAAGACGCAGCAGGACACCTACTTCCTGCGCGGCATGGACGGCGACCGCAAGGACACCTCCGGCGGCAAAAAGGACGTGACCGTCACCCTCGGTACCGGAGAAGGGGATCCGATCACCGACCACGAGTCGGCGGCCAGCTTCCCCTACAAGACTGCCACCTACTCCGCACCCGGCGGGAAGATCCTCTCCAAATCGGTCAGCCGGCCCTGGCACCACCAGACGGCCAAAAAAGAACGCGACTGGGGCACTGTTACCGCCAACTTCACCGGCACCGCAACCAGCCGTACCTTCACCTCCCTCGATGACGGCGCCGGCAGCAAGTGGCGCACCACCTCCTCCGCCACCACCTACGAAACAACGGCCGGCCGCATCACCCGGACCGATGACCACGGCGACGACAGCCTGCCCGATGACAGCACTTGCACCCGCACCACATACGCAACCAACACCACACAGAACATCCTCGGTCTTCCCTCCCGGGTCGAAAGCGTCTCCACGGCCTGCGACACCACACCTAGCCGTCCCAGCGACGTCATATCCGACGTGCGCTCCGCGTACGACAGCGCCCCCTACGGTGCCGAACCCACCAAGGGCGACGCCACCGCGACCGCCCTGCTGACGAAGTACGACGGCACCACAGCCGTCTACGTCGAGTCCGGCGCTACCCACGACGACTACGGCCGCACCCTGACCAGCACCGACCTCACCGCCGACGTGACAGTGACCGCAGCAGGGACCCTCACCCGGACCCCACGTTCAGACGGCCGCATCACCACCACCGTACGCACACCCGCCACGAACTTCCCCACCACGGTCAAGACAACCACACCCCCCGCCACCACCGCTGACGCCGCATCCGCACAGACCTCCACTACCACGCACGAGAACCTGCGGGGACTGCCTCTGACCCAGACCGACACAAACGGCAAGGTCACCAACTTCGCCTACGACGCCCTCGGCCGCTCCACCAAGGTATGGCTGCCCGACCGGCTCACTGACAAGACCCCCACCTACGAGTTCACCTATACGACCACCGAGAACAAGCCCATTAGCGTCGGCACAAAGACGATCGCTGAGAACGGCACCCAGGCCGCCTCCTACGTCCTCTACGACGGTTTCCTGCGCCCCCGCCAGGCCCAGGCCCCCGGCCCGGACGGCGGCGCTCTGCTCACCGACACCTTCTACGACGAACGCGGTCTTGTCACCAAGGAGTTCGCGACCTATTACATAGACAACGCCCCCTCCACGGGTCTCTTCGATCCCAAGAACGCCCTGAGCGTCGAAACCCAGAATTGGACCGCCTACGACGGCCTAGGCAGACCCGTCGAAAGCAAGCAGATCGCCGGCAACGGCGACGGCGGTACTGTACTAAACAGCACCAAGTCCATCTACGGCGGTGACCGCGTCACCACCATCCCACCCGTCGGCGGAACTGCCACCACGGTCCTCGCCGACAGCCGCGGCCAAACCACCGAACTCCGGCAGCACCACACCCGCAGCGCCACCGCCGCCTATGACACCACCACCTACCGGCACACACCGCGGGGTGAACTGGCCGAGGTCACCGACCCGGCTGGCAACGCCTGGACCTACACCTACGACCTGCTTGGCCAGCAGACCAAGTCCACCGACCCCGACATGGGCACAACAGTCAGCAAGTACGACGACCGTGGCCAGCTCGTCCGCACCGACGATGCCCGTTCCGACACCGACGCACTATGGACCACCTACGACGGCCTCGGCCGACAGACAGAACTCCGCGAAGGCTCCGCCACAGGTACGCTCCGCGCCCGGTGGGTGTACGACACCATCAGCGGCGCCAAGGGGCACCTCGCCGAAACCACACGCTACGACGGCGGCAACGCCTACACCACCAAAGTCGTCGCCTACGATCGTCTCTACCGTCCTTTGCGTACCTCAGTAACCATTCCGCCCGCCGAAAAGGAGCTACAGGGAACCTATTTGACCAACACCACCTACAACGTCTCCGGCACCGTCCGGGACGCCGGTTACCCCAAAGCAGGAAGTCTTTCGGCGGCCACGGTCTCGTACGCCTACGAAGATCAGACCTTGCGGCTTATCGGAATGAGCGGGAGTCAGGGCCTGAAGTCCGCCACCAATTACAGCCTCACCGGCAAGCCATACACGCAGCAGCTGTCCAACAACGGGGGCAAGAAGGTCACAACGACGAGCACGTACGAGTGGGGCACCCAGCGCCTGGCCACCTCACGCATCGACCGGCAGGACATCGCCGGAGTCGATCAGTACAACACCTATCGTTACGACGAAGCTGGCAATGTTCTCTCCATCTCGGATACCTCCCGCGCCGGCACCGACACTCAATGCTTCACCTACGACGGCCTGCGCCGCCTGACCGAAGCTTGGGCTCAGACGCTCACCAGTTGCTCCTCCGCCGATAACGGCATTGCTCCGGGCGGCCCAGCTCCCTACTGGCACTCCTACACCTACGACTCGGTCGGCCAGCGCCAGACCGAAACCATTCACGACATCAGTGGTGACACCGCCAAGGACACCAAGCGCACGTATACCTACCCAGACGCCCCCAATGCCCGGCCACACGCCTTGACCTCGGTCGCCAGTGCCGGCCCGACGGGAACGTCAAAGGACACCTACACCTACGACGAGTCAGGCAACACGGTCACCCGCACCCAGGGCGGAGACACCCAAAAGCTGACCTGGGACGTCGAGGGCCACCTGACCAGGGTGACCGAACCTGTAGAAGGAAGCGGTGACAAGGTCACCGAATATCTCTACGACGTCAATGGAAACCGCCTCATCGGCCGCACTCCGACCGAGACCACCCTCTACCTCGGCGCCACGGAGATCACCCTAGCCAAGGGCTCCACCACCCCCGAGGCCACCCGCTATTTCGACCTCGGCGGCGGCCACCAGGCCGTGCAGCAGAACGACGGCAGCGTTTCCATCACCCTCGCCGACCACCATGGGACCGCCCAGGTCGCCATCGACACAACCACCCAGGAGCTCGTCCAACGTCGCACCACGCCCTTCGGAGCGACCCGCGGCACCGAACCCATCGACTGGCCCGGCAGTAAGGGATTCGTCGGCGGCACCGACGACACCAAGACCACCGGGCTGACCCACCTTGGCGCACGCGAGTACGACACCGCGACCGGCCGCTTCATCAGCGTCGACCCGCTCTTGGAGATCGACAAGCCGCAAACTCTTAACGGATACACGTACGCGGCCCAGAACCCCCTCGCCTTCACCGACCCCTCCGGACTCGGTCTGGCCTGCGGACCTCAGTTCGACACCGGCTGCGGCACCGGCGTCGTGACCCACGCCGACGGAAGCCTCTCCTTGGACGGGAATCCCACCGGTGGCGGCACGCATGCCAAGCCTATTTCAAATCCCGGAGGTGGGGCCGCTCCAGTAACCATCAGGCCCTACGGAGAAAGCTTCACCATTGGGGGTACCTACATCCCCACCATGCAAGAACTTGCCGAAATATTCCCGCAGTACAGTGAGAACCTCTCCTACGAGAGCAATCTCAACACTTGGGCGCGAAGCCAATGTGGCGGCGTAAGCAGTCAATTCTGCAACGAAGCCGGACAGCTCGGGCTCATGGGTAGCAACCCTGAAATAGACGTACTGGAAGTCATCGGCATCCGCAGCTATATCGATTGCTTCGAGGGCAACGGGTGCAAGGCTGCGGCCATTGACGCAACCATCTCCGTTGCGTCCGCCGGTTTCGGGAAAGCACTCAAAATTTTCGGGAAGGCCTTTGAGCAGAGCCTGAAGAAGGGAGACAAAGTAGCTATTGGCTGCCTTGTGAGCGCTGCCCACAGTTTCGTCGCAGGCACCGAGGTCCTCATGGCGGACGGCAATACCAAGCCGATCGAGGACGTTGAGGTCGGAGACGACGTAGTGGTGACCGACCCCGCGACCGGCGAAACAACTGTCCGTGAAGTCGCCGGCACCATAGTCACTGAAGACGACAAGCACTTTGTCGACCTCACGCTCCTAACAGGAAATGGCCGCGAATCCCTCATTTCCACAACAGCTCACCCGTTCTGGTCAATTTCCGAGGATGAGTGGGTGGACGCCGGAGACCTCGCGCCGGGCATGACGGTTCGTGCGGCAGACGGCACTGCAGTGCGAGTAGACGTCACAGACCAGTTCAGTGAGCGTCAGCGTACCTTTGACCTCACAATCACCGGCATCCACACGTACTATGTGCTGGCGGGGGCTACGCCGGTACTCGTTCACAACAGCAACTGCGGAATTGGTCGGGAGTTGATCGGTGACGAGAGGGCGGATCACATCCTTGCTGGTCACAGGTACCCGGGGGCGCCGGGTAAGGATGCTTTCCCGCAGGGGTGGTCTGATGACCAGATTTTGGATGCTGTTGCTGACGTGGTGACGAGTCCAAATAGTCAAAGGACCTGGTACAAGGGATCTGCTGTGCATGCCGAGAGAACCCTGAAGACCAGGAAGGGCGAACCTGCGGTTCAGAACGTGATCGGGTCAGTGGGAGGGGTGAGAATGCTGGTGCGTTACGAACCTCTCACTGGGAAGGTGCTCACAGCTTTCCCGCACTGAGGAAATGGTTCACCCGATCCGGGTGTAGCGAATTCGATGATTGGAGGATTAATGGAGAGAGATGCGAATCTGATGGAACTGTTGCATCGTTTGGACGATCCCGAATGTCCAGAAACGCCAGCTGACTACAATGCGGCCGATGCTGCAGCTTCGTTCAGCCGTCTGGCTGTGCAGGTTGGTTCTCGCTTCTCGACGCCTTGTGGAATCGATCGAGACATCCAGGACTCCGCGCAGTACGGACGAATCGAAGTGCCGGGGGAAGCCACAGTCTGTGGGACGAGGATTGTTGCCCTGGTGAGCAAGTTCAAGCCATTGGCAATGGTGGCGGCCGATAACCCTGGCGCCTTCTTGGGTACGGATGAAGCGCAGGCTGAAGGCGAGCTCGACGCGAATGACCTTGAGAAGGTAGAGCAAGTTCTCGCTGAATCGGGGTACATCACGATTCCGGAAGAACTTCTTGAAAGAAGCTATGGTGGGCCCACTCTCTTGCGTTTCCACGGTTCTGGGGAGCCGAGTTGGTGGGACCGGTTCTTCGGTTCTTTCTGATGGGTCTCAAGTATCGGGTTCCGTAACGTTGGTTCTCATGGACCGCATGGGATTCGTTACCCGATTCGACCCAGCCGCGCCATGAGAAGGACCATGCAGTGGCAAAGATCAGCCCCGCCGAGCTGTGCTTGGCGGGGCTGATCTGGCGTTTGACGGCAGTAGTTGACGGCAACGTCAGCGGACGGGGGCGGCGCAGGGTGGCGGTTCATCGCCGCCGGAGCGGGGCGTCTCTGTGGTCTCCCGGCTGCCGAGCGCGGTGCCGAGGGTGTCGATGGCATCGCGCTGGAGGCGGAGTCGGACGTGGGCGTAGACGGTGGCGGTGACGCCAATGTGGGCGTGGCCGAGGAGTTCCTTGATCACGACGAGTTCGACGCCCTGTTCCAGGAGCAGGGTGGCGGTCGAGTGCCGGAGGTCGTGGAAGCGGATGCGGCGGAGGCCGGCCTTGCGCTCCTCGCGAAGCTCCGCTCGGTCAGTTCGCGCCGAGCCGAGTACTCCCGGCACGCTGGGACGGAGCCCACCTGTGTCGCCGAGTTCGTGAGAGGTTCTCGGACCGTGTGACGGAGTTGGCGGGTCGTGCTTCATGATGGGGCGGCCATGCTGAGGACCGCCCGGATACGTCTCGGAGGCTCCGCCCGGGAAGGTCTCGGGACCGGAGTGACGGTGGCCGCTGTCCGCGCCCTGGTCGGTGATCCCGCAGGCGTGTACGGTGCGCTCGCCCCGCACCTCGAATCCCAGATCCACGACGTGTGCGCCTCTGCGAGCGACGTCCACGCCGAGTGGCGGACCCGTCCCCGGCCGACGAAGCAGCAGCCCGCGCCGAACTGACGGCAGCAGCCAGGCACCAGGTCGCCGCCTCCTGATTGGGGTCAGGAACTGCTGGTCAGCGCGTTGTTGCCTTCTGGTGTGAGTCGGACAGGACGAGGGACATGGTCTGTTCGGTGAGGGGTTCGAGGGAGATGTCGTAGGAGCGGGCGACCTGCTGGAGCCGGGCGATGACCTTGCGGACCCCGAGGGTGTTTCCGGTGGCCCATTCGATGTGCATCCAGTCCCGGTAGAGGACTTCGGAGGTCTCGTCGACGTCCAGGCCGCGCAGCACGGCGTGCCGGGCTGCGTCCATGTCGGGGTTGTCGCCTTCGGTGAGCCAGGCGGCGAGGGTGTGCGTGACATCGACGACGCGGGAGATGACTTCCTGCTGGATGGAGTCGGCCCACGGGTAGTCCTGGCCTTCGAGCGGCTTGCCACGGACCAGGCCCAGCGCGTTCTCCAGGTCGGGAATGCCCGTGCCGGGGCCTGCGGCCAGGCCGCGGGTGGCGAGCTTCTGGAAGCGCGCCCAGTCGCAGCGGATCCCGGGACCAAACGAGTATCCGTTCTTCGGGCGGGGCAGGTAGGGCTGTCCGTCGGCGTCGGCACCGAAGCGGGCGCGGATTTCGGAGAGCCGGGACTGCAGGGTGCGGGTCGACCACGGGTTGACGGGGTCCATCGCCGTGCACAGGGCGTCGGCGCTGCGTCCGGGGCGCAGGTGGATCAGTGCGGCGAGTGCCCCGACCTTCGTGGCGTTTCCGGAGCTGCTGATGCTGCTGACCTGGAGCGGCCCGAGAATCCGGATCTCCGGGGTTTCCAGGTCCTCGTCCTCCGTGCCGTCCGACGGGGTGGCTTGTGCGGGCACCGTGGGGCTCCCGGGCGAGGCGGCCGGCACGGAACCGTTGGCCTCCTGGGTGGTTTCGGCCTGCCGGTCGGGGGCGGCGGAGGCGAGCAGTGCGGGGAACGGGTTGCCGGGGTCGGCGGCGCCGTCGTCCAGGTAGACGGTGTGGGCGCCGGTGAGGGGGGTGGTGGCGATGTGGGCGTGGTCTTCGGAGAGTTTCCAGGCTCCGGTGGCGGGCTGGGCGGGTTCCTCGGTGACTTCGAGGGCGTGGATGAAGCTGCGGTACTGCTCGTCGGTCAGCCGCTGTAGCTGGATGGGCCGGCCGGCCAGTTCGGGGAGCTCGACGGGGGTGTCCGGTGCGGCGGGGATGGTGTCGGCGTCGGGGAAAGCCTGTCGGGTGGCGTCGTTGGCGGGCAGGACGACCGCGATGGGTAGCGTTCGTGCTGCGGAGAGGGCGTCGGCGAGTTGCCAGACCTGGTCGCCGTCGATGTCTCCGGCGCAGATCAGGATCCAGGGCAGCGGGGCGGGTGCTGTTTCGTCCTGCTGGTGGACTTCGAGGAGGAGGCTGCCGAGGTCGGCGACGACGGACTGCAGCTTCGCCATGGTCTGCACACGGCCCTTGGGCAGGAGCGCGGCCAGGCGGCTGCCGAGACCGACGGTGATGATGTCGGTGTGATCGCTCCAACCGCACGTCCCGGCCTCGAGCGCAAGGGCCCGGGTGACGGCCAGGACGTCGTCGGGTTCGCCGTCCAGCAGCAGCACACGGTGCATCAGGTCGACCAGCAGGAGGTCACCGTCCTCCGTCGCTCCCAGCGTGACAAGACCTGGGCAGGGGGCGGGCACCTCCAGGGCCGCCGCCTCGTCAAGCAGCGCGGCCGCCGGATCCAGAACCCACACCCCTAGCTCGTCACCCCCGGTGAACGGCGGAAGAGGCGTCGCGGACTTGTCCTCGACCAGCAGGTGCACACTTTGCCCCGTGATCCGCGCTCCACGCACGACCGGCAACTCCACACCCCCATCCGCCTGGCCGGCCAGGGTCCGGAGCGCGGTGTCCAGGAGTACGGCGCTGGCAGGCTCACCGGTGGTGTTGAAGATCTGCTCCAGCAGTGACGGGTCGGCGTCGATCGCGATCGTCTCGCCCGCCCGCCGGTGCCGCTGCTGCAGGATCCGCTTCACCCCCAGCGCACCGGCGAGCGAGGCAGCCAGCAGCGCACCGATCCCCGCGACCAGAGCCACCTCCTGCACGACACCGTCGTCGTCGCCGTCCTCGCTTGCCTCCGGTGCGGCTTCTGCCGAGGGCTCGGCCTGTGACGGCTCAGCGCCCGGCGGCGGGCCGGGCGCGGTGCTGGGCGCCGGGGCCGGAGCACTCGGGGAAGCAGGCGTCGGCTCCCCCTGCTCTACGTCGCCCTGCCCCTTGTCGTCGTTGTGCTGCTCTGCCTCGTCCGGCTGCGCGTTGTCCGACTGCCCTGCGTCGTCCGGGGTCTGCGGGGCGGGCGCGTTCGGGCCCAGCTGATCTCCTGAGCCAGGTTCCGTGTCGTCCGGCGCAGTCGCGGGGGCGGGGAGGGTCAGGTTCTGGCCGGGGAAGATGTGGTCAGGGTTCGTGAAGTGGCCACCGTCGGGCTGGGCTTCGCCCTTGTTCAGTTCGAAGATCTCGGGGTACTTCGACTCGTCGCCGAGCTCGTCCGTTGCGATCTTCGACAAGCTGTCACCTGCCTCCACCACGTACTCCTCTCCCGTGGCGGCCTGCTTGCCGCCGCCCTGCGCACGCAGTCCGCCCTCTTCGCCGTCTCCCACATCGGGCCCTGCGACCGGTGTGGTGGGGCGGGCATCAGCAGGGAGGTGGAGGACCCAGCCGGGGTGAATCGGCAGGTCAGCCCGGAAGGTCTGGCCGTCGGACATGGTCAAGCCGTCGTTGAGTGCGGCGATCTCCTCCCACCGGTTGCCGTCACCGAGCCGGTCCTGGGCGATCGACCACAGGCTTTCGGCCGGCTTGGTGTCGGCCACGGTGTGCGCGGCCTGCCGGTTCGCGTCCGACTCGGCCTGCTTGGCCGTGTCCTGCTGCGTGCTGACGCTGGCAGAGGCGACCGTTGCGACGGCGGGGGCGGCGGCCGCGGGGCTGGCGGAAGCGGCGAGCGCTGTCCCGGTGGGCAGGGCCAGGAGCACGGCCCCGACCAACGTGGCGGCCGCCCGCTGCCCGACCAGCAGCCGCAACTGCGGCGCGGTACGACCACGCAACTGCGCAGGAATCTCCACCAGCACGGACACGGCGAACATGCCCCATCCGACCCACCCCGCCGCAGCAAGGACGAGGAGGAACACCTGACCGGAGTCCTGCGTGCCCAACAAGTTGCCTAGCGCGTCGATCCCGGCCGGGGCGACCACACCGGTCGCCCACCACAAGAGCATCGGCAGGCCGGCCAGCAGCGCGGCCAGCACCACGAGACTGATTAGGGCACGCAGCACGGCCCACAGACCGGCCCCCTTGCGGCGGGCCGGCCTGGACGGGCGGCGGGAGAGACCGGTGGGGGACTCTGGCATGGGACAGCGCCTTTTCATTAGTAGGTCGATCTTGTGTCAGTCAGCCTTGTGGAGCAGCGTCGCCGAACCGTGCCCGGACACGGCCATGGAGCCGATCCCGACCACGGGCAGGAACTTTGTCGCGTAGGAGTCGGTGACGGTGACGACGACCCGCGCGTTGTTCTCGGTGAAGAACACCTTTCCGCTGACGCCGGCCCGGCCGAGGTAGGCGTAGGCGGCCGCGGCGGCGGCCTGCGGGTCGACACGGATCGCGTCACCCGAGACCGCCTCGCCGGGGTCGATGGCCTGGCCGCCGGCCCGGGCGGCCTCGAACGCGACCGCATCGGCGCGCTCGGTGGCACGGAGCTTTCCGCCCCCGTCCAGGACCAGGCCGATGATGCCGAGCAGGGCCACCACACACACCGCGACGAACACGACCACCCCGCCGTCATCCCGCCGCATCCGCCCCGACATCACCAGACGCCGCCGGTTGCACCGACTGAAGAATGTCACCTGCACGTCAGCCCTCCCTTGTCGGGAAAGTCGTAGGTTCGGCAGCTCCTGCTGTTACAGGCCGTGTTCCGGTGCTGGCCAGGGGTCCGGCCCGGTCCCGTAGCCTCACGGCTATGCCCACCGATCACACCCTCTGCCATTGCGTCGTCTGCCAGAACATCGAAGAGCTGGATCCCCGCATCCAGCCGACGGTCGATGTCATTCAGCAGCACGGGTGGCAGGTCACGATGGTCCCCGTGGGCCGCGACGAGGCACCCGGCTGGGCGTACACAATCGGCCTGTGGCATAGCCATCGCATCCCCGAGCTCGCGATGTTCGGTCTGGATGTGCGCATGATGCATACGCTCGTGAACGACCTCGGCCAGCGGGCTGTTGAAGGACAGCTCCTGGAGGCGGACCAGGTGCGGCACGACATCGCCTCTGTTCCGGTCGTGCTCAAAGCTGTCGATTACCGCTGGTACAAAGCGTTCTTCGGCACCGCGATCAACTTCTACCGCAAGCCGCCGTTTCCCATCCTCCAGGTCGTCTGGCCCGACCACAACGGAGTTCTCCCCTGGCAGCCCGGTGGCGAACGCCTCCTGACCCACCAACCCAGGCTGGACCTGCACCCGGACGAACACCCTGCCGGCGTATGGACGCAGAACCTGTGAACGCACGACGGCGGCGCCGGCGCGGACAATAGCGGTATGAAGCACTGGTTCCGCAGCTACTGGGCCGAGGAAGACACCTGGTTCTACTTCGAGATCGACGCCGACGGCTGGGTCGCCCGCCAGGTCGAGCTCCAAGGTCCCCCTCAGACGCCGATCGCCGCAGCGTCCCTGGCCGAATGGCAACTCGCTCAGCAGGCAGGAACCCTCGCGGACTACGAGTCGACGTTCGGAGGCACGACCGAGGTGCCCCTCCAGGAGTGGGAGGGGCACGAGCCTTACGACCTCACCCTCGAAGAGTTCGAGGCAATCTGGCTCACAGCACGCGCAGCCCGCCGAGAAGGATCCCGGAATCGCGCGACGCGAGGAGCGTGAACCACAGCACTCACGCCCGCTCACTGCACAGCCCCCCTACTTCGGTTCGTACTCCATTGCCCTTCAGAATCCGCGAACCCAAGAGCTCTGGAGCGGTAGGCGTCGACCACAGAGGAGAAGCTGCTGGTCAACGTCTTGGAACCCGGGGCGCCGGGCAGCAGGAGATCGGAGAGCGTCACGGTGCATTCCACGGTGACCGTGGTGTAGCCGACCTGTCCGGTCGGCATGTTCAGCCCCGACGCGTCCACGGACACGCTCTTCGACGCGCACTTGATCCCCTGGTCATCAAGCGACCGCGCGGCCGCCGAGGACGCGGCGGACGTCGCGTCCCCATGGGTCCGCTCGATGGACGCCGCACGCGCGGCATCCTCCGCGGCAGCGTCGATTTTCGCGCCCGACATGACCAGACGCCCGGCCGCGACCGCCATACACACGAACGCGATCAGCAGCGGCGTCACGAGCGCCGCCTGGATCGCCTCACTGCCCCGGTCGCTACGAAGCCTGGCCCACCACGTGCTCAGCGGGGCGCTCATGGCGTGGTCCAGCGCTCGCGGGCCCCGGTCGCCGACTGAGAGATCAGCAATCCGGGGAGGCCCGGAACCAAGGACACGGCCCGGCCGGTCACGGTGACCTTCATCGTCTCCCCGCTGCTGCCGGCGGTGCTGACTTCGGCGCCGCGCAGGCTGTCACCGGCGATCCGGCCCAGCGTCTCCCGGGCCCGGGCCGCCCCCTCACCGGGGGAGGCCTGGTGGATCCGGCCGGCGGAGACGCCTTCGCGGGCCGCGGTCAGCGCGATGTTGCGTGCGTAGTACTGCATCCCCACCTGCACCGCAGTGATCGTGAGCAGAATGACGAACGGGAACACGATCGCCATCTGCACCGAGGAATCACCACGATCCCCCCACGCCCGCACTCGGGCCCGGGCGGCGGCTGCCCAACGCCGTATCAATGCCGCTGTCCTGTCCACGCTTGATCAGATGCCGGTGAGCATGCCGTTGTACCGGGAGACCACCACGGCGATGGTGCCCGCGATGAGGAGCGCCCCGGCGACGGCGGCCACCCAGATGATGACGGTCGTGATCGAGATGTCGCCCCGGTCTTCTCCTCGGGCCCGGCCTTGGTCGATCCGGCCACGGAGCCACTGGCCGGCGCCGGACATCCTGACGGTGAGCTTGCGCATGACGATGTCTCCTTCGTGCGAACGTTCAGGTGTTGAGGATGCGGATGACCGCGGGGAAGGCGATGAGAAGCATGACCAGCACCGCGAGGAGGGCTCCGGGGGCGGTCATCTTCTCGCTGTCGGCGTTGGCCTCGGTGGCCTGGTCGGACAGCAGCTCGGTGCGCAGGTTCTTCGAGCGGGAACGCAGCGTCGCGTAGACGGACGCCCCGTCATCGGAGGACTGGCGCATGATCGCGGCGAGGTCGTCCAGCACGGGAAGGTCCAGCTCGTTGGTAAGCCGTTCCAGGGATTCCCAGTGCGGCACCTTGTCGACCCGGGAGCGGGCCAGCGCCTCCTGGATCCGCACGAACGCCCACCCCTCGCCGACTTGGGCGGCCTGCTCCATGGCCTGTTCCGCGCTGGTGTTCCCGGCCCGGCGCAGGGCGACGAGATCGAGGTAGGCGGCCATGGCGTGCGCGAATTCTTCGCGTGCCCGGCGTGCCTGGTCGCGCAGGGCGAGGCCGGGGGCGAACCACAGGATCAAACCGAACAGGATCCCAACGCCGACGGGCAGGTAGAACGGCATGCCCAGCAGCAGGAACGGCAACGTGGCCAGCGGCGGAAGCAGCAGACCCCCGGCGCCGAGTGCGACCTTGGTCAGCATGAACCTGCCCGGGCTCTGCCCGACCAGCGCGAGGTTCCGGTACGGGACCCTCTCCCCCGGCACCCGACTGAGATGATCCAGGAGCCAGGCGCCCCATCGCTCGTCGCGGTCCGCGCTGGACAGCTCCGGCCGCGGGGGCGCGGGGTGGTTCAGCCGCTGCAGCGCGGGCCCCAGAGCGGGGGCGGGGCGGGCGATTTCCTTGATGAGCAGGGCCACGCCGGCGCCGATCGTGCAGCCGGCGAGGACTGCGCCGACGGGAATCACAGGACCTCCTGAAGAACGGGCGGCTCACCGGATGCCGGGGGCGGTGCGACGGTGACGCGACTGCGTGGGTCGACGATCAGGAAGCGGGGAACCGGCTTGGTGTCGGCCAGCGACCGCATCCACGCCAGCACCGCGACGAAACCCACGACGAGCAGACCGAGAACCAGCTGACCGAGCACGGTGCCGTAGGGGGCGGTGTAGCTGGGCACGAGCATGCCCACCCCGATCACACCGAGGGTGATGATGGTCATCCACCGCACTGTCGTACGCGGCTTGGCCCGGTCCGACTCGATCGACCGACGCTTCGCGACTTCCTCGTGGACGGACTCGGCGAGGTCGTCCAACGCCTGGGCCAGGCCCGGCCCGCGGTCGGCCGCCGACAGAATGAGTGCGGCGACGACCTTGTCGGCGGTCACGTCGTCCAGCGCGTCACCGAACTCACGCAACGCGTCCGTCGACCTCCACCCGACCTGCAGCCGGTCCACGAGATCACCGACCTCGCCCTCGATCGCCTCCGGCGCACCCTTGCGGGACAGCTTCAGCGCCTCGTCCAGGCCGCGGCCTAGCCGCAGCACATTGCTCAGCCGCTGCGTCCAGTCCCCCAACGCCTCCAGCTTCCCGATCCGCCCCACGGCGCCCTTCGTCGGCGCCAGCAGCCACGGCACACCCACCGCCGCCAGCATCACCAGAGCCCCCAGCACGAATACCCCGGTCACCAGCCACAACACCGAGCCGACGACCACACCCACCACGAGCATGTTCCGCCGGCGTGCTCGTGCGTCTTGGTCGGCGTAGCCGGTGCGGGCGCGCAGCCGGGCAGCCACGGATGGGCCCTTGGGCCGGGTCGTGCCGACGATCCCGGCGACCAGGCCGACGATGCCGCCGGCCAGGGCAAGCCCGGCCAGCACCCACAGCAGGAGTGCACCCATCAGGACACCTCCCGGATCTTGAGCGGCAGGAGCGTGGGCCAGGTGCCACGCGGTGCGTTCAGCAGATCCGAGTCGAACCCGACACGGCGCAGGTCGTTGATGCACCGGGGGTGCATCAACGGCACGGCCCGGGGCTCGTCCCACTCCGGGCGCGGCCCGAAGATCGTGTTGGTGTCGGGGCGCCCGCCTTCACCGATGCCCGTCACCTCCACGACGTGGGAGAGGAAGCGGTGGCGGTGGCCGGCGATCTTCGTCTCGTCGATCGAGTTCACGAACACGATGAAGTGCAGCCCGTTCGCGGCCTGCCGGTAGGCGAGCTGCTCGGACATGTTCGCCTGGGCGAGGAGGTAGAGCTCGGCGATCCGGTCGAAGACGACGCTGGGGTGGATGGCGTGCAGGGTGCAGAGGTTGCCGCCCTGCCCGTTCGTCATCGCCTGCAGCATCGCCACGATCTCCGGACCGCGGACCTCACCGACCACAATCCGGGCCAGCGACATCCGCAGCGCCCGGTACATCAAGTCCATGAGGGAGATCTCGCCCGCACCGTGCCCGTCGACCCGCTCACCGTTGGACTGTCTGGCTTCCATCGGTACGACCTGGCGGTGGAACCCGTTCTCGTGGGCGAACAGCTCGAACTCCGTCTCGAGCGTCGCGAACCGCTCGTCCGGATCGATCTCCTTCAACAACGCGCGCAGCAGCGTCGTCTTGCCGGCGGCCTGCCCGCCGACGATCATCACGTTCTTCTCCGCACGCACGCAGGCCCGAAGGAACTGCTCCAGCGTCGTGTCCAGCATTCCGCGCTGCACCAGGTCGTCCAGGTTCGCGTGCCGCATGCCATGGCGGCGGATCGTGACATAGGTACCCGGGGTGACATCGATGATGGCCTGCAACCTGGACCCGTCGGCCAACCGCAGCGCGAGAAACGGATCCGCTGTCGAGAGACTGCGCTCGCTCTGCCCGGTCGTACGACGGGCCAGATCCCGCAACAGCTCCCGCAGCTCCTCGTCCGAGTCCGCAACCGGGGCGACCTGGACCCGGCGCCCGTCGGTGAAGTCCAGCCACACGTACTGGTAGCCGTTGATCAGAATGTTCTCGACCCGCGCATTGTCCAGATGCGCCTGCAGACGCCCGGCCCGGAACTGCAGATCGAACACCGCCTGCGAAATCGCCGCATCCTCGGCCGGCGTCGTCGACACCCCACGCTTCACCGCCTCGGCATCCGACCAGATCGCCACCTGCTCATTGATCAGCGCCCGCCCACGCTGCTCCTGCGCCGCCGAAGACATACCCGGCTCCGCGCGCAGCAGAGAGGTGAGCCGCTCCCCGACCTCCTTCTTGATCAGCCGGACAGCCTCATAGTCGACAGAGACCTGCCGACTGGAAGCCACGCCAGTACCTGTCGTGCCCTGTGCCGGCCTGCCCTGACCCGGCACAGGGTGGGGTCGGGCCTGGCTCTGTGCGGCGATCCGCTCGTCGAACGGCGTGACCTGCGGGTTGTGGTAGATCGGGTTAGCGCGCACCGGCCACCGCCCGACCGCTCTGCCCGGGAGGTCCCAGACGGGCCCGGCGGGTGGCGACCATCGCGAGGACCTTCTCCGTCGTGGTCCGGGCTGCGCGCATGAATTCACTGGACTCGAACTTCCGCGGCTGGCTCGCCCCGTCGGACAGCACCGCGGCCTCGGCCGGCCGCCACGGCAGGGTCGCCACCACATCGGTCTTCAGGTGCTTCTGAACCTCTTCCTTGGAGAAAGAGCCACGATCCACCAGCAGCAGACCAATCTCCGGCGCGTTGCCGACCTGCTCCCGCAGCGCCGTCAGCCGCACCTCGGCGCTCTGCAGACTGCGCAGCGTGTTCCGGGCGACCACCAGGACAACGTCCGCGCGCTGCGCCAGGACGCCGGAGGGGCCGAACGCTCCACGGCGGCCCAGGTCCACCAAGACGTCGTGCTGGTGTTCCTCGACCCCGGCGAACAGGTGGGCCAGCTGGTCCCACACCGGTCCCATGGACGAGGCGTGCGCCGGGTCGTAGAGGCCAGGCAGAACAAGACGGTCCCGGGTCCCGGCATCGGTCACATCAACCAGTTGCCGCCAAAAGGCCTCACCCAGCTGGTTCTGACGACCAGCCAGCGCGAGGTTCCGCATGCCGTGCGAATTGCTGAGCGTTCCCTGCAGCGCACCGGGCAGGATCGCGCCGCCGTCCGGGTCGCATTCGGCAAGCACCACCCGATGCCCGGTCTCCAGCGGCCACGTCAGCAGCAGCGCCATCGCCGTCGTGGTCACCCCCGGCGCACCGAGTCCGCCGGCCAGCGCGATGACAGCCATCAGCTGCCATCCCGGGCATCGACGATCACCGCAACGTTGCCTGTCGCGACCCGCGCGGCGAGCGCCGGGCCGTCCTTCACCGGAACCGCGACATCCACGACCACGTTGCCCGTCCCGACGGCAGGGGAACCCACTGCGACCACAGAGGCGGCCAGCGTCTTCGGCTTCGCTTCCAAGCCCGCGTCCTTGGCGGATTCCACGGCGTCGGCGTCCGGGGTGCTCACGACGAGAACCTTCTGGCCCGGCGTCAGACGCGTGGCAGGAATTTGGGACGGCTTGAGGCTCACCCCCACCAACTGCTGACCGGGTCCGAGCAGAGACTTCTTTGTCACCTGTGCCGGAGCCAGCAACGAACCGGCCCGTAGGTCGACCGCTGCCCGCTGCCCCAACAGCTTCGAGGCCTGGGAGGCCTTCACGGACTTCACCGCAGGGTCCAGTGCGACGGACGCTTCGGCGAGATCCGCTTTGGTCAGCTTCGTTCCCACCGGGACGTCTCGACTGACGATCAGGACCGCGGTGCGCTGGCCCGACGCGGAATACAGCACGGCGCCGGACAGGCCGCCCGCCGCGATCAGCGCGACGGACAGGGCGATGAGCCCCGGCCGGCGCCGACGCTGCTTGACCATGCGCGGCGCGGCCACCGGCCGGGGACGCCCCTGACCTGACTCCTGCGTGCCGGCGCCGGGCGCGGGGATGGTGGTGCTCTTACTCACGATCTGCTGCCTCCTGGGACACGCAGGAACTCAAGGGGTGAAGAGGCCGAGCGAGGATTGGTTGACGCCTCGGCCGGGCTAGTTGACGACTTGGACCTCGGCGACCGAGATGTCGACGTCGCTGTCACGGACCTCGGTGAGCTGGCCGGAGGTACCGCCGCCGGTCCAGTCGATCGTCCACGTGGACGTCGCGGTGACGTGGTACTTCCCCGACGCCTCGGTCGACGAAGGGCGCGTGTAGCGGTGCCCGCAGTCCGGCGACGGTTCCGCACCGTACGACTTCTTGTAGGGCGTCCCGGCCGTCGTGCACACGACGCTCTTACCGTCACCCATCGTCCACACGATCTTGCTGACCTTCGCCACCGCCGACACCGTCACAGCACCGGCCGTCGCACTCGCCGTGTTCGGCCCGTACGTCTCAGGGCCGGCAGCGGTCCACATGTACACCGGCATACCGATCACACCCGTACCACCCGGCTTCGGAGTGATACCGATCTTCGGGCCCCGCAGCAGCATCTTGTCCACGGCCTGCCGCGCCACCACGGCCGGGTCGACGGCGGTCGGCTCATCCTCGGCCCAGAAGACCCGCCCGACGGCTGAGTCCGTGCCCGCCCCGCCTGAAGCCTCGGCACAGGGTGAGACGTAGATCGCTCCGTCTCCCGGCTTGTGCCCGTCCCACAGGTCACTGCTGGGGTCGGGCTGCGGATCCAGCTTGCGGATCGTGCAGTCGCGGCCCGGGATCGTGCTCGCGCCGTCGCCCGCCGGCTCGTCGGAACCACCCTGCGGATCGGCTTGCGAGCCCCCGCTGCTGCTGCCTGGCTTTCCAGGAGTGCTGGCATCGACGCAGACGAACTTGCCACACAGGGCGACGCCTCCTCCCGGGCCGTCAGCGGCTGCCAGACCAGTGAGTGCGTACCCGGTCAGAAACAGTGCCGCACCCACCGTGACCGTTGATCTGCGCCCGGTCAGCATGCCTTCTCCTGCGGCTTGTCTTCGATGACCACCCAGCCCTGGGCCCACTTCTCGAGCGTGGAGTTGATGACGTACTTCGTCAGGCGCGTGGACGGCAGCGGTGCAGGCTTCTTGGTGTCGGCCTTGACGACCTGCCACTTGGAAATGTCGAGGCAGCTGGTGAGAACGACCTTGGGGGCCTTGCGGCTGATGTCGGAGGCTGTCACGGTGGAGTCGCCCACAGAGACGTTGCCGATAATCAGGGCGCGCTTCTCGTGCATCTGACGCGCGTCGTCCTCGGCGTTGACCAGCGCCAGCCCGGATGCCACCTTCTTCAACCGATCGCTCTTGCCGTTGATGTCCGCGTAGAGCCGTTCCATCTCTCGCCAGTACTGCCCGTAGGCCGTGACTGCGGCTGCTTCAGCTGCCTGCGTCGGGTCGGGGGACGGCGATGGTCCACTCGTGGTGGCAGAGGGGCTTGGCGCCTCTTCGGGCTTGGCGTCTGTGTCCGAGTCGGAGCTGCATCCCGCTACGGCAGTCAGCGCGCATGCGGCCAGCAGCAGGGTCGCTGACCTGAGGTGGTTTCGCTTGCGAAGATTCGAGCTGCTTCGCCGTCCTGTCCGCGTCACTGCGTCTCCCATGCATATGCCTACAAGTGGTGCGACCTGTGCTGCGTCTTCGATGGCAGGCGATCGCCTTCGAAACCAACTTGGCAGTCTAAATCGGTACCTTACGCAAAGTTGTCTCAACAACCCAGCCTGTTAGGGGCGTTGGAAAGCATGACAGATTCCCCGTAGCTTCCTATTTCGGCGCAGTCTGCGAAGAAATTCATACACCTGTTCCCTCTGTCATCGTCAACACCCCTGTTGACCAGCACCTATCCAGTCAATGAGTCGATTCGTCGGCAGCGCGGACCGGTGTGATCCGTGGTTGCTGTGGCCTGCTGCTCAGGAACCGTCCGCCCGGTTTTGTTCAGTCGTTCGGTATCGCCGCCGGGGTGGCCTGCTGGTTCGCTCATTGCTCGGTGCCGTGTCCGTACGCGGCGAGTTCTTCCGGGGTGCCCCACTGGCCGGCGATCCGTGCGCGCAGCCTGGCTGTGGCGGCGTCTTCCTCGTCCTGCGGGTCCGTTCCCGGGACCGGCTGAGGGTTGTCCGCCTCGGCCTCCCATCGTGCTGCCGCAGCCTGCGCCGCGTCGTGGGCTTCCTGTGCGTCGATGACGCAGCCCGAACACAAGGGCCCGCCCGTCGCGGGGATCGGCTGCCGGCACGAAGGCTCCTCACAGTCCTTGAGGCGCCCTGAGCGGCCTTCAGCCGCCTGTGCAGGGCCGGTTGAGGGAGAATTGCCGCCCGGAGTGCCCGCGAGGCCCTCACGCGGCCTTCTGGCCGCCTTCTGGTCGGTGATACGGACCTCGCACAGGCGGCACTCGACACCGGTGATGACGTCACGGCCGTTCTCGCACCGGGCGTCAGCACACGCGTACCGGTCCCCTCGCCGCAGCGGCCGCACCATCGCCACCGCCGCACCCACCGGGCTGCTCAGCTTCCCGGCGGCGTGCTTGGCGGCGAACCCGTGGTGGATCCACCGGTACCCGATCCGCTCACCGAGCTGCTCGGCGGTGCGCCCGTCGGTGCGCATCGCGGACAGGATCGCCGAGGACACCCGGGGGAGCTCCGGAAGGACGCCCAGAAGCTCGGGCGGGTAGAAGGCGCGCACCGACCGCACGATGGCCAGCTCCGCCGCGGCGTGCCTCGCCTTCTGACCGCCACCAGCCCGCCCGCCCTGCGGCCGGCCTGGGTCTGCTTCGCTCTGGTCGGGTCGAGGGGGCGTCGTTGCGGACGCGGCGGAGCCGCTTCGAGCCTCACGCGCGCTACTACCTGAGGTTGAAGTCCTGACGGACGTCCCACCGCTACGCGGCGCAGCCGCATCGTTCTTGGTCTTGTTGGTCTTCTTAGAAGTAGTGGTCTTCTTATGTAGGCGATTTTCCAATGTTGGCTCACCCTGTTTAGGGAAACCGCATTTAGGTTCTGACCTGGGCGTTTGTCCGGCAGGTTCCTGTGTGCGGTTTCCGCATCCTGGTTCTGACCTGCGGTTTCGCTCCCCGGCCCCGGGACCCTGGTCGAGAGGGTCGAAGCCGGGGTCGAAGGTGAGAATCAGGCCCTGCGGCATGTCAGTGATGAAGTACTCGGCCTCGCCGAGCTGACCGAGTTCGTTGCGCTTCCGCTCGCGCTGGAGGTACCCGAAGCCAATCAGTTCCTTCAGCCCGGAACCCACCGCCGCGACACCGTCGGTGGCGAACGAGGCGATGGCGGCCTGACTGATCCCGAAGCCGTCCCGGTGGGTGCTGATCAGCCCGAAGATGCCCTTGGCCTTGAACGACAGGCGACGGTCCCGGAAGAGGGCGTTGTGGATCTGGGTGAACTGGGCCTGGAAGGCATCGGCGGCCATCGGCCCGCGCCTGATGCTCCCGCCGAACTGCCGCGGTGGCTGCGCCATCATCAGAGCTCCATCCACGAGCGGCGCTCGGCCGGCCCGGACAACGGCGTCCACACCGGCGCGGACGGCCCCTGCGCCTCCAGGTCCTCCAGCACGGCGGCACCGAGCGGAACCCGGGCTGCCAACGTCGCCACGAGCGGGTGCTCGACGGCCATGGCCCGCAGGTCCTCGGTGCGCTGCTGCAGCGTCCTCGGGGAAGCGCCGGTGAGGATGAACAGGATCCGGGGGAAACGCGGGTAGAACCGCTGCCAGGCGAGCATCGCGGCCTGGTCCCCGACCAGCCCCCGCCGCCCGACAGGCTGAGGGGTGTAGTCGTGGAACCGGGCGTAGGAGATCAGCTTGCTCGCCAGACGCTCCGAACTCATCGTCGCCCGGTCGATCTCCACGAACGCCCGGAACTGCAGCCTGCGCGGCGAAGAAGCCGTGTAGTGCATCACCGCATCCGCGATCAGCCGATCCTCACCACCGGTGTCCGGCAACCGGTGCGCGACCTCCGGAACCCAGTCCAACGGCCCGTACTCATCACCCCGAACACCCGCGTCCTCGAGGAACGTCAGGTGCGCCCGGATACCTGCCAGGGTGTGCGGAGCCCGCAGACGGGCCTCGGTCGCGTTACCCGGCGGCACCACACTCCGGCCACGGAGCTCCGGCCACAACGTCGCCACCTGCGCCCCGCGGGGGGAGAGGAACCACAGCCGTGTCTGGTTGGCTCGGGGAAGAACAGAGAAGTTGATCAATTTGTCGGCCAGCAGGCCACTCAGCACTTTCGACGTCACCGATCGTGCGTTCGGTGACAGCATCTGGTGCAGCTGGGGGGTGGCGATGACGCGGAACTGGGCGAGCAAGCCCATCGCCCGGTGCGCCGCGGTGTCCTCGATGGCGTGCTGGGGTACTACGGCCGGTGCCTCTACCGAGCTGGTGCTGGAGGGGAGGCTGGTGTTCTCGGTGCTCTCGACGTTGCTGTTCATCGGTACTGCTCCCGTTCGGTTGTGGCGGAATCGGTGGTGGCCTGTTGGCCGGATCGGGAAAGGAAGCCGCGAACGGACTTTTCGTGTGTGGTGGCGGCTTCGGTGAGCACGACGAGTGGCTTGGCCCCGGTGTTGGTATGGGCGGCGCGCAGCAGGGCGTGGGCCTTGTCGCGTTTGGCGAGGGGTCTGAAGACTTCGCCGAGTTCCGGTCCGCGGATCAGTAGGGGTCCGACGCGTCGGCCGGCGACGGTGAAGGAGGCCCAGTGCCGGTAGCGGTCGAGTTCGGCGGCATCTTCGGGGCTTACCTGGTCGCCCCACTCGTTGGTGATGAGGCGGACCGCTTCGACGGAGCCGGCCGTTGTGGACAGGCATGAGGCGTTCTGCAGGAGCGCGGTCCGTACATCCGGGCTGAGTCGGTGCAGGAGCTGGGTCATGCCGTGCATCCGGACCCCGAACTTGCGTAGCTGCTCGGTGATCTCCGCCAGTGACGTGGACGCGGAGCCGTCCAGGGAGATCAGCTCGTCCAGGTAGAGGCGGAACGGGGACCGGTGGCGCTCGGGCAGGTCGCGCCGGGACAGGCCGGCGCGCAGCATGTCGCGTACGAGTAGGGACACCACGAGCCGGTCGGTGGGGCCGGTGCCGGCCGGGCAGATCCACACCACGTTGGATTCGTCCATCGCCTGGCGGATGTCGTAGCTGCCGACCGGCTGGCCGAGGAAGGCCTTGATGACGGGGGAGGATGCCAGGCGGTCCAGGGGGTTGAGGACGGTGGGCAGGGCGTCCTTGGGGATCTCGGTGAACGACGTCGTCCACCACGCGGCCGCCTCCGCATCGAGCTGATTGACGACGAGTTGCCGGAAGGCCGGGTCGGTCAGCAGCGGCCGGATCTGGAAGACGGTGGCCTGGCACTGCGGCGCATTGTGGTCGACAGCTTTGCCGTTCACCGCGACCAGGGCCTCGATCGCCTTGGTCAGGATCGTGATGGCGCGCGGGGCGTTCGCGTCTCCCCACCCAAGGCTGGTCGCGAACGCGTCGACCATCGCCGCCGTCACCTCGTGCGCGGCGCGCCCGCCGGTCATGCTCAGCGGGTTCCAGCACGCCAGCTTGTCCTGGTCCCGGCGCACCGTCAGGTCGAACAACCAGGTCCGGCTCATGATCTCCGGATGTGCGAGGTAGGGGGCAACGGTCTTCCAGGAGTCGCTGTGCGGGTCGACGAACGCCAGCCCCCGCCCGCCATGAGCAGTCGCGACGGCCTGGCATAGGGCGCGCATGGTCTTGCCCCACCCGGCTTTGCCGACCTGCACCTCGAACAGGGTGTCGTCCTCCCGGGTCGCGACCAGCCGCTCCCGCCCGTCCGGCCCCCGGTACCAGCCCTGCGGCACCAACCCCTGCTGCAAGTCCTTCGGGTCGAACGTCGGGATGTCTGTGGCCAGCAGCGGCAACCGGGCGTGGACGGTCGGCGGCTTCAAGAACCCGGCGAGCTCCTCGACCCGCGCCCACGAATTGCGTCCGGGCCGGATCAGGCCTGTCGTCCACTGCTCGTCGAACCGCTCCCGCCACGGCCACCGGTCCGGCCCGAAGCGCACCGGCCCCACCGACCAGCCGGCCGAGGACAGCCGGGTCCGCGCCGCGTAGACGTCCAGCGCCGCCTCGATGTGCCGAAGCCGCCGCTCGGCGCGCCCCACCACGTTGGACGAACACCGCACGAGCAGCTGGACCCGCACCAGACCGGCGTCCTCGGCCAGCTTTCCCAGCGCCTTCTCCCGGTCCACTCGCGGCGGCCGCGGCGCCATCAGCAGGCTCCGCCCCGAACCGCCACGCTGTTCGTGGGGCATGGTCAGCTTCGTGACCTGCCAGGCGAGGGCGTCCTCCATCGTCGCGGCGTCCTGCGTCATCCACCGTGCCTCCCGACGTGACTCACGCCGTGCGTGCTGTCGGGCCGCTTCGACGACCTGCCACCGCCGGGCCCGTAGGCGCCACTTCGACGCCGGCGACAGGTCCAGGCACACCTCCGCGAGCTCACCCAGATCCGCGCGTAGATCGGCGACCGCGTCGATCAGCGGTTGCAACGGATCCGGCTCCAGCGGCACGTCCCGCAACCGCGATCCCGGAGTTCCGTGCAGGGCGAACACCGCCCGCACGGTGTGCTCCGGCTTCTTGCGCCTACCGCGCAGCTGACGAACCGGCTCCGACCGCACCCGGGCATACGGGGTCTGCAGCAGCAGATGACGAGCAGACGCCGGAGCCTCGACCCGGTACGACAAGGGCTTGCTCCCATCGGCACGCAGCCGCACCCGCACCGTCCGAGCCGACCGCGGAGTCCACCACGGACCCGCACCAGCCGCCCGGATCAACTGCGCACCAAACCGGCCGATCTCCTCACCCGTCGCCTCGAACTGACGCGACGGCACCAGCTCCACACACGTCCGCCGCTCCAGCGCGGCAGCCGACAGACGGCGCTCCACAACCACCCAGGCGCACCCCGCGATGGCGCCGACCACACCCAGCAGCCACGCGTACTCGTAGATCCAGTTCGCCCACGACCAGGCCAGAGCACCGAGGAACGTAAGAACGTCCCACGCCGCACCGGGGGCGGAGGCGAGCGTCACCGCACGGAAGGGCATGACGCTCCCTCTCGTGTGCCGGCGGACAGCGCGGTGCCGGTCGGCCGGGCCGGGACCGACGTACGGTCGGGCCCCTGCGAGGGCTGGAATGGCATGCGGGACTCCAAGAAGCGAGAGGGCGATCAGGTCGTGTCCTCAAGGAACCCGGGCCAACTCACTGAATCGCTCACCACAGCCACCCGGTTGAAATCACGGTTGGGAAACGCCTGCGGCGGTGAGTTCCTGATCCCGGCACGGCGGCACACCCCGAACTCACTACGCCTGGTCAGAGCCCCTTTCTCCAAGAGGCTGTGGTGTTGCGCGATGCTTCCGGGCGGCAGGCGAGCAGAGCCTTTGGCAGCGAACTCACTACGGGGTTCGCTCGTCACTCACCACGACGGGGGTCCTTCGTCACCGCAGGGGAGTCCACGTCCCTGCCTGGCGTGTGAAGCGCACGGTGGCGGTCCGGCCGTCCAGGAACGTTCCCGACGGGTCGGCTCCCGCCCATACGAGGTGCACCACGGCGCCGGCCTGGTGCTTACTGTCGCGGCGGGCGATCAGCCCCTGGATCCTGACCCGGGAGTACCCGCTCGTCATCCCAGGTTTGGGGAAGTAGCCGGGCCACCTCGCCCGGTCAGCACCCGTGACCTCGGCCAGCCACACCGCCCGCCCCAACGTGGTCAGCTGCCGCTCGTCGGCCGGTGCCAGGTCGGCAGGGACTGCGCGTTCCAGCGCACGCTGGACCAGCGGGTCAGCGCGAGGCCCTGCCCCCGGCTCCGGCAAGGCCTCCTTACCGGCCGGCGTGGATGACGACGCGGAACTCCGCACCGGCTCGGCCGGCCTTTGCACGGCCGGTGGATCTGCGTCGGCCGCAGGCTCATTGGAAGGGCTGGTCAGGTCCTGCCTCCCGGGAGAAGAGGGAGCAGGGGTTGTGGCTGGTGCGGATCCGTCGCCTGTACTCGTGGGCATCGCGTAGACGACCAGGGCACACCCGGCCGCAGCCAGTGCACCGGCCACGGCGATGAGGCCGCGGCTGGCCTTCGACGGTGGTGGGGTGGTCACAGGATTCGTGCTCCTCCGGCGTAGTCGGTCATGGAGCTGACCGAGTCGACGCGGACGTTGGTCCCGGGCCGTGGTGCGTTGATCATCTGGCCGTTTCCGAGGTAGATCCCTACGTGGTGGATGGTGCTGTCGCGGGTCGGGATGTAGCCGTAGAACACAAGGTCACCGGGCTTGAGCGCACCGACACCGGCAGAAGCCGGGATGCGGGTTCCGACGCCGGCCTGGTGGGCGGCGAGGCGCGGCAGCTGCACTCCGGCCTGGGCGAACGCGTACACGGTGAGGCCTGAACAGTCGAAGCCGTTGACGGTCCGGCCGTCCTGCCCGCCGGGCGAGCAGCACACCCCGCGCGAGCGCCCCTTGGCGTTGCCGCCGCCCCACGAGTACGGGACGCCCTTCTGCGCGAGAGCTGCGGAAAGGACGGTCCTCACGTCGCCGGTGGCCTGCCCGAGTTCCCCGGCCCCGGCGGAGGCTTCGTCGTAGCGGTGGATCCAGCTGAGGACGTCGGCGACGTAGGCGTCGCTGTGGTTGTAGACGAAAATCGCCCTCTTCAGCTGCCCCTCGTCCTTGAGGTTCCGCCCTTCCCTGCAGAGGTAGGCGGCGGCTCCCAGTGCTGCGTCGTCGGCGTTGTGCGGGTCGGTGACGCCGTCTCCGTTCGCGTCCTGGCCGTATGCGCGGAACGTCTGAGGTAGGAACTGGAACGGGCCGACCGCCCGCTCGTACACCGGGTCGCCGTCCCATTCACCGCCGTCGGTGTCGGGGAACACTGTGGTGTTCCCGCCGGCGCCGGAGCCGTTCAGGGCGGGGCCCAGGATGTGCGGGCTGATGTTCCCGGCCGCGCTGACGCTGTGCCCGATCGCGTGGTTGGACTCGATACGGGCGATCCCGGCGAGGATCTGCCACCGCATGCCCCGGCACTCGGGCACCACCTCCTTCACCCCGACGACCGCGTTCTTGTACGCGGCGAGCATCCGATCGGGAATGCCCGGGGCCGACCCGCCGATGTCCTCCCCCTGGGCCCCGCTCAGGCTGGTGGCCGCGGAGATCCTCGAGACCATCGGCGCGACACAGCCCACCGCACACACCAGGATCAGCACCCCGAGACAGCCAACCTTCCGCCATGCCTTCACTCCGGATCACGACCCCACGTGGGGTCGTTGTCCCACCCGGTGCGCTGGGCCCGCATGAGGGCGTCGAACACGCGGCGGCGCGCATCGATCGCAGGGTCCTCCTGGCGCGCGGTCGACGTCTTGCCCCCGCCCGGTCCGGTCTGGTCCGGCGACGGGGTCGAGGTGGAGGTTGTGGCGATGATGGCTCCGGCGGCCGCGTTGCGGACCCCCGTCCGGACCGCGGTCGCGGGGTCGTAGGCCTGCCACGTAGCGGCGGCACGCTGTGAGACGTGGTCGATGCCCGCGGCGGTGGCCCGGCCGGCCGACGCCCATTCACCTGCGTCCTCACGGACCTGATTGGCCACGACCCGCAGCTGGGTCTGCGCGTCCTGCGTCACTTCGGATGTTTTCCTGGCACCCGTTTTGACTTGCCGGGGTGCGCCGACCGTGGCCCCGTATCCGACCCGTGCGGTGCGGCTGACGATCCGGTATCCGCGGAACCGCATCGCGCGCCGGTGAACACGCGCCCCGATCAGCGGACGATCGCTGGTCGGGTCATGCAGGACCTCCCCCGTCTTCTTGTTCACGACCATGCCGCCCATGCCGTCCGCACCACCCGGCCCGGCCCCGCCGCCCGGTGAGCCAGAGGACCCCGGGGCGCCCGGCCCGCCCGGCCCTGGACGCTGACCGTGGGCGATGTGCCGCAGGAGTCGCACGGACTCGTCCTCTTCCTTCGGGCGGCGTCCGATCAGTGCTCCGTAGGCGCCGCGCAGGGCCAGGCGTCCACCGGCCAGGCCGAGCATCACGGGTGCCATGCCGCGGCGGCCTTCCGCTGCCGCTTCACCGAGCAGCCGCCCCCCATCGATGGGCATGCCCGCCCCATCGCTCATCGCCGCCACGCTGTTCAGCAGCCCGTGCCGCATCCCCAAAAGACGAGGGGCCGCGGACGTGCCACCGAGCAGACCGCCGCCGATCCCGCCCTGCCCACCCGAGTGCATGGCCAGTGCGGCACCGAGTTCCGACGTGTCGCCGGGCAGGTGTGAACCGCCGACCTTCGCGTACCGCATGCGCATGGCCATGCGGTTCCCGAAGGAGGTCACCCCGGCCAGCAGCCGGCGGTGAAGGGCGAGGCCGACCAGGGCCATGACGTCCAGGGGCAGGATGCGTTCGATCATCAGGTCGGGGCCGTCGGTGAGGATCGCGTCCACGGCGATCCCGAAGAACGGGATGAACATGCAGATCGCGAAGGTCGACAGCATGCTGATCGCGAAGACGGCCATCCACTTCCACACGGCCTGCCGGCTCGGCCCGGGCAACATGCCCAGGACGAACGCGACGACCCCCGCGGCCGCGGCGGCGACGTCGGCGGCCTGGGTGCCCAGCAGCACGATGACCGCCGACAGGAGCATCGCGCAGATCAGCAGCGCGGCGATCAAAAGCAGGACGGCGCCGCCGGCCCGCCACCAGGTCGGCTTCTTCGCGTACTGGGCGCACGCCTTGCCGACCGGGCCCGCCTTCTCCAGGTCCTCCAGCGCGGCCGCGAGCTGCTGGTCCTCCTCCGTCAGGACCGGGCTCGTCGTCTCCAGCAGCGAGTTCCCCGGAGTCAGCGGCGGCAGCACACCCTCACGCTGGTGCCCTTCGCTCTCGCAGTAGTCCTTCGCCGGCCCCTCGATGTCCGCGCACGGGTTGTCCTTGTCGTCACCGGTGGCCAGGTAGCCGCCGCTGACCAGACGCAGATGGATGGCATAAGCCTTCCTGTCCGAAGCCTTCGCCGGATCCAGGACCCGCCCGTACTGCAGCAGCATGTACGGCTTGACGACCAGCGCGTTCGTCACCGACTCCTGAATCGGCCGCGCCACCTCCGTGGACGAAACCGGCCTGTCTTCCTCTCGCTCCAAGCACTCCCGCTCCGCCCCACCGGACATGTTGGAACAGGGCTCGGTACTCGCGATCTTCCCGCCCCAGGAGTAGGAATTCACGGTCAGCTGCGCGACCTCGGCCGCAGCCTCATGCGTCGCCACCAACGGCCCTTGCTCGGCCAGCAGGTAGTCGGGACGGACGAACGCCGACGCGGCCAGCGCGGCGATCACCAGGGTGAGCACGATCTCGCCCAGCCCCTTGCCCACCTTGCCGCGCATCATCATGACCAGCCCGAACACGAACGCCCACCCCAGCAGCAGACCCTTCAGGCCGAGGGTGTCGACCACCGCACTCTCGTAGGAGTCGGACACCTTCTGCGCCGGCCCGGACAGCATCCGCAGCAGCGGGAAGCGAAACGCGAACTCGACCGACCAGCAGGCCAGCCCGACGAACACCCGCGTGATCGTGAACAGGCCGCTCAGGACGAACGCCAACGCCTGCGACTTCAGCGAGACGATCGACCCGCCGTTCGCCGACAGCTCATACCCATCGATCGGGATCCCCTCGGAAGTACGAATGTTCAGCGGGGCCAGCAGGTCGGCGGAGTCGTTCCCACCGGTGGCAGCGTGCGCGACCGACCCGTTTACGATCAGGAACACCACAGCCAGCACGAGGACGTACGCGCCCTGGCGCAGCGTGCCGCGCTGCGGCGCACACCGATGGAACAGGTCGCCGAAACGCGCGGCTCTCATTGACGTCACCGCTGCTCTCCGGGCTGGGGCTCGGCCTGTGCGGGGCAGTACGCGAGGGCGGGGGCCGGGATCTGTACGCATGACTGTTCCGGCAGGACCTGCTGCCGGACGGTCGCAGCAAGGGCGGGCAGGGACGGGGCGAACAGGCCGAGGAGCGCCGCACTTACGAGGAACACCAATGCCAGCCGGTCGGCGTTAGATGTCCGCATGGGCGACCTCCTCGAGGAGCACGCTGGATACGCCGGTGGGCTTCGCCGCGGCAGGGGTGGTGTAGATGGCGTTCTCGATGCGGGGGACCGGGGGGACGTGGACCTTGATGCGGCCGACCTGCATGCGCGGGTCGCGCAGGAGCATTTCGCCCTCGCGTCCCTTCTGGCCGACCGGGGACAGCCCCGTGGTGACCAGCCGCACCAGGTCCTCGTCGTCACTGTCGAGCCCAAGAAAGGCGAGCCCCTTGCGGGCCCGAGCCTGGTCGCTGGTACGGGCCAGGACCTTGTAGGCCAGGAGCCCGGCGTCCTTGCCGAGTTCATCGGCGTCGTGGGCGGCCAGGATGCAGCCGGCTCCGTGCTTGCGGCCGTCGTGCAGGATCTCGTGGACCAGGGCGCTGCCTTCGGCGCTGCTGGTCAGCCAGTACGCCTCATCCATCGCGACGGTGCAGAACCGCGACGGGTCACTGAACGCGGCCTGGCGGGCGATGGCCGCGATCAGATACAGCACCGCCCTGCCGATCAGCGCCTCCAAGGGCTGCTGGCGCAGCACCTCCATGTCGGCGAACGCCTCACGCGGCGGCAGCGTCAGGCCGGTGGTCGTCATGACGACCATGTCCGCACTGAGATCGCCGTCCAGCGTCACCGGCGGGAGGCCCGGGTCGAAGACCATCCCCGCCAGCGGGTTCGAACTGACGATGGCCAGCAGTTCGGACATGGTGGTTGCCGCGTCCCGGCGACTGGAACCCGCCGAACTCTTCTTCGCCAACACCTTCAACGCGCGCAGCACTGAGGCCATGGACGGGTCCCGGCCGGCCGCGGCTTCCTCGACCGCATGATGCAGGACCGCACCGGACGCGGACATCGGACCGACACCGAGCTGCAGCGTGAGGTACGACAGCGCGTAGTGCGCGCCGACGGGCCCGCCGAACACCCGCAACGGGTCGATGGACAGCTGTGCCTTCGCCGCGTCGATGACCTCGCACCGGCCCACCGCCGCGGACCGGGCGAACGTCGCCCACTCCCGGATCGGGGTGCGGTCGATGACGATGGCCCGCCCGCCCCGGTCGGCGACCGCGGCCACCAGGAGCTTCTCCAGCACGCTCTTGCCGCCGCCGAGATCCCCGACGATGCCCATCGACGCGCTCGCGTTGCGCTGCGGTGCATCGGCGAGGTTGATCAGGACCGGGCGGATCGTCCCGCAGTCCAGATCGACGCCGACCATTATGCCGCTCGGATCCCCGACACCCGTGTTCGTGAAGGCACCACCGGCGGCCCAGTCCTCCGACAGCTGATGCTGCGTGAACTCCTTCACCCCCGCTGGCCGCACCGACCCGGGCAGCCCGAGAGCGAAAAGGGCTTCCTGCATGCCGTGCGGACGCACCGCCCGGTAGTCCCCACCCGACAACAACGCCACCAACGCCCGGGCCCGGGCATCACACACTGCTGAGTCCGGCCCCCACACGGTCAGGACGGTGACGGACTGGACCTCGACCTCAACACTCGACCGGGACAACCGGGCGTCCTGCTCGGCCAAGTCCCCAGCCGCCTCCGGCAGGGAGTGCGGCATCCCCGTGGGCTGCGCACCGTACTGCTCGGCCTGGTCCAGCAGCTCCTTCTTCTTCCGCCGCACCTGCTCACGAGCACGCTCGGAAGGAACCACCTGCATGTCCACGGTGAAATCGACCGGGAAGTCCAGCGACTCCAACTGCGCCAGGAGATCCGCGGACTCCAGCGCCTGCACCGCCGGGAACTCCGCCAACGCGAGATGCGCCTGATAGCCGGTCCCGGCCTCGCACTCCACCTGCAGCCACCGCCGCGCCAACGGCGAAGCACCCTCCCTACGCCACCAGGACGAAGTGGCGGGGCCGCCCTTCCCTCGTTTCGGGTTCTCGTTCTCCGCAGCCATGGCGGGCCGGCCGCCTTCGGTGATGCGGACCTGGCCCAGGTCGGCGTAGGAAGGGGAGCGGAGTTCGCCGTCGGCGAGCCGGCTGCCGTAGAGACCGGACTCCTCGGCGTCGGCCAGCAGCGGCTCCTCCAGCCCTCGATGCACCGCGTGCTGCACCATCCACACGATCTCCGCGGGGCGGGCAGGCCGCAGCGACAGACCACCACCGAGCGCCGACTGCACCCGCTGCGCACGCTCGGTGTACTCGGCGACCTCGTCCGCGCCGACCGGGACCGGTGCGAGACCGAGCGCACCGGACAGCTCCGACCACATCGCCGACCCGTTCGCGGCCAGATCGAACCGGCGCCCCGGCGAAACCAGCGGAACGGCCAGCCACAGGGTCCGCCGGTGCATTTCCTGACCGGCCAGCAGATCCAGCGCGGCCGCCGTCGTCTCCGCCCACGGCGGCAGGTGCTGCCAGTCGACGCCCTCGACCATCTGCTCGGCGACCTCACCCGGATCCACCCGGGCCGCGAAACCGAACAGACGCGGGGCACCGGCCAGAGACCGCACCAGCGACGTGACACGGCTCAGGATCTCGTCGCGCACCTGCGGCGCCACATAGCGGCCGCCGACCGGCGCGACCCGCCAGAGCGCCCAGACGGTCCCCGACGTCGACCACACGAGGTGCCCGGCGATGTGCCGGAACGGAATCCGCATCAGGACCTCCCCGCCACCGGCACACCGGACAGAAGCCCGGCCAGCCCGGTAACCGGCACCGGCCGCGCCTGAGGCACCGGCCGGGCAGAGGGGATTACACGAGCGGACCGCTTCCCCTTCGCACGACGGTCCGGCGCGCGGACCGCAGCCGGTTCGGGAACGAGCTGGGCAACCTCGGTCGGTGCGGGCTCTGGTGCCGGCTCGATGACGAACGTGCCGGAGAGCATGGTGGGCTGCCGGTCGCGGGCCACACGGCCGCGGATCCGTCCAGCGGGGTGGCGGGCCAGCAGCGTGAGGCAGCCCAGAGCGGCGGTGAGCGGCGACCGGCCATTGATCCTCGCTCCGCGTACCGCCCACACGGACACCAGCCAGAGCACCACCGGAACCGGGCCCATCCACGACCACCACGCGAACGTCTTCACCAGCAGCAGGGCGCCGCCGCCGAGCACCGCGAGCTGCGCGGGCGTGTAGGGGCCGAACCAGATGACCCAGTCACCGAGCTTGCCCAGCACCCACGGGTGCCGGCGGGCCGCGGTGTAGACCCGGGCAACCCGCTGCCGCTCCGGCTTCCCGGCGCTCACATCACACCGCCCGGGGCCGGTGTCTTCTCGTCGACCACGACGGTCACCGCGGGCTGGGTGTTGGCGGGGTTGTTGACCTCGTCCTCGAAGATGTTCGCCAGCGAGTTGCGCGAGTTGTAGATGCCCAGCGCGAGCACCAGGCCGATCAGAGCGCCGATGCCCGCCTTCAGACTGACCTTGCGCACGACGGTGATGACGACGATGGCGATCAGCGCCACCTTCAGCCCCTTGTCGCCCCAGTCCTCCAGGGTGCCCAGCCACGAATCACCCAGCGCATCGAGCCGCCCGGCCAGGATGAGGGAGCGGCTCACTGCTCCTCACCCCCAGCCGCGGCGGCAGCCTTCGCGGACGACGACGTCGCCTTCGGGTCGGCTCCGGCGTGCAGGACGGTGACTTCCCACCGGCCGGACCGGGCGGTCATGGTCAGCTCGTAGGCCAGCGGCCACTTCTGCGTCTTGGCCACCACGGCATCTACGCGCGCCTGGACACGAACCTTCGTGCCGTCCTTGGGCACCGGCCCGCCAGCGGCCTCCGTATCGGCGAACGCCTCCTCGACGACCACCCTCGAATACCCGGAACCGGAAACCGCCACCAGCGCCGTGCCGGGCGACAGGTACCGGCCGACTTCACCGACCCCGGCCAGATAGGCACTGAAGAACTCGCCCAGCGACGCGACGACCTCACCATCGGCCGGAAGCTGGTTCTCGAACCTCGAGCCCTCCACCGGCACTGCGGCAGGCCCGGCGATCTGCGCCGGGGGAGCCGTGACCGTGAACGCCCCGGACCCGGTCGCGGAACTCGACGCAGACACCGGAACAGCGAAATACCTCACGACCTGCGACGGCTGCGCCCCACTCCCCGGCTCGGCGGCCTTGTCACGGACAGTGAACTGCGCAGCCACCACCACCGACCACGCCCCACCCGCCACCCGCTCACTGCGCACCGCCACCACGCTCTGCACCGGCTGCGCAACCGCCCCACCGCCATGGGCGGGGAGGGCCACGTTCGGGGCGAGCGTTTTCACCGCACGGGCCGTCACGCTGTCGGGCGCGTCGTCGTCACTGCGCAGCCACAGATCGCAGAACAGGGCGGCCATACCGGCGGGATCCGCACTGCGCACCGGCGCCGAAGCGGCCGCTGTGGGCTGCGCAGTGGGGGCGGCGGTGCGGGGCGTTGCGCACACGACGATCAGCGCAACCGGTCCGGCGGCGAGCGCCGTCCAGGCGCCGAGCCGGGCCAGGGAGACGCGTCGCTTCGCCTCTCGCAGAGAGCTCACGGGCGGCCCGGACGGGCGCAGCGGCGGTGAGGAAGACGCCGCGGGGGCGGGCCTTCGAGGGGTTCCTACGGTCATGCCGGGACTCCAGGAGGAAGAGGCGGTCAGGTCTTGCCTCCAAGGAACCGGGCACCACTCACCGGAACGCTCACTACGGCAACCCCGGTGAAATCACGGTCGGGTAACGCCCCTGGTGGTGAGTTTTCGCAGCCCGTAGTGAGTAGCATCCGCCACTCACCACGCCTGGTCAGAGGCCACTTGCTCCGGCCGGCGGGCCTGACCGCGCGGCAGGCGGGGGACCGGCCGTTCGCAAAACTCACTACGGCCTGGTGGCAGAAACTCACTGGGCCTCGACGGGGCAGGACGAAAACTCACTACGCCCTGACCAGGCAGGACGAAAACTCACTGCGGCCCGACGGCGAAACTCACTGGGCCTCGACGGGGCGGGACGAAAACTCACTACGCCCTGACAGGGCGAGAGGAAAACTCACTGCTAACAGGCGGCCACTCACCACGGGCCGCGGGAAAACTCACTGCGGCGTCAGCTCTTCTGAAACGGTGCGGGCGTAGGCGAGAGGGTCCTCGCCTACGCCCGCTGCTCAGGAAGCGCAATGTCTGCGGGCAACGCCCGGGAGCCTGTCCGTGCCTTCGGCCGGAACCTCTTCGATCTTCGCGAAGCGACTTCGCACTGCGCGTTGCGCGGGCGGGGGAGCGTCATTGCGCACTCCAGCAGGCGCAGAGCGCAGACTGCGCACTGCTCGGTTCCGCGATGCGCGGGTATGCGTGCGCAGTCCTGGACGTCGCGCATTTCGGGAGGAGAGCCGGCACGGCGGTCTGCGGGATGCGCAGAGGGCCACCCGCGTACCTCACTCATGGCGGTGTTACGGACAGTGATAGTCCGGCACGAGCGGCACCAGGCGGGACTGGTCCAGGGAGTGGCTACGCGGCCGTGCTGCGGAGCTCGCTGAGCAGCCGTGAGGCCTGCCGCTCTGTGATGCTCTCGGCTGCGGCGACCTCAGCCGCGGTCAGCTTGGGGCCCGTCTTCAGCAGCATCTGGCGCACACGTTCCTTGCGTGCGTCAGCGCGAGCCAGCCGGGGATCGGCCGCGCGGTCACGGGGCTTGGTGTCCTTGCTGCCCTTGGGGCGCCCGCCGCCGGCCCGCTCCCCCGGCCGGTTGGCGTCCCACTCCAGAATGGTGCTGCGCTTCCAGTGGGGTACGCCGCACACGTTCTGATCGGGGCTGGGGGCGAAGTCGTGGGCGACGTAAGCGGCCCATGCCGACGGCTTGATGACGTTCCGCAGCTGAAGTCGGGCCTCTTCCCGGTCCAGCAGGTCATCGGGCGAGTCCGTCTGAGGGATCTCGGGAATCTCCCGGCCGGCCAGGTGGGCCTCTACCTGCTCGAAGTCCCAGATGCGGGTCTGCGCACCCGCGCGGCTGATGGGCGGGGGCAGCGTCTTGGCCACGGCGGGGAGCAGCTTCTTGCGGTCCAGGCGCTTGGCTACGTCTGCGGAGCCCATGGGGGTGCGGCCGGCACGGATCATGTCAGTCTCCTTCTACGGCCAATGCTGCATCGGCCGGTGGGCGGATCGGGTTTGGGAGCGCGCTGTGACCAACGGCGCGGACATAAAAAACTCTACAGCATCTAGAGCGAAATGGTTAGCCGGCCGCCCCGTCGGCCCTCCGGCGCGGGCAGAAAGTCCTGGGGCCCGGACCTGTTCCCGGTGTGGTGGGGCCAGAGGTGATGGCGCGCTTGACCCGCTAACCGCGGCTCGAAGCAGTCTGGGTGCGGCGCAGGTGCAGCGGCTCACTCGCGACACCGCCGTCTATTGAATGCGCCTGTTCCACCTGTTGGTCTGAACCCAGACCTTCCCGCCGTCTGCGGGAACTTCCCCTTCTGCGCCGGGCCTTGGTTCCGTGCGCTCACAACCGGAGACCACCCTGTGAATCAGCACCCTGTCGACACACAGCAGATCCTTCTCATGCTGCTCGCCGCAGCCTGCACGTTCTACGTTGCCGCGGCTCATCCCTCACTGACCGAACCGATCGTCGCGGCCGCCGCCATCGCCACCCTGGTCTGGGTGATCCGTCAGTGACATGCCGCCCTGCGCACCGGGCGGGGCGAGGCGGCGCCGTGCCCTGCTCCGAGACGATGGGCTGCGGCTCGTCTCGGAGCGGGGCACGGCCCGCGGGCGGGTCAGTTCAGGCTGGGCAGTACCCGCTGGGCGAGCCAGTGGGCGACGTTGACCGGGACGGCGTTTCCGACCTGGCGGGTCAGGTCGGCGGCGGTGGTGCCCTCGAAAACGTGTTCGTCGGGGAACCGCTGGGCCCGTGCTTTGGTGTGCAACCTGATCATCTGGACTTCGCAGTCGTCGACGGTGGGGCCGGGCTTGACCAGCATGTGGTGGTTGCCTTCGGCGGTGATCGCGCCGATCGGCTCGTCCAGGGACTGCACGGTGCAGTGGTTGCGCAGCACGACGAGGAAGGGCCGACCGGGATACCGCTGCAGGCCGATGGCGACCTTGCGGCGGGTCTCCTGTGCGTAGGGGGTGAACTTCTTACGGTCGCGGCGCCCGGCGCCGAAGCTCCGTCCGGGCAGGGTCAGGTCGATGTGGTCACCGATGGCCAGAGTGACGGGCTCGACGCGGCGCCCGCACCGTGTGTTGGGGCAGGCGTAGCGGTACTGCTTGTCGTAAGTGCCTGCCTTGCGCACCCCGGGCTCGGAGAACCGCTTGGCCCACACCTGTACGCCCTGGACGGGTCCGCACTCGACGCACAGGCAGTCGGGGCGGACCTGGAGGTCGGGCAGCGGCAGCCCCTTGCGGGTGAAGACGAACAGGACCCGGTGGCGGTGCTGCGGGGCGGCCGTGTTGCCGGGGCCGGAGATGTGGGCGGCGTCGACCGAGACGATCTGGCCGTTGAAGCCCATCGCGTCCCAGACGTTGACCCACGCCTCGAACAGGGCCCACCGGGTCACGAAGTCGGGGACGTTCTCCCCGCAGACCATGTCGTAGTCGTGGACCTCGTTGGCACGGATGAGGTCCCAGGCGGTCGCCCGGGTCCGGGACCAGGCGGGAGCGGGCGCCCGGCCGTCGGCAGCAGGGGCCTGGCCGGTGACGGGCTTCTGGCTGGCGGTGGAGTTCCCTCCGGCGGGGGCGACTTCCTTGCAGATGGGGGAGCCGACCAGCACACGGGTGCGGGGGATGTGCCGGAAGTCCAGGTTGTTGATGTCGCAGCGCTCGTAGCGGACCGCGGGGAAGTTCCGGCGGACGGTGTCGATCGCGGCCGCCATGTGGTTCGCGGCGAACTGCGGCTCGAACCCCGCACCGGCGAAGCCGACCATGTCGCCGCACCCTCCGGCGAACAGGTGCGTGGACGTGACCCCGCTGGTGCTGAGGCCCGTCGGCAGGATGCTGCGGTGGTCTCGCGGGCTTCGCGGGGCGGTGACGTGGGGCCGGCCGGTCTGCGGGCTCCCTCCTGCGGGCTCGTCCTCGCGGCGGGAGTCAGGAACGAAGAGGGACATGATGCGGGGCTCCTCATGGGTGCGGTCGGGACGGAGAGGCCACCGGCGGCGGGGCCAACCGCCGCCGGTGTCACGAGAGACGTGCTTGATCGGGCCTGCAACGGCAGGCAGTGCATCCGTCGGAAGGGCCGGGGCGGCAGATCGCACCGGCACCCCTGGGACACGGGCCTAGGTGTGAAGGACAGCTCTCAGCCGGGACCCGATCCAGGCCCCGACCTGCGGGGATACGGCGTTTCCGTAGCCGTCGACCTGGTCACGGGCGGAACCCCAGACGGTGAAGGTCCCGCGGTAGTCGTTGAAGTCCACGTCGAAACCGCAGCCCCGGCCGACCTCGGGAGCGCCCATCATGCGGAAGTAGCACTCTTCGAGAGGCAGATCGGCGAGCGAGGCCCGCCACTCGGCCAGGAGCAGCGCCGTCGTGTCCCGGACGGTGAGCGTTCCGAGCGGGTCGGTCACCGGGTGCGGCGCGGTCTCGTTCCCCGTACTGCCGTTCTGCTTGAACCACCCGGCAACGGTGGGCAGCCCGGGGATCTGATCCGTCGGCACCACCTCGCCGCGCACGGCGGGCAGGGTGCCCTTCCGGAACGGAAGGATGCCGGAGGAGACCACGGCCAGCGTCTCCGACCCGACCTGGGTGGGCAGCGGGACACCGGCACCCCGCGGCGCGCCCTGGAAGTTGTCGATTGCGAGCGCGATCGGCGGCGTGACCAGGCCGGTGGTGTTCGTCGCCGTCTGCGCCCACAGGGGCTGGTCGAAGCCTCGGGAGCGGCAGTCTGACCCCGGTCGCTCGAACGTGTTGCCCGCGGCCGCCATGAGCGCGCCGGTCGACAGGACCGACGTCTCCTGCTGGCTGGTCTGCGTGGACAGCGGCTGCCACGGGTGCCGCTCCGAGCCGTGTGTCCCCTTCGCAGGCATGAGGACGGCGGGGAAGTCGGCGAACCTCTGGCGGCAGCGCTCGGCGCGGGCCATCGTCGACCGCGCGAGCGGCCCGACCCACCCGTCCTTGAACGTCCTGACCGGCTTGTCACCGATGCGGACGCCCAGGTCCGACAGGTCAAGCGCGGCCAGTGACGGAGTCATCGGCGGGACCACCGGAGTGCGGCAGGACGGACACCGGTACTCGTACTGCTTCCCGTAGCGCACCGAGCCGGTAGGCGGGACCCCGGTCTTCCAGGTCCACACCGCCTCGACGTCCCTGTCGCAGCGATGGCAGTGCGACACCGGCCGGTGCTCCAGGTCGGGCGCGGGCAGCGCCTTGTCCCAGAACACGATGTACAGCCGGTCGCGGGACTGCGGCACACCGAAGAACTGGCTGTTCAGGTACAGCACCTTGTGCCGGTAGTTGAGCAGGCCGAACCGGCTGAGCCACCACCGGTACGTCGAGCCGTCCCCGACCTTCGCGCGCCCCGGCACCGCAGGCCCCCACGAGGTGAGCTCCGTGGTGCACTCGATCAGGATCAGCCGCGGACGGTGCTGCGCGGCGTAGTGCAGGACACAGTTCGCGGTCGCCCGGTCCCGCTCCGACTTCGTGACACGCGCGTCGAAGTCGGGGTCCTCCAGCTCGAACAGCGTCATGCCCTGCTCGTACGCCTTGACCGTGTTCGCCTGGCTGTGGTTGACGCAGCTCACTCCGGCGACCAGCAGATCGGCGGCGGGGAGGTCTCGGACGGAGTGGTAGTCCGCTGCTTCGGGGTCGACCAGGTCGGCGATCCAGTGCTCGGCGTCGGGGTGGTTCGCCTCGTGGACCTCGACCTTGTACCGGTTGTGGTTCGCGGCCATGATCGTGGTGAACCCGGCGCGCTTGATGCCCTCGGTGAGGCCCCCGAACCCGGCGAACAGGTCGACGGCGACGGGGTCGTCGTGGCGGAATCGGCGGCGCTTCACGGCCGGTCGGTGCGTGGCGGTGCGGCTCTTCTTCTTGGATGCGACGGCCATCCGGCAGTCACTCTCCCTCTTGGGGTGTATCGCACGCCTTGCGGCGACGCGGCTTGGGCGTCTTCCGGGGGGCCAACCCCTTCCGACTGTCTGACATAAACAAATCTAGCACAACTATGACGATCTGCGGTGGGGTATCACGCCCAACCCGAGGACATCGGCTGCGTGAACCCCAGCTGCTGGGCCGGGCGTGCTCCGCGCAGCGGCCTGCGCCACGTGCCTGCCCGGCCGGTGACGGCCGACCAGACGTATTCGAACCCGCTGCGCTGTTTGTCCTGGGCGCCTTTGGGGGCCGCGGTGACGAATCCGATCCCGTGCGGGTAGTCCGGGCCTGCCTCCTGGTAGACCGCGCGGCGGATTCCCGAGAGGCTCCCGCGCTCCAGCCGGGCCCCTTCGGATCCGGCGTCGCTCACCCATGCCTCCGCCGCGGCCCGGTCGCCCTCGAACAGGGTGCGTACCGAACGCCGTGACTGCCCCTTGCGTGCGGGGAGCCGGCACGCCCGGTCACCACTGCACGAGGGCACGGCGCTCTGTTCCGCGTGGGCGCGCAGGCAGAACTCGGTGCGCTCGTGCCGGCACCACCACCGCGGGGCACGGCAGCTGCGGCCGTGCAGGGCCCGGCACTCGTCGGTGCGCCTGGCGAGATAGACCCGGCGTACCTCGTAGGCGGCGAACTCGGCCTGGTCCAGCGATGCCTCGAACGCCAGGGTTCCCTTTGGTGGGACACGCCCACCGGCCCCGACTGTTACGGGCTGGAGGGCGGATTCGGGAGCGCGCTGTCATCCGGCAGCCACTGGTTGGAGCTGGGGAGCGGCAGCTGGTGCTGCGGCTCCCGGGAGCTGGATGGGGTGCCCCCGGGAGCCGCAGCGGGTCGGCGCTCGTCAAGCTGACGGCAAGGCTGAGCGCCTCACTGCTAGCTACTCTGGCGCCTGTGGTGCGCCGCCCTGTGCGGCGACACGCGGGCGTCGGTGTAGGTGGCGTCATGTGGTCCCACGGAGCCCCTTCGCGGAGGTGCCGGTTCGGCCGCGGAGACGTCGAGGTTCGCGGGCACCTGGGGCGGGCCAGGGTTACGCCGTATGGGTAGGCGTGGACAGTCGGGGCAATCCAAAGCCTTACGTGTCACGAATGCGGGTTGTCGACGGCGCCACCTGGGGGTGGCGGTGTTGATGACGCGCCGCCGTGGCCAGCCCGCCGGCGGCGGCGCGTCGCCGCTTCCGCCGTCTTCGATGGCGGCGGAAGCGAATACCGCAGGAGCACCTGCATGGCAGCGCAATGTCCCCGCGGTCTCCGCCCGGACACCGAGTGTTGCCCGGCGGGGTCTGGGCGGAAGTGCGCTCAGCGGTCGACCCGCTCATCGTCTCGCGTCGCACAGCTATCTCGAGCTGGCAGCACGTCGGGTGACCGATGAGCGAAGGCCGCTGGGAGTGCGGTCAGGCGACGCGGTTGGTGTTGGTCCGCCTGGCCATGACCCGTGCGCCAGCGCCGATTCCGCCGAGCAGGAGCAGAGTGCCGGCGGCCGCACCTACCGCGTTGAGGCTCACGCCACTGCCAGGGGTGAGGGTGGCGGAGGCGAGCGCGCCGCCGCCGGTGTGCACGCCGCCCTGCGGCTTCTTGTTCAGAGCCACCGCGAGGTCCGTGACCTGGAAGTCCGAGGGGAAGTCTCCCTTGTGGGCGGCTGCGCCGGTGAGCAGGTCGATGCCGTACAGGCGGGCGGTGCCGTTGACGTGGAGTGTGGCGAAGCCGTGGTTCGTGCCGCTCTTGGGTGCGTAGTGGACATCGAAGCCCGCGGAAGGGCCCGCTTTGACACCCAGGCTGCCGGTGGGGGCGAGGCTGCCCGCGTTGGCGGGGGACTGCAGCGAGACGCGGTCGTTGACCGTGTCCAGGTCGAACAGGGTGGTCGCGGTGTCACTGTTCAGATCGTTGTTGGTGTAGCCGGCGCCGGTGACACCCTTCGCGGTGGGCGGTGTCGTAGAGGGGGGCGTGGCGGGGTTGGTGAGCTTGCCGTCGACGGTAGTGGTGCGCGGGGCCGCCTTGTCGTCGATGTTGTGGCGCAGGTTCTGCCCGGTGTCGCTGATGACGCGCAGCCGGTTGGCGGCCGGATTGAAGTCGACGCCGAAGTACTCGCCGTCCAGGTCCACCGTCAGCTGCGACACCTTCGCCGCCTTCGCGTTGTGGGTGTCGAGTGTGTAGATGCCCCCCTGGTCACCCACGCCGTACAGTGCACCGTTCTGCACGCGGTAGTCGATGCCGACGAGCTTGGTGTCGCCGGACAGGCCGCGCACGTGCCCGATCGATCGAGCGTGGCCGGGGGCGTGCGTCGAGAAGGCGACGAGTTGGTCGTGCGCGAGGCCGATGGCGTGCGGTGCGTCGTCGGCCGCTGTCTCGCCCGCTACGGCAGCGGTTCGCGCGGCAGGTCCGGCCGGCGTGGCGGCTGCCGCGGATGCGGCGAAGGCGAGAGGGCTCAGGACGGCGGCGGCGACAGCGGGGGCGAGCAGGGATATACGCATGGGTTTCTCCTACGGGGCTGGGGCCGGCCGGACACCGGCATCACCAGTGACGTAATCACGCACGGCAATGAGCTGCTACTTTCCGCAGCCGAACGTGGTAGTGCCGGAAGATGCTCGCTCAGGTCTGTGGCTGCTGGGGATGCCCCTGAACGGCCGCACGCAGACGAGTCTTTCTGATCCATTCGGGGTGTATTGCGCCATGGGGCCAAACCCGGGTGAAGGTGGCGCCGAAGTGATGGGTGGACCCGCCCCCGTTTCGCGGGCGGGCCGACTACCGTTCGGAGTGCAACCGTGCGTACTCGTCTTCTGTCGGCCGCCGCTGTCGGCGCCATCGCGTTGTCCCTCGGCGCCCCCGCTCTGGCATCGGCCGGAACCGAGCCCACCCCGTTCGGTCCACGCGGGCGGGCGGCGTCGCCGGGCCTCATCAGCGTGGGGCTGACCTCCGACCAGCGCCTGGTCGGCTTCCAGGTCACCAACCCCGGCGACAGCTGGTCGTTCGGCAAGGTCTCCGGCCTGAGGGCGGACCGGAAGCTGGTCGGCATCGACTTCCGGGTCCAGAACGGCAAGCTCTACGGCGTCGGCGACCGGGGCGGCGTCTACACCGTGAACAGCGACGCGCGGGCCGTCAAGGTCTCCCAGCTGACCGTCGCACTGGCGGGCAGGAATTTCGGCGTCGACTTCAACCCCGCCGCCAACCGCCTGCGCGTCATCAGCGACACCGGCCAGAACCTGCGCCACAACATCGACGACCCGGCCGCACCGCGCACCACCACCGTCGACGGCACTCTCACCAACCCGACCACGCCGCCATCAACCGCGCTCGGCGTCACGGGGGCCGCCTACACCAACAACGACCTCAACGCGGCGACCGCCACCACCCTGTTCGACATCGACACCGTCAACGACCGGGTCTCCCTCCAGTCCCCGGCCAACGCAGGCACCCTCGCCCCCACCGGAAGCCTGGGAGTCAACACCGGACCCTGGGCCGGGTTCGACATCTACTACAAGCCCTCCAACGGCTCCAACCGCGGCTTCGCCGCACTGTCCACGGGCGGGCGGCAGCGCTTCTACCAGGTGAACATCCTCGACGGCGAGACGTCCCTCGTCGGCTCGTTCCCGGCCGGCCGTCAGGTCGTCGACATCGCACTCCCGCTCAACCAGAACTGAGCACGACGTGCGCCGGTGCCGGCACACCCCCTGCCGGCACCGGGCGGGCGAGCCGTGGCGGCAGTGAAGCGGAAGAGCGGGTCGTTGTCGCGGCCCATCATCGTGGCCGAAGTGGCTCTCGCCATCACTGACCGGCCGGCACCCCATGTGCCGTGCTCGGGCAGTGCCGGATGCGGCAGCTTCCCTTACGAGGCGCATCTCTGTCCAGCCTCCCGACACCCTCACCCACCGCTGCGAGTCCCCCTACACGGCGGTCGCCCGGTAGGCCGTAGGCATCAACCATGCGGCCACAGCGACACCGGCAGAGTCTCTGCGGTCGGACACTTTGGGCTCCGAGGGCAGTCCGATGCTCCGGATCAAAGACATTGGCAGGACCGCTTCCCAGCCGTAGAGCCGCATTGAGACCGAGACCGTCCCCTCGCTGAGGACTTCCAAACCGTGAACATCGGTGGGCCGCCAAATTGGGCTTTCTTCATCCATAGCTCATAATCACGGCCGGATCAGCCCTGCCGGGCAAGACACGGACGGAGGGTTAGCTAGCGCCTCCCCAGGAGACCGGCGTCCCGCAGTGGGCCCGCCACCCCGAGCCTTGTCGACTTCGGCTTCCTGCTGTGCACCGAGGGCGACACCACCGACCTGGACGAGGACGTCCTTCGTCTCTTCGCCTCCCGACAACACGAGAGTTGAACTTCCAGCCCACAAGTCCACGACGGTCGGTAAAGCTCCGAGTTTCCGCCGAGGAACTCTCACAAATTCTGAACCCACGGAAGTCGGATGGCGGTCGAGTCGGCGCCGAGACCGTAGGACAGAACTGTGGGGCGCATGCGGAAACTCCAGTGGTGGGAGCGGCTCGGGACGGACCTGCCGACCGGGTGGGGCCAACCACGCGGTCAGGCAGGCGGGTGAAGCCCTGCTCCCGGGGGCCGGTGCACGGCGCACCGGCCCTCGGGAGGCAGGTCAGGCGGCGCTGCGTGCGAGGTAGTCCAGGGTTCGGGCCTGTCCGATGTGGGCGGCCATCGCCGTGCCGCGGGGGTGGCGCACCGCGGGCCCGTGGGCGGCGTCGGTGGCCTCGGCCCGGCGGACGATTTCCGCGATGGGGAGGTTCTTCTTGAAGTCGTGGCCGACGTAATGCTCCAGGCCGACCATCTCGGCGGCCTTCTCCGGCCGGAGCCGTGCGGCGAGCTCGAGGTCGCGCTCGGACGCCAGTACGCAGAATGAGCACGACAGGCGGGACATCCCCCAGTCGTAGACGGGGCTGTACGGGAGCCCGGACCGTGCGATCTCCGACCACACCCGCTTCACCGGCCACGTGTGCAGGGGAAGCCACGTGTAGACGGTGCGCTTTCCGTTGCTGGCGCCCTGGTCGAGTTCGAGCATCGTGCGCTTCATGCGGGCCGGGCTCTCCTCGGCCCGCATCCCCATGCAGTTCAGAATCCGCACCGGCCGACCGGGCCGGCCGGTGAACTCGTCGACCAGCCGCGTCATCAGAGGCCGGACCTGCCCGCGCTTATGGGCACTCGTGCAGTACCTCGCCTGGGACGACGGCCAGGCCGGTGTGGTGGTGTCCCCGTTGGCGCGCAGCGTGTGGTGGCGGTCCTTGATCTGCTGGATGAGGTCGCCCTGCTTGCGGGAGACGACTTCGAAGCGCAGCCCGTAGGCGGCGGCCTGCTCCTCGGCGAGCTCGCGGGTGCCCTTCCACTCGACGTCGCCCAGATCGCAGTGGACGCCGACGATCCGGTGCAGCACCTGCGCGGCGGCGGCCAGGGCGACGAGGTGCGAGAGCATCGCCTGGCTGTCCTTGCCGCCGGAATTGTTGACCAGGATGATGTCGGCCCATGTCAGCAGCGTGGTGGGATCCGGCTCGTCCGTGGTGGCGACCCGGCCGGCCGCCAGTTGTGCGACGTCGTCAGTGGTCGGCCGGGCGGGCGTGAGAGGGATGAGCGCGGAACGCCGTGGCTGGATGGTCACAGGGACTCCTGGGAGGTGGGGGCGGTTCGGGATCCGCCGGTGCCCCGGGGCCAACCGGGACCTGGCGGTGAGCGGCGAGACGGCTTACGGGGCAAAGCCGGGGGCGGGCGGCCCGCCCCCGGCCGGGTCCTATCGGGGCTCGCGGTCCTCGGTGAGGGCGTCGCGGTTGCTGGTCTCGCTCAGCGCGTAGTCGTCGATGCCGGACTGCTTGCGCAGGTCTGTCAGGAGCTGGTTCACGGCGCCGGTGGCGGTGGTGGCCCACTCCATGTGGCACGAGCCGAACGCGTCGTGGACGTCGACCCCGATCTCCTCGAGCGCCATGGCGCGCTTGATGGGATCGGTCGGGGCGGGCATGACGTCCCACAGGATGAAGCCGACGCCGGTGTCCTGGCCGACGATGATGAACTCGCGGGTCTCGGTGCTCATGCTGATGCGGTTCCTTCCGCTGGGCTGGGGCATGGCGGGCCGCACACACCTGGTCGGGGTGAGGCCCTTCGATGTCGCGCTGCGCCCGGGGGGCCGGTGGGGTGCGGGGTGCTCGTAGGCCCACCGGTCCCCGGGCGGGGCCTATCGGGCGCGGCGGGCCGTGCGCAGCCGGTAGGCGTGGCTGCCCGCCCGGTTGCGCACGTACGCGGACCCCGGGAACAGGTTCAGTCCCTTGTAGATGCCGGTCAGGGTGCGCTCGGAGAGGTCTTCGAGCCTGCCGAGGACGGTCATCTCGCGGGCGAACGCGAGCCCGGCGGTCCGGGGGGAGAAGCTGGCCGGGCCGAGCGTGTAGAAGTACACGCGGTAGCCGCCCTTGGGGTTGTCCTCGTTCCACAGGCCGAGCACGACGGCCTTGCGCAGGCCGGTGCTTTCGCCGTTGATGTAGCGCGGGCAGCGCACGATCGTGCCTGCGGTGAGGGCTGCCTGGTCGGTGGTGGCGTCGGTCATCGTGTACTCCCCTGTGGTGTGAGGCGGGTGACGGGAGGGGGCGGCTGCTGCCGCCCCCTGGGGCGTGTCAGCTGCTCGTCGGGGAGGGGAGGGCCGGGAGGGCCCGGAACGGGTCGAGACCGCGCTCGTCGAGGATGCGGACGGTGTCGCGGTCGGCGATCTGGCAGATGGCGCCCCACTGATTGAGGACTTCGCCGTTGGCGGTGTGGAACGCGAGGATGCGGGTGGCGGGTGAGCCCCCGGGCAGCGTGTGCGATGCCTTGTAGACGAATCCGCCGTGCACGACGTCGATCGCGTCCTCGGGCCACCAAGTGCCGGCCTCAACGGTGAAGCTCGCTTCGCGGACGTGGCGCAGGGGGGTGTCGGACTCGATGTCGACCAGCGTGTAGCGGGAGTGGTGGTCGCAGTCGCAGTAGAGGGTGTCTCCCACGGACAGGCTCACGTCATGGGGGAAGAGGAGGAATCCGCTGCCGTGGTACTGGGTGAGGCTCCCGTGGTACGTCACGCGGGTTCCGATGACGGGGAGTACGGCGGTCTGCGGGTCGCTGCCGGTCATGTGTCCTCCTGCTGCTCGGGATGCGGTCCGGGTGTCGGTTCGCGGCCAAACGTTCCGACAAGGAGAACTCTACCATGATTAGGGCTTCCCTGGGGGTCATTCACGGAAGACGCGGCTGCCCTGCACGGTGATCTCCAGCGGCACGGAGCGGTCGGGGCGCAGCAGCGCACGGTGCGCCGTGTCCAGGTCGACGCTGACGCGGACGGCTGAGCTGTCGGCGTCGATGTAGGCGAAGACCAGGACACCGGCCACCTGGAGAGCGGGCAGCGAACCGGGCTCGCTGCGCCTGACGGACAGGAGCCGGGCCGTGCGGTGGAAGCGGCGGCGGAGGCGGGCGGAGACGCGCATGGCGGTGCCTTCTTCCGGGAGGTGGCGAAGCGGAGCGGTGCCGCGGGGCGTGCGGGCCCGGCCGGCCGGGCCCGCACGGGTGTCAGGCGAGCGTGGTGACGATGTCGGAGAGCTTGATGGTGCGGTGGGCGCGGACGGACTTCAGCAGCCGGCCGGTCCTGCTCGTGTGCCTGATGTTGGTGCTGGGGTCCGTGGTGGTGAGCACGTGCACCGGCCGGCGCAGGTGCCGCGCTTCCCGGGCGGCCTCCAGCGGGACGGTGGCGACGTCGTCGCTGGGCTCGATCAGGACGAGAGCCCGGGACAGGGCCGCGAGGAGCCGGGCCGTGGTGGAGAGCGTCAGGCGGCTGGTGGGCGTCCCCGGGCGGTAGACGCTGACGGCGATACCGCCGTTCGTCGTCACGCGGTCCAGGAGGGCGGCCTGGTTGTAGGGGTGGCAGGTGTCCAGTCCGCACGGCATGACGGCCAGCGTCGGCGCGGCGGCGGCGTGCTGGGCCGCGGTGTCGATGCCGTACGAGAGGGCGGAGGCGACCGTGTGCCCGGCCTCGGTGAGCGAGCGTCCGGTGTCCTGCGCGGCGCGGACACCGGACGGGCTCGGTGCGCGGCGTCCGGTCACGGCGACTGCGCGGGCGGACAGGGCGGCCAGGTCGCCACGGCCGCGCGTCCACACGCCCATCGGCCGCGTCTCCGCGAGCGTGTCCAGGGCGGCGGGCCAGGCGACGTCACCCGGGATGACGAAATCGGCGGTGCGCTCGGCCGTGACCAGTTCCTTCTCCGGCTCGTAGCCGCGGAGCCGTCCGGCCGGATCGTCCCTGAGCAGCTTCGCCCAGAGCTCCACCGGCCCCAGCTGGGCCAGTTCGGCCGCGATGCTCTCCGGCCGGCGGAAGTGGGAGAGGGCGGCGCGGGCGGCGCGCTCGCCGCGTACGGGGGCAGTCGTCATGAATACCTCGCAGTGCAGTGGGTGGTGTGGCTCGGGTCCGCGGGGCGGGGCGACGGGGCCAACCGTCGCCCCGCCCCGATCCGGCGGGCCTTCCTCCCGGGGCAGCTGTCGGACGCTGCCCCGGGAGGGGCGCTGAGTCAGCTGACGAGTTCGAGCGGGACGTCCCGGCCGATCGCCGCGGCCAGCTTCCGCTCACGGGCCGCGTCGTCCAGAACGTCGCCGAACTCCGGCAGCAGGCCGCGCAGCTTCGTGTACCGGGCGCCGAATCCGTGGCTCCAGTGGGGGAAGCTGTTGGGCCCGAACTTCGCGTCGATGACCCAGTCCCCTTCGCCGACCAGCCGGGACAGGAAGAACGTGTTCCCCTCGTCTTGGCCGGGCTCCAGCACCGTCACCTGGGCCTCCAGACCGGTCCTGTCCCCGCCCAGCAGAGCGCCGTAGGACTCGGTGCGCTTGTTCAGCTCGGTGAGCAGCAGGGTGAACTGGTGCGTCGTGCCGTCGATCTCGACATCAACAGTGATTCGGTCCATCGCGGGCCTCCTGGGGTGCGGTGATGCGGTTTGGGTGTCGTCCGGGGGGCCAACCCCTTCCGACTTCCCGACATAAAGAATTCTATCACCAATTCGGTCGATTTCTTGGGGAGTTCTGCGCTCACGGCTTCGGAGCCCGGCCGGACGCCAGCACCCCGAACACACCCGAGCCACAACGCAACGGCCACCGGCCGGGCGGTTGCCCGGCCGGTGGCCGTGGTCTGGTCAAGGGATGGCCGGCGGACCCGCTCTGCCGACGGCTGCGCGCTGCGCACGGTGGGACTGGCTCGGGGGAGGGGGAGGAGCGGTGGTGGTGGTCACGTGTTGGCGGGGCGGGGCCGTTGGTCAGCGGAGGATGCTTCCGGTCGCCTTCGGCTGTTCGTGACGGATCCGCTTGCGGTCCCGGCGCTCATCGGCGGTGCGCTGAAGTTCGCTGAATCTTGCCCGGCCCTGCTTCTTCCGCAGCGTCGGGATGTTGTTCGCAGGGATTCCGACACGTTCGGGTCCGTAGACCGCGAGGAGATCGGATGCCGACTGTGAGGAGTAACCCGCGGCGGTCAGTGCCTCCTCGTCGGGGAACACGTCGGCGTGCCGGGCGGTGAGGTCGACGGCGCGGTCCTCCCGGCCTCCCAGGCTGTAGACCCAGGCGAAGTTGTCCGGGGCCCGGCCTTCGGCCAGCTCGTGGAACAGGCCGTTAGGAACAGTTCACCTGTCTCAGTGGGTTTGCTGTCTCAGCAGACCCACCCGCGTGCCCTCGGAGCCGTCCAGGTGACACGGCAACAGGTGTCTCAGATCCATTGCTCGGTCTTGACGTCAGGGCGGTTTCCGCCGGTCAGCGAGACGGCCAAGGGGTGCCGTGCCGGTCGGTGATCAGGTGGTGATTGCTGCCCGGGCGCGCGGTCGACTGGCGAAGGTCCGGTGTGAGCCCCCCTTTGAGGGCCCGGACCCGAGAGCCGTCGATGTCAGCAGGCCCGCGGCCCGCCGCTCTGCCGTCCGTTCCCGCAAAATCACCCAGACGCTCCTAGCGGCCCCACCTGGGGTGAGAAACAATCGGGACACTCGTGAATTTCCGGCTGTAAGCAGTCGGGACCTGAGAGCTGTGTAGGGAGCGCATCATGGCCGACCCTGCGGACGAGGGCGGTTCCAGAGAAGGCGAACGCTCACAGGACCCTCTCGTCGAGAAGTTGCGTCCTGACCCGTCAAAGCCGCCGATCGCTGGTGTGACTCTGAACGGGGTACTCGGGGACAGCGACCGCCCCGGCCACAGGCGTCTTTACTTCACCGCAGAGCTCGACTACTTCATCGAGTTCTCCGTCGATGACGTCCTGCGAAGTTCGCGCATTCCTCCGGACAAGGCGCCGTTTCCGGGGAGCGAAGCCACGCAGATCACCTTGAGGAAAGGTGCTGATATCGCCTACACGCACACCACGGTGGCCCGCCCGCCGGACGAATTCGATCTGAATGTCAGGCGCCGACGCACGAGGCCTGCCACGAATCCGGGTGAGACGGGGTACTCGATGTACACATGCGACACCGATACCCGGGAGGAATGCCATACTGCGGGCTGGTACACCTGCACCTGCACGACGTGTCAAACGTGCGGTGAAACGGCGTGCGATGCGACGTGCCACACCGGGCTGGAATGTTATCCGGAGGACAACTGGGACACAGCTTTGAGTTGCATCCCGACGATGTGCACCCCTCCCTGCCCGAATGGCTGACGCCAGAGGAAGCCAAGTGCTTGGTTCCACCGCATGCCACAGTGAACCCTCGTCGTCCTGGGGCAGCGCTCTCGACGCAAGCCGACGCAGCGGGGCGCTGTTCGTCGCACGTGATGTCGCTGTACGCGTCGCCGACCAGGCGCGTATCATGAAGTCTCTTCCGCTCGCCCGCAGCCAGGCGCGATATCCGAAGTTTGTCAACTGGAACCCGTACGGACTCGCCGACGGAAACTCCGGAATCGCCGTGATGTGCTCCTACTTCCATCAGTGTTTTCCCGTAGAGGGATGGGACGCGATCGGCCACGGGTTCCTTGCTGAAGGAATGGCGGCCGTGGAGTCGAGCGACGGGCCTAAGCATTCCGGCCTTTTCGCCGGACTCGGCGGCTTCGCGTTCGCTCTGGAGTCATTCAGTCGGGGCGGTGACCGCTATCAAAGAGCGCTCGCCGTTGTCGACGCGATGATCGCGCCGCAGGGGTTGGCGGTTGCTTCGAGGCTGGGAACCCGCCGACCCGGCATGCCGGTGAACGTGTTCGATCTGATCTCCGGGGCGAGCGGGCTCGCGTCATACTTGCTGAGACGCGATTCGCACGGCATTCTTCCCGAGATCTTGATTGCCCTGGTCCGGCTTACCGAGCAGGTGGACGGGATGCCGCGCTGGGCCACCCCGGCAGAGTATCTGCAGACCGAATCGGCGCGCCGTCTCTATCCCTCGGGAAACTTCAACTGCGGACTCGCGCACGGCATCCCCGGGCCGTTGGCCATCCTGTCACTTGCACTGCGAGCCGGCCACGAGGTCCCCGGGCAAGCCGAGGCGATCAGCGTCCTGGCCCAGTGGCTACTGTCACACCGCGTCGAGGACGCCTGGGGAGTGAGCTGGCCCGACGCCGTGGCGATGACGCCGGAAGGTCTCCCGGCGCTTAAACAGAAGCCGGCACCTACGCGGAGCGCCTGGTGCTACGGCACGCCGGGGGTGGCTCGCGCCCTGTGGCTCGCCGGGGAAGCCCTGAACGACGAAGACCTTCGCCGCATGGCGGTCGACGGAATGGCCAGCGTCCTACGACGTCCCTTCGCGTTGCGGCATCTCACCTCACCCACGTTCTGCCACGGGGTCGCCGGACTGCTCCACACCGTGCTGCGGTTCTCGCACGACACTGTGCCGGACTGCTTTGCGGACTCCGTCACCGGGCTCACCGACCGGCTCCTAGCCGTCTACGAGCCCGAGCGGCCGTTCGGCTACGCCTCCGTGGAGGCAGAGGACACCGCAGTGGACCGAGCCGGGCTGCTCGACGGTGCCGCCGGCGTCGCCATGACCCTCCTCGCCGCCGCCACGGGCGTCGAGCCGGTCTGGGATCGGGTCTTCCTCCAGTCATGACCGGGCACGACCGCTCACTCCCGAGCCACCGCGGCATCGGTCCAGCGCTCTATGAACCACTCGAATGGGCCCTGGTGCGGGCCCCGCTGCTCCCCGCAGACGCACGCCAGGCAGCCCCCGCGGCCGACTCCGACGCCTCCCTCGCCCCACGCGATCCGTTGCTGCGCCTCGCGCTGTGGGTGGCCAGCCCCGACCTCGCCGCGGCGCTGGAACGGACCGGCCCGCAGGACCGGTCGGCTCCCCGGCTGCTCCGCAAGCTCAGGCGGTATCTCATCAGGATGACCACCAGGCCGACCCCCTTCGGCCTGTTCGCCGGAGTCAGCCTGGCGCGGTGGGCTCCGGCTACGGATTTCGCCTTCACCCCGGCCGCGTCACGCACGCGCACGCGGGCCGACATGGGATTGCTGCACGACCTGACGGAGCAGCTCGACGCCGACCTGGACATCAGCCCTCACCTCCGCCTCATCACCCATCCCGCGATCCTCCTGCGCAGTGGTCGTGCCACCCTCACCGAGGGTCCCGGAGCGGGAACCTCCGTGCGGGCCACCTCCGCCGTGCGCCGTGTGCTCACCGCGGCACGGACACCCATCTGCCGGGCCGACCTGGAGAAGGCGGTCTCGGACGCGCCCGGAGCCACCCCCGAGAAGGCCGGCCGATTGGTGGACGACCTGCGCGCGCAGGGCTTCCTGATCTCGGAGCTGCGCCCGGCGCCGACCAGCGGCGACCCGGTGACGCGCCTGCGCGCCTGTCTTGGGGGCACCCCGTCTCGCCATGCTTGGGCCAAGGCCCGGGAGCTGGCCCGACTGGCTCATGCGTGCACCCAGTGGGATCGGCTGCCCCTCGACCGGAAAGCAGAGCGCCTGCCTGCCCTCCTCCACCGCATGGGCAAGCTGCGTGCCGACACGGTGGGCACGCCAAGTCTTGTACAGACGGATACGGCGCTCTCACTTCAGGCCGCCGCTCTCCACACCTCGGTGGCCGCCGAAGCGGCTTCGGCCGCCGAACTGCTCCTGCGCTTGAGCCCCTTCCCCACGGGAATGCCGCACATGGCAGCCTATCGACGGGCCTTCAAAGCCCGATACGGGCCATACCGCCAAGTTCCTCTACTCGAGCTTCTCGACCCCTCGACGGGACTCGGGGAACCTTTCGCACACGGAACGCGCGATGACGGAACGCCCAGCCGGCAGCGGCGTGACCGGTTGCTACTCGACCTGGCCCTAAAGGCAAACCGCGAACACCGCACGGTGTTGCAGCTCAGCGACGACGTCCTCGCACGGCTGGCCACGTCCGAGCCCGGCCCGGAGAACGTCCCGCCCTCACTCGACCTGTCGTTCTCCCTCGCGGCCACCTCGCCGACGGCCATCGACAGAGGTTACTTCCAGCTCGTCGTCGGACCCCAGCCGGGCGCGCCGGCCGCCGGCCGCACCCTCGGGCGGTTCGCCGACCTCCTTGGCCCGGCTGCCTGCGACGCGCTTGCGGAGCTGGCCCGCACCGAGCAGGAGCGTGAGCCGCACGTGCTGTTCGCCGAGGTGGTGTACGCACCCAACCCTCCCCGCTCCACGAACGTCGCGCTGCGACCCGCCGTCCGGGACCACCAGATCGTCGTCGACGCCTGGCCCGGCACGTCGGCACGGGGAGTCATCCCTGTCAGCGAGCTCGTCGTCGGTCTTCGAGCCGACCGCTTCGTGATCGTCTGGCCCGCGGGCGGAGTCGAGGTGATCGGGGTCCAGGGCCACATGCTCAATCCCAGGAGAGCGCCCGCCGCCGCGCGGTTCCTGCTCGAAGCCGCCCATGACGGCAGGTGCCAGCTCACCTCGTTCTCGTGGGGGCCGGCAGCCGGTCTCTCGTTCTTGCCTCGAGTGCAGCGGGGTCGGACCGTCCTGTCCCTCGCCCAGTGGCGGCTCAACCCTGCGGACGTACTCGGGCCCGGCTCCGGCGATCGTTTCACGGCGGCGCTGTCGGCCTGGCAGACCACATGGGACGTCCCTCGTCATCTGTACCTGTCGGTCGGCGACAATCGTCTCCTCCTTGACCTCCACGACTCAAGGGACGTCGAACTGCTCCGCGAAGAGCTCAAGACGGTTCCCGCCGGCCAGTCCGCTCTGCTCCACGAAGCCCTGCCGGGGCCGGAGCACGCTTGGTTGACGGGGACGGACGGCGGCCATATGTGCGAGGTTGTCGCGCCTCTGGTGAGACGCCGGGAAGAGCCGTCCCGCAGCAGCCCGCCCCTCGTCATCCATACTGTCGAGCCGGAGGTGAGCCTGCGCCCACCAGGCAGTGACTGGCTGTATCTGAAGCTCTACTGCGATCCTCGACACGAGGACCATCTGATCGGCAGCTCTCTTGACAGCTTCGGAAAGTACGTCACCCAGTCCGGTCTCTCGGACGGTTGGTTCTTCGTGCGCTACGCGGACCCGGAACACCATGTGCGTCTCCGCTTCCACGGGAACCCGGCCACGCTCATCGGGCCGCTGATGGAGCACGCATGTGCCTGGGCCGGCGGGCTGCAGGCCGACGGCTTCTGTACGAGGTTCTCCTTCGAGACCTATGAACGTGAAGTCGACAGGTACGGGGGCCGGGAGGGGATGGCGGGCGCGGAGGCACTCTTCATGGCCGACAGCCCGAGCGTCGCCGCCATGCTCCGCGCGCATTCCGCAGGCTGGCTGGGCGTCGACCTGTTGGAACTTGCCGTGATCAGCATGGACGACCTGCTCTCCTGCCTAGGCCTGTCACACGAGGAGCGGGCGGTCTTCTCCTACGGCAGCTCGCCGCAATCACGCGTCGGCGGTTCCGAGTACCGGAAGCGGAAGAGCGAGCTGCGTCAGGCGCTGGGCGCTTCCCTTCCTGCAAACGGTGAAGTGTCCCGTCTGCTGAGCGCACGGCGCTCGGCGCTCGAACCGGCCATCGGCATGATCAACTCACTCCATCGCGACGGGCGCATGCTGCGCTCTGTCAACGAGCTGTCTCACAGCTACGTGCACCTGCACGCCAACCGCCTCTTCGGGACGGACTCCCTAGAGGAGTCGCTGGCTGTGGAACTGCTCCGCCGCACCCGGGCCAGCTTGATCCGCGCTCCAGTGACCCGGACTCCAGCATTGGACCACTCTGAGCGGAACGGACTTCGATAGCGTGTGGGCGGGCCCCGCGCCACGGAGGCATTGAGCCTGCTCGGGACCCTAAGACATCGTTTCTTTTGGCAGGATCACTCGTTGGTCTGAGCATGACGATCCTTGCTGAGCGGTTGGTGCCCGACGAGATGTGGGAGTTGTTTCGGCGGGTGGTGCCTCCGACGGAGCTCATACGTCCGCAGGGAGGCGGGCGGCGGAGGGCCAGTGACCGTGAGGTGTTGACGGCGATCGTGTTCGTGGCGACGTCCGGCTGTTCCTGGCGGCAGCTGCCGCCAGTGTTCGGGCCGGCCTGGCCCACCGTCTATCGGCGTTTTGCCCAGTGGTCCAAGGCCCGTGTGTGGGCTCGGCTGCATCGGGTCATCCTTGACGAACTCGGTGCACGCGGGGAGTTGGACTGGTCGCGCTGCGCCATCGACTCCGTCAGCGTCCGGGCCCTCAAAGGGGGCATCTGACGGGACCGAGTCCGACCGATCGTGGCAAGAATGGATCGAAAATCCACCTGATTGTCGACCGGTCGGGCCTGCCGATCTCGGTGGCGATCTCCGCCGCGAATACGCATGACAGCCTCGCCCTGCAGCCCCTCGTGCAGGGCATACCTCCCATCCGCAGTCCACGCGGGCCGCGGCGGCGCCGACCGTCCAAGCTGCACGGCGACAAGGGTTACGACTACAACCACCAGCGGCGATGGTTCCGTGAGCGTGGAATCACGCCCCGGATCGCCCGTCGCGGGAAGGAAAGCTCCGCCCGGCTGGGCCGTCACCGCTGGGTCGTCGAACGCACCATGTCCTGGCTCGCCGGCTGCAGGCGTCTGCACCGCCGCTATGAGCGCAAGCCGGAACACTTCCTGGCCTTCACTGCGATCGCGACCAGCCTCATCAACTACCGCAGACTCACCCGCTGAAACGCCGTCTTAGCCAGCCTTCTCACGGCCTGAGCCGGTTCTGCTGTACATCGAAGCAGGTCAGGCCCATGGACTCCGCGACGGCCGCCGCGTAGGCCGACGCCTCCTCGGCCATGCTCCACCGGATGGGGAAGTAGATCGGCGGACCACTGGCCTCGCCGATCAGTGGCCCGGTTGACCAAGGCGAGGTGTCTTCGGGCCTTGACCCCTGATGTTGAACACACGAGACACTGGATCCTGCGGATCTGAGAACGGACAT
>BMWJ01000022.1 GCA_014651175.1 Streptomyces clavifer | reverse complement strand
CCTTCGTTCTTGCGTTTCCGACTCTATCAGACTCTTTCGTGTCCGATTCCCGGTCGAAGCGGGCCCCCTGCGAGCAGAGGATTTACGCTTTCCAGTTCTTCGCTTTCGCGTTTCCCTTTCCGGCGAGTCCGACTTTACCAGACTCTTTTCCGTTCCGTTTCCGGTCCGAATTTGATTCCGGCGGCCAGTTGGAGCGGCCTTTGCCTTTCGGCGTTTTCACTACGTTAACCGATTCCCTCGGTGACTCATAATCGAGCCGTCAGGCGAATTCCGGCATGCCGAAATTGCACCCGCCAGGGTGGATCGTAGGTAGTGGTTGGCCCTCTCCGGATGCTCCGGTCCGGCCCGATGGGCCGTACCAACAACATCTGCATCCGTTCAAGCGGCTCGGACTACATTAGGGACGCGGCAAGGGCGAGTCAAGTTGAGCGACGGCGCGGCGCATGGGCCCGGTACGGGCTGACCGTGGGGTCCCCGTCGATCCAGAAGCGCCACGGCTGATGGGAGCCGTCACCTCCGACGCCGGTACGGGGACCGCTCCGTACCTGGTCGCGGGGTGGCGGGGTGCCCCGCAGGACGGACAGGGCCGCCTTCGGGCCGGCGATCACGTCGCTCCCGTCCAGGGCACGGTCCACATCCAGGGCCGTCGCCAGACGGGCCGGCCCTTTGGCCAGTTCTCTGTCATGACGGGCCGAGAATCGGCGTTTGCGGGCCATCTCGGCTCCGACGCCGATCTCGCCGGCTCGCAGCAGGACACCGCTCGCCATGCCCTCGGGTCCGCACACCAGGTTGAGGCAGTGCCACATCCCGTACGTGAAGTAGACGTACGAATGGCCCGGCGGGCCGAACATCACGCTGTTACGGGGCGTCCGTCCGCGGAAGGCGTGGGAGCCCGGGTCGACCTCGCCCGCGTAGGCCTCCACCTCCGTCAGCCGTAGCTCGATGCGACCCTCGTCGGTGGAGCGGACCAGGATGCGCCCCAGCAGATCGGGGGCCACGTCCAGGACGGGTCGGTCGAAGAACTCCCGCGTCAGCGGCGTGCGGTCCGTGCCCTTGTTCATGGCGTCCGAGGGTACTGGGATCGGAGCGACGGGAACCGGCTACGGTCGTGGCGCGTATGTAGGGGTCAGGACCAAGGAGGAAAAATCATGGGCTTCAAGCGACTGCTCGCGAGCATGGGTGCCGGCGGTGCTTCGGTCGAGACCGAGCTGACCGAACTCAACGTCGTCCCCGGTGGGGTCGTCCAGGGCGAGGTGCGGATCCAGGGCGGTTCCGTGGACCAGCAGATCGAGGCACTCTCGGTCGGGCTGCAGGCGCGGGTCGAGGTGGAGGGCGGGGACCAGGAGACCAAGCAGGACATCGAGTTCGCCAAGCTGCGCCTGGGCGGTGCCCTCGAGGTGAAGGCGGGCGCGGTGCACCTCGTGCCCTTCGGGCTCGAGATTCCGTGGGAGACCCCGATCACGATGTTCGCCGGGCAGCACCTGCGCGGCATGAACATCGGGGTGACCACCGAGCTGGAGATCGCCCGCGCGGTGGACTCGGGTGACCTGGACCCGATCAACGTGCACCCGCTGCCCGCCCAGCAGGCCATCCTGGACGCCTTCGGGCAGCTGGGCTTCACCTTCCGCGCCGCGGACATGGAGCGCGGACACATCCGTGGCACGCGCCAGCAGCTGCCGTTCTACCAGGAGATCGAGTTCTTCCCGCCGCAGCAGTACCGCGGACTGCACCAGGTCGAGCTGACCTTCGTGGCGGACGACCGCGAGATGGACGTCGTGCTGGAGATGGACAAGAAGCCGGGCCTCTTCAGCGAGGGCAGCGACTCGTACCGCGCGTTCAAGGTCGGCCACAACGACTACCAGGGCACGGACTGGGCCGCTTACCTGAACCAGTGGCTCTCCCAGGTCGGCGGACAGCGCAACTGGCTCTGACACGGCCTAGGGTCGGTGGCAGGACGCTTCACAGCCGATCAGGAGAGGTGCTGACGTGACCGAGCCGAAGAGGGCGCCGCTGCCGCACGACTTCCATCCCGAGGTCCCCTCGTTCACCGTGGTGAGCGAGGACCTCGCGCCGGGAGCCGTGCTCGCGGACGCGCAGGTGTTCTCCGCCGGGAACACCTCGCCGCAGCTGCGGTGGGAGGGCTTCCCCGCGGAGACGAAGAGCTTCGCCGTGACGTGCTTCGACCCGGACGCCCCGACGGGCAGCGGGTTCTGGCACTGGGTGGTGTTCGACATCCCGGCATCGGTCACGGAGCTCCCGGCCGGTGCGGGGAGCGGCACGTTCGAGGGGCTGCCCCCGGGCGCCGTCCACGCACGGAACGACTACGGGTCGAAGGAGTTCGGCGGTGCGGCGCCGCCGGCCGGTGAGAACCACCGCTATGTGTTCACGGTGTACGCGGTGGACACCGAAGAGCTCGGCCCGGACAGCGACGCGTCACCCGCGGCGGTCGGTTTCAACCTGCGGTTCCACACACTGGCCCGCGCCCGGCTGATCGGGGAGTACGCGTCCCCCGAGAGCTGATGGTTCACCCGCTGTTTGCCCTGCCCTGGTCTTGGAGAGACCAGAGCAGGGCATTTTTTTATTGCGTTGTCCATCACGGCTCGCCCGGCCAGAGTTGATCCGGGCCCGCGACCGGGCGGGCGGCACACGGGAGGTGGGCAGGATGCGGGACACACTGGTGCTCAACGCGAGCTTCGAGCCGCTGTCGACGGTGACGCTCAACCGTGCGGTGGTGCTGATCCTGCAGGACAAGGCCGTCGTCGAGCAGTCGCATCCCGGCCTCCGTATGCGTGGTGCCGCCGTCGACATCCCGGTGCCCCGGGTCATCAGGCTCTGCCGGTTCGTCCGGGTGCCGTTCCGAAGACACGCCCCGTGGTCCAGGAAGGGCGTGCTCATACGGGACCAGCACCGGTGCGCGTACTGCGGGCGGCGGGCGAGCACCGTCGACCACGTGGTGCCGCGCGCCCAGGGCGGCCAGGACACCTGGCTGAACACCGTGGCGTCCTGTGCCGAGGACAACCACCGCAAGGCGGCCCGGACGCCGGAGCAGGCGGACATGCCGCTGCTGCGTCAGCCGTTCGTCCCGTCTCCCGCGGACGCGATGCTGCTCGCGATGGGTGCCGGTGACCGGTCGGCCCTGCCGGAGTGGCTGGCCCGGTCCGCCGCGTAGTCGCGGTGCGGGGAGGGAGCCCGACTCCCCCGGAGGCGGGCTCCCTCGTTCAGCGCAGCACCAGCTGGACGATGGCCGCCGTGCCGACGACGACGATGAGGGCGCGCAGGTAGCGCGGACTGAGGCGGCGGCCGACCCTGGCGCCGATCTGCCCGCCGATCGCGGATCCCACGGCGATGAGCACGACGGCCGTCCAGTCGAAGTCCGCCACGAAGAGGAAGAAGAGTGCGGCGACGCTGTTGACGACGGCGGCCAGGACGTTCTTGACGGCGTTGAGGCGCTGCATCGTGTCGTCGAGCAGCATGCCCATCAGGGAGAGGTAGATGATGCCCTGGGCCGCCGTGAAGTAGCCGCCGTAGACGCTCGCGAGCGTCAGTCCGGTGAAGAGGAGCGGACCGCCGTCGGGGCGGACCGGGGCCCCGGTGTGTGCGCGGCGGCGCTGGACGGCCTTGCTGATGCGGGGTTGCAGGATGACCAGGACCAGGGCGAGCGCCACCAGGACGGGCACGATCGTCTCGAACGCCGTGGAGGGCAGGGCCAGCAGGAGTGTGGCGCCGGTGAGACCGCCGACGAGTGCGCCGACGCTCAACTTGAGGATGCGGCGGCGCTGGCCGGCCAGTTCCTTGCGGTATCCGATGGCACCGCTGATCGAACCGGGGATCAGGCCGAGTGCGTTGGAGACGGTGGCGGTGACCGGTGGCAGGCCGGTGGCGAGCAGGACGGGGAAGGTGATCAACGTACCGGAGCCGACGATGGTGTTGATCGTCCCTGCGCCGACTCCGGCCGCGAAGACCGCGAGAATTTCCCAGATGGACAAGGCCATCTCCTTCGGTGGTCAGTGATGCCTCCCCGCCATGAAGGTCGAGGGGCCTCACTGATCATGCACGAAGGTGTCTCCCGGTCAGCCGACCGGGGGCTGCTCCCGGCGTTCCTTGTTCCCGGTGTCGAAGCCGGGGGCTCCGCCGCCGAGGTTGCCGAAGGCGCCGCTGAGGCCCTTGAGTGCGTCGCCGATCTCGCTGGGCACGATCCAGAGCTTGTTGGCGTCGCCCTCGGCGATCTTCGGGAGCATCTGGAGGTACTGGTACGAGAGGAGCTTCTGGTCGGGGTCACCGGCGTGGATGGCCTCGAAGACCGTGCGGATGGCCTGGGACTCACCCTCGGCGCGCAGGGCGGATGCCTTCGCCTCACCCTCGGCGCGCAGGATCGCGGACTGCTTCTCGCCCTCCGCGGTGAGGATCGCGGACTGCCTGATGCCTTCGGCGGTGAGGATCGCAGCGCGCTTGTCACGGTCGGCGCGCATCTGCTTCTCCATCGAGTCCTGGATGGAGGTCGGCGGTTCGATGGCCTTGAGCTCGACGCGGTTGACGCGGATGCCCCACTTGCCGGTGGCCTCGTCGAGGACTCCGCGGAGCGCCGCGTTGATCTCCTCGCGGGAGGTCAGCGTCCGTTCGAGGTCCATGCCGCCGATGATGTTGCGGAGCGTGGTGACGGTGAGCTGCTCGATCGCCTGGATGTAGCTGGCGACTTCGTAGGTCGCGGCGCGGGCGTCGGTCACCTGGTAGTAGATGACGGTGTCGATGTTGACGACGAGGTTGTCCTGGGTGATCACCGGCTGGGGCGGGAAGGGGACGACCTGTTCGCGGAGGTCGATCCGGTTGCGGATCGAGTCGATGAACGGGACGACGATGTTCAGCCCGGCGTTGAGGGTGCGGGTGTAGCGGCCGAAGCGCTCCACGATGGCGGCACTGGCCTGCGGGATGACCTGGATCGTCTTGATCAGGGCGATGAAGACGAGCACCACCAGAATGATCAGGACGATGATGATCGGTTGCATCGTGTGCCTCGTGCCCTTCGGTTGCCGACGGATCGCGATGATCGAGGTCGAACGGTCAGGACGGTCGCATCTTTTATGACGGTTCCAGTCCCATGATGATCGACTTCGAGTTTGGCAGACTCGGGCCTGCCGTGTGACCGCTTCTCACATGACGACGGCCGTTGCCCCGTCGATGTCCACGACATCGACCTGCCGGCCGGGTTCGAAACTCTGATCGCTGTCGAGGGTGCGCGCGGACCAGACCTCGCCTGCGAGCTTGATGCGCCCGCCGCTGCCGTCGACCCGTTCCAGGACGACGGCCTGACGGCCTTTCAGGGCGTCGATCCCGCTGGCGTGCCCGGTCCGACCCGTCCGGTGTCTGGCCGCGATCGGGCGTACGACCGCGATGAGTGCCACCGACACCAGGACGAAGACCAGCACTTGGGCGACGACGCCACCGCCGAGGGCCGCGACGATCGCAGCGGCCACCGCCCCGACGGCGAACATCCCGAATTCGGGCATCGCGGTCAGGACGAGGGGAATGCCCAGTCCCACCGCGCCGATCAGCCACCACACCCACGCTTCGATGTCCACGCGTTCATCGTAGGACCGCGGGCACCCTCCCCGACAGGGCGCAGGGGAGGTGACTCCGCGCCGACTACGGGGAGAGCGGGAGTCCGTGGGCCGTGTAGCGGTCGCCGGTGTGCTCGACGACGAGCGGCAGGCCGAAGCAGAGCGAGAGGTTGCGGGAGCTGAGTTCGGTCTCCATGGGGCCCGCGGCGAGCACCTTGCCCTGGCGGATCATCAGGACGTGGGTGAAGCCGGGCGCGATCTCCTCCACGTGATGGGTGACCATGATCATGGAGGGGGCGTACGGATCGCGCGCGAGCCGGCCCAGCCGGCGCACCAGGTCCTCCCGGCCGCCGAGGTCGAGGCCCGCGGCGGGCTCGTCCAGGAGCAGGAGCTCGGGGTCGGTCATCATGGCGCGGGCGATCAGGGTGCGCTTGCGCTCGCCCTCGGAGAGGGTGCCGAACTTCCGGTCGAGGAACTCGGTCATGCCGAGCCGGTCGAGGAAGGCGCGTGCGCGCTCCTCGTCGACGGCCTCGTAGTTCTCGTGCCAGGTGGCGGTCATGCCGTAGGCGGCGGTGAGCACCGTCTGGAGCACGGTCTGGCGCTTGGGCAGCTTGTCGGCCATGGCCACACCGGCGATGCCGATCCGGGGGCGGAGCTCGAAGACGTCGGTGCCGACCCCGCCGAGCCGCTCGCCGAGGACCCTGGCCGTGCCGGTGCTGGGGAAGACGTAGCTCGACGCGATGTTGAGCAGGGTGGTCTTGCCGGCGCCGTTCGGGCCGAGGATGACCCAGCGCTCCCCCTCCTTGACCGACCAGGAGACGTCGTCCACCAGAGCGCGTCCGTCGCGGACCACGGATACGTCCACCAGCTCCAGTACATCGCTCATGGCGCGTTGTCTCCCCATGCAGTGTCGAGATCGTCGCGTGCCTGTGGGCACAGCTCCCAGGGAAAACCTACGCCACCCCGGGAGTGCTCCGACTCCTAGGTCCGTTCCCTAGGCTGTTCCCATGCTTTCGGAACCACGCTCAGGGCGGCTCGCCGCATGGGGAAACGCGCTTTTGGCCGGACTTGTGTCACCGGACGACGCAGCGCTCGCGATTGTCGGTGAGGACGCGGTGCACCGCGTCGAGGGGCTGCCGGGTGAAGCGGGGCCGGTCGGGCTCACGCTGGCGCTCGGCAGGCTGAGGGGGCTCGGGGCGACCGGTTTCCGGGTGGCGCTGCCGGTGCCCGGGCATCCGCTGGGGCTCAGCGGGCCGCCGGAATTCAACGCGCGGGCGCTCGATGCGGAGGAGGCGGTCGTCACGTCCGGGGCGCCGTTCGGGCTCGTGCCGGAGGTGAGCGAAGCGGGCCCGGCCGGAGACGTGCATGCCGAGGTGGTGTGGCGCTGCCTGGCGGTGCGCGAGGCTCCACCGGCCGACGTCCCGTCGCTGAGCGAGGCGGAGCGGGAGCTCGCGGAGGCGCTACGGGACGCGACGGCGGTGCTGGCCCGGCTGGATGTCGCCGGTTCCGGTCCGGTGGCCGAGGCTGCGGTGGACGCGTACCGGGCGCGGGCGGAGCGGGGGCGCGAGGTGCTGGCCCCGGGGTACCCGCCGCGGGCGGTGCGGGTGCTGGAGCTCGCCCAGCGGGTGGGGCTCTTGATTGCGGTGGCCCATGAGAACGGGCCCGGCGGTGCGGTGAGCGCTTCGGAGATCGCGGCTCGGAGCGAGGCGCTGCGACCGGTGGAGCGGGTGGCCCGGCGGGCGCAGGTCGCCGCGTACAACGCGTACGTGGAGGAGCGGGGGCGCGGCTGACGGGGCGGTCTCGGCCGCCGGACGGGCGGGGTGCCCGTCCGGCGGTGCGGGGCTCGGTCAGCCGTTCAGGCCGAAGTTGCCGAAGGCGGGGTTGAGCAGGCCCACCACGTTCACGGTGTTGCCGACCGCGTTCACCGGGACGTGCACCGGGACCTGGACGAGGTTGCCCGAGGCGACACCCGGGGACCCCACGGCCGTGCCATGGGCACCGGCGCCGCTGTGGCCCGTGGCGGAGGCGGCTCCGGCACCGGCGGCGATGATTCCGCCGGCGATCAGGGTGACGGCAGCGGCCTTCTTCAGGTTCTTCACTTCAGGATCCTCCTCGCGTCGCTGCGGCCGACCGCCGCAGCGTGCCCTGGAGAACGCCTCGGGGGGACGCAGGATGCGCCTGCCGGGCAGCATCCACCCGACAGTATGAATGTACGGACTGGAGTGGAACCCTCCGCTTCCTGTCCGACGGCGCCCCGGCTCCCCTTCAGCCCGCAGCACCGTGCCGGACCGCCCAGAGTGCCGCCTGGGTCCGGTCCGACACGTCGAGCTTCATCAGGATGTTCGACACGTGGGTCTTGACCGTCTTCTCCGAGAGGACCAGTGCCCGGGCGATCTCCCGGTTGGAGCGTCCGTCGGCGATCAGGCCCAGCACCTCGCGTTCCCGTTCGGTCAGGGTGCTCCCCCGGCCCGTGCCGCTGCCGCCGTCGTCCTGGGCCAGCAGGGCGCCGGCGACTTCCGGCTGGAGCAGGACGTGACCGGCGTGGACCGACCGGATCGCTCCGGCCAGGGCATCCGGGTCGACGTCCTTGTACACGTAACCGGACGCTCCCGCGCGGAGGGCGGGGACGACGGTGCGCTGCTCGGTGAAGCTGGTCACGATGAGGACCCTCGCCGGGTTCTCCAGCTCCCTGAGCCTGCGCAGGGCCTCGATCCCGTCCGTACCCGGCATCTTGATGTCCATCAGGACGACGTCGGGCCGGAGCTCCTCCGTCCTGGCGACCCCCTCGGCCCCGTCGGAGGCCTCGCCCACGACCTCTATGTCGTCCTGGACCTCCAGGAACGTGCGCAGCCCGCGCCGGACCACCTGATGGTCGTCGACCAGCAGCACCCTGATGATCTTGTCAGCCACAGGGGACCTCCATCTGGATCGTGGTGCCCTTGCCGGGCTCCGAGGCAACGGTGAGCCTGCCCCCGACGCTGCCCGCCCGGTGGCGCATCGAGACGAGGCCCAGATGACGGCCCGCGTGCCGGACCGCGTGGGGGTCGAAGCCGCTGCCGTCGTCGGTGATCCGCAGCACGGCGGCGGAGGTGTGCCGGTCGAGGGTGACGGCGACGTGCCCGGCGCCGGAGTGGCGCAGTGCGTTGTGCAGGGCTTCCTGCGCCACCCTGAGGAACGCCTCCTCCTGCGCGGCGGGCAGGGCGCGCACTCCGGCGCTCCGGAAGGTGACACGGGCGCTGTGCGCGCGGTCCAGGACCTGGACCTGGGTGCGGAGCGTGGCGACCAGGCCGTCCTCGTCCAGGGCGGCCGGACGCAGCTCGACGACGGCGGCGCGCAGCTCGTCCACGGCTTCCGCGGCGAGGGCGGCGACCTGCTGGAGCTCGCCCTTGGCGCGGGCCGGGTCGCGGTCGACGAGGGCGGCGGCGGCCTGCGCGGTCAGCCTGAGCGAGAAGAGCTTCTGGCTGACCGCGTCGTGCAGCTCGTGGGCGAGCCGGGAGCGCTCCTCGGCGATCGTGAGCTCGCGGCTGCGTTCGTACAGCCGGGCGTTGGTGAGGGCGATCGCGGCGTGCTGGGCGAGGATGCCCAGGAGTTCCTCGTCCTCCTCGGTGAAACCGCAGCCGCCCTGCGGCTTGGGGCACCGCTTGTTGGCGAGGAAGAGGGCGCCGATGATCTCGTCGCCGTCCTGGATGGGCAGGCCGAGGAAGTCGGACATGTCGGGGTGGGCGTCGGGCCAGCCACCGAAGCGGGGGTCCTTGCGGACGTCGGCGAGCCGCTCGGGCTTCGCCTCGTGCAGCATCGCGGCGAGGATCCCGTGCTGCCGGGGCAGCGGGCCGATGGCCTTCCACTGCTCGTCGCCGACCCCGTCGACGACGAACTGGGCGAAGCCGCCGTGGTCGTCGGGGACGCCCAGGGCCGCGTATTCGGCGTCCAGCAGTTCGCGGGCGGAGGCGACGATCGTCTTGAGGACGTCCCGCACGTCCAGGTGCCGGCTCATGGCGAGCAGCGCGGCGCTGACCGAGGCGAGGCCCGACGGTGGGCGGTGACTCATGTGCTCACCGTACCGGCGGGGGTGGCGGCGCCGTATCGGTCTGTGGACGGCTGCCGGATGGGGCGCGGGGACTAGGCCGGGGCCGGCGGAGGACTCCTGACGGGGCCGCCGGCCCGCGCTTCCCCGGCAGCGCGACGCGGTTCCCGTGCGGACGGCGGTGAGGCCGGCGACCGGGTGCGCGATGCCGCGTCGACGGGCGTCCCGGACCTTCCTGTCCGCCCGCGTCCGGCGCCTCCCTGCACGAGGGCCGGCAGTCCGGTCGACCGTGGACCACCGGCACGGTCCGCTCCCCCGGCCCGCGGCGTCGTCGCGGCCCTGCCGTACTCCCGCCGCGCGCTCCGACGGCCGCCCCGCACAGGGGACGCGTCGTTCACGGGCGGTTCGCCGGGGGCGTGGTCACGGTGGGTGCGGATGCGACTGCGGAACCGCACGGAAGCGGGGCGGGACGGTGGCGTCGAAGGCGCGCGCCCTGCTCGGGACGGATGCGCCGGGTGCCGCGGGCGCGGGCGGAGACCCGGCGGCACTCGGAGGGGCCCCTGTAAGGGGGGCGGCATCGGAACACGGGCTGGATCGATCGGCGCCCGCGCGCAGGAGCCGCGGCCGGCGAGCGGCGGGTGCTGGACGGACCCGGCGGCGGCCCCGCAGCGGGTGGCGGACGGGCCGCACGAGCCGGCGGCCCCGCGCCGCTGACCCACCGGACGCGGCGGCGGGGCGGGACGCGCCCCGGCATGGGTGCGCACGGGTGCCGGGACGGCGGTACGCGAGGTGCGGCGCCACCCGCGCCTCGGGCGCGAGTACGGCGGCACCCACCCCCCCCCGCAGCCAGATTCGGAACCTAACACTCCGCATTACAGCAGCAACTATTCGTGAGCTCGGGGGGTGCCCCATGTGAGCCCAGGCATAGGACCCACGTCACTTACGAAGGCGGATAGTTGCCCCAAAGCGGGCAATACGCCAACCCCCAAAGCGGACAAGGAGGTATGAACAGCCCCCCAATCCACTACCCGGCTTCGTACGTCACACCTTTGCCAGGCCATTTTGCTGGCGCTAAGAATTGCATCTGTTCCCGACGGAGATGCGCAACCGCGCTTCCCGTCTGCGTCCTCGGTGAGGACTCCTGCTATTCGAAGAGGTACGACTGCATGTCCGTGTCCCGCATCTCCAGCCGTAGCCGTCGCCTGAACAAGGCGCAGAAGCTCTCCGTCGCCGGTGTCTCCACTCTGGCCGCCGCCGCTCTCGCGTTCTCGCTCGTCCCGGACAGCGCTTCGGCCACGACCGAGCCGCAGGCCGCATCCGGTGCGCCGGTGGTCTTCGCCGGGTCGTCGCAGACGAAGTCCGTCCAGTCCAGCGTCATAGAGCAGCACTCCACCGCCGCCCAGCTGGTGAAGGCCGCCGACTCCGCCAAGGCCGAGGCCACCGCCGCCGAGAAGAAGGCCGCGGCCAAGAACGAGGCGAAGGCCAAGGCCGTCGCCGAGGCCAAGAAGGAAGCCGCGGCCAAGAAGAAGGCTGCCGCCAAGGCCGACGCGAAGAAGCGTTCCGCCAAGAAGGCCAGCCGCGCGGCCGACCGCAAGCCGGTCTACGCCAACAACCTGGACGGCTGGATCCGTGAGGCTCTCTCCATCATGGACAAGAAGAACATCCCCGGTACGTACGAGGGCCTGCACCGCAACATCATCCGTGAGTCCAGCGGCAACCCGCGCGCGATCAACGACTGGGACATCAACGCGATCAACGGCGTCCCGTCGAAGGGCCTGCTGCAGGTCATCAAGCCGACCTTCGACTTCTACCACGTCAAGGGCACCAAGCACGACCAGTACGACCCGGTCGCCAACATCACCGCGGCCGCCAACTACGCCGCGGACAAGTACGGCTCGATCGACAACGTCGACAGCGCGTACTGAGTCACGCACCGAGCAGGGCCCGGCACAGCTGACCCGCCGGTCCGCAGCGTCGCGTGACCGGCCGGCACATGCCGAAGGGCGGCACCCCACGGGGTTGCCGCCCTCGGGCGTTTCCGGGTCCGGTCGGGCCGGACGCGCTACTTGCGCATCACCTCGGGCTCGTGGCGGCGCAGCATCCGCGAGACCGCGAAGAAGAGAACGGCGCTCATGGCGAGCATCACCGCGATGTTGATCCCCCACTGCCCGGCCGAGTGCTCCCAGAGGGGGTCCAGGTCGGTCGGGTTCTCCGGCTCCCACGGCGGCATGAGGTGGGCGAGGTCCAGCGTGGTGCCCGCCGCGGCGACCGCCCAGCGCGACGGCATCAGCCAGGCGAACTGCTCGAGGCCCGGGGACCCGTAGAGCTGGAAGAGCACACCGGTGAAGACGACCTGGACGATGGCGAACATGACGAGCAGCGGCATGGTCTTCTCTGCCGTCTTGACCAGCGCGGAGATCAGCAGGCCGACCATCATCGAGGTGAAGCCGAGCACGATGATCGACAGGCAGATCTCCACGGCGGGGGGCATGAGCAGGCCCTCCTCCGGCAGCGCACGGGTGGAGAAGCCGATCCCGCAGAGGATCACGCCCTGGAAAGCGGTGATCAGACCGAGGACGATCACCTTGGACAGCAGGTAGGCGGAACGGGAGAGGCCGGTGGCCCGTTCCCGCTCGTAGATCACCCGCTCCTTGATCAGCTCTCGTACGGAGTTGGCCGCGGCGGCGAAGCACATGCCGACCGCGAGGATCAGCATGATGGTCCCGGCCTTGCCGTTGAAGCGCGAGGGCGGCTCGGGCTCCGCCAGGCCGAACTCCGCGGGAATGACCACGCTGACGACACCCAGCACGGCCGGCAGGAGCACCATCAGGAGCAGGAAGCCCTTGTCGGACGCGATCACCGAGACGTACCGGCGCATCAGCGTCCACAGCTGGGCCAGCCATCCCGACGGCTTCGGGGGGCGGCTCTGCTGCCGCGAGGGCATGTGCACGGGCTGCGCCGCGACGGCGTCGATGTCCGCGGCGTACATCTGGTAGTGCTGCGAACCGCGCCAGCGGCCCGCCCAGTCGTAGTCGCGGTAGTTCTCGAAAGCGGAGAAGACGTCGGCCCAGCTGGTGTACCCGAAGAAGTTCAGCGCCTCCTCGGGAGGCCCGAAGTAGGCGACGGACCCGCCCGGGGCCATGACCAGGAGCTTGTCGCAGATCGCCAGCTCGGCCACGGAGTGCGTGACGACCAGGACCGTGCGCCCGTCGTCGGCGAGGCCGCGCAGCAATTGCATGACGTCGCGGTCCATGCCCGGGTCGAGGCCCGAGGTCGGCTCGTCCAGGAAGATCAGCGACGGCTTGGTCAGCAGCTCCAGGGCGACCGAGACGCGCTTGCGCTGGCCTCCGGAGAGCGAGGTGATCTTCTTGTCCTTGTGGATGTCGAGCTTGAGCTCGGCCAGGACCTCATGGATCCGGGCGGTGCGCTCGGCCTCGGTGGTGTCCGCGGGGAAGCGCAGCTTGGCCGCGTACTTGAGGGCCCTGGTGACCGTGAGTTCCTTGTGCAGGATGTCGTCCTGCGGGACCAGGCCGATGCGCTGCCGGAGCTCGGCGAACTGCTTGTAGAGGTTCCGGTTGTCGTAGAGGACGTCGCCCTGGTTGGCGGGCCGGTAGCCGGTGAGAGCCTTGAGCAGGGTGGACTTGCCGGAGCCCGACGGGCCGATGACGGCGATCAGGGACTTCTCGGGGACGCCGAACGAGACGTCCTTGAGGATGTCCTTGCCCCCGTCGACCGTCACGGTGAGGTGGCGGGCGGAGAAGGAGACCTCACCGGTGTCGACGAACTCTTCCAGCCGGTCCCCGACCAGCCGGAAGGTCGAGTGGCCGACGCCGACGATGTCGTTCGGGCCGATGAGGGCGGAGCCGGACTTGCTGAGCGGCTGGCCGTTGACGTACGTGCCGTTGTGCGATCCGAGGTCGCGGATCTCGAAGCGGCCGTCGGGCGTCGCCCGGAATTCGGCGTGCAGGCGGGAGACCTGCAGGTCGGAGACGACCAGCTCGTTCTCCAGCGCACGGCCGATGCGCATGACCCGGCCGAGGTCCAGTTGGTGGAACGTGGTCGGGCTGCGGTCCCCGTAGACCGGCGGCGCCCCCGCGGCACCGCCGGGTCCGCCCGCTGCGGGCACCTGTCCCGGGCCCTGCTGGTGCGGGACGGGGGCCTGCTGGTGCGGGGCCGGGGCCTGCTGCGCCTGCTGCTGCCAGGCCTGGTGCTGTTGCTGCGCCGGTTCGGGCCAGGCGGTGGCGCCCTGCGCGGGCTGCTGCGGCTGCCCGGGAGCCTGCTGCGCCCCCACCGGCTGCCCCCCGGGCACACCGGCACCCGCGGCGGCACCGGTGAGGCTCAGCCGCGGTCCGTCGGTGGCGTTGCCCAGGTGCAGGGACGTGCCGGGACCGATCTCCATCTGCTGGATGCGCCGGCCCTGCGTATAGGTGCCGTTGGTGCTGCCGTGGTCCTCGATGGACCAACTGCGGCCGTTCCAGCTGATCGTGGCGTGCCGCCACGACACCCGGGCGTCGTCGATCATCAGATCGCCCTGCGGATCACGTCCGAGGGTGTACGACCTGGACGGATCGAGCGCCCAGGTCCTTCCATTCAATTCCAGTACGAGTTCCGGCACTCCGCGCCCCACTAGTCGTCCCCCGAGTTACCCCCGTTGCAGGGAGTCTAGGGATGCTGAACATCGTGGCGAACTATTCCAGGAGCGGTCCCGGAACGGAAAGCCGGGCGGGTGAAGACGCTGGGGAGGCCTGTGCGGCACCCGGCGGGCCCGGGATGAATCGGGCCGGACCGCAGCATCCGGGGCAACCGTCCCCCCACCGTGCCGGAGCGTGCCCCGCCGGACGGGCTGTCCGCTGGTCGGAACGGGCTTCGGAGCCGCCCTTCGGACCTATACGGTGGGAGCACCATGAGCGCACCCCAGCCCCCTCTGCCTCCCCGGTCCCCTGAGCTTCCCGAACCCCCTCGGGACTCGGACGCACCCACGCTGCTCGTCAAGATCTTCGGGAAGGACCGCCCGGGTATCACCGCCGGACTCTTCGACACCCTGGCCGCCTACTCCGTCGACGTCGTGGACATCGAGCAGGTCGTCACCCGTGGCCGCATAGTCCTGTGCGCCCTGGTGACCTCCCCGGCGTCGGACGGTACGACCGAGGGCGACCTCCGGGCCACCGTGCACAGCTGGGCGGAGTCCCTGAAGCTGCAGGCCGAGATCATCTCGGGGACGGGCGACAACCGGCCCCGTGGCGACGGCCGTTCCCATGTGACCGTCCTGGGGCACCCGCTGACCGCGGAGTCCACCGCCGTCATAGCGGCCAGGATCACCTCCACCGGCGGGAACATCGACCGGATCTTCCGTCTGGCGAAGTACCCCGTCACCGCGGTCGAGTTCGCGGTCTCCGGCACCGGCACCGAGGAGCTGCGGACCGCGCTGGCGACGGAGGCGGCCGGGATCGGCGTCGACATCGCCGTCGTCTCGGCCGGCCTGAGCCGCCGGGCCCAGCGGCTGGTGGTGATGGACGTGGACTCGACGCTCATCCAGGACGAGGTCATCGAGCTCTTCGCGGCGCACGCGGGCTGCGAGGACAAGGTCGCCGAGGTGACCGAGCAGGCGATGCGCGGCGAGCTCGACTTCGAGCAGTCGCTGCACGCCCGGGTCGCGCTGCTGGCGGGGCTCGACGTGTCGGTCGTGGACAAGGTGCGTGCCGAGGTCAGGCTGACTCCCGGCGCCCGCACCCTGATCCGCACGCTGAAGCGGCTCGGCTACCAAGTGGGCGTGGTGTCGGGCGGCTTCACCCAGGTCACGGACGACCTCAAGGAGCGTCTCGGGCTCGACTTCGCCTCCGCCAACACGCTCGAGGTCGTCGACGGCAAGCTCACGGGCCGGGTCGTGGGCGACATCGTGGACCGGGCGGGCAAGGCCCGGCTGCTGCGCAGCTTCGCCGCGCAGGCGGGGGTGCCGCTGGCTCAGACGGTGGCCATCGGGGACGGTGCGAACGACCTCGACATGCTGAACACGGCCGGTCTGGGCGTCGCCTTCAACGCCAAGCCGGTGGTCCGCGAGGCCGCCCACACAGCGGTGAACGTGCCCTTCCTGGACACCGTGCTGTACCTGCTCGGGATCACCCGCGAGGAGGTCGAGGCCGCCGACGGCCTCGTCGACTGACCACCCACGCACCGCCACGTACGAACCACCTGGCACCGCCACGTACGAAGGGGCCCGGCACAGCGGATGTGCCGGGCCCCTTCGTACGTCCTGCTCAGTCGTTGGGCGTCCAGTAGTCGACGAGCGTGCCCACCCCGTGCTCCAGGCTCTTCCAGGAACCGGAGAACTCGACGACGGCGTAGGCGGCGGTCGGGAAGCCGTCCCGGGTCATCCGCGTGAGCGCCTCTCCCTCGGCCTTGCCGGAGAGCGCGTCCGCGGCGCCGTGCATGCCGGGGTTGTGGCCGATGACCAGCAGACTGCCTACGTCGTCCGAGGTCTCGTTGAACAGTGCGATCAGCTCGCCGACGGAGGCGTCGTACAGCCGCTCCTCGTACACGGTCCTGGGGCGCTGCGGGAATTCGTGGACCGCGAGCTTCCAGGTCTCGCGGGTCCTGGTGGCGGTCGAGCACAGAGCCAGATCGAATTCGGTACCGGAGTCGGCGAGCCTGCGGCCGGCGACGGGGGCGTCCTTGCGGCCCCGCTCGGCCAGGGGCCGCTCATGGTCGGACTGCTGCGACCATTCCGCCTTTGCGTGCCTGAGAAGGACGATCCTGCGAGGTGTATCGGCGCTCATACACCTCAGCTTCGCACGAAATGTGTGTCCGGGCGCAGGGTGTTGACGTGCCGCCCCGCTGAGGGTGAACGGCGCCGGTCGGCCCGGGTCCGTCCTGTTCGGTGCACGTCAGGCGGCAAGCAGCTTGAGGACCTGTCCGAGCAGTCGTCCGAGTGCCGGGGCGCCGGTCGCGGCGTGCGCCTGGCCGGGCCCCGAGATCAGCAGGAGGAGCGCGGCGAAGGCGAGGGCGGGCAGCGCGACGGCCCACCACGGCAGCCTGACCTCGATGCTGTCCGAGTCGGGGCGGTGGGTGCGGGTGGGTGCAGGGGCCGGCATGTCCGCCTCCGTGGGTCCTCGGCTCTGATACCCAGAACCTACGGGCCCTCGGGCGGCGGTCCCATCCGGTGACCCACCCACTCGACCCTGAACCTGGCCCCCTAGGGGAGGGTGGGGCAGGCCCTACCATCCCCTGGCCGGGGAGGGGTCACGAAGACGCGGGCCCGCAGTGCGGTGGCGGCGGCGAGAGGGGCGCGGCGGGGCCGCCGTACCCCTACGCGGGAGAGGCGATCGTGGCGATGATGCTGATGACGACGCCGATGAGCAGCATCGCCCCGAAGACGAGGAGAAGCTTCTTCTGGCCGTTCGGGGGATTCGGATCGAGTACGGGCATGGCCCCAGTCTCGCACCTCAGCATTCGTCCTCGATCGTCCGGTCCCGTCCGGCGAGCACTCCCGCGATCATCTGCGGCACCATGAGGCCTGCCATCAGGGCGAGCGGCAGGCCCCATCCGCCACTGTGCTGGTAGAGCACGCCGACGAGCAGCGGGCCGGGGATCGAGAGCAGGTAGCCGGTGGACTGCGCGAAGGCGGAGAGCCTGACGACACCGGCGCCGGTCCGGGACCGCATACCGATCATGGTGAGGGCCAGCGGGAAGGCGCAGTTGGCGATGCCCAGCAGCAGGGCCCAGAGCCAGGCGCCGCCGGCGGGAGCGAGGTAGAGGCCCGCGTAGCCGAGGAGACCGCAGCCACCGAGGACGACGACGATCGGCCCCTGGTTCCGCAGCCGGGCGGCGGCGCGGGGTATGACGAAGGCGAGGGGCACGCCCATGGCCATGGTCACGGCGAGCAGCACACCGGCGGTGCCCGCGGAGATCCCCGCGTCGCGGAAGATCTGCGGCATCCAGCCCATGGTGATGTACGCGGCCGTGGCCTGGAGGCCGAAGAAGCAGGCGAGCGCCCACGAGGTCCGGCTGCGGGTGATCTTGAGGACGGGGGCCGGCTGCCGGCGTCCCCCGGGCTGTACCGGGGTGGTGCCGCGGTCCCGGACGAGAGGGATCCACGGCACGATCGCGAGGGCCGCGAGCACGGCCCAGACGGCGAGCCCGGTCCGCCAGCTGCCCCCCAGGACCTCGGTCATGGGCACGGTGACGGCAGCCGCCAGTGCGGTGCCCAGGGCCAGTGCCATCGAGTAGAGGCCGGTCATGCTGCCGACCCGGTCCGGGAACCAGCGCTTGACGATGACGGGCATCAGGACGTTGCTGACGGCGATGCCCATCAGGGCCAGGGCACTGGCGGCGACGAAGCCCGCGGTGCCGCCCACGAAGGGGCGGATCAGCAGCCCGGCCGTGATGGCCACCATGCCCGCGCACACGACGGCGCCCGCCCCGAACCTGCGGGCCAGCCGCGGTGCCATGAATCCGAAGACCGCGAAGCACAGCGGGGGCACGGAGGTGAGGACGCCCGCGACGCTGCCGCTCATGTGCAGCCCGTCCCGGACCTCTTCGAGGAGGGGGCCGAGGCTGGTGATGGCGGGCCGCAGATTGAGCGCGGCGAGGACGAGACCGACGGTGACCAGGCGCAGGAGCCACGGGGCGGGGCCGGGGGCGGCCTTCGGGGCGGGGGCGCCCGGGGGCGCGTTCGGGGGAGCCGCGGGGCTCAGGGTCCGGGTCTCGTCATCGGCCATGAGGCCCATCATAGAATCATGGGATGATTGGTTGTCCACTCCGGTGCTCCCTTTCCTGGGAGGATCCGGAGCACACCGTTTCTCCGACCGCCCTTCCGGACCACGAGCAAGGAGCACCATGGCGCTGACGTCTCCGCGGCGTTCGGCTCTCGCCGACCAGGTGATTGCCCAGCTGAGGAACCAGATCACGTCGGGCGAGTGGCCCGTGGGTACGCGGATCCCCACCGAACCCGCGCTGGTGGAGCAGTTGGGGGTCGCCCGCAACACGGTGCGCGAGGCGGTGCGCGCGCTCGCGCACAACGGGCTGCTGGACATCCGGCAGGGCTCCGGTACGTACGTCGTCGCCACCAGCGAGCTGGCGGGCGTGATGCACCGCCGCTTCGCCGACGCCGACCCCCGGCACATCGCCGAGCTGCGCTCCACCCTGGAGTCCTCCGCGGCCCGGCTGGCCGCCCTCCGGCGCACCGAGCGGGATCTGCGGCAGCTGGACACGCTGATGGCGCGGCGCGAGGAGACCTGGGCCGCCGGGGACGCGGAGGCGTTCGTCGCGGCCGACGCGACGCTGCACCTCGCGGTGGTCGCCGCCTCGCACAACGACGTGCTGACAGAGTTGTACGCCGACCTGAACGATCTGCTCCGCGACTACCTTCGCGACGACGTGGGGTCCGAGCTGCGCCCCGAGGAGCACATGGACCACGCACGGCTGGTCGAGGCGATCCGGGCGGGCGATGCCGAGACGGCCGCCGCGGAGGCGGCGAGCCACGCGCTGAACTGCCTGCGGGACCGGGTCTAGGCCGACCCGGCGGACCGCGGCCGGGGCAGGGCCCGGGCGCCACCGTCCCGGCCCGGCACGACCGCACGGCCTACTCGGAGTGGTGGCTGACCCAGGCCGAGCCGACCTCTTTCCAGCACCGGTCCTCGAGCCGTACGGTCCGGCCCGGCTGTACCGCGACCGCCTCGCCGTCCGCGTCGACGTCCCACCAGCGGCTGCACTCGGTGTGGAGCCGGACGAGATCGGTGGTGGAGTGCGGATTGTGGCAGTGGGCGACGACCCGCGAGCCGGTGACCGACGTCCGGCACTCGGAGCCCGAGGGCTGCGGGGCCGGGGCGAGGGGCGCGGCCGTCCCGCTCCCCGCCCGGTGCGCCGCGTTCACGGCGACCGGGGCGAGGAGGCCGGCGACGACCGCTGCCGCGGCCGCGACGGCCCAGGTTCGGCGACGTGTGGAGCGCAGCACGGCGTTCTCCTCCCCACAGCCTGACCAAAGTCCGCTTCCTCCACATTCTGCGGCGGATCGACCATCTTTTCGACCTGAGACGCACGACGGCCGCGTACCCCTTCCCTCGCGGGAGGCGGTACGCGGCCGTGGAGGAGCTCCGGGGCTCAGGCGCCCATCATGTGCACGCCACCGTCGACGTGGATGATCTCACCGGTCGTCTTCGGGAAGAAGTCCGAGAGGAGGGCCACGACCCCGCGGCCGGCGGGCTCCGGGTCGGACATGTCCCACGCCAGCGGCGACCGGGTGTTCCAGACCTCCGCGAGATCACCGAAGCCCGGGATGGACTTGGCGGCCATCGAGCCGAGGGGGCCCGCCGAGATCAGGTTGCAGCGGATGCTCTCGCTGCCGAGGTCGCGGGCGAGGTAGCGGGAGGTCGCCTCCAGCGCGGCCTTGGCCGGGCCCATCCAGTCGTACTGCGGCCAGGCGAACTGCGCGTCGAAGGTGAGGCCGACGATCGAACCGCCCTCGCTCATCAGCGGCTTGCAGGCCATGGCGAGCGACTTGAGCGAGAAGGCCGAGACGTGCATGGCGGTCGCGACCGATTCGAACGGCGTGTTGAGGAAGTTGCCGCCGAGCGCGTCCTGCGGGGCGAAGCCGATCGAGTGCACGACGCCGTCCAGCGAGCCGAGCTCGTCCTTGACCAGGCCCGCGAGCCGGTCCAGGTGCTCGGCGTTGGTCACGTCCAGCTCGAGGACCTTGGCCGGCTTGGGAAGCTTCCTGGCGATGCGCTCGGTCAGCGTCGGCCGGGGAAAGGCCGTCAGAATGATTTCGGCGCCCTGCTCCTGGGCCACCTTCGCGGTGTGGAACGCGATGGACGACTCCATCAGCACACCGGTGATGAGGATGCGCTTGCCGTCGAGAATTCCGCTCATGGTGATCAGTGACCCATGCCCAATCCGCCGTCAACGGGGATGACGGCTCCAGTGATGTACGACGCGTCGTCGGACGCGAGGAAGCGCACCGCGGCGGCGATCTCAGCGGGCTGCGCGTAGCGGCCGAGCGGCACCTGGGACACGATGCCCTTGCGCTGCTCGTCGGTGAGTGCCTGGGTCATGTCGGTGTCGACGAACCCGGGTGCGACGACGTTGAACGTGATGTTCCGCGAGCCGAGCTCACGGGCCAGCGACCGTGCGAAGCCGACGAGGCCCGCCTTGGACGCGGCGTAGTTGGCCTGGCCGGCCGAGCCGAGGAGGCCGACGACGGAGGAGATGAGGACGACGCGGCCCTTCTTGGCGCGCAGCATCGCACGGTTGGCGCGCTTGACGACCCGGAAGGTGCCGGTGAGGTTGGTGTCGAGCACGGACGTGAAGTCGTCCTCCGACATCCGCATCAGCAACTGGTCCTTGGTGATACCGGCGTTGGCGACCAGCACCTCGACGGGACCGTGCTTCTCCTCGATCTCCTTGTAGGCCTGCTCCACCTGCTCGGTGTCGGTGATGTCGCACCGGACCGCCAGGCAGCCCGCGTCGACGAGGGCCTGGGGCGGCTCGCCGGATCGGTAAGTGATCGCGACCTTGTCGCCGTTGTCGGCGAAGGCGCGGGCGATGGCGAGGCCGATGCCCCGGTTTCCTCCGGTGACGAGAACCGAGCGGCTCAACGGATCACCCTTTCCTTGACGATCTGGTACATCGAAAACCTATCGGTACCGCACCGCCCACGGAGAATCGTCCCTGACAGCGCCGCCGGGTCGCGACTGTCGGATCCCTACAGAATGGGCCGGGCAGGGTCTCCACAAGGTAAATCGAGCGCACCGGAGTGCCGCGACCCCTCATGATTCACTGCGGAGACAGTTCCAGAGGTGGAGAAGGGGAGGCCCTCGTGCCCCACGAGGTAGATCAGTCGTTCCTGGCCCTGCCGCTGCGCGCCCTCGCCGACGCGGCGCTCGCCCGCGCGCGTGCGCTCGGCGCGGTGCACGCGGACTTCCGGTTGGAGCGGGTGCGCGGCGCCTCCTGGCGGCTGCGGGACGCACGGCCCTCCGGAGGGTCGGACACCACCGACCTCGGGTACGCGGTCCGGGTGGTCCACGGCGGGGCCTGGGGGTTCGCCTCCGGGGTGGACCTGACGATGGACGCTGCGGCGAAGGTGGCCTCGCAGGCCGTGTCGATGGCCAAGCTGTCCGCCAGGGTGATCGCGGCGGCCGGCTCCGACGAGCGGGTCGAGCTGGCGGACGAGCCGGTGCACGGTGAACGGACCTGGGTCTCCTCCTACGAGACCGATCCCTTCTCCGTACCGGACGAGGAGAAGGCCGGGCTGCTCGCCGAGTGGAGCTCACGGCTGCTGGCGGCCGACGGGGTCGCACACGTGGACGCCTCGCTGATGACCGTCCACGAGAACAAGTTCTACGCGGACACGGCCGGCACCGTCACCACGCAGCAGCGGGTGCGGGTGCATCCGCAGTTCACCGCGGTGGCCGTGGACGGCACCACCGGCGAGTTCGACTCGATGCGGACCATCGCGCCGCCGGTGGGCCGGGGCTGGGAGTACCTCACCGGCACCGGCTGGGACTGGGCCGCGGAGCTGGAGCGGATCCCCGGTCTGCTCGCCGAGAAGATGCGGGCCCCGAGCGTCGAGGCGGGCACGTACGACCTGGTCGTCGATCCGTCCAACCTGTGGCTGACCATCCACGAGTCGATCGGCCACGCCACCGAGCTGGACCGGGCGCTGGGCTACGAGGCGGCGTACGCCGGGACCTCGTTCGCCACGTTCGACCAGCTGGGCGAGCTCGTGTACGGCTCCCCCGCCATGCACGTGACGGGTGACCGCACCGCGGAGCACGGGCTCGCGACGATCGGGTACGACGACGAGGGCGTCGAGGCGCAGTCGTGGGACCTGGTCAGGGACGGGACGCTGGTGGGCTACCAGACGGACCGTCGGATCGCGAAGCTGACGGGGCTGGGCCGGTCCAACGGGTGCGCGTACGCGGACTCGCCGGGGCACGTCCCCGTCCAGCGGATGGCGAACGTGTCGCTCCGGCCGGATCCGGGCGGGCTGTCGACGGAGGACCTGATCGGCGGGGTGGAGCGCGGGATCTACGTGGTCGGCGACCGGTCCTGGTCGATCGACATGCAGCGCTACAACTTCCAGTTCACCGGTCAGCGGTTCTTCCGGATCGAGAACGGCAGGCTCGCCGGCCAGCTGCGGGACGTGGCGTACCAGGCGACGACCACGGACTTCTGGGGGTCGATGGAGAAGGTCGGCGGCCCGCAGACCTACGTCCTGGGCGGCGCGTTCAACTGCGGCAAGGCCCAGCCGGGCCAGGTCGCCGCCGTCTCGCACGGCTGCCCCTCCGCCCTCTTCCGAGGCGTGAACATCCTCAACACGACGCAGGAGGCCGGCCGATGAGCCGCGTCAGCAAGCCGTACGAGATCGTCGAGCGGGCGCTCGAGCTGTCCACCACGGACGGTTGCGTGGTCATCGCGGACGAGGACTCCTCGGCCAATCTGCGGTGGGCCGGCAACGCGCTCACCACCAACGGCGTGACGCGGGGCCGCACCCTGACCGTGATCGCGACGGCCGGCGGCGCGCAGGGGACCGCCTCCGGCGTGGTCTCGCGTTCGGCCGTCACGGCCGACGACCTGGAACCGCTCGTCCGCGCCGCCGAGGCCGCCGCGCGCGGGGCCGGTCCGGCCGAGGACGCGCAGCCGCTGGTGTCCGGGGTGCCGGCGTCCGCCGGTTTCACGGAAGCACCGGCCGAGACGGGTTCCGGCGTCTTCGACGGCTTCGCCCCCGCGCTCGGCGACGCCTTCGCCCGCGCCCGTTCCGGCGGCCGCGAGCTGTACGGCTTCGCCCACCACCAGATGACCTCGACCTACCTGGGGACGTCGACGGGGCTGCGGCTGCGCCACGACCAGCCGAACGGGACGCTGGAGCTGAACGCCAAGTCCCCCGACCGGACCCGGTCCGCCTGGGCCGGCCGGTCCACCCGGGACTTCCAGGACGTCGACCCGGCGGCCATGGACGCGGAGCTCGCGCAGCGGCTCGGCTGGGCGGAGCGCCGGATCGAGCTGCCGGCCGGGCGGTACGAGACGCTGCTGCCGCCGACCGCCGTGGCGGACCTGCTGATCTACCAGTACTGGTCGGCCAGTGCCCGGGACGCGGCGGAGGGCCGGACGGTCTTCTCCCGGCCGGGGGGCGGCACGCGGCTCGGCGAGTCGCTGTCCTCCCTGCCGCTGACCCTGCGCAGCGACCCGTACGCGCCGGGGCTGGAGTCCGCGCCGTTCGTGATCGCCCACGCCTCCGGTGACGGCGCCTCCGTCTTCGACAACGGGCTGCCGCTCGCGCCGACGACCTGGATCGGGAACGGCGTGCTGGAGCGGCTGACCACGACGCGCCACTCCGCCGGGCTGACGGGGCTGCCGGTCGCCCCGTCCATGGACAACCTCGTGCTGGACGGCGGGGGTGAGCGGTCGCTGGAGGAGATGGTGGCCGCGACGACCGGCCGGGCCCTGCTGCTGACCTGCCTCTGGTACATCCGGGAGGTCGATCCCGCGACACTGCTGCTGACCGGCCTGACCCGGGACGGGGTCTATCTGGTCGAGGACGGCGAGGTGGTCGGCGAGGTGAACAACTTCCGGTTCAACGAGTCGCCGGTCGGGCTGCTGTCCCGGGCCTCGGAGGCGGGCCGCACGGAGAAGACGCTGCCGCGCGAGTGGGGCGACTACTTCACCCGCGCCGCCATGCCCGCGCTGCGGGTTCCCGATTTCCAGATGAGCTCGGTCAGCCGGGGCGTCTGACCGTCCTAGACTGAACCGCACATTCCACCGACCCCCTATCCACCTTGTTCCGACCCCACGAGGAGAGAAGAGACCGTGACGGACATCGTCGACGAGCTGAAGTGGCGCGGGCTGTTCGCCCAGTCCACCGACGAGGACGCACTGCGCAAGGCTCTCGCGGACGGCCCGGTCACGTTCTATTGCGGGTTCGACCCGACCGCGGCGAGTCTGCACGTCGGCCATCTGGTGCAGGTGCTCACGATGCGCCGGCTCCAGCTCGCCGGCCTGCGGCCGCTCGCCCTGGTCGGCGGGGCCACCGGCCAGATCGGTGACCCGAGGCCGACGGCGGAGCGCACGCTGAACGACCCGGAGACCATCGCGGCGCGGGTGGAGCGGCTGCGCGGTCAGATCGAGCCCTTCCTCACCTTCGAGGGTCCGAACGCCGCCACGATGGTGAACAACCTGGACTGGACCGCGGGCCTGTCCGCGATCGAGTTCCTCCGCGACATCGGCAAGCACTTCCGGGTCAACAAGATGCTCACCAAGGACTCGGTCGCCCGTCGGCTGGAGTCCCAGGAGGGCATCAGCTACACGGAGTTCAGCTACCAGCTGCTGCAGGGCATGGACTTCCTCGAGCTGTACAGGCGCCACGGCTGCACCCTGCAGCAGGGCGGCAGCGACCAGTGGGGCAACCTCACGGCGGGGATCGACCTGATCCACCGCATGGAGCCGGATGCCGAGGTGCACGCGCTGGCGACGCCGTTGATGGTGAAGGCGGACGGCACCAAGTTCGGGAAGTCCGAGAGCGGTGCGGTCTGGCTCGACCCGGAGATGACGACGCCGTACGCGTTCTACCAGTTCTGGCTGAACGTGGACGACCGGGACATCTCCACGTACATGCGGATCCTCAGCTTCAGGAGCCGTGAGGAGCTGGACGAGCTGGAGCGGCTCACCGAGGAGCGCCCGCAGGCACGTTCGGCGCAGCGCTCGCTGGCCGAGGAGCTGACGACGCTGGTGCACGGCGGCGCACAGTGCGCCGCGGTCATCGCGGCGTCGAAGGCCTTGTTCGGCCAGGGTGATCTCGGCGAGCTGGACGAGGCGACGCTCGGCGCCGCCCTGTCCGAGGTGCCCCACGCCCGGATCACCGAGCCGGCCCCGCTGGTGGACCTCCTGGTCGAGGTCGGTCTGGCCGCCAGCAAGTCGGCCGCCCGCCGCACGGTCAAGGAGGGCGGTGCGTACGTGAACAACACGAAGGTCACGGACGGCGAGGCCGCTCCGGCCCGCGAGGAGCTGCTGCACGGGCGCTGGCTGGTCCTGCGCCGGGGCAAGAAGAACCTCGCCGCCGTCGAGGTCACGGCCGGCTGACCCGGTACGCCCACCGCACGCCTCGCGGCCGGTCACGCGTGATGCGCGTGACCGGCCGCGGTGCCGTGCGGACACGGGTCAGGTTCTCCGGGTACCGCTCCGGTTGCCCTTGATCGACTGCCAGAGCATGTCTCCGACGCCGACGACGGCCACGGCACCGAGCAGCTGCAGCAGGTGGCGGATCCAGTCGATGCCCTTGGTGTCGTTGACACCGATCCAGGTCGCGACCGCGTTGCCCAGGATGCTGCCGAGGATGCCGAACACCACCGTCAGCCAGAGGGGAATGTCCTGCTTGCCGGGCAGGATGGCCCGGGCGATCAGGCCCAGGACCAGGCCCACGATGATTGCCCACAACCAGCTCATATCGCCTCCTCGCGCGGCGCGGTGTGCGCACGCCCGCCCAGTCTCGGCCCGCCCGGCGTACGGCGCATGCCGGACAGGGCCGTACGTGCCGCGGCGGTACCGACCCGTTCGGGCAGGGCGCGCCCCGGTCTCGAACCCGGCGCATGCCGGGCGTACGGTAGGAGCGGCCCGGTCCGGGGCGGTCCGGCACAGCGATCTGGTGGTGGAACATGACGCGGAAGCAGAACGGCGCGGAGGTCTTCCGGATCACGGGCGCTCGGCAGGGTCTTGCCGACGACGTGCGTGGCAGACAGCGGCGTTACATCATCTCGATGTCCGTGCGGACCGTGTCCGTGGTGCTGGCCGCGACCCTGTGGAACGTCGAGCGGCATGTGGCCGTGGTGGCGCTCGCGCTGGGCGTGCTGCTCCCCTATGTCTCGGTGGTCATCGCCAACGCGGGCCGCGAGAGCGTCCCCTCGCTCCCTTCGACGTTCGTCACGGCACCCCTGCGGCCCGCTCTCGGCACGGCCTCCGCGGCCGGCCCCGCGGAGCCGTCGGCACAAGCGGGAACGCCGGGCGGCACCGGAGATCCGCACGGGAGCGGCTGAGCCGGGGACGGGCCGCGGGGCTCCCCCGCGGGCTCGGTCAATCATGAGGTTCCTGTGCACCGTGCCCCGGTCCCCGTGACATACTTCGTACGCGCTCCGCATCCCCCGTCGGAGCGACGGACCGACGTCGGGCAGCTCCCCCCGTGGCTGCTCGGCGTCGCCCTTTCTCCGGCGGGGATGCGTCAGAGAGCGGCCCCCGGGACTGATCTAGGGTTGAGGCCGTGAACTTCCCCGAGACTTCCGCCGAGAGTGCCACCGGTGCGCCGGTCTGTTCCGCCAAGGGCTGCCGTGCCGACGCCGTGTGGGTGCTCGCCTGGAACAACCCGAAGCTGCACACCCCGGAGCGGCGCAAGACCTGGCTGGCCTGCGACGAGCACCGGGAGCACCTGTCCTCGTTCCTCGGGGTACGCGGGTTCCTGAAGGACGTCGTGCCGCTGGCGGAGTGGGAGTCCTCAGCCGCCGATCGCTGACATCGGACGGTCGGGCTGGAGGAAGGACGGGTCGTCGAGTCCGGAACCCGCCTTCTTTCCCCACATCGCGAGCCGCCAGATCCTGGCGATCTCCTCGTCCGGCGCGTCCGAGCGCAGGGCGGCGCGCAGGTCCGTCTCCTCGCGGGCGAAGAGGCAGGTGCGGACCTGGCCGTCGGCGGTGAGCCGGGTGCGGTCGCAGGCCCGGCAGAAGGGCCTCGTCACGGAGGCGATGACCCCGACGCGATGGGGGCCGCCGTCCACGGTCCACCGCTCGGCGGGGGCCGATCCACGGGTGTCCTCGTCCTCCGCGGTGAGGGTGAAGCGGGTGCGCAGCGAGGCGAGGATGTCACCTGCCGTGATCATTCCGTCGCGCTTCCAGCCGTGCTGGGCGTCGAGCGGCATCTGCTCGATGAAGCGGAGCTCGTAGGCGTTGTCCACAGCCCAGGCGAGCAGCTCGGGGGCCTCGTCGTCGTTGAGTCCGGGCATGAGGACGGAGTTGACCTTGACGGGGGTGAGCCCGGCGTCGCGTGCGGCCCGGAGTCCGTCCAGCACGTCCTGGTGGCGGTCGCGGCGGGTGAGCGTCTTGAACACGTCGGGGCGCAGGGTGTCCAGGGACACGTTGACCCGGTCCAGACCCGCGGACTTCAGGGCCGCGGCGGTGCGCTTGAGCCCGATGCCGTTGGTGGTGAGCGACATCCTGGGGCGGGGCTCCAGGGCGGCGCACCGCTCGACGATGGAGACGAGCCCGGGGCGCAGCAGCGGCTCTCCGCCGGTGAAGCGGACTTCGGTCACGCCGAGGTCGGTGACGGCGATACGGACGAGCCTGACGATCTCGTCGTCGCTCAGGAGATCGGGCTTGGCGAGCCACTGCAGGCCTTCTTCGGGCATGCAGTAGGTGCAGCGCAGATTGCACTTGTCGGTCAGTGAAACACGCAGGTCGGTGGCGACCCGGCCGTAGGTGTCCGTGAGCACTGTGGGCCCCCTCCGCCGGTGGTGTCCGCGGTTGCGGTCTGACGTGTACGAGACTACGCGAGACGGGTGACATCGCGGATGCCCGTTTGGCACGAGGTGCGACGGGACCCCGTCGTAGGTCTCTACGACGGGGCCCCGTGTGCGGTGCGGCGGGTGGGTCAGTGGGCTCCGGTGCCGGTGAGCGACTTGACCTCGAGCTCGGCGTACTTGGCGGCGTCGGGCTCCTCCTTGGAGACGACCGAGCCGATCCAGCCGAGCAGGAAGCCCAGCGGGATGGAGATGAGGCCCGGGTTCTCCAGCGGGAACCAGGCGAAGTCGACGTCCGGGAACATCGAGCTGGCCTTACCGGAGACGACCGGGGAGAACAGCACCAGGAAGACGGACGAGAAGAGGCCGCCGTAGATGGACCACAGGGCGCCCTGGGTGGTGAAGCGCTTCCAGAAGAGGCTGTAGAGGATGGTCGGCAGGTTGGCCGACGCGGCGACGGCGAAGGCCAGGGCGACGAGGCCCGCCACGTTGAGGTCGCGTGCCATCGCGCCGAGCGCGATGGAGACGACGCCGATGGCGACGGTGGCCCACTTCGCGGCCCGCATCTCCTCCTTCTCCGTGGCCTTCCCCTTGCGGATGACGTTGGCGTAGATGTCGTGGGCGAAGGAGGACGAGGAGGCGAGGGTGAGGCCCGCGACGACGGCGAGGATCGTGGCGAAGGCGACGGCCGAGATCACGGCGAGCATGATCGCGCCGCCCGTGGTGCCGACCCCGCCGAGGTACTCCGCCAGCTGCGGTGCCGCCGCGTTGCCTGCCGGGTTCTTCGCCTTGATCTCCTCCGGGCCGATCAGGGCCGCGGCGCCGAAGCCGAGGGCGATCGTCATGAGGTAGAAGGCGCCGATGATGCCGATGGCCCAGTTGACGGACTTACGGGCGGCCTTGGAGGTCGGCACGGTGTAGAAGCGGATCAGGATGTGCGGCAGGCCGGCGGTGCCGAGGACGAGCGCGATGCCGAGGGAGATGAAGTCCAGCTTCGAGATGTCGGTGGCGCCGTACTTGAGGCCCGGCTCCAGGAACGCGGCGCCGTGGCCGCTCTTCTCGGCGGCGGTGCCCAGCAGGTCGGAGACGTTGAAGTCGAACTTCCACAGCACCATGACCGTCATCAGCAGGGCGCCCGCGATGAGCAGCACGGCCTTGACCATCTGCACCCAGGTGGTGCCCTTCATCCCGCCGATGGTGACGTAGACGATCATCAGGACGCCGACGAGCGCCACGATGAGGATCTTGCCCGCGTCGCTGGTGATGCCGAGCAGCAGCGAGACGAGGACGCCCGCACCCGCCATCTGCGCCAGCAGGTAGAAGATCGACACGACGATGGTGGAGACGCCCGCGGCGGTCCGGACGGGGCGCTGCCTCATCCGGTAGGCGAGGACGTCGCCCATGGTGTAGCGGCCGGAGTTGCGCAGCGGTTCCGCGACGAGCAGCAGGGCGACGAGCCAGGCGACGAGGAATCCGATGGAGTAGAGGAAGCCGTCGTAGCCGAAGAGCGCGATGGCGCCGGCGATGCCGAGGAAGGATGCCGCCGACATGTAGTCGCCGGAGACGGCGAGGCCGTTCTGGAAGGCGGTGAACTGGCGCCCGCCCGCGTAGAAGTCGGAGGCGCTCTTGGTCTGCCGGCCGGCCCACACGGTGATGGCGAGGGTCGCGGCGACGAAGACCGCGAAGAGGCTGATGATCAGCGGCCGGTGCTCCGAGGTGGACGAGGCGGCGAGCTGGATCACGGGGTGCGAGTGGTACACGGCGCTCATGCGTCGGCCTCCATACGGGACTTGATGGCCTCCGCCTTGGGGTCGAGCTTCGTCGAGGCGTGGCGCGAGTAGAGCCAGGCGATGAGGAACGTGGTGGCGAACTGGGCGAGGCCGAACACGAACGCCACGTTGAAGTGGGCGACGACGACGGTGCCCATGAAGTCGCCGGCGTAGCTGGACAGCAGCACGTACAGCAGGTACCAGGCGATGAAGCCGAGGGTCAGCGGGAAGGCGAAGGAGCGGTAGGAGCGGCGCAGCTCGGCGAATTCCGCACTGTTCTGCGCCTCGATGAACGCCTCGGTCGTGGGCTGGACGGGACTGTCGTCCGTACGGCCCGGGGGCTGCGGTGCATCGGTAGCCACGGAATCTCCTCGCGACGCGGGTGCGGTGGTCGGGGCGGTGGATTTCACGGGGAGTCCTCTGCTCGGTGGGGGCGGGTGTGCGACTCCCTGACAACGGCACGGAGAGCACGGCGAAGCGGTTCACCGCAGGTTCGCCGTTCTCGAAACGGCGTCCGCGAACGCGTCCCTGGAGGTCACACCTCGAACTCACTTGCCCGTATTTGTTGATGCACCGGGAAGATCAGCGATAGCTTCACTCGTCATGTACCCGACCGGACACGGCGTGTGTCCGGTCGACAGGCACGGATGATGTGGAGAACCCATGGCTCATCTGGCATCCGGACGGACACGCGCACTCGCGCTGCCCGTCGGACTGGCGCTCACGGCGTCGCTCGCCTTCCTCCCGGGAACCGCGACGGCCGCTCCGGCGGACGAGCCGGCCGCGGCGGTGTCGGCCGACGGCCCGAAGCTGTCGTATGTCGTGAACACCCGGGCCGGTCACGGCTCCGTCAAGCAGGTGAAGAAGGCGATAGCCAAGGCCGGCGGCACCGTCGTGACGTCGTACGACAAGATCGGCGTCATCGTCGTCCACTCGCAGAACCCGGACTTCGGCCCGGCGATCCGCAAGGCCAAGGGCGTCCAGTCGGCCGGATCCACGCGCACCAGCCCGATCCTCCCGCAGGCCACGAAGGACATCGGGGTCGAGCAGCCGCTCACCGCCGAGGCGGCACGCTCCGCCGCGGCGGACGCGGTGGCGGGCCAGGACCCGCTGGAGCCCCTGCAGTGGGACCTGCCCGCCATCAAGGCGGACAAGGCCCACCAGAAGTCGCTGGGCAGCAGCAAGGTCACCGTCGCCGTCATCGACACGGGTGTCGACGACACGCACCCGGACCTGGCGCCGAACTTCGACCGTGCGGCGTCGGTGAACTGTGTGTCCGGCGCGCCGGACACCACGGACGGCGCCTGGCGCCCGGCCGCCGGTGAGAGCGACCACGGCACGCACGTCGCGGGCACCATAGCCGCGGCCAAGAACGGCGTGGGTGTCACCGGTGTCGCGCCGGGCGTGAAGGTGTCCGGCATCAAGGTGTCCACGCCGGGCGGCTGGTTCTACACGGAGGCCGTCGTCTGCGGCTTCATGTGGGCGGCGGACCACGGTGTCGACGTGACGAACAACAGCTATTACACCGACCCGTGGATGTTCAACTGCAAGAACGATCCCGACCAGGGCGCCCTGGTCGACGCGATCACCCGCGCGACCCGTTACGCGGAGAGCCGGGGCACCGTCAACGTGGCGGCCGCCGGCAACTCCCGGTTCGACCTGGCGTCCGACGCCATCGACGACGCGAGCAGCCCGAACGACACCGACCCGGTCACCCGGACCGTCGACCCGAGTCTCTGCCCCGACATCCCGGCGCAGCTCCCGGGCGTCGTGACGGTCTCCGCGACCGGAGCGAAGGGCCTCAAGTCCTCCTACTCCAACTACGGCCTCGGTGTCATCGACGTGACCGCCCCGGGCGGCGACTCGACGATCTACCAGACGCCCGACGCGCCTGCCACCAGCGGACTGATCCTGTCCACGCTGCCCGGCGGCGGATTCGGCTACAAGGCCGGCACGTCGATGGCCTCCCCGCACGTCGCGGGAGTCGCGGCCCTGATCAAGTCGACCCACCCGCACGCCTCGGCGCGCACGGTGAAGGCCCTGCTGACGCACCAGGCCGACGCCACCGCGTGCGGCGCGCCGTACGACATCAACGGTGACGGCACCGTCGACGCGGTCTGCGAGGGCGGCAAGCAGTACAACGGCTTCTACGGAGCCGGTGTCGTGGACGCGCTGGACGCGGTCCGCAGGTAACACCCGCCGCACGGAGAGCGGGGGCCGGGGAGAGTGTTCCCCGGCCCCCGCTCTCCGTGCGCCGCCTACGGCGTGATGATGACCTTCAGCGCCGTGCGCTCGTCCATCGCCTTGTAGCCGCCGGGCACCTGGTCGAGACCGACCGCGAGGTCGAAGACGGGCGACGGGTCGAGCGTGCCGTCCAGAACGTCGGGGAGCAGCTCCGGGATGTACGTGCGCACCGGGGCGACGCCGCCGCGCAGCGCGATGTTCCGGTCGAACATGGCGTCGAGGTCGAGCCCGGTGGCGCTGCCGTGCGGGACGCCGACGTATCCGATGGAGCCGCCGTCGCGGACGATGTCGATGGCCGTACGCATGGACTGCTCGGTGCCGACGGCCTCGATCACCCCGTGGGCGCCTTCGCCCCGGGTCAGTTCCCGTACGGCGGCGAGGGCGGCCTCGCCGCGTTCGGCGACGATGTCGGTGGCGCCGAACGCGAGGGCGATGTCGGTACGGGACCGGTGGCGGCCCAGCGCGATGATCCGCTCGGCGCCGAGCCGCTTGGCGGCCATCACGCCGCACAGGCCGACGGCGCCGTCGCCGACGACGGCGACGGTGCTGCCCGGCTTCACCCCGGCGCCGAGAGCGGCGTGGTGTCCGGTGCCCAGGACGTCGGAGAGCGCCAGGAGCGCGGTGAGCAGCCGGTCGTCGGAAGCGGCCGCGGCCGGGAGCTTGACGAGGGTTCCGTCGGCGAACGGGACCCTGACGGCCTCGCCCTGGCCGCCGTCGGATCCGACGGAGCCCCAGAAGCCGCCCTGCGTGCAGGAGGTGGTGAGGCCTTCGGCGCAGTAGGTGCAGGTGCCGTCGGACCAGACGAACGGGGCGACGACGAGGTCGCCGACGGCGAAGCCGTTGACCCCGGGGCCGGCCTCCTCCACGACGCCGAGGAACTCGTGGCCGATGCGCTGGCCGGGCTTCCGGGCCGATTCACCGCGGTAGGCCCAGAGGTCACTGCCGCAGATGCAGGCCCGCAGAACCCTCAGCACCACGTCGGTGGGCTGCTGGATCGCCGGGTCGGGCACCTCTTCCACACGTATGTCGTGGGGGGCGTGGATCACGGTGGCGCGCATGCGTGGGGGTCCTCGCTCGTCTCAGATTCTGATACTCCTCTCACCGTACGCCCCGGGGGCGGCGCCGGTGGAATTCCTGTGATGTCCGAGCGCCCCCCGGGTGAGCAGGTACTGCGCGGCCAGGTAGGTCAGCATGATCCAGAAGTCGTGGGCGGGCGGCTGGGGCCAGTTGGCGATCCCGGTCGCGATGAGCGCGTCGGAGAGCAGGAAGAGTGCGCCGCCGAGTGCCGCGTACCGGCCGAGGGCGCCGGACCGCCAGGCCATCGCGGTGAGGAGCAGGCTGTAGCCGGCCAGCGGGATCCGCAGCTCGCCGGGCAGACCGGGCCACAGGAGCACGACGAAGGTCACGAGGAGGACCGCGTACGCGAGTCCGGCCGGCAGGGAGACGCGGCCCCGTCCGAAGAGCCGGAGGTAGCAGACGTGACCCACCGCGAAGGAGCCCATCCCGGCGAGGAAGGCCGCGTCCGCGCCGGGCATCAGCAGCACGTCCCCGCCCCAGCCGAAGAGCAGCGCGGCGGTGAGCAGCCGGGGGCCTCCCCGGGCGACGGCGTAGGCCGCGAGCAGCGGCATGAGCAGCGGTTTGGTCACGAGGTGGGCGGTGTCGACGCCGCCCAGGAGCCCTGCCAGGTGGAGGGCGGAGGCGGCGAGGAAGACGACGAGCAGGGGGCGGACGAGCCTCGGCGCCCCACCGGTGCGGGGGCTCATCCGGCGTGCTCGGCCGTGGCGCGGGGCGGTACGGGCGCACTCCCGGCGGCCCGGTCCGCGGGCTGCCAGCCCGGACCGCGGAAGACCCGGCCCGCCCTCTCGCCCCAGGTGGCCGCCGCCCGGACGTCACGGGCGATGGCGGCGTACTCGTGGGTCGCGACGCGGAGCGGGTTGTGGGAGGCGATGTTCTTGGTGAGGCCGAAGACGGGCCGCTCGGTCTCGGCGGTGAAGGACCCGAACAGCCGGTCCCAGACGATCAGGATCCCGCCGAAGTTCCGGTCCAGGTAGCCGCCCTGGGAGGCGTGGTGCACCCGGTGGTGCGACGGGGTGTTGAGTACGTACTCGAAGGGCCGGGGCAGTTTGTCGATCCGTTCGGTGTGCACCCAGAACTGGTAGACGAGGTTCGCCGAGGAGCAGAACGCGAGCGCGGCGGGATGGACCCCGCAGGCGATGAGCGGGACGTAGAACGGCCAGACGGTCAGCGAGGTCCAGGGCTGGCGCAGCGCGGTGGTGAGGTTGAACTTCCGGCTGGAGTGGTGGACCACGTGGCAGGCCCAGAGGATCCGGACGACGTGGTGGCCCCGGTGGGACCAGTAGTAGAGGAAGTCCTGGGCGAGCAGCATCAGCAGGACCGTCCACCACAGGACGGGGACGCGCAGCGGGGTGAGTTCGTAGACCGCCGTGTAGATCGCGACGACGGGTATCTTCCACAGCAGGTCGAAGGCCAGGCTGCCGAGCCCCATGGTGACGCTGGTGGCGGCGTCCTTCGCGTCGTACCCGGCGGCGTCGTCGTCCGGGTGGATGCGGTGGACCACCATCTCGAGGACGGTGAGCAGCACGAAGGCGGGGATCGACCACAGCACGACATCGGGCAGGTTCGGCTCCATGCGAGCACCGTAGGGCCGCGGGCGGGCCGTGACCAGACGTTGTTACCGACAAGTATGCGAGACGTGCTGTCAACAGTCTTTGGCACCTTCTGCCAACGGGGCCGCCCCGGGGTTCCCGCACGCGCGCCGCCCAGGGGGAAACGCAGCGGCCGGGCAAGGGTGTTGCGCCGATGCGACCGGCCGGCACGGTCACCGGGGCCACCGTCGCGGCCGTCGGAGGTCCGGGCGACCGACGGAGGTCCGGGAAGGCTGACGGAGGTCCGGGGCGGCCGTCGGAGGTCCGGGGCCGCGCCCTCACACCCCCGCGGCCCCCAGCAGCGCCCCCGCCCCGTACGTCACCGCCATGGCCACCGCTCCCCCGGCCATGTTCCGGAGCACCGCCCGTCCCGCCGCCGCCGCGCCCAGTCTCGCGCTCCACCAGCCGGTGACCGCCAGGGCCGCGAGCACCGCCACCACCGTGACGGGCAGCCGCAGCGGGACCGGGGGCAGCACGATGGCCAGCAGTGGCAGCAGCGCGCCCACCGTGAACGCCAGGAAGCTCGCGCCGGCCGCGTGCCACGGGTTGGTCAGCTCGTCGGGGTCGATGCCCAGCTCGACCTCGGCGTGGGCGCGCAGCGCGTCGCGCTCGGTGAGCTGCACGGCGGCCTCACGGGCGACCTCGCCACTGAGCCCCTTCTCCTCCAGCATCCCCGCCAGTTCGGCGAGTTCGGCCTCCGGGGTCTCCTCCAGCTCGCGCCTCTCCGTCGCCAGCGCGGCCTTCTCCGAATCCCGCTGGGTGGACACCGACACGTACTCACCGGCCGCCATCGACATGGACCCCGCGAGCAGCCCGGCCAGGCCCGCCGTGAGCAGGGTGCTCCGGTCGCCGGTGGCGCCCGCGACGCCGACGACGAGGCCCGCGGTGGAGACGATGCCGTCGTTGGCCCCGAGGACCGCCGCCCGCAGCCAGTTGAGCCGGGTGCCGAGACCGCCCTCGTGGGGTTCGTCGTGGGTCTGCGCCTGTGTCTCCGTCACCACGGGAGCGTCTCACCGCACCCGCTCCGGACGCATCCCGAACCGCCCGGCCGCGACCGCGGCCAACTGTGCGGACCCCTCCACGGGTTCGGGGCCCGGAACCTCCCGAATAGGGAGCTGTCAGTCGCGGCCCGTATTCTCTGTGACCATGCTCGACGACCGTCAGACCGCAACGCCGTGGCCGGCCGCCTACCCCAAGGGGTACGCGGTCGTCGACGTGGAGACCACCGGACTCGCCCGCGACGACCGGATAGTGTCCGCTGCCGTCTACCGCCTGGACGCGCGGGGCGACGTGGAGGACCACTGGTACACGCTGGTCAATCCCGAGCGGGATCCCGGGCCGGTCTGGATCCATGGACTGACCAGCGACGTCCTGGAGGGCGCGCCGCTCTTCCCGGAGGTCGCCGAGCAGTTGTCCGAGCGTCTCGCCGGACGGGTGCTCGTCGCGCACAACGCCGCGTTCGACTGGTCGATGCTCGCCCGGGAGTACGCGCGAGCGGCGGTCACCGCGCCCGTCGAGCAGCGGCTGTGCACCATCGCGCTCTCCAAGGAGCTCGGGCTCCCGCTGCCCAACCACAAGCTGGCGTCGCTGGCCGCGCACTTCGGTGTGGTGCAGCAGCACGCCCACCACGCGCTGGACGACGCGCGGGTGCTGGCCGAGGCGTTCCGGCCGAGTCTGCACGCGGCGGCCCGGGACGGGATGCGCCTGCCGTTGCTGGAGTGCCGTCCGCTGACCGAGTGGTACGACTCGCCGGTCGCCCCGCGCGTCGGCCACCAGCCCTCGCACGGCCAGAACAGCTGGCGCCCCTCACGCAAGCGCCCGGCCTGCCCGTATCCGAATCCGGGTCGGTACGAGTCGGGCAAACCGCTCATGCAGGGCATGCGGGTGGCGTTCTCCGGGGACACCTCGGTCGACCGCGAGCTCCTCGAGGACCGCGCGGTGGAGGCCGGCCTGCACGTGGCGACCAGTGTCTCCCGGCTGACGAGCCTGCTCGTCACCAACGATCCGGACGCGGCGACCTCGAAGACGGTGAAGGCGAAGTCGTTCGGCACGCCGATCCTGGAGGAGAGCGCCTTCACCCATCTGCTGAGGGACGTGGCTCCGGCCCGCGCGGCCTCCGTCCCGCCGCAGTCCTCCTGACCGCCGGACTCGCGCGCCCCGTCGCCACCGGCACCCTCGCCCTCCCGCCACCGTCATCGTCACCCCCGTCGTCACCGTCATCGGAGTGAACCGGGGGCGACTCGCCCGGCATCCGCTCGCCCGCCGCCGCCCGGCGTCCCACCCTGTGGCGCATGGCACGTTGTGAGGTTTGCGGAAACGACTACGGGATGTCCTTCGAAGTGCACGCGCAGGGCGCGGTGCACGTCTTCGACTGCTTCTCCTGCGCCATTCACCGCATGGCGCCCATCTGTGAGCACTGCCGGGTCCAGGTCATCGGCCAGGGCGTCGAGGTCGAAGGCCACTGGTACTGCGGCGGCCACTGCGCCCGCGCCGAGGGGAGGGCGGGCATCGTGGACAAAGTGTGACGGGCCGAGCCCGGACCCACGGGGACCCCTCCGTGCCGCACCCCATGACCCCGGTTGTACGGTCATGGGGTGTACCGCTTCCTGTTGACCCGGCAGTGGGTGATCCTCACCCTCCTCGTCCTCGTCCTGATTCCCACGATGGTCGAGCTCGGCTTCTGGCAACTGCACCGGCATCAGCACCGGGTCGCGCAGAACGCACTGATCACGAAGAACCTCGAGGCCGAACCGGTCCCCGTGACCCGCCTGACCTCGCCGGGCCACACGGTCCCCCGCTCGGACTACTGGCGGGCGGTGACGGCCACGGGCACGTTCGACACCACGCACGAGGTGGTCGTACGGCGCCGTACCTCACGGGACGAGAGCATCGGCGTGCTCGTCCTGACCCCGCTGAACCTCAAGGGCGGTGGCACGGTCCTGGTCAACCGCGGCTGGATCCCGGCCGCCGCCGACCAGATGAGCTTCCCGAAGGTCCCGGCCCCGCCCGGGGGCGAGACCACCGTCACCGGCCGGCTCAAGGCCGACGAGACCACGGGCGCCAGCGGCATCAAGGACCTGGAAGGCCTGCCGGACCGCCAGGTCATGCTGATCAACAGCTCCCAGCAGTCGCAGCTGCTCGGCCGTCCGGTCCTGGGCGGCTATCTCGAACTGACCGGCCCCCAGCCGGCCGACGGCAGCCCCGAGACGATCGCGGCCCCCGACGACAGCTCCATCGGCTCCCACATGGCGTACGCCGTGCAGTGGTGGCTCTTCGCCGCCGGGGTCCCCGTCGGCTGGGTCATTCTCGTCCGCCGCGAGAAGCACGACCTCGAGCAGGCCGCGAAGGACGCCGAGACGGCGGAACAGCCGGAGCCCGCGACCGCCTGACGCGTCACATCCGCGTGTTCCACCAGGTCTCGCTGCTTAACGGCGCCCTGGTTCGGGAAGACGCCTGAGCGTGACCCCACGCATCGAGGACTACGCCCTCATCGGTGATCTGCAGACCGCCGCCCTGGTCGGCAGGAACGGTTCTGTCGACTGGCTCTGCCTGCCGCGCTTCGACTCCGGAGCCTGCTTCGCGGCCCTGCTCGGCAACGAGGACAACGGCCACTGGCGCATCGCTCCCCGGGGCGCGAACGGCACGGACACCTGCACCCGGCGCGCCTACGTGGGCGACTCCCTGGTCCTGGAGACCTTCTGGGAGACCCGGACCGGGACCGTCAAGGTCATCGACTTCATGCCGCAGCGCGACAAGGCGCCCGACGTCATGCGGATCATCGAGGGCGTCAGCGGCAGCGTCGACATGAGCTCCGTCCTGCGCCTGCGCTTCGACTTCGGCTCCGTCGTGCCGTGGATGCGCCGTTCCCACGGCCACCGGGTGGCCGTCGCGGGCCCCGACTCCGTCTGGCTCCGCAGCGAGCCGCCCGTCAAGACGTGGGGCCAGCAGTTCAGCACCTGCTCCTCCTTCACGGTCGCCGCGGGCGAGAAGGTGGCGTTCGTCCTCACCTGGCACCCCTCGCACTCCCCGCGCCCGAAGCTGATCGATCCGTACAAGGCACTCGAACACACCCTTGAGGACTGGGCCGAGTGGTCGGCGAAGTGCACGTACCGGGGCAGGCACCGGGACGCGGTGCTCCGCTCCCTGATCACCCTGAAGGCACTCACCTACGCCCCCACCGGAGGCATCGTCGCGGCCCTGACCACCTCGCTGCCCGAGGAGATCGGGGGCGTACGGAACTGGGACTACCGCTACTGCTGGCTGCGGGACTCGACCCTCACACTCGGCGCCATGATCTCGGCCGGCTATCTGGAGGAGGCGGTGGCCTGGCGGGACTGGCTGCTCCGGGCCGTCGCCGGGGATCCGGCGGACCTGCAGATCATGTACGGGCTCGCGGGCGAGCGCAGACTTCCCGAGACGGAACTGCCGTGGCTGAGCGGCTACGAGCAGTCCCGGCCGGTCCGCACGGGCAACGCGGCGGTGCGTCAGCGGCAGCTCGACGTGTACGGCGAGGTCATCGACTCGCTCAGGGTGGCCCGCCAGGCCGGGCTCGGCAACAAGCCGCACGCCTGGAACCTCCAGCTCAGCCTGCTCGGCTTCCTGGAATCCACCTGGCGCGAGCCGGACGAGGGCCTGTGGGAGATCCGCGGGCAGCGCCGCCACTTCGTCCACTCCAAGATCATGGCGTGGGTCGCTGCGGACCGCGCGGTCCGCAGCCTGGAGGAGGACCCTGAGCTGCCCGGCGACGCCGACCGCTGGCGGGCCATGCGGGACGCCGTGCACGCGGAGGTCTGCGAGAAGGGCTACGACCCGGTGCGCAATACCTTCACCCAGTACTACGGGTCCCAGGAGCTGGACGCCTCGACGCTGCTCATCGTGCGGACCGGCTTCCTGCCGCCGGACGACCCGCGGGTCACCGGCACCGTCGACGCGGTACGGAGCGGGCTCGCCCGCGACGGCCTGATCCGCCGCTACAGCACGGAGGGGGCGCCGGTGGACGGCCTGCCGGGCGACGAGGGGGCGTTCATCGCCTGTTCGTTCTGGCTGGTCGACGCGCTGCTGCGGACGGGCCGCGAGGACGAGGCGGAAGAGCTCTTCGAGCGGCTGCTGGAGCTGCGCAACGACGTGGGACTGCTGGCCGAGGAGTACGACACGGTGGCCCGGCGCCAGCTCGGCAACTACCCGCAGGCGTTCAGCCACATCGGTCTGGTGAACAGCGCGGTCGACCTCGCCGGGGAGGACGCGGCAGGATAGGACCATGGATCTTGGACTGAAGGACCGCGTGTACGTCGTCACCGGTGCCACCCGCGGACTGGGCAACGCCACCGCGCACGCACTCGCCGCGGACGGCGCGAAGGTGATCATTTCCGGCCGGGACGAGAAGGCGGTCACCGCGGCCGCCGCCGAACTGGGCCCGGACGCGGTCGGCCTCGTCGCCGACAACGCCGACCCGGCGGCAGCACAGCGGCTGGTGGACACCGCGAAGGAACGCTTCGGCAGGCTGGACGGCATCCTCATCAGCGTCGGCGGCCCCGCCCCCGGGTTCGTGGCCGACAACACGGACGAGCAGTGGCGGTCGGCCTTCGAATCGGTGTTCCTCGGCGCCGTACGGCTGGCCCGGACCGCAGCCGCCGCGCTGGGCGAGGGCGGTGTCATCGGGTTCGTCCTGTCGGGCTCGGTGTACGAGCCGATCGCCGGGCTGACCGTCTCCAACGGACTGCGCCCCGGCCTCGCCGGCTTCGCGAAGTCCCTCGCCGACGAGCTGGGACCACGCGGCATCCGGGTCGTCGGCGTACTGCCGTCCCGCATCGACACCGACCGGGTGCGCGAGCTCGACGCCCTCTCGGGGGACGCGGACGCGTCCCGTGCGGCCAACGAGGCGGGCATCCCGCTGCGCCGCTACGGCACCCCGGAGGAGTTCGGGAAGACCTCGGCCTTCCTGCTCTCCCCCGCCGCGTCCTACCTGACGGGCATCATGGTTCCGGTCGACGGCGGCGCCCGGCACGGCTTCTGAGCGTCCCGCTCGACGGCGCCGCCCGGCACGGTCCGTGAGCCGGCCCGGCGCCCGCACGGGCGGGTCCTCAGCTCACCCGCTCCGCACGGTGCTTGACCGCCTTCAGCCGGACCTCGGCCGGCAGCTCGTCCAGACCCGCCGAGGTCCGCGCGTGGGCCAGGGCCTCGTCGGTGAGGCCCCGCAGCGCCTGCCGCGGGGCCGCGTGCGGCTCCATCAGCAGCCGGATCCGGGCCTGCGGGGCGGTGCGCCGGCCGGTCAGTCCGACCTTGGCCCCGGACACGCCGTCCAGGTTTCCGGCCTCGCTCCCGAGCGCGCTCTCCAGCGCCCTGCCCCGCAGCAGCGCACCTTCGCCGTCACCGCTGTCGATCAGCACCTCGGCCAGGCGTGCACGGCGCAATTGGGCGAGGAGCCACCACAGGGCGAGGAGCACCAGGACGGCCAGGACCGCGATGACGGTGGGCCACCACCAGCCCTCGTCCCGCCACCGGTACCGGTCGGACCTGCTGAGCAGCACGTCGCCCTTGCCGTCGAAGGGCCACCAGGAGGGTACGGACAGGCCGAGCCCCGTCGCCAGGACCGCACCGCCCACGACGAGGAGAATCAGTCCTGCCAGGCCGAGCAGTACCCGGTTGACGGTGCCGATCACGCGGCTCACCCCTTCTTCGCCGGACGGCGGACGTGCACGGACAGGCCGGGCGGTTTCGCCAGCCCGAGCTCCTCGATGCCCGTTCCCAGCGCGGTGGCCAGGTCCGCCCGGACGTCGTCGAGTTCACGGAAGTGCGAGACGGCCCGCACGGTTGCCTTGCGACGTCCCGTCTTCACCCGCACGGACTGCACACCGGCCACCTCCACGGCCCGGTCGCGCAGGACCAGGGCGGCGGCGGTCCGGTCGAGTCCGGCCCGGACACCCGCGTGCTCGCGCCGCATCGGCAGCACCGCGCGGAGGCCGGGGGTGAGGGCCAGGAGGAGCAGCCAGAGGCCGATGGCCGCCGCAGCCGCGGAGCCGGCGAGCACCCACACGTCGTCGAGGTGACGGCTCGCCAGGTCGTCGGCGAGCGAGCGCCGCCACTCCATGGCCGGGTGGTCGGCCCGCACGGCCGCCACGTCGTACAGGAGGAGCCCGGCGCCGCCGAGGACCACCAGGGCCACGAGTGCGGCGGGAACGCGGCGCCCGGACCAGAAACGGCCCGCCCGGCCGCCGGGCGGCTTCACGGGACCGGGTCGGGGGGACGAGCCCGATGCGGACGCGTCCCTCGTGCGTACGTCGCCGGCCGGCGCGGGCTCGGCCGCGGGCAGGCGCTGTGTGCTGTCCCGCGGGTCGTGGGGCTCACTCACCGGATGCTCCCCTCGGTGCGGAGCCCGCTTCCGCGGGGTGCAACCGCTCGACCTGCACCGCCACTTCGGGCACCTCCATTCCCGCCAGTGCTTCCACCCGCTCGGTGACACGTCGGCGCACCGCCCGGCACTGCCGGCCGATGTCGCAGGGGTAGCCGAGCTCCAGACTGACCCTGACCCGGGCGGTGTCCCGGTGGACGGTGACCGTGGCACGTGGCGCGGCACCCGCCTTGGGCCGTTCGTCGACCGCTTCCTTCGCCGCCTGCGCGGCGATCTTCGCGACGACCCGGTCGGCGATACGGGTCTCCCCGCGCTCCGCGGCCGCGACGCGGTCCGTCACCGTGGTCACGGGCGCCGGTCGCCGCGCTCGCGACTCCGGAAGAAGTCGCCGGGTTCCAGGTCTCCGTCCAGGAACCGGCCGGCGACGAAGCCGACCGCACCCAGTGCGGCGACCAGCAGAAAGGCCCCGAAGCCGCCGAAGTATCCGGCGAAACCGAGCGCCATGCCGGCCATCAGGCCGACCACAGCCATGCTCATCGTGTGTGCTCCTCAACTGCCTCGGGTGAGAGGTCTACTGGACGCGTGCCCCGGACTCGTCCTCGTCGTCCTCCTCGTCGGGCAGCTTGACGTCGCTCACGGCGATGTTGACCTCGACGACTTCCAGCCCGGTCATGCGCTCGACCGCCGCGATGACGTTCTCGCGCACGTCGCGGGCCACCTCGCTGATCGCCACGCCGTAGTCGACGACGATCTCCAGGTCGAGGGCGGCCTGCGATTCGCCGACCTCCGCCTTGACGCCGCGGGACACGGACTTGTTGCCACCGGGAACGCGGTCGCGGACGGCCCCGAAGGTCCGGGAGATACCGCTGCCCATCGCGTGGACACCGACGACGTCCCGTGCCGCCATTCCGGCGATCTTCTCGACCACGCCGTCGGCGATGGTGGTGCGGCCGCGGGTCGCGGGGTCTCCCCCGCCGCGCTTGCTGAACTGACTCTGCCTGCCGTCGTCCCCGCCGGGCACACCGCCGGGGTTGTCGGGCCGGTTCCGCTGTGAGCTCTCCGTCATCGCCGCTCTTCCCTTCGGGGCGGGTTGAACTTCCGTGGCCCACAGTAAGTGCGCTTGCCCCGCCACGCGCCGTGGATACGGCAGGCTGGGGTGATGACGAAGGCTGACGGCCCGGACCGGGCCGAGGGATGGACCGCCGCGGTACGCCAACGGCTCGGTCTGGGCCGATTGCTCCCTTTGGGCGGTGCCGCGGACGGTGCGTGGATCGCGGAGCGGGCGGCGGCAGCGGTGCTGCGGGACGCCGCAGCGGGCTCCGGGGCGGTGCTGGGACCGCTGCGGATCGCCCCCGCCGACGCGGAAGGGGCCCCGGAGCCGGTGGTTCCCGGGCCGCCGAGCGCGCTGCCACCGGGTCCACTGCGGATCGAGGCGGGGTTCGCCGCGACCGCGCGGCGGCCCCTGCCCGCCACCGCGGACGCGCTGCGCTCGGCACTGACGGTGGCGGCCGAACGCCTCGGTCTGGTGGTCGACGAGGTGAATCTCCGGGTGACGGAGCTGCTGGACGAGGAGCCCGGGCGGCCCGGGCGGCCCCCGGCCGAGGTGCGTGAGGCAGTGCCGGACGGGGTCGCCGGGGCGGCGGCCGCCGGAGTGCCCGGGGTCGTCTCGCTGACGCGGGTGCTGGGCGGCCCGGTGCACATGGCCGCCGGGCATGTCCGGGTGGAGCTGGCGACGGCCGGAAGCCACCGGGCGCTCGATGTGGCCCGGGCCGTACGCGAGGCGGTGACCGGCGCGGTGGACGGCAGCCCGACGGTGGCCGTCCTGGTCACGTTCGTCGTGGACCGGGACTGACCCGTACGCGGGACGCCCGGTCCGAGCGGTGGCCGTCGGCGTTCCTGGTCACGGCCGGCATGGACCGGGCCCTGCCCCGCCGCCCACGGGGGGGGCGGGGCAGGGCCCGCCACGGGTCAGTCCGTGACGCCCGCGAGGTCGCGCAGCCGGCGGCCCTGCGCGGCCCGCTCGGCGGTGCGCTGCTCCTCGTACGTACGGGAGACGGCACCGCTGAGCAGTGCCTTGGTCTCGACGACCGCGTCGCGCGGGGCGGCGAGCAGTGCGGCGGCCAGGTCGCGGGCCGCTCCTTCGAGCTGGTCGGCGGGGACCACGAGGTTGACGAGACCGGTGCGCTCGGCCTCCTCGGCGTGCACGTAGCGGCCGGTGGCGCAGATCTCCAGAGCGCGGGCGTAGCCCACGAGGTTCACCAGGGGGTGGGTGCCCGTGAGGTCGGGGACGAGTCCGAGGCTGGTCTCGCGCATGGCGAACTGCACGTCCTCGGCGGCGATCCGCAGATCGCACGCGAGGGCGAGCTGGAAACCGGCCCCGATCGCGTGTCCCTGGACGGCGGCGATCGACACGATGTCGTTGCGGCGCCACCAGGTGAACGCTTCCTGGTACTCGGCGATGGTCGCGTCGAGCTCCGTCTCCGGGCCGCGCGCCATGTCGATGAAGGACGGCTCACCGTCGAAGCCCTCGGGGGTGAACGCCTGCCGGTCGAGACCCGCGGAGAAGGACTGGCCCTCGCCGCGCAGCACGACGACCCGCACGGTGCCGGGCAGTGCCCGTCCGGCCTCCGCCAACGCCCGCCACAGAGCGGGAGACTGAGCGTTGCGCTTGGCCGGATTGGCGAGTGTCACCGTGGCAACCGCGTCATCGACGACGAGCCGTACGCCGTCCTTGTCGAGCACAGAGTCGAGCGAGGTCATGGGACGCCTCCGGATCGGGTGCAGTCAGCACTTACTGGCAAGTAACTGAACTGAACAGTAACCACCCGGACGACCCTGAGGCCGGCCGGGTGGCCACCCGGTGTTCCGGTGAGCCCCGGGGGCGGGCGTACGCCTGCCCCGGACCGCTGCCCGCCGTCAGGCCGAAGCGGCCTTCTTGCCCCGAGTCGCCCCGCCGCGTCCTCGCAGCGTGACCCCGGATTCACTGAGCATCCGGTGGACGAACCCGTAGGAGCGGCCGGTTTCCTCGGCCAGCGCCCGGATGCTCGCACCGGAGTCGTACTTCTTCTTCAGGTCTGCCGCGAGCTTGTCGCGCGCGGCGCCGGTTACCCGGCTGCCCTTCTTCAGAGTCTCGGCCACCCGTGCCTCCTCAAGGAAGTGCGCTCTGGACTCTCATGATCACCCCTACCGGGCTTCCTGGCCACCCATTCGGCAAGGTCCGTACGACAGGATTCGGCGCTCCGGAGCGCTTCGACACAAACGGAATCTGTCATTCGGAGGGCTCGAAGGGTCGAAACGGGCAGTCACCCGGGAGAACCACCAGGTCAGCGCGGTACGGGAAGGAGAGCCCCGGACCCGCGCGGACGACGGGTCTCCGCCGGGCGCCGCGCCGGGGTACGAGACACGCTCACCCAGATGATGGATCACACATGGGCCGAATGATCCATACGCGGTGGATCACCCGGCGCCGGGAGGGTTCAGGACGCCGCCGCGGGATCAGGCGAGGGACACCAGGTCCCGGTAGTCCGCACCCCAGAGGTCCTCGACCCCGTCGGGCAGCAGGATGATCCGCTCCGGCTGGAGCGCCTCGACCGCGCCCTCGTCGTGGGTGACGAGGACGACGGCGCCCTTGTAGGTGCGCAGGGCCCCGAGGATCTCCTCGCGGCTGGCCGGGTCCAGGTTGTTCGTCGGCTCGTCGAGCAGGAGCACGTTGGCGGACGACACGACCAGGGTCGCCAGGGCGAGGCGGGTCTTCTCACCACCGGAGAGCACCCCGGCGGGCTTGTCGACGTCGTCCCCGGAGAACAGGAACGAACCGAGCGTCTTGCGGACCGCGACGAGGTCGAGGTCGGGTGCCGCCGAGCGCATGTTCTCCAGGACCGTGCGCTCCGGGTCGAGCGTCTCGTGCTCCTGCGCGTAGTAGCCGAGCTTGAGACCGTGACCCTGGATGATCTCGCCGGTGTCGGCCTTCTCGGCACCACCGAGGAGACGGAGCAGGGTGGTCTTGCCCGCGCCGTTGAGGCCGAGGATGACGACCCGGGAGCCCTTGTCGATGGCGAGGTCCACATCGGTGAAGATCTCGAGCGAGCCGTACGACTTGGACAGGCCCTCCGCCATCAGCGGGGTCTTGCCGCACGGGGAGGGGTCGGGGAAGCGCAGCTTGGCGACCTTGTCCGAGACGCGCACGGCCTCCAGACCCGAGAGCAGCCGGTCGGCGCGCTTGGCCATGTTCTGCGCGGCGACGGTCTTGGTCGCCTTGGCGCGCATCTTGTCGGCCTGCGCGTTGAGGGTCGCGGCCTTCTTCTCGGCGTTCTGGCGCTCACGCTTGCGGCGCTTCTCGTCGGCCTCGCGCTGCTGCTGGTAGAGCTTCCAGCCCATGTTGTAGACGTCGATCTGGGCACGGTTGGCGTCGAGGTAGAACACCTTGTTGACCACGGTCTCGACGAGCTCGACATCGTGCGAGATCACGATGAAGCCGCCGCGGTAGCTCTTGAGGTAGTCGCGCAGCCAGACGATCGAGTCGGCGTCCAGGTGGTTGGTGGGCTCGTCCAGGAGCAGGGTGTCGGCGTCCGAGAACAGGATGCGGGCGAGCTCGACGCGACGGCGCTGACCACCGGAGAGCGTGTGCAGCGGCTGGCCGAGCACCCGGTCGGGCAGGCTCAGCGCGGCGGCGATGGTGGCGGCCTCGGCCTCGGCGGCGTATCCGCCCTTGGTGAGGAACTCCGTCTCCAGGCGCTCGTACCGCTTCATGGCCTTCTCACGGGTGGCGCCCTTGCCGTTCGCCATCCGCTCCTCGTTCTCCCGCATCTTGCGCAGGATCTCGTCGAGCCCGCGGGCGGAGAGGATGCGGTCGCGGGCCAGGACATCGAGGTCGCCGGTGCGCGGGTCCTGCGGAAGGTAGCCGACCTCGCCGCCACGCGTGATGGTTCCGCCGGCCGGGGTCCCCTCGCCCGCGAGGCACTTGGTGAGCGTGGTCTTGCCCGCGCCGTTGCGGCCGACCAGACCGATGCGGTCGCCCTTGGCGATACGGAAGGAGGCGGACTCGATGAGGATGCGGGCGCCGGCACGCAGCTCGATGCCGGAAGCGGTGATCACGGTAAAACTCCAGGGCGGTATGGACGGCGGAGGGACTTACGGGCTCACGACTCGACGCCGTCTAATGCACAAGGAGAATTGCCATGGGGCTCATTCTACTGGCGGTGTCCACCTGCTTTTCCGCGTGCTCCGGTCCGTCACCGCCACGGAGCGTTACGACACACAAGGGGCGCACCGCGACGAACTGGCCGATATGCGGCACAGGTCGGCGGGATAAGGCTCCCCGGCCCCAGCAGATGGCGCTGTGCGCCCGGTGCGGCTCGACGGCGCCGGCGGCCCGGACACCTCCGGACGCGCGCCTCCTGTCTCCGGTGGAACACTGAGACGCGGATCACCATGGATCCACCGGACGGGACAGGAAGAGGGTGTGCGCGATGGTCGGCACGGGCGGTGCACCGACGATCTTTCCGACAGTTCTGTACGACGACGCGCGGGCGGCGATCAGCATGCTCACCGGCGCCCTGGGGTTCACCGAGGAGGCGGTGTACGAGGGCGAGGACGGCAGCGTGCTCCACGCGGAGCTGTCCTGCGGCAACGGCAGGGTGATGCTCGGTTCCAAGGGGGGCGCGGGCGTGTTCGCCGGGGCGATGGCCGGCGCGGGGCCCTCGGGGGTCTACGTGGTCGTGAACGACGTGGACGTGCTCCACGCGCGGGCGGTGGAGCACGGCGTGGAGATCCTGATGCCGCCCACCGACCAGGACTACGGCTCGCGCGACTTCATGGCACGGGACGCGGAGGGCAACGTCTGGAGCTTCGGGACGTACGCCCCGGGGGCCGCGGGCTGACCGCCTCCCCCGGAGCGCCTCGTTCCGGGACTACTCGCCGCCGGTGTGCACCTGGAAGGCCGCACGGCGCACGGCCTTGGCGAGGGCCGGGTCCGGGTGGGCCGCGGCCAGGGCCACCAGCACCTGGACGGTGCGCGGGTGCCCGATGGCTCTGACCTCGTCGAGCAGCGCGGGGACCGTGCCCTGGACGGCGGAGTCGAGGTGGCGCACCAGCAGCCCCGTCTCACCGTGGTCGGCCACGGCCGCGGCGGTGTCGACCCAGAGCCAGGTGGCTTCCTCGCGGCTGAGGACGTCCTGCGCGTCGTCCGGGTCGGCGCCCTCGTACTCGGCGAGCCAGAGCAGCGCGTACGGGCGCAGGGGCGGTTCGGTGACGACGGAGCGCACCACCGGTTCGGCGGGGGCGCCGACTACGCGCAGCGCCTCGAACGCGAGGCCGCGCAGCAGGGCGTCCTGGCCGCGGGCCACGACCAGCAGCTCGGCCACGGCGCTGCCGACGGTCCGGGCGGCGATCCAGGCCCGGTATTCGGCGCGGGCCGGCCCCGGGGTGAGACGTGCGCAGCCGAGCAGCATGTCGGCGGCGGACTGCTCGATGTTTCCCGCCGGGCTCTGGGCCGCGACGCAGATCTGTTCCAGCTTGACCCACACCGCCCAGTTGCCCAGGGGCGTGAGGGTGGCGTGTCCGGCGCCGAGGGTGAGCGCGCCGACGGCGGCGAGGCCTTCCAGGGCCCAGTCGAGCAGCAGCGCGTTCAGGTCCGCGGGCTGCCCCGCGGCGGGGCCGGGGTCCGGCTGCGGCTGCGGCCCGTAGGGCACCTCGCAGCGCTCCTCGTGGAGTTCGGCGACGCGCTGGCCGAGGAGGTCGAGGAGTGCGGGCACGGTGACCGGCCCCGCCGAGAGCTGCAGCAGGGAGAGCACCTGGGGTACGGCCTCGACGGCCTCGGCGACCGCGCCGGCCTCTATGCCCTCGGGTGCCGCGTGGACGAGTGACCACGCGTCGAAGAGCGCCACCCAGCCGCGGAGCACGGCGGAGTCGTCACGGTCCCAGGCACGCAGCCGCCAGCCGGGGCGCGCGGTGTCGCCGTGCAGTTCGATCAGACCGGCGAGCCTGGCGCGGTCCCAGCCGGCCTGCACCTGCGCCGGGGACACGTCCAGTGCCGCGGCGGCCCGTTCGAGGGCCCGGGCGGCGAGCGGGGCGGCGCCGGGGCTCGCACCGCCTGCGGCCCAGTGGGCGATCCGCACGGCGTCGGCCAGTACGGCCCTGGCCTGACGGGCCAGTTCGGCAGGGGGCGGTGTGCCCTCGGGTGGGCGGGGGGCCGGCCTGGTGCGCCGGGTGGTCACGGCCTTGCGGGCGGTGGCAAGGGGTCGCGGGCGGACAAGTCGCAGCCTGGAGTCGCGCGGGGTACGGGACGTCACGGGAGCAGTCTTGCCTCTGACGGCCCGAAAGCCCAAACGGAAGCCGGATCGAGGGCGTGCGGGAGGGCCTCCGGCCCGGTCACCAACTGGGCCGTTCCATCCCATCACCTCACATCAGGGGCGTGAGGAAGCGCCTGAGGGCCTCTTCGTAACCGGCCGGATCGGCATTCCACATCGCCGCATGCGGAGCCCGGGGCACGGAGTGCAGTGTGACCAGGTCGGGGCGGCGCGCGGCGAGTTCCCGGGACGGCTGCCAGGGGGCCAGGGTGTCGTCCGGTCCGTGGAAGATCAGGGTCGGGGCGTGCAGCGCCGTCGGCAGGGAGGTGTCGAGGAGGGGTGCGCCGTGCAGCCCTGTCCGCCCCTGGGCGGCGCGGACCGCGAGGGGCAGCAGTGCGGCGGGGACGCCTCGGGCGGTGGCCAGGGCGCGCAGGGTGGTCACCCAGTCCATGACCGGTGAGTCCAGGACGAGCCCGCTGACGCGGTCCCTGAGGGCGGAGTTGACGGCGGCGTGCAGGGCCATGGCGGCGCCGGAGGACCAGCCGTGGACGATGACGTTCTCCGCCCCGTAGCGCACGGCGTAGCGGATGGCCGCGTCGAGGTCGCGCCATTCGGACTCGCCGAGGTGGCTGAGCCCGTCCGGGGAGCGGGGAGCCCCTTCGTCACCGCGGTAGGCCAGGTCGAGCACGGGGAACTGCTGGTCGTGCAGGAATCCCAGCACGTTCAGGGGGTGTTCCCGGGTGGTGCCGAGGCCGTGCACGGTGATCACCCAGGTGTCGCGGGCACCGGGCACGAACCAGGCGGGCAGGAAGCCCAGCTCGCCCGGGATCTCGACCTCCTTGTGGGCCAGGCCGAGGGCGCCGAGCGGGTCTCCCGTGTGGAGCTCCGGAGTCATGCGGACCTTGGCCCCCCGCTGCAGGCTGCCGCGGTTCACGCGCTCCAGACTCCGCAGGACGGTGTCGGCGGAGCCCTCCGGCGCGGTACCGGTGACCGGGCCGACGACGGCGTGGACGCCGCGGCCGGCCAGCCCGTACGTGCCGGGGCGCAGCGCGGCGAAGGAGCGGGTCAGGGCGATCTGCCCGGCCCCCGCGGCGTGCACGGTGAGTCTGCGGTCCCCGGGCAGGGGGCGGGGCGACGGGGCCCCGAGGGCGGCGTCGCTGGCGTACCGGCCGGCCGCGACCGCTGCCGCTCCGGCGCCGAGGATCGTGGTGACGGCTGCTGCCGTCGCTGTTGCCGGGCGCACGGCTCCAGTGTCCTGGGCGGGGGCCCCGACTGCCAGCGGGGCGGGGCCGTCCGGTGCGGGCCCGGTGTCAGCCGGGCTGGCCGTAGTCCTCCAGGGCGTCCTGGACGTCGCGCAGCTGGGCCGGGGAGAGCAGCGACGGACTGTGGCCCGGCACGGAGCTCGCGGTGAGCCAGAGTCTGCACATCCATTCGAGCTGGGCGGTGCGGTCGTAGGCCTCGTCGAGGGTGTCCCCGTAGGTGACGGTCCCGTGGTTCCGCAGGAGGCAGCCGGTTCGGTCGCGCAGGGCGGCGAGCATGTGGCCGGCGAGCTCCGGCGTCCCGTAGCGCGCGTAGGGGGCGGTGCGGACCGGCCCCCCGAGCATGGCGGCGGCGTAGTGCACCAGCGGCACCTCGGAGACGAGCGTGGAGACCGCCGTGGCGTGCACCGCGTGCGTGTGGACGACCGCCGCGGCGCGGGTGCTGCCGTAGACGGCCAGATGGAGGGGGAGCTCGCTGGTCGGGACGAGTTCACCGAGCACCTGGCGCCCTTCGAGGTCGACGCCGACCGCGTCCCCCGGGCCCAGCCGGTCGTAGGGCACCCCGCTGGGGGTGACCAGGACGGTCCCGCCGACCCGTGCCGACACGTTGCCCGACGTGCCGACGACCAGCCCTTCCGCGGCCGTCCTGCGGGCCGTCGCGACGACCCCGTCCCACGCGTGTGCGATCGCGTCCCGATCCTGGCGGCTCATGCGGAGATCCTAGGCCGACCGGGTCGTTCCGGCCGGGGCACCGTGGGACGTGACCGAAGTCTCTTCAATGGTGCAAATACGACAGTTCCCACGGGTGCCGAGGCCGACCGCAGGCCAGTACCCACAGCGCCGCGACGGGTTCCGGAAACCCCTCGTGCACACAAGCGGAATGCCCGTACGCGCTTGGAGTCACCACAACGCCCTGCCCAGTTCATCTTCCGTTCACCCAGGTTGCTTACGTTCCTACAGCCACTGACGTCGAACGATTGCCTGGGTAAATGGAACACATCACGCTGCTGCTTGCGATTGTGGTCGTGACAGCTCTCGTGTTCGATTTCACGAACGGTTTCCACGACACCGCCAACGCGATGGCTACCACCATCTCGACCGGCGCTCTCAAGCCAAAGACAGCGGTGGCCATGTCCGCCGTTCTCAACCTCGTCGGCGCGTTCCTGTCGGTGGAGGTCGCCAAGACGATCTCCGGCGGGATCATCAATGAGAACGGCCTCAGAACCGAGGTCATCTTCGCGGCGCTCGTCGGCGCCATCCTGTGGAATCTCCTGACCTGGCTGGTGGGCCTGCCCTCCAGCTCGTCCCACGCACTCTTCGGCGGCCTCATCGGCGCCGCGGTGATGTCGGCCGGCTGGTCCTCGATCAACGGCGGCACCGTCGTCACCAAGGTGCTGCTGCCCGCGATCGCCGCCCCCCTCGTCGCCGGTCTGGCCGCTCTGCTGGCCACGAAGCTGACGTACCGCATCAACCGGAAGATCACCGACGAGGCGCAGCTGAAGTCGACCGCCAAGGGGTACCGGGCGGGCCAGATCGCCTCGGCCGGTCTCGTCTCCCTCGCCCACGGCACCAACGACGCGCAGAAGACGATGGGCATCATCACCCTGGCCCTGGTCACCGGCGGCGTCCTCGCCCCCGGTTCCAACCCGCCGGTCTGGGTCATCGCCTCCGCCGGTATCGCCATCGCGCTGGGCACGTACCTCGGCGGCTGGCGCATCATCCGCACCATGGGCAGCGGCCTCACCGACCTCAGGCCGCCGCAGGGCTTCGCCGCCCAGACCAGTGCGGCCACGGTCATCCTGGCCTCCTCGCACCTCGGCTTCTCCCTCTCCACCACCCAGTCCTGCTCCGGTGCGGTGATGGGTGCGGGCCTCGGGCGCAAGGGCGGCGTGGTCCGCTGGTCCACGGCCACCCGCATGTTCGTCGCGTGGGGTCTGACCCTGCCGGCCGCCGGTCTGATCGGCGCGGGCTCGGAGTTCCTCACCAAGCAGGGACCCTGGGGCGTCGGCGTGGTCGCCGTGCTCCTCGTGGCGGGCTCCGCCGCCATCTGGTTGCTGTCGCGCCGCAAGCCGGTCGACCACACCAACGTCAACGCGCCGGACGACGAGCCCGCGGGCGTCGTCACCACCGCCATGGCGGCCGTCAGCCCTCCGCCCATCGGCTCCGCCGTCCCGGACCTCAAGACCACCATCCCGGCCCCGGCCCCCACGGCCGGGACCCCGGGCGACCCGGCCCGACCGGCCACGGTGTAAGGACAGATCCGTATGAACATCGACTGGGCAGCTCTCGCCTCCGTCTTCGGCGTCAGCCTCGTGGTCACCATCGCACTGGTCGGCCTCTTCACCCTCGGCATCATCGGCCTCGCCAAGCAGGTGCCGACGGCGCAGGGCGGCGGTCCCTCCGTGCTTGCACGCTCCGGCGCGTACGCCTGCTTCGGGCTCTGCGCGGCGGCGGTGGCGTACGGGATCTATCTGATCGTCGTCTGACGGCAGCCACGCACATCGGGCCGGACACACAGCCGTGTGTCCGGCCCGATGTGCGTCTGCGCACACTGAAGCCTCGCAGGTCAACGGCAGGTTGACGGGCGTTCGCGGTGCGTGGTGGACTGCCGGAGCCATTTACGGCGACAGGAGAGGAAGCCGGTGCGAATCCGGCGCGGTCCCGCCACTGTCACCGGGGAGCAGCCCCTCAGGAAGTCACGGTCCGCCACCGCGGACCGGAAGCCCGGGGGAACTGCGGATCCGGAAGCCAGGAGACTCTCGTCGCCGTCACGTCGAACCAGGGCGCGGACCCTGAGTGAGGACATCTGCCATGCCTGGCTGCCGTACGTCGGTCCCTGTGCCACCCGTGACGAAGGTCCCTCGAGGCGCGACGGCCGGCTGACCCGTGCGAGCCGACCGCATCTTCGCGTACGGCGCCGCCGCCGGTCTGATCGGTGACCTGCTGCTCGGCGATCCCCGGCGGGGGCATCCCGTCGCCGCCTTCGGGCGGGCCGCTGCAGGCGTCGAGAGCCGGCTGTGGCGCGATGACCGGGGCCGGGGCGCCCTGCACGCGCTGGTCTGCGCCGGAGGCGCCGCGGGCGCCGCCGCCCTGGCCGCCCACGCCGTACGGAACCGGCCCGCCGCCGCCGTGGCCCTGACGGCCGCCGCCACGTGGTCCGTCGTCGGCGGAACGTCCCTGGGCCGCGAGGCCCGTGCCATCGGCGGGGCACTCGCCGCCGGGGACATCGAGGTGGCCCGGGAGCGGCTGCCGCACCTGTGCGGCCGGGACCCGCACTCCCTGGACGGCCGGCAGATCGCCCGTGCGGTGGTGGAGTCCGTCGCCGAGAACACGTCCGACGCCGTCGTGGGGGCTCTGGTGTGGGGTGCGCTGGGCGGCGTGCCCGGCCTGGTCGGATTCCGGGCCGTCAACACCCTGGACGCCATGGTCGGCCACAGGTCACCGCGCCACCTGCGCTACGGCTGGGCTTCGGCCCGCCTCGACGACGCCGCGGGCTGGCCCGGCGCGCGCCTCACGGCCGTGCTCGCGGTGGCCGCCGGCGGGCGCCCGCGCGAGGCCCTGCGGGCCTGGCGGGCCGACGCGGGCAGACATCCGAGCCCCAACGCCGGCCCGGTGGAGGCCTCGTTCGCGGGAGCGCTCGGCGTACGGCTCGGCGGGACCCTCGCATACGGCGGACGGGTCGAGCACCGGCCCGTGCTCAACGGGGCGGCCGGCAGGGACGTGCGCGTCACGGACATCGAACGCGCGGTGCGGCTGTCGCGCCGCGTGAGTGTGCTGGCCCTCGGCGTGTGTGTGGCCGGGCGGCTGGCCGTGGGACGAAGGGGCCGGGCATGAGCAGGGGACCGGGCGGCGGGCTGCTGGTCGCGGGGACGACCTCGGACGCGGGCAAGAGCGTCGTCACGGCGGGGATCTGCCGGTGGCTGGTGCGCCGGGGGGTGAAGGTCGCGCCCTTCAAGGCGCAGAACATGTCACTGAACTCCTTCGTCACCCGCGAGGGCGCCGAGATCGGCCGCGCCCAGGCGATGCAGGCACAGGCCGCCCGGGTGGAGCCGACCGCGCTGATGAATCCGGTGCTGCTCAAGCCCGGGGGCGACCGTTCCAGTCAGGTGGTCCTGATGGGCAGGCCGGTCGGCGAGATGAGCGCGCGCGGCTATCACGGGGGCCGGCAGGAAGCGCTGTTCGGCACGGTCGTGGACTGCCTGGAGCAGCTCCGGGACACCTACGACGCCGTGATCTGCGAGGGGGCGGGCAGTCCGGCCGAGATCAATCTGCGGCGCACGGACATCGTGAACATGGGCGTGGCGCGGGCCGCGCGCTTCCCGGTGCTGGTCGTCGGCGACATCGACCGGGGCGGTGTGTTCGCCTCCTTCTTCGGTACGACGGCCCTGCTGGCCGCCGAGGACCAGGCGCTGGTCGCGGGGTACCTCGTGAACAAGTTCCGGGGCGACGTGTCGCTGCTGGAGCCCGGTCTGGACATGCTGCACGGGCTCACGGGGCGTCGGACGTACGGGGTGCTGCCGTTCGCCCACGGCCTGGGCATCGACGAGGAGGACGGGCTGCGGGTGTCGATGCGGGGCGCCGTACGGGAGTCCGTCGTCGCCCCGCCGTACGGCCGGGACGTCCTGCGGGTCGCGGTGTGCGCCGTGCCGCTGATGTCGAACTTCACCGACGTGGACGCGCTGGCGGCCGAGCCGGGTGTGGTCGTGCGGTTCGTGGACCGGGCCGAGGAGCTGGTGGACGCCGACCTGGTCATCGTGCCGGGTACCCGGGGCACGGTGAAGGCGCTTGCGTGGCTGCGCGAGCGGGGGCTGGCCGACGCCCTGCTGCGGCGGGCCGCCGAGGGGCGTCCGGTGCTGGGCATCTGCGGCGGTTTCCAGGTGCTGGGCGAGTCCGTCGAGGACGAGGTGGAGTCGCGCGCCGGTCTGGTCGACGGGCTCGGGCTGCTGCCGGTGCGGGTCCGCTTCGGCCGGGAGAAGGTGCTGGCCCGGCCGACGGGCCACGCCCTGGGGGAGCCGGTGGAGGGGTACGAGATCCATCACGGGGTCGCCGACGTGCGGGGCGGTGAGCCCTTCCTGGACGGGTGCCGGGTGGGCGCGGTGTGGGGGACGCACTGGCACGGGTCGCTGGAGAGCGACGCGTTCCGGCGGCGGTTCCTGAAGGAGGTGGCGCGGGCGGCGGGACGGCGGTTCGTCCCGGCCCCGGACACGAGCTTCGCCGCGCTGCGGGAGGAGCAGCTGGACCGGCTGGGGGATCTGATCGAGGAGCACGCCGACACGGACGCGTTGTGGCGGCTGATCGAGGCGGGCGCGCCGCGGGGGCTGCCGTTCGTGCCGCCGGGGGCCCCACGGGCGGCGGGACCGGTGGTGGGGGCGCCCCCTGCCCCGGGCCCCGGTCCCGGATCGCCGGACGGGCTCGGTTGCCCGCCCCGGGACGCGGGGCGGGACCCGGAAGGGCCGGACATCGCGGAACGGACGCCTGAGGTGACCGGAACAGTCGTGCACGTGACAGAGGAGGCACTGTGAGTACCCCGTATCCCTTCACCGCCATCGTCGGACAGGACGACCTACGGCTCGGGCTGCTGCTCAACGCCGTCAGTCCGGCCGTCGGCGGGGTGCTCGTCCGGGGTGAGAAGGGCACCGCCAAGTCAACCGCCGTACGGGCCCTCGCCGCGCTGATGCCGGAGGTCGCGGTGGTCTCCGGGTGCCGGTTCTCGTGCGATCCGGTGGTGCCCGATCCGGCGTGTCCCGACGGGCCCCACGAAGCCGCTGCCGGCGTGTCGCGGCCGGCACGGACCGTGGAGCTGCCGGTCGGCGCGTCCGAGGACCGCCTGGTGGGAGCGCTCGACATCGAGCGGGCCCTGTCCGAGGGCGTGAAGGCCTTCGAGCCGGGGCTCCTGGCCGACGCCCACCGCGGGATCCTGTACGTGGACGAGGTCAACCTGCTCCATGACCACTTGGTGGACCTGCTGCTGGACGCGGCGGCCATGGGTGCCTCGTACGTCGAGCGCGAAGGCGTCTCCGTACGGCACGCGGCACGGTTCCTGCTGGTCGGGACGATGAACCCGGAAGAGGGCGAGCTGCGCCCGCAGCTGCTGGACCGCTTCGGGCTGACCGTCGAGGTGGCGGCCTCCCGCGACACCGACCAGCGGGTCGAGGTCGTGCGGCGGCGGCTCGCGTACGACGACGATCCGGCCGGGTTCGCCGGACGGTGGGCCCAGGAGGAGGAGGCGCTGCGGGAGCGGATCGCCGCCGCACGTGTCCTGCTGCCCCGGGTGGTGCTGGGGGACGCCGTACTGCGGCAGATCGCGGCGACGTGCGCGGCGTTCGAGGTCGACGGGATGCGGGCCGACATCGTCATGGCCCGCACCGCGACCGCGCTGGCGGCGTGGGCGGGGCGTGACGAGGTGACCGCGGAGGACGTGCGGCAGGCCGCCCTGCTCGCACTCCCCCACCGGCGCCGCCGCAATCCGTTCGACGCGCCGGGGCTCGACGAGGACAAGCTGGACGACACGCTCAGGGACGCGGCGGGCGACGAGGCCGGGAACGGCGACGACGGCGACGACGGCGACGAGCCCGATCCCGACGGGCCCGGCGGGGGCGGGGGCGGCGTGCCTCCGCAGGACTCCGGTCCCGACACCCCGGAGCGGGGCGGGGACGCCGGTCCCGAGCAGGGCGGCGACGCCCCGGGGCCGGGGCGGCCCTCGCCCTCCGGGGGCGAGCAGCAGCCCGTACGCGCGTCGGAGCCGTTCCGTACGAAGATGCTGAGCGTGCCCGGTCTCGGCGAGGGTGCGGCCGGGCGCCGGTCCCGGGCCCGCACGGAGCACGGGCGGACCACCGGGGCGCGGCGTCCCGAGGGGACGCTGACGAAACTGCACCTGGCGGCGACCGTGCAGGCGGCGGCACCGCACCAGCGGGCGCGCGGGCGGTCCGGGCGGGGCCTCGTCGTACGGCGTGACGATCTGCGGCAGGCGACCCGGGAGGGGCGCGAGGGGAACCTCGTGCTCTTCGTGGTCGACGCCTCGGGGTCGATGGCGGCCCGGCAGCGGATGAGCGCCGTGAAGGGTGCGGTGATGTCGCTGCTGCTGGACGCCTACCAGCGGCGGGACAAGGTCGGTCTGGTGACGTTCCGCGGCAAGGAGGCGGAGGTCGTGCTGCCGCCCACGTCGTCCGTGGACGCGGCGGCGGCACGGCTGGAGTCGCTGCCCACGGGCGGGCGCACGCCGCTGGCCGCCGGACTGCTGAGGGCGCACGACGTGCTGCGCGTGGAGCGGCTGCGTGATCCTTCGCGGCGCCCGCTGCTCGTCGTGGTGACGGACGGCCGGGCGACGGGCGGCCCCGATCCGGTGGCACTGGCCGCGCGGGCCGGGCGGCTGCACGCCGCCGAGGGCACGGCGTCCGTCGTCGTGGACTGCGAGTCGGGGATCGTGCGCCTCGGGCTCGCCGCACAGCTCGCCCGGGACCTGGGGGGCACCGCGGTCACGCTCGACGAACTGCGGGCCGACTCGATCGCCGGGCTGGTCAAGGATGTTCAAGCAGCCGGGAGGGCCGCGTAATGCCACAGGGACAGCCTGTATCGGTGCCGGACGACGGGCTGACGACGCGTCAGCGGCGCAATCGTCCGCTCCTCTTCGTCCATACCGGCATCGGCAAGGGCAAGTCGACGGCAGCTTTCGGCCTCGCGCTGCGGGCCTGGAACCAGGGCTGGCCGATCGGGGTGTTCCAGTTCGTGAAGTCGGCGAAGTGGAAGGTCGGCGAGGAGAACGCGCTGAAGGTGCTCGGGGCGAGCGGCGAGGGCGGCACCGTCGACTGGCACAAGATGGGCGAGGGCTGGTCCTGGGTCCAGCGCGGCATCCACGGCGACAACTCCGACAACGAGGAGAAGGCCCGCGAGGGCTGGGAGCAGGTCAAGCGCGACCTGGCGGCGGAGACCTACAAGCTGTACGTGCTGGACGAGTTCGCCTACCCGATGCACTGGGGCTGGATCGACACCGACGAGGTCGTCGAGGTGATGCGCGACCGCCCGGGGACGCAGCACGTGGTGATCACCGGGCGCAACGCCCCCGCGAAGCTGATCGAGGCCGCAGACCTGGTGACCGACATGTCGAAGGTCAAGCACCCGATGGACGCGGGCCAGAAGGGCCAGAGAGGCATCGAGTGGTGAGTGTCCCCCGTCTGGTCATCGCCGCACCGGCCTCCAACACCGGCAAGACCACGGTCGCCACGGGTCTCATGGCCGCGTTCGCCGGGCGTGGTCTCGCCGTGTCCCCGCACAAGGTCGGACCCGACTACATCGACCCGGGCTACCACGCGCTGGCCACCGGCCGCCCGGGGCGCAACCTCGACGCGTACATGTGCGGTACGGAGCTGATCGCCCCGTTGTTCGCGCACGGCGCCGCGGGTGCCGGCCTGGCGGTCGTCGAAGGGGTCATGGGGCTGTACGACGGCGCCTCGGGGCAGGGCGAGCTGGCGTCGACCGCGCAGGTGTCCAAGCTGCTCCGGGCCCCCGTCGTGCTGGTCGTCGACGCTTCGTCGCAGTCCCGTTCGGTCGCGGCGCTCGTGCACGGTTTCGCCTCCTGGGATCCGGAGGTGCGGATCGGCGGCGTCATCCTCAACAAGGTGGCGTCCGACCGGCACGAGGCGCTGCTGCGGGAGGCGCTCGACGAGACGGGCCTGCCGGTGCTCGGGGCGCTGCGGCGGGCTCCGCAGGTGGTGACGCCCTCGCGCCACCTGGGCCTGGTCCCGGTGGCCGAGCGGCAGGCCGACGCCGTCGACGCCGTACGGGCGATGGCGGAACGGGTGGCGGCCGGATGCGATCTGGAGGCCCTGCTGGCGCTGGCCCGGTCCGCGCCCGCGCTGCCCGGCGCGGCGTGGGAGCCGGAGCGGGCGTCCGCGGGGGGAGCACGGCCGGTGGTGGCGGTGGCGGGCGGCGCCGCGTTCACGTTCGCGTACGCGGAGCACTCCGAGCTGCTGTCGGCGGCCGGTGCCGAGGTCGTGGTCTTCGACCCGTTGCGCGACGAGAAGCTGCCCGCGGGCACGGCGGGGCTGGTCATAGGCGGCGGGTTCCCCGAGGTGTACGCGCCGGAGCTGTCGGCCAACGAGCCGCTGCGCAGGGCGGTCACCGAGCTGGCCCGCTCCGGAGCCCCGGTGGCGGCGGAGTGTGCGGGGCTGCTGTATCTGGCGCGTGAGCTGGACGGGCGTCCGATGTGCGGGGTTCTGGACGCCTCGGCCCGGATGTCGCAGCGGCTGACGCTCGGCTACCGGCAGGCGGTGGCGGTGTCCGACAGCGTGCTGGCGGTGGCGGGGACGCGGCTGCGCGGGCACGAGTTCCACCGGACGGTGCTGGAACCGGGGGCCGGCGCGACCCCCGCCTGGGGCCTGCACCAGCCGGAGCGCCGGGTGGAGGGCTTCGTGCAGCAAGGGGTGCACGCGAGCTATCTGCATACGCACTGGGCGGCGGAGCCCGGTGTCGCCCGGCGGTTCGTGGAGCAGTGCCGCGCGTGACCGGCCCCGCCCGCTCACTCCGCGATGCCGACCACCAGCCAGATGAAGCCCACTCCGGCGACGGTGCACAGCAGGGTGGAGCGGGCCGGGTGCTCGTGGTGCGCCTCGGGCAGGATCTCGGCGGCGGCGAGGTAGAGGAGCGCCCCGCCGAAGAATCCGAGATAGCAGCCGAGCAGTTCCTCCGGAAGGGTGAACAGCAGGGTGGTCGCGGCGCCCACGATCGGGGCCAGCGCGTCCGCGTACAGCATCAGGAGCGCCTTGCGGCGGGCGTTTCCGTAGAGGCTGGTGATCGTGTACGTGTTGAAACCGTCGGCGAAGTCGTGGGTGATGACGGCCAGTGCGACGGCCGCGCCCATGCCGCCGCCGATCTGGAACGCGGCGCCGAGCGCGACGCCGTCCATCAGGCTGTGGCCGACCATCGCGGCCGCCGCCGTCATCCCGACCTGTGGCACCCGTTCCTCGCTCGCCCCGTGCGCCGCCTGGCGTACGGCCAGCGAACGCTCGACGAGATGGGCCACCAGGAAGCCGCCGACGAACAGCAGCAGGGCGGCGGGGACGCCGAAGACCTCCTGGCCCGCCGCGTCCACCGCCTCGGGCAGCAGGTCGAGGCCGACGACGCCGAGCATCAGCCCTCCGGCGAAGCCGAGCACCAGGTGCCGCCGGTCGCTGACGCGCTGCGCGACCCAGCCGCCCGCGAGGGTCATCAGGAACGCGCCGAGCGCGACGAATACCGCCATGGGGCCTTGCTAGCCGATTGACCCCGCTCCTCGCACCTGAGGCCGCCCTTACCCGCGCTCCCCCGGAAGGACTCCGTTCATGCCCCGTGCCGCGCTGGTCGTCGGTGTCGGTGCCCGCCGGGGCGTACCGCGCGGGGAGGTGCTCGCGCTGGTCCGGGAGGCTCTGGGCGCGGCCGGTCTGTCCGCCTCCGACGTGGTGGAGCTGGCCACGCTCGACACCAGGGCGGACGAACCGGGGATCGCCGGAGCGGCGGCGGAGCTCGGGGTGCCGGTGCGCTCCTGGACGGCCGCGGCGCTGGCGGCCGTTCGCGTGCCGAACCCGTCGGGAGCGCCGCTGGCCGCCACGGGGACACCGTCCGTCGCGGAGGCCGCGGCGTTGGCCGACGCGGACGAACTCCTGGTCATGAAGCGGAAGTCGGCGTCCGCGACCTGCGCGGTGGCCCGCAGGACCTCACGGACCGGCACCCCGGCGTCGACGAATCGCGCCCGGCCGTTCACCATGGCTGCCATGCTGCCCCCCACGAAGCACACGAAGCACCTCGACAACGCCGGGCCCGATCTGCGGCACCACGGCGACGCGGAAGTGCGCGGCCTCGATCTGACCGATCTCGCCGTGAACGTACGGACCGGTACGCCCCCCGACTGGCTGCGGGAGCGGATAGCCGCGTCGCTGGGTTCGCTCGCCGCCTATCCGGACGGGCGTCCGGCGCGGGCTGCGGTCGCCGGACGGCACGGGCTGCCCGAGGAGCGGGTCCTGCTCACGGCGGGCGCCGCGGAGGCGTTCGTGCTGATCGCACGGGCCCTGCCGGCCCGGCGGCCGGTCGTCGTGCATCCGCAGTTCACCGAGCCGGAGGCGGCCCTGCGCGCGGCCGGGCACGAGGTGGGCCGGGTGGTGCTGCGGCCGGAGGACGGCTTCCGGCTGGATCCGGCGGCGGTGCCCGAGGACGCGGATCTGGTGGTGGTCGGCAATCCGACCAATCCGACGTCCGTGCTCCATCGCGCGCAGGTGCTGGAGCAACTGGCGCGGCCCGGGCGGACGCTGGTGGTCGACGAGGCGTTCATGGACGCCGTTCCGGGCGAGCGGGAGGCGCTGTGCGACCGGGAGGACGTCCCGGGGCTCGTCGTGCTGCGGAGCCTGACCAAGACCTGGGGGCTCGCGGGGCTGCGCATCGGCTACGTGCTCGCGGATCCCGCGACGGTCGCCCTGCTCCAGGAGGCGCAGCCGCTGTGGCCGGTGTCCTCCCCCGCGCTGGCGGCGGCCGAGGCGTGCATGGAGCCGCGGGCGCTGGTCGAGGCGGCCGACGCGGCGGACCGGGTCACGGTGGACCGGGCGCATCTGCTGGCGGGGCTCGCGGAGTTCGGCGAGGTGCGGGTGGTGGAGCCGGCCGCGGGGCCGTTCGTCCTGCTCCGGCTGGACCGGGCGGACGAGGTACGGGAGCGGCTGCGGTCGCTGGGTTTCGCGGCGCGGCGCGGGGACACCTTCCCGGGGCTGGGCAGCGACTGGCTGCGGCTGGCCGTACGCGACCGTGTGACGACCAACGGGTTCCTCCAGGCGCTCGACCTGGCTCTGCAGGGGCTGCCGCGGAGATCCGCGGGCTGACGGGCCCCGGGCGGAGAGCGGTGCTCGTTCGTGCGAGCACCGCTCTCCGCCCGCCCCGGCCCCCTCGGGCGTGATCAGTCCTGGGCGCGCCTGCGGGCGACGACCGTGGCTCCGGCGCCGACCGCCAGCAGGAGGGCCGCGCCACCCGCGATGTACGGGGTCGAGGAGCTGGAACCGGTCTCGGCGAGGCCGCCGCCGGCGGCGGACGCCGCCGGCTCGGAGCCGGTCTGGGGCTTCACGCCGCCGCCGTCGCCCTTGCCGCCGGTGCCGGCCGTCTCCCCCGCGCCGCCCGTGTCGCCGCCGCTGCCGCCCGTGTCACCGGATCCGCCGGTGGTACCGGCGGTACCCGAAGCGCCCGCGTCGCCGCCGCCGGCCGAGCCGCCGCTGTCCGACCCGCCGCCGTCCGAGCCTCCGTCGGTCGACCCACCGTCGGTCGACCCGCCGTCCGAACCCCCGTCGGTCGAGCCGCCGTGCTCCGAACCGCCGTCGCCCGACCCGCCGCCGTGCGACCCGCCGCCCTTCGGCGTCTCGCAGGTCGCCCCGGCCAGGGTGACCTCGCCCCGTACACCGGCGACGTTGAGCTTGAGCGGATTCACGGACACCCGCAGCCGGAGCGCGGTCGCCGCGGCCGTGCGCGTGGTGGTGCGGGTCTGCGACAGGTCCAGGGTCACTTCACCGACACCCGGCACCTCGACGCGCGTCGTACCGCCCGAGGTCGCACGGACCTTCTTGCCGAGCACCTCCACGTGTCCCAGCACGTTCGACTCGGCGACCGGCTTCCTGCCCACCTCGCACAGTGCCTTGGCGGTGACCTTCCGGACCTCGATCAGCGGGAGCAGCGGGAGACCGGGTACATGCACCCGGGCTTTCACGAGGGTGCTGTACCCCTCGGCCCTGCGCCCGTCCACGGTGGCGTCCGCCGTGGCGACGTCGGCCTTCAGGAGGCGGACCGGCCGGCCCCCCTCCACTCCGTCGAGCTCCACACCGAGCGCGGTCCTCTCCGCACTCGCCGGTGCCTGCACCTCGTTGAGCGTGGCCTCGAGCGGCACATGGGCCGAGTTCTTCACGAGCGACACGTCGAGTCCGGCACGGAGCACGACCGCGCTCGCCTTTCCGTGGCTGCCGGCCGGGGTGGCCGGGATCGTCGCGGTCGCGGCCTGGGCGGGGACGGCGGCCAGCAGGGCGACGGGTACGGCGGCGACCGCGAGGGCGGCCAGACGGAAGGTGTTGCTGTTCAAGATGGTGGAACCCCCACAAGAGACATGGAGCCGCCGGCGCCGTCCAATGGGGGACATCGCGGGCACCGGCGGCCTCGACTCCGTGAATCTTTACGCACAGAGGGTGAACTGACATACACCTGCCGTCAGTTCACTCCAAAGGGGGGTTTTCGCGTACGAATTCGAATCTTCCGGCACAGGAGTTCCCCGGAGTCACCCGTTTCGCCCCACGGGGGCGGCGCCGTCGTCGTGGGCACCGGAACAGGGGCGAAAGTGGTTCAACGAGCCGTGGTCGCCGGGGTCACCGCCGGTCAACCCGACGCCCGCGGGCGGTCAGCCGACCACCCGCCCGTCGAGCACCACCCACCGCGGGGCCGCCAGCACCCGTACGTCCGCTCGCGGGTCCTCGTCGTACACCACCAGGTCCGCCGGGGCGCCCTCCTCCAGCACCGGCCTGCCCAGCCAGCGCCGCGCGCCCCAGGCCGTCGCGGAGAGCGCCTCCAGGGGCGGGATGCCCGCCTTCACCAGCTCGGCGACCTCGGCCGCCACCAGGCCGTGGGCCAGTGAGCCGCCGGCGTCCGTCCCGACGAAGACCGGGATGCCCGCGTCGTACGCCGCGCGCACGGTGTCGTAGCGGCGCTCGTACAGCTGCCTCATGTGGGCGGACCAGCGGGGGAACTTGGCCTCGCCGCCCGCCGCGAGGTCCGGGAACGTGGCGATGTTGACCAGGGTCGGGACGATCGCGACGCCGCGCTCGGCGAAGAGCGGGATGGTGTCCTCGGTGAGCCCGGTGGCGTGCTCGATGCAGTCGATCCCCGCCTCCACCAGGTCGCGCAGCGCGGCCTCGGCGAAGCAGTGCGCGGTGACCCGGGCACCCAGCCGGTGCGCCTCGGCGATGGCCGCCTCGACCTCTCCGCGGGGCCAGCAGGCCGTCAGGTCACCGGCGTCCCGGTCGATCCAGTCGCCCACCAGCTTCACCCACCCGTCGCCGCGCTCCGCCTCCCGGGCCACGTACGCCACCAGGTCGCCGGGTTCGATCTCATGGGCGTAGTTCCTGATGTACCGGCGGGTCCTGGCGATGTGCCGGCCCGCTCTGATGATCTTCGGCAGGTCCTCGCGGTCGTCGATCCACCGGGTGTCGGAGGGCGATCCGGCGTCCCGGATGAGCAGCGTTCCGGCCGCCCGGTCGGTGAGGGCCTGCTTCTCGCTGGTCGCCGCGTCGACGGGCCCGTGGCGGTCGAGGCCGACGTGGCAGTGCGCGTCGACGAGTCCCGGCAGCGACCAGCCGGTGAGCGTCACGGCGTCGTCCGCGCCCGGCGGCCGCTCGTAGGTGATGCGTCCGCCGACGGCCCAGAGGCCGTCCCTCACGTCGTCGGGGCCGGCGAGCACCCGCCCCTCGACCCGCAGCACCCGCGCCACCTCGTGATCACTCATGGACAGCACTGTACGAGGCGGCCCGCCGGGGGCTCCGGGAGGTGCTGGGTACCCTCGGACGCAAGCGCTGACCGCGGACCGACCGACCCGAAGAGAGCACCACCGTGACGCACCCCTTCCTCGACCTCGCCCCGCTCACCGCCGCGCATTTCGCGGCGATCGAGCGGCGGGTGGCCGGCCTCCTCGCCACCGGGCAGGACGTCGTCATCATGCAGGGCGAGGCGCTGCTGCCCCTCGAAGGCTGCATCCGGGGCGGCGCCCGGCCCGGATCCACCGCGCTGAACGTCGTCACGGGCCCGTACGGCCAGACCTTCGGCAACTGGCTGCGGGACTGCGGGGCCGAGGTCGTCGACCTCGCCGTGCCGTTCCACTCGGCGGTCACCGCCGACCAGGTGGCGCAGGCGCTGGCCGAGCACCCGGAGATCGACTTCGTGTCGCTGGTGCACGCCGAGGCGGCGACCGGCAACACCAACCCGGTCGCGGAGATCGGCGAGGTGGTCCGGGCGCACGGCGCGCTCTTCATGCTGGACGCCGTCGCGTCGGTCGGCGCGGAGCCGCTGCTGCCGGACGTCTGGGGCGTGGACCTGTGCGTCATCGGCGCACAGAAGGCGATGGGCGGCCCCGCCGGGGTCTCCGCGGTGTCGGTGAGCGAGCGGGCATGGGAGCGGATGGCCGGCAACCCGCAGGCACCCCGGCACTCCTACCTCTCCCTCCTCGACTGGAAGGCCCGCTGGATCGACGGGGGCCGCAAGGCCCTGCCGCACGCCCCGGCGCAGCTGGAGATGCTGGCGCTGGAGGCCTGCGTGGAGCGGATCGAGGCGGAGGGGCTGGACACCCTGACGGCCCGGCACGCCGCGGCGGCCGCTGCCACCCGGGCGGGAGCGGTGGCCCTCGGTGCCGGTCTGGAGCCGTACGTCCACGACGCCCGTGACGCGGCGCCGGTCGCCACGACGCTGCGGGTGCCCGCGGGGACGGACGCCTCGGCGCTGGTCGCGAAGGCCCTCGCGGGCGACCCCTCGCTGCCGCTGATCGCGGGCGGCGGCGCGCTGTCCACGGAGATGATCCGGGTGAACCACTACGGCGTGGACGCCACGCGGGCCGCCGTGCACGCCTCGCTGGCCGCGCTGGGGGCCGCGCTGGCCGAGGCCGGACGGGAAGCCGACTTCGAGGGTGCCCGCAATGCCGTCTCGGAAACCTGGCCGAACGACTGATTGAACGGACCGCAATCCACCCGATAATTCAACAATGCGGGGAGCCGCTTTATCCGAAGCAGCTCCCCGCATTCTTCTGCCCGCTTTCCTCATTCCTAAACACCTCAGCCCCCATGCGGCCGCGGCACTCAATCCGAACAGGTGTCACGAGAGTTACACACATGTGACCGACCCCACAAAGTGACCGTTATGCCCGATAAATTCCGGGCAAAAGGCATGAAATCGCCAGTGCTTACAGGTCGGTCCGCGCCCGCGTGATAACACGGCATCCCCTCTCACCCAACCCCTTGCGTCGATGCAATTTAGATTTTTGCTGGGTAAATTCAATTCGCATGACCGCCGCACCAGCAGATTTTGCACGTGCCCGAAGCGAATTCCTCAGTATCGACACCCCGCGAGTGGAGGACGGAGCCGCGATCTGGCGCATAGCCCGCGATTCCGAGGTCCTGGACCTCAACTCCTCGTACAGCTACCTGCTGTGGTGCCGTGACTTCGCGGCGACCTCCGTCGTCGCCCGCGACGAGACCGGCGGCCCCATCGGCTTCGTGACGGGGTACCTCCGTCCGGACCGGCCCGGGACGCTCGTCGTCTGGCAGGTGGCCGTCGACAGCGCCCACCGCGGGAAGGGCCTGGCCGCCACCCTGCTGGACGCGCTGACCACGCGTGTCGCATCCGACCAGGGCCTGGCATCGGTCGAGACGACCGTCACCCCGGACAACACCGCGTCCGACCGGCTGTTCACCTCCTTCGCACAGCGCCACGACGTACCGCTGGAGCGCGAGGTGCTCTTCGACGGCGAGCTGTTCCCCGAGGGAACGCACCTGCCGGAAGTGCTGTACCGCATCGGTCCGTTCCACGCGTAGGCCCGAACTCCGCCCCCGCCCGGGGCATGCCTCACGCGCCGCCCGTCCGTCACACCCCCCTCGAGCAGGAGATCCGCTGTGACCATCACCCCGCCCGCCCTGAGTGTCTTCGAGAGCCTTGAGTCGGAAGTCCGGAGCTACTGCCGCAGCTGGCCCGCGGTCTTCGACCGTGCGCAGGGCGCCCGGCTGACCGACGAGGACGGACACTCGT
>BMWJ01000021.1 GCA_014651175.1 Streptomyces clavifer | reverse complement strand
GAAGTACGGCGTGCCGCTCGCCGAGACCGCCCCGGCCGGCCTCGCCGCCGCCGGCATCGAGCCTCCTCCCGAGCTCGTGCCCGTACCCCGGGCTCCGGAACTGGTGGCTACCGAGCAAACACACGCACAACCCGAAATCGCCTGGCCGTCCGCCGAGCACACCCGGGCAACCGAGACCCCACAGAGCACAACCCCCATGGGGCAGAGCCCGACTGGTTCCTTCAACGCCTTCGAGCCGACACTGCGCCGATCCTTGGCGCTGGCCCCCGAACGCCGCACCGTCACCGCGGTAATCGACTCCGGCCGGCCCGCGCCGCGCGGGGAGCAGGAAGGCGAGCAGCGGAACGGCCCTGGTCCCGGAAGCGTCAACCTCACGAAGACGACTGAGGCCGAAGGGTTCCGGGAGCAAGCAGACGCCGAGCCCGCTCCCGCCACCGCCCCGGCACCCGCAGCTGTGGCGATGCCCGAGTCCAACTCCCAGCCGGCAGCCGAGCCCGCACCGGAGGTGACGGCCGAGCCTGCACCCGCGGCTGACCTGGCCCGTGAGCCGACACCCGGGCCGGACGCCAATCCGGTCGAACCGCTCACCACCGTGGACCGGTACTACCTCGCCTGGACCCAGTACATCCAGCAGTACGCACACGAACCCCGCGACACCGCCCTGTCCCAGCACCTCGCCGAGAACGGCATGACCGGCCGCGGCGGAGCACCCGTCAGCCCGTCCACGCTGCGCCGCTACCTCCCGCACTTCCGTATCTACGCCGCATGGTCCCAGCACCTGGACCAAGGGGGCGGGACACCGACCCCGGACCAGCTCTTCAGCGCCCTGGCCGGCCAGGGCATCACCGGCGCCCCATACACCCCTGAGAAGGTCGCCCCCCTGCTCGCCGACTTCCCCCGCCGCCGTGCCGCCCTGGCCGCGCACGCATCGAGCCGAACCCTCCGCTGAGGCCGAGAAGCAGCTGCCTTGCAGTGATCGGAGGCGCCGTCGGGTATGGGCAGTGCTTGGTGTGCGCGTACACGCGCTCTCCGGATGCCGCGGAGGAGGAGGCAGCTGCAGAGCATTACGCGCAAATCATGGGTGAATGACACGCGTTTCCGAGCGAGGCAGCTTGCGCCCCAGTCCCTCCGGTCTCGAGGACGTCGTGTGACAGAGGATCAGGCAGCCAGGACGTCGCGGAACTCGTCTACGGCGGCTTTATGGTGGTGACGGGCGGGGATCGAGCGATACAGGTCCTTGGCGCGGTGGTGCACGAGACCGGTGCGGAAGGCGGCCGGTAGGCCGTTTAGGACAGTGACGGCCTGTCGGCATGCCTGTTCGGTGTCGCCGTCGTGGTGGAAGCAGCCGGCCGCATCGATGGTCAGCAGGGACCTGGTCATGGTGCTCGTGGGCGTGGAGAGTTCCAGGGCGCGCTGTTGGCTCTGGCGGGCCCGCAGGGTGTCACCGAGTGTGGTGAAGGCGTGGGACAGGTGCACATGGTGCTTCTGTTCCCCGTAGGTCAGCCACGTGTCGGCGCGCTCGGCGGCGTCAAGGCGTTCCATGAGTGCATCCGCTGCCTGGACGGCTTGGCGGGCGTGTTCGGGTTGGTGACACAGGGCGTAGGCGCGAGCGGCGACGGCGGCCGCGAGGGTTGCCGCGGCACTCGGGAGGCTTCCGGCGACCTGGCGGGCTTGTTCGGCGAGGCGTGCGGCAGCCTGCGGAGCTCCGTAGTTGAGGGGGACCATCGCCTCGCGGGCCAGGACCCATGCGTGTAGGTGGCGGTCACCGGATTCCCGGGCGGCTGTGGACGCGGTGGCGAACCACTTCCGGGCCTCTTTGCGGGCGCCGAGGTCGTGGAGCACGATCGCGATCATTCCGGCCATCTGTCCCGCGGTGCGGCAGACACGGATACGGGTGGCGACGGGCTGTGGTGCGGCGAGGTAGGGCCGCAGGCCGGTGAAGTCGTCGACGAGGTCGGCCAGGACGCGGGTGGGGGCTTGGCCGTGGTAGCCGTAGCCGTACGCTTCGGCGGCTGCCTCCAGGTCGGACAGGTCGGCCGGATCGGTGTCGGCGGTGAGCGCGAGGTCTACCGACTCGCGGGAGTCGGTCAGGGCGGTGAGCGCCGCGGTGGTGAGGCCGGCGGCGAGCGCGCCGCGCAGGAGCTGGCGGCGGTTCATGGGGTCGTCTCCATCGTCGGACTCCGGGTGCGGTGTCGGGGAGCTGTGCTCCCAGGGTCGCGCAGCCAGTCCTAAAAGGGCACCAGGAATCCGAAGTCCGTCCGCGACCCGCTCCACGGTGTCCAGTGCCGTCACGGTCGCCTCACCGCGGGCGATCTTGGAGGCGCGCTCGGCTTTCATCCCGCACGCTTCGCCGATCCGGTTGAACGAGATCCCGTGGCCGTGGGCCATGGCGAACACGGTGGTGAAGTCGCGGTGCCGGACGGCGTGGCGGAAGGACGGATCCTCGAGCACACGATGCGGAATCCCGGCAGGCGACGGCCGTAAATCATCCACAGGTCCCCCTTCGACACCGCAGGATGACAGGCCCTGCGGCCCGGACGATACCCCCATGAAGGGGCCCCCATGACGGGGTTACCGGGCACGGTCGGGCACGGCTTCACTGGCGGCTGCCCGCGGTCGTGCCGAGCGGCCGCAGAACGTTACGGAGGAACCCCTCATGGTGTCCAAGTCCCAGGCCGCCGCCCGCACCGCGGGGTCCGAGCAGGAGACCCAGGAGATCACCAGCACGGTGGTCGTCGCGGTCGACGTGGAGGACGAGGAGTAGCACCGGCTCGCACGTCCTGACCCAGGCATCCCTCCCCGGCGCCCGCCCATCCGGCCGGCCCGGGGAGGGGCGCCCCGCTTCCCGCGGCACCGTGGAGGTCGCAGTGATTCATATCTTCGTCGGGCCGACGCTGGAACGGTCCGCGCCGCCGCTCGCCGCTCCGGGCGTACGGGTGTGCCCGCCGGCCCAGCACGGAGACCTGTTCACCGACATGATCGAGGGCGGCGACATGGTGGTGCTCGTCGACGGCGTCTTCCACCAGGCGCCCGCGCTGCGGCACAAGGAGATCCTCGCGGCGATGGGCCGGGGCGTCCGAGTGATCGGGGCAGCCAGTATCGGGGCCCTGCGCGCCGCCGAGCTGGCCCCGTTCGGCATGACCGGTGTCGGTGCCGTCTACGCCGCGTACGCCCGCGGGGAGATCGCGGGTGACGACGAGGTGGCGGTCGGCCAGGCCCCGGACGGGGACCGGGCCGCGCTGACCTGGCCGGTGGTCAACCTCCGGTACTCCCTGGACCTGGCCGTCGCGGCCGGTGTCCTCGACGGCGAGCATGCCGGCCGGCTGGTGGAAGTGCTGCGCGCGGTCTACTACCCGCAGCGCACCATGGCCGCGGTACGGGCTGTCTGTGACCGTGCGGGCGGTGCGGGCTTCGTCCGGTGGCTGTCGGCGCAGCTCGGCCAGGACCGGCACTTCGGCGACATCAAGCGCGCTGACGCGCTCATGGCCGTCACCGCTGCCCGCGACGGTCGCGAGCTGTCCACCGGCGGCCCGCTGCCACCGGAGGTCTGGGAGTCGGCGTACTTCCGCCGCTGGTCCAACACCTTCGCCCGGGAGCGGGTGGAGGGACTGGAGTTGTCCACCGAGGACCGCGTGCTCTACCAGCAGGTGTTCGCCCCGGCGTTCGGAACGACGTGGGCGGACTACCTGGAGCACCACTCCGTGCACCCGGCCGACGAGCCGGGCCGTCCGCTGGCTGAGCGGCTGGCCGAGGTCACTGACGGGAGCCTGATGGCCGACCGGATCTTCCACCCGCCCCTCGACCTGCGCGACGCACACACAGTGGCCTTCCTGCTGGCCGGTGAGAGCGAACAGGACCGTCGCTCCGTCGCCCACTACGCGCGCGCCCTCGACCACGCCCGCCACCGCGAGCCCGGGTTTTCGATCGCGGCGGTGTGCGAGGAGCTGACCCGCCGGCTCCTCCTACGGGTATGGCGGTGCCCGCAGCAGGAGTTCGACGCGGAGGCGTCCGCGCGGGGACTGGTCAGCGGCGCATGCGCCGTCCACGCGGCCAAGCGCTTCGTGCCAGGCCTGCTGGAAGAGATCGGTGAGGTCGGCGACACGAAGACGAGCCTGGTGGACGAACGGACGGAGGCATCCCGTGAAGGACGTTGACAGCCTGGTGGTACTGCCGGGCACGGTGCGTGCCCTGCCCCCGGAGCAGACCTGGGAGACGCTGGCCGGCCAGTTGCCCAGCTACGGCATCACCCGCGTCGCGGACCTGACCGGCCTGGACGTGATCGGGCTGCCGGTGTGGACGGCGATCCGGCCCGCCTCACGGACCTTGAGCACGTCTCAGGGCAAAGGCGCCACCGACCTGCTGGCGAAGCTGTCCGCGGTCATGGAGGCGATCGAGCTGTGGCACGTCGAGCAGCCGCTGCCCGTCACCGCGCACGGCCCGGCGACCGAGGTCGCCCCCGGCTGCCCGATCGGCGCGCTGCCACTCATCGTCCCCCTTCCCGAGCACGCCCTGGCCCGGGTCGTGTGGGAGTGGACGCCCGGCACCGGCCTGGTCACGGGTGCCACCACATTGCTGCCGGTCGACCTGGTCCGGCGCCGGGGGCAGCGGCCCGCGTGGGGCCCGGATCTGCTGCGTGCCACGAGTACCGGTCTGGCCTGTGGGAACAGTCGGGACGAGGCGCTGCTGCATGCCCTTTTCGAGGTTGTCGAGCGGGACGTGCTGTACCGGGACGGGCAGGTGGGCGGGTGCCGGCGCTCTCTCGTCGATCCGGGAACGGTCGACGACCCTTATGGCCGGGGAGTGATCGACCGGATCGTCGGCGCGGGCACGGCTTTGGAGATCGCGCTCGTGGACGGTCCGTACGGGTTGCCGGTGTGCGTGGCCTACCTCTGGTCGGAGGACTACCCGGTCGTCTTCGCCGGCGGCGGCTGTCACCACGATCCGGCGATCGCGCTGAGCAGGGCGCTGACCGAGGCAGCGCAGTCCCGCCTGACCGCGATCTCCGGAATGCGTGACGACCTGCCCGGCGAGGTCGGCAGCCCGAAGGCCACCTTCCTTCCCCCGGGCATGCGGACGGGGCTCACGCCGTGGCCGGAGGCGAGCGCGCCGTACGCCGTGCTCGACGGTGGCCTCGCCGCCCAGGCGCGCACGGCGGCCCGGCGTATCGCCGCCGTCACCGGGCACGAGCCGGTGGCCCTGGACCTGTCTGCCCCCGACGCTCTTGTTCCGGCCGTGCAGGTCATCTGTCCCGGGGCACGTTCGCGCATCAGGAGGTCGATGCCCCGATGAACCCCACCACGGCCCCCGGGCCGGACACCGAACGCTCCGTCGCGTACGACGCCTTCCACTCCGCTCGCGCCCGCACCGGCCTGGTCGGCCGCCTGTATGCCGAGGCCATGGGCGAGGACTATCCGGCCGAGGTCGCCGCCTCCAGCTCCTGCGACTGGCCCCTGCTCGCCCTGATGACTGCCCGCCTGCGTATGTCTCCCGGTCAGCTCCTGGTGGACGCCGGGTGCGGAACCGGCGGCGCCGGCCTGTGGCTCGCCCGCGCGCTCGCCGTACGCCTTGCCGGCTTCGACCTCTCCACGGTCGCAGTCTCCCAGGCCACCGCCCGCCGCCGGTACTTCCTCGGCGACGCCACCGCCCGCGCCGACTTCCGCGTCGCCGAACTCCACCGCACCGGCCTACCCGACTCGAGCGCCCACGGCATTGTGTGCGTGGACGCCCTCGGCCGCTCCACCGACCGCGACCGGGCCGTGCGCGAACTCGGCCGGATCCTGGCCCCCGGCGGCCGACTCGTCATGACCCGGTCGGTACGCCGCAGCAGGACACCCTCATGGGCCGAACAGGCCGGCGCCGCCGGACTCACGGTCGAGCACATCGACGAGCGCCCCGCCGAACCCGCCATGTGGGCACGCCTCTACCGTCTCTGGGTCGCCCACGCGGACGACCTGCGACGCGAACTGGGCGATACACAGGCTACGAGCATGCTGAACGAAGCCCGGCAGATGCTGCCCGCACTGCCCGGCCGGCGAGCCGTCCTGCTGACCCTGCACCGCCCCCCCGACACCCCTGAGACACCCGGCCCGGCCGATAGGATGGGCGCGCCCGACCGCCACGGCGGCAGGCCCACACCCGACGAGAGGACCCCGCAGTGAGCCAGCCCCGAAACCGTGCGGCCGTGTTCTCAGCCGGGTCCTGGGGCACCGCCGTCGCCAAGATCATGGCCGACGCTGGCACCGACGTCATCGTCCACGCACGCCGTGCCGAGATCGCCGACGGCATCAACACGACCCACCGCAACTCGGGCTACTTCCCCGACATCGAACTGCCCACCACCCTGACAGCCACCACCGACCCGGCGACCGCCCTGGCCGGCGCGCACTACCTCGTCCTGTCCATCCCCGCCCAGTCGCTGCGCACCAGCCTCGCCGCGTGGGCGCCGCACATCGGGCCCGACACGGTGATCGTGTCGCTGATGAAGGGGATCGAGATCGGCAGCGGGCTGAGGGCGAGCCAGGTCATCACTGAGGTCACCGGCGTGAGCACGAACCGCATCGCGGTCCTCTCCGGCCCGAACCTCGCACGCGAGATCATGGCCGGACAGCCCGCCGCCGCCACCGTCGCGTGCCTCGACGAGGACGCCGCACGCCGCGTTCAGCAGGCATGCCACACCCCGTACTTCCGCCCCTACACCAGCACCGACGTGACCGGATGCGAGCTCGGCGGCGCGGTGAAGAACGTCATCGCCCTCGCGGTCGGTATCGCCTCGGGCATGGGTATGGGTGACAACGCCTCCGCCATGCTCATCACCCGCGGTCTGGCGGAGACCACCCGGCTGGCCACAGCCATGGGCGCCCACCCCGGGACGCTGGCCGGTCTGGCCGGCCTCGGCGACCTGGTGGCCACCTGCTCCTCCCCGCTCTCCCGCAACCGCACCTTCGGTACCCACCTCGGCCAGGGAATGAGCGTCGAGCAGGCCACGGCCGCCACCCGGCAGACCACCGAGGGAGTCAAGAGTGCGGAGGCGATCCTCGCTCTGGCCCGCGCCCACGACGTCGAAATGCCCATCACCGAAGTGATGTCGGATCTGCTGCACGAGAAGATCAGCCTCGACCAGGCCGCGGCCGCACTGATGCAGCGGCCCCCTAAGCCCGAGCGCTGACCCCGCCACCCCGCTTCCGCGGGCGGCCACCGCACCTTCACCCTCCCGTCACGGAGGCTGTCACCCATGCACGAGTCCGTGCTGCCCGCTGCCCAGACCACCACCACCCTCACCCTCGTAGCGTGGATGATCACCGGCTTCACCCCGCTGCCCGGCCGCTGGCTGCGCTGGAAGATGTTCTGCCGGGCCACCTTCACCGTCATCACCCTCCCTCGAAACGTTCCTGCGGTGAATGCCCTAATCCGTGCGGGTGACCAAGGGCTGTGGCCTACGCGCGGGATGCGGAGCGACCGATAGAACGCCGGAGTGATGATCAAGAACCTCCTGCGCGGTTTCGGCGCACTCTCCCTCGCTTTCGTCCCCCTCCTCGCTCCCGTCCCGGCCCAGGCCGCACACACCGCCCCAGGGTCGCGGGCTGCGGAAGTGACTACGCTCGCCGACGCCATCGGCCTGGTCCAAGTCGATACCGAGGACCGTACCGGCTACGTCCGCACCGCCTTCCGCCACTGGAACTCCGGCGCCCTCGCAGATGGCTGCAACACCCGCAACGAGGTGCTGCTGGCGGAAGCGATCGTCGCGCCGACGGCCGCGGCCGGGTGCAAGCTGTCCGGGGGCACGTGGCTGTCGTACTACGACGGCCAGGAGGTCACCGACCCCGGTGCCCTGGACATCGACCACATGGTCCCTCTCGCGGAAGCCTGGGATTCCGGTGCCTCCGCATGGACGCCGGCTCGCCGTGAGGCGTACGCGAACGATCAGGGTGCGGCGGCGTCGCTCGTCGCGGTGACCGCCCGTACGAACCGTCAGAAATCGGATCAGGATCCGGCCGAGTGGCTGCCGCCGTCCCCGGACGCGCAGTGCCGGTATACGGGGGAGTGGGTGGCGACGAAGCTGCGCTGGCAGCTGACCGCGGACGTCAACGAGCACGAGGCTCTGCAGGTGTTCGCAGAAGGCCCCTGCGAGGACACCGTCGTCACGTACACCCCCGCCCCCTGACCGGTTCCTGAACCCGTCCTCGGCTAGGGCGGCTTGGTCCGCGCGCCGCGTTGCTGTCTGTGCTCGGCCTCCAGTTCACACGACGGGTAGTCGACTTCGTGGGAGCTGGGGGCGATGTGCAGGCAGGCGTTCACCACGGTGGCCTCGGTGAGGGCGAGTCAGGCCGGCACCGACGCTGCGGGCTCAACGAGTCCCGACAGATCGCAACACCGGGTTGCGGCACTAACCTGCGGTGGTGACCGGACCCGAGCTGGATGAGTTGATCGTTGCTGACGGCGCGGCGCTGCGCGCGTGGCTGCTGGACAACCACACCGCCTCTCCTGGTGTGTGGCTTGTCCTGACCAGGAAGGGCGGCTTCGTTACCACGTTGACCTGGCAGCAGGCGGTCGACGAGGCACTGTGCTTCGGCTGGATCGACGGGCAGGCCCGCAAGCGCGACGAGGAGAGTTCCTGGCGGCGGTTCACCCCGCGCCGGCCCCGCAGCGTCTGGTCCCAGCGCAACGTTGCCAACGTGGCCCGGTTGGAGGCGGCCGGCCTGATGCTGCCCGCCGGCCGCGCCGCTGTGGACGCTGCGAAGGCCGACGGGCGGTGGACGGCCGCCTATGCGCCGTCATCGGAAGCGGAGGTACCGGCCGACCTACGAGCCGCGATCGCCGCCGACCCGGCGGCGCAGGCGATGTTCGAGGTGCTCACCAAGACCAACCATTTCGCCCTCATCAGCCGGGTCAATGCCGTCAAGCGGGCCGAGACGCGCACCCGGAAGATCGACGAGTGCGTGGCGATGCTGGTCCGGCGCGAGACAGTCCTTCCGCAGCGAGCCAAGCCGGCGGACCCGCCGACGTCGTGACCGGGTGTCTGACGGAACGGACAGGCCAGCGCTATTGAGCGGGACTGGTTTCGAAACTCTGTTTCGTCCGTTTCAAGAAACGTGAAGGTCTCCGCTGTTGCGCGGTCAGCCGTATCGTTCGACCAGTGCGTTGCCGATCAAGGCCACGTGGTCTCGAACACCCGGAGGGCCGGTCACCTCGAGGTGGAACCTCTCACGTCGAGTCGGCAGCGGGCCCAGCTGCTATGGAGTTCGGGACCTTATCGCTCACCTCCTGGCATCTCATCCCGTGGTCACAGGGGTCGGAGCCATCGCCGAGTACCGAGGTGATGTGGGACTCAAGGTCGAGATCGGGGGTCTTGACTTCGATATCCGGGTTGGAGCTGGCCTGAGCTCAGTAGCCTCGTATCAGGTGGGCTCCAGGGCGTGTTGGTGGTCACCAACTTGAGAGGGAAGTTCGTAAGTCGATGTCCGTTTCCAGTGCTTCCTGGCTGACGGCGTGATCACTTGGCGCTGCACGGCCGGGTCGCCTTGTCGGTGCCGCTGCGTAGGGTGCACCCGACGATCACTTGCTTATGGGAGGGGCGCAGTGTGCGCGACGGGATTCGGTGGCTGGTCGATCTGGAGCACTGGAGGTCCAGCGTGGTGTTCGCACGCGGGATATCCGCGCAGGAACTGGCGGTACGCATGGGAGGCGATCGGGACGCCGCGACCGAGCCGATCACTGACGCCGAAGCGTGGGTCCTCGGTGAGTGGTACCGACCAGGCGAGGACGGTGACGGGGTCGTACGCGTCGGAGAGCAGGAGGGCTGGGCGTTCGCTCTGGAGTACGGGGACTCTACCGGCGGGGACTGTTTGGCAGAGATCTCTCACAAGGGCATCGAAGCTGTCCACTACGTGCCGATGCAAGAGCATCCGCCGGCCACAGTTTTCTATGCTCGGGACGGTGTGGAAGTATGTGGCTTCGGGCTGCGCGAGGAAGTATGGCGCTGGGGCCAGGAGCCTGACCTGCTGCTTCCCGACCTCATTAGCGGGCACGTGCTGCAGCCCGACGGGAAAACGCTCATCACCCCCGAAACTGAGCACTACACGGATGCTTACCGGCGCACCCTCGGCGTCATTGAGCAGCGGTTCGGGCTCTCGCTCTCCCCGGCCTACCTGAAGGAAGCCCGCCTGCCAGCGTATGCAGTTCGCGGCACACCCGACATGCATGCCTGAGCGATCGCAGCCGTCGCCAACTCATCTGCTCACTCGCCAACTGAAGCCAGGGATGCCGGGCGTATTGCTCGGTCGGCCACCTGCTTCGTAGTGAAGCTACTAGCGCCAGCTTCGGTGAGGATGTCCAGCTTGACCAGGCGTTTCAGCTTACCGGTGCACTCGACTGGTCACGGGCGTGGGTGGTTCCTGACCAGCGGGACGAAGGACGGGGCCCAGCTCGGCCGCCGCAGGCCGGGACAGCGGCGTGGAACGGGCGATCAGCTTCAGCTGGCCAGCAGGGTCGAACCGGCCGAGCAGGAGGCTGGTCGGCGAGTGAACGGTTCCGGTGACCGCACCGGTGATCCCCTCCGTCGTCATGCGGGTCCGCAGCTTCAGCCACCCGCGCTCTCCGCGCCGGTAGCGCGAGCAAGGATCCTTGATCACCACACCCTCGATTCCAGCCGCCTCCCACACCGGGTCCAGCCAGCCGGCGGCGGTCGCCGGGTCGGAAGTCTGCGGGCACAGCGCCCACAGGGCTGCCAGCCGCCGCGCGGTGAAGAGGTCCTCCAGCGCAGCCCTGCGACGGCGCAAGGGCTCGCGAGCAAGACATCACCGGACATCTCAAGCACGTCGAAGACGATCAGATGGGCCGGCAGCTCCCGCGCCGCGCGCTGCGCGGTGGCTCCCCGGCGCCGGGCCAGCCCGCTCCTGCAGCGCGGGAAAGTCGAGCCCCTGCGCGCCCCACACCACCCACTCGGCATCGAGAACCGTCTCGACACCGAGCTCGGCCGCAGACCGGACGAGCTCGGGAAAGGCCCCACGCAGATCGGCACCCCTCCTGGACTGGAGGTACGGCCGCGGCCCGGTGAACACCAGGACACGGAACCCGTCGGCCTTGGGCTCGAACAGCACGGGCTTCGCCCCGGGCGACGGTAAGGCTGTGATGGGGCGAGCCAGCATCGGCTCGATCGGCGGTGAGAGGTGCACGCTTCCACTTCTACGCCTTTCGTGCTCCTCTCGCCGCCCGCAGCGCCGCTCAGGACGAAGAGCAGCGCGGGAGTCGGGCAAGGGGTGGTGGTCGAGGCTCCTGTCCTGGGCCGAGGCGGCGGGCAGTGGGTCCGGCCACGCCAGGGCTCGCAGGATCCCGGTGCGGCACCGTCGGCTCGGGCCGGCCGCGGCAACTGCCCGCCGTTGACAGACCTGCCAGGAGCCTGCGGCGCGGCTCGTCCGGGATGAAACCCAGTGAATGGCAGTGACCGGCCTGTCAGATCCCGCACCTAGGCTGTGGCAGAGATCGATCAAGGAGCCAGGCAGTGCGAATAGAACGTCACCAGGTGGGCGAGGCGGCCGTGTCGGCAGCGCGCGAGGACTTCACCAACCGAATCGTGGGCCAGGTGCGGTCCATGTCGCGGGGCGGCCGGATGGCCACCTACGAGTGGCAGTCGATCGCCGACGAGTTCCTCGACTACCTGGGCGCCCTGTCCGTCGAGACGCCCGGTCTCGACACCTCGGAGGCCAGGGCCGCCCTCAAGGATGCCTCCGAGGCCGCGGCCGGCGCCATCGCGTACGCGGCTTACCACCCGCACTGTAGCTTCAACGTCTTCCTGGAGTATGTGAACTTCGGCATGAGCTACGACCCGGGTGATGACGCACCCGAGGAAAGCGTGACGCCCAAGGAGTGGATCGACGCGCTCTGCCTGTCGGTCCTCAGGGACAAGGCCAAGTGGCACGGCGAGGAGTTCACCTTCGCCCGGCAGAAGTTCGCCGAGAAGGAGAAGGGCACGCCTGTCGGCGAGCTCGCCACGGGGTTGACTGCCGTGGCCCTGGACGACGCCGGCGACGGGGAGTACCCGCCGAGTGCGCAGGCCAAGCTGGCTGCCTTGGATGCGGCTCTGGACCGGGTCCGTACCCGTGCGACGGAGACGGGCGAGCCCCTCCTGGACCGGCCGGACGGCCTGGCGCTGCAGACGCTGCGGGCGCTGGCCGCCGGGGACAGGGAGGGCTTCGACGCCGCGCTGGCCGAGGTCTTGGTCCGGCACAGCGCCCTGCACGGGCAGGCGGCCTCCCCGAGCAGCCTGCTCCCGCTCGTGCCCCTCGCCCTGGCCGCGATCGCGTACCGGACGCTGGGCTGGGCACCGGCCGTTCACACCGACTACCTCCCGCACGCGCTGGTCACCGGCTTCGAGACCCGGGGCCCTCGAGTCGGAGGGCTCGGCCGCAACCGACGGCCGGACGCGGTCGCCGCGCTCGCCGCCGGCCCGTTGGTGGTGGAGCGGCCCGCCTGTGAGCGCGAGGGCATCCCGAGGATCGTGGCCATGTACGAGGAGCGCTGGCGGGAGGCGTTCGCCCCCGCCGACGGGGAGCCCCTCGCCGTCTGGCCCCTCGGTAGCGTGATGGACGATCAGGAGCGCCTCTTCCAGTGGCGGGCGGGGAATCCCGGCGACGCCGAGGATGCCCAGCTCGCCACCCTTCGGCTGGCCTCTCGCGCGGGGGCGGCCCTGTTCCGTATCGCCCTGGCGGAGCCGGGCACCGAGGTCGAGGTGAACGTCGACGGCCGCACGCTGCGCTATCGGGCCAAGCGCGGCGAGGATGCCGGTGCCGGGCGCTGGCAGACGGCCACCACCTTCGCCCTGATCACCGGCGCATGCGAGGACCTCGCCCCTCTGGTCCTCACCGGCCCCACTTTCGCGCGCCCGGACGGCTCCGCGTTCACGGCGTACCGCGAGGCTCTCCACGCCTACCTGAAGGGCACTGATCCCGAGGCGGCCGCGCAGCGGGCGCTTCAAGAGGCCGAGAAGGCCAAGGACTGGGGCTTCGCGATGCCGCCGGCCGTGCTGCTCTCGCAGCTGGTGGAGGGCGACGAGGAGAGCTTCAACCTGGCCTTGGCCGACGCGCTCGAAGCCCACCGCGCGTACTACGAGGTTGCCGACCGCTCCGACGATCCTGAGGTCTCCGTCAACCTCGACGTCCTCGCGCTGGCCTGCCACGCCCGCCGCCGCGGCTGGGCTATCCGCGTGGAGTCCCCTTACCTGCCGCAGTACCTCCTGCGGGCGGCTGAATCCTTCTAGGACCGCATCAGGCAACGTTTGCCCTGTCGTGACCTGACGCGCCGTTTGGGACCTGTCCTCGCCGGCGTGCGGCCGTCAAGCTGTGCGGGTGGCTGAACGAGTACGCGTCCGTGAGATCGATGACGATGAAGGCCGGCGGTTGTTGCGGATCGTCCGCCGCGGCACAGGGTCAGTGGTGACCTGGCGCCGGGCCCAGATGGTGCTGCTGTCAGCGCAGAGCATGCCCGTGGTGAAGATCGCCGAGGTCACGCTCACCAGTGCGGACCGGGTCCGGGACGTGATTCACAATTTCAACACCGACGGGTTCGCATCGCTCTACCCGAAGTACAGAGGCGGCAGGCCAGAGACGTTCACCCTGCCCGAGCGCCGGGAGATCAAGAAGATCGCCAAGTCCAAGCCAGTCGAGCACAATCTGCCCTTCTCGACCTGGAGTTTGGTCAAGCTGGCCGACTTCCTGGTCGCCGAGGGGGTGGTCGACGACATCAGCCACGAGGGCCTGCGTATCCTGCTCCGCGAGGAAGGCATCTCCTTTCAACGCGTGAAGACCTGGAAGACCTCGAAAGACCCGGACTACGCGCAGAAGAAGGCCCGTGTCGAGCATCTCCACGCCATCGCCGACGGCGAGGTCATACCCGAGGACGGCGAGCCCGAGATCATCTTCTGCATGGACGAATTCGGCCCGCTCAACCTCCAGCCCCATCCCGGACGCCAGTGGGCCGAACGCAGTGGCCGGCACAAGGACCCCGACCGAGCCCCCCCGGCCACGGCGGCGGGCGACCTACACCCGCCCGCATGGGGTCCGGCACCTGTTCGCCGCCTACGACCTGGGAAAAGACCAGCTCTATGGTCACATCAAGAAGACCAAGAACCGCTCCAAGTACCTGGAGTTCTGCCGCTACCTGCGCTCCTTGCACCCGGTGAAGGTGCGGATCGCCATCATCTGCGACAACTACTCCCCGCACCTGACGACGAAGCGGTGCCAACGGGTCGCGACGTGGGCGGACGCGAACAACGTTGAGATCGCCTACACCCCAACCAACAGCTCCTGGCTCAACCGGATCGAGGCCAGTTCACCGCCCTGCGCTACTTCACCCTCGACGGCACCGACCACGCCAGTCACAAAGAGCAGGGCAGCATGATCCGCCGTTACATCATCTGGCGAAACCACCACACTCATGACCAGCAACTACGAACCGTAGTCAACCAAGCCAACGTCGCCTGAAGCGGCGCTAGAGCGGGACTACCCGGACTCGCACCGCGAGCTCGGTTCCGACCTGACGCGCGATCGTAGCTACCAGCTCCTCAGCCGTGGGCTCGTCTGATGTGCCGTGAACTGTGACCTGAAGGCCGGGCATTTCCCAAGCGAACTCAATCTCCATGCCTTCGACAGCGATCCGGTAGTGGCCATCGCCACCCACGGGCACCGCCCCCCAGCCCCTTGGCTGAAGCACATCCGCACACCTATCCGAGCGCACCGGCCCGAGGAAATCGTCGTCATCGGTCGCAAGCAAGTACTCAAACACGCCCACAGTATGTCGGCCTGACAGGGCGAACGTTGCTTGATGCGGCACTAGCCCGGTCTACAAGCCGTAGTGAAGGTAGGGGGCCCAGAGCTCAGGGTGGTCGGGGTGGCGGTCACGCAGGGCGCGGGTGGCTGAGGTGACGGCGGTACAGGTCGTGATGTGGCCGCCCGCGGCGTGGAAAAGCTGGGTGAACTCGGTGGCGGTGAGGTCGCGGACCGGCCAGAGGGTGGCCACGACGCTGCGGAAGCCGGCAAGCTGAAAGGCGGCGGCGAGGTGGGTGAGTTCGTCCGGTGCGTCGGGGGTGGGCATGACCGTCGCGCACGCCGAGAGCTGGGCGAACTCGGCATGTGGCAGGTCCAGGTGGGAGAGGTCGTCGATGGTCAAGAGGCCGTCGAAGAGGCCAAGTCCACTCCGGTGCGGGCGAACGTCGTCGCGGACGTTGTGGCAGGCGAAGTAGGCGCGGGTGGCACGGGGGAGCGCGGCCAGGACGCTCTCGCGTGTCGCCGCTTCGTTGAGAAGGGGGACGGCTTCTGGGTGGCGGTCAAGAAGTGCGCGGCCTTCGGCTTCCGCTCCGGCGAGTTCTGCGCCGTTCGCGGTGCGGCGTACGGCGACGACCAGGTCGCCGCCGTCTCCGGACGCGGCGGCCCGAGCGAGGCCTCGGGTCAGCAACCGGATCGTGGGGGCGTAGGACGACTCGATCAAGTCGATCGCGGACCGGCCGTCCGGAGCGGTGGCGGCGTGGAGTGGAAACGCGCTGAGGAGGCCGGTTGGCACCCACCACACCCTGGTGGCCGGGCCGATGGCTTCGAGGACGGGGCCGACCACCGTTTCCCACAGCCATGCCAGGATCTCGCTGGTCATCCGAGGCTCCCTGGCGGAGAGCATGGCGTAGGCGTGCGCGTGAACATCCTGGTGGTTCAGCCCGTCCAGCGGCAGCACGCGGACACCTGGGTCCGGATCGACGACGAGGGCGTGGCTGCCGAAAGGGCTGACGTTGATCAGCACGAGCGGGCCGGGCAGGTTCAGGGTGGTCAGCTCGTCGGCAACCGGTGGCCGCATAAATCTCTCGTAGCCGGGGATGGCGCGGATGTCGGCGAGCAGGTTGGTCCAGGCGGTGCGGCTCTGCGAGGCCTGAACGGTCCGCACGTACCCGTCTGGGATGCGGGCGCTGTCGGTTCGGTCAGCGGTGATGGCGTCGCGCAGGCGGTCGAAGCGTTCAGCCAGGTCAGGGCGGGCTTCGCGGAGGCTGGTGAGGTCGGTGCGCAGATCGAGTTCCAGGGTCAGCACCACCGCGCGTGCTTCCTCGGCTGCCTCCAGCGCGGTAGCGGGGTCGCCGGCGAGGATGTGTGCGGTGACCGCCTCGCTGCCCGTTTCGGTGATCTCGGAGAGCCGGGCAGCCCGGTCGGTTTGGTCGATTTCCTCGAGGGCAGCGACACGCATCAGAGCGACGGCTTCGCGGTAGCAGGTGACGGCCAGGTCGTAGCGCTGGTGATGCAGGGCGAGCCGACCAGCGCCGCGTAGCGCAGTCAGGCTGTCCAGTGCGTCGGTGACCGGGGTGAGCGCCAGGTGACAATGCCGCTCTACCTGCCCGTCGGTCAGCTCGGAATGCTCAACGTAGATCCCGCTGAGGATACGGAGCAGCGGCCCGCGGAACGGGCCGATACGTGGAGAGAGGTCGAGCGCCTCTTCCAGCAGACGGGCGGCCTCGACCAGCTCGGCCTTCTCCCGGGTCAGCGCGTAGCGCTGCAGGTGGATGTTGCCGAGGTGCGACAGGTGTTCGCGTCGTTCGGTGGGGTTCTCGTGCCTGCTGGTCTCAACTTCCGCGGCGCGCAGGGCGAGCTCGAGGTCGACAGCGAGGCCGGAACAGCGGAACTCCTCCAGGTAGTGCCGGGAGGTTTCGGCGGTGGCCAGTTTCTTGGGCACCGCCTCGGCCTGTTCGCTGAGCAGGAACTCTTGCACGGCGGCGTCCATCATTGCGGCGATATCGGCGCCATCGGGACCATCTGCGTACTCTTCAGCGAGGGCTACCCGGTCGATTCTGTGGCGCCCGGGGTCTGGGGTGGCCCTGCGCCGGGCGAAGCGCAGGCGAGAGCTCCGAGCGCGGGCCAGCCGTTCCTGGGCTTTGGCGGCCTCCGGCGGGGCGAGGGCCGCCGCCTCGGCGGCCAGCTCGGTGGCGGTCTCCAGGTCGCTGTTGTTCTGGTTGTTGATGCCGCGGATTCGGTAGGCGTCGCCGAGCGAGCCGAGCCGATCGGGCAGTTGTGGATCGTCGGCGGGGGTGGCCTCGATTGCCGCGCTGAGGAGCAGGATCGCGGCGTTCACCGCGGCGGGGTTCCGTTCCCCGTTGGCGTGGTAGATGAGGGTGTTGGCGTACCCGGCCTGAGCCTTCGGCTCGGCGCGCGGTCCGAGCATCCGGTTCAGGGGGTCGGGCAGGTCGTCCGGCAGCGACTGAGGGTCCGGCAGCCAGTGCATGAGCGTCTGCGCCAGTTCATCGGGCCCGCCGGAGTCGACGGTGGCGTTGTTTCGCAGGATGTGGAAGACGCCCAAGACACGACGGGCACTGGCCAGGCTGCTGGATGCCGGGTTCCGCGTCGACAGCCGATGGGCCAGCCACCACACGTACGCGGCGTCGGTCATCGCCTCGGGGGACATGACGAAGTCATGGTCGCCCGTTTGGTCACTTGCGCGCACCCGGCGCAGGAGATTGCCCCGGGCCAGGGATTCCAGCATCGGCAGCAGGCCCGGCTCGGGGTCGGGTGCGGTCGGGTCTGGCCAGGCCGCGAACACTGCGGTGCGGCTGACGTCGATCGCCGCGTGCAACCGCGCCTTGTCGGGACGGGCTTCGTAGTCGGCTTCAAGGGCGTCGGCCAGACCTTCTGCCAGCGTGATCCGATCAACCGCCGAGGTGTCGCCACTATCGGTGTGCCCGAACAGGGCGATGCACTCGTCCAGGTCGGTGGCGTCGCCCAGCGCGTCGTAGCGCAGTCGCAGGGCGGTGGCCAGGAGAAACGTGGACCGCTCCAGGGTGTTCTCACGGAACAGGCCGATCGCTTCCTGGAGATCTTCGATCTGGTGGAACTGCGCGAAGCGGGCGGCAAGTGCGAGACCGAGGTCGAGTTGGCGGCTCAACTGCGCGGTGCCCGTAGCGCCGACGAGGGCGGACCGCATGGGAGTCACGTGGTCCGCAGCCCCGGACTCCGCTTGGTCAGGGTTGTCCGGGTGCAGTGCAAGTAGCTGTGACAGGCGGGCAACCTGCGCCTGGATCGCCGCACGGACAGGGTTTCCCGGCGGCAGTCCATCGGCTGCGGCGGTGCCGTCGGCTATGGCATGCCGCAGATCGCCCAGGTGCTGGAAAGCCACGAAGCGATGCCACCGCGCGGCGTGGCGATTCGCAAGCAGTTCGGCCGGGTCGGCAGCGAGTGCCCTGATGATCGTTAAGGCCTCGTTGGTGAGCGCCAGGTTGCGGTCGATGTCGGATATCGCTGAGGTCGTCTTGAACCGGTCTGCGTACAGGACGGCGACGTTCTGCAGGAGCTTCGCGCGGAGCAGGTCCGCCTCGGTCGCGAGTGCGAGGGCACGCTCTGCGTAGGTGACGACGGCGTCGAGGTCCGCAGCGTCACCGGTCTCGGCGTGCCGGTCGTTGAGCACCATCGCGACCTGCACGAATACCGGCGCCGTGTCGGCGGGGAGGTCCGGCGGCCAGTCCGACAACTCGAAGAGGCGGATTCCGGTGTCCCGATGTCGACTGAGCGTGTAGACCGCGACACCGCGGAGAATCCCGCTCGCATGGGCGGGGATGTCGTTGATCGCGGCCGGCTTCGTGGCCTCGAAGTGCTTCCGGACGACCGATGGTGGGGCGGCCGGCTCGCGTTGCCACAGCGCACGGAAGAAACCGAGAGAGCACTGCTGCTCCATCTGTCGCTCGTCCTGCGGCCCGCTCGTGGATCGTGCCCAGTGCAGCCAAGCGAGCAGGTTCAGGGCCTGGTTGATGTGGCCGTCAGTGGCGTGTGGAATCTGCACCCACCACATTTGCGCGGCTTCAATCAGCGCCTCGTTCGCCAGCACGCCCTCGGGATCGCCCTGCTGCCACCGCACGATCCGTTGGTCAAGTAACTCGCTGGGCTGCGCAGTCGTCGCCATGAGCGCTATGGTCGCATCGACTTGACGGGGTTTGCTGAGAGGATGGAGGAATTGGCGTGCTCGCAGGTACCGCCGACGCCGAACGCGAACGGGCCGCGCTGACCCTTCTCTGCGAGCTACTTCCCGACATTCGTGCAGCAGGCACCGGCCGCCCGGCCGAATACCAGAGGCTGCTGACGGCGATCGAGGCCGCCGCCCGGGCCCGTACGCCGGTCGCCGACCTGCTGGACGAGCTCTACCGATTCGACGCTGCCGGCGCCTACCGCCAACTGCCGCACGAGATGCCGTTCGGTCCCGGTCGCGCCGACGAGGAGATCGCTCACTGCCCGGACGGCGCCTGCTCACGCACCGAGCGCCCGCGACCAGCCGGGCTGTCGCCGCGCTGCCGGGTGACCGGGGAGCGGATGCAGACGCAGGCCACCGCATGACTATCTTCTTCGGCGAGCTGGCCAAGAAGCTCGCCGAACGCTGGGTGTCACTGCTCGCCATTCCCGGCCTGCTCTTCCTCGCCGCGCTCCTGCTCGGCGCAAGATTGCGGTGGGCGCACGCGCTCGACGTCGGCTACGCACTCGGCTCGCTGGACGATCTCGCTGCCGACCTTAGCCGTTGGCCTGCGGCACGCACGGCGCTCTGCGTGGCGGGTGTGCTGCTCGCCGCCGCTGCGGTCGGGCTCGCGGCCGGCGGTCTGGCTGCCGGTCTTCGCCTGGTCTGGCTCGGCCGCTGGCCGGCGCCCCTGGCACGTTGGCGCCGCAGAGCGCGTCGGGACCGCTGGGACGCCCTCGTCGAGCGGCGGTTCGCGCTGGAGGATGCTTCCGGCCGGACCGAGGAGATGCAAGCCGAGATCGACGACCTGGCGGCTCGGACGAACCAGCTCGCCATGGCCCGCCCGGCCTGTCCGACCTGGATCGGTGACCGCTTCAAGGCGCTCGAATCAATCGGCTACGAGCGCTACGGCCTCGATCTGACCTTCGTCTGGCCGGCGTTCTGGCTGGTCGCCCCGGACCTGGTCCGTACCGAGATAGAGGCGGCCGGCAGCCAGTTCGCCGACGCGACCATCCGCGGCTCCTGGGCCACCCTGTACGGCATGCTCGCGCTGCTCTGGCCGCCGTCCGCCGCGGTGGCCGTCGTCGCGGGAGTCGTCGCGTGGCGCCGTGGCAGGTCCTCGGTCGCAGCGCAGACCCGCCTCATCGAAGCCGCCCTGGACCTCCACGGCCGTGCACTGGCCACCGCGCTCGGGGTGGGCGACGCCGACGCCACCGGGCCACTCACACCTGCCGAGGGCGGCGAGATCACGCGGATCTGCCGCAAGGGCCGCTGACGCGCCCGGGCGTGGACTCCAGCCGCGACCGGTGGACTGCGGCCGGCCTCGTCAGCCCGGCAATGGCTGGCGAACAGCTGATTCGGCTGCCTTCGGAGGAATCAGGGTTCCTGGTTCTGGTCACCCGCCCCGAAGACGCCCAAGCCTGCGCACATATCCAAGACCTCGGAACCGTCTGCGCCACCACCACCCCCGTCACCGCCACCGCAGCGGCCGGCCGAAGTAGCCTGCAGCTCTTAGCTTGACGTTTATGGTCTGCCGTCGAACATGGCCTCGAACTTGCTGATGGGTTTGCCTAAGTTCCGGACGTAAGAGTGGCCTTCGCCTGATCCTGTGCTCCGTCACAGAGGCATGGGATCAACACGAAGGCCGTAGCTATGAGTCTGCTGCAACACGGCGTCCCGCGGGATGCGTTGGCCGAACTGTCATGCTTCCGGACGGAGCTCTATGCCTGTCTGACCGGCCGGCGCGATGCGCTGTTCGAGCTGAGTGATGCCCTGCTGTGCGCGGATGGTCCGGTGAGGACGCTGGTCGAGCTGTCGTTGGAGCCCGAGCATCGGCGCGGACATGGCGCCTTGTACGGCGGGCTGAACAGCGGGGATCTGGATGTGGCACGGCTGCGCAGAATGCTGGCAGGGTTGCCGCTTCCCCGCACGGCGTCGGGCCGGCTGGTCCTGGCGGTCGACGTGAGCAACTGGCTGAGGCCGGACGCGAATACCAGCCCGGATCGGCTGTTCTGCCACACGTATGGTCGGGGCAGGGGATCGGCCCAGATGATTCCCGGGTGGCCCTATTCCTTCGTGGCCGCTCTGGAACCGGGGCGGACCTCGTGGACTGCCCTGCTGGACGTGGTCCGGTTGTGTCCGTGGGACGACGCGATCGCCGTCACCGCAGCCCAGGTCCGGGACGTTTTTCAGCGGCTGTATGTGACAGGCCAGTGGCAGGTCGGTGACCCGCCCGTCCTGGTCGTCGTCGATGCCGGGTATGACGTGACCCGTCTGGCTTTCCTGCTCGCGGACCTGCCCGTGGAACTGCTGGGCCGGATGCGGTCGGACCGCGTCCTGTACTTCCCGCCCCCGCCGCAGCCGGCGGGCAAACGTGGGCGCAAGCCCAAGCGCGGGGCGGAGTTCGCGTTCGAGGTTGCGGCCACTCAACCGGTCCCGTCGGTCACCACGGTGACCGCCACCGCTCACTTCGGGAAGGCCGTCGCCACTGCCTGGGACCGCCTGCACCCGCTACTGGTCCGGCGCTCGGCCTGGGCCGAACACTCCGAAGGAGACCTGCCGGTCATCGAAGGCACCGTCATCCGTCTTCAGGTCGACCACCTCCGCGGAGACCGCAGCCCCAGGCCGGTCTGGCTGTGGTGGTCGGCCACCGCCACTGCTGGGGATGTGGACCGGCTCTGGCAGGCATTCCTACGCAGATTCGACCTTGAGCACACCTTCAGAATGCTCAAGCAGACGTTGGGGTGGACCGCTCCCAAACTCCGCGAGCCAGCCGCCGCCGACCGCTGGACCTGGCTCGTCATCGCAGCCCACACCCAACTCCGCCTTGCCCGGCCCCTCGCAGAAGACCTCCGTAATCCCTGGGAACGGCCCGCCCGCCAAGGGCGCCTCACACCCGCGCGCGTCCGTCGAGGATTTCGCCGCCTCCACAGGAAAACGCCTCAGCCGGCCAGCGCCCGTCCGGGGCCGTAGCCCGCATGTGGGGGCTTGACCGGGAGGCCGACCACGACGAGGTGCCGTCGACCTGTAGACGGTCGGCGTGCACTGGGCGCTCGGCGACGCCGGCGACGCCCTGGACGCCGGGAAGAACCTTCGGCCCGAGCAGTTCGCCCAGCGGCGGTCCTGACGGCGGCTTGTTCCTTCCCTGCCAGGGCGCCACCTGTGGACCCTCGACGACCCGGCCGTCCAGGGCGTGGACGACGTTCCCGGCCAGCCGGTCCTGCACGTACTCGCGCAGTCGCTCATCGGCCACCAGCTTCGCCGGCTTCGGCCGCTGAGCCCGCCGCTCGGCATGCCATTGCGCCAGCGAGGCCCGGTACTCCAGGTGGTAACTCCGCGTGGAGGCGTTGCGCCGCAGCTCCCGCGAGATCGTGGATGGCGAACGCCCCAGACACGACAGCGGCGGTGGCCCTGCACGCTGCATCGCCGATGTCGGGGGCCCGCGACGGAGCGGGGTGCGGGCTGCTGTTCATCAAGGCTCCGTTCGACAAGTGGGGTGTCGGCGAGCGCAAGCCGGGAAGATCGGGTGGTGCGAGTTTGCCGGGAGCCGGTGAGGGCCGCAGGGCCTTGTGGGCTGTCAGGCCGTCAGGCATGATCGCGAGCATGATGACCAACCGAAAGGCCCATGCCGCGTAGACGGCCCGGCGCACTTCGCGCCGAAAATCAGGTCCCGCCCGTTTGGGGCCCTTGGATCTGTCGAATTCCCGGGTTGTCCGAGCGCACCTGTGCCGAGATTCAACGCACGGAGCGTGAGCACGGTGATTCCTGGGCCGGGCTGCGGGACGGCTTGTGGGATGGGGCGGTGGAAGCCGCGCTCAGGCACTACCGGGCGTTCCTGCGACAGCCTGGCCGCTACCTGGACCTGTGCTCCCCAGCCTCTCCCCATCCGGAGTCCTCGCTCGTCGACGTGGCGAACGCCCGGGACATTCTGCAAGAAGCGTTGCGTTCGCTTCCACGGGCGTCCCGCGCCGAACTCGGGCGAGTAGTGGCGTGTCTGGACGCAGAGTTCCGCCGCCGGACCTTGCCCGACCCACACGCCTACCGGCGCCTGCGGTGGCATGGCGAATGGTGGCACCGACGCCTCTACGACGGTGAGTTCCGGTGGTGAGGGGCTGCAGCCCGACCTCTTCTTGCCTCAACTCCGATGAGGCCGGGCGAAAACCGACCAAAATTTCCACGAAGCGCCGTGCTGGGCCATGGCCTCAGGGGAGCCGTATAGGTTGAACAATTTGTGATGTCTGCCTTGGCCCGTACGGCTCTCTCGCATCGCATCTGTACTTGCATCCCGAGGAAACAGCTCGGTTCACTCATCGCCGAGTTGGCTGTGCCGTGGGCCCTCGCCAAGGCAGGAAGCCGACCGACCGAACCCGGGAGGCCGCATCCGCTCTCGTCTGGAGTCGCGTCACCGGCAGCGAGTACACTGTCGCGCCGATCTTTCAACCACCGAACTTGCCGCCTGATCGACAGCTGACCGCCGCTTCGCCACAGATGGTGCTCCTCAGGCACTGGGAGCAGCGGAAGCGCTACATGTCCTACCCCGAGCTCCTTGAGGCCCTCGAAGCCCTCGCCATCCAGATTGTCCTGTGACAGCGAGATGATCTTTGCCATCGAAGCTTGATCGGCATGGAGTGCTGGTGCCGCAGGGGAACCATGCTGGTCGGAGGCGGGGTGGAGGCGTCGGTACTCGTGGGACCAGTGAGGCTGTGCACCCCCAACAGGAACTTTCTCGTCACCTGATACACCAGCGAGACAACCACCCCGGCATCGTCCCAGGCAGCCCCGAGCACTGTCAGACCCTCTAAAGAGCTGTTACAACGCATTTCCTGAGCGGCACATGCCGGCCGGGACGACGTGCTCGTACGGCCCGTCGTGAACAGGCAGACAGCCCTCCTGCCTAGCGGGCGACAACAATAGTCAGCACCTGCTAACATTTCTTTGCATGTGCTCGGTGCTGCTATGAAAACGCCTCTGCCAAGCGGAGACGAACTGGTGTTGACGCTGGCGACGCTGGCCAACCCGCACCGTCTGCGGGTGGTGGCGGTGCTGGCCGGCGGACGTAAGTACGTGAGCCAGTTGGCTCGGGACATGGGGATCAGCCGTGCGCTCCTCCAGGTTCACCTGAAGAAGCTGGAGGCCGCGGGCCTCGTGTCAGCGCAGCTGGAGATCTCACCCGATGGGAAAGCGATGAAGTTCTACGAGGTGACGCGCTTCGCGGTCCACCTGACGCCGGAATCGATCGCGGCCGTGGTGCCGGAGATGACCGGTACCGACACCGCACGTGGACGCGACGAGAAAGGGACTGTCTGATGAACGAGACCGACTGGCAGGAAGTGTTCGGCGTCATAGGCGCCTTCACCTTGGTCACCGTGGTGATCACTGTGATCATCTGGCAGTTCGGCGCCAACTGGCGCGCCAAGGCGGTGCTCGCTCGCGAGGAGGAGTACCGCAAGCTCGCCGAGCAGTCCCTTGAGGCTCAGCAGCAGACCGAACGCCAACTGGCGGACATCCAGACGCGTATGGAGTTGTTGGAGCGCATTCTCAAGGAAGTCGAATAGCGCACAACGAAGTGAATGGCGCACAACCGCAGAGCTGGGTCGCCGAGCTGCAACCTCGACGACCCAGCGTTCGGAAGGCATCTCCCTCGCCGTCGGGCGAGTTTTCCCTGGATACGCTCCTCCACATTTAAGGAGAGCAGCTCATGCTGCGCAAAGGCAAGTTAGACCGCAAGCACCCCGAAGGCGAAGGGGGACGCGCATGACGCAGACCCCCACTCCGGTGGGACCTGCCCGTGGGGTCGTGGAGTCCGTCGCCGGGTGGTCGGTCCGGCACAAGGCCCTCGCCATCACCGGCTGGCTGGTGCTGGTGGTCGTCGCGATCCTGTCCAGTGCGCTGGTCAGCGGACCTGAGGCCCGCTCCCTCGACCCCGGTGACGCGGGCAAGGCGCAGCAGATCGTGCGAACTGAGGACAACGGTGACTCTGTCCGCGAGAGCGTGCTGTTCCAGGCACGCGAGGACGAGGGGCCCAAGTTCACCGAGAGCCCCGAGCTGCAGGGTGCGGCCGAGGAGTTGGTCGACAAACTGCGCGGCACCAGTGATGCGGTGCGCGACATCGGATCGCCCGCGGGAACCGACGGCGAGCGATGGGTGTCCGAGGACGGCCGGTCCGGTCTGGTGACCTTCGAACTCGACGGACCGATCGAGAAGCAGAAGGAGAACTACAACGAGGCCGTCGCCGCCCTGAAAGAGGTGCAGGACAGCAACGCGGACCTACGGATCGTGCAGGCCGGTGACCGCAGCCTGAACGCGGTCGTCGACGACGCGATCAAGGACGACTTCGCGAAGGCCGAGTTCACCTCGCTGCCCCTGACCCTGGTGATCCTGCTCGTCGTCTTCGGCTCGCTGATCGCCGCCGGTATCCCCCTGCTGCTCGCCGCGACCGCGGTCATCGGCACCTTCGGCCTGCTGCAGACCGTCGGACAGTTCGTGCCGGTCAACAGCGCCGCCTCCTCCATCGTCCTGCTCATCGGCATGGCCGTCGGCATCGACTACTCGCTGTTCTATCTGCGAAGGGAGCGGGAGGAACGGATCGCGGGACGCGACACCCAGGACGCCCTCGCGATGACGGCCCGCACGTCCGGTCACGCCGTGGTGGTTTCCGGCCTCACCGTGATGGTCTGTGTGTGCGGCCTCCTCTTCTCCGGGCTCGACGTCTTCAAGGGGCTGACGGCCGGCACCGTGATCGTCGTGGGTCTCACGGTGCTCGGCTCCATCACCGTGCTGCCGGCGGTGCTCGCCGCCCTGGGGCACCGCGTCGACAAGGCGCGCATCCCCTGGCTCGGCAAGCGCAGGACCGTCGCACGCGAGTCGCGGACCTGGTCCGCGGTGGCCCGCACCGTGGTGCGCCGCCCCGCTCTGACCGGTGGAATCGCCGCTCTCGTCCTGGTGGTCATGGCCCTGCCCATGCTCAGCATGAAGCTGCAGGACCCCGCTACGACCGACAGCCTGCCGCGTAGCGTCGCCCCGGTGGACGCGGCGGTCCGGATGAATGACGCCTTCCCGGGTGCCTCGAGCCCCGCCCGTGTCGCGATCGCCACCGACGACGGCTCGAGTGCCGACACCCCCGCCCTGCGTACGGCGATCGACGCCCTGCACGAGCAGGCGGCCACCCCCGGCAACGGAATCGCCGAGCCGATCACCTCGGTCGCGGTCGGTGACGTGGTGGTGGTGCGTGTACCGCTCATCGGCAAGGGTACCGACGACACGTCGAACGAGTCCCTGGAGAAACTGAGGGGCACGGTGCTGCCCGAGACCCTCGGCGCCGTGGAGGGCATCGACTACGCGGTCGGCGGCAAGACGGCGATGCCGTACGACTTCGCCAACCAGCTCAACAGCCGATCCGCTGCGGTCTTCGTCTTCATCCTCGCGCTGGCCTTCGTCCTGCTGGTCGTCGCCTTCCGCTCCTGGACCATCCCGCTGGTGTCGATCCTGCTCAATCTGCTCTCGATCGGCGCTGCCTACGGCGTGCTCACCTGGGTCTTCCAGAGCGGGCATCTCGGCTCGCTGCTGGGCTTCACCGCCTACGGAGGTGTGGTCGCCTGGTTGCCGCTGTTCATGTTCGTCATCCTCTTCGGGCTGAGCATGGACTACCACATCTTCATCCTCAGCCGGATCAGGGAGCGTTGGGCCGACGGGGCCAGCGCGAACGACTCGATTGTCGGAGGCATCAGCAGCAGCGCGGGTGTGGTCACCAGTGCCGCCGTGATCATGACGGCTGTGTTCACGGTGTTCGTCAGCCTCACCGCCATCGAGTACAAGATAATGGGCGTCGGCATGGCGGTCGCCATTCTCATCGACGCCACCATCGTCCGAGGCGTGCTCCTGCCGGCTGCCATGGCGCTGCTCGGCGACCGCGCCTGGTCTTCCCGGCTCGGCAAGCAGCGCGGAGCCGCACCGTGGTCCGCCGGCGAGCAGACCCCTGAACTGGTACGTCCCGTCAGTCATTCCCCCGAGCAATAGGCGGGACGTACTGTCTGGCCTCACCCCTCACCGGGGGCGAACCAACGACTCCGGCCTGGGAGATCGGCGGTTGCCGATCTCCCAGGCCGGAGCGTTAGGACGCGGTGCGCAAGGCGCAGGACAGCCGGTGGTGCACGCGCCGGAAGGACAGGTTCGAGCCTGGCGGGAGAAGACGCGTTGCGGCCGGGGCGTGTCCCACGTGCACCCGGCGGATGCGGACCCGTCGCTGCCCGTCGGCCGGCACTCCCGCAGGCTTGCCCGCCTTGCAGTGCTGGAAGCGGCGAGAGGCTCGTTCGACCAGGCCGCTGCCGCGATCGAGCGACGATGCGGGAAGGTGGTGGGCAAGCGCCGCCTTGAAGAGCTGGTGGACGCCGACGCCCGTCGATATCGCCGCCTCCTACAGGGCGAGGATTCCCACTCCGTGCACCCACGAGATGCCCCTGGTCATCCAGATCGACGGCAAGGGCGTGCTGATGCGCCCCGAAGTCCTGCGCGAAGCGATCCGCCGGGCCGCGGCCAACCAGGTTCGATGGCACAGGACAGATGAACGGCTTTGGCTACCTGGCCGCGGACTGCCCAACGGGAGGCAAGAAGGCCGGCGGGAATCTGGATAGCGACGTGGAGCATCAGCACCGAGATCATCGTCTCGAACGTTTGGGCATAGGTTTCCGCGGACGCAGCTGGAATCCAGCAGAAGCCGATGTACAGCAGAACGCCACTCACGTGCATGGCGGCAACGTTCAACGGAACGTGCCACCGGCTGACCCAGTGGCGCTCGTTGTCGCTCGCCCGCACAACGCCCTCCCCCCGGGGCTGGAGCCCCCACTCCTGGCGGGCAGTCTACGTCCAAGGGCAGCATGCGAGGCGTTCCAGCCGCTTCGGTCCCCGCGACGAACGACCGCCTACCGAGCTCACTAGGTGGTGTCTTCAAATGATCTTGCGTGGTGGATTCAGCATCGGGTGGTATGTCGTCACGAGCCGTCGGATGCAGGAGTAGCGGGGCCGAACAGTTCGTCCAGGTGGTGGCGCAGGACAAGCAGGGCTGCTTTACCGGTGCGCTGGCCGCCCAGCACGCTGGAGCCGAGGCCGTTGACCATGGCCATCAGTCCGGCCGCCACCATGGCGGGATTTTTCTCGGGGCCGACAGCGCCGGCCTCTTGCGCCAGGCGGAGCTGCTTGGCGAGGAAGCCTTCCAGTAGTGCGGGTTGGGGTGTGGCGTGTTCTTCCAGCGAGCTGTCACCGAGGACGAGAACGTAGTAGGCGGCGTAGATCCGGGTGATCCGGCGGCTCTCCTCGTCCGTCGGCAGGACGCTGGAGAGGATGGCGGTGATTGTGGAGCGTGGCTGCGGCGGAGAGCCCGCCTCGCGGACCCACCGGTCCATGCGGGCCTGGAGCTGGGTGCCCAGCCGGGCTAGGGCGTCCAGCACCAGGGCTTGCTTGGTCGTGAAGTAGTACTGCACCAGCCGAAGGGAGACGCCCGCCTCGGTGGCGACCGCCCGCATGCTCACCGACTGGAGCCCCTCGGTGGCGGCGATGCGCAGCAGAGCCTCCGCGATCTGCTTCCTGCGTTCCTCGTGATCGACGCGCGCGGCGATGGTCCGACCTCCCCCTAGTGGTACACGTGTATCAACTTGTGATACGTCTGTACCATGAGCATAGGCGATTTCAGGAACGACAAGGCCCGCGAGCGTTTCCACACCGTCTACGGACGCCTGCTCGACCGGCTCTGGCCGGACCCGGTCGACGCCTTCGACCTGCCGACATCCTTCGGTACCACCCGCGTCCACCGTGCCGGGCCGCCCTGCTCCGACCCGGTCGTCCTGCTGTCGGGCGCCAACGGCAACTCCCTGATGTGGCACCGGTACATCGAGCCGATCGCCCGCCACCACACGGTGATCGCCGTAGACACGGTCGGTGAGCCGGGCGCCAGCATCCAGAGCGCGCCCCTGACCGGCGCCGAGGACGGGGCCCGCTGGCTGGAGGAGGTACTCGCCGGGCTGGAGGCCACCACCGCGCATCTCGTCGGCTGCTCCTACGGCGGCTGGCTGGCGCTCGGCCATCAGATGCACCACCCGGGCCGTACGGCCGCCCTCACCCTGGTCGAACCCGCCGGATTCGCCGACCCCGGCCGCCGCTTCTACGCCTGGCTCATCGCCGGCGGCCTGGCCGGCATGGCCCCCCGCGCACTGCGCCCCCGACTGTCCCGCTGGGTCGGCAACAGCGCCATCCTGGAGACCGAGCTGATGGAACTGGGACGCACCTCCATCGGGTTCCGGCGTGCTCTTCCGCCGGCCCGGGTCTTCTCCGACGAGGAGTTGCGCCGGGTGCGGGTCCCCTCGCTCTTCCTGCTCGGGGAGCAGAGCTCACTGCACGACGCACGCCAGGTCGCGGAGCGAGTAGGAGCCCTCATGCCCACAGCCGAGGTGGAGGTCGTGCCCGGTGCGAGCCACGCCCTGCCGACCGACGATCCGGAACTGGTGGCCGCCCGCATCCTGCGGCACGCGGCAGAGTGATGGCGTTTCCAGCGCTGCAACAGAACTGGACCTGCCTCTCGGAGTTGCCTTCACATGTCACGCCCACATCAGGAGCGAGGCGAGGGCGACGGCTGCTTGATAGGACTCGACGGTCTTGTCGTAGCGGGTGGCCGATGCCTCGCCATTGCTTCAAGCGGTTGAAGCAGCGTTCGACCACGTTGCGCTGCTTGTAGAACTGCTTGTCAAAGGCTGGCGGTCGTCCGCCGCGGCTGCCGCGCCTGAGCCGGTTGCGGATCTGGTCGGCCCGTTCCGGGATGGTGTGGCCGACGCCCCGCTGCCTGAGCCAGGTCCGGATGGCCTTGGAGCTGTAGCCCTTGTCGCCTAGACGAGTAGATCCGAAGTTTCGGCCCCTCAAAGGGGCGAGGGTGCCCAAGATCCGTGTGTGACGACAGACCTGAACACCCTCTTGACCGCACTTTATGTGAAGATCGATGACGAGATCGGGGGAACTCGGTGCCTCGGCCGACCGCCGTTGCTCAGCGACTCCGAACTCATCTGCCTCGCGGTGGCCCAAGCCTTGCTCGGCTTCCACTCTGAAGCCCGCTGGATGCGCTACGCGCACAAGCACCTTCGCGGCATGTTCCCGTACCTGCCGCAGCGAGCGGGCTACAACAAGCTCTCCGCGGGGCCCTGCATCTGGTCAAACGGCTGATCCGGGAGCTTGCGATGGACAGCGACTTCTGGTTCGACAACCACTGGATCGCCGACTCCACGCCGGTGCCGTGCGGGATGTCCCGCCCGACGGTGCAGCGCTCGAACCTGGCGGGATGGGCCGGCTACGGCTACTGCGCCTCCCACTCGCGGTTCTTCTGGGGCCTGCGCCTGTACCTGGTCTGCACCCCGACCGGGATGCCAATCATGTGGGCCCTGGCCAACCCGAAAATCGGTGAACGCGAGGTCCTGGCCGCGATGCTGGAGGTCGACGCAGACCTGGTCGCCGAGCGCGAGGGCATCCTGCTGATCTCGGACAAGGGCTTCGCGTCCAAGGCCTTCGAAAAGGCCCTGGCCGAGCTTGGAATCGAACTGCTGCGGCCCTCCCGTAAACAGGAGAAGCAGCGGTACGGCGAGCCGATGCTCAAGAAGGTCCGCCAGCTTATCGAGTCCGTCAACGACACCCTGAAAGGGCAGCTCGATCTGGAACGGCACAGCGGGCGGACCTTTGAGGGCGTCGCCGTCCGGGTCGCCCAGCGCGTGCTGGCGATGGCGGCCGGGATCTGGCATAACAACAGGATCGGTGCACCGGTTACCCGCTCACTGGTCGCCACACGGCGGCCCTCCCGCCACTCATCGCGTCGGCATCCCTCCGTGGGGGCTGTTGACCACAATCGGCAGAGACCCTTCAACGAGGTAGGGATGCTCGGGGAAGTAGTCGATGTGGAGGTGGCCACCGCCCTCGCCGGTGGCCATGCTCTGGAGGTTGGCTGCGAGGATTGCCCTGGCTCCGGGATCGCCGCTGATCACCAGTACCTGCCGCGAGGCGTCCAGTTTGATCCGAACCCCGGGGCCGGAAGCCTTCCTGACTTCGACCCCTGCCAAGGTGTCACCGTCCAGCGGTGACGTGGAGCCGATGAATCCGTCGCCCTTGGCCACCGCGCTTGCCAAGCCGGCCAGTTCCTCCGCTGAAGCGGTGAGATCCACTTCGCCGAACACGGGATCGGAAACCAGTCGCACGGCGGCGCTCCTTCAAGGTCGGGGACCCCATGATGCCGTTGGAGGTCATCCGCCCTGCGCTCACCCCCGCAAGCCGACCAGACGCGACCAGGTACATCGGAGCCACTCGTCTAGGACATGGTCGGGCCGGTTCCGTGGCCGTCCCGGACCGAGGCGGGGCACCCGTATCGTGTCCATCACGGTCGTGAACTGGGTGCAGTCGTTGGTGTTCCCACCAGTCACAGTGAAGGCGAGCGGACGCCCCACGGCATCGCACGCCAGGTGAATTTTGCTGGTCAGGCCGCCTCTGGAGCGTCCAAGGACGGGGCTGCGGAGCCCCCTTTTGGAGCCCCGGCGGCGTGCTGGTGGGCGCGGACGATGGTGGAGTCGACCGACACAAGCCAGTCGATGTCCCCGGTGGCGTCCGCCCGTGCCTGGGCAGCCCGGAGCATCCGCTCGAACGTGCCGTCCAGAGCCCACCGGCGAAACCGGGTGTGCAGCGTGGCCCAGGGACCGTACCGCTCGGGAACGTCACGCCAAGCGATCCCGGTGCGGAACTTCCACACAATCCCGTTGAGCACCGTGCGGTCGTCCAACCGCTTCCTGCCCCGCGACGACTCAGGCAGCAAGGACCGCACGAACTCCCATTCGGCATCTGACAGCTCATGACGACGTATCACCCAACGATGATCCACCACGCAAGATCATTTGAAGACACCGCCTAGGCCGAAAGGGCCTGGCGGTACCGCCAGGCCCGGAGCAGGAGTAGCCACCGGCCGCGCCGAAATGCGGCGTGAGCTTCGGCCCGGTGAGCGGGAAGGAGGTGGGTCTTGGGTCACTGGGTCGTGGGGGCAGGGTTGGCTGGCGTCGTGGTGGGCAGGATCTTCCTGCCCGCCACGTGTGTTCACTGCGCCGTGATGCGCAGTACCCCGGTCACGGTGCCCTGGAGATAGGCGCCGTCAGGTGCCACGGTGCCCGCCATCTGCAGTGTGTCGTAGAGCGATCCCGTCCCGACCTTCGCGGAGCGGGTGATCTGTCCGCTGTCAGGGTCGATCTGTACGTAGCGGTAGGGGTCGAGCAAACTCGTCCCCTTGGTACCGGGGATCAGCGAGTCGCGCACCACGGTATGGAGGAGCCCGTCGGCCGTCGACAGCTTTGGTACCGCTGCCGATCGCAGGGCGTTGTCCCACACGAGTGAGCAGCCGGAACCGTCCGCCCGGACGTCCACCCGGGACAGGCCGCCGGCGAAGTCCGCCGAAGCCGGAACGCTGTCTCCCGCTCCTTCGGGGACGGCGGGGTACGGGTAGCCGTAGGTGCCCGCGACGAAGACACTGCGGCCGACGCCCACCGGGGAGTTCTCGCTGCCGGGGCCGTTCGCGGCCTTGAGTACCGGGACGGAGCAGACGTCCGAGCCGTCGGCGGTGCGGTACACCTTGAGGTTGGCCGCCGTGTCGGCGTTGTCGACGACGGCGACGTACTCCGTGCCCTTAGACGGGCCGAAGAACGTGGGGGTCGAGCCGCTGCCCCAGCTCAGCATCCCGGGCTTACGGGCGGAGCCGCGGTCGTACGCCTTGCGCCAGAGGATCTTCGGCGTGCCGCCCTGGGCGGTCAGGAGGTAGGTGGCGTGGGTGGTGGTGACAGCGGTGCCCTCCGGGGCCGTGGAGATGCTGTTGGCCACCCGTTCACCCGAGGGCAGGGTGAGGGCCTTCACTGTGCCCGTGGTGTCGTCCGCCGTGCCGACCACGCCGCTGCCGGTGGCGAACCAGACGCGGCCGTCCCAGTCGGGTGCCAGGCCGGTGACCGCGTCGTCCCCGGGTATGACGGAGGCCAGCGACAGACTTCGGTCGACCGTCAGCCTCCACTCGCCTGCACCGTTCTGGTGGTGTCCGACCCGGAGCAGGCTGCGGCTGCCATCCGCGACGACCAGCCTGTCCTGGTGGTCGATGTAGGCGTACACGCCGCCGAGCAGTGATCCCTTGGTCAGCTTCAGCGTGGCCAGTGACGACCCGTCGTCCGGATCGAGGAGATGGACTGTTGGCACCCGGCCGAAGATCGGGGTGCACAACGCAACCGGGTAGCCGTCGGCACCGACCAGGACGGTGGGGCAGGCCGAGGCGAGGGCGGTGCGTGAGGAGGACAGTGTGCCTGCCCCCGGCCCGGCCAGCGGCGTGGTGTCGGAGGAGCCCGTGTCCCCATGCATGGTGGCGGTTCCGTCGGGACCCGCGTAGGGGTTGTGTGGAGGTGTCGGGCCGAAGGACGCGGGAGCGACTGCCGAGGCGGAGCCGGCGCAGCCGAGGACGAAGGCCGCCAGCAGAGCGCCAAGGGGCCGCCACCGAGTGGTTCGGCGGGGATGAGCGGGGGAGAGAGACACGACGAGGCGGTCCTTTCTGGTGCGGAGTATCGGGAGAGCACGGCAGGGGGCGGCGACCTCCCTCTGATCCGTGCGTGTCGGATGAACTGCGGAAGAGTTGCCGGCGACGGCTCGCGAGGGCGGGCAGGTTCCGGGGGAGTCCGGCGGCGGGCTCAGGCGTACTCGGAGACGGCTCCGGCCGGCTGAGACGCCCGCACGTTCATCTGGGGGCGAACGGCGGCGGAGCCGCTGCGGAGAAGTGGGCGCGGAGCACCCCGCGTGCTGTCAGCCGACGGGGAGACAGAGAGCGCCTGCGGTACGCACGAGATCGACGTGGCGTCGTCGCGTGAACTCCTGGCAGCGCTTCATGCGGGTGATCTAAACAGCCTGGCTGACGCCCGGTCAAGACCGGTCGCACGAGTAGGCTGTAGGAGTTGGAGGTGGTTTCGACGCGGCCCTTGCCCTGGGGCCGGTAGGCGGCCAGCACCTCGATGTCGAAGTCAGTGGCCGGCAAATTTGACGGCCTCCGGATGCAGCGGGACCATCTCACCTGGAGCAACGTGACGGCGCACGACCGTCTTGGTCCGGTCGTAGACGATCGTCATCGGGACCAAGTTGAAGTGCGCAATTGCCCGCTGGTTGCAGTCGAAGAACGTCTGCAGGTCCAGGCTGGTAGTGAAGCAGCAGAACGGATCGCGCGATAGTTCCCGCAGCCCGGGTTCTTGCAGGGTCCCGGGCGCGGGGGCGAAGGTCCCGAGGATCTTGTGGTGCCTGATCTCGGAGGCGACGGGATGCTTGCAGGTGGGGTTGAAGGCGGCCCGCTGCCGCTGCTGGGTCTCACGCTCTTTGCTGGCCATTCATTTAAGGTAGGCCGGGCATCGCGCTTTGGAAGGTTTTTCCGTCCGCTTTGCCCGGCCATTGGCTGCCCGGTTACTTTGCGGGTTTACCGCCAGATGGCTTCTTCCGACTCTCCGTGCCAACCGCACTCTCTCCGGTGTACGTGTTCGGCGGTGGGCGCCGAATGCTGAGCACAATCGAGACCGTCAGAATGGCGACGATCACCACCGGGCTGATCGGCGAGGGAATCTCCGGAATGGAGGTACTGATCATCTTGTGCGAGGCTTGAAGGACGAGCTTGATGGCGATGAAGGCCAGAATGATCGCCAGGCCCATGCTCGGGTAGTGAAAGCGGTCCAACAGCCCCGCCAGCAGGATGTACAGAGCCCGCAGCCCCAGGATGGCGAACGCGTTGCTGGTGTAGACGATGAAGGCGTCGTCGCTGACCGCCCAGCACGGCGGGCACGCTGTCGACGGCGAAGAGCAGGTCGGCCGCCTCGATCGCGGCGACCACCGCGAGCAGCGGAGTTGCGACCCGCCTCCCCTCCTTCTTGATGACGAAGCGCGTGCCCGCGTACTCGTCCCGGACCGGCATGATCTTCCGCAGCATGCGCACCGCGAAACTCTTGCCCGGGTCGAAGCTGTCGTCCTCGCCCTTGAGGATTTTGAAGGCGCTGTAGAAGAGAATCGCGGCGAAGAGGAACAGCACGAAGGTGAAGCGGTTCACGACCGCGAAGTCGAGCGTCAGGAAGATGGCTCGGAATACCAGAGCGCCGACGACGCCGAAGAACAGCACCCGGTGCTGATATTCCCGGGGCACCTTGAAATAGGCGAAGATCAGCGCGAAGACGAAGAGGTTGTCGACTGAAAGGCTCTTCTCCATTAGCCAGGCTGTCGTGTATTCCGTCCCCGCGGTCGCCCCGAGGACGAAGAAGGACGAAGGAGACCACACCGCCGAAGATGAGCGCGAGGCTCACCCACAGCACGCTCCACCAGGCCGCTTCCTTTGAAGCCAATGACATGCGCGTTTCGGTGGGCAAGCAAGTCGACTGTCATTGGGACGGGGCTTGTACGACGGGCTGAGCCTCTCCAGGCACGGCATTGCGGTGATGGCCGAACTCGACCATTACACCGATAGGACGAAGGTGTACCGGTACGCGGACCAGACCGGCGGGCTGCACTTCTTCCGGGAGCCGACCGGCGGGCAGCAGTTGGAGCTCAGTTACGATCCACGCAATCCCAGCCGCGCCTCCGCCCGCCAGCCTCTCTATGGCCAGGTCGTGATGGCGCTGGTGGCAGTCGTCGGCGTCGGTATGGCCTGCGGCGGACTTGGGCTCACCGGTTACCAGCTCTTCCTTGCGTTGCGTGGCGGCTGCTCGCCCGGGGCTAATGGCCTACGAGAGACGTCGGTCGCCTGACCCCAGTCGGACGGTGACGTCCTTGGAAGTCAGGGGGGTGTGCTCTGCGGAGCACTGGACGGTGACGTGGACCGGGGCGCCGCAGTCAGTGTGGGTGACGTTCAGGGCGGGGCCTGGGCTCTCGGGGCCGACGGCGTGGGTCTCGCCCCACTGGCTGAGCGCCACCAGGACGGGCCACAGGTCCCATCCTTTGCGAGTCAGGTGGTACTCGCTACGGGAGCGGCGGCCCGGCTCCCGGTAGGCGACAGTCTTCAATACGCCGGCTGAGGTCAGCTTCCGTAGGCGGTCGCTGAGGACGGCCTCCGAGAGGCCGATGTGACGGTGGAAGTCGTCGAAGCGGCGTACCCCGTTGACGGCGTCGCGCAGGATCAGCAGCGTCCATTTCTCCCCGACCACCTCCAGTGCGCGCTGGACCGGGCAGTTCTCGGTGCTCACCTCAAGCCACTCCATCCGGTCATCGTAGAGCCCCTGGCTTCGTCATTGACAGTCAGATGAGGGCGCAGCTAGCTTCACTTAGGAAAGTCAGATGATAGAGGGAAGGCGCTGGGCTGTGGGGCGAACACGTACGTACAGCTGGGATGATCCGGCGATCCCGGCGCAGGCCGCTGCGGGCATGGCCGGTCTCGACTTTCTGCGCGAGGTGCAGGCGGGGCGGCTTGCCGCGGCACCCGTCGGCCGCACCCTCGACTTCACCCTGGACGAGGTGGAGCACGGCAGAGCGGTCTTCTCCCTGGTGCCGGGCGAGGAGCACTACAACCCGATCGGCAGCATGCACGGCGGCGTGTTCGCCACTCTGCTCGACTCCGCGGCGGGCTGCGCCGTCCAGTCCACGCTCCCGCAGGGGATCGCGTACACGTCGCTCGATCTGACGGTGAAGTTCCTGCGGCCGGTCACCGTGGACACGGGCCGGGTGCGCGCTGTCGGCACGGTGCTCAATGCTGGTCGCCGGACCGCGCTCGCCCAGGCCCAGTTGGTTGACGCGGCGGACCGCCTGCTCGCGCACGCCACCAGTAGCTGCCTGCTCTTCCCGGTGCCCGTGTGACGTTCTGAGGCAAGTGAGACACCGCGATGTCGGCGACCGGTTCTCCGGTCGCCGACATCGCGGTGTCCCGCTGCCGCGGCGGTCTTTCGAGCGCCGCTCTCCGCTGGGGTTCAGGTGCCGAGGTGCCGGCGGAGCCACTGGCCCATCTGCTGGATGGCCTGGTCGGTCTCGGGTACGCGTCCGGCGCTGAGGATGAAGGAGTGCTGGCCTTCGGGCAGCGGGTGGACCTCGGAGGTGATCTTGAATTCGGCGAGGCGGCGGCCGAGCGCGGCGCCGTCGTCGGCGAGGGTCTCGTATTCGCCGTAGTGGACGGTGGTGGGCGGCAGGCCGGTCAGGTCGGCGTTCACGAGGCTGATCTGCGGGTCGGTGAAGTCCACGGCGGGGTCCTGGAGCCAGGCTGACCGGAAGAGTTCGAGTGTGGCCCTGCTGAGCATCTTGTCGTTGTCTTCGTTCGCGTCGACCGAAGGGTTCTGGATGGTGAGGTCGGTCCACGGTGAGACGCTGACGATCGCGCCCGGGGTCGCCTCACCCTTCGCGAGGAGGCGCAGCGGGAGCAGCACGGCGAGGGTGCCGCCGATGGAGTGCCCGGTGCTGCCGATGTTCTTCGGCTCGTAGCCCTGGGAGAGCAGCCAGCGGTAGGCGGTCTCGGCGTCGTCGAGCTGTGCAGGGTAGGGGTGCTCGGGCGCCAGGCGGAAGTCCACGACCAGTGAGCGCACGCCGGTGGCCTTGGCAATGTGACCGGCCGCCTTGCGGTCGGAGTACATGGAGGCGGTGACGGATCCGCCGAAGTGGAAGTGGAGCAGCGCCTTGTCGGGGTCGGCGCCCTCGGGGATGGCCCACAGGGCGGGGACGCCGCCCGCGTCGACCTCGGCGTAGCTGACGCCTTCGGGTTCGGTCGAGGCGCGCTGGTAGGAGTCGATGATGTCGCGGACCACGGCGAGGTCGAGGCCGGGTACGCCCGACTTCGCGCTCGTGCGGGCCTGGAACTCCGCGAACTCGTGCTGCTGCCGGCTGACTGCCATGGTGGTGCTCCTTGCTCGGAACGGGTGGCGGCCGACTGATCGGCCGACCGGGGATCAGAGGTTGATCATGTGGCCGGTGAGGCCGTGGAACGCTTCCTGGAGTGCTTCGCCGAGGGTGGGGTGGGTGTGGACGTTGCGGGCCAGTTCGGTGGCGGTCAGGTCCCACTTCTGCGCGAGGGTGAGCTCGGGAAGAAGTTCCGCGACGTCCGCGCCGACCATGTGTCCACCGAGGAGCTCGCCGTGCTTCGAGTCGGCGACGAGCTTGACGAAGCCGCCCGGTTCGCCGAGGCCGTGGGCCTTGCCGTTGGCGGTAAAGGGGAACTTGGTGACCAGCACGTCGTGGCCTTCGTCGCGGGCCTGCTGCTCGGTGAGCCCGAACGAAGCGACCTGCGGCTGGCTGAAGGTCGCACGCGGCATCATCCGGTAGTCGCTCAACGGCATCGTCTCGGCCCCGGCGAGGGTCTCGGCGGCGACGACGCCCTGCGCCTCGGCGACGTGCGCGAGCTGGAGCTTGGCGGTGACGTCGCCGATCGCGTACAGGTGCGGCGCAGTGGTGCGCATGTGCTCGTCGATCGCGATGGCGCCCCGGTCGGTGAGGGTGACGCCGGTGTTCTCCAGGCCGTATCCGGCGGTGCGCGGTGCGAAGCCGACGGACATGAGGACCTTGTCGGTACGGATCTCCGACCGCTTGCCGTCGGCCGCGGTGTAGGTGACCGTGACGGAGGTTCCCTCGTCCTTGACGGTCTCGACCTTGGTGGAGGTCAGGAGGGTGACGCCGAGCTTCTTGTACTGGCGAGTGATCTCCTTGGACACCTCGGCGTCCTCGTTGGGCAGCGCGCGGTCGAGGAATTCGAGGATCGTGACCTCGACACCGTAGTTGCGCAGTACGTAGGCGAACTCCATGCCGATCGCCCCGGCGCCGACGATGACAATCGAGGCGGGCAGCTCGCGCGAGAGGATCTGGGTCTCGTAGGTGACGACGTTCTCGCTGAGCTCGACGCCGGGCAGCAGCTTCACGGTGGAGCCGGTGGCGATGACGGCGTCGTCGAAGGTGACCTTCTGCGTGCCGCCGGCGGTGAGGGCGACATCGATGGTGCGGGCGTCGGTGAAGGTGCCGTGGCCGTCGATCTCGGTGATGGCGTTCTTCTTCATGAGGAAGTGCACGCCTTTGACCCGGCCGTCGGCGACCTGGCGGCTGCGGTCGTAGGCGGCGCCGTAGTCGAAGCTCACGTCGCCCGAGATGCCGAACTGCTTGGCCTGGTGGTGAAAGATGTGGGCGATTTCGGCGTTGCGCAACAGCGCCTTGGAGGGAATGCAGCCGACGTTCAGGCAGACGCCTCCCCAGTACTGCTTCTCGATGACGGCGACACTCTTGCCCAGCTGGGCGGCGCGGATCGCGGCGACGTATCCGCCGGGTCCCGCACCGAGGACGGCGACGTCGTAGTGCGTGCTGCTCACGGAGGATCCTTCCTGCTTTCGCTGTCCGGCTTGTCCATCGTCCTGCCGGGCGCGCCGGGGCGCCCGGCAGGACGGTTGGGTAGGGGTCAGGCTTGGGTCCCGGCGAGGGTCGGGTAGTTGGTGTATCCGGCCTCGCCGCCGCCGTACAGGGTGGCCGGGTCGATCTCGTTGAGCGGGGCACCGGTGCGCAGGCGCTCGACGATGTCGGGGTTGGCCAGCGCGAAGCGGCCCAGCGGCGCGATGTCGGCCAGGCCCGCGTCGATGTCGTCGGCGATCTGCTCGCGGGTGCGCCCGTAGCGGACCACGAGCAGGGCAGTCGGCCACACCTCACGGAAGGAGCGCAGCAGTTCGTCGTCGCCGACGTGATGGACATGCAGGTAGGCGAGGCTCAGCGGGGCCAGCTCGCCCACCAGGTGGCGGTACTGGGCGCGGACGGCCTCGGCGTCGCCCTCGTCGATCCCGCCCAGCGGCATTGAGGGGGACAGGCGGATGCCGACCCGGTCCGCGCCGATCTCCTCGCCCACCGCCCGGGCGACCTCGACGACGAGGCGGGAGCGGTTCTCGACCGAGCCGCCGTAGGTGTCGGTGCGGTGGTTGGCGTTCGGGGAGAGGAACTGGTGCAGCAGATAGCCGTTCGCGCCGTGGATCTCCACCCCGTCCGCGCCGGCGGCGATCGCGGAGGCGGCGGCGTGCCGGAAGTCCGCGATGGTGGTCTGGATGTCCTGAATGTTCAGCTCGCGCGGGACCGGGGTCTTCTTCGGGCCGGTCGCGGTGAAGATGTCCTGGTCGGCGGAGATCGCGGAGGGGGCGACCGGTCGGCGGTGGTGCGGGGTGTTGTCCGGGTGGGACATGCGTCCGACGTGCATCAGCTGGATGAACAGTGCCCCGCCGCCCGCGTGCACGGCGTCGGTGACCTCGCGCCAGCCTGCGACCTGCTCGGGGGTGTGGATGCCCGGCGTGTTGGGGTAACCCTGGCCGTCGGCCGAGGGCTGCGTGCCCTCGGTGATGATCAGCCCGAGGGAGGCGCGCTGACTGTAGTAGGTGGCGGCAAGCGGGCCGGGCGTGCCGTCGGCGTTCGCCCGGCTGCGGGTCAGCGGTGCCATGGCGAGGCGGTGCGGGAGCTCGACACGGCCGAGCTTGAAGGGCTGCCAGAGGGAGGAAGGCGTGCTCATGGAATGCGTGGTCCTTAAGTTCGAGCGTTGGATCGGTCGCCGGTCGCCGGTGTCCGCTGTGGATCAAGAGGGCCCGGGTGGGCGTCGTCGTGGGACGATGGCGGAAAAGCCGCATCTGATTCCCATCAGTAACGACTATACTCATAACTGAGTTCAGTCAGAATAAATTCCCCGAAAGGTGCCCCGCATGCCAGGCGCTTCCCAGCCGGTTGGTCGGCGCGAGCGGAACAAGCAGCTCAAGCTCGACCGCATCACCGCCGCGGCCCACGAGCTGTTCGCCGAACGCGGTATCGACGAGGTCACCACCCAGCAGATCGCCGACAAGGCCGACATCGGCACCGGCACGCTCTTCCTCTACGCCAAGACCAAGGGCGAGCTCCTCCTGCTCGTCCAGAACTCCCTCTACGCCGAAGCACTCGAACGAGGCCGGGCGGACGCCGAGAACATCCCGGAGACACTGGACGCCGTGATGGCGATCGTCCGGCCGGTCGTCGAATGCAACCGGACCCAGGTCGACAACGGGCGCGTCTACCTGCGCGAGATGGTCTTCGGCGACCCCGCCGAACCCCACCACCATGAGGCCCTCACCATCACCGGGCAGACCGAGCAGGCCGTGACCGCCGTGCTGCGCCGGGACGCACGGGTCAGCGAGGCGGACGCGGCGACAACGGCGCGCGTGGTGTCCGCCGTGATGTTTCTCGCGATGGCGGCCAGCGTGAACGTTGCCGCGAGCGTCGACGAGATCCTGCGCGACATCCGGGAGCAGATCGCAGTCTTGCTGAGACGTTGACGTCGGCTGCGCAACCGACACTTCACGGGCATGCGACCCGGAACCGACTCGCGCACAGCGGGGTCGGTGCGCCAGGCGTCGGCGGCCTTCCTCCAACGCCTCCGCCGGCCACGGACGCCTCTGCGCCCACGCGTGCGGTCGACGTATACCCGCACCGCGCCCTTGATCAGCCTGCTTCGGTCAAGGCTGCGTGGGCGGCGGCGAGGATCTCCCCGGACATTGGGGAGCCCTTGGTGGCCCGGGACAGGATCAGTGCGCCGAACAGGGTGCAGAGGCGGAGGAGGCCGTCCTGGTCGTCGGTGGCGAGAAAGTCGGCGAAGTCGGCCACCCCCTTGGTGTAGACGCGACGGGCCTCACGTCCCCCGCCCTCGCGCGCGATGTCGGTGGCGAGCGCGGCGACCGGGCAGCCGTCCGCCGGGTCGCCGTGGTGCTCGACGGAGCTCACAGTTCGTATCGCGGCAAGCCAGGGCCTTGCCGGTCCCTACACGCCGCGCCAGCTCGAAGTGAGGGATTCGACCAGCCGGATCGCGACCTCGACCACGCCGAGGCCCGCACCCGCGCCAAGCCCCAGCAACAAGGCGCGCGGCCGGTCCGCGAAACGCCCGGCAAGCGCGCCGATGAGGAGCACGACGAGGGCAAGACCGAGCAGGGACCAGCGCAGGGCGGCTGGTCCGGGATGCTGCCCCTGGGCTCCGGACGCGGGAACGATCATCGCCAACCCGGCGCACATCGTGGCCACTGCGGCCCATTCCGCCGTGCTCAGTCGGGCCTCGAGAAGCCAGGAGGCCACCACGGCGGTGACCGCCAGACTGGCGGCGAGCGAGGCGCCCACCGCATACAGAGGAAGCGACCGCAAAGCGGTGACCTGAAGAAGGAACCCGAGAGCGTCGAGGGCGAGACCTGCGGCGTAACGCCACTGCCGCAGAACGCGCAACAACAGCACCGGGTCGACACCGGAGGCTGATCCGGCCTCCACGGCACGCGCAGCGACGGCCTGGAGAACGGACGCGATACCGAAGCAACAGGCAGAAGCGAGCGCGCACGCCATCCCCAAGGACACGACAAGGACTGTAGGGCAGAGCTACGCGAAGAGCTGTGGCCAGGCTGTAGGACACGCGGGTACGCGCCTGCCGTGGACCTGTTCAACAAGCTGCACCCCCGACACCCCCCCAGGCGGAGGGGCGACCCTGCCACGGTGGGAGGTAGAGGAGCAACGCTCAAGACCTGTGGATCACGCGGCGGAGGACGTACCTTCCCGGGTGATTGATTGATAGGTCACCGAGCAAGGCCGACGTGGCACCGACGCTCGTACGGTGGAGCGCTCCCCGACTGCGGCCTGCAGCCGCGATGTGGGCGCTGACCGCGACAGCATGTGTACTGGCGGCTGGCTGGCGGCACTCGGCGGTTTGCTCCTCGCCGGCATACTTACCGTCTCGGCTGTGGCCCGCCTCGGCCATCTGGTCCACCCTCTGAACATCGCGCCCGCCATCGTCGCCTACCCGGCCACCGCACTCGCCCTCGGCGCGCCGTCCGTCAGCGCCTACACCGGCGGAGTTGACCGCACGGGCCAGGTGGTGACGGCGGCGCTGTACGGGGTCGGTTTCGGTGTGCAGTGCGCGGTTCCAGTGTGGGCCCTGGAGCGCCTCGACGAACCCCTGACGCTCGCGGACCTGGCCGGGCGCGCGGATGAGCGCACGGACCTTCGCGCGCCGCTTCCAGGAGGAGACCGGCACCAGCCCCGGACGCTGGCTCATCCAGCAACGGGTCCACCGAGCACGGCAGTTGCTCGAGTCCAGCGATCTGTCCGTGGACCGGATCGCGGGCGAGGTGGGCTTCGCGACGGGGGCCTCGCTGCAGCAGCATCTGCACGCGGCGATCGGGGTGTCCCCGATGGCCTACCGGCGTACGTTCCGCAGGGTGCCGACGGGACTTGAGTCCCCTGTGATCCAGGCCCCCGGGACGGCCGGCTGACGGCCGAGTCGGGGTACCTCCCGCTACCAGGCGTGGAACCGCCGGCCCGAACGACCAGAGGCCGCTGACCAGCAGCGACATCACCACGACCGGGGTGACGGTTCATATGCCACCGCCCGAGCGGGACGGGAAACCGCAGCTCCTCGCGTCCGGGCGGCGGCCTGCCGTACCGCGACGCGCAGAAGTGCACGGCCCCGTGGCCCCGTCACTTCGGGGTATTGAGCGACCACCTGTGAAGCGGCGGCTCGAAGCGTGCCGGCGGGGGTCAGTGATTCCGGCGACGCGAACGGCCATGCCCGTCGGCACTGGCTCAGTCGTGTCGTCCTGCGCCGTGCAGGAGTGTGTCGATGACGAGTGTGGCCAGCGTGTCCGGGTCCTGGTCCGCGCCGGGCCTGTTGATGGCTTCGCCGAGCAGGGCGTAGTACACCTGCCGGGTCCAGTCCAGGTCCGCGGCCGGGGCGAGCAGTCCCCCGCCGCGGAGGAGAGTTCCGCCGCGCAGGCGCAGGCCCTCTTCGACATCAACGTCTTCGGCGTGATCCGCATGACCAACGCCATCCTGCCGCACATGCGCGCCCAGCGCGGCGGGCGTGTCATCAACATCTCGTCCATCGTCGGATTCATGCCGCAGCCTTATATGGCGGCCTACGCCGCCTCCAAGCACGCCGTCGAGGGCTACTCGGAGTCCGTCGACCACGAGGTCCGCGAGTACGGCGTGCGGGTCCTGCTCGTGGAGCCGGCCTGGACCAGCACCGCGTTCGACGCCGCCAGCGTGCGGCCCGACCAGCCCGTGGAGGTCTACGCCAGGCAGCGGCACGTCTTCGAGGAGTACATGGCCGGCGCGGTCAAGGACGGCGACGACCCCACCGTCGTCGCCAAGGAGATCGTCGCGGCGGCCACCGACGCCAAGCCGAAGCTGCGCTACACCGCCGGCGTCATGACCGGACGCGTCCGCATCATGCGCCGCCTGGTCCCGGCCCGGATGTTCGACCAGCAACTGCGCAAGCAGAACCGGCTACCCGCCTGACCGCCCCCGCACGACACAGCGACAGGAAAGAGAAGCCCGCCATGAGCACCTATCTGGCAGACGCGGCCGAGGACCTCACCCTGGAAGGCCCCTCCGCCGTCTTCACCTACCGGCGCATCGGCCCGCGCGGCGGCACTCCGCTGGTCCTGCTCAACCGGGTCCGGGGCACCCTGGACTCGTGGGATCCGCAGTTCCTGGAGCACCTCGCCGCCGACCACGACGTGATCGTGTTCGACAACGTCGGCACCGGCTACACCACCGGCACCCCGGCCGACTCCGTCGAAGGACTCGCCGACGGCACCCTCGAATTCATCGAGGCTCTCGGCCTGGACCGGGTCGACCTGCTCGGCTGGACGCTGGGCGGCACCGTCGCCCAGCACCTCGCCCTCCGGCGGCCCGACCTGGTGCGCAAGCTGGTCGTGGCGGCCGCCGGCCCCGGCGGCACGGTGCCCGGCGTGCCCGCCCCGAACCCGAAGGTCGGGGCCACCATGACCAAGCCCGAAGTCACCGACGACGACCTGGTGTTCCTGTTCTTCCCCGATACGGACACCGGACGCACCGTCGGTCACGCATACCTCGCCCGGGCCGCCACCCGGCTGGCCGCCGGACTCCCCGACGTGTCCCAGGCCGCGGCCATGGGCCAGATCGCCGCGATCCAGAAGGACGCGTCGACCCCCTTCGAGCAGGTGCGGGCCGATCTGGCGGCCATCGGGCAGCCCGTCCTGTACGCCACCGGCATGCAGGATGCCATGATCCCGGTGCTGGCCGCCTACACCGCCGTCCAGCACCTACCCAACGCCACCCTCGTCGCCTACAGCGATGCCGGCCACGCCTTCCTCTTCCAGCACGCCGAGGACTTCGCCGCCCAGGTGACCGCCTTCCTCAGCGACTGACCGCCCACCCGCACGCCGGCATCTCGGGCGGGTTCCGTGGAGGCGACGCGGGTGGACCCTGCAACACTGCTCGACGAGATCGGGCGCGGCACGGGTGCCACCCGGTGTCCATAACATCCTCACCATGATCGAAACGGCGCGACATCGCCATTACCGCAGGCCGCCGGCCTGCGGAAACGTTAAAGAGAAGGAGCGCTGTGAGCGTGAACAAGACTGTGCGTTGGAACGAGGCCGGATGGCTCAACCCGCCGGCCGCGGTGCGGCACGACGGCGACGACCTGGTCGTGACCACGAAGGACGGCAGCGACTTCTGGCGCCTTACCAGCTACGGGTTCATCCACGACGACGGTCATGCGCTGCTCGCCGACTTCCCGGTGGGGGCCGCGGTCGAAGTGACCTTCGAGGCTGACCTCACCGTCCTGTACGACCAGGCCGGGGTGCTGGTCCGCGTCGACGAGTCGACATGGATCAAAGCGGGCGTCGAGGCCACCGACGGTGCCCCCCATCTGGGGGCCGTGGTCACCCACGGCACCTCGGACTGGTCGATGGCCCCCGTTCCGGAGTGGGCGGGCGGGCCGGTCACCGTGCGGGTCAGCCGCTCAGGCGACGCGCTGACCGTCCGCGCCCGCAGCGGTGACGGGCCCTGGCGGATGGTCCGCCTCGCGTACCTCTCACCGGACGCGACGGCGACGGCGGGGCCGTTCTGCTGCTCGGTCGAACGCGGAGGGCTTGAAGTACGGTTCACCAGTTTCCGGATGGGCCCGGCCGATGCCGGCCTGCACGAAGGCCCGTAGAAGCTCCTTGTCCGGGCCGGTCAGCAGGCCGTCGGCGCCCTCGGTGTGGCGGTCGTAGTACGAGGCGGGTGCTACGGGGATCTGGCATCCTCCGACGAATCGGCAACAGCCTGTCACGCGCCGGCATCTGAGTACGTCAGGCCGGCTGGATGGTGTCGAAGGCGGCCGCGCCATCGCCGGACACTCCACGAAGCCGTGATCGGCACCCACTTCGCCCGCGTCAACGTCATCCCGGTCACCTGGCCTGCCCCGCGTGAGGGTTCCTGCACACCTCGGCCCCTGCGCCGCCCTCCCCCGTAGGGCGGCGCAGGGGCCAACCGCACTCCGGCGCCCGATCCACAGGTCAGGCGGATCCCCACCGGAACCGTCGGGCCTGTGACCTGAGAGTTGCGGATGGCCAGGTGGTTCAAGCGGCTGGGGCCCGCTCGTCTTCCAGCGTGCTGAAGTCGACGTCGAGACGGGTGTTGTAGTCCTCCGGGGTGATGCCGATCTCGTGCGTGGAGTACACGCCGAACCGGTTGATGTGCTCGGTCAGGTACGGCGAGATCTCGGCAAGGTCCAGCGGGTCGATCTCCCAGCCCTCGGCCTGCAACTGGCGCACCACATCCGCGATGTCCAGGGTGTTGTGGAAGATCACCAGGTTGGCCAGCAGCGAGGTGAACTTCACGTCCTTCTCCTGCTCGACCGGGTCGTTGTGCGCGACCGTGCCGCGCTGCCCGAACCGCACCCAGTCGCTGAAGCCGTTGAACGCCTCGACCTTGTTGGTCGCGGCCGTCACCCGGCCGCGCAGCGGCGCGTCCGAGAGGTAGCGCAGCAACTGGACGGTACGGATCACCCGCCCGAGACCTCCCGGAACGCCGTGTAGGTGGCGTTCTTGCGGGAGCCGGAGTGCAGCCGCTTGAGCAGCAGCGTCGAGGAGATCGTGCCCTCGCACCGAGACCGTGATGCGCATCAGGTCCTTGAAGTGGGTCTCGATCAGGCCCCAGTCGATCACGTTGCGGCCCGCCTCGCCGAACAGCGCGTCGATGTGCTCGTAGACGGCGCTGCGTGACGGGCGGAAGAACAGGCAGTCCTTCCAGTTGCGGATCCTGGGCATGAGATCGATTCCCAGCAGGTGCGCGAGCGCGAACACCGGATAGCTCTGGCCCTGCGTGTCGGCGTGAATGGTGGCGGGCTGGACCTCGCTCGCGTTCTTCAGCAGGCCCTCGATGATGTAGACCGCCTCCCACACCCCGTACGGCACGAAGTGCGTGAGAACTCGTCCGTACCGCGGGGCCGACTCACGTGCGTACAGATACCTGCTATGGGGCCGGTCGGGGTGAGCATGCACGTTTTTTAGGTCGAGTGACCTATAGTTGTATTCATGAACATTGATCAGCTGGTGCACGACCCCGAGGGCCCGATTCTGCTCGTCGGTGGATACGGGACGGTGGGCGCGGAACTGGCGAGGGCGGCGCGGGGGCGGTGGCCGCTGCTGTTCGCGGGGCGCTCGCCCGGGAAGGCGGCGGAGCTGTGTCGCGAGCTCTCCGCCGAGGCCCGCCGGTGGGACCTGTCCGCCCCCGAGCCGTTCCACGCCTCCGTTCGAGCCGTGGTGAGCCTGGTGAACGATCCGGACGACCGGGTGCTGCGGGCGGCCCTGGGCGGCGGAATCCCGTATGTGGACGTGACGCGCTGGACGGCCAGGATGCAGCGCGCGGTTGCCCTGGTGTCGCTGGGCTCGCCCACGGCGCCGACGCTGCTCTCGTCCGGGTGGATGGGCGGGGTGGTTCCGCTGGTGGCCGCCGCGCTCGCGGAGCGGCTGGGCAGCGTGGAGAGCGTCGACACCGCGATCCGCTACGACCTCGCCGACCGGGCGGGGGCGGACTCGGTGGAGTTCATGGACCGGCTCGGGGTCGACTTCGAGGTGCTCGAAGGGGGCCGGGGCAAGATGGTGAGCCCGCTCACCAGCGCCCGTACGCTCGCCATCGGCCAGGACCGCACCAGGGTCGCCAGGATCGACACCCCCGAGCAGTTCACCCTTCCCTTGACTCTGGGAGCCCGTACCGTCACCACTCGTATCGGCTTCAGCAGCAACTCCTCCACGTCCACCCTGATTGCCCTCGGCAGGACCGGATTCTTCCGGCACGCCCGGGGCGACTGTTGGCGGCCCGTGCGCCGCCGCCTCCTGTACTCGCCCGGCGAGGGCGGCACGGCGGCCGTACGTATCGAGGTGCGCGGGCCTGGGGGCTCCCTGACCGCCACCGTGACCGACCCGCGCGGCCAGGCGCACATGACCGCCGTCGGCGGGCTCCTCGGCCTGCGACGCGTACTCGGTGACGACGGCGCACCGGCGGCGCGGGCCGGGCTCGCCTTCCCCGAGTCGCATCCGCTGCCGGCCACGGTTCTGCCAGCCCTGGAAGCGGCGGGCGTCCTGATCGACGTCGTGCCGTCTTCTCCTGCGTCTTCCGCACCTTCTTCCGTGGCGGCCGCGTGACCACCGCCAAAGGCGCCGCGCGCCGGGCCGCCCTACTCGACGCCGCAGAGGCCACCCTCGTCGGCGGTGGGTACACAGCCCTCTCTCTCCGCGCCGTCGCGGACACAGCGGGCATCCGACTCGGCCACCTCCAGCACTACTTCCCCTCCCGGGACAGCCTGGTCGCCGAACTCCTCGCCCGCATCCTCCAACGCTCCCTCGACCGGGTCACCGAGGTGGTCCCGGACGGCAGACCGGACGAAGTGATCGGTCTGCTGCTCGCTCAGCAGTCCGACACCCAGCTGGTCCGCGTCTTCGTTGAACTGTGGGCCCTCGCGGCGCGTGACGAGGCCGTCGCCGTCGCGGTCCGCGCCTTCTACCGCCAGTACGCGGATCTGCTCGCCGACCGCATCCGCACCCACGCACCCGGCGTCCCACAGGAGGAACACCACGCCCGCGCCGAGGTATTCATCGCCCTGCTCGAGGGCAGCACTCTGATGCGCTCCGGAGTGGCGGGCACCCCGTCCACCGCCACGGACGTACTGATCTCCCGTACCGCCCTCGGGATTCTCATCGGGGATGGGTCCGCCTCCGAACTCACCGGCTCGGCGAGGCCCGCAGCCGACCCCGAAGTACGCGCCTGAACGTCGGCCAGGCCCTGGTCATCGTGCTGTCCGGCCATGCCGAGGGCGATGTGGTCCGGTACTCGGAGGGTCTTCCCCGGTGTTGCGCTCACACGGTCTGAGCACCGAGCGCACCGTCGGCAGAGCCGGTACGAGCACGCGTGGGAGATCCGCGACGCCTACGGGTACCGGGAGTTCCCTGCGGCAGAGGACGAGGTACGGGCGTTCGTGGCGCCGCAGGTGTTTGGGGAGCTGGGATAGGGCGAGCCCCGTGGTGGTGATGTGATCGCTCGCGGTGTTGGAGTCCGCGTTGCCGGGCCGCAGCAGCGCGGCCACCGGCTCTCCGGACCCGGCCTGGCCGTGGTCGACGAACGCGACGAGCGGATGATGGCCGAAGGTCTTCTTCCAGGTCGCGGTGGCGTCCTGCTTTTCGGAGTGCGCAAGGACGAGCACGCCGTCGATGTCCACGGTCACCGAGCCGCCGCGGCCGGCCAGCGCGGGCCCATTCTTGGTGCGTGGTTCGGTGCCGAAGCCTTCCATCCGAGGCAGGCGCAACAGCATGCTGAACCGCGTACTGCGCTCGACCAGCGTGCCGATCGCGGACCGGCCGGTGCCGATGACGAGGTCACCTTCCCAGTGGCCTGGAACGGCACGGTCCTCGGCCTCGGCCGGCCGCTCGCTGATCAGCACGTCAGCGGTCACGTGGCCGCGGACGCTCTGCCTGGTGCGCTCCCGCGGGACACGCAGTGACCGTCCGGTGCGCAGGCAGGCGACGAGCTCACGCTTGAGGGCTCCGCATCCCTGGACGTAAAGGGCCTGGTAGATCGCTTCCGGGGAGATGCGCATGGACTCATCTTCGGGGAAGTCCACCGTGAGCCGCTGTGATATCTGTTCCGGGCTCCAGGAGGTCGCCCAGCGGCGGTCCTGACGGCGGGGCTTGCTCCTTCCCTGCCAGGGAGGCACCTGGGGACCCTCGACGACCCGGCCGTCCAGGGCGTGGACGACGTTCCCGGCCAGCCGGTCCTGCACGTACTCGCGCAGTCGCTCATCGGCCACCAGCTTCGCCGGCTTCGGCCGCTGAGCCCGCCGCTCGGCATGCCATTGCGCCAGCGAGGCCCGGTACTCCAGGTGGTAACTCCGCGTGGAGGCGTTGCGCCGCAGCTCCCGCGAGATCGTGGACGGCGAACGCCCCAGACACCGCGCGATCGCACGGACCCCGAAGTCCCGCGCACGCAGCAGAGCGATCTCCTCCCGCTCGGCGAACGAGAGGTAACGGCCGGAGACAGTCGGGGCGAGGCACGGATTCACCCCGCCAGCATGACGAAACCCCCGCGACCCCACCGCAGGCGAGCATGCAAGCCCATGACCAGCCTGGGCAGACGGAGGGGATAGAGCGTCGGCGTGTAGCGGAGCCCCATAAAGGACCGGCTGGTGCACACGGTTGGCTGCTACCTCGTTCGGCGGGATTCGCTGGTGTGGGCGGGCTCCTCTCTGCGGGTCACCGCGGCCGTCTTTGCGCCCGGGGCCAGTTGGCGTGTTCAGGCCTGATGACTAACAGGCCGTCGCCTGGGTGGCGTGCTCCTACGTCGACTCTCCTGCGACCGGCACCGGCGCCGGCACCGTGAGTGTCTGTGAGGACGCGTTGCGGCGCGCGGCTCACCCCACCGTGTCGCCCTGAACGCGCTTTCGGGCGCTGCTTGTCAACGCATTTGGCGGGGAATACCCGTTAGTGATCTTTCCCTCGTAGCACCCTTGTGACGTGCTGGAGTTAATCGACCGCCGCCGGCAGTGAGCGGCTCGTGAATGAGGAAGGTTGATGATGAGCAGCACAGACACCGAGGGTTCAGCCTCGCCGATCAGCACGATCGCGGGAACAGGGGCTGGGGGGTTCAAGGGGGAGGGTGAGCCAGCCGTTTCGGCTCAGCTATACCGCCCGTACGGGATCGCGGTTGACAACACCGGCGTCATCTACTTCTCCGACTTCAGCAATCACCGGGTCCGGAAGATCACGACAGACGGCAGGATCAGCACGGTCGCAGGTACCGGTGTGGCAGGGCCGGGGGGAGACAACGGTCTGGCCGTCCAGGCCCAGTTGAACGGTCCGCGCGAGGTGGCGGTGGACAAGGCAGGCGTCCTCTACATCGCCGATGCCGAGAACCACCGGATCCGGAAGGTCACGGCGGATGGGAAGATCACCACGGTCGCGGGCACCGGGACCGCAGGGTCCGGCCCTGACGGTGGTGCTGCCACCGCTGCCCCGTTGAACCGGCCTTTCGGTGTGGCCGTGGACAGCGTCGGCAGCCTCTACGTTCTCGAGTACAACAACCACCGGGTCCGGAAGGTCACGGCGGATGGGAAGATCAGCACGGTCGCCGGGACCGGGACCGCCGGGCCCGGGGGAGGCGGGGGTCCGGCGGTTTCGGCGACGTTGTACCGCCCGTTCGGGATCGCGGTCGATGCCGCCGACGACCTGTACATCGCGGACACGGAGAACCACCGCGTCCGTAAGGTCACCGCCGACGGGAAGATCAGCACGGTCGCGGGGACTGGCACTGCGGGCGCCGGCGGGGACGGCGGCCTTGCCGCTTCCGCCCAGTTGAACCGCCCGATGGGGGTGGTCGTGGACAGCGCCGGCACTCTCTACATCACCGACTTCGCCAACAATCGGGTCCGGGCGGTCGCGGCGGACGGGAAGATCAGCACGGTCGCCGGCACAGGCACCGCGGGTTTTGGCGGCGATGGCGGCCCGGCCATTTCGGCCCAGCTCCAGCAGCCGATCGGGATCGCTGTGGACTGTGTCGACGGCATCCTGATCGCCGACTACGCCAACCACCGGATGCGGAAGATCGCTTCGGCGAAGATGGCCGGGCTGCCGAACTCAGGGGCGGAGGTCTCCTGGGCCAACGTCCGCAGCAAGCTGCGGCTCGGGGTGCTGCGGGAGTCCCTGAAGGACGGTGCCACGGTCCACCAATCCCTCGCCGGGCCCCGGGCGCATCAACGGTGGCGGCTGGTCGTCTCGGGCCAGGACGGCGGCGAGGTCCTGTACCGGATCGAGAACCTGCGCAGCGGCAAGGTCTTGGAAGTCGTCGCGGGAGGAACCATGGACGGCGCGGTCATCGCCCAGCGCGCCTACGAGGGAAGCGAAGCCGGCCATCAGCAGTGGCGGCTCATCCCCGCGGGCCCGGTGACCGATACCCCGCGGGTGTACGAGATCGCGAACCGGAACAGCGGCCTGCTTCTGAGCATCGACACCAACGCGCCTTCGGTGATCAAGCAGTACGGGGCGCAGCGCGACCCCCGTGACCGGCAGTGGCAGCTGCTCCCCGTGTGACGCACAGTAACGGGGTCAGGGGCGATCACCGCCCCTGACCCCGTTGGACAGGTGGGTCTATTTGGCGTCCGACGGCTTTTCGGCAGTTGCCGTGGGTGCCTTGGGGGGCTCCTCGGCCTTGGGGGCTGCGGGGGCTTTCGGGGCCTTGAAGTCGCTCTTCTTCGGCTTCTCCAGGTCCTCGTCCTTCTGTAGATCACTGTGCTCGGTCACGGTCGCGCTCGACTCCTGCATGCCGGCGGCGGCTGCCGTGGCGACCGAGCTCGGGTTCTGGGCGTAGGCGGCCTGCGCGTCCGCGGACGCCTGGGTTGTCTGGATGAAGGAGCCGAGGAAGCCCAGGACGGCCCGTGCTTCGGGTGACTGCTCCTGCACGATCTTCGCCCGGTCGGAGGCGCCGTGGATCGCGCTGCTGAACAGGCTGGTGCTCGCGTCGTCGTACGTGTCGTCGTCCGCGTCCTCGAAGTCGACACCTGCCCCGGGCTGAGCCTTGTCGCGGTCGGAAACCACAGAGAAGAGCCCTGCGCCCTTGCCCGCGGAGCCGAAAATGTTGTTGAACACCATGGTCGTCACCTCTCGTTGTCGTGGTGGCGGTGCTGCCGGCCCGCTCAGGGCTGCTTGTACGGGGAGCGGTCGCTGCCGGTGAGGCTCTCGCCGTCGAACATCGTGTGGTGGACCTCCAGTGCGGAGACGACCTCGGCCAGCCCCTTCATCCGGAAGCCCCCTCCCGCCAGATCGAGGTCGCCGATGTCGCGGGCGACCAGCAGGTCGAGCCCGGGATAGTTCCTGCTCTGCGGGGGCGCCAGGACGGCCACCGGCACGTCGTACTTCACCGCGAGCAGCCCGGAGAAGGTCACCGGGATCTCGTAGGAGTACTGCTTACGGGTACGGCGCTGGGTGACGATGGTCTCCACGCGCGAACCCGGCGGGACCTTGCCGGAGATCTGCGATTTCGAGGCCCAGCTGGTGCTCAGGGACCCGCCGACGGAGGCCGCGATGCCCAGGGCCAGCGCGGCGTTGAGCGCAGCGGTCCCGGAGGCACTGCCCGTGGTCGTGAAATCCACCGAGCCGGCCATGGAGGCCGACGCGGAGTTCGTCGCACCGTTGGTCACCGACGTGTCCACGGTGTTGGCGTTGTCGACCCCCATGCTGTCCTTGCTCTGCTTGTTCGTCACCGTGTTCGCGTTCTTGTTCGACATCTCGTTCTTCAGCTGCGTTCCCAGCTGCGTCTGCAGATTCAGACCCAGCTTGCTCTGCAACTGCAGCTGGAGCTGCGCGCTGAGGCTGCCGCCGAAGGTGAGCTTGGAGTCCCCCGAGAGTGACCACGTGGCCCCGTTGGACACGGAGAAGTCGACCGAGTCGGTGAAGGTCATGTCGGACTGGCTGCGGTTGACGTAGGTGCGGGAGGAGAACGTGTCGGGCGGGGGCTGGGTGATGTTGCGCCGCTCCTCGATCAGCGGCTCCCCGAGATTCATGTAGGCGAGCCACCCCCGCTGGAACGCAGTTCCGGGGAAGGCGCCGAAGCTCGACTTGTTCACGGAGAACCCGACGGGCTTGTGCCGCACCCCGTAGTCGTCGACGTAGACCAGGTTGGGGTGCTCCAGGATCGACTGCCAGGTCTGCTCGATGTTGAGTTCCCGCAGGTTCTTCTTCGTCAGCGGCTGGCGCTTGGCCCGTTCCAGGTTGTATGCGTTGGAAGGCAATTTCTGTCCTCGACTGATCTGGCCGAAACCGCACTCGGTTAAATGGCAACAGGAACCTGCAAACGCTCCGGAAATCGAAACTAGCAGGGCTCTATTGCGTGAGAATAAATATCAGGGCATCCGCACTCAAACGGGTGATCTGATTACCCTCGTGCCCTTGATCACTCGATCGATGATCATGTGGTGTCCCAACCTAAGGTCCTGACCTCGAATGTTTCTACTTTGGGCACATTTGATTCGATCACGCATTCGCTTGCGGGGGCGCTTCGATCATGACCTATTAGGCGCCCGGATTACGCCGTGTGGTAAACCACTTCACTGAGCGCCCGACGCATTGTTCTCCACATCGATAACAGGTGAGGTTTCCGCGATGTACACCCAAGAACGCACAGCGATGTCGAATTTGGTGGTCGGCGGCCCGGTGGCGGTGAACAGCTACGACAACGCGATCGTGGCGGCCCTGGTCGAGAACCGGCCGGTCATGCTCGTCCACGCCTTCAACGGCGGCTACCTGCGGCCCGCCGAGCTGAAGGAGGAGAGCCACGACAAGGGGGTCAAGCTCGCCACCGCGCTCGACCCCGCTACCAAGGACGCTCAAGGCCACCTCTGGCACATCACCCCCGGAGGCTTCTTCGGGCAGCGACCGCTCTACTACATCGAGAGCGCCGCGGGCCAGGTGACACCCAAACCCGCCGATGCGGCCGGAACCGACGGCGGACGCGGGGACGACGGCGCGCCGAAACCGCAGCGCAGGCGCGTCACCGTCCACCAGGACGCCCCCAAGAGCACGGCCGACACGGTGCAGGTCGGCCTTCCCGGGAAGGTCGGCGAGAAGTGGCGGGGCAAGAACGGTGCGGTGGAAGACACCCAGTTGTGGGTCGTCACGGTGACGCCGTGGGGCGGGATCACCTTCGTGCCGATCACCCATCCCGACGCGATCCTCGGGTTTAAGGACCACGCGGTGACGGCCGACAGCGAGGTGCGGCTCACCTACAACTGGGGCGGGGACTTCACCGGGACGGTCATCAACACGTTCTACCCGCGGCTGCCCAACGAGTGGAATGTCCCCTACCACCACGTCTTCACGTGATCCGCCGCGATCACACCGCACCCGTCCCGAGCCATCGCCCCAACCGCCCGGAAGAGGCACCACGATGCCCGTGCCCACGCACGAACTGAAGCTGGAGATCGTCAACGCCGCCACGGGGCAGCCCCTCGGCACCAAGGCCACGCCGGGCGCGGACGGGGCACTCGTCCTCCGCGACTACCCCGAGGACGGCCCGCGCCCGCAACAGTGGCAGATCACCCCCGTGCAAGGGACGCAGGACGACCCGGCGTATGTGATCCGCGACGCGGTCACCGGCAAGGTGCTCGACAACCCCGCAGCCGCGGACCGCGGCGTCCGCCAGTGGGACGCCGCCGCCAACAAGAAGAGCCAGCAGTGGCGCCTCGTCCCCGTCGAGGGCGAAGCGGGCCTCTACTTTATCGAGGCCGCAGCCGCGGCCGACGGAGCCGTTCTCGACCTCGCCGACCCCGGGAAGGATGACACCCGGATCGTCCTGCGCGAGTACGACGACGGCGCGCAGAGCCAGCGGTGGCGCCTGGTGCCAGCCGAGCCGGAGCGCACCAACGACCTCGTGCTGCACTGGGCGCCGCTGAGCCACTGGAACAGCCGACAGTCCTGGCGACTGGCCCACGACAGGACCGCGCTGCGTCCGACGGCCGACGCGACACCTTCCTTCAGCAACGTGCTGCTGGTCCTGGAGAAGTTCGGCAGCGACCAGGACGCCGGCGGGTGGAAGCCTGTCAGCTCCAGCCACTGCCCTGCCGGGCAGCCGGGCTGGTGGGCGGGGCTCGGTGACCGGTTCCTCGGCGACACCACAGGAACAGGGCAGGCGGACATCGTCGGCCTCAAACCCGCAAAGGGCGCTGTGACCTCGGCAGGTCGAGGGGACGGGACGTTCGAGGACGACGAGCGGGTTCTGCACCCGGCCGCATCCTCCGCGAGTCCTGCTGACCTGTGGACCCTCGCAAACCTCACCGGCGAGAGCCGTCCCAGTATTATCGTGCTCGCCGCCGACGGAGTCCGGGTCTCTGCCCAGGGCGAGGCAGGAAAGTTCGCGCCCGCAGACGGCCAACCGGCCCTCAAGGCGTTCGGCCACGGCAAACAGGCCGGCAACTGGCTGGCTGACAAGCACCTCCGCCTCCTCACCGACACCACGGGCGACGGCAGGCTCGACATCGTCGGCTGCCACGACGACGGCGTGTGGGTCTCCCTCCAGGACGAGGACGGCGCCTTCGCACCGATCGGCGACGAACCCGTCCTGCGGGCATTCGGCCACAGCGACGAAGCGGGTGGCTGGCTCCTCGACAAGCACCCCCGCTTCTTCGCCGACACCACGGGCGACGGCAGGCTCGACATCGTCGGCTGCCACGACGACGGCGTGTGGGTCTCCCTCCAGGACGACGAAGGGATGTTCACCGAGCCTCTCTACGTCCTAGACGACTTCGGGGTCGACCAGGGCTGGAGCTCGGTTGCCGAGCACCCGCGGTTCCTGGCCAGCACCAGCAGAGGCGGACCCACAGACATCGTCGGGTTCGGACCGCAGGGCGTCGTTATCTCCCGCGGGCACGGCGACGGCACGTTCGAGCCCGCGAAACTCGTCCTGAACGACTACGGGCAAGCCCAGGGATGGTCGAGCGACAAGCACCTGCGGCTCCTCGCCGACGTGACCGGGGACGGCGCCCCGGACATCATCGGCTTCGGCGACGAAGGGGTCTGGGTGTCGCACAACGACGGCACCGGCGGCTTCGAGCAGGCCCAACTGGTCTGCCGCGGCTTCGGACACAACGAGAACGCCGGCGGCTGGCGGGTCGACCGCCACCCACGCTTCCTCACCGACATCACCGGCGACGGACGCGTCGACATCGTCGGCTTCGGCGGCCCCGGAGTGCACGTCGCCCGCAACCTCCACCGCCGCTTCCGAACCCGCTGACCACCCCATGCTGGACCAGCAACCACACGCGCCCTCGGCGACATCACCGAGGGCGCGCACAACTGAGAAGACCGCCCGAACTCGTATGGCCTTCAGGCGTCCAAGGCAGACGAATCGCATCCGCCGGGAATCTGCCAGAGCCCGTTTCGCGGCGGATGACCGGCGGTTCCTGGCGGATGATCTGGCAGATGCTGAAACGGCTTCTGGGCAGCACTGGATCCCATCCGGGAGAAGGGCTTCGGCGTAGTCGTGTGATGTCCGGTTCGTGATCATGTGAGGCCGAGTAGGGCGAGCGGACGTTTCGGGTCGCGGGAGATGGCCCGGAGCGCGGCGGCAACCTTCTGGGTGCCGGCGATGCGCAGGGCGCCGATGGCAAGGTTGCGCCAGGTCACCATGGTGCGGGGCGCATTGCAGGTCCGAAGCTGCGAGGCGTCCTCGGCGGAGGTGGTGTCCCGCACGTGGTGCAGGGCCTCGATCTGCCAGTGCGAGCGGATCATGTTGGCGAGCTGGGCGGGAGTGGCCTGCTCGGCGCTCAGGCTGGTGACCGCGTAGACGGTCTTGATGCTGACCTTGCCGCTCTTGCGGTGCAGGCGGCGCCGCTTGAGCTGGACGGCCTGGCGGGCACCGGGGAAGAGCAGGTTGTTCACGGTGCAAACCTTGATGCGGCGGATGTCGCCACGGCCGTGACCGCTCTCGCGGATGCGGCTCTGGAGCGGAACCGGCTGCCAGGGAAGGGCTTTTAGCTGCTCGCGGAGCTTCTTCTGATTCCCTTTGACGATCACGATGTAGTGGGCGCCTCGACTGGCGAGGGGCGGCTTCATGGCCCAGGTCGTCGCGGCAGAGGAACCCGCCTCGTGTGCAAAGTCATCCTCGCGGGCTCCGGCCCCGCCGGCGGACCCGGCATCGACAAAGTCACGTCGTCACCGTCCAGGACATGCTGAAGGCGACACTGCGGCGCAAGGACCCGAAGCACTACCTCTTCTTCACCCAGACCGAGGGCGGACCGGACCGGAGCGGGGTGACGAGGCGTGCTTCGCCGATGGCGCGGAGGACCATGGACGACAGCCGAGCCATCATCGGTCGCGCCCTACTGGTGAACGAAGGCATCGTCGCCATCTCCCTGGGCAACGAGGTCCTGGCCTTCCGTACACCGCTTGGTCCCCTGGCCGTGCGGGGAAGCGAACCTCCAGGGCAATCCCGTGCTGAGCTGAAACAGCCAACGTGACGTCGAAGGGACTGGCCGGCTCCTTAACCCGGCCAGTTGCTGACGCTACACCTGGCCGCTGAGCGCGATAGTTGGCCGGTCAGAGCGTTGTAGTTGGCCTGCACATGCTGGAACCCGCCGGATCCCAGATGGTATAGCGCGACCGGCGTGGGTGGGGCGGTGGCGGCATCGTCCTGAAGCGTGGTGAAACCTGCCAGGGGCGCCGCGCGGGACGTGGCGTTGTCGTACGCATACGCGATCATGCCGTAGCCGTACCGAAGCGCACTGGGAGAGGCTTGATGGATATGGACTTGGTGAGGGACCTGGGCCGCCCGGACCGGCGCGTCGCTGCGGCGGACGTTATGGCTGCGGGCGGAGAGGCGGCGGCAGAGGCCATCGTGCGGGAGCTGACAGATGAGTCATCGCCTGTGGGATGCCGCTCCCGTGCTCCGGCGGATCGGGGGCGCGGCGTTCGACTACCTGGTCCAAGGGCTCCTGGACGCGCCCACCGCGGAGATGCGAGACAGGGTCGGGTTCGTGTTCACACGGTTGGGCGCGGGGGCCCTCGACCGGTACACCACTGCGCTGTCGCACCCCTCGCCGATCATCCGCCGTCAGGCGGTGCTTGGGATCCAGCACTGTGAGGGGGCCGGCCTGGCGCTCCCCGCTCTGATGCCCTTGCTCGGTGACTTTGATCGTGAGGTTGCCCAGCAGGCGCGAGATGCCTTGATGATTCGTGGCAAGGAGTTCAAAAAGAACCTCATACCGCTCCTCCAGCGGATCCGGCGGGAGGGCCCCGGCCTACAGCGTGCTCAAGCGCTGTCCGTACTCGCGGCGCTCGGCGGTGAGCCGGTGTTGCCCGCCAAGGACGTGGCCGCAGTCGAGCGGCTTATCCGCGTGAAACTCGCGGATGGCCGGCCGGCGGCATTGTGGACATGCTGGAATTACTGGATCGCGGTGCCGAGCGGGGACCAGGTCGGGATCATCAGCACCTTGGGACTCACGGACTCAAGACCGGTGACCGTTGCGCTCGGCAACGACATCGTGGACTCCGACGGACAAGACGCCGAGCCGGGTACTCATGACGGCTTCACCAGGGTTTTCGTCACCCCTGAACTCGACGGCTGGACCTTCGTACTCGGCGCGTGGTGCGACCCCTGCGACGCGGAACGCAGCGAGGATGTCCTGAGGCTCTGCACTCTGCTCAGCTCACGCTACGGACGTGCCCAGGCGTACTACTACGGCGCTCAAGGCGATGGCTCCGCTTGGCTCGTCACCGAGCAAGGCACGGTAATCCGACGCTACTGCGAGACCGGCGACGGTGATGACGAACTGCTGACCCTGGGCGATGCCCTGCCGTTCGAGCGGACGCGCCGAGAGGAGCTTGGCCTCCAGCCCGTATGGGACCCCGCGCTGGAATCCGAGGACGATGCGGACGAATGGAAGTGCGCCGCGTTCGACCTCGCGCCCGAGATCGCCCAATCCCTTGGGGGTAGCCCGCTCAGCATCGGCCCGGAGTCCTTCTCGCGTGGTGTAAGGCCCGAGCTGAGCCCGCCACCGTGATCAATCTGGACGACCTCACTCGCACCCGGCTTCCCCCGGGGCGCGGTAGTTGGCCCACGCGAACTCCGCAGAGCGAGGGCCTTTGACAGGTGGATTCGAGTCGTCCGGATCGCGCATGATCGAATCTCTGTGGATTCGAAGATGGGGCTGTGAGGTGTGGGGGGCTGGCGGACCGATCCGACGTTCGCGATGTGCCGGGCTCTGGTGGACGGGGCCGATCCGGCGGCGTTCGCGGGAGGCCCGTTCGACGTCCGGGCTGTGGCGGCGGCTATCCGGCCCAAGACCAGCAACAGAGCTGTCCTCGACGACCTTCCGTGGGGGAACTTCCCTCATGGGGAGGAGGCCCGAGATGCCGTTCGGCAACTGCTCACCGCGGACGGGACCGCACGCAACGCGATGACAAGCTGATCGGCATGTGCGCCGACGACAGCCGGGCCGCCGCATCCCTGGCCGTACCGTTCCTGATACGGCCGCTGACCCTCACCATCCACACCGCGCTGACGCTCTTGGCGGTCTCGCCGCCCCGGCCCGCGCCCGTCACTTCGGTACCGCCTCCCGCGACGAACTCCTCCTCCACCGCTCCTGCCTTCTGCACGACGTTCTGGCCGACGAACGCCAGCACACCGCTATCGGGTTCTGGCAGCGGGCTCACGAGTTCTTCACGGAACACGGCGTCACCTGTCGAACGTGTCCTGCTCCTGCTCTCGTTTGCGTGGTCGGCCGGTCAGTGACGTGACTTCGGGATTCGTGAAGCCTTCTCGTCCGAGCTGACCAGTCTGCAGTCTGGTCGAAGGCGAGGAGGCTGATGCTGTCGGCGCTGGCGGTGGGGAGAAACCTCGGCAGAGTCTGGAGAACTCACGGAATGTCAGCTCAGGTGCTTGAGTCTCCAGCCGCCGGAGGGTTCAGGATCCTACTCATGGATGACGAACAACCCGACGTACTCACCATTGGCCGACTCGCGCACCGCACCGGACTTCCGGTCCGTACCCTGCGCTTCTGGTCGGACGAGGGGGCGGTGCGGCCTGTGGCCCGCTCAGCGGGGGGCTACCGGTTGTACGACGCCGAGTCCGTGGCCCGCGTCGAGCTGGTCCGCACCTTGCGGGAGCTGGGCCTCGGGCTCGACGACGTCTGCCGCGTCCTGAGCGGCCGCACCACGGTCGCCGAGGTGGCCGATGCGCATGTGACCGCGCTCGACGCGCAGATCCGCTCGCTCAAGGTGAGCCGGGCCGTCCTGTCCACCGTGGCGAAACGGGGTTCGACCGTTGAGGGGACAACACTGATGAACCGGTTGGCGCGGCTTTCCGCCGCCGAGCGCAAGCAGATCATTGACGAGTTCAAGGAGGAGGTGTTCGGCGGCCTCGACGACCCGCGCCTGCGCGACCGCATATGCACCTACAGCATCGAATTGCCCGACGATCCCACACCTGAGCAGGTCGACGCCTGGATCGAACTGGCCGAATTGGTGCGGGACCCCGGTTTCCGCGCCCGGTTGCGCACCTGGACGGAGCTCAACACGCCTGTACCGGGGCAGGGCCGTCCCCCCGGGGCGTCCATCTGGTGGGCCAGACAGATCGTGCAGACCGTCGCGGAGATCAGAAAAGGCGGCGGCCCTCCCGAGGGGCCGGCAGCGGCCGAGGTGCTGTCCGAGCTGTTCGGTGACGCCGATCGGGCCGCCGTGCTGCGCAGCCTGGAGGCCGGGATCGAGGCAGGAGCGGAGCACTACCGCAGGCTCGTCGCCCGTGTGCGAGGGCAGGATTCGTCGCCCGACGCGACCGAGGAGTTGGAATGGCTGGCGCGGGCCCTGCGCGCCGCAGATCAGACCTGAACTGGTGCTCGGCCTCTGCATGGTGCAGGCCGCCGACCTCGTGGCGCCGCTCGACCGGGGCGAGCTGATCCGCGTACGGCCGCAGCTGTCCCACAGCGGCGCCACCCGACCGGGGACGGCGGCGTTGGTCCGCAAGGCGGACCGACCCGGACACGGCACGCGTCATTCCGACCCCGGAGCGGTACGCCGACATCGGGTGCGCAACTGGCACTTCGGTAAACGATTGTGATGACCGAGGACAGCCATCGAGAGACAACTGAGGGACGGGTGCCGCAGCAGGCAACTTTCGCCCCGTTGGCCCGCTTCAAGGGCCGGGCCTGCTTGGACAATGGCTGCCGGGCTCACCTAGAATGTAATGCATGCAGATCACCTTTGACCCTTACGAGTTGTCCGTCGAGCTGCCTACCGTCGAGACCTACCTGCGGCTGCGACCTGCGTCGGGATTGAGCGCGAAGCCCCGCGAGGTTGCGCTGCTCAGCCTGCCGAACACCTGGCACGCGGTCCAGATCCGGCACGGCGGTGAGCCGGTCGGCATGGGACGGGTGATTGGCGACGGCGGCTGCTTCTTCCAGGTCGTCGACATCTGCGTCCTCCCCGACCATCAGAGGCGGGGCCTGGGGAAGCGAATCATGGCCGAGCTGATCGGCGAGCTGGAGCGCCGGGCTCCGGCCGGCGCCTACGTCTCCCTTATCGCCGACGGCGACGCCCGGTATCTCTACGAGAAGTTCGGCTTCCGCGAGACCGCACCGGCCTCGGTGGGGATGCACCGAACGGTGTGAAGAAGCAACCAGACGATGCGCACAATGGGGCGAACGTTGCCTAACGCGGCACTAGCGAGTAGCTGGGCACCACGGGCACATGACCAGAAGCCGGCAGGAGCAAGCAGATTCGGGCCGACCTGAGCGAGACGGTAGCCGCCTCGCTCAGGCGCCCAGAGCGCCAAGCCCTTGGGGGCAATGCCAAGGGCTCAGCCAAACCCAGGCCCTGGTAGGCACCGCTACTGGGCCGGTTCCTCAGCCTCCTGGGGCGAGCTGGCCGAAGCCGCTGAGACAGCGCTGTAGAAGACGGACCGTCCCTGCCTATGCCGCTCCGTCAGGCCGTGCGCCACCCCATGCTCCAAGGTGTTGCGCACGACTGCGACCTGCACCTGACGCTGTGGGTACGCCTCCGTCAGAGCCGCAGTGACCTCGGCGGAGGACTTCGGCTCACGCTGACCCGACAGAAATTCCGTGACCAACTCCCGCCACGTCGGCCGACCGGGCTCCGTGCGTGTGCTGTTCGTGTTGGGCGACTCTGGCGACGAGACCATGGTTCCGCCTACTGCCTTCCGAGCCTTGCGCCGGCGCGCGGAAGGAACGCTAGCCGTTTCGCTACTCGAGGTGACTGCCGATGCGCTGCTGTCCAGAACTTCGCGAATCTGCACCAGCACCCCTTCGCTCGCCTCAAGGCTGATGAGTTCGTCCTGGAGGCGAGCGAGCTCGGCCCGGATGCGCACCTGCTCACCCCGGTTCGCACTCAAGTCATCAGAGATTCTCTGGGCATAGTTCGCACTGATATCTGTTGGTGAAGCGGTTTCGGCCATGAGGTCCTTACCTGTGGCTGAGATCAACGTCTGTTGTGACCGATGCTACGCACCTCGGCGAAGCTGCCAGCGAGGTATCGAGCCCTCAATACGAGCCCTTGTCCGCGGTGCGAGAGATTGTGACTCACGCGGTTGACCAGGCTCGAGGCGGGAGAAGCGCCGCTAAGCCGAGTCCGCGGGCCCGGCGGCGTATGGAAGAAGGCCGCTGGACTGGACTCGGGGCCGCGGCCTGCGCTGCTCGCCCTGGCGGAGCTGGACACGCGCGGAGATCCGATGCGCCGCTGCGCCGGACGACGAAGTCGAGCATCGCTGGCGAGCGCTGGCCCTGTACCTCGAACAAGATCGCCCCGCTGTTGTCCCCCTGGCCGCGTAGGCATCGGGCCGGACTCGCTGCTGAGGCCGAGAAGGCACCTTCCGTGTGGGCTCAAGTCGTGCGTATTGAGGACTCACAGACCGATTGCCGGTCTTCAGGGAGCCTCGTCGTGGATTCCGGGCGGGTCCTGGTCTGCCGTCAGATTGTCCAATGCCTGCGGGCCTCGACGGTGACCATGACAGTTCCGCGCCGGCTCCGGCACTCCAACCCTCCCTCGACCGCCTTGGAGCGAGGTGGTCCATGACCTTGAGGTTGGTGTCCGACGACGGTCAGGTCGCGGTCGACACAGGCGCTCCGGGCTCCGGTTGACTGGCGGCGGCGGGAGTCGTGCGCGCCGTCAGGGTTGAGCAGCATCCGCCAGGGGGAGCCTGTGTCCTGCGGACCGTTGACTGACGCGGAACCCCTGTGGTGTAGCGGCCGTTGTTTGAGAGCCGGAGAAACTTCAGGGATGGAGTTGATGCACGGTGGAACGACGCATGCCGATGGCGACGCACTGGGGCAGCTTCGTAGCCGTGGTCGACTCGGGTCAGCTGGTGCGCATTGAGCCCCGGGGTGATGACCCCGCGCCGTCGCCGATCGGCCCGGGCATGGTGACGGCTGTTGAGGACAGCGCGCGTGTGCTGCGTCCCGCGGTGCGCAAAGGGTGGCTCGATGGCTTGCCGCGCGTCGATAGAACGGCCAGAGGTGCGGATGACTTCGTAGAGGTCAGCTGGGACGACGCGCTCACGCTGGTGAGCGAGGAATTGCGCCGAGTGCGCGCACAACACGGGGACAGCGCGGTGTTCGGCGGCTCGTACGGCTGGGCCAGTGCGGGCGGGTTCCACAATGCGCAGGGTCAGCTCCAGCGGTTCCTTGCGCTGGGCGGGGGCTATACCGACTCGCGCAACACGTACAGCACCGCCGCGCTTGAGGTCATCCTTCCGCATGTAATTGGCGGGGCTCCGTGGAGCTACCAGTCCCGGATGCCGATGTGGGACGAGATCGCCGACAACTGTGAGCTCGTGGTGGCGTTCGGTGGGCTGGCTCTGAAGAACAGCCAGATCAACCCTGGCGGGCTGGCCCGGCACCAGACGCGGGACCTGCAGCGCAAGTGCCGTGAGGCCGGGGTGCGGTTCGTGAACGTCAGCCCGATCCGCAGTGACACCGCTGACTTCCTTGATGCCGAGTGGTTGCCGGTCATCCCCAACACCGACACCGCCTTGATGCTCGGCATCGCGCACACGATGCTGGTCAACGACTGGCACGACGAGGACTTCCTCACCCGCTGCTGCGAGGGGTTCGACCGCTTCGCCTCGTACCTGACCGGCGACGTGGACGGCGTCGTCAAGGACGCCGACTGGGCCGCGAGGATCACGGGCATCAGCCGCGATGCGATTCCCGATCTCGCCCGCCGCCTGTCCACACAGCGTTCCCTCATCATGGTCAACTACGCCATTCAGCGGGCGGACCACGGTGAGCAGCCGATCTGGATGTCGGTCGTGCTGGCGGCCATGGCGGGCTCGCTGGGCCGGCCCGGCTGCGGCTGGGGCGCGGGCTACGCAACGATGGACGCGACCGGAGTTGCCCCAGGCCGCCCCTCTGTGGCGTCGATGCCGCGGGTGGCGAACCCTGTTGCGGCGTTCATTCCGGTCGCCCGGATAGCCGACACCCTGCTGGAACCAGGCGCGACCATCGACTACGACGGTCAGCGCCTGACCCTGCCGGACCTGCGCCTGATCTACTGGTGCGGAGGGAACCCCTTCCACCACCACCAAGACCTCCACCGCCTCTCCCGAGCTTGGCAGCGCCCGGAGACGGTGGTGGTCCACGAAGCCTGGTGGAATACCACGGCGAAGTTCGCCGACATCGTGCTCCCCGTCGCGACCAGCCTCGAGCGTGACGACTTCGCGGCGGGCTTCTCCGACCCTCACCTCGTCGCGATGCCGAAGGTCCGCGACCCGGCCGGCGAGGCACGCACCGACCACCAAATCTTTGCCGCTTTGGCTGCCCGGCTCGGCTATGAGTACGAGTTCACCCAGGCGCGTTCCGAGATCGAATGGGTCCGGCACCTCTACGTTCAGACACGGGCGAACCTCGGCGACGAGGCGGCCCTGCCAGACTTCGACGACTTCTGGCAACGCACCTCCGGTGTCGAACTGCCGGCACTCAGCGGGCCGTTTCCCGGCAGCCTCGAAGCACTGCGCTCCGATCCGCAGCGCTTCCCCCTGACGACGCCGTCGGGCCGGATCGAGATCTTCTCCGAGGAGATCGACTCGTTCGGCTACGACGACTGCACCGGACATCCGACGTGGTTCGAACCCGTGGAGTGGCTTCGCGCCGACCTGGCGGTCCGCTTCCCACTGCACCTGATCTCGAATCAGCCTGCCTCACGCCTGCACAGCCAGTACGACAACGGTGGCCACAGCCTCAAGTCAAAGATCCATGGCCGCGAGCCCGTAACGATGAACCCGCAAGATGCGGCATCACGCAGTATTGAAAACGGCATGATCGTGCGCGTCTTCAACGACCGAGGCAGCTGCCAGGCGGGCGCGATCCTGTCGGACGCCGTTATGCCCGGCGTCATCCAGCTGTCCACCGGAGCGTGGTGGGACCCGGCCCAGCCAGGCCGGAGCGGAACCTTGGACCGCCACGGCAACCCGAACACCCTCACCGGGGACCGCGGGTGCTCGCGTCTGTCCCAGGGACCCAGTGCGCACAGTGCTCTCGTCGACGTCGAGGTCTACGACGGGCCGGTCGAGGAGGTACTTGCCTTCACACCACCACACCTCGAACACTGATACGAAGCCAACTCAACGACGGGCAAGTAAGCCGTGGTCACCCTCGTCGGGCTCCCGGCCGGCAGTCCGCCCGGCGCCCCGCCTCCACTCGGACGTTCGCTTAGCCGTAACTACGCGAATACGGTGCGCAGTCATGACTGCACTTCAAGATCTCAAGTACGGCCAGTGGTTCAGGGGCTCCGATGTCGACGGCGACGGGTTCATTACCCAGCACGACGTCCGCAAGATGAGCGAGCGCTACATTAGCGCCCGCGAAACCACCCCTGACGCCGAGACCGTCCGTCGGCTCACCGAGGGGATGGACCAGTTCTGGTCGAACGTCATCGCCCCGATGGATCAGGACGGCGACGGGAAGGTCGACGTGCGGGAGATGACCGAAGGCTTCAAGAGTGTCCTGACCGACCGCGCGCTCTACCCGCAGCAGATTGCGCCGGTCACCAACTGCTTCTTCGACCTCGTCGACCTCAACGGAGACGGCAAGATCGACCAGGCAGAGTTCCAGCAAATGTTCGACTCAGTCGCTGCCGTCCCCGGCGAGGACTGCGCCGCCGTCTTCGCCGCTCTGGACCTCGATGGTTCCGGCGGACTGGACCGTGAAGAGTTCCACCAAGCACTCGAAGAGTTCTTCTACGGCAACAACCCCGACGCTCCCGCCAACCACATCTTCGGCAAGGTCACAGCCTGACAGTCCCTGGGATGCGCCCCTGGACCCGCGCTCGTGACAGCGGCTGCCCCTGGCTGGTGCCGCAGCAGGCAACGTTGGCCCTCTTGACCAAGCCTGAGGGCCTGTCTACGCGCGGTCCTCGGCAGGAGCTGTCGGTGGCCAATGCCATGCTGACGCCGACACCTCCTCTCCCAGTGATCATTCAGGGGTTCCGATGAGTGAACAGTCAGGGTCCGACCCCTCTTCGGTCGACTTCGACACCGCTTGGTGCGCCACCGACCTCGGCAAGTACCGTGCCTGTCAGTACACCTACGAGGACTACTCCCTCGAAGATCTGCCGCCGCTGGACTCCAGCCAGTTCACGGGTGCCTTTCGATGGCTTGGGGACGCCGGCTCCCCCATCCCGCGGCAGGTCATGAAGCTCAACGGGCTGGCAAGAGACCTGGCCGCCAGGGGCCTCACCTTGCCGCGGGATTTCGTCACGTTCCAGACCACCGAGAATCTGTACGGCTCGCTGGACGAGGTTTCGTTAACTGGGTGCTGGACGAATCTTTCGGACCGTCTACCCAGTCCGGTCGAGGCTGGTGCCTTCCTGGTGCGGTTTTTCCGGGATCAGCGGAACTGCGTCATCTGGTACCTCTACCTCCGCCCGCTGAGCGAGGCGTTCGTGGTGTACTCCGACCTCGACTACGAGTTTGAGTACGAGGCGCGGCGCGACAGGGAGGAGACACAGACCGATCTCGAGGATGCGGAGGAGCAGAGGCCCGCGATCCTGTGGTGTGCGCCGTCGTTCGAGGAGTTTGCCCATCGGTTCTGGATCGAGAACCGCCTCAGGCATGCGGTCAACGACCATGAACTGCCAATGCTTGAGCCGCAGCTGCAGGAATACTTGAATCACTACAGGCCGCCTGGTCTCCGATGTGACCGCGTATTGAGCGAGATCCTATGCGAATGCCAGAGCGTGTACGTGTTCGCGAATCGATGACGATGAGGCCAGGCGGCTGCTGCGAGCCGTCCGCCGTGGCACCGGCTCGGTAGTGACCTGGCGGCGGGCCCAGATGGTGCTGCTGTCCGCACAGGGCATGGGCGTGACAAAGATTGCCGAGGTCACCTTCACAAGCGCAGACCGGGTCCGAGACGTGATCCACAACTTCCGCACGACTTCGCATCTGGATCATCGCCTTGGCTGGGTAGTGCCCAGGGCCGATGAGCCTGGCGTTGAGTGAGGTCTTCTGCTGTGGACCTGCTTCCAGTCGGACAGTTCTTCCCCTTTGCGTCGTCGGTGGGGCATCACGAGCCCCGGTGCCTGGATAGCCGCCGTCGGCGATGGTCAGGGTCGTGCCGACGGCGGCCTTCGCGCCGGACTCCTCCCACGAAGGCCAGGAAGTGGTTGCCGCCGGCGGAGCAGGTGGGCACGTCAGCGGCGCGTCCGGGTTCCGGCCGCGCCGCTGTCGAGCTGTGGTCAGCCTTCGGGGAGCCCCCGGGTCAGTGGAGCTTGTTGACGGCGCCGGAGGCGCCCCGCGCCCGCCCCCGTCGTGGCGCCCCCGCTCCCCTCCTCGTCGCCGCCGCCGTCGCCCTCGTCGTGCTCGC
>BMWJ01000020.1 GCA_014651175.1 Streptomyces clavifer | reverse complement strand
ACTCCGCCGAAGGGCGCTGGATCACAGACTCGGACTCTGGACAGACCGGGTGACCGATGAGTAGCTTCGACGGACATAGGCTGAGCAAACGCTCACTTAGCGGGCCCGCTCCGAGCCTGATGCCAGCTGAAAGCCCGTGGCGGTGTAGCAGTGGGTCCGGCATCATCCCCATGTGATTGTGATGCGACCCGTTCTGGAGATCTTCGCTGCGGACGACTTCGCTCTCTGGCCGGTGGGAAAGTACGAGCCATATGGCTACCTCGTGCTGAACGGGGAGCTGACTCCGGCGGAGGTCGGCACGGCGGTTATGCAGATCGCCACCTGCAACGACTTCGAGCCGGAGGAAGAGCACGGACCGTGCCCGACCGACCCGCTGGGCACCTTCCTGCACGGGCTGCTCACCATGCCTGATCTGTTCGCCGCCGGCGGCTTTCGGGTGACCGACAACGCCACCGCCACCGTCTTCGTCGAGCCGGGCTGCTGCAACGGCCTGGAGACCTGGCGCGACTGGCTGGAGGTGCTTAACGGCACCGGCTGCGCCTACTTCGGCCACGATCCGTCCTCGATGGCCGAACGCCTTGGCGACATTGTCCGGCTGACGCTCGACGCTGACGGGGCGGACAGCAGCCCGGTGATCCAGCTGTCAATAGACCAGACACGTACGCTCGTTGCCGGCGCCCAGCAGGATTTGCAGGACTTTTTCAATCTTGCCGAAACCTGGGCTGAACAACACCTGCCAGCACACGCTGCCGCCGTCACTGCCGCCCTGGCACGGGCACTGGACGTGGCGCCTACACCATGACCAGCTTCCTGACCCACCGAGTGCACGTGCACGACGCCCGGCTCCCCCTCCACCGGCGGCACAGCGCGTTGCGCACTTGCCTTACCGTTTTCGCTCCGTACGGCTTGCGGGCGACCTACCACCACCTCACGCTCAGCGCCGCGATCCCCCGTCGGTTGGAGGCGGACCCGGACGCGCTGGCACGGGCGGTGGAGGAACTGCACGAGGCGCGGGTGCTGTGGCTCGTGCGGGCAGACGAGTACGCCGCACAGCGCCGGGCGGAGAAGCAGGCCGGGCGGCGGGCTGTACCGAACCCTCGGCCATGGTGGCTGCGGAACTGGTGGGAAAGCCCCGACCGTGCCTGGTTCGAAGACCCGTTTCGCCACCCGTCGCTGCGCCTGACCGAGTACGTCCAGCGGCAGAACGCGATTTTGGACGGTGTCGAGCCGCCCGGTTGCCCAGCTTGCGGGGATGACGGACCCCGAGTGCTGAGCTCGACCGGGCACGGTTGGGTCGAGCTGTGCCGTGGGTGCGCGCGGGCGCTGGCGCCATGTCCGTGCGGGCAGCGGCACCGGTTCGTGCCGGAGACTCCGTTCAACTGGAACGAAATCTGGCAACGGGCGCACATGAGCGATGACGGCACACCGAACCCACATTGGCCTGCCCGTTAGCCAGTTAGACGCGGCACAGCAAACGCTCGGAGACTCAGATCCCGTCAGTTTCGCCGGAACCCGTGCGCGGGACCGCCACAGCCATCAACTGACACGCAGGCTCCGGCCTGCCAGCGTTCAGGAATCTGGGAACCTGCGCGCTTCGCCGTGCGGGCATCTCGAGCCGACCGATACGAGGCTGGTCGGCGCAGCCTTGCGGGAGTTGTCCGAGGAGACCGGCATCCACCTCGAGCAGGTCGTTCCCGTCTCGAGGCACCCCGCCTGTGTCGAGTTCGGCCAGGTGCCGGCCAGGCCCGCGAAGGACGAGCCGGACCACTACCACCTGGACGGCGCCATGAAACCGGGCGCGATTCCGCTACTCGGTGTGCAGGGCGAAGCGGCCGGCGTGCACTCGATGAGCCGGGGTGGCCGGCCCGCTGGGGCGCCCGGGGCCGTGGTCATGGCGAGTCCTTCTCGTACGGGCTGCGGCTGGCACGGGGCTGGTGGTGTGTGGGGCCGTCGGCGGGAGGCCGGTCGGCTCCGCCGGTGCCGCCGGCCCTCAGCCGGCTCGCCGTGCCCGCCTACTCGCCGGGTGACTGTCGGCTGTGGTCCCTGACCGACTTCTCGATGATGCGTGCGCAGGTGGTGAATGCCTGGATTTGGTCAGGGGTCAGGTTGCTCACGGAAACCTGTTCCAGGGTCCGCCACATGTCGGCGATGGGCTCTTGGAGGGCACGCCCGGCGTTGGTGAGGTGAACCACCATGACCCGCCGGTCGTGGGAGGCCGGCTCCCGGGTGAGCAGCCCGGCCTCCTGCATGCGGCGCAGGGACTTGGAAACGGTGGAGTGGTCGAGACCGGCCCGCTCCAGCAGTTCCGCCTGGGTCCGGCCGTCGTGGTCGAAGAGCTGCATGAGCAGCAACTCCTGCCCCGGGTGCAGGTTCATGGCGCGCAGCATGGCGGCGGCATGGGCGCGGTGGGCGCGGGCGAGCTGGAAGATGGCGTAGCTCAGCTGTCCCGCTTCCGCCGTGTTCGGAAGCTCCGAAGAGGTGGGGTCTGACATGGGTGCTCCCTCATCCCACAGCAAGTGGGCTGGCGGACTAGTTGACGGTGAGGACGATCTTGCCGCGGTTGTGGCCGGCGTCGCTGGCCTGCTGGGCCTTGGCCGCGTCGGCGAGGGGGTGGGTGGCGCTGATCGTGGTGATCAGGGTGCCGTCAGCAGCCTGCTGGGCCAGCTCGGCGAGGCGGGCGGCGGAGCGGCGCTGGGGACCCTCGGCGAAGACGACGCCGAGCTCAGCGGCGCGGAAGTCGGCGGTGGTGACGATCCGGTCGGTGCCGCCGCGCAGGGTGATGGAGTCCCCCAGCGCGCCCTTGCCCGCGGCGTCGAAGACGGCGTTCACCCCTTCGGGCGCAAGCGTACGAACCCGCTCGACCAGGTTGTCGCCGTAGACCACTGCGGTGGCGCCGAGAGAGGTGACGTACTCCTGGTTGGCCGGGCCCGCGGTGCCGATGACGCGGGCGCCGCGGGCGACGGCCAGTTGGACGGCGATGGTGCCCAGCGCCCCGGAGGCGCCGTGGATCAGCAGCGTCTCACCGGAGGTGACACCGAGCAGGTCCAGGACCCGTTCGGCGCCGTCGGTCGCCACGGGCAGGGCGGCGGCGTGAGTCCAGTCCAGACCGGCGGGCTTGGGCGCGAGGACGGCGGCGGAGGCCAGGGCGTACTGGGCGTATGAGCCGGTGTCGGACCAGCCGAGGACCTCGTCTCCGGCCTTGAGGTGGTCGACGCCCTCGCCGACGGCGTCGACCACTCCAGCGATCTCCCCGCCGGGCACGGCGGGGAGGGTGGTGGGGAAGATGGCCTCCATACCGCCGGTGCGGATCTTGCCGTCCACCGGGTTGACGCCGACAGCATGGACGCGCACACGGACCTGGCCGGGGCCGGGCTGGGGGGTGTCGATCTCCGCCTCGTGCAGGACCTCGGCGCCGCCGAACGCGTCGAAAATGATGGCCTTCATGACTGCTCTCCTCAGTGTGGATGCCGCACCAACATCTTCCGTGGCCAGCCACATAAAAGTAGCACCGATTGTGTGGCTAGCCAAGTAATGGCGCCCAGGGACGCTCACTGCAACGCGGCGGTGGTCCGGGGACGCTGAAGACCAGATCGTTCCCTTGCTTCTCGAGCGCGTTGCTTGTGCGGGGTGGATAGGAAGCGGTGTGGTGAACGCCTAACGACCTCGTGCACGATAAGCGCTGACCGCCATATCGCTGCAGGTCAGGGGCTCGAGCACCAAAACGCCACAAGTCCTCGACCTGCGGCGATTCTTATCGTGCACGAGGTCGTAAGGGCTTCCCCGCAAGGGACTTGGAGGGACAGGTGGCTTGAGTCTGGCGAGGCTGGTGTGGGCGGATAGTGTGGAGTGGCTCATCGGAGTGCCGGTCTTGGGGGGACGAGTGGGGCGCTGCAGGCTGCCTGTGGAGAATGCAGGCAACGGCGATCTCTGTCTCTTCGTCGAGCCATACGGCGAGGACTAGGTCTCGCGGGGCTCCACCGATCCACCAGGCAATTCCCACGTTCCGCGGCGGTGGCGTCCCAGCAGGATGCCGTCAGTGCCGTGCACGATGATGCCGACCCCCAGCGCCGCGTGCGGCGCGGGTGGCGCCGATGTTCGGGACCGGCTGCGGATTCGTTCCGGGCGGCGGGCCGCGTACAGCCGGTACGACAGCGGCTGGCCAGCCTGCGGGGAGTCGATCGTCGTCACCGTGTCCAGGACGAGGCCGTGGTCAATGAGGAGGTTCTCCCAAAGGTGGGGCTCGAGGACCCACATATGCATCCGGTGCTCCGTGTCTGTGCCGGGCAGCCTCAGGATCTCGGTCCGTGCGGTGACGGAGTCAGACGGCCCGTCGCCGGCCGAGTTGGTGTGCAGCGCGCTGAACAACAGCCGCCCTCCGGGCTTGAGGCCGGTGGCCAAGGCGGGCAGCAGGCGGTGCGGATCCAGGAAGGGCATGCCGCTGACGGAGTAGATCAGGTCGTAGGGGGCGGCTTGCTGGAGGTGGTCGACGGCGTCGGCGCACACCAGGCGCAAGCCGGGGGTCTCGGGGTAGCGGTCGAGCGCGCGCTGGTGCTGCGTGGGGGAGGCGTCGACGGCGGTGACGTCGGCGCCGAGGGCGGCGAGGCGTGCGGCGTGCCGACCGACCCCGGCTCCGAGGTCCAGGACGCGAAGGCCGGCCACGTCACCGAACACGTCGATGCCGGGACCGGCCTGCGGGACGTCCCAGGCCCAGCCGTCCAGCTCCGGCAGATCGAAGGTCCGGCTGAGCTGATGACGGCCGTAAAGGGTCCAGATCTCGCCGATGCTCTTCTCGACGTCCAGCACGAGGTACTTCCTTTCGTTCGCGGGGCGGATGATCAGGGGCGTAGGGCATAGCAGCGTAGGACGTCGAGGTCGGCGGTGCGCACGACGGACCAGCCGGTCGTGAGCAGCTCGGCGTCCGCCAGCGGGATGCCGAGTCCGAAGCGGTTCGGGTCGGTGGTCGTGCGGCGGCCGGCGATCTCGGTGACGACCCAGAAAGTTCCGCCAGGCGCGAGCAGGCGGCGGACACGGCCGAGGAAGGCCGGCTTGTCGTCCATCCACCGGTAGACCAGTCGGCAGGTGATGAGGACGTAGGCCGGGTCCGGCAGGGTGGTGAGGGTGGCATTGGCGAAGTCCAGGCACTGCCACATCGGTGCCGACCCGGCGTCGCTGTCGTGGGCGGCGGCGAGCGCGACCGCGCTGGGCGAGCAGTCGACGCCGGTCGTGCGGTACCCGAGTTCGTGGTGGAGGTGGCGGGCGAGGCGGCCGTCACCGGTGCCGATGTCGAGGGCGGGGCGACCCCTACCGGGGCCGAGATGTTCGGCCATCAGCTTCTCCTCGGCCTCGCACGGCTGCCGATAGCGGCGGCCTTCGGCCCAGAGCGCCTCCCAGTAGCCGGGGCTCGCGGTGGACGTTGTGGTGCTCATGAGGCTCCTTCTCGGGCGGGCGGCACAGCCGCTGGGGTGGGTGGGATAGGCATGGCCCGCAGAGCGAGTACGGGGGAAGCCAGCAGCAGGAGCGTCGGCAGGACCTGGAGGAGGGCACCCACGGCGAGGACGGCCGGCACGTCCAGGACGAGCGCGAGTGCCCCGGCGGTCGCGGCAGCCAGGGGGCGGCTTCCAGCGGTCCCCATGATCACTCCGAAGGCGGTCGGAGAGACGTCGAGCGCCGTCAGGAGATAGAGCGCCCAGTACGTGTTCATGATCGCCATGCCGAACGAGAGAGTGGCCAGGGCCGCGATCACCGTGCGGATCGTGGCCTGTCCGATCACGTACCGCACCCCTGCGGCGATGTCGTGCAGGAGACTGCGCCGGTCGGGACCAGGTCGCACAGGGGGTTGCGCGGGGCCGACACGCCACAGGAGCACGGCGGAGCAGACGAAGGAGGCGACGTCGGCGAGCACCGCCATCGCTGGTCCGACGCCACCGACGAGTGCGGCGCCCACGTTGCTGCCGGCACTGTCGGCGACGGACGATGCCGCGCCCAGAGCGGAGTTGGCGTTCTGGAGCTGGGGAGGTGGGACGACGGCGGGCAGCAGGCTGATCGCCGCGGCGTCGTGCACGACCCGGGCCGAGCCGACAAGGAAGAGAACCGCGTACAGCTGGCCGATGGTCAGCACTCCAGCCACGGCGGCGACCGGAACGGACACCAGGGCGCCGGCCGCTGCGAAGTCCGAGCCCAGCAACTGGCGCCGCTTGTCATACCGGTCGGAAAAGGCTCCAGCCCACAGCGCGCATGCGTTCGGCAGCTGCCCGACGAAGGCCAGCAGGGCGACCTCCGCGGTCGTTGCCCGCAGTTCGAGGACGGCCAGCGCGGCCAGCGCGACGGTGCTCACCGCAGAACCGGTCAGGCTCGTGGTCTCGCTGCCGAGGAGGTACCGGAAGGACCGACTCGTCCATGCCGACGCCGGGGCGCTGGTGAGGAGTGGAGGCACGGATTCTCCTTGATGGTGCCCGTCCCTGCCGGGCGGCAGGGACGGGGCGGGTGGCGGCGAGAGAGCGGTCAGCGGTCCTGGGAGAGTTCCAGGAGTTCGGCGAAGGTGCCGGCGCCGTGGGCGAGGTCGTCGTACCGGCCCTGCTCGGTGATCCGGCCGCTCTCCAGAACGATGATGTGATCGGCGATCTTGGTGTTCTCCAGGCGGTGGGTGACCACGATCGTGATGCGGTCGGCGGAGATGGCCTTGATCTGCTCGAAGATCTGGTGCTCGCCTCGCGGATCCATCTGGGAGGTGGGCTCGTCGAGGATCAGCAGCTCGGGTCGGCGGTAGAGGGCCCTGGAGCACGCGATGCGCTGCCACTGACCGCCGGAGAGTTCGGTCCCGCCGAAGATGTCCCGGGCCAGGAGGGTGTCGAGACCGGTGGGGAGGTCTTCGACGGCATCGCGCAGACCGACCGCGTCGATCGCCGCCCATACCGGGGCGTCGTCGTAGCTGTGCGGTTGACCAAGGGTCACGTTCTCGCGCAGGCGCAGCGGCCACTGCCCGAAGATCTGCGGCACCAGACCGGTCTGCGCCCAGACTGTGGCGGGGTCCACCCCGGCAAGGTCGGTGCCGTTCCACGAGACCGTTCCCTTGTCCGCCAGATAGACCCCGGTCAGCAGACGGGTGAGGGTGCTCTTCCCCGAGCCGTTCGCCCCCCACGATGGCGAGGATCTGGCCGCGCCGCAGGGTGAGCGAGACGCCGTCGACGGCGGGCTTGTCCTTGCCCGGGTACTGGTAGACGACCTCCTCCAAGCGGATCTCGTCGACCGGTGCGGCCACACGGTGGGGACCACGCTTGGGGGCGCGTTCGGCGGCGTCGTCGAGGAAGGACTGCATGTCACCGAGGTAGAGGCTGGTGTGGAAGACCGCGGCGGCGCCGATGACGACCTGGGACAAGGCGGCGAGCGTGGTCTGCACGGCGATCACGGCCGTCGCCGCGACCGCCAGGTCGATCCGGCCGGAGACCGCGAGCCACGCCAGAGCCCCCCACGTCGCCACGAGGAAGACGCCACCGGCCAGCGCCGACAGCAGGCCGATACGCAGGGTCCGCGGCGCGGCGGCCAGGGTGCGTCGGTCACAGCGGTCGGACAGAGCCCGGTACCAGTAGACGAGGTAGTTGCTCATGGAGTTCGCGCGGACTTCGTCGCTGTACTTGGACTCGGTCGCCCACCAGCGCATCATGCCGCGCACGTTGCGGTCGGCGATGTTGCCGTAGTGAATCTGGTAGTCGACCCTGGCGCTCAGCACGGCGCCGACACCGGCCGGCAGGACGGCGAGCAGGAGCAGCGGGACCAGCAGGGGATTCAGCACCGACAGCACGCCCCCAGCGGTGATCATGCGGATCACCGCCGACATGAACCGCTGCGCGTCGGCCACCATCACGTGGGTACGCGTCACCCCCATCTCGGCCGCCTCGCGCCGGTCGGAGAAGCCGTCCTCCGCGTATGCCACAGCCTCCACTCGGCACACCGCCTCGACGAGCGCCGAGTCCGTCACCGTCGTCAGCAGAGGCGTGATCCGCCGCTCCGCGTACGCGGCTACCACCCCGGCGGTGCGAGCCAGTGCCGCGGCAAGTGCCACCACCAGCAGTGCAGGCAGTGCGCCACGCAACCGGCCCCCGGCGGACCCGGCCCCGAGTACCGGCCCCATGGCGCGGGCGGTGGCGGTCAGGAGCACTGCTGCCGAGACGCCCGTGAGCAGCTGGCAGCCGAGAAGTAGCTGAATGGCACGCCGGTCGGTTCGCCACGACAGCGTCGCGATCCGGCCCAGGACGGCGGGGATCTGCGCGCACATGCGCCGGAACGAGACCTCGGCGAGGGGGTTGACGGAGTACTGCCCGCTGTAGGTGATCTCCGCCGGCGGGGGCGGAGGTGGCGTCGATTTCTGCTGCTCGGTCACGGGGGTCGAGGTCAAGAGCGGGTCCTCCTGCACGGTCGTCCGGCGTGGTCGGGAAGCTCAACGACCCCGCCATGGATTTCGAACTGGTGTTTTTCGGTCGCTGTTGGATCCCCGAGAATCAGCGCGTGTCGGAATGTGGGGGATGCATCGACCCGTCTCGCCCAACAGGGCTGTAGAGGAGGCAAGTTGTCCGAAACGCCGACGGTCGGAGCCTCAGGGGCGAAGGCGGGTGCGCCGAGAGGAGCGGGATCGGATCGCGACAGGGCGCCGATCAGGAACTGGTGAGATCAGAGCGGGCTGCGACCGCTTCGCGCAAGAAGCTCCTCTTGGAGTAGAAGGTGTGCTCGGTCGCCCAGCCTCGGCTGCTGAGGTGAGAGCTCAGCCAGGTGTCGATCCGGTGCATCTCGCTCAGGACCTCGTCGCGGTCCTGTTGCAGCACGCTGCGGGAGCGCAGGTAATCCAGCTCGCACTGGGAGAGGACCACCTCGGGTGCTGCGAGCAGCGCGCAGCGGTCGAGGATGATCCCGTAGGTGTGGCCTGTGCGCAGTGATTCACACTGGATGTCGTAGCGGACCCTTTGGAAAGGGGGCATGGCTCGCACGTGGAGGCCCAGCTCGTCGCGCAGGTAGGTCTCGAAGCGGTCCGGTGTGATGTCGATGCCGTGGACCAACTCCTCGCGGCGGGCGAAGCTGTCTTCCTCGAAGTACTTCCGTTTGAGTACGTGTCCGGCGGTGACGGTGGGGATGAAGGAGGCGTAGCCGGTCTCGGTGCTCGGGCCCAGCACGTCGAAGAGGTGATTCTCGGTGTGGTGGATCTGGAACTCGTTCCGGAATTCCGGTCGGCAGCCGTCCAGCTCCCCGTGGCGTGGAGCCTTGAGTAGTTCCATGGCCGCGGCCCAGATGTCAGGCTCCGGGTCGAGGGTGTACTTGAACTCCAGTTCCGTGCCCTCGAAGTGCAAGCGGAAGTACCGGCGGTGGTTGTTCAGCGCCATGCTCGACGCGTGGCGCTTGGCCAGGAGGTGAGCCAGCCAGGGCAGGGCCTCGACCGGACCATGGCCGATCGAGGTCTGGGTGGTCCGAAGGAAGCAGCCGTCCTCCGGGTGAAACTCGATCTGCGCGTACCCGTGGTAGCCGCCGTCGGGGCCTTCGGTCAGGTAGCGCAGGGGCACCAGGCTCGTCGAGGGCTGGGTGCCGATCAGGTCGTGCAGGACGGGGCCGACGAGGCCGTCGGGGAACAGGTTCTCGCCGTTGATCCAGCCCGTCCCGAGCCGGGTGCCGGCGCTGCTGAGGGCCGTGACGGAGCATGTTCCGAGAAGACCCCAGCGGACGATCAAGGTGGTGGCCGGTCGGCAGACTTCCTGCGGCGGAACCTCGACCGGGACGAGTGGGTCGTCCTCGTGTCGAGGGGCGATGCGGTCGAGAAGGTGGACCCCACCGAGCACTAACCAGGATCGCGGGGCACTCGTACTGGAGTTCATGACCAGGATGCCTTTCGGGAAGTTGCGGCGGTCCGAGGAGCTGTTCTCCCTGGCAGAGGCACGGTTCCCGCGGGACACGCACCGACCTCAGGAGAGCGGTCGTGTCTCACCGGGGTGGAGACCGGCCTAGGGTGGCTTCTGTGAGCCAAGGTGATGTTGTTCAGCTGGTCATGGACGAGACAGCTGCGGATGCCCGCCTCGCCGCGTTGGAATTCGACGACGCGAGCGCGTGGCTGGAGGAAGCCCGTCAGCGCCCGATGGAGCCGTTGGCGGCCGAGGTCTGGGTTACCGACCCTGCCTCTGAGCACGTGCTGCTGGTCAAGCACCGTGTTCGTGGATGGGTACCGCCCGGTGGCAAGGTCGAGCCCGGCGAGGCGCCGCGCGTGGCTGCGGCGAGGGAACTGCTGGAAGAAACTGGACTGCGGGCCGCCCTGCTGGAAGAACCCGCGGCCGTGGCAGTGCGGTCCTACCGAGCCGACTGGTCTCCCACCCTGGGACTTTCCTACGCCGCCGTCGTCGACCCTGCGACCCCACTCGGAGGGGAACAGGGCCAGCCCGCTGCCTGGTTCCGCCTTGACGAGGATTGGCAGAGCGTTTTTCCTGATGATCGCCACCGCATCCGCGCACACGCTCGGCGCCTGGCTGCCGCCCAGGATGCGGAGGCCCACTAACGAGCTGGTGCGTGATTGCCTCCTACAGAGGCGCGATTCCGTTGTCCGTGGACGGTGTTACGTTCTGTGACATGACCGATCACGCGCTACGGCTACTGCGGCAGGACCGCCGCCTGGCCGAACTGGCCGCCTTTCCCTTCGACTTCGACCTGGCGCGTGCCGCCCACGGCCATGTCGAGGAGGTCCGTCTCGCCTCGGGCGGCCCGCTGGAGACGGTAGCCGGGGACGACACCGGCGGTACGTACTTCATATGCGCGGACGGCTCGGTGCTCTACGCCGACTCGGAGGGCGCCGCGGGGATTATCGGCTCCAGTGTCGACGAGACCCTGGAGCTCGTGATCGGTCTGCCCGGTTGGCGCGGCTACGCACGTCTGTCGCCGGACGACGACGAGGAGAAGATCCTGGCGTGCGTCGCGGAGACCGAGGACGGGATCCGTGAGCACTACGGAATCGACGAGGAGCGGGCCGGGCTCCGTAAGGCGCTGGGCTTCCCGAAACGCTCCCCGGTCGAGCTGGTGGGCAGGCTTCGTGCCGCGCTGCTGCGCACCGAGCCGGACTTCGTACTGCTCAACGCGGATGAGGGGCGCGCGTACGCCCGGATAGGCCCGGCCGGTCCCCCGCTGTGGGAGCCAGTGCTCGCGGCGGGCCGCGCCGATCTCGCCTGTTTGCGGGAGGGCGACCGCAGGGCATGGCGCGAAGTCGCCGAGGACCCGGTGCGGCGCCGGATCACCCTGCGGGCCGCGCAGTTCGACCGCGCCGAGGGCGATCTGGAGCTGCTGCGGCATCTGCTGCGGCACGAGACGCGGTCATCGATGACGGACGAACTGCGGCTCGCGGCCGTGCTGGTGGCGCTGCGCGGGGACACCGGAGATCTGGCACTGCTGCTCGAGGTCCGGGAGACGGACTACGACACGGCGTGCGGCCTGGGCGGTATGCCGGAACCGGGTGCAAGCGCGGACGAGTTGCAACAGTGGGCGCGGGCGCTCGACGAGTCGATGTTCGGGACGGCCCCGTCGGACGAGCCGGTCTCCACATGGACCGACCTGGCGCGGGACCAGGGGATGACGGGCCTCGCGCGGGTGACGCTGATCCGCGAACTCGACAACATCTTCATGGACCAGAGCAGACTTCGCCGCCCCGAGGCGCCCCATAACCTGGCCACGGCTCTGCTGAGCGGGCTCGCCCGGGACTTCGAGGAACTCGGCGACCTTCCCCAGGCGCTGCGGGCCCAGCGCCTGTACGCCGCCCTTCAGGAGACGGCATGGGACCGGGCTTCGGCCCGGCACACCCTGGCCCGCCTCGAGCGGGAGGCGGGCCAGTTGCCGCAGGCGGCGGACAGTCTGGCCGCCGTGCGCGACGCCCTGGCCACCCCGGGCGACGACTCACTGCGCCACTGGCAGCAGGTCAACCTCGGCCGCTTCATCGCCGAGGAGCACTACCGGCTCACCCTCGCTCTGGCCGACGCGGGCCGCCCCGAGGAGGCCCGTGCCCTCCTCACGGCATCCGACGCCATACTCGGCGAGCTCTCGGAGAACGCCGCGAACGGCGTCCGCGAGCTGGCAAAGCGGACCGCTGCGAGAGTGCGGGAGGTCAACTGAGGACGGGAGCGGCGGTCCGCCAGGAAACCGTGGGTGTGGCGGGCCAGGTAGTCGCATTCTTCGACCTCGCCTACATGTTCATCACCGTGCGTAGTCTGATCCGGCAGGCATGGACGACTCACCGCTGGGCTGAATGCCCGGACCACTGACCATGAGCGCATCCCTATCTGTACGGCCTCGAAGTTGAGTCCGTTGGCCCGGCGGCGTAAGGAAGAAGGCCGCTGGACTGGACTCGGGGCCGCGGCCTGCGCTGCTTGCCCTGGCGGAGCTGGACACGCGTGGAGATCCGATGCGCCGCTGCGCTGGACGACGAAGTCGAGCGCCGGCGAGCTGGCCCTACACCTCGAACAAGACCGCCCCGCTGTTGTCCCCCTGGTCGCGTGCGCATCGCGCCGGACTTGCTGCTGAGGCCGAGGAAGCACCTCGGCGTGGGCGATCACCTCCGCGCAAGCGGAGCAACGAGCTCGATCTCGAAGCCGTCGCGAGATTCTAGGTAGGCGGTGTGCTGGTGGCTTCCGCCTGCATGAGGGTGGCGATCGGGGAAGAGGAGCGTCCAGCCGTTCTCGCGGGCTTTGGACGTGAGCAGGTCGACACGGTCGGCGGTGTCGATGTGGAACGCGAGGTGGTTGAGGCCGGGGGCGCACCGGTCGTGGGTTTCCGCGGTGAGGGCGGGGGACTGCTCGAGGACGAGATAGGTGGGGCCGAGTTTCCAGCTGCGGCCGTTGTCCCAGTTCTGGTGGAGGGTGTAGCCGAGGTCTTCGAGGAGCCATTGCCAGTCGCTGACGGCGCGGTCGAGGGCGGGGACCCAGATCTCGACGTGGTGGAGGGTGCCGGGTGCCGGGGTGGGCTGTTCGGTCACGGTGTGTTCTCTCGTCGGTGTGGATTGGGGCGGCATCCTATACCTGATGGGTTGGTTTGTGTCTAGACAGTCCATTCGGTCACATGGTGCGCGGTTGCGGACAGTTGACGGGTGGTGTGGTCATCTTCTGGCTCTGTGGCGGTACGACAGCTGTACGGAGTCGTGATCGCGGCCCCGAGGACCGGCCGGTTCCGGCTGGTGCGCATCCCCGGGAAGGAGGCCGCCTCGTGGCTGTCCTGCTGTGCTCGGCGGATACCGCTGCCGGGCAGGCGTCCCTGATCGTGAAGTCCGGTCCGTCTGCCTACGGCACGCCCAGGGCCGTCCCCACGGGGCGCGGTCCGCTGTTGGTGGTGCAGTGTCCTGGCGGGCGTCTCTACGTGGCGGTATCGGTTTCCGACGAGGTCCTTGTCCTGGATCCGGACGGTGCGGGGCGGGGCCGGGTTCGGGTGGGGTGGGCGCCGGGGGCGATCGCGGTGTCGCCGGACGGGCGCAGCGCGGTGGTGTGTGAGCGTGGCGCGGGATCGGCCGCAGTCCTGGACCTGTCCGCCCTCGTTGGAACGGGGGGTGTCCAGGTCGCGGACCGGGTCGTTCTCGGCTCCGCGCACGTCCAGCCGCGGGCCGTGGCTCTGTGGGGTAACCGTGCGGTGTTCGCGTGTGCCCGGCTGGATGGGCTGCCTGTCCTAGATCTGGCAGGAGGCCGGGTGGAGGAGTGGGTGTGGCTTCCGGTGGCCGGGGCGGCTCCGGCCGGCATCGCAGTGACTGCGGAGGGCGGCTACGCCTTGGTCACGCTGGAGCGGGCGGGTGTGCTCGCGGTGGTGGACCTGCTGGAGTGGACGGTGACCCGTCTGGTCCCGCTCGGTGCCGGCCCGCGGGGCGTCGTTGTCGATCCGGTTGATGCCACCGTGTACTGCGCGCTGGCCGGGCAGGGTGCGCTGGCCGTGGTGCACCTGGACGGGGTGGACCTGTCCAATGTGGACGGCACTCCGCAGTTCGAGGAGATACCCGTAGGTGTGGGGCCGAGCTCTGTCGCGCTCGTTCACGTCGACGACCCGGTCCCGGCCCGCTGACGTCTCTTCCTGGTGAGCCCCGGTCTCCGCCGGGCAGAAGTGGCGTTGCCTGTACTACTTGGAAAGCAGCCAGCACATGCCTCTGCCTTCACGTTCCCCCGGCTCGGGAGGTCCGGATCCGACCAGGACCCGGGCGCTTGCCGCGCTCCTGGGTGCCACCCGGGCGCGCGTCCTGTTGCGTATTGCCGCGCTTCATGCAGCGACGACCAACGACCTGGTGCAGGAGCTGGCGGTGTCCGCCGCGACGGTTTCCCACCACACAGGGGTCCTGCGCCATTCCGCACTGATCACGACCGAGCGCTCCGGGGTGAGCGTTCGGCATGCCCTGACCCCGCTCGGCGAGAGCCTGCTGGGGGCGCACGGCGTTCCCGGCGGCCGCCCACCGCCGGGCGGATCCGTGTGAACACGCGCCCCATGCGGACGACGGTGGGGGCAACGGAGGTGTGCCAAAGGTACGCGAGACACAGGTGGTGCGGAATTTTGCCCATTCGGGAGAAAGGTGCCGCCCCACTTTCTATTTCCAGTCCCATTAATAGCACCGGGCGGCATGTGTTGATCCATGTGCGCCCTTTTAGAGCAGGATCGAAAAGCTTGCACCTTTCACGGAACCGGGCCCAGAGTGATGGCTGCGCTTCGACAGGCAAGTCTTTCTTGTCGGTGAAGTCCGCTGAATTCTACGGGGGGTTGCTGTCTCATGCCCGTTTCCGAGAAAGCCCAGAGTCCCAGGTCTGAGGCGGCCGCCGCGACCCGGGCCGCCGTCATGCAACTGTTCGCGACCGCGGTCGCCCGCACCCGGTGCCCGTTCGCCGACGAGGTCAACGTCCCTCTGGCCGCTCTGCTGACCGAGCGGGCAGGCGAGGGTGCCAAGGACTTCGGCTACAAGAGGGAGACCGCGGGGGAGTTCACCCGGTGGGGCGGCCCGGAAGCGGCCCGGCTCAGCCGGTGGGTGTGCGCGGTGGCGGGAAAGTTCACCGAGTCCCTGACCGGGATGCCGCTCGCGGAGGCCTTCGGCCGCTCGCTGGAGCGGGAGGCCGAACGTGTCGCGGACGAAGTGCGTGAGGTGGCGGTTGGTGTGACCCGCAGCTGGGCGTCCCTCTACCGCGCAGGCGACCGGCACGAGCCGCACTTCCACCCCAATACGGCCCTCTCCGCGGTCTACTACGTGGCCGCGCCCAGCACCTGCGAGATCGACCTGCTCGATCCCCGCCCCAACGTCGACTACTTCGACCCCGGGATCTCCCTCGCCGGGGAAAGCCACCGTGTCCGCCTCGCCTGCACACCCGGCGAGCTCCTGATCTTCCCCGGCTGGCTCAAGCATGCCGTCCCTCCCTTCCAGGACGAGAAGCCGCGCATGTCCATCGCCTGGAACCTGAACTACACCCTCGGCTGAACAAGAAGTCCCACGGTTCAGCCGGCCCAGGCCGGAATCAGTCCCGCATTCCGGCATTCCGTCACGCAGGAGAAAAGGAAATCCCGCCATGCGTAATATCCAGTTCTTCTCCACCGACACCGACGACGGTGTCGTCTCCGTCGTCGCCAAGACCGGCCCCGGCGAGCACCGCACCATCGCCCAGATCCCCATCGGCAACGCACCCCGCGGCGGCGTGAAATTCACCAAGGACGGCCGCGGCTTCGTCTGCAACACCAGCCAGAACACGATCTCCGAGATCGACGCCGTCGCCCTCACCGAAATCCGCCGCATCGAGGTCGGCCACGGCCCCCGCGGCCAGGGCCTCGTCCCCGGCGACAAGTACCTCCTGGTCTCCAACTCCGGCTCCGACACCGTCTCCGTCGTAGACCTGGAACTCAACCTGGAGGTCCACCAGATCCCGACAGGCCGCGACCCCCGCCACATGGGCATCAACCAGGCCGGCACCACCGCCTACGTCTGCGTCTGGGGCGACGGCTACATCAGCAAGCTCGACATCAGCCCCCTCGCCCATGGCAATCCGGAGCAGACCACCGAGCTCGCCCAGATCCCCGTCGACCGCGAGGCCCACCCCTACAGCCTCGGCATCGACCCCTCCGGCGCCCGCGTGTTCGTCGCCAACACCCAGGCCGCCTACGTCACCGTCATCGACGTGGCCACCGACGAAACCCACCGCGTCGACGTCGGCTCCACCGGCGGCCGCGGCGTCGCCTTCACCACCGACGGCCAGTACGCCCTGGTGACCGTCGAGAACTCCTCCACGATCGCCGTCATCGACGTCGCCACCCTCCAGGTCACCCGCCACATCCCCACTGGCTCCGGCCCCCGCGGCCTCGTCATCGACCACGGCGACAAGACCGCCTACATCACCAACTTCGCCCGCGCCGGCATGATGTCCGCCGACCACCCCCAGTTCGCCCCCAACAGCCTCACCATGGTCGACCTCACCTCCGCCCCCCTCGACCGCGACGAGGGAACCTTCACCTACGAGGAGATCACCGTCGGCTACGGACCCTGCTCCGTCGTCATGTTCGACCTCGACACCCTCTCCGAGACCGAGCGCCAACGCCGCCTCCGCCGAGCCGACACCCCCGCCTGACCCCAGCGGGCGGGGGAGCCCGGCAACAGCCACCCGACTTCCCCGCCCCCGGCCAGCCCCGCTGGTGCAAGCCCCGAACCGGACCGCGGACCGCGAACCCGACCGCCAAGGCACGTGGGGAAGGCACCAACCCGGGCCCTGGCTCAGCCCGCTCCCGTCCACACGGCGGACCAGCCCCCACCCGGCCATACACAGCGCCCCAGTGCCCCGGACCCCTCCCACCCCACAGGGACGCGGCCCGGGGCACCGCCCCTCTCAACAGCCCACCCCCTACACAGAGAGGACCGTGCATGGCCGAGGTCACCTTCCGCCCACTCCAACCCTGGGCACTCCCGCCCGACAAGCCGCGCATCGACCGCGCGGCGGCCCGCGCCGAACGCGACACCTACCATGCGTCCTTCCGCTACCTGCGTATCCCGCGGCTGCCCGCGGACTGCCCACCCTGGGTCCTGGGCCAAGAACTCGGCTGGAGCGTCCGTTCCCCGCTGACCCTCACCATGAGGCCACTCGACGACATCGGCTTCGCCGTCCCCGACCACGAGGACCCCCACCACACCGGCCGGCGCCTGGGCGGGGCGGGCATGTGGCAGCGCGGAGAGAACTGGATCGCCGCACGGGACGCGGAATGGCTCCACCTCGGCGACCACCGAAGCCCCGGCGGAGGCTGGGAGGGCATGTTCGTACCCAACGGACAGGGCACCCTCGAATGGCGGCTGGGCTGGGCCACCACAATCCCCACCGGCACCTTCCTCATGGTCATGCCGCCTCCCAACCACGCCCCCAACGGACTGCACGTGCCGATCGGCGTGATCCCCGCAAAAGCAGTCAACGCCATGACCGACCGCGGCGGAATGAGCATCGCCATCCGGCCCGAACGACCCGTCACCGTCCACCGCGGCCAAGACATCGCCCGCATCGTGCTCCTGCACCCCGACTCCCTGCGCGCCACGACCCGCACAGAGACCATCGAGCCGCCCACCGACACGGGCGCACGCACACACCCGGCACCCCGGCCGGAAACCACGGATCCAGGGCCCGCAGCCGGACCGGCGGCCGAACAATGACCACCCCCGCCCCCCGCAACTACACCGAGAAACCGACAAGCCAACTCAGCCAGTTGACACGGCCCCCGGTCCGGAACCTCCTCACCCTCGCGTTCCTCGCCCGCACCACCGCCGCCGTCCTACCCATCACCCTGCTACTAGCCCTCGCACAATCCCACGGCTACGCCCGCGCCGCACTCGTGAGCGGCGGCTACACCCTCGTCCTCGCCTTCTGCGCACCCCTCCGCGGCCGCCTCCTCGACCGGTACGGTGCACACCGCATGCTCACCCTGATGGGCGCCACCACCGCACTACTCCTGGGACTGGTCGCGTGCAGCGTCGAGTTCCGGTGGCCATGGTGGACGACAATGCCCCTGGTCATCGCCGCCACCCTCTCGAGCCCTCCGCTGAACGCGGCCCTGCGATCCTCCTGGCGGCGCCTGGTCACCGACGAGACCCAGCTCAAAGCAGTCCACAGCGCCGACTCCGTGCTCGAAGAAGCCGGCTTCGTCCTCGCACCGCTCACCGCCGGCCTCGCGATCACCCTGCTCGGCCCCCGCCACGCCTACGAGATGGCGGCCGCCTCGTTCATCACGGTCACCGCCCTCTACCTGGCCGCCGCCCGCCGGCACCACCTCGGCACCACCCGCCCCGCCCCCGCGGCCACACCGGCCCGCAGCGCACGCCGATGGCTCGGCCCCCTCGCCACCCCAGGGACGACAGCGATCCTCCTGCCCCTGCTCGTAATGGGATGCATCTTCGGCGGCACCGGCGTCCTCATCCCCGCCTACACCCAAAGCCAGCACGCCACTCCGCTACTCGGGCCACTCCTCGCCGCAATCAGCACCGGAGGCGTCATCGGAGGCATCCTCTACGCCACGATCGACTGGAAAGCCGGACTCTGGCGCAAATACCAACTCCTGACCCTCGGCTTCACCCTCCCCACCATGCTCCTCTTCCTCGCCCGCCCCCTGTGGCTCCTTACCACCCTCCTGCTCTTGGCCGGTCTCTTCGTCACCCCGCTGTTCATCAACGCCTTCCTCCTGACCGACGCCACCGCCACCGACGACACCCGCATCGAGGCGAACACCTGGATCGGCGCCTCCACCGACATCACAGGCGGCATCATGGCCGTCATCATCGGCGCCCTCGCCCAGCAACACAGATGGGACACCGCCCTGCTCACCCTCACCTGCTGCGCGACCATAGGTGCCGCCGGAGTGTTCCTGGCCCCCACCCGCCGCACGGCCGCGACCCTGGCCGGCCCCGCCAAGGTGGTTATGCCGGGCGCTGTACCGCGCGCGCCCCGACCGCCCACCGCACCCGAGGCAGAATTCGGTGACGCTCAAGGATCGGAGGCGGCCCCGGCCACCGCGGTGGACCCACGTCCATGACCGCCCCTATGCCATCCCCGGAGACCGCCCTGTCCCTGGCAGAAGCCCGGGACATCGCCGTAGCTGCGACCCTTCCCGCCGACAGCTTCCCCGACGCGAGGGCCGCCCTCACCCACCTCCACGCCGTCCAGCTCGACAGCATCAGCACCCTTGCCCGTGCCCACCAACTCACCCTCACCGCACGCCTACCCGGCACCACAGGCCAGGCCGTCGACAACGCCCTCAACAGCCCCGAACCGCTCGCCTTCGACTACCCCGCCCACGCACTGGCCCTCGTCCCGCTCGCCGACTGGCCCCTGTGGGCCTTTCGCCGCCGCGCCACCCGCCGCCGCCCCCAATACCCCGACCGGCAGGCCCGCACCGCCCTCCTCAACCGCATCGAACGCGAAGGGCCGCTGCCACTGCGTCGCCTCCGTGACGGCACAGAAGCGGGAGCCGGATGGGACTGGAACCCCACGAAGACCGCTGTGGAGTTCCTCGTCTGGTCCGGGGAACTCGCCTCCACCCGCCGCGCAGGAGGGCAACGCCTGTTCGACCTCGCCGAACGCTGCATCCCCGACGCATTTCTCAGCGACCAGGCATCCGACGACGCATGCCTGACCGAACTGCTCGGCCACGCAGGGGCCGCACTCGGCGTAGCCACCACCGATGATCTCGCCGACTACGTCCGTATCCCCATCGCGATTGCCGCCCGCATCCTGCCCGAGACACGCCTCGCCCCCGTACGGGTCGAGGGCTGGCAGACAGCCTGGGCCGACCCGCAAGCACTCGCCGGGCCGGGCCGGCCGCACACGGAGCCGCTGTTCCTGGGGCCGTTCGACAACCTCATCTGGCACCGCCCCCGCGTCCTGCGCCTCTTCGGCTTCACCCAGGTCTTCGAGGCGTACAAGCCTCCAGCTCGCCGCAAGTACGGCTACTACGCCTGCCCGCTCCTTGCCGACGGCCGCCTCATCGGCCGTGCCGACTTCTCCCGCTGCGAAACCGCACTCATCATCCAGCGCGTCAACCTCGAACCCGGGGCCGGATCAAATGCCCCAGCCGCCTTCACGCAAGCGTGCCGCACGCTCGCCGCAGCCACCGGCCATACCCGCATCGAGGTTGCCGACCACGCGATGGCCGACGCGGTCGATCTGGCCGCCTTGAGCGGCGTCCTCGTCACAGACGAGCCGGCCATCAAACCGCCGCTCGGCTGTTGAAGCTCTTGCTTTCCGCGCCGGGACCGACTCGCGGCGACCGAACCCTTTCCGGCGTCCCCTGCTCGACCACCAGGAGGGATGGCTGCAACGGGCGGCAGAGCCCACTGCGCGCCGTCGGCGTGGGCGGCTCGGGGTGCGAGAAACAGAGGGAGGCTGGAGTCCACTGGACGTGCCTTCACGATGTGTTCGAGCATCCCGCGGTCTACGCCGACCGGCAGAACGACCCGTGGCGTCACCTACCGGACGTCCAGCGATGTGCCGCCACCAGCCTTCCGCCGCGAGTCCCGCCGCGTGCCTGTCCTGCCCTGTCCTAGACAACTGTGGGCAGGGTGCTGCTCTGACCTGCGGTGCCTACGGTTAAGTGGGACAGATTGGCGGTCGGCGTTCCGCTCAACCGTAGGCAGAATGGTCGTTCACCCGCGGAGCCAGGCCAGCAGGCGCCGTGGAGTCGGTTGCGAGGTGCTGGCTGCCATGGTTCTCCTTGCTTCTCGGGCGAGTCGGTACTCGTCGCCTTCACGGATGAGTTCGTGGGAGCGGATCTGGTGCAACTGCAAGCGCATGCCGCTCGCTCCTACTGCTGCAGCTCCATGACGTCGGCGACCACGCAGCTGACGTTGTCGGGGCCCCCGGAGTCGTTGGCGCGGGCGATGAGTTCGCGGACGGCCTGCTCGGGCTCCCTGCTCCCGGAGAGCACCCGTCGGATGTCTTCGGTCTGCACGACGGTCGACAGGCCGTCGGAGCAGAGCAGGTATCGGTCTCCCTGCTTAGCGTCGTGAAGGCGCATGTCGGGGGTGGCGTTGGCGCCTTGCCCCAGGGCCCGTATCAGCAGCGATCGCTGGGGGTGGGAGACGGCTTCCTCCGGGGTGAGACGTCCTTCGTCGACCATCGACTGCACCATGGTGTGCTCGTTGGTGATCTGGAACAGCTCTTCGTCGCGCAGGAGGTAGACGCGGGAGTCGCCGATGTGGACGAGGGCCAACTGTGAGCCGGTCCAGAGCATTGCGGTGAGTGTGGTGCCGGCATCCTCGGGTGATGAGGCGGCACCGGCGATGCCGTTGACGGCCTGTTTGGCCTGCTCGATGGCTTCATCGAGGACGTTGAGGAGATCGCCTGCCGGGATGCTGTCGGTTTCGAGGCGCTTGAGCGCGTCGACGGCGGCCGCGCTGGCTGGGGCTCCCGAGCTGCCGTAGCCGTCGGCGACGGCGAGCAGGCGTGACCCGGCGTAGGCGGTGTCCTGGTTGCTCTCGCGGACATGGCCCGTGTCGGAAAGGGCGGCGTAGCGGATTCCCAGTGGCTTGGTGGTCGGAGACATGACGGAGTCCTTCCAGGACAGATGGTCGATGAGGAAGGAAGCGAGGTCCCGCCGTGCGGCGGTGTCGGCCTCGACCTGAGCCCAGAATGCACGGATCTCCTGGGTCGCCGCAGCTGACTCCAGCGTGCATACGTGCTGGATACGGGCCAGGGGCATCCCCAGGCGCCGGAGCCAGGCGACCAGCCGGGCCTGATCCAGTTGTTCCGGTGCGTAGAGGCGATAGCCGCTCACCGGGTCGACGCGAGCGGGGGTCAGCAGACCGAGCTCGTCGTAAAGACGCAGTGCCTTCGGCGATAGGCGGGACGCCTTCGCGAACGTCCCAATGGTCAGCAACCCCATGCTCGCTCCTCCTCATGCCGAGCACATCGCCCGGCCCTTTGATGATGTGGCTTCCCCCAAGGTGAAGGTCAACCAGCGGCTCACCGACCACACAACAGACCCCAGATCTGGCTCCGGGCGAGAGGCCGCCGCGACCCCACCCGCACAAGACTGGAACACATCAGAAACCGCCTACAGATGACCGGGACTGCCTACACAGCGCTGGGACCGTACAGTGCCGGACCGGATCGATGGCTATTCCGCAGAACGCACCGCGAGCGATGTACGGGAAGAGTACGCAAGATGTTTTTTTCAGAGTACGATTGAGGTAGGAGGTGTTTCGTGTCCGAGTTGTTCGAGGCGGTCGATGCCTTGATCGCGTCCGCATCGCCGTTGCCCCCACCCGCCGAGCGGGAACGGCTGCGCAAGGCACATGGGTTGACGCAGGCACAGGTTGCCGCCGCGCTAGAGGTGCGCCGCCCGACGGTCGTGTCCTGGGAGAGTGGCAAGACCGAGCCGCGGCCCCCGCAGCGCGAGGCGTACGCCCGCCTGCTGGCCAAGCTCGCGCAGCTCTACCCGGCACCCGCAGAATCCACCCCAACCGCGCCTGCCACGTTCACCGGCCCCTCGGCTCCCGTGACACCACAACGTCCGGAGCCCGACAGCGAACCCGAACATGCTGTCAGCCCCGCCCCGGTTCACCAGCCTGTCCGCCCCACGGCTACGAGCATCCTCGCCGGCACCACCCGCCGGCCTGCGGCAAAGAAGGTCTCGGCGAAGCCCGCGACGGCTACGACTGCCGACCCTCGGTTCGAGAACGGGCCGCTCGCGGTCATCGACGTCGAGGACGGGCAGGTCGTGGCGTACTGCGTCGGCGGCCTTGTCTTGGACGTACCCGCCAAGTCCCTCCCCTCCTTGATCGACTGGACCCTGGCCGAAGCGAAACTCGGTGCGCCCAGACTCTCCGGACCGGGCAAAGACGCCGACCCGCTGCTCGTACTGACCGAAGCCGCGTGCGAGCGCTACGGCCTGCCGATTCACCTCACGCAGGAGGAGCGGCTGTCCGGTCGGCTGCCGGAGGGCCACAAGGTCGTCAAGCAGCTGGCCCGCGCAGAATGGAAGCTGACGAAGCGTGGCCTCGGGCCGTGGGCCCGCATCTACCGCCCTGCCCACGGCGGCCGACGGGCCTGCGTCCAGCTGTGCCTCCCGTCCTGGGGTGCCCTCGACACACGGACCTGGGGGAGCGCAGGAAACCTCCCGGCGGCGGACCTCGCCCGGATGCTCGGCACGTTCGCGTCACGGGTTATGACTCCGCGCGGCTCCACCGCAGTGACGGGCCTGGAGCTGATGACCGCGCTGCACCCGCCCACCCGCGCGTCCGCACCTGACGCCGACGGCAAGCGTCACAGCGAGCACAACCCCGGCTCCCTCGGCCATGAACCCGTCGACTGCGCCCCCTGCGAAGCCCCCGACGGCCATCCGCTCCTCAAGGACCTGCCCCGGTTCCACCAGCGGGGCCCGGCCGAGATGCTGATCGAGGAGGCGTACGACTGGGCGCGGCCGCTGACCGACGACGAGTACAGCCAGCGCTACCTCGTCGGCATCGACGTGAACATGGCCTTCGCCGCCGGCGCGAACGGACTGAATGTCGGCCTCGACGCCCCGACACACGTGCAGCGCCCGGAGTTCGACCCGAAGCTCCCCGGCTCCTGGCTGGTCGACCTCTCCCACATCGAGCTGGACGAGCGGCTGCCCTCGCCGTTCACACCGAAGGGGGACCGGCCCGAGGGCCCTGCCTGGTACGCGACACCCACCGTCGCGTACGCGGTCGAGCTCGGCTACCAGGTCGCCCCGGCCGAGGCCTACGTCCGGTATGAGAACGGCCGGTACCTGGACGGCTGGTACAACCGGCTCCGCGACGCCTACATCGCCACGATGGCCGACCTCGGCGTCACCGCGGACCTTTCCCCGGCCGACTTCCTGACGGCGATGGACGGCTACCGGCAGCGCGACCCGCAGATGGCGCTCGTCCTGTCCGCGGTGAAGGCCACCGTCAAGGGTGGCATCGGCAAACTCCGCGAACGCCCCCGCGGCGAAGGCTGGAAGCCGGGAGAGCCCTGGCGCGCGTTGTCCCGTCCGACGTGGCGCCCCGATATCCGTGCCGCGGTCATCTCCAAGACCCGTATTAACATGCACCGCAAAATGGCCAAGCACGCCGCCTTCACCGGCCAGTACCCCGTCGCGATCCTCTCCGACTGCGCCGTCTACACCAGCGACGGCCCCAGCCCTCTCGACTTCCTGCCCTACCGGCAGGACAAGCCGCTGCCCGGCGGCTTCCGCCTCGGCGTCAGCCCCGGCATGGTCAAGCACGAAGGCACCCAGACCGTGCTCTGGGCCGAAGCGGTCCGCGAGGAGCACGGCTACGAGCTCAACCTGGCGCGCTACATCAAGGACGGCCAGGTCACCGGCGCGGACACGGGGGAGTAGACAACGATGAGCATGTTCTCGGACGGTCTCGACAAGGCGGTGGAGCGGTCCTTCACCCGCCCCATCCCCAAGTCGGCCGGCGCCCAGATGCGCTACCTCGTCAAGCAGCACAAGGGCACCCGGGCTGTCGCGCAGATGCTGCGGATCTCCCAGCGGACCGTCGAACGCTACGTGAAGGACCAGATCAAGAAGCCCCGCAAGGACCTCGCCGCGCGCCTGCAGAGCGAAGTCAAGAAACGGTGGCAGCCCCAAGTCCGCGCCAAAGCGAAACAGACAGCGGCCACCAGCACCGGCCTCGTCATCGACACCCGCGCCCGCTTCGGCTACACCGCCGCCCCCGGCACCACCGACGACGCCCGCCTACGCCACCTCACCGTCGCCCTCCCACCCACCTACGCCGCCCGCCTCTTCGAAGCCCGCGACCAAGGCGCCACCGACCAAGAACTCCAGAACATCGCCGCCGAAGGACTGCAAGAGATCTACTTCAAGGACGGCGGCCGCCGCGCCGCCGGACTCCTCGTCGAATACACCGACCTGGAACACATCCACTTCGACCTCTAGACCACGCCTGACCCATACGCCCCTGTGAGATGCGACGCCGAAGAGTCGGGGAGCCGGGTGAGCAAGTGCTGCCAGCTCTCGGGTTTCGATCCAGGAGGCGGGGGCCTCGCTCCGGCGTTGGTAGTCGATAGCGCGGGTCGGCGCGTGGAGTTCGGCAGTGACTGTGGCGAGGCCCTATTCCACGTTGCTGGCCGTGTGGGCATACAGGGCAATCTGTACAAGCGGGTACGCGCGGGCGTGCACCAGCGCGGGTGGCTGTCCCTGGGCGGAGGGCGCCGGATAGGTTGATCGTTTGGGGCGGGCGGTACGCCGGTGCGACCGGAGGAAGAGCCGAGAATCTTTTTCTGTCCCGGATGTCGAAGAGGCGTGCGCGGCTCCGACTGTGGGGTGGAAGCGCGCCGAAGGGGTGCGCGGGATACAAGGGGACACCTGATGAAGTACGTCGCGATGATCTACGGCAACCAGGCCAAGTGGGAGTCCTTCCCCGCCGACGCCTGGCCCGAGGCGATCGCCAGGCAGGACGCGTTCAACAAGAAGTATCGCGAGAGCGGTGAACTGCTCGGCGCTTACGGTCTGGCGGACGCGGCCAACGCGCAACTGGTGCGCCGCAAGGACGGCGCACCGGCGGTCACGGACGGGCCCTACCTCGAGACCAAGGAGTACCTCGCCAGCTTCTACATGCTGGACTGCGAGTCCCTGGAGCGGGCGCACGAGATCGCCGCCGACATGCCTTCGCGGACACCGATCCGGTCGAGCTCTGGCCGGTCCTGCACGACGCCGCGACGGACCTGTGAGCGAGGCACCCGGCATCGAGGACCTGCTGCGCGAGCTGGCGCCGCAGGTCCTCGGCGCGCTCGTCCGCCGCTACGGCGCCTTCGACACCTGCGAGGACGCCGTCCAGGAGGCGCTGCTGGCCGCCGCCCTCCAATGGCCCGCCCAGGGACTGCCGGACAATCCCCGGGGATGGCTGGTCACCGTCGCCTCCCGCCGACTGGTGGACCAGGTGCGCAGCGAGCAGGCACGGCGCCGGCGCGAGGAACGCATCGCCCTCGCCACCCCCCAGGCCGAGCTGCTGAGCCAACCCGCGGACGCCGAGGCGGACGCGGACCAGGACGATTCCCTGGCACTACTGTTCCTGTGCTGCCACCCGGCGCTGTCGGAGTCCAGCCAGATCGCCCTGACCCTGCGCGCGGTCGGGGGCCTGACCACTCCACAGATCGCCGCCGCCTTCCTGGTGCCCGAGGCGACCATGGCCCAGCGCATCAGCCGCGCCAAACAGACCGTCAGGAACTCCGCGACGCCGCTGCGCCTGCCGCAGGCGGCCGACCGGACCGAACGGCTGGAGGCGGTACTCCATGTGCTGTACCTGGTCTTCAACGAGGGCTACACCGCCACCGACGGCACCGACCTGACCGCGCCAGCCCTGTCGACCGAGGCGATCCGGCTCACCCGGCTGCTGCGCCGCCTGTTGCCCGAGCACGCCGAGACGGCCGGATTGCTGGCCCTGATGCTGCTCACCGACGCGCGCCGAGCTGCCCGCACCGGGCCCGGCGGAGCTCTGGTGCCGCTGGCCGAGCAGGACCGCACCCGCTGGAACCGTCGGCTGATCACGGAGGGCCTCGACCTGATCAGCCGGATCGTGCCCAGGGGGCAGGTCGGCCCCTACCAGTTGCAGGCGGCGATCGCCGCCGTCCATGGCGAGGCCGAGCACGTCGATGCCACCGACTGGCCGCAGATCCTCGCCCTGTACGGCCTGCTGGAGCACCTCGCGCCGAATCCGGTGGTCACCCTCAATCGCGCGGTCGCCGTCGCGGAGGTGCACGGCCCCGCCGCCGGGCTCGACCTGCTGGCGACCCTGGACTCCGACCGGCGCACGGCACACCACCATCGTCTGCTCGCAGTCCGCGCCCATCTCGTGGAACAACTCGGCGACCACGACGCGGCCGCCCACGCCTACCGTGAGGCGGCCCGCCTCACCAGCAGCACACCGGAGCGACGGCACCTCACCAACCGCGCGGCCCGCCTCACCTCTGGACAAGACTGACCAGCAGAGCCAGGATGCCCTGTCACGTCGGGCGGTTCCGCGGCCTGGACGACTGGCAGCACCACGATCGTGGTGAGCCGCTCGTCATGTTTCCTCGCGCAAGCTCGGGAACAGGGCGCGGTCGGGGTCCGGTGCGACGAACGTGCCGTCCGGCCGATACGAGGGTTCGGGATCGGCCCACTCGCTCCCCGCGTCCCCTGAGACGAGCCTCAGCCGTCTGAGGGCAGCGCCGTGCGCGTACCGCTCACTGCGTTCCCCGGAATGTGTTGCGGTACGCGCGTGGTGACACGCCCAGTACTTCGCGGAAGTGCTGGCGCATGGCAGTCCCTGTGCCGAAGCCGGCCTGTGCGGCGATCCTGTCTACCGGCTCGTCGGTCCGCTCCAGCAGTTGTCGCGCGAGCTGCAGGCGCTGGCCGGCCAGCCAGCGCATCGGTGTCGTCCCGGTCTCGTGGAGGAATCGCCGGCTCAGCGTCCGCACACTGGTTGACGTCGCGCGGGCCAAGTCCTCCAGGGCCAGCGGGTCGCCCAGGTGACCCAGGGCTAAATCGCGTGCGGCGGAAGTCGAGCTGCCACCTGGCTCGGGGACCGGCTGCTCGATGTACTGAGCCTGTCCACCCTCCCGGTGTGGGGGTACGACGGTGCGCCGGGCGACCGTGTTCGCCACGTCGGCCCCGTAGTCGCTCCGGATCATGTGCAGGCAGGTCGATGCCGGCGGCGACCCCCGCCGAGGTGAGCACGCCCCGGTCGTCCGTGTAGAGGACGTCCGGGTCGATGTCGATCTCCGGGTACAGGGTCCGCAGCTCGTCGCACGACTTCCAGTGCGTTGTCGCCCGCCGCCCCGCGAGCAGTCCGGCTGCCGCCAGGACGAACGACCCGGTGCAGATCGAGGCAACCCGCGCGCCGGCCGGGATCCGCTCCAGTGCCCGGCGCAGGCGCGGGGTGCAGCGGTCCGCCGCACCCCGCGCGTCGTCACTGCGCGCGCACCGCCCGAAGGATCAACCGCTCGGCATCCTGGTCGTAGGGACGGCCGTCGAAGCCACCGAAGACCTCCACGCGACTGAACCCGGCTTCCTCGGCCATCCTGCGCAGCTCCACGGCGCTGTAGACGAACCACACCAAGGACGCCCGGGTCACCCGGTCTCCCCGGACGAGAACCCAGTCGCTCCTCAACCGCGCCCAGTCGTCGAGCACCGTGTCGGTCTGTACGAGCAGGTCGTCACCCCGCTGAACCACCTTCGGCGGGGTGACCTTCCGGGCCAGCAGTTCCTTGCCCGCCAGATCCAGGAGAAGAGTGCCTCCGGGCGCCAGACACCGGTGCATGTTACGCAGCACCTCGGTGTTGTCGAAAGGATCCTCGAAGTATCCGAATGAGGTGAACATGTTGAGGACGACATCGAAGCCGTTCGAAGGCGTGTACGAGCGGGCGTCAGCCTGCACGTAGGTGACGGACGCGCCGGCGTCGGCCGACCGTTTCCGTGCCCTGTCCAGCATGGCCGGGCTGAGGTCCACGCCGGTCACGTCGAAGCCGCGGGCGGCGAGTGGAACCGTGAAGACCGCCGGACCGCAGCACAGGTCAAGCACCCGTGCCCCTTGCCGGAAGGACAGCAGGGGAGAGTTGTCGAGCAACTCTTCAGCCTGGGTGTGGCGTTGTTCGGTGAACAGGAAGTCGTGGAATTCCGTCCAGAAGTCATCGTCCTGGAATCCGCCGGTCCGTGTCATGGTGCGGCAGTGCTCCTTCGTCGTAGTCGTGTGGGTCGTGACGCCGCACCACGCGACGGCGCAGCGTCAGCAGCAGAGGGGGAAGCAGCAGGCACTGTGCTGCCGCCAGCAGCCAGAACGAGCCTGTGTCACCGACTCGTTCGCCGAGACCGTAGAGCAGACCGCCTAGCACTCCGCTGACGAAGGCCCCCAGCCCGGCCGCCAGCCGCTGCTGGCCGAAGACCACCGCGTCGGAGCGCGGACTGCGGTGCAGGGCCTCCAGATCGTTCTTCAGGAACAGTACGATGTCGCCCAGCGTGATCAGGGCACCGCCCGCCAGCAGAGCCGGCCGGGTGCCGAGCGCGAGTACGGCCAGACCTGCCGCCAGGCCCGCGAAGCCGACGGTGAGGGCCAAGCCGTAAGGCATACGGCTGATCAGCCCGGACGCCAGAGGCTGCACGACGATCACCAGCGCGAAGCAGAGCAGCAGGACCAGGCTGTAGAACGCGGTGGACGCCTGCTCGACGGCGTACAAGGCCAGGAAGTGCTGGAAGTAGAAGTAGAGGTAGAACGCCAGAGCATTGGCGGCGAACGGCAGGAGCGCCACGCCTGCCAGCAGACCCTGCCTAGGAGTCCCTGGGGCGGCCGGCTGATCACCGGTTGACGGCAGCCGTGCGTGACCTGCTGTGACGGCCACGAAGAGCGCGGTAGCGGTCACGAACAGCCAGCCCGGTGAGGACAGGACGAAGGGTCCGGCGATCAGCGGGCCCATCGCCATGCCTGCGTTGAGAGCCGCGTTGCCCGCCGACAGGTAGGCCGGGCGACGTTCGTCGTCGACCCCGTGAATCAAATACGCCTTGTTCGCCGGAAGGTACAGCGCAGCGCCACAGCACGTCAGGATGAGCGCTCCTACGGCGAGTGGCGGCCAGCGCAGCGCCAGCAGCAGGCCCATGAATCCAGCTGTACGGACAATCAAGGCCCAGAGCATCGTGCGGCGCAGCCCGATCCGGTCGGACAGTGCTCCTCCGGCGATCCCGCCGGAGAACTGGACCAGGGACGCCACTGCGAGCACGACACCGACCGTGCCGAGCCCCATCCCGAGGCGCTCGTGGAGGAAGACCGACATGAACGGCAGGACCATGAAGCTGCCGAGCGGGATCAGGAACGAGCTGAGCAGCAGGAAGCGCAGCGGACCGACGAGCGGCGCCAGCCCGGCACGTGGGCGCGGCCCCCGGCCGGTGCCTCTACCCACCGGCCGGCCTCGGAGTGGACGGATCTGCGAATGGCTCGGTGTGTACCTGGACGGCGTTTGCGGCGGCCACCGCCCGGTGAGTGGCGAGCTCGGCCGTCTCGGCCTCCGCGTAGACGATGCCGACGTATCCGCGGCTGTCCGCCAGGTGTTCGACAGGGTCGCCCGTTCGCTTGACCGGATACCAGGCCGGGGCCCCCGGCAGGTCGGCAAAGCGTTCCAGCCCGGTGACCCCGGTCAGCACCCCCGGGACTTCCGGGTAGCTCAGTACGAAGGCCACGGCCGGGCCGCCCGGCAGGTCCGCATCCATCAGACGGGGGCGCCGGCCGAGCGCCGTCTCGATCACCGCCTCGTACACGTTGTATCCGAGGGACCGGCACATCCCCTCGCCGACCAGAGCACCGCCGATACGGGGATTGACCTCGACCACCTCCGGGCCCGTGGTGGTCAGCACGAACTCCACGTGTGCGAAGCGGTCGGTGTACCCGACAGTGGCCAGTACGTCCCCCAGCCACCTCTCCAGGGAGACGCGCTGTTCCTCAGGGAAGCCCACGGGAAACGCGGTGATCTCCTCCCGGAATCGTGGCTCCGGTGACATCAGGCGGCTGGAGACGCCGAGCAGCCGGGTCTGCCCCTGCCAGGAGAGTGTCTCGGCGCTGTACACCGGCCCGCCGAAGTACGGTTCGGCGAACAGCCGTCCCATGAGTGACCGCCCCGCTGCCTCTGCCAGCGCGGCGTCCAGTTCGGGTTCGTCCCGCACCAACCAGACGTTCTGGCTCCCGGTGCCGGCGGTGTCCTTGACGACGGCAGGTAGGCCGGCTTCCTTCAGCAGCGCCTCCCGCAGCTCCGGCAGTGAGCCCTCCGACTCCACCGCCCGCCCGCGAGTGAGCCGCGCCTCGTACAGGCGGTTGCGTACCGCGGCCTTGTCCCGGGCCAGCCGCAGGACAGCCGGATCGAGTCCGGGCAGCCCCAGACGGTCCGTGAGCTCCGCGCCGATCAGTGTCCAGGTGTCGGTGGAACTGATCAGGCCGCGCAGGCCGGGTGTCCCTCGCAGCAGGCCCGTCACTCCGTCCGTGTCGAAGGTGTCGGTCGTGACGACGTCCAGGGCGTCGGCGGGGAGTCGCTCGAGCTCGTACGCGTAGTACGAGGGATCGCGTGTCAGAAGCATCAGCCGCTCGCCGAGCGCGTCGGCGGCGAGTACCAGGTGTCGGAGTCCGAAGGTGAGCGACTCCAGGCAGACCACACTCACGCGGCCCGCTCCTTCCTGTGTGCGGGGTCGGGGGTGCGCTGCCAGGCCATGGTGGACCAGGGCATGGTCATCTCCTCGGGCCCCACCACCTCGACAGGTTTGAGGGCCGGGAGGTCGAGTGCCTCCTTGTGCCGGGCGAACACCCGCTCCACGTAGCGGTGACCCGTGTCGGCGCCGATCACCAGGTGCAGGCGGTCGGGGTGGAGGCGTGCCTCGTGGGAGGCTGCCAGGTATCCGGCTCCGGTGGACAGTCCGGCGAAGACCGCGTGGTCACGCAGGAGGGCGACGGCACCGGACATCGCGTGGGTGAAGTCCATCCAGTGCACCGCGTCGTAGAGGTGGTGGTGCACGTTGTCGAAGACGATCGACGACCCGATCCCGGCGATGATGGCCTCCGGGTCGTGGTGGTCCTGGCTGCCGAACGTGACGCTGCCGAACGGCTGTACTCCCACAAGACGCACCGTGGGGTCGTCCCTTCGCAGGTGTTCCACGACCCCGCCGGTCGATGCGCCGGATCCCACGCCGCCGACAACGGTCAGCGGCCGGCCGGGAACTGCTGCCGCTATGAGGTCGGCGACGTCGTGGTACCCGAGATAGTGGATGTCGTCGTGGTACTGGCGCATCCAGTGGTGGTCGGGACGGTCCGCGAGGATCTCCTTCACCCGGCGTACGCGTAGTTCCTGGTCGAGTTTCAGGTCTTCCGAAGGCCTGACCTGCTCCACCACCGCGCCGAGGATCTCCAACTGGGCGAGCGTGGTGACGTCCACGGTGGTGGAGGCGACGATGCGGCACCTCAGGCCGTAACGGTGGCAGGCCAGCGCGAGGGCGTAGGCATAGATACCGCTGGAGCTGTCGATCAGGGTCTGGCCGGTGCGGATGGTGCCTCGGCCGAGGAGATGCCGGACGGCCGCCAGGGCCGAGTAGATCTTCATCGACTCGAAGCGGATCAGAATCACACGGTCGGTGAGCCGGACGAGGTCGGGCATCCTGAGGGCGTCGGCGATGTGGGGGTGGATCATCCGTAACCTCCTTGGACGAATGAGCACTGGTAGCCGAGCGAATGGAAGAAGGCGGAGAGTTCCGACTTGCGGTGCGCACCGAGGCGGCGCGGGAAGAGGTAACCGATCAGGCAGCCGGTATGGGCGACGAAGATCCCGTCCGCGCCGAACCGTTCGCGGTGGGTGAGCATGCTGTGGAAGGTGGCCTTGGGAAGCACCTCCTGGGACAGCGTGGCGCTGACCGTCGCCGCGCGGGCCACGGCTGCCGGGTCGGAGGAGTCGAAGCCCTTCAGGAGGGCGGTCAGGCAGCGTTCGTACTCTTCTCCGCGCCTTCGGTAGTGCTCCAGAAGCGAGGCGGAGACGGCCTCGGTGTCCACCGTTCCGGGTTCGGTGACGAACGCGGTGTGGAAGCCGAAGCCCGTGCCCAGGCGCCGGACCACCCGGTGCCGGCCACTGAGGTGGAGGGCGAACTCATCGAGGAACACGCTGTCGGCCCGCTCGATCTCCGCAAGGACGGCGAGGACCACCTGCTGGTCGTAGGGAAGGGCGAAGAGCTGGAACAGGCAACGCAGCGTGGCGACGATGTCGGCGGTCGAGCTCGCCATCCCCACACCCACCCGGAGGTCGGAGTGGGTGCTCCAGAGGCCGGTCGGCAGCGTGAGCCCGTAGTGGTCCAGGAAGAGGCGGGCCGCCGTAGCGGACTTGACCGCGAGCACCGATGGGTCCGGTGGGTCGGTGCCCGGTGTGAAGTGGACCCAGGAGTGGCGGTCCACGGGAAAGGACACCAAAGCTATGTCCGGTGCGGCGGCCGCGCGAAGAGGGCCCTGGTACAACTCACCCAAGGTGCCGTGGCAGACGCCCGACACGGTGGGGCGCGCCGGACTGTGCTTCTCGCGGGGTTCCCCGGCGTGGGGCAGCGCTGCTCCCCCCGGATACACCGGCGGTGAACGATCGGTCCCATGGCGGGGGTGACAGGTCATACGCACGGTCGTCACATCGCTCTCCTCCTGGTCACGAGCCATCAACACCGACCGGGGAGGAGACGCGGCAATGCTGTGCCGTGCAACCGTCCGTACCGCCAACCCAGTCCTCGAGGTCACCGAGCACAGCCCGTGCAAGCACGGGCGCAGTGGCAGGTCTCCGGACTCGTGGGCGCACCTACCGGAAACCGGGGCACGTAGCAGCCGTCGCCTCTGCCGGATCTCCACGGATCCGGTGGTGCGACGGCTCTTCCTCCCACTCACCGTTGCGGGACAGTCCCGGACTCTCACCGGGTTCCCTCTTGCGTCGCGACACCGGACATCCGGATGGCTATGCGCCGCGAACCGACTGCGGAGCCCACAGTAGGTGCGCTCGCGGCGTCGCGACAGAGGCACACGGAGGGTTGTCCAGATGCGGTGGGTTACTGGACAGCGCTGAGGGACGTCTGAGGACGGAGCGATCGAGGAGACTGCGGTGGCGTCCTTCTCCGCTCTTCTCCTGCCGGAAGTCCGCAAGGACGGAACGCCCACCGGGCAGGGATGAGGCCAAGGGCCGCCTCGGTGTTCTGGCCGGAATGAGCCTCGCTGCCTCCGGCGTCTCAAGCGACACTGATCTCTCCTACGACACATGCGCACCGCCCTTCGGCGGCCGGTGCCTGAGGGGCCCAGGGATGCTGTCAGAGACGACGCCGGATGACGAAGGGACGCCTGAGCCGCCCGCCCGCGACCGGCGTGCCGCAGACCGTGTCACCCTGCGCGCCGACCTGTGGGCCATGCTGCCCGAGGCGGGTGTCGCGTTCGCCGTCACGGCGGCGGTGTTCGTTCTCCTGTACGTGCGTGTGGAGTCGGGTGACTCCGCGACGGTGGCGGTCATGCCGTTCATGGCCGATGCCGGAACGTACTGGATGTACCTGCTGAGCCAGGCGTTCGGCTGGTCGGCGTTGTTGTGGGCATGGGGCACGGTCATGCTCGGACTGCTCTTGTCCGGGCAGCGCCCTGCCTGGCTGCCCGGATCCCCCCAGGCATTGGAGCGCTGGCACCGCACCACGAGTCTGACCACGATGGCGTTGATGTTCGCGCATGCGCTGATGTTCGCGGCTGAACTCGTCCGGTACGAGGCCGCACTGGGGTGGGCGGAGCGCCTGTGGGTGGGCTTCGCGGACTCGTTCGTGCCTGGCTGGTACGACTCGGGAACCGGCCGGATCGCCATTCCGATCGGGCAGGGAGCCCTGTACCTCGCGATCCCGCTCGGCCTGCTCTTTTACGTCAGGCATCGCATCGGCGCCAACACCTGGCGTCGGCTGCACCGTTTCGTGATCGTCGTGTATGTGCTCAGCGTGTGGCACACGCTGTTGTACGGCACGAACGTCTGGTACGGCGAGTGGCCGCGTACGGTGCTGTGGCTGCTGCAACTGCCGGTCGCCGTCCTGCTGGTGGTGCGGTTGACACGGCCGGCCCGGCGGGCGGAACGGCTCAGCCCCTCAGGGTGGCGGTCGGGCAGAGCGTCCATGCCGGGCTGGGCGCTCCGGGCCGCGGGACGCGTGGCTGCAGCGGCCGTCGTCCTCGGGCTGGTCGCCGTGGTGGCTTCGGGTCACGATGGAGGGCGGGAGCGACCGGCCGAGGCGCCCTCGACCGCCCCGCATGCCCCGGAGGGCGAGTGAGGGGAGCGGTGGACCGCGGATCCCGGAGAGGGCGCCCACCCTCGGACAGCGGCGACCGGACGAACGACCTGTCAGCTGACCGGTGCTCCCGGCGGCCGCGGTGGGAGTTCGTCGGATGCGATGATGGCCCGTGACAGGGCGACGGCGGTCCGAGGAAGCCGGTGAGATTCCGGCGCGGTCCCGCCACTGTGATCGGCGAGCGGATCCCGGCAATTCCACTGCCCACCTGGGTGGGAAGGACGGGACGAGCACTGACCCGAGAGCCAGGAGACTCACGCGGTCGCCTCCTCCACGAACGCCGGGGCGGAGCTCCCCGGGGAGAGAGCGGTTCAGCGTGCCTGAAAAGCCGGACGAAGGAACCTCGGACCACTCCGCTGTGGCAGGAAAGGCGGCCGAGCCGGTTCCGTGCCGGATCGTCGTCTGCCGGGACTGTTGCTGCGGCACCGCCAAGGTGAGCGGAATCGATCACGCAGCGCAGACGGCGCGTCTGCGTGCCGAGGCCCCTGTACGTGTCTCCGCCTGCCTCGCCGTGTGCGACCAGGCCAATGTCGTCGTGGTGCAGCCCTCCGCTGTCGGCCGGGCAGCCGGTGCCCGGCCGGTATGGCTGGGGCTGGTGAATGATCCCCGAGCGACCGAAGACATAGCGGCCTGGGTACGTGCCGGTGGTCCTGGTGTAGCTCCGCGACCGAAGATTCTCGATCTGTACGCCTGCCTGCCGCCGAGGCGCCGCACGAGCGCCTGAGATGTCGCTCGCATCGATATTGCTTCGTCCGGGCCGCCCCTGCAGGGTGCCCTTTCTCCCAAGGAGGCAATCCCCGTGAGCGAACCCGTTCGCGCACCCGCGGCCGTTGTGGCAGCGGCTCTGGACGATGCGGCATCCATCGGCGGCTTCTTCGCCCTGCGCGTCGGAGGCGGCGACGAAGGCTGGCGTCCCGTGGACCACTTCTACAGCCGCGGCTTCACCGACCTGTCCACCGCCGTCGCCACCCGATACCGCACCGACGAGTTGCGCGTCGGAGTCTCCATCGCTCACCTCGGACACGCTGCCCGTCTCTGGTCGCCGGCCCTGGCCTGTGCGCTCCTGGGCGGAGTCGTCCCAGACTTCGGCGCATTGCAGCGCGCTGACGACAGCTCGCAGCTCAGGCTGCCCGAGCCCGCCGGCTGGCACGTCGACCCGCTCCCGGACATGACCGGAACTCTGTACGCCCAGGTGATGCACCACCTGGACGCTCTTCGCGCCGGCCTGCGGGTCAAGGTCGCTCCACGCCTCCTCGACGGTAACGCAGCGTCCGCGTTGGCCGGTTCTGCCGGCGTGCTGCTGGCTGCCCATCCACACCTGCGTGGTCCGCTCAGCGCACTCGTGCCGGAGCTGCTCAGCAGGGGTCGGCTGGCCGGAACAGGGCACCTGACCGGGCCTGGCCTGACCTTCCGCCGTCGTAGCTGCTGCCTCTACTACCGCACTCCGACAGGCTCGCAGTGCGGGGACTGCTGTTTCGCGGCCTGAACCAGGCTATCCGCCATGATGGAGGCGACCGCAGCCCGCCTGGGTACGCACGCCCTGGTGGCATTCGGTCGACTGGCCTTAGCATGCGAGCCCTTGCCTAGAACGAAGAAGGCATCCGCTCTGCGCATGGCCTTGACGGCGGCCAACGTCAGATGGTCGGGGTCACCGGCTCCGATGCCGATGACCTGAAGCTGCCGGAGCTCGGTACTCATCCGGTGGTATTCCTCCCATGAGGCGTCCTGGCCTTCAGCAGACCGCAGATATCGCTGCGGCTGTGCACTGCGTGCTGCGCCGTTGCCGGGGCGCCTGCGGGCGCCCCGGCCTTCGGAGCCCTCCGATCAGGAGGTGGGCAGTTCGCCTCGGACCGTGCGGGCCGCTGCCACGAGGTTCTCCAGGGACGCCTTGGTCTCGGACCAACCGCGGGTCTTGAGACCGCAGTCCGGGTTGACCCACAGCCGCTCCGCCGGGATGGCCTTCAGCCCCTTACGGAGCAGGGCGGCCGCTTCCTCGGTGCTCGGCACCCGGGGGGAGTGGATGTCGTACACGCCGGGCCCCGCCTCGCGCGGGTATCCGTGCTCCGCCAGTTCCCGGGCGACCTGCATGTGGGAGCGGGCAGCCTCCAGGCTGATGACGTCGGCGTCGAGGTCGTCGATGGCCTGGACGATGTCACCGAACTCGGCATAGCACATGTGGGTGTGGATCTGGGTGTCCGGCCGTACGCCGCCGGTGGTGAGGCGGAACGACTCCGTCGCCCACGCCAGATAGGCCGCGTGGTCCGCGGCCCGCAGCGGCAGCGTCTCGCGCAGCGCGGGCTCGTCGACCTGGATGACCGACGTCCCCGCGGCCTCCAGGTCGTTCACCTCGTCGCGCAGGGCGAGGGCGACCTGGCGGGCGGTGTCGCCGAGCGGCTGGTCGTCGCGTACGAAGGACCAGGCGAGCATGGTGACCGGGCCGGTGAGCATGCCCTTGACGGGCCGCTCGGTGAGGGACTGTGCGTACGTCGTCCAGCGCACCGTCATCGGCGCGGGGCGGGAGATGTCGCCGGCCAGGACCGGCGGGCGGACGTAGCGGGTGCCGTAGGACTGCACCCAGCCGTGCTGCGTGGCGAGGTACCCCGTCAGCTGCTCCGCGAAGTACTGCACCATGTCGTTGCGTTCGGCCTCACCGTGCACCAGGACGTCCAGGCCGGTCTTCTCCTGGAAGGCGATCACCTCCTGGATCTCGGCTTTGATGCGCTCCTCGTACCCGGCCGCGTCGATCCTGCCAGCGCGCAGGTCGGCGCGCGCGGTACGGAGTTCATCGGTCTGCGGAAACGAACCGATGGTGGTCGTCGGCAGCAGGGGAAGCCCGAGGTGCGCGCGCTGGGCGGCGGCCCGCTCCTCGTACGGCTGGGAGCGGCGGCCGTCGGCGTCGGTGATGGCGGCGGCCCTGGTCCGTACCGCCGGGTCGCGGGTCAGGGGAGAGCCGGAGCGGGAGGCGAGGTCGGCGCGGTTGGCAGCGATCTCGGTGGTCACCGCGCCGGTGCCTTGGGCCAGCGCCTTGGCCAGCGTGACGATCTCGGCGGTCTTTTGACGGGCGAAGGCCAGCCAGCGCAGGACCTGCGGCTCGATGTCCCGTTCGGCGGCGGTGTCGAGGGGGACGTGCAGCAGGGAGCAGGAAGCGGCCACATCGACCCGGTCGGCGAGGCCGAGGAGTGTGGCGAGAGTGGCCAGGGACTTCTCGTAGTCGTTGATCCAGATGTTACGTCCGTTGACGACGCCGGCGACGAGCCGCTTGCCCGGGAGCCCGCCGGCAGCGGCGAGGTCTTCGAGGTTGGCCGCCGCCGCATCGGTGAAGTCCAGCGCCAGGCCCTCGACCGGGGCCTTGGCCAGGACGGTGAGAGCGTCGCCGAGCCGGTCGAAGTAGGACGCGACGAGCAACTTGGGCCGGTCGGTGAGGGCGCCGAGGTCCCGGTAGGTGCGGGCGGCGGCGTTCAGCTCGGCCGGGGTGCGGTCCTGGACGAGGGCGGGCTCGTCGAGCTGCACCCACTCGGCGCCGCCGGCGCGGAGATCGGCGAGGACCTCCGCGTAGACCGGAAGGAGCCGGTCGAGCAGGGTGAGCGGTTCGAAGTCGGCCGCCACGCCGGGGGCGGGCTTGGCGAGCAGGAGATAGGTGACCGGGCCGACGAGTACGGGCCGGGCGCTGTGTCCGAGCGCGAGGGCTTCCTTGAACTCGGTGACCTGCTTGGTGGAGTCCGCGGTGAACACGGTGTCGGGGCCGAGCTCGGGCACGAGGTAGTGGTAGTTGGTGTCGAACCACTTGGTCATCTCCAGCGGGGCGACGTCCTGCGTTCCGCGCGCCATCGCGAAGTAGCCGTCGAGCGCGTCGGCATGGACGGCCTCCCGGTGCCGCTGCGGGACGGCGCCGACCATGACACTGGTGTCCAGGACGTGGTCGTAGTACGAGAAGTCTCCGGTGGGGAGCTCATGGGCGCCGGCGTCCGCCAGTTGCTGCCAGTTGGACCGGCGCAGCTCTGCTGCCGTCTGCTGAAGGACGTCGGCGGTGATCCGGCCCTTCCAGTAGCCCTCGATGGCCTTCTTCAGCTCCCGGTTCGGACCCTGGCGGGGGTAGCCGTACACGGTGGCTCGTGCTGCCGCGGCTGCGGGCTGCGCTGTCACGGAAATCTCCTTCGCGAGATGACTCCTTGAGATCCCGGAGACAGGACACGGGCGCGAAGGGATGACGAACCAGACGGAACATGTACACGCCCTGGGCATGAGGTTCTGTCTGGTATGTACGCCGACCCGCCCACGAGGTCACCGGGATATCCGTACGCGAGTGGTCACGTACGGGCAACGGGCAGGTCTTCGGACTTGCGGGCTCGTCTGCCGGGGCAGACTCCTACTGGCCGTCGCTTCCCAGATCCGACCGGATCCAGTGCTTATGACGGCGGTCGTTCCCACTCACCGCTGCGGGGCAGTCCCGGATTTTCACCGGGTTCCCTCTTACGACGCGTCTGCCTGGCGGGCAGGGCGAACCAGCTGCACCGGCCACCATAGAGGTTCGAGGGTTCTTTGGATGTCGCTATCCAGATCCCGGGACGTGACGCGAGCCACCGACTACGTCCGGTGGGAACGCAAGCGGGGCGGGCGGCAGACCACCGTCTGCCGCCCGCCCTTCTCCACAGCACCGCCGAGCCCCTCAGCCCGGCAGCGGGCCCTTCCTCTGCTGGGCACCACGCTGTTCGCCTTCCTCGACGGTGGCTCGGTCGTCCGGACGGAAGGGCCTCGGTGCGACAGCCCGCAGGAAAGAGCGACGGTAGGCGATTCGCCGGCGCGTGGCGGCACACCGACCTGTGCAGGATGTGTTGCGGGTCCAAGCCGATGAACGACCGCTCGGTGCGTGGTCGGCGCCCCGAGCGGTCGTAGACCCGGCGAGATCAGGCTCGGTTAGCAGGCCAGAGCAGGCTCCGCCCTGTCGTCGAGCATGGCCCACAGTGTCGTACGCGCTCGTGAGACCCGGGATCTGATGGTGCCCACCGGGCACGAGACGGTACGAGCCGCGTCGTCGTACGGCATGTACAGGACCTGGGTCAGTACGAACGCCTCGCGGCGGGCATCCGGGAGTGAGTCGATGAGGGCCATGAGAGCGATGCCCTCATCGAAGCCGGGCAGGTCACGCGGTTGGCTGCACTCCGCTACGTGCTGCCAGTCGGACGTGTCGGCCAGGCGGGGCCGGGAAGCGGCGCGCCGCAGGCTGTCGACGACAGTTCGGCGGGCGATGGTCAGTATCCAGGCGCGAGCCGAGCCCCGTCCTTGAAAGAGATGGACGGTGCTTACAGCTCGCAGGAAGGTCTCCTGCACCAGGTCGTCGGCCATCTGGAAGTCGTCGGCCAGAGCGGTGACATATCGACGTACGTCGTTGTGGAGGGCACGGAAGACGTGCTCGAAGGCATCGGCGTCGCCGGCAGCGGCGCCGAGAGCCCAGGCGGTGACTTCGTCCTCCGTCACCGCGGGTTGTCTTTGGGTAGGAAGCATGGGGGACTGCGGTTCCTTCCGGGTGTCCGGACAGGGCGCGGCCCACGGGCATACGCCGATCCGGAAATTGGGAGATCGCGTCCGTGCATCACGTGCACGGGCGCACGTCGGCGGTGATGCAGCCGACGTGATCCAGCTGTCAGTGGACAGCGATCTCCCCCGGAGGCCCCCGGGTGACGAGCGTGTGGACGAGCAGTCGCGGGCGTGGCAGCGTGACGGAGCGGTCGACAGCAGGCGCGGGGGCAGCGGACGGGTGGGGCCGGAGCGCGCTGAGAAGCGCGAGGGGGAGGTGGAAGCGGTCCGCCAGACCGCGCAGAATCTGGAAGGCGGCCCGCTCGCCGCGGGCCAGCCACAGACCGCACAGCAGCGCCGCCACCACGTGCGCCGCGAGCATCCCCCAGGTGGCGTTGCCGGTCATCGCTCCCATGTCATGCATGGGAGCTGTCGCGTGAGCGCCGTGGGCGGTGTGCCCGAGTGCAGCTATGGCGGAGGAACCGCCTTCGAGCCTGGGAAGCGGCATGCTGTCGGTGAGCCCGGCCTGCGCCGCGACGTCGTAGGCGCGCGCCGCCGCGGCCGTGTCGCTGTGCGGGCCGCAGAGCAGGGCGTCCGCCCACCTCTCGGCCAGCCCGGGGTCGCTTCCGGTGCCCATGGCCCCCTGCGGCACGGTTTGGACGAGCGTGAACATGCCGTGGAGTGCTGCCTGTACTGCGGCGGTGAGAGCGACGACAGCTACCTGGCCCCGTTCCCGTCCAGTGACGAGCCAGGCCAGTGTGCCGACTCCTCCTACGCACAGGACCAGGAACCACCAGGGCAGTGCATCGTCCGACATGAGGACGTGTCCGCAGGCAGCGAGAGCCACGCACACGACCGCGAAGAACGCGGACCGTGCGGCGCGAAACCGCCATCCCACCGACATGGCACCCAATCCTGGCATTGTTCCCGTACCAGCTCTCGGCCGGGTCCAGTGCGGCTTGTTCCGGACGACGTTCTGCGCTTGGTCGGCCCGGCCGTCCACACGGTCGACACATGAGAGGGGTCGTGCAGCGGTACCTTTTGGTTCCCGCCACCTCGGGAGTTCCGGGAGCACCGGGTGCGTGCGGGCGGGCCTTCCACACAGGACGGGCGCCGCGCTTGTGGCTTGGGGCATTACCTTCGTACACGGTCTCCGGCTTCCGCCGGAGGCCTACGAGTGGAGGAGAGAGAGCGCGATAACTGGATCCCCCGAACCCCTGGCCACCTTCTGCGGGAACTGCGACGTGGGTGCCCGCAGTTGTTCGTGGACGAAAGTGCTCCGGCCGAACGACGGATCGTGATCACCGACGACTTCGGGCAGCGCGTGGAGATGAGTGCGGACCAGTTCGGGTCCCTGGTCGAGGAGGCCCAAGCCGGTCACCTCGACGCAGCCGTCACCGCGTGACGGCCATTGGTCCGGGGACCGGGTTTCCCGGACCCGCGCATCCCGGCGAGCCCGGCCGCTGAAACGACCCACGCTCCGTGACCCATGACCACCCCGTCGGACGGCGGTTGTCTTCATGACGGTTGTCCGGCTCCGGTGATGGCCTCGCAGATCCTGAAGGCGTCGAGGCCTGACCGCTGACCAGGACCGTACCGTTGGGGAGGCCGACCTCCACCTCCTCGGCACCGGTCACCTCGGACCTCCCCCATGGAGCCGGCCACTGGGGGCCGCAGGTGTCACCACGTCGGACAGCTGCGGTCCATCGGTCAGCACAGTGGTCGTTCCCCGACTCTCTGCCGCTACCTGCTTGACACGGACCGATGCTGTGACGCTGTTCACTCCTGCGGCGGGGAACTCCGGCCCGGGCTCCTCCGACTTTTGGACCGTACCGAGCCGTCGCACCACGGCTCGTATCCAGAACTGCGAGGAGCACTCCGTGGAACAGACGGCAGGTCCCGGACCTCAAGCGAAATCCGTGCGGGGCGTCCCGCCTCCGGCGCTGTGGGTCTTCCTGCTTCTGCTCGGAGCCCTGTTCGCGGGCGCCTACGCGGTGGGGAACGCGGTGGGACCCGTCGCACCGGGCATGCACGGCCCGGGAGTCACCGGCGGCACGCCCACCGAGGACGGGGATCTGCCCATGGAGCACGGGGGCGGTCACTGATGGCGGCCGAGGCGACGCCCCCAGCGGCCATGACGGACATCACCGTCGGCGGTATGACCTGCGCGGCCTGTGTACGACGGGTCGAGCGCAAGCTGGGCAAGCTGGACGGTGTCACGGCGGAGGTGAATCTCGCCACCGGCCGGGCCCGCGTCAGCCATCCAGCCGAAGTGACCGTCGACGAGCTGACGTCCGCCGTGGAGGCCGCAGGATACACGGCACACGTGATGGTCCCCCTGATCGATGGAAAACGACAGCGACGGACCGAGGACGTGGCCGAGGACGACGCCCGGCGGGAGCGCGAGCGGCTGACCATCACCGCGGTGCTGTCGCTGCCCGTCCTCGCCCTGTCGATGGCACCGCCCTTCCAGTTCGACAACTGGCAGTGGCTGTGTTTCGTGCTCGCTGCTCCGGTCGCAGCCTGGGGAGCCTGGCCCTTCCACCGCCGTGCCCTGAGCGGACTGCGCCACGCCACCGCCACCATGGACACGCTGGTGTCGCTCGGCGTGCTTGCGTCGTTCCTCTGGTCGGCGTACGCGCTCTTCCTCGGCGGAGCGGGAGTGCCCGGCATGCGGATGCCGTTCACCCTGGTGCCCACCACTTCCGACGGAATGGCGCACGTCTATCTCGAAGCGGCGGTGGGTGTACCGCTGTTCGTCCTGCTGGGTCGGTTCCTGGAAAGCCGGGCGAGGCGCGGGACCGGGGCGGCGTTGCGGTCGCTCGCCCAGCTCGCCGCGAAGGAGGTCACGGTACGCCGTAGCGGCACGGACGTACGCCTGCCGATCGAACGGCTTCGAGTCGGTGAGGTGTTCGTGGTCCGTCCCGGTGAACGGGTGGCCACCGACGGGGGGGTTTCCGAGGGAAGCTCCGCCGTCGACCTGTCCCTGGTCACCGGCGAGTCCGAGCCCATCGAGGTCAGCCCGGGAAGCCCCGTAACCGGAGGATCGGTCAACGTGGGCGGCCTGTTGCTGGTGCGCGCGACCGCCGTAGGAGCGGACACGCAGCTCGCCCGCATCACCCAGCTCGTAACGGACGCCCAGGCGGGCAAGGCACGGGCCCAGCGGCTGGCTGACACGATCGCCGGCGTCTTCGTCCCAGTCGTCCTGGCCCTCGCGGCCACAACACTCGGATTCTGGCTCGGCGCCGGCGCCGACCCCCAGGCCGCGATCACCGCCGCCGTGGCGGTTCTCGTCGTCGCCTGCCCGTGCGCGCTGGGGCTTGCGACACCTACGGCGCTGATGGCCGCCACCGGGCGCGGAGCGCAGCTGGGCGTCCTGGTGAGCGGGCCGCAGGCACTGGAGGGGCTCAAGCACGTCGACACGGTGGTGCTCGACAAGACCGGCACCCTGACCTCTGGGCACATGAGCGTCGGGCGGATCACCGCGACACCTGACGGGCCGGCCGCGGACGAGGTCGTCCGGCTGGCCGGTGCGGTCGAGGAAGGCTCGGAGCACCCGCTGGGCCGGGCGATCACGGCCCATGCGCGCCGTGCGGCCGAAGACGAGCCGTTGCCCGCCGTGTCCGGATTCCGGGCCACCGCCGGGCACGGTGTGAGCGGGCACGTGGACGGGCGGGCCGTGGAGGTGGTTGCACCTGACGGAACGGAGCTGCCAGCCGCCTTGTCGGCGGCCCGCGAACGAGCGGACGAAGCGGCCCGTACGGCGGTGCTGGTAAGGGTGGACGGTGCTCCCGCCGCCATCATGGAGGTGGCCGACCTCGTACGGCCCGGCAGTTACCGCGCCGTCGACCGGCTGCGCAGGCTCGGGGTCCGCCCCGTGCTGGCCACCGGCGACCGGGCCGCCGTTGCACGGGCGGTCGCGGAGGACCTCGGCATCGCGGAGGTCCACGCTCGCTGCATACCGCAGGACAAAGCCGAACTGGTGCGCAGACTGCGTGCCGAAGGCCGGCGGGTCGCCGTAGTGGGGGACGGCGTCAACGACGCCGCCGCACTTGCCGGCGCGGACCTGGGCATCGCCATGGGCACCGGGACCGACGTCGCGATCGGCGCCGCCGACGTCACTCTCGTACGCAGCGACATCGAGGCGCTCGCGGATGCGGTCCGCCTGGCCCGGCACACGCTGCGCACTATCCGCACCAACCTTGCGTGGGCTTTCGGCTACAACGTCGTGACGATGCCGCTGGCCATGGTCGGCCTGCTGAATCCGATGGTCGCCGCAGTCGCGATGTCGCTCAGCTCCGTCCTTGTAGTGGCCAACAGCCTGCGCCTGCGCACCTGGCAGCCTTCCCCGGCCCGGCAGCGCCGTGGCCGTACCGCCCCCAGGAGCCTGGTGTGACCTCTCCACCCGGCTTCGCAGGAACTGTCCCGGCGAACCTCATATCCCGTTCCTCTCCGCAAGGGAGCGCGCGTTCATGAAGAACCTCCGTCCGCCAAGGCCCGGCCGCCTTCGCCGTGCCCGCGAGGCGGCCGCGACGGGCACGGCGGTGGCCGTTGCCTTCCTCGCCGCTGTCGGCGGCCTTTCCGCCTGGACCACCGCCGGCTACGCGGGCAGCCCCGCGAACATCGAGGTACGGGAGGCCCGCGTGCTACTGCCGGTGATGCCCGGGCGGAACACCAACGCCTACTTCCACATCGTCAACACCGGCGGCGCGTCGGACCGGCTCCGCTCGGTCTCCTCCTCGGCGGCATCGGCCCCGGAGCTGACCACGCATCGTATGAACGCGGCGAACGGGGCCTACCGCGAGCGGTCCGGGGCCGTGGGCATCCCCGCGTACGGGGAGGTGAAGATGTCCCCGTACGGCGTGGCCGTGACAGTTCGCGCCGACACGGCGTGGCGTTCCGGAGAGCGCGTCACATTCACCCTCGACTTCCAACGGTCCGGGACCGTCACCGTGGACGCAGTCCTACGGCCGGTCAGGCTGGGGTCCGCACCCTGAGCAGCGTCAGCCGGCCGGGAGCTCACCGGCGCCTCGTCGCCCCGTCATTTCTTCCGTGACGGGAACTCAAGTGGTGAGGCGTCCGACTATTGACAGGACACGGAAGCTGTTCTTCACAAGAGCCAAAGCGGTACCCCGACTCGGTACGAGAAGTTTCCACCTCGGCGTGCCGAGCGAATACTGCACCGGGTCACCTCTCAGATTGCCCGAGGTCAGTCTCCGCTCGTTCTCCTGCCATGACCGATCCGAAGAAGGAGATTTACGTGCAGGTCGCGATCGTTCTCTATCCCGGTTTCACCGCTCTGGACGTCATCGGTCCTTACGAAGTCCTGGGCCGCCTGCCTGGGACCCAGGTCGTCTTCGTGGCCGAGAATCCCGGCCTCGTGACCAACGACCTGGGCAGCCTGTCGATCAACGTCGTGAAGCACTTGGACGAGGTGCCCGGTCCTGATGTGGTCCTGGTCGGCGGAGGTCCCGGGCAGGCGGACCAGATGACTGACGGCGCTCTGCACGACTGGTTGCGAATGGTCGACCGTTCCGCGACCTGGATGACATCGGTCTGCACGGGATCGCTGGTGCTGGCCGCCTCCGGAGTCCTGTCCGGTCGCCGGGCGACGACCCACTGGGGAGCCTTGGACCAGCTCACCCAGTTCGGTGTGACGCCCACACCGGAACGCGTCGTCATTGACGGCCACTACGCGACCGGTGCCGGCGTCTCGGCCGGTATCGACATGGCCCTGACGCTGGCGGGACGGATCTCGGGCGACGACGTGGCGCAGGCCGTGCAGCTTCTCATCGAGTACGCGCCGCAGCCGCCCTACAACGCGGGAAGCAGGGAGACAGCCTCGGGCGATGTCGTCGACACCCTGTTCACCATTTTCGGCCCCGATAATTCTAAAGAAAGTGACTGAGCCCGGCCCCTTCCCCGCGGGATGCGATTCCGATCGATTTTTTCGCTACGGCGGGAACTCGACCGGACCGCCATTCGACTTTTAACACGAAGCGGCCACCAACCCTCGATGAGGCCGCTGCGGCGCAGGTCTTGACGCATGGTCGGGACCTTCGCGGAACGGGCAGGGGAAGGAATGCGCGATGCAGCCGACGTACGAACAGTTCGCCGTGATACGTGAGGAATTCGGCCCCGACTCGCTGGCGCGGGTGGAGGAGATGATGGCCCCGGGAGGGATGCCGAGACATCCCCTCCAGGCGGGCGCCAAGTGGATCCTGCCAGGAATTTCACAGCAGCCCTGGCACGATCCGCGGAGCGATCCGGCCATCGCCTCGCTGGTCGACGCCTTGGAGAACGCGCACGGCGCGATCCGCTCCGAGCACGAGCGCGCCTGGCAGACACGCCGTACGGCGTTCTCGGACTACGAGCACTACCTCACCCGCCAAGACGACTGGCAGTCCCTCTACATCTACCAGGACGGTCAACTCAAACCAGAGTCCGTCGAGTTGGCACCCACTGCCTACAGCGTCATCAGAGATGTCGCCGTCGCCGACGGACTCATCTGTCCGCTCCTGGAAAGCCACTTCTCCACGTTGCTCCCGAGGTCCCGTATCGCACCGCACAGCGACCTGTGGAACTTCAGCATCAACCTCCACTTCGCCGTCGACATCCCGGACGACTGCGACATCACAGTCGCCGGTGAGACACGTACCTGGGAGGAGGGCCGTTGTCTGCTCTTCGACTACTCCTTCGAGCACCATGCCGAGAACCGCGGTGAGCGCCCCCGGACCTGTCTCCTGGCCGACCTCTGGCACCCCGAGACGACTGTGCCTGAACGCCGGGCGCTGACTGTCCTGGTGACGGAGGTACGGAAGCTGCTCGCCGACATGTGAGATCCAGCGTGGCGCCCCGCATCATCCCCCCGGCGTCCCGGGCCCGTGCCCGACGACGGGGCGACCCCTGGCATGCCCACCCGCACCGACCGCTCCTGCTCGGCCTGGTCGCCAGGCCCACACCCAGAAAGGGACGATCATGTCCGCGACCGCAGCCGAGTCGACGGCCGGGCGCCAGCGCCTCGGCCTCCCCGTGGTCGTCCTGGCGCTCGCCCAGCTCGTCATCTCCCTCGACTACAGCATCGTCTACGTAGCGCTGCCGGAGATCGGCCTCGGCCTCGGTTTCTCCGACCACGACCTCCAATGGGTGGTCAGCGCGTACGTCGTCACCACTGGTGGCTTCCTGCTGCTCGGCGGTCGCGCGGCTGATCTCCTGGGCCGCCGCCGGATGTTCGTCCTCGCCACGGCGATATACGCGGTCTCCTCCCTGATCGGCGGTCTCGCCCAGTCGCCCGGTGTGCTGCTCGCAGTCCGCGCGGCCCAGGGGATAGGCGGCTCCCTGCTGTTCCCCGCCACGCTTTCGCTCATCACCACCACGTACACCGAAGGACCGGTGCGCAACCGGGCGCTCGCGATCTGGGGCGCTGCCGGTGCGGGTGGCCTGTGCTTCGGCTCGCTGCTCGGCGGTGTCCTCGTCCACGGGTACGGCTGGCCTTCGGTGTTCCTGGTCAACGTCCCCGTGGCCCTGGCCCTGGCCGTGCTGGGGCGGCTGCTCTTCCCGGCCGACGCGCCCCGGGACCGTACGCGTCGTTTCGATGCGGCCGGGGCGCTGGCCGCCACCGGCGGGCTCACCTTGGTGGTCTTCGTGTTGGTGTACGCGCCCGCCTGGGGTTGGATGCGCCTCGCGTCCCTCGCTGCGGCAGCGGTAGGGATAGTCTTCCTGGTGCTCTTCGCCGCCATCGAGCGCCGAGCTCCGGATCCGCTGGTGCCCGTCCGCCTCTTCCGGCACAGAGGGCTGGTCCTGGCCACGGCGGTGGCGGCTCTGTTCAGCGCGACGTTCAGTTCGCTGCCGTACTTCCTCACCCTGTATTTCCAAGCCGTGCGGGGTTACGACGCTTTCGTCACAGGGCTCTGCTTCCTGCTCCCGGCCGTCGTCGTCGCTGCGGGCACCCAGGCGGGGCCGCCCGCCGTCGCCCGGTTTGGGACGCGGCGGCTGCTGGTCGGAGGGCTGGCGGCCGGTGCCGTCGGCGCACTCGCCCTGGTGCCCGCCGTCGCGGCGGAAGGCTCCTACCTGTCGCTAATACCGGGCATCGTCCTCATCAGCCTCGGCCAGGGCTCAGCGTGGACTGCCCTGTGGATCGCCGCCGCCTCGGGCGTGGCTCCGGGCGACCAGGGCATTGCCTCCGGGATCGCGTCCACCTCCCTTCAGATCGGCGGCGCCGTGGGCCTCGCCCTGCTCGTCGCCGCCGCCTCCGGCATCGGCCAGCAGTCCTCCGCCCCGGCGCTGCTTGACGGCATACGGACCGCACTGCTGGCGATGTCCGGGGCCCTGGCGCTCGGCGCGCTCGTCGCCCTCGCGACCCGGAGGGCGACCTCTCCGTGAACGCCCTCACGCCTGCGACCACGCTACCCACCAGGAGAACCATGTCCGCGACTCCCGCCGGGCGACCCGACCGCGTCGCCGTGCTGTGCGGCGTCGGAGGACACCTGCCCCGGCACAGGGTGGGCAACGACGAGTTGGCGGCGCGGCTCGACACCGACGACGCCTGGATACGGACCCGGACCGGCATCCGGTTCCGGCACCTCGCCGCCCCGCACGAGGCCACGTCCGACCTGGCCGTCGCAGCGGGCCGCCGAGCCCTGGCGAACTCCGGTACAGCCAGGGCCGATGCCGTCGTGGTGGCCACCACCACCCCTGACCGGTCCTGTCCCGCCACGGCTCCGCTGGTTGCCGCACGGCTCGGGCTGTCCGGGGCGGCTGCCTTCGACATCGGCGCGGTGTGCACCGGGTTCGTCTACGCCTTGGCCGCCGGAGCGGGGCTGATCACCTCCGGTGTGGCGGACCGCGTCCTGGTGATCGGTGCGGACGTGTACTCCCGCATCGTGGACCCGGCCGACCGGCAGAACGCCGTCGTCTTCGGGGACGGGGCGGGGGCCGTCGTCCTGCGCGCCGGGCACGCCGACGAACCCGGCGCACTGGGCTCCTTCGACCTCGGCAGCGACGGCGACCACGAGGACATGATCACCGTCGCGGCCGGCGGCTCCCGCCTCCCCGCCGACCCCTCCCGCACCTCACACACCGAGCGGCACTTCGCGATGCGCGGCAAGGAGGTTTACCGCCACGCACTGATCCGGATGACTGCCTCGGCCCGCACCGTACTGGACCGCTCCGGCCTGACCGTGGACGACGTCGACCGGTTCGTGCCCCACCAGGCCAACCTCCGCATCCTGCGCACCGTCGCCACCGACCTGGGCCTGCCCGCAGACCGCTGCGCCACCCACGTGGAGAGGGCGGGGAACACCGGAGCGGCATCCATCCCGCTCGCTCTCACCGACGACCACGCGAACCGGCTCCTGCGACCGGGCCACCAGGTCCTGCTCACCGCCTTCGGAGGCGGCCTCACCTGGGGCTCCTGCCTCCTCACCTGGCCGGAACTGCCCCCGGCCGCCGCACCTGCCCACCACGAACAGGAATCCTCCCCGTGACCGCCACCTACGAGCAGCTGGTGTCCATCCTCACCACTCTGCACGACGCCCCCGCCGACCACTTCCGGCCCGAGGCGACATACGCCGACCTCGACATCGACTCGCTGACGATGGTCGAGATCAGCATCCACATCGAACGCCACCTCGGCGTCACCGTCGAGGACAGCGAACTCGTCCCGGACCTCACGCTCGGCGCGACCGCCGAGCTGATCGACGCCCGCCTGGCCGCCTGACGCGATCACGGCCCAACACACTCGCCACCGCATCAGAAGGAGCACCAGCGTGCGCATCACCGACCACACCGGAACCGCCATCGGCGCATCCGTCGAGGACTTCGACCACACGTCGGCCTCGGAGAACGACATCGCGGCACTCAAGGAGACCGTCTACCGCCACAAGATCGCTGTCCTCAAAGGGCAGCGCCTCTCCCCACAGACGTTCTTGGAGCTGGGCCGGCGGCTCGGCCGCCCGGAGACGTACTACGAGCCGATGTACCAGCACCCCGAGGTCTCCGAGGTGTTCGTCTCCTCCAACGTCCCCGAGAACGGCAAGCAGGTCGGCGTCCCCAAGACCGGCAAGTTCTGGCACGCCGACTACCAATTCATGCCCGACCCGTTCGGCATCACCCTGATCTACCCGCAGGTCATACCCGCCAAGAACCGCGGCACGTACTTCATCGACATGGGCGCGGCCTACGAGAGGCTGCCCGATGACCTCAAGGGCGAGATCGAGGGCACACGCTGCCTCCACTCCGTACGCAAGTACTTCAAGGTCCGACCCCACGACGTCTACCGGCCGCTCTCGGAGATCATCCAGGAGGTCGAGGAGAAGACGCCAGCCGTCCGCCAGCCCACCGTCTTCACCCACCCCATGACCGGCGAGAAGGTGCTCTACCTCAGTGAGGGCTTCACCGTCGGCATCGAGAACGAGGACGGAAAGCCGCTCGACGAGGAACTTCTCCAGCGGCTCTTCGAGGCGACCGGACAGCTCGACCGCGACTTCGCGCACGAGAACATCCACCTCCAGAGCTTCGAGCAGGGCGACCTCCTGGTCTGGGACAACCGCAGCCTCATCCACTGCGCCCGGCACACCACCACGCCCGAGCCGACGGTCTCCTTCCGCGTCACCGTCCACGACGAGCGCAAGCTGCACGCCGGACTGGAGGCGGCATGACCGTCACCGGCACCGCCCCGACGCGCACCTTCGCCACCGACCAGGAACTGCTGCCCCGGGTGCTCACCCCGTACAAGGACCACTGCCGTTACCTGCTCACCGCCGAGGTGTCGGCCCTGTCCGACGGGCTCTCCCGGGTGGGTGCGACGTTCGCGATCCCGGAGTCCTGCTACATCGACGACACCGGCCACCTGAACGCGGTCGAGGTGAACATCGCCTACAACCAGATGATGTATTACCTCGTCGCCAAGTCGGTGAAGGAAAGGCTTCTGAGCGGCTTCGAGAGCTGGACGCTGGAGGACTTCTGGCGTCATCAGTTGCCGGACATCCTCATCGCCCGCTTCGCCTCCCGGTTCCAACGGCCCGTCGATCCGCGGGACTTTCACGGCGAGATGGAGTTCCGCTCCGTCGAACGGCGTTCGCCCGGCGGCAAGCCACTTCTCATGGCCACCACCGCCTACCGCTACGGCGACGCCCAGGACGGACGGTGCGACGGCGAAGCCACCCTCGCCTTCGTCAACATCACCTGACCTACCCGCCCGCCAGCGCGGGCCGGCACCGGACGGACACCACACATGGAATCCCCTGACAGCCCACGACCGGGCGCCCGGCTGCATCACAGACTCACCACACTCGTCGACACCGCACGCTTCCACGCCGAACACCAGCCTGACACCCCGGCGGTCATCTGCGGCGACACCACCCTCACCTACGCCGCACTGCACAGTGAGAGCGACCGCACCGCGCAGGCGTTGCGAGCGGCAGGTCTCACTGCCGGTGACCGGGTCGCCTACCTCGGCAAGGAGTCCGAGCGCTACTACGAGGTCCTCTTCGCCTGCGCCAAGACCGGAACCGTCCTCGTCCCGGTCAACTGGCGTCTGACGTCACCCGAGGTCAGCCACATCCTCCACGACTCCGGCACCCGGCTCCTCCTCGTCGAGGAGGAGTTCCGGCCCGTCGTCGACGGTATGCCCGCCACACCGCCCGAACACATCGTCGTCCTTGACGCGGCCGAAGGCTACGCCGCCTGGAAAGCCGCCGGCACCGGAGCCGCCGAGGCGTACGCGGCCACCCGCGACACCCCGGTAGCTCAGCTCTACACCAGCGGCACCACCGGGCTGCCCAAGGGCGTCGTCCTGCCCCACCGCAGCTTCTTCGCCATCGCGGACGCCATGGCCGAAGCAGACGTCGACTGGATCGACTGGCGGGCAGGAGACATCGCGCTGATCGGCATTCCCGGCTTCCACATCGGCGGCCTCTGGTGGGCGACGCAGAACTTCAACGCCGGGACCACCGTCGTGGCGATGCCCGCCTTCGACGCGGCCGGGGCGGTCGAGCTGATCCACCGGCTCGGGATCACCACCGCCTGCGTGGTCCCGGCCATGCTGCGCATGATGCTGACCCGGCCCGGCGTCACCCCGGCCGATTTCGCCACCTTGCGCAAGATCGTCTACGGCGGGTCTCCGATCTCCGAGACTCTGCTGGAGCAGAGCATGGCCGTGTTCCGCTGCGAGTTCGCTCAGATCTACGGGCTCACGGAGACCGGCAACACGGCCGTCTGCCTGCCGCCCGCCGTCCACGAACCCGGCTCGCCCCTCATGCAGGCGGCGGGCCGCCCCTACCCGGGCGTGCGGGTCCAGGCGATCGACGACCACGGCACGGTGCTGCCGCCCGGGGCCGTCGGCGAGGTCTGCCTGGCCACACCGGCGCGCATGCTGGAGTACTGGAACCTCCCCGACAAGACCGCTGAGACGCTCGTCGACGGCTGGATACGTACCGGGGACGCGGGCTTCGTCGACGAGGACGGATACGTCTTCATCCGCGACCGGATCAAGGACGCCATCCTCGTGGCCGGGGAGAACGTCTACCCGGCGGAGATCGAGAACGTCCTGGAGCACCACCCCGGCGTCGCCGAGGCCGTGGTCGTCGGAGCGCCCGACGACCGGTGGGGCGAGTACGTCCACGCCTTCGTCGTCCCCGCCGACCTGGGCGGCGAGCCCGTCCGCGCCCGCGACCTGCACACCTTCCTGACCCCCCGGCTGGCCGCGTTCAAGCTGCCCGCGAAGTACGAGTTCATCGACCACGTCCCCCGTAACCCCAGCGGCAAGATCCTCCGCCGCGAACTGCGGAACCGGTTCTGGGACGGCTCCGACCGCAAGGTCAACTGACCTCCACCCACCGGGAAAGCCCCCCCAGAGAAGGGATCACCATGCCCGCTGCCCTCACCCCCCAGCAGTTCCGCGTCGATCTCGCCGAACTGCTCTACCAGGAGCCCGAAGAGGTCGACCTCGACGACAACCCCGTCGGCGCGGGACTCGACTCCCTGCGCGTCGTCACGCTCGTCGAGCGCTGGCAGGAGTACGGCATCGACGTCTCCTTCATCGACCTGGCCGAACTGCCCTCCTTCCAGCGCTGGTGGCACCTGCTGGACGAGCGACAGCGAGCACGACAGGAAGCAGGACACCATGGCGACGTCTGAGAACGACCTGCGCCGCCACCCACTGCTCGGTGCCCAGGAGGGCATCTGGACCGGGCACCATCTCGACACCTCCAGTCCCGCCTACAACACGGCCGAGTACGTGGTGATCGAGGGCCCGGTCGACGTGGACCTCTTCGGGGCCGCCCTGAGCCGGGTGGTCGAGGAGACCGAGGCCCTGCACTGCGTCTTCATGACCGACGACGACGGGCACCCTTGGCAGGTCGATACCGCCGTCCCTCGGTGGGACCTCCACACCGCCGACCTCTCAGAAGCGCCCGATCCCCACGCCGCCGCGCTCGCCTGGATCGACGAGGACGTCGCCCGCCCCGTCGACCTCACCCACGGCCCGCTGTTCGGCCACGCCCTGTTCCGCCTGGCCCCCGACCGGCACCTCTGGTACCACCGCGTCCATCACATCGCACTCGACGGCTTCGGCCTCTCCCTGGTCGCCCGCCGCGTCGCCGACCTCTACACCGGCCTCGTGACCGAAACCGAGCCAGGACCCAGCGGCTTCGGCACCCTCGCCTCCGTACGCGAGGAGGAGGCCGCCTACCGTACGTCCGAGCGGTACGCCCGCGACCGGGACCACTGGAACGGCCGGTACGCCGACCGGCCGGAGGTAGCCACCCCGGCAGGCCGCTCGGCGCTTCCGGGAGCCTCCTTCCTCCGGGACGCGGCGGATCTCGACGCCGGCACCACAGCGGCGCTCCGGACCACCGCCCGTGCCCTGAAAGTGTCCTGGTCGGAGATCCTGCTCGCGGTCACCGCCGCCCACCTCCACCGCGCCACCGGGGCACCCGAGATCGTGCTGAGCGTCCCGGCGATGGGCCGCTTCGGCTCGGTTTCCCTGCGCGTGCCCGCCATGGTCCGCAACGTGCTGCCGCTCCGGGTGACCGTGGGCCCGGACGACAGCCTGCGCACCCTGACCGCCGCAGTCTCCCAAGAGGTGCGCGCCGCCCTCCCGCACCAGCGCTACCGCTACGAACAGATCCGCCGCGACCTGCGACTGGTGGGCGGCGGACGGCGCCTCTCCGGACCCGGCGTCAACATCATGCCCTTCGCCTACGACCTGCGCTTCGCCGGACACCGCAGCACCGTGCACAACGTGTCGGCCGGCCCCGTCGACGACCTCGCGTTCAACGTGTACGACCGCTCCGAAGGCACCGCCCTGCGCTTCGCCGTGGACGCCAACCCCGACCTCTACACCGCCGCCGAGGTCGCGGATCACCGCAGCGCCCTGTTCAGCCTCCTGACGGAATCGGTTGCCGACCCCGACCGGCCGTTCACCGCTCTGCGCCCCGTACGAAGCGCACGCTGCATGGCGATCCACGTCGTTGAAGGGGACCCGCTCCCCGCGCCGCCGCGCCCCGTACTCTCGCTCATCGCCGATCATGCGACCCGCCGCGGCGGCGCGGTGGCCGTCGAGGAGGGCGACCGGAGCATCTCGTACGCCGACCTCTTCGGAGAGGCCCTCCACATTGCCCGGCGGATCGCCGGACGCGGGGTGAGTAGCGGTGAACTGGTGGCCGTGGCCCTGCCCCGGGGCATCGACGCCGTCACCGTCCTGCTCGGCATCATGGCTGCGAGGGCCGTCTACTGCCCGTTCGACCCCGGCGCCCCGACGGATCGCACTGCCGCCCTGCTCACCTCCGCCGCGCCTGCCCTCGTCGTCACCGAGCAGCGGTACGCCCACCTCTTCCCGAACCGCGAGATCATGCTGATCGACGCACCGCCGGGCACCGAGCCCCACCAGCCCCCGGTCTCCACCCCGGGGCCCGACGACCTCGCCTATGTGCTCCACACCTCCGGTTCCACGGGGGAGCCCAAGGGCGTCGAGGTCGGGCACGGCGCGCTGACTCACTTCGTCGCGGCGGCGGGCCTCCGCTACGGGCCGCAACGCGACGACCGCGTACTTCAGTTCGCCCCCCTCCACTTCGACACCAGCGTCGAGGAGATCTTCCTGACCCTGTGCTCCGGCGCCACCCTGGTGATCCGTGAGCCGGACATGACGGACTCGGTCCCGCACTTCCTCTCCGTATGCGAGCGTCTGGCCGTCAATGTGCTCGACCTGCCGACCGCGTACTGGCACGAGCTGGCCTACGCCTTGTCCACCGGGGCGGGAGATCTGCCGAGCACGGTGCACACCGTGATCATCGGCGGCGAGGCGGCCCTGCCCGAGCGAACGGCCCGCTGGCGCAAGGCCGTCGGCACGGACGTCCGCCTGGTCAACACCTACGGCCCGACCGAGGGAACGGTGGTGGCCACCGCCGCCGACCTGAACGACCCCGCCCTCGCCCCCGACGACACCCCCGTAGGCCGCCCCCTGCCCGGCAGCCGGGTCGCCGTCCGCGACAAAGAGCTGTATCTGCTGGGCCCCGCGCTCGCCCACGGCTACCGCAACCTGCCCGAGGAGACCGCCGAGCGGTTCGTCCGGCTGGAAGGGCTGCCCGACGCTCCGCGCGCCTACCGCACCGGTGACCGCGTGCAGCTCGGGAAGGACGGTCTCCTGCGCTACCTCGGGCGCCTGGACGACGAGTTCAAGATCAGCGGCCACCGGGTCCAGCCGGCCGAGGTGGAGAGCGCCCTGCTCTCCCACCCCGGCATCAAGGACGCCGCCGTGGTGGGCCAGGTACTGCCCGACGGCACCCGCAGGCTCACCGCCCACCTGGTCGCCGCCGAGGATCAGCCCCCGCTCTCCGCGGTACGCAACTACCTCAAGACCCGGCTGCCCGCGGCGATGATCCCCACCTCGCTCGGCTTCCTGGACCGCCTGCCCCGTACGGCGTCCGGCAAGACGGACCGCGCCGCCCTGCTCGCCCAGCTCCCGTCGCCGGGGGTCACTGCCGGAACCTTCCAGGACCGCACGCTCACGAAGGCAGTGACCGACGTCTGGCGTGAGGTGCTGGCGGCCGGAGACCTCACCGAGCACGACGACGTCTTCGACCGCGGGGCCCAGTCCCTCCAGGCCATCCAGGCAGCAAACCGCCTGGCGGCCGAGCTGGGCAGGGAGGTAAAGGTGGCCTGGCTCTTCCAGCACGCTACTTCCGCCGCTCTCGCCGCGTTCCTCGCAGCCGAGTCCGGCTCCGGCCCGGACAACCTGACGACCAGGTCTGTACTGGCCTCCACCCTGGCTGCCGACACGATCCTCACCCCCGGTATCCAACCGGGAGCCGACACGGTTGCCTGGCCGCCCCAGAGGGTCCTGCTCACCGGAGCCACAGGCTTCGTCGGAACCCACCTGCTTACCGAACTGCTGCGCCGCACCGATGCCGAGGTGGTCTGCGCCGTACGGGCCGCGAGCCCCGACACAGCCCTGGAACGCGTCCACTCCGCACTGGCTGCGGCCGACCTGCCGCTGCCACCGGACCAGCACCACCGCGTGACTGCTTTTCCGGCCGACCTCGACCGGCCCCTGCTGGGCCTGGGCGACGAGCAATGGGACGAACTCAGGGCCACTGTCGACGCCATCGTCCACAACGGCGCGGCGGTCAGCGTCGTCCGTGACCACTCCGCGCTTCGCCCGGCCAACACAGACTCCACCCACGATCTGCTGCGGCTGGCCGCTCCGCGACGCATCCCGCTCCACTACGTCTCCACCCTCTCCGTCGGCCCGCCCCGCTCCCTGAGCGCGGAGTTCACGGAGTCGTTCCTCCCTGCCCACGAAGGGCTGCGCTACGGCTACCAGCAGACCAAGTGGGCCTCCGAACACCTCCTGGAACAGGCGGCTGAGCGTGGTCTGCCCGTCACCATCCACCGGCTCGGCCGCGTCGTCGGACCGATCGGTACAGGCAGGGTCAACCGCCAGGACTTCCTGTGGACCGTCCTGCGTGCCGGAGTGCCTGCGGGCCTTGTGCCCGACCTCTTCACCGAGGAGTCCTGGACCCCGGCCGACCGGGTCGCCGCCGAGATCGTGGTGACCGGCCCCGGCACGCGGCACCCGGCGGTGGTGGTGCACCACCACGCGGGGACCCCGGTGCGCCAGGAGGATCTGCACCGCTGGCTGCGCGAGTACGGATACACGGTCGAGGCCCTGGCCCTGGACACCTGGCGGGAGCGGATATCTCAGGACGACGAAGACGCCGCAGCGGTCCTGGCGTTCTTCGACTCCCTGCCCGACGCCCCGATCGGAACGGACGGAGACCTCGCCCTGGCGACCGTTCAGGCCGACCACGTGCGCGCAAGCCTCCTTGCAGCCGGAAGCCCCGTCCCGCCCACTCACCCGATGATCGACCGGGCGGCCTTCTTCCGGCAACTGGACCACTGCGTGGCCCAAGGTGACCTCCCGGCCCCCACTGCACCCGGCTCTCAAAAGCCGGGAACTGGCTCCGAACCCCGTCCGACTCTTGATACGAACCCCGGCCGTGAGCCGGCCTCTAACTAGGAGCACACATGTCCACCAAGCGGATCGCCGCCCTCGGAGTGATAGCCGTCGTCGGCCTCGCGACCGCCGGATGCGGGGACTCGTCGGACGGGAAGACCGCGGCAGCCGAGAAGCCCGCCGCCTCGTCCCCGGCCGGCGGCTACCCGGTGACACTGGAGAACTGCGGGGTGAAGCAGACCTTCACCAAGGCCCCCAGCAGAGTGGTCGTCATGAACGGCGCCTCGGTCGCCGAGGTCTCCACGCTGCTGGCCCTCGGACTCAAGGACCGCATCGCCGTCAACCAGCAGACCTACGGCATGTCCGAGGTCCCGGGCCGAGCCGACGCGATCAAGTCCTTGCCGAAGGGGGACATCAAGCTCAACGACGCCTTCGACATCCCCCGCGAGGCGATGCTCGCCCAGCGCCCCGACCTCGTCCTGTCCACCACCGCCTACGGTTTCGACGCCAAGAACGGCTTCGCCACCCGCGACCAGCTCAAGCAGGTCGGCGCCAACAGCTACATCTCCCCGCAGGGCTGCGACCAGGACACCTCCGGAATGACCATGGAGGACAGCCGGACCCTGCTGCGCGACATGGGCAAGGTCTTCGGCGTCAGCGACCGCGCCGAGAAGCTGATCGCCGATTCCGACAAGCGAATCGCCCAGGTCGCGGAGAAGGTCAAGGGCGAGAAGAAGCCCAAGGTCATGGTGCTCTTCTCCAACATGACCATGGGCGGCAACGACTTCAGCTCCGTCGTCGCCAAGGGCATCTACAACGACATCCTCGCAAACGCCGGGGGCACCAACGCCTTCGAGAATGCCGCCAAGGGCTCCTTCGCCGACCTCAGCAAGGAGAAGGTCGCCGCCGCCGACGTGGACGCCCTCGTCGTCATCAGTTACAACGACCCCGATCCGGGGGCCTACGCCAAGAAACTGCTCAAGGAGTTCCCCCAGTGGACGGCCGCGAAGAACGAGGCGTACGTGGTGCTGTCCGACTCGATCTACCTCGGCCCCAGCAACGACGTGGCCGTGGAGAAGATCGCCAAGACGCTCCACCCCGACGCGCTCTGACCGGACTTCGGCTCTCTCTCGGCGTCGCCGTCCTGCTCGCCGCGCTGATCGCCGCCATGATCACAGCGATCAGCATCGGCGCGGTGACCATACCGGTCGCCGACGTCTGGACCATCGTGGCCCACCACATCACGGGGCAGGGGGCCACGGACGACCCAGCACTGGACCAGATCGTGTGGAACTTCCGCACACCCCGCGTCCTGCTCGCGGCCCTCGCCGGAGCCGGACTGGCGGTGGCCGGTGCAGTCCTGCAGACCCTCGTCACCAACCCGCTGGCCGACCCGACCGTGCTCGGCTTCTCCTACGGGGCCTCTTTCGGAGCGGTCCTGGTCATCACCCTGGGCGGGATCGGCATCGGGGGCGTGGGGGTGGCGGGGGCGGCCTTCCTGGGTGCTCTCGCCACCGGGGCGGTGGTCTTCGCCCTCGGCCGCCGCCGAGGACGACTGGCACCCACCCGCCTCGTCCTCGCGGGCGTGGCGGTCGGCTACGTCCTGCTCTCCGCGACCAGCTTCGTCCAGCTCTGGGCCACCCCCACCGAGCTGCGCACCGTCATGTTCTGGATGCTCGGCAGCGTTGCCGGAGCCCAGTGGAACCAACTACCCGTCGTCGCGACGATCGTCCTGACCTGCACCGCCCTGCTCGGCCTCTTCGGCCGGCAACTCAACGCAGTCCTCGCAGGCGACGAATCCGCCACCGCACTCGGCGTGGACGTCAACCGTTTGCGCGCCGTCCTGCTCGTCATCACCGCGCTGCTCACCGGCTCGGTCATCGCGGTGGCCGGCGGCATCGGCTTCGTCGGCCTGATGATCCCCCACCTCGTACGCCTCACCGTCGGCGCCGACCACCGTCGGCTCCTCCCGCTGACCGCGCTCCTCGGAGCCGTCTACCTCGTCCTCGTCGACCTCCTCTCCCGCACTCTCATCCGCCCCAACGAACTGCCGCTCGGCATTCTCACCGCTCTGCTCGGCGCTCCCTTCTTCCTGTGGCTGCTGCGCCGCAACAAGGGCCTGGACTGAGCATGAAACTCACCGTGGACCATCTCCACGTCACCCTGGACCACAACGTGATACTGCGAGACGTGAGCCTCCAGGTCCGAAAGGGCGACATCGTCGGCCTCGTCGGCCCCAACGGCAGCGGCAAATCCACCCTCTTGCGGACCGTCTACCGTTCACTACGTCCGGCGGACGGGGTGGTGCGGGTGGGCGGGGACGACGTGTGGGAACTGTCCCCGCGCGCCGCAGCCCGCCGTACCGCCGCCGTCCTCCAGGACACCGGCGGCAACACCACCGGCCTGACCGTCACCGAGATCGTCGCCCTCGGCCGCGCCCCGCACCACGGGCTGCTCGGCCGCGACGGACCCCAAGACCACGACGCCATTTCCGAGGCGATCGACCGTTGCGGCGTACGCCCCTTCGCAGGTCGCGACTACGCCTCGCTGTCCGGTGGCGAACGACAACGCGTCCTGCTGGCCCGGGCACTGGCCCAAGAGCCTCAGCTCCTCGTGCTGGACGAGCTCACCAACCACCTCGACATCAGGGCCCGGTTCGAACTCCTCGACCTGATCCGCGCGACTGGGGTCACCACCCTCGCCGTCCTGCACGACCTCGACCTCGCCGCCCGGCTCTGCGACCACCTGGTCATCCTGAATGACGGGGCCGTGGCGGCGGCCGGACCTGTCCTGGAAGTACTCACTCCGGACCTTCTCGCCGACGTCTTCGGCGTCCACGCCACCACTGAACGCCACGCGGACGGCGTCATCCGCATCACTTACGCAGCCCGGCCCATAACGGGCGGCGGCAGACCGGCACCGGCCGGCGATAGTACGAAGAAGGACGAAGCCCGCCTGGCCAGGACGACCGAACACTGAGGAGCGGATGACTGCCCGCCAGGCAGCGGGAAGACCGGCTGCGGCGAACACGAGCGAACTGGTGCATACGCCCGCCAGCACCGCGCCCCGGGCGTGCAGGGCACGCAACCAGTCCGTGCATGCCGGAGCGAGAATCGGAGAGATCCAGTCGGCACTGGCCGGTCCCAGTCCAGCCATCTCCACGTCTGCCCGCCTCCACCACCGAGAGGACGTCCGCACCGGCATGGAAACGCTGAACGACGTGGGCATCGACGCAGTTGTCGCCACCGTGCGGCCGGATAGCCGGCGTGTTGAACGTGTCACCGCAGGAGAACGCTCGGTCCCGAGATGTGCTCCCCGCGCCTGCGGGCATGGTCCCGTGGCTCTGTTCACAAGAGGGGTTATGGCACGGATCTTGGGGAGCCTTCGCAGAGCGTCACCGAAGCAGGGTAGTTTGCGGGAGTAGTTCGGATCCGGCTGGTCCGTAGGGATCTCTCTGGATCTTTGTGAGGCGTTTCCCGGCACCCGCCGTGGATCCTGCGGGATTCGTTCAGTCCGTACGGCTCGTGGTTTGATCGGAGGACCCTGATTGCCCGCTCAGGTACCCTGCGGCCATGGGGGACATAGGGTTGGCTGCGTTAGGGAGCAACGTCACGTTGAGGTCTGAGGGCCCGTCGTGGTGGAGGCAACTGGTGCCGGTATGGGTGAACTTCATCATCGGGTTGCCCGCCATGGTGCCCTTTTACTCTGCATGGTTGCTGCTGACTGAGTTCCGCTCTTGCGCGTTCAACAACACAGGGTTCCAAAGTCACTGCGGCAGTTTCGACGTCATCGAAGGGGCCAGGTGGGCCAGGGGCGGCGTCGTTATTTTCGGCGGGCTTGGTGTGTTGCTGGTCGTCGCAGTTGATGTGCTTTTCCCCGCGGCCTATGGACGTCGGGTCCGACCGTGGCTGCTTGGGATGCTCGTCATCCCGGTCCCCTATCTGATCGCCATCGCAGCACTTGCCCTGGTCGGTTGAGATACCGCCCGACAGCCTCGTTCACCGACTGGGATCAGTGTGGTGCGGGAACGCGATCCTGGTGCAGGTCTTGGGTAAGGACTACGGAGGGTTACTGATGCACGTGGACCAGCGCGTGTGCGGCCTTCTTGCGCTCGGCCCACAGTCCAGCAGGTTCGCAGTCGTCCTGCGGTCGACAGGGTCCCGGACTGACTGACTCCAGTAGTTTTCCGCTGGGCGACGGCTGCGTAGGCAGTCGCGGCGGGCGGCGACGCAGGTCTCCACGGCCGGCCGAGGCCCTGCCACAGCTGGAACCGGTCAGCGACCTGCAGGGCGTTGGGGGACCTGCGCCTGCCAGCCTCGGCGTATGGCACCGGCGGGGTCCCGGCAGATGATCTTCATGCCTCAGTGACGGATCAGCCACTCGGCCGGCGGCCCAGCTTCACGCGGCGGGAGCGCATCGACCACGCGATGGGCTACGAGTGCACCTGCCAACCGTGGTCCGACTCAGCGCGAGTCACTTCGGCGTCGTACTGACACGCGTCGAAGTGGAGCTCCGACGGAGGGCGGGGCATGGGGGCGTGCGCAGCCCACGGGACTTCCCAGTCCGACCAACGCACGATCTCCCCGACCCGCTGGACGACCACTGTCAGAGATCCGCAGCAGCCACCGGTGCAGTCCGGTTCCCCCAGCTCCAGACGCCGTGCTTCGCCGGTCGCCCGAAGAGAGCTGGGGCAGCCGGCTTGCAACGCATCGGCCGCGTATGGCCCGTGGCCACCTTCGCCGACCGCTTCCTCGACCACGTCCTCGCCGTTGACCAAGAACCGCAACTGAGCAGGGAACCGGGTCCCCGGTGGCAACACCTTGATCTCCAGGCGATCGAACATTAGACCACCCTACGGGCACGTCGGCATCGGCGTGCCAGCCAACTGGCGCCTACCTGCATTAGCTTGGACCATCTTCTCGGCTTCTTGCATCAGTCGAACAGAGACGTAGGGGGCGTCATGGTCACCGCCTTCGGCGCGGTCACGCAACACCGACTCCATAGCCAGCTCTCGAAGCGATCTGTTAAGTCTTCGACCTGCGTGCTTACCCGTGACGGCGCGCTCCGCAAGTTCTGCAATCCGTCCTGCTCGGGTCAGCAGATCCGTGTGCCACAGGTGGTTGCCGTGCCGGTCTGGATCGTCGAATAAGCACTCGGCATGGGCGCTTATCAGTGCGATCACCACGGCCCAATCCTGACGCTGTTCCGCCGTCCGAGATCGCCCCAAGCGTGAAGGTCGCTCACGGCGGCAGGGTCAAGGGGTCACCGATTTCGCGAAAGGTGTACGTAGGTCCGGCCCGGGACGCGCGGCGAGACCCGTTCAGCAAGGTGCCCGTCGCCAGGACGAAGCAGCAGGAACGAGAGGTACCGAAGTGGATACGCCCTAGCAGGCCTGGGATTAGGGGCTGACGGGGGGCCGTTCCATCTTTCGGGGCCCTCGGGAGATCGTCCGAGCTGGCATGCTGCCCAGTGAACACGGGACGCCAGGACGAGGCAGATCGAGCCCGGCCCACCAACGCCGACTCTCGCTTGTGGTCTCGACACCCACGTCGCGGGGCCCGAGAGAGGCCAGCGCACGCATATGCTGCGCTTCCCTCAGGACTTGGTCGTCGTCGCCGGCAGGCATGCCCTGCAGGTGGCTGATCACGAGCATGAGAACCTGGCCACGATCCTCGTCATCCGCCAAGTGCACGGAAAGCCGTCGGCCTCCGTCCTCCGCCGCCGCACGGAACAGAAGCTCCACTACCGCCTGAACCTGATGCCCCGTGACCTTGTATCCCCACCGGGTCACGGCGTCCTCGGCTACGCGCCCCGCGCGGCCGGCTACGGTTTCACTGGCCTCATACGGCCAGTTGCGGACGCGGCGGCCGCGGATAGCGACCGGGCTCGTCGCGCCCTGCTCATCCGCGCTGCTGCTGCCTCGTCAACTCGGCGACTGGCGGTAAGTTCCTCACGGTCACGTCGTCCTCGGCTCGTCGTTGATCAGGTACGAGACCAGGGTGACCCGCGGGGAAGGACGTAACGCTCACAGATCCGTGAGCGTGGCCAGGTCAGAGCGTGAACATGCAATTACAGACCGATCCAGGCAGCCATGTGGCCGAGAGAGTCCGGGGTGCGCCGGGAAGTGTGGACCAGGCCCTTGATGGTCTCCCGGGCGCCAGGGTGGTAGCGGGTCTGCTCCGGGGCGGCGTGGCGGGCTTCGACGATGCTGCCGAGCGCCGCCTCGGTGCGGCCGGTCTCCATCTCGGACCGGGCCTTGTCGATGAGGAAGTGCGCGCGCCTCGACGTCGCGAGGGCCGGCGGCAAGCTGATCTGCCGGGCCTGGTCGAGCGCCTCGTCGTACTGCCGCATCTCGACCGCCGCGGACATGCGGTGCAGGGCGACGTTCGTCGGTCCAAAGGACAGCCAGTGAATCTCGGAGGCGTCTCCGGTTTGTGCGGCGCACCGCTTTGCTTCGGCGATGTGGGTGTCGACCGCGGCCTGGTCCTCGGCTCGGGCGCCGATGACGGACGCCCCGAGGTGCAGCTGCCCGGTGACCGCGACGGCCTCCCGGGTCTGCTCGGCGGCGCCGACGATGCAGTGGCCAGCGGCGACGAGGCGCTGCCCGATGGTGTACTCGCCCTCCCGGAAATAGACGAGCGCCCGCATGTACTGGCGGATCGCGGAGAGGCACGGGTCGGATGCCCGGTGCGCGGCCCAGTCCATGCGGTCCAGGGCGACGCTAGACAGGTCGTAGTAGCCGAGCTTCACCGAGACGTCGTGGGCGGTCCGGTACGTCGAGGCCAGGGCCTGCCACAGCTCCGTCGACTGGGTCCGCCATGCCGCGGTCGTCAGGTCCGCGATTGTCACGGGCAGCAGTCGGGCCGCGTTCCGGAGATGCGTTGCCCGCACCTGCGCGCACAGGTACTCGGCGCTGGCCACCAGCTGGGCGGCCGGCTTCTCCTCGATCGCGTCGTCGGCCCCCAGGTCGTACAGGTCGAGTGCCTCCCTGATAGGGCGGACGAGTCCGGCGAGGCAGTCCTGCTGCAGTTCGGTCACGTAGGGCTGTCCCGTCAGTACGGTGACGTCGACCCGCAGGGCTCTGGCAACGGCCGCCACGAAGTCGAGATTCGCCGGCTTGGCGGCGCACTCGACCTGGTTGAGGAGGCTGTAGGAGTACGGGAGCCGGTCCGCCAACTGCCGCTGTGTGAGGCGGGCGAGTTTCCGCTGCTCCTTGATGCGGGTGCCTGTGTGGTCGTCGTCCAGTCTGCGCATACTGGTCTCCGTTCCTGACTCGTCATCTGGAACGGTACCGCCGCCTCCGCGCGCCGGAGCCTGCATAGCCCCCGATTCCACGCACATCGGGGGCGGTTGGCTGTGGTCGACTGGGCCCATGGCGACTCTGTATCTGTTCGGTTCTGCTGCTCCTCCGGTCCTTGAGATTTCTGGCGTCATCAAGCAAGCCCAGTCGCGGGGATGGGATGTGTGCTTGGGGTTGACGCCCTCCGCCGCCAAGTGGCTGGAGGCCGATTTGCCTGCCCTGGAGGAGCTCACCGGGCACCCGGTGCGGTTGAACTACAAGCTGCCGGGACAGCCGGACGCATGGCCACCGGCGGACGTGATCCTGTTCGCTCCTGCCACGTTCAACTCGGTCAATCACTGGGCGCTGGGACTCACGGACAGGTTCGTCGTAGGCGTCGTCGCGGAGGCGATCGGCAAGGAGATTCCGACGGTGGCGATGCCGTGCGTCAACGCCGCCTATGCGCAGCACCCGCAGTTCCACTGGTCGGTGGATGCCCTGCGGTCGATGGGCATCGAGGTGCTCTACGGCGAGGGCGGCTTCGTCCCGAACCAGCCGGGCGAGAAGCTGCCGTTCCCATGGCAGCTGGCCCTGGACGCAGTCGACGCGATTGTCAGCCCCCGCCCGTAGAAGTCGGCGCATGCCCATACTGGTCCCGCCGACTGTGGTCGACGGTGACGGGCACTGGCACCTGGACCATGCCCGAGTTCAACCCCAAGGAGTTCCCGGCCCGCTGTGGAGAGATTCTGACGTGAGGCCCGGTTACCCGCGTGTTCGGCCCGCTTACCGCACTGGCAGACGGCCGCCGCATCGGCGGCGGCCGGCACTGACCGCGCAGCCTTCTGGGATGACCGCCCCTGAAGCGCCCGTTACGGGTAGCTACGAGCTCCAGCGCATCGTCGAGCTCGACGATGGCGGCGAGCAGGCGAGCAGGCGAGCGTGATGGTGGCGTGCGACGGCCTCCAGCAGCGTGGTGCGGGCCTGGCGCCCCCCGATGTCCTCGGTGCGGCCGGCGTCGGTGGACCAGCCGGGTAGCGGTCGGCCTTCAGTTGCCGTGGTGAGCGCGCAACCCAGCTCGCCGATCGACTGCTGCCAGTCGGCCAACTGCCCGAGCAGGCCGCGCACCAGCTCGTCGACGGCGGCCGCCGGGCCGGCGCCGAAGGCCCGCGCTTCGGCGGCGGCCTCGGCGAGGACGTCTTCGTCCATGCCCTGGGGATCGAGGAGCGGAGGGAAGGCGTCTCGGAGATTCTTCGGGTGCCTCTATGTCGGTAGTCAAGACGGTGCCGTCGGTTCTGGGGTTGTTGGTCGTGCTCATGCTGCGAGGGTGACGGTGGAGGGCTCGGGGTTGTAGAGGGTGCCGTCGCGGAGCATCGCGAACAGGACGCTGATGCGTTCGTTTGGAGGCTCAACGCGAGGACGTGCTCCGCGCACGTCGTGGGCACGAGCCTCTCGTCGCACCGGGCACAGGTGCCGCCACCGTGCTCCACCTGCGCAAACTCGCCACCATGGACCTCTTGGGTCAACTGTTCGGCGTCTCCGCCGTGATCATCTGCCGAGCGAATCAGGAAATTTGCCTACTCCTCGAAGCACACGGCCCCCGTCTCGGCGCCTCCACCGCCCGCTTCCGCACACCAGCCGACATCACGACGTTCCTCGCTTCTGACCTGCCCTTATGAAAGATCAAGAAGCCAAGTCAATGATCTGTACGCCCTTAACGCTCCGGACGCTCCGGATGTGATCGCGGATCGGGCCGGCCCCTTTTCATGCGCAGGATCAAGGTGACCGCATCCTCCGGGCGGGTTCCGGGAGTCAGGACCTCCTGCAGAAGGAGGCCGCGCATCGCGGCGACGGTGACGGTGGCCACATTCCTCGCTTCCTTCGTGTCGAGCCCTTCGCGTTCCGCAAGTGAGGACAGCATCACGGTGAGGTCGTCGATCGACTCCACGAATTCACGGAATTTCTCAGGTTCGTACGCGGCCAGTCCGACGACGTGGAAGAAGCCCCGGACGCGCGACAGCTGTTCCGGCCGGGTGTACGTACGCCAGATCGCCGCGACGAAATCGTCGAAGGTGCCCTGCTGGGCTGCCTGCAGAAGCGTCTCGTTGTCACGGAACCGCTGCGCCGTGAGCATGGCTGCCAGGGTGCCCGAGAGCGACCCGAAGTGGTAGCGCAGCAGGGCGTGGCTGGTCTCGGCCCGGGCGGCGATCCCACGGAGCGACATCTCCGGCGGGGGGAGGGTTCCGCTGAAGGCGTCGAGAAGCCGTGCCAGGAGCCGCTCGCGCGGCGCGCTGCCCTTGGGGTCTGAAGTTGACAGAATCACTCCTATAGTTTTTCCATTGGAAAAGAATGATACGCGGTCCCGTGCTGCTTCGCACATGATCGCAGTCAGCTCGCAACGGCGGAGGATCGACCATGAGGCCTGCTCAGCCAATCGAGCTGCATCCGTCGATGGATCGGGGCGCGGTCCCGGCAACCTCGATGACGCTGTCGAGAACGGCCGCATGCCCCAGCTCGGCGCCCCCAGCACGGCGCGCAGGCAGACCCCGTTCTGTGGAACGGCAACCTCCCCAAAGACCCGAATCCGCTCTCGCCCCCGCCGACGCCGTCCTCGTCACCCAGGCCGGCCCCACCGTGAAGGACCCCATATGAGCACCATGTGGCAAGGCTGCCTCGCCCACACCGACTACTTCGAGATGCGCTCCAGCGGTGGGCACGACTACGGCATCTGGGTCACCACGCCACCGAACTACGACCCCGCCACGGCCCAAGCACCTGTCGTGTACGTCCTCGACGGCAACTGGACCGTGGGCATGACCGCCCCACTCATCGTCACGCAACTCGACCCCATGCAGTCGATCCAGCCCTACGTCCAGGTCAGCGTGGGCTACGCGGGCGAGGAGGCAGAGCACTGGGAACGCCTGCGCAACCGCGACCTCGTTCCCCCCGGCGAACCCATCGCGAAGGAGTTCATCGATGCCGTCGAGATGGGGATCGAAACTGGCACGATGACACGAGAGCAAGCCGACGCCTACCTCGCTGAACTGCGCGACAGCCGCGGGGATATGTTCCTGAACTTCATCACCGACGACCTGCACCCGCGGATCGAACGCGACTACGGCACCGCCCCGAGCGGTCACGGCCTCTTCGGCTACTCCTACGGCGGACTCTTCAGTCTCTACGCCTGGCTCACCAACAGCACCTTCTTCGACAGCATTGGCGCGGGCAGCCCCGGCATCATCAACGAGGACAGCCAGGCCTTCGCCCTTCTGCAAGCCATGGGTGACACTCTGCCAGCTACCAAGCTTCACGTGACCTTCAACGACCGGGAGCTCCTCGGAGACATTGCGGTCTACCAGAACCTCGCGAAGAACGCGGCCACGTTCCTCCACCACCTCACCGCACGCAACGGCTCCGTCACCAGCGCACTCATGCACGAAACGCACGTGACCGGGCTGCAGGCATCGTTCCTCAGCTATCTCAGAACCTGCCGCGGCCAATAGCTGCCTGCACACCACCGTCGTCACGCGCCATGGCGCGCTGCCTCCTCCGACAGACTCTGTGCGAGACCACGGCCCCTGTACGGGCCCGGGGTCCGGTCGTAGCCGGAAGCCAGTAGCCGTCAAGCTCGGAGCTCGGTCCGTACTGCTTGATGAGATCGCAGGTGCAGACCACGCTGCCGTGGCGCGTCCTGTCGCGCTCCTCACGGCGGTCCCACGGCGCACCGCGTCGCCGGGACCGCCGCCCGCGCGGACTGCGGGCTGTGCTGCGCCGTTGCGGCCAAGGTTGGCCGCCAGGTTCGCCTGACTGCGATGATGCGCGGCCGGTTCTGCCGCGGGTCACGTGAAGCACGCTCGAGTTCGAGGCTGCGGCGACAGGTGCGGCTGCGCGTCCAACGTCTCAGGCGACAGCCCCTTCGAGGGGTGCCGACGAGATCGCCCGCCGTTTGCCCGCAGTTCTCGCTGCCCGTGCACTACGACGACTACCGTGTGATGAAGTCAGCTGAGCGCCTTCTTGGACGCCGTGGCCGGCGCGGCACCGGGGACCGGGGTGTGCACTGCGGCCGCGGTCAGGTTGCGACGTTCTCACCAGAGGGGGCGGACGCCCACATGGTCTGACCCTCCCGGCCCGGGGGAGTGGTCAGCGCCTCGGCAGCCGGTGCAGGGCGACCTCACCCAGCACCCCGTCCGCCACCGTGCATGTCATGTACGTGCAGTACGGCTGCCGTCTGCGGTCGGTCGGCGACCCCGGGTTCAGCAGGCGCAGCCCGCCCGGCGCCACGGTGTCCCAAGGGATGTGGCTGTGTCCGAAAACGAGGACGTCAAGGTCCGGGTAGGACTGAGCACAGCGCGTCTCCCGCCCGCGGGCCGCCCCCGTCTCGTGGACGACGCCCAACCGCAGGCCTCCCAGGCGGACACGGGCCATCTCCGGCAACCGGGCCCGGAGTTCCGGACCGTCGTTGTTGCCGTACACCCCCACCAGGCGTCGCGCACGCGCCTCCAGCAGGTTCAGGGTGGCCACGTCGACCCAGTCCCCGGCATGGACGACGACGTCCGCCCGGTCCGTCTCGCGCAGAAGTTCATCGGGGAGCTCCCTGGCGCGCAGGGGCACATGGGTGTCCGAGACGAGCAGCAGCCGCACGGGCAAGTCCGTTGCCGCTCCGGTTGTGTCCTTGTCCATCCGCCTGCCTTCTTTTCTCTGGTTCGCCCGGTCTACCGGCCGCAGCCGCCCTTGCGTAGGAAGGGGCCCGCCCCGGCGTGGCGGGCAGGGGCCAGCCCCTGACAGTGCGGCTCGAACGAGCAGTACCCGCGGTCGGCTCCGGGGGTACACCATCAGCCCCGCCCCTATCCGGCTGCGGGGCAACATGGGGTGCCGGTAAGAATGTAGTCACCAGCCGCAAACGGCGGGGGTCACGTCCGGCGGCGTGCAGCGGGATCGCGTTCGGCGACGTGTCGGGCGACCGAGCCAACGCCGGGGCGGGCGTACCGTTCCAGGGAGCGGACGGAGGCGCGGCGGTAGCAGGCCAGTAACACCGGGTGGAGGTGCCGTCCTCCGCGTCGTGTGTCAGAGCACTGTGACGTAGCCGGTGGAGCGTCGACCCGTCCAGGTCCTCGATGTCCTCGGGTGGGGCGAGCGGGTTGGCCAGCAGCCGGGTGTTCTCCTCGAAGATCTCCTCAGCCCGCCGGTAGGAGAGCCGGGCACGGCCGGTCTCCGGGCACACGTCCAACGTCGGCGTCCCGGCCGTGGCCTTGCGGTCGGTGAGGAACAGCGGGCCGCGGGTACGGCGGCCGATCAGACGGGGCAGGATGGGCAGTGCCGGACTGCCAGTGAATCCATTCCGTCGCCCCGCCCTTGGCGGTGATCTTGCCACGCTTGTCCTCTGGGTACAGGTCTTCCACGTTCAGGCACAGCCCTTCATCGGCCCGTGCGGCGGACTCGTAGAGCATCTTCCACTGCGTCTTCTCCCGCAGGGCGACGTCCAGGCGCCACAGGGCGGCGATCTGGTTCTCGGCCAGGGCCTTGGTGCGGTCCGGCGGTGCCGGCCGCCGCTCGATGCCGACCGACCGTCGGATCGCCTTCGATCCAGCCCTGGCGCTGCCACCAGCCGATCGCCTTGCGGGCGATGGACAGCTCCCAGTTGATGGTGTCGGCGTCCATCTCGTCCGCACGCGCCGCCGCCAGCTCGGCCAGCACCTCCGGAAGCGCCGGGTCGTCGATTGCAGCGACGGGGAAGACGGGCGAGTTGGCGCCCCGGCGGGCCGGGCCGGTCGGGGCCGCCTCGCCGGCGAGCATCCACCCCCCACGTCGTCAGCGAGATCCGGTAGATCCGGGCGGAGGACTTCGCGACGCCCGCGCCGGTGAGGTAGCGCTCGACCGCCGCGGTGTACGACGCCGGAGCGGTGGACAGGGGCACCACCCGGGCGCGCGGCAGCCGAAGCGTGCCACCACTCCCGGACTCGGTCACTGGTTCGATCGTCACATCTGTCCCGCCCTTCCAGCCCTGCCGCAGTACGACTCGCCGCGGCGGCCGGAGCGCCCCGCCGCAGGTCGCGGTGATCACCGCAGGGGCTCCGCCGCAGTAAATCCGGAATTTACTGCGACAGTTGCGTTGTCCGCTCGCCGGCGCGGTCTCAAGGAATCCTCACCCCGCCCTGACTCCCAGTGAGAAAAGCAGTTGCACTGGCTGTCTTCTCACAGGCAGGGTGCGGTGGTGACCGGAACAGAGATCGAACTCCCCGTCGTGGATGGGGTCCTATCCGGTGTGGACTTCGGCGGTCACGGTGAGGGCGTGCTGCTTGTCCACGGCAGCGGACACAACGCTGCGGCCTGGACGGATGTGGCGTCCCAGCTGGTGAGCGAGTGCCATCCGATTGCCCTCGACCTGCGTGGCCATGGGCAGACCCGGCTCGACTCCACCAATCCCGAGCAGTACTGGCGAGACGTCGACAGCGTCGTCACCGCGCTGGCCTGGGACCGCCCCGTTGCTGGTCGGCCATTCCACCGGCGGGTACGCGGTGACGGCCGCCACTGCCTGTGGACTTGTGGAACCGGCCGCCCTCTGCATCGTGGACGGCATAGTGCTCGATGACCGTAACGCGTCAATCGCCGAGCATGCTGACGTGCGGACTACCGAGGCGGCGGACCGCTTACGGACGATGTTCCGCTACGGCTGGAAAGCCGATGACGACCAGATGCACGCCTATGTCGAGCAGTGCGTGCGGGAGGCCGGAGGCGACTGGCTCAACGCCGGAGCACGGCCCGGACTTGTCGAGGAAGTTACGCGGCGCTCCTTCATGCGCTGCGGCCACTGGTGGGTACGGCGGCCCGCCATCGAGGAGGTCGCGACTGTCACTGCCGTGGAGCCCGACGCAGAAGTCTTCCCAGCCGTCGATGTGTACGCCCGCGTCACCTGTCCGATGACGATCGTGCTGGCCGAGGATGGCTTTTACGCCTCCCGGCGCGACGAGGTGCGTGCTGTCGTCGATGCCGTCCCTGGCCGCCGGCTGATCGACATCAGCTCGAACCACAACGTCCCCATGACCCGGCCCGCTGACCTCGCTGCGATCATCCTCAACCTGGTGCGAGACCGAGCTGCGACATCGACCAGGAATGTCGATTGATCCTCACCCCACCACCCCTGCAAGGAGTTGCTGTGCACCATTCTGATGCCCCGGCCACCAGGGAGATCTCCGTGGCGGACAAGGGTGCGGGGCCTTACGGCATCGCGGCCGGACCTGACGGTGCGCTGTGGCTCACCCTCGCGCACAGTGGCCGCATCGCGCGTCTCACCCTCGACGGCGAACTCAACGAATACCCCCTGGACTCGTCTGAGTGTCGCCCTACGGTCATTACTCCCGGGCCCGACGGAGCACTGTGGTTCACCCGGTCCAAGGACCACCGGATCGGCCGCGTCACCGCCGACGGCGAAAGAGAGTCCTTCCCCACTCCGACGCCCGACAGCGGACCCTTCGGCATCACTGCCGGTCCAGACGGTGCGGTGTGGTTCACGGAGATGAACACCGACCGCATCGGCCGCATCACCTGCAAGGGAGAGATCACCGAGTTCGCCCTTCCCCGTAAGGGCGCCTATCCCTCGGCAATCACCGCAGGCCCTGATGGTGCCCTGTGGTTCACCCTCAACCAGGCGAACGCAATCGGCCGCATCACTGTCCATGGGGATATCGTCATACACCCACTCCCCACCCCCAGCGCCGCACCCGTGGGCATCACCAGTGACGGCGCCGCCTTGTGGTTCGTTGAGATCGCAGCGGGCCAGATCGGCAGGATCTCGGTGGACGGCGGGATCAAGGAGTTCCCGCTCCCTGACCGCACGGCCAAACCCCACGCCATCGTCGCGGCGTCCACTGGGGACTGCTGGTTCACCGAATGGGGAGCCAACCGCATTGGCCACATCACCGATGGCGGCGAGATCGCCGAGTACAGCCTGCCGTCACCGTCGTCCGAGCCGCACGGCATCACCATAGGTTCCGACGGCGCTCTGTGGGTGGCCCTTGAGACGGGAGGGGTCGCGCGGTTGGAACTGTAGCTCGGGACGGAGAACCACCCAGGTCCTGCTCCGTCTCGCCCGTCAACGCGCCGACGTTCGTTTCGCGACGCTCCGGGACGGAACCTGCTACAAACTCCAGCCAGGTCGCGGTGAGTGTTGCGACAGTAGCGGTCAGAGCGAGACTGGTCCGCAGGCCGTGCCCGAAGCCGGCAGGGGCCGAGATCAGGGCGCCGAAGACAGCCACGGCCAGCGCGCCTCCGACCGGGCTACCCGGCCCGCTCCGCCGCCACCGCACTGAGCCCGGCCAGGGCCAAGGGCTCGGATCTGTGTCGTACCTCCGTGGTACTCATGTTCTATGAGCCAGTTCCGCGACTTCAATCTCAAACTTCTCGTCATCGAGGAGCTCATGTACGGCCCCGAGCCCCTCCTCCCGGTCTACGACCTGCCCACACGGCTGGCCGAGCGAGGGATCGGTGACCCTGCCTCCTACGTCCTGGAAAACGGCCTTCACGCGGAGGTGCTTCCGGAGTCCCGGACCCATTTCGAGACCTTGGAGATCCCGGCCGAGCTGCTCGCCCACGTCGAGGAGTTGTGCTTCGACGCCGGAGCGGACGTCTTCCGGCACTGCGCCCCTGCCTGGGACGGAGAGGACGACCTGTTCGACGTCCGCTCGCTCGACGACATCGCCCTGCTGCCCAACCTGCGGGAGGTCACCTTCGTGGAGGACGGCGTCCTGGCCGTGCCAGACGCGGCGGACGTCTTTGCCGCGCACGGCGTCGACACCGACTGAGCCCCGGCACCCGTTCGTCGCTGGCCGTCGAAGGCCGAGGGCCGGCCCATACCGCGTGAGACAGCGCCGCTACTCGATCAGCTCCCGTAGATCACTTACAGAACTGCCCCCTTCAGGCAGTGTGACGCTGTTGAGCTCGGCTTCCCCTCAATCACTGCCACACCGCAGCCGCTTGGGAATATCGCGCTTCTCGAATGACGCTTCCTGCCAGCTGGTGCCTCGCGTGGACGGCAGTCCGCCGTGAGGCGTACGCCAACGATCAAGGCGCGGCGGCCTCGCTCGTCGCAGTGACCGCCTGTACGAACCGTCAGGAATCGGATCAGGATCCGGCCGAGTGGCTGCCGCCGTCCCTGGACGCACGGTGTCGGTACGCGGGGGATCGGGTGGCCACGAAGCTGCGCTGGCAGCTGACTGCGGACGCCACCGAGCACGAGGCACCCAAGGTGTTCGCCGAAGGCCCCTCCGAGGACACCATCGTCGCCTACACACCCGCCCCTGACCGCTTCCCGGCATCACGGTTCCGTCGCCGTTGGGCCCGCCGGTGCCACGCACAAGGTCGCGGCCAGGGCGAAGGGCCAGCGGGCCGTAGGGCGTCCCCATCCTTGCGCCGGCGGCAACTCCCCTTGTGTCAGCGGCTCCCTTTACAACGCCTTGTATCGAGCAATTGACACAAGATGCCGACCAGGGCATCTTGTACTCACTACTTAATACAAGATGATCTGGGGGGATCTCTCTATGCTCGACACCGTCCCGCTCCAGTCCCGGTTCCTCGACCACGCCGACTACTACGCCCGTTGGTCCGGCCTGGCTACCGGCATCGTCGCCGCACAGCAGTTGACCACCATGGAGAGCGGCGACATCACGATGCCCCTCGTGTTCGCCATCACCGCTTTCGGCCTGTGCGCGGTGGGCGGCGTCCTGCTCGGCGACGCCCTGACCCTGCGTCCACAGGAAGCAGTACGCACCGCGAGTGTCGCCCCGCGCCTGGTCAGAAACCAAGTGCCGCCCCTCATGGCGCCCCTGCTTCTCCTGCAGGCGGCATCCCTCGGAAGCATGCTGGTGATCGGTGCGGTCACGGCCTCCTCCGACCCCTACCAGATAGGCAGAGCGGGACATGTCATCACCGTCACCTGCGACGGGATGCGCACATACCTCGGCCCCTGGCCCGGCCTGTACTACAGCGGCCCGATGCTCGCCGCCCTCGCGGTCGGAACCCCCGTCTGCGTCTGGGCCCTGCGCCGCATTACCCACGGCCCGGGCAACAACCAGCAACGCCGCGACCGCGCGTGGGCGATCACCGGAGCCTGGGGGCTGCTGGTGTCGAGTCAGGTGCTGCTCGTCGTCCTGATGATCCTCGTCGCGCTCACGGAGAAGGGCTGCGCCGGCCAGCTGGGAGCCGCCACCATCGTGGTGATTTGCCCCCTGGGCCTGCTCAGTCTCTTCACCTTTGGATGGTCCCTTCTCACCGTGATTGCGCCCCGGGCGGTCGACGACGAGGCAGCCCACAATGCATGACCCCGCCGTCCGCGTCGACACCACCAGCCAGGCGCCCCCGTACGAGCAGATCCGCGCCCAATTGGCCGCGCTGATCCGCACCGGTCGGCTGACCGAGGGCGAGCGCCTGCCGACCGTACGCCAGCTCGCCGCCGACCTCGGCCTAGCGCCGGGCACCGTGGCTCGCGCCTATCGCGAGCTCGAGTCCGCCAAGCTGATCCGCACTCGCCGTGGCGCGGGTACCCGGGTCGCGGCTCTCCCACCCGAGCCGTACCCGCACGATGCTGACCAACTCAACACTCTGGCCCGAGACTTCACCTCCACCGCTCGTGCGCTTGGCGCCGACACCGAGGACATCCTGACCGCCGTCCGCGACGCCCTGAGCCCGCCTCCTCTGCCGCCACCGCCGACAACGGAGCGGATGGCCCCAAGACGGCCGAGGCGCCAGAGCAAGTCACAAACCTGAGCAGCAGGCGTGAGTAGCGGACGACGGCAGTCTGCCCCTGGCGCAGACTGCTCCGCCGCGGTATCCGGCCCTGGTTCGAGCTGTGAGCGTCGACGCTTCGGACGCCGAGATCGTCGAGCTGGTGCGGGTCGCCGAGTGGTCGCGCGCCCGCTCGTCGACCCGCCTACGGAAACGTGCACGACATCGCCTCTACGACTACGCGGACAACTCCCACGCAGACCTAGATCATGAACGACTGCTACCGAAACCCGTGAACATTTCGCTGCCGCCCTCGCTGCTCGGGGCCTCCCGAACAGCTGTCACAACGCTGCCCTCTCTCGTGAACAGAGCCATGAGGGAAAAGTGAAGACACCGAGATTGTTCCGTGATGAGGCGTGCGACCTACGGCGCATCGCAGCTCAGGGCAGAGCGACACCGTCCCGGTAACTGAGCTCGAGTCTCGGCTCAGGCGGCCAAGACATCGCGCAGCTCGTGCACGGCGCGCTCGTGGTGACGCCGGCCGGGGATCGAGTGGTAGAGGTCCGTCGCGCGGTGGCGCACGAGGCCGCTGCGGTAGGCATCGGGAAGAGTGGTCAGCACCGTGACGATGCGCCGGCAGGCCTCCTCGGTATCACCGTCCTGGTGAGTACAGGTGGCAGCGTCGATGGTGAGCAACGCCCGGGTCATGGTGCTGGTCGGCGCGGATAGCTCCAGTGCCCTCTGCTGGCTTTCGCGGGCACGCCGGGTGTCGCCGAGCGCGGTGAGTGCGTGGGACAGATGGACGTGGTGTTTCTGCTCGCTGTGGGTGAGCCATGTGTCGGCGCGAGCGCTGGCATCGAGGCGTTCCATGAGGGCGTCGGCGGCCGTGAGCGCCTCGTGGGCTTGGTCTTGCTGGTGGGAAAGGGCGTAGGCGCGGGCGGCGACTGCGGCTGCCAGAGTCGCGGCCGCCGTCGGCTGGCTTCCGGCGGCGTGCCGTGCCTGCTCGGCCAGCAGTGCCGCGGCCTGTGGGGCGCCGTAGTTGATCGGCACCATCGCTTCGCGGGCCAGGACCCAGGCGTGCAGCTGGCGGTCGCCGGATTCCTGGGCGGCCCTGGAGGCCGTCGCGAACCACTTTCTGGCCTCTTTGCGGGTGCCGAGGTCGTGCAGGACGATCGCGATCATCCCCGCCATCTGCCCGGCGGTGCGGCAGACCCGGATGCGGGCGGCGACCGGCTGGGGGCTGTCGAGATGGGGCCGGAGCTCGGCGAAATCGCTGACGAGATCGGCGAGGAACCGGGTCGGGACCTGCCCGTGGTAACCGTAGCCGTAGGCCTCGGCAGCTGCCTCGAGGTCGGACAGATCAGCCGGGGCCGTATCAGCGGCCAGAGCGAGGTCCAGTGACTGGCGGGTCTCGCGCAGTGCGGTGAGGGCGGTGGTCGTGAGACCGGCTGCAAGGGCGCCACGCAGGACCTGGCGGCGGTTCATCGGATCATCTCCATCGTCGGCCTCCGGGTGCGGTCTTGGGGAGCTGTATTCCCAGGGTCGCGCAGCAAGCCCCAGAAAGGCACCGGGAATCCGAAGTGCGTCCGCGATGCGCTCGGTCGCGTCCAGAGTGGTCACCGTCGCCTCCCCCCGGGCGACCTTGGCGACCCGCTCGGGCTTCATGCCGGCGGCTTCACCGATCCGGTAGAAGCTGACACCGTGCTCGCGGGCCATGGAGAAGACGGTCGTGAAGTCACGGACCCGGGCGGCATGGGCGAACACCGGGTCGTTCAACAAGCGGTCTGGAATCTGCGCTGGTGACGGACGTAAGTCGTCCACGAGTCCCCCTTCGCTCGCACGAGAGCACAGACGCTACCCCCATGACGGGCCCCCACGGCGGGCTTATCCACAGGTCCGGTTCCCGCTTCACTGGCGACTGCCAACAGCGCGCCGACCGGCCGCTGAACCCGCCTTCCGCAGGAGGTACTCCATGGAGCCCAAGTCCGCTACTGCCGCCGCCAGCATCCCGGCGTCGACCGACGAGACCAACGAGCTCACCGGACCCGTGGTGGTCGCTGTCGATGTGGAGGACGAGGAGTAGCACTCCCTCCTTCCGCGTCCTGATCTCCGGGGATGCCCGCCCCTCTCCTCGTGCCCAGCTGGGCCGTGGGTGAGAGGCGGGCGTTTCTCTCGCACCGGCCGTCTGGAGACCGCAGTGATCCACGTATTCGTCGGGCCGACGCTGTCACGGTCCGAACCGCAGCTGTCCGCACCGGGTATCCGGCGCTGGCCCCCGGCACGGCACGGGGACCTGTTCCACGCCACGATCCGCGACGACGACACCGTCGTACTCATCGACGGGATGTACCACCAGGCCCCGGCCCTGCGGCATAAGGAAATCCTCGCCGCGATGGGCCGGGGTGTGCACGTCATCGGAGCGGCCAGCATCGGCGCGCTGCGGGCCGCCGAACTCGCACCGTACGGAATGCTCGGCGTCGGCTCCGTCTACGCCGCCTACCACCGCGGCGACATCACCGCCGACGACGAAGTAGCCGTCGGCCAAGCTCCCGACGGGCAGTGGGAGGCCTTGACCTGGCCGCTCGTCAACCTCCGCAGCGTGCTCCGGCTGGCGCAGGAGGCCGGCATCCTCGACAGCGCCCAGGCGCACGAACTGCTGGAGGCGCTGCGCGCGGTCTACTACCCCCAGCGCACCACAGCCGCGGTTCGGGCCGTCAGCCGCTGGCAGGGCGAGAGCTCGTTCGCACGGTGGCTGGCCGAACAGATCGATCGGGATCCGCACTTCGGTGACGTCAAACGCGTTGACGCCTTGGCCGCCGTACAGACCGCCCTCTCCGGCAGGCCGCTCCCGGCCGGTGCCCGGCCGACACGGGCTGTGTGGGACACCACGTACTACCGGCGCTGGTCCAACGACTGGGCGCACGAGAGGGTCGACGGACTGCACCTGTCCACCGAGGGCCGCCTCGTCTACCAGCAGGTCTTCGATCCGGCCTTCCGGGAAACGTGGGCGGCCAACACCGCTCCCTGCACCCCGCCCACGGCCCGGGCCTGCCGCTGACGGTGCGGCTGGCCCAGGTTGCCGGAAACACCTTGCCCGCCGACCGCGTGTTCCACCCAAGCATCGACCTCCGCGACAAGCAGACTGCGGCCCTGCTTTTGGCCGGCGAGACCCCACAGGACCGACAAGCCGTCGCCCGGTACGCCGCCGTCCTCGAACAGGCGCGCCGCACACGGCCCGGGTTCTCCACGGCAGCGGTACGCGACGGCCTCACCCGGCAGCTCCTGCTGCGGGTGTGGAAGTGCCCCGAGCAGTACTTCGACGCGGAGGCCTCCGCACGCGGGCTGGTTTGCGGGGCACACGCCGTCGCGGCCGCCAAGCCCCTCGTCCCCGGCCTCCTGGACGAGATGAACGAGTCGACCGCGAAGAGGGAGACGACTGATGCGCACTGACGACATGGTTGTCCTGCCGGGCACGGTGCGTGCCTGGAGCGCAGAGCAGACCTGGGAGGCCGTGGCCGGGCATCTGCCGCACTACGGCATCACCCGCGTCGCTGACCTGACCGGACTGGACTGCATCGGGCTCCCGGTCTGGACGGCGATCCGCCCCGCCTCCCACACCCTCAGCACGTCCCAGGGAAAGGGGGCCACCAGCCTGCTCGCGAAACTCTCCGCGGTCATGGAGGGGATCGAGCTGTGGCACACCGAGCAGCCGCTCCCCATTGCTGCCCGCGGTCCGGCAACAGAGGTGGCCCCCAACTGCCCAGTGGCCGCCCTGCCACTGACCGATCTCCACCCCAACTATACGCTAGCCAGGATGGTGTGGGACTGGACGCCGGGCATCGGCCTGGCCAGCGGGGAAGAGGTCCTCGTGCCGGTCGACGTGGTCCGCCGCCGGACGCAGCGACCCGAGTGGAACCCGGATCTGATTCGCGCGACCAGCACCGGCCTCGCGTGTGGGAACACCAGGGACGAAGCCCTGCTGCACGGCCTGTACGAGGTGGTGGAACGCGACGTGCTCTACCGGGACGGTCTCAACGGTGGCAGGAACCGCACCCTCATCGACCCCGCAACCGTCGACGACCCGCACAGCCAGGAGGTGGTCGACCGGCTGACGGCCGCAGGCATGATGTTCGAGATGGCGCTCGTGGACGGTCCGTACGGCCTGCCGGTGTGCGTGGCCTACCTCTGGTCGGAGGACCACCCGGTCGTCTTCGCCGGCGGCGGCTGCCACAGCAGTCCCACGATCGCCCTGTTCCGTGCGCTGACAGAAGCCGCACAATCGCGGCTGACGGCCATTGCCGGAACGCGCGACGACCTCCCCAGCGACATCGCCAGCTTCGACACCCCGTTCCATCCACCGCAGGCCACCGGCCTCGTGCCCTGGAAACAGGCTGCATGCCGACTCGCCCCGCCTGCCCCGACCTTCACCGAGCGCCGAGCCGACGTGGTCCGCAGGGTCACCGGAGTCACTGGGTATGAACCCGTGGCCCTGGAGCTGTCAGCCCTCGACGCACCGGTCCACGCCGTGCAGGTCCTGTGCCCCGGCACCCACTCGCGGATCCGGAGGTCGATGCCACGATGAACACCACCCCACCCCCGGCACCCGCCCCCGCGCTGCCGAGTCCCGCCCAGTACGACGCCTTCCACACCGCCCGTGCCCGCACCGACCTTGTCGCCCGGATGTACGCCGCGGCGATGGGCGCCGACTACCCCTTCGAGATCGGCGCTTCGAGCTCCTGCGACTGGCCCCTGCTGGGACTCATCACCAGCCGGCTGAGCATGCGACCGGGAGAGCTCCTCGTCGATGCCGGCTGCGGTACCGGCGGCATCGGCCTCTGGCTGGCCCGTGCCCTGGCCCTGCGCCTGGACGGCTTCGACCTCTCCCCGGTCGCCGTCACCCAGGCCACCGCCCGCCGCCCCCACTTCCTCGGCAGCAACACTGCCCGCGCCACCTTCCGCGTCGCCGACCTGCAGAACACCTCCCTGCCCACCTCCGCCGCCCACAGCATCGTCTGCATCGACGCTCTCGGCCGCACGAGGGACCGCGACCAAGCGGTGGCCGAGCTCGGCCGCGTCCTGGCCCCGGGCGGCCGGCTCGTGATGACCCGCTCCCTGCGCCGAGACGCCACCCCCACGTGGGTCGAGCAGGCCGCAGCAGCCGGACTCATCGTGGAGCACGTGGACGAACGCCCCGGCGAGCCCGCCATGTGGGAGCGCCTCTACAGCCTCTGGATCACCCACGCCGACGAGCTGCGTCGCGAGCTGGGGGACGCACCGGCGCGGAGCATGCTGGCGGTGGCCGAACACATGCTGCCCGCACTGCCCGGCCGACGGGCCGTCCTGCTGACCCTGTACCGCCACGCGACCGCCCCTGATCAGGCCCGTACCGCCGATAGGATGGCCAGGCCCGACCGCCACGGCGGCAGGCACACGCCCGACGAGAGGACCCCGCAGTGAGCCAGCCCCGAAGCCGTGCGGCCGTGTTCTCAGCAGGGTCCTGGGGTACCGCAGTCGCCAAGATCATGGCCGATGCCGGCACCGACGTCACCGTCCACGCCCGCCGTAGCGAGATCGCCGACGGCATCAACGCCACGCACCGCAACCCCGGCTACTTCCCCGACATCGAACTGCCCGCCACCCTCACGGCAACCACCGACCCCGCCACCGCACTGGACGGCGCGAACTACCTCGTGCTGTCCATCCCTGCCCAGTCACTGCGCACCAGCCTTGCCGCATGGGCGCCGCTCATCGGACCGGACACAGTGATCATGTCGCTGATGAAGGGCATCGAACTGGGCAGCGGCCTGCGCGCGAGCCAGGTCATCACAGAGGTGACCGGCGTCAGTGAGGAACGCATGGCGGTGCTGTCGGGCCCGAACCTGGCCCGGGAGATCATGGCCGGTCAGCCCGCCGCCGCGACGGTCGCCTGCCGCGACGAGGACACCGCACGCCGGCTTCAGCAGGCCTGCCACACCCCGTACTTCCGGCCCTACACCAGCACCGATGTGACCGGCTGCGAGCTCGGCGGCGCAGTGAAGAACGTCATCGCCCTCGCCGTCGGCATCGCCTCCGGCATGGGCCTGGGCGACAACGCCTCCGCCATGCTCATCACCCGCGGCCTCGCGGAAACCACCCGCCTCGCCGCCGCCATGGGCGCCCACCCTGGCACGCTCGCCGGCCTGGCCGGGCTCGGCGACCTCGTTGCCACCTGCTCCTCCCCGCTCTCCCGCAACCGCACCTTCGGCACCCACCTCGGCCAAGGCATGAGCGTCGAGCAGGCAACTGCCGCCACCCGCACCACCACCGAGGGCGTCAAGAGCGCTGAGGCGATCCTCGCCCTGGCCCGCGCCCACGACGTCGAAATGCCCATCACCGAAGTGATGTCGGACCTGCTCCACGACAAGATCAGCCTTGGTCAAGCCACGGCCGCGCTGATGCAGCGGCCCCCCAAGCCCGAGCGCTGACCCCCAGGCCGCCCGGTTCACCGGTGCTGCCACACCACCCTTTCACCGTGCGTCCCGGTGACCGCCACCCCGTCGGAGGCGTTGACCGGTGCGGTGACCTTCCCGCCCGGAGGTTGGCACCCATGCCCCAGTTCGTGCTGCCCGCTGCCCAGAGCGCCCTCACCCTCGCCCTCGCCGCATGGATGATCACCGGCTTCACCCGCCTGCCCGGACGCTGGTTCCGCTGGAAGATGTTCTGCCAGGCCAACTTCACCGTCATCACGCTCACCGGCACCACAACGGACGGACACACCGAGCCGGTCAATGTCTACGACCACCTCTCACCAGGATCCTTCATCCTCGGACCACCCCAGCTGCAGGCCATCATCAACTACCTGATCAGCAGCGGCCGCTACGCACGCCTCGACGGCCACGGCCGACTGCTCAATGCCCAGGGGGAGCACCACATCGAGGTGGGGCCTTGACCCCGAATCCTGAACACGGGTTATGCGGCTTGTGCCAATGTAGTTGGTGTGAGG
>BMWJ01000019.1 GCA_014651175.1 Streptomyces clavifer | reverse complement strand
ATGTCCGTTCTCAGATCCGCAGGATCCAGTGTCTCGTGTGTTCAACATCAGGGGTCAAGGCCCGCCTGCCGATTGGGAGCAGCTGCTTCGCAGGAGGCATCAAAGAGGAAAGTGGCATTACGAGATGAACGCCGCCAGGAATGTGAGGAATAGGCAAGCGAAGACGACGTGACGTCGGTGCAACCTTAAACGAAGATAGGCTGCTCGGTTCTTCCTGGACTGAAGGCGGGCGGGATGGGAGCCCTCGTCACTGGCCACGCTCCGGCCGGCATTCGCGAACGGATCCCTTCCATCCCAGAGTCTGAGCGCCCCCGCTGGAGGCATTCCTTGAGGGTGAGGACGACAACGGCTGGGTTGCGGTACGGCAGCGCCGTACCGCAACCACAGCAACCGCCCCCGCCAGCCACCGTCTCCCGAGCACCATAGCGGCCGGTATGACCGCTACCAGTAACCTGCGACGATCAGCCATGCCACGCCTGGAGGCCTCGTGGAAGCTACCACTCTCGTCAGTCCCAACCGGTTGTGGTCGGCACAAGAGGTCTTGGTGCGCCCGAGCCCTCTCCCAGAAGTGGCAGGGGTCTACGGGTGGCACTTCAAGCAGCCACCGCGCCCGGACTTGGACGCCGGGCGCCTGCTCTACGTCGGGATAGCCCCGCGGTACATGGCGAACCGGACCAGTACCCAGAACCTGCGCAAGCGGGTGCGCTATCACTACCGGGGCAACGCGGCCGGCTCGACGCTGCGACTCACTCTGGGGTGCCTGCTCGGACTTGAGCTGCGTCGCGTAGGCAGCGGTAAGCGGATGACGTTCGGCAAGGCAGGCGAAGCCACCCTGAGCCAGTGGATGGCGGACAACGCCCGAGTGTGCTGGATCGAGCAGGACAAACCGTGGGAGCTGGAGTCACACCTCATCTCCCAACTCGACCTCCCGCTGAACCTCGACCAGAACCGCCACAACGCGTATCACAGCCGCCTGAAGGAGCTACGGGCCCAAGCACGACAGCGAGCACGCGAGTTGCCCATCAGCTCCTAGGCTGAGGGGGCTGTCCGGGCCGTCTCTGGGCCGTCCGAGGTTGCCCAACGGCACCCGATAACAACCAATGGCGACCGCTCACCCCGAGCCGATCAGCGTCTCCACCTGCGAAAACCCTGGTCGGCGAAATCCCTCACAAGACCCAGGGCAAGAAGAAGTAGTCCGAACGGCAACGAGCCCTCTGCCCGCGATTTCACCGCGGGCAGAGGGCTCGTTGCCGTTCTGGGGCCGAACTCCGGCCGTTGTGTCCCCTGTCGCGCACAAAGACGCCGCTATACAAGGGGAGTGATGGCGGGTCAGGGCTGGGACGACGCCGGCGGCGGTCCGGCTCCCGGGTGCGCCAGGATCATGACCGTCGTCGTCGCCCTCGTCTGCGCGCCACGGGTCGTCGCGGGGAGCCGCCGCCGCCGTCCTCGGGGCTGGGTCTCGTCGTTCCCCCTCGTGGACGCTCTCAGTGGACCGCCCGCCCGGTCACCTCCTGCGGACGGCCATGGCTATCGCCGCCGCCATCGTGCCCATCAGCGCCGTCGTGATGAGGGAGGCGAGGAACAGCGCCTCCAGCCACCCGGGGTTCCCGCCGGTGGTCGTGCCGTCGAAGGAAGCGCACGCCGCCTCCGGTGGAAAGCTCTGCCTGCGCAGGTCGTGGCAGGCGTTGGGCAGGTCGTCGTTGACCACGTACGCGTTCAGCCAGAGCAGGGCCCAGGTGAGCAGGAATACGCCCAGCGCGGCGAACGAGACGCCCCACAGCAGAGTCGGGCGTTCTGGTGGCGCCTCGGTGTCCTGCTCGGGGGGTGTCATGATCGGCAGCGTACGACGCAGGTGGAAGGGCGTCCACGGTCTGTTCCGGGGCAGCCGCGTCCGTTTCTCGGCACCGGTTGCGGCACAGGGAGGGCCACGAAATCTGCACCGCGGCAGTGCCGAAGCCGGCTGTCTGCGGGCGCGGGTGGGCCGCACCGGGTGCGCCCCGCGTGCCGGCGGGGCGCACCCGGGTGCGCCGGAGCGCTTCCAGCCTCGGCCGAGCGCTTCCAGCCTCGGCCGACTGCTTCCGGCCGGGGCGTGTCGCGCGTGCGTGCGGCCCGTACGCACGGTCCGGGCCCGAGCGGCACCCGCTAACGTGACCCCTGTGGCCGCCTGTTGCTCACATGCGTGCGGGACGGGGAGCGGGTAGGCAGAGCACGAGGAGCAAGGAGATCGGAGAGAGCGATCATGGGCGAGTCTCTGAAGACCTTCGTCGGCGGCACCGAGGTCGAGGTGCCCAACAGCATCCCGGCGATCCGTGCCGCGCTGCCCGAGGAGAGACGCGAGGAGTTCGACCACGCGATCAACGACGCGGGAGTGCACGAGATCCAGGCCGTGATGCGGCACTGGATGCTCGAATCCGTGCCCGATCCCGAGGCCGAGCAGATCCTGCACCGACTGGCGCAGGACGAGGCCGAGAGGCGGAGCGTCGCTTGAGCTTCCGTATCTCCTACGCACCGCCCGCCGACGACACCCTGGCCAAGATGGGGGACGGCGACGCCTTCCGGGACGCAATGGCGCGCACCCTCGGCCGTGAGCCGTACGGACATGCCTCCACGGCCGTCAAGCGTGAACGTGACAGGCGCGAGGCGACCGTGTCCGGGGCCATCGTCCTCTACTACGTCTCCGGGTCCGTGCTGACGGTCACCGTGGTCCGGCTCGTACCGCTGCCGTGACCCGGAGGACGTGGACGGGCCTCAGCCGAGCTTCTTGGCCTGCGCGTCGATGACCGCGGTCGGCATGTCGAAGTCCGGGGACTTCCCGCCGAAGGCGCTCAGGTTGAAGGAGAAGACCGTCGCGACGGTGCCGCCCTGGCGCAGCGTCACGAGCTTGAACGGGACCAGTGCGTCCGCCTCACCCATCAGCACCGTCCACGCGACGGCCTCCTCGCCGCCGGTGACCTTCTCCTCGGTCAGCTTGACGACCTTCTGCTTGGAGTCCTTCATCGTCAGGGTGAAGCCGCCGGTGGCGCACTTGGCCGCGGACTCGCGGAGCTCGGCCAGGCTCTTCACGGCGCCGTCGCCCTCGTAGGAGGCGAGCGTGACCAGCGACGACGTCGAGTCGAGTGCGCCCGCGAGGTCGTCCTTCGAGGCACCGGTGGGCTTCTTGGGCTCACTGACGACCTTGCGGCCGGCGTTCCCGACGGGCGTGCCGCGCTTCACCCCGTAGAAGGCGTGACCGATGGGCTCGCACTCCTTCTTGTCCACGGTGACGTCGGCTGCCGCGGCGATGTCCTCCGGACCGGTCTTCGTGATCTTGTGGTCTGCGACGTCGCCCTGCTCCAGCGACGCCTTCTCCAGCTCGGCGGACGTCAGCGCCTTGACCGCGGGCTTCGCGTCGGCCCCGGCGTCCGGCTTCGCGCCGTCCTTCGTGCCGGCGGAGTCCGAGCCGCCGCAGGCGGTGGCCAGCAGGGCCAGGGCCGCTGCGGTTGCGGCGAGGGCGGTACGGCGTACGGCGGTGGCGCGCATGGTTCGTCTCTCCGTCTGAGATGTCACGTCCGGGGGCTCACGTCTGAAAGCTCGCGTCCGTAGGATCAACAGCCCCTTCCGGCACGGAACTTCAGCGGCCAGGGGAAGGGTGTTGCAGTGCGTCACACTCTACGTTCGGACACCTGTCCGATGATCGCTCCGCACGGTCACGGGATGTGATCGTGACTCTGTTGTGATCACGCTGTGAAGACGCTGTGGGACCACCGCAGCATGGTCCGAGGAGTCCGCCCGTGCCCGTCGACGCAACAGCAGCCGTACGCCGCGCGGTCGAGGCCGCCGCGGGGCCGGGTAGCGCGGTCGCCTCCTACGAGCCGCTCACCGGTGGCACGTACAACGTCGTCACTCGTGTGACCTTCGAGGACGGCCGCGACTGGGTGGTGAAGATCCCGCCCCTCCACGGTGCGGGGATGAGCTACGAACAGCGGCTGCTCGTCAACGAGGTCACCTTCTACGAGGAGGCGGCGCCCGTGGGGCGCGGCACGATCCCCCAGGTCGTGCACAGCCGGACCGACGCCACCGAACCGGCGGGGGCGTACGTCGTCATGACCGCGTGTCCGGGGCGGCCCTGGCACGACCTCGATGCCGAGCTGACGGACAGTGAGCGTCGTGGTCTGCGCACGGAGCTCGGACAGCTCGTCGGACGCCTCCACACCGTGACGGGACCGGGTGGGTTCGGGTACCCCGCCGAGCCCTTCGGGCCGCCGTCGCCGACCTGGCGGGAGGCGTTCACCGCGATGACCGGTGCGGTGCTCGACGACGCGGAGGCATACGGCGCGCAACTGCCGTGGCCGACAGGGAAGATCCGTGCGCTGCTCGGCTCGGCGGACTACGTACTGGACGACGTGACCCGGCCCGCCCTGGTCCATTTCGATCTGTGGCAGGGCAATCTGCTGGTGACCGGGGAGCCGGGCACCCGGTCCATCGGCGGGATCATCGACGGTGAGCGGATGTTCTGGGGCGACCCGGTCGCCGACTTCGTCTCGGCAGCGCTGTTCGGGGACGTGGAGGCGGACCGGGACTTCCTCTCCGGGTACGCGTCCACGGCGGGCGGTCCCGTCGAGTTCACCCCGTCGGTACGGCTCAGGCTCGCCCTCTACCGCAGCTACCTCTACCTGATCATGCTCACCGAAACAGTCCCCCGGGGCGTCCCTGCGGACGCGCTGGAGTGGACGCGCACGGAGGTGGCTCCGCGGCTCGTGGCAGCGCTGGGCGAGGTGGCGGCCATCAACGAGGTGGCAGCCCTCGGCGAGGTGGCGGCGCCCAACGGTGTTGCGGCGCCGGACCGCCCCGCGCCCGGCCACGTGGTGGGGATCAGTCGGCGGAGCGCCGGGTCAGGTGGGTGAAGGCGTCCAGATTCCGCGTGGACTCGCCACGCTCCACCCGCCACGCGTACTCCTTGCGGATCGCGCTCGCGAAACCCAGTTCGAGCAGGGAGTTGAAGGCGCCGTCCGCCGCTTCGAGGACCACGCCGAGCAGCCGGTCGAGCTCCTCGGGGGTCACCACGGAGAGCGGCAGCCTGGCGACGAGATAGACGTCGCCGAGCGGATCGATCGCGTAGCTCACCCCGAAGAGACGCAGGTTGTGCTCCAGCAGCCAGCGGTGCACGGCGGCGTCGTTCTCGTCCGGGTGGCGGATGACGAAGGCGTTGAGGGACAGGGAGTGCCTGCCGACCCGCAGGGAGCAGGTCGTGGACAGCTTCCGGGTGCCGGGCAGCGTCACGACGTAGCTGCCGGGTCCGGGGCTCTCCCATGCGAGCTCCGCGTCGTTCAGCGTCGCCTCGATGACCTGCGCCGCTGCTGCTTCGTCCGGTACGTCAGCCATGGTGCGAGCGTACGACAGCGGGGCCGGGGCGGGGCCGCAGCCGTGCTGCGGGATCACGCCGGCGGGGCAGCGGCCTCAGCGGTGGTGCGAACGGGCACGGCGGCGGTGGTCGTGCATCGCCGCCGTGTACACGTCGGCGGTGGCCGCGGCGGCCGTGTCCCAGCCGAAGGACTGTGCGTGCGCGGCGGCCGCCCGGCCCATCCGGTCGACCAGCTGCGGGCTGTCCGCGAACCGGCCGAGCGCCTGTGCGTAGGCGTCCGGATCGTGGCCCGGGATCAGGAAGCCGCTGACCTCGTCGCGCACCGCGACCGGAAGACCCCCCACGGCTGCCGCGACCACCGGGGTGCCGGACGCCTGTGCCTCGATGGCGACCAGCCCGAAGGACTCGTTGTACGACGGCATGACCAGCACGGACGCGGCCCGGAACCAGTCGGCGAGCTGGTCCTGCCCGACCGGCGGGTGGAACCGTACGACATCGGCGATGCCCAGCCGCGCGGCGAGCTTCTGCAGGCCCTCCGGCTTGGCGAGCCCGCTGCCGCTGGGGCCGCCGACGACCGGCACGACGATGCGGGAGCGCAGCGACGGATCGCGGTCCAGCAGGACGGCGACGGCGCGCAGCAGCACGTCGGGGGCCTTCAGCGGCTGGATGCGGCCGGCGAAGAGGGGGATGAGCGCGTCCTGCGGCAGTCCGAGGCGGGCCCGGGCGGCGGCGCGGCCGTCGGCGGGACGGAAGCGGTCCAGGTTGACGCCGGGGTGGACGATCGCGACGGCGGCCGGGTCGGCCTCGTAGAAGCGGACGAGCTCGTCCGCTTCCCCCGCGGTGTTCGCGATGAGCCGGTCGGACGCGTGCACGATCTGTGTCTCGCCGATGACCCGTGCGGCGGGCTCGGGGGTGTCCCCCTCGGCGAGCGCGGCGTTCTTGACCTTCGCCATGGTGTGCATGGCGTGGACGAGGGGGACGCCCCAGCGCTGGGCGGCGAGCCAGCCGACCTGCCCGGAGAGCCAGTAATGGGAGTGGACGAGGTCGTAGTAGCCGGGCCGCTGGCCGGCCCACGCCTGCATCACGCCGTGCGTGAAGGCGCAGAGCTGGGCGGGCAGCTCCTCCTTGGCAAGGCCCTCGTAGGGCCCCGCGTCGACGTGACGGACCAGGACGCCGGGCGCCAGTTCGACCGACGGGGGCAGGGCGCCGGTGGTGGCCCGGGTGAAGATCTCGACCTCGATGTTGATCGCCGCGAGGCGCTTGGCCAGCTCGACGATGTAGACGTTCATGCCGCCCGCGTCGCCGGTGCCCGGCTGGTGCAGGGGGGACGTGTGCACCGACAGCATCGCGATGCGGCGCGGCTTGCGAGGGCCGCCCGCGAAACCGCCCGGGAAGCGGATGCGCGGTGCCACACGGCCGCTGCCGAGCCGAGAGACGTACTGGCTCACCTGGTCCCGCTCCTCCTCGCTCGGGGCATGACGCGTAAGGGGCGCACGGCCCCTTCCAAGGGGAAAAACAGCGGAACCCAGCCATTCATTTCCGCTTTGCCAAATCATTACGATGCTCCCGGCGTGCCGGGACACCCTGCCCCGCTCCCCGCTCCGCGCCTGCCCCCGCCAGTGCTTCGCATACGCTCGCTGTCATGCACCAGCGCCCCATCGGCACCGCGACCCGCGGGACCACCAACCCCAACCGGCTGCGCCGCATGGACCGCTGGATCGCCGCCACCCACGGCCCCGCCCTGCGACGCGAGGTCTCCCCCGTCGCGGTCGACCTCGGGTACGGCGCGGCGCCGTGGACCGCCGTCGAGCTGCTGGCGCGGCTGCGGACCGCCGAGCCGCGCACGCGGGTCGTCGGCATCGAGATCGACCCCGCGCGGGTCGCCGCCGCGACGCCGTACGAGCGCGAGGGCCTCACCTTCGTCCACGGCGGCTTCGAGATCCCTCTCGCCGGCCGCCCCTCCCTCATCCGGGCGGCGAACGTGCTGCGCCAGTACGACGAGGGCGACGTCGCCGCGGTCTGGCGGCGGCTGTGCGCGCGGCTGGCCCCCGGCGGCCTGCTCGTCGAGGGCACCTGCGACGAGATCGGGCGCAGACACGTCTGGGTCGCGCTCGGCCCGGAGGGCCCGCGCACCGTCACCTTCGCGACCCGGCTCGGCTCGCTGGATCGCCCCTCGGACCTCGCGGAGCGCCTTCCCAAGGCCCTGATCCACCGCAATGTGCCGGGCGAACCCGTCCACGCCTTCCTCCGCGACCTCGACCGGGCCTGGGCCACGGCCTCCCCCTACGCGTCACTGGGGGCGCGGCAGCGCTGGATCACGACGGTCCGGACGGTCTCCGCCGACTGGCCGCTGACGGACGACGTACGACGTTGGCGGCAGGGCGAGGTCACGGTGCGGTGGTCCGCGCTGCGGCCCGGCGCGCTCTGACCGTCCCGGGCGTCCTGGCGGCGCCGCGCGCCCGGGAGGGCTTCCGGTGCCGACGGAGCCGGGGCCCGGAAGCGGGAACGCACGCGGACCACCATTCGTCCCCCTCTGTGACGCGTCAGGTGGCGCGGGCCACTGTTGTTTTGCGGGGTGGCATGGCACGATCGCGTCGTCGACCAAAAGTTACTGACGGTAAGTCACATGTCCGCGATCTGGCTTTCGTTGCCTTTCGCCCGGAGGGGGAGCTCGTGAACCGACGCCACTGTGCGAGTGCCGCGATCACTCTGGTCTGCGCACTCGCCCTGCTGACCGCGCCGGTCCAGGCCATGGCGGCTCCGGTTCCCGAGCCCTTCCCCACCGCCTCCGCCGCACCTTCCGCTCCCGGGAAGAAGAGCCTCGAGGAAGTGCGCGAGGAGATCGACCTGCTCTACCGCAGGGCCGGGGCGGCCACGGACGCGTACAACCTCGCCGAGGAACAGACGAAGAAGCAGTCCGGTGAGATCGTCCAGCTGGCCGGGGCGATCGCCGAGGGACAGGCGCGGATCGCGGAGCTGAAGGGCAGGGCGGGTGCCGAGGCCCGCGAGCAGTACCGCAACGGCGGCCTGCCGCCGGGCGCTCAGCTGGTGCTCAGCGGCGACCCGAATCTCTTCCTCGACGGCGTCAACCAGGTCAGGCAGGGCCAGCAGGCGACCAAGGGCATGCTGACGGAACTGGCGCAGGCCCAGGAGGACTTGGAGACGTACACCAAGGACGCCGGCCTCAACTGGGCGAAGCTCGAGTCCAACCGCGTCAAGCAGGCCGAGGCCAGGAAGACCGTCAAGGCGCAGATCGCGGCGGCGAAGAAGCTCGAGGCGCAGCTCGAGAAGAAGGAGCGGGCCCGGCTCCTCGAGCTGGAGCAGGACGCGGCGTCCACGGCACAGAACGCCTGGCTCTCGTCCGGCGCACTCCTGGACATCAACCGCGAGGCGAGCGCGAGCGGCAGGCAGGCGGTGACCTTCGCGACCGCCCAGATCGGCAAACCGTACGTCTGGGGGGCCGAGGGGCCCGGCTCGTACGACTGCTCGGGTCTGACCTCGCAGGCCTGGGCCGCGGCGAAGCGGCCGATCCCCCGGACGTCCCAGGAGCAGTGGCGGCAGCTGCCGCACATTCCTGTCCAGGACATGCGCCCCGGTGACCTGATCATCTACCACGGTGACGCCAGCCACGTCGGGATGTACGTCGGCGACGGCATGATCGTGCACGCGCCACGGCCCGGCCGCAACGTCACACTGGCGGGCGCCGGCTCGATGGAGATCCTGGGAGTGGTCCGCCCGGACAAGTAGTCCCGCCTGCCGTCCGCGCAGCGGGACCCGGCCGGCGGCCGGACCCGCAACGCAACGGGCCGGACGCTTACGGGTGCGCAGCGGACTGCGGGGAGACCGCGTACCGGGTGGCGGGCTCGTCGGCCACGGCGGCCGCGATGCGGGCGATCATGTCGTCGGACAGGGGAGGCAGGTCCCCCAGGGGGAACCAGCGGGCCTCCGTGTTCTCCCCGTCGGCCGGATACGGCTCACCGGACCGCCAGCGGAACCGGAAGACCAGATCGAGGTACTGGGCCCGGTCCCCGTTCCCGTAGACGACGGGACCCGTCACGTGGACCAGGACGAGACGCTCGGGGACCGCGTCGGTACCGGTCTCCTCCAGCACCTCGCGGACGGCGGCGTCCGCCGGCTGCTCCCCGGGGTCGATGATCCCGGTCACGGCGGTCCACGCGCCGTTGTCCGCGCGCCTCACCAGAAGGACCTGCCCCTCCCTGAGGACGACTGCCGTCACCCCCGACAGCCACAGCGGGTCGTTCCCGATCTTTTCGCGCAGCGCGAGGATGAAATCCGGTGTCGCCATCGAGCCAGGATAGGAACTCTCCGGATCACGCGCACCGGCCCCCGCCCGGGCTCCCGGGGGCGTGATGTTTGTCATGGCTCCCCTGTCCGCTTCGTCCGTACGCATCGGTCCGGATCCGTGACAGGACGCGGCTTATGGCCGCGCATATGCCACGGGCTGATCTTCGAACACCATTCCGCTCCCCCGCTCCCGACCGCTATCGTCCCCGTCTGGCAGATCGCCGATCGTCGCCCCGCCGCACCCTCGGGGGAGGGAAGGAACCCGAACCGATGCCCGTACCCGTACCGCAGCAGCGCACTGTGCCCGCTGCGGAGACCACTCATGGCGCCGACCTCACCCTCCTGGTGATCACGGACGACCCTGCGGGCACCTTCACCGTCCCCGAGCTGCCGTCCGCCGCCGGGACCAGGGTGCGCGTCCGAACCGCGCGCAATCTCACCGAGGCCGGCCGCCTGCTCACCGACGACGTCGACTGCATCCTGCTCGACCTCGGCCTCGCCCTGCCGGCCGGCGTCCGGGCCGACGGGCCGGACGGCACCGCACACGACGAGCTCGCCACCCTCAAACACGTCCTGCGCATCGCGCCGCGGCACGCCGTCCTCGCCCTCACGGCGGAGGACGACGCCGAGCGGGCCGCCGACGCGGTACGCGTGGGGGCACAGGACTACCTCTTCCGCGGAGAGCTCGACGGACGCCTCCTCAGCCGCGCCATCCGGTACGCCGTGGAGCGTAAGCGCGCGGACGTCGCCCAGCGCCAGCTGACCGAGTCCCGGCTGCGTGCCCAGGAGAACGCCAGGCTGGAACGCGGACTGCTGCCCACGCCGCTCCTGGACGGCTCCGACCTCGCCTTCGCCGCCCGCTACCGGCCGGGCCGCAGTCGCGCCCTGCTCGGCGGGGACTTCTACGACACGGTCCGCACGCCGGACGGCACGGTCCACGCGATGATCGGCGACGTCTGCGGGCACGGCCCGGACGAGGCGGCCCTCGGCGTCGAACTGCGCATCGCCTGGCGGGCACTGACCCTGGCCGGGCTCTGCGGGGACGATCTGCTCTCCACGCTGCAGCAGGTCCTGGAGCACGAACGGCAGAGCGAGGAGATCTTCGCGACGCTCTGCACCGTCGACATCGCTCCGGACGGCCGGCGCGCCGGACTCTGCATCGCGGGCCACCCCGCACCGCTGATCGCCCGCAGGGGGCAGGCGGCGCAGCTGCTCCCCCAGGAGGACGGCGGCCCCGCTCTCGGTCTGCTCCCGCAGGCCCGCTGGCCGCGCAGGCAGATCCAGCTGGGCGGCTCCTGGAGCCTGATGATGTACACCGACGGCCTCATCGAGGGACGCGTCGGACCGGTCGGGACGCAGCGGCTCGGCCAGGACGGCATGGTCGCGATGGTCAACGGACAGCTCGACGGAGGGCTCGGCGGCGAAGCGCTGCTGGAGGCCGCGGTCGCCCGGGCGCAGGAGCTGAACGGCGGCGAACTGACCGACGACGTGGCGGTCCTGCTGCTGGAGCGCGACGAGACCCGGATACGACGACGGGACGGGGGCGCGATGCGCTCCCGTCCCGGCTCGGCCCGGCCGGCCGGCGCTCAGCGCCCGCCGTTGTAGGGACCGTAGGGTCCGTCGCTGCTCGATCCGCCCCGGCTGCTGCCGCCCGATACCGCCTTGATCGCCGGCCGGACGTCCACCATGAAGACGATGGACGCGATGACGCCCGCGATCTGGAGGAACAGGATCGGAATGACCAGGTTCACCACGACGGTGATGCCGAGGATGATCAGCCAGAACGACTTCTTCTGCTTGCCCGCCGCGCGGTAGGCGTCCTCGCGCGCCGTCACCGCGAAGACCAGCGCGACCACGGCCAGCACGAGCATGGCCAGGAACAGCAGCTGGAGGAACGAGCCGAATGCTGCGAGCAACATGGTGAGCACCGCCTAGTCAGTGGATGAGCGCCTCGCGGCCAAGGTACCGGGACAACGACCCGGCCACCCCGAAGGTGCCCGGACCGTTCCGCCGGTTCCCGTCCGTCCCGCTACTTCGCGGACGGCGGAGTGGTCTTCTTCGCCACGGGCTTGCGGGCCGGTGCGGGCTTCTTGGCGGGCGCGGCGGGCGTGGGCTTCTTCGCCGTCGCGGTCACGGGCTTCGCGGTGGGCGCCGGCTTCACCGGGGCGGTCGCCGCGTCGGACTTCTGCTTCGGCACGGGCTTGGGCTCCGCCTCGACGACAGCGGCGATCTCGACGATCTCCTCGGCCGTCTCGCCGCGCCAGGTCCGCACGCTCTGCTCGCCGCGCTCGGCGACCTTCTCGTACGTCTCCCGGGCCCGGACCGCGTACTCGGCGGCCACACCCACGCTCCGCAGCGCCAGGTCCTGGGCGGACTCGCCCCACTTCTTCAGGTCGGTGTCCAGCGACCCGAAGACCTCGCTCACCTTCGCCTGCACGGTGGCCTGGGCCTCCTTGGCCTGCGCGGTCACGCGCTCCTGCACCACCTTGGGGTCGGTGTTGCGCACGGCCTCGATCCGCTCGGGCGCCTCGGCCCGCAGCTGGTCGATCAGCCCCGGGACCTTGCGCGCCTGCTCGACGGCGAGGTCGGCGGTACCGGCGGCGAAGTAGAGGGGGGTCGGGTCGGTGAGGGTCTTGCGCAGGTCATCGGTGATGGCCATGACTGTGGTCCTCCCGGATCATCAGAAGTCAGTTCAGGGGTGTGTCTGCATCACTGCCGCCGGCGGTGCGGGGGCCGCGGGCATCCGTACCGGTACCGGTCGCGTCACCGGCACCGCTTTCCGCTTCGGCATCGATTCTGCTCCCCGCACCCGCGGCGCCGTGGACCTCTGCGCCGGTGTCGGGGACGACGTCGAAACCGTTCTCCTTGCGGAAGGAGTCGTAGATCTGCAGCAGCACGTTCTTCTGCCGCTCGTTGATCGACGGATCGGCCAATATGACCGCCCGCGTCTCCAGTTCCTCCCGCTCCCGCTCATCGAGGATCCCGGCGCGCACGTACAGCGTCTCGGCGGAGATCCGCAGGGCCTTGGCGACCTGCTGCAGCACCTCGGCGCTCGGCTTGCGCAGACCGCGCTCGATCTGGCTGAGATACGGATTGGACACCCCGGCGGCGTCGGCGAGCTGCCGCAGGGAGAGCTGCGCGGTACGCCGCTGCTCACGCAGGTACTCGCCGAGATTGCCGACGTTGAGTGATGCCATGGCTCGATACTGCATCACCCTTGCTAACTATTGCAAGCGCCTGCTTGCAAAAGTGTTCCGTGTCATGCGGGAGCCGGGCTGTGCCTGAGCGCGGTGGTTGCAGAGGTCGTCCGAGCACGACACCTGTCGTGTGCGGACTCCGTCCGCCGCCCATCGGGTCCACGTCAGCCGCTGCGCCCACGAGCGCGCAAGCCGGCCCAGTGGCGGAGGCGCTCGGACACCTGGGACTCGTAGCCGTTGCGGGTGGGGCGGTAGTACGTCTCGTGGTCCATGCCGTCGGGGAAGTAGTCGGCGCCGGAGAAGCCGTCGGTGGTGTCGGGGTCGTACTGGTAGTCCTTGCCGTAGCCGAGGTCCTTCATCAGCCGGGTCGGAGCGTTGAGGATGTGGGCGGGCGGCATGAGTGAGCCGGTGCGGCGGGCGGATCGGTGGGCCGCGTCATAGCCGCGGTGGACGGCGATGGACTTGGGCGCCGTGGCGAGGTACACGACGGCCTGGGCGATCGCCAACTCGCCCTCGGGCGAGCCGAGTCGCTCGTACACGTCCCAGGCGGCGAGGGCCTGCTGGATGGCGTGCGGGTCGGCGATGCCGATGTCTTCGTTGGCGAAGCGGACCAGGCGGCGGGCCACGAAGAGGGGGTCCTCGCCGCCGTCGAGCATGCGGGCGAGCCAGTACAGGGCCGCGTCCGGGTCGGAGCCGCGCATCGACTTGTGGAGCGCGGAGATCAGGTTGTAGTGGCCCTCCTGCGCCTTGTCGTACAGCGGGGCGCGCTGCTGGATGTGGTGGGCGAGCGCGGCGGTGTCCAGGGGGGTGCCGGGGTCCGGGAGTGCCTGGAGCTGTTCGGCCGTGTTGAGGAGGTAGCGTCCGTCGCCGTCGGCCATGGCGATCAGGGCGCGGCGGGCGTCGTCGTCCAGGGGCAGCCGGTGGCCGGTGAGGTCCTCGGCACGGTCGAGGAGTGTGGACAGGGCGGCTTCGTCGAGGCGTTTGAGGACGAGGACCTGGGTGCGGGAGAGGAGGGCGCCGTTGAGTTCGAAGCTCGGGTTCTCCGTGGTCGCGCCGACCAGGGTGACCGTGCCGTCCTCGACGTAGGGCAGGAAGCTGTCCTGCTGGGCGCGGTTGAAGCGGTGGATCTCGTCGACGAACAGCAGGGTGCTCTGGCCGATGGTGCGCCGGCTGCGGGCGGCCGCGAAGACCTTGCGCAGGTCGGCCACGCCGGAGAAGGTGGCCGACACCGATTCGAAGACCAGGTTGCCGCCGTCCGCGAGGAGGCGGGCGATGGTCGTCTTCCCCACGCCTGGCGGACCCCACAGGATGGCGGATCCCAGGCGCTGCGACGCGACCATGCGGCCCAGCGGGGCGTCCGGGGCCAGGAGGTGGTCCTGCCCGACCACGTCTTCCAGCCGGGTGGGACGCAGGCGGTCGGCGAGTGGCCGGGCGGGCTCCTCGTCGAAGAGCGGCAGGGTCGCTTCGGTCGGTTCCATCGGTCTCTCGGATCGCAGGCGGAGGTGTGCGGGCGTGGCGAGCCGTGCACGGGGCACTGGGAGGCGTGGGCTCAGCGGCTCGTCGGCGCGCTCGCGGTGCTCATCGGGTACGGGGGCGGTCGCGCCCGGGCAGCCGCGCGACGACCAGGTCGTAGGAATCCTCGACTGCGTCGGTGACCAGCCGCCCGGTGATGCCGGGGCCCGGTCCGAGCGAGATCCAGTGCCGTCCGTCGAGGTAGCGGCCCGGTGTGATCGAGGCATGGCCGTGCACGTACGCACGGGCCTGTTCGGGTTCGCACTTGACCGTGATGATCTGCTCGTCCGGGTCGTCGGTGACGATCAGGAAGACCTTGCCGGCGACCTTGTACACGTCCAGGTGCTGGGTGAACGGGTAACCGTGGTCCGTCCCGGGCAGCGCGAGGGCCGCCTGGCGGGCGGTGTCCTGGAGCCGGTCACCGGCCGCGCTCACGAGGCTGCCCGCGTGCTGCTCCCGTAGGTGCGGGGGTCGACGGGCTGCTCGGCCTTGGGCAGGCGAGCGACTACGAGCCGGTACGAGTCGGTGACGAGCTCATCGACGAGTTCCCCGTCGACGCCGTCCCCGCCCTCCAGCGTGATCCAGTGCTTCTTGTTCATGTGGTAACCGGGGGTGATGTGGCTGTACTGCTCCCGTAGGGCGTGGGCCTCACCGGGATCCGCCTTGAGGATCACGACGGGACGCCCCGGGACCTCGGTCATCAGCATGAACACCTTGCCGCGCACCTTGAAGACCTCCCAGTCGTCGCCGAAGGGATGCTCCAGCCGGGCTCCGGGAAGCTCCTCGGCGCAGTCGGCGGCGGTCTTGTGCAGGGTCGTTCCGTTCATGGGGCGTTGCCTTCCTCAGGGGGTGGCCGCGGCGGCACATCCCATCCTCCCCTCGAAGCCGACAAAAAGGGCAGTAGGCTGCGGACACGTGATGGTCGACAGGCGACACCCCGGCTCGAGCGGACAGGCCGGACCGGCCGCGGTCCCGCTGTACGGTTTCCAGCCCCCGGTCGGCACCCCGTACGGCCTCGAGGTGAGCACCGTCGAGGACTTCTTCGCCCGGCACGACGACTGGCCGTGGAACCCGCCACGTCCGGGCCGCGCCTCCTTCCACTACCTCATCGCCGTCACCGAGGGCGAGCTGCGGCACGACGTCGACCACCTCACGCGGACCGTCGCCCCCGGCCAGTGGCTGTGGGTGCGCCCCGGACACACGCAGTGCTGGCATCCGCCCGGCGCCGCCCGCGGGCCGTTCATCCTGTTCGAACCGGATGTACTGCGGCCCGACATCGTCCGCCTGCTGGCCCCGCTCACCGCACACGAGGCTCCCGCCGTGCTGAGCCCGCACCCCGCCGACGCCACCTGGCTCCAGCAGACGGCACTCCAGCTCCTGGACGAACACCGCGCACTCGGGCGCCGCGCACTCGACGTCCACCACGCCCTGCGGCGCAGCCTGCTCGAATCGCTGCTGCTTCGCCTCGCGGGCGCCCCCGGGATCGCCCAAGCCGACACGCGCGCCGGCAGAAGCCGTGGTGACACCTACGGACGGTTCGCGGACGCCCTGGAGCTGCACTTCCGCGAGATGCACCGGGCCGCGGACTACGCGGAGTCGCTCGGCTGCTCGGTCCGCACCCTCAGCCGCGCCGCCCGGGACGCCACCGGCAAGGGAGTGCGTGAACTCATCGACGAGCGGCGCCTGCTCGAGGCCCGGCGCCTGCTGGGAAGCGCCCGATGGGATGCCCGGTCCGTCGCCGACCACCTCGGCTTCAGCGATCCCGCGAACTTCGGCCGCTTCTTCCGCGACCGCACCGGTCTCACCCCGGCCGCCTTCGCGGCCCGCGAAGCGGGGACCGGCGCTTGACCTGCTTGTCCGGCGTGGTGCCGGACTCGGCGTCGGCCCGAGCGTCACGGACCTGTTCCAGGCCGCGGTAGACCTTCACGACCCGAGCCTCGAGGCGTCGGGCCGAGCAGCCCATCAGTTCCAGTGCGGCGCTGCCGGGTCACGCCCGACAGGACCGCCCGGACGAAGCAGGTGCCGATAATTCGCTCGCTTCCCGCTCCGACCGGCGAGGAGACTCCCGGCGTGGCACTTCACGAGAATGAGATCCCGGTCGACGAAACGCTGGTCCGATCCCTGCTGCAGGCGCAGCGCCCGGAGTGGGCCGGCCTGCCGTTGTCGCCCGCCGGCGCGGGCACGGACAACACCATGTACCGACTGGGCCATGACCTGCTCGTGCGACTTCCACGGACCGCCGGCAGCGGGCAGTCCGTGCGCAAGGAACAGCAATGGCTCCCCCGCCTGGCGGCCCGCCTCTCCTGTGTGATTCCCGAGCCCGTGCACGCAGGTACGCCCACCGACGCGTTCCCGGTCGCCTGGTCGGTCCTCCGCTGGATCGACGGTGACGAAGCCGGGTCGGACACCGTCGGGGACTGGGCCACCTTCGGAGCGGACCTGGCGGCGGTCGTGCGCGAGCTCCACCGCGTCGACCTCATGGGAGCGGCGCGCGCGGACGGTCTCAGCTGGTATCGCGGAGGCAGCCTGGAACCGTGCGACCAGTGGATCGCGGGGTGCTTCGACGACTGCCGGACGACGGTGGGTTCAGAGCTCGACATCGACTTCCTGGAACAGCTGTGGCGAGCCGCGCTCGCGCTGCCCGAGCCCTCCGGGCCCCACGTGTGGCTCCACGGCGACCTCAAGCCGACCAACCTCCTGGTCCGGGAGGGCGGGCTCCACGCAGTCATCGACTTCGGAGGGCTCTCGATCGGCTTTCCCGACGCCGAGCACTCCACGGTCTGGGACCTGCCGTCCCAGGCCCGGCAGGCCTACTGGGACACCCTTGACCTCGACGATGCGACCTGGACCCGCGCCCGCGCCTGGGCGATCGCGGTGGGCGTCAGCGGGATCTCCTACTACTGGGACACCTTCCCGGCCTTCGTCGCCGAATGCCGGGCACGACTTCGGGCGATCCTCGCCGACGCCGCTACGCGTTGAGTGGCCTCCCCGGCCCGGGAGAAAGCACAGGGCGGGCCCGGAGAGGGCGCAATACGGCGCAGATGGGGCCTTCTTCGGGTCGTCGGACCGCCGTGTGCCGGGGTGACGAGCCGACCACGTCGGCGGACCAGGTGACGACGAGGCCGACCACTCGGTGGCGGAGGGCGCCTGGACCACCTTCCGGCGTCGCCACTCGCGCCCCGCTCAATCCGTGCGGCCCCCGACGGCCGGGCCGGACCATGGGCGTCGCGCGACGAAGACGAACTCCTTGCCCGGCCTGTCGGGCGCGTCGCGTACGCCCTCCACCTCGTAGCCCAGCGCGAGCAACTCCCGCTCGACCTCCTCCCGCTCACGGAAGCGCAGGGTGGAGTCCGACGTCAGCATCTGCCCGTCCGCAGCGAACACGTACGTCCAGCGGAACGTCACCAGCGGCCCACGCACCTCGGTCACCTGGACCCAGCTCTCGACGGCGCCGACACCCGGCACCTCCGTCACGCGGTACGAGGCTTCTCGGTTCCACACCTCCCAGGCACGCCCGGCCGGGTCCCGGGTCTCGAACACCAGACGGCCACCGGGCCGCAGTGCCTCGTACGCGCCGCGCAGGGTCTCCCGCCACTCCTGGGCACCGGCGATCTGCTGGGCGACGTTCGCCGTCATGGTCACCAGGTCGACCCGCAGCGGCGGGAGTGTCGTCGCGTCGCCGCAGATCCAGCGCACTCGCCCACTGTCCGGCTTGCTGCGGGCCACGTCGACGGAAGCCTGGGCGGGATCGACGCCGACGACCTCGAATCCCCGCTCGGCCAGCAGGAGCGCGAACACACCTGTGCCACAGCCGATGTCCAGCACCCGGCGCGCCCGGAACTCCTCTGCCATCCGGACGTAGGCGTCGAGGTCACTGCGATCAGGGTCGAGCGGGTCGTAGAGCGCGGCGAGGCGTGGCTGTCCGAAACTCTCGTCAGTCATGCGGCCGAACGTACGGGCTGCGGAGCTCGGACGACCACCCCATTCCGTCGCGGCGTTCGTGGGGATCAACAGGCCCGATCCTGATTCGCTTCGATCCGACCTGACCCGCCCTGACCCGCCCTGACGGAAAATCGTCGGGCACTTCAGGCGCATGGGAAATCATGAAGCATGCGACCCGACGACTGGTACCTCACCGAAGACGTGGACGACTTCCTCGACCGGGCCGGAGACTTCCTGCGCTCGCGGCCCGGCCCGCACGTCATGCAACTGACCTGGGCCGAGAGGATACGCGCGCGTGGGGTGGAGCCGTCGGGCACCGACGCCCCGCTCTTCGGTGTGCTGGAGCGAGCAGGCAGGGCCCACGCCACCTTCTACCGGCTCCCATCCCGCGGCCTCGGCCTCTCCCCGCTCACGCCCGAGCAGGCCGACTCCCTCGCCGCCCGCCTGGCAGCACTCGGGCAGCCCGTTCCCTCCGCAGGCGCGGACCACGGCTCGGCCGGCGCCTTCGCCGAGGCCTGGCAGCGGCACACCGGCGTCACGCCGGAACTCCGCGACGTACGGCTCCGTCTGTACCGCCTCGGCACGCTCACCCCACCGGAGCCCTTGCCGGCAGGCCGCGGCCGCGTCCTGGGCGAGCAGGACCTCGAACAAGTCATCTTCTGGTGCGGCGAGTTCGCCAAGGCCGTGGGCGACGACAGCACCATCGACGCCGCCACGTGGTCCGGCACCCGCTTCGCCGACAAGCGCTACACGCTCTGGGAGACCCCGGACGGCACCCCCGTCTCCGTCGCGGGCATGAACCCGCTGATCGGAGGCCAGATCCAGGTGGACATCGTCTACACCCCGGCCCACCTCCGCGGTCACGGCTACGCGGGCGCCGTCACGGCGGAGGTGAGCCGGGCCGCGCTGGCCGCGGGCGCGAAGGACGTCGTCCTGTTCGCTGACCTGTCCAACCCCACCAGCAACGCCCTCTACCAACGCCTCGGCTATCGCACGCTCACCGACTGGGCGGTGTACGACCTCTCGGGCGCCGCACCGGAAGCCGGTTGATCGCGCGATGAAGAAGAGCACCCGAACCGCCACCCTTCTCGCCTGTGTCACAGGCGCCCTCGTCCTGTCCGGCTGTGCCGGTGCGCAGGACCATGGCTCCGCCCGTGCTCCCGCCACGGCCGGCCCGACGGCCACCACCACCGTCGCCCCCGCAGACGCCGCCCGGGTGGCCGAGCGCTACAAGCAGCACGGCGGTGCGCGGGAGGTGTACGGGATCCAGAAGGGCACCGGCCCCGGAGGCGTCCCGCTGCTGACCGTGTGGACGCACGACGCGAATGACAGCGCGCAGGCGTTCGAACGCCTGAAGGGGTCGGTCACCGGTTTCCTGGAGCGCGAGGAGGAGCTGTCACTGAGCCGGGGTTACCTGCTGGACGTCTTCGGCCCGGACGGATCCCTGCAACACCGTCTCGACGCCCGCCCGTGAGTCCGTGACCTCGGGACGCGGCAGTGAGTGGGCTCCGCTCGACGAGGCGTCCGCGCGACCGCTCACGACCACCACGACGAGATGCGGGCCCAGTCAGGGCGCACGGTGTCCCCGGCGTCGCCCGCCACCCTGCGGGAGCGCGGGCACCCGGGCCCCGGACCGGCGCCCCGCCCCCGCCCCGGTCATGACTCCGCCCCCTTCCGGATGAGTGCCTCGGTCCCGTCGAGGAGCCGTTCGAGACCGAACACGAACTCGTAGTCGACGTCGTCCGGCTGGCTCATGACGTCGGTGTCCAGCAGCCTGGTCAGGGCCGGATGCCGTACGGGGTCGACGAGCCTCTTCACCGTGCGCTCCCACCGCGCCATGACCTCCTGGGCCGGGATGCCCTTCGCCTCCACGGCCGCGGCGAGATCGCTCATCAGCAGCGCCTCGTTCCGCACGAATCCCGAGATCAGCAGGATGACGGAGATCTTGTCGCCCTCGCTCAGCCCGCTGTCCTCGAGCGCCTGGAGGCCCTGCTCCCACCAGGCGACCGAATTCGGGCTGGCGGGCGGGCCGGAGATCGGGATGCGCAGCGCCCACAGGTTGCGGTGGAACATCTCCCGCTGGGCGGCCGCCCACTGGCTGATCGCCTCACGCCAGCCCGCTCCGTCCTCCAGCGCGGGCAGCGGGGGCGGCTCTCCCGTGACCGCCTCCTGCATCAGGAGGAAGAGCTCGTCCTTGGCGGAGACGTACCGGTAGAGCGCCATCGTCGACGCGCCCAGGTCCTTGGCGACCCGCCCCATCGAGACGGCCGCCAGCCCTTCGGACGCGGCGAGGGCGACCGCCGCGGCGACGATGCGGTCCAGCGTCAGCCCCGGCTTCGGGCCCTTGACCGGACGGTCCCTCAGCCCCCACGCGGCCTCGATGCTGGCGGGGAGGTCCGCACCGCCCGACGCGCCGTTCTTCTCCGTCACCGAAGCCGCCTCTCCCAGGGACCGTCTTGACCACCATCCTAGGTTTGCGTAATGCTTACGCAGTAACGCGTATGTCATACGCAGAACGGGGGAACCTCTCATGCCCGACGTGATGATCGAGGCGCACGGCCTCACCAAGTCCTACGGAAGACCCTCCGCCCGGGTCCGTGTCCTGGACGGCATCGGCCTCCGGGTCGCCCGTGCGGGCGTCTTCGCCCTGCTCGGCCCCAACGGCGCGGGCAAGACCACCACGGTCCGGATCCTCGCCACTCTCACCACCGCCGATGCCGGCACGGCGCGGGTCGCCGGGTACGACGTCGTGGCCGACCGGCGCCGGGTGCGCCGCGCGATCAGCCTGACCGGGCAGTTCGCCGCCGTCGACGAGACCCTGACCGGCGAGGAGAACCTGCGGATGATGGCGCGGCTGACGGGCCACTCGCGCGCCCGGTCGCGGCAGCGGGCCGAGGAACTCCTCGAGCGCTTCGGTCTCACGGACGCCGCCCGCCGCCTGGTCCGTACGTACTCCGGAGGGATGCGGCGCCGACTCGACCTGGCGGCGGGCCTGGTCGGCTCACCCGAGCCCGGCGTCTTCTTCCTCGACGAACCCACCACCGGCCTCGACCCGCGCAGTCGGCGTGAGCTCTGGCAGGTGGTGCGCGACCTGGCCGGGCGCGGTGCGACGGTGCTGCTCACGACCCAGTACCTGGAGGAGGCCGACCAGCTGGCCGACCGCATCGCCGTCCTGAACAAGGGCCGGATCGCCGCCGAGGGAACCCCCGAACAGCTGAAGTCACGCGTCCCCGGCCACCGCCTGGACCTGGTGCTCACCACCCGAGAGGCCTACCTCCGCCTCGCCGCCCGGGCCGTCCACCACTCCCCCGGGTCGCTCACCCTGGGACTTCCCACGGACGGCACGGCGGCCCAGACACGCGCCCTGCTCGACGAGATCGATCCGCAGCGCACCGACGTGGACCGCTTCTCGCTGCACAGCGCGACCCTCGACGACGTGTTCCTGACCCTCACCGCGGAGAACGCGGAACCCGCAGACACCGCGGAGGCCCCCGCCCGTGTCTGACACCACCGCATCGGCACCCGGATTCCTCACCCGCGCCACGGTCATGACCGGCCGCAGCCTGCGCATCAGCCGCCGCAACGTCGACGCCGTCATCACCTCGATGATGCTGCCCGTCATGCTGATGCTGATCTTCGTCTACTTCTTCGGCGGCGCGATCGACACGGGATCCGCCTACGACTCCTACGTCATGTACGTCGTCCCGGGCGTCCTGCTGCTCTGTGCCGGCTTCGGCTCGGCCACCACGGCGGTGGCCGTGAGCGAGGACATGAAGGGCGGCATCATCGACCGCTTCCGCTCGCTGGACATCGGCGGTACGCCGGTCCTGGCCGGTCACGTCGCGGCGAGCGTCGTACGCAACCTGGTCTCCACCACCCTGGTCTTCGGCGTCGCCCTGCTCATCGGCTTCCGCCCCGCCGCCACGCCCGGCGGCTGGCTCGCCGTCACCGGGGTGCTGCTCGCCTACATCACGGCCCTGTCCTGGATATCGGCCGCCATGGGCCTCCTCGCCCGCACCCCGGAGGCGGCCGGCGGCTTCACCTTCTTCATGTCGTTCCTGCCCTACCCGAGCAGCGCGTTCGTCCCGGTCGACTCGATGCCCGGCTGGCTCCACGGCTTCGCCGACCACCAGCCCATCACCCCGGCCATCGAGTCGATCCGCGGCCTCCTGCTGGACCAGCCGGTGGGCAACACGCCGTGGATCGCCCTCGCGTGGGCCGCGGGGATCCTGGCGGTGGCGGTGGCGGCTTCGGGGGTGCTGTTCAGACTGCGGACGCGGTGACGGCGGGACGGGACCCGAACCACCGCAGGTAGGCCCCCACGACCTGCCGGAGCGTGGGGGCGGCCCGCGCCCCGAGCACCGGCCGCGCGACCGCCAGCGCCTGCTGGACCCGCCAGGCCACTCCCGGGAGCAGCCGCCGGTTCAGCCCGCCCGCCGGATGCTCCAGCGCGAGGGCTCCCCGGATGACGTCCGTGTACACCGACTGGGCCTGCTTGTAGGCGAGCAGGACGGGCAGGTCCTGTCGCCACCCCGCGGCGGCACCGGGCCGAGCCGCTTCGACGGCCGACTCCCAGACCCCGCAGACCCGCTCCCTCTCCCGCTCCGCGTAGCCCATCAGGTGGAGGTGCGTCGCCAGGTCGTAGAGCGGGTCGCCGATCATGGCGAGTTCCCAGTCGATGGTCCACAGGTCGCCGCGGAGGTCGACGACGAAGTTCTTCCGGTGCAGGTCGCCGTGGACGAGCACGAAGGGACGGGACCCCATCCCCAGCGCCCGGCACCTCAGCGTCTCCAGGGCGCCGTCGTCCACGCCCAGCCGCTCGAACAGCCCCCGGTACGGGGCACCGTGCTCCCGGTAGACCCGCTCCTGGGTGAACCGGATCAGGCCGGTCAGGAAGCCGGCGCAGTCGCCGTCCCCGGGCCGCTCCTCGGGGCGGCAGATCCGTCCGGCATCGATCTCGTCCGTCCGGACCGCCGCCAGGTCCCCGAAGAGCTCACCGAGCTGAGCGCTGTGCCGTGCGGAGAGCGGCCCGCTCGGCAGCACGCCCCGGCCCAGGGTGCGCCCTTCGATGAAGGCCTGCAGCCGTACGTCCGGACCGGCCTCGATGATCTCCGGGATCCTCCGCACCCGCCCCTGCAGGGACAGGAGCAGGAGTTCCTCCGACCGGAAGCACCGCCGGTCGTACCAGAACAGCCCGGGACGCGGCTCCCGCACCTTGGCGCGGCGGGGCCGCCCGCCCGGGACGCAGCCCGGTGGCAGCGGAATGACGTAGGTCTCGTGGTGGTACCCCTGGAGCGGCCCCTCGATCGCCCGGTCGCCGTGATCCAGCCCGGCCCTCTCCGCCGCCGCCCGTCGGACCTCGGACAGTGTGTCGGCTTTCATGGATGGCCTCGCGGGTGCGGAACTCGGTGACTGAGGAGGAAGGTACCCCGCTGATCGTCCGTCCCGCGGGAAATCGACGTCCTCGTCATCCGGTCGTTCCGAGCCCGCGGTTTCGCGTCGAACCCGCGCCGCCGCCGTTCGCTCGCGGACCCAGGCGTCGAGGGACTACGCCGCCCGGACGAGTCCTTCCAGCGTGGAGACGCTCACCTCCGCCCCCGCGTCGCGCAGCCTCCCGTACTTCTCGGCGTTCTCCGCGTAGCCGAGGAACGGCACACCGGCCTTGCCCGCCGCCAGCCGGTCGGCGGCCGAGTCACCGATCATCAGCGCGTCCGCGGCCGCCACCCCCGTCGACTCCAGGGCGCGATGCAGGCAGTCCGGGTCCGGTTTGAGGAGTGCCGGGTCCGGCCCGCGGCCGTGTATGTGCCCGTCGAAGCACGGGCCCAGACCGTCGCGGGCGAGATAGGAGGCCACCGCCGCGGGCGAGTTGTTGGTGGTCACCGCCAGTCGGGTACCGGCCGCCGCAAGGGCCCGTACGAGCGCCGCCGCCCCCGGGGTCGGCGTGGCGCTCCCCGCCGCGACGACCTCCTCCTCGGTGAGCTGCTCCTCCAGCACGGCCATGAGCGCACGGTCCTGCGGGTAGTGCTTCCGGACCGCCAGGAGCACACCCAGCGGATCGGCATCCCGCACGCTCACGGCCACCGGCGCCGGATCACGGCCGAGTGCCTCCAGCCGCACGGCGAGCCGCTGGGCGACCCCTGCGGCCGGATGGCCGGCGAACAACCGGCATACGGGGCCGTCGAAGTCGAAGAAGACGCAGGCGGCGGATGAGAGGAGAACGTGTGGGTCGGTGGCGTGCGGTTGAGTCACGTCGCTCCGTCCGTCGGGGCAGCGGGCCGGGGCCGGCACCTTCGCCTCCCATCCTGCCCGCGACCCCCGCGACAGAACTCGGGGAACGGGATCCCCGGTTCAGGGCTCCAGGTGCAGGTCCGTCGCCACCGTGGTCCAGATCCCCTCGAACCACTGGGCGGACTGCGCCACGAAGGCTTCGTCCCGCACCCCGCCGTCGACGGTGAACGGGAAGAGGGTCGAGTCGCTGCCCAGTACGTCGAAGAGCTCGACCGGACTGCCTGCGATCTGCTCCTCGCGCCGGGTGACGGTGTAGTACGCGAACAGCACTTCGGCTTCGTTCAGCAGGTAGATCTTCACCGGTGGAGTGAACGGCAGCGCCTTGAAGGTCACTTCGACGTCGAGATCACGCGTGCTGCGCATGGCCAACAGGTTGTGGCGCAGGGCCCCGCCCTGGATGTTGCGCAGGTGCAGCCACCGCTCGTGGACCTGCGCGGCGTCCTCGCTGTCATCGGCGGGCCGGGGGAACGCCAGGTCCAGATGGCGGCCCGGCAGCAGGATGCGCACCTTCACCGAGCGCGGGGCGAGACGACCGGACCGGATCCGCTGCAGGGGCTCCGCCAGGGCGAGCGCCAGGGACTCCGCCGTGAGGCAGAGCGCGTCGATCCGCACATCGGGGACCTCGAACGCCGCCAGTATCTTCGGCCCGAGGCCGGCGGCCGTCTGCTGGGGGCCGTCCGCCGCCGCCTCGTCATCGGCCGACGACGGAGCCGCGATGCGCGGCGGGGCGCCCCGCGTGACCGCGGTCAGCAGGCCCTCACCCTTGAGACGCTCCACCGCCCGCCGGATCGCTCCCCGTTCGACGCCGAACTCCTTGACGAGCCGCGCCTGCGTCGGCATCTGGTCACCGGCCTTCAGCGTCCCGGCGCGGATGCGCGCGCGCAGGACATCGGCCACCTCTTCGGCGGAGGGCTTTCTCGTGCCGTTCATGGCTGTGCGCTCAGGGGTCACAACAGAACGCTACAACTTCCTGCCATCTAACGGAACTTGCCCCTCAGTTGGTTATTAACTGAAACCAAGTGGGGACAACTATAAGTAAGTTGGCTGCCAACTTCGCCAACATTCCTTCCCGTACGACCTGTTCATCGCCGCGCCCGTCCGACGCCGTACGGGTGCGGCTCGCGCATCGGCCGCTTCCGGAGCCTTCGCTCCCCACCTCCTCAGGAGGGACCGCCATGCCGGTAGTCCTCTTCATCATCGAGCGTTACCTGGAATGGAAGTTCGGCGCCGCGAGTACGGTCGCCTTCGCGTTGCTGCTGGGAGGCACGAAATCCGGCAGCAGTCAGATCACCACCGCCGGCGCCGTGCTGCTCGCCGTGGTCGTGGTGGGCACGGCACTGTAGGCGGAACCCTCCTCCTGCCGCCGGACGACCCCCGGTGCCCCGCTCAGAAGATATCGGGGCACCACGCCCGCCGCCCCGCCCGGAACAGCGCGTCCGCCGAGGCCGCGGCACCCGGCCGGCCCTCCTCGACCGAGCCCAGGGCGACGAGCCGCACCGCGGACTCGTCGCCCAGGTACAGCGAAGCCAACTCCCGTACGTCCAGCACGAGATCGGCACTCCGTGTCGTCGGGGCGCAGGAGGCACCGGCCGGGGACGCCTCCAGCAGGAAGCGGCCGGCCGTCAGGCCCGTCCCGTCGCGGACGTCCAGGACCAGGGACCCCGCGGTCCCGTACGTGCGGGCCTCCAGGGCCCGGGGGACGTCCAGGACCCGCAGCCACAGCCAGTCCGCCCGGGTCACGATGCGGGCGGCCCGGGGGTCCGGGAGGAGGAGGGGGAGCAGGTCGTCGGTGGCGCGGTACCCCGTACGGACCGTGGTGATCCAGTCGATCGAGCAGACGAACTGCCACAGCGCGCGCTCCGCCGCCGGGGTCACCGCGGTCATCCACGTGACGGTCGCCTTGTTCAGCGGCTGCTTCGCGTCGCCCCAGTTCGTGTCGGCACGGTAGGCCATCAGCCCGTCCACCTGCCCGTCCGCCGAGCGGTACACCGCGTAGAACGGCTCCGTCCAGTTCTCGTGCTCCGGCACGCCCACCCCGGTGCTGCGCTCCCACCAGCGCGCGTCCCGGCTGATCACACCGTGCTGCCGGGCCGCCAGCCGTTCGTGGAGCTCGGGGCCGGTCTTGCGCACCTCCGCGCCGTCCACCAGATCGATCCGGCCGCCGTCCTCCTGGGAAGGGACCGGCCGACGCGGATCCAGACCGGTCCGGGGGACGTCGATCTCCCACTCCGTGGTCCAGGTCGCGGGCCCGAATCCGTAACGGCCGTAGATCGGGTACTCGGCCGCGATCAGCGAGGCGACCACGTCGCCGCGCTCCTTCGCCGCCGCCAGGTCCGCGGCCATCATCCGGCTGAGCAGCCCGCGCCGGCGGTGCGTGGCCGTCACCGTGACCGCGCTGATCGCGTCGGCCCGAACCGTGGCACCGCCGACGACGGTCAGGTCCTGGGCGAACGAACGGAACGTCGCCACGCAGCGTCCGCCGTCGAACACCCCTTGGGTGCGGGCCAGGTCCGTATGGGCCAGGCGCACCGCGATCTCCTCCTCCGACTCCTTGAACGGCATCAGGAAACCGGTGCTCACGGCACGCAGCCACTCGGGGTATTCGGAGACGGTGACGCTACGGGGATCGAGGCTCATGCGCCCCACGCTAGGCAGGAGCGGCCCGGATGTCGCGCGGATATCCTCCGGGCCGGGCCGGAACGCCGCGCGATCATCTTCCGGGCCCGGTCAGAACGCCGCGCGGATCGCGCCGACCTCGGCCGCGCCGCCCAGCAGCGGTGCCCGGCCGATCCGGGACACCACCGGTGCGTCGACTCCCAGGAGTGCCAGCGCGCGGGCCAGCACCGGGCCCAGCGCCCGCGTCGAGCCGTCGTCGATCTTGAAGGCCAGTGCCCTGCCGTCCGCCAGCGCCACCGCCTGCACGGCTTCCGCGCCCATCTTGGAGAGCGTGCCCGGCACTTCCCGCATCAGCCAGGTGTCCGGGCGCCGCGTGCCCGCCACGTACTCCGGGTGCGCCCGCATCGCGTCCGCGACCCGGCGCTCCGCGGAGCCCGGCTCCGCCAGCACGAACGTACGGAACGCGCGGGCCAGTCCCACCAGCCCGATCGCCATCAGCGGGGCCCCGCAGCCGTCCGTGCCGACCGCCGCGACCGGCTCGCCCGCCGCCTCCGCGACCACCTGGCCGACCAGCTGCTGCAAGGGGTGCGCCGGGTCGAGGTACGTCGCCGTGTCCCAGCCGTTGCGCAGGCAGACGGCGAGCATCGCCGCGTGCTTGCCCGAGCAGTTCATGGTGAGCGGTTCCCGCACCCGCCCCGCGGCGAGGTACGACTCCGCCTCCACCGGGTCCAGCGGGAGGTCCGGCGGGGTCTGCAGGTCGTCCGGCCCCAGTCCGTGCTCGGCGAGCATCGTGCGGACGAGGTCGAGGTGGAAGCCCTCCCCGGAGTGGCTCGCGGCGGCCAGGGCCAGCCGCTCCCCCGAGAGGTCCAGCCCGGCCCGCAGCACCGCCGCGGCCTGCATCGGCTTGTTGGACGAGCGGGGGAAGACCGGGGCCGCGGGGTCGCCGAGCGCGTACTCCACGCTCCCGTCGGCGGCCAGGACGACCAGCGACCCCCGGTGGTGGCCCTCGGTGAAGCCGGACCGCACGACCTCGGCCAGGACCGGGTGCGCGGGGGACGCGGAGGGGGATATGGAGGTCATGGCGGCGGCCTTCCGGGGACGGGCGGAACCCGCCCCCGGAAGGATCGCTTCAGGCGAGCAGGTCGTCTACTTGTGCTTCCCCGTCACGGTACCTGCGGGCGATCTCCGCACTGCAATCGTCCACGGTCCGCTGGAGCCGGTGACGGCGCCGGGAGACCTGCCGCTCGTAGCGCACCAGCCGCCCCATGGCCGTCAGAAGCTCCTCGTCCGTCCGGGCGTCGAGGTCCGAGAGCTCGACCTCGGCGAGCGTGTCCGCGGCCAGCTGCCGGTACTCGTCGCTGCGCGGCGTGGTGAGGGTGACGTGCCGCGCCGAGGAGCGGTGGACGGAGGGGGTGTCGGCGAGGATCTCCGAGAGCCGGTCCACCACCGGGGAGTCCGGGGCCGCGCGGCCCGCGAGCTCGGCCCGCAGGATGTCGATCCGGCCCTGCACCAGGCGGCGCACGTAGCTGAGGTCGGCCTCGTCGCGTTGCGCGTCACGGCGCCGTGTGCGCAGCTCCGGCAGCCGCAGTCCGCGGAATCCGGCCTGCGGACGCACCGCGGCCAACGCTTCCCCGGCCCCGGCGTTGCCCGTCTGCCCCGGCACGGACAGCGGGCCGGACAGCGCTCCCGGCAGCGGCGCGGGCTGCGGACCCTGCGGTGAGGCACCGGTCCGCTGCACGGGCGGTCGCGGCGCGCCGGGCGTACGTGTCACCGGTACGGCGCCGGGTGATGGCCCGGTTCCATGTGTAGTCATGATGTTCCGTCCCCTCGACCGGTGCGTCGGCACACCGACATCGTGCATGGTGCCACTACGCACGGTGTTCACGCAGGTGCTCTGTACCCGTTCAGCCCAAGATAGGTTGGTCTGTATGCGTGCAGTGATACAGAGAGTGGACGGCGCGAGCGTCACAGTGGCAGGCGCCGCGGACGATGCTCCGGGGACCGGAATCGTCGGCGAGATCGTCGGCGAAGGGCTGTGTGTGCTGGTGGGGGTCACTCACGGCGACACGGCGGAGAAGGCGGCACAGCTCGCCCGCAAGCTGTGGACCCTGCGGATCCTCGAGGGTGAGAAGTCCTGCTCGGACGTGAATGCACCACTTTTGGTCATTTCGCAGTTCACTCTCTACGGGGACGCCAGGAAGGGCCGCAGGCCCACCTGGAACGCCGCCGCGCCGGGCGACGTGGCCGAGCCGCTGGTCGACGAGGTCGTGGCACAACTGCGGGCGCTCGGCGCGCAGGTGGGAACGGGCCGGTTCGGGGCGGACATGCGTGTCTCGCTCACGAACCACGGCCCGTTCACCGTACTGATCGAGGTATAGCCGGGCGCCCGGTCCGGGTGGACGGGCGCACGTAGGGGATCCGGGCCCGCTGGTGTGAGCGGCTCCGGACCGCGGCCCGGCACGGCCCGGAGCGAACCGCTCCGGATCCGCGCGCGGGAGCGACGCCGTCTACGGCTCGACCACTGTCTCCTGGGCCGCCGCCGTGTCCCCGGCGATCAGCTCCGCGTCCACGGCCACGTTCCGCTTCACGAGCGCCAGGGCGATCGGGCCCAGCTCGTGATGGCGGGCCGACGTGGTGATGAAGCCGAGCTGGCGGCCCTCCTGCCCGTCCGCGGCGAGCCGTACCGGCGTGCCGTGGCCGGGCAGGTGGACCTCGCTGCCGTCCAGGTGGAGGAAGACGAGCCGGCGCGGCGGCTTCCCCAGGTTGTGGACCCGGGCGACCGTCTCCTGCCCCCGGTAGCAGCCCTTCTGGAGATGGACCGCGGTGCCGATCCAGCCCAGCTCGTGCGGGATGGTGCGGTGGTCGGTCTCGAAGCCGAGGCGCGGGCGGTGCGCCTCGACGCGCAGCGCCTCGTACGCCAGGATGCCTGCCGCCGGGCCGTGCCCGGCGGCGTACGCCTCCAGGTCCGCACGGGGCAGGAAGAGGTCACGGCCGTGCGCCGTCTCCCGTACGGCGACGCCGTCCGGTACCTCGGCGATGGAACCGGCCGGCAGGTGGACGACGGCGAAGTCCTCCGTACGGTCGGCGACCTCGACGCGGTAGAAGAACTTCATCGACTCCAGGTAGGCGATCAGCTCGCCCTGGGTCTCCGGCTCGACGTGCATCCACACCGTCGTGCCGTCGTCGACCAGATAGAGGGCGTGCTCGATGTGCCCGTTGGCGGAGAGGATCAGCGCCTCGGTCGCCCGGTTCGGCGCCAGGTCGCTGACGTGCTGGGTGAGCAGGAGGTGCAGCCAGGCCAGCCGGTCGTCGCCGGTGACCGCGACGACGCCGCGGTGCGAGAGGTCGACGAGGCCGGTGCCGTCGGCGAGTGCGCGCTGCTCACGGAACAGGTCGCCGTAGTGCGCGGCGACGCCTTCGTCGCGCCCTTCGGCGGGGACGGCGCCGGGCAGGGACAGCAAGGGGCTCTTCATGCGACCAGCGTACGACTCGGTCTAGCCCTTGCTCCCGGCTGCCCGGTCCGGACCGGCCTCCGCGGCCTTCGCCGTGCAGTCGGCGCAGCGGCCGAAGATCGCGAAGTGCTTCATGTCGGTCTCGAAGCCGAACGCACCGCGCAGCTTCTCCGTGAAGTCGGCGACCATGTCGACGTCCGCCTCGATGACGTTCGTGCAGTCGCGGCAGACGAGGTGGATGTGGTGGTGGCGGTCGGCCAGGTGGTACGTCGGGGCGCCGTGCCCCAGGTGGGCGTGGCTGACGAGCCCGAGCTCCTCGAGGAGCTCCAGGGTCCGGTAGACGGTGGAGATGTTCACCCCCGACGCGGTCCTGCGGACCTCGCAGAGGATGTCGTCGGGCGTCGCGTGCTCCAGGGTGTCGACGGCCTCCAGGACAAGCTGGCGCTGAGGCGTCAGCCGGTAGCCGCGCTGCCGAAGATCGGTCTTCCAGTCGGTGCCCACCACACCGCCCAGTGTAGGGCGGAGCGAGCACGGCGCAGGTGCCGCGGCGGGGGCCGGCTCCTCCGGGCCGTCCGGCAGGGAGCCCGGACGGCACGGAGCGGACGGCCTACTTGAAGAACGCGATGCCGTCGTCCGGCATGTCACCGAGGCTCTTCGCCATCTCGGCGACCTCTTCGGGGGTGACGACCTTCTTGAGGTGCGCCGACATGTACGGCCGCAGCTCGACGTCGGGGGTGGCCTTCTCGCCGACCCACATCAGGTCGCTGTTCACGTAGCCGTAGAGGCGCTTGCCCCCGCTGTACGGGCCGGAGGCCGCGGTGCGCGCCACCGCGTCGGTGACCACGTCGATCTGCGGCTTCTGCTTCGCCAGGTCGCCGTACCAGACCTCGACGATGCCCTGGTCACGGACCATGACGATCTCGACCTTGCGGTCCTTGTCGATGCGCCAGTAGCCGGACTCGCTCTCCAGCGGCTTGACCTGGTTGCCCTCGGCGTCCAGCACCCAGGAGTGCGAGACGTACTCGAGGAAGTCCCGGCCGTCGTGGCTGAAGGTGACCTCCTGGCCGAAGTTGCACTTCTCGGCGCCGGGGAAGTCGGAGACGCCCGCACCCGCCCAGTTGCCGAGGAGGAAGGCCAGCGGCACGAGGTCCGGGTGGAGGTCGGACGGAATCTCGATCATGAACGGCTCAGACGATCTGTGAGGGTGTGCGGGCAGGGAGTTCGGCGAGGGTCAGCGCTGGCCCTGGTACAGCTTCTTCACGGCCACGGCGGCGAAGGCGAGCACACCGACGCAGACCAGGATCAGCAGGGCGGAGAAGAATGCCTCAAGCACGGGTGCTCCTCGGGACGAACGACATGACGGCAGTACAGGGCCGGGCCCCAGCCTAATGGGTGGCGCCCCCGCACGCGGGCCCGGGGTTTCCCCGGGCCCGGTCGGCACGGCGGCCCCGTCGTCCCCGGGGACCGGCACCGCCGCACCACGGGGAGGCCGTTCGTCCGGCGATTACAGTGCGGTACATGTCGAAGAAGCTCGTGATCAAGGTGACCGCCGGGGCCGATTCTCCCGAGCGCTGCTCCCAGGCCTTCACCGTGGCGGCCGTGGCCGTCGCCAGTGGGGTCGAGGTCTCGCTCTGGCTGACCGGCGAATCCGCCTGGTTCGCGCTGCCGGGGCGTGCCGCCGCATTCGAACTGCCGCACTCGGCGCCGCTGCCCGACCTGATCGAGTCGATCCTGGCGGGCGGCCGGATCACGCTCTGCACGCAGTGTGCGGCACGGCGCGACATCACGGAGAAGGACGTACTGGACGGCGTGCGGATCGCCGGTGCCCAGGTGTTCGTGCAGGAGGCCATGACGGACGGGACCCAGGCCCTCGTCTACTGACCCCCGTCCGCGAGCGGGGCCCGGAGCGGTCCTACCGACGGTGCTTCCTGCCGTCGAGCTCGTCCCACCACTCGTCCGACTTCGGGTCGCCGGAGGGATCGTCCCACCAGCGGTCCTCCGGCCCCCGCCGGTTGGCGACCATCGCCGCGACGGGCGGGATGACCATGGCGACCACGCACATGGCCACCGCCGCCGGCATCGACCAGAGGCGCACGAAGGCCCAGGCGGAGACGAAGAGTACGAGGCATCCGCCCATCATGAGGAAGTAGACGCGCCTGCGCCGGGCGTACATACCCCCAGGGTAGGACCGGACCGCCCGGGATGCCGGTGGAAACGGCGCGAAGGGCCACACCCCTGCTCAGGTGGCGTCCAACCCCCTGGGGTGCGGCCCTCCGGCCGTATCTGCGCAGAAACTACACGGCGATGGCGACCTCGGCGAGACCACCGGTCTGTGCCACGACCGTGCGGTCGGCGGTGCCGCCCGGGACCAGGGCGCGGAGCGTCCAGGTCCCCTCGGCCGCGTAGAAGCGGAACTGTCCGGTCGCCGAGGTCGGGACCTCGGCGGTGAACTCACCGGTCGAGTCGAGCAGGCGGACGTAGCCCGTGACGGGCTCGCCGTCGCGGGTCACACTGCCCTGGATGGTCGTCTCGCCCGGCTTGATCGTCGAAGCGTCGGGGCCGCCGGCCTGTGCTCCACACATGGTTCTGTCCTTATGGTCGGGGTCCTGCTGATCGGGTCGTGCTGATCGGGTCGTACGGAGTTACTTGTTGGCGCCGAGCTCGATCGGCACGCCCACGAGGGAGCCGTACTCGGTCCACGAACCGTCGTAGTTCCTGACGTTGTCGACGCCGAGCAGCTCATGCAGCACGAACCAGGTCAGGGCCGAACGCTCACCGATGCGGCAGAGCGCGATGGTGTCCTTCGACAGGTCGACCTGCTCGTCCTCGTAGAGGGCCTTGAGCTCGTCGTCCGACTTGAAGGTGCCGTCGTCGTTGGCGTTCTTCGACCACGGGATGTTGCGCGAGCTCGGCACGTGGCCGGGGCGCTGCGACTGCTCCTGCGGGAGGTGCGCCGGGGCGAGCAGCTTGCCGCTGAACTCGTCGGGCGACCGCACGTCGACGATGTTCTGGTTGCCGATCGCGGCGACGACGTCATCACGGAAGGCGCGGATGGACGCGTCCTGCGGCTGGGCCTTGTACGCGGTGGCCGGGCGGGACGGGATCTGGTCGCCGTCCACCAGGTCACGGGAGTCGAGCTCCCACTTCTTGCGGCCGCCGTCGAGCAGGCGGACGTCCTGGTGGCCGTAGAGCTTGAAGTACCAGAACGCGTAGGAGGCGAACCAGTTGTTGTTGCCGCCGTAGAGGACGACCGTGGTGTCGTTCCCGATGCCCTTCTCGGACAGGAGCTTCTCGAAGCCGGCCTGGTCGATGAAGTCACGACGGACCGGGTCCTGGAGGTCCTTGGTCCAGTCGATCCGGATCGCGTTCTTGATGTGGTTCTTCTCGTACGCCGAGGTGTCCTCGTCGACCTCGACGATGGCGACCTGCGCGTCGTCGATGTGGGCCTCGACCCAGTCGGCGTCGACCAGTACGTCTGCGCGGCTCATGTGTTTCTCCTCCGGGGCAGTCTGCGGCGGGGTGATGCGAGGTGCGGGGTGCGGGTTGTACGCGCAGGTGCTGGGAGCGGGACGCGTACGGACGGCACGGGTTCGGCCCCGACTTCGTCGAGGGGCCTGGAATACGGGAGAGGGTCCCGCTCAGAAGGTGCGACAGAGCATGGCGGCGACGCGGCACAGGTCTACTGCCCGCCGCTTCGTGAGGTCCGCCTGTCGCTTCATGTGTCCGATCGTAGGGAGGTACGGGCGGAGATGTCACCGTCGTGTCGGATGATGAGACGCGATCGTCCGCAATGCGAGACGGAGACCGCGTCGGACCCTACTGGACCCGGCCGCCCGAGGCTCCTCGCCCCACACTCATCTACAGGCCGGACGGGTTCGTCTCATTATCTGGATCGACTGCCCGGACCGCTTCCGCGGAGCCCCGGCCCGCCGTGCGGTGTCCTGCCCACCGCCGCGCCAAGTCCCGCCGTCACCCGGCGAGTTCGATACCGGAGCCCGCCATCGAGATCTCCAGGCCGCCCGGAGTCACCTCGATCTTCTCCAGCTTCAGGCCGGCCGGCAGTCCGCCGATCTCACGCTGGAAGTCGGTCTTCTTGCGGACCAGTTCCTCCAGGCCGGGGATGCCCTCGCCCGGCACCTCGTCCGCGCGCACCCTGACGGTGCTGCCGTCGACCAGGGTGACGGTGGAGAGCACGCTCCGCGTGACCGACTCGCCCAGCAGCGGGATCTCCACCGATCCGGTGACCTTGACCTTGCCGTTGCCGCCGTAGGCGACCGTGGCCCCGTCGTCCGCGACCTCGGTGAGGTCCGCGTACGAGATGACGGCCGTCCCGGTGGCACGGGAGGCCGTCGCGCTCGTGTAGCCGGCACCGAGCGTCACCTGCTGCAGCCGGGCCTGGATCTCACTGATCCGGATCGACTTGCCGGCCGCACTCGCCTCGACGCCCTTGACCGTCACGTCGACCCGGTCGAGCTCCGATCCGGCGACCTGGGTCAGGAACGGGAAGCCCTTGATCGAGATGTCGGTCGAGCCGGCCCGGGCACCGCCGAAGCCGACCCGGCCCTCGGCCTCCGACTCGGCGAAGTGCAACGCGGCACGGTCGACGGCGACGAAGACACCGCCCAGCACCACGGCGATGATCAGCAGTATTCGCAGTGCGCGCATGCCTGTTACTCCCCCACTTCTGCCGGACGGGCCTCTCGTGCCCATGAGCCTAGTGCCGCCGCGCGGCGCGCCCGGAGTGATCGACGAGTGGGAGGCCCGGCCGGTTCCCTCCCGAGGGAGGGGAATGAGGCACGGTGGGGGACGTCAGGCGATCGCCCGGCCGATCAGGTAGACGGCGGGGGCGGCGGCGGTGAGCGGCAGAGCCACTCCGGCCGTCATGTGCACGAAGCGGGACGGGTAGTCGTAGCTCGCCACCCGCAGACCGATCAGCGCGCAGCCACCGGCGGCGAGACCGAGGAACGCGGCCTGCGTGCCGAAGTCCGTGAAGCCGCCCGCGGCGGCACCGGCGCCCGCCGAGGCGAGCAGGGACAGGACGACCGAGACGGCTCCGGGCAGCGGAAGCGCCCGGACGAGCACGGCCACCGCCACCGCGATGCCCCCGACCGTCACCGCGTCCGGAACCGCCGCCAGGTGGCCGGCGGCCAGCACGGCGAGGGCGGCGGACGCGACGGTGGCCGTCAGGCCGTACAGCCGCTCGTCCGCCCCGGCGTGGCTGCGCAGCTGCAGCACGACGGTGAGCAGCACCCAGACGCCGAGCGTGCCGAGGATGGCCGCCGGGGCGTTGCCCCGGCCCGCCACCAGCAGGACGACGTCCGCGACGAAGCCGCCGGCGAAGGCGAGGGCGATGCCCTGCCTGGCCGGCCACATGCCGTTGAGCCGGAACCAGCCGGCGGCCGTCACGGCCTGGAGCAGCACCAGCGGCACGACCAGGGCGTACTGCCCGAGCGCGGCACCGAGCGCCAGGAGCAGGCTCAGGACCGCTGTGATCGCGGCAGGCTGCATCCCGGGCGCGATGATCGGCGAACGCCCCTCGGCACGGGCCCGCTGGGCGTCGGTGATCCTGCTGTTGCCCACCGTGGTGGGAGCGCTGTACCCGGAGTCCGGCACCGGCGCGACGGGGGCCGCCGGAGCGGCCGGAGCAGCCGGCGCCTCGGGCGGCAGCGGATACGAACCGGAGTCGGGGTACGGGGATGCGCCGTACTCCGGGGCCTGGTGATAGCCGGCCCGGTGCTGCGGGGCCTGCGGCTGCTCGGCCCGGTACTGCGGGACCTGGTGTTCCGGGACCCGGTGCTCCGGGGCCTGCTGGTGGGCGGCCTCATGCTGCGGGGCCTGCGGCTGGGCCGCCGGCTGGTACTGGGTGTCCCAGGTCTGCCCCTGCCACGTCTGGGCCGCGCCCTGGTCGCCCGGGCCCTGCTGCGCGTACCCGGCCCCGGGGGGCGTCTGCGGGCCCGCCGGCCAGGCGGCGGCGTCGGGGGCCGCGGCATACGGGGCGTACGCGTCGTACGGGGCGCGGTCACCGTACGAGGGCTGCGGCTGCTGCTGCTGTCCGTGCGGCTGCGGCCCCTCCCCGCCGTGCTGCTGCCCGTACCCCTGGTCGTCGTACGGATACTGCTGATCGTTGTTGCTCATGGTCTCCGGTTCACCCTCCTGCGAACGGCGGGAGCACCTCGACCGTGCCGCCCTCGGCAAGCCGTACGGTCTCATGGCCGCGGGTCCCGACGGGGTTCCCGTCGATCAGGAACGAACATCTCTTCAGTACGCGCGTCAGCTCGCCGGGGTGCCGTTCACGCACCCCGGCGAGCGCCTCGGCCAGCGTCGCCGCCGCGTACGGCTCCTCCGCGGTCCCGGCGGCGGCCTTGGCCGCGGCCCAGTAGCGGATCGTCCCCGCTGCCATGGCGGCACCCCTTTCGTCGTGCGTCAGCTGTCCATCATGAGTCACGCCGGCACCGCCCAGTCGGCGATGCGGGTCAGCAGGGCGTCGTCCGCCGCGTTCTCGGCGTGCCCCATCCCCCGCTCCAGCCACAGTTCGGCGCGGCCGCCCGCGGCCCCGGCCAGCATCCTCGGGTGGTCGAGCGGGAAGTACGGGTCCCGGTCGCCGTGCACGATCAGCAGGGGCGCCGCGATCAGCGGGACGGCCTCGACCGGGGACAGCGGGACCGGGTCCCAGTCCTCGCGTTCGATGCGGGTACGGAAGCCGTACCGGCCGACGAGCCGCCCGGCGGGCCGGGTGACCACCCAGTGCAGGCGCCGCATCGGGGCCGTCCCCCGGTAGTACCAGCGGGCCGGTGCGCTGACGGCGACCACCGCGTCCGTGTGCATGCCCGTGCGCCCCCCGTGTGCACCCATGCGCCCGCCCACCCGTTCGGCCGTCGCAGGGTAATTCTTCTCCTCGGTTTCCGCGGCCTCCGGCGCCGTATACAGAGCAGCGTGCCGGAGCACCACGGAACCGCCCATCGAGAAGCCGACCGTAACGATGCGGCGGTGCCCCAGCGACCGCGCCCAGGCCACCGCGGCGGCCAGGTCCAGCACCTCGCGATCGCCCACCGTGGACCGCCCGCCGGACCGCCCGTGCCCCCGGAACGAGAACGTGATCACGGCCGCACGCTGGGCGAACACCCCGGCCGCCCGCATGACGGCCGGCCGGTCGACGGAGCCGGTGAAGCCGTGCGCGAGGACGACGGCCGTGCCGTCGGACGGCGTGCCCCCGACGGCCGCCGAACCTGCCGTACACGGGGTGTACACCGCCTCGATACGGACCCCGTCACCGGTCAGCAATGTGCTCCGGCGGGGGATCGGCGTGATCGAGGGAACAAAAGAACTCAGGAATCGACCCTCGGACACAGAACTCATGTGGGTTATTCTCCTGTGAAGAGGATCCGGGCAAAGCAGCCCCCGGGTCCTTTTGTGCTTTCCGCGCGTTGTTACGGCGACGTTTCAACAAGCTCAGCGGTCCCCCCGAAGTGGGGCCGCGCAGTAAAAACCGTATGACGGCCGCCAAGGGCGGACGGTCGTACGGGAGTACGAAGCAGTGCCGCATACTCCCCCGGGTCCGACCCGGGAGTGCCCCTCTCGCAGGGAACGAGGAGGACCGACGTAATGGGCGAGCGAACCGTGCACGATCGACCGACGACCCAGGCAGGTGGGCGGCGATGAGTTCACTGCTGCTACTGACGAATGCCCTTCAACCGTCGACGGAGGTGCTCCCCGCCCTCGGCCTCCTGCTGCACAGCGTGCGGGTCGCCCCCGCCGAGGGACCCGCGCTCGTCGACACCCCGGGTGCCGACGTCATACTCATCGACGGCCGCCGCGACCTCCCCCAGGTGCGCTCGCTGTGCCAGCTGCTGCGGTCCACCGGACCCGGCTGTCCGCTGATCCTCGTCGTGACCGAGGGCGGCCTCGCGGCCGTCACCGCCGACTGGGGCATCGACGACGTCCTGCTGGACACCGCGGGCCCCGCCGAGGTCGAGGCCCGGCTGCGGCTGGCCACCGGCCGTCAGCAGATCACCGCCGACGACTCCCCCATGGAGATCCGCAACGGTGACCTGTCGGTGGACGAGGCGACGTACAGCGCCAAGCTGAAGGGCCGGGTCCTGGACCTGACCTTCAAGGAGTTCGAACTGCTCAAGTACCTCGCGCAGCACCCCGGCCGGGTCTTCACCCGCGCCCAGCTCCTGCAGGAGGTCTGGGGCTACGACTACTTCGGCGGCACACGCACGGTCGACGTCCACGTACGGCGGCTGCGCGCGAAGCTCGGGCCCGAACACGAGTCGCTGATCGGGACCGTCCGCAACGTCGGCTACCGCTTCGTCACCCCCGAGAAGGTGGAGCGCGCGGCGGAGGAGGCCAAGGCCAAGGCGGCGCCGAAGCCCGTCGAGGAGGCCGTCACCCGTTCGGAGCAGTCCGCGGAAGCGGGGATTACGGAAGAAGCCCCGGTCGCACCTGCCAAGCGGTAGGTCGATCCGCGTAGACTGCCGCGCGTGGCCAAGGTGACGCGGGACGATGTGGCGAGACTGGCGGGGACCTCGACAGCGGTCGTCAGCTATGTCATCAACAACGGACCCAGGCCGGTCGCCCCGGCCACGCGCGAGCGGGTACTCGCCGCGATCAAGGAGCTGGGCTACCGGCCCGACCGGGTGGCCCAGGCCATGGCCTCGCGGCGGACCGACCTCATAGGCATGATCGTGCCGGACGCACGCCAGCCCTTCTTCGCGGAAATGGCGCACGCGGTCGAACAGGCCGCCGCCGAGCGCGGGAAGATGGTCCTCGTCGGCAACTCCGACTACCGCGACGAGCGCGAGGTCCACTACCTGCGGGCCTTCCTCGGCATGCGGGTCTCCGGACTGATCCTGGTCAGCCAGGGACCCAGCGAGCGGGCGGCGGCCGAGATAGAGGCCTGGGACGCCCGGGTCGTCCTGCTGCACGAACGGCCCGAGGCGATCGACGACGTCGCGGTCGTCACGGACGACATCGGCGGCGCACAGCTCGCCACCCGCCACCTCCTGGAGCACGGGAACGCCTACGTGGCGTGCCTCGGCGGCACGGAGTCGACCCCCGTGGTCGGTGACCCGGTCGCCGACCACATCGAGGGCTGGCGCCGGGCGATGCAGGAGGCGGGACGGTCCACGGAGGGCCGGCTCTTCCACGCCCCGTACAACCGCTACGACGCCTACCAGGTGGCCCTGAAGCTGCTGTCGGGACCGGACAGGCCTCCGGCGATCTTCTGCTCGACGGACGACCAGGCCATCGGGGTGCTGCGGGCCGCGCGCGAGCTGCGGATCGACGTGCCCCAGGAGCTGGCGGTCGCGGGCTTCGACGACGTGAAGGAGGCGGGCCTCACCGATCCGCCCCTCACGACGGTCTTCTCGGACCGGCCGGCGATGGCACGGGCAGCCGTGGACCTCGTCCTCGACGACTCGCTGCGGGTCTCGGGGTCGCGGCGCGAGCGGCTGAAGCAGTTCCCGTCCGCGCTGGTGGTGCGGCGCTCGTGCGGCTGCGGGGAACCGACGGCCACCGCACGGTAGCCGTACGTCCTTATATGGGGCATACACGGTTCTGTCGGGCTTCTCAGGACGCGCTCAGGTGCTTCTCATGTTCGCCGACCACTCTCGGAGACATGACCGACAGCCACCGCCCGAGCGGCGAGTACCCGATGTACCCCTCGTACGGCAACGGCGAGGCGGCCTACCCGCCGCCGCCGGCGTACGAACCCGCACAGCAGAACGCCGGCGCCCCCGACTGGCCCGCCCCCGAGCCCGCACCGGCACCCGCACCGGAGCGCCGGGTCAAGCGGCCCTTCGCCCTGCTGGCCGCCGTGGCCATCGCCGCGGCGGCGGTCGGCGGCGGCACCGCCACCCTCCTCGGCGAACTCGCCGACGGCGGCACGGCCGGCTCCGCCTCCGGCGGCGTCGTCAGCGGCACCACCGTCTCGCAGAGCAGCGCGGGCACCGTCTCCGGTGTGGCCGCGGCCGTGGCCCCGGCGATCGTGGAGATCAGCGCGAAGTCCTCGGCGGGTGACGCCACCGGCTCCGGCGTCGTCATCACCTCGGACGGTGAGATCGTCACCAACAACCACGTGATCTCGGGGGCCTCGCAGATCGAGGTGGCCCTGAGCACCGGCAGGACGTACACCGCGGACGTCGTCGGCACCGACCCCGACAAGGACCTGGCCCTGATCAAGCTCCAGGACGCGAGCGGTCTCAAGACGGCCTCCCTCGGCGACTCCTCGGCGGTCGAGGTCGGTGACCAGGTCGTGGCGATCGGCTCCCCCGAGGGCCTCACCGGCACCGTCACCAGCGGCATCGTCTCGGCGCTGGACCGCGATGTGACGGTCGCCAAGGACGACGACAGCTCCGGTCAGGGACAGCAGCAGCAACAGGGCTCCGGCAACTGGCCGTTCGAATTCGGCGGACAGCAGTTCAACGGCGACACCGGCACGTCCAAGACCACGTACAAGGCCCTCCAGACCGACGCCTCACTCAACCCCGGCAACTCCGGCGGCGCGCTGATCAACATGAACGGCGAGATCATCGGCATCAACTCGGCCATGTACTCCCCCAGTTCGTCCAGCGCATCCGGCAGCTCCGCGGCGGGCAGCGTGGGCCTCGGATTCGCCATCCCGGTCGACACCGTCAAGGCCGACCTGGACACCCTGCGCGCCGGCGACGGCTCCTGACGAGGAGATCAGGTCCCGATGCACCCCGACGCCGCGACCGCCGGCCCGTCCGGCTCGGCCCTGCCGCTCGCCCTGGCCGCCGAACCGGCGGCCCGCGGCTCCACCGCGCAGCGGACCAGGACCCCTGAGGTCCGCACCTCCGCCACCAGCCGCGGACGCCGTGCCGCGCGACGGCGCACGGCGGCCGTGCGAGGCTGAGGTCGCAGCACACAGCACCCGTACACGCGAAGGAAGAGGACGAAGCGATGAGCCCCGCCGAAGACGATCCGCAGCGTGTCCTGATCGTCGACGACGAGCCCGCCGTGCGCGAGGCCCTGCAGCGCAGCCTCGCCTTCGAGGGCTACGGCACCGAGGTGGCCGTGGACGGTTACGACGCCCTCACCAAGGTGGAGTCGTACGCCCCCGACCTGATCGTCCTGGACATCCAGATGCCCCGCATGGACGGCCTCACCGCCGCCCGGCGCATCCGGTCCACCGGGTCCACCACGCCCATCCTGATGCTCACCGCCCGCGACACCGTCGGCGACCGGGTCACCGGCCTCGACGCGGGCGCCGACGACTACCTCGTCAAGCCCTTCGAGCTGGACGAGCTCTTCGCCCGCATCCGGGCCCTGCTGCGCCGCAGCTCCTACGCGGTCGCGGCGGGCGGGGACCTCCCCGACGACGACGTCCTGTCCTTCGCCGACCTCCGCATGGACCTGAACACCCGCGAGGTCACCCGCGGCACCCGCCGGGTCGAGCTGACCCGCACGGAGTTCACCCTCCTGGAGATGTTCCTGGCCCATCCCAGGCAGGTGCTGACCCGGGAGCAGATCCTCAAGGCCGTGTGGGGCTTCGACTTCGAACCCAGCTCCAACTCCCTGGACGTGTACGTGATGTATCTGCGCCGCAAGACGGAGGCGGGCGGCGAGCCGCGGCTCGTCCACACGGTGCGGGGCGTCGGGTACGCGCTGCGGTCCGGGGGCGGTGAGGGGTGACGGGACCGCTGCGCCGACTGCGCGCCCTGCCGATCCGTTCCCGGCTCGCCCTGCTGGTGGCCACCGCCGTGGCGGTGGCGGTGGCGGCGGTGGCCGTCGCGTGCTGGTTCGTGACGCGCGAGCAGCTGGAGAACCAGCTGGACGAGACGCTGAGCGGTTCCAAGGTCGACGAGCGCTACCTGACGAGTCTGTACGCGTACTGCAAGGGCGACACCTCGCAGACGCCCCCGAGCTTCGCCGGACTGACGGTCCAGCTCATCGACTCCCGGGGCACGGTCTGCATCGCTCCCGACGCCGCCTCGTGGAAACTTCCGGTGAGCGGCGAAGACCTGGAGGTGGCGAAGCAGGAGCGGCACTACGCCCTGCACTCGGCCACGGCCGAGAACGGCACGGACATGCGGGTCTACACCTATCCGCTGGACGTCCGCTCCCCCGGCTCGGAGCCGGGAAACCTCGCCGTGACCATCGCCCGCCCGATGAGCGAGATCACCGACTCGCTGTCCACCCTCGCCTGGGTGCTGCTCCTCGTCTCCGGCATCGGTGTCGTCGGCGCCGGGGCGGCCGGCCTGTGGGTCGCCCGCACCGGTCTGCGCCCCGTCGACGAACTCACCGACGCCGTCGAGCACGTCGCCCGCACCGAGGACCTCACCGTCCGGATCCCCGTGGAGGGCGAGGACGAGATCGCCCGCCTCTCCCGCTCCTTCAACTCGATGGCCGGCTCGCTGGCCACCTCCCGCGACCGCCAGTCCCAGCTCATCGCGGACGCCGGGCACGAGCTGCGCACCCCGCTCACCTCGCTCCGTACGAACATCGAGCTGCTGGTCCGCAGTGACGAGACGGGCCGGGCCATCCCGCCCGACGACCGCAGGGCCCTGATGGCCTCGGTGAAGGCCCAGATGACGGAGCTGGCCGCCCTCATCGGCGACCTGCAGGAGCTCTCCCGCCCCGACGCCGCCCAGCCCGGCCCCCTCCAGGTCGTCGCCCTGCACGACATCACCCGTACCGCCCTGCAGCGCGCCCGGCTGCGCGGCCCCGAGCTGACGATCACGGCCGAGCTGGCCCCCTGGTACGTGCGGGCCGAGCCGGCCGCCCTGGAGCGGGCCGTGGTCAACGTCCTCGACAACGCGGTGAAGTTCAGTCCGCCCGGCGGCACGGTCGAGGTCGTCCTGCACCGCGGCGAGCTGACGGTCCGGGACCACGGGCCCGGCATCCCGGCCGAGGAGCTCCCGCACGTCTTCGAACGCTTCTGGCGTTCCCCGTCCGCCCGCCAGCTCCCCGGCTCCGGGCTCGGCCTCTCCATCGTGGCCCGTACCGTCCAGCAGGCGGGCGGCGACATCGCGCTGCGCCCGGCTTCCGGCGGCGGGGGCACGGTGGCGTCGATCCGCCTGCCGGGCGCACCGACGCCGCCGCCGGAGCTCTGAGCCCGGCTCAGGCCCCCGGGTTGTGCCGGATCAGCGACTCGACCAGGCCGGAGCGGGTCGCCGGGAAGTCCAGCGGGACGATGCCGAGACCGGTCCAGCCCGACGCCGTCCCGTCGAGGAACGTGTGCACCTGAGGGTTGAGCCGGTCGGAGTTCCAGCGCGGCGGCAGCAGGGCCGCGGTGCTCACGTAGTTCGTGAACAGCTTGCCGGGCTGCTGCGCGGCCTTGCGGAAGTGCGCCTCGATCTTGGGGTACTTGGCCCCGGGCTCGGCCATGTAGTCGTCCTGGATGTCGAAGATCCCCGGGTCCGCGTACCGGGCCCCCGGCAGTCCGCCGTTGTCGGCGAGGACCACGACCTTGCCGCGGGCCGCGCCGAGGTTCGGCAGCGTCGGGTCGAGGCGCAGGAGCGGGCGCCAGCCCCTGCCGTCGAGGTAGATGTCGAAGATCCGCCGGAACGCGGCGTCGCTCTCCTGCGAGTACTCCTGCTTCACCCGCATCAGCACGGTCTCCGACGGGCGCTGGGCGAGGAAGTCCCGGCAGGCGCCGAGCACATCGTCGAAGTTCAGGTGCTGGTAGTACGCGCCGTGGTGGATGGCGTACGCGTCGCCGCTGATCCGGCAGCGGATGTCGAGGAAGCGGACGCCGCTGTTGAGCTGCTCGGTGACCGTGGTGTTCTGGCACGCCGTCCAGAGGCCGCCGTGACGCGCCCCCGAGTTGTGCGTACCCGGGATCGTGAGGCGCTGCAGGGGGGTGGAGTCGGCGATGCCGCCCATCCAGTCCTGGGTGCCGAGGGCGCGGTCGGCGGCGGCGACGGCGGGTGTCCCGCCGATGAGGACTCCGGCGGTGGCGGCGAGGGCGCCGGTGAGGAAGGTCCGGCGGCTGGTGCTGTACGGGCTCATGGGGGTGTGCCTCCGGGGGCCGTGGGGGCTCGAATTATGTCGGGTACACCTCAATGACGGAACAGGGTCATCTCGCCACCGACGCCCGCATGGCCGGAATACTTCGGCCACCGTCCGACCCGCACACCCGCCCGGCCGGATCGCCGCCGGGAAGGACCCCTCCTTGACACCGCCTCCCTCGCAGGACGAAACCGTGACGGCGAGCAGCGCGATGCAAGATTACGAATTTAACAAACTCGGAATGTTCGCATTTCGTGATACCTTGGCGAGGATGGCGACAGAGGTAGGAGGTCATTGCATGACTGGAGCCACAGCCATACTGCGCGCGAACGGGCAGATCACCATGCCCAAGGCCATTCGGGCAGCCCTCGGGGTGAACCAGGGCGACGAACTCGAGTTCGAGATCACCGGCGCCGGTGAAGTGACGGTGCACGGACTCACCAAGATCCGCTCCGACCAGGCCTGGTTCTGGACACCGGAGTGGCAGGAAGGCGAGCGCAGGACCAGCGAGGACATCGCTGCCGGCCGCACCGCCGTCCACGAGGACACGGACAGCATGTTCGCGCACCTCGACGAAGACTGACCCCTGACACCGGGAGGCCCGATTGCCCACTTTTGAGACGACTGCCCACTTCAAGCGGGACTTCGAGGCCTTGAAGCCTGAGGAGCGGAAGCGCTTCGAGGACGTCATCCGGAAGAAGTTCGTTCCGGATGTGGAGTTGGGGCAGTTCCGACCCGGGCTCCGGGTCAAGCCGGTTCAGGGCATCTCCTTGCCGCAGGGCGCACGCCCTGTCATGGAGATGACTTGGGCACCGGACGGTCGTGCCACCTGGCAGTACGGAGACGAAGTCCACCCAGGGGTGACGCACATCCTGTGGCGCCGAGTGGGGGGCCACGACATCTTCGTCCCCGGGCCGGCCTGAACAAGCCGATGGTCCGCCACGTGGCGTGGCGGACCATCGGTCTCCGGACCGAACGAGAGCAGCGAGACGCTCCCGTGTGACCTAGCTACTGCACGACCGTGATCCGGTCCGTGGCCGGCGGAGCCAGCGGCGCGGAGGCCGTGGAGTGCGCCGCCAGGTAGGCGTTGAACAGGTCCAGGTCGGACGCGCCGACCAGCTTGTCCGTGCCCTGGCCGAGGGCCGCGAAGCCGCCGCCGCCCGCGAGGAACTCGTTCATCGCGACGCGGTACGTCTTCGCCGGGTCGATCGCCTCACCGTTCAGGCGGATCGTTTCGGCGACCACACGGTCGGCACCCGACTTCGTCAGGTCCAGCGTGTACGTCAAGCCCTTCGAGATCTGGAGGATCTTCGGCGACGCGGCGTTGGAACCGCTGACCTGCTGCTGGAGCGCGGCGACGAGCTGCGCGCCGGTCAGGTCGACGACGTTCATCATGTTGGTGAACGGCTGGACGGTGAACGCCTCGCCGTACGTCACCACTCCGTCGCCCTCACCGGCGGAGGCCGTGTACACGAGGTCGGAGCGGATACCGCCCGGGTTCATGAACGCGACGACCGCGCCGCCCTTGTCCGCCGGGGCCAGGCCCTCGAGCTGGGCGTCGGCGATCAGGTTGCCGAGCGGCTTCTCGGGGGCCGTGGATCCGCGGCCGTTGATGTCGGCGGAGATGAAGCCCTGCGGACGGCCGGCGATCGGGGCCGCGAGCGTGTTCCAGCGGGCGATCAGGGCCGTCATGTCCGTGGCCCTGGCCTGGTCCCGGCGGACGACGTGGTTCTCCGACGTCACGGACTTCACCGACGTACGGACGATGTCCTTGGTGCGGCGGTCGTAGGTGAGGGTCGTGTCCGTGTAGACCTTGCCGAAGGACGAGGCCGAGGTGACCATGCGCGGCTTGCCGGACGGGTCCGGGACCGTGCAGACGTACGCCTGGTGGGTGTGGCCCGTGACCAGGGCGTCGACCTTCGGCGTGATGCCCTTGGCGATGTCCACGATCGGCCCGGAGATGCCGTCGCCGGCGCCCGGGCTGTCGCAGTCGTAGTTGTACGAGGTGGAGGCCGGGGCGCCGCCCTCGTGGATCAGCGCCACGATGGACTTGACGCCCTTGCGGTCCAGCTCCTTGGCGTACTTGTTGACCGTCTCGATCTCGTCGTGGAACTTCAGGCCCTTGACGCCGTTGGCCGTGACGATGTTCGGCGTGCCCTCCAGGGTCACCCCGATGAAGCCGATCTTGACGCCGTTCTTCTTCCACACCGTGTACGGCTTGAGGATCGGCTTGCCGGACTTCTCCGACGTCACGTTGGCCGCGAGGTAGGGGAAGTCCGCGCCCTTGAACTTCTTGCCCTTCTCGTAGCAGCCCTCGACCGGGTGACAGCCGCCGTTCTGCAGACGGGCCAGCTCGGTGGCACCCTCGTCGAACTCGTGGTTGCCGACGGCCGTCACGTCGAGGTCGAGCCCGTTCAGCGCCTCGATGGTCGGCTCGTCGTGGAAGAGCCCCGACAGCAGCGGGCTCGCGCCCACCATGTCGCCGCCGGCCGCGGTGACGGAGTACGGGTTGCCCTTGCGCGCGGTGCGCAGCGAGGTCGCCAGGTACTCGACGCCACCGGCCGGGATCGACTTCACCGTGCCGTCGGCCTGCGTCTCGCCGACCGTGCCCGCGGAGCCGGCCGGCGGCTCCAGGTTGCCGTGCAGGTCGTTGAAGGAGAGCAGCTGCACGTCGACGGTGCGGGACTGGTGGCCGTGGCCGTGGCCCCGGTCATGGGCGCCGGCCGGCATCGCGGCGACGAGCGCGCCGACGGTGGCCATTCCGGCGGCGGCGGCGAGCACCCGCCGGGACGCGCGGTTCTTCTGCGGAGTCGCTGACATCGGTCCCCTTGTGCGTTCAGCGGGAGGTCTGGGAAAGGTGACAGGTCTGGAGCCTGCTGCCGCAGCCTAGAGTCAACGCGCGTAGCGCGACAGGGTGTCGGGGTTACGAGCTGGTTGCTTCCGTGCCGGAAAGCGGCAGATCCGCCCACATCGCGCACGCGTGCACCATGCCTCCCGAGAAGGACCGGAGCGTACGGGGCGGGGTGGGGCGTCTCCCCGCGGCTCCCCCGTGACTCCCCCGCGCATCTCCGCCCCGTCTCCCCCTCGACTCCGCCGGACCCCCTCGTCCCCTCGTCCCCGCCGCCCCCGCCGCCCCGGCTGCCGACGGGCGCCTCGGCCAGGACGGCCGAGACGGCCACGGCCGTCGCGACCCGTCTCGACCGCGTGGAACGGCCGACGCCCCACCCCGCCCCCGTACGCTCGTACCCATGACGACTGACGCGCCCCTCCCCTCCCCCGGCCGTGCGATCGAGACCCTCGACGCGCTCTCCCCCGAGCAGGCCGACGCCGTCCTCGCCCTGCTCGGCGAGGCCGCCGGGACCGACGGCAGGCAGGCGGTCTCCGAGCAGGGCCGGCTCCAGCTGCGGGGCGGGGACCGCGAGGGCGTCCGGCACTTCCTGCTCACCGCCGACGGCGTGCTGGCCGGCTACGCGCAGCTGGAGGACACCGACCCCGTCGAAGCCCCCGCCGCCGAGCTCGTCGTCCACCCGGCACACCGCGGCCACGGGCACGGCCGGGCCCTGGGCGCCGCACTCCTCGCCGCGACCGGGAAGCGGCTGCGGGCCTGGGCGCACGGCGGCAAGCCCGCGGCCCGGCACCTCGCGCAGGTTCTCGGCCTCTCCCTCTTCCGTGAACTGCGCCAGCTCCGGCGGCCGTTGGGATCGCTCGACATCGCGGAGCCGGTCCTGCCCCCGGGCGTCACGGTCCGCACCTTCGTGCCCGGCCAGGACGACGCGGCCTGGCTCGCGGTCAACAGCGCCGCCTTCGCCCACCACCCCGAGCAGGGTTCCCTGACCCAGCGGGACCTGGACGACCGCAAGGCCGAGCCGTGGTTCGACCCGAAGGGCTTCTTCCTCGCCGAGCGGGACGGCGCGATCATCGGCTTCCACTGGACGAAGGTGCACGCCGAGGAGGAACTCGGCGAGGTGTACGTCGTCGGCGTCCTGCCCGATGCCCAGGGCGGCGGCCTCGGCAAGGCCCTCACCGCGATCGGGCTCCGCCACCTGGCCGCCCTCGGCCTGCCGACCGCGATGCTCTACGTCGACGCCGACAACCCCGCGGCCCTGTCGGTGTACGAGCGGATGGGCTTCGCCACGCACGAGGTCGACCTGATGTACCGCACGGAGTCCTGACACCGGCTCAGCACCGCTCGGGGCGGCGTCGCTTGACGCCGCCCCTTCTTTGCGACACCCTTTCACTACTCAATTAGTGAAAGGGTGGTGACCATGGCAGAGTCCGCAGCGGTCGAGTTCCGCATCGACCGGCGCAGCGGCGTCGCCACCTACCTCCAGATCGTGCAGCAGACCAAGCAGGCACTGCGCCTGGGTGTGCTGGAGCCGGGCGACCGGCTGCCGACGGCCCGCGAGGTCGTCGAGGCCACGGCCATCAATCCCAACACCGTGCTCAAGGCCTACCGCGAGCTGGAGCGCGAAGGGCTCGTCGAGGCCCGCCGGGGCCTCGGCACCTTCGTCCGCCGCACCCTCGGCAGCGCGGCCGTCACCACCGACGCGCCCCTGCGCGCCGAACTCACCGCGTGGACCCGCAGGGCCCGCGCGGCCGGACTGGACAAGGACGACGTGAGCGCACTCTTCACCGCCGTACTGGACAGCACATTCAAGGGGGACCAGGACTCATGACAGGCTCCGCGATCGAGGCGAACGGCCTCGGTATGACGTACGGGCGAAAGCGCGGGTGGGCCTTGCGCGACTGCTCGTTCCGGCTGCCCGCCGGACGGGTCTGCGCCCTCGTCGGGCCCAACGGCGCGGGGAAATCCACCCTGCTCTCCCTCGCCGCGGGCCTGCTCCGGCCCTCCGAGGGCTCGGTGCGCGTGCTCGGCACCGACCCCGGCGAGGCACGGACCCGCATCGCGTACGTCTCCCAGGACAAGCCGCTCTACCCGCAGCTGACGGTGACCGACACCCTGTGGGCCGGCCGGGAGCTCAACCCCGCCACCTGGGACCGCGAGGCCGCCGACCGGATCGCCGGCCCGCTCCCGCAGGACGCCAAGGTCCGCACCCTCTCCGGCGGGCAGCGCACCCGCCTCGCCCTCGCACTCGCCCTGGGCAAACGGCCCGAACTGATGCTGCTGGACGAGCCGATGGCCGACCTCGACCCGCTCGCCAGACACCAGCTGATGGGCGTCCTGATGGCCGAGGCCGCCGAGCACGCCACCACCATCGTGATGTCCTCGCACATCCTCACCGAGCTGGAGGGCTCCTGCGACTACCTCCTGCTCGTCGACGGCGGCCAGGTGCGGCTCGGCGGCGAGAGCGACGACATCGTCGCCGCGCACGCCGTGGTCACCGGCCAGGTCCGCGACCTCGCCCCGCACACCGTCGTCGAGTCCCGCACGACGGGACGTCAGCTCACCGCACTCGTGAGGAAGGAGGGCCCGGTGGACCCCGCAGCCTGGGACGTCACGGAGCCTTCGCTGGAGGAACTCCTGCTGGCCCACCTCCGCTCGCCGCAGGCTCCGCCGCTGCTCACCCCGAGCGCGACCGGCGGGCCGAGCCGGACGGGGGCCGCTGCATGAGCACGCTCACCCCCCTGCGCGGCCCCGCCCGCGTGGCCGTGCGCCAGCACCGCAGCAGCCTGCGGACCGGCGGCCTCCTCGCCCTGGCGGGAGCCGTAGCCGTCATCGGCTTCGCACTCTGGTCGTCCCACCTCATCGACGCCTTCGAGGCGGGCCCCTGCGAGGTCTCCGGCACCTCCGGACGCGCGTGCGACCAGCGGATCGTGGACTTCCAGGGGTCGATGCACCTGTACAGCAGCGTGCTCATGTACGCGGGGCTGGTCCTGACGGCCCTTCCCGTGATCGTGAGCGCGTTCGTCGCCGGCCCCGTGATCGCCAGGGAGCTGGAGAGCGGCACCTACCGCATGGCCTGGACCCAGTCCGTGACGCCCGCCCGCTGGCTGGCGGCCAAGCTCGCCGTACCCACTGTGCTGCTCGTCGCCGGTGTGACCGTGCTGTCCGCCGTCCTCGCCTGGGCACGGACACGGACGTCCTCCGACTTCACCGTCGACTGGTTCGACGCCCAGGTCTTCGGCACGACGATCCCCGTGGTCACCGGCTACACCCTGCTCGGCATCGCGGTGGGCTCGCTCACGGGCCTGCTGGTGCACCGCACCGTGGCCGCGATCGCCGTCGCCGCGGTCACCACCGGTACGGTGATGGTGACGCTCGGCACCTTCCGGAGCGACCTCTGGCCCCTGCGGGCCGCGACCGCCACGTTCGACGGGCGCCTTGACGTGCCGCTCGATTCCTGGGTGGTCGAGATCGGACGTGTCACCGGCGGTGGCGAACGGCTGCCGATGGACGTGTGCCGGCCGCAGGACGACGAGGGCGCGCAGGCCCGGTGCCTGGCCGATCGCGACATCACCGGCCTGTTCGTCGACCACCACCCCGCCTCGCACCTCTGGCCCCTCCAGCTCGTCGAGACCGGCATCGTGCTCGCTCTCGCCGCCCTGGCCCTCACGCTCGCCTTCCGGGTGCTGCGCCGCCGCCACGGCTGACCGACCACCTGTCCGGGCTCCGGGGGGAGCCCGGACAGGGACGGGCGTACGGTGAACGAACCGGCGTACGACAAAGAGGGCCGGGTGCGCCGAAAAAGGGACGTCGCCGCAGCCACACCGCTTCCTGCACGTCATGTCGTCGTTACCGGCCATTCAGACACGCTTGCGACCCTCACGGGATGCAGCCAGCCGTGCCCACCCCCCGCAACGGGAGAAACCCCGGCAGAGACCCGGGTTCGCTGCCCGCTCCCGCTTCTTCCGCGATCTTTAACGGCTCCGACGCGCCTCATAAGCCGAACGCGCGGAACAATGGGTCCATGAGCCAGCAGCCCAGCTCCGAGGTCCCGGTCCAGCCCGCCCAGCCGTCCGTCGGCTCACTCGCCGCGCACCGGCCGAATGCCGTCGCCGGCTCCTCGTCCGTGCGCTCCGGCCTCACCACGGCCACCGACCTGGACCCCGACCTGGACAACGACGCCGATGCGTACGAGCCCGACGCGGACGGCGACGAGCTGCCGCAGGGACGGTTCCTCGACCGGGAGCGCAGTTGGCTCGCGTTCAACGAACGAGTTCTGGAACTGGCCGAGGATCCCGCCACCCCGCTCCTCGAACGGGCTAACTTCCTCGCCATCTTCGCCTCGAACCTGGACGAGTTCTTCATGGTCCGGGTGGCCGGCCTCAAGCGCCGCATCGCCACCGGGGTCGCCACCCGCTCCGCGTCCGGGCTGCAGCCCCGCGAGGTCCTCGACCTGATCTGGACCCGCTCGCGCGAACTCATGGCCCGGCACGCCGCCTGCTACCAGCAGGACATCGCGCCCGCACTGTCCGACGAGGGCATCCAGCTGATCCGCTGGCCCGAGCTGACCGAGAAGGAACAGGCACGCCTGTTCACCTTCTTCCGGCAGCGGGTCTTCCCCGTCCTGACCCCGCTGGCCGTCGACCCGGCGCACCCCTTCCCGTACATCTCCGGTCTCTCGCTCAACCTCGCCGTCGTGGTGCGCAACCCGGTCAGCGGGCACCGCCACTTCGCCCGGGTCAAGGTGCCGCCGCTGCTCACGCGCTTCCTGGAGGCGTCCCCGCAGCGCTACGTCCCGATAGAGGACATCATCGCGGCGCACCTCGAAGAGCTCTTCCCGGGCATGGAGGTCCTCGCCCACCACATGTTCCGCGTCACCAGGAACGAGGACCTCGAGGTCGAGGAGGACGACACCGAGAACCTGCTCCAGGCACTGGAGAAGGAGCTCATGCGGCGCCGCTTCGGCCCGCCGGTCCGCCTGGAGGTCGAGGAGTCCATCGACCCGTACGTGCTGGACCTGCTCGTGCGCGAGCTGAAGATCTCCGAGACCGAGCTCTACCCGCTGCCGGGCCCGCTCGACCTCACCGGACTGTTCGGCATAGCGTCCCTGGACCGGCCCGAGCTGAAGTACCCCAAGTTCATCGCCGGCACCCACCGCGATCTGGCCGAGGTCGAGTCCGCCTCCGCACCCGACATCTTCGCCGCCCTGCGCGAGCGCGACGTACTGCTCCACCACCCCTACGACTCGTTCTCCACCTCCGTCCAGGCCTTCCTGGAGCAGGCGGCCGGCGACCCGGACGTCCTCGCGATCAAGCAGACCCTGTACCGGACCTCGGGCGACTCCCCGATAGTGGACGCACTGATCGACGCCGCCGAGTCCGGCAAGCAGGTCCTCGTCCTCGTCGAGATCAAGGCGCGCTTCGACGAGCAGGCCAACATCAAATGGGCCCGCAAGCTGGAGGAGTCCGGCTGCCACGTCGTCTACGGCCTCGTCGGACTCAAGACCCACTGCAAGCTGTCGCTCGTCGTCCGCCAGGAGGGCGACACCCTGCGCCGCTATTCGCACGTCGGCACCGGCAACTACCACCCCAAGACGGCCCGGCTCTACGAGGACCTCGGCCTGCTCACCGCCGACCCGCAGGTCGGCGCGGACCTCTCCGACCTCTTCAACCGGCTCTCCGGCTATTCGCGCCGCGAGACCTACCGCCGGCTGCTGGTCGCCCCGAAGTCCCTCCGCGACGGTCTGATCGCCCGCATCAACAAGGAGATCACCCACCACCGCGCGGGCCGCCCCGCCTACGTCCGGATCAAGGTCAACTCGCTGGTCGACGAAGCGATCATCGACGCCTGCTACCGGGCCGGACAGGCCGGCGTACCGATCGACATCTGGGTGCGCGGGATCTGCGCGATCCGCCCCGGCGTCAGCGGGCTCTCCGAGAACGTACGGGTCCGCTCCGTCCTGGGCCGCTTCCTCGAGCACTCCCGGGTCTTCTCCTTCGGCAACGGCGGCGAGCCCGAAGTGTGGTTCGGCAGCGCCGACATGATGCACCGCAACCTCGACCGCCGGATCGAAGCACTGGTCCGCGTCACCGACCCAGCCCATCGCGCCGCCCTCAGCAGGCTCCTGGAAACAGGCATGTCCGACACCACGTCCTCCTGGCACCTGGGCCCCGACGGGAACTGGACCCGGCACGCCACGGACGCGGACGGGCAGCCGCTGCGGCACGTACAAGAGATGCTCATTGACGCCCGGAGGCGCCGGCGTGCGACGCCCTGACCACCAGACGACGACGCTCTCCGCGGAAGCGGTCCTCGCGCCCTACCTGCGCGACCAGGCCGCGGGATTCCTGCGCAGCCTGCGTCTGCACCGCGAGCACAGCGCCCCGACGGACGCCGGCACGCATCGGGCCGAGGAGGCCGCCCGTGCGCTGCGGCACGCGGCACGCCGGATCAGCGGCACGCTGCACACCTTCCGGGCAGCGCTCGAACCGGGCTGGGCCGACCAGCTCCGGACGGAACTGGCCTGGCTGTCCGGCACCCTGGCCCGCGAGCACGCCTACGCCACCCGGCTGGGCCGCCTGCTGGAGGCCCTGCACCAGCTCTCCGGCGCCCAGCTGCCCGCCGCCCGGACAGCCGCCGTGCCCGCCGGGCAGGCCGAACCGGCCGCCGGCGACAAGGAGCGGGCGGCCCTGGGCGTCGGTGCGGCCCGCGCCGGCGCGCTGCTCGAACGCCGTCTGACCCTCGCCCGGACCCGCGCCCACTCCGCGGCACTCCAGGCGCTCGGTTCCTCCCGCTTCCACGCGGTCGCCGACGCCGTGGCTCTGCTCGCCTCCGAGGTCCCCCTGTCGTCCACGGCCCCGGACCAGGCCGACGACCTGCTGCACGGCCCGGCCGGCCTGGCCGAGCAGCGGATGCTCGCCGCGGTGGCCGCGCTGCCGCCCGACGACGCCCTGCAGCCGTACAACGAGGCGCAGGACGCCCTGTGGCACCAGGCCCGTCTCCTGCTGCGGCTGCACCGGTACGCGCACGAGGTGGTCCGGGGCGCCCCCGATCCGGTCCTGACCGGGGCGGGGCACGCGCTCGACCTGCACCGGGACGCGGCGGAAGCGGCCGCCGCCGCGTCCGCGGCGGCCCGTACCCCGCGCATCGCCCCGGCGACGGCGTACGCCCTGGGCGTGCTCCACGCCGACCAGCGGCACGAGGTGGAGGCCGCGCGCAGCGTGTTCCGGGAGACCTGGCCGTACACGGCGGCCGTGACCGCACCATGAGCGACCCCGTACGGGCGGCGGGCTGCGTGCTGTGGCGCCGCTCCCCGTACGACGGCGCCATCGAGATCTGCCTGGTCCACCGCCCGCGCTACGACGACTGGTCCTTCCCCAAGGGCAAGCTGAAGCGGGGCGAGACGGCGCTGGAGTGCGCCCTGCGCGAGGTGCTGGAGGAGACCGGCCACCACTGCGCCCCGGCCGCCGCCCTCCCCACGGCCCGGTACCTCGTGAACGGCCGGCCCAAAGAGGTCAGCTACTGGGCCGCGGAGGCGACGGACGGCGCTTTCGTCCCCAACGACGAGGTCGACCGGGTGGCCTGGCTCTCCCCGCCGGCCGCCCGGACCCGTCTGACCCGCCCCGGCGACCGCGTGCAACTGGACGCGTTCCTGGCACCGGGCCCCTCAGACGCCTGAGGCGAGGCTCCTTACCCGCTGGAACCAGCCCGCCCAGCACGGTTCACCTTCCGTTCACTCTGCCCCGTAGGCGGCTTCACCTGTTCTGCCTAATTTCGGACGTACACGGTGCACGGCGCCAAGCCACCGCACCATTCCTCATCGCACGCCGCCACGCACCTACAGCCGCGGCGGCTCCTGGAAGGAACACCCCGAAAGTGAAGCTTCAGCGCAAGAACCGGCTTCGTGCCACCGCGCTCGGTGCCCTCGCCGTCTCCGGCGCCCTGGTCCTCACGGCGTGCGGTTCGGACGACAACACCGGCTCGGACGCCGACGGCGGCAAGACGAGCGCGGCCGCGTCGAACATCAAGTGCGACGGCGCCGAGGGCCAGCTCCTCGCCTCCGGGTCCAGTGCGCAGAAGAACGCCATGGACCTGTGGATCAAGAACTACATGGCCGCCTGCACGGGCGTGGAGATCAACTACAAGTCCTCCTCCTCCGGTGAGGGCATCATCGCCTTCAACCAGGGCACCGTCGGCTTCGCCGGCTCCGACTCGGCGCTGAAGCCCGAAGAGGTCGCCGACTCGAAGAAGATCTGCAAGACCGGCCAGGGCATCAACCTCCCGATGGTCGGCGGCCCCATCGCGATCGGCTTCCACCTCGAAGGTGTCGACAGCCTGACGCTGGACGCCTCCACGCTCGCCAAGATCTTCGACAACAAGATCAAGAAGTGGAACGACCCGGCGATCGCGGCGCTCAACGACGGCGCCAAGCTCCCGGACAAGGCCATCCAGGCCTTCCACCGCTCCGAGGACTCCGGCACCACCCAGAACCTCGGCAAGTACCTCGGCGCCGCGGCCCCGAAGGACTGGAAGTACGAGGCCGAGAAGAAGTGGCCGGCCCCCGGTGGCCAGGCCGCGTCCGGCTCCTCCGGTGTCGCCGCCCAGGTGAAGCAGGTCGACGGCTCCATCGGTTACTTCGAGCTGTCCTACGCCTCCTCGCAGGCCATCACCACCGTCGACGTCAACACCGGTGGCGCCGCCCCGGTCGAGGCCACCTCGGAGAACGCCTCCAAGGCGATCGCTGCGGCCAAGGTCGTGGGCACCGGCAAGGACCTGGCCCTGGAGCTCGACTACACCACCAAGGCCGAGGGCGCCTACCCGCTCGTCCTGGTGACGTACGAGGTCGCCTGCGACACCGGCAACAAGGCCGAGACCCTCGGCACGGTCAAGTCCTTCCTGACCTACACCGCCTCCGAGGAGGGCCAGAAGGTCCTCACGGACGCCGGCTACGCGCCGATCCCGGCAGAGATCAACGCCAAGGTCCGCGAGACGGTCGCCGGCCTCTCGTAACCCGCTCCCCGCTCCACGCGCACGCACAGGGCGGGCCGGCCCGGCGCACACCGCCGGACCGGCCCCGCCACCGTCCCCATCCGGTGCACCGCCGCCAGGGGAGCCCAGCGCTTCCCCACACAGACCGGAAAGATCATGGCTTCCACCACACCCGTAGACATCCCACCGGCACCGCCGGCCCCACGACAGCGTCCCAAGTCGGCCGGGCGCGCAGGTGACAAGGTCTTCCTCGGCCTCTCCCGCGGCTCGGGCATCCTGCTGCTCGTGATCATGGCGTCGATCGCCGTGTTCCTCAGCTACCGCGCCGCGCTCGCCCTCGCGGACAACGAGGGCAACTTCTTCACCACGTTCGACTGGAACCCGGCGGGCGACCCGCCGGTCTTCGGCATCGCGGTCCTGCTCTTCGGCACCGTCATCAGCTCGATCATCGCGATGGCCATCGCGGTTCCGATCGCTGTCGGCATCGCCCTCTTCATCTCCCACTACGCGCCGCGCCGGCTCGCCTCGCCCCTCGCGTACGTCGTCGACCTGCTGGCCGCGGTACCGAGCATCATCTACGGCATCTGGGGCGCGCTCGTCCTCGTGCCGTACCTGGAGGGCCTGAACCTCTGGCTCGACCAGTTCTTCGGCTGGACGTACCTCTTCGAGAAGACCGAGGTCGGCGTCGCCCGCTCGCTCTTCACCGTCGGCATCCTGCTCGCGATCATGATCCTGCCGATCGTGACGAGCGTGAGCCGCGAGGTCTTCCTCCAGGTCCCGAAGATGAACGAGGAAGCCGCACTGGCCCTGGGTGCCACCCGGTGGGAGGTCATCCGCCTCTCGGTCCTGCCGTTCGGCCGCTCCGGCGTGATCTCCGCGTCGATGCTGGGCCTGGGCCGCGCACTCGGCGAGACGATGGCCGTCGCCACGGTCCTGTCGCCGAGCTTCCTCATCTCGTTCCACGTGCTCAACCCGGGCGGCGGCACCTTCGCCCAGAACATCGCCGCGAAGTTCGACGAGGCCGACCAGTTCGGGCGTGACGCCCTGATCGCGTCCGGCCTCGTCCTCTTCGTGCTCACCCTGCTGGTCAACGGCGCGGCCCGGCTCATCATCGCCCGCCGCAAGGAGTACTCGGGGGCCAACGCATGAGCCACGCACCCACCACCCTGCAGGAACGGCCGACGCCCGCTCCGGCCGTCGCCACCACCAGCCTCAGCAGCCGGACGCTGCCGCGCTGGGCCCCGCTCGGCTTCGCCGCCGTGGCGATCGTGCTCGGCGTGGGCCTGGGCCTGGTCGCCGGCTGGCACAGCCGCATCCAGTGGGGTCTGCTCTCGGCCCTGTTCTTCGTGGCCATCTCGTACACCGTCACCACGGCCGTCGAGAACAAGCGCCAGGCCAAGGACCGGCTCGCCACCAGCGTCGTCTGGGTGTGCTTCGTCCTCGCCGTCGTGCCGCTCGCCTCGCTGACCTGGACGACGCTGAGCCGCGGCGCGAAGGTCGTCGACGGCTACTTCCTGACGCACTCCATGGCCGGCGTGCTGGGCACGGAGCCGGGCGGCGGTGTCTACCACGCGCTGGTCGGCACCCTGGAGCAGGTCGGCATCGCCACGGCGATCTCCGCCCCGATCGGCCTGCTGACGGCCGTCTACCTGGTGGAGTACGGCAAGGGCGCGCTCGCCAGGGCCGTCACCTTCTTCGTCGACGTGATGACGGGCATCCCGTCGATCGTGGCCGGTCTCTTCATCCTGTCGATCATGCTGATGGCCGAGCTGAAGCCGTCCGGCCTGATGGGCTCGCTGGCCCTGACGATCCTGATGATCCCGGTCGTGGTCCGCTCCACCGAGGAGATGCTCAAGCTCGTACCGAACGAGCTCCGCGAGGCCTCCCTCGCCCTCGGCATCCCGAAGTGGCGCACCATCCTGAAGGTGGTCCTCCCGACCGCGATCGGCGGCATCACGACGGGCGTCATGCTCGCCATCGCCCGCATCGCCGGCGAGACCGCGCCGATCATGCTGCTGGTCTTCGGCAGCCAGCTGATCAACACCAACCCCTTCGAAGGCGCCCAGTCGTCGCTCCCCTTCTACATCTGGGAGCAGTACAAGATCGGCAGCGAGGCGTCGTACGACCGCGCCTGGGGTGCTGCCCTGGTCCTGATCGCCTTCGTCATGATCCTCAATCTGGTGGCCCGCGGTATCGCCCGCTGGAAGGCCCCGAAGACCGGCCGCTGAGGCCACGCAGAAAGCAGTGATTCACATGGCCAAGCGCATCGACATCGGCGGCCTCACCGCCTACTACGGCTCCCACAAGGCCATCGAGGACATCTCGATGACCGTGGAACCCCGCTCCGTGACCGCTTTCATCGGCCCCTCCGGCTGCGGCAAGTCCACGTTCCTGCGCACCCTGAACCGCATGCACGAGGTCACCCCCGGCGGCCGGGTCGAGGGCAAGGTGCTGCTGGACGACGAGAACCTGTACGGACCGGGTGTCGACCCCGTCACCGTGCGCCGCACGGTCGGCATGGTCTTCCAGCGGCCCAACCCGTTCCCGACCATGTCGATCTTCGACAACGTCGCGGCCGGCCTGCGGCTGAACGGCTCGTACCGCAAGAACCAGCTGGCCGAGATCGTCGAGAAGTCCCTCAGGGGCGCCAACCTCTGGAACGAGGTCAAGGACCGCCTGAACAAGCCCGGATCCGGCCTCTCCGGTGGCCAGCAGCAGCGTCTGTGCATCGCCCGCGCGATCGCGGTCGAGCCGCAGGTGCTGCTGATGGACGAGCCGTGCTCGGCACTCGACCCGATCTCGACCCTCGCGATCGAGGACCTGATCGGCGAGCTGAAGGAGCGCTTCACGATCGTCATCGTGACGCACAACATGCAGCAGGCGGCGCGCGTCTCGGACCGCACGGCGTTCTTCAACCTCTCCGCAGTGGGCAAGCCCGGCCGGCTGATCGAGATCGACGAGACGGAGCGGATCTTCTCCAACCCGTCGGTGCAGGCGACCGAGGACTACATCTCGGGCCGCTTCGGATAACCACAGACGGCCTTGGGGTGCTGCATGGCGGTGCCACCCACAAGGCAAAAGGGTCCGCCCCCGCTCTCGGCAGAGAGCGGGGGCGGACCCATTTACGTACGGCGTCACCGGGCCCGGCAGGGGCCGGCCGCCTCAGCCGAAGAGCAGCACCACGAGGCCGTAGCTCAGCGCGGCGACCAGCGCCGCGGCCGGCATCGTGATGAACCACCCCAGGATGATGTTCTTGGCCACGCCCCAGCGCACCGCGTTCACCCGCTTCGTCGCGCCCACACCCATGATCGCGGAGGTGATCACATGAGTCGTGGAGATCGGAGCGTGGAACAGGAACGCCGAGCCGAACATGATCGACGCACCGGTCGTCTCGGCCGCGAACCCCTGCGGCGGGTCGAGCTCGATGATCTTGCGGCCGAGCGTGCGCATGATGCGCCAGCCACCGGCGTACGTACCGAGGGACAGCATCGCCGCACAGGCGATCTTCACCCAGACGGGGATCTCGTCGTTCGGGCCCTCGACATCGGCGATGACCAGCGCCATCACGACGATGCCCATCGTCTTCTGGGCGTCCTGCAGACCGTGTCCCAGTGCCATGCCCGCCGCCGAGACCGTCTGCGCGATGCGGAATCCGCGCTTGGCCTTGTGGGGGTTGGCCTTCCTGAATATCCACATGATCCCGACCATCACCAGATAGCCGGCGACCAGGCCGATGACCGGGGAGAGGAACATCGGGATGACGATCTTCGTGAGCACCCCGTCCCAGTGCACCATCGTCCCGCCGGCCAGCGCTGCGCCGACCATTCCCCCGAACAGGGCGTGCGAGGACGACGACGGCAGACCGTAGTACCAGGTGACGAGGTTCCAGATGATCGCGCCGACCAGCGCCGCGAAGAGGATGCCCATCCCCTTCTGGCCCTCGGGAGTGGCGATCAGGCCTTCGCTGACGGTCTTGGCGACCCCCTGGCCCAGGAAGGCGCCTGCGAGGTTCATCACGGCGGCCATCGCCAGGGCCGCACGCGGGGTCAGCGCCCGGGTGGAGACCGAGGTGGCGATGGCGTTCGCCGAGTCGTGGAAGCCGTTCGTGTATGTGAAGCCGAGCGCGACACCGATGGTCACGATCAGCGCAAAGGTGTCCACGTGGTTCAGGACTCCTTGACCGCGATGGTCTCCACGGTGTTCGCGACGTGCTCGAACGCGTCAGCCGCCTCTTCCAGCACATCCACGATCTGCTTGAGCTTCAGCACGTCCATGGCCTCGTACTTGCCGTTGAACAACTGGGCCAGCAGCTTGCGGTGGATCTGGTCGGCCTGGTTCTCCAGGCGGTTGACCTCGATCCAGTACTCGGTGAGGTTGTCCATGGTCCGCAGACCCGGCATGGCCTCGGCGGTCAGTTCCGCCGCCCGGGCCAGCACCTCGATCTGCTGCTCGACACCCTTCGGGAGCTCGTCGATCTGGTACAGCACGACCAGGTCGACGGCCTCCTCCATGAAGTCCATGATGTCGTCGAGCGACGACGCGAGGTTGTAGATGTCCTCGCGGTCGAACGGCGTGATGAAGGAGGAGTTCAGCTGGTGGAAGATCGCGTGGGTGGCATCGTCCCCCGCGTGCTCCGCTGCCCGCATACGCTCCGCGATCTCGACTCGGGAGGCAGAGTCCGCCCCGAGCAGTTCCATCAGGAGTTTCGAGCCCGTGACGATGTTGTCCGCGGATGCGGAAAACATGTCGTAGAAGCTCGTCTCCCTGGGGGTCAGACGAAAGCGCACGTGGGGTCCTCGGGATGCTTTGGATTCGGTCAGGCTGATGCTAGGCGCATCATCCGGCCACGGCTAACCGGCGTTATTCAGTGTCGCGCATCGGGCACAGTGATCAGCACGGACCCCCGGTCACGTTTCGGCTGGATTCGTTACCATATACCCGGCAGGGGTATGCAGACGGCCCAGACCGGTATACAGGGCGCAGGGCAACGAGGACTACGGGAGGACCCCATGACCACCACCGAGGCAGGCGGGGCGGCCGGTACGGACGCGGTCGTCACCGACCACGACCGCGGTATCCACGGCTACCACCACCAGAAGGACGAGCACCTCAAGCGCCTGCGCCGCATCGAGGGGCAGATCCGCGGGCTCCAGCGCATGGTGGACGAGGATGTCTACTGCATCGACATACTCACCCAGGTCTCGGCCTCCACCAAGGCCCTGCAGTCCTTCGCACTGCAACTGCTGGAGGAGCATCTGCGCCACTGCGTCGCCGATGCGGCGGTCAAGGGCGGCGCGGAGGTCGACGCGAAGGTCGAGGAAGCCACCAAGGCGATCGCCCGCCTGCTGCGCACATGAGGGCGCCGGCCCGGGCGGGGCGGCAGAGGGCGGATCAGCCCCGGTGGTGGTACTGCCGGGGGACCCTGGCCGCCCGCTCGTCATGATCCGGCCCCTCCGGTCCCCGGGCGGATGCCTGACGGCCGGACCCGGGACCGGACACCGCACCACCGCCCGATCCGGCGTCACGCGAAGCACGTCCCGCATCGGCGCCCCGCCCCGCACGGTCCGCGTCGGCGCCCCGCACGCCGCGGTCGTCCGCCCCAGGCACCCGCCCCGTACGGTCCACCCCGATGTCGGCAACGTCACGGTCCGGCCCTGCGCCCGGCATGTCGCCGATGTCACGGCCCGCCCTGTTTCCGGGCCCGTCATGGGTACCGCGGGCCGTCACGGCGCCGGACCCGTCGGCACGGCCGGCCACACGGGTTCCGGACTCCTCGGGGACACCCCGGGCCGCTCCGGCGCCCGGCCCGTCATGCGTGCCGCGGGCCGCCCCCGTACCGGGTTCGTGGCGGAGGTCGCGGTCCGCCCTCACGTCGAGCACCTCGTCGATGCGGTCCGGGCTGAGGCGGTCCTCCCTCGCGGCCGACGCCGCGATCATCAGCTCGCCGCACAGCTCGATCTCGGCGAGGGCCACACGGTCCTGACCGTTCGGAGCGCTGAGCGTCACCACCTGCGTCACCTCTCTCTGCCATCGCCGACTCCTGGCGCACCGACTCCCTAGCGTAGGGAGCGCACCACGCGCCGCGCATGGCACGGACGGACCATTTCGGCCCCCTCCCTACGGCGTTTCCGGGCCACTCCTCCCCTGCTGGATCCGTCCCGTGTAGATGTCCGCGTCGGCCGGCAGCCGCACGGAGACCGGAATCCCGAACCCGTACAGCAGCATCGTCGACACCACCGTCACCGCCGGTCCCTCGGTCGCGAAGCTGAAGCGGTGACGGACCTTGCGCACCAGTCCCTCGTCGTCCAGATAGACGTCGAAGGGCACCGCGTCCACGCTGAACCCCTTCGCCGCGGCCGCCAGCGCACCGCGTGCGGACGGCGAGGCCGCCCGCGCGGCCCTCCCGATGTCCGCGACTCCCCGGTAGTGACGGACCGCCACCCCGGCCAGCTCCGTCCGCCCCCGGTAGGTCACCCCGTCCGCCCCGCGCAGCAGCTCGGCGGCCGCCATCGGGTCCGTCACGCCGCCGGTGACGAGGTTGCCGTCCTCCAGGCCCGTCGTGTCGATCCTCACCCACTTGTCGTCGGGCACCCCGGCACCACGGTTCTTCATGTACAGCGCCCCGGGTGCCAGCAGCTCGGTGATCGGCCGGTGTCCACCCGCCCCCGCGGCGTCCTTCGGCAGCACGACCTTGATCCGGCCCAGCTGCCGGCGGAAGTCGTACGCCCCCTCGCCCCGGATGGTCACCCGGGTACCGCCGGCCGCGGTCTCCATCGACGTACGCGTCTCGGCGCAGCCCGCACCCGCCAGCACGTCCGCGGCCCGCCGGACCACGGCCGCCGGGTCGTCGGTGCCGCCCGACCCGGCCACGGCCCGACGACCGGTCCCGCCACCGCCGCCTCCGTCCGCACCGGGGCCCGCACCGGCGCACCCGGTGCCCACCGCCATCACACCCGCCACGGCCAGGGCGCACACAGCCAGTGCCCCGCCTCCGCACCTGCGCTGCCGCACCGCCATCGCCTGCCCACCGTGAACGACGTACCCCTGACCGAGCTCCCGCCTGCCCCGCCTAACGACCGCCGGGACGCGTCGTCACGCGGCACACACCCCGGGGGAAGCCGATCGGCCCACTCGGACACGGCACGGGGCCGCCCGCAGTACCGTGGATCCGTGCATGAGGACCCCCCAGCCCACGCCCCGGCCCCGGTGCTCGCTCCGGCCTCCACACTCCCCGTCACCCTTGCCCCGCCACACAGCATCAGCACGGTCGAACGAGGTTCGTTCTGCCTGGCCCGCTGCACCTGCGGCTGGTCGGGCCCCGCCCGCCGCTCCCGCGACCGGGCCCGCACGGACGCGGCGGAACACGCCGCCGCCGCGGACCGCTGAGGCCCGCCGCCGGCGCTACCGGGCCCGGCGCTCCTGCTCCTCGCGCAGCCGCTGCACGAAGGGGTCGGTGACGGCTGCCACGGACGGCAGGACGTCCCGGAGGAGCGTGAGGTCCTCCAGCACCTCCCGGATCACATGCCCGTCCGGAACCCGGCCGAGCAGGGCGTCACACCGCGCGGCGGCCTCCTCCCGCTCCCGGAGCGCGCAGTGCACGAACAGGAGGCAGCCCAGGACCAGCGCCTCCCCGGTCCGGCCCCCGGTCTCGGCCTCGAGGAGCAGGCGAATCGCGTGCCGGAAGCGCGCCCCGGCCTCCCGCTCGTCGCCCGTCAGGAGCGTGGAGAGGGCGTGCAAACCCGCGTACCACCCGTCGTCGGGATCGTCCTCCACGGCCCGCGCGCAGTCGGCCACTGCGTCCTCGAAGCGGCCCAGGCGCAGATGCAGCTGTGCACGGCCGGCGTACGACCACGCCGACGGCGCCTCGGCCTCCATGACCACGCGGTAGTCGGCCTGCGCGTCCTCGTACCGGCCCAGCCGCTCGTACAGCCCTCCACGGCTGGTGAGCGCCCATGCGTACCGGGGGTCGGCGTCGACGGCCCGGGCGTAGTCGGCCAGCGCGTCTTCGTACCGGCCCATCTCCTCGTACGTGCCCGCCCGGCTGGCGAGGGCCCACGCATAGTCCGGATCGATCTCGAGGGCCCGGGCGAAGTCGGCCAGCGCGTCCTCGTAGCGGCCCGTGAGGTGGTGGGCCTGGGCGCGACTGGCCAGGGCCCACGCGTACTGCGGATTGATCTCCAGGGCCCGGGTGTAGTCGGCGAGGGCCTCGTCGTGGCGGTCCGCGTTCTGGTGGACATACGCACGACTGCCGAAGGCCCACGCGTACTGCGGATCGAGCCCGATGGCCCGGGTGTAGCCGGCCAACGCGTCCTCGGGGCGGCCCAACGCCTCGAAGACCTGGGCGCGGCTGCCGAACGCCCACGCGTACTGCGGGTCGAGCTCGATGGCGCGGGCGAAGTCGGCCAGGGCCTCGTCGTAACGGCCCAGGCGGCGGTAGGCGTCCCCGCGACTGCCGATGGCCCATTCATCCAGGGGGTCGAGCTCCACGGCGCGGGTGCAGGCGGCGACCGCGTCCTCATGACGCCCCATCACCCGGTACGTCTCGCCACGGCCTCCGTGGGGGCGCGCGACGTCCGGATCGATACCGATGGCGACCGCGTAGTCCGCCAGCGCACTGTCGTAGTCACCCGCGATCCGGTACTCCCGGGCCCGCACGGTGTGGGCCAGCGCCCGACCGGAAGCACTGAGCTCCGGCGCGGTCAGCAGCAGCGTCAGCACTTCGGCACCAGCCGCGTCCCGCTCTCCCGCGGTCTCCAGGCGGTGCCCCCAGGAGGTGAGTTCCGCCGTCCCGGTGTCGAATCCGGCACGACCGACGATCTGGGCCCAGCGCCGCAGGGTGGCGACGTCGTGGTCGATGGCGTGGACTGCCTGGTGAAGGGCATCGGGCAGCGCGGTCCGGGGGCCGGCGCACAACCGGTGGTACGTCTCGTTGAGCCGGTGCTCGCGCCAGACGGCGTCCTCCCAGTGGCTGTCCACGGCCGGGCCGAGTCCGGCCTCCACAGCCTGCCGCCACCGCGCGAAGACATCGGCGAGGACGCTGTGCGACTGCTGCCAACGGGCCGGCGACCGGGTCCGCTGCAGGCGCAGCATCGCCACCCGGACCACGTCGTGGTACCGGCACCGCCCCGCCTGTGTGGAGACGAACGCCAGCCCGCGCAGCCAGGGATATCCGTCGGCCGCGGCCTCCGGCACGGCGGCCCGGTAGACGTCCTCGTTCAGCTGCAACGGCAGCGCACAGGCCAGCGCCGCCTCCCGCCGACCGGCGTCCGGCTCCCACTTCAGAAATCGCTCGACCGCCGTCTCCGAAGGGTCCTCGAAGCTCCCGCCGCTGCTCGCGTCACTGCGGGCCAGCATGTCGACCAGCAGCGGTAGCCGCCCCGACAGGCGCAGCACCAGCTCGATGCTCCGCTCGTCCGTGACGCCGTGGGCGGCGAGCAGGGTGCGGGCCTCCTCCTCGGTGAACACCTCCAGGCACACCTCGGTGACCTGGCCGAGCCGGTCACCCCAGACCCGGGTGTCCAGGCGCAGCTGACCGGAGAGCACGACCTGCACGTTCACGGGGAGGCCCCCGTGCTCCTCACCGAAAACGATGTCGTGCAGCCACATGTCGAGCACCGGCCCGGTGCGCTCGTACACGTCGAAGAACAGCACCACCCGCTCGCACCGCTCCGCGACGTCGGCCAGGTCCTCGAGGAAGACCGGAGCGAGGACCGCCACCGGATTCATCACCAGCTGCACATCGTCATGGCTGCGCAGCCGCGTGTTGAGTGCCGCCCGCACCCGGTCGGCGCCGAGCGCGACCTGCTGCGGATCGACCGCACCGACGAAGGCCCCGACCCCAGGCACCATGCCCAGCCCGACCAGCCCCACCTGCGCCGCCACGATGCTCGACGGCGAGGCAACCGGTGCCGGCACGGCGGTCTGGGCACCGAGTGGATCCGGCTGGGGCGCGGGGACCGCGCTCTCGGCCTGGTGGCGGCGCTGCCGGTAGGTGGCCAGCTGCTTGTCGAACCTCTTCAGCGGGTGGCCCTGCCGGCCCAGCCGGGCACTGACCGCCTCCATCGCCTCGATCGCGTCGTGCACGTCGTCGTCCACGAACGCGGTGACGACGGTGGCCTGCTCACGGGCGGTGGACTCCCACTGCCGTACGAGGGTCGACTTGCCCACGCCGCCGTTGCCGCGCACATGGAACAGAAACGGGAAATCGACCTCCTCCGGATCACGGGCGAAGGTCTCCCGGAAGGCCGCCAGCTCTGCGTGACGCCCGACGAACCCCGCGCGCCCGCGCCGCCGATTGACTTCCTGCCGTGACGGTCGCCGCCCAGCCATACCCACCACCCCCGGATCGAGGCCATGATGCCTCGCCGCCGGTGGCATGTAGCCGGAATGCCGAAGTCGGCCACGGGCCGGGAGGTGCGTGGGGGAGCGGAGCAGAAGGCGGGCCAGGAGGTGCGTAGGGCTGCATGCCGGACGGCGGGCCGGGAGGCGGGCCGGGAGGCGGGCCGGTACGTGGCTGGAGGGGGCAGCCCGTGGGCTGCCCCCTCCCTATCGACGTCGCGTCGACCTCACGCTGCGCACGCCCTCGCGGACGTTCCTGCGGACGCCCCTGCGACTGCCCCGCGGGCGGTCGGGCACGAGCACGTCCCGTGGCGTCCCTACGCGGCGAGGTCCTTCTCGTCCGGCGAGGCGCCGCGACCCGAACCCGGGCGCGGCTCGGGAATCCCGTGCGACTCGCCCGTACCGTCGGCCGCGCCGGCGACCGGTCGGCGCGAGCGCACGAGCCCGCCGACCGCTCCTGCACGGGCAACGGCCCCCACCAGGGGAGTCAGCATCATCATCGCGAGCGGGGCGAGCAGCAGAGCCACAGCCGTACCCAGGGCGAATCCGCCGATGACGTCGGTCGGGTAATGCACGCCCATGTAGACGCGGCAGAAGCCCTCCAGGATCGCCAGCGCGATCGCGAACAGGCCGAACTTCCGGTTGGCCACGAAGATTCCCACGGCGATCGCCATCGCCAGCGTCGCGTGGTCGCTGACGAACGAGAAGTCGGTCTTGCCCTCCACGAGGACTTCGAGGCCCTCGTGGTCATTGAACGGACGCGGCCGCTCCACGAATCCCCGGATCGGGATGTTGATGATCACCGCGATCCCGGCCGCGAGGGGTGCCCACACGAGCCCGGCGACTCCCGTCACCGAATCCTCGGTCGTCCCGCGTCTGCGCACGCTCCACCAGCACCACAGGCCCAACAGGACCATGGCGAGCATGATCCCGAATTCACCGACGAACCCCATGACCTGGTCGAACCAGGGAGGAGCGGCCTTCGCCAGCCCATTGATGTCGTAGAGCAGGCTGACGTCGGGGTTCGACCCATCGAGTGCGAGTCCAGCCATCTGCTGCGGCCCCTTGCCTTGTCTGCTGCTGCGGCGCACAACGATGTACGCCGCCTTGGTCGGACCCCCGTGGTCGGTGCGGATTCAGTACTGCGTGACGCCGTGCTGCCGTGACGCGGTGACTGCCCTGGCCAGTGCCGCATGGTCAGTGCGCGTGCTGTCCCAGTCCAGGGAACGGCCTATGGGCTGCGTACGTTCCACCCTCCACCGAATGATCACCATGACGTTATCGAAGAGTGACTCATCGTCGCAGCTCAGGGCCCAGGCTTCACGGAGAGTTCCAGCCAGGGCCGACTCCCCGTCAGCTCCGACGAGCATACTTTCCGGCTCACCCGTCAGCTCCCGGGAAGCGCGGTCGGAAGCGCCGCGGCACCATCCGCCGTGACTCTCGTCGCACCGAAGTAGTCGGGTGTATCAATCTTGTCGAACCGGATCACGGCCCCGGTGAACGGCGCGTTGATCATGTACCCGCCTCCGACGTAGAGCCCCACGTGCCGGATGGCCCGCGAGTTGTTCAGGTCGTCCGAAAAGAACACCAGGTCCCCGGGGAGCAACTCGTCCCGCGAAGGGTGCGGCCCGGCGTTGTACTGGTCGTTGGCCACCCGGGGCAGCTCGATGTCGACCGTCCGGTACGCGGCCTGGGTCAGCCCGGAGCAGTCGAACCGCCCACCCTGCGCCGCCGTTCCGTTTCCACCCCAGAGGTAGGGCGTACCGAGCCTCTCCTGCGCGAAGTAGATCGCCCCGGCCGCCTGCCGTGACGGCTCGACCCGGCCGATCGGCTTGGCGAAGCTCTTCTCCAGGGACCGGATGATCTTGACATAGTTCTGCGTCTCACTGATCGCGGGCACGCCACCCGACTTGATCACCCGGTAGGCACCGGCGTTGTACGCCGCGAGCATGTTGTCGGTCGGATCGCCCGGAACCTTCTTGACGTAACCGGCGAGCTCACAGTCGTACGAGGCGGCGGACGGAATCGCGTCGGCCGGATCCCACACGTCCCGGTCACCGTCGTTGTCCCCGTCGATGCCGTGCGAGGCCCAGGTCCCGGGGATGAACTGCGCGATCCCCTGCGCGGCGGCATGGCTCTGGGCGCGGGGGTTCCAGCCGCTCTCCTGGTACAACTGCGCAGCCAGCAGAGCGGGGTTGATGGCCGGGCAGAGGTTGCCCCACTTCTCCACGAGCGGCTTGTACCGCGCGGGCACGGCCCCCTTGGCCAGCCCTACCGCCCCGCCCGCCCCGGAGATCCCGGCGGCGGCGGAGTACGTACCCACGACGAGCAGAGCGATGAAGCACAGGCCCAGCCCGATCCCACCACCGACGAACAACCAGTATTTCCGCACCCCCCAACCATCCCCCATTCGGGCGGGGTTCACGTCGCGATTCGCTGGTGTGTACGGGTGGAAGGGAGCATGAGGGGGCGTCAGGGGCGGTTACGGGGGGTCAGGGGGCGCCGGCCGACCAGAAGGGGGAACGGATGTTCGGGCGAGGGAGGGGATAGACGCCCTCGTAGGACGGGCCGTTCGGAGAGGTGGTGGAATCCGCCACGTCGGACTTCGCCACACAAGGGCTATCTACCTGGAAGAACGCTTGCCCCTTGCCGCCCACACTCAGGCTGACCCCGAATCCGTCATCGGTCTGCGCGTAGACAGCGGGGAGATCCACATCACTATTGATCGCCTTAATCTGATAGCCACTTTCTCGCCAGAATCGCTCTACAACCCCGAGGAAGCTACCTCGACGATCAGCAGAAATGATCGTCATAACCGTGCGCCTGCGGGACACATCACACTTACCCACAGTTGTCGGGTCGTGAGCCCATTGAATCTGCGGATGGATTTTCTCGAGCACCGCGTCAAGAATAAGATCGGCTCGATCCGCCGCAGCCTGCATGTTCACGTCAGTGCGCCCTCCACCGTTCTGCGACACCTCGGAATTCACACAGCCTGACAAGGTTGCACCAAGTAGCAATGGAAACACCTTCAGGCGCAATGAAGCCCTCAACGCGACTCCTCTGTCCTAATTTTTTGAGAATTCCCTGAAGCGATCAAAGCAATATTGTCTGCCGACACGTTGTCCCGCTCGGGATTAACATCGAAGTATTGCGAGTGCGCATCGATCGATAGTCCCCTATGACTAACCAAACGTGGACCTTCGTCCACTTGAAAACGTCTCGCACCAAAGGCCTCGCTGGCCGGGTCCTTACCGAACCAGAGATCGTCGTCTCCTTGGTCAGCCAGATCCCCCACCAGAGCAGCGAAGGGGCCCGAGGCGGCACCGAGGGCTACTTGCTGCTTGGAAGGGAGCTTGGTTACGACGTCATTTTCGGCCGCGCCAACAAAGACATGCCCCTTTCCCACTCCGAGCTCCTCAGCCTGATCCACCCCCACGCCAGGGCTGCCCACCAAGACAATATCGTCAACGCCAGGAATTCCGTTTCCCTGCTGAGTTGCTGCACCGACGGTACGTGAACCGTACGAATGACCAATGGCGGTCAGGTGGGGGTCCTCATGTTCATTTGTAGACACCAGCCCACCCATAAAGCCATGAAACGACTCCCCGCCCCGATTGGCCCGTTCCTCGCCCATGACATCCAAAGTTGCAAGGCCGTCAGGGGACTGTGGTGCGTCGTAGCCGAGCCAGACAATGGCGACACTGGAACCGTCGTATCGTTGAGTTGTAATCGCCGTATCGCGTGCGCGCTTGAGATCACCTTCCGCGAAGTCCTTATCAAGAGAGGTGTTCAGCCCAGGCACATAAGCCGCCACGTTCCTCGCCGTATCCGGGTTTCCGAACGAAACAATCGCCCGGCCGTTTCCCTCGTCCCCGACCCCAAGCAAAAACATGGGCGGCTGCGAACCCGCCCCCAACTGCCGGTCGATCTCCCGCAGCCCCGCCAACTGCGTCACCGACCGCTCGTCGTCCCGCCCCTCCAGCTTCCCGATCAGCAGCTGCAGGTTGTCCCGGTTGGCAGCATCCCGGACCACCGCCGGAATCCCGTCCAGGTTGCCGATCCGGTCCGGGTAGACCGCCAGATACTCCTCGCGCTGCTCCTGCGTCAGGCCCGCCCACCACGCGTGCCGCTCCGCGGGGCTCGCGTCCTGCGGGATCGCGTTTCTCAGGTACGCCCTCGCCGCGTCCCGGACCACTGCCGCATCCCCCGCCGCGTCCTTCAACGTCGAGTCCGGGACCTTCAGTCCCTCCTCGGCCTTCAGACGCCGCAGGATCCCCACGTACCGCCAGTCGATCTCGGCCGCTGCCCGTACCGCCCCCGCGACACGGTCCGCGATGTCCTGCGCCCGGGCCGCGTCGGGGTTCGGCGCGACCAGACCCGAGGGCGCCTGCAGACCCGGCAGGCCGCCCGACGACGCCGTACCGCCTGGGAGCGGGCGGCCGTCGATGAGGCCGTCGCCCGCCGCCGGATACGTCACCGCACCATCCGCCCGCACGGTGAACTTCAGGGTCACCGCATCGTCCAGCGCGTCGGCCAGCACCCGCTGCTGCGCCTTCAGCTCGTGGGCCAGGCTGTTCAGCGTCGTACGGAGCAGCCCGCATTCCGTGTACACGTACTGGAGGTTCCGGCTCAGTTGCCGCAGCCGCGCCACGGCCGCCGTGGCAGCGTCCCCTTGCTGTGTGTCGCGCAACCCGTTGAGCAGTTGCTGTTCGATCCGGTCCCGCGCCGCGTCCGCCCGGTTGCTGGCCTCTCCCCATCCGTCGGCGGCGCCCTCCAGCTCGCCGCACTTCAGGTCCCGTAACACCGCCCAGGTCAGGCCCGACGACTTCATCGGGCCCCGGCCTTGTCCGCCACGGGCGTGAATGACGCACGCACGGTCTCGTTCGTCTCTCCCTGGGCCCGCGCGACGGCCCGCAGTGCGCCGCCGAGACCTGCGCATTCGCCCCGCGCCGCCGCGATCCGCCGCTCCCAGGACGTCCGTACGGCACCCAGCTCCGCCAGGGCGGAAAGGGCGCCGGCACCCGCCACCAGACCCTCGTGGGCGGCGGCCAGCTGCGACGGCACCGGCCCCAGGTGCGCGCACAGTGCCTCCGCACCCCGGGCGGCCCGCAACCACGGTCCGTCGCTGTGCTTCAGATCCGCCCGGCCGGCTCCACCACCGCCCGCCGGACCCGCCAGATCGCTCAGTCTCTGCACCACGGCCACACCGCTCACCCCGTTCTCGACCACGGAGCGGCACTGTGCCAAATCCGGCGTACCCGACACGCCGGGCACGCGGGCGGTGAGGTGCCACGCCCCCGCTGCGGCAAGGCACCCCGGGCCAACACGTTCACCCGATCGCGCGACGCGACACCGGTTCCGCGCCGAGGGGAACCACACCGAGGCGGCACGCGCGACCCGCCCGTCCGACACGCAGCCGGTGTCGACGGCCTGGACCGGCTTCCCCCGCAGGACTCCGCCGGGGTCCCCCGGACGGATGGTTTACGGAGGGCTGCGTACGCGGTTCGGGGTGGCGGACCGCACTCTTCGTGATCATGCGAGGGGTGATCTCCGTACACCGCAACTCATCGCACGGCCGCCGGTTGCTGCTGACCGCCGGTCTTGCCGCAGCGGCTCTCGTGTCCTCGCTGCCCGCCGGACCGCCCGCCAGGGCGGCCACCGCCGAATCCGTCCTGCCCCGGCCCTTGACCGCCGCCGAGGCCCGGACCTCCGGCTGGCTGGACTCCCAGCCGAACGGGACCGCGGCGGCCGACCGCTTCTTCCAGCGCCTGCCCAAGGGAGGTGACCTGCACAATCACCTCTCCGGCGCGGTACGGACCGAGTACCTCGTCCAGCTCGCCGCCGACGACGGTCTGTGCATCGACGCCACCCTGACCGCCGTCGCACCGCCGTGCGGCCCCGGCAGGCGTCCGGCGGCCGACGCCCTCACCGATGCCGGGTTCCGGCAGGCCATCGTCCGGGCCTGGTCCATGCAGGACTTCCCGCAGGACGAGTCGGGACACGACCACTTCTTCGCCACCTTCGGCAAGTTCGGTGCCGCGACCGCTCACCGGGGAAAGATGCTGGCCGATGTGGCCGGCTCTGCGGCAGCCCAGAACCAGACGTACCTCGAGACCATGGTCACCCCCGCATCCGACGGAGCCAAGAAGCTCGCGGCGGATGTCGGCTGGGACCCGGACCTCGCCGCCCTGCACACCAAGCTGCTCGCCGGAGGCCGGCTGGACCAGCTGGTCACCGACTCCAAGAACGAGGCGGACGCTGCGGACCAGGAGTTCCGCACGGCCGCGCGCTGTGCGAGCGCCGACCCGGATCCGGGCTGTCGGATCACGGTGCGCTGGATCTCCCAGGTGTCGCGCAACAGTGCGCCGGAGCGCGTGTTCACCCAGATCGCGCTGGGGCTGCGCCTGGCCGAGCGCGACCAGCGGTTCGTCGCGGTGAACCTGGTCCAGCCCGAGGACGGCGAGATCTCCCTCCGCGACTACCGCCTCCACATGCGCATGCTGAACTACCTGCACGGGGTCTACCCGCGCGCCCACATCACCCTGCACGCCGGTGAGCTCGTCCCCGGGCTCGTGAAGCCTGAGGACCTCACCTTCCACATCGACGACGCCGTGCGCACCGGCCGCGCCGAACGGATCGGCCACGGCGTCGATCTGGTGCACGAGGACGACTGGCGCCGCCTCGCACGGGACATGGCCCGCCGCCAGGTCGCCGTGGAGGTGCCGCTCACCAGTAACGCGCAGATCCTCCAGGTGGAGGGCAAGGAGCATCCGTTCCCCGTCTACCGGAAGTACGGGGTGCCGGTCGTCCTCTCCACGGACGACCCCGGGGTGTCGCGCGGCGACATCAGCCAGGAGTACCAGCGGGCCGCACGCACCTACGGACTCGGCTACGCCGAGCTGAAGGACCTTGCGCGCGCATCCCTGGAGTGCGCCTTCCTGCCGGGCCGCAGCCTGTGGCGTACCGACCCGGTACGGAAGGGCTTCCGGCTGGTCGAGGAGTGCCGCGTCCCGCAGTCGGCCCGCTGTGAGCGGCGGCTGGCACAGAGCCCGAAGGCCCGCCTGGAACAGCGCCAGGAGCAGGCGTTCCGGACGTTCGAAGCCCGGTACGTCGGCTGAGCAGGCCGGGGTGAGGCGGATCCGCGGTCCGTCTCACCCCGTATCGCTCCCCGCCTTGCCCCCGCATTCGACCCACAGCAGCTTCCCGCCCTGCCCCGGAAGCCCGCCGCCCGCCGGGTACGCGCCCCAGCTCTCGGCCCAGAGCGTGACGAGGTGGAGCCCGCGCCCGCGCTCGGCCAGCGCGTCGGGGGCCTCCGCACGCCGGCTGAAGGGCGCCGGAATGTACGGATCGGTGTCCTGGACGCTGAGCCTGACGCGCTGTCGCCCCGCACCGCGCAGCCGGAGCGAGTACGCCCCCTCGGAGTACAGGTACGCGTTGGTGACCAACTCGCTGGCCAGCAGCTCGGCGGTATCGGTGAGCTCCGCCATACCGTGCACCCGCAGGACGGCACGCAGGGTCGAGCGGGCCACACCCGGTGCACGGGGATCTCGCGGAAGGTGCAGGGTGTACGTCCAGGGCGGCGTTACGGTGGCAGTGGTCATGGGAGTCTCCGTTCACGGAGGGACGTTGGGGGCAATGCGATGGGTGGCCCAGTGACCAGGTCGCTCCGTCGAGCGGGGTTCTTCCGGGCGGGTGGCCTGCGTCTCAAGCTAGCGCCTGGCGACATAAAGTATTTGCGCTATCGCCAATCACTTGATGTATGCACTCTTGTGGGTGACAGCGCCCTGGGCGTGTCCAGCAGGGAGGGTTGACGTGTGACTTCCAGAGCGGCTCCGAACGTCCGTCGCCGACGCCTCGGTACCGAGCTCCGGCGCCTGCGTGAGCGAGCAGGGCTCTCCGCCACCGAGAGCGCACGCCTGATCGGCGTCAGCCAAGCCCAGCTCAGCAACATCGAGGCGAGCCGCTTCGGCGTCAGTCCCGCGCGCCTCCAGGTCATGGCGCGGAATTACGACTGCTCGGACCGTGCCTACATCAAGGGCCTGCTCGACCTCGCGGGGGAACGCAGACCCGGGTGGTGGGAAACCTTCCGGGACGTACTGCCCCCACCGCTCCTGGACATCGCCGAGCTCGAACACCACGCCACTGCGCTGAGGTCGGCCAACACCGCCCACCTACCGGGCCTGCTCCAGACCACGGACCACGCCCGTGAAATTTTTCGACAGGTCGTTCCCGAGCTCTCCCGTGCGGACATCGAGCACCGGGTCAACCACCGGCTCCGGCGTCAGGCGGTCCTCGACCGCCCGGCCCCACCACCCTTCCGAGCGGTCATTCACGAGGCAGCTCTCCGTGTGCCCGTCGGTGGCCGACTGGTCGCGGCGGCTCAGCTCCGCCACCTGGTCGAACAGAGCGAACGTGAGCACATCACGGTCCAGGTGATCCCGTTCCGCATCGGCGCCTTCCCCGGGTCGGGGCAGACGATCCTGTACGTGCGGGGCTCTGCACCTCGGCTCGACACCGTCTCTCTGGACCAGTCCCACGGTCCCGCACTCGTCGACACCGAGGCCGAGTTGGAGTCGTACCGGATCTTGCTGGACCGCATGGAGGAAGTCGCTCTCACCCCGTCGGAGTCCCGGGACTTCGTCGTCAGCCTGACCCGCGAGCTGTGAAGGAGCCCGACGTGTCCTCGTACCAGTGGCAGAGATCCTCGTACTGCGGTCAAGGGGAGTCCTGCCTCCACGTCGCCGCACGTCACGGAGCGGTCCACGTGACCGAGAGCAGCGACCCCACCGGCGCGATCGTCCACACCACGCCGGCCGCGTGGGCCGCCCTCCTCCGCACCGTCAAGGAACCCCGGTCCGATGACTGACATCCCCGCCGACCTGACCTGGACGCGCGCCGCTCCCGAGGACGCGGAGGGCCCCGGGCCCTGGATCGAGATCGCGTACGGGGCAGGGGAACTCGTCCACCTCCGCGAGACCGGCGACCCCGGCACGATTGTCACCACCACCCGCACCAAGTGGGACGCGTTCACCCGGGGCGTCCGGGCCGGCGAGTTCGACCACTTCACCGAGCCCGACGCCACCCCGGGGCCGGCCCCGGGCGACGCCCTCCGTCCGTAACGGGCCCGGCCTCCGCACCGGCGCCCCCGGGCACGCCGACCTCGTACCGCCGTACGGCACCGGCCTCCGGTGGAAGGATCAGATGATGACCCCATCCACGGAAACGATCACCGCCTCCGCCTCCGGCACGTGGGAGCTCGGTGACCTGACGGTCAACCGGATCGGCTTCGGAGCCATGCGCCTCCCACAGAACGGAACCGCGTTCACGCGCGGCGACTCCAGCGACCGGGCCCGCGCCGTACGCGTCCTGCGCCGCGCGGTGGAGCTCGGCGTGAACCACATCGACACCGCCGCCTTCTACTTCTCGCCCCTGCGGTCGGCCAACGAGCTCATCAACACCGCGCTCGCCCCGTACGCCGACGACCTGGTCATCACCACCAAGGTCGGCCCGGGCCGCGACCCCTCCGGCGAGTGGACATGGGCCTCCCCGGACCAGCTGCGCGGGCAGGTCGAGGAGAACCTCCGCCAGCTCGGCCGCGACCACCTCGACGTGGTGAACCTGCGCATCGCCCGCAGCCACACGTCCTCGTCCGTCGCCGAGCACTTCGGCGCGCTGGCCGAACTGCGTGAGGCAGGGCTGATCCGCCACCTGGGCATGTCGAACACCTCGCCGGAACGACTCGCCGAGGCACGGGCCATCGCCCCCGTCGTCTGCGTACAGAACATGTACGGCCTCGGCTCGCCGCCCGAGCACCACGCTTTCCTGCGTCATTGCGGCGTGCAGGGCATCGCGTTCGTGCCGTTCTGGGCCATCGCGGGTACCGGGCGTGAGGCGGGCGCGACCACGACCGAGAGCGAAGCGGTGCTCACCGTCGCACGCGACCACGGCGCGACGCCCGCACAGGTGCGCCTGGCCTGGACGCTGCACCAGGGACCGCACGTGCTGGCCATCCCCGGCACGGGCAACCCGGACCACCTGGTCGAGAACGTGGTGGCCGGCACGCTGCGGCTCACCGCCGGCGAGCTGGACCTGCTCGCCTCATGACCGGGCAGATCCTCCGCTGGAACCTCTTCATCGGCGGCCACCTGAGCTCCTCCGTCCCCGTCCGTCTCGTCGAACGCACGGATGAGGGCCAGCTGGTGTGGCTGGAGACGGGCACCCCCATGTGGCGTACGGAACTGCCCGGTGGGGCGCACCTCAGGGACATCCCGCCGCAGGACCGTCCTGCCGGGGGCTATCCCGTGAAGGCGGACCGGTGGCCCCTGGGCAGCGCCCTCATCCACCAACCGGCCGGGGCCGGGCACGCGGTGTTCTGGTTCTTCGGACGGAGGCAGAAGTTCGGGGGCTGGTACGTGAACCTCGAGCACCGCGTGCACCACGGCGAGGACATCGACGTCGCCGACCACGAACTCGACGTCACCGTGGCACCGGACCGCACCTGGCGATGGAAGGACGAGCGGTCGTTCGCCGAGAAGACCGGGCACCCGGCGTACTGGTCGGCCGGCGAGGCGGCCGGCATCCGCGCCGAGGGCGAGAGGGTGGCACGGCTGGCCGAGTCGGGGGCCTTCCCGTTCGACGGCTCCTGGTGCGACTTCCGGCCACCCCCGCGCTGGACGACACCGCCCCGCGCCACGGCTCCGGCGCGGACGGTTCTGCGACGCTCGGGGCCGGAAGGCGCTTCCCCGTCGCGCACCTGATGACGCATCGGCCGGAAGCCACCGGCGCGCACACGGCTCTCGAACAGCGCGTACGAACACAGCCGACCCTGCGAACGCCGCAACCGCGTCCGGAACCCATGGCCATCGTCGTTGCTAGCGGTCATGCACCGTGATACACAGAGTAACCATGCATATGCACACGGATCCCGACCCGATGCGCAGGTCAGGGCAGGCTCACCGGTCAAACGTACGAGATCCGGGTAAAGAGACCCGGGAAGGCGTCGTGCGATACCGGTTTCATCAGCGAAGATAGAGACCGACCCGTGTCGAACGGCGCGGGCAGCGAACTACCCAACAGGGGCGGTGACTTACATGATCCTGGCAGCTGAAAAGGGCGACATCACCACCATCATCGGCGGAATCGCCCCGAACTGGGGGCCGTTCGGGACCCTGGGCAACGAGGCGCGCATCATGATCGAGGTGGTGATGGCGGTAGCCATCCTGCTCTGCCTCGGCATCGCGATCTGGGGTGCGGCGAAGCAGCGCATCGGCGCAACGGCCCTGCGTGACACGTTCAGCGCCGAACAGGGCAAGGGCCTCATCGTGGCGGGCCTGACCGGCGTCTTCATCATCGGATCACTGGGGACCCTGTTCACCATCGTGTACGGGATGGCTGTCTGACCTCAGGTCAGCCCCTCCGCCCACACCCGGCTCCTCGCCCGCCCCTACCCACCCGTCCGTCGTGCCCACCGGCAGAGGTTGCGTCCCCTGATGTCGAGTCACCACACCGCGCCCACGCGGGAACCAGCACAGCTACCGTCGTACTCCGCGGAACCGCACACGGCTGAGGGGGCGTACGCGGCATGAGCCAGGGCGACGAGCGCGGCTACGGCAGCGAACCGGGCGGCCGCACGGAGGACGCGTACAGCACGCTCGGCGGGACGCGCCAGACCCGTACGCGCCTCCCCGGCGGGGACGAGGGCGACGGTTACGGGCGCCGGCCCGCCCGCAACTCCCGCTCGCTGATCATGGTGGTCGGCGTGGTCGTCCTGCTCGTCGCGGCCATCGCCTTCGCGAACCGGGGCGGGGGCGATGCCTCGGGCGGCGGCACGACCGAGAAGAAGCCGGACGCCGTGGGCGCCGGCCCCACCGCCGCGACGGGCACGAAGCCGGTGCAGGGCGCGGACGGCACCATCGCTTCGGGCTTCGCGCACGACGAGCAGGGGGCGCAGAGCGCGGCGGCGAATTATGGGGTGGTGCTGGGGTCGACCGGAATGTTCAACGAGGACAGCCGTCGCGCGATCGCAGCCGCCGTGTACGCCCCCGATGTAGCCGCTGAACGGCAGGGCGACCTTGACAAGGCTTACTCCGGAACAGACTTTCTGGCACGAATCGGGCTCGATCCCGACGGCACCGCACCAGCGGGTCTGAGCTTCATCTCCCGGGTCAGTCCTGTAGGCACCAAGGTAGAAAAGTTCAGTGGCGACACGGCGAGCGTCGCCGTTTGGTACTCGGCACTGTTCGGTCTGGCCGGCGAGGGATCCAAGAATCCTGTCTCCGAAGGCTGGTACACGACCACCTATGAACTGATCTGGATCAACGAGGACTGGAAGGTCACCGACTTCACGCAGAAGGACGGGCCCGCTCCGGTCGCCCGCGATCAGGCTGCCTCCCCTGCCCAGGAGATGGCTGACGCCGTGGAACAGTTCGGAGGGTTCACCTATGCCCGATAAGCGATCGCGCCGAGTGCTCTCGCTCGCAGCAACGCTCGGCTCCGTCCAGGTGGCTGCCGTGTTGTTCGCGAGCCGGGCTGCAGCCGCGCCCTCACCGACGCCGACCCCTTCGCCCAGCGCAAGCAACGACGCGTGTGACCTGATTCGCGGTCCCGCCAAGGACTACTGCGAAGGTAATGAGCCCGGCGGCGCCGCCCGCCGCTCCCCCACCGTCACCGACGACGCCCTCGACCCCCTCACCTCCCTCGCCCGCGGCTGCGCCGACGCCGCGTCCTGGACCGTCGGCAAGCTCAGCGAGGCCGTTGAGGGCACCGCCACCGTCGACTTCACCAACGAGCGGTTCCTCCAGCAGTACGCCGTCGTCTTCGCCGCGTCGACCATCCTCACCCTGGTCCTCTGGCTCCTCGCCGTGGCCAAGCGCGCCATCCGCGGCGTGCCGCTGACCACAGCGATCTCCGAGGCCATCGGCTTCCTGTGGCTGACCGTCCTGGCCTCCGCGTTCACCCCTCTCATCCTGTACACCGTCGTCTCCGCCACCGACGGCGTCACCGAAGGCATCGCGACCGCCACCGGTGGCCAGAGCGACGTCTTCTTCGGATCGTTCGCCGAGGCCCTGAAGAAGGGCACCGACATCGGCGGCGGGCCGATCATGCTGATCGTCGTCTCGCTCGTCTCGATCCTCGCCGCCGGGATCCTGTGGCTGGAGCTCGTCATCCGGGCCGCCCTGCTCTACGTGGGCGCCCTGCTCGGCGTCGTCGTCTACTCCGGGCTCGTCGACAAGAACATGTGGGGCCATGTCCGCCGCTGGGCGGGCATCATGATCGCAGTGATCATGGTCAAGCCGGTCATCGTCATCGTGCTCGGGCTCGCCGGCGCGCTCTCCGAGGACGACGGACCGAACGCCATGTCCGCCGTCGTGTCCGGCCTCGCCATCATCCTGCTGGCCATCTTCGCGTCCGCCATGATCTACCGCTTCGTCCCCGGCTTCGGCGACGAGATCCAGGGCGCCCGCACCAACCGCAAGCAGGCCACCGACGGCTCCCAGGCCGCCGCGATGATCAGCTCTCCGGCCGCGCTCGTCTCGCAGGGCATCAAGACCCACAGCGGACGCGGCGGAGGCGGCGACAGCGGTGGCGGCGGTGCCCGTCCGTCGAACACGGTCAGCGGCGGTGTCGCCGCACACAGCTCCCGCACCTCCGGGGGCGGAAGCGCGCCCTCACCCCGCAGCGGTGCCGGACCCACCTCCGGCACCCCCCACGGCAGCCGCCCCTCGCGGGGCGGTTCAGGCAGCACAGGTAACACGAGCTCAGGAGGTGGGGGGCGTTGACGACCCAGTCCCACACGATCGCACCCCGCCGCACGTATCTCATCGGCCGCGCCCGCCCGAACGCCATCGTCGGCAAGAACCGCGAAACGGGCGAGATCGCGCTGATCATCGCCGGGGCGTTCCTCGGCATGATGAGCGGGCTCCTCGTCCCGGCGCTGTCCCTGCGGATCGTCGCGCTCGTGGGCTTCCCCATGCTCGCCCTGGCCGTCGTGTACGTCCCGTACAAGGGCCGCACCTTCTACAAGTGGTACGAGATCAACCGCAGCTTCAAGCGCACGGTGCGCCGCGGTACGGCCTACCGTTCGACCGCCATGGAGGCCGGGGTCAGCACCGACGGGCGTGAGGTCGAGATCGGCCCGCCCCCCGGCATCGGCCGCATCAGCTGGCTCACCGCGCCGTTCGGGCCGGACGAGATCGCCGTGCTCCTGCACGCAGACCGCCGTACCGTCACCGCCGCCATCGAGATCGAGGGCCCCGGCGTCGGACTGCGCGACAGCGAGGACCAGGAGGCCCTGGTCGACCGGTTCGGGACGCTGCTCAAGCACGTGGCGAACGGAGACGGCTTCGTGACGCGCCTCCAGATGCTGGCACGCACGCTCCCCGCCGACCCCGACGCCCACGCCAAGGACGTCGCCCAGCGCGGCGACAGGGCAGCACCCGGCTGGCTGCAGGAGTCGTACGACCAGCTCCAGTCCATGGTCTCCACCTCCAGTGAGCAGCACCGCGCGTACCTCGTCGCGTGCATGCACTACAGCCGTGAGCTGGCCGCCGAGGCCAACGCCATGGCGCGTGCCGTGCGCCCTCGGGGCACCCGGAAGATCGACCGGGACGCGGGTCTCGCCGTCGTCATGGCGCGTGAGCTCACCGACATCTGTGCCCGCCTCGCCGAGGCCGACATCCGGGTGCGCCAGCCGCTCGGCCAGAGCAGGCTCGCTTCCCTCGTGCACTCGATGTACGACCCCGACCACCCGATCGACCACATCCAGGCGATGACGAAGCGCAACGCCTGGCCAGCCGAACTGGACGCCGTCGAACCGACGTTCCTGCAGGCCAAGACCCGCGAGTCGACGACCCGGGCCCCCTGGTGCCACGCCACGGCGTGGGTGAAGGAATGGCCGATGACCCCCGTCGGCGTGAACTTCCTGGCCCCGCTCCTCGTCCACACGCCCGATGTCATCCGCACGGTGGCGGTCTGCATGGACCTCGAACCCACCGAGGTCGCCATCGAGCGGATGCTCACCGAGAAGACGAACGACGACGCCGAGGCCAGCCGTCAGGCCAAGATGAACCGCACCGTCGACCCGCGCGACATCGCGGCCCACGGCCGGCTCGACCAGCGGGGTGAAGATCTGGCGAGCGGCGCTGCCGGGGTGAACCTGGTGGGGTACATCACGGTGTCGTCCCGGAACCCCGAAGCCCTGGCCCGCGACAAGCGGACGATCCGGGCGTCGGCCGGCAAGTCGTACCTGAAGCTGGAGTGGTGCGACCGTGAGCACCACCGCGCCTTCGTGAACACCCTGCCGTTCGCCACCGGCATCCGTCGCTGACCACGTCGACCCAGAAACCGAGAGGGAGGGAGTCACGCCATGCGGGACCCGCTGTCCGCACTGTCGGATGCCTTCACCGCCTTCCTCTTCGGAAAGGTGGAGACGACCCGGCTGCCGGTCCGCACGTCGACGGGCCAGGCCCAGGCCGTCTACCTGCCGACCGCCGCACCGGGTCTGGGCGACTCCGGTGTGATCATCGGACGCGAGGTGTACTCCGGCAAGGGCTACATCTACGACCCCTTCCAGCTGTACGGACAGCAGCTGCCCGCCCCGCACTGGCTGGTGCTCGGCGAGTCCGGCAACGGCAAGTCCGCGCTGGAGAAGACGTACGTGCTCCGCCAGCTGCGCTTCCGCGACCGTCAGGTCGTCGTCCTGGACGCCCAGGGCGAGGACGGGGTCGGCGAGTGGAACCTCATCGCCCAGGAGCTGGGCATAACCCCCATCCGCCTGGACCCGGCCTCCGCGCTGAACGACGGGATCCGGCTCAACCCGCTCGACCCGACGATCACCACGACCGGCCAGCTCGCCCTGCTCCGCACGATCATCGAAGTCGCCATGGGGCACGGTCTGGACGAGCGGTCCGGCTTCGCGCTCAAGGTCGCGCACGCCTTCGTGAACGTGACCATCACCGAGCGCCAGCCGGTCCTGATGGACATCGTGGAACAGCTGCGCCACCCGAAGCCCGAATCGGCCGAGGCGATGAACGTCGACATAGACGACGTGCGGGCCTGGGGCCTGGACGTCGCCCTCGTACTGGACCGGCTGGTCGACGGTGACCTGCGCGGCATGTTCGACGGTCCGACGACGATCGGTATCGACCTGGACGCCCCGCTGATCGTCTTCGACCTCTCGCACATCGACCGCAACTCCATCGCGATGCCGATCCTGATGGCGATCGTCGGCGTGTGGCTGGAACACACCTGGATCAGGCCCGACCGGAAGAAGCGCATCTTCCTCGTCGAGGAGGCCTGGCACATCATCAACTCGCCCTTCGTCGCCCAGCTCTTCCAACGCCTGCTGAAGTTCGGACGGCGGCTCGGCCTGTCGTTCGTCGCGGTCGTCCACCACCTCAGCGACGTCGTGGACGGGGCCGCGGCGAAGGAGGCGGCGGCCATCCTGAAAATGGCCTCGACCCGGACGATCTACGCCCAGAAGGCCGACGAGGCGAGAGCGACCGGCAAGGTGATCGGTCTGCCCAGGTGGGCGGTGGAGATCATCCCCACGCTGACCCCGGGCATCGCGGTCTGGGACGTCAACGGCAACGTCCAGGTCGTCAAACACCTGATCACCGAAGCGGAACGCCCCCTGGTCTTCACCGACCGCGCGATGACCGAGGGCTCGGCATCGGACCTGCTCCCCGAGGACGTACGAGCCGCGGAGCTGGAGGCGGAGCAGCGGGCGGCGCGGATCGAGAACCAGCAACGGCTGAACGAGTCGTCCGAGTCAACGGTGGCATGACATGGCACGCCAGGCACCATCCCGTACGGAGCGCGGCGGCGAGGGCCAGGGCGGTATCCCGGACGGGCTGCTGATCGGCCTGCTGGCCTTCCTGGCCGGCCTGACGGTCCTGGCCTGGACGGCCACCGGCCTTGCGGGGCTGTTCACCCACGGGGCCTGGCCGGACGGTGTGACGTTCGCCCGGACGCCCCTGGCCCTGCGGGCCCTGGTGGCCGACCCGCAGAACCTCCCGGGCGCCTGGCCCGACACCCCGGCGGGCGACCTCTCCGGATTCGGGTTGTTCTGGGGCCTGTTCATCGGTGAGCTGATGGTGCTCGTGGTCCTGGCCGTGTTCGTGGTGGGTGTGGTGGCCCGCTGGCGCCTGGTGCGGAAGCAGCGGAGCGCGAGGGCGGTACGGACGCCGTACGAACAGCCGGCCGGTGAGCCCGCCAAGGAGCCCACACGCGTGGCCGCCGCGGCTCCGGCGTACACCGAGGCGTCGGCACCCCCGGCACCGACGTCCGTGCCCGTCCCGGTCGTCCCGACGGTTCCCTCGCCCCGCGGCCCGTTCCTCCTCTACGGCACGTCCACCACCCGCCGCCCCACCGCCGTCCAGGCCATCCAGGACGCCGACGGCTCCACCCTCGTCATCACGTCGGACCCCACGGTCTGGGCCGACACGAAGGACGCCCGCGGCAAGCTCGGCCCGGTCCTCGTCTACGACCCCGGCCACCTCTGCGACACCCCGGCGCGCCTCCACTGGTCGCCCACCGCCGGCTGCGAGGACCCCGCCACCGCCGCCGCACGGGCCGCCGCACTCCTCGCCCCCGTCCGCCCGCAGGCCCGGGTCGACACGGCCGTCGCCGACACCGCCCAGACCCTTCTGCAGTGCTGGCTGCACGCCGCCGCCGTGGACGGCCGGCCCTTCCGCCAGGTCCACCGGTGGGCCGGCGGAGGCAGCGCGCACGAACCGGTGCGCCTGCTCCGCACCCACCCCAAGGCCGCCTCCGGTCTCGCCGGGCTCCTGGAGTCGGCACTCACCGGGTACCCCGAACGCCGCGAGACGGCCCAGGAACTCACCGTACGGGCCCTCGCGGCCCTCTCCTCGGTCCACATCCGCGAGGCCTGCACACCGAACCGAGCCGATTCGCTCGCACTGGAATCTTTTGCGAGTGAAGGGGGAACGCTTTATGTGGTCGGTGAATCCATCGAGGATCCCCGCCACCGCCCCGGTGCGATGCCCCTCCTCACCGCACTCGCCTCACACGTGGTCGAGCACGGCCGCCGCATGGCCGCACGGTCAACCGACGGTCGGCTCGACCCACCAATGACGCTCGTCCTCGACGACGTCGCAGCCGTGGCTCCCCTTCCCCAGCTCCCGGAGCTGCTGACGACCGGTCAGACACTGGGCATGCCCACCCTGGTACTCCTCCGTTCCGAGGAGCAGGGCAGGGCCCGTTGGCAGGAGCGGCTGACGGCCCCGGAACCGCCGGTCCAGGGTTAGGACACCTCAGTACCTCAGTGCCGCTCCGCCGCGCGACGCATCTCGAACTCCGGCTCTCGGGCCGCCGGATCGCCCTCCAGCAGCATCGTCCGCCCGGACACGACGAAGCCGATCCGGCGGTGGAAGGCGGCGGAGCGTGCATGAAATTCGTGCACGTACAGCCGCCCCGCCCCGCGGACGCCGGCCGTCCACCCCGCCCTCCGAGCAGGAACTGACGCTCGACCGCATCGTCCACGCGAGGACCAGTGGATGGAGGGCCGCGCCCCCCGCGCTGCGGGACCTGGCGGAGTCCGGCCGCTTCCCCACCTTCGCCAAGATCGTCGGGGCCTTCGAGGACGGCTACGACCTGCGTCTCGACACCCTCTTCGAGCTCGGCCTCACCGCACTCCTCGACGGATTGGCGCCCGTCGTCGAAGGACGACCCGACGAGGACGCCCAGATCGAGGGATGACGGGAGCGGAACGCCGGAAGGGCGGCGAGGCCGGGGCCCTGTGGTCGCCCGCGACACGGGGGAAGGAGGAAACCCACTCCTCTCCACTCTCAACTTATAGCGCCCCAGGGGGCTTGCGGCAAGGCCCCCGTACTGCCGCACAATGATCCGCCGAGGCCAGGACCAGGGCGGATGCCACCGGCGGAAGCCTGGTGCGCCCAGTACGGCCCGGTACGACGGCGCGGTGCGTCAGGGGCGTGCCGCCGGACCGCGGGCGACGGCCGAGCGGAATCCAATCTCCTTGAACGGGTGTTCTGATGATTGACGTGATCGTGGTCGGCGGCGGACCGACCGGCCTGATGCTGGCCACCGAATTACGGCTGCACGGCGTGCTGACGGTGGTGCTGGAGAAACTGACCGAACCGACCAAGGAGTCCCGCGGACAAGGCCTCCACGCGCGCAGCGTCGAGGTGATGGACCAGCGCGGCATGCTGGACCGGTTCCTCGCGGTCAGTGAGAAGTTCCAGGTGGGCGGCCTGTTCGGCGGCATCATGAAGCCGTGGCCCGACCGGTTGGACACGGCCCATCCGTACGGCCTCGCCACCCCCCAGCCGGTCTCCGAGAGACTGCTCAACGAGCGTGCCCTCGAACTGGGCACGGAGATCCGGCGCGGCTGCGAAGTGGTCGGTCTGAGCCAGGACGAGGACGGAGTGACCGTCGAGTCTGCGGACGGCACGCGGCTGCGCGCGCGCTACGTCGTCGGCTGCGACGGTGGCCGCAGCCTGGTGCGCAAACAGCTCGGGGTCGGCTTCCCCGGCGAGCCCGCCACGGTCGAGACCCTGCTGGGCGAGATGGAGGTGACCGAGGACCGGGCGACGATCGCCGCCGTCGTCGCGGAAGTCCGCAAGACACAACTGCGCTTCGGCGTCGCCCCCGGCAGTGACGGTGTGTGCCGCATCATCGTGCCCGCCGACGGGGTGTCCGCGGACCGTACGGCCGGGCCGACCCTCGACGATTTCAAGCGGCAGCTCCGGGCGGTCGCGGGAACCGACTTCGGTGTCCACTCACCGCGCTGGCTGTCCCGGTTCGGCGACGCCACCCGGCAGGCCGAGAGCTACCGGGTCGGCCGGGTGCTGCTGGCCGGCGACGCGGCGCACACCCATCCGCCGACCGGTGGCCAGGGAATGAACCTCGGCGTGCAGGACGCGTTCAACCTCGGCTGGAAACTGGCCGCCGCTGTCGACGGCTGGGCCCCGGACGACCTCCTCGACAGCTACCACGCCGAACGGCATCCGGTGGGCGCCCGGGTGCTGCGGAACACCCGTGCGCAGATCACCCTGCTGGGGTCGGATCCAGGCCCGACGGCGCTGCGGGAACTGTTCTCGGAGCTGATGGACTTCGAGGAGGTCAACCGGTACGTCACCGGCATGATCACCGCGGTAGACGTGCGCTACGACTTCGGCGAGGGGCACGAGCTGCTCGGCCGCCGCATGCGGGACGTGGAGCTGAAGCAGGGGCGTCTCTACGAGTTGATGCACGACGGCCGCGGACTGCTGCTCGACCGGACCGGAAGCCTCTCGGTGGCGGGCTGGGCCGACCGGGTCGACCACGTCGTCGACATCGCCGAGGATCCCGAGGTGCCCGCGGTACTGCTCCGTCCGGACGGCCATGTGGCGTGGGTCGGCGACGACCAGCGGGACCTGCTCGGCCGGCTGCCCCGGTGGTTCGGCACCGCCACCGACTGAGCACGGCCCCTCCGGGCCCGGAGGGGCGTCCCCGCCCCTCCGGGCCCAGCGCCCTCCCCGGGGCCGCCGCACACCGGTCAGGACCGCTGCTCGACGCTCGTGACACTTCGGGCCGGCGACCGCGACAGCCCGTGGACCTTCGCGGGCGCCTCGGAACGGCGGGCTTCGTACCTGCGGTGCCGCCCCACGAGAGAGGTCGCGATACCGAACAGCCGGGGACGGGCATCAGCACGCGTGAGGTCCTGCTCGCCCCGGACCGCGCGAGCACGCGGGCTCCGCCCTCCTCGCGGTGCGGACGCCCGGCGGCACGGCACAACGGTCGCACCCGGCGGCTCGACGGGCATCGGGGAGGGCTCTTCTCGTTCGTCCGAACGCGTCGAAGACTCGGGCTTGTCCGGATGCTCCACCCGTCCTACGCAGGTGGGTGGGATCAGGCGCGCGGGCCACGTCGTACCCCGGTACTACGCCCGCGCCCATGTCCCGCCCCCGGTCGGACGACCGCAACCCGCCCTCTCCGTAGCGTCGACAGCATGATCAGGGCATACGACCTCACCAAGCGGTACGGAGACACCACCGTCGTCCACGGCCTCGACTTCACGGTCCGCCCCGGCACCGTCACCGGATTCCTCGGCCCGAACGGCGCCGGAAAATCGACGACGCTGCGCATGCTCCTCGGCCTGGACGCCCCCACACACGGCCGGTCCACCATCGGCGGCCGGGACTACACCACCCACCCCGCACCCCTCACGGAGGTCGGCGCCCTGCTGGAGGCCCGCGCCGTCCACCCGGGCCGCACGGCGTTCCACCACCTGATGGCCCTGGCCCACACCCATGGCATCCCCCGCAGCCGCGTGGAGCACGTCCTCGACCTGGCCGGTCTCACCGACGTGGCCCACCGGCGGATCAAGGGCTTCTCCCTCGGCATGGGCCAGCGCCTCGGCATCGCCGCCGCGCTGCTCGGCGACCCGGCGCACCTCGTCCTGGACGAGCCGGTCAACGGACTGGATCCGGAGGGCGTTCTCTGGATCCGGAACCTTCTCACCTCCCTGGCCGCGCAGGGCCGTACGGTCCTCGTCTCGTCCCATCTGATGAGCGAGATGGCACTCACCGCCGACCACCTCGTCATCATCGGGCGCGGCCGGCTCCTCGCCGACACCACGGTCGCCGAGCTGATCCGCGCCGCGGGAGGCGCCTCCGTCAAGGTCGTCACGCCCCAGGCCACCACCCTGCGCGACCTGCTGACGGGCAGGAACGTCACCGCCGAGCCAGGAGCGGCCGGGGACGAGCTCGTCGTCCACGGTGCCGACGCCGCCACCATCGGCCGCATCGCCGCCGCCCACACCATCACCCTTCACGAACTCACCCCGCAGACCGGCTCCCTGGAACGCGCCTTCATGGAACTCACCCAGGAATCCGCCGAGTACCGGACCGCCGCACCCCTCACCGGGGCCGCCGCATGACCATCCCGGCCCCCTCCCCGTACCGGATCACCGCGGTCCGTGTCCTGCACTCCGAATGGCACAAGTTCCGTTCGCTGCGCTCCACCTGGGTCACCCTCCTGTCCGCCTCCGCCCTGGTGCTCGGCACAGGGGTGACCATGGGTGCCACCTACACCCCGGGCGGCGGCGACGCCGACATCGACACCGTCGTCCTCGTCCTCTACGGCACCCTGCTCGGCCAGCTCTGCATCACGGTCCTGGGAGTCCTGGTGACGGCCGGCGAGTACTCCACGGGCATGATCCGCGCCTCGCTCATCGCCGTCCCGGGCCGCGTCCCCGTCCTGTGGGCGAAGGCCGCCGTCTTCACCGCCGCCGCCTTCACCTCACTGTTCGCCACCGCCCTGCTCACCTTCCTCGCCGCACAGCGGCTCCTCCGCGGCACCGATCAGGAGGCCGGCCTCACCGACCCCGGCATCCTCGGCGCGATCGCCGGGAACTCCGCCGGCATCACCCTGCTCGGCCTGATCGCCCTCGGCCTCGGCGCCCTGCTCCGGTCCGTGCCGGGCAGCATCGGCGCCTTCATCGGCGGAGTCCTGGTCCTTCCCGAGGTGCTCGGAATGCTTCCGTACGATGCCGTGGAGAGCGCCCTCGCATACTTCCCGACCCAGGCTGCCGGGGCACTCGGCTCGGCCACCCCCTTCCCGGGCGCCGCGGCCGCCGGCCCGGCCCTGTTGGCCCTGTGCCTGTGGGCGGCGGTCTCACTGGGTGCGGCCGCCGTGCTGCTCCGGCGCCGGGACGCGTGACGGGACGCGTGGCGGGGCGGCCCCGACGAGGACGGACGGACCGATGACCGACACGGCGAGCGAGGAGACCGGCCCCCGCCCCACCGACCTGCCGGCCCCGGCCCCGTTGACCCGGAACATCCAGGACCGCATACAGCGGTTCCGGGCCCTCGACCGGCGTCGGCCCCTCCTCTGGGACCTGGTGGTGACCGGTCTCTGGATCACCTTCGCCGTACTCGACTACAGCACGGGCGGCTGGCGCACGGTGGCCCGCGACACCGAGGCGCCGGAACCGCTGGTTCTGCTGATGAGCCTGTGCTTCTCCGCGCCCCTGCTGTGGCGGCGCCGTCGGCCGATGACCGTACTCCTCCTGATGGCGCCGGTGTCCGTGGTCAACATCTGGACGGGGGCGGTCGTCCAGGCCGCCCTCCTGCAGTTGATCCCCGCCTACACGATCGCCCTGCGGCTCCCGCTGAAGTACCTCGCGTGGTCCGGCCTCCTGATGTCCCTCCCGGCAGCGGTGGGCGCGCTCGTCCTCCCGGGGAACACGGACCGCCAGCTCGTCTCCTACCTCTGGGGCTTCGCCTTCGTCGCCCTGCTCGGCATCGCGGTCCGCACCCGCCGGGAGTACACCGAGGCACTCGTCGAGCGTGCTCAGCGGCTCGAACACGAACGCGACCAGCAGGCACGACTCGCGGCTGCCGCCGAACGCACCCGTATCGCCCGGGAGATGCACGACATCATCGGCCACAACCTGTCCGTCATCACGGGCCTCGCCGACGGCGGCGCGTACGCCGCTGCCCGAAACCCCGAACGTGCGGCCCAGGCCCTGGAAGCCATCGGCACCACGAGCCGGCAGGCCCTCGGAGAGCTCCGGCGCGTGCTCGGGGTCCTGCGCGAGACGGCCACGAACGCCGACCTTGCCCCGCAGCCCTCCCTCGCGGACCTCGACACGCTGGTCACGGGCGTACGGGAGGCAGGGCTGCCGGTCCGCCTCACGACGCACAGGACCCCCGCGGCCCCCTCGCTGTCGCCCGGCCTCCAACTCGCGGTCTACCGCGTCGTCCAGGAGTCCCTCACCAACACGCTCAAGCACGCGGGCCCGGGGGCGTCCGCCCAGGTCACCCTCACCTGCACGCGCGACTGCCTGGAGGTGCTCGCCGCGGACTCGGGCGGCACTCCGCCCGGCGGCCCTTCCGGCGTCCGCCGGACCGGCAGCGACGGGCGCGGGCTCAGCGGAATGCGTGAGCGCACCTCGCTCTACAACGGCACACTCGAGGCGGGCCCGCTCCCGACCGGCGGCTGGCAGACACGACTTCGCCTTCCCCTGGAGGACACACCCCCGTGACGACCGTACTCATCGCCGACGACCAGGCCCTGCAGCGCTTCGGCTTCCGCATGCTCCTGGAGAGCCAGGACGACATGACGGTCGTCGGCGAGGCAGCCAATGGCACGGAGGCGGTCGGTCTCGTCGCCCGGCACCACCCGGACGTCGCCCTGATGGACATCCGGATGCCGGGTCTCGACGGCATCGAAGCCACCCGCCGGATCATCACGTCCGGTGTCCGCACCCGCGTCCTCATCGTGACGACCTTCGATCTGGACGAGTACGCCTACGACGGGCTCCGCGCGGGGGCGAGCGGCTTCCTGGTCAAGGACGCCCTTCCCCAGGACCTCCTGTCGGGCATCCGTGCCGTCGCGAGCGGAGACGCGGTCGTCGCCCCGAGCCTCACCCGCCGGCTCCTGGACGCCTATGTGCACCACCTGCCGAACGCACCGGGCGACACCACAGGTACGACGGACCCGCGCATCGCCTCTCTCACGGAACGGGAGCGGGAGATCCTCACGGTGATCGGACACGGCTGGACGAACAACGAGATAGCCGGCCGTCTGCATCTCGCGGAATCGACGGTGAAGACACACGTCACCCGAATCCTCGCCAAGACGGGATCCCGGGACCGCGTACAGGCAGTCATCCTGGCCTACGACACCCGTCTGGTGAATCCGCGATAGGACCCGATGCTGTACGCAGCCGGGACCACGATCCGGCAACAGCCCCGGGCCGGCCTTCCTGGAAGAGCCGGCCCGGGTCCGGCCGAACCGGCCCGGAACGCAGAAAAGCCCCGTGCCACAAGGGCACGGGGCTTTCCCGGAATAATTGTTCGGCGGCGTCCTACTCT
>BMWJ01000018.1 GCA_014651175.1 Streptomyces clavifer | reverse complement strand
GCGAGGACCGCGTAGTCACCGCAACCGGGGCACCAGCGCACCTCCTGGTCGGACTTGAAGTCCCTGGCCGCCTGTACGGCCTCCGCCTTCGGTACGAGCGACAGGGCTTCACTGCGCACGGCGTGCCTCCTGGATGGACCGGGCCAACTGCTCAGCCTTGAAAGGCATCCCGTTGACCTGGGTGACGGAATGGACGTTCGTCAGGTACCTGGCGCGCAGCAGGGTGGCGAGCTGGCCGAGATTCATCTCCGGGAGCACCACCTTCCCGTAGCGCCCCAGCACCTCGCCCAGATTGCGGGGAAAGGGGTTGAGGTGGCGCAGGTGGGCCTGCGCGACGGCGTGTCCGTCCGCGCGCAGCCGGCGCACAGCCGCCGTGATCGGGCCGTACGTGGAGCCCCAGCCGATGACGAGGGTGCTCGCGCCGTCCGGATCGTCCACCTCCAGATCGGGGACCTGGATGCCGTCGGTCTTCGCCTGGCGGGTGCGCACCATGAACTCGTGGTTGGCCGGATCGTACGAGATGTCGCCCGTGCCGTCCTGCTTCTCGATCCCCCCGATCCGGTGCTCGAGCCCGGGCGTGCCGGGGACGGCCCAGGGGCGGGCCAGCGTCCCTGGATCGCGTTTGTAGGGCCGGAACACCTCGGTGCCGTCGGCGAGAGTGTGGTTGGGACCGGTAGCGAAGGGGGTCCGCAGGTCGGGGAGGTCGTCGGTGTCGGGGATCCTCCACGGCTCGGAGCCGTTCGCGAGGTAGCCGTCGGACAACAGGAAGACGGGGGTGCGGTAGGTGAGCGCGATCCGGGCGGCGTCGAGTGCGGCGTCGAAGCAGTCGGCGGGGGTGCGCGGCGCTACGACGGGCACGGGGGCTTCGCCGTTGCGCCCGTACATGGCCTGCAGCAGGTCGGCCTGCTCGGTCTTGGTGGGCAGCCCGGTGGAGGGCCCGCCCCGCTGGATGTCGATGATCAGCAGCGGCAGTTCCAGGGACACGGCGAGCCCGATCGTCTCCGACTTCAGCGCCACTCCGGGGCCCGACGTCGTCGTGACCCCGAGAGCGCCGCCGAAGGCCGCGCCCAGCGCCGCGCCGATTCCGGCGATCTCGTCCTCCGCCTGGAAGGTCCGCACACCGAAGTTCTTGTGCCTGCTCAGCTCGTGCAGGATGTCCGATGCCGGGGTGATCGGGTACGAGCCCAGATAGACCGGCAGGTCCGCCAGGTGTCCCGCGGCGATGATCCCGTACGACAGGGCCAGGTTCCCGGAGATGTTCCGGTAGGTGCCGGCGGGGAACGCCCGGGTGGCCGGGGCCACCTCGTAGGAGACCGCGAAGTCCTCCGTCGTCTCCCCGAAGTTCCAGCCCGCCCGGAGGGCGGCCACGTTGGCCTCGGCGATCGCGGGCTTCTTCGCGAACTTCTCCCGCAGGAACGTCTCCGTACCCTCGGTGGGCCGGTGGTACATCCAGGACAGCAGGCCCAGCGCGAACATGTTCCTGCTGCGCTCGGCCTCCCTGCGGGACAGCCCGAAGTCCTTCAGCGCCCCGACCGTGAGCGTGGTCAGCGGCACCGGGTGCACGCGGTACGCGGCGAGGGTTCCGTCCTCCAGGGGGGAGGTCCCGTAACCGGCCTTCACCATCGGGCGCTTGGTGAACTCGTCGGTGTCGACGATGACCTCCGCGCCGCGCGGCACGTCCCCGATGTTCGCCTTCAACGCCGCCGGGTTCATCGCCACCAGCACATCGGGCGCGTCGCCCGGCGTGAGGATGTCGTGATCGGCGAACTGCAGCTGGAAGGAGGAGACACCGGGCAGGGTCCCGGCAGGTGCGCGGATCTCGGCGGGGAAGTTCGGCAGCGTCGAGAGGTCGTTCCCGAACGAGGCCGTCGCCGAGGTGAAACGGTCACCGATGAGCTGCATGCCGTCGCCCGAGTCGCCCGCGAAGCGGATGACGACCCGGTCCACGCGCTGCACCGTCTTCGCCGAGGCGTCGACCACCACTGAAGTCTCCTTGTGTATCGCTGGGAAGGGCGGTGAGGAGGGCCGGCCCCCGGACGGGGGAGTGTCGGGGACCGGCCCGGTCCTGGGAGTGGTGACACGGAGTCGGGGGAGGCGGCCGGGCCGGGGCGCGTACGTCTCCCGGGCGGTAGCGGGCCCGTGCTCGGCCGTGTCGTACGCGGATCAGCCCCAGGTGAGCAGTCGCCGGGGCCTCTCGAGAACGGCGGCGACGTCCGCGAGGAACATGGACCCCAGCTCGCCGTCGACCAGTCGGTGATCGAAGGAGAGCGCGAGGGTCACCACCTGACGGGGTTTGATCCGCCCCTTGTGGATCCAGGGCCGGGGGCCGATGGCGCCGACCGCGAGGATCGCCGACTCCCCCGGGTTGAGGATCGGGGTACCGGCGTCGATTCCGAAGACGCCGATGTTGGTGAGGGTGATCGAGCCGCCTCGCAACGCGGCGGGTGACGTGCCGCCTTCCCGGGCCGTCGACACCAGCTCCGTGATGGCGGAGGCCAGTTGCGGAAGCGGCATCGTGTGGGCGTCCTTGATGTTCGGCACGATCAGCCCGCGGGGCGTGGCGGCGGCGATACCGAGGTTGACGTAGTGCTTCCGCACGATCTCCTGCGCGGCCCCGTCCCAGGTGGCGTTGATCCCCGGGTTCCTCCCGACCGCCACGAGAAGCGCCTTGGCCACGAGGAGCATCGGGGTGACCCGGCAGCCGGCCAGCTGCGGATCCTGTCCGAGCTCCGCCACCAGTCTCATCGTGCGCGTCACATCGACGGTCACGAACTCCGTAACGTGCGGCGCGGTGAAGGCGGACGCGGTGACCGCCGCCGCGGTGGCCTTGCGTACCCCCTTGACCGGTGTCCGGGTCTCACGCTCCGCCGGCACCGGCGGGGCCGCGGTCGCGTCCGGTGCGGGAACGGGCAGCGGAACGACCGCCGCGTGCACGTCGTCGCGGGTGACGACGCCGCCGGGTCCCGACGGCACCACCGTAGCCAGATCGACGCCGAGGTCCTTGGCCAGCTTGCGGACCGGCGGCTTCGCCAGCGCTCGTCCCGGCACCGGGGCGGGGCCCGGCACGACCGGCTTGCGGGGCCGCCGCTTGGTCGAGCTCCGTCCGACCCCGTACCCGACGAGGACCGGGAGGCGCTCCGGTGGCGGGGGCTGCGGCGCGGTCCGTGGCGGCGGGACGGCCGCCGCCTCGGCCACGGAGACCGAGATGATCACCTGGCCCACGTCGACCGTCTCGCCCTCGCCGCACCGCAGCTCGTGCACGACGCCGTCGAACGGGACGGGCAGCTCCACCACCGCCTTGGCCGTCTCGATCTCGCAGACGACCTGGCCGTCGGTCACCGTGTCGCCCGGCCGGACGTGCCAGGTGAGGACCTCCGCCTCCGTCAGGCCTTCGCCCACGTCGGGCATCCTGAACTCGCGCACACGGACAGCTGTGTCAGTCATTGCGTGGTCCCTCAGTATCCCAGCGAGCGGTCAACAGCGTCCAGCACCCGGTCCAGGCCGGGCAGGTACTCCTCCTCCAGCCGGGCCGGGGGGTACGGCGCGTGGTAGCCGCCGACGCGCAGGACCGGTGCCTCCAGGTGGTAGAAGCACCGCGTGGTGATCCGCGCGGCGATCTCCGCGCCCGCGCCGAAGAACACCGGCGCCTCGTGCACGACGACCAGCCGGCGCGTCCTCTCCACCGAGGCCTGCACCGTGTCGAAGTCCACCGGTGACACCGACCGCAGGTCGATCACCTCCAGGGACCTGCCCTCCTCGGCCGCCGCTTCCGCGGCCTCCAGGCACACCTTCACCATCGGCCCGTACGCGACGAGGGTCACGTCCGTCCCCCGGCGTACGACGTCGGCCCGGTGGAGGTCGACGGGAGGCACGGCACGGTCGACCTCCGCCGTGTCCCAGTACCGCCGCTTCGGCTCGAAGAAGATCACGGGATCGTCGCTGCGGATGGCCTGCTGCAGCATCCAGTAGGCGTCCGCGGCATTCGACGGTGACACCACCCTCAGTCCGGCCACGTGGGCGAACAGGGCTTCCGGGGAGTCGCTGTGGTGCTCGACGGCACCGATCCCGCCGCCGTAGGGAATCCTGATCACGACGGGCATCGTGAGCATCCCCCGCGAGCGGGCGTGCACCTTCGCCAGCTGCGTGACGATCTGGTCGTACGCCGGGAAGACGAACCCGTCGAACTGGATCTCCACCACCGGCCGGTAGCCGTTGAGCGCGAGCCCGATCGCCGTGCCCACGATGCCCGACTCCGCCAGCGGCGAGTCCATGACCCGTTCCTCGCTGAAGTCCTTCTGCAGACCTTCGGTCACGCGGAACACGCCGCCGAGCCGGCCGACGTCCTCCCCCATCACCAGCACCTGGGGATCGTCCTCCAGGGCCTTGCGCAGGGACTGGTTGAGCGCCCTCGCCAGTGTCATGCTCTCCGTGGACATGCTTACTTGACCTCCTGATCGGCAAAGGACGCCTGGTAGGCGGCGAACTGCGCGCGCTCCTCGTCCACGAGCGGATGTCCGTCGGCGTACACGTGGCCGAAGACCTCCGTGCGGTCGGGGTCCGGCATGGTGCGGACCTGCCGGCGGATGCGGAGGGCGAGCTCGGCGCCCTCGGTGGCGACGTCGTCGAAGAACTCCTGCGTGGCGTGGCCCGCCTCGGCCAGATGGGTCCGCACCCGGTCGATGGGGTCCTTGGCCCGCCATTCGTCCAGCTCGGCCGCGCGCCGGTACCGGGTCGGGTCGTCGGAGGTGGTGTGGGCCCCCATGCGGTAGGTCGACGCCTCGATGAAGAACGGCCCGTTGCCGGTCCGTGCGTGCTCCAGCGCCGCCTCCGTCACGGCGTGCACGGCGAGCACGTCGTTCCCGTCGACCTGGACCCCGGGGAAGCCGAAGCCCGCGGCACGGCGGTAGAGCGGCCCGCGCAGCTGCCGTTCCACGGGTTCGGAGATGGCCCACTGGTTGTTCTGGCAGAAGAACACGACGGGCGCGTCGTGGACCGCGGCGAAGGTGAACGCCTCGGCCACATCGCCCTCGCTGGTGGCACCGTCGCCGAAGTAGGCGATGGCCGCGGCGCCGGAGCCCCTCTTGGCGAGGCCCATCGCGTAGCCCGTGGCGTGCAGCGCGTGGGACCCGACGACCAGTGTGTACAGGTGGAAGTTCTTCTCCCGCGGGTCCCATCCGCCGTTGGTGACACCGCGGTAGAGCCTGACGACGTCCACCGGGTCGACTCCCCGGCACCAGGCGACGCCGTGTTCGCGATAGCTGGGAAAGGCGTAGTCGTCGGCCCGGAGCGCGTGGGCCGACCCGATCTGAGCCGCCTCCTGGCCGGCCAGCGGCGGCCACAGGCCCAGCTCGCCCTGCCGTTGGAGCGCCGTGGCCTCGGTGTCGATGCTCCGGGCCATCACCATGTCCCGGTAGAACGCGCGCAGCCTCAGCGGGTCGTAGCCGGGGGTGTCGTCGGGGTGGTGCACGAGTGTGCCCTCGGGTGTCAGCAGCTGGATCGGCCCGGGTGGCTCCTCCGCCCGCGACGAGAAGGCGCTCAGCACGCGGGAGAGGTCCGGCGCGTGGGATCGCTCGGTTCCGGGCACGGTCACATCACTTCCATTTCGGCGTAGTCGGCGGGTTCGTCGAGGCGGATGGGGACGTCCGGGCCCGCACCGTCCGCGTACGGCCGCCGCCGCGTGACGTCGAGGGTGTTCTCGGGCGTCCAGTGGCCGTACCAGCCCGAGTGGTGGACGTCCTCGGGAAGCCCGGAGGGACCGATGGCGACCAGTTCGCCGCTCCTTCCGTGCGGCAGGGGCGCTCCGCCCGGCCCGACCACCCGCAGCAGCACGGGTGGAACCGGGCTTCCCACGCCGAGGGCGTAGGGCCGGTCGGCGTCGCGGGGGTGGAACTCCTGTGCCGTCCAGGGCACGGCTCCCCCGCCCGGCGCGAACTCCGCCCACAGCCGGGTGCCGGGGCGGGCCCGGAAGTGCCGGGCGACCAGGTCGCGCGAGCTCGGTCCCCCGATGAGCACCACGGTCCCGGGACCCGCGGCGGACCCGCGCGGTGGCGGGGTGCCCCGGACGGGCGCCGCGGTCGCCAGACCGCGGGCGTAGCGGGCCGGGGTGAGCACGGCGGCGCTCTCGCGCCCGCCGGTCAGCGGCCAGGCCCCGTCCTCCTGCCACGGCGCGGTGCGCAGCGTGCCGCCCGTGGAGCAGGCCCACCAGGTGGCGGCCAGTGCCACGCGGGACAGGGGCGGTTCGTCGATCGTCACGGTGGGCGGCGCACCGCCGGTCCTGCGGCTCCGGTCGGCGGCGGAGCGGAGCCAGGAGCGGTGGTCGACCAGCCGGCCGTCTCGGGTGACGTCGGTTCCCCGGCCGGGCAGGAGGTACGCGGCTCCCTCGGGGGTGGACCTCGGCAGCGTCGGCTCCGCCGGCGCCGAGGCGATCTTCCGCCACGTGACCGGGTCGTCCAGCGCGAGTGAGGGGATGCCGCGCACGTCCTCGTCGTACGTGGAGCGGCTGCACAGGACCGCCCGGGCCATGGTCTGCCGGGCGGCGGCGGGGAGCCCGCCGCGGCACGCCGTGCGGGGTGCCGGAACGCACACCCCGCCCGCCTTCAGCACGGCGAGCTGCGCCACGAGGGCGTGCCGGTGGTTGCCGCAGTGGACGATCAGCGGATCGCCGAGCTGGACTCCCCCGCGCACCAGGGCCGATGCCAGACGGCCGGCCTGACGGTCGGTCCGGGCGTACGTCAGCTGGTTCCAGCCGTCCTGCACCGCGATCCTCGTCGGGTACCGGCGCGCGGTCGCGGAGAAGACCTGGTCGAGCGTGGGCGCGCCCCCTGCGGGGTGCGCTCCCGCCGGTTCGGCGGGACGGCTGGTCGTCGATGGGTGGGTGATCACTGTTCCCCGCCGGTTCTGGTCCATGGCCGGTCGCTCAGGAGATGAAGTCGTACGAGAGGTGGTCGTCCGTCTCCGGCCAGGTGGCGAAGCGGCGGAGCCCGTAGAGCAGCGGGTGCTGGTCCCCGCCGAGCCGGCTGACCGCGGTGACACCGCCCATGATCACCACGTGGTCGCCGACCACGTGGTGGGCGGTCACGGTGCAGTCGGCGACGGTGTGGGCCGCCTCCGACAGGTGCGGGCCTGCGGCCGGATCGTCCGCCTGCCACGCCACCCGTTCGAACCGGTCCGGGGCCCCCGACGCGAAGAGTTCGGCGGTGGCCCTGGCCCGGAGGTGCAGCAGGTTCACGGCGAACGAGCCGCCGTCGAGGACCGCGTCGAGGGTGGGACTGCCCTGTCGCATGCAGACCAGCAGGACCGGTGGCTCCAGGGAGACGCTGCACAGGGAGGTCAGGGTCATTCCGCGGGGAACGCCGTCGGCGCCGCACGTGGTCACGATGGTCACGCCGGTGGGGAACCCCGCCATCAGCGTGCGGAAGTCCGTGGGCTGCTCGTGCGGCACGGCCGGCGGGCGCGCGCGGGAGGCCGGGCCGGCGGCGGATCCGCGGACCGCGTGCTGTTCTGACGTCATACCGGTCTCTCCTGGCGGGTCGGTCTGTCCGATGGGTCCCGGAGCGGGGCGGAGTCCCCGTTCCGGACGGCTCCCGGCACGTGGCAGGCGCTGTGCCGGGGCCGTGGTGTGTCGTGGGTCAGGCGCCGGGTACGGCCGCTTCGACAGCTCCGAGCGCGTGCTGGATCTCGGTGGCCAGGGTCTCCGTGAAGTCCGGGAAGGTTCCGCCCAGGAAGTGGAAGTGCCCCCCGTCGAAGACCCTCTGCCGGAAGTGCCCCGTGGTCTCCCTGCCCCAGGCTGAGGCCCCGGACGGAGGGGCCATGACGTCCTCGGTGGAGGCGAAGACCGTGAGCGGGCAGTGCAGCGGCCGGCGCTGCGGGTCGGGCCGGTAGGAGTCCAGGGCCCGCAGGTCGGCGCGGATGAGCCGCAGGAAGCGGTCCCGGAACTCCGGAAGTTCGTCGAGGCGGTCCGGCAGACCGCCCAGCCGGCCGAGTCTCCGGGCCAGCTCCACGTCGGAGAGGCTGGGATCGAGCAACCGGTTGGCGGGCTGGAGCATGGGCGCCTGCCGTCCGGACACGCCGACCCACACCGGTGCCGTGCCCTCGGCCTGCAGGGACCGGGCGGTCTCGGAGGCGATCACCGCACCCAGGCTGTGGCCGAAGAGGGCGATCGGCGTCGCGTCGTCGACCGACAGCACGTCGTCCGTGACGCGGTCGACGATCGCGCGCATGTCCGCCAGCGGGGGCGACGTGTACCGCCTGCCGCGCCCGGGCAGGTCGAGCAGCAGGAGGTCCCAGGAGGACGGCAGGTGGCGGGACATGGGGTAGTAGACGTTCCCCGATCCACCGGCGTGCGGGACCACGACCAGGCGCAGCTCGGGATCGTCGACCCTGCGGGCCCGGATGAAGGCGTCGGCGGCGCTCATGCGTTCTGCCCCCGTCGGCCCGTTCCGGTGGTGGCGGAGATGCTCTCGGCGAGTTTCCCCATCAGGTCGCGCAGCGGCATGTCGAGGGAGAGCTGGTCCGCGGTCAGCCCCACGTCGAAGTGCTCCTCGACCCGGGTGATGAACAGCGTGGAGATGAACGAGTCGCCGCCGACGTCCAGGAACGAGAGTTCCGGGTCGATCTCGTCGGCCTGGAGCACCTCCTGCAGTTGGGCCAGGAGATAGCCGATGAGGCTGTCCTGGTCGAGCGGGAGGGCCGGGGCGCCCTCCGGCGGGCCGGCAGCCCCGCCGGTCCCGACGGGTTCGTCGATCCAGTACCGCTTCCCCCGGAAGGGGTACGTGGGCAGGTCGTCCGCGAACCGGGTGCCGGGGCCGCGCAAGGCGTCCAGGCGCAGGTCGGCCCCCGCGGTGAACAGCGCGCCGAGCGCGGCCCGGAGCAGGTCCGGTGCGGTCTCCGCCCGCTCGCCGGCCAGCGGGAGCGACTGCCGGCTGTCGGGCGCCTCCCACTCGATGGAAGCGAGGACGGCGGTGGAACCGGCGGGTCGGGCGACCGCGGCGGACGTCTGCCGCACGCGGAGGCCGAAGCGTTCCAGCAGGTCCCGCAGCCTCTCGCCCGCCCCCTCCCCTTCGTGGCCGCCGGCCAGGGCCGGGAAGGCCGCGGTCAGGGCGGCCAGTGCGGGTTCGAGCCGGTCCTGCTCGCCGTGGACGGCCAGGGTGACGGACCGCGGCGGTGCCGGGCGGGCACCGGACCCCGCGGCCGGCCGGCCGGTGGTGAGCGCCGTGCGCAGGGCGTCGGCCAGGTCGCCCGCGGTGGCGCCCGTGACCGCGACCCGGTGCGCGAAGGGGGCGCGCCCGGCGCGCAGGGTGTGGCAGACGGCCGGGACCGAGGCGGCGTCCGTCTGTTCGAGGTGTCCGGCGACCTGGTCGGCGAGGCGGGCGAGTGCCTCGGGGTCCTTGGCCGACAGCGTGAGGAGTTCGAGCCCGGGTGCGCCGTGTGCGTCCACTGCCGGAGCGGTGGGTTCGTAGGACTCCAGGACGGCGTGGACGTTGACACCGCTCATGCCGAAGGAGTTGACACCGGCCACCCGGCGCGGCAGTTCCGCGGGCCAGGACCGGTTCTCCCTCGGCGCCGTGAAACGCAGCCGGTCCCACGGGATGTGGGGGTTGAGTTCACCGTCGTCGGGTGAGGCGGCCGCCGGGATGACACCGTGCCGGAGCATCAGCACGGTCTTCATCACGGAGGCGATGCCGGAGGCGCCTTCGAGATGCCCGAGCCGGGACTTGACGCTGCCGATGGAGAGGGGCGTGCCCCGGCCCCGCACGGCCTTGCCCAGGACCCCGTCGAGTGCCCCGATCTCGATCGGGTCGCCGAGCACGGTGCCGGTGCCGTGCGCCTCCACGAATCCCACGTCCTCGGGGCCGATCCGGGCATCTGCCAGCGCGGCCCTGATCACCTCCTGCTGGGCCGGACCGTTGGGCGCGGTCAGGCCGGAGGCCGCACCGTCGTGGTTGACCGCGGAGCCGCGGATGACCGCCAGCACGGGGCGGCCCTCGCGTTCGGCGTCGTCGAGGCGCATCAGCGCCACCACTCCGACCCCCTCGCCCCGCCCGTAGCCGTCGGCGGAGGCGAGGAAGGACTTGGAACGGCCGTCGGGGGAGAGCGCCCTGGTCTGGCACAGCGCGACCATGAGGGTGGCGGACAGCAGCAGATTGGCGCCGCCCGCGAGGGCGTAGTGGCATTCGCGGTTGCGCAGCCCCCGGACCGCGAGGTGCAGGGTCGTCATCGAGGAGGAGCAGGCCGTCTCGACGCCCATCACCGGGCCCGAGAAGCCCAGCAGGTGGCTGACCCGCCCGGCGCCGAAGCTGAGTCCACCGCCGGTGACGTAGTACGGGTCGACGCGGGAGAGGTCCGACCGGTCCTCGTTCCGCTCGCTGTATTCGGAGGTCATCACGCCGAGGTAGATGCCGACGTCGAGGCGGTCGGCACGGCGGACCGCGACACCGGCCCGCTCCAGGGCCTCCCAGGACGTCTCCAGCAGCATCCGCTGCTGGGGGTCCAGCAGCCGGGCCTCGCGCTGCGAGATGCCGAAGAAGTCGGCGTCGAACCGGGCGATCTCCCCGAGGAAGCCGGCGTGCCGGACGTACGAGCGGCCGCTCCGGCCGGGCGTGGGGTCGTACGCGGCGCGCAGCCCGGGTCGGTCCTCGGGCACACCGGCCAGTGCGGTGTCGGTGCCGCACAGGAACTCCCAGTACTCCTGGGGGGTGTTGATGGCCGGGGGGAGCCGGAGCCCCATTCCCACGACGGCCACGGGGGCGTGCCGTTCGTCCTCCAGCTCGGCCACCCGGGCGCGCAGCCGCTGGGAGAGCCTCAGCTGGTCCTCCATCAGGGCCCGCACGCTGTCGGTGCTCATGTCGTCACTCATGCGTTCCTGTCTCCTTCCGGGGCCGAGACCTCGCTCCGGACCGCCCGGACGAGGTCCTCGAAGGACAGCTCGGACAGGTCGTCCGGGCCGGCTTCGGTCAGGGGTGCCCGTTGCGGGGCCGGTGCCGGTGGGGTGTCCGGCTCGTTCTCGTCGAGCAGGCCGAGGATGTGGGCCGCGATGCGCGGAATGGTGGGGTGGTCGAGTGCCACGGTGGCCAGGAGATCGACCCCGAGGGCGTGGGACAGCCGGGTCCGCAGGTCGATCACCATGATCGAGTCCAGGCCCATGTCACCGAAGGTGATGTCGTCGTCGATCCCGGCCGGGTCGCCGAGGGTTTCGCCGGTCGCCTCCCGGATGAACTGCCGGAGTGCTTCGGTGCGGGCGTCGGCGTCCAGTCCGTCGAGGCCGTCGCCGCCGGCGCGCAGCCAGCCGCGCGGCCGGCCGGGCGGTCCGACGGGCCCGGCCGCACCGCCGTCCTTCCCCGCGTGGTCCGTGAGGCCCGCCAGCAGCGCCGCACGGGGGTGGTCCCCGAGGTGGGCCACGAAGCGTTCGGGGACCAGGTCCACCGCCACCAGCCGTTCGGGGCCGTCGGTGAGGGCTGCCAGCAGCAGCCGTTCCGCGGTCTCGTCGGTGAGGGAGCCGATGCCGAGCTTCTCCGCGGCCCGCCGTACGGATTCGGAGGCCGCCAGACCGCCCTTGGCCTCCGGGATCCACGGTCCCCAGGCCACGCTCGTGGCCGGGATCCCGTCCGCGCGAAGGGCGTCGGCCAGGCCGGAGAGGAAGCCGTTGGCTGCCGCGTAGTTGGTCTGGCCGGCCGAGCCGAGCACGCTGGAGGCCGAGGAGAACAGCACGAAGGCGTTCAGGGTGTGGCCGCGCAGTGCCGCCGCCATGTTCGCGGCGCCCCGGGCCTTGGCCGCGAAGACCAGTTCGAGGGCGTCCCGGTCCACTCGTCCGAAGGCCCGGTCGTCCGTGGCCCCCGCCAGGTGCAGGACCGTGCGCAGTGGTGCGTCCAGGCCCGCTTCGCTGACGGCCCGTGCGCAGTCCGCCGGGTCCGTGACGTCACCCCGTACGACTCTCACCCGGGTGCCGGCGGCGGCGAGTTCACCGATGACGCGCTGTGCCGCCGCGTCGGGGGCCGACCTCGCCATGAGCGTGACGGCGGTGCAGCCGTGGCGGGCCAGGATCGCGGCCGTGCTCAGACCGAGCGCCCCCAGTCCGCCGGTGACCAAGGCCGCGCCGGCCTCCTGCGCCGGTGCCTCGTCCCGTACCGGGTGGCCCCGGTACGGGACGAGCCGGGCGGCGCGGACTCCCCCGCCGCCGACTTCGATCCGGGTCTCGGCCGGATTCCGGCCGAGGGTCCGGTCCAGGGCCGTGACCAGGGCCGTGCCGTCCCATCCGGGGGCGAGGGTGACCCTGATCAGCAGGCGGTCGCCCTCCTCCGCCTCGAGGGAGGCCAGGAGTCCCCAGAGCGTCTCCCGGACCGGGGCCGCCTCCGGGCCGGCGCCGCCCAGTACGGCGTAGGGGATGTCCCGGGAGGCCGCCTGCAGGGTCCGGCCGAGGCCCAGGGCCGCGTCCAGGGCGGTGTCGGGTCCGGTGGGCCCGGTGGTCAGGTGGAACCGGGCGTCGATGATCAGGTCGGCCGCCAGGCCGGCCGTGTCCTCCGGGAGCGCGGTCATCAGGTGACCGAGGTCCTCGCCGGCCTTGAGCACCTCCCTGCCCGCCTGGGTGTCGGCGCCCGCGACGGCGATGTGCAGCGGCCGCACCGCCACAGCACCGGTGGGGGCCGGGGAACTGTCCGTCCAGGCGAGTTCGTACGCGTGCCGGGTGCCGTGCCGGAGTGACGACCGCAGCACCGCCTTGGAGGCGAGCCGGAAGCGGAAGCCGTCCATGGCCAGGACGGTCGCACCCGAGCCGTCGAAGATGTGCAGGTCCGCGGTGTCCACCTGGTGGAAGCCGCCGTCCGGCAGATCCCTCATGACGGCCCGTACGTGCCCCCAGAGGGATTGGCCGGGGGTGGGCCGCCCCGGGAAGGAGACCCTCGCGGCGGCGAACGGGATCACCAGGGCCTGCTCCTGGTCCTGCGGCTCCGGGTCCTCCTCGTGCACGGCGAAGGTGACGGAGCTCTGCAGGCACGAGTCGAGCAGGCCCGGGTGGATCTGGTAGTCCGCGGGGTCCTCGTTCATCCCTTCCGGCGGGTCGAAGCGGATGAGCGACTCGTTGCCGCGGATCCACGCGTCCCCGACCCATCGGAAGGACGGGCCGAGCAGGTAGCCGATCCCGCGCAGGTAACGGTAGAAGGCCTCGCCGCTGAGGTGGCGGTCGGCGCCCGCGATGAACGCGGCGGGATCCGGCGCGTTCCTGGCGGCGACCGGGTCGGCGGCCGGCATCCTCGCCGTCAGGTGCTCCTGCCACCGGCCGCGCTCCGGGTCGAGCAGGCTCTGCACGCTGACGGTCCGGGTGCCGTGGTCCGCCTCCCCCTCGATGATCTGGAGCTCGTAGCGCTCGCCGTCGTGCAGCACCAGGGCCCGGGGGAAGTGCAGGTCCTCCAGGACCACCGGCTCGCCCGCGCTGCCGATCGCCGACAGGACGGTGGCCGTCTGCGAGGCCCCGGCCACCTGGACCGTGCCGAACAGGCGGTGGTCGTCGAGGTGCGGCGGGTAGACGGTGCTGCGCTCCGTGACGAACACGCGGCCCTTGACGGCGGGCGAACGCAGCTCTGTCCCCCACGGCGGGCCGGCCGGCGCCGTCCGGCCGTCCGGTGCCGCCCGGCCGGCACGCGGCTCGGCGGCGCGGCGCCAGTGGACCGTGGCGGCGAAGGGGTACAGCGGCGCGCTGCTCCTCGGGATCCGCCGCGGGGCCTGGACGGCCTGCCAGTCGATGTCCTGGCCCAGCTCGTACAGGGCCTTGACGGCGGCGAGCAGGGCCGCCCGGTCCCCGGCGCCGCGGTACAGCGACGGGACGACGCCTCCGTCCGGGGCGAGCCCGGCCGCGCGCACCAGGTTCACCAGCGTGCGGTCGGGGCCGATCTCGAGGCAGACGTCGATGTCCTGGTCCTCGATCCGCCGGGCCCCGTCGTGGAAGCGGACGGGGTTGCGGGCGTGGCGGACCCAGTAGTCGGCGTCGATGGTGGCGGGTCCGGCGAGTTCCCCGGTGAGGTTGGAGATCAGCGGCACCTTCGGCGGAGCGAACTCCGACGACGCGAGGAAATCGCCCAGTTCACCGAGGACCGGGTCGAGCAGCCGGGAGTGGAACGCGTGCGAGACGCTGAGTCTGCGGGTGCGTACGCCGTCGGCGGCCAGCTTCTCCGCCAGCCGGTCGATCTCGGCGGGCGTACCGGAGACGACCGTAGCGGCCGGGGTGTTGACGGCCGCGACGTCCAGCTCCGTGCCGGCGGTCCATGCCAGGACCTGCTCCTCGGTGGCCGTGACGGCGAGCATGGACCCCCGCTCGGTGGACTGCATCAGGGCGGCCCGCCGGGCGATCAGCCGGAGCCCGGACCCCAGGTCCATGACCCCGGCGTGCACGGCGGCGGCGACCTCGCCGACGCTGTGGCCCATCACCAGGGCGGGTGCGACTCCCCAGGACTCCCAGAGGGCGGCGAGCGCGATCTCCAGGGCGAACAGGGCCGGCTGGGTCACCCGCGTCTCGTCGATGGCGCTCTCGTCCTGGCCGTACAGGGTCAGCTCCACCAGGGAACCGCCGAGGACGGGCGCGAGTTCGCGGTCGCAGGCGTCGAAGACGTCCCTGAAGACCGGCTCCGTCTCGTACAGTTCGCGGCCCATACCGAAGCGCTGGCTGCCCTGCCCCGAGAAGAGGAAGGCGATGCGCGGGCGGCGGGCAGGCCGCGGCGGAGGCGGTGTGGAGAGCTGGGCGAGGAGCTTGTCCCGGGTCGTGCCGAGCAGCGCCCTGCGGTGCGGGAAGTGGCCGCGGCCCGTGGTGGCGGTCGCGACCAGGCCCGCCAGGTCCTCGTCGGTCGCGCCGGTCAGGCGCTGTTCCCATACCTCGGAGAGCCGGGAGAGCCCGTCCTGGTCGGGGGCCGACAGCGGGAGGAGGTGGGTGGCACCGGCCGGCTCGCCGCTCATGACGGCCCGGGCGCCGGCCGGTGCTTCGGCGAGCACGATGTGGGCGTTGGTCCCGGTCAGCCCGAAACCGGAGACGCCTGCCACACGAGGCTTCGCGCCGGAACGCCAGGGGGTCGGGGTGTCGACCACGCGGACGTTCATTTCCGGCCAGTCCACATGCGGGTTGGGTGCGCCGAAGTGGAGGTTGGCCGGGATGAGATCGTGTCTCAGTGCCAGGACGGTCTTGATGACCGCCGCCATGCCCGCGGCGGATTCGAGGTGGCCGATGTTGCTCTTCACGGAGCCCACGTGCAGCGGCTCGCCGGGCTTGCGCCCGGGGCCGAGGACCTTCCAGGCGGCACCGAGCTCGATCGGGTCGCCGAGCGAGGTGCCGGTGCCGTGCGCCTCGAGGTACGAGACGTCCGCGCCGCTGACCGAGGCGTCGGACAGGGCGTCGGTGAGCAGCGTCTGCTGGGCCGGGCCGCTCGGCGCGGTGAGGCCGGACGACGCGCCGTCCTGGTTCACGGCGGTGCCGCGGATCACGGCGAGCACCTGGTCACCGTCGCGCTGCGCGTCGGCGAGCCGCTTGAGGACGAGGACTCCGCAGCCCTCGGCCCGCACGAACCCGTTGGCGTCGGCGGAGAACGTACGGCAGCGGCCGTCGGGTGACAGCATGTGCGCGCGGCTGGCCGAGACCGACGCCATCGGGTCGAGGATGACGTTCACCCCGCCGGCGAGGACCGCGTCGGACTCACCGGACCGCAGCGACCGCACACCGAGGTGCAGGGCCACCAGCGACGAGGAGCACGCGGTGTCCACCGCCAGCGCGGGGCCGTTGAGGCCGAGACTGTAGGCGAGCCGTCCGGCTGCCGCGTTGAGCGAGGTCCCGGTGCTGTAGTAGGCGTCCAGGTGTTCGGGGCCCGACTCGGCCAGCAGCCGGGCGTAGTCCGCGTAGCTGATGCCGACGAAGACACCGGTACGGGAGTTCTTGAGCGAGTGGGGATCGATCCCGCCGTTCTCCAGGGCGTGCCAGGCCGACTCCAGGAGCAGCCGCTGCTGGGGGTCGAGACTCTCGGCCTCCCGTGCCGGGATCCCGAAGAACGAGGCGTCGAAACGGGCGATGTCCCGGAGGAATCCGCCCTGGTCCGTGGTGACACGGGCGGGCTCGCCGCCGCCGCCGTGGAAGGCGGTCCTCTCGTACCGGCCGTCGGGGACCGGGCCGACCGGGTCGCGTCCTTCGCGCAGCAGGTCCCAGAGTTCGTCGACGGAGTCGGACTGCGGGAACCTGCCCGCCATGCCGACGATCGCGACGGGCTCGCGGTCGGCGTCCCGGGACGGGGGCGCGTCGGCGGCGGGCACGACGGCCGCCGGGTCCTGGGGGGATGCGGGACGCTCCCGTACGGCGGCGACGGCCGGGCCGGTGGTCGCGGAGGGGGCGGTGGGCTCCGGCGCACGGTCCGCGGTCAGGAGGTGTTCCGCCATCCGGGACACGGTCGGATGGTTGAAGACGTCGGCCGTCAGGAGGACGACCCCGAACGCCTGGGACAGCTGGCCGACCAGGTCGACCGCCATGATGGAGTCCAGCCCGAGGTCGAAGAACCCGGTGTCGTCCCCGACGGCCTGGGCACTGTCGTGCCCGAGCTGTGCCGCGACGATGCGGGCGACATGGCCCCGGGCCGCCCCGGCGCGGGCCCGGTCCGGAAGGGCCGCCAGTTCACCGGTGACGGAGGGCTCCTGCCGGATCACCGCGCCGGCCGGGGCGCCTTCGGCCACCGCCGCGACGCCGAAGAGTCCACGGCGGCGGAAGCGGGACATGATCGTGAGGAACCGGGACGTGTCCAGCGGGCAGACGATCAGGTGGCCCGACCCGTCGGGGGCCCGCCCGTCCAGGGCCGCCCGGCCGGTCGCCGCGTCCAGCGCGCCCACCCCGACGCGGGCGAAGGTGTCGCGGGACGCCGAGTCGGCCATCCCCGAGCCGCCCAGGTCCCACGGCCCGTAGGCCAGGCTGATCGCGGGCAGGCCGAGCGAGACCCGGTGTGCGGCCAGGGCGTCCAGTCCACCGTTGGCCGCCGAGTACGCCGCGCAGCGCTCGGTGCCCCACACGGCGGAGACGGACGACACCATCACGAAGAAGTCCAGCGGCCAGTCCCGGGACGCCCTGTGCAGCAGCCAGGCGCCGGCGGTCTTGCCGCGCAGCGAGGCCGCGAACTCCTCGACGCCGGTCTCCTCGGCGGGAGCGCGGTCGAGGGTTCCCGCGGCGTGCAGCACACCGCGTACGGGGGGCAGGCCCTCGAGGGCGGCGCACGCGGCCCCGACCGCCTCGGCCGTGTCGCAGCCGCCGCGGTACACGGCGCGTACGCCCGCACCGGCCAGCTCGTCCAGCAGCGCGGTCGCCTCGGCGGACAGCTGGTCCTGCGGCCGGCGGCCGATGAGCAGCAGGTGCCGGGCCCCGCGGGCGACCAGCTCGGCCGTCAGCTCCCGGCCGACGCCGCCGAGTCCGCCGGTGACGAGGTACGTGGCGTCGTCCCGCACCTCCAGGGTGCCGGCCGGTTCCGCGCTCTCGCGGAGCCGTGCCACCCGGAGCGCGCCACCGCGGACGGCCGCCAGGTCCTCCAGCGGGGAGTGCCCGTCGCCGGGCGCGGCGGCCTCGTGCACGGCGAACGCCAGCAGGGTGTCGAGGTCTTCGGCGGCCGGTTCGTCCGCCAGGTCGACGACTCCGCCCCAGGCCGCGCCGAGTTCGAGGCCGAGCACGGGCGCGAGGCCGTGCAGCAGTCCGTGGTCCGTGGGTGCCACCCGGTCCCCGGGCCCGGACCGGCAGGCGGAGCGCGTGACCGCGAAGGCCCGGTGTGCCCGGCCGCTCTTGGCCAGGGCACCGACCGCGACGGTCACGGACGCGCAGAGCCGGGCTCCCGGTTCCGCCGGGTCGGCGGTGCCCGGTACGCCGTCCTGCGCGCCGGGCATCGCCGTCGCCCGGAACGCCAGCACCAGGGGGGCCGGGCCGGGGGTGGTGTCACCCTCCCAGAACCGGGCCCAGCCGGCGCGGTCGCCGGGCAGCGCGGCGTGCCGCCAGCCGTCGGGCAGCACCGCCGGTGCGGGGGCGAGGACGGTACCGCGCAGACCGAGCCGGGCCGCGCGGTCCACGAGCGCTGCCAGCAGCGCCGCGTCGTCGCCCGCGAGGACGAGCTCGGCTCCGGGGACGGCCGTACGGGGCTCGGCCGCCTCCCACACCACCGCGTGGCGGGTGGGCAGCGCCGGTACCCCGGAGGCGGGGTCGGCCGCCGCCTGTTCGGGGGCGAAGCGCCGGCGCTGCCAGGGGTAGCCGGGCAGGTCGACGAGGCGGCGCGGCAGCCCGGCGGCGGGGTCCTCGCCGCCGCTGTCCTGTCCCTCGGTGAGGGTCAGCAGGGGCGACGGCTCGCCGGCGGCGAGCGCGCGCAGTGCCGCGGCGGCGGTCTCCGGGTCCGCGGCCGAGATCCGGGCGCGGACGTCCAGTCGGCTGCGGCCGGCGGTGGCGGTGTAGGCGAAGGCGGGGTAGTCGGCCGGGGCGAGGGAGGCGACCCTGTCGGCGTACTGCGCCGCGCGGGCCCGCAGGGCCTCGGAGGTCTTCGCCGAGATCTCGAACCCCGTGACGGCCGGGGGGTGCCCGGCGTCCTGCCGGGCGGGCAGCTCGTCCGCGTGCAGCGGGCCGATGATCGCGTGGGCGTTGGTGCCGCTCATACCGAACGAGCTGACGGAGGCGCAGTCGCCCGACTCCGGCGACCAGTCCTGGAGGGTCCCGGGCACGGTCATGCCGGTGCCCGACAGGTCGATGCGGGGGTTGAGGGTGCGGAAGTGCACGACCGGCGGCACCTTGCGCCTGGCCACGCAGAGCATGGCCTTGATCAGCCCGGCGACACCCGCCGTGCCCTCCAGGTGTCCGAAGTTGGCCTTCACGGCGCCGACCGGCAGGGGCGCGCCCCCGTTGCGGCGGCCCAGGGCGGTGGCGAGCGCGTCCATCTCGATGGGGTCGCCGAGCGCGGTACCGGTGCCGTGCGTCTCCGCGTAGCCGACCGCGGAGGGCTCGAGTCCGGCGTCGGCGAGCGCCGTCTCGATGAGGGACACCTGGGCGAGGACGTTCGGTGCGGTGAATCCGCTGGAGCGGCCGTCCTGGTTGACGGCCGTACCGCGGATCACCCCGAGCACCCGGTCGCCGTCGCGCAGGGCGTGGTCGAGGCGCTTGAGGAGTACGGCTCCGACGCCCTCGCCGCGGGTGAAGCCGTTGGCCCGGGCGTCGAACGTCTTGCACAGGCCGTCCGGTGACAGGGAGCGTGTCTCCTGGACGAGCTTCATGGTCTGCGGGGACATGATGAGGTTGGCGCCCGCGGCGAAGGCGATCTCGCAGTCCCCCCGGCGCAGTGCCTGCACCGCCAGGTGGACGGCGACGAGCGAGGAGGAGCAGGCCGTGTCGACCGTCATGGCCGGACCGGTCAGTCCCAGGGCGTACGCGACGCGGCCGGCGGCGAAGTTGTGTCCGTTGCCCGTGGCCCAGTAGGCGTCGGGCTCGCCCTCGCACCACTCCCGGTAGTCCTGCCACATGACCCCGAGGTACAGGCCGGTACGGGCGGCGGCCAGGCTGCGGGACGGCAGTCCGGCGTGCTCCATCGCCTCCCAGGCGACTTCGAGCAGCAGTCGGTGCTGCGGGTCGAGGTGCCGGGCCTCGCGCGGGCTGATGCCGAAGAACTCGGCGTCGAAGTCGAGTACTTCGTCGAGGAATCCGCCGCGCTGCGGCAGACCTTCCCAGTCTTCGGCGAAGGGGCCCTTGCGGTGGGCCGGCATGGGCCGGACCCCGTCCCTTCCCTCCGCGAGCGCCGTCCAGTAGCCGTCGAGGTCCTCGATGCCTCCCGGCAGTCGCAGTCCCGCGCCGATCACGGCGACGGGCTGGTTCCCACGCTGCTCGCCGAGTTGCTGCCTGAGCGTGCGAATGGTGTCCAGAGCCCTGGTCAGAGGGGTCTGCTTGCCTCCCCCGGAGGCAGGTGTCTCGAGCATCGGGGTTCCTTGCGGTAGAGGGCCGGGGTGCGCCGGACGGCCTGTCGTGCCGGCCATCACGGCGCCCCGTCCGTCGGAGTCGTCCGGGCGAGCAGGGCGCCGGAGAGTGCCTGGAGGGTGCCGTAGGTCCACAGGAGGGTCGGCGAGAGCCGCAGCCCGAAGGCCGCTTCCAGCCGGTTGCGCAGTTCGAGGCTCATGAGTGAGTCGAGGCCGAGCGAGTCGAACAGGGCGTCCCGTTCCAGGCGTTCGGGATCGAGCCTCAGCACCCGCGCGGCGAGCTCCCTCACCTTGGCCTCCACCAGGGCGGCGCGGTCGTCCTGCGGGGCCCGGAGCAGCGCGTCCAGGAAGGCGCTGCCCGAGACCGCGGTGCTGTCCTCCTCGAGGGCGGCGTACAGCTCGCTCCACGCGCTGAGGGAGACGGTGCCGGGGTAGGCGTCGAACCACCGGCGTGTGTCGACGGGGACGTATCCGACCACCGGCCGGTCCTGGTGGAGCAGCCTGACGAGTGCGGCCCACGCCTCGCCGGGCGAGAAGCTCTCCAGGCCGCGTTCGCCGAGGCGAGCGCCTGCCTGGCTGTCCTTCGCCGCGAGACCGATGCCCGCGAACGGGCCCCACTGCACGCTCAGGGCCGGCAGCCCGCGCATGCGGCGGGCCTCGGCGAAGGCGTCCAGGTACGCGTTGGCCGCGGAGTACGCCGCCTGGCCCGGGTTGCCCACCAGGGCCGCCGCGGAGGAGAACATCACGAAGAGGTCCAGAGGGTCCTTGGCGGTGACCGCGTCGAGGTTGCGGACGCCGTCCACCTTGGGCTGGAGCACCTTGGCGATCTGACGCGGTGTGACATGGGCGATCGTGGCGTCGGCGAGCACACCGGCCGCGTGCACCACGCCGCGCAGCGGTGGCAGGCCTCCTTCGCGCAGGCCTTCCAGCGCCTGGCGCAGGGCCGGACGGTCGGTGACGTCGCAGCGCAGGGTCTCGACCCGGGCTCCCCGCTCGCGCAGTGCGGCGATGCGCTCCGCGGCTTCGGCGTCCGGGGCCGAGCGGCCGACGAGCACGAGGGAACCGGCTCCGTCCGCGGCGAGGAACTCGGCCAGTGACAGGCCGAGGGCTCCGAGCCCTCCGGTGATCAGGTAGCTGCCGTCGGCGCGGAACCGGCCGCCCGGCATCGGTTCGGGGGCGACGTGGCCGACGCCTCGGAGACCGGTGAGCACCAGCCGTGCCAGACCGTGGTCGTGTGCGATCCCGGCGCTCCCGCTCTGCTCGGCGCAGTCGTGGCTGTGCGTCGGCAGCGGCGTGAGCCGGCCCTCGGCGGCCATGGCCCAGACGGCTTCGAGCACCCGGGCGAACGTGGCGGGTTTGCGCTCGCGCAGTCCGTCCACATCGACGGAGCAGAAGCCTGCACCCTTGCGGAGGACCTCTCGGTCGAGGGACGGGCCGACGGCGGCGCCGGCTGCGGCGATCTCCATGAGGCGGCCGTCCTCGGCGAGCAGTTCCCGGGCCTCCGGCGCGGCGGGACCCGTCCGCGGCCCCACGACCACGTCGGCGCCACGGCCCCCGGTGGCCCCGCGCACCGCGTCCGGCCAGCCGGAGTCCTCCGCGTCGAGGGCGAGTTCGGCGCCCGCGCCGAGGAGCAGGTCGCGTGCCACCGGTCCCGGCACCGCGGCGACGAAGACCCGGGCGCCCCGGCCCCGTGCGACCTGGACGGCCGCGAGGGAGTCCGGGAGGGAGGACGAGTGGACGAGTACGGCCTCTCCCGGGGTGAGGCGGCCCACCTCGGTCAGCGCGTACCAGGCCGTCATCGCCGGCAGCGGCAGGGCCACCGCCTCCGCGTCGCTCAGCCGCTCGGGAACCCGGTGGACGTGGGCGGCCGGAGCCAGGGCGTGTCCGGCGAGTGCGCCGGGGCACACGGCGACGACCCGGTCGCCGGTGCGCAGGGCGGAGACGTCCGGCCCCACGGCGGTGATCCTGCCGACGCACTCACGGCCGGCCCTCGGGGCGTCGGTGGCCGGAGCCCTGCCGGCGGCCGCGGGTTCGCGTACGTCGGCGGGCGACAGCACGGCGGCGGTCACCTCGATCTCGACCTCCCCGGGGCCGGGTGCCCGGCGTACCAGCGGCAGGAACTCCGCCGCGGTGTGACCGCCACGCCGGACGGGGTCGATCCGGAAGGGCTGCTTCACGGTGCGCCGGGCGGGCAGGGCCGCGGAGGGGACGGCGGGTTCGTCGGTGGCGCCCCGGGTGATACGGGCCGCCAACTGCCGTCCGTGGCGCAGGGCCAGCTGGTCCGCTCCCCCGGTGGTGACGATCGCCGCCGCACACGCTCCGGCCCAGTCGGGGTCGGAGGCGTCCACGTCGATGAGGCGGGGCTCCAGCTCGGAGTGCTCGCGCTGTGCGACACGGCCGTAGCCCCAGTAGAGCGCGGCGCCGGGATCGGGCGTCTCCGTGCCGTCGGCCGCCTGGGCGCGGTCGGTGACCACCGTGAGCCGGGGCAGGGTGGCCAGGCCCGCACAGGTCCGGATGACGGAGGTGAGGTGGCCCAGGCCGCGCTGCTGCGCGTCGGGGCCGGCCGAGGAGCGCGGCGCGACGAACACGACACCGGCGGCGTCGGACACGTCGCCCAGCGACTCCGCCGGGCAGGCGTCGGTGCCGAGGTGGCTGACCTCCGCACCCCTGCTGCTCAGCGCGCCCGCCAGTGCCTGCGCCATGGCGTCGGTGCCGCCGCAGACGATCCACCGTCCCTGCACGGGCACTTGGGCGGTCGCGTCCGCGGCGGTCTCGCTCCAGCGGATGCGGTGCAGCCGGTCCGCGTCGGCGTCGTGCCCGTCGCCGCCGGGCAGCGGCTGGAGCACCAGGCCCTCCATCACCAGCAGCGGGTTCCGCCCGGCGTCGAAGATGTACACGTCGAGCGTGCCGTCCTCGCGGCGCAGTACGTGCGACCAGAGGGATCCGACGGGTTCCGGCGGGGCGGAGAGGATGTGGACGGACCGTACGGCCGTCGGCATCAACGCCGCATCGCCCTCGTCGAGCGCCAGGCAGACCTGTAGCGCGGCGTCCCAGAGGGCCGGGTGCAGGACGTGCGGCCGGTTGCCCGCCCCGAGTTTCCCGTCGAGGCGGACCTCGCCGAGCGCCTCGTCCGCCGCGGGGTTCCGGTACAGGCTCCGGACGCGCTGGAAGGCCGGGCCGTAGACCTGGCCACGCTCGGCGCACCGGCGGTAGAAGTCCTCCGGGTCGGCGGACTCGAGTCCGGTGGCCCACTCGGGGAACACGGGCGCGGACCTGGTGCTCTCCCGCTGGTGCGCGCGCGCCGTGGCGATGACGTCCCATGCGGCGGCGCCCTCGGGGAGGGACAGCAGCCGCAGGTCGCCCCCTGCCGGGGTGTCCTGCCATTCGGTGGTGAACCGCGCGGCCTCCTGGCCCAGCGTCACCTGCTTGCGGAAGGCGACATCGGCCAGCCTGCCGGGCACCGCGCCGGTCCGGGCCAGAGCGGTGTGCAGCACCAGGGCCAGCATCCCGGCACCCGGCAGCACGGGGGTGTCGTACAGCTTGTGGTCGCCCAGCCAGGGCTGGTCCTCCAGGGAGAGTTCCAGGGCGCCCTGCCAGACGCCGGGCCGGCCGGGAGCCGGGGTGAGCGGGGCCTCGAAGCCCTGGGCGGCTCCGGTGGTGCGGCGTCTGCCCGGGGCGGGCCAGAAGCTGTCCCGCTCCAGGGGGTAGCCGGGGACCGGGTAACGGCTGTCCCGGGGCAGTGCCCCGAACGGTTCGAGGCCGGTGGTGTAGCCGCGGGCGAGGGCACGGGCGAAGTCGTCGACGCCGCCCTGCTGACGGCGCAGGGTGGTCAGGACGGCGGGCGTCGTGGAGTGTCCGGCCGCGAGCTGTTCCAGCGACGGGAAGATCACCGGGTGCGGGCTGACCTCCACCACATGGGTGACGCCGCTGTCGAAGAGCTCCGTCATCGACGTGACGAACTCGATGGGTCGGCACAGGTTCTGGACCCAGTAGTCCGCGTCGAGTTCGGTGCCCTCCACCAGTCGGGCGTGGACGGTCGACATGACCGGAGTGGTTCCCGCTCCCGGCCGGACGGGGGCCAGCGCGGACACGAGATCCTCGCTCAGCGCGTCCATCCCCGCACTGTGCGAGGCGTAGTCGATGTTGACCAGGCCGCAGTAAGTCCCCTCGGCCTCCAGCAGTTCCTTCAGGGCCAGGATGTGGTCCCTGTCGCCGGAGAGCACGCACGAGCGGGGGCCGTTGTGCGCGGCGAAGGACACCATGTCCTCGAACCCCTCCATCGCCCGCACCGCGGCCTCGCGGTCGAGGTCGACGGCGAGCATCAGCCCGTGCCCCGACACCCGGTCGGCGATGAGGGCGCCGCGGCGGGCCAGGATCAGGGCGGCGTCGTCGTAGGAGAGGACGCCCGCGAAGGTGGCCGCGGTGATCTCGCCCTGACTGGTGCCCACCACGACGTCGGGGGCGACGCCCGACGCCTTCCACAGCTCGGCCAGACCGAGCGACATCGCCCACAGGGCGGGCTGGAGCACGTCGGTGCGCCCGGTCCAGCTTCCGGCGATGCCGTCGCCGGCCGCGAGGCCGTCCGGTGTGCCGCCGTCCGGTGTGCTGCCGGCCGGTGCACCACCGTCCGCCGTGCCTCCGACGAAGATGTCCAGCAGGTCCCAGTCGACGTGGGGGGCGAGCGCCTTGGCGCAGCGGTCGATGACGGAGGCGAACAGGCCGCTGTCGCGGTAGAGCCGGTGTCCCATGTCGCGCCACTGCGAGCCCTGCCCCGGGAAGACGAAGGCGGTCCTGCCGCGCGGTGTCGCACGTCCGGTGACCACGCCGGCCGTCTCGGCGCCTTCGGCGGAGGGCCCGGCGAGTGCCGCGAGTGCGCTGCTCAGCTCCTGGGTGCCGTGGGCGACGAATGCCGCCCGGTCGGCGAAGTGGTCGCGACGCCACGCCAGGGCGCCGGCCACATCGGTGGCATCGGCTTCCTGGGCGGCGAGCTGGTCGTGCAACTGCGCGGCCCGCCGGGCGAGCAGCGGCGCCCGCCGGGCGGAGAGGGTGACGACCGGGGGCAGACCGGTGGCCGGGGACGCCGGGGTGCGCGGAGCGTCCGCCGCCTCCGGAGGCGGGCTCGCGACGACGACGTGGGCGTTCGTGCCGCCCCATCCGAAGGAGTTGACGCCGAGGTAGACGGGCCCGTCGGCGGGCAGCCGCAGGGGTTCCCGTACGACCTGGAGATTCAGCTCGTCGAAGGGGATGTCGGGGTTCAGCTCTTCGGCGTGCAGGGTCGGGGGCACGATCCGGTGGCGCAGCGAGAGCAGTACCTTGATCAGCCCCGCCAGTCCGGAACTGCCCTCCAGGTGACCGATGTTGGTCTTCACCGAACCGATCGGCAGCGGATCTCCGGCTGGTCGTGCCAGGCCGAGGACGGCGCCGAGCGCGCCGGCCTCGGTCGGGTCGCCGCGCTTGGTCCCGGTGCCGTGGGCCTCGACGTACGAGAGGGCCGCGGCGGGCACGGTCCGGTGCCCGTAGCTGCGGCGCAGCAGGTCCTCCTGCCCCTCCTGGCTCGGGCTCACCAGGCTGTGGCCGCCGCCGTCGTTGTTCGTCAGGGTGCTGACGAGGACACCGTGCACGCGGTCGCCGTCCTCCAGCGCCCGGCTCAGCGTCTTCAGGTACACCGCGGCGACGCCCTCGCCCCGGACGAAGCCGTTGGCCGACTTGGCGAAGGAGGCGCAGCGCCCGTCGGGTGACAGGCCTCCGAAGTGGGTCAGTCCCACGGTCACATGGGGGTCCATCATCAGGTTGGTGCTGCCGACGATCGCCGCTTCGATGTCTCCCTGGCGCAGGGCCCGGGCCGCCAGGTCGAGCCCGACCAGTCCGGAGGAGCAGCCGGTGTCGACGGCCAGGCTCGGTCCGCGCAGCTTCATGAAGTACGACAGCCGGTTGGCGAGGATGTCGCGTCCGGTACCCACCAGCGTGTGCGAGGTGTGGCGGGCGCCGCGCGCCTTGCGCAGGAGTTCGTAGTCGTGCCAGACCGTCGCCACGTAGACACCCGTACGGCTGCCGGCGAGATCGGCGACCCGCTGGCCCGCGTCTTCGAGGGCACGCCACCCCACCTCCAGGAGCAGACGCTGCTGAGGATCCATGGCGGCGGCCTCGCGGGGTGATACGCCGAAGAATCCCGCGTCGAAGAGGTCGATGTCGTCCAGGAAGCCGCCGACCGCGGGGATGCGCAGTTGCGGGTCGAGCTGGGCGGCGCTGTCCCAGCGCTCCGGCGGGACGGGGCCGACGGCTTCCCGACGGTCCGTCATGAGCTTCCAGAGACTGTCGGTGTCCGGCGCTCCTGGGAACCGGCCGGCCATGCCGACGACGGCGATCAGGTCCGCGGGGTCAAGCGGTGCGTGCGGGTTCATTCGCTGCCTTCTCGTCCTGGAGTGATAGGCCGGTCCCGACCGTGCCGCGCCGGGAGGTGCAAGCGCGTTCCGGGGCCTCGACGGCTGCTTTTCCCTAGCCGGATATCCGCTGCTCGCCTGCACTTCAGAATATGAGCCGACCATCCCCGGGAATACCCCCTCCCCCATCGAGTGGCGGGAATTCCCGGGGTCCCCTAGAGGAGCGATAGGGGTGGGGTCATCTACCGGCCCGAAGGCGCATCCGCACGAGCCCCTTACTGGCGTTGATCATGCGCTTTCCGATTTCCGGCGGGGCGTCGTTCCGGCACCATCGGGCATTCATCGCCATCTTGGCGGGAGACATGGCGAAGCACCGGGTGTCGCGTTCTCCGAATTTGAATGACGGGGCGATGAAATCTGCGTCACGGATGTAGGTCAGAATCTTCTGGGCAGCGTCACCGGGCCGTTCGGTGCCCGCCTCGACCTCGCGGCACAGCTCCCTGGTGATCCGCCCCATCTCGTTGAAGCCGGAGCTGACCGGGAGCGGTGACCCCGGGTGCCCGTGCGTCTCCAGCTCCCGGAACACGGCGTCGTCCCCGGTGCGTTCGAACCGGTAGTAGGCGTCCTCCAGCATGACGTTTCCGAGCATGGTGCCGAGCATCCAGGTGCGGTTGACCGCGTTCCACAGCTCGTAGTCGCCGAATCCCACGAACGAGCTGTAGACGATGTCGTCGTGGAAGTCGAACAGGCCCTGCTGGAGTTCTTCCAGGTATCCGAACCGCTCCATGGACCAGTCACCGTCCTTGGATGCCTGGATGATGCGCCAGCCCAGGGAATTGACCAGTTCGAGCGTGTTGGTCAGGCCGCGCGAGTACAGGGCGTCGATGAAGCCTGCCGCGTGGGAGGTGAGGCAGAACCGTTCGCCGACGACCTGCTTGGCGGAGTACTGGAGCCGGCCGGTGGAGACCCAGGGGCGCACCGACCTGGCACCGCGGAACTGGTGGGCGATCTCCGGGAACCGCTGCAGGAAGTCGTCGAACTCCTGCTGGGGGGTCTGGTCGCCCTTGGGGAACACCCGCGGGTCCAGGGTGAGGCCCACGCTGCACAGCGGGTTGAGGGAGTCCGCGTGGTTGTCGAACGGGATGACCCACAGCCAGCCGCCGTCGAAGACGTGGTGCAGTGTGCCGTGGTGCCAGGGGTTCGGCTGGTCGTGGGCCCGCGCCGCGGGCGACTTGTCGAAGGCCTCCACGCCCGTCATGTGCGTGAACAGGCACCGCGAGTGCGTCCTGGCCCGGGTGGGCGTCTCCCGCAGGGAGAACTTCTCGGCCAGCGGTGAGCGGAATCCGCTTCCGTCCACCACGTAGCTGGCGCGGAACTCCTCGCCGCCGTCCGTGCGCAGCACGGCGCCGGTGTCCGGGTCCGTCTCGATGTCGACGATCCGGGTGTTGAGCCGCGGGTGGGCCCCGTACTTGACCGCGACGTGGAAGAGGTACGCGTCGATGTCCTGCCGGAACAGGTGGGTCTCCGTGCGCAGCACGGAGGGCACCACCAGCTGATTGATCTCCTGGGCGTTCTGGGACCGGCCCTCACGGTGGTAGACGAAGCCGAAGTTCTGCTTCTGGCCGCAGTTGCGCGACACCTTGTCCCGGATTCCCTTGAAGCTGGAAAGCGCCCTGAGTTCGGGAACCTGGTAGCGATCGGCGACGAGCCGGGTCATTCCCGAGGTATACGGAATAGTCGACTCACCGACGGCGAACCGCGGGTGCGTCCCGGCATCCAGCAGCAGGACCTTGACCCCGTTCCTCGCCAGGACGGCACCGAGCATACCGCCGGCCATACCGCTGCCGAGGATGGCCACATCGTATTTCTCTTTACGCCCCATGGTGTTCTTCATTTCTCCTCGATCACTCGGTGTCGTAGATCCTGTCGGTGCGCCCGTGGTCACGGCGCATCAGCCGGCGGCCGCTTCGATGACGTCGCCCCGAGGGAGATCACCACGGGCGCGCACGCCGAGCTTCCGGAATATGCGGGTGAGGTGTTGCTCGACCGTGCTGACCGTGATTCCCAGGCGGTCGGATATCTCCTTGTTGGTACGGCCCCGGGCGGCGAGGGCGGCCACCCTCCGCTCTGCCGGGCTCAGCAGGTGGAAGACCCTTTCCGCGGGCCCGTGTTCGCTGCGCGCGGATCCGATCGGCACGGGCAGAGCCGAGCGGAGCTCCTCGGCGGGGTCCGGCGTACCGCACTCCTCGGCGAGCCCGGCGGCGCGGCCGAGCAGAGTCTCGGCCCGGTCGAACCGGCCGGCTCGGGCGTGGGTGGCACCGAGGTCGGCCAGCGCCCCGGCCAGCTGGAGACGGTCGCCCGACTCCTCCAGGATCGCCACGGCCCCGGTCAGCAGGCTGCCGCGCTGTGAGGGGCGGCTTGCCGCGGCCAGGGTCCGCAGGGAGATGCCCCGGGTGCGGGAGAGCCCGCTGCCGGCCAGCGCGAGCTGCTCGCGGGCGAGGGTGAGGGCGCCCGCGGTGTCCCCCAGAGCGAGCCGGGCGCGTGCCGCCCCGGAGCGCCACGGGACGAGGGCCGGCTGGTCCAGGCCCCACCGGCCCATCAGTTCACCGCAGTTGAGGAAGTCGTCCAGCGCCGCCTGGGGCTGTCCGGTCGCCACGTAGTGACTGCCCCGGGCGTGCAGGTAGTACAGCCCGAAGCGGCTGTGGAAGATGCCCGGCGGGAGGGGGACCTCCAGGTACTCCGCCGCCGCGGCGTGGGCGCCGATGTCCGTGTTGGCCTGGATGAGGTTGGCCAGCGGCCCCCCGATGCACACGCCCCAGCTCTCGGGGGACACCTGGGCCAGCGCGGCCTCGGCGAGCTCGCGCGCCTGGAGCGGGCTCCCCTGGCGCAGCGCGATGCCCGCCCTCAGCGAGGAGAACTCGGCGATCCAGAGGGGGACCCTGCGACCGCGCGACTGCGCGAGCCAGTGGTCGCACCAACCGGCGGCCTCCTCCGTACGGTCGGCGAACAGCAGCGCGGACACCGCGCAGGTGAGCCACTCGTGCGTGTTCCTCCCGAGCCGCATGGCGCGCATCGACGCCTGGGCGGCGGCGACCGCCTCCGGCCCCGCCCCCTGCCGCAGCACGTCGGAGAGCGCGGCCGCCCCCCTGCTGCGCGGATCACCGGGGAGGGAGGCCCGCTGCCGCGCGGACTTCGACCGCGAACCCCCGGGCACGAGTCCGGGATAGGTGGCGGAGAGGAGCTCCCGGGTGGCGCGTGCCTCGGCCGCGGCGATCGGGTCGGGCTCGTCACCGCTCCGGATGATCCGCCCGATGGCGTCCGCGGCCTCGTCGTACCTGCCGTGCCAGAGCAGGTACTTGGCCAGCATGAGGGAGTAGTGGTCGGGCAGCCGCCCGTCGCGTACCGCCTGGGCGAGCTCCACCAGGTGCCTGGCACCGATCGACGGGTCGAGCACCCACGCCGTGCCGGCCAGCAGTGCTTTGATCCTCAGGCGCTCCGTCTCGTCGCCGCAGGCCCGCAGGGCCGCCTCCAGGCAGCCCTGCGCCTCGGCGGGCCTGCTGGCCGCCAGGTGCCGTTCGGCGGCCTCCCGCAGCTGGGGCACGGCCCACGGGAAGCCGGAGGGCACTCCTGCGGCGAGCAGGTGCCGGGCGACCTCTACGGCCGGCGCCCCCGCCTCGTACAGGAGCGCCGAGGCCCGCCGGTGCAGCGCGGAGCGCTCCTGCCCGGTGAGTCCGCCGAGCGCGGCGGTACGCAGCGCGGGGTGGCGCGGCCGCCCGTCGGCGAGCAGACCCGCGGTGTCGAGCGCCCGCATCCCGCGCGCCAGCACGGGGCCCTCCACCTCCGCCAGCCGAGCCACCAGCTCCGGTACGGCACTGTCGTCGTGCAGCACGACCAGCGCCTCGGCGATCCGCAGCAGGGCAGGCCATCCGCGGTGCAGGCAGCCGGTCACGGCGTCCAGGAACGCGTCGCCGACCGCGAGCCGTGGCCCCGGGTCCCCGGTCCCGGCCGCGGCGGTCTTCGACGCCTCGGCCCCCAGGTGCCGGCTGTCCTCCGCGAGCGCCCTGACCAGCAGCGGGTTGCCGCCGCTGACGGCGTGGCAGTCGGCTGCCAGGGCGGGCGCGACACCGGTGGGGCAGTGCTGGGACAGGACGGTGGCCACTCCGTCGGGCGTCAGCCGCTCGACCGCGAGCGGCCGGTAGCCGGGCCTGCGCAGCAGCTCGGCACGGAGCCGTGGATCCGCGGGACGGGACAGCGTGCACTCGCTCATCACGAGTGTGATGCGGGCGGAGCTCAGCCTCCGCAGGAGGAGCAGCAGCCAGTGGACGGACAGCGAGTCCGTGAACTGCACGTCGTCGACGCACAGCAGCAGCGGGGTGCGTTCCGCACCCCGTTCGACGGCGGCACACAGGCGCAGCAGGGTGCGCGCGGTCTCCGGTGCCAGGGCGGAGGGGCCGAGCTCCGTCACCGCCGGGCCCGCGCCGCCTGTCTCGGCGGGGCGGCCCGACAGTGCCGCCAGGGCCTTCCGGTCCTGGGGCGGAAGGTCCACGTCCCGCAGCAGCTGGCCGAGGACGGCGCCCGGCGACTCCCGCTCCGCCAGGGAGCCGGCGGCTCCGTGGACCTGGAAGCCCAGCCGGGCGGCGCGGGCGGCGGCCTCGGCCAGGAACGCCGTCTTTCCGCAGCCGATGCCGCCCGCGACGAGCGTCATCTGGCCGGCGCCGCCGGCACTCCGCCGGAGCATGTCCGTCAGTGCGGTGAGCTCCCGTTCTCGTTCGACCAAGCGCATGATGTCTCCCCCTCGCGTCCCGCCTGGATTCACTCCGGACCCGCCGACCCCCGACGCCGGTCGGCTACAGCGGCGCGCCGGCCCGGTCCCCGGCGGCCGGTGCCGCCTCGGGATCGGCGTCGGGCCGTGCCCCTGTCCCGGCCTTCTCGGCCCCGTCCTTCTCGGCCCCGGCCTCCACGGACTCGGCCTTCTCGGCTGCCGTCCCGGCCCGGATGCGCGACAGCAGGGGCCCCGTCATCACCGTGGTGACCACGGCCATGACCACCATCAGCGAGTAGAGGGAGCCGTCCAGGAGCCCCAGCTTGAGTCCCACCCCGAGGATGACCAGCTCGGTCAGACCACGGGTGTTCATCAGCGCGGCGAGCGTCGCGGCCGACTGCCGCGGCAGCCGTTGCGACCGGGCTCCGAAGTAGGTGCCGCCGAACTTGCCCAGCACGGCCACGACCAGGATCAGTGCGAGTTCCAGCAGACCGGAGGTGCCGATGCCGCTCAGGTCCACCTGGAATCCGGCGACCACGAAGTAGACGGGGAGCAGCAGAGAGGTCAGGTGCCCGGTGCGGTCGTGGATGTCGGCCCGCAGCGCCGCGGCACCCTTGCGCGGCACCACGAGGCCGAAGAGGAAGGCACCGAAGATGTGGTGCATGCCCATCGCCTCGGTCGCGGCGGCCGACAGCAGTGCCCCGATCACGACGACGGCGAAGACGAGCGGGGTCGCCGGCGCGGGCTTGCCGGCCGGTGTGAGGTAGCGGCTCAGGAGCGGCCGCACGACGAACAGCATGACCGCCAGGTACGGCAGGATGAGGGCGACCAGCCAGTGGCTGCCCCCCGCGCCGACGGACGCGTTGACCGCGGCGAGCGCCGCCCAGGCCACCACGTCGACGAATGCCGCTGTGGCCAGGGCGATTCCGCCGATGGCCGTGCGGCTGAGGCCGCGGTCGGTGAGGATGCGGGCCAGCACCGGGAACGCCGTCACCGATACGGCCAGGCCGATGAAGACGACGAAGGCCCCCGTGTCGGGGGTGTGGTGACGGGCCAGCAGGACGAAGGCCAGTCCGATGCCGAGGACGAACGGCACGACGGTCGAGCCGATCGCCGCCGCCGCGGTCACCCGCCCGTTGCCCTTGAGCGTCTTGCCCTCGATCTCCAGACCGATGGCGAACATGAAGAGCGCGACGCCGAGGTTGGCGATCCCGATCAGCATCGGACGCACTTCGTCGGGGAAGAGCGTCTCGCTCATGGCCCCACTGAGCAGGGTCGGACCGAGGAGCACTCCGGCCAGGATCTCGCCGACGACCGGCGGCTGCTGGATCCGGGTCGCCAGGTGGCCGAGACCCCGCGCCATGATGAGTATGAGCGCGATATCGAAGAAAAGTATCTGCAACTGATGGCTGGTCATTACCCCGTGGCCCTCATCAATCGGCTGCGCGCGGCTTTTTCGGACACACCTGTGGCAGCCGCGGCGCTGCGGCTGCCACAGGTGAATTTCAGGACTTCGTTATCTCGGGCTGCGATACGTCCGCGATGAGGTCGTCCAGTCCGATGTGGAACATCGGGTGGTTACCGCTCAGGCCGGAGATGAGGGTGACGAAGTCGTCCGCGGGCTTGCGCTCGTGCTCGGGGTCGATCATCTCCTGCGCGAGGCTGTGGTAGAACTCCTTGTACTTCGTCCGGTCGTAGAACCGCTCGACGAATTCGCGGATCTCGTCGAAGAATCCGGAATACGCCGTGGCGTACCGGTCGAGTGCCTTGGTCTCGATCTCCGGGTGCTTGATGATCTGGTCGACGATCTGCGCCAGCGTGCTGCCGGCCAGCGACGCCAGGGCGACACCGGTGGAGAACAGGGGGTCGACGAAGGCCGCGGAGTCGCCGACGAGCACCCAGCCGTCGCCGTAGAACCGGTCCGAGTGGTAGGACCAGTCCCGGGCGGTACGGAAGCCCGCGGACTGCCGCCCGTTGCGCAGCATGTGCTTGAGCTTGGTGGTCCGGCCGACCTCGGAGTGGAACAGGTCCTCCAGGGACTGCCCGCCCTCACCCGCCGTCGCGGAGCGCGTGACGTAGCCGACGCTGATGGTTCCCTTGTCGATCGGGATCGCCCAGAACCAGCCCTCGTCCAGGCCTTCGATCAGGATGTTCGTGTACTCGTCGCCCTCGAGGCGCTCGCAGTTGTCGTAGTACGTCCACACCGCGACGTTGCGCAGCTCCTCGTGCCACTTGACGTCGGTGAACCGACGGCTGAGGACACGCGCCTGGCCGGAGGCGTCGACCACCAGGCCGGCTCGCACCTCACGCACACCGTCCATGCCGCGGAGGGCGTAACGGACGCCGACCACGCGGCCGTTCTCCTCGATGGGCTCCTTGACCGTGGCGTCCTCGATGATGTGGGCGCCCAGTTCACGGGCGCGGTCGAGGATCATCGCGTCCAGGTCGGCACGGCGGGTGTGGAACGCGTACGGGTACTTGCCCTTGAGGAATCCGAACTTCCACGGCACCTGGTTGTTGCCCCATACGAGGCTCCCGCCGTACTTGCGCTCGAATCCGCGCTCGTCCATGCGCTCCGTGAGCCCCATCTCCTCCATGGGGCGCATGAAAGCCGGAATGAGCGATTCACCGACGTGATAGCGCGGGAATCGCTCACGGTCGAGCACGAGTACGCGATGTCCTCGCTTGGCGAGGAGGCCGGCCGTCGTGGCTCCTGCCGGGCCCCCTCCGATGACGATGACGTCATACTCGGCGGAAATGCCGAAGATACTGGACGACATGCGTAGACCTTCCTCTAGTCCTATGCAGAAGCAGACGACCGCGGATTTTTCCGTACCCGCCGCATTGCGCCTCGTCAGTCTGCATCGGACCAACTGGAGAGAGTCTGCATCCCGTCTGTAGATCTCCTGGTCGGTTCTGCATGTTCTTCGGAAGGATTAGTTCCGGCCAAGCACGCGTGACCCTCCGACGGGAAGGTCCCAGAGGTCCGCGGCGGGCCGGCCGGCCGCCTCCCAGGCGGCCCGCACCCGGTGCAGGGGCTCGAGCGGCGGCTCGGCGGAGAGCAGGAACGTCGCCCAGTGCATCGGCGACATGATCCGTGCGCCGAGGTCGGCGCAGGCCTGGACGGCCTCCTCGGGAGAGGTGTGGACGGGAGACAGCATCCAGCGCGGTTCGTACGCACCGATCGGCAGGAGCGCCACGTCGATCCCCGGGTAGCGCCCTCCGATCTCGGCGAACCAGTGGCCGAAGCCGGTGTCACCCGCGAAGTAGAGGCGCTGCCCGTCCGGCGCCGTCAGCACCCACCCGCCCCACAGGCTGCGGCAGGTGTCGGTCGCACCGCGCCGGCTCCAGTGGTGGGAGGGCACGAAGTCGAAGCGGACCGGGCCTGCTTCGCCGTTCAGCTCCACCGCCTCCCACCAGTCGAGTTCGGTGACCCGGGTGAACCGCCTGCCACGGACCCACTCGGCGAGCCCGGCCGGTACGAACACCGGGGTGTCCCGCGGCAGCCTGTCCAGCGTGGGGGCGTCCAGGTGGTCGTAGTGGTTGTGGCTGATGACCACGGCGTCGACCGGCGGGAGGTCCTCCCAGGCGACGCCGACCGGGGTCACCCGCCGGGGGGTCCCCACGATCCGCTGCGACCAGACGGGGTCCGTCAGCACGGTGAGGCCGCCGATCCGCACCACGTGACTGGCGTGCCCGGCCCAGGTCACGGACAGCTCCCCGGCGGTGACATCGGGCAGCGGCTCCGGCCGGAAGGGCAGATCGGGAATCTGGGCCCGGCCCTCGGCGGAGGGCCGCAGGCGCTCGCCGCGCAGCGCCAGCCGGACGAAGTCGGAGACTCCGGGCAGGGGTGAGGTCAGCCGGTCGGTGAACGTTCTGGGCCAGCTGCGGACCTCACCCAGCGGCCGGGGCGGGGAGAGCGGGGGGTGGGCATGAGCACTCATCGTTACTCCGTTCGTGACATGGCGGATCCGGGCCCGGTGTGGCCGTACGTGTGCGGCGACGGCCCGTGCGGGCCCGGATGCGAGGCCGTGTGCGAGTCGGTTCGTCCTGGGTGCGCCCGCGTCCGGCACGAACGGCGCCGCTCCGCCGCTGGACGCCTCGCAGCCGGGAGACGTGTTGCGCGCACAGGCTGGCCCGGGGTTCCGGGACACGAGGCCGGGCCGTTCCAGGCTTCGGCCGGGTGTCGCCGGGGGGCCGGACAGGTCCCCGCGTCAGGACGCCGGAAGCGGGGATGTGCTGCCGCGGACCGGCGCGCGGCGTCGGGTGCGGTGCGTCGTCGCGAGGCGGAGGGGCGCCCTCGTAGCGGTGGCGTGCGGGCGTGGTGGTAGGTGGCGAGGCGCCGTCATGCCGCCCCGCCCGGGCATTCGGCCCTTCGGGACCTGCGTCAGGCGGCGGAGCTGTCGCGCACCAGGGCCCCGTTGAGCACGCCGTCGATCATGTCCCGGATCTGGTCGTCCTCGAGGGGCCGGCCCTGGCCCAGGAAGAGCCGCAGGATCACGACCCCGCCCAGCATGTCCACCACCCCGGTGATGTTGACGTCCTGCCGCACCGAACCTTCTTCACGGCCACGGATCAGGACCGCCTTCACGGCGTCGCGCCACGGGCAGACCCACGATTCCATGTGACTGGACGGGAAGTTCGGGTCGCTGACGGCCTGGGCCGCGAGGTGCGGCAGCAGACGCCCCTCGGGAGCCGTCAGCAGCCCGGTCCGGAGCCAGCAGGTCATGGCGAACAGGTCCTCGTGAAGGTCGCCGGTCTCCGCGACGTCGAAGTCGGCCATCAACGTGTCGAGCGCGTTGATGATCATCTCTTCCTTCGACTTCCAGCGCCGGTACACGGTCGCCCGGCCGACGCCGGCCCGCCGGGCCACCTGTTCCATCGTCAGGCCCTGGAATCCGGTCTCTCCGAGCAGCGTGACCGTTGCCTTGAGGATCGCGGAGTCCGCCTGCCGGTTGCGCGGGCGTCCCACTCGTCGGGGACCGGCCTGTCGACCTTCACGGGTGTCTTGCATCTATACCGTCAGCCCCTCCGTATGCGCGTCGACATGGTCCCAGTACGCCACGAAACCCTCATCATACGCGCTCGGGCGCAGACCGGACGGGTTCGGTCCCGACCCCGGTGGACGCGTGCGGGACGGACTTCGACGGCATCCAGACGAACACCACCGCGGCAAGGGCGAGGAGTACCACGGAGCCGCCGATCAGCGCGAGGTCCATGCTGTCCACGTACGCCTGACGTGCCGCCGCGGCGAGCTCCCCGCCCTTCGGACCGAGCTGCTGAGCGACACGCAGCGCCGCTCCGACCGTGTCGCCCGCCGCCTCCGCCGCCTCCGCGGGAAGGCCCCTCGTCGCGGAGTCCATCTCGTCGCGGTACGCGGTTCCCAGCACGCTGCCGAGGACCGCGACCCCGATGACGCCACCGACCTGCCGGAAGGCGCTGGTCGAACCGGAGGCTTCGCCCGACTTCCCGTCGGGAACGGTGGCGAGTGCGGTGTGCATCGCGATGGCCAGGGTCAGACCGATGCCGATGCCGAGCATGATCTGGCAGAGGGCCACCTGCGTGTCGCTGGAGTCGACCTTCGTCGTCGTGAAGAGCAGCAGACCGCCGGACATCAGGAGCAGCCCCGCCGTCACCGGGCCACGTGGCCCCACCCGCGGAGCCAGTCGCTCGGCGGTGCCCGCACCCACCATCACGGCCATGACCACGGGCAGCATCCGGACGCCGGTCCCGAGGGAGGAGTTGCCCAGCACGGCCTGGAGGTACGGGCTGAGCATGAACAGGAAGCCCGTCATGGCGAAGTGGACGAAGAGCAGGGCGACCACGGCGGCGCCGAAGTACCGGTTACGGAAGGCCAGCACGTCCAGGAGCGGGTGGGGGGTGGTCCGCTCCCGCAGGACGAAGAGGAGGAGGAGCACGAGTCCGGCCGCGGAGCCGCCCAGTGTCTCGGTGCTCAGCCAGCCTTCCTCCGGCGCCCGGGTCAGGGCGAAGGTGAGCGATCCCAGACCGAGGACGGACAGCACGGCACCCTGCCAGTCGAAGGCGTGCTCGCGCTTCCCCGTGTGCTCGGGGAAGAGCAGCAGGCCCGCGACCATGGCCACGAGGAGGATCGGGATGTTGATGAGGAAGACGGAACCCCACCAGAAGTGCTCCAGCAGCCAGCCACCCGCCAGCGGGCCGATCGGCAGCCCGAGGGCCACACCGGCCGACCAGATGGCCAGGGCCCGCGCCCGCTCCTTCGGAGCGAAGAGCACGGGCAGCATGGCGAGCGACACCGGAGTGACGATGGCCGCGCCCAGGCCCATCAGCGCGCGGCCGAGGATCAACTCCCCGGAGGTGTCGACGTACATGGCGTAGGCGGAAGCGAGTCCGAAGACCGCCAGGCCCGCGATCAACAGGCGCTTGCGGCCGATCCGGTCCGCGAACACGCCGAAGGGCAGCATCAGGCTCGCGAAGACCAGCAGGTAGGCGTTGTGGAACCACTGCAGGTCGGAGTTCGTGGCATCCAGGGCCTCTACGAGCTCCGGCATCGCCACATAGAGGATCGTCGCGTCGAGGCCATTGACCAGGACGCAGATGACGAGGACGGCGAGCGCCCACCATCGTTTCGGGCTGCTCCAGACTGCGGGACCGGACACAGTGCTCTCCTTGAAGAGTTTTGATACGAGACTGTCCCGTATCAAAGCATGGCCGCACCGGCCCTGCACCCCCTACTCCGCGTTGAGGGGTCTGCATTCAGCCATCTCGACGAACCGCGGGCCACCCCGGCGCTCCGCTAGCTCACACGCCCGCCGATTCGACGCCCGTCCGGGTCCTGAGTGATCGCCAGTTTCCGTGGGGTGTGCAGCGGAATCGCCTGCGGCCGCACCTCGGCCAGGCCGGCCCCGTAGATGCGGACCAGGTCGTTCAGCCGGTACTCCTCGGGCCCGGTCTGCTCCAGCAGGCCGTGGTCCGTGAGTGATTCGAGATGACTCGCGGCCGCGGCGGGGGTGATGCCCATGAGCTGGACCGGAGACATCGGACCGACCTCTTCCAGGCCTGTCCTGCACAGCATCCGGAAGAGCCGGGCGGTTTCCTCCGACAGATGGCGGTAACTGACCGTGATCACCGAGCGGATGCTCATGTCGTCGTCACCCTCGACCGCCAGCAGCTCCAGCCGGGTGAGCGGGTCCTCGTACAGCGCGGCGAGTCGCTCCGGGCTCGCGTACGGATCCCCGAGCAGTCTTCCGGCTGTGATCCTGATGGCCAGCGGAAGGCCGCCGCACAGCTCGGCGAGCCGGGACACGGCCGACCGCCGGTCCGTTCCCTGCTCGGCCCCGGTGAGTGCGAGGAGGAGCGCGGTGGCGGTCTCCCGGTCCAGGGGTTTCAAGCCGATCCGATGGGCGCCGTACCGGACCACCAGTCCGCGCTGCGGCTGGCGGCTGGTGACGATCAGACAGGCCGACCCCTGAGGTATCAATGGCCGTAACTGATCAGCGCCCAGGGCATTGTCCAGTACGACAAGCATCTTCTTGCCGTGCAACAGGCTGCGGTAGAGCATCACCCGGCCGTCGAGATCCGTGGGCAGGGACGCCCGCTGGATACCGAGGTTCCGCAGGAGCTGTGCCAGGACGTCGAAGGCGCTCAGCGGATGGTCGCTGGTCCCCCCGAGGTCCGCGTAGAGGTGACCGTCGGGGAAGCGGTCCAGCGACTCGTGGGCCAGCTCCAGGGCGAGGGCGCTCTTGCCGACACCGGGGGCTCCGTCGATGGCCAGGATCGGGGTCGCCCGGCCGCGTTCGGGACTCTCCCGGGTCAGCATCTCCCGCACCTTGCGCAGTTCGGCGCTCCGGCCGACGAAGACGTTGGCGCGCGAGGGCAGGTGGCTCGGCAGGTAGGCCGCCGCCGTCGGAGCCGTGGACCGCCGCTCGGCCTGCGCGGGTACGGTTTCCCGCTGCGGGCTTCGCGGGGGCCGGGATCCCTCGACCGTGCCGGCGAGGATCCGGGCATGCAGATTGCGCAGTTCGACGCCCGGTTCGATGCCCAGCTCCTCGTCGAGATAGGTGCGGGTCTCGCTGTAGGCCTGGAGGGCGTGCGCCTGCCGGCCGCAGCGGGAGAGGGCCAGCATCAGCAGGTACCGGAGCTTCTCGCGGAGGGGTTCCTGCACGATCGCCTCGTTCAGCACGACGACCGCCTCTTCGCTCCCCCCTGCGGCGATCATGCCGCCGATCCACTCCTCCACGGCGGCGAACCGCATCTCGCGCAGCCTGACGCGCTCCATGGCGGCGAACGGCCCCGGCACCCCTGCGAGCGCTTCCCCGTGCCACAGTCCCAGTGCCGCCCCCAGCCGCTCGAACGCGGCCTCGGGCCGGCCGGCGGCCGCCATCCGGCGGGCCTCCTCGCGCTGGCGCACGAAGAGGGCGGCGTCCACGGCTTCGACGGGCAGGCGTAACTCATAGCCGTCCGACCGGGTGACCAGCACTTCCCCCGAGCCCCTGCCGGCCCGCACGGGATCCAGCGCCCGGCGCAGCCCGGCCACATAGGTGTGCACTCCATTGGCGGCGGTGGCAGGGGGTTCCGGTCCCCACAGCGCGTCGACGATCTGCTCGCGCCGCACCACCACCCCGAGACGGATGGCGAGTAACGCGAGTAACGCTCGTTGCTTGGGCGGGCCGATGAGGATCTCCTCATCGTGGGACCACACCCGGAGGGTGCCCAGCAGTTGTACGGAAAGGGTGCTGCTCGCTGTATGTGACATCCAGACAACTCCGCTCGATGTTACGTATGGAGTAACCGCTCTTTCCGAGCCCTCACGCTCTCGAGGCTCGGTCGTGGCATGCCGTTCGGGTTCGCGAATTGCATGTGCGGGTCAGAGAGCTGCGACATCCGGCGTCCGGAATTCGGACACGTCCGGGCAGGCCGAAAAAGACGACGGCTTGCGGTCGCACAGCGGGACACAGGTGGCCGGACCGGGTTCGGTTACGTGGGCGGCGGGAACCTAGAACCGGAGAACGCGAGGGGTCGACGCGCGTCGACAGTCACGGGCGACGGGCCTCGTCGCTCCGCGGTGCGGCCCGGGGGCCCGGAGGCGCGGCAGCAGCGTCGATCCGGCCGATCCCCCGTTGGCCGGCGTACCGGTGTGCCCCGGTCGCGCTCCGGAAGTACGACGGACACCCTCGGCAGGACGGGCTCCGGGCGCCGACTCGACGACGGTGCGCCGGTCCGCGTCCACACGGGGAGCACAACACACCGACCGAGGGCCGTGCGCCGCCCCGGACATGCGGCTAGGGAGTTGGAGCGCGGGCACCCTCGTCAAGTCACCCGTTATTTCCGTGAACGTGTACACAGGTCCCCCCCGCACAGGAATGCACCTCTTTACCCTACACGGCCCCCACCGCCTGCCACAGGTAGCGCAGACCACCATGGTCGCTTTTCGGGAGTGCCGTTTCAAGCAGCACACGCCGGTCCATCAACGTTCAACTCCACTTGATCCCGCAGTAGTTCATCCATGACGATCCGTGCATCCCACACCTCGTCCCATCGGCCGGCCCCGCCCCCCGGCGAGCCCGAGCAGCCGTCAGGACGGAGAGGCGCCCATGACCCGCGCGACCGGGGACGTGCCCGGATCCGGCCCCGGAGGAGGTGCCGCGGTACGTGTCAGCCCGGCCGAACCTCCACTCCGATCCGATGGGACCGTTCGAACGCCCCAGGGCCGACAGGGGGTGGCCGACCGCATCTGCGTCGACGCGGGCTCCGCAGAAGGACGCGCCATCGCGTGAACGCGCTCCCCCGACCGGAGTGGACCCCGAGTCCGGTGAGGATGCCCGGAAGCACCTGTTCGCGCAGCGTATGGACTGCCTGTTCCGAACCCGTGTCTCCACCGTTACGGAATGGGCTGCACCGACCCCGGCCCGGACATGCGCAGATCAGCGAGCAGGAAGTACTGCGCGACCACAGGGCCGTGCTCGGCCCCGGCGCCACGATCGCCGGGCCGGCCGCCGACGAACTGCGCAACAGCTCACTGCCGGACACCGCGGTCGACCGGCTCACGACGAACTTCCTCAAGACCGAGCTCGAACTCGGCCGCTGCCTGCGTCACCCCGCCGAAGGCTCCTGCGAGTGCGACCTCTACCTGACCTGCGCAACGTTCGTCACCACACCCGAGTACGTATTGCGTCTGCGGGCCCTACGTGAAGTCGAGCAGACACTCGCTACCGACGCCGCCCCACGCAGTTGGGACCGCGGAGTCGAACGACATCGATGCACCAGCGACCGGATCGACGAGCTTCTCGTAGAACTCGGGCAACCCGCCCGCTCCGAGGCGAGTGCCGACAGCTTCCGCGCGTGACCACTGCCTGGCGAGTTACCGGACCGGACCTCGTTCGTCCATGAGCACGGTGGGCGGAGACAAGAACGCGTCAGCTTCCACCGGGCCGTAAGCGATGTTGAAGGTATCGAGCCAGTACGACCAGCCCCGCACCCCCGCCGCGCTGCTGAAACGGTAGTTGAGCTGCCAGCGGACCCACTGCCCGGGAACAAGTCGTACGGCCGGGGGCCGTCGGGGCCGTGGAGGTATGGCGAAGAAGGGCTGGACCCGAGGAAGGACTCGCAACCGACCGTCTCCCTCGCGGAGTTGGACGTCGACCCTGCGCAGGACTTCCCGGCCGTCGAAAGGGTCGAAGCCGTCGCGCTCATGCATACGCACCACGTGCGCGACCCCGGGCGTCATGGGCGGGACCCGAAAGCCGACCGGGACGGCGTTCCTGCGAGTCGCGGCCTCCCCTCCCCGAGACTGCTTCGTCCAAGACGTCCTTATCCATTGGACGGTGACCTCCACAACGCTTCCCCCTGCCACCTCATCGAAAGTCTCACCCTAGGTCCGCACGGCCTGACGACACCTCGGAGGAGATCAATTTGAACTGTCCGGATGAACTCCGGCATCACGTTCGGGATCTTCAGGATCCTTGGCTGCAACTTCAGCCCTCGCTTCAAGGGCCTGGACGACCAGCGGTTCGGCGGGCCACCATGCCCGGCGTCGGGACGGGGACGTACGGGGCGCTGGAGCCGCTCGCCCACAACCGGGTTTCGGGCGGATCACCAGGGCCGAACACCTGATGCGGATGGTCGACCCGGTCGACGACACCTACCGCCGGCGGATGAACCGCCGGCTCACCGCGCAGGAGTCCCGCCACAGGCTCGCCCGGGACGTGTGCCACAGCACACGCGGCACCATCCACCAGGCGTACCGCGACGGCTTGGAGGATCAGCTCGGCCTGTTCGGTCACGCCATCGTGCTCTGGAGGCCTCGCTACATGGACACCGCCGTCACCCGGCTCCGCGCCGAAGGCCATGAGATCCGGGACGAGGAACATTGCCCGCCTCTCCCCCCTCAAGCACCGCAACCTCGACGTGCTCGGCCGCTGCAGCTTCGCCGCCTCCACCCCGGCCGCCGGCGACCTGCGCCCGTTGCGCGACCCGGACGCGGCCGGGCTCGGACTCGACGAGGGCGACGAGGAGGAGAGGCCGGGAGTCCTCCGTCTCTCCGGGCCTGGCGTTACCGCGTAGCTGTCAGGGCGTCGCCGGTGGCGGCCGTGGGGTGCGGTCAGCGTGACACCTGGCGGTCAGGCACGCAGGGTCTGGGCGACGGTGACAGACAGCGGTGTGGTGGGCCGGCCCAGGAGGGAGGTCAGGTCGCTGGTGACGTGGGCCAAGGCGCCGTGGGAGATCTGTACGTCGGCGTCGACGATCAGGTCGACGGCAGGTTCGGGCAGTCCGGCCCGGTGGAGGATCTGCCGGTACTGCTCGGCGGGAAGATCCACGTAGGGGAGAGGCGTGCCGGATCGTGCCGCGGCCTCGGCTGCGAGTTCGGACAGTGTCCAGGCGGTGTCACCGGTGAGGTCGTAGGTCTTCCCGGCCTGATCGTCGAGGGTGAGGACGGCGGCTGCGGCTTCGGCGAGGTCCGCCCGGGTCGCAAAGGCGATCCGCCCGTCGCCCGCGCTGCCGGTGAGGGTGCCGCGCGCGACGGCCCCGGGCAGGGCGGCGGTGTGGTTCTCGGTGTACCAGCCGTTGCGCAGCACGACGGCGGGCAGGCCGGCGTCGGCGATGGCCTGCTCGGTGGCACGGTGCACTCGTGCCAGGCCCATCGGGTTGGTGGGGGCGCGGGTGACCGAGGTGTAGGCGACAAGGTCCACGCCGGACGTGACCGCGGCGTCGATGGCCGAGCGGTGCTGGGCGACACGCGTGGCGTCCGAGCCGGTGGAGGAGACCAGCAGGACCTTGTCGGCTCCCGCGAAGGCTGCCGACAGGGTCTCGGGTCGGTCGTAGTCGGCGGTGCGGACCTCGACGCCCAGGGCGGCGAGGCCGGCCGCCTTGGCGGGGGTGCGGGCGGCTGCGACGACCTGGGCGGCCGGCACACCGCGCAGGAGCAGGTGCTCGATGACCTGGCGGCCGAACCGGCCGGTGGCCCCGGTGACGACGATCATGAACGTGTTTCCTTTTCGTAGGAACGGTGGGAGCGAGTGCGGCCGCCAGGGGCTGATGCTGTCGGTGTCGAAGAACGCGCTCCGATGATCAGCGCGATGGCCATGGTCGCCAGTCTGCGGCGCACTGCCGACCCGGGCCAGAGACGCTTCTTCCTGGTAACGGGAGTACCAGGCTGTTCCCGGCGTGTGCTGCGACCATGGAATCCATGAGTGACTCCGGTGAGCTGGCCGCGATCCTGCGGGCGTGGCGTGAGCGGCTGACCCCGCACATGGCGGGTCTGCCGGCGAACACCGCCCGGCGTACCAAAGGGCTGCGGCGCGAGGAGCTGGCCGTGCTGGCGGGTGTCTCCGTCGACTACATCGTGCGCCTGGAGCAGGGGCGGGCCTCGGCGCCCTCGGCACAGGTGTGCGCCGCGCTCGCCCAAGCGTTGCAGCTCGGCGACACCGAACAGGAGCACCTGTTCCGTCTGGCCGGGCACGCCACCGACGGGGGACGCATCAGCCGACTGGTGCCCGCGAGTATCCGCCGCCTGGTGGAACGCACCGGCGAACGGCCCATGGCCGTCTTCGATGCGATGTGGAACCTCCTGCTCTGGAATCGCTTGTGGGCGACGCTGGCGGGCGACCCCTCCCAGGTGCGGGAAGCCGACCGTAATTTGCTGTGGTTGCACTTCACCGGCACCTCGGACTGTCACCTGTACGGCCCCGGCAGCGCCGAAGCCCTCGACGCGTCCCTGGTGGCCGACCTGCGGCGCAGTACCGGCCGCTACCCTGACGACGCCCAGCTGCGACAGCTCGTCGCACGGCTGGACGAGACGAGCCCGCGGTTCCGCGAACTCTGGCAGCGTCACGAGATCGCCGAACACGGCCCGACCATCAAGAGGGTCGTCCGTTCCGAGGTCGGAACCCTTGACCTGGACTGCGACATCCTTACTACCCAGCGCCAGGACCAGCGGATCTTGATGTACACAGCCGAACCCGGCAGCGAATCCGACAGTAAACTCGCCCTGCTCGCCACCATCGGCACCCAGCACATGATGGACGGGTCCATCCAATGACTGGCACAGCGGTGGACGCTCGTACAGCTACGGTGCGGCGATGTAAATCCAGGGTCGGGGGAAGATCGCTGACATGCTGGTTCACATACATGTTCGCCTGTGAGATCTCCGCGAGAGGGCCAGTGCGGACCGATCGGGCGTGAGATCCATCCGGTAGGTGCCTCGCACAACATGCAGGTTTCGAGAGGGCTTCTGCGAACGGCGACCCGCGGAAACGTGCTCGCTGAGGGCGCGGCAGAACGTCACGACTGCCCGAACTGTGACGCGCCCGTCGGCTCCGCCTGCCGCACTCGGGGAGACCGCCGCGAAATACCACACCCCGCGCTTCGCCCTCGTCCCCGCGCTCCGCGCTCCGCAAGGAATTCGAAGTCCTCGTCCCCGCCGACCACCACCCGGCCGCGCGTGGAAGCAGGGCCCCGCGCTCACCGTCTCGCCCGCGCCCCGCACCCAGCGCCCGGTCCGCATCGGGTAGGCGAGGACGTCGACCGCCCGGCAGGAGCTGGCGAGTCAGTTCGAAGCCCTCCACCGCGCGGAGTGCCACAAGGTCTTCAAGGAGCAGACCAGCACCCGCGTCAAGGTGCGCCCCGAGCTGGAGAAGGCGCTCTCACTGGCCCACCAGTTCAAGGAGGCCGCCCCCGAGACGCCCGTCATCCTCACCGTCCACGAGCTCAAGTGGCTCGCCAGGAACGCGGCCGAGCTGATGACGCGTCCGCCGAGCACAGAGCCCGGTCATCATGACCCGCTGACACCGGTCAAGGAGGCTGGTCCCCAGCTGGTCCCCAAGAACGGCTCAGGGCCGGTATCGGATTTCTCCGATACCGGCCCTGATCTGCGACTGTCTCCAGTCGGGACGACAGGATTTGAACCTGCGACCCCTTGACCCCCAGTCAAGTGCGCTACCAAGCTGCGCCACGTCCCGCTGCCCGTCTGACCTGGGGTTTCCCCTGGCCGAACGCGCATGAGAACAATACCGCACTTGGACACGTGGTCACGAACCCGTTTACCCCTTGACCTCAACCACGCTTGATGTTCGACGCTGGGCGCATGACGAACACGACCTCCGCGCCGGTGTACGGATACGACGACCTGAACCGGCTGATGAGCCTGATGACCGGGGACGAGAAGCACGGCCCCGCCGCGACCTCCACCCTCGACGCCCTGTGGGTGCTGTACGACCGGGTGCTGCGGGTCACGCCCGCCACCGCCGGTTCCCCCGACCGCGACCGGTTCCTGCTCTCGAAGGGCCACGGGCCCATGGCGTACTACGCCGTACTGGCCGCACGCGGCTTCTTCGGTGAGGAGCTGCTCCCGGGCTTCGGATCGTACGACTCCCCGCTCGGCCACCACCCCGACCGGCTCCTCGTGCCGGGGGCCGAGATCGGCAGCGGGTCCCTCGGACACGGGCTCCCGCTGGCGGTGGGCAGCGTTCTGGGGCTGCGGGCGCAGGGGCTGACCGGGCCGGGCGTCTGGGTGCTGACGGGGGACGCCGAACTGGACGAGGGCAGCAACCACGAGGCGATCGCCTACGCGGGCCCGGCCGGGCTCGACCAGCTGCACACCGTGGTGATCGACAACGGCTCGGCGACGTACGCCAGACCGGGCGGCATCGCCGCACGGTTCGAGGCCGCCGGCTGGTCGGCCCTGTCGGTGGACGGCCGGGACCACGAGGCCCTGCACACGGCCTTCACCATGCCGCACCCCGGCCGGCCGCACGCGGTGATCGCCCGCGTGGCCGCCGCGCACTGACCACACCCCGCAACAGGACGACGCCGGAACAGAACGACGGAGGACACTGCTCATGGACACCATGCGTGACCGGTTCATCGCCACCACCTCGCGGCAGCTGGACGAGGACCCGCGCCTCGCCCTCGTACTCGCCGAGATCAGCCGCGACGGCTTCGCGGCGGCCGAGCGGGCTCATCCCGACCGGGTGATCAACGTGGGGATCAGGGAGCAGTTGCTCATCGGAGCGGGGGCCGGCCTGGCACTGACCGGAATGCGGCCCCTCATGCACACCTTCGCCAGCTTCCTCGTGGAGCGGCCGTTCGAGCAGGTGAAGCTGGATCTCGGGCATCAGGGCGTGGGTGGTGTGCTGGTCAGCGCCGGGGCTTCGTACGACTGGCCGGCCGGGGGCTTCACCCACATGTCACCCGGTGACGTCGCACTGCTGGACACCCTCGACGGCTGGACGGTCCATGTGCCGGGCCATCCCGACGAGGCCGAGGCACTGGTGCGGCAGGCCGTCGCGTCGGAGGGCCGTGTCTACGTACGCCTCTCCCTCCAGTCGAACAGCGCCGGCCGCCCCGTGACAGGGGACGGCTTCAGCACCGTGCGCCGGGGCACCGGCGGGGTGGTCATCGCCGTCGGGCCGATGCTGGACAACGTGCTCGCGGCGACCGGGGACCTCGACGTGACCGTGCTGTACGCGGCCACCGTGCGCCCCTTCGACACGGCGGGCCTGCGTGCCGCCGCCGGTGCGGGGCCTTCGGACGTGGTGATCGTCGAACCGTATCTGGCGGGTACGTCGACGGCGGCGGCCAACGACGCGCTCGCCGACCTGCCCCACCGGATCCTCGGGCTCGGGGTGGGCCGGGCCGAACTGCGCCGCTACGGACAGCTGGAGGAGCACCTCACGGCGCACGGCCTGGACGCGCACGGCCTGCGGCAGCGGATCACCGGCTTCCTGCGCCTCTGACCTTCCGTGCTGCCGACCCGCCGAACACCGAGCCGGCAAGCGGACAGCCGCGCCGGCGGCCCACGCGAGCCGCCGCACCGGGCGGCGGCTCCACCAACCCAGTGCGAGCCGGCGCCCGGTCAGCCGTCCTCGGCCCGCGGCAGGCCCGGTTCCGGGCGTGCCGCGGGCCGAGGCGAGGCGGCCTGCCGCCCCGCCTCGACCACAGCGCCGCGCACTGACAGTCATGGGCCGCCACTGCGGGCGCTGCCGCCCCATTGACCCCGGCGAAGCCCTGAACCTACGCTGAGCAACGCACTCCGGAAAGCGCTTTCTAAACCCCCGCAGCCGGTATCACCGCCCAGGGAGCGCCCCATGAGCAGCCGCCCGTTATCCAGCGGTCCCACGCCGTCCAGCAGTCCCGTGCCGTCCAGCAGCGCCCCGTCCCAGGCGTTTCCCCCGCCACTGATCGCGCTCGTCGCACTCATGGCGCTGATCCTCGGCACGATGCTGGTCGCCGCTCCCCCGAGAGCCCACGCGGCACCCTTTCGTGTGCTGGTGTACTCGGGGACGACGGGCGCGGCCCACGCGTCGGCTCCCGCAGGAATCGAAGCGATCCTGGAGCTGGGCGCCGAAAACGGATTCGACGTGGAGGCCACGAGCAGTTCCGCCGTCTTCAACGACGTCGATCTGGCCCGCTTCCAGGCGGTCGTCTTCAACAACACGGAGTCGGCGCCGGGCAGGGGCGACCTGCTGGACGCCGATGAGCGCGCCGCGCTGCGGTCGTACATCCGGGCGGGCGGCGGCTGGGTCGGACTGCACGCCGCTGCCGCCACCGAACGTGACTGGGACTGGTACGAGGGCCTGGCGGGCGCGGTCCTCGACCGGCACACGCCTGTACGGACGGGCCGGATCAACGTGCTCGACCACGCGCACCCCTCCACCAGGGGTCTTCCGGACCTCTGGGAGCGCACGGACGAGTGGTACGACTGGCGCACCGACCCGGCCCCCGGCGCGCACACCCTCGCGCGCGTCACGGTGGGTGACGGCATCACCGGGCTCGACGAGGGCGTGGACCACCCGTGGTCCTGGTGCCAGAACTACGACGGCGGGCGCTCCTGGTTCACCGCGGGCGGCCATACGGCTTCGGCCTTCCGGGAGGAGGGTTTCCTGACGCACCTGCTGGGCGGCATCGAGTGGGCCGCGGGTGCGAAGTCGGGCGACTGCTCGGCCACCCGCACGGGTTCCTTCCGGCGCACCACGCTCGCGGCGGACGGTCTCGCCGATCCCGTCGACCTGGCCGTGACCCCTGACCGCCGGGTGTTCTTCGCCGAGCGCACCGGGAAGGTGAAGGTCATCGACCAGCAGTCGATGCGGGTGTCCACGGCTGTCGACTTCGGGTACACGCAGAAGGACGTCGACCGGGCGGGCGGGCTGGTCGGCCTCGCCCTCGACCCCGGATTCGCTTGGAACAGCCGTCTCTACGTGCTGCATTCCGACAAGGCCGGCGACGGACTGGTCCTCTCGCGCTTCACGGTCTCCGGAAAGACGGTCGATCCGGCGTCCGAGAGACGTCTCCTCACCCTTCCGGGCGGCACGGACGAGGCGGATTCCCCCGTATCCGCATCTCTCGCCTTCGGCGGGGAGGGCGTCCTCCATGTGGCGACGTCCGGCACCGCGGACCTCTCGGTCGCGGACGCTCCGAACGACCTGCGGGGGAAGATCCTTCGGATCACCCCGCAGGACGACGGCACGTACACCGTGCCGGAGGGAAACCTCTTCGCACCCGGTACGGCTGGGACCCGCCCGGAGATCTACGCAACGGGCCTGCGAAATCCCTACCGCATCACGGCGGATCCACGGAGCGGTGCGCTGCTCGTGTCCGAGCAGGGCCCCGAGGGCACGGTCGGCCACCTGCGGATCACCGAGGCGGGGGTCGCCGACCGGCCCTCCTGCACCGACGACACCGCCGCGAGGCACCGGGGTCCCGCCCTCGACTGCACGGCGGCGTCCACGGACGGCCCGCCCGGCAGCGCGGCAGCCGTCGTGGGCGGCCCGCCGAGGACTTCGGTGACGGGCGGTCCGCTCAGTGGAGCCGTGTACGCCCACGACCCCGCGGGCTCCGACCGCACCGCGTTCCCGGCGTACTTCGAGGGGAAGTGGCTGGCCTACGATCCGGTCGGCAGCCGGTTCACCACGCTCTCGTTCCAGCGGGCGGACCAGACGTTCTCGGACGACCGGTCCGCCTCCGTGGAAGCCGGGGCGCTGCAGTCCGTCGACGGCGTCTTCACGGACATGGAGTGGCACCGGCCGACCGCCGCACGCTTCGGTCCGGACGGATCGTTGTACGTCGTCGACGGCGGCACCGGCAGCGGCACGGACAAGGCCGGCGGCGACGAGGGCGCCGGCGTCCACCGGATCGACTACGCCGGTGACCGACGACTGCCCGAGGCCGCGATCACCACCGACCGTGACAACGGCCCCGCGCCGCTGACCGTCACCTTCGACGGCTCCGGCCCTCATGGAGGGGCGCCGGTGACGTACGCCTGGGACTTCGACGGTGACGGCAGCACCGATTCGACGGCGGCGAACCCCTCACACACCTATCGTGACGAGGGCAGGTTCACGGCGCGCCTCACGGTCACCCGGCCGGGAGGCGAGACGGCCCTCGCCGGTCAGGACGTGGCCGTGGGCAACACACGGCCCCTGGTGACGCTTCGACAGCCGCCGGACGGCGGGGTGTTCACCTTCGGTGACACCCTCGCCCTCACCGTGGGCGTGACGGACGAGGAGGGCGGGAGGGCCGGACCGGTCGACTGCTCCCGCGTCGTGGTGCGCTCGCCGCTGGGCACCGCCGCCCCGCTGAGGCCCGTGGCCCGCCCCCCGGGGTGCCGCGGCGAGTTGGTCACGCACGCCGGGGACCATCAGGGCCGGGGCCCGGATGTCCCGTACACGCTCACGGCCGAGTACACGGACAGGGGCACCCCGGCGCTCACCGGGTCCGCCTCACTCACGCTGCGTACCGCGTTCCGGGAGGCGGAGCACTTCACGTCGACCGGGGGCCCGCACGGCGGAGCCGTGGCGGCGGGCCGCGCGAACGCCTCGGGCGGCAGGACGCTGGCGGAGATCGAGGACGGCGACTGGGTCGCCTTCGACCCGGTCCGTCTCGGGAACGTCGACTCGGTCATGGTCGGAGCGACCGCCTGCGGTATCGGCGGGCGGATCGATTTCCGGGCCGGTTCACCCACGGGCAGACTGCTCGGCTCGGTGTCCGTCGCGGGCACCGGCGCCCGGGGAGCGATCGTGTCGCCGACGACCGCGATCGAGGCCCCGGGCAGCGGGGTGAGGCTGTACGTGGTGTTCACCAACCCCCGGTGGAGCAGCGAGGGGTCCGACCTGTTCACGGTCGACTGGCTGCATTTCCACGGACCGGGCACGGGCAGGGCTCCCTCGTCCACCGCTGACGTCGGTGCGTCATGAAGGGCTTCCCGTACCGGGCGGGAGTCGCGTCCAGCGCTTCGGACAGCGGCACCGCACGACCGAAACCGAAGACGGACCTGCGCACGCTGTCCCGAGCGGGCACACCGCAGGGCGTCGGAGTCGTCCGCTCCGCTCAGCGGAAGCCCTTGTCCCGGTGGTCGATCTGCACGACGAGTTCGCACGCCAGCAGCTTGATGGTGTCCAGTCCCGCCCGTCCCCAGGCGCGCGGCACGGTGTCCACGGCGCAGACCGTGCCGAGCGCGACGCCCGTGCGGTCGATGAGTGGGGCGCCCAGATAGGAGCGGATGCCTATGCCGTCGACGACGGGGTTCCCCGCGAACCGCGGGTAGTCGCAGACGTCCTCCAGCACGAGTGCCTTGCGCCGTACGAGGACGTGCGGACAGTAGCCGTGGTCCCGGGCGAGGTGGCGAACGCCGCCGCTGCTGCCGCCCGCGGCGGCGGCTCCGAGGTCGAACCCGCTCCCCGTGCCGGCCGGGGTGTGCAGCCCGGCGAAGAACTGCCGGTTCTCGTCGATGAAGTTGACCATCGAGAACGGCGCCGCGGTCACTTCGGCCACCCTGTCGGCGAAGGCGTCGAAGCTGTCGAACGACATGCCGGCACGCCCCCCCAGGCCGAGTCTCCGCAGCCGCGCACCCCGGACGGAGCCGTCCGGGTCGACGGGGGTGAGCAACGGCCGGCCGGTCCCGTAAGACATCACGGATGGGCCCCGAAGACGGACAGCGGTGCCGGTGCCGTGGCGTTGATGAGGTGCTGGACGAGGGTGACCAGCGCGCCGGTGCCGGAGCTGGCGATCCTGGCGTCGCACAGGACGACCGGCACCTCGGGCCCCAGATCGAGGGCACCCCGGACCTCGTCGGGTTCGTAGCGGTAGGCGCCGTCGAACTCGTTGACCGCGACGATGAATCCGATGCCGCGCCGCTCGAAGAAGTCGACGGCGGCGAAGCACTCCGCCAGCCTGCGCGTGTCGGCGATCACGACAGCCCCCAATGCCCCCTTGGACAGCTCGTCCCACATGAACCAGAACCGCTCCTGCCCGGGGGTGCCGAAGAGGTAGAGCACGTGCTGCTCGGAGAGCGTGATCCGGCCGAAGTCCATGGCCACGGTGGTCGCCGTCTTGGACTCGATGCCGTCGAGGCTGTCGGTGGCCACGCTCACCTGGGTCAGGAGTTCCTCGGTGCTCAGCGGTGCGATCTCGCTGACGGCGCCCACGAACGTCGTTTTGCCGACGCCGAAGCCGCCGGCGACAAGGACCTTGAGGGCCACGGGGAAGAATTCGGAGCGTCCGGTGCTGTCAGAGTTGTCGTCGTAGACCATCGAGCACTGCCTCCAGCAGAGATCGGTCGGTGGGCATGTCATGGAACGCGGGGGCGTGCGCGGTGATCGCACCGCAGTCGACCAGGTCGGACAGCAGGATCTTGGTGATGACGGCGGGCAGCCGCAGATGCGCGGCGATCTCGGCCACGGAGGTGGGGCCCTCGCACAGCTCCAGCGCCACCGTGTGTTCGGGCCCGAGGTGGACCTGCGGCTCGCTGCCCGTGGCCATCACCAGGGAGAGCAGGTCGAGCACGCCGGTCGGCCTCGTCCGGCCGTTGCTCACCGTGTACGGGCGGATGAGCCGGCCGGCCGCGTCGTCGAGCAACGGCCCGTCCTGCGGGGCCGGCACCCTCACAGCCCCGGACTGAAGGGTGCTCCGGCCGTCTGCCGGAGCGGCGTCACCAGGTAGGGGCGGACGCTCTTGACCAGCATGGCCATCTCGTACCCCAGTACGGCGGCATCCGCCTCGCGGCCGGAGAGGACGGCGAGACAGGTCCCGGATCCGGCGGTCGAGACGAACAGCAGCGTCGAGTCGAGCTCGACCACGACCTGTCTCACGTCCCCGTTGTCACCGAACCGGGCACCGGCACTGCGGCCCAGGGAGTACAGCCCGGCGGCCAGGGCCGCCATGTGGTCGGCACTGTCGGGATCCATGCCGTGGAAGGATTTCACCAGGCCGTCGGCCGAGAGCAGGACCGCGCTGCGCGTATGGGGCACGCGCTGGACCAGCCCGCTCAACAGCCAGTCGAGGTCCGAGACCTGACCGGCCGACATGTCGCTCGTCATGGTGCATCTACTCCTTGAACGTGTTCTCGGTGCGTGGATCCGATGCGGGCAACCGCGGTCCGGGGTGACCCTGTTCGGGCGGCTCCGCACCGGTTGTCGCGGCGGGGAAAGTGGCAGGAGAAGTGGCGAGGGGACCAGCGGTCGGAGCCCGGACCGGCAGCGGGGCGAGACCGCGGGGCCGTTGCGCTCCGACGGCGGCCGCGGGACCGGGCACCACGCCGTACAAGCCGTCGGGTTCCGCTTCCCCGGCGGACTGGGCCTCGGCGAGGTCGACCCCGCGGCGGAAGGCGGCCATCAGACCGGGGTCGTGCAGGACGTTCTCGTCCTCGGCGCGCGGGACGGGCGCCTCCCTGAGCTGCGGGACCAGGTGCTCCTGATTGCTGCGCCTGGGCAGTTGGGGACGGCCCGGAGTGCCGGTCGCCACCCCGAGGCCCTCACCGGCCGCCGTCTCGCCCCGGTCCTCTCCGGGCCGGACGCCGGGCGGGGTCGCGGCGGGATTGGGGCGGTCGACACGCTCGGCACGCAGCGGCAACGGCGGCCCGTCGTTCCTGCGGCTCTGCGGGGGTGGCTGGTCCAGGCGCAGCGGGGGCTGCGCGTCCTGGGCCGGCGGGGGCAGAGGCGCCTGCACCGGTGGGGCGCCCTCCTGGGCGGGGGGCCGGTGTACAGCTCCGGGCGGTGGGGCGGGCGCGGCATCCGGGCCGGCGGCCATGTCCTCGTCGATACCGAGCAGGGCCTGGGGCAGTACGAGTACCGCCTGCGTGCCCCCGTAGATGTTGCTCTGCAGCCGTACGGCGATTCCGTGTCTGCGGGCCAGGGAGGCGACGACGAACAGTCCGATCCGGCCGTCCTGGAGGAGGTGCCCGACGTTGACCTGGTCCGGGTCGGCGAGAAGCGCGTTCATCCGCTTCCGCTCGGCGTCCGGCAACCCCAGCCCGCGGTCCTCGACCTCCAGGGCGAGCCCGGCGGTGACGCGCTGGGCCCGCATCAGGACCTGGGTGTGCGGGGCGGAGAACACCGTGGCGTTCTCGACGAGTTCGGCCAGCAGGTGGATCACATCGGCGACGGCGTGTCCGCGCAGGGTGCCGTCGATCGGCGGCACCAGCTTGACCCGTGGGTACTGCTCCACCTCCGCAATGGCCGACCGCAGCACCTCGGTCACGGTCACCGGGTTGCTCCACTGCCGCCGGGAGACGGCCCCGCCCAGTACGGCGAGGTTCTCGGCGTGCCTGCGGATGCGGGTGGCGAGGTGGTCGACGTGGAAGAGGCCCTTGAGCAGGTCGGGGTCCTCGACCTCGTGTTCGAGCTCGTCGAGGATCTGGATCTCCCGGTGCACGAGGGACTGCAGCCGCCGCGCCAGGTTGACGAAGACCTCGACCTTCTGTTCGTTGCCGGTGCTCCTGAACATCTGGGACGCCTGCACGACGGCCGTCACGGCCCCGTCCCGGGCACGGCCCATCTCCTGGGCGAGCAGGTCGAAGGCATCCGCGTCGGGGCCGGCGGGCCGGGCGGCCCGCGTGGCCGGCACCGGTTCCCCGTCCCGGAGCTGCTCCACGATCCGCTGCAGTTCGGCGTGGTGCTGGGCGCTTGTGCGCCGGAGCGCGAGACACCGGTCGACCACTCCGGCGGCGACGCGGTTGGCACCGAGGAAGGCCGCGGCCACGGCCGCGACGGCCAGCGCACCGGAACCGCCGAGCGCCGCCAGGAGACTGCCGGAGGGCCGCACGCCCGAGGACCGGATGGTGAAGATGACGGCCGCGGCACCGCTCAGCACCGCGGCGACGGCGGGCAGCACGGCGGTGCGCAGCAGCTGTGGTCGCATACGGGCGTCGGGGGCGGGCTGCACGGCACGCGGTCGGCCGCCCGCCGAATGCGAACGGCCACCGGGACGGCCGTGCCGTCCGCCTTCGCGGCGTTCGGGTCGCGCGGTGGGTGCGCGAAGTTGAGACATCATCGTCCTCGGTACGTGGGGGCACCAGGAATCGGCATTCGTGTGGTGACACCTACGGTGGTCGGTCAGGCCCGGGTCAACGGCCGGACGGGCTCGACCGATAGGAGCCCACCGTTGATCACCGGCAACACACGGTAGTCGCGTATCGCCCGTGCCCGCCGCGCAGTTGTCGAACTTGCCCACCATGCGTCCCGCTCTGGTATGAGGGTTCGCATGGGCGGTCGAATACGCAAGAAGGCAAATCGGCTTCCACGTTCGATACTCGGACTAACACGTGCGGTCCAAGCCGGACACGGTGCCCTCGGTCGCGGTCGCCATCAAGGGCGCAGAGGGCGGCTGTATGGACATCGCTATCGACAGCGCAGCGCCGATTGCGAAGGGGTGACGGGAGGATGCGCCCTCCAATGCAGCGCATCGCCCTCCCCGCTTCCGGCATCAACGCTCGAACTTGCCTTGGACCGGCACGCCGAACGCGCCACCGCCAAAGGGGCTTGACCCGGGGTCGACCACAAAGTCACGACGATCACCGGCCGGCCAATCGAGCAGACCGGCTTCACCCTCACCGTCCAGACCCTCAACCGCCAGGTCGGACTCCGCAGCCTCCGCTTCCTGGAACTCGGCTACGACACAGCCACACTGCCCTCATGGGGCCTCGCCCCCATGGCGCCACCTCCAAGACCAAGCCCGCGACGTCCTCGACGTTGCCCTGAACGGTCCGGCAGCCCGTCAACCAACCACCGTAGACAGCGAGGAAATGCCCCACGGAGCAGCACCTGTTCGCCGAGGCGGCCGTCAACTGCGCCGTCAGGGAACCCAGAAGCCCCCCCCGCCAGAACACCTGGCGGGGCTTCACATACGCGCTTGCGACAGTATCGAGAGGCGTCACGCAAACGGGCCGAACCGTCCACCCGTGCGGGTGTGTGCCCTACGCAATCGGAGATGGAAATCTTCCTGCACAGGGCACACGCCTACTCTGCACTACAGCCGGAACGTCACCTTGGCGAAACCATCGAACTCCCCAAAGTCCTCATAGTGGTACTGAGGCACTCCCGAAGGGTCGAGATCAATTCCACAAAAGTACCGGATTCCTGGCGCTTTCCAAAAGATGAAATCCAAATTGGAAAGCCCGTCCGACATCGAGCAGATGATTCCCGGTTGCTCAGGGGAGAACAGGGCGAGCAGATGCGAATGCGAGCCGACCCTGTATCGCAGAGCACGCGACACAAATTCATCCTCGCTCACATCCGATGCATCAACTTCCTCATGGTCAATGTTGCGCCAATCCAGTCGAGTCGGCAACCATGGGAACTCGACCAGGTAGTCGTGAAACTTCACGCAGGCCTCTTGCGGTGGCACCGAGGCACGCCCAGATGAGATCCACTGTGCCAAGTGTTCGCTCTCGATGTAGTTCATACCTGGCCTAAGTGTGCGGGAAGCGGTTCATGATGGCACGATAGCCACCCTCTGTCATGCCATCCAGTATGACAGCCCCATTTCTCCAGCCAGAACTCCGCTTGGGGCCGCTGGTCTTGTCCCACCAGTTGATGTGCACACCCTTGGGTGATTTTGGATCAAAGTCCATCCTCCAGCCACGCAGCCCATCCGGGCTCTGCATTCCCGAGTAGACCTTGTCCTTCATGGGCCCCAGTTCCTGCTTGAACGGAACTGCGTCATCCCCCAGGCCCGCCTGTGCCCTGGCTACGTCACGCCCCTCGTTCAGACTGTTCACATGAACGTGGTCTTCATCAATAAGACCGCAGTTGTGAACCAGGACCGGCGTAGCCCCCGCCGCCACGTAGTACGTGTGTACCCCGGACACCGTCAGGTCGTGGGTCCGCTGACGCTTCTCGAAGTAGCGGGTTTCCGCGAGGGTGACCGTGTCGCCGTCCGCCGTACGCAGGGTCATGCCGGGGCGCAGGTCCCCGGCCTCGATCCAGCGGCCCTCGGAGACTGCCCAGAACGGGTGGGTCGTCGTCGAAACCAGGGATTCCTGTGCGCCGGATTCGTTTCGCATCGCAAGGTCGACGAAGTGCTTGTCGTCCTCGGTCACGATCGTACCGACGACCTCACGCAGGGTCGTCTCGCCGGTCTCGGGATCGGTGACGGTGACCTTGTCACCGAGCTCGACGTCCTCGATCGGCTTCGTGGTGCCATCGGCGAGCAGAACCTTCGTGCCCGGAAGGAAGCTGTGGTTGGCCGGCTTGACCGGGCAGGAACCGTCACCCTTCTTGAGGGCGGCGGCGGCCTTCTTCTTGGCCGCGGCCAGTGCGTCCTTGGCCCTGGCCACACCGTCCCTTGCCTTGCTGACCGCCTTGCTGGAATTCCACAGGTCCTTGACGCCGCCGACGAGGTCGCCGACCAGTCCGACCACTCGCTTGGCGAGTCTGGCTCCCTTGGCCCAGTTCCACGGAGCGCCGTACTTGGCCAGGATCTTTCCGGCGAGACCTCCTGCGAAGCTGCCCGCGATGTTGAGCAGCGTCTCGCCGCAGGCACCCATGTCACCGCTGGAGACGCAGTCGAGCGCCGCGTCGACGCCGAGGATGTCCCGGGCAATCTTGACCAGGGCCTTGGCCGAGGACTTGATGCGCTGCTTCGCGGCGGACTGCTGGCCCTGCGCACCCGCCAGTGCGGCACCGGCCTCGTTGGAGTTCTGCTCGGCCTGCTTCACCGGGTCGGACTTCCCGCCGGTGACCGGCATGCCTCCCCGGCACTCGATGAGCCCTTGCATGCACTCGGGAATGGCCATGCCGCTCGGGTCGGCATGGGTGACCGGGCTGTTGTTCGCGTAGGCGTATCCGTTGATCTGCTGCGGTTGTGTGTAGTCGATCAGCGGGTCGACGGAGATGAACTTGCCTATGGCCGCGTCGTATTCACGAGCGCCCAGGTGGGTCAGGCCGGTCGACTTGTCGATGGTGCCGCCGACGAAGCCCTTTTCCCCCGGCCAGCTGCCGGTGGCCTCACCGCGCTCGACGCCGTAGGGGTCGAAGCGGCGCTGGGTGACCGCCCCGGTCGCGGAGTCGATCGCGAGTTCGCCCGTGCCGTGATGGTCGGATGCGAGGAAGGACACCTTGCCGTCGTTCGCCCGAATCGCGACCGTCTGACCGGCGTGCCCGTAGTAGCGCGTGGCTTCCTTCTTCGTACCGTCGGCCGAGAGCTTGAGCTCCATGCCGGGCAGGTACACGGTCGTGCCCGTGGAATCCTTGCGCTGGACCCGGCTGCCGTCGCTGCCGTACAGGTAGGTCGTCTCGGAGCCGTTGGCCTCCTTCGCCTTGGCGAGCCTGCCGGTTGCCGTCCATTCCAGGATCTGGGCGTTGCCGCCGATGGTGCGCTTGGTGGCGCTGCCGCTGTCGTCGTACTCGTAGGTGGACTGACGGTCACCCGTAGGAGTGCTTTCGACAGCCTTCGTCACCTGGTGCGGACCGTCGCCGAGGGCTCCGGCACCACCGTAGGTGTAGTCGCGCGTGATGTTCTGTGCTGCGTCGAGGGCCGTGTCGTGCACCGTCTCGGACGTGCGGTTGCCGATGGCGTCCGTGGTGTACGACTTCCAGTACGGCGCCGGGCCGCCCAGTGGGTTCGCACCCGGAGCGGCCTGGCATGCCGTCGGTCCCGAGCCCTCCACCGGAGCCACGGATCCGGTGGTTCCACTGCCTCCTGCGTTCGCCACGGTCGATGCCGGACTCCATGCCTCGGCCAGGCGCTGGCGCGCGTCGTAGGCGAAGCACTGGACATCAGGCTTGGCCGAATTGGCCGTGTCCGAGATGGAGAGGACGTTTCCTGCCTGGTCGTAGGAGTAGTTGGACTCCTTGGCCGGTGCGGACGCCCCGGCCACATCGACCACCGAGCGGGTCAGCCTGTCCGTACCGGTCTCGTAGTCGAAGGTCTGCCAGACCTTCTTGCCGCTCCCGGTGGAGAGCTCCAGCTGCTGGACGTGGCTCTCGTCGGAGTAGACGGTGCCGGTGACATAAGGGGTCGAGCCCGTCAGCGTCGTCGGACGCTGCAGGGAGTCGTACCCGGTGACCAGCACCTCGGCCGGCAGGTCCCCTGCCGCGGGCAGACCGGTCGACTGGACCGTGCCGTCACGGTTGTACGCCGAGGTGAAGCTGTACGTGCCGGCGAGCGAACCCTGAGATGCGGGCACCACGTAGTTCGTCTGCAGCGGGCGGTAGAAGTCGTCCATCGTCTGGACGACCGTTCCGAATGACTCCGTCGGAGAGATGTGGCTGATGTCGGCCCATGCCTGGCCCAGCAGACCGGCCTTGTCGTATCGGGTCTCCGTGAGCCTGGTGCCCGTGGTGGGCTCGCCTTCCCAGGTGGACAGGGTACGGCCGAGCTTGTCGTAGACCGTGGAGAGCTTCTTGCCCCGGCCGTCCGTGGACGAGACGGGACGGTCGAGCGCGTCGTATTCAGTGGTCGACGTACCCGCGTCCGGATCCACGCTCTTCGTCTTGCGGCCCAGCTGGTCGTACTCGTAGCGCCACACGTTGCCCTTGGCGTCGACGACCGTCTCGAGCTCGTTCTTCGGCGTGAACGTGTACTTGGTGACGTCGTAGCCCGACAGAGGGTTCGGGGAGGCCCCCCGGTAGTGCCAGATCTCCTTGGTGTTACCCGAGGCGTCGTTCACCGTGGTGGTCGGAACGCCTCCGGCCGGCGGGTCGACCGTCGTCCGCTCCCCGTCGTACGCCGTCGTGGTGCGCCACTGCTCGACACCGGAGACCGCCATGATCTGTGCAGTCGAGCGGCCGAGACCGTCGTACTCCAGCAGACTCTGCTGACCGACCTCGCCGTTGTGGACGATCAACAGCTCGTCCGACGCGACTCCGGCAGCGTTGTACGTGGCGTTGGTCTTCTTGACCTTGCCGCTGCCGTCGTAGAAGGAGTCGGCAACCATGCGCGTGCCGCCGGGGCCCTCCGTCTGAATCTGCCGCGGCCGCAGCAGACCGTCGTACAGCTGGTACTCCGCGCCGTAGGAACCGTCGTTCTCGATCTTCTCCGTCTTGATCGCGACGACCTTGTCGCGCCGGACGTTGTACGAGTACTTGATGCTCGGGGTCTGGGTCTTCGCGCGGTCCGGGAGCCAGACCGAGGTCAGGCGGCCCAGGCCGTCGTAGGCCAGGTCGGTGCGCTTGCCGTTCGGGTCGGTCTGGCCCGCCGACATGCCCCACGCGGGGGCGTAGTCGGTGGTCGTGACGTGGTTCAGCGCGTTGGTGCTCTTGGTCTGCGAGATGAGGCCGTTGACGTCCGTGTACGCGGTCTTCGTCTCCGCCAGGTTCGCATCCTTCTGCGACAGCGGGCGGCCGAAGGCGTCGTAGGTCGTCGTGCCGGTGACCTGGTAGGTGCCCGTGGTTCCGTTGTGAGCGGTCAGACGCTCGGTCTTCGTGGCGTCGCCCTTGGTCGGGGCCTCACCGAACGCCTTGCCGTCGTACGAAGTGCGCTCGTCCGCGTGGACCTGTGTCTTGCGGTCCGGGGTGGCCGAGCACTTGACGCCTACCGACTCGCTGCGCGAGGGCAGGGTGAGAAGGTTGGTGGCGGTGTTGTCGACGTACCACGTGCGGACACAGGTGTCGTCAGTGGTCGTGGAGACGTCGCCCTGATCGTCGACCTCGACAACGCGGCCGGTGCCCTTCGTGGTGTCGTACTTGGTCGTGACCTTCGACTCGCGCCAGGTCCCGTCGGACAGCAGGCTGAAGCCGCGCTCGACATCGGAACGCACGATCACCGCATGAGTGGTGCCCCAGCTGCGGGTCTGGGTGGCCGTGGTGTATTTCCAGGGCGTACTGATCGTCCTGGAAACGGCCTTGGTTCCGTCGTAGGTGGTGGCCTCCAGCTGGTGGCCGGTGAACTCCTCCGAGGAGGTGTACTCCGCACCCGTGGAGTCCTTGACCTTCACCGAACGGGTCCCGCCGTCCGGGTCCTTGTCGCCGTCCATGCCCTGCAGATACGTGTAGTCGATCCGCGAGGTCTGCTTGTCGGCGCTGCCGCTGGTCACCTTGACCTTGCCGTAGCCCTGCCAGCCGCCCCACGTGAGGTACTTGTCCTCCGTGATGCCGTCCGGCTTCGCCTTGCGCCAGGCCGCGTCACCCTGGTAGTCGTAGCGGGTGACGAGGCTGTCGCCGCCTCCCGTGCGGTCGGTCTCGACGATCTCGGCGACGACGTACTTGTGGAACCAGTCCGTGATCGGTTCGACCGTGCCGGGCGGGGCCCACTTCACCGGGTAGCAGCGCTTGGCCGACTCGCCCGGCTTGGGCAGGGCGGCCTTGGTGCAGTCGGTCGCCGCGTAGTTGACGTCCAGCTGCGCACCCGTCTCGCTGAGGACTGCCGCGAGCCGGAAGCGGTGGAAGGGGGCGATGTTGTCGCCGATGGCGTCGACGCGGTTGACGAGCTGCTCGCCGTAGAGTTCGAGCGTCGGCAGCTTCGCCGCCGTGCCGACCCGGCCCTCGTGGTCGATCTTCGACAGCCAGAGGGTCTTGGAGTCGTCACCGTTGTCGGTGAACAGGTGGGTGAAGGTCCACGCGTCCACGTCCTGGTACTCGGTGGCGTTCTTGCGCATCTGGGTGGTGATGCCCGTCAGTCGCTTCGTGGTCCAGAACGTCTGGCCCACGGTGCACTTGGTGGACGCCTTGCACTCCTGGTCGACGGGGGTGTCCGGCCAGTACTTCGCGTTCGCCTTGGTCCGCTTGGACTCCGCGCAGTCGAAGTCGTCGGTGGGCAGGCAGCGTTCGGCCACGTCGAACACGACGCGGGCGGGTGCCTTGGCCGCGTAGGCCTGGCCGTCGCGCTGGCCGTAGTCGACCCGCTTCAGGTAGCCGCCGCGGTGGTAGGCGGTGCCGTTGACGTCCGTCTTGCCGTTGAGGGCGTAGTGGTTCGTCTCAGGAGCGTAGAAGTAGGACATCACGTTGCCGTGGGTGTCCTTGACGTGGTCCAGGCTCCAGCGCCAGGCCTGCTTGCAGTGGGCGCTGGTGAACGTGGCGTTGTAGCAGGGCTCGCCGGAGTCGTCGCCGAAGACGGGCACGGTCCAGGTGGAGTCCGTGGTCTCCTTGCCGTCGGTCCAGCCCGGGAGGCGGTTCAGCCCGAACCAGTACTCCGTGCCGTCGGCGGTGGTGACCTTCCAGTGCTCGCCGTCGTTGTCGCCGTTCGTCGCCCCGGTCAGCTTCTCGACCTTGGTGCCGTCGTCGGACGAGAACTTCCAGTCACCGGTCTCGTCGTCCTTGATGAGTTCGGACGAGCTGCCGTTGAGCATGATCGTGGCGTTGTCGAAGGCCCAGCACTGCTCGGCCGACGTGGAGTGCCCGTCGTCGGAACACGGCTTGTAGCGGCGCTCGATGTACCCCGGGTCGTACGAGAAGCCCTCACCGACCCAGGAGCCCTGGTTGTTGGTCACCGAGGTGCGGCCGTCGGCGGACTGCGAGGAGTAGCCCAGCCCGATGCTCGGCGACTGTCCACCCGGTGTGGGGACCGTGCGCAGCGGATAGCTCCAGCTGAAGCCTCCGGACGAGTTGGCGACGCTCCAGCTCGCGGACGGGGCGAGCGCGGTCGCCTTGTAGCTGCCCTGGGCGGAGGACGGGCCCGCGGCGAGGGCGACGAGCGGTGCCGCACTCGGAGCGGCCTTCGCCGTCATGGCCGAGGCGGGTGCCGCGGTGGCCTGGACGTCGGCCGAGACGGTGCGGTCCTCGGCGTCGTTCACCGTGGCGAGGGGCCTGGCCTGCTCCGGGCAGGCCTTGCTGCCGGGGGTCGCCACGGCCGCACAGGCGGGGAGCTGGACGAGCTGCAGGCGGGCCCCGTAGTCGCCGCCGTACGCGTCGGCGAACTTCGCGTAGTCCACGGAGAGGCGGACCTTCGCGGCCTTCACCGCCGCGTCCGTGCGCTCGACGTGCATCAGCGCGCCGGCGCCGATGGCCGCCGCCCGCTTCGCGGGCAGTACGGCGACCTCGACCTCGGCCGGACCGGCCGGCTGCACGGTCTTCTTGGACGTCTTGGACGTGATCGCGGTGACCGCGACGGGCAGCCCGCCGACGGTCTCCTCCACGGGGGACGTGGTGGCCACGGCGACCTTCGCGCTGCCGCCGGCCGGCCAGACAACCTCGTCCAGCCGCTTGACGGCGGCCTTCCTCGCCTCGTCGGCAGGGCGCTTCTTCGCCTGCGCGTCCTTACCTTCCACGGGATCGCCGAAGTCCTGGACACCAGGCCTTCCGCGTCCTTCCTGACCCGGCGCCGACGGCACGGCCTGGACTGTGCTGCCGGTCAGGGCGAGGGTGATTCCCAGGGCGGTCGCCATGAGCAACCGCCCGGGTAGGCGCCGGTTCAACAACCGGCCTCTGAATGCCATCACGTGTCTCCGCACGTAGTGAGGGATGGGACTGAAGCGGGCGGGTGTGCCGGTTCCGCTGGGAACCGGCACACCCGCCCGGGGGGATCACATGTTCGGGAGCGGTGTCCCGTTGGCCATCTGCTGGATCGCGGTCCGGTCGGCGGCCCCGCTGTACACGCGGACCTCGTCGATGGCGCCCGCGAAGTACTCGCTGCCGCCGCCGAGGGCCGAACGGCCCACCTGCAGTGCCCCGGTGGCGCCCCAGAGGGTGTCGTCGGTGCCGTGCGCGATGTCGGCCAGCTGACCGGCCACGTACAGCCGGATCTCGTTGGCGAACGCGTCGTAGACCACGGCGAGGTGCTGACCGGCCATGTCGACGTCCGGGAGCGTCTGGTCGTCGGTGAAGGTCTTCACCGTCGCCGACGCCGAGTCGGACTCGGCGACCGCCAGTTCCCACGTCGAGGAGGACTCCGCGTCGGCGGCGGGCCGGTAGCGGACCGCGAGCCGGTTGGCGGCCGCGCCGGGCAGCGAGAGAACCGTCTGCGGCACGGTCGCGTCCAGCGTGGTGAGCTGCACGCGGGCCGTCGCGGTGAAGCTGGCCGCGCCGGTGACGGGAGCGGTGGCCGTGGACGCGTAGTCCCCGTCACCGTCGAGCACCAGGTGCCCCGCGCCGACCATCGGGTACGGGCCCTCGAAGTACGGATCGTCCGTGGGCGCGTTGTAGATCGAGGCGTTGCCGGCGAGGGTCAGCTTCTGACCGCTGCCGGTGTCCGCGGAGGCGCCTGCGGTGGCAGCGTCGAGCTGCCAGTAGTTCATGCGGTTCGGCTTGACCGTCATCATCTCCGCCACCTGGGCGGCGGGCAGGACGCGGTCGAAGACACGTACCTCGGCGAGGTCACCGGAGAAGTTGTCCCGGTAGCCGCTCTTGGCCGTGGTCCGGCCGATCTGGAGCGGTCCGTACGACTTCCACAGCGAGCGGCGGGAGGCGGTGCCCTTGGAGTCCTTGTTGATGTAGAGGCGCAGCTCGGACTTGGCCGCGTCGTAGACGCCGGTCAGCAGCACCCACTGGTCGGGGACCACGCTGACGCCGGTGGCGACGGCCTTCCACTGCCCGAGGGTGTCGACGTCGGTCACCGGTACGGAGAACGCCCAGGTGCCGGCGACGTGGTCGTAGCCGAGGGTGAATCCGGGCTCGCCGGTGCCGTCCTGGCTGACGACCGCCATGTCTCGCGTGGGGGTGCCGTTCGGGCGGACCCAGGCGCTGACGCTGAAGCTCTCGGAGGAGTCCAGCACCGTCTCGTTGACGTCGGCGTACGCGGCGCCGGTGCCGTCGAAGCGGGCGGCCGAGTCGGCCTTGCCGCCGGGGCCCTCCACACCGAAGGTGACTCCGGTGCCGGTGTTCGCGGAGAACGCCCCTGTCTCGTCGTGGGCTTCGGTGCTCGACGGTTCGTCGGCGAGGTTCCACTGGCCGGCGACCGGGGTGCCCTCGGTCACCAGGAACTCGTAGTGCGCCTTGGTGCTCGGGTTCTCCGCCTTGTCGACGGCGATGACGTCGACCCAGTGCCGTCCGGACCGGGTGGGCATCCAGTTCACAGTGGCGGGCCCGCCGGGTGTGGCGGCGTCGACCGTGGTGGCCGGGGTGGCGGTGCCGTCGAACGCGTACCGGTACTTCACGATGCCGGTGTCCGGCACCGAGTCGTTCGGGTTCGGCGCGAAGGTGAAGGAGCCGTAGGTGCCGACGCCGTCGTGGTAGACGGAGTCGGACGGGTACTGCTTGGACAGTACGTTCGGCTTGCCCGGCAGCGTCTTGTCGAACATGAACTCGCAGCGCACGGAGTCGCCGTCGTAGCTCCAGGGGCCGTATCCGTCACCGTCGTAGGCGCGGGCGCTCCAGTAGATGACGGTGTTCTGCGGGATCGACGACTTCACCGTGTGGGTGAACTTGGTTCCGGACGTGGGCGCGAGCCAGGACGGAGTGAGGTACGAGTAGGTCTTGGCCTCCTTGGTGACCGGGTCCGTCCAGTCCACCTTGAACTCGACCTTGACCTTGTCGGTCAGGCCGTTGCCGTGGTCGGGGTCGCTGGCCACGGCCTGCAGCTGCGGCGGCACCTCGGAGTACGGGCGGCCGGCGCCGCTGGTGCAGACGCCTCCCGGGTTCTGCGAGAGCGTCGTGATCTTCCGCGGGAGGTTGTTGTAGCTGATCGACAGGTAGGCGTTGCCGCAGACCCGCTTCCACTCCGGGAGGCGGGACTCGTCGGCGGCCCGCAGACCCAGCGTCATGGACGACCAGCCCTCGGCCGCCGCGGTCTTGACCTCGGTGGTCAGCTCGCCGCTCGCGCCCGCCTCGAAGTGCAGGTTGGCCTGGCTGGAGCAGCTCGTGGGCGAGATGGCCTTGTCGACGGTACCGATGTGGTCGGTCCAGTCGTCCGAGGTGTTGGACCAGCTGGAGGAGGAGGTGATGCTGTAGTTCTTGCCGCCGATGCGGTACAGCCGGATCGGTTCGGCGGTCGGCGAGGCGCTGTAGATGTGCTCGACGCGTGCGGAGAACGTCGCGCCGAGGATCTGCTTGCCCTTGTAGAACGACATGGGCATCGTGAAGAGCGTCCGGCGCACCCCCACGCCGTTGCAGGACACCGGGCTGTAGTCGGTGGGGCACTTGCCGACGCCCGCGCTGCCGGAGTACTTCCAGTCCTGTTCGCTCGGCATGCCGGACATCACGCCGGTCCACGCGGTGCGCGAGGTGGTGCGCTGGATCGGGTCGATGACGACCGGGAAGACGGTGTCGTCGCCCCGGAGCAGCTTCTGGTCGGGGACGAGGGACAGCTTGCCCTTGCCCACCTCGATGCCCAGCGGCGAGGTACGGCCGCCGCCGCCGGGACCGGCCAGGGCCGCCTTCGGCGCGACCGCCGGGGCGGGCGCGGCGTCGGCGGCCGCGGCGGCGAGTGCCTTCGACACGGCCTTGGGTCCCTGGGCCCTGGCTGCGGCTTCCTTCACCGCGGCCGAGTCCCACATGACGGGCTTGCCGGCCTCGAAGACGGTTCCGCCGACGGCCGCGTCCTCGGCCCTGATGGCGCCGGAGGCGTCCTCCTCGACCTTGAGTCCGTCGGTCCTCAGACCCAGGTCGAGCCGGGCCAGCCGCGGGTCGGCCGCGGCCTCGGGGGTCTTGACGACGAGGAGGTGGCCGAAGCCGTCCGCCTCGGCGCGCACCGTGAGGTCGACACCGGGCAGCGCCTCCTTGTACGTGGCCGTGTCGCCTTCGAGCGAGGGGGCGGGCAGCTTCCCGTACGGCCAGGTGAGGGCCATCTCGCGGCCCGCCTGGTTCATCGTGACGAACGGCTCGCCGGCGGTGCCGTCCGAGAAGGACAGCGCGACCGCCGCGGCCTTCGGTGAGACCGTCCCGTCGGCGTGCCGTACGAGTGTGCGGTCGATGTCGACCCACGTGCCTGCCTGGAAGGTACGGACGGGGTCGGTGTACTCGCGGGCCGTGAAGGTGCCGTTCGGTTCGGCGTAGATCTCACGGCGCGAGGTGCGCATGCCGAGGATCTCGACCTTCTGGCCGCTCTTCTTGGCGACGGTCAGTGCCTCGGCCTCGGTCTGCACCGGCTTGCCCGCGGCGGCGATCGAGGGATCGGGTGCCGCCTCGGGGGCGGGGCCCTCCGACTGGGCGCTCAGGATCCCGGTCATGACCGCGCCGGCCACCACCGCGGCGAGCGCGCCGCGCAGCACAGGGCCGCGTCGTATGCGTCTGGACATGTGTCTGTTCTCCAGGTCGTTCATCAACGGGCCACGGCTCCGAACGCGACGTCGCCCGTGGGGACGCCGTCCCAACCGGGTTTGAAGGTGCGGGTGGGCGTGCCGCCGGACGCCACGTTCCAGCTGAAGGAGTGGACGGCGTGTTCCGCGGCGGGCCCGTAGGGCATGCCCACGTACAGGGCGGACGGGGTGGCGCCCAGGCTCATTCCGGCGAGCTGCCGGGGTGCGGGCTCTCCGGGGATGCCCCAGCCCGGGTCGATCCAGGTGTCGGAGGCACCGGCCGCGCCGACGAGCGGGAAGATCTGCACGCCGCCCTTCTCCATGTGCTCCTCGGAGGACTCCTCGCCCGGCACGCCGACCGCCAGCCGGACGGTGGTGGCCGAAGCGGTGCTGTTGGGGGCGGTGTTGACCGCGGCGAGGCGCTGCCCGAAGAAGTCCCCGGCCTCGGTCGCCTCCTCGGCGTCCGCCGTGTTCTGGTCGAGCCAGTAGACCTGCGTGAAGGTCCCGGAGGCCGTGACCCGGAAGACCTGGACGGCCCCCGCGTCGACCGTCGTGGACAGGTCCTCGCCGGGGACACCGACGGCGAGCAGGGACTCGGTCGTCGAGGTGGCCCCCGAGGGCCGGTAGGGGACCATGGCGAGCGCGGTGCCGAAACCGTCACCCGCCTCCTCGGCTCCCTGGATGACGTCCTGGTCCTGGGCCAGGCCGACCAGCGGCTTGGGGAGGCCGGAGACGAGGGTGTGGCTGAAGACGGCGACTCCTCCGGCGAACGGCACGGTGCCTATCGCCTCTCCCGGTGCTCCCACGGCGAAGTGGGTCGGGGTGGCCGCGAACGACGAGCCGAAGCGGTCGTCCACCTCCATCTCCCCCGGTACCGGCCCGGCGGTGGTGGTGTCCTGGTTGTTGCCCACGGCGGTCGCCGCGTCGGCGGAGAGGTAGTAGAAGACGCCGGCGTCCTCGATCGTGCCGAGTGCTTCGCCGGGGGCGCCGATCAGCAGGTACGAGCTTCCCGCCGCGGTCTTCCCGCCTGCCAGGGCGTAACCGACCCAGTCGCCCGTCTCCGGACCTCCGCCGAGCGACGCGGTCGCGCCCTGGAGGTGCTCCCTGACCGCCTTACCGCCGCCGGGCCCGGCGGCCGAGCCGTAGACGATCTGGACGAGGCCGGCGTCACGGGCCGTGTCGAGGTCCTCGTACGGGATGCCGACGGCCAGGTCGCTGCAGCCGTCGGCGTCGGCGTCGTAGACGGCGAACGAGAAGCCGAACCGGTCGTCGGGCTCAGCGGTTCCCGGGACACCGGCCGTCTCCTGGGACAGTTGCACACTGCCCTTGTCGCCTCCGTAGACGATGTGGACCACGCCGGCCCCCGGAACGTTGTTGACGGCGGCTTCGGGGTCGGCGATCACCGTGTCCCTGACGCCGTCGCCGTTGAAGTCGGAGTCCACGCCCGAGCATCCGGCGGCCAGGGCGGTGGCGGGTGCGGTGAAGGGCGCCCCCGGCCCGAACCCCAGGGCGAATGCGGTCAGGACGACGGCACTTGCGGCGAGCGCTGTTCTTCCTCTTGCCGTGCGTCGCGGCGGGCGCATCGGACTGGTCACAGGAATGGTTCCTCCCCTGGTCGTTCCGGCTGTTCGGCCGGTGGTCCCCGAAGCGGGATCGGGCATGCCGGTCCCGCCGTCCCATGACGGTGGGGACCAGCACGCATGGGTGTGGCGGATGTGGACGGCGCACCGCCTTCCGCGCCGGTGCGTGACCCGGCGGAGCGGTGCGCGGACTGCGCGGCCGTGCGCGGTTCGTCGCGGCGTCGCCCGCGGGGCACCGCGGTCACCGATGGGTCGGGCGTACGACGTGCGTGCCGTACGCCCGATCGCCCCCGGTCAGCTCACCTGCGCGCCGAAGGCGACGCCGTCGGCCGGTATGCCGCCTTCACCCGGGCGTCGGCTCTGCGTGGGTGCGCCGCCGTTCGGGGTGTTCCAGGGGAACGCGTGGACGGCTCTGTTCTCGGCGGGGCCGTAGGGGATGCCGACGTACAGCGACGACGGGCTCGCGCCGAGACCCGTACCCGTGAGCATCCGGGGTGCGCGGACGGCGGGAATGCCGTTGCCGGGTGAGATCCAGCTGTCACCGGCGCCCGGGGCACCGAGCAGCGGGAGGATGTGCACGCCGCCCTCTTCCGGGTACTCCTCGGTCGACTCCTCGCCGGGCGCCGCGACGGCGAGGCGCATCGTGGCGGCGGTGCCCGTGACCGTCGGAGAGGTGTTGACCGCGGCGAGACGCTGTCCGAAGAAGTCGCCCGCCTCGGCCGAGCCCTCGACCTCGGGCTGGTTCTGGTCGATCCAGTTCAGGTGCTGAAGGGTTCCGTCCGCCTTGATGTGGTACGTGTGCACGGCTCCGGCGTCCACCGTGTCGGCCAGATCCTCACCCGGTACGCCGACTGCGAGAAGCGAGTCGTTGTTCGCGGTCGAACCGGCGGGGCGGTACGGGGCCATGGCCAGCGAGAGGCCGTACTGGTCTCCGGCCTGCGCGGTCGTGTCACCGCTGCCGCTGCGGCCCTGGCCCATGCCGAAGAGCGGGGCCGGGATGCCGTCCGTGTTGATCGACGGCCGGAAGGCGATGACGGCTCCGGCGAACTCCACGTTCTGGGACGTGGTGGCGATGGACTCACCCGGCGCACCGACGACGAAATGACGGTCCGTCGCGGCGATCGACGCGCCGAAGCGGTCGTTGGGCTCGGGATCCTCCCAGACACCCGCCGAGTCCTGCGAGACGTGGGCCACGTTGTATCCGGTGCCGTAGACGTGGTGGAACATCCCCATGTCCTTGCCCCCGGCGCCATCCTCTCCGGGGGCTCCGATCACGAGGAAGGGGATACCACTGGCGGATGTGCCGGCGGCGACGGCGTATCCGACCCAGTCCTCCGCCTCGTATCCGCCGCCGAGCTTTCCGTCGGCTCCCTGGCGGAAGCCGATGGTGCCGAGCCCTCCGGAGGCGATGCCCGTGGGCGAGCCGTAGATGAGGTGGACGAGTCCCGCGTCCTTGACCGGTCCGTCCGCCACGTTGATGTCCTCGAACGGGATGCCCACGGCGATGTCGCTGCAGCCGTCGAGGTTGGCGTCGCACACGGCGTACGAGAAGCCGAACCGGTCGTCGGTCTCGGCGCCGTCCGACACGTTCGGGGAGTCCTGCGACAGCAGGAACGTTCCCTTGTCGCCCCCGTAGACGATGTGGATCTGTCCGGCACGTTCCTTGCCCGAGACCGTGGCCTCGGGGTCGGCGATGACCGTGTCGCGGATCCCGTCCCCGTTGAAGTCGTGCTGCGCTCCCGCACAGCCCGCGGCGGCGACCGCTTCCCCCGCCGGCAGCGCTCCGGGACCGAGCAGCGTGAATGCCGCCACCAGTGTCATCCCGGCCGCCACTCGGCCGCCCCGTCTGTCCCAGCCCACCATCGATCCAGTCCCCCCCTGCGGCACGACGCTCATCGAGCGTTCGTGACCTCCCAGTTGCCCCCGCTCCTGGTCGGTTGTCGTGCACGCGGCGGCGAAGTACCCCACTTCACCGCCCCCGGTCCGGGGACCAGTGATGCACTTCGCATGATCGACAGAGGCGGGACGGGACTCTGCCACGGGTCTTCAGACCTGCGCAAGAACACATGTCCGACATGAACTCATCAGCAACGATCATGACTTGGTCACATCGGATTCACAGACGGGTCATGGATTCGCCACAAAGAGCCGTGATCGCCCGGACCGTCACAAGGCGGTGCGGCCACCCCGTCTTCCGGAGTCCCGGCGCAGGCCGGCCGGGCCGGAGTGGGCGCTGACCGCCGGCGGCCTCTGCCCGAGAGGCGCGGACGCACCCGGTGACGCCACGCACCGAACACCCGCTCACCGTCCCGGCTTTGGAGGGTCTGCACACTGTCGCCGATCTCCTGGAGGAAGTCCGGCCCCGGGGCCACTCGCACCCTCGCCAGGTCCTCCGGTGTGAAGTGCACCCGCAGCACGGTCGCTCCAACGAGAGGTGACGGCGTGCGCCGAGCCGTCGAGGGCCGCGCCGTCGGGAGTGGCCGCCGCGCGCGCGGGCGGCACGGTCTCCGCCGCGGCACCACGTGCCGGGCTCCCCGGTGCCGGTCCCTGCTCCGGCTCGAGACCTCTCCGGCTCTGGATCCTGCTCCGGACAGCGTATCCGCGGACAGCGGGCCAGGCACGCCATGTCCAGGACAAGATCTCGGGTCCCGGCGCGGGCCCCTACCGGATCACTTGAGGGCGTGGAGGGCGTGCCCCTCCAGTGGGCCACGGGCACGGGCTCACAGCTGCACGGGCGTCCGTGCCCGCGCACGGGCGAGCAGAGCAGCGGGGTCCGGTTCCGCCTGCAGGGAGTTCAGCATCAGCGTCCACCACTGGTCCAGCAGCTCCCTCCAGTCACGACGCCCGCCGGGCAGTTCGTCGGTCAGCGTGCAGATCCCGAAGAAGGCACAGACGAGTGCCACCGCCGCTGCGGACGGCTCGACGCCTGCCGCGAGTTCACCCCGTGCGCGGGCCTGGGCGAGAAGCCGGGTGGCGGCCAGGGCCCAGGCGTCGAACGGCGTGGGCACGGCGGCCTCGATGCCACGGCGTTCCGCCCACAGCCGGGCGCCCGCCCGCGCCACGACGTCCTCGCGGAGGGACCGGGCGATGCCGAAGCTGAGGACGACCAGCTTCTCGAGGGGCGGGATTCCGGGCGCGGCATAAGGAGCAAGCATCTGCGGCCAGGTGGCGAACTGCTCCCGGACCACGGCCAGGGCCAGATTCTCCTTGCTGGAGTAATGGAAATAGATGGCCCCGCTGGTTTTCCCCGAGTGATCACTTATGTCATTGACACTCGTTCCCGCATATCCCCGTTCGACAAAGAGATGTGCTGCCGATTCCAGCAGCATTTTGCGGGTTGCACGAGCCCTGTTCTGCACGTCGGTTCCACCTTCGCTCACACGTACTAGCGCCACGATCGGAGATTCGGGACCCTCCCCACGGAGGGCACAGTCGCATCGCGCGAAGATCTTATTATTCGTCACCCCTGCACGCACGGCCGACCGTTCACCCAATCCACCGCCCCGATGGGGAGAATCGTTTCGTGTGCGTGTGACGACTCCAGCGCGAACGACGTCACGAGGGACCTGAAGCACCGTTCACCAGGCCCGTCGACCGCGTCCCGGGGCACGGCCATCCCCGTCTCGGCCCTCCGCTCGAGCGCCGGCCGCCCGGCACCGGGACTTTCTCATGCACTCGAATTGGTGATTGCGGTAATTGCGGGCGTCAAATTAACGTAACCGTCACGATGTTTTCGGCTCCCGCCGAAAGCGGTGAACGACGTCCGCCATCGGCGCACTCCTTCACGTCCCCGTGGTCGCGAAACGCGCGACATCGCTCGCCCCTGTCTCGCGAGTGCATCACCCCCATCCCGGCACCCGCCGACACCTCACCGTTCGGCGCCACCTCCGAGAACGGCAGTTCAATGACAGCTCATAACATCCTTTCGTGGTCCCCGTCCGCCGTCGTCTTCGACTGCGACGGAACCCTGATGGACACGGAACGACACTGGCAGGACGCCCGGAACATCACGTTCCGGATGTTCGGCCTCAAGCCACCGGCCGGATTCGCCGACCGCGCGAAAGGCGTGCACTACACCGAGTGCGGCGCGCTCATGGCCGACGAGACCGGCAAACCGGAACTGGCGGATGACCTGGCCGCCACGCTCCTCACCACCTTCACCTCGCTGGTCGACCAGGACCCTGTCACCATGCCCGGGGCCGCCGCGCTCGTCCGGCTGGCAGCACGCCACCTCCCGCTCGCCGTGGCCAGCAACTGCCCGCGGGAGGTGGTGGAGTCGTGCCTCGACCGCGCCGGGCTCCTCAGCTCCTTCAGTCATGTCGTGGTCGCCGGCGAGGGCGTACGACCGAAGCCGGAACCCGACGTCTACAGAGCGGCCGCCCGCCTCTGCGGCGCTCCGCCCGAAGAGGCACTGGCGGTGGAGGACTCGCTCACGGGCATGGAATCGGCCCGCCGTGCGGGCCTCCGCGTCATCGGCGTCGGGCCGTGCCCGCCCGGCCCGGAGTCGGGGCAGGCCGACCTGTGGGTCGCCAGCCTTGCCGACCGTGAGCTGGTGTGGTGGGCCCGGAGCCGGATCGGCGCGTAGAGCGGTCCGGGCGGCCGAGGCCCTTCGGCGCACGGGGGTGTGCGGGAACACCGGCGGCGCGAGCGTCGGTGACCGGCCGGGGCGGCGGCCGGTGGCCGTGCGGTCAGCCGGGCTCCGGGGCGGGCGCCAGGGCGCGTACGGCGCCGTTGGCGGAGGCGAAGAACAGCGCGACGCCCACCGCTCCGGGATCCGGAATGCCCGACGCCCGTTCACCGAGGTAGCTGGCCCGGCCCATGCGCGCCGTCAGGGACGCCGTGTCCCGCACCCCCTGCCACGCGCCGTCCGCCGCCGCGGCCAGAGCCGTTGCGGGCGACGCGCCCTCTGCCGCCCGCAACGCGGCGACGGCCGGAGTCAGCGCGTCGACCAGTGTCTTGTCCCCCGGCGAGGCGTCACCCACACGGCGGATCGCGGCCAGACCCTGGGTGGCACCCTCGGCGAGGGCGGCCGTCGTCAGAGTGGGCCCGGATCCTGCTGCGGCCCTGCTCAACGCCTGGAACAGCAGACCGAAGAGCGGGCCGCTGGTTCCCCCGATCTCGTCGAGGAAGGCGGTAGCCATGGCGCCCAGCGGCTCCGCCGGTCCGACCGGCCCGCCCATCCGGTCGAGCAGCGGCCCGGCGGCACTGACACCGGCAGCGAGGTTGGTCCCGAAGTCGCCGTCCCCGGCCTGCTGGTCGAGCGCGGTCAGCTCGGCCTCGGTGGCGTACACCAACTCCGCGAAGCGGCGCATCCAGTCGTGGGTCCGCAAGCCGTCGAAGGTGTCGGTCGTCATGAGGCGGTCCTCCTGCTCCTGTCACGGCCCGACGAAACCCGGTCCGACGGTCTGTGACAGCCCGACGGGCCCCGGTCCGCCGGGAGCCTCTCGCTCACCAGCTCAACGCCGGGGTACGGACCGGCGCATCGTAGAAGTCCAGCGTGTCGCCGTCGGCGACCATGAGAGTCAGGGAGAAGCCCCGCATGTCGAGCGCCGTGACGTAGTTGCCGACGAGGTGACGGGCGAGCCGCACCCGCCGGGCGTCGAGGACCCGGCCCAGTTCGCCGAAGATGCCGTACAGCTCCAGAGAGGTGACCGAGCCCAGCCCATTGACGAGGGCGACGACCGGATCGTCCGGCCCGGGGCGCAGCGCGTCCAGCAGAGCGCCCGCCATGTCCTCCACCAACGCCCCCACACGCCCCTGACTCCTGGTGCGGTCGGCACGTTCACCGTGGATTCCTACCCCGTACTCCAGTTCGCCGGGCAGCAGCCCGAACGCCGGCTCGCCGGTGGCCGGTGCGTGGTGGGCGGCGGAGGCGGCGGCGAGTGTCCGGCACCGGCTGGTCACGGCGGTGCCGAGTTCCGCCAGCGCGTCGAGTCCCATGCCGGTGTCCGCGGCGCCGCCCAGGACCTTTTCCACCAGCATCGTGGCGCCCGTGCCACGGCGCCCGGCGGCGACTCCCTCGGAGTCGGAGGCCAGATCGTCGTCGACGAGCACGCGCGCGCAGGCGATCCCTGCGTCGGCGAGCCGCTCGGCCGCGATACCGAAGTTGATCCGGTCACCCGTGTAGTTCTTGACGATGTGTAGCACGCCTTCCGGGCCCGCGACCGCGCCGGAGGCCCGGAAGATCTGCCGGTTGTGGGGGGAGGCGAACACCCTGCCGGGGCAGGCGGCGTCGAGCATGCCCGCGCCGACGTATCCGGCGTGCAGCGGCTCGTGTCCCGAGCCGCCGCCCGAGAGGAGACCCACCCGCCGTGCCGCAGAACTGTGCCGGGCGGTGAAGAATCCGTCGACGGGGTCGTGGGCCACGAGGTCCGCATGGGCACGGGCGAAGCCGGACAGCGCGTCGGGGACAAGGTCACCGGGGCCGTTCTCGAAGTACCCGGCCATACGCCGCACTCCTTCCGTCCCCGGTCCGGAGGCGGGACGGGCCGGCCTCCGGACGCGAACTCCATGGTGCGGGTGACGATGCGCAAACGGCAACTCGCGGAGCGTATCGGCCGGGTGGTGGGCACTGCGGCCCGGCCGGGCCGCCGGGCGTCCGTGGAGCGCACCGGCACGGGGCGCCGCTTTCGGGCGGGCTCCGGCCCCGGAAGGGCGGGCCGACTAGGTCGGAGCACCCGTGCGGGTGAGCCGGAGGACCCGTCACGGCCGGTGGCAGCCGGCTCAGCGGACGCGGGCCGCGCGTGGGTCGTCGTACGCCGGCTCCGCGCGGTGTCGGCGCTCGTCGTCTCGGAAGCGGCGGGATCGAGGCTTCTCCGAGGTGCCGCGCGCCGGCTCACCTGCCGCACGCTCTCGGGTGCCGTCGGCCGGCAGGCGGCCACCGGAAGAGATTCGCCCTGATATGCACCCTTCTCGGATGCGCTTTAGCCTGCTCATATCGCGGGGGTAGTCGACGGCCGGTTCAGCCGGCGGAGGGCGAGCTTCCATGGCTGGAAGGCGTGCAGGATCGGAATTGCTGGGCGAGTTGTCGGCCGAGTTCGTGGGCACGATGATCCTCATCCTCTTCGGATGCGGTGTGGTGGCCCAGGTGGCGGCGGGCGGTGCTCTGACGGATCCACCCGGCGGTCTCGGGGACCACGACAGCATCGCCTGGGCGTGGGGTCTGGGCGTCACCCTGGGTGTCTATGTGGCGGCCCGGCTGAGCGGTGCGCATCTCAATCCCGCGGTGACCCTCTCACTCGCGGCGTTCAAGGGGTTCCCGTGGAGCAAGGTCGCTCCCTACGCCCTGGCCCAGACGGCCGGTGCCTTCGTCGCCGCTCTCCTCGTCCGGTGGAACTACAGCGAGGCACTGGCGAAGGCCGACCCCGGACACACGGTCAAGACGCAGACGGTGTTCTCCACACTCCCCGCCAACGGCAACCCCGCTCTACCGGTTCACGAATGGGGCGCGTTCCGCGACCAGGTCATCGGGACCGCCATCCTGTTGCTGCTCATCATGGCCATCACCGACATGCTGAACACTCCTCCGGGCGCGAACCTGGGGCCATTCGTCATCGGCCTGGTCGTGGTCGCGATCGGGATGGCCTGGGGAACCAACGCGGGATACGCGATCAACCCCGCCCGGGACTTCGGCCCCCGGCTGGCGAGCTTCATCACCGGCTACGGCGGAGCGTGGCGGGACCAGTACGGAAACCTCTACTTCTGGGTACCCATCGTGGGCCCCCTGGTCGGCGGCCTGCTCGGCGCCGGACTCTACAAGGGTCTCGTCGGCCGGTTCCTGCCGTCCGCGGCACCCGAGCCGCCGGGACGTGTCCCGGCCCCCAAGGACTGACGACACCGGCCGAGAGGCGGCACATCATGGCGGATTTCATCGGCGCGGTGGATCAGGGAACCACCAGCACCCGATTCATGATCTTCGACCACGGCGGCAACGAAGTCGCCAAACACCAGCTGGAACACGCCCAGATCCTGCCCCGCTCCGGCTGGGTGGAACACGATCCGGTGGAGATCTGGGAGCGCACCAACTCGGTGATGCAGAACGCCCTGCGGTACGGCGGTCTGTCGCCGAGCGACCTGGTGGCCATCGGGATCACCAACCAGCGCGAGACCACAGTGGTATGGGACCGGCGCAACGGACAGCCCTACTACAACGCCATCGTGTGGCAGGACACCCGCACGGACACCATCGCGGCGAACCTCGAACGCTCGGGGCGCGGCGATGTCATCCGCCGCAAGGCGGGCCTGCCTCCGGCGACGTACTTCTCCGCCGGAAAGATCCAGTGGATCCTGGAGAACGTCGACGGCGTACGGGAAGCGGCCGAGGCGGGCCACGCGGTCTTCGGCAACACGGACGCCTGGGTGCTGTGGAATCTGACCGGCGGCCCCGACGGCGGTATCCACGCCACCGACGTGACCAACGCGAGCCGCACCATGCTGATGAACCTGGAGACCCTCGACTGGGACGACGAGCTCCTCGGCTTCTTCGGCATCCCCCGGGCGATGCTGCCCACCATCAACCCCTCGTCGCACCCGGAGGCCTACGGCGCGACCCGCACCTCCCGGCCGCTGCGCGCCGCCATTCCGATCGGAGGGGTGCTCGGCGACCAGCAGGCGGCCACCGTCGGGCAGGTCTGCTTCTCTCCCGGCGAGGCCAAGAACACCTACGGCACGGGCAACTTCCTGGTGCTCAACACCGGCACGGAACTGGTCCGCTCCCAGCACGGTCTCCTCACCACCGTGGCCTACCAGTTCGGTGACAGCCCCGTGGTCTACGCGCTGGAGGGTTCCATCGCGGTGACCGGCTCCGCGGTGCAGTGGCTGCGCGACCAGATGAAGATCATCAAGAATGCGGCGGAGAGCGAAGTGCTCGCCCGTACGGTCGACGACAACGGCGGCATGTACTTCGTCCCGGCGTTCTCGGGCCTGTTCGCCCCCTACTGGCGCTCCGACGCGCGGGGCGCGATCGTCGGGCTGGCCAGGTACAACGACAACGGCCACCTGGCGCGGGCGACCCTGGAGGCCATCTGCTACCAGAGCCGCGATGTGGTGGAGGCCATGGAGCAGGACTCCGGCGTCCACCTCGACGTGCTCAAGGTCGACGGCGGTGTCACGGCCAACAACCTCTGCATGCAGATCCAGGCCGACATCCTCGGCGTCCCGGTCAGCCGGCCCGTCGTCGCGGAGACGACCGCGCTCGGCGCCGCCTACGCGGCCGGGCTGGCCACGGGCTTCTGGCGGGACACCGACGAACTGCGCACCCACTGGAACGAGTCCGAACGGTGGTCCCCCCAGTGGTCCGACGAACAGCGCGCGGACGGGTACGCGGGCTGGAAGAGGGCCGTGGAACGCACACTCGACTGGGTGCAGGTCCCCTGACGGTCATCGTTTCAGCGGGACCCGACGGCCTCCTCGGCCGGCCCGGCTCGTCCGTCCGGCCGAGGAGCGCCGGGGTGAGCGGCACGTGCCTGCGCCACGACAGCGGGGCAGAAGTCAGTACCGGGCGCAGGAGACGACCACGACGAGGGGCCAGAAGGCCTGGGCGAAGGTGATGACGCGCTCGGCGGCTCCGGCGGTGTCGAGCAGGAAGAGAGCGAGCAGGAACCACGCCCCGCCGAGCCACATCAGCACGGACGCTCCGACGGACGGCCCGGGCCGCAGACCCCACGGCGCCTCCCTTGCGCCCGCCGGGGCCACCCGCCCCGGCGGGCGCCGCAGGTCAACGGGGCCGCGCCGCACGGCCAGGACCGGCCAGACCGCCAGCAGCGAGAATCCCAACGCCACCACCGCACCGTGCGCGAACGAGCCGCCGCTGCTCGGCGCAGGGAACAGCGCGAGCAGTATGGCCGAGACTCCGCCGCCCGCCAGCGCCAGGCGTCCGAAGAAGGCGGCGGGGCGCAGCCCGCAGGCGGTGATCACGTAACAGGCACCCAGCGCGAGCACGGCCGACGTCATCACCCAGTACCCGCCGGCCCCGTCGGCGGCAAGGACACTGATCGTCGCCGAGGCCGGATCGTAGCCGGGCCCGTGCAACTGCGCCGAGACCGACCAGCCTCCGATGAGCAGGATCGGAGCGCATACCGAGGAGAACAGGACCCACCAGGGGACAGATCGCATCGGAGAACGGTAGAACGCCGATCCCCGCAACTGCTGGCGCACACGCGGACAGTGCACCCGTGGAGCCGGGCGCGCGGGCGGCTCGCCCCTACCCCGCGGCGGATCGACCGTGGGCCCACACCCGCGTGTGGCCCCGAAACCGCCGTTCGGGGCCACACGGATACGGGACGGCCGACACGGATACGGGACGGCGATTCGGGTCGCCGGTGCCCGGCCCGCATGCGCGCGCCGGAACCCGCACGGAGCTCAGGGGGAAGAAGCGCACCGCCGGGTGCCCGTCGAGGGGTGCCGTCGACGGCCGCCCTCGTACGCTCCCTCCCCTCCCCCGCGCAACGTGCTACCCGCCCCCGGGCGAGCCACCCCCGGCACCCGGGCGAGCGGGTCGGCTCGGGCCTCGCCCGCCCTCACTTACCGCTCGCCGGCCAGGTCGACTTCTTCCCGATGGACCGGTGCCGCCTCCGTCACCTCGGAAAGACGCCACGGGTGCGCGATCGGTGCCGACACCGCACGCCACCACGGGTCCGTGGGCGGCTTGCCCGCCGGCTCGAAGGGCTCGCCCGGGAGGGGGAAGACAGCCGTCTGCCCCACCTCGTCGGCGGCGTCCTTCATCCACTCCCCCGGCTCCGCCCAGGCGTGCGGAGCCAGGTTGAAGGTGCCCCAGTGGATCGGCAGCAGCACACCGTGCGGCCGGCCTCCCTGCAGGTCGAGATGGGCCCGGACCCCCTCGGCGGGCGTCATGTGGATGTCCGGCCAGTACTCCGAGTAGGCGCCGACCTGGATCATGGTCGCGTCGAAGGGTCCGTGTTCGGAGCCGATGTCCTTGAAGCCGGAGAAGTAGCCGGTGTCACCGCTGTGGTAGATCCGGTGCTCCGGGCCCGCGACGGCCCATGACGCCCAGAGCGTGTGCTGCTGGTTGCGCAGGCCGCGCCCGCAGAAATGGCGCGCCGGGGTGGCGGTGAGGCTGATCCCGGCGATCCGTACGGTCTCGTTCCAGTCGAGTTCGTGGATCCTGTCGAGGGGCACGCCCCACCGCTCGAGATGGGCTCCGACCCCGAGCGGCACGGCGAAGACGGTGTCCGTCCCGGCCAGGGCCCTGACCGTGGGCAGGTCGAGGTGGTCGTAGTGGTCGTGGGAGATCACGACGACGTCGACGGCCCCGAGCGCGGCCAGCGGCAGCGGCACGGGATGCAGCCGCTTGGGCCCGGCGAAGGCGAAGGGCGAACAGCGCTCGCCCCAGACGGGGTCGAAGAGCACCCGTCGGCCGTCGATCTCGGCGAGCACGCTGGAGTGTCCCATCCAGGTCAGCCGCAGACCCGTCGCGGGCGGGCGGGCGAGGTCGGCGACGGTGGTGGCGTGCACGGGCACGGTACCGGCCGGCGACCTGCGGGCCCGCTGCTCCCGCTGGAAGTACACCTTGGCGAATTCGAGCATGGAACCGGAGGGCCTGGTGCGTGCCCCCTCCGGATTCCGGAAGACCCCGTCGGCGAAATTCGGCGAGCGGCGGATGCGCTCCATGCGCGCACCGGCCGGATCCGCTCCGAAGGCGTCGGGGCGCAGCGAACGAAGTCGCGTACGGAGCGAAGGCTGATTGTCTGCGCCGGTCACAACATCTCCTGAGGGAGTCGGTGTCGTCTCATTATGGTCGGGAGGTGGGGACGGGCGAGAGCTCGACGGTGAACGGAGCAACGCCGAGCGCGCCCCGCACCGGGCACATGCACGTCAGGCACGCGGCTGGCCGTACACGTGCTCGATCCGCAGCGTCAGGAGGACCCTGCCGTCCTCGACCATCGCGCGTCGGTAGTCGTCCCAGTCGGGGTGCTCGCCCTTGACGTCCCGGTAGAGCGTGATCAGTTGTTCCACGGTCGCGTCGTCGCGCTCGGCGGCGGGCGGGGTCAGTTCGGCCGTGGCGTCGACGACGGTCCAGGCCCACCGGTCGTCGCTGGTCACGTGGTAGCTCGCCCGCGGATCGCGACGGAGATTGCGCGTCTTGGCCCGGCCCTCGGTGATGGACACCCGGATCACCCCTTCGTCGGGGTAGTAGGCGTGGTTCACGTTGGACAGCTGGGGCCTGCCGTCCCGCCTGAGGGTGACGAGCACCCCGCCGTCGTGCTCGCCGATGAGTCGGAGCAGCGCTTCGTGCCCGCGTTCGATGGCCGTCATGCCGACTCCAACGTCCGTACCGACCGCAGGATTCCGCATCCGGTGCCCGTGAATGTCACATCCGGGGGTCACCCGTCCGTCGCTCGGGGTGAGAACCGTCCGAAGGCGTCGACCCGGCGTCCGACCGTGACCTTCTGTCCTTCGCCGACTCCGGTGCGCTCCTCGTCCGGCCGGCGGAAAGCTCTTTGACAGGCGTGCCGCCCTCTCCAGATACTGACCGACTGTTCAGTAGGACCGCCCCAGGAGCCATGTGTGATGACGCCCGCTTCCCCTGCCCCTCATATCTCTCTGACCTGGACGGACCACGTCACCGGCACCCGGGGGTACCTGGTCGTGGACCGCCTGGTGCGTGGGGTGTCCAGTGGCGGACTGCGGATGCGGCAGGGGTGCACCCTCGAAGAGGTGGCGGGTCTGGCCCGTGGCATGACCATGAAGGAGGCTCTGCACTTCGACGCCGAGGACACCGGGGCGGCATACGTCCCGCTGGGCGGCGCGAAGGGCGGCATCGACCTCGATCCACGCGCCCCCGAGGCGTACGGGGTGCTGCTCCGCTATCTGCGGGCGATGCGCCCCTACATCGAGAGCGTCTGGACGACCGGCGAGGATCTCGGGCTGACCCAGGACCTCGTCGACCGTGCCGCGGACGAGGCGGGGCTGGTCTCCACGATCCAGGCGGTCTATCCGCTCCTGGACGACGAGGCGGCGGCCCGGCGGCGGCTCGCGGACGCGTTCGCCGTCACGGTGGACGGGATCGGGCTGGACGAGCTGGTCGGAGGGTGCGGGGTCGCGGAGTCCGCGCTCGCCGCACTGGACCGGGCGGGAGTCGCGTACGGCGACGCGCGGGTGTCCGTACAGGGCCTGGGAACCATGGGCGGCGCGACGGCACGCTTCCTGTCCCGGGCGGGGCTCACGGTCGTCGCGGTCGCCGACGTCAAGGGGACGATCGGCAACCCGGCGGGCCTGGACGTCGAGGCGCTGCTCGCCGCGCGGGACGCCTACGGGACGGTGGACCGCGGCGCGTTGCGGGCCGGGGACCGCGAGCTGCCCCCCGACGCGTGGCTGGCGGCGGACGCCGAGGTGCTGGTCCCGGCGGCCGTCTCGTACGCCGTGGACGCGGGGAACCAGGCCTTGATCACGTCCCGTTGGGTGATCGAGGCGGCCAACATGCCGGTACTTCCCGAGGCGGAGGAGCTGCTCCGTCGGCGCGGGATCACGGTGTTGCCCGACGTGGTCGTCAACTCCGGTACGAACGCGTGGTGGTGGTGGACACTGTTCGGAGACATCGGGACGGACGCGGACGAGGCGTTCACGCACACCCGCCGCGCGATGCGGGCCCTGATCGACCGGATGCTGTCCCGGGCGGAGGCCGACGGCTGCACGCCGCGGGCGGCCGCGCACGCGATCGTCTCGGAACGACTGCCGGTGATGGCGGAGCGGTTCGGTTGGTACCGGTAGGGGCGCGGGCGGTCCGCTGCCCGTTCGGGCGCATTGGTTAGGGTGAGTGCGTGGCGAGGGTACGACTGAGCGTGGCGGAGCGACGCGAGGAGCTTCTGCGCGCTGCTGTCGAACAGATCGAGGTGCGGGGTGTCTCCGCGATACGGATCGCCGACGTCGCCTCGGTCCTCGGCGTGAGCAACGCGCTGGTGCTCTATCACTTCTCCACCAAGGAGAAGCTGGTGGCGGCAGCGTTCGCGTACGCCGCGGAGGCCGATCTGGCCCATCTGCGCAGGCTGCTGACCCGCCGCACCAGCGCGGTGCGGCGGCTGCGGGCGGCTGTGCGCTGGTACGCACCGACGGGCCAGGCCAAGGGCTGGCGGTTGTGGATCGAGGGATGGGCGGCCTCCCTGCGCGATCCTGTGCTGCGCGAGGTGGCAGGCGATCTCGACCAGCAGTGGAAGGCGGAGCTGGCCGAGGTGATCGAGGAGGGCGCCGCCGCCGGCGAGTTCCACTGCGACGACCCGATGTCCGTGGCCTGGCGGCTGACCGCGCTCCTGGACGGCTTGGCCGTCCAGATGACGTCGTACGCGGGTCCGCTCTCCCGGGCGACGATGCTGCAGTGGACCGAGGAGGCGCTCGCCCGCGAACTCGGCATCGAGCACGCGGCGCTGACGGCCTGACCGGTCACCCCGCAGGTCCCGGACCGCAAACCGAAGAGCGAGGACCGCAGACCGCAGACCGCAGGGAACGGGCCACCGAGGTACGGGCCGCCGAGGTACGGGCGAACGACCCCGGTCAGGTCTGGCGCACCGGGGCGTAGACATCACCGTCCAGACCGAAGGTCCAGGCCACCCCCTCCTTGGCCGTCCTGGTCCGCGGCGGCACCCGCAGCCAGTACGTGCGGCTGGTCCCGTCCGGCTCCGGGGTCGAATTGACCACCTCGACCATCACGACGTCCTCGTCGCCGTCCAGCGCGATCCGCCAGAGGATGCCGGTCTCGTCACGGTGCACCGGCTCGGCGCCGGATTCGGTGAGGTAGCGGTCGTACCCGTAGTACTCCAGCATCACGCGGCGCAGCTCCGCGTTCTCCTCGGCCCGTATCCGGTCGGGGGTCAAGGACGCCAGTCCGTCGAGGAATTCAGCCGGCACGGGCATGCCGCGCCAGGCGTGCAGTGCGAAACCGTCACGGTAGGCGAGGGCAGGCCCGTCGCCCCGGTCGAGCCGGCCGGCCTCGTCCCGGTGGAGTGCCACGGGTCGTTCACTGATCACCACGGCGCGCTCGTAGGGCCACCACCAGCCGGCGTTCCTGGCGACCTCGGCCAGTCCGGTCAGCCGGTCGCCCCGGCCGTCGAAGGCGGCGAGCCATGCCGCGTCGTGCTGGCCGAGGACCGCGTCCAGCAGGAGCAGGCGCACGGCCGACTCGTCCTCGGGCCGCACGGCGAACTCCGCCACGACCCCGGCACGTATGCGATCGGCCAGCGCGGCCGTGGTCTCCCACAGCTGTGCCCCGGTGGCGGACCACAGTGCGGACCAGCCGGCCGGGCCCAGTTCGTCGTACATCCGGCGACGCTCCTCCGCCCAGGGGCGGGTGCGGACGTCCTCGCGCACCGAGCACCCCGCGTCGACGAGCTTCTCGACCACCTCGACGGCCGCTCTGGGCGAGTCCGCCCAGATGATGCGCTCCGGCTCGGCAAGGCCGGCGCTGCGATAGGCGAGCCGCACCCCGTCCTCGGCGGCTCCCCGGTCGGCCGCGCCCGTCGCCGCCGCCACGGCCCGCCATGCGTTCACGTACTGCATCGGTGTTCCCCGTCCCCTGTCCTGGTCTGCTGGTACGCGCGTCACCGCGTCGTCCACATCGATCTCGTTCACCCGCACCGGGCTCGCTCGCCCGGCTCCATCGCGGTACCGCGTCACCATCGCGTCCACCGTCGCGACGGTCAGTCCGCGACCATGCGGACGGCCCCCGGTGCGTACTCCCGCTGGCGCACCACGCGGAACCAGCCCTTCGGCAGTCCTATCGCCGCGTGCTCCTCGTGCACCACCCGCCCCCCGTCGGGGAGATGGAGCAGCATCGGGCCGAACGGCCCGGCCTCACGCATCAGCCGGCCCGGCCCCTGCACCGCATGGGCGTGCCCGGTGACCTCACCCAGCGCCAGCACCAGCCGCCCCCGCCCGTCGCGCAGTTCACCCGTCGCGTCGAGGAAGGGCGCGGGCACCTCCGACTCGTCCAACGCCACGATCAGTACATCGCCCTGCCGGTACACAGACGTCTCCCCTCCGTGGCAGCACCCGCTGTGCCGGCCACGGATGGAACGCTACGACGGGGGTCTGACAACCGGTCTCGGCTCAGGCCCGGTTCCATCGATGTCAGTGGGGCTTGATACACCTTGCGGACAACAATCGCCCTCAGTATCAGGAGCTCAGTGCCATGTCCGGTGTGGACCACCTGCACGAGTTGCTCGGCCTTCCGGCCGTCGATTTCCAGCACGAGACCGGTGGGGCGGCCCGCCCGGCGGCCGATGCCGTGGCCTGGCGCATCAGCGTCGACCCGTTCGACTCCGACAGGGAGGAGCTGACCTGGGAGCAGGAGTTCACGTCGTTCCTCGATGCCGTGGACCCGGCCGGGGTCGAGGCTCTGATCATCGGGCAGTGGGGGGAGACGTACGAGGAGACTTCGGCGTACCCCATCGGCCTCGTCGTCGCCGCGGCCGACCGGCTGACGTCGCTGCGCGCGGTCTTCGTCGGGGACCTGGTGATGGAGGAGGCCGAGATCTCCTGGATCCAGCAGTCCGACGTCACGGCTCTCCTCACCGCGTTCCCCGATCTCGAAGGGCTCGGGGTGCGCGGCAGCAGCGAACTGGTGTTCCCGCCGGTCAAGCACGGGTCGCTGCGCGCGCTCACCATCGAGTCGGGCGGCCTTCCCGTGGACGTGGTCCGGGGCGTACTCGACAGTGAACTGCCCGCGCTGGAGGTCCTCGACCTCTGGCTGGGCGTCTCGGCGTACGACGGCGACGTCGGCCTTCCGGACCTGGCGCCGCTGCTCGCCGGCACCCGCTTCCCCCAACTGCACCACCTGGGCCTGCGCAACAGCGAGATAGAGAACGAGATCGCGGCCGCCGTCGCCTCGGCACCCGTCGTCGCACGGCTCCGTACGCTGGACCTGTCCTGCGGCACGCTCGGGGACGAGGGAGCGGCCGCGCTGCTCGAGGGCCAGCCGCTCACCCATCTCACCACGCTCGATCTGCACCACCACTTCCTGACCGAGCCGATGGAACACCGGATCACAGCGGCTCTGGAGCCGCACGGTGTCCGGGTCGACCTGTCCGAGCGCTGCGAACCGTGGGGCGACCAGGGCGCGGCAGGGCGCTACACCACGGTTGCGGAGTGAGGGCACGATGACGATCGAACATCCCGATGTCTTCAACGGCCTGACGGTCCTCACGCTGCCTCAGCCCGACGACCCGCTGCCCGGGGGCCTGCCGGCGGCGGACTCCGTGGCCTGGCGACTGGACTGCGCGTGGAAGGAGCTGACGTTCTCCGAGCTATGGGAGCACTTCCTCGGCACGGTCGACCCGGCCCGGGTGCGAGCGCTGCTGATCGGCCCCTGGTGGCACGACGAGTACACCTCGTTCACCCCCGTGGTGGAGCAGGTCGCCGCGGACGCCCACCGGTTCCCGGCACTTCGCGCCCTGTTCCTGGCCGACGTGGTGGGCGAGGAGTGCGAGGTGTCCTGGCTGGAGATGTGCGACATCACCCCGCTGATCGAGGCCTTCCCCCTCCTGGAGGAGCTGACGGTGCGCGGTGGTGGCGATCCCGTGCCGGAGGAGGAGAAGCTGCGGCTGCGGCCGGTGCGGCATGACGGGCTGAAGTCGCTGCGATTCGAGTCCGGCGGCCTGCCGGGCCATGTCGTACGCGCGGTCGGCGCGTCCGAGCTCCCCGCTCTGGAGCGGCTCGAGCTGTGGTTCGGGGCCGGTTGGTACGGCGGCGACGCCACGGTGGAGGACATGCGTCCGGTGCTGTCGGGTGCCGCGTTCCCCCGGCTGCGCCACCTGGGCCTGCAGAACAGCGAGATCCAGGACGAGATCGCGACGGCGGTCGCCTCCGCCCCGGTCGTCGCCCGGCTGGAGTCGCTCTCGCTGGCGATGGGCACCCTCGGTGACGCGGGAGCGCAGGCCCTCCTCGACGGTCAGCCGCTCACCCATCTGACCTCGCTGGATCTGCACCACCACTACCTCACCGATCCGCTCGTCTCGCGCATCCGGGACCTGTGCGCCCGGGCCGGTGTGAAGGTCGATCTGGAGGAGGCGGACCACTGGGATCCCGAGGACGACGAGTCCCGGTATGTCGCGGTCAGCGAATAGCGTGCCGCCGCGCCTCGCGGTGGTCGGCAATCCCGGCAACCGCAGAGTCGCCCTCTTCCAGGACGCCGTGCGCGCCGCCGGGCTGCCGGACGCCCGCACGGTGTCCTGGCTCGAGGTGCTGAGGGGCGAGGCGGTCTTCCTGCCCGGCGAGCGGGTGCGCATCGACTCGCCGGGTGAGGACGCCGAGGTCGAGCGGGTGCTGCGCGGGGTCGACGACCCGACCAGGGTGGAGGGCTCGGCCCGCTGGTACGCCCGCTTCACGTCGGCGGTACGGGACGTGGCTCGGGCGGCGACGGCGGCGGGAGCCGTCCTGCTGGACGATCCGGACGACATCGCCGTTCTGTTCGACAAGCGGCTCTGCCACGGTGTGCTGGACGCCGCCGGGGTCCCCTTGCCGGCCTCGCCGACGTCGGGGCCCGCGGGGGCCCCGGTGCGAGGGTGGGCGGACGTCCGTGCGCTGATGGCGGACCACCGCATGCCCCGGGTGTTCGTGAAACCCGCGCACGGTTCGTCCGCCTCCGGAGTGCTTGCCGTGGAGACGGCGGGTTCCGGCCGGGTGCGGGCGGCGACGTCGGTCGAACGGGACAGCGAGGGACGGCTCTTCAACTCCCTGAGGGTGCGCCACTGCACGACGGAGCACGAGGTGGCCGCGGTCGTCGACGCCCTGGCACCGGACGGCCTGCACATCGAGCGCTGGCTGCCCAAGGCGTCGCAGCGGGGGCGGGCGGCAGACCTCCGGGTCGTCGTGGTCGCGGGCCGGGCGACGCACGCGGTCGTGCGGACCAGCCGGTCCCCCATGACCAACCTGCATCTGGGCGGTGCCCGCGGTGATCTCGACGCGGTACGGACCTCCGTCGAGGCGGCGGGCGGCAGCTGGGACGCGGCCCTGGCCGTGTGCGAGCGGGCAGCGGCCTGCTTCCCGGACACGCTGTGCGTGGGCGTCGATCTGCTGCCCGCCACCGGCTGGCGGCGCTTCGCCGTAGGTGAGGTCAATGCCTTCGGGGACCTCCTGCCCCGGCTGACCGGCCTGCCGGGCAGCGGCGCGGAGGGACTGGACACGTACGCGGCCCAGGTGGCCGCCGTGCTGAGGAACAACGAGGAACGGCCGAGGAACGACTGTGCGAGGAACGACCGTGCCACCACTACCTCCTGACGCCCCTCCCGGCGTCACGGATCCACGCAATCCCGACATGAACACGGTGGTGGGCAGTCACGATCTGCTGCTCGTCACCCTGGACACGCTGCGGTACGACGTCGCCGAGGAGCTGGCCGCCGCGGGGCGCCTGCCGAATCTCTCCCGGCATCTGCCGGGCGGTGCCTGGGAGAAGAGGCATGCACCGGGCAGCTTCACCTACGCCTCCCATCAGGCGATCTTCGCCGGTTTCCTGCCGACGCCCGCATCGCCCGGCCCGCACCCGCGCCTGTTCGCGGCGCGCTTCGCGGGCAGTGAGTCCACCGCGGACGGCACCTTCGTCCACGACACACCCGATGTGGTCTCCGGCCTCGCCGGGGCCGGCTATCGCACGGTGTGCGTCGGCGGGGTCGGCTTCTTCAACCGCCGCCCCCCACTCGGCTCCGTGCTGCCCGGAATGTTCCAGGAGAGCCACTGGGAGCCGGAATTCGGGGTGGCGTCGCCGACGTCCTTCGAGGAGCAGGTGGCGTGCGCCGAACAGGTCGTCGCGGAACTGCCCCGGGAGCAGAAGCTGTTCCTGTTCGTCAATGTGTCGGCCCTGCACCAGCCCAACTGGTTCCACCTGCCCGGAGCCACCGCCGACGCGGGTGACTCCAGGGCGACCCACGCCGCGGCCCTGGAGTACGTGGACCGGCACATCGGGCGCCTGTTCGCCGCCGCGAGCAGTCGCCGCAGGTGCTTCGCCATCGTCTGCTCCGATCACGGCACGGCCTACGGCGACGACGGGTACACCGGCCACCGGCTCGGCCACGAAGCGGTCTGGACCGTGCCGTACGCCCACTTCTTCCTCGATCCGGGGGCATCTCGATGACCAGCGCCACCAGGCCCTACCAGAGCTACGTCTACGCCTACCCGCACAAGACGGCGTACCGCCCGCTCGCCGCCCACCACGCCGGCCGGCCGCTGCTGCGCGACCTGTGGGCGGCGGAGCGCAAGGACGCGCTCTCGCTCTACCTCCACATACCGTTCTGCGAGGTCCGCTGCGGATTCTGCAACCTGTTCACCCGGATCGGCGCACCCGACGAGCTGACCACGCGCTATCTGGACGCGCTGGACCGGCAGGCCTCCGCCGTCCGGGACGCGCTGGGGGACGACGGGCCGGTGCGCTTCTCGGCCGCCGCGTTCGGCGGTGGCACTCCCACCTTCCTGACCGCCGGCGAGTTGGAGCGGCTCTGCGACATAGCGGAGAAGCGGATGGGGGCCGATCTGCGGTCCGTCCCCCTGTCGGTGGAGACCTCACCGTCGACTGCGACGGCGGACCGGCTGGCCGTGCTCGCCGACCGCGGCACCACCCGCATCAGCATCGGTGTGCAGAGTTTCGTCGACGCCGAGGCACGTGCGGCGGTCCGCCCGCAGCACCGCTCCGAGGTCGAGGCGGCCCTGGGCCGGATCCGGGACGCCCGCATCCCGGTCCTCAACATCGACCTGATCTACGGGATCGACGGGCAGACGGAGAAGACCTGGCGCACCTCGCTGGACGCCGCCCTGGCCTGGCGGCCCGAGGAGCTGTACCTCTACCCGCTGTACGTGCGCCCGCTGACCGGCCTCGGCCGCCAGGGCACCGCGGCGGGCACAGCGGACGGGCCGGACGCCGCCTGGGACGAGCAGCGGCTGCGCCTCTACCGTGCGGGCCGGGAGCATCTGCTGGGCCAGGGGTACGAGCAGGTGTCGATGCGGATGTTCCGCCGGGCCGACGCGCCGCACGCGGGTCCCGACGACTACGCCTGCCAGACCGACGGCATGATCGGGCTCGGCTGCGGCGCCCGCTCGTACACCTCCTCGCTGCACTACTCCTTCGACTACGCGGTGGAGATGCGGGAGATCAGGGGCATCATCGACGGATTCACGGCGACCGAGGACTTCTCCCGCGCCGAGGTCGGCAGGTACGTCGACGGTGACGAGGCGCGCAGGCGCCACGTTCTGCAGTCGCTGCTCCAGGCCGGGGGTCTGCGGTCCGAGGAGTACCGAGAGCGGTTCGGGTCGGATCCCCGGGCCGACTTCACGGACGAGCTCGACCTCGTCGCCGGGCGCGGCTGGCTGGACACGTCCGCGCCCCCCGGTCTGCTGCGGCTCTCACCCGAGGGCCTGGCGCACTCCGACGCGCTGGGCCCGGAGCTCTTCTCCCCCGCCGTACGGGCCGCGATGGCCGCGTACGAACAGAAGTGAGCCGCCCGATGAGCACGGACACCCCGACGGTGGACCCGACGAACAGGGACCGATGAGCATGGACCTGACGATCCTGTACCGGGGCCCGCTGGCCTCGTGCGACTACGACTGCCCCTACTGCCCCTTCGCCAAGCGGCGGGACAGCGGCGAGCAGCTGCGCGCCGACCGGGCGGCACTGGAGCGGTTCACGGCCTGGGCCGCCGCGCAGACGGGCGACCGGCTGTCGGTGCTGTTCACTCCGTGGGGCGAGGGGCTGGTCCGGTCCTGGTACCGGAGGGCGATCGTGGAGCTGTCGCAGCTGCCGCACGTGGGCCGGGTCGCCATCCAGACCAATCTCAGCGCCCGTACCGGCTGGCTGACCGGCGCCGAGCGCGACAAGGTCGCCCTGTGGTGCACGTACCACCCGGGCCAGACACCGTACGAACGCTTCCTCGGCAGATGCCGGGAGCTGTCGGACCTCGGAGTGCGCTACAGCGTCGGCGTCGTGGGGCTGGACGACCATCTGGAGGAGGCCCGGCGGTTGCGTGGCGCACTGCCCGACGAGGTGTACCTCTGGATCAACGCCGCCGAAGGGCACAGCTATACGGACGCGGAGGCGGACCGGTGGACGGCCCTCGACCCTCTCTTCCCCTACAGCAGGCACCCGCACAGCTCGGCCGGGCTGCCCTGCCGGACGGGCGAGTCCGTCATCTCCGTCGACGGCGAGGGTACGGTGCGGCGCTGCCACTTCGTCCGGGCCGAGCTGGGCAACCTCTACGACGGCAGCTACCGGCGCTCCCTCGGCCCACGCGGCTGCCCGGCCGACGTGTGCGACTGTCACATCGGCTATGTGCACCTGGAGACGCTGCCGCTGTACGACGTCTTCGCGGGCGGCGTCCTGGAGCGGATCCCCGCGCGCCGGCAGACCCTGGATCTGTCGCCGGTCAGGCTCGCGGAGCGGTGACCGGGCCCGCCGGGCGCACCATGAAGACGTCGACCGGGTCCTGGGCCTCCACGACGAATCCCTGCCGCTCGTAGAGCCGGCGTGCGGCGCTGCCGCGCAGGACGGTCAGACGCACGGTCGCGCCTTCCCGGTCGGTGCCCTCCAGCACGGTACGCAGAACGGCGGATCCGAGCCCCCTGCCCTGGTGCTGCGGGGCCAGGTAGAAGTGCTCCAGCAGCTTCCCGTCGCCGGCGGGCCGGACGGTCACGCATCCCGCGAACCGGCCGCCGGCGATCACGAGGGAAGTGTGCCGGGTGGAGAACGAGTCCCGCAGCCGCTGCCGCACGCGGTGCTCGTCGTAGCGTCCGAGGCGCTCGAGGTCCGCGCGCATGACGACGGCCCGCAGCTCCGCGACCGCCTCGACGTCATCGGCCCGTGCGGCGCGCAGCTCCCACTCCGGTACTCCCGGCGGACCGGTCCGTTCCGAGGCGGCCGCCGCCGGGAGCCGGGCGGTCGTCCGGGAACTCACAGCGGCAGCAGGTCGGGGCGCTTGGCTTCGACGTGGTCGCCGGAGGACTCGCCGCGCAGGCGTCGTCCGATCCACGGGACCAGGTACTCACGTGCCCAGTGGATGTCGTCGCGCCGCACTTCGAGCGTCCCGCGCTGGGCCTGCGGCGGCCACATCTGGTCGGGGTCGGCCGGCACGTCGAGTCCCAGGACCTGGGCGGCGCGCAGCGCGACCCGGGTGTGGCCCTCGGGCGAGAGATGCAGCCGGTCGTTGTCCCAGGCGCGCCTGTCCTGCACGGACCGCAGCGACCACAGGTCCAGGACCGGGCAGTCGTAGCGGTCGGCGATGGACCGGACATGGGCTGTGTACGTGGCGATCTTGCCGCGCAGGTGACGGAGCACCGGCACATGCCGCGTGTCGAAGCCGGTGGTGACCATGACGGTGCCGACGGACTGCGTCAGATCGGCGACCGCGCGCTCGAAGCGTTCGGCCACGTCGTCCGGATCGGAGCCGGGCCGGATGATGTCGTTGCCGCCCGCGCAGAAGGTCACCAGATCCGGTGCCAGTTCCCTGGCGCGGGGGACCTGTTCCTCGACTATCTGGTCGAGGAGCCGTCCGCGTACGGCGAGGTTGGCGTACCGGAAGTTCCCGTGCGGGCCTTCGGGGACCCCGGGGACCAGGAGCTGGTCCGCGAGGAGAACCGCGAAGCGGTCCGCCCAGCCGAGGAGCCGCCCATCCGGACCCAGGTCCCCGACACCCTCGGTAAAACTGTCGCCGATCGCCGCGTACGACCCGATGATGCCTCGTCGTGTGTTTCTCGAATCGTCTGCCACAAGTGCATATCCTGCACCTTTGAATGTGACCTACGCGACCGCAATGGGGGGTTGACGGGTGGTGAGAAAGACCACCCGGTCAGGTTTTGGTAAAGCCGGAATAAGAAGAGGGGCGGTGCGCCGCCGCGCACCGCCCCTCTTCCCGGCAAACTGTCGAACTTTCGGGCCGACCGACGGCCGTGTCCCATGGAGGCCTTCACATGAAGACGCCCACATCGGGACGCTCATATCGAGACGTCACCCGAGGGCTTTCAGCTGGAGAGCCTCGCGGGAGGACGCCCGCCCGGAGACGCCCCTCAGATGGAGACGCCGTGCGCGCGCAGGTAGGCGACCGGGTCGACGTCCGAGCCGTAGCTCGGGCCGGTGCGGACCTCGAAGTGGAGGTGCGGGCCGGTGGAGTTGCCGGTGGAGCCGGAGAGGCCGATCTGCTGGCCGCCGGTGACGGTCTGGCCGGCGGAGACGTCGAGCGACGACAGGTGGGCGTACTGGGAGTACATCCCGTCGCTGTGCTGGATGACGACCTCGTTGCCGTACGAACCGCTCCAGCCGGCCGAGACCACGGTGCCCGGGCCGATGGACCGGACGCTCGTGCCGGAGGCGGCCTGGAAGTCGGAGCCCGTGTGGTAGCCGCTGGACCAGCTGGCGCCGGAGGCGCGGTACTGGGTGGTGACGTTGGCGTCGGCGACCGGGGAGGTCCAGCCGGAGCTGTTGCTCTCGGAAGCGGCGGAGGAGTCGGACGCGTTGGTGGCCGTCGTCTTCTTCTCGACCGGAGCGGCCGCCTCGGGGGTGGCCTCCGCCTTCGAGGGGGCGGCCTCGGACGGCGCGGCCTTGGGCGCGGACTGCACCGCCGGGCCGGACGCCTTGGCGCCGAGGGTCAGCTTCATGCCCGGGAGGATCAGGCTCGGGTTGTCGCCGACGACGTCGCGGTTGTCCTTGTACAGCTTCTCCCAGCCGCCCTTGAGCTTCTGGTCGGCCGCGATCTTCGACAGGTAGTCGCCCGAGACCACGGAGTAGGTCTTGGGCGCGCTCTGCTTCTTCGCCACCGAGGCGGCGGGCGCGCTGTGCGCCGCAGCCGCGGCCGCCGGCTTGGCGGCGGGAGCGGCCTGCTCCGCCGCGTGCGCACCGGTGGCGCCGATCAGCGGAAGGGCGAGAACGGCGCCGCCGGTCCCTGCGGCGAGGACGCCACGGGAGATCGGGCCGGTCTTCGTACGACGGTGCTTACCCTTTGCGGGCATGGGGATGTCCTCTCCGGCGCCTGCGAGGTGAGCTGTCGGGTTCGGGCTGGAGATGCCCGGCCGCGCTGGACGCGACTTAACCCCGAGCCGTCCCGGATCCCTCCGGTCGGCGGCTTACCTGGTTCCCCCGCTCCTGCCACACGTAGGTCGGTGCGGATTCCGGGCGGCGGCAGGATTAGGCGTTCCGTCCGGATTGACCGTGACCGTAGGCGAGCCGGGACGCCGGGAACAAGCCGCCGGTTGCGGACCGGAATCCGCCCCTCCTTTCCCGTCCGGAATTCCGGTCACACTCCGTGGATTACGGATCTTGGCTTTCCGCGCGGCGTCCGGAATACCCGCCCGTGGTTCCGCCACACACCGTCACGGATATGATCCCGCTCACCTGCCGCCACCCATCTCCCGCACAAGCGGGGCATGTTCTGCTAAATGCACCAATACGGACATGGCGCGATTTCTCTGCCTTTCGGACCGGGCTGAAAGCGGGGCGAAGACCGAGACGGTTGCCCGATGAATCCATGTCGTATCGTCGCGAGCGTGCCCTCGTCGGCGAGAGGCGCCGACGCCAGACACTTCAGGAGTCCTTGTGACGCAGCTGCCAGAGGTTCCGCCGACCGACACCGAGCTGACCGGTGTCCGCAACTTCCGCGACGTGGGCGGGCTCCCGACCGTGGACGGCCGGAAGGTGCGGCACGGGCGCCTCTACCGCAGCGGGCACCTGGCGCACGCCACCGAGGCCGATGCCGCGTTCCTCGCCGGCCTCGGGCTGCACACGGTCTTCGACTTCCGCAACGCGGCGGACCACAAGCTCGACGGCCTCGACGTGGAGCTGCCCGGCGTCCGCAACGTCAGCATCCCGCTCTCCGACCCCGCCGACGGCGCCGAGTTCTGGCGGCTCGTGCGTGACGGGAACATCCAGCAACTGCGCTCGATCCTCGCCGACGGCAGGGGCAGCGACCGCATGATCGCCTCGTACCGGTCCATCATCACGGACCGCACGGCCGAGCACAGCAGGGTGCTGCACGCGCTGGCCGAGGACAGCGTTCCCGCGCTGATGCACTGCGCGGCGGGCAAGGACCGGGCCGGCTTGTCGATCGCGGTCTCGCTGCTGGCGGTCGGGGTCGAGAAGGAGGCCATCGAGGCCGACTACCTGAAGTCCAACGACGCGCACCGCCGCTACAAGGTGCGGCGCAGCGACACCTCGTCGGCGGGGGTGTCCGACGAGGTGATGGAGCTGCTCAATCCGCTCTTCGGTGCGCACCCCGACTACCTCGCCGCCGCGTTCACCGCGATCGAGGAGACCTGGGGCGGCACGGAGCGCTACCTCACCGAGGGCCTGAAGCTGACGCCCGCCACCCGCGAGCGTCTGCGCGAGCGCCTCGTCGAGGACGCGTAGGGCCGAGGCGCCGGCGAGCCGGCCCCACCTCCACCGTGAGCGGCAGACCCTCCCCGCCACGTCCGGCGGGTCAGCTCTTGCCCGCCACGGTGAACAGGACGTAGAGGAACGCCGCGATGACGTGCCCGGCCACCAGGTACGCGAAGAGCCGGATGACCACACCGCGGGGCATCTTCCGCTCCTGCGTGTCCGTGCCTTTCTGCCTGCGGGGCGTGAGCGGGTCGTAGTCTGCTGAATCGGACATGACAGTCCTCTCTTTCGACCGCTCGGGCCGAGGGGAACGAAGGATCTGAGGGGTATCGGGACGGGCGGGGTTCACACCCGGTGGACCTCGCCGCCCAGGCACAGCTCGGCTGCGGGACTCTGCAGCAGTGTGTGGACGAAGAGCAGCCGCACGCCTCCCCGGTCGAGGGCGGCGATCCGGTGCGGGGTGAGCGAGTCGAAGTGCGCGCTGTCACCGGGCCCGAGGTCGTGCACGGTCTCCCCCAGGGTCACCCGCAACCGCCCGTCGAGGACGTACAGCCATTCCTCGCCGGGATGGACGCGTACGAGATCACTCTGTGCCCCGTACGGGACGCTGACGCGCAGCGCCTGCATGGCACGGCCCGAGGCGCCGGCCTGGTGGTACAGCCAGCCGTCGGCCTCGGCACCGCCGAAGCCTCCGCCTGACCCTTCGAAGGGGGCCACTCCGGGGCGGGAGATCGCCCCTCCGCCGACGGCACCGCCGCGGACGATCGCGTCACGTTCGGGCGGCATCTCCCCGAGGAGTGCGGAGACCGTCGTACCGTAGATGCGGGCGAGTCCGAGCAGCATGGGGAGCGAGGGCTGCCTTCGGCCCGTCTCGAGCCGGGAGAGGTGGGCCGGGGAGAGCCCCGCCCGCCCGGCGGCGGTCTCCAGGGTGAGGCCCCGGTCGCGACGCAGGTCACGCAGGCGCGGCGCGACCCCCGGCAGATCGTCGGCCACCCCTCCTTCGGGAGGTTTCATACATTCATTGAGCCAGGATCTTTCCTCTCGGGCAAATTTCTTACCTCAGAGGCAAGAGCTCAGCGGTTGGCCACCGCCTGCTTCACCAAGGTCCTGCCGAAGTCCCACATCAGCCCGCCCCCGTCGTGCGCGTCGTCCATGACCGCGCTGAAAGCGGTCACGAAGCGGTCCACCTCCCGCTCCCCGATGACCAGCGGCGGAATCAGCTTGATCACCTCCAGGTGGTCTCCGGACACCTGCGTGAGGATGCGGTGTCTCTGCAGCAGCGGGACCACGACCATCTGTGCGAAGAGGCCCTTCCGCGCCGCCTGCAGCATGGTCCAGCGGCTGCGGAGCTTCAGCGAGGAGGGCCGGCCGAACTCGATGCCGATCATCAGCCCCCGCCCCCGGACCTCGTGCAGCAGCTCGTAGCGGCCGACGAGTGCCGCGAGCCGCTCCCGCAGGAGATCACCGGTGCGGCGGGCGTTCGCGACGGTCTCCTCGTCCTCCATCACGGCGAGCACCGCGAGCCCGGCCGCCATGGCCTGGGCGTTCGATCCGAAGCTCGCGGAGTGGACGAGGACCCGGTCCATGGAGGAGTAGACGCGCTTGAAGATCCAGTCCTTGCCGAGCGTCGCCCCGACCGGCACGTAACCGCCGGACAGCGCCTTGGCCACGCAGACCAGATCGGGCTCGACGCCCTCCTCGTGCTGGTAGGCGTAGAAGTCGCCGGTCCTGCCGAGCCCGGTCTGCACCTCGTCGGCGATGAGCACCGCCTTGTGCCGGTGCAGCAGCTCCTGCGCCGCCCGCAGGAAGCCGGGCGGCGCGGCATGGACACCCTTGCCCTGGATCGGCTCGACGACCAGACCGGCCACATCGCCGCGCTTCAGCTCGCGCCTCAGGGCGTCGAGGTCGCCGAGCGCGATCTCCGTGTCGGGGAGCAGGGGTGCGAAGCCGTCCCGGAAGCCGGACTCGCCGTTGACCGAGAGCGAGCCGGTGGTCAGTCCGTGGAAGGCGTGGGTGCAGTAGAGGATGCGCCGCCTACCGGTGGCGTAGCGGGCGAACTTGAGCGCGGTCTCGACCGCCTCGGTCCCGCTGTTCCCGAAGAAGACCCGGTCAAGGTGCGGGCTGTGCGCCAGCAGCCGCTCGGCCAGCAGTCCGGGCAGCGGCTGGCAGTCGAAGCGTGTGAGGTCGGCGAGCGAGGCGTCGAGGACGTCGTGCAGGGCCTTGCGCACGACGGGGTGGTGCCGGCCCAGCCCCATCACGCCGAAGCCTGCGAGCATGTCGAGGTAGTCGTTGCCGTCCGCGTCCCAGAAGTACGCGCCTTCGGCCCGCTCGTAGACCTTGTCGAAGCCGAGCGTGCGGAGCATGCGCGGCAGTTGGTGGTTCAGGTGCCGGGTGTGCAGCTCGTAGCGTTCGGCGCCGCGTTCCGCGAGGAGCCGTGCCAGGTCGAAGCCCGTGGGCCCGTCGTCCTTCATTCCCCGCTCTCCCTTCGCCGCGTTCCGGTGCCGTGACCGGCTCGGTGCCCTGCGGTCCCGAGCCCCGTGGTGATTCCCCATCGTCGTGTTCGGGCCCCTTCCCGGTCCTGGTTCAGCTCACGGTCACGGCCGGGACCCCGGAGGCGGCGCCCGCCTCCTCCATGCCGTCCGCGATCTTCATGGCTTCCTCGATGAGGGTCTCCACGATCTTCGACTCCGGGACGGTCTTGATG
>BMWJ01000017.1 GCA_014651175.1 Streptomyces clavifer | reverse complement strand
ACGTCAACAACCGCTACGTCACCACCGACGGCAACTACAAATAACCCCCACACACCAACAACACCACCACAACCCCACACCACCACAACAACAACAACAGCACTGTCAGCGGCAGCGGAACCGGGACAACCCACACCACCACCGCTGCCGCTGGCGCTGCCGCCAAGCAACACCACCACAACCCCCGAGATGCCCACACGGCCCGGCCATACCCGCACCACCCACACCCACCTCGGCCCGACCCAGGACCCGGGCTCCCGCACCTACCTCCGCCGGCACACCCACAGGCGCCCCAACCACCAAGGGAACAAAACCACATGATCCCCCTCTTCAAAGTGGCCATGTCCGAGAAGGCCTCCGCGCTCGTCGGTGAGGTCCTGGACAGCGGCTACATCGGCCAGGGCACCAAAGTCGACGAACTCGAACACGCCCTCGCTAAGCGTCTCGACAACCCCCGCATCCTGACCGTCAGCAGCGCCACAGCCGGACTCCACCTCGCCCTCCACCTCATCGCGACCGAACACGGACGCGACGGCGAGGTCCTCGCCACCCCACTGACCTGCACCGCCACGAACTGGCCGATCCTCGCCAACGGCATGAAGATCCGCTGGGTCGACACCGACCCCGAGACCCTCAACATCGACCTCGACGACCTCGCCAGAAAAATCACCCCCACCACCCGCGCCATCGTCCTCGTCCACTGGGGCGGCTACCCCGTCGACCTCGACCGCCTCACCCACATCCTCGACGAGGCCGAACGCCTCCACGGCAACCGCCCGCAAGTCATCGAAGACTGCGCCGACGCGTTCGGCGCGACCTACAAGAACGCCCCCCTCGGAAACCACGGCAACATCGCCGTCTACAGCTTCCAAGCCGTCAAACACCTCACCACCGGAGACGGCGGACTCCTCGTCCTGCCCAACGACCACCTCCTCGAACGCGCCCGACTCCTCCGCTGGTACGGCATCGACCGCAACAGCGGACCAAACCCCTACCAAAACGACATCACCGAATACGGCTTCAAAGCCAACATGAACGACATCAACGCCGCGATCGGGCTCGCCAACCTCGACATCATCGACACCAACCTCGCCAAGCACCGCGAAAACGCCGCCTACTACGACACCGAACTCGCCAACACCCCAGACCTCGAACTCACCGAACGAGCCCCCGACCGCAACCCCTCATTCATGTACTACACCCTCAAAGTAAAGAACCGAACCGCATTCACCCAACACCTCAAAAGCAACGGCATCGCCACCAGCGAGGTCCACAAACGCAACGACCACTACACCACCACCCACCCCTACAGCACCCACCTTCCCAGCCTCGACACCCTCACCCACCAGCACATATCCATCCCCGTTGGTTGGTGGCTCACCCCCACAGACCTCACACACATCTCCCGCACCATCAAAAAGGGCTGGTAGCACGAACACCATCGACCAACAGTCACACCTTGCAACCACCCACCGAAGCCAACGCTGGAAAGGACACCGGACCACATCACTTCCTCCCCCGCCCAGCGGCGACACGCTCCGTGTGCCCGGGCTCCCGCTGATGCGTATCGACAGCGACAACGGCGTCTGGGACGACGTCCTTCAGCGCATGGGCGAGCTGCCCGGCATGCACCCGCCCGGCGCCGACCTGAACGGGATAACCTCCGACGTGGTGCTGATCGCCGACGCCACCACGTTGCGCGAGACCGGTCAACGCGTCCGCGTGATCCTCATGAAGGACGAGATCGGCTTCGCCTTCCGGGTGGCCCCCGAGGCCGTGGGGATCGTGGTGTTGGACCTGGCGCTGAGCAGCATGGGCATCGAAGACTGGCGAGGGGACGACGCGTAGGCCGTTCTCCGAGCGTGTTGTCGCTGATCCGCGTGGTGGTACGGGCTCATAGGCCACCCGTGTTCCTCTACCGGGAGAACGATACGCGGGGACCACTATGGCCGACGCAGCCCGAACGGACCGGTCGTCGGCGAGCAGGGCAGCGCTGGAGGACTCTCGGCGCCGCGTCTGAGGCGCTCCGGCCGGTCTTGTGCGTGATGATTTACCCGGAAGGTCATCGCCGCAGCAGACAGGAGCCGGTACCCAGGGCCGGCTCGAAAGGGCCGACAGCCATGCCCCCCTCTGGAACGAATAGATTGACCGCCGGCGCCCTCGCCGCCCTCACGCTCGTCATCTCCGCGGCCTGCGGCAGCCCGGGCGGAGGGGAAGTAACTCCCACGACGGCAGTCGCACCACGCGCCGACGTCCTTGCTGTGAAGATCGACAATGTGGCCGCGGCCCGGCCGCCGACCGGGCTCGAGAAGGCCGACATCGTCTATGTGGAGCAGGTGGAGGCGGGACTGAGTCGCATACTCGCCGCTTACTCCTCCGAGGTGCCGTCCATCGTCGGCCCCGTACGCAGCGCTCGCGAGACGGATCTCGAGCTGCTCCGGCAGTTCGACGAGCCCACGCTTGCGTACTCGGGCGCCCAATCCGCCCTCAGTCCGTCGATCGACGCGGCTCCCCTCGACGCACTGCCACCGTCGAAAGCACCGGACGCCTATTTCCGCAGCGGTGACCACGCCGCTCCGCACAATCTGTACCTGCGCCCGGGGAGGATTCCCCACGCCTCCACCGGGGTGAACGCGGCTGAGGACATCGGGCTCCGCTTCGCCGCGCCGCCCCCGGGCGGCACCTCGGTCGTCGGGCGCACCGTGTCGTACCCGTCGGCGTTGTTCACCTTCACCTGGGCGGCGGACCGGGGCCTTTGGATGGTGAGCATGGACAGAACCCCGGCCCGTACGGCCTCCGGGGAACGGCTCGGAGCCGCCTCAGTGATCCTGCAGGATGTGGACGTGCAGCCTTCACGCTTCCAGGACCGAGGCGGAAACACCTCACCCTTCAGCGCGACCGTGGGGTCCGGCTCGGCGACCATCCTGCGTGATGGCAAGTCGTACGACGTGAGGTGGGAGCGGAATACCGCCGAGTCGGAAACCAAGTTCACCACCAAGAACGGCGAGCCAATGACGTTCGCGACCGGTCAACTCTGGATCGTGCTCGTACCCAAGTGACGCGGAGCTGAAGGAGTCATCACACACGGACTCCGACGGCCCCGGTGTGATCCTCGGGGCTCGGTAGGTGCCCTCCGACTCCAGGTGTCACCGCCCGTATCCAGGCAGCCGGGCGGGCGTCGGCCGCCTGCCGGGCCGCCCCCGCGACTGTCCGGCGCCAGCAGCAGAAGCTCGGGCGGCTGACGCCAGGGATGCTGCAGCGCCGTTTGACGCCGTGACGGCGCTGGAGGTCGGCAACACACTGGAAGTGCACCAGCAGGTCTCGCCGGCGAAATACTTGGCGGCCTTCTGCAGGATCTCGCATTCGTTCTCCAGCTCGCGGCCTTTCTCCGCAGGGCCGCGTTCTCCGCCTCCAACGGGGCGGAGGGCTGGGCCGGTTTCTACGTCCGGCGTCCCGGTAACGGCTTGCTCCTGCATCCCTCACCCAGTCCCGCAGGGTCTCCGGATCTATTCTCAGATCGGCGGCGACCGACCTGATCGTCGCCTCCGGCCGCGACTCGTACAGCGCGACCGCGTCCGCCTTGAACCCCGGCGGGTAGTTCTTCGTGACCACGAGATGTCCGTTCTCAGATCCTCAGGATCCAGTGTCTCGTGTGTCCAACATCCGGGGTCAAGGCCCGTCGTAAAGCTCCGGCACCTTGTTGAACACTCGGCCGCGGTCGTTTCACTTCGGGCGCGCACTCGGATTATCAGTGAGTACCGTGCAAGCTGTGAGGCTCGTCGACGGGGACGCCACTGGTTTAACGGCAGCTCCCTCGACAGCAGCCGTGCCAGTTCATTCTGCCTGTTTCGCTCGCCAGCATCGTTCGGTCGGAGATCCTCTCCGTACGGAGTATCTGCCTGGCGTGATGGTCAACTGGCCCTCGGTGTGGCCTGACCTATGATTCTCCGCGCCGTGCTGGTCTGTACGTCGAATACCGACTCACGGGAGGCTGACACCATGCGAAAACTGACCTTTGCCATGAACACGAGCCTGGACGGCTACATCGCCGCGCCGGGCAACGACCTCGGCTGGAGCGTGCCGAGCGACGAGCTGTTCCAGTGGTGGTCCGACCGGGTGGGGGCGACGGGTCTGGCGCTGTACGGGCGCAAGCTGTGGGAGACGATGAGCTCCCACTGGCCGACCGCCGACCAGCAGCCGGGTGCCACACCGGCGGCGATCGAGTACGCCGACCGCTGGCGGGCCATGCCGAAGGTGGTGTTCTCCTCAACGACCAGCACAGTCAACTGGAACACCCGCCTGGTCACCGACGACGCGGTCACCGAGATCACTCGGCTCAAAACCCAGAACGGTGGCCCCATGGACGTCGGCGGCGCCACACTCGCCGCAGCAGCCATGCGGGCCGAGCTGATCGACGAGTACGCGATCGTCACCCATCCGGTCTTGGTGGGCGGCGGCACGCCGATCTTCACGGCCCTGGACAACTGGGTGAACCTGAGCCTCGTGGAGACCCGGACGTTTCCTGACGGCGTGGTGCTGACCAGGTACGAGACCAAGCGCTGAGTGCCCGACGTCGGATCAGCGCGGCCTTCGTCGAAGCCCTGCCACCTACAGCCGGCCCGATCCGTCACCAGGGATCGGACGGCACCCGGTCAGATGGCGGCGACCTGGCACCTGGCTGCTGCCATCAGTTCAACGCAGGCTGCCGCCTCGCCTACCAGAGGCCAGGTCCGCCGCTCGGCGCGGACGTCGCTCACCGCAGCGCAGACGTCGTGGATGTGGGATTCGCGGTGCGGGGAGAGCGCGCCGTATCCGCCTGTGGGATCACCCCGGCCGGTTACCACGACGGGCCCGTACAGGCCGTAGGTGATGCCGAGGCCCCCGCCAGGCGCTGTCCTGTGCCCACGCTGATGCGTTGAACTGCAATCGAGTAGCGGCTGGAAGCGGGTGACCTCGCCGGCCTTCTCGCCGATGTCGAGCTGGGCCAGGACCAGCCCGGTGGTGTGCTCCACCGCGGCGAGCAGGGGGATCCTCCGCCCCTGGGCCTTCGCCGCGCCGCGCAGGAACTTGCCGTCCACGGACAGTCAGCGCAGCTCGTGCTCTCGGGCCGGCGGTCGGCAAGCCATCCGCCCACCGCCCGGTCCAGGGCATCACCGTCGATGCGGGCGAGCAGTGGCTGGAGCGTCCGCAGCACTATGACCGTGGCCAGGCCGCACTGCACGTCGGTGTTCTGGTGGCCCGGCTCGTAGGTCACTTCGCAACTCGCTGCGCGGCCGAACAGGACACCCAGGACTCCAGCGAGTACGGACGCGTCGTCGTGCCCGGGGACGCATCGTATGCGGCACCCGGATCGTCGTCTGCGTGAGCAAGTCCGGCTCGCTGGCTCAGGTCTGCGCCGACAACCCGGGCGGCTCCCTCGGAACGGCTGACGCCCAGGCCGAGGGCGAGCTGGACGGCGCGGACCATGCCAAGGTCAACCGGGCGCTGGCCGAACTTGGCTATGCCGTGGTTGCCGAGGAACTACCGGAGAGCGACTACGACGGGCCGAGCCGACCTGCCCTCGCACGTTCAGCAGCCCAGCTGGTGGCGTCGCTTCTTCGGCATCTTCTGACGATCACGCCGACAGGGATAGGCCGGTGCCGGCCAGGCATCCGTCGATCACCTCCGGCCTGTACTGCAGCATCGTGAGGTTGCGCTTCACAGCGCGGGTGACCTGGCCAAGGTCGGCGGCAACCAGGCCTCGCGCACCGGGTGGACGTCACGTCACCGAGGTGCCCGGCCGTGCGGCGAGGCCAGAGCACCCACAGGCACGACGCCGGGCGTACCGCCACCGCCAGCGTGCTCACAGCAGTGCGCAGCTGAGTCACCCGAGCTGTGGGAGGCGAGGAGAACGACCGCAACGGCCAACTGGCGGCGACTGTGAGAAACGCTGTCCGATCACCGGAGCACGGTGATAGACATCCGGCGTGGAAAAGAATCTTGAGTTCCCTGACCTGCTTCGACTGATAGATGAACGGTCGACCGCCTTCCGCACCGCAGTCGCCGCCGCGCCCAGTCTCGATGCGCAGGTGCCGACCTGCCCCGAGTGGACGCTGTTCGATCTGGTGAAGCACCTGGGTGGGGGAGACCGTTTCTGGGCCGCCATCGTCGGCGCAGGGCCTGCCGACGCTCCCCCGGCCGAGGCCACCGCTGCCCGTGCCGCTCTGGAAGTGCCACGGGAGCGTGAAGCCTTGCTGGCCTGGCTGGCCGCGTCGACGCAGCTTCTGCTGAGCGCCCTGCGGGAGGCGGGCCCGGACGCCGGCTGCTGGGCGTGGTGGAGTGCTCTGCAGACGCCGCGGATCTCCGGCGGAGTCGCCCGGCACCGGGTCCAGGAGAGCGCGGTGCACACCTACGACGCCCAGCTCGCCGCAGGCGCCCCGCAGCCGCTGCCGACTGAGGTCGCCCTCGACGGTGTGGAGGAGTTCCTGTTCACCTGCGTCGCGACGCCCAGCGCCTGGCCGCACAAGCCCATGGCCTTCGCCTTCCACACCGCCGAGGGCCGCTCCTGGCGCCTCACGGTCGACGGCGACGGCGCACGCTCCTCCCGCATCCCCGCGCCCACTACCGCGACCGGCGAGGACTCGGACACAGCCGGCGCCTCCGTCCATGGCACGGCCAGTGAGTTGGTCCTCTACTTGTACGACCGTATCCCTGCCGACTCCTTGCACGTTGGCGGAGACGCGGGGCTGCTTGACCTGCTCCGCGCCTGGGAGCCGGAGGAGTAGGACGTAGCGGGGGCGGTCGGCCGCGCCTCGAACCAGTAGGACACAACTCTTCGCCAGGTTCATCAGTCCCTGTTCCCGCGTGGGGAATCCAAGTGAGCATGTCTGGCCGGCACGTGAGCGATGGGTGGGGAAATTCGACACTCCTGCCCACACCAGTTGCGTAGCAGCCAGACGCGGGCACCGATCAGCAGACCGCCTCCTGCGTACCGGCGGTGTCCCGCACCAGCGACACCAGCCGCCCGTTCGCCGCCTGGTCGACTAAAACTCACGACGGTCCGAGCGTCCACTCCGGCCCCAAGGCTGGTTGGCGCGCATGTTGACGCGTCGCGCATTCCTTGGTGAGGCCATCCGTGGTGTCACCGTGTGTGGTCGCCGAGGGTGCCATCGTTTGCCGGCAAGGCCCCGGTCGCCCGCTGCCTGTGCGCCGTTCCAGTCGGCCGCGCAGTCGTCGACGACGTACGTGGAGCGGGAGCCGATCCCGTGCAGGACGTGCCCGGCGGCCAGGCCCGGGATGCCGTCCTCCGGCCCCACTCCCCCATCCCCCGTACGCACGGCAGGATCGCGTCGGACCCGGCCAGCCGCGGCGGGAGGGCGCGGGCCCGGGGCCTGGCGGCCGCCGTACCCGTGGCCGACGACGAATCCGTTCCGCACCGGCCCCTCGGCGGGCAGCGCGAGCCAGCCGCCGATCCGGACGCCGCCCACGGAGGTGTACGTGACGCCGTGGACGCGCACGCCGTCGCGCTCCTCCTCCACCGGGCCGAGGACCGGCGGCGTGGCGGCGTCGCGGCCTCGCGGGTCAGCCCGCGAAGCGGGCGCCGAGGCCTCCGTCGACGGGGATCTCTGCGCCGGTGATGCCACGGGCGCCCGGTCCGAGCAGGAAGGCGACGACCTCGGCCACGTCCCGGGGTTCGCACATCCGCCGCATCGGGTGCACGTTCACCACCTCGGCCTCGGCTGCCGCGGGGTCGGGCTGGGCGGCGAAGTAGTCGCGGACCAGGGCCGTCCGGGTCCAGCCCGGACTGACCGCGTTGACCCGCACCCCGTGCGGCGCGAGTTCGAGGGCCAGGCTGCGGGTCAGCCCCAGCAGACCGGATTTGGCCGCCGCGTAGGGGAAGTACCCGGCGGAGGTGAGGCGGGCGTGCAGGGACGCGATGTTGACGATCGAGCCAGTCTCGCGCTCGCGCATGGCGGGGATCAGCTGCTTGGCGACGAGCCAGGCGCCTTTGAGGTCGACCGCGAAGACGCGGTCCCATTCGTCGGAGGTCATCGCGGCGGGGTCGAAGTAGGCGTTGATCCCGGCATTGTTGACCAGCAGCGTCGCCGGGCCGAACCGTTCGGCGACGCACCCGGTGGCCGCGGCGACGCCTGCTTCGTCGGTGATGTCGACGGCCAGCGGCAGCATCCGGTCCGCGTGGGCGGCATGGCGGTCGGCGGCGCGTTCGAGTGCGGCCTCGTCGCGGTCCAGCACCGCGACGGCGGCGCCTCCTGCCAGCAGGGCGTCGACGACAGCCTCGCCGATGCCCTGGGCGCCGCCGGTGACGATGGCGGTGCGGTCCTGGAACGGATACGGGCTCACAGTGCCTCCCTGTGGGTGGCGCCGCCGGAAGGACGGGCGGCGATGGTCGTGGACGGGACCCCGGGGGCCCCGGGGTGCAGGATGGCCGGGCGGGCGGGCGGTGCCGATGCGCCGACCTCAGCGGCCAGCACCCGGCCGTCGTGCCGGGGGGCGCCGCCGGGCCGGGTCTCGTCGGGGCGGTCGTCAGGCAGCGGAGTGAGACCGATGGCTGCGGTGGCCACGAACAAGGTGCCGTTGACGAGCGCGGGGCTGGTGGGCTGGACGGCGGGGAGCGGCAGAACGGCGGTGAGGGTGCCGTCCGGTGCGTAGCGGTGGACCGCTCCGGCGCCCCAGACCGCTACCCAGAGCTGGCCGTCGTCGTCCACCGTCATGCCGTCCGGGCTGCCGGCGTCCGGGGCGAACGCGGCGAACGCAGTCCGGTCGAGCAGTCGCCCGTCGTCGGGATCTGCCCGGAAGCGGTCGATGCGGCCCTCGGCGCTGTCGGCGAGGTACATCACCGTCCCGTCGGCCGTGAACGCCGGACCGTTGGGGATGGTCAGCCCGTCCAGCACGGTGGTGACGGACCCGTCGTGATCGACCCGGTGGAGCCGTCCGAGGCCGCGCTCCGGTCCGTAGGGCATGGTGCCGAACCAGAAGCGTCCCGACGGGTCGCAGCATCCGTCGTTGACGCGGCTGCGCACGGGATCAGCGGCGCCCGGGTGGGCCAGCCAGGTGAGGCTGCCGTCGGGGGCGATCACGGCGGCACCGGTCCCGGCCGCCGCCAGCCAGTGTCCGGGCAGGCCGGCCAGGGGGGCGACGGCGCCCAGCGGGACGTCCAGGCGCAGCAGGACGGCCCCGTCGCCGGGGGTGGCGGGGTCGAGGGCGGTGAGGGTGCCGTCAAGGATGTCGACGGTCACCAGGTGGTCTCCGGTGTGGCGGAGGCCCTCGCCCAGTTCGCGCCGGTGGGTGTTCCAGGGGCGGAACGCCGGTGGGACGGTCGCTCCGGTCAGGTGGCGGGTCAGGGCTCTCTCCTTCCGGTCCGCCGCATCCTCCGCAGGTCGGGGACGGGTGCGGGGCTGCGGGTGCGTCAGCGGGGGCGCGCCCAGGGCGGGGCACGGCGGGGGTGGTCAGCGGAGTGTGGCGCCGTCCTCCCTGTCCAGCAGGGTGAGTTCGCGGCGTTCGGGCAGCCCTTGCCAGTCCCCCACCGAGCCGACGGCGAAGGCGCCCAGGGTATTGGCGCGTTCCAGGCGGTCACGCGGACCGAGGCCGTCGAGCAGCCCCGACAGCAGGCCGGCGGTGAAGGCGTCGCCGGCGCCCACGGTGTCGCGGACCGTGACGCGGCGCGCGGGAGTGCGTTCCCTGCCCTGCGGGGTGTGCAGTTCGGCGCCGTCGCCGCCGAGCTTGACGGCCACCTCCCGGGTGTGGCCGCTGGACAGCAGGGACCGGACGCGGTCGGTGGTGGTGCGGGCCGAGGGGTCGGCGACCAGGGCGAGTTCGTCGTCGGAGGCGATGACGAGGTCGGCGTCCCGGGCCAGCGGGCGCAGGACGTCGGCGGCCTCGGACGCGCTCCAGAGCCGGGGGCGGTGGTTCACGTCCAGGCTGACCAGGATTCCCGCGTTCCGGGCGGCGTGGACGGCCGCACGCACCGCGTCCAGCGGCTGCGGCCCCAGGGCGCAGGTGATGCCGGTGACGTGCAGGACCCGGGCGCCGCTGAGCATGGCGGCCGGCACGTCTTCGGGGCACAGCCGGGAGCCCGCCGAGCCTGCCCGGTAGTACTGGATGCGTGTGAGGTCGGCGATCCGCGGTTCGGAGAGCAGCAGCCCGGTCGGTCCGTCGTGGTCGGTACGGGCCCCGGTGACGTCCACGGACTCGGCACGCAGGGTACGCAGGACCAGGGTGCCCAGTTCGTCGTCGCCGACCCGGCCGATCCAGCGGACGCGGTGTCCGAGCCGGGTCAGTCCGATGGCCACGTTGGACTCCGCTCCGGCCACCGATAGCCGCAGGTCGGCCCCCATCCGGAGCGGGCCGGACGCCCGGAGGACCGCCATCGTCTCCCCGAGGGTCACCACCTCGGGGGCCGTCTCGGGGCTCATTCCCCCTCCCGGTGGCGGGCGAGGGCGGCGAGGAAGGCGCGGCATCGCTCCCGCAGCGCGTCCGGGTCGCCGCCGTGCGGGGCGTCCCCCATGATGGGCGACCCCACGCCGACGGCGAGGGCCCCGGCCTCCAGGTAGGCGTGGGCGGCCTCGGCGTCCACGCCCCCGGTCGGTACGAACGGGACCTCGGGCAGCGGTTCGCGCAGGGAACGCAGATAGGCAGGGCCGCCCACGGAGGCGGGGAAGAGCTTGACGGCGGAGGCACCCTCGGCGACCGCCCGGACGATCTCGGTGGGGGTCAGCGCCCCGGCGACGACGGGCAGTCCGAGCGCGTGCGCGGTGACGCTCCCCTCGGCGAGCGCGGGCGTGACGACGAAGGCGGCGCCGGCCTGCTGGACGGCACGGGCGTCGTCGCCGGTGAGCACCGTGCCGGCGCCGATGAGGGCGTCACCGGCCTCCCGGGAACTGCGCGCGATGATCCCGGCCGCGTCCGGGGTCGTCAGGGACACCTCGATCAGGGCGATGCCCTCCTCGCGGAGGATGTGCACGCTCCGCTCGGCGGCCTTCGTGTCCGTGCCTCGGACGATGGCGATCACGCGTTCACGGCGGAGTCGGTCGGTAAGGCTCATACGGGTCACTCCTCGGGGCTGCGATGGGGATGCGGGGTCGGGCGATCCGGTGGGGGCCGTGTCACCACTCGGCGAACGATCCGTCCGAGTGGCGCCAGAGCGGGCTGCGCCAGGGGGCGCCCGGCGCGGCATCGGCCCGGCGGACCGCGTTCTCGTCGACGGTGATGCCCAGCCCCGGTCCCGTGGGGCGGGCGACGTGTCCGTCGGTGAAACGGAAGACCTCCGGGTCGACGACGTAGTCGAGGAGTTCGGCGCCGTCGTTGTAGTGGATGCCGATGCTCTGTTCCTGGATCAGGAAGTTGGGTGTGGCGAAGGCGACCTGGAGCGAGGCGGCGAGCGCGATCGGTCCGAGGGGGCAGTGCGGTGCCAGCTGGACGTCGAAGGTTTCGGCGAGGGCGGCGATCCGGCGCAGTTCGGAGATGCCTCCGGCGTGCGAGGGGTCGGGCTGGGCGACGGCGATCCCGGCGGTCAGCGCGGGCAGGAAGTCCCAGCGCGAATACAGGCGTTCGCCGGTGGCGATGGGCACGGTGGTGGAGCGGACGAGCGGCTCCAGCAGCCGGGTGTGCTCCGGGGTGACAGGCTCCTCGGCGAACAGAGGGTGCAGTTCCTCCAGCGCGGCGAGCAGGCGTCGCGCCCCGGCGGGACCCAGACGGCCGTGCAGGTCCACGGCGACGTCCCGGCCGGGGCCCAGCACCTCGCGCGCGGTGGCCACGCGGGCGTGCGCGGCGGCGATGTCGGCCGCGCCGCCAAGGCGTCCGGTGAGGCCGGTGGCGTTCATCTTGACGGCGGTGAACCCGGCCTCGACCTGGGCGTTGACGGCGTCGGCGATCTCGGCCGGTTCGTCGCCGCCGACCCAGGAGTAGACCCGGGCCCGGTCGCGGACGGCGCCGCCGATCAGGTCGTACACGGGGACGCCGAGCGCCTGGCCCCGGATGTCCCACAGAGCCTGGTCGATGCCGGCGACGGCGCTGGAGAGCACCGGTCCGCCGCGGTAGAAGGTGCCTCGGGTCATCACCTGCCAGTGGTCCTCGATGTGCCGGGGGTCCAGCCCGACGAGGTACTCGGCCAGTTCACCGACGGCCGTACGGACGGTGTCGGCGCGGCCCTCGACCACCGGCTCCCCCCAGCCGACGATCCCTTCGTCCGTCTCGACACGGCAGAAGAGCCAGCGGGGCGGTACCCGGAAGGTCTCGATGCGGGTGATCTTCATGGTGCTTCTCGGTCCTCCGGATCGGTGCCGTGCCCGCTGTCCCGGCCGGTGCGGTCGTCGTCGTCCGCCTCGGCCCCGGTGCGGGTACGGGAGGGGTCTGCCGTGCGGGCGAGGTCGGCGTCGGCGCGGGCGAGGAGCGCCCGCATGGCCTCCTCGGCGGCGGACGGGTCCGCGTCGCGCACGGCGCGCAGGACGGGTTCGTGTGCGGGGACCGGGTCGTCGGCCTCGGCGGAGTGCACGAGCCGGTCGCGTTCGGCCAGAGCCGGTCCGATGAAGACGTCCATGCGCTGGAGCAGTTCGTTGTGGGTGGCCCGGAGCAGGGCGCGGTGCCAGGCGAGGTCGGCCTCGGCGGCCTCGGCCGGGTCGCCGGAGGTCTCCCCCATGCGGGCGAGGGCCGCCTCCAGGGCGGTCAGGTCTTCCTCGGTGCGCCGTTCGGCGGCCAGGCGGGCGGCGGCGGGTTCGACGACCAGGCGGAGCTCGGCGAGATCCCGCAGGAGCAGCTCCGGGGTGTCCGCGGCGAACTGCCAGCGGATGACGTCGGCGTCGAGCAGGTTCCAGTCCTCCCGGGGGCGGACGAACGTGCCGCGTTTCTGCCGCGCGTCGACCAGACCCTTGGCGGTGAGCACCTTGACGGCTTCGCGCAGCACCGTCTGGCTTATGCCGAGTTCATCGATGAGGGAGGTCATGTCCAGGGTCTCCCCCACCCGCAGGCGTCCCTGCACGATGCGGGTGCCGACCTTCTCCACGATCTGTCCGTGCAGGCCTCTGCCTACATACTCGGCCATGTTCCGTCCCTTCTCGCCCCGCACGCCCCGCGCGGCGCGCACACCCCACTCTATATAATTTATGAATTAAAATGGGTGCGAATTCCGCTCTCCCCGACGGTGATGCGGGCCACTCGCGCCCTGCCTCCACCGGGCAGCGGTGCCGTCAACTCCCAGCGCCCGTAATACTCCTGTCCCTCCGGCAGGCGGACGCCGCAGGCCCGCCCCGGCTCCAGCGTGCCCAGCACGAGCGGCTGCGTCCCAGCCGGACCGCGCGCTTCCAGCTGACCTGCGGTGTACGGCACGAAGACGCCCTCCGCCCCGTCGCGGAGCGGCCCCGCCCAGTAGCCGGCCGGGGTCACCGCCCGGACCGGGCCGGCCGAGGGCCCGACGCCGAACTCCACTTCCAGCGCGGCCGACGCCCCCGGCGCCAGTGTCGTCAGCGGCCCCAGCACCTCACATTCGACGACGTGGTCACGCGGCCGCAGACCGCCCAGATGAGGCAGCCCCTCCGTCAGCGGGCACTCCATCCACACCTCGGCGCGCGACCCCTCGTCGGGATAGGAGCCCTCACGGATGGTGAAGCCCTGCGCCAGGGTGCGTTCCGGCCCGACGTGCGCCAGCCATCCCGCGGAGTCGGGGAAACCCACCTTCCCGACGACGTCCTGATGCGGTACGTACAGCACGTCGGCAGCGGCCTCCAGCACCTGCGGCCGACCGGTGCCGGCGACCAGCGGTACGGTGGACGGCCGCCCGGACCGGGCGCGGCCGAGGTAGACGCCCTCGGCACCCGCCGGGCTCGCCGGCGGCGCCCCGGCAATCTGGGTGACGTTCCACAGCGCCCAGCGGCGTTCCACGGCAGACGTGTTGGTCATCGTCAGGTGCAGGCCGAAGGCCGTGCTGCGGGGGCGGAGTAGGATCCGGCGCTCCAGCCGCAGGCCGGTGCGGGGATCCTCGCCACTGGTCAGCACGAGCGCCGCTGTGCCGTCCCGCTGTTCGACCCGTGCGGTGTACGGGCCCGAGTCCAGCACCGGGTCCGGGGGGCCCGCCCACTGGCCGGGGCCGTCCCAGCCCTGCGGTGCGGGCCAGGTCTTGTCGCCGCCCCAGTTGAGCCAGTCGGCCATCGGTCCGTCGTGCGGGCCGGCCCGCACGCCCGGCAGCGGGGTGAGGTCGTCGTCCAGGAGGCGGGGGTTGCGGTACAGGAACTCCGAGTCGCCCAGCGTCACGGAGAGCAGCCGGCCGCCCAGCCCGGGCGCGGCGGTAACCGTCAGGGCGCCGGCGTCCAGCGTGATCAGCTCTCCGTACGCGGTCGGTGTGCGGCGTACCCGCACCGCGTCGTTCGCGGCGGTCACCGCTCAGCCGTCCAGACCGGGTTCGAGCACGACCTTGCCCCGGGCAGCGCCCGCGGCGAGCCCGAACGCCTCGTCCGCCCCCGCGAGGCCGAAGCGGTCGCTGACGATGCGCTCCGGCCCGACGCCCCAGCGCACCAGGTTGTGTGCCAGCTCCGCCATGACCGGCACCGAGGTGACCCAGGAGGCGTAGAGCGTGACCTGCTTGTGTAGGAGGGCGTCGGAGACTTCGGTCTCCAGCGTCCCGCCCTCACCGACCAGTGAGATCCGTCCCCATTCGGCGATGTGCCCGATGGCGGTGGACCTGCCGGAGCGGGTACCCGAGCAGTCGATCGCGGTCGAGGCCCCCCGCCCGCCGGTGAGCGCCGCCACGGTGTCGGCCGCCTCTTCCGGGGTGACCGTCGCGTCGAAGACGTCCAATCCGTCCGCCCATGTGCGGCGCTCGGGCGAGACCTCCACCCCGATGACCCGCCGTGCGCCACGGCCCCGGCCGGTCATCGCCGCGGCCAGGCCCACCGGGCCGAGGCCGACGACGAGCAGGTCGTCGTCGCCGTTCACGCCGATCCGCCGGATGCCCTCGTATGCCGTGCCGAAGCCGCAGGCGATGAGTGCCCCGTCGACGAAGCTCAGCTCGTCGGGCAGCGGCACCAGGGTGTGCTCGTCGGCGAGCAGGTAGTCGGCCGCTCCGCCGTCTCGCTGCCAGCCGTAGGCCGCGCGGGAGGGGTCGGCGCAGCTGATCTGGTAGCCGCGTGCGCAGTTGTCGCAGAGTCCGCATCCGGCGATGTGGTAGACCACCACCCGGTCGCCCGTCCGGTACCGCCGCACGCCGGGGCCCGTCGACACGACGGTGCCGCTGGGCTCGTGACCGGCGACGACGCCCCGGTAGGCGGGGCCGTCCACGCCGCGGTGGCTCTTGTGCTCACGGTAGATGTAGCCGATGTCGCTGCCGCAGATACCGGCCGCGCCCACCCGTAGCAGTACCTGTCCCGGGCCGGGCACGGGCACGGGCAGCTCCCGCACCTCGGCAGTGCTGTTGCCCGGCAGGTACACGCCGCGCATGGTGGCGGGCAGCGGGGCGGTGGTGTCGCTCATGGGGGTGTCCTTCGCGTGGGTCGAGCGGGTCATGGCGGACGGGTCACGTGGTGCGCGTCGTGAGGCTCTTGCGGGAGATGACGACGTTGATGAGTACGGCACCGACGATGATCAGGCCGCGCACGACGTCCTGGAGGAAGGAGTTGACTCCCAGCAGGACCAGCCCGTTGGCGATCACCGAGATGAACACGACGCCCAGCATCGTCCCGACCAGGCTTCCCCGGCCTCCGGCGAGCGCGGTGCCGCCGATGACGACGGCGGCGATCACGTCGAACTCCAGGCCCGCTGCAGCGCCGCCGTTGCCCGAGCCCAGCCGGGCCGCCATCAGGATGCCGGTGAGAGCGGCGAGCACTCCCGTCGTGGCGAAGAGCACCACGCGCACCCGGCTGATCCGGATGCCCGCCAGCTGTGCGGCGGCCGCGTTGCCGCCCACCGCGTAGACCGACCGCCCGTAGGCGGTCCGGCGGGCGACGTACCAGAACGCCAGGAACAGCAGCACCAGAACGATCGCCGGGGTCGGGACGCCGAGGATCTTGCCGCCGAGCGCCTCCATGAATCCGCCACCGGGGGTGGCGACGGGGAGCGCGTTGGTGGTGTAGAGGGCCAAGCCGCCCAGCGCGCTCCACAGTCCGAGCGTCGCGATGAAGGACGGCACCCCGAACCGGGCGCGCAGCCAGCCGGCCGCCGACCCCCAGAGCGCACCGGCGATCAGGGTGAGCAGCAGCGCGATCGGCAGCCCGAAGTCCCATTCGGAGGCGGCCTTGGCGAAGAGCACCGAGGCGAAGGCCACGGCCGGGCCGATACTGATGTCGATCTCCCCGGCGATGATCACCAGGGTGACGCCGAGGGCGGGTATGCCGACGGTCGCGGCGTCCCGCAGAATGCCGAGCTGGTTGTCGGCGCTGAGGAATCCGCCCGCGATGACGCCGAGCACGATGTACAGCACCACGACGGCGGCCAGCAGACCGAGTTCGTTGAGGTGGCGCAGCCTGCGGAAGCGGACGGCGCCTGCCGGTGATGACGGGGGGCCGGACGGCTTGTCGGCCACGAGGGTCGAGGACATGGTTGTCTGCCTCACACTTCCACGGCCATGGTGGCGGCCATGATGTCGTCGAGAGTGATGTCGGGTGCGAGGAACTCGCGGGTGAACCGGCCGTTCTGCAGCGTCAGGACCCGGTCGCAGACGAGCGGCAGTTCCTCCAGCTCGCCGGAGACGAAGACCACGGCGGCGCCTTCGTCGGCCAGGGATCGGATCAGCCGGTAGATCTGCTGCTTGGCCTCGACGTCCACACCTCGGGTGGGTTCGTCCAGCAGCAGCACCCGGCTGTGGGCGTGCAGCCAACGGCCGATGACAGCCTTCTGCTGGTTGCCGCCGCTGAGATTCACGATGGGGGTGTCCAGGCCCGGGGTCTTGACCGCGAGCCGGCGCACCAGTTCGTCACCGGCCTCAGCGGCCCGGCGGGGGGAGAGGCCGGCCCGGCCGCTGATCCCGGCGAACCAGGACATCGTCATGTTCTCGCCGACGCCCAGCAGCGGGACGATGCCCTCGCCCTTGCGGTCCTCGGGGGTCAGGCCCACCCCGAGCCGCTTCATCTCCGCCGCGGAGGGACGCGCGACCGGCCGCCCCTCGAAGGCGACCGTGCGCTCGGCGGCGGGCTCGAACCCGGCCACCGAGCGCAGCAGTTCGCTGCGTCCCGAGCCCAGCAGCCCGCCGATGCCCAGCACTTCCCCGGCGTACAGGTCGAAGCCGATGTCATCCAGTTTCGGCGCCAGCGTCAGGCCCCGCACGGACAGCAACGGGGTGCTGGAGCGGTCCACCGTGCGTGGTGCGAACGGTTCCTGTTCACGGGCGGCCTGGCCGAGCATGAGGGCGACGATCTGTGTGGTCGTCGCCTCCTGGACGTCCACGGTGTCCACCACGCTGCCGTCCCGGACGACGGTCACGCTCCGCGCCACCTGCCTGATCTCGTCCAGCCGGTGGCTCACGTAGATCACCGCGACACCGGAGGCGGAGATACGGCCGACCGCCTCCAGGACGGTGCGCGCCTCACCGGCGGCCAGCGCGCTGGTCGGCTCGTCGAGGATCAGCAGCCGAGGCCGGCGGCGTACCGCGCGGGCGATCTCGACGAGCTGCTGCTCGGCCAGGGAGAGGGAGCCGACCGTGACCTCGGGACTGACCCGTACGTCCAGTTCAGCCAGCACCTCGGCGGCCTCGCGGCGCATACGGGGGAAGTCCACCCCGGACAGGCCGCTGCGGGGCCACTCGCCGAGGAACAGGTTCTCGGCGACCGTCATCTCCGGGACCAGGCTCAGTTCCTGGTGGACGGTGGCCGCACCCAGTTCGGCCGCCCGACGCACCCCGCCGTGCCCCAGGGTCTCACCGCCGATGCGTACCTCACCGCTGTCGGGGGCCTCGACACCGGACAGCATCCGAATCAGCGTGGACTTGCCCGCCCCGTTGCGTCCGAGGAGGGCGCGGACCTCACCGGGTTCAATCCGGAAGTCGACGTCGGACAGCGCGCGGACACCCGGGTACTGCTTGTTCAGGCCGCTCGCCTCGGCGGCCGGCACGAGGGCGGGCCGGTCGGGCGGCGGTGAGGGGGTCGTCATACTCGCTCCAGGGGAACCAGAGGGACGGGAAAGGATTCGGAACGGGTCCTGACGGCGTCGGCCGCGGACCCGGCGGCCGTCACGGCAGGCCGTCCGGATGGGTGGACAGCCACTCGCGGGCGTCCTCGGGGGTGGAGTAGAGCCTCACCGGGGCCGGCACGATGAGGTTGTCCAGCTCCTCGCCGTCGATGACCTGCGCGGTGGTGCGCGCGGCCAGCTCGCCGACCTCGATCCCGGAGATGTCCACATCGGCCTTGAGCACCCGGTGGTCGGCCAGCTCCCGGGCCAGGTCGGCCGTCATGTCGCTGCCGAAGACCACCGTCCGGCCGACGAAGCCGCGCTGGTGCACGGCGCGCACAGCACCCATCGTGCTGCCGCCCGACTCTCCGTAGAAGGCGTCGACCCGAGGCTGCGCACTCAGGATGCGGTCGGCGACCTCGACGGCCTGGTCGATCGTGGTGCCCTGCTGGTTAGTGACGATCCGTGCCTCGGGCAGTTCGGCGAACAGCGCCTTCTCGAAGCCCAGCCGGCGCTGGATGCACACCTCGACCGTCTCGCAGTTGAGTACGGCGATGTGAGGATCGTCGATACCTTCGGACTTGAAGTACTTGGCGGCCTCCGCCCCTGCCAACTCCCCGAACTTCAGGGGATCGCCCAGCACCCAGGCACTCACGTACTTCTGCGTGGCCTCCTCGGTCAGGCAGGTGTTGTAGCAGACGACCTTGACGCCGCTCTCGTGTGCGAGGCGAACGGCGGGGATGGACGCCGTGGTGGAGACGGGCGAGAGCACCAGGGCCTTCACCCCCGCGGCGCTCACGGTGTCGACGAAGGTGCTCTCCCTGGAGGCGTCGCCCTGGGCGTTCAGCTCCAGCAGCTGCACCTCGTCCCCGAGGCTGCCGACCGAGTCCTGCATGCCTTTACGGACACCGGCGTAGAAGCCCTGTGCGTCCATGTAGACCAGCCCGACCCGGCCCCCGTCCCCGGCCCGCGGTATGCACCCGGTCAGCGCGACCATCGTCAGCGCAAGACCGAGGCACACGACGACCGCGGTGCGACGCCGCTCCCTGCCGTTCCTCATGACATCACTCCGAATCACGTGCAAAAGCTACGTACGACCACATTCGGCGCGGATCGGCGCCGCGGCGTGCTCCGAGTATGGAAGAGACACCCGAGTAAGGTCAAGATTAATTGCTAATTAATGAATTGATCGTGATCGGCGCACCATGTTTCCGCGCGGTGACGCCTCCGGAGAGCCAGACGGGCATCGCGAAGTAGCGTGCCGGCGCACCGAGGCGGCCCTCTCGGGGCCCGGAGGCCGGCGAACACGGGCCGGGACGTGTACGACGCCGCCCTGGCGGAGCGGCCGAGCGGCCGAGCGGCGGAGCAGAAGGTCGAACCGCGCTCCGGAAGCCAGCCGATGGCCGCGGGGCGCAAAAGCAACCGCATCCCGTACGGGGGTCCGCCGACGCCGGCCGCGTCAGGCCTGAGCGGCGCGTACGGCCAGCGCGACCCTGAGGGCGGTGGCCGTTGCCGCGCGGCCCAGCCACCCGTCCGGGCCGCGTTTCGGCAGCGGCATTTCGGCAGCCGCACGACAGGCGCCGCCGCTGTCGGCTCCTGCCCGCCGAGCGGACACCGGGCCCTACGGCAGCCCTTATTGCGTACGTGGACGGCTGGCAGGCCGTCGGTGAGGTCGGCCCGCAAGGGCCGGGCGGGGCGCCGGGGCAGGGGCGGCACTCGGCCCGTGCGGACAGGCACCCGTAGAAAGTGTCTGGACGCATGACAGTTCGGCGCATGCATCCCGTCCACCGGCCTGCGGCAGCACCCTCATCCCACGGCCTTCCGGATCACCCGTACTCAGTCGCGGAGTCCAGGATCACGAGGAAGGCCACCTTCATACCTGGTAATCGCTCCGAAGAGTGGCCATCCGACCAGACTTGAGGATTAGGCGCTGTTTCTCGGATCATGTTCTGAGCCAGATGACGAGGGCTGCGAGTGTGACAGTGCCCAGGTAGATGTAGGCGCGTTTCTCGTAGCGGGTCGCGACGGTTGATGGTGCGTTCGACGGTGTTGCGCTTCTTGTAGCGCTCGCTGTCGAAACCCGTCGGTCGACCGCCTCGGGAACCTCGGTTCTTGCGGTGTCTCTGCTGGTCGAGACGTTCGGGGATCGTGTGCGGGATGCCACGTCATCGCAGGTAGCGACGGTTTCTGCGGGAGGTGTAGGCCTTGTCCGCCAGGACACGGTCGGGCCGGGTGCGAGGCAGGCCGATTCCGGTTCGGGGCACCCATACCTGCTGCAGGACCCGCTCGAGCTGGGTTCCGTCACCGTAGTGTCCGGGTGTCAGAACGAAGGCAAGGGGCCGGCATCGACCCTCCGCGACAAGATGGATCTTGGTGGTGAATCCTCCGCGGGAACGTCCCAGACACTCGCCGATCTGACCACCTCCTCCAGTCGGACGGCCAGTCTCCGCAGTACCGGATCGACCTGGTTCGTCCCCCGCGCGGCCCCCCTTTGAGGGACGGCGGCCGGGGGTGCTTTCCTCGCACCGGCGGCGTGCTGGTGGGCTCGCACGGCCGTCGAGTCCACCGACACGTCCCAGTCGACCCTGCCCGCCGCGTCCTCGGATGCCTGGATGCGGGACAGCAGCATCTGCCACGTTCCATCAGATGACCAGCGACGATGCCGTTTATAGACCGTCTCCCACGGCCCGAACCGCTCCGGCAGATCCCGCCACTGCACACCGGTCCGCACCCGGTAGAGAACCCCGTTGATCACCCGACGGTGATCGCTCCACCGACCACCACGCGCACCACCAGGAGGCAGGAACGACTCCAACCGATCCCACTCCGCATTCGTCAGATCACCACGGCCCATACAGCCAGCCTGGCCCCAACACCCCACCCGCGTCGGGAGATCCGAGAAACAGCGCCTAAGCACACGGTGTGACCTGAGTGGTATCCATGGCCACCCCGGCAGCCGCTCCCCCACCCCGCCCAACTCCGCCGCAGAGCCGCAGAGCCGCGCCGGGAAAAGGCGACGTGACAGGACAACACATCCGTTCAGGAGGGGAAGTTCATGGCAGCCCTCGTCATCACATGCTCCTGGCACCGGCCTTGATGGCTTCACGAATGCGGAGGTAGGTGCCGCAGCGGCAGATGTTGCGGATGCCGTCGAGATCGGCTTCGGTGATTTCGCGTCCTTCTTCCGCAGCCCGGCGCACGAGGGCGACGGCTGCCATGATCTGGCCGGGCTGGCAGTAGCCGCACTGGGCCACGTCCTGGTCGAGCCACGCCTGCTGCATGGGGTGCAGGTCTGCTCCCACCGTGCCCGGAAGGCCTTCGATCGTCGTGACTTCGTCGGTGGGGTTCAGATCCCCGACGGGAATCGCGCACGGGTTGACTGCCCTGCCGTTGAGATGGCTGGTACACGCTTTGCAGACGTTGATGCCGCAGCCGTACTTGGGGCCGGTGACACCCAGGATGTCGCGTAGCACCCACAACAGCCGCACATCGTCGGCGATGTCGACGGTGACCTGCTCGCCGTTGAGGCGGAATGTGTGCTTGGGCACGGAAGACTCCTTGCATCAGTAGGCGTGGTCGCGGCCATCGGTCGGGGACTGCGGAACGGGTGGGACCGTCGGCTTCGGCTCGAAGGAGAGTGTGCCGTGGTTGACGGGAAAGGTGGTGGGCATTGTTCCGGTCGCACGTCCGTACGCGCAGGCGACCGCGGCCATCGTCGCTGCGACGCCCAGCTCGCCCGCGCCACCGGGCTTCCCCGTGGTGTCCGGCATGATGATGATGTCCAGCTCGGGTGGAGTGTTCCACTGCCGGGTGTAGAAGTAGTTGTCCCAGCTGGCTTCCAGGAAGTACCCGTCACGCAGGTGCAGGCTGGAGGTGAGGGCGAGCGCGATGCCATCCATGGCGCAGCCCATCATCTGGGCCTCCAGCCCTCGGGGGTTGATGGTGAGGCCGGCGTCCACGGCGAGGACGATCCTGGTGACACGTGGTCCGGCGACGCCGTCGCGGATCGGCCGGTTCACGGTCTCGGGCCGGCAGTCGATTTCCACCAGGACCGCGCTGGCCGAGTGGTATTCGGAGTGGAGCGCGATGCCCTGCGCCGTTCCCTCGGGCATCGGCCGGCCCCAGCGCCCGGCTTCGGCGACTTTTTCCAGCACCGCGAGGGATCGGTGGTCCCTGAGGAAGTCGCGGCGGAACCGGTACGGATCCTTTCCCATCTTCGCTGCCAGTTGGTCGATGACGAGTTCCCGCGCGCACGTGACGTCGGGAGAGTAGACGTTGCGCATACTGCCGGTGTTGAAGCTCTTGTCGGTCTCGTTCAGCAGTCGGCTGTTGACGCCGAAGTTGTACGGCATCGACTGGGAGAGCTGGAAGAAGGTCTCGGAGAATCCGAGGTCTGCCACCGGAAGTTTCGCCGCCAGGGCGGTGAAGATCTCTCCGAAGCCATGACTGAGGTCGGTGGCGACGCTGGTGTGGCGTTGCTTGTAGCTGAGGACGGTGTCCCCCACGTAGGAGATGCGCACGCGGGACGTGGCCATGGGATGCGTACGTCCCTGGCGGGAGTCGTCGGCCCGGTGCCACATGAGTTTGACCGGTTTGCCGATCCTCTCGGAGATCTCGACGGCTTCCAGCGCCGCATCGAAGAAGAGCTTGCGCCCGAAGGACCCGCCGCCTTCCGTGACATGCACCGTCACCGCGCTCAGCGGCAGCCCCAGCTTGGCCGCGATCGCCTCCTTCGCGACGATCGGCGCCTTGAGGCTGGACCAGATCTCGGCACGGTCGGACCGCACGTCGGCGATGGCGCAGTTGGGCTCCAGCGCACTGTTGCTGCGGAAGTGAAAAGTGAACCTGCCTTCGACGCTCGGGGTCAGCGGCGGGAGCCCCATCGTGATTTCCGCGGCCTTGAGTTCCCTGAGCACGGACTCGTCGCTCTTGCCTTTCGCGCTGCCCGGCACCCACGACACCTTCAGGGCGCGTACGCCGTCGATGCACTGGCCGAAGGTCCGGGCGCGTACGGCCACGCCGCTCTTGATGACGACAACGTCCGTGACACCCGGCATGGCCCGGACCTCGTCGACGTTGGCGACGGATCCGACCTTTCCGTTGATCGTGGGCGGACGGCACACCATGGTCGGGAAGGCGTCGGGAATGGTGAGGTCCATCGCGAACTTCTTGCGTCCGGTGACCGCGTCGAGAGCGTCGATGCGACGCTGCGGAGTGCCGATGACGGTGAACTGCTCGGCCGGCTTGAGTTCGGCGGCGACCTGCTGGGTTCGTACGGCCGCGGCCTTCTCGGCCAGCGCACCGATGCCGATGGTCCGTCCTGCGGGGCCGATGACCACGCCCGCCCTGATGGTGACCTCGGTCAGGGCCGCACCGAATGCCGTCGCCGCGGCCTCCAGCAGCCTCCCGCGCGCGATGGCCGCGGCGACCCGGACGGGGGTGTAGGTCGCGATGGTCGTGTTGGACCCCCCGGTGAGCTGGTTGAACACGAGTTCCGGCCGCGCGTCCGCCAAGGTGACGCGCACCTTGGCGAGGGGCACATCCATTTCCTCGGCGATCAGCATGGCCGTCGACGTGGTGATGCCCTGCCCCACCTCGGCCCGCGGCAGCGCGAAGGACACCGTGCCGTCCGTGTGGACCTGGACGGTGATCAGGCCGGAGGTCGGCAGAGCAGCCAAGGTCATGACATCGTTGAGGTCGACCAGCTCTGTGATGTCGGCCGAAGGCACGTCGGCTCTGGCCTGCTCGGCAGGTACGAGTTCGGCGGCGGTCACCAGGGTCGGTGCCGCCAGTACGAATCCCAGGAACCTGCGCCTGTCGAAGGCCTGGCTCCCGGGCGGCCGCTGGGCCGCCCGGTCGTCACCGTTCGCCATCGGTCTCCTCTCCCGTGCGCCCTTGCGGCGCCATCTGTCCGGGAGTCTGGCGGAGGACTCGTCCCGGCGTCCCGTTTCGGCGCGAACTGGTCGGTGGTTGCATGGTGCGGTTCGGCTCCGGTTGGGGTGATGGGTGGTGCTGCCAGGGGCGGTGGATGGTGCCACCCCTGGCAGCGTCAGGTGGCTGTGCGCATGGGCGGTGGGTGCTGCGGAGCCGCTCAGGACGGACGGTTGACGTCCGGGATGTCGATCGCGATGGGCCGCCCTTCGGCGAGGAAGAGCAGGATGAACTTACGGAGCGCTTCCTCCAGCGTCCAGAGGACCGCGGGGACGGCGGGCAGGGGGATCAAGCCCTCACGGAAGGCCACCAGCAGCGGCCACGCGGTCGATATGAGCTTCTCCAGGATCGGCTGCCTGGACAGGCCGATCATGTCGCCGACCTCACCGCCGAGCGTGTACCGGGTGAAGGCGCTGATCAGAGGGCGTGTCAGGCCGGCGTCGAGTTCGGCCACGATCCCGAGGAGAACGTTGGTCAGTGCCTCACCCTCCGGACTGTGGGCGAGAATCGGATCGAGGACCTGCTTGGACTGGGCGTTGGCCGCGTCCCACGAGGCTGGGATGTATTCGTCGCTGACGCCGAGCATGTGCGCACTCACCTGCCACACGTGCAGGTACGCCTCCGAGTCGGCGGCGTTGACCCGGACACCCCACTCCTTCATCCTGCGCATGACAAACGTGGCCAGGCTGTGCCAGGTGACCATGATGTCGGCCTGGCTGATCGGGATCTTCTGACCCCCGCTGGTCTGGGACCACCCCGGGGACTGCGGCAGCAGATGGCGTACCGCGGCGTGCACCATGCGCGTCTTCACGGCGGTCACGATCATCGAGCCCTGCGGCAGGTACGCGTCCAGGTCCCCGATGTCGTAACCGAGCCGCGCGGTCTTCGCGATGCGGTCCTTCATGTCCGCGCCGCCCTTGGAGTAGTAGACGGCGCGCGCCTCCCTGGGAATGGCGGTGCTCATCAGGCCGCTGCCGAGGCCGTACAGAGCCCCGACGTAGATGCCCTTGGTCTTGCTGAACTGGGCAGCGCGATCGAGTTTGCCCTTGTCCGCCCAGGGCGGCATCTGACGGGCGTGCTCCATGAACTCCTTGAGGTCCGCCGGGAGTCCGTCGGGCAGGGGCTGGTCGTTACGGGTCCACCGCTTCAACAGTGTGTTGACCCGGGGTACGTCGCCGCGGTCGATCACGGAGGCGAGCACCGGGTCCGCTTCCTCGTCCCACACCCACTCCGGGTCGACGCCCGCCCCCGTGCCCGCCACCGACGCGCTGGGCGACCAGGTCCACACAGACCGGGCGCGGGCGGGAGATGCCGCCGCCAGCGCACCGATGGCCCCCAGCGTCCCGCCCGTCACCAACATCTTGCGCCTGCTGAGTCCGTCCATTGCTCTGAGCTCCTTCTTGAGTTCTGAATCGGTGAGCACCAGGAGAGGGGGGAACCGAAACGCGCCCGAGCCGTCCGGGGCCGTCCGGAGTCCGTACCGGTGCCGAGAACCGCGCCCCGGCCCGCTGCCGGCTGGCGCACCACACCTGACCGGCGTGGCTTCAGCTGGATCCGGGCCGGTTGGTGTCGGGGATCTCGATCCGGGTGCCCCGGCCCTTGGTGAGGTAGAAGAGGATGTACTGACGAGCGGCCTCGTCGATCGTCCAGGCGAGGGGCGGCACGAACGGCAGAGGGATCAGCTTCTCCCGGAAGGCGATCAGCTTCGGCCAGACGGTGGCGATCACCTTTCCCCAGAACGCCTCCTCGGGGATGCCGTTCATGTCGGCGATCCGGTCACCGACGAGGAAGCGGGCGAGTGCGTCGACGAGTGGGCGGTCGATGCCGCCGGGGCTCGTCTGCTCGGCGAGCTGGCCCAGCAGGATGTCGGTCAGCTCGACGCCCTCTTTGGTGGAGGCGAGGATCGGGTCGAGGACCTGCTTGAACTGGGCGTTGGCCGCGTCCCACGTGGCGGGGATGTACTCGTCGCGGACGCCCAGCATGTGCGCGGTCACCTGCCACACGTGCAGATAGGCCGATGAGTCGGCCTGGCTGATCGGGATCTTCCATTCGACCAGCTTCTGCATCGCGTAGGTGGCCAGGCTGTGCCAGGTGACCATGATGTCGGCCTGGCTGATCGGGATCTTCTGGCCGTCGCCGGTCCGGGCCCATCCCGGGGACTGCGGCAGCAGGTGACGGACCGCGGCGTGCACCATCCGGGTCTTGACGGCGTGCACGATGACATCGCCGTCCGGACGGTAGGCGTTGAGGTCTCCGATGGCGAAGCCCAGCAGGCTCGTCTTGGCGACGCGGTCCTCCATGTCGGCGCCGCCCTTGGAGTAGTAAACGGACCGCGCCTCCCTGGGGATGGCGGTGCTCAGCATCCCGCCTCCCACTCCGTTGAGCAGATTGAGGTAGAAACCCCGGGACTTGTTGAACTCGGCCGCGGTCTCCAGCTTGTCCCGGTCGGCCCAGGAGGGCAGTTGCCGGGACTTCTGCATGAAGTCGTGCACGTCCTGCGGGAGTCCTGCCGGTAGCTCCTGGTCGTTGCGGGTCCAGGCGCGCAGCAGCCCGTTGACCCTGGGCACGTCACCGCGGTCGATCACCGAGGCCATCAGCCGGTCCACCTCGTCGTCCCATACCCATTCCGGGTCCAGGCCCTCTCCCGTGCCGGCGATCGACGCAGCCGGGGCCCATGTCCACAGCGACCGCGCGTCGGCCGTCGACGCCGCACCCCATGCCCCGACGGCCCCCAGGGCCCCGCCCGCCATCAACATCTTGCGCCTACTGAGTCCATCCATAGCCCCGAACTCCTCCTTGAGTCCTTCAGCCCTGAGGTTCGCCAGCTTGGTACAATGAAACATATTGGGCATCTCTGTGTCACCAGATGAGCACAGGCGAGCCAGGAACACCAGAGCCCTGGCGAAATCAGGAGGCGCCTGCGGAACCGGACCTCGCGGGACGTTCCGGCACCCGCTCCATGCCGGAGTTCGCGATGGGTGACGCCGTCGAGGGCGCCCACGCCGATGAGGGGGTGGTGCGACTGTGAAGCACGGGCGTAGCTCACCGAGCGTCTGCACCGTGGTCCGGGAGCGCAGGTGTCCACCCTCGGCGAGCACAGCGCCTCGGTTGCGGCCCTTGAACGGAACCGCGGGCCTCTCCAAGTAGCCACCGGCCCGCGCCCGGGCGGCCCGCTGCTGCGAACGCACCGCGTATGCGTCTGCGGCGATGCCCATGACCTGACCACCCTCCGGCGGGGCGGGCCCCGAACGCGATGCCGTCCGGGCGCGCGGGATCCTGGCCCTGGTGGCGCGGCCGGGCTCGTCGATCAGCCCGATCACCACCGGCACGGGCTTGATCTGGTACAGCGATCCGTTCCCGCTCTGTCCTGGTGGGGTGCGGAGCGCCTCGTAGGTGAACGCCTCGGGCCTCGCTCACCGGCCTCGCCCTCCTCCCGTCCGCTGCGTGGCGCATTCGGCGAGGCTAGGAAAGAGCTTAATTGGCGAAGTGTCAACAGTGCGCACATGAGGCAACTGCACGCCTTGGAAGGCAACTTGCAGCTTCACCGAAGGTGACTGGCGGGAACGAGGACGGCGTTTGCTTCATCTGTTGACACTCTGCCAAGAGTCGGTTCACTGTGGGCACCGCCCGACAAGTCCGTTCACGGATCGCGACGAAAGGAGCCCTCCGTGACCACAGCAGAGCCGCTGCCCCAGTCCTCCGAAGCGCTGACGATTCCCCGCCTGCTGCGCCGCAACGCACAGGAGTTCGCCCAGCGACCCGCGCTGAGCACCGGATTCGGACCGGATGCGGGGACCCTGACATGGACTCAGCTACGAGCCGAGGTCGCCGCTCTCACCCGCGGCCTCGTCACGCTCGGCCTGGACCGGGGCGACCGCGTCCTCATCGCGATGTCCAAGCGCGCGGAGCACTGGATCGCGGACCTGGCCGCGGTTCACATCGGAGCCCTGCCGTGCAGCACGTACGACACGCTGAGCACGGCGCAGATCGGCGCTCTTGCCCGGCACAGCGCGGCCACCGTCCTCGCCCTGGAGGGCGAGGAGCAGATGCGGCGCTGGCGGCCGGTCCTGAAAGATCTGCCGCATCTGCGCGCTGTCGTCATCCTCGACTGGGACGCGGCCCCGGCCGACGATCCGCGTTTCGTCGGCTACTCGGCCGTGCGGGGCGCACTGCCGCCCGACGACTCCTCGTTCGAGGCCCTCACCGACGCCGCAGACCCTGACCAGCCGCTGGCCCTGGTGTACACCTCAGGCACCACAGGCGACCCCAAAGGTGTGGTGCTCTCCCACCGCAACGTGGTTCACGAGTCATTGATGCAGGACGAGCTCGTCCCCGTTCCGGAGCACCCTCGGACAGTCGCCTACCTGCCGATGGCACACATAGCCGAGCGGGTGCTCGGGGTCTACATGCCGATCTGCAACGCCGGTCACGTCACGATCTGCCCGGAGCCCGCCCAGCTGATGCCCGCGCTGCTCGCGGTACGCCCGCACGGCTTCTTCGGGGTCCCCCGTGTGTGGGAGAAGCTCGCGGCCGGCCTGCGGGCACAGCTCGCGACACTCCCCGGGGAACAGGCCACGGCCGTGGCCCACGCCCGGAAGACCGCACTCGAGGCGTACCGCCTACGCTCCGAAGGCGAAGCGATCCCGGCGGAGCTCGCCAGGACGCTCGAGCAGCAGGACACACAGGTGCTGCGGCCCATCCTGGCCGCCATCGGATTCGACCGGTGCCACCGGGCCTTCAGCGGGGCAGCGCCGATACCCCCCGCCGTCCTGGAGTTCCTGGCGAGCATCGGGCTTCCGGTGTACGAGGTGTGGGGCCTCGGCGAGACCACGGGCGCGGTGACGGTCAGCACACCGGAAAGCTTCGCGCTCGGCTCGGTCGGGAGGCCGGGGCCGGGCATCGAGGTCAGGGAAGCCGACGACGGCGAACTGTTCGTCCGGGGCCCGGTCGTCTTCTCCGGCTACCTGCAGGCCGACGGCCGCGTCGAGACCGCGACCGACGCAGAGGGGTGGCTGCCCACCGGCGACGTCGGAACGGTCGACTCACGGGGCATCGTCACCCTCACCGACCGCAAGAGGGAGATCATCATCACCGCCGGCGGCAAGAACATCGCCCCGACACGGATCGAGTCCCTCCTGCGCGCACATCCGCTGGTCGCCCAGGCCGTCGCCATCGGCGACGGGAGGCGCTACGTCACCGCGCTGCTGGTCCTCGACGAGGAGGCAGCCCCGCTCTGGGCCCGGGCGAACGGCATCGCGGCTGCCGACCCGATCGAGCTGTCCCGCCACCCGGAAGTGGTGTCGGCCCTGGATGAACTGGTCTCCGAGGTGAACGGGGTGCTCTCCCACGCGGAGCAGGTGAAGCAGCACCGCGTCCTGCCCGGCCCGTGGACCACGGAAACCGGCGAGCTCACCCCGAAGCTGAGCCTGCGCCGCCGTGCCGTCGACCACCTGCACGCTGCCACGATCGAGTCCATGTACACATAGGTCGGTTCATCGCGACCACGGAAGGAACGACCTCATGGACGTACAGCGCCAGGACAGGCGACGCCGGATGGAGCCGGATGCCCGACGCGCCGAGATCCTCGGTGTCGCCCGCAGGCTGTTCGGAGCAGGGGGCTACACCACGGTGTCCATCTCGGACATCGCGGCCGAGGCAGGCGTGGCCCGCGCCCTTGTCAACCACTACTTCGGTGGCAAGCGGCAGCTTTATCTGGAGGTGGTACGACAGATGATGGTCGTCCCCGCGTCCGTCTCGGAACGACTGCCTCCGACCACCCCCGAGGAACGCCTGTCCATCTGCGTCGACCGCTGGCTCGAAGTCGTCGAGCGCAACCGGGACATGTGGCTCTCGGCCATCGGCCTGGAGTCTCTCGGCAACGATCCGGAGATCGACCAGATCATGCTCGAAGCGGACGAGGTCGCCACCGACCGGATCCTCGAGGCCGCCATGATGACCGACGTCACAGAGGGCCGGACCAAGCTCAGGGCGATGATCCGTGCGCACAGCAGCATGCTCAAGGCCGCGTCCAGGGAGTGGCTGGTACGAGGGACGCTCAGCCGCAGCGACCTGCACGTGATACTGACACGCACCGTCCTTCACCTGCTCCACACCGTTCACCCCGCCCTCCGGGACGACTGAACACCCTGGCCGGAATCCTCGAGGGGGAACCGTCGCGCCCCGAGTCCTGTCGGACGAAGACGGCGACCTGATCAGAGCGACGGGGGCTCTCGGTTGTCCCACCTGTCGAGCGCCCATGATCGGGACAACCAAGCGCGCCCCGTGGCACGACAGCGCGTTCACCCGTGCCATGGTTGCTGCCATGACAGTTGGCGCGGTTCCCGGCAGTGAGGTCGTACTCGAGACAAGTCGCCTGCTGCTCAGACCTTGGCGGGTAGCCGAGGCGGTCGTCCAGCATGAGCTGTGGACCGAACGTGATCCACGAGTGCCGCCGCACCGCCGAATCGACGCGGACGGACACCCCACGGTCGCGGAGCTCGAGGGTTCGATCCGCACCAACCAGCTGTGGTCGACCGGGTTGCTGGCGGTCGAGCGGAAGGCATCTCGTGACGTCATCGGCTACTGCGGGCTGGTCGACAGCGAGCGAGGGTCGGCAGGAGAACCTGAACTGGCATTCGAGCTGCTACACCGAGTTTGGCGTCAGGGATACGCGACCGAGGCATCGTTGGCGGTTCTGGAATGGGCGAGATCATCTGGGTACGAACGTCTGTGGGCCACGGTCTGGGACTGGAACACCGCTTCTCGGCGTGTGCTGGCCAAGGTCGGATTCACTGAAACCGAGCGGAAGGAAGTGGACGCGGTGTACGGAACCAACCTGTTCACCACGAGACGGCTCTGACACACCCCGTATTGACCCTGCGGACGCTCTGCGTCGACGGCTGACGCCGAGTCCCCCTGGTGCGAATTGCCCTGTGCAGCCGTCGTAGTGGTGCGACAATCAGGTTGGTTTGAGGCCCAGTGATCTCTTGGTGGGACTGATGACCGTCAGTGCCAAGAGGATCAGTCGCGTTGGGCTTCGCGGGAGGGCGACTGCCCGCTGCGGGAGCTTCGGCGGGTGATCCACCTGGTCATAAGGGTGATTGCAACCCAGGTGATGAGTGATTCCGCGTGCTGGACGAACCGTTCGCAGTCCCGTGCGTGCCGACGGGCGCGCATGACCCAGACGTGTGAGCGTTCGACGCCCCGGCGCCGGGGCAGAGCGACGAACCCGGGGACGTTATGTGGGCGGGCTGACGGTCTTGATCGTCGGATTCAGGTAGGTCTTCACACAGGTCACGAGCTGTCCGGCATGGGCGGAGTCGGCCCAGACGCCTACGGGACGGCTCGCCTGGCCCGACTGCTGCGGCGCCGGGACGTCCGAGAACCTCGTTACCGCGACCGGCGACCTGAACGTGAAGGCAATGACCGGCGGCAGAGCTTGTGCAACGCGCCGAGGCCGCTGCGTTCGGTGGGGGTGCCGTGCTCGGCCCGGCGGCAGCGACGGGCACCGATCGGGCGGCACCGGGGGCAGCACGCACGGTTCGCATCGTGCGGGCGGGTCGCCGGTCCCCGTACGAAGGGAACGCCGACGAAGGCACTGACGCCGGAAGACGGTGCGCAGGCCCTCTCGCGGGCCCCGGCCGGGCGGCGGCAGGTCGTCTGAGGGGCGTTGGATCTGGTGGGTTCGCGGCTGTCCGAGCTGAGGCATCCCCTCGCGGCCGTCTCGGCGAGCACTACCGGGGCGCCGTGGTCATCGGCGGTCCGGAGGGCGGCGGCGCGTCCACCTCCGAACCGGCCGGCGGATGACCTCCCGGGCGCCGCCGCCTGATCCGGCGACCACCCGCGTGGCCACCCCTGGGCACTCCTGGGACGGCCACGCGGTGGAGCGGTCCGCTCAGCCGCAGCGGACACCGTTCAGGGCGAGATCCGAGGGAGAGGCGCCGGGAGCACCGGACGCCTGGAAGCCGAACGACGCCGAACCGCCCGGGGAGATCGCCTTGTTGTGCGCGGCTCCGGCGGCGGTCACCGCCGAGCCCGACTGTGTGACGGACGCGTTCCAGGCGTTGGTCACCTTCTCCGCGCCGGCGAAGCTCCAGACGAGACGCCAGTCGTCAACCGCCGTGGTACCGGTGTTGCGGACCGTCACCTCGGCGGTGAAGCCGCTGCCCCAGGACGAGCCGACCCTGTAGGCCACGGCGCAGGCACTGCCCGGAGCGGGGGTGGGAGTGGAGGTCGGAGTGGGTGTCGGGGTCGGAGTCGGCGTGGGGGTCGGGGTCGGAGTGGGCCCGGATCCGTCGGGCAGGGCCCCCCACTGGCGTTCGCCCCCGTCCAGCAGCACCAGGTTCGGCGCGTCGGTCGGGGTGGCGCCCGGCGTGGTGGGCAGACCCCGCAGTGACCAGTCGTCCGACGGGTCCCACGCTCCCGCGGAAGCGATGCGGAACTGGACCTCCTTGCGGTAGGCCGACTGACCTGCCGGGGCGATCACGGTGTTGGAGCAGTCCACCTCGACGTAGTACACGTCACCCGCGTGCTGCTCGGGCCCGCCGGCCGTGCCGCACTGGTTGTAGTTGGTGGTGACCTTGATATCCCCCGGCGAGACTCCTGGTTCCAGTGTGAAGTAGTACCGCAGCGACGCCTTCGCCAGCGGACGCGCGGGCCAGGAGGACTTGTTCACCAGGTACGCCTTGATCTCGGTGAAATTCGGCCCGGTGGCGTTCACCGAAGCCTGCGCCAGCACCTGAGGCCCGTCCGGCGTCTCGGCCGGCGGGAACGCGGCGAGCGGGGCACCGCCGTACTCGGCGTACAGGCGGGCCAGTGCACCTGTGAACGCAGCGTTGTAGTCGGTGGCGACCTCGTTGTTCGTGTAGTTCTGCCGGTCGTCGGTGTAGGTGTCGTCCGGGGCGCTCGGTCCGCCGACGAGGGCGCCGTAAAGGACGTGACGGCTCTCGGCGGGGTTGGTGATCTGGTCGGTCCACGAGCCGTGCGAGGTGCGATGGTGCGGTTTGGTGGGCGGGTTGGCGCCGAAGCCGACGACGTAACTCGACTTGCGCGGGTTGTCGCCGAGGGCGTAGTCGATCTGTCGCACCGCGAAGTCGTGGTAGCGCGTCTTACGCGTCGCGTCCCCGGTCAGCCAGTCGCTGTAGGAGAGCGCGGCGAAGGCCGTGTTGGCGGCGTACCGGAGGGAACCCCACGAGTCCAGAACGGCCTGACCCCCCGGGGAGTAGCGCACCTTCGCGCCGCTCACCCCGGAAGTCCACCAGTCCAACCACCGGTTGGTGTCGTCGATGTACCGCTTCTTCCCGGTGAGCTTGGCGAGCAGAACGTAGGAGCCGTACGAGGTGTCGTCCCACGAGAGGGTCCACCGGTAGGAGCGGGTGGTGGACTGCGGTTCGGTGGAGAGACCGTCGTAGTACGTCTCGGCCTTGGCGAGGTAGGAGGCGTCCCCGGTGGCCTTGTGCAGCCAGATCGCCCCCCACACGAGCTCGTCCTGGTAGCCGCTCCAGGAGTTGTAGTACGACTTCGCGTCGGTGATGCAGTCGCTGTACTTGCCACGGTAGGTGTCGGCGAACGAGTACAGCTGCTTCGCGTGGGTGACCAGCTTCGCCGCGTACGCCGGGTCGTCGTCGGTGAACAGCATCGAGGAGGCGGCCATCGCGGCGGCGGTCTGCCCGGCCAGGTCCGAACCGGGGCAGGAGGCGTCGATCCTGTACGCGGGCCGGGCCATCGGCATGACCTCGGCCGGACCCCACCACTTGTGGTCGTCGGCACCGTTGCCCACCTGCCCGTAGAGCACGGTCGGGGAGGGGTGCGCCTTGACGAAGTAGTCGTTGACGAAGCGCAGGCTGTCCTTGAGGTGCTCCAACTGCCCGGTGGCGCTGTACGCCGCCTTCTGCTCGATGCCGCCCCAGGCCAGGACCGCGGCGCTGTAGGCCATGGGCAGGCCGAACTTCACGTGGTCACCGGCGTCGTACCAGCCTCCGGTCAGGTCCAGGCCGACGTCCTTGCCGTCTTCCGTGCCCGAATCGCCGCGCCAGGGGACGCGGTTGTCCGCAGACAAGCGGCCGGAGCGCTGGGCGTCGTAGAAGTACAGCGACTTCTGCAGGGCCTCGCCGTACGCGAACGCCGGGGCGGCCTCGGCCCGGGCGGCGGTCAGGGGTGTGAGGGCGGCACCCAGCATCGCGGCCACGGCGACGAGGGAGGCGGCCCAGCGGGAGCGGCGTGGACCCCCGGGTGGCGCGGGGCGGTGCAGGGGTGGGCGGGAGAGGGCGTACAGGCGCAACGGATCGTCCTTCCGTGGGGCGGGCGGCACGCCGGAGCCGGCCCGTGGGGCGGCGTCACGGCGAGACGGGGCGGGGATGCGCGGCTCGTGGGTACGACGTGTATGGGAGCGAGGAGTGCCGGGCGTTGCGGTGGCGCGGGTCCGAGAGGTGCCGGGCGTTGCGGTGGTGCGGGGGTGCGGGGGTGCCTGGCGGATCGGCGTGGGCGCGTGCTCCGCCGATGCCTGCGGTGGTGCGGTGGCGCGCCGCACCAGCCGTCCGGGGACGAGCAGGTCAGGCGGTGCCGGCCCAGGGCGAGGCAGCCAGAAGAGGCGTCGGTGACGCCTGCCGTGGGAGCGCTTCCATGGACGTGCCCATGAAGCCAGTGCGGACCCGCCCTGTCAACGGGTCGCGTGCGGAACGGTGCTGCCAGGCCCGCGGGGACAGGCCGGCGTCCGGGGGACGGCCGGACCCAGCCGGGTTGCCGCCGAGACCGCCGAGCGGGCTGGGGAGCGGCTGGGACGGGCCCCGGTACGACTTCAAGTCTGTGGCACCGTCATACGCTGTGGGGGACCTCCGGCCTCGCCGGAGGTCCCCGCGGTCAGGGTGTCCGGAAGCCGCGGAACGTTACCGGCGTCCGTACCTCGAATCCGAGCCGTTCGTAGAGTGCCAGCGCCGCGGTGTTGGCCCGGGCGACGTGCAGGAAGGGGCGCTCCCCCCGGGACTCGATGCGGGTGACCAGGGCGTTCACCAGCCGGCCCGCGTAACCTCGCCCGCGGGCCTCCGGGGCGGTGCAGACCGCGCTGATCTCGGTCCAGCCGGGCGGACGCAGCCGCTCACCCGCCATGGCGACGAGCGTGCCGTCGACGCGGATTCCCAGGTAGGTGCCGAGTTCATGGGTGCGCGGCCAGAAGGGCCCCGGGCTCGTCCGGGCGATGAGGGCGAGCATGTCCCGGACGTCGGCCTCACCCAGCACCACGGCCTCCGGCTCAGTCGCTGCCTCGGAGACGGGGGATCCCTCGCGGGCTCCGAGGTGGACCATCTGGTACCCGTCGAGTGAGAAGACCGGCGCCCAGCCGTCCGGCGGGTCCGCCGGCGAACTGAACATGTCGGCGAGTTCGCCGGGACCGAGCAGGGCGGCCAGGTCTTCCCACGCTTCCGGGCCCGAGCCCGGGGAGACGGTGGCGAAGGTGGTGACGTCCGGCAGGTAGGTGGCCGCCTTTCCGATCCTGCGGGCCAGGGGCGCGTGACGGCCACACAGCGACTGCCCCACGGGGTCGTCGAGTGCCGGATCGGCGAGCACTGGATGGTTGTGAACGGCCTTCATGGACGAGTCCTCCTGCGGTGGTACGGCTGGGCGTAGCGTAGGCCGTCGGCCCTGCGGGTGCGCGAGGGAGGCTGCGTCGATGCAGGCCAGGCCGGTGGTGGCGTGGGCCCAGTCCACGAAGGTCACACCAAGGTGGCGGTCGCGGACCATGTTGTCGGCCCGCAGGTCGCCGTGAACGACGCGGTCTCCGTGGGCGAGGCCCGCCCAGGCCGCTTCCCATTGAGCGAGCTCCGGCAGGAGGGCACGGACGTGGGGCGCGGTGGGTGCCCAGCAGCTCCGGGGCCGGGGCGCCGGGCGGCAGCGAGCTGCAGACGTCGGCTTCATGGAGGTTGGCGGCGGTCAGCGGGTCGTCGGCGGGGGCCGCTTTGACAAAGACCCGTCGGCCGCTGGCCAGGCGGAGCGCGGCGGCAAACTGGTGGCCGAAGCCGCCCGCGGGGGTGACGGTGTCGGTGACGGGCGCCCAGGGCGTCTTCGAGGCGGGGCTGTCGCCGACGAACACGCACGCTCGGGGTGGACGTGGCGCCGGTTCAGGGCGAGATGCAGTCCCTCGGCAGCCGGATTGGACGGTGCGTTGCGGCGAGTGATGACGACCTCCAGCAGTGCGGACAGGGCAGGTGGCAGCAGCCACGGCAGGCGGTGGGGGCCTGGAGTGTGATCTCCGCCTGGCGCTCATACCGCAACGGACCGATATGGAACACGAGTTCAGCAATCACAGGGGCCGAGAGACCCGTGATCCACCGGTCGCCGATGATCGCTCTGCGAGTCGCGTTCCCCACCACACCACCGAGCTCCGCGGGACGGTCCCGCGGAGCTGGTGGGCTGTAGCGGGGTGATGGCCTGGTCGTCGTCTGCGGGGCTGGACGAAGGCCGGAGTGTGGCCCCGCCTACATGAGGTTCTCCTGGCGGAACTGCGTCATCGCCCGCCGCGGCACCCCGCACGGCTCGGGACTGGGCAAGACACGGTGGGTCGTCGAGCGGACCTTCGCCTGCCTCCACCAGTTCAAACGACTGCGCATCCGCTACGAGATACGAGACCTCCGCCTCGAACTACTCCGATTCGCCCGCAGCATCATCTGCTTGAGACGACTCCGAACCTCATTCCGAAGTGATCAGTCAGCGCAGCGCACGGATGCGGTCGCGCTCCGGAACATGCCGAGGCCCGGCCGCCGGAGCGTACGGCCGGACCTGGAATCGGGGCCAACTACCGACTGTCGTCGGATACGGCGTAGCGGCCACCTACGCGGGGGCCACAAGCAACAAGGGTGCGACGCAACAGCCCGTCAGTGATGGGTTCTTCTGCGGGTTCGCTCATCAGTGCGTCAGAACGCCGGGCAGAGGTGCGCGTGTGCCGCTGCGTTGATCTTCGCTGCGGTCTCCGGTGTGCGGCCCTCCGGGTGCGTCGGGCTGGTGAACCGCTGAGCTGCCAGGTCTACCTGCTTCTCCATGTCATCGGGCCAGTTGTGGATCGTCTGGCACTGGCTTCGTCCTCGGCCGGCAGCCTTGTCCGCCTTGCCGTGGGCAATGTCCTTGTCGATGGAGTCGAGCGCTGCGACGAATGCGGCTTCCTGCTCCGGCGTGGTGTCGGGCAGGCCGGTCGCGGCATTGACGCTGGCGCGCTGTTCGGCGGTGAGCGAGGGAGGGCTGCTGGGCTTCGATTCGGTGCTGTTGCCCCCGCATGCAGTAAGGGTGGCGAGGAGCAGGCCGGCGGCGATGACGGCCGAGGTGGTGCGGGTACACATGGGGTCCCCCAAGGACGGGCGCAATGAGGGAATCAGCATTACGGAATCATGGCCACCGCGTGGAGGAAACGCGAAGGCCCGCAGAGTGGCAGTCCCATAAGCTCAGGTATACGGAACTCGCGAAGAGGATACGGCATCGACCCGATTGGTCCCCGGATCCTCGATGTCTGCCAGCAGCTACAAAATGCCGACCGTTGCGCTCCTCGTGACCACACCGCTGTCGGTCCGCCTGGAACGCAACGCCACCCGCCCGCACGACCGGCCCGTACCAGAGCAGATCCTGCGTACGCCGACACGTGAGCACCGTGGAGCAGCCTTCCGGGCCGTCCCGGGTGCCGAGGAATTCCTCACAGGTACGTTCCCGGCACCCGCAGCCCCGCTATCCCCCCTTGGCCGTGGGTCGAATACCACCGGTCCAAGCCCCCGCTCCCACAAGGCCTGTGCGGTCACCCACCCGGTTCGCACGACGGACTCCTAAGTTGATGACTACACCCGACCCAGGCGCGCAACCGGATCAAGCACTGGCCGCAGCACGCGTACCCGTCGAACGCGGCGTCGCGGGGCTGAAGTCCTGGCGAATCCCCCGCAGGTCCCGATGCAGCTCCAACCTCATTACGTGCATCGCCGAGGCCATCCTCACATTGGAGCGGCAACGCTGAGAAATCTCAGTTTTGAGGAACAAACAGAAACACGTGATACGGCCCGCCCAGGAGGGAGCCCTCGTGAACAGGGAGCCGTCAAAACGGCAGACGATGTTCAGGACTCAACTACACCGCCGTTGACTTGAACGTGTCGGCCGAGCGGGTCTCCAAGGATCGCAACCGCCGGTTCCTCGATCTGGAGCGTCCGGGAGTCTGCTCCACCTGTCGCCCCAACTGCCCCACTCACCACTCCTGACACATGAGCAGAAAGCTCTCGCAGGCTCCATATTGAGGCAGTTTCGAGCCCATTTAGGCCCCATATCAGGGCGAGGCGGACACAGAACCTGTCAAAACCAGCCGACGACCAGGGGCAGCCTGTCGCCACCGATCCGATCCGGTCACGATGTCAGGGCTTCGAGTGATCACATCGACTAAGCCGGCTACGGAGACCGGAATCGGCTGGAACTTGTCCATCTCTTTCGAGCGGAGGAGCGGGTATTCACCCTTCAACCGCCTCGCCCGTAGATGGGCCGCTTAACTGGCCGTGACTCGGAGCCCTATCTTCGCGACCGGTGGTACCCGGTCGCGCGCCCGCTTGCGGAAACCCCTCCTTTTTCGGCGCGATGAGATCTTCGTTGACTGTGTTTTCTGATGAGGGAGAGGTTATGGAGACTGCCATTACGCGAGCTGTGGTCCACGTGGTCACGGATATGCATCACAACTTCAGGGAAGACCTGACCATAGATAACATAGCCCAGGCGGTCGGCTTCAGCAGATTCCACTTCACCCGGGAGTTCACGCACCTGATGGGGGTCTCTCCCAGACGTTTCCTCAGAGCCATCCGCTTCGAGGAGGCGAAGCGGCTCCTCTCTGATTCGCAGCTCAACATAGCGGAGATCAGCTACACCGTCGGGTACAGCAGCGTCGGAACCTTCAGCTCGTGTTTCAAGTCCTGCACGGGCGTCACCCCGTCCGCGTACCGGCAGCTCCGCTCGGCGGACCCCCTCGCCGCAACGGGCCCGCGCGAGGGCGTTGGCGCCCCCACGGCGCCGATGCCGCTTCACGGGCATGTGCAGGCGCCCGCTGTGGATCAGTCCGGGGTCGTCTTCGTGGGACTCTTCCCCGCCCCCTTCCCGCAGGGGCACCCGGTGCGTTGCACGGTGCTGCCCCGCCCAGGGGCCTTCGTACTCGACAATGTGCCTCCGGGGAGTTGGCATGTACTGGCACACTCCGTGACGCAGAGGACCGGCGAAGGACATCAGGCCGGTCATTTACCGGCGGTCGGCGGCTTCGGGCCGATCACCGCGTCAGTGGACCGCGCACTGGAACCGGTCGTGATCCGCCTGTACCGGGCGAACCCAGCCACCCTTCGTTCAGGCTCAGCGACCCACCGAGGACTGCTCCCGGCCCCGGCCGGTTCATGACACGATCCGCCCCGGCCTCCGCTTCACCGGGGCGGCCCCTCGGCCGCAAGGCCGTGCTCCAGGAACTGGCTCCTCCAACTCGACCCAGCCAACGAGGAGTTCATCGACAGGAACGCCCGGAGGCGGGGGCGGCGGCTCGCTGATGTCGCCCCGCTCCTCATCGACGGCCATCCGACAGACCTGGACAAGGTGTCCGGCAAGATCGCGCACGCTCCAGCCGGGACACGCCGGCACGGGAGGGTCCGCGACCGAAGGGCCCGAGGTGACAAGTCGGGTGATGTTCTCCCGACAGGCGCGGTAGGTGAGGTGGTGCACAGCGTCCGGTTACGGTTCAGCGGTCTGCGGTCTGCGGTCTTACGGCAGACTCCCCCGAGGGGCCGGCGTTCGCTGATCGGCCGTCCCGGCCCGCGCCCGCCGTGGACGGAAGCGTGCCAGGGGCAGTTGGGCACGTGCTCGTTCGACAGCCCTCCACGCCTGGCGCGGCTCCCGGTCGGACCCGGACGACATGTGGTTCCGGCACGACCTCGTCCAGCTGCCGCCCGCGCGCCAACGGGCGCGGGAAGACGAACGCCGACACCAAGGGCACAGGAGCCATCGGTGCGGTGCCTCCGGCGGAGACACCGCCACAGCGGTCACCGACACGGCGAGGATGAACACTCAGCCCGCCTTGCTGATGCCCACGGCCCAGTCGGCGAGCAGCGGGGTGGAGCACACCTCCGAACTGTGTGCGGTCCTGACCGCTGCGGCGCTGATCCCCACCGGGGACGAGCGGATCGTGTACGGGCAGCAACACGTGGGCGCCCGACTGAGGGAGTTCCTCCACCGTGTGCAGTCCAATGCCGGGACTCGCGCCGCGACCACCGGAGTGGTGCCGGTCCGGAACGTCGTCCGTCTCCACCTGCGCCGGGTACCCATGGCTCGCCCCCTCCTGGGTGGGTGACGTCAGTCCTCCTGCAGGATCCCGCCCCGGTAGCCGTCGGCCACGATGCGCTGGGCGGCGTGGTTGTAGTACTCGTCGTCCTTCGGCAGCTCAGTGGCGAGGCCACTGACGTAGCGGTTGTACATGCAGAACGCCGCGGCGATCAGAACGGTGTCGTGCAGGTCCGTGTCGTTCGCACCCTCGGCGCGCGCCAACGCGATCGCCTCGTCGGAGACCGGACGCGCGGCGTTCTGGACCTCGGCCGCCACGCTCAGCAGCGCACGCAGCCGGCCGCTCACAGGTGCGGTGCCGGGGTCGGCCAGCACCGCCCCGACCAACTCCTGACCTCCCGCCAGCTGCGCGGCGGCGAAGGCCCCGTGCGAGGAGGAGCAGAACTCGGTGTCGTTGAGTCGCGAGACGTACGCCGCGATCAGCTCACGCTCTCCCGGGTCGAGCGAGGACGGCGCCCTCAACAAGGCATCCGCGAGGTCGCCCAGCGGTCCGGCGGTGTCGGGACGGTGGGCCATCAGGCCGGTAATTCCGGGGAGGTCGTTGCTCAGTGCGATATGGGGCATAGCTCTTCCTCCAGAAGAAGGGGGGAGACAGACAGCGGGCGACGGCGAAGTGACCGCGGGACGACAGGGCCTCGTGATGCAAGGAAGCTAATGAACCGACCTGTCGGTGGCAACCGCACACGGGAGCACGAAAACTCTCGATGCCGATGCCGGACCGCCAACCGACCGCGAGGCCAGGACGATCGGCCCTCCCGCGATCAAGCCGCTGAGCAGCGGCAGCTGTCCGGCAAGCGCCGGCGGTGGCCGGCGCCGCACACACTGCGGGTGTGCCGCCGAGCCGTTCTGCAGAGCACGGGCGTCCGCGAACCGGCCCTCAAGAAGGGCACGGCGGAAGAAGCCATCCCGCGCACGAGCCTGATGTAATGAGCCACCGTTCTCCGACCGTGGAGGTTCAGACATGGCCATCAGCACGGGAACATCACCGCTGACCGTGCGGGGTGGGCTCGATTCCCTCAACAGCCGTCATCATCAACTCGGCCTGCGCTTATTCCTGTTCATCGTCGTCGCGCACTGGGCGGAGCACCTGGTCCAGGCGTACCAGATCTATGTCATGGGATGGCCAATCCCCGAGGCGCGCGGCGTGCTCGGGCTTCCGTTCCCATGGCTCGTCACTTCGGAATGGATGCACTACGGCTACGCCCTCGTGATGATGGTCGGCCTGTTCCTCCTGCGCCCGGGCTTCACCGGCCGCTCGGGCACCTGGTGGAAAGTGTCGCTCGGCATCCAGGTGTGGCACCACTTGGAGCACCTCCTGCTCCTGGTCCAGGTGCTCGTGGGCGCGCACCTGCTGGGCAAGGCCGCTCCGACGAGTCTGATTCAGCTACTCATGCCCCGAGTGGAACTGCACCTCTTCTACAACACCCTGGTGACAGTCCCCATGGTGGTGGCGATGTACCTGCACACCCGCGCGAACCGGCCGGACAACGCCGCCGCACCATGCGCCTGCGCACCGAAGGACTGAACACATGGCCACGGGCGGGAGTAGGCCCTCCGGGTTCGTGTCCCTGCTGCTCCTGCTGGCCGGAGTACTGCTGTTCTGGATGACGGTGCCGAATCTCGGCACCGCCGCCAGGGCCGCCACAGCGGACGGGCCGCAGGGTATCTTCACCGCGACCCGTCTCGTGTGCGCGGGTCACGCCGGGCACACCACCTGCGAGTGGTCGGGAACCTTCCGGTCCAACGACGGCACCGTGCAGCTCGGGGGCGTCAAGCTGTACGGCAGCGGCCGGGACACGTTCAAGGCCGGAGAGACGGCGCCGGCCGTGGACGTGGGTAACGCGGGGCGGGTCTACGACCCGACCGGATCGCATGCGTGGATCATCACGGTTGTGCTGGTGGTGCTCGCCTACGTCCTGCTCGCGGCCGTGGCCCACCGACACCTGATGCCTCCTCCGCTCCCCCGCAAACACTTGTCGACCCCATGAACATCTGCGACCGGTCCGCCCCCAACCCTTCGACGGAGCCGCCCCCTTCGTGAATGCGTTGCAGGAGCCTTCCAGGCACGTGCCAACTCGGCCGTAAGCAGGCCTGCCCGCAGCAGACCCGCGACGACGACTTCGCCTACGGGCTTGACCGGGTCCTCGGCGGCCCGGCGTCCCGGTTCGGCGCCTGAACAGGTACCGAGTCGTCGGCCTCGTAGCGGGGATGGGGCGAGGTCATGAACTGCTGCACCTGCTGATGGCCCACAGCGCCCCGTCCAGCCATCGGCTGCGACAGTGTCCGGGCAGCGAGAGCGACGATCACTGTTTCGACGGCCTCCGGATACGCCCGGGGCTCGCCGTGGCCGGCCAGTTCCTGGCCCGCGACCACACCTGCACCACAGGCCGGATGATCAACCACGCCGCCTGCTTCGAACAAGATCCGGTGTGCCACAACGCACTCGGTGTCGCCGACCGCAATCAGGCGGCGGCCCACCTTCTCTACGGACGGTAAGGGCAGTGCGGGCCGGCCTGCTCAGCGGAGGGGGCGCTCGTAGAGGCGTCGGCCCGGGGCCGAGTTCACCTCCCAAGACTTGGTGTACGGGGTGCCGTGGCCGGTGACGGTGGCGCCAAGGCCCATCGCCGACCGCACCGACGTCACCCGGCCCGCACGGCGACGAGCGAATGGCCGCCTCGAGGCGGAGTGCGGGCACCTCGTCGGACTCGGCGCCGCCCGCTTGCGCCGCGACGGCACCTCTTACCCGTGCGGGCTACTTCGTGGTGGCCGATCCGGAGGGAACCGCGTACTGCTTGGACTGAACGATGGGGAACTCCACCCCGGTGAGGTCTTCGGAGACGCCCCATAGCCGCTGCTGGACGGCTACCTCGTACGACTGGGGGCTGGAGGTGACCAGCCGGGGGTGGCCCTTGACCTCGTTGCGTCCGCCGGGGCCGTAGTACTGGCCGCCGAGCGCGGCCGGGTCGGTGGCCGCGCGCAGGGTCGGCAGCGCGCCCATCGCCGGCGTTTGAGTGATCAGCGGTGCAAGCCAGGTGAGCGGAAGCCGGAGGGCCGCAGGGGTGTTGCGGGCGAGTTCGGTACTGGACATGCCGGGGTGCGCGGCCACCGCGACGGTGGTGCCGTGCGCGGCGAGTCGACGCTGCAGCTCGTACGTGAACATCAGGTTGGCCAGCTTGGACTGACCATAGGCGGCGGCCCGGCCGTACGACCGCTCCCACTGCAGGTCGTCGAAGTGGATCGCGGCTCGGATGCGGTGGCCTGTGCTGCTGACCGTCACCACGCGCGAGCCCGGCACTGGCAGCATCAGGTCCAGTAGCAGCCCGGTGAGCGCGAAGTGGCCGAGGTGGTTGGTGCCGAACTGCATCTCGAAGCCGTCCCGGGTGGTCTGCTTCGGGGTGTACATCACGCCGGCGTTGTTGATCAGCAGGTCGATCCGGGCGAGCCGGGACCGCAGCGCCGCCGCCGCGGTCCGGACGGAGTCGAGCGAGGTCAGGTCCAGCGCCTGCACGGTCACGTCGCCGGTCATGCGGGCCGCGGCCTGCTCGCCCTTCTCGACGTTGCGCACGGCGAGCACTACGGACGCGCCGCGCTCGGCGAGCGCCTTGGCGGTCTCATACCCCAGTCCGGTGTTGGCCCCGGTCACCACGGCTACCCGCCCGCGCTGGTCCGGAATGTTCGCCGTCGTCCACTTCTCACCCATGTCGCGCTCCAACCATTTACGTACCGAAGGTATCTTGTGCCGCTGACGTTAAAGTACTCTCGGTACGTTGTCAACGTACCGGTGGTACCTAAGTTAGGATGGTGCTCGTGACTTTCCAGCGGGCGCGAACCGAAGAGCAGCGGGAGATCCGCCGACGGGCGATCCTCGACACGGCGTCGGCGATGCTCGACGAGATGCCCGTGGCCGCGGTCACCCTGAATGAGCTCAGCCGCCGGGTAGGACTGGCGAAGCCGAACGTGCTGCGCTATTTCGAGTCACGCGAAGCGGTGCTGCTAGATCTGCTGGACCGCTTCCTGCAGGAGTGGCTGACGGAACTGGCGGGCGAGTTGGCCGCCGGCACCGACGAAGATCTACCCATGGCCGAGCGGGCAACAGCGGTGGCCCAAATCCTCAGCCGCTCGCTTTCCGGCCGAGTGGTGCTGTGCGACCTCTTCGGTGCGCAGGGCAGCGTCCTGGAACACAACGTCTCCGTCGAGGTCGTAGCCCGCTACAAGCGCGCCTCCCTGGAACGCTTGACAACCATGACTGCCCTGATCCAGAAGTACCTGCCGGAGCTGGGCGAGAACGCAACACTGTTCAGCCTGCAAACCATGGTCATGGCCGGCGCACTGTCTGCGTACAGCACACCCCCACCCAGCCTGCAGGCGGCCTATCAGGCCGAACCCGACCTGGCCCGCTTCCACCTGGAGCTGAAGGACTACCTGGAGCTGGCCCTGACCGCAACCCTCCTGGGCGTGCTACCCCGCCGCTGACCCGCGTCGCACATGACAGGCCAATGCGTATGAGCGTCACGCCCCGGGATTGGCCTCTACACCCTCGCCGCCGACCGGGCCGACCGAAACGCGGCAGATGCTGTTGTCCCGCATCCGGACAGCCGAGGATGCCGAGGGCGGGATCGGGTGGGACGTGCTGGTGGACTCCACAGCAGTACGAGCCCACCAGCACGCCACCCGCTACGAGAACCGCGCCTACATCCACCCCGGCACCACATCACGCTCGCGGCCCTCGCCATCCGGCTCCGAACATGATCCGAAAGACAATGCCCAGCGGAGGGCCAGGTCAGCCAGGCCGAGGGTGCGGGCGGAGGAGCCGCTGGGCAGCCGATGTCAGCTGTCGGTGTGGAGGTGGGCTCGCACGGCGTCGACGAACTCGTCGACGTGTTGGAAGACGCCGCCGTGCCCGGCCCCTGGGTAGATGATCAGCGTGCTGCCGGGGATGCGGGCGTGCATGTCGTGGGACAGGTCGGTGGGGACCATGCGGTCGTGGTCGCCGTTGGCGATGAGCGTCGGGGCGATAATGCGGGCAAGGTCCTGGGGCTCGGACCGGCCCCAGTCCCGGATGGTGGTGATCTGGCGGCGAAAGGACGACAGCCTGATGGGGGCGTCACGGTCCATCACGCGCTCGCGCAAGCGCGCGAGGTAAGCCTCGGCTGCCGCCTTGCCCGTGGGGGTGCGGGGAAAGAACAGGAACTCCTTGGCATCGGTGCGGGCCATCGCGGCACGAGCCATGTCCCAGTAGACGTAGGCTCCACCGGTCGGACGGTCGATGCCGGCTCCCCCGGCGGGGCCGGTTCCGGCCAGGACGAGGCGACGCACGAGTCCCGGCACATCGAGGGCCACCTGCTGGGCGATGAAGCCGCCGAGCGAGAATCCGAGCAGGTCCATCCGGGTCAGGCCGAGGGCGGCCACGAAACCCTCCGCCGAACGCGCCATCGCGGCGACGGTGCCTGGGACGCGGCCGGTGGATCCACCGACCCCGGGGAGGTCGAGCGCGACGACCCGGCGGTCGCGGGCGAGCGCGTCGACGAATCGGGGATCCCACTCGTCGAGCGTGGCGCCCAGGTGAGTGAGCAGGACCAGCGGGACACCGCTCGCGGGGCCGAGGTCGCGGTAGACGAGCGTGTGCGAACCTACGACGATGCGGCGGTTGGGCGCCGTGGCCCACGTGGTCGGGCGGGGGCGGACGTCGGACTCAGCCACGGTTGGTCACCGCCTTCGGGTCGGTGGTGACCAGGACCTTGCCGCGTGTGCCGCCGGCGAGCGCCTCATCGAGAGCCCGCGGGGTCTGGCCGAATGGGAGCACCCGGTCGATGACCGGGCGCAGCACCCCGTCGTCGACCAACCCGGCGACCTGCCGCAGCGCGGCGCTGTCGGGTGTGATGAACAAGAACCGGTAGGTGACCTTGAGCGCACGTGCCCGGCGGCGGGTACGGGCGCTCAGGGCCCGGATGGCGAGCCGGACGACCGGGTTGACACCGACGCGCCGCGCGAAGGCTGGGTCGGGCGGGCCTGTGATGCCGATGACGGTGCCGCCGGGGCGCAGCACACCGAGAGAAGCCTTCAGCGTGGCTCCGCCCTGGGTGTCGAGGACGAGGTCGACGGGCGTGCCGGCGAGGCTCTGCGCGAGGTCGTCGCGGCGGTAGTCGATGACGATGTCGGCACCGAGCTCTTGGGCGGCAGCGATGTTCGCCGTCGAGACGGTGGTGGCGACGGTGCAGCCCAGGTGCCTGGCGAGCTGGATCGCGGCCGATCCCACGCCACCGGTCCCGCCGTGGATGAGGACGGTCTGGCCCTTCTTCACCTTGCCCATCTCGACGAGGGCCTGCCAGGCCGTGAGCGCGACGACTGGTAGCCCTGCGGCCTCGACCAGGCTCACCGACCGGGGCACGGGTGCCATCGTGGCGGCGTCGACCGCGACGAATTCGGAGAAGGTGCCTGTGGCTGCCAAGTCGACATAGCCGTACACGTGGTCGCCCACGGCGACGTCGCGTACCGCGGAGCCGGCCTCGACGACCTCGCCGGAGAGCTCACCACCCATGACTTTGGGTAGCCGGAACGGGAAGATTGCCTTGAACTCGCCGGAGCGGACCCGCTCGTCGGCGTGGTTGACGCCCGACGCGACCATGCGTATGAGCACCTCATGGGGGGCGGGGACCGGTACGGGCATCTCGACCTCCCGCAGGGGGGAGCCGTACCTCTCGAGGACGAAGGCCTTCACGGAGTACTCCTAGCAGAGCGTTTCTGGGGGGCGGGTATCTCGGCGGCGCGCATCCCGGATGGCCGCCGTACTTCTCGAACCAGTTTGTGTTGCTTTTCCTGCTGCGGCGCGGGCGCAGTACGTCCTCGGCAGCGTTCACTCATCAGGCGATCGGCACGACCGGGGTGGTGATCCGGTCGGCGGCACCTCCCTTGAGGTGGTCCAGGGAGGCGGCGATCCCCTCGTGGGGCGCGCCGAGCGGCACCGCGCTGACCTCGGTCAGGCGGGTGTACTGCGCGTCGGTCAGCTGGACCTCGAGGGCGCCGAGGTAGCTGTCGAGCTGGGAGAGGTTGCGCGGGCCGATGATCGGGACGAGCGTGGCCACGGAGCGGGCCGCACGCTCGCGTACCCAGGCCACCGCCACCTGGGCGGGCGTCACGCCGGTCTCCTCGGCGACGGCCAGGACGGTGTCGACGACGGCGGTCTTCTGGCCGGTGCTCTCGGTGTGGATGACCATGCCAAGGTCGCTCAGGCGCCCTTCGGCGGAACTGCGGTATTTGCCGGTGAGAAGTCCGCCGCCGAGCGGGGACCACAGGGCGGCGCCCAGGCCGAGGCTCTCGGCCATGGGCAGGAGTTCGCGGTCGGCGGTACGTTCGACGAGGCTGTACTCGTGCTGGATGCCCACGATCGGGGCCCAGCCCTTCAGGTCTGCGAGGGTCACCGCGCGCGAGGTGCGCCAGGCGGGGAAGTTGGACAGCGCGGCATGGTGGATCTTGCCGGCGCTCACCAGATCGTCGAGTCCGCGCAGGAGCTCCTCCATCGGAGTGAGCTCGTCGGGGAAGTGCACCCACAGCAGGTCGATGTAGTCGGTGCCCAGGCGCTTCAAGCTGGCCTCCAGCGAGGCGACCATGTTCTTGCGGCTGTTGCCGGTCTTGGATATGTCCGGCTGCGGGGCGGCACCGAGGGCGAACTTCGTGGCCAGGACGAAGTGGTCGCGATCGGCGGAGAGCAGCTTTCCGGTCAATTCCTCCGACTCGCCGAACTGGTAGCCGTCCGCAGTGTCGACGAAGGTGCCGCCCGCCTCGGCGAACCGGTCGAAGATCCGGCGCGCCTCGTCCGGCTCGGCGCCGGCGCCCCAACCGGTGCCGAAGTTCGCGGTGCCCAGCGCGTACTCGGACACGCGAAGTCCGGTCCGATGTCCGAAGGTCGTATAGCGCATGAGATGTCCTTGCATGAGGGGCGGGAAGGCGGTCGCGCCGGGGTGGAGGGGTGAGCGTCAGCCCGCGGTCGGCTGGGGCGTGGCGGACAGGCTCTGCTTGACGTACCGGCTGGTCTCGTCGGCGAGGATCTCGGGCAGGCCGGTCTCGATGCCGTCGAGCGCCTGGGCCGCTACGTCGGCGGCGGCGACCTTCTGGTCGGCGGGGACGCCGGCGGCCATGTCGGTGTCCATGTAGCCGACATGCAGCGCCGAGACGGCGATGCCTCGCGGCGCCAGTTCCTCGCGCGTGGCCCCGGTCAACGCCCATGCGGCGGCCTTGGACGCGGCATAGGAGCCGAGGGCGGCCGGATGGAACCAGGACAGGGCGGACAGGACGTTGAGTACGGTGCCGCCACCGTTGCCCTCGATGACAGGGGCGAATGCGCGGGTCGCGGCGAGCGGGCCGAAGAAGTTGGTCTCCATCTCCCGGCGCACCTCGTCCGTGTCGCCTCCGATCAGGGTCGCGCCTGTGGAGATGCCCGCGTTGTTGATCAGCAGGGTCACGTCGGACGCGATGCGGGCGGCCTCCCGTACCGACGCCTCGTCCGTGACGTCCAGCCGCAGCGGGATGACGCCCGGCACGTCGACCGTCTCGGGGCGGCGGGCGGCGCCATACACCTTCGCGCCGCGCTCGACGAGCTGGGCGGCCAAGTGCCGCCCGAAGCCCCGGTTGGCGCCGGTGACGACCGCGACCGTGTTCTGCAATTCCATGACTTCTCCTGACCCGGCGGGCACCATCGGCGACCCGCGACGAATTAGATTATGCAACCAATCTAAACACGGGTCTATGATAGATGCCAGTCGACATCCAAATGGGAGGTGGTCATGGGCCGCGTATCGCAGGCACAGGCGGAGGAAAATCGCAGGCGGGTGGTGGACACCGCATCCCGGCTGTTCCGGGAGCAGGGCACACAGGTCAGCGTCGCCGACCTGATGAAGGCGGCCGGCATGACCCACGGCGCCTTCTACAAGCAGTTCGCCTCCAAGGAAGCACTCGTCGACGAGGCCACCGCCCACGCCTTCACCGAGCTCGCCCGACACCACAGCGTCGGGCTCGAACGGCACGACGGGCAGCGCGAGGCCGCCCAGCAGGCGCTGATCGATACATACCTCTCCGTCGAGCACCGCGACGACCCGGCGGACGGCTGCCCGGTCGCCGCACTCGCCACAGACATCGCGCGCGACGGCGAGGGGCGCGAGGCCCGTCGCGTCTACACCGAAGGCGTGGCCGATTTCACCCACTTCCTCACCACCGACGACCAGGACGGCATCGTCCGCCTCTGCACCCTGTTCGGCGCACTGGTCCTGTCCCGGGCCACCAAGGGCTCTCCGCTCTCCGGGGAGATCCTCGCCGCCGCGCACGCCGCCTTGACGGAAGCCGACTGACGAAGAGCACGGCATCGCTGCACATCGGACGCACTTGTAAGCGAGGGAGCGTCCGTGACCAGCGGAGGGTGAGGAACCGGGTGGCGCGTCGAGGATGTCGGTAACGCGGGTGACGGCGGCGGAAGACCGCTCAAAGTGCGCGATCTTCAGGTGTGCCATCTCGTGACCGAAGGGGCACCACAGAACCTGGAGGAGCTCAGGACGCCCGGTGGACGGGGCACGGCAGCCATCGACAGCACCCGGGTACTCAGCTGGTTCCTTGCGGAAGCACCCGCTCGGCCGGGCTCGGTAACATGCGACGCATGGCCATCAAACTTGAGAACGTCGGCATCGCCGTTCGTGACCTCGAAGCGGCGATCTCGTTCTTCACCGACCTCGGACTCACTGTCGTCGGCCGTGACACGGTCAGTGGCGAGTGGACCGACACCGCCGTCGGCCTCGACGGAAATCACGCCAACATCGCGATGCTCCAGACTCCGGACGGCCACGGTCGCCTCGAGCTCTTCGAATACATCCACCCCGAGGCGATCGAGACGAAGCCCACTCGTCCCAACGAGATCGGCATGCATCGCATCGCTTTCTCAGTCGACGACATCGACAAAGCCCTCGAGACGGCCGCAAAGCACGGATGCCGTCCGCTTCGCGGTGTGGCGACCTATGAGGACGTCTACAAGCTCACGTACGTGCGCGGCCCCAGCGGCATCCTTGTGATGCTCGCCGAGGAGCTGAAGAAGAACTGACGGCTGATCGGGGCAATGAGCCTCGCGGTTCCCGAGGCGGCTTTCCGACTCGTGGTGAACAGATCAGAAAACGCCTATTTCCCCGCTTCCCAGCCGGAATGAGGCTTGCTGAGGTCGCCGCTCCCCCGCCACCACCGCCGGTGAAGCTCTCCGGAGGACAGTGCGTACTGCGCCCACCCGACGCGGCAGCCGGAACTCCGACGCGCCCACCGCCCGCCCTGAAAAGGTGCAAGGGTACGCCGACTACCTCAACGGACCCTCGCACACGATCGAATGGGGCGACCACTCCACGGAGTGGGCATCGGAACCCGCGGTCCGAGGTCGTCGGCTGGTACGGAGATACGGATGACATCGGCGTGGCCTCATGATCGGTTGCCGGCCGCCCTGCACTCCCCCGCGTCGCCAACCCCGCTGAACACGTGAAAGCTGCGCCGACGCGCTGACGGCCAAGATGTCAATCACCGTTGGTTATAGAATTGCGCCGTGAGTAGCGAGGATGCCGCCCTCGAGGCGTTGGTCGTGCTGGGTGAACCAGTGCGGCGTGGACTGTATCGGTACGTGGCCGGAACTCCGGGCGATGTGGGGCGGGACGCGGCGGCCGAGGCCGTAGGAATCTCCCGTTCACTGGCCGCGTTCCACTTGGACAAGCTGGTCGAGGCCGGGCTGCTCGAAGTGGACTTCCGGCGGCTTTCGGGGCGCAGCGGTCCGGGGGCCGGGCGGCCGGCGAAGATGTACCGGCGGGCCCGGAACGAGGTTGCGGTCTCCGTGCCACCTCGCGCCTACGACGCAGCGGGCCACCTGCTGGCAGAGGTGGTGGAGCGGGCCGGGCTCGACGGGGAACTGCAGGCGGCGGCAAGGGCGGCCGGGGAGGCCGAGGGTGGCACCGTGGACGGTGAGGCCGAACCGTTCGAGGTCCTGCGCGCACGCGGCTATGAGCCGTTCTGGGACGGCAGGACACTGCGGCTGAACAACTGCCCGTTCCATGCGCTGGCAGAGCAGTTCCCCGCCCTGGTCTGCGGAATGAATCTGGCCGGAATCGAGGGTCTCCTGGCGGGGTTGACGTGCGGTCAGGACTGGAAGGCCTCGATGGACCCACTTCCGCAAGGGTGCTGCGTCTCCCTCGAAGTGGCCGATGCCACCGATGCCGCAGCGGAGGAACTCTAAAAACAGCAAACGTTGACTTTAGAAGGTTCACCCAGGCATGCTTGCCCCGTGAACGACTTCCACCTCGCCCAGGTCAACGTCGGGCGCATCCTCGCCCCGCTCGGCAGCCCTCAACTGGCCGACTTCGTCGCACATCTCCCGGAGATCAACGCGCTCGCCGATCGGGCACCCGGTTTCGTCTGGCGCATGGTTGACGATGACGGTGCCGACTCGACGGGTCTGCGCCCCAAGAACGAAGACGACCTGTTCCTGATCAACTGCTCGGTCTGGGAATCGGTCGAGGCACTGAGGGACTACACCTACCGCAGTGAGCACCTCAAAGTGCTGGCACGCCGCCGGGAATGGTTCGAACGCCTCGCGGACTTCCACCACGCGTTGTGGTGGGTTCCCGCCGGACATCGTCCCGGCGTCAACGAGGCGATGGACCGCATCGCGCTGATCCGCGACAACGGCGAAGGCCCCGCGGCGTTCACCTTCCGAGCACCGCATCCCCCGCCGACCACCTCGCCGTCGATCTGATCGGAACACCCGCCTCCAGCCCGCTGCCGCCGATCCCGCTCCCGCTCCCGCTCCCGCTCCCGCTCCCGCTCCCGCTCCCGGTGACTCTCGCCCTGCGCTCCGGATGCGGTCCGTCCCTGCCGGCGGCAGCGTCCTCAACAGCCATCTCGGCCACGGCGCCTGCCGCACAGGAAGCCATGCGCTCCGCCGCCGCCTCCCCGACGCGTGCGCCCTGACGCGGATCACGAGATCTTCTCCAGGCTGCAGAGCGGGTGAATGACCCAGGGCACGCCGCACGATCGCCATACTCGTGGCCCGGCACGCCCGGGCCGACCCCGTGCCGAACAGGTGCCGCCACCGCCTGCACCGCGAGAAGGCGAGAGAAGGCGTACCCCGCATCCGGCCCGCGACATCGATGGGGACGGCCCGTCGGAGAAGCCACAGCCCGCCTGCGGCCGCTGTCCAGGGTGGAAAGGCGGTCTCACCCTCCTCCGATCAGCTCCGGCGGGCCCGCCCACAGCAGAAGGGAGCTCGGACCGGCTCGTCATGCCCTGCCGTCGCGCCGGTACCCTTTCGGGGTGACCCAGCCCCATATGCCCGCCGAGCGGCGGCCCGCCAATCACGGGCCGAAGGTGGCTGCCCGCAACCGGGACGCCCTGATCGTCGCCGCGCGAGAGATCTACGCGGCACACGGGCTGGACGCCCCCCTCTCCGCGATCGCGCGTCGAGCGGGCGTCGGGCAGGGAGTTCTGTACCGGCATTTCCCCGACCGGGCGTCCGTGGCGATCGCGGTCCTGGAAGAGAACGTGCGGCAGGTCGAACAGGCAGCCGCGACCGAGGGCTTCGCTCTCACCGACGTTCTCGGTGTGCTGACGTGGCACCTGACGGAGTCGGCTGCCTTTCTGGGCCTCCTGCACGCCCATGGGGCCGCCGGCCACTCGGACGCCCTCGCACACGCCCTGGCGCTGTCGGGCCGCGTCGAGTGCGCTCTGCGGCAACGCCTGCCGGAGGAGCACCCCCTGAGTGCGGCGAACGACCTCATGCTGGCCGTCGCCATGGTCTCCGGCGCCGTCAGCGGCCCCACCCGCGAGGTACGGGAACACCGAGCGGCAGCTGCTTGGCGGCTGCTCGGCGTCCCGGTGGGGCCGGTGCGGCCTTTCAAGGAGTAAGGGGGGCCTACGCGAGGGTGAGAGAGGGGTGTCAGCCGCCGTTGGACTGCCGGATCCCCTTCGCCAGCGCGTCGAAGGTGTACAGGTACCCGCCGGCGGACCCGCTGACGGTCATGTACGCCTTGGTCCCGCCGGGTGTGATCGCCACGTTCGTCGCCGATTCGAGCCCCTTCGTGCGGGCGGGGAGTTCGACGGTCGCCAGGCGCTCGCCGTGCTTGTCGTACACGACCATCGCGGCACGCCCGTGCAGCGCCTGGTACAGGTTGCCGTCGGCGTCCACGGCGATCGAGTCGGTCTGGGCGATCCCGCCGTCCACGCGGATGGCGGTGTGCCGGGAGGCCACACCGTCCTTCGCGTCCAGGCGGAGGTAGGAAATCCGGTTCTGCGTGAGTTCACTGATCCACAGGCCCTGATAGTCCGCGTCGAAAGAGATCCCGTTCGTCGAGGCGAGCCCTCCGGCCATGACGGTGGACTTCTCGCCATCCCTGTCGATCCGCACCACACGCCCGTGCGCATCGCCCACGGACAGGCTCCGTGAGTCGCTGACGTACAGGTTGCCCTCCTGATCGAAGGCGATGTCGTCGGGGTTCATCCGCGCCCCGTCGACATCGCCGGAGAAGAAGGTCTGCGGATCGCTGCCGTCCGGGGCCAGGCTGATGATCTCACCGTGGACGTAGTCGCTCAGATAGAGGCGCCCGTCGTGCGGGCTGAACTGCGCCGAGGTGTAAGCCCCCCGCCCGTCCGTGTGGACCGCCCGTGCCGTCCTGCTCCCGGGATCGACCCTCAGCACTTTCGGCTTCCCCTCAGGTGCGGTGACGTCGACGACGATCAGGCCGCCCCCCTCGTCGAAGGTCGGGCCTTCGAGGAGGGTCATACCGGTCTCTTCGTGCACCTTCGTCACCTGCATGAGCCGCTCGGCGCGGATGGTCCGGTCCGCACCGGTGGCGGACGGTACGTGACCGGCGGGGTCACCGGTTTCCGTACCGCATCCGGTGAGGGCCAGCGTGCCGAGGGTGGCGAGCACAGCGAGGGAACGTCGGGGGAAACGTCGCATGGAGGGATCACGGTTCCTGTCTGCGGGGTGCGGTGGCTCCGCCGGCCGAGAGGTTCGGGGGGCCCGTACGGGGGCGCGGAGGCGCCCGGCATGAGTGTCCTGATTCACCCGTGCCACAACCGGACAGCGTTGTCCGGTAGTTGCTACGGTAGCGGACGGCCGCTCGATCCGGGGCGGCCGATCGATTGGAGTGAGACCCCCACATGACGACCACTCAACCGAACCGGCCGGATGAACTCACCGCGCTGAGGCAGCGATACAGCCTCGAACGTGAGCGGCGCGTGCGCCCCGACGGCGCCCTCCAATACCAGCAGCCCGTAGCGGAGTTCGGCTACTACGCCGCCGACCCCTACGTGGATGACGTGACGGAACGACAGCCGCTGCACGACGTCGTCGACGTCGCCGTGGTCGGCGGCGGGTTCGGCGGCATCCTGGCCGGGGCGCGAATGCGCCGGCAGGGCATGGAGCGGGTCCGCATCATCGACAAGGGCGGTGACTTCGGGGGCACCTGGTACTGGAACCGCTACCCCGGCATCCACTGTGACATCGAGTCGCACGTCTACCTGCCGCTGCTCGACGAGACCGGATACGTGCCGGAGTGGAAGTACTCCCCCGGCGAGGAGATCCGCCGCCACGCGATGCGCATCGCACAGAAGTACGACCTCTACCCGGACGCGCTGTTCTCCACCGCGGTCACCTCGCTCACCTGGGACGAGGCGTCCGAGACGTGGATCGTGGCCACCGACCGCGGCGACGCGTTCCACGCCACCTACGTCGTCACCGCCACCGGCACTATGTCCGAGCCCAAACTCCCCGGAATCCCCGGCATCGAGACGTTCCAGGGGCACACCTTCCACACCTCGCGCTGGGACTACGCCTACACCGGCGGCACTCCGGACGGCGGCATGACCGGCCTCACCGGCAAACGGGTGGGCATCGTCGGCACCGGTGCCACCGGCGTCCAGGTCGTCCCGATGCTGGCCGAGGACGCCCAGCACGTGTACGTCTTCCAGCGCACCCCCTCCAGCGTGGATGTGCGTGCCAACCGCCGTACAGGCGCGCAGGATGCGGGTGCCGACCGTGACGGCTGGGCCAGGGAGCGCCGGGAGAACTTCCTGCGCATCGTCTCCGGTGAGCCCGCCGACCAGGATCTGGTCGCCGACGGGTGGACCGCTTCGGCGGGCCTCCTGGAGAAGCTCCTGCCGAGCTTCCGCCGCGAGAACACCGGGCCGGACTTCGAGGCCGCCTACGAAGCCGCCGACGCAGCGATGATGAACGAACTGCGGGCCCGTGTCGAACAGACCGTCACCGACCCGGATACGGCGGAGAAGCTCAAGCCCTGGTACCGCTACGCCTGCAAGCGCCCCACCTTTTCCGACTCCTACTACCCGGCTTTCAATCGTGACAACGTTTCCCTGGTCGACACCGCGGACACCCATGGCATCGAGCGCATCACCGAACACGGTGTCGTCGTCGGGGACGAGACGTACGAACTCGATTGCCTGATCTTCGCCACGGGATTCTCCGTCGGGGTTTCGGGCATTCACTCGGGGAAGCTGCCAGTGCACGGCCGGGGCGGCACCCAACTGCTGCACACGTGGGCGCAACAGGGACCTCGGACACTGCACGGCTTCACGAGCAACGGCTTCCCGAACCTGATCCAGATGGGATCCCTGCACAACGCCAGCAGCGTGAACTTCACACACATACTCGACGAGCAGGCCGTCCACGCCGCCGCTCTGGTCGCCGCGGCCGAAGCCGAGGGTGCCCTGCTCGAGCCGTCCCCGGGCGCGGAGGACGCCTGGCAGGCCGTTCTGGCCGACGGCGCCCCCGACCACGAGTGGTTCCATGCCGAATGCACCCCCGGCTACTACAACCGCGAAGGGCTCGGGCGGCCGAACAGCGCGAGCGCCTACCCTCACGGAGCCGTCGCTTTCCACGAACTGCTGCGGCAGTGGCGCAAGGAGTCCATCGCCGAGGTCCTGCAGACCAAGGCCGTCCTCTAGAGAACCTGCGGCGGGGCGTGTCCCGAGCCGTCCCCGGCACGATGAGGGGGTGACGGCTCGGTTCCCTCCCGGACCGAACCGGGAACGATCGACAGGAGTACCGAGGAGGACGAGGAACGTCCACGAGCCGCCCCCGGCCCTGTCGGGGCAGGGGGACGGGAACGCAATCTGCGCGACCGGGGTGAGATCCCGCTGCCGAGCGTGGTCTCGGCTGTCCTCACCCTGGATCCTGGGCGCGGCAGCGGGCCGGGCGAATCCGTCTGCGCGGGACCAGGCGAAAGGCACCGTGGTACCGCGCGAAAGAAACGGTTCAGCGCCGGGGCGGCAGCTTGGAGGCTCGGCAACACTCCTCGTACACATCAGCGATTCTCCGTGGGCAGCACGTGCGTACACCCCGACTGCCGAGGTTTGGTGGGGAGCGCGAATCCCTCCCGTCACTCCTGTGCCGGGAAAAGGGCGAGGAGGCGTTCCCTCTGCCGGGTGCCGAGACCCTGGACCCGGCGGGTCTCCGAGATTCCGAACTCCCTGAGGATCTGGCCGGCACGGATCTTGCCGATGCGGGGCAACGCCTCCAGCAGACGGCGCACGCGGATTCTGGCGACAACCGGATCCTCACGTCCGAGGACATCCCGCAGTGACACCTTGCCGTCCTTGATGTCGGCCAGGAGGTCGGCGCGCTCCTTTCGGACCGCGACAGCTTGCTGCAGGGCTCCGGCACGGGCCTCGGCGGACAGAATGGGCAGGGCCATAGGGCGGTGCTCCCGTTCTTCTCGTAGCGGTGTGCGGCGTGGCCGCCGGCACATCCTTGACCTGGTGGTGTGCATAGTGCCCTGGCTCGGCCGCTATATGACTCCGCAGCACACCCCGTTGGTAACCGCTCGGGCAACCTGCCCGTGGCAACCAGTCGGTGATACGGCTCTCGCGGGCGGAGAAGGCGGGACCGGCAGTGTGGGGCCGTGCGGTGGGGGGCCGTGCGGTCGGGGGCGGTTCCGTCCGTGCGGGCGCACAGGTGGCTTGTGTCCATGCACTGCGGTGTTCAGCCCATAGGGGCTGAGGCCTCCGGCGACACATAGTGGCGCACCACTCAGTCACTGCTGACCGCGGGTTCGGAACATCGGTGCTGAGGCCCGACAACGTATGCGCGGTATTGCGCCAACACCAGCCGGACATCGCGGTATCGGGGTGTGCACTCGCTGGAGAGACGCACCCGGTGGAGCCTTGTGATCAAACAGTGGAGGAGGTCCTCTTCTGTGGTTGATCGATGGCTTCTGGGTTGTCGCCTTCGTTGGTGTCGGTAACATCAACCGCCATACGTATCCAGACACTGCGAAAACGAGGACTGAATGTCCGAAAACACTTCTACCTCCACGATCAGCGCAGACTATGCGCAGAGGATCACGGATGATCTCGCGGCGAATCGGAGCGAGCAGGACCGGGCGCGTGCCGAGTTGACCCGTCTGCAGGACGCGCTCGTCCAGCTGGAGACGGGTGAGCAGATCCTGGTCAAGATGCAGGAGGTGCTGGGGAGCGGCTCCACGAAGCCGGCAGCGCGGAAGAGCAAGGACCGCAAGGTGGCGGCCGTTCCCGCAGCCCGCAGCCCCAAGAGCAGGACGGCTTCCCCGAAGGGGGGCCGCAAGCAGAAGGCCCAGGCTGACCAGGGAGCTCCCGCCGACGGAGGGGCAGCGACCAAGGTCGCGGGCGATCCGACGTGGCGTGAGTTGGTCACCGGATACCTCACCACCCAGCGGGAACCGAAGTCCGCCGCTGAAGTCACCTCCGCTTTGGCCGAGTCCCACCCTCAGCGCAAGACCCAGGTCGCGGTGGTACGCAACACCCTGGAGCAAGGGGTCGCACACGGACTGCTGGAGCGCTCCAAGCAAGGACGCTCCGTCTACTACAGCCCGGTCTCGGCGACCACGTCCGACGCGTAGCGCGTCGGGGCCGGAGAGCCGGCCCGGTAGCCCGGACCGCTCTCCGCCGGCGGGCTTCAGCGTACGGACGTCCTTCGGCGCCATAACCCCGCGGCCCCCGCACCACTCCCCTCCGCGCCCGCGTCCGAACTGATCCGGTGCCAGGACGCGGTGCGCAGAGGGAGCAGGACCCGCTGGAGGTACACTGGCGACTTCCGCCGGATGTGGCGGCAGGCTCGCTCGACATCGCGGCAGCCGTCCGGGCCGACGCCCCGCTGTGGCGGGCACCGCATCTCTGTGTCCATGGCAGGCGGACACATCGGCCGGCCGCCGCCGAGCCGAACTCCTGGCCCTGAAGGCGGCTCACACCCGCCGGTCGAAGGCGGCCGACAGGACCTGCTTCACGACCACGAACCGTTCCCGCACCCCGCATTCAACCTGCACGGACCGACTCCCTCAGCCGCTGACCGTGGGAAGCAGCCCGACGTGGCCGCCTCTCCGCGTGCCGCGACGGTCGTGACCGGAACCGCGGCACCGCGCCGGCGAAGAGCCCGGTCGGAGGATCGGTCGAAGTGCCCCGCGCGCCTGCTCGGGCCCGGTCACGCCCACGCGGACTCTGCCTCCAGGGGGAAGTGGCACAGCGCTGTGTGCGGTTCGGCGGTGTCACTCGTTCCTCTGGTGACGACCGGAGGCGTTTGGGACGCGCACAGGTCCTCGGCACGCCAGCAGCGGGTGCGGAAGCGGCACCCGGTGGGGATGTCGAAGGGTGAGGGGATCTCCCCCTGGAGGTGGATCTCACGACGGCGGGCGTCGCGGGAGGGCTTCAGGACGGGAGCCGCAGACATCAACGCGGCGGTGTAGGGGTGCTGGGGGCGTTCGAAGACGTCCTCCGTGTCACCCTGTTCGATGACCTTGCCCAGGTACATCACGGTCACCCGGTCGGAGATGTGACGCACCACGGACAGGTCGTGGGAGATGAACACGTAGGTGACACCGAGGCGGGTACGCAGCTCCGAGAGGACGTTCAGGACCTGCGCCTGCACCGACAGGTCGAGGGCGGAGACGGGCTCGTCGCACACGATGAGGTCCGGGTCGAGAGCCAACGCGCGTGCGATGCCGATGCGCTGGCGCTGCCCGCCGGAGAACTCGTTGGGGTAGCGATGGGCGTCGCTCTCCCGGAGTCCGACCAGGGACAGCAGTTCCCGGACCCTCTTCTCGCGGGCCTTGGCGTCCGGCACGACGTCCCGGTGGGTTCTCCACGGCTCACCGATCAGCTCGGCGGCGGACATGCGTGCGTTGAGCGAGGCGAAGGGGTCCTGGAAGACCATCTGCACACGGCGGCGCCAGGCCAGCAGATCCTTGCCGCGCAGGGCGAAGGGATCGGTTCCGTCGAACCGGACCGTGCCCGCGTCAGGACGTTCCAGCCCGAGCAGCACCCGGGCCAGGGTGGACTTGCCGCAGCCCGACTCACCGACGAGGCCGAGAGTCTGGCCCCGGCCGATCCGCACGTCCACCCCGTCCAGGGCCGTCAGCCGGCGCCGGCCGCTGCCGAAGGTCTTGGTGACCCCCCGGACCTCCAGCAAGGGCGGGCTCTCCCGCGGATCGTCGGCGTACGGGCCGGACGTGGCGGTGGTGGCACGGGACTCAGACACGTGCAAGCTCCTCGGAGAAGTGACAGGCGGCCGTACGTCCGTCGCCCGTGGTACGCAGGGACGGCCGTTCCTGGACACAACGTTCCCGGACCATGGGGCAGCGGGCCTGGAAGACGCAGCCGGACGGCACCGCGCTCAGCTCGGGCGGACTTCCGGGTACGGCGGGCAGCGGGCGTCCGCGCACGCTGTCCTCCGGGACCGAGTCGAGCAGCCCCCGGGTATAGGGGTGGCGGGGTGCGTCGAAGACGTCGTGCACCGGTCCGTTCTCCACCACCGTGCCCGCGTACATCACGACCACGTCGTCGGCGCGCTGCGCGACCACGGCCAGGTCGTGGGTGATCAGCACCACGGCCATGTCCCGCTCGTCCTGGAGGTCCCGCAGCAACCGCATGATCTGCGCCTGCACGGTCACGTCGAGAGCGGTGGTGGGTTCGTCGGCGATGAGCACGTCGGGGGCGAGCGCGACGGCCATCGCGATCAGAAGCCGTTGCCGCATGCCACCGGAGAACTGGTGGGGGTAGGAGCGGGCCCGCTGCCTCGGTTCGGGTATCCCCACCCGTGTCATCAGTTCGATGGCCTCCTCCAGGGCCTGGCGCCGGGAGAGTCCGCGGTGGATGCGGAAGGGTTCGCCGATCTGTCTGCCGACCGGCTGCACCGGGTTGAGGGCTGTCAGGGCGTCCTGGAAGACGATGGACAGGACCGGTCCGGCCAGCTTGCGGCGTTGTGCCGGGCTCATGCGGAGTGTGTCGTCGCCCCTGACCCGGACGGCACCGCCGGTGACGGAGGCTGCGGGGTCCAGCAGCCCGACCACCGACAGCGCGGTCATCGATTTGCCGCAGCCGGACTCCCCCAGGAGGGCGAGGGTGCGTCCGCGACGCACGCTGAAGCTGACGCCGTCGACGGCGCGTACCGTCCCGGAGGGCGTCGTCAGGTCCACGCACAGTCCTTCGACGGCGAGGGCCGGGGTGTCGGTGCCGGGCGCGGAGGGGCTGGTGGTGGTCACGGGATCATCTCCGGAGGAACGGGGGCCGACGCGGTCCGGCGCTTCTTCGGCAGCGTCAGGCGCCAGCGCTGGGCGGGGTCGGTGGCGAGGCGGGCCCAGGCGGCGAGCACGGTGGCGGAGACCGTCGTGAGGACGATGGCCAGCCCTGGCAGCACGGTGATCCACCATGCGGTCTGGAGGTACTGCCGCCCCTGGGCGACCATCAGGCCCCAGCTCACGTCCGGCGGCTGGATTCCGATGCCCAGGAAGCTCAGCGACGACTCGGTGAGCATCACGAAGCAGAAGTCGAGGGTGGCGACCGTCAGGAGCGTCGGAAGGGCGATCGGCAGAATGTGCCGGTAGATGATCATCCGACCGGCGGTTCCGAAGGTCCTGGCCGCGTCGACGAACAGCCGGCTGCGCAGCTCCGCCGCCTCAGCCCGCGCGGTACGCAGGTACACCGGGATGCGGGTCACGGCCAGGATCAGTACGAGGTTCAGCGCGCTGGGTGAGAAGACGTACAGCACGACCACCGCGATCAGCAGCGACGGGAAGCTGAGGATCACGTCGGCGATCCGCAGCGTGACGCTCTCGCGGCGTCCCCTGTGGTAGCCGGCCCACAGGCCCAGGGCCGAACCGATCACCAGTGAGCTCAGCACGGCCGGGACGGCCACGGACAGCGTCGTGGCCGAAGCCTCGATCAGCCGGGCCACCATGCTGCGCCCCAGGACGTCGGTGCCGAGCAGCCCGTACACGCCGTCGCCCAGGGACGGTGGCCGCAGGGAGGCGGCCAGGTCCTGCCGTTGCGCGCGGTCGCCGATGAACAACCGGCCGAAGAGGGCCACGAGGGCGACCACGGTGAGGACCACGGCCCCGACAGCCGCGGCCCGGTCCCGGGCCAGCATCCGCCACCAGCTCGGCCGCGCCGTGCGGGCGGGGACGGCCGTGTCCCCGGTGGAGGCCTTTTCTCGGGTCATGGTGCTTCCTTCGCTCACGCCGGCACCGCCTGACGCACTCGGGGGTCGGTCAGCGCATGGCAGACGTCGACGAGGATGTTCAGCGCGAAGATCGTCACGGCGGTCAGGAGGACGGCCGCCTGGAGGACGGCGAAGTCACGCTGGAGAATGGAGTCGATCATGAGTTTGCCGATGCCCGGCCAGCCGAAGATCGTCTCGACGATCACCGCGCCGTTGACCAGACCCACCGCCAGGTCGCCCGCCACGGTCAGCACCGGTGTGACGGCGTTGCGCAGGGCGTGGCCGAAGATGACCCGCCGGGGTGTGGCGCCCTTGCTGCGGGCGACCTTGACGTAGGGCGCGGAGAGCGCGGTGACCATGCTGCCGCGGACCACCTGCACCAGGACGCCGAACGGGCGGATCAGCAGGGTCGCGATGGGCAGGATCCAGATCTCGGGGCCGCCGATGGTGCCCGAGGTCGGCAGCAGCCCGAGGCTCACGCCGAAGACCAGCACGCCCATGATGGCGAACCAGAAGTCCGGGATGCTGGCGGCCGTCATCGACAGCAGGCTGGCGATCCTGTCGATCAGGGAGTTGGGACGGTAGGCGGCCAGGCTGCCGACGACCAACGCTCCGGTGATCGCCAGCAGCATGGTCACGCCGGCGAGTTGCAGGGTGACGGGAAAGGCCTCGATCGCCATCGAAGCCGCCGACTGTCCGGTCCGCAGCGAGGTGCCGAAGTCGAACTGCACGGCGTCGGCGAGGTAGTTCCACAACTGGGCCGGGATCGAGAGGTCGAAGCCCTGTGCTGCGGAGAACTCCGCACGTTGCTCGGAGGTGGCGCTCAGGGGGAGGTAGAGGTCGACGGGATTGCCGGTCATCCGGGCCAGGAAGAACACGCCGAGGACGACGCAGACCAGGGGGACGGCGCTGGAGAGTATGCGCTTGCGCAGGAATGGGATCATGTCAGTTCTTCGCCCCCTCGGCCGGGCCGACCTCGGCCAGCCGCAGTTCGTCCCCGGTGGCGGAGTCGGGCCTGTACCGGATCGTCTCCGACAGACCGAGCAGTCCGCTCATGTGGGCGATGTGGGTGTACTGGACGACGGATTCGTTCTGGTCCGCGAGGAGGCCGGCGAAGGCCTTCTGACGCTCCTCGCCGGAGAGCACGGCCGACTCGTTGATGCGCCGGTCGAGAGCCTCCGTGCCGAACGTCGACTGGGGGCCGTCGCTCAGCAGGTACTGGCTGGTGGTGAAGGCCGCGTCACCGGCCTGGTTGCCGTGCATGATCAGCAGGGCGATGGGGCCGACGTTCTTGGGCAGTGGGCGGAGCTGGTACTGGAGTTGGGTCGCGGTGTCGGCCATGCGGACCCTTACGCGCAGCCCGATCCGCTCCATCTGGTACTGGAGTGCCTCCGCCGTCTCCGACACCCCGGCGAACATGCCGTTGCGGGCGACCAGGGTGATCTGCCGGTCGGTGGGGACACCGTCCGCGGACGCCTCCTGGATCAGGTTGCGGGCCTTGTCGATGTCCTGCCGCGTGGGTTCGATCGTGTCGCTGTGCCCCACCACTCCGGGCGGAACCAGTTGGCCGGCGGGTTCGGCCAGACCGCCGAGCAGGGCATCGATGATGCCCTGGCGGTCCACGGCCAAGTCGATCGCCCGCCGCACCCGCAGATCGTCGAGCGGGGCTTCGCGGCCGTCCAGCCGCAGGGCCGTCGTCTCGTTGTTGGGGTAGGCGACCGTCGTGGCCTTCTCCGCCTCCATCGGGTCCAGCGCCACAGCGATCTCCGCCTCACCCTTGTCGATCATGGCGGCGCGGACACTGGCATCGCTGCGCCAGACGTAGCGGGCCCGTGCGAAGGGCGGGGACTCGCCCCAGTAGTCGCCGAAGCGGTTGAGGGAGATCGCCGCTCCGGCCTGCCAGGAGCGGACCGCGTAGGGGCCGGTTCCGATCGGGATGCGCACCTTGGCCTCGGCGTCGGTCGTGCGGGGGACGATCTCCACGAAGCTCAGGCGCAGCGGGAGGATGGGGTCCGGCTCCTCGGTGGTGACGGTCAGCCGGTGGTCGTCCGCCGCTTCCACCTCGAGGTCGTCGTTGCCGAAGACGTAGCCCTCGACGTTGCAGGCGAGGTCGGAGTTGACGGCCCTGTCGATGGAGAAGGCGGCGTCCTCGGCGGTGAAGGGCGCTCCGTTCTGGAAGGTCACCCCGGGCCGGATGTCGAAGGACCAGGTGCGGGGTCCGGTCTGCTCCCAACCGGTCGACAGCAGGGGGTTCAACTCGCCCGAGGCCGGATCTCGTTCGACCAGGGGTTCGGTGATGTTGGACCGGACGACGACGCCGGTGCCTGTCAGTGATGCCTCACAGGGTTCCAGGGTGGGCGGTTCCTGAGTGAGCACCACCCGCAGGGTCCGGCCGTCGGCGCGGCCGGTGTCACCGGCCGCACTGTTGGCCACGGCGCACCCGCTGGACGTGAGCACGGTGCCCGCCAGCAGTGTCGCCATCAGCTTGCGGGGCCGCCTTGGTGCGGCGCGCTGGGTGGGTGAAACGGAGGACTTCATCGTCACATGTCTCCGGGAATCGCTGATGTGTCGCGTTCCGAGCGCGGGGGTGCAGGTCCGACCATCACGAGGTTGTCTACAGTTACGTACTCAGTCTCTATCTGTGAACGCGAAGCTAAACCGGCGTCGTGGCAGCGTCAAGAGATGTGGAAGATCCGGTATCGCCTCGCCGCATTCCGCACGGACGCCCCCGAGCGCCGCGGACCCCCTCGAAACCGTCAGTGAAGACCGGAGTGTCACCGTGCCGAACGCAATCATCCCCACGAGCACCCCGGACACCGTCCTCCAGGTGTCCGCCCTGCTTCCCTCTCTGGAGAGCGCACTGTCCGAGCACTACCGGACGGTTCGCCTGCCCGAACTGCCCGACCCGGCCGAGTACCTGCGCATCCACGGTGACGAAGTGGTGGCCGCGGTGACGAGCGCACGGGTCGGCGTCAGCGACGCCCTGATGGACGCGCTGCCGCGGCTGGGCGCGATCGTCCACTTCGGCGTCGGTTACGAGACGACGGACGTGGCCCGGGCCCGGGCGCGGGGCACGGACGTCAGCAACACCCCCGACGTACTCACCGACTGCGTGGCCGACCTCGCGGTCGGGGCCCTGATCGACGTCATGCGCCGGATGTCGGCCGCCGACCGGTACGTGCGCGCCGGAGGCTGGAGCACCGCACCCTTCCCGCTCGCTTCACGGGTGACCGGGAAGCGGGTGGGCATCCTCGGGCTGGGACGCATCGGCCGGGCCGTCGCGCAGCGGCTCGAAGGTTTCGGGGTCCAGGTCGCCTACTGCACACGCACACCGGTCCCCGGCGTCGGCTACCGCCACCTGCCCACCGCGGAGGCCCTGGCCGAAGCGTGCGACGCGCTCGTCGTCACCGTCGCGGGAGGGCGGGGCACCGAGGGCCTGGTCTCGGCGGCGGTCCTGGAGGCGCTCGGCCCTCAGGGCTACCTGGTCAATGTGGCACGGGGCAGTGTCGTCGACGAGCCGGCGCTGGTCGCGGCGGTGGAGGCGCGGCGGATCGCGGGGGCGGCGCTCGACGTGTTCACGGACGAACCGAACATTCCGCGGGCCCTCCTGGAGTCGGACCGGGTGGTGCTGCTCCCCCACATCGCCAGCGCCACCCGGGAGACCCGCGCGGCCATGGGAGACCTGGCCCTGCGCAACCTCCAGCGGTTCATGACCGAAGGTGTGCTGCTCACCCCGGTTCCGGAAGCCTCACCGTCGACCCATTGACACCGTCGCACGTACATACATAAGAATGGCGTCCACAGATGAGAACGCGATCATCAAAGTGAGGATGGCCTGCATGGTCCGCAGCTCCGAACGCATCGCCGAGGTCACCGTGACGCCCGTGGCCTTCCGGGACTACCCCCTGCTCAACACCGTCGGTGTGCACGAGCCCTACGCGCTGCGCACCATCGTGGAGATCACCACGGAGAGCGGGCTCAGCGGCATCGGCGAGACCTACGGCGGCACGGTGCACCTGGAGCGGCTGCGCCGCGCCGCAGCCGAGCTGACCGGCATGGACGTCTGGAGCCTCAACGACCTGACCGCCCGCACCACGCGTGCGCTGGGAGCCGACACCACGGGTGGCGACGGCATGTCCGGGATGGTCACCGGCAGCAGCGCCGTGGACCGGGTCATGGCACCCTTCGACGTCGCGTGCCTGGACATCCAGGGCAAACTCGTCGGCCGGCCGGTCTGCGATCTCCTGGGGGGAGCCGTGCGCCCCGCGGTCCCCTACAGCGCCTACCTCTTCTACAAGTGGGCCGGACACCCCGATCAGGACGACGACGAGTGGGGTGCGGCCCTCGACCCGGCGGGGCTGGTCGAACAGGCCCGCCGCATGATCGAGACGTACGGCTTCACCTCGATCAAGCTCAAGGGGGGAGTCTTCCCTCCGGAGGAGGAGATCGCGGCCATCAGGGCACTGCGGAAGGCCTTTCCAGGTCTTCCCCTGCGCCTCGATCCCAACGCTGCCTGGAGCACGGAGACTTCCCTGCACGTCGCACGCGAGCTGGACGGGGTCCTCCAATACCTGGAGGACCCCACCGAGGGCATCCGGGGCATGGCGACCGTGGCCGGACGGACACCGACACCGCTGGCGACCAACATGTGTGTGGTCTCCTTCGACGATCTGGCCCCGGCCGTGGCGCAGGGGGCGGTGGGCATCGTCCTGTCCGACCACCACTTCTGGGGCGGGCTGCGACGCTGCGGCCAGCTCTCCGCCATCTGCGAGACCTTTGGGCTGGGCACGTCGATGCACTCCAACTCGCACCTGGGTATCAGCCTCGCGGCGATGACCCACCTGGCGGCGGCCACCCCTCGCCTGAACTACGCGTGTGATACGCACTGGCCCTGGAAGCGGCCGGACGAGGACGTGGTGGACCCGGGGGTGCTGAGGTTCAGCGAAGGCAGCGTCGCCGTACCGACGGCTCCCGGGCTCGGCGTGAAGCTGGACCGGGACGCCCTCGCACGGCTCCACCGCCAGTACCTCGACTGCGGGCTGCGTGACCGGGACGACACCGGCTACATGCGCCGCTTCGACCCCTCGTTCTCGACCAAGACCCCCCGGTGGTGACCTGACCGTGCGCATCATGCTCCATCACCGCATCCTCGGCCGGTTCCACGAACCGCTCAAGGAGCGCACGCGGGGCCGGCACGTCTGGCTGGACGCCTGCGACTGGGACGCCGACCGGATCGGGGACGCGCTCCCCGACGTCGAGGTGTACATCGGATCGAAGCTCCGGGCCGAGGACGCCCGGCGGGCCGCACGGCTGCGGCTCGTGCACGTCGTCGGCGCCGGCTACGACGGCATCCCGCTCGACGCGCTGCATCCCGGGGTGACGGTCGCCACCACCCACCACCACGGCCGCTCCATCGCCGAACACGTACTGATGTCCGTCCTGATGCTCTCCCGCGACGTGCTGACGGCAGACCGCGCGCTGCGCACCGGACGCTGGCGCAACGTGGCCGTCGAACCCGGGCTCCCGTTCGGGACGGCGCTGGGCGGGCGGCGGGTCGGGATCATCGGCTTCGGCGAGACCGGGACCGAGGTCGCCCGGCTCTGCCAGGCCCTCGGCCTCGGGGTGCGTGCCGTGCGACGTGACCCCACCGCACCGGTCCCCGCCGACCTGCGGCCCGACTGGATCGGCGGCAACGACCGCCTGCCCGACCTGCTCGCCGAATCGGACATCGTGGTGGTCACCGTCCCCCTCTCCGCCGCCACCCGCGGGCTGATCGGCCCGGCCGAGCTGCGGGCCATGGGAGCCGGCGCGCTGCTGGTCAACGTGGCCCGGGGGCCGGTCGTGCAGGAGGAAGCGCTCTACGAGGCACTCCGCTCCGGAGCCATCGGTGGTGCCGCCCTCGACGTGTGGTGGGCCGGTCCGCCGGACCCGCCGAGCCGACTGCCCTTCCACGAGCTGCCCAACGTGCTCATGACCCCCCACAACTCGGGCCACACCACCGACACGTTCGCCGCACGTGCGCTCGAGATCGCCGACAACATCGGCCGTCTGCAGCGCGGTGAACCGCTCGTGAACGTGGTGCGCGCCGGTGACATCCCGGCGGCCCCGGACACCGGCACCCCGTAAGTCCGCCCGTTCGTCCGGCGGGCCTCTCCCGTCCGGCCACTGACGTAAGGAAACCACTCGTGCTCGAAGGCGTTCTCTTCTTCCCCGTCACCCCGTTCACCGCCGCCGGTGACGTCGACCTCGACGCACTGCACCGCCACGTGTCGGCAGGGGCGGACGCCGGCCCCGGCGGCGTCTTCGTCGCCTGCGGAACCGGCGAGTTCCATGCCCTGGACCATGAGGAGTTCGCCGCGGTCACGCGGACCGCCGTCGACGCGGTGGGAGGGCGCGTCCCGGTGTACGCCGGAGCCGGTGGCGCGCTCGGCCTGGCCCGGAGGTTCGCTCGCACCGCGGCCGAGGCCGGCGCCGACGGCCTGCTGCTCATGCCGCCCTACCTGGTCGAGTCGCCCGCCGCGGGGCTCGTCGCCTACACCCGCGCGGTCGGCCGGGAGACGGACCTGCCGCTGATCGTCTACAACCGCGCGAACGCCCGGTTCGACGAGCAGTCGGCGGCAGAGGTCGCGCAGCTGCCGACCGTGGTGGGCTTCAAGGACGGTACCGGCGACCTCGACCTCGTCGCGCGCATCGTCCCCGCGGTCCGGGACGCCCTGAGTGCGTCCGGCAAGAGCTTCCAGTTCTTCAACGGCATGCCCACGGCCGAGGCCAGCCAACTGGCCTACCGCGCACTGGGCGTCGAGCTGTACTCCTCGGCGGCCTTCGCATTCGCCCCGGACATCTCCCTCGCCTTCCACCGCGCCGTCGAGGAGGGGGACCAGCCGCGGATCGACGCGCTCCAGCGAGCCTTCTTCCACCCTCTGGTCCGGCTGCGCCAGAGGGTGCCGGGATACGCGGTCGGCCTGGTGAAGGCCGGGGTGACTCTGGCGGGTGTCGAGGCCGGACCGGTCCGCCCTCCGCTGACCTCCCTCACCGAGCCGGAGATCGAGGAGCTGGCCGGTGTCATCGCAGCGGGACGGGCCGTGCTCGCCGGCTGAGCCGACGGGCAGGACCGCGCGGCGGCAGACCGGGGTGCTGTCCCGGCTGCCATGCGCACCGGCTGTCGTCGTCCCGTCCCTGTCACCGACGCGCTCCCCCGGGCCCCTGGGAGGCTGCCGGGGTCGGGCGGGCCGACGGCCCACCGGTTGTTCTCCGCGGCCCACAGGTTCTCCCCCGCACGCGTGGGCGTCAGTCTTCGCAGTGCACGTCGTGCCGGGGGCGCTGTCCGTGGTTGAGGAAGGCTTCCACCGTACGGTCGCCGCAGCCCTCACGCCGTGGCACATACATGCCGTGCCCGCCGCGGCCGACCGTGACCATCCTCGCCCTGTCCCCGAGAGCCGCGCGCATGCGCAGTGCTCCGGAGAGCGGGGTCGCAGGATCGCGGAGCCCCTGGATGACCAGGATGTTCGAGGGGCCGTCCGGGGCCATGCGGGTGGGCTCGTCGGCGGGGGCGTCCTTCCAGAACGCACAGGGCACGATGTTCGCGGTCATTCCCGCTGTGAGCGGATGGGCGGCGCGTGCCTCGGCCACCGTGCGCCGGTAGTGGCCGACCGTGCGAGGCCAGCTCACGTCGTTGCAGAGCACCGCGATGATGACGGAGGCGTCTGCGTCGGGTACGGGTGCGGAGAGCTCGGCGGGCAGGACCGGGGGCTCACCGAGCGGGTCCGCCGCCGCTTTGACCAGGGCGGCGAAGGAGGGGAAGAGGGCGTCGCCGTACAGGGCGTTCTGGAGTGCCTGGCGCAGCATGCTGCCGGTCAGCGGCAGGCCGGGGACGTGGGACTGCCGTGGCGTACGGTCCAGCTTCGCTGCCAGGGCAAGGACCAGCGGCTCCACCTCTTCGGGGCGTTCCGCCAGTTGCAGGTCACGGTGGCCGGACGGCGGGTCGGCTGCCCAGGCAGCGAAGTCCGGGAAGCGGTCCTCGGCGCCCTCGGCCATGTTGGCCAGCCATTGGCGCTCGACCCGTCGCGGGTCGGGGTCGCCCACACTGTCCAGGACCAGCCGTCCGGTGTGCTGGGGGTACTTCTGCGCGTAGACAGCTCCCGCATAGGCACCGTACGAGGTCGCCCACGCCGAGATCTTCTCCTCGCCGAGGGCCCGGCGCAGGCGGTCCATGTCGCGCACCTGGTTGGCGGTGCTGAAGCTCCGCACCACCGCACCCCCGTTGCGTGCGCACGCCTCGGCGACGCGGCGGGACCGGGCAGCGTTCTCGTCGATGCTGCCGTCCGGCGCCGGCCACGACCGGAGGGTGAACACGTACCTGTCCCCCTCGGTGATGCCACAGCTCGCCCTGGTGCTGGCGCCCACGCCCCTGGGGTCGAAACCCACGATGTCGTAGCGGCCCTCCGTCTGCGCGCGGAGCGCGGCGCCCCGCTGGGTGAGCCGCTGCACCCCGGATCCGCCGGGACCCCCGGGGAGAGCCAGCAGCGTCCCCTGTCGGGCCTCGGGCCCATCGCTCCTGAGCCGGGTGACCGCGAGGGTCAGCCGGGGCCCGCGAGGGTCGCGGTAGTCCAGCGGCACCGGCAGGCCGGCACACTCCTGACCGGTGGGACCGCCGGGGCTTTCACAGGGAGTCCAGGCGAGAGGGGGTACGCCGGCGGCTTCCGCCCTCGGGGCGAAGGTCACGGCGGGCAGCGTGGTCACGGCGACCGCCAGGGTCGTCAGCAGGGCAGTTCGCGTCCAAGTCGTCATGGGGCAAGAGTGGTTGCACGACTCGCCGCTGCCCATGGAGCCATCCCGCCGTCCTTCCTGGGGCCAGCACCAGGAGCATCCTCACACGCTTCCCACGACCACTTCAGCGGCACGGACTGTTCGTGGTGGAGCGGCGCGGCTCTGCTCACGGGCCCTCCCCGCCGACTCCCGGGCCGCCGCCCGGGCCCATCCGCCCAACAGGCACACGGCACTTCTTCGTGAGCACGCCGGGAGGCGGGAGGTGCGTTCAGGCGGACGTGAGCGACCACCTGTCGATGCGGGCACCACACGTGTCACGGCGGAACGGCTCCCCGGCGTCAGCGACTGCGGAGAGAGGTCGTCCCCGTGCACGAGGCGCTCGGGGACGACCTCATGTGTCAGGGGCGCCAGCCGTCGGCGACACGGCCCTGCTGTACCTGATAGGTGCCGCTGCACTTCCCGTTGTCGGGGTCGCCCCAGATCTTGATGGCGTCGGCGTCGTTCGCCCAGGTGGTGCCGTTGGGGTGAGCGTAGTTGCCGAGGTTGACGGCGGTGTTCCGCGGGATGCAGATGTAGGCGTCCGGGGATGCCTTCCGGTCGATCAGCCAGACGGAGTCGTCGTTACGGGTGTTGACGACCGCGTCCACCCGGTCCCCTCCGCCGATGATGGACTGGTAGGTGGTGTCCTGGTACCAGCTGAAGATGCTGCCGTTCTGGTAGGAGCCGTCGTACAGACACACACGCGGGTACGCGCAGCCGTGCATGCTGACGGCAGCGGCAGGTGAAGCGCTCACGGTCACGGCGCCCGCGGCGAGGGGGGCCACCGCGAGGGCAGCGGCACCCAGGCGGATACGTGTCGTGCGGAACATCATGAGTTTCCCTTCGATGGGCCGGAAAAACAGCGGAAGGAACGGCACGGGAGTTTCCCCCGGTTTCTTCATTTCGGCACGCGGTCCTTTGGTGAGCATTTCCGCTCCGCACGTCGATCGGCAAGAGCTTCACTGCCACCTCGGAGTGACGGCCTCACTCATGGACCTTAGGGCCATCGCGAGTTTCGGACCTTTCCATTCCTGCAGGAAACTTTGTCAGTAGTGCACAGCTCAACGTGGAGACCCCATCGGATGAGGGCCGGCTCTGCGCGTGCCTGCCCAAGGCGTTGCGCAGCGAGAGGGAATGCAGACAGACTGGTGTCGGGACCATCCGTATCGAGGGGGACTTGTGGGGGAACGGCTCCGGGTACTGTCAGGCCGGCTCTATGAGCGACACCTGCGAAGGGCTGCCTCATGAGCCCGGTTCTGGACACGGCGCACATACCGTCGCAGGACCGGGAGGAAGTGATCCGGGGTGCGGTGTGGGAATCGGTGGTGGCGGTCGATATCGACCACCGTCCTCCGGCGGAGGACATCTCCGTTCGTATAGGGCTCGGCACCATCGGGCCCCTCAGGATCTGTTCGGCTCGGGCGACCGCGGTGACGGTCCATCGGACGGAGCAGCTGGCCCGGAAGGACGAGGAACCGGCCGTTTTCCTCGGCGTACAGATGACGGGCACCAGCCTGGTGGCGCAGAACGGTCGCGAGTGCGTCCTCAGGCCGGGGGAATTCGCCATGTACGAATCGATCGCTCCCTACACACTTCTCTTCGACGAGGGAGTCGACCATCACTTCTTGCGTTTCCCCCGCGCCGCACTCGCGCTCCCCGACCGGTTGCTACGAGACACCGCCACAGTCACGTTGGGATCCGACAACCCCGTCGCACGCCTCGCCTTCACCTACTTCTCCCAACTGGCCGTCAGCGACGATCTGCACCAGGACGTGCACGCCGATGCAGTCGTGGAGCCCAGTGTCGAGCTCCTCCGTGCCGTCCTGACGTCCCAGCACGGCGCATCAAGCCTGGCCAGGGCGCCCCTGGAGGCGACACTCACCCTGCGGGTGACTGATTACATCCGACGGCATCTGGCTGATCCCGATCTGTCGGCGGCACGGATAGCCGCCGCACACGACATCTCCGTACGTCACCTCTACGCTGTGCTGTCCCGGTCGGGCATCAGCCTCGGCGACTGGATCCGTACACGCCGCTTGGCGGAATGCAGGCGCGAGTTGGGCGGTCCGAACGCTCGACTCCGGACCATCGCAGCGATAGGGCGACGCTGGGGGTTCGTGAACGCGGCCCACTTCAGCACGGTATTCAAAGAGGCATACGGGACTTCGCCTCGGGCCTGGCGCGACGAGCACCACCCCCGTTCCTCCGCGTAACGGTCTCGGCCGGCCGCGTCTCGCGTGACGGGCCGGGACGCCCTACGACGCGGGGCCCATCGGCAGCGCGACTCGACGGCGCACTTCGCCGGGGAGGCACGCTGATGAGCCGTGCCCGGCTGCCTCCGGCCGCCGGCGCGGCCACGGCATGAAACCGCTGCGCACTTTCCAGGGCAACGCACGCTCCAGCGACTCCTACTGGCGCAGCACGTCGTGCGCCGACCCCGCCCTCCAGGCCGCCGACGCCCGTCACCCAGCGGAACAGCCCGTCCCTCAACCCGCCGACGGGGGTTGCGCGGCGCCCTGTCCACACCGCGCGTCGGAGGCCGGCTCGTAGTGCCTGGCCGAGCCAGGTGCTGCCGTCGGCGCGAGAGGGCCGCGGCCGGCGCCCCCTGACGACGGAGATGAGCTGCCGGTACCGCCCGGTCACTGCCTCCGGGCGTGCCTCCAGGCCCTGCGGGAGCCCGCGACGCCGGGCGGCCCCGCACAGTCCGGGCCGACGCGGACAACAGGTACCGGGCCCGCGGCGCAGAGCTCGCCGACTCAAGCGTGTTGCGTCCGCACGTACGTAGCACGTATCCGGGAAACCACGGACGCGCGGCACCCCTTCCCCTGGAAGGCTTGTCGTCGGAACGACGTGCGTACACGGGGTACGTGCACTGTGCGGCGGCCATCGTCCGGGAAGGAAGGACGGGGCGCGCCGGGAGGGGGAGGCACCCGGCTCCGGGGGGGGCGGAGGCGGAGTGGTCGCACGTCTGCGGCGGCCAGGTGGTTGATCTGTTCGTTCCCCGGCCTCACCTGTCGGGCACAGAGGGCGTCGGCTCCCGCAACGGCGCGCGAGATTCACCGAGCGCTACGAGATGTCCACTGGGGACGGCCATCGGCGCTTCAGCCACGACTTCGCGGTCCGCGTAGGAGTTCAGCCCGCACGGAACAGAAGCGGTCGAGCCGGGCCGGGGCCGCTGCCGCACGCCTGGAATGTGAATCCGCACCGACCACACGACCGAAAGCGACAGGACTCTGATGCATGCGACCTCTTTGACGGTCGGGTCTGATTCGAAGCCAAAACTGTTCACCACACCCTGGTGGTGGCGGTGGGCGCTCGGCACGTGCTTCGCCCGTATCACCGAGCCCATGGCGACGCTGGCCCTCATCAGCCTGGGAACCTTTGTCAGCGGCTATTCCTATGGAGCGTTCCTGGTCAGTGTGTATGCCTTCACCGGCGCACTGACGGCGACCACTTCCGGCAAACTGATCGACCGCGCCGCGCGCCCACGCCGATTAGTCATGATCATGACTTCGTCGTCGTTCGTCCTCCACGTCGCCCTGGCCGCCTTCGGAACCTTCCGCCTCTCTCTGGTCCTGATCACCGTGACCACAGCTCTGTGTGCGGCATTGCCTGGCGGAATTCCCGGCCTGTCGCGCTCGGTCCTCGTCAAGTACGCCGATCCGCGTCTGCGGAACCTGGCGTTCTCATGGGACTCGATCATGACGGAAGCCGGCTGGATACTGGGGCCGGTCGTCATCGCGGGCCTGACCCTGTTCGGCCTCCCGTGGGTGGAGGTCGCGGCCATGGCCGTCACGTTCCTCGGCGTCCAGTTGTTCCTCGGCCCGCTGGTCGGGAAGGGCAGGATCGAGACGCTGCCGGACGCTGCGGAGACCGCGCCCGGATCCTTGTGGTCGTACCGCACGGCGTGGCCGGGCCTGATCGACTCCGTGTCGGTCGGCATGGCGGTGACGGGAATCGTCTCGGTCCTGCCCGTCCTGTTGCCGGAGACCGGTGCGTCGCCCGCGTGGTCGGGCATCCTCGTCAGTCTTCTGGCCGGCACCGGGATCGCCGGAACGCTTTGCTACGGGAAGGCAGTGGGGCGGATTCCGCTGCACATCACCGTCCAGTCGCTTCTCACACTGGTCGGCGTGCTCACCTCCGTGGTGGCCCTGGCGTTCAGCGACAGCGCGCTGTCGGTTGCGGTGTGGGTCGGAGTGTCAGGGTTCTTCATCACCCCTTTCAACACGCAACGATCGATAAGCCTTGAAGCCAGCATCCCGGCCTCCCTGCACACCCAGGGATTCTCGGCGCAGTTCGCCCTGTTCGGATTGGGATCCGCGATCAGCGCCGGAATGCTCGCACTGATCAGCGGTATCACGGCGGCACTGCTCGCCGTTGCAGGATTCGCCCTCCTGATCTCGGCCGTGACCCATGCGACTGCGCGGAAGGAAATCTTCAGGAAATGACGGAGTGACACCCATGCACCCCCGCGCCACTGAATCCCAGGGCTCCTGCCCCGACGGGGCGGTGAACGAACCGATCCGTGGGTGCGGCCGGGCGGGCGACGTCCGAGGAAGCAAAACCCTGCGAAAAGCAATGTGAGGAAACAGTGCACACGTACGGTACGCAAACCGTGAACGATCAGGGGCATCTGGAGATCGGAGGATGCGATGTGCTGGATCTGGCGGAGACCTACGGAACACCTGTCTACGTGATCGACGAGTCGGCTGTCCGTGACAGGTGCCGTTCCTACGTACGGGCGTTCCGTTCGGAATGGGCTCGTGTGGACATCGCCTACGCGTCCAAAGCGTTCCTGGTGGGCGAGATGGTGCGCCTCGCCACGGAGGAGGGCCTCAGCCTCGACGTCGTGTCGGCGGGCGAACTGCGCCTCGCTCTGTGGGCCGGCGCGTCACCCTCGAAGATCACGTTCCACGGCAACTACAAGACCCGGGAGGACATCGAGCTCGCGGTGGACAGTCGGGTCCGGTCCCTGGTGATCGACTGCTTGGACGAGATCGGCCTCATAGATCGTCACGCCCGGGAGGGCGGCCAGGTCCAGGCAGTCGACATCCGCCTGAACCTCGGGATAGACATCCACACGGATCCCAAGTACACGACGGGCAGCCTTGAGTCGAAGTTCGGACTGCAGATCCGGACCGGTGACGCGGCTGCCGCCGTCGCGGAGGTTCTCGGACGGGCCAACCTCCGGCTCCGCGGCCTGCACTTCCATCTCGGTGCTCAGGTGCTGGACACGAAGTTTCACCGCCGGGCCCTGACTGAACTGGGTGAGTTCATACGGGCGGTCACCGCCGTCTCGTCGTGGAAGCCGGAGAGCATCACCGCGGGAGGCGGGATGGGGGTCAACTACGACGGGGTCTCCTCCCCGCCCTCACCGGAGGAGTGGGCACGGGACCTTCTGTCCGTGTTCGGCGACCAGGTCGCACCCTACTGCGCCCCGAACGTGGTGTTCGGGGTCGAGCCGGGCAGATCGGTGATCGCCGAGGCCGGGGTGACCCTGTACACCGTCGGCCCGACGAAGAGGAGCGGCACACGCCGGCTCGTGGCCGTGGACGGCGGGCTCTCGGACAACCCGAGGCCGATCATGTATCAGTCCGTGCACAACGTCGTGCTCCCGTCGAATCCTGAGCTGAAGGACGTGGAACTGCACGAGGTGACGATCTTCGGTCGCCACTGCGAGACGGACAAACTGTTCGACGGTGTGCGGCTCCCCGACCTGCCACCCGGTGAGGTGCTGGCCGTTCAGTGCACGGGCGCCTACACCCACTCGATGTTCAACCAGCACAACCGGTTCGACAAGCCGCCCGTCGTCTTCGTCAGCGACGGCCGCTCCAGGCTCGTCGTACGCAGGGAACGGTTCTCGGACACGATCCTCACCGAGATGCCGAGCGCGGCCGCCGGCTCGTCCGACCGACACGGGGAGAAGTAGTGCGTTTTCTTGTCACCGTCCCGGTTTCCCCCTCCGCGGCAGAGTCAGTGGCCGGGAGCGACGTCCGATGCCGTCCGGATCTGCACGGCGCGGATGACAGCACGCTGGCGGGTGCGCTGAGCGCGATCTGCCCGCACGTGCTCGTCACCGATCGCCCGATCGGCCGGGAGGTCCTGCGTCTCTGGCGCGAGGCAATGCCCGAGAAGCCGATCGCCGTCGTTCGGCTCACGGAGTCCCACGGCACACTCAGGCGCCTCCCGACCATGCACGGGCGACCGACCTCGGCGGTACTTCCGTTCAGCATTCCGATGTACACCGTCCCGCGGCAGCCCGACTCCGAGGGCGGCGTCGACGAGGACGCGAGCCTGTTCGAAGCGCTCGGCGTCGCCGAGCGCTTCGCGCAGGACCGGGAACAGGTCACCGAACCGTCCCACGTCACGGCGCGCTCGCCGGGGGCCGCGCGAGGGAGGGCATCGGTCCTCATGGTGGGCGGCGGCGTCGTGAACCTCGTCACCGCACACTTACTGCATGCCGAAGGCTATGACGTCGCGATGGTCGACGCGGCTCCCGATCCCAGGGCCCGGAGACCCTGGTCCGCGTACGGCGCCTCACGCGGCGGTGGCAACGCGCGCATGTTCACCTACACCGAAATGGACGACTACCACGCCAAGTCGGCCGGCGAAGACGACTGCATGACCCTCTTCGACCGTCCCCCCTCCCAGTCCGGCTGGGACGTCCGCCGCTACGAGGGCGAGGAGGACCGACAGTGGGTGCAGGACTTCCAGCGTGTCCGGCCCTGGCTGGCGAGGGCGTACAACGGGGACATCCTGGGGCTGAACCGGCGGAGCGGGGAGCTGTGGCAGGCGTGGCTGCACGCCCGCCCGCACCTGTTCGATGACGTGGACCTGCGGCACGACATCCTGCGCCTCTACCAGGACGGGCCGCACCTGGAGGCCGCCCGCCATCGGCAGAACGCGGTGGGGGCCACCGTCGCCTCCTACGGGTCCGACGAGGTACGCGAGAGGTTTCCGGCTCTCGCGCAGGCCGACCCTCACGCCTTCGCCGGCGGCATCGTCGTCGAGGGCTTCACCGTGAACGTGCACGACTTCATGGCCCGCCTGCTCGACGACCTGGAGGCAGGCGGGGTACGCATGCGCTTCGACCTGCGGGTCGAGGAGATCATGCGGGACGACACATCCGCCGTGACCGGAGTGCTGACCGCTGACGGTCCGCTGGTCTACGACCACTACGTGGTGTCGCCCGGTGTCGAGTACGACGCGTTGCGCCGTCAGATACCGTCTCTGCGACAGGTGCAAGGGGTCCTCGGTTGCTGGGCCACGATCCCGAACGGCGTCCCCCCGCTCGAAAACTCGCTGAAGGTGGCGCGGCGCGGTCATGTGGCGGAGGACGCGAACATCACCGTCGGTCGTGACGAGTCCGGAGAGAGCGTCCTGATGATCGGCTCCGGCTACGGGTGGACGGGTAGCCATCCGCGCAATATCGACGAGCGGAAGCTCGAGGACATTCACGCCGCCGTCGCGGACACGGTCGAGGTGCTGTTCCCCGAAGCCTACGAGAGGATCGGCGGCCGCGACGGACTGCGCCGGACGCAGAAGCACTGCGTACGCCCGTGGACCTCCTCGAACCTCGGAATCTTCGAGACGAGCGCTGCCGTCAACGGGGCCTTCGTCGTCACGGCCGGGCACAACACAGGCGGCTTCGCCCAGGCACCCGTCATCGCCGAAGCGGTCGCCCACTCCCTGCGCGGCGTCGGCCACCCCATGCACACGCTCTACCATCCGCTCCGGACCCAGCGCGTGCTCAACGCGATGGCCGGGCTCGGCGGGGCCTCTCACTGACCGGGACCGAGCCGGGTGGTGGTCCGCCTGTCGGGGTACCGCCCCGCATCGCCGTCCTTGACGTCGGGGGGAGAAGCGGACTGCCCCGGCCGGGACGCCCCGCCCGGCCCGGGCCCCGTTCACGGGAGCGGTCCGCCCACCTCGCGGGCCGCTGCCACGTCCGCGCGGGCACCGCCACTGGCGATTGCCGGGGTTGCTGGACCCCGTTGCCGTGCAGCAGGATCAGACGATGTCCCGATCAGTAGGCCCGCACACAGCCGACCGGTGCCCTCGGTGCTCGGTCGAAGCGGTGCAGCGTGGTGTCCCGATGACCGTTGAGGGATGCGATGTCATCTGCTACCGCTGCGGTCACTGTGCGAAAGCGTGGACGCGCCCGGTCGAGGACGACTTGGAGGTCTACGACATCGTCAGGGTCGACCTCCACGACACCACGCTCTGCGGCACCGTTTGGCACGTGGAGGACGACCGCATCCAGGTGCGCGGTTCGGGTGGCGAGTGGCTGCTGTGGGCCGAACGCTGGCGGGTCATCCTCTACTGACCAACCGAGTCCCCCTGGCTGCCTGTGTGGCGGGGGGGCCGGTCCGGGGCAACGGCGGTCGTGCTCGACGCGCACACCGGCGACCGGGTGAGTGCCCGGCACCACAGAGGCGGCACCATGGACGCACGCCGCCGCCAGGTTCCGTCTGGACGGGTTTCGGCTTCAGCCGTGTGAGCCGACATCATTCCGCCTTCGCTCATCGATACGAACGGCAGGCCCTCGCCATGACGGCGCCGGAGCGTGGGTGAGCGGCGCCCACGCTCGAACCACTGGACCTCTCGGAACAGATCACCCATAAGACCGGCCACCGCCCGACAAACAAGTATCCCGTTCTGTCCTATTGTGAGACTGCCCAGCACCAGTCGGCACCGAGGCGGCCAGTACATGAGGGAACCACAGATCGACTACTCGGAGGTCTTCCACGCCCTCCCGGGCATAGTGGCTCTGCTCACCCCCGACCTGGTGTACGCCGACGCGAATGAGGACTTCCTCCGCCTGGCCGGGCGCACTCGTGAGCAGCTCCTGGGCCGGTACATCTTCGATGTGTTCCCCGAGAACCCCAATGATCCGGCAGCCGCCGGCATGCGGGAGACCCAGGCGTCGATGCTGCGCGTCGTCGCCACCGGCGAGCGCGACACGATGGCTCTGCTGCGCTACGACATCGAGGACCGCGAGCGGCCGGGCCGGTGGGTGCAGCACTTCTGGAGCCCGGTCAACGCACCCGTGCTCGGCCCGGACGGGAACGTGCTGCTGATCGTGCACCGGGTGGAGGAAGTAACCGAACTCATCCACGCCCGTGGCGGGCACGGCAGCAGCAGCCGTGCCCGCGTACTGGAAGCCGAGCTCTACACCCGCGCCCGTGAGCTCCAGGATGTCAACGAACGCCTGCGCAGGGCCCATGCACGCGACCGCGAGGTCGCCATCGCCCTGCAGGAGGCGATGCTGCCTGCCCCCACACCGGTCGGACACCATCGGGCAGCAGTCCGCTACCAGCCCGCCGTCGGCACCCTGAATGTGTGCGGTGACTGGTACGACCTGGTCGACCTGCCTGGCGACCGCATCGCGGTGGCTGTCGGCGACGTGGTCGGCCACGGCCTCAAGGCGGCGTGTGTCATGGGACAGCTGCGCAGCGCGCTGAGCGCAGCGGCCCGTGTCGCCGACGGCCCGGCCCGTGCCCTGGAGGCGCTCGGCCTGTACGCCCGTCATGTCGACGGCGCCGAGTCGACCACCGTGGTGAAGACCTTCATCGACTGGACCACGCACACCATCACCTACAGCAGTGCGGGCCATCCGCCCCCCGCCCTGCTCCGCGCCGACGGCACCGTGATCTTCCTCGACCGGGCGACCGACCCGCCTCTCGGCGCCCGGCCCGAACACGTCCCCAGGCCCGAGGCCACGACACCGTTCACCGAGGGTGCCACCCTGGCCCTGTACACCGATGGCCTGATCGAGCGCCGCCACGAGGACATCGACGTCGGCCTGGCCCGTCTCGGCAGGGCCCTCGTCCGCCACGGACGAGCTCACCCGGAGGCCTTGGCCGATGCTCTCCTGGGCGACCTCCTCCCGCCGACGGGCAGCGCCGACGACACCGCGCTGGTCATCATTCGTCTGTGACCGCCTCGTCCGCCGCCGTGTCGCGCAGGCGCCCGGCACTGTCGACGTCGGGCGACCGCCGCGAACCAACGCGCCGGCCGCCCGCACGAGGTCAGAGCCGGGTGATCACGATGACATCGTCGTTCCCGTTCCAGCGCCGGACGTCCGTCTTGCGGGGATTGACCCGTACTCCGTAGTCGGGGCCGGTCGTCGCACGGTCACGGCTCCGGTAACCGATCGCGCACTCCCCTCGGCGCGAAGCGGACTCGACGACGGTGGCGAAGGACGCCGTACACCCCGCCCTCACGTAATGGCCGGCCGGCCTGAGCTGGATCGTGTTGCCGCCGGGCGCAAGGAGTTCCTCGAACAGTTCGGCGAGATGCCAGTTCTGTGAGATCTGGGACATCAGGAGGCCCACGAGTTTGCCGCTGACGATGAAGTCGGCGCCGGGGCCGACCGGCGCGATCGCCGTGTTGCGGTCATCGGTCATCTCGGTGACCACGGCGACCGGGCTCCCCGACGTGCGTTCCAGATCGCGCAGGAGCAGCAGGGTGACGAGTGTGCGGTCGTCCGGTGCACCGCCACAGGTCCCACGGTCCGGTCCGAGGACGATGACACCGTCGTACGTGGCGACGTCCAAGGCGTTCACCGTCTCCGGCAGCGCGGGGTCTCCACGGCGAAGTTCGACCGTCAGACCGGCGGAGGCCTGCGGCACTGCGGCCCCTGCCTCCGCTGCGGTGAGCTCCTCGCCGTCCGCCACCACGTGCAGGACCGAACCGGGAGCGACGTGGTCGGACAAGTGACGCACGATGCGGCGTGCACGGCGGTTCCACCCCAGCAGGAGCATGCGTTCGGGGCGTACCACCGTCGGTGGCCGGGACACGATCACCGACGTGTCGACGGCCGCGGGCTCGTGGGCTTCCACCGTGGTGTCGTCGTCCTCCGCGATCACGACGAGCCGGTCATCGGCGCACAGCCGGGCGTCGGGCGTCGGGTGGAGCCGCAGCGCCCCGTCCGCCCTTACGATGCCGACCACAGTCGATGTCACATAGGCCGTCTGAGCCTCGCCGTAGGTGCGGCCGGCCTGTGCCGGTGCGTCGACGACGTAGAACTCGTCCCCGGCGAAGTCGAGCAACTCCTGGTAGACGAGCGACAGTCCGGGCTGCCGGGCGCACTGCGCCACGAGCCGTGCGGTGATGTCGTCGATCTCCAGGACGAATGCTCCCGGTCCCGCGGCGAGCGTGGCGGCGAGCCGATAGCGGCTGTCCCGCACCACGGCCAGGATTCGGGCGCGGCAGTCGTCATCGATCACTGCCCGGAGGGACAGCAGGTTCTTGACGATCTCCGCGTCCTCGTCGGGTTCGTCGCGCGGTAGCACGAGGACGACGTCCGCCGTGGCCGGGCTGACCCGCTCGAGTGCGACCGGGTCCGTCGGGCGTCCGTTTCGGCAGATGATCCGGGTGCCCCCCGTATCACCCGCCTCGGTGCGCAACTCCTCCTCCATATCCGTCTTGTCCCGGTCGGCCAGGACGACGATGGCTCTCCGTCCCTGGTTGGTGTTGGCCTCCGCGATCTCGGCCACGACGGTGAAGATCTGGTCGGACCAGCCGAGAACAACGGTGTGCCCCTCCTCCAGGACGGTGGAGTGGCCGCGTCTGAGCGCGAGGAGCTTCTCGGTGATCGCGGCAGTGATCAGGCTGACGAGGGTGGACACGTAGAAGAGGGCGACCAGGGCGAGGAGGACGGACAGGGCCACGCGCAGGGGCGAACCGGCTTCTCCACCCAGTCGGAGAGTCTGTCCGACGCTCCGCCACACCGCTGCGGCCTTCGCCCACCGGTCGTCGGGGGCCCTGTCGTCCGTCCACACCAGCACGGCGCTCGCCGGGACGACGATGACCAGGCACGCGACGGCGAGCCACCCGATGAGGGCGGCGGCCCCGCCTGCCAGCGTGTTGTCGAACCAGTACCGCGCCTGCTTGCTCAGCGCTGCGCGGCGGCGCCCGCCAACTGCGGGGTCCACCGCGTCCGTAGGGGCGTCCTGGCCTTGCCGTTGTTTCCCCACACGGACGTCCCCGGTCCGCCGACGCCTGTCGTGATCGTTAGTCGTCTTGTGCACAGCAGCAGCGTGCGGACTCGCTGACCACGGCATACGGATATCCGGCCAGTGTTCATCCTTTAGAGGACCGGACGCGTCCCGGAGCGGTGCCTTCCGCCCAGCTCAGACGGCTGCCCACCGCACCGAGCCGGCGCCAACCACTCCGGCCCCCGCCAATGGCCCGGCTTCGGGGCGGAGATCGTTCCGCCGGCCGGTGAACCGGTGCCCGGTCGGGCGTCTCAGCACCGTCGGAGTCCGGACGTGCCTCCCACCCGTTCCTGCCGTTCGAGCCCGCCGTCGACTACGTGCGGTTCTCGTCGGCGAGCCGCACCACGACGCCCATGTCCGGTACCTCCAGTGCCGGCAACCGCAGCCAGCCGAACGGGATCCCGTACGCGCCGCCTTCGACCCGGTACTCCATGCGGAGCATCGCGCCCAGCTCGCTCTCGTCCTCGTCGGCGATGATGACGCTGTAGCGGCAGGAGGTGATGTCGCGCCAGGGGATCTGCCGGCCGTCGTGGCGCAGCCCGTCCGAGGTGGCGGTCAGCGGGCCGAACTCCACCTGGCCGCCGGCCGCGAGGGATGCCCTTGCCCTGACCAGGTGCAGTTCGGTCACCGGATCGCCGATGCGGGCCAGAAGCGGCGCGATGGCGGAGGGGGCCGAAGGGGAGATCCTGCCGGACCGGAAGACGGACTCGGGTGTGGCCACGGGCGGGTCTGCCAGTCTCAGGGCGACGACCGTGCCGTCGGTGAACTCCAGCCGCCACAGGTGGATCCACTGCGTGACCACCGTGCCGTCCGGCACGAGGCTGCCGTCGACATCGTTGGCGCACCACATGTGGGCGACGTCCGCCCAGCGATATGTGCGGGGGTCTTCGGTGCTCTCGTCCGCGGTCAGCACCACACCGTCGCCGAGCACGGACAGCGTCACCGCCCGTGGCCCGCCAGGCCCGACGACCTCCCCCGGCAGGGTCCCGTACACCGGATCGGCCGGGGACTCGGGCCCCGCGGCCTCCGGCACCGTCTTCCCGCCTGTGTGCTTCCTCAGCCACCAACCAGTCATGCGCCCTCCCGCGCGGGCACGTCCCCCGGGCTCCGGAGCCACTCCGGAGAAACGCCCCCCGACCCACCCGTCGAAGTATCCCCCGGACCAGCGGGTGTTGTCCGGCTGATGCCGCATGGGGGCCCGAGTGCCGGCGTCGGCGTTGTTCGGTGGAGTACCTTGCGAAGATGATTACCGGGACGGCATCGCGCCACGCACGGATTGGTGACCCGGTGCTCCTCTGAGTGCCGTACGGGTCGGTGTGGGCCCGCTGTTCGATGGAGGATCGTGCGCTCCTGCGCGGGCTCCGCCTCCGTCGTGTGGAGACCGAAGGTTCGACACGATCACCACGACAGGAGGATTCATGCCCACCAAGACGCTGCAGATTCCCACCGCGGACGGTCAGGCCGACGCGTTCGCCGCCTTCCCCGACCGCGGCACGAGACGCCCAGGGGTGCTGATGTACGCGGACGGCTTCGGCGTTCGGCCCGTACTGCGTGAACTGGCCCAGGAACTGGCCGGGCACGGGTACTACGTGCTCGTCCCCAACGTCTTCCACCGACACGGTCCGGCACCGGTGATCGAACTTCCCGGACACATCGGGGAGGAGGTACGGCCCCGGATCATGGCCCAGTTGATGCCTCTGATCGAGGCACACACCGCCGAACGCGTCCTGAGCGATGCCGACGCCTATCTGGAGTTCCTCGCCGCCCGGCCCGAGGTCGCAGCCGGACCGGTCGCGGTGACCGGCTACTGCATAGGCGGCCTTCTGGCGATGCGCACCGCTGCGGCCCGCCCCGCCCAGGTGGCCGCCGTCGCCGCATTCCACGGCCCCGTGGGCGCCGTCGGGCCCGACCTCCTTTCCGCGCTCACCGCACAGGTCCACCTCGGCCATGCCGAAAGCGACATGACGCCCGAGGCCCTCGGCAAGCTCAACCAGCTCCTGGATGCTGCTGGTGTCGACTACACCTCCGAGGTCTATCCCGGCACCGCCCACGGCTTCACCATGTCCGACACCGACGCCTTCAGCGCAGCGGGGCTCAGGCGCCACTGGGACCACCTGCTCCCGCTCCTGGACCGCGCCCTCGTCAGCAGCTGGGACTCAGGCTCGGAAACCGAGCTGTAAGCACACGCCTCCGGGCGGGAGCTCCCCGCAAGGATCGCCGTCACCCGCTTCCCGGCGGCATCGGTGCCCGGATACGACCCCAGTCTCTGCCAGCCGATGGGCAGGACGTCATTCCCGGCAGCCCTGGCGGTACCGGGCCCACCGAGGACACCGGCGGCTCCGAGGAACCGGCGACGGGAAAGCGGGGCGCGGTTGGGCATACGGGCACTCCTGTCGCGGGCCGGATGTCCGAGCGCGGTCAAGGGTGGCAGCAGCAACAACGGGACGCAAGGTCTACACCACTAAGCCGGTGGGACCAACTGCCCTTTCAGCGTGCCGACTTGACGGCAGCCGACCTGTCGCTCAGCTACGTCGGAGAGCGGCCGGCGAAGCGCGGCTTCCGACTCCGCCGAGCTTGCTGACCATCGGGCCCCGGGCCCCGGGCCCCGCTCATGTCCGGTTCCACCGACGCGAGCAGTACTGGTCAGGGCCCACGGCGTTCTTCCACCCGCCGCCGGGGCGACGGATCCGCCGCAGCGGCCCCCTTGCCCGCTTCGTACCAGGGCTGATCGACTCCTCCCCCGTCCGGGCCGCCCAGCGGGACCCGTAGGCGGACCCAGCCCGGCCGGCCGCGCACGACCGGGCAGCAGTGACCACACCACCCACGGCATACAGGGCATCCCGATCGCGGCCCCCTGACCGGCGGAAGCACCAAGCCGACTATGGCCCGCCGCGGCGTTCGGCACGGTGCCGGGCTCGGAATCCATCGTTGGGTCGCACGGCTTCGACGTCTGCGCAGCCGTTGGAACGCTGTCGCGTCGCACGGTGCCCGCGGTGCCCTCGCAGGAAGCCTCCGCCGGGGCTGCGTATGGCGCCACGACACCCCGGGCGCCTCCAGTGACCGCCGCCTGCTCCGGTGACTCCTGGCGGCGACACCTCACTCCGGGAGGCCGGTGTCACTCGGTGTCTCCTCGACCTCACACTGCGGAGCGCTGCCTCAGCTCTGTGCGGTGTCGTCGCCCGTCTGCCCGGCGCCCTCAGCTGTGCCTGCCTTCTCGCGCATCTTGCGCACCAGCTCCGCCTTCTGGTCTGCTGCACCCTGGCGGTCGAGGTTGCGGTGCGGACCGTTGTTCTGCCGTTCGGCACGGGACAGCCTCTTGCGCTGGCCGCCGCCCATACCCACGGGGTTGTTGATGTTCTTGCTCACGGTCATGGGTTCTCCCGAAATAATGTGAAGTGATCTAAGGATTCATCGGTGGGGGACGGTTGCGGCGACGTCGAGGGACGTCAGCAGGGGCCCATCACGCTCTCACCGGTAAATCGGTGTGTGGAAGAACATGACCCAGACGTTACCCGGTTCCGTTGACCCCGTACACCGAGGCTCTCGCCTCCTGGCCAGGCCTTCGGTGAACGCCTGGAGGTCAGCCATCCTTCCAGGAACCTCAGCCCGGCCGGCATCCGCCGGTGGTCGCCACCTGCCCCGGGGCAGACCCGGCTCGGTGCGGATGGAGCTGATGCGCTTGGCCACGGTACCGCCGAGGCGGAGCCTCCCTGCGATGCCCGCACGGGAGGGCGGGCTGAGAACCGGGCCCTGGACAGTGCCGTGCAGACGGCGCCTCGATCATGCGGAAGCCCCGGACCGGTGCGATGCCCGTCCGGAGCCCGTGGCCCGGCAGTACGAGCACCGGGAGCGAGGCCGGGGAGCGCTGGAGCTGCCGTCCGCAAACGAAACGCGCCGGTGAAGATCTTCTTGCCTCTCCCGAGCAGGCGCAGGCGCAGGCAGCCTCAAGGGCTGATGACGGCCTCGTGCGCCGCCTCCCGCCACCGGCCGCCGCAGCGCCGGCGGAGTACAGGGCGGCCTGTTCCGTACTCTGGGGGCATGCGTATGCGGCCTACTCTCAGCTGGACTCCTACCGAGGACCTGGCGCCGGGCACCACGGATCCGGAGCCGGTCGCCGACGCGCTGCGCCGAGGTGACGTGCTGGTGCTCAGCGGGGCGGGCATCTCCACGGAGTCGGGTATCCCCGACTACCGCGGCGAGGGTGGAAGCCTGAGCCGGCACACCCCGATGACCTACCAGGACTTCATCGCCGGTACCCAGGCCCGGCGCCGGTACTGGGCGCGCAGTCACCTCGGCTGGCGTACCTTCGGCCGTGCGCGCCCCAATGCCGGCCACCGGGCCGTGGCCGCGTTCGGGCGACAGGGGCTGCTCTCCGGTGTGATCACCCAGAACGTCGACGGCCTGCACCATGCTGCGGGCAGTCAGGGCGTCGTGGAACTCCACGGAAGCCTGGAGCGGGTTGTCTGCCTGTCCTGCGGCGCCTTCAGCCCGCGCCGCGAAGTCGCCACACGGCTGGAGGAGGCCAATGCGGGCTTCGCGCCCGTGGCCGCCGCGATCAACCCGGACGGTGACGCCGACCTCACCGACGAACAGGTCGGGGACTTCCGCGTGGTGCCCTGCACGGTCTGCGGCGGCATCCTCAAACCGGATGTGGTGTTCTTCGGCGAAGCCGTGCCCCCGCAGCGGGTCGAGCGTTGCCGTGAACTGGTCCGTGGCGCAGCTTCCCTGCTGGTCCTGGGTTCTTCACTGACGGTGATGTCCGGGCTGCGCTTCGTCCGGCAGGCGTCCCAGGACGGAATACCGGTGTTCATCGTCAACCTGGACCCGACCCGGGGGGACCGCTACGCCGTCACCCGTGTCGCTCTCCCGCTGGGAACGGCCCTGACCACGGTGGCCGACGGGCTGGGCCTTCGCGTCGATGACGACACGGCAGGGCCCGGGTGAGGGTGGTGGGGCGTCCGCGACCGGCGCCTCATGGATCGGGTCCGGATCGGGCCGGCGGTCCGACGATGCCGCGATGACCATGTCAGCTGAGTACGTCACTCCGTTCCGGGACGCCGGTCGCGCTCGTCTTCGGCCGCGTCGGCTGTAGCTTCGAAGGGCAGGCCACCCCGCTGTTCGAGATCGAGCGGGCCCTTCAAGGCGTCGTTGAACGACTCGACTGGCAGCCGTACCGACGTCGGCAACGACTCGCTCCTACGGGGCGCCTCCCGCTTGAACGAATGCCGGAGCAACTCCGCGCCCTGGAAGATGAGCCGTTGTCGAACTTCCTGGAGACGGACTCCTGGTCCGTGGTCAGCCGGAGGACGGGCAGACCTGCGCAACTCGATCCTGCGGCCGAGCACATGGCGCGTACAGATCGGAGCCTTACCAAGCGCCGACCCGTCACCCACAACCAACTGCCCATGAAATGCGGCTCGTTGGGCTTGGCTCGCATGGGGCGCGAGTGATGCGGCGCCCGATAACCCTCCCGTAGCCGGTGGGTCTTCCTTCTGCACCGATCGCCGGGGCGGACTGTTCGGTGGCAGGTGGCAGGCTGACGGGGTGCTGATCAAGGGATACGAAGACGCCCCACTGGTGGCGGGAGAGCCGCTACTGGCTCGCCCAGGCTTCTGGTCGAGCCACCTCATGGCGATGTGCGATGCCGGCGGCAGCACCGAGCGTCCGACTCCGGAGCGCTTCGGCGAGGACGGAGCCGATGTCGATGCCTTGTCCGAGGTCCTCTTCGACCCGGACCGCTGGCCCGTGTTCCGGGTACCTGCGGCAGACGGCCCCGGGGCCGTCGTGGTCTACCGCAATCTGCCCGGTGACTACGGCATCGACTGCTTCCTCACCCGTCCGGACCGGGGCTGCGCACGACAGATCGCCGGCCGGGAAGGAGAACGTGCGGGGACCGGGCTGACCTGGCTCGAACTGATCCGCATCGCCGGCAGCCCTGCGCCCACGGCCGAAGGCGCCGAGGATCCCGATGCCCGTCTCCTGCTTCTCCTCCCCCTCCTCGACGACCTGGATGTGTCCGACGCCGGGCCGGCACGGCTCAGTGCGGCCCTGGCTGCGCACGGGGCCCCTCAGGACACCGCCATGGAGACCGCGGTCCTCCTGCTTGCCCACCTGATGCGGAGAGCGCGACACGATCCCGCAGGGGGTTCTCCCCTGAGCGGTAGCCGGACGAGGTGAGCCTGATCGCTCGGAACGGATACGCGGTTGCCGCCCGGGGGAGAAACCACAGGGGCAGCGACATCCACGGGAGTTACGGATTCGCTTTCCCGAGCCGGGACTCCTTGCTGCCGTCGCCCGACCGGCGGCGCGGAACGAGCCGGATCACGTCCGTGTCAGAAGGGTGCCGGGCCGCTGCCGATCACGCCCATGGCCGTCTGTCCGGGCGCCAGCTTTCCCTTGAGGACGAAGCGGCCTTCCTGTCCGTCGGGGAGACGGACGAAAGCGGTGCCCACGGTGAGGACCTTGAACATGTCGGCGTCCTCGTAGTCGGCGAGACACCCGCCCCAGGACTTCATCCGGTCCCGCTCGGTGATGGACAAGTCGGCTTGCATCGAGGCTTCTACATCACCGGCTACGACGGTCACGGGCCCCTGGTAGGTCGTCATCCGCCCAGTGTGGACCTTGGCACCGACGACAAGGAGCTCGTACGCGGTGTGGCGCCCGACAGACTCACCCGGCCGGAGCCGCGGAGTCACGACGGTGGAGGCGCCGCGGCTTGGATGACCGTGCCGCCGAGCGGCGCCCGGCGGGACGAGCCGGCTGTCGATGACCGAGGAGGCCCCGGTGAAGGCATTCGGCGTGCGCGAGGTGCCCGACCACCCGGTGTCGGCGGGCACCTCGCCCGGTAGTCGTACCTCCGGTCAGGGGGCGTCCACCAAAGTGCGGCCGTCGGCAGGAACGAGCGAGGCGAGGCCGTTGGCGTAGGCGGACTCGACACGGGCCTTCTCAGCCGCGTTCGGAACCGCGTTCCTGCAACTGATGCCTGGGCTCGACCCTGACATCAGCTGGGAGCACGGGCCAGGCTTGGTGTCGGGCAGGCCCAAGCTGTGCCCGATCTCGTGGGCGGCTATGCGGGTCTTGTCGTAGCCCTGAGACACAGCTTGGCTGCCGAGCTCGACACGCACCTGCCCGCCCGGCCGCACCGGGCCCAGCGTCGCCTGCGGCCAACCGGTGGTGGCGACGATCTGGATCTCGGCCCGGGTGCCGGGTGCGGCCTCGACCAGTCTGACGTTGCCGACGTTCTGGTTCCACGAGGCGACACCTGCGGTGATCGCCGCCTCCCAGCCCACCGCCCTGCTGTCGTCGTAGCGGAGTGTCACCACCGCTGCCGCGTTCGTCGCCGAGGCAGGCTCCGGCGCGGGCGCCGCGTGCGCTGCTGTCGCTGCGGCCAGGGTGATCGTGGCGGCGGCGCCGGCGGCCTTCAGCCATAAGGAGTACGGCATTTCTGTCCCTTCACTCGTGGGGACTCGGCTCCGCTCGGAACCGAGAGCGGGGGGACCGCATCAGCGGGGCAGCCGGATGCAGGTCCCCCAGGGCGTCAGAACTATGCCCACCGTTCCGCAGTTATCATGCCCCTGTCATCATGAATGGGCTGGAAAAGTGCGCGGGACGGACTGCGTCAGCTGTCCGAGCCGGACCTCTCGCGTGGTTGGCGTGAGGCGGAGAAGCCACGTGCGCGCCGGTCAGCCGTGGTGCGCGGATGTCGGTGCGGTACCGCGGCGGGCGATGACATCATCGCCGCCGCACACAAAGCCGACGGGCACGAATGGCCCGTACACCGCGTCGGCAAGGTCTTCGCCGAGCGAGTCCCGACCGCTGTGAGCGGTACTCACCCGGCCGTGTCCGGTTCCGCGGGGTGAAGCACTCATGGCCCACAAGGCACTCACCCATGGCCGACAGCAGCTCGACATCGGCGACTCGCCTCGTTCGACGGCCGCCTCGTTCGACGCCCGTCCCAGGGCCGGAAGGCGCCTGGACCACAAGGCCCCGGCAACACCCACGTGGTCCGTGGCCGAAGCCCAGCGGGGCGCTGAACTCCCTTCAAAGGGCATCCGGAGGCGAACTCCACAGCGTCGGTGGAGCCGTGTGGCGTTCACGGTCTCCGTGCCCGCGATGCGGTCACGCAGGCTGATCGGCGAAGGGACCGCCACCGGTGAACGCGAGCTGCGCGAAGTTTTCGCCGATCCGGCGGTGTCCCGCAGGGTCGGGGTGGACCTCGTCGGGTAGCGGGAATTCGGCGTAGTCGCTCTCGCCGTACAGATCACGTCCGTCGAGGTAGTGCAGATTCGGGTCGTCGACCGCCCGCCGGCCGACGGCGCGGGCAAGTTCGTCGCGGATGACGTTGAGCGTGAGCCGCCCGGCAGCGCGCTCGGCCGGGTCACCCGTGGCCTTGAACCGCAGGACCCCGCCGCCGAAGTCGGGTGCCAGAGGGCCAGGTGTGTCCTCCTGGATCGGGCACAGGATCGGGGACACCAGGAGCACCGGCGTGGTCGGGTGACCCTCGCGGATGGTGTCCAGGAAGCCGTGGACCGCGGGGGTGAAGGCACGCAGGCGCATCGCGTCGGTGTTGACGACGTTGATGCCGATCTTGAGGCTGATCAGGTCCGCGAGGGTGTCCCGCATTGCGCGGGCGATGAACGGGTCGAGCAGTGCGCTGCCGCTGAAGCCCATGTTGACCAGCTCCACACCGCCCTTGGCAGCTGCCAGAGCCGGCCAGACGGCAGTCGGATGGGCGGCGTTCGAGCCGTGGCTGATCGAACTGCCGTGGTGCAGCCACACCCTGCGCCCGCTGTCCGGCACCTTCTCCACGGGGGCGTCGGTGCGCAGGGCGATCAGCTCGGTGATCTCCGTATGCGGGAGCCAGATCTCGACAATCTTGTCGCGCGCCGGCAGATCGGTGAACCGGGCGGTGCCGGCGGGTCCCTCACGCAGTTCGGCGGACTGGGTGACCATGTCGGTGATCGTCCGGAGATTGCCGCCCGCCACGGTGGCCTGAGCAGTGAGGTGGCCGTCGACCAGCAGGTCGTACACGCCGTCCGCAGGGGCAGGAAAGCCCAGGTAGACACGCTTGGTCGGTAGCGTGTCGAGTTCGATCGTCGTGGCCCGGGTCCGGAAGACCAACCGCACGCCGGAAGGCTGGGCCTCGGCCACGGCCAGTTGGTCGTCGGGGATCTGCCGGCGCGCCTGAGCGGGCAGCCGATGCGGCAGCAGACCGTGCGCGGTCGCTTCCACGTCGAGGAAGCCGCGCAGGATGTCCGTGGTGACAGGTGTGGTGATCCAGTCGTGCTCGGTCTTCATGGCCTCAACCTGGTGATCAGTATGTACGGATGCTCGTTCACGCGGGTGGACGGCGCGCTACCGCCTGAGGGGGTGCGGCCCCCGGCACGTCAGGGGGTGGACCTCGTCCTCAGCAGAGCGTCGAGGGAGTCCACCATCCAGACCCAGGACTCCTGCGCATCCGGAGCGCTGTGCTCGAAGCCTCCGGCCTGCTCCAGGCTGACGTAGCCGTGGAAGACGCTTCCCAGCATCCGGACAGCGTGTGTCTGGTCCGGCTCCGTCAGGTCGTAGCCGCGCAGGATCGCCCGCGTCATCTGTGAGTGCCGCATCCCGGCGCTGGCCGCCGCCGTCTCGGGATCCAGCCGAAGCCGTGCGGCGGCGTAGCGGCCGGGGTGCTCCCGGGCGTAGTCGCGGTAGGCGTTCGCGAACGCCTCCAGAGCGTCCTTACCGGCACGCCCGGCCAAGGCGGCCGCGACCCGATCGGCGAGCTCCTCGAGCGCGAACAGGGCGATCCTGGTCTTGAGCTCCTGCGAGTTCTTCAGGTGCGAGTACAGACTCGCGGCCTTGACGTCGAATCGCCGGGCGAGCGCCGAGACGGTGACCTGGTCGAAGCCGACCTCGTCCGCCAGTTCCACGCCCGCTCGGGTCAGACGCTCCGGTGACAGCCCTGCTCTGACCATTGCCTACCCCTCACCCAACTACAATCATTAAGCATTTGCCTACAGCCTATAGGCAAATTAGCCTACCGCTCATGAACCCGCTGACCGAGCAAGAGATACGTACCGCGTTCGTGAACTGCTCCAAGGGCGAGGCCACGCGCCTGTCCGTCCCTCGCGACCTGCCCGAGCAGCCCTGGGAGGACCTGGACTTCCTCGGCTGGCGCGACCCCCGGGCTCCCGACCGCGCCTACCTCACCATCGCCATGGACGGCCGCCCGGTCGGCGTCCAGCTGCGCACCTCCACCGTCGGCTCCTGGCAGACGCGGCGCAGCATGTGCTCGGTGTGCGTGACGACCCACACCGGCGGCGTCTCCCTGATGGTCGCGCCACGATCGGGGAAGGCAGGGAAACAGGGCAACTCGGTCGGCATCTACATGTGCAGCGACCTTGCGTGCTCCCTGTACGTACGCGGGAAGCGGGATGCCGGTGTCGGCGCACGGCTCCACGAGTCCCTGACCCTCGAGGAGAAGATCCAGCGGACAGTCGCGAATCTCACCGCGTTCATCGCCAAGGTCACCGCGTGAGGCATCCGGCCAGCCACCCCTGCCCGCATCGGACGTGACACGGCACCGTGCGCCCGGTCGCCGCCCGGGGGAACGCGAGAGGCGCACGACTCCAGCCCGCCGGGCGAGAGTCGCACGCTACCGGCGACCTGCCGGCCCTTGCCCGACTCCGGGCGCTGCACACCGCGCGTGCACCGGTCCGGCCAGGGGCTCCCACGGCCGCCACCATCGCGGTCGTGGCGCTGGGCCCCGGGCCCCGGGCCCTGCTTCGGAGCCGACGCGCTTCGAGCGATCCGTGACCTCGAGGGCTGCCGGCCTACTGGCCCCTGGCCGGATCCAGGCGCCGACAGGCGCCCGCCGCAACACCGTTCAGGTCCGGAACGGCAGATCCGCGGCCCGCGGCGCAGAAGGTGCGTTCACGCCAGGGTCTCGGGAAGATGCCGGTGGCCCTCGGTCCACTCGTTGACCCAGCCACACCCCGAGCACGCGTACCGGCCGTCGAGACCCGCGATCTGGGTCCCGCACTGCGCGCACGCCATGTAGGTGATCTCAGGGGGCACGAACGCCTGCGGCTTCTCGAGCCGGGCCGACTGCTCCTGTTCCGGGGGAATCGCCATAGTCGGAGGCTACCGCCGCAGACGGAGGTGTAACCCCGGACGACCAGCCGCACTGGTTGCTGCACGTCCAGGACCCGTCGGACACCTGCGAGGCGCTCGCCCCACAACTGGGACAGTTCATGGCTCCCCCTCGTCACACTCCGGTCTCTCCTTGGCATCCTGCCGCCGACCGAGGTCTGTGAACAGTGGGTGCGCAGCACCTCTTGAACACCCGTTCGGGCGTCTAGGGGCGCGTCCGCGAAGAAGCGGCGGAACCCGGACGGGTGGACAGTTGCCGCGTGGGCGACCGAGCGCCGCAGGTGAAGGCCGTCACGCGCTTCGTCCGGCGCAAAGCGGCGAGGCTCGGCCGTGTGACATGGATCTACTGACCCATCCGGGCAGGGAGGGGACATTCATCGGTCCGGAAGCCAGGCTGGAGGCGGTGTGGTCCACGAACGGCCCGACGCCTTCGCACGTCCGATGCGCGTCGAGCAGAACGTACGCGTCGTGGAACCCCGCCCCGGGCCGCCGGGATCGCATTCGCCCCGTATCAGTCCTCGTGCGTGGCGCAGGCACCGATCCAGACGTCGACCACGTCCAAGCGCTGGACCGACGGCTCGGGCGGGCGAAAACCCAGGGCCGCGGAGACCACCCGGTCCACGACCGGGTGGAGACGCTCGTCGGCGAACCTCTTCCAGTCGGCCTCCGACTCCCAGACATCGGTGTACCGCAACCCGCTGGTTGTGCGCTGGACCAGGTGAACCACCAACCCGGGGGGCTTCTCCGTCCCCAGCCCGTCCTGGATGTGTGCGTAGGTGGCCGGATCAATCGGCACCTCGATGGTGAATGCGTACGTCACAGGGACCACATCCCCTCACATTCAGCCGAAGCCTTTTCGGATGAATACCCTTAGCATCAACCGCATGGGCGAACAGGTCAAGAGGCAGTACGACACGACCAGCCGCCGAGCGGCGGCGCAGGCGACCCGGCAGTCGATCCTGGACGCGGCGACACACTTGTTCGCCGAACGTGGCTATGCAGGGACCACGATGGCGCAGCTCGCCGAGTGCGCGGGTGTCGCGGTCGACACCGTTTACACCGTCGCGGGACGCAAACCGGAACTGTTCCTGCGGCTGGTGGAGTCCGCCATTTCGGGGACCGGCGACGCCGTTCCGCCGTCCGAGCGGAACTACGTACGCGAAATGCGCGCCGAGCCGGACGCAGCACGCAAGTTGCGCCGATACGCACGGGCCGTCAGAGAGATGCACGCCCGGCTGGCACCCCTGCTGCGCGTCGCACGCTCGGGCCCGCCGGAGGTCGCAGAGGTCTGGCAGGGCGTGGCCGGACGCCGCGCGGACAACATGCGGATACTCGCCCAGGAGTTGGCCGCGACCGGGCAGTTGCGCCCTGGATTGGACCTGGAGGAGGTGGCAGACGTCATCTGGGCGACGAACTCCCCCGAGTTCTACTGTCTGCTGGTCGAGGATCGCGGCTGGCCACCCCAGCGATTCGAGCGGTGGCTCGCCGAGGGCTGGTGTCGACTGCTCCTCGCCTGATCCCGGCCATCGTCCCCCCGCCGTCATGAGTCCGGCCGCATGGGCCCAGAACAGACGGGACTGCCCGTACACACCTGAGGTGTGTACGGGCAGTCCCGTCTGTTGTGGGCGTTGCACGCCCCGGCGGGCAGACCGTGGTCACAGACCCCGTGGACCGTCACCCGCCGCCGTGGTTTCGGCCAGCTTCTGGAACTCGCCCAAGTCGTAATTGGCCAGTGCGGAGTCGAGATTGGTCAGGGCACCCAGGTGCTCCACGAATCCGCTGGGTTCGTACTCGATCTGCAGGGCGACCCGGCTGGAGGTGTCGTCGAGCCGGTGGAAGGTGACCACGCCTGCGTGATGTACGCCTTCGATGGTCTTCCAGGCGATCCGGTCCTGCGGGACGACCTCGGTGAGCTCCGCAACGAAGCTCTTGTCGGCGCCCGGCAGGGACAACTGCCAGGAGAATCGGCGCTCGTCCATCGGGTCGACCCGTCGCACGTGGCTCAGAAACTTCGGCCACTGCGTCACATCGCTCCACAGAGCCCAGGTGACACTGACCGGCGCCTTGATGTCGACGGTTTCGACGAGGGAGGAGGACATGAGAAAGCAACCCCTTCTTTCGCTCGGTTGGGCCTTGCGCTGCCGACTACCCGATTAGCAACCGCGCACGCATCCCGCTCCGCATACGTCGTCCGAACCTGACCTCTCCCCCTCCAGAAACCGACAGCCCTGCCCTCGCACAAGTTGCGAGGGCAGGGCTGTCGACGCCTGGCTGTCGCCGGTGGCGTCAGCGTCTGCGGGCGGGGCGCCCGGCTCCGATTCCCGCAACGTGCAGGGCAAGGAGCGTCAGGCCCAGGAGCATGACGTTCACGGAGGAGAAGACGTCGTTGGTCGTGATGTCTGCGGCATTGATCAGGAAAGCGATGAAAAACAGGACCGCCGCGGCTATGCCGAGCATGGGGTTGCTCCTCTCGTAGGGTGAAGTGCGCGTGCCCGGACATCGCACGGGCATACCTCGCTTCCGCCGCCTCTTCGATACGCCGTCCCATTGCGTGCCGGGGTCGGCGTGGTGGGCCTCTCATGCGGGGGTAGGAGTAGGCAGAGTCGAGCGAGGAGGGGCCGATGACGAAGGACGCATCGTTGCGTGCGGTGGGATGGGCACAGTCGTTCCCGGTGTCGCACGGGGTACGCGCGGGCCGCCGCTGGACGCGGGATCACCTGGCGTCCATGGGGTGGACGAAGGACGCTCCCGAAACCGTGGACGCGGTACTGCTCAGTGTTTCCGAGCTGATCACCAACGCGCACGTGCACGCGCACAGTGACGCGCAGCTCGTCCTCACCTGGGACAGCCACTGCCTGCATGTGAGTGTCCACGACTCCGATCCCCTGCCCCCCGCCCAGCAGCCCGAGAACCTCACAACGACCAGTGGGCGCGGACTGGCCATCGTCGACGCGCTCGCCGACGGATGGGCCACGCATGCCCAGGCGTCCGGCAAGACGATCACCGCCTGCTTCGTACCCCCCGGCGCCCCGAAGCCCCAGCACGACGGCCCCATCGCCTGATACTCCGCGGATGTGTCGCTTCGGGCGGAGCAGCACCCCGTCCGAAGCGACGCCGCATACCCTCGCCGTGTGTGCCGTGCGTGCGTGCCGGACATGCGTGTGGCCCGGCACATGCCGGGCCACACGCATCGGGCGGAGCGCTTCGCGCTCCCGCGGAAATCAGCGCTTGAAGGCGTCCTTCGCCTTTTCCTTGGCCTGACGGGCATCGCCCTTGGCCTGGTCGGTCCGACCCTCGGCGGTGAGGCGCTCGTTGCCGGTCGCGCGGCCTGCGGCTTCCTTGACCTTGCCCTTGGCCTGCTCGGTCCGGGCCTGGTTCTTCTCATTGGCACTCATGTCATTCACACCTTGCTGTTCTCGGCATCAGGTACACGACTCGTGTGACCCGGAGCGGCGCGTGCAAACACCGAGCCGGTGATCGGTTCACCAGTGGCCGGACGCCACTGCGTGTCGCCCAGCCCGACGGCCGCCCTCCCGGTCCGCTCCGCCCGTACTGCACCCATGGAGCGCTACCGCCCACGACGGACAGGCCGTTCGCCGCACGTCCACACCCCTGAGGGTCCCGCGCGCGAGCCGGGAACGGATGACGACACTTCGGGGATCGCACTGTTGCCCCGGAGTACGGCGACGGTGTGAGGCTCGGGCATCCTGACCGACCGGAGGGCGCCGATATGATCACGGTCATGACTGCATCGGAACCGACCATTCTTGCGACGTCCGGTGGCCACCGTGTCGGAGGACGTACCAGGGTGACGTTCGATTCCTTGGTCCATCACGCGGTTGATCTCTCGGGAGTGCACGGCCGACGGCCACGCGTCATGTATGTCGGCACGGCGATCGGGGACGCCGAGCACTTCACGAGCCGGATGAGCGAGGCCGCGAGGGTAGCGGGATTCGATCTGACGCCCCTCCATCTGTTCCCCATGCCCAACGTGGAGGATGTCGAAGGCGCGGTCCTCGATCAGGACGTCATCTGGGTCATGGGCGGCTCGGTGGCCAACCTGTTGGCGGTATGGAGGGTTCACGGCCTGGACCGCATCATGCGCCGGGCCTGGCAGGCCGGCGTCGTGCTCAGCGGGGTCAGCGCGGGGTCCATCTGCTGGTTCGAGGGGGGCGCGACGGACTCGTTCGGCCCGGAGTTGCGCCCGATCACGAATGCCCTCGCATTCCTGCCCTACGGCAATGGCGTGCACTACGACTCGGACGAGGGCCGGCGTCCGCTGATGCACCAGCTCGTCGCGGACGGGACGTTGCCAACCGCTCACTGCACAGATGACGGAGTCGGGCTGGTCTACCGGGGAACGGAGCTGGTTGAAACAGTGACAGAGATCCCGGGGAAGGGCGCCTACGTGGTCATGCGCGAGGGGGACAGCGCCGTGGAGGAGCGCATCGAGCCCCGCACACTACCCGCCGTGCGACGTTGATCAAGCCGATGAGGGGCGGCTGGAGCTCGTCGTCCCTGTGTGGCCCTCCGGCCGGCACGGCCGCCACGTCGCGTTCCGTGCCCCGCAGGTGCGCTTCTCTCCCTCCGGGAAGCGGCATCCGCCCTCTCCGAACCACGACACGAGTCGCTACTCGGCCCCTCGTAGTACGAGCCGCTGTCTCCGTCGTCGCGGTGGTTCTTCCTGTGGGTAAGACATCCGGATCTTGTCGCTCGGGGGTGAGATCGTCGGCGTACACCCGTATCTGCTCGGGGGCGGCACGTGCCCAGGGCGGTGCCCGGCCCTGGCCTCGAAGACCTGTGCACACGGGAGGCGGAGGACCGCGTGCCGTTGCGCGCACGGGTGGCGCGGCGGTGTCACGATGGCGACGTCCTACGGCGTCGGTCTGGCGGCGTGGAGGTCTTCGTCGTCGCAAAGGGTGTGCCGAAATGGACAGGTCCGGTCTGATCGACGCGGTTGCGCGCAAGACCACGAGCGGCGGCGAACTTCCGACCGAGCAGATCGGCCGAGTCGTCGACGCCCTGTTCGGCACCGTCGAGATGTCCGGCGTGATCGCTGAAGCGCTCAAGGCGGACAGGACGGTCACCCTGCAGGGGTTCGGCCGCTTCTGCCTTGAGGAGGGCGACGCCGTCCTGCGCCCGGGCAAGGCCCTGGAGGAGTTCCTCCACGACCAGGTCGGCTGAGCCGAGCCAGCGGAAGGCTGTCACATCGCGCGTGTACCGGCCGCGCGCCGGGGGACGTCTGGTTACGCCGTGACCCGTGTCTGCCGAGCCGTAGATCAGGCGGGACAGACAGACGGTGGGCGGACCGCACCCGGAAAGTGGGACGCGATCATCCCGTGCCGATCGGGCCGCACACCCCGCGCTCGAAGGATTGCAGCGCTTCAGCCGGTCGTGCAAGGACACCACGGTCTCGCCCGCGGCCTCGCGCTGCCGCGGCAACAGCCCCGAGCCCGGGGGGCCGAAGTGCGGCAACGGGAGCGGGTTCGGCTCCCTTTGCGGCACGTCCGGCCCCCAGTTGCGCCGCGCCTGGCTGTTCACTGCATCCGACCGGGACAGGACGGCCCGGCCGTTCAGGTTTCGCGGCGGCGCCGGGACGTTCGCTACTTGCTCACGGCGAAGCGCATCAGGGCACGCTCGTCACCCTGCTTGATCTTTCCGGTCTCGTTGATCACCTGGAGCTTCCAGCTCGCACCGTCCCGAATCGCCTTGGCGACGGCACAACCGTTGTCATCAGTCAGCAGGCTCGGCCAGATGTCGGCGACCTGCTGGGTCGTGCCCCCGGTCGCGTCGTAGACCTTGAAGCTGATGTTGCGCGCGTTGTGGAAAGCACTCCGCTTCTTGTACGCGGCAGCGATGAACACGATGGCGGTGATGTTGGACGGCACCCGGGCGAACTCGACCGTGACCGTCTCGTCGTCGCCGTCGCCGCGCCCGGTCTGGTTGTCTCCGCTGTGCAGCAAGGAACCGTTGCCCAGCGGGTCCAGGGAGTCGAGGCCGGCCAGTCGTACGGGCTCCGCGCCCTGCATCGCGACAGCGATCAGGTCGAGGTCGGTGCCGGCCTTCTGCCGGAGCTTGCCCAGCAGTCCTCCGCTGCTCCCCACGGTCGGGTCCCAGGACACCCCGATGGACAGGTGGGTCACCCCACCGAGGTCGGCGGGGCCGTCTTCCTTCTTCAGCGTGATCATGCGTGATCCTCTTGGTCGCGAGATTGTTACACCTGAAGTGTGCCTGGTCCCGCGAACGCCCAACTCGCCCGGGGGCGGGTGCACCCGACCGGCATGTCCAGGAAGTGTCGATTTACTGGTTTCGGACCTCGGCGACGAGGCCGCATTCGCGTAATTCGAAGAGGGCGCCCATGACGAGGAGCCGCGTTTCGGAACCGGGACTCACCCGCCGGGACACCTCGGCCAGCCTGACGCGTTACCACAGCGCGGGCACGGAAGTAAGCGCTTTCCCGCCCGTCGCGGATGCGGTGAGATGGTGCCATGAAGCATCCCGTCCCCAATCACCTGGACCACTGCTACCGCGGTGAGCACCCGGTGCGCACCCTCGGCCATCTCTTCCGTCCCGACCGTGGCGCGCTGTTGCTCGCGACGTGCATCTTCGTCGTGAAGCACAGCCCCATCTGGCTGATGCCCCTGATCACGGCGACGGTTCTCGACGTCGTCATCCAGCACGGCCCGCAGGCCGAGTTGTGGCAGGCGACCGGCATCCTGCTCTTCATCCTCGTGATCAACTATCCGCTGCATCAGTGGTACGTACGCCTTCTGGGCGGCAGCATCCGCCGTATGGGCACGGCGCTCCGCTCGGCCCTGTGCCGCCGGCTGCAGCACCTGTCCATCGGATACCACGCGCGCGTCAACTCCAGCGTTCTGCAGACCAAGGTCGTCCGTGACGTGGAGTCGGTGGAGCAGATGGTGCAGCAGAGCTCCGACATGGGCCTGGGCGCGCTGGTGACCCTGACGGGCGGCCTCGTCGTCATCGGTATTCGCACGCCCGAGTTCCTGCCGGTGTTCCTGGTCGTCGTTCCTGCGGCCGGACTCCTGGTGATGCGACTGCGGCATCGACTGCGCACCCACAACGAGCACTTCAGGCGCGAGGTGGAGCACTTCTCCTCCCAGGTGGGCGAGATGACCACGCTCATCCCGATCACCCGTGCCCACGGCTTGGAGCGTGCCGCGCTGGGCCGCGTCGACGGCTCCTTGCGCCAGGTCCTCGCGGCGGGCCTGCGGCTCGACGTCATGAACGGCCGCTTCAACTCCGCGGCCTGGGTGATGCTCAACATCCTCGGAGTCCTCTGCCTGACAGGTTCGGGGCTCGTCGCGTACCACGGCCTGCTGCCCGTGACACCGGGCGATGTCGTCATGCTCAGCACCTTCTTCACCGTGCTGACCGGGTCGGTGACGACGCTGCTCGGCCTGGCTCCGATCATCAGCAAGGGACTCGAGTCGGTGCGCTCCATCGGGGAGGTGCTGCAGGCACCTGACCTGGAGAGCAACGAGGGCAAGGCCCCGGTCGAGCGGGTGACCGGCCGTATCGACTTCCAGCAGGCCGGGTTCGCGTACGACGACGCGCCCCCCGCGGTCGACGCCTTCACCCTCACGGCGCGCCCCGGCGAGACGATCGCCCTGGTCGGCGCGTCCGGCGCGGGCAAGTCGACGGTACTGAACCTGCTGATCGGCTTCATCCGGCCGACGACGGGCAGCATTCTGCTCGACGGCGTGGACATGGCAACACTCGACCTGCGAAGCTACCGCCGGTTCCTGTCCGTGGTGCCGCAGGAATCGATCCTGTTCGAGGGAAGTATCCGCGACAACGTGACCTACGGCCTCGACGGCATCGACGAGGAGAGACTGCGGCGAGCCCTGCGCGACGCGAACGCACTCGAATTCGTGGAGGGGTTGCCCGACGGCCTGGACACGGTGGTCGGCGAGCGGGGGGCGCGCCTGTCCGGCGGCCAGAAGCAGCGTCTGGCCATCGCGCGCGCCCTGATCCGCGATCCGCGCATCCTGGTGCTCGACGAGGCGACGTCGGCGCTGGACAACCGCTCCGAGGCACTCGTCCAGCAGGCACTGGCCCGCCTCGTGCACGGACGCACGGTGTTCGTGGTGGCGCACCGCCTCTCCACGATCCAGGGTGCCGACCGCATCATCGTGATGGAGCGCGGGAGGGTCACGGAGGCCGGGACGCACGCGGAACTCCTGTCCAAGGGCGGCACGTACGCGGAACTGCAGCCGGCCACACACAGCTAGGTATCGGCTTCGTCGCTCGGCGGAGGACCGCTCGGCGAGCGCTGCCCGTCCGGTCTCCGCCCAGCGGCCGCGAGGACGTCCCTTCCACCAGCCCCCGGCTTTCCCGCACGTACCGGCCGGGAAGCCCGCGGCACGAACCGCGACCGGACAGGCGCCGTGGGACTGGGGGAGAAGGGTCTGAAAAGGCGGCCCCACTGGCGTTTCGACGCGCAAGGCGGCTCCCTCGTGGTAGACGGTGGAGCCGCTGCCGTGTTCGCGGTGGCGCCGCTACGCCCGTGGCTTCGGTCGGGAGATCTGTTCGGCCGGGCCGCGCGGGCCACGTCGAGGAGGAGCTCCATGAACTGGACGCTCGAAGTCATCCCTGTCCCGGTCACCGACATGGACCGGGCGAAGGAGTTCTACGCCGACAAGGTCGGATTCACGGTGGACCTCGACGACGAGGTCGCCCCCGGAATGCGCGTCGTCCAGATGACCCCGCCGGGCTCCCGGTGTTCGATCGCCATGCTCCAGGGCATGCCTTCGGCACCCGGTATGGAGGAGATGGCCCCCGGCACGCTTCAAGGCCTGCAGGTCTGTGTCACGGACATCGAGGCAGCGAGGGAAGAGCTGGTGGCCCGGGGCGTGGACGTCTCCCCCGTCCGCCACGTGGGAGCGACGGGCTGGGAGGACGGCAAGGGCGACACCTGGAACTCGTTCATGTCCTTCAACGATCCGGACGGCAACGGCTGGGTCGTCCAGGAGGCCCCCAGCGAGCTGTCGGCACGCTGACGAACCGGCCCGGCCCGCCGTCGGGGACCTGCGGCGAGCCGGTGCGCGAGGACGGTGAGGGGCCCCGCCGAAGTCCCCGGCCGGGGCGGCACGGCCCGGTCACGTCGTCTCCCGCACCGGCCGCCGGAACAGGTACACCGCTGCGCCGAGAACCAGAAGGGCCATGCACGCGATGAAGACCAGCCCCGCGTCCTCCAGGCCGATCGGACCGGACAGCACCCCCACACCGATCACCGGCACCGAGATGCCCGCGTACGCCACCACGAAGAGCGTCGAGATCACCGATGCCCGCCGGTCCGCCGGACACGCCTCGGCCACCGCCTGCAGCGCCCCGCGGAACGCCAGTCCCTGACCGGAGCCGCCGACGAACGCACTCAGTACCACCAGCACCAGCAGGTCCCACCACAACGCTCCGGCGAGCAGCGTCAGCCCGCCGAACAGCCCGGCGCACCCCCAGAGCAACGACCGGCCGACGCCGACCCGGCCGGCCATCAGCTGCCCCGCGGTGGATGCGAAGAACGCCAGCGCCACGATCGCTCCGCTCACGGCGTGGTTGTCCACGTCCAGGTACTCGGCGAGGAACGCCGGACTGACCGACGTGAAGACGCCGAAGAGGGCGAAGCCCACGAACGAGGCAGTCGCCGCGGGCCCGAACACCGCGCGCACCTGCAGCGGTACACCGGGCCGTCTGGGACGTGCGGAACGCAACGGGCGCCGCTCCTTCACCGTTTCCGCGAGCCCCACCAGGACGGCGACGGATCCGCCCAGCAGAACGAGGTGCACGGCGAACGGCAGGTACAGCGGCCAGGGCGCGTACTGCGCGAGCACCCCCGCGAGGAGGGGACCGCAGCCGAGCCCGCCCATGTTGGCGGCCGTCGCGACGAACGTGGCCCGGGAGGCGCCGCCGTGCGGTGCCGACTCCATGACGTACGCCGTCGCGGCCCCCGTGAACAGTCCGGCGGACAGGCCCGACAACAGCCGTCCCGCGTACAGCCAGCCCAGCCCGGTGGCGCACAGGAAGCAGACGGCGCTCGCCGCCGCGAACCCGAGGCCCCACAGGAGGACGGGGCGCCTGCCCACCGCGTCCGAGACGTTGCCGCTCAGCAGGAGTACGCCGATGACCCCGAAGGCGTACACGGCGTACACGACGGTCACGGTGAGCTCGGAGAATCCGAACTTCTCCTGATAGAGGCCGTACAGAGGGGTGGGCAGTGTGGTGCCGGCCATGCACACCAGGAACACGGCACCGCTGAGGAAACACTGGCGCCACCTTCGGCGATCACCGTCCATGGGCCGACGCTAACCCCCGAGCACCGCCGGGACGGGTTCGGCGTGCCCGGCGTGCCGTCCCGTCCGCGGCCGCCGGGGTGGAGTCTCCGCGGGCTCGGTCTCCGGCGGCTCGGGTGAACGGGTACGGCACGGGTCACCGTTTTCGCACAGGGCACGCTCGCAGGACGCGGAGGCGCCCTGCGATGATCGTCCCGAACCGTGCTTCATCCCGTCCGTCCAGAAGTCGGGTCGGCCGTACGCGTGCTGCGCACGCCCAGGCGTACCCGGCTTCGTCCCTGAGGAGCCTCCGTGACGTACGACGTCGATGCCCTGCGCGCCGAGTTTCCCGCTCTGCGAGCCGGAACCGCGCACTTCGACGGTCCCGGGGGGACGCAGACCCCGGCCCCCGTGATCGAGGCGTTCACCGACGCCCTGAGCCGGCCGTTGTCGATCCGCGGAACCGGTCTGCCCGGCGAGGTCAACGCCGAGGCGATCGTCGGCGGGTTCCGCCGGGCCATGGCGGACCTGCTGGGCGCACAGCCGTCGGGCATCGTGTACGGGCGCAGCGCGACGCAGCTCACGTACGACTTCGCCCGCCTGCTGGCGAGGACCTGGGCGCCCGGCGACGAAGTCGTGGTCAGCAGGCTGGACCACGACTCCAACATCCGTCCCTGGCTGCAGGCCGCCGAGTCGGCGGGTGCGCGGGTCCGCTGGGCCGACTTCGACCCGCACACCGGTGAGCTGCCACCGTCCGCCATCGGCGACCTGCTGACCGAGCGGACCCGGCTGGTCGCGGTGACGGCGGCATCCAACCTGATCGGCACGCGCCCCGACATCGGCGCCGTCTCCCGCCTCGTCCACCAGGCAGGGGCACTGCTCTACGTCGACGGTGTGCACTACACGGCGCACCGCTTCGTGGACGTGGCGGAGCTCGGCGCGGACTTCTTCGTCTGTTCGCCCTATAAGTTCTTCGGCCCTCACCACGGTGTCCTGGCCGCCGCACCGGAGCTGTTGGAAGGCCTGCACCCCGACAAGCTGCTGCCGTCCACGGACACGGTTCCCGAGCGCTTCGAACTGGGAACGCTGCCGTACGAGTCGATGGCCGCCACCCGTGCCGCGGTCGACTTCCTCGCCGGCCTCGGGGACGGATCCGCAGGGGACCGCCGCACCCGACTGCGGTCCGCACTCGCAGCGGTCGAGAAGCACGAGGCATCGGTGAGCACGCCTCTGGAGCAGGCCCTCGCCTCGATCTCCGGTGTCACGGTCCACTCGCGGGCAGCCGACCGGACGCCGACGCTGCTCCTGACGTTCGACGGGCTGAACGCGGCGGACGCCTACCGTCACCTGGCAGCTCTGGGAGTGCACGCGCCCGCCGGATCCTTCTACGCGCTCGAAGCCTCACGGCACCTCGGGCTGGGCAGTGCCGGCGGGCTGCGGGTGGGGGTGTCGCCCTACACCGACGGGACAGACGTCGAGCGCCTGCTGGAGGGGCTCACCTCGTTCCTGCGCGACTCCCGCACTCCGTGAGGCCTTCCGGCGGCGTTTCGACCCAGGCAGCCCTCGTGGCGTGAGCCGGGCGGTCCGCCGCCGCGCGCACCTGCCGTCGGGGGCCCTCGAAGCGCTTCGTGCGGTGCGCGCAGGCCGGCGGCGCGTACGCCCCGGAGGCGCTGCGGTGTGTCGCTCCCGATGTGTGGCAGCGTAGGAACGCGCGCTCCGGATCACCGTGTGCGGTTCATCGCCGCGGGCCGGGGGCCGCCCGACGAAGAGGAGAGATCATGTCCGAGCCGCCGCTTCCCGACGCCGCAGTCGCCATGCTGAGGAAGCCGAATCCGGCTGTCATCGCCACCCTTCGCGCAGATGGGCATCCGGTCTCCACGGCGACCTGGTACCTCTGGGACGACGGCCGGGTCCTGGTCAACATGGACGAGGGCCGCCGACGTCTCGACCATGTGCGCAACGACCCCCGGGTCACGTTGACCGTGCTCGACGACGGCGACTGGTACACCCATGTGACCCTCATCGGACGCATCGTCGAGTTGCGCGACGACACGGGTCTCACCGACATCGACCGGCTGTCCCGGCACTACCTCGGCCAGGCGTACTCCCAGCGCGATCGTGACCGGGTGAGTGCCTGGATCGAGATCGACCGGTGGCACGGTTGGGGCGGCTTCCGTGACAGTGGCCAAGCGAGCGGCTGAACGCCCGATCCCTCCCCACGGGGCCTCGCCGGGCGCTGTCCCGGTTGCGCTGCCAGGCCGCACAGGTGCTGAGGGAGGACCCGGCCGGCGGTCCCTCACCGCGCAGACGGGTGCTGGGGACGAAAGCCGGGGCCACTTCCGTGCTCGGCACGCAGAAGGCCGCAACGCCCCTGCGCAATCGATGCGGACCCGGATGACGTGGCCGGCCGTCGGCTCAGCCGTCGTCACGGCGGCAGTTCGAGCCGCCGGTAGGCATGCGGTCGCCCCCCGGCCCACTCCACCAGGGTCGGGTCGGCGAGGAGGTCCGCAGGTCCGGGAAGTCCGGCGCGGGCAACGAGCTCCAGGACGTCGGCGTCGGAGTGTGCCAGGCCCATGATGCGCCCGCGCACGGTGACGCGCCGGCCACCGGAGGCGGAGATCCGGTGCACGACGATCGGCGGCTTCCCTGCCATACGTCCAGCGTGCGCCTCCCCGCACTCCCCCGGCCACCGGCACCGCTCCCCCGGGCAAACCAGCGCCCGGCCCGTTGACACCGGTGAGACCCCTTGCTTGGCTGGGGGCAAACGCTTTCCGGGCCGGACTTTGGAGCGTTCAGGTGGGGCTCTCGCGTCGTTCCGTACTGTCCGTGATTCCGGCGGCAACCCTGCCGGCCGTCGCCCGGGCGCTGCGGGCCAGGTCATCGGACCATGGGGACGCGGCATCCTCGCCTTCCCGCGATGTTGCGGCGGACCACGCCACCCTGCTCCGGAACACCGTCGCGCTGTTCGCAGGGACCACCGAGTCCAACACCCGCCCGGAGACCGCTCCCAGGATCGCCTCGATCCTGACGACGGCACGCGCGCGGCTGGCCGCGTGGGACGACGCCGGACAGGACGAGCTCTTCGAGGGTGTCCCCCTCGGTGCCAGTGACGTCAATCTGAGCTTGTCGTACCAATACCTGTACGAGATCGCCCTCGCCGCCCGCCTCCCCGGCACCGGTGACCCGCTGGGCGACGGCGACGCGGTCCGACGCAGGGTCGTCGACGGGCTGGCCCATCTGCACAACGCGTACTTCGGCAACCAGGCACAGGGCTACTACGGGAACTGGTTCCACTGGGAGATAGGTATCCCCGCTTACGTGACCAGGACGTTCGTGCTGCTGGGCGACGTGCTCGCCCTGTACCGTCCGGGACTGGCGGCTGACTACACCACTTCCATGGACGCGTACCTCCGCAAGGGCAGGGACGGCGACGTGGACCTCGACTCGCGTTTCCACACCGGTGCCAATCTGGCCGACATCACGACGAACCGGGTCCTCCAGGGCGCCGTCCTCGGTGACGACGCCCGTATCCGGAAGGCCGTCGCCGACCAGCTGACCGTCCTGGCGACGGTCGACCCCTACGCCCTGCGGCACGGTGTCACCGACGGCTTCTACGCGGACGGCTCCTTCGTCCAGCATGCGTGCGTCGCCTACACCGGCTCCTACGGGAAGGGGCTGTTGACCCGAGTCGTCCAGACCGTCAAGATCCTCGACGGCACGGGCTATGTACCCCTCGACAGCCTCGTCGGCGTGGTGCGGGACTGGGTGGCCCACGGCTTCGCACCGCTGATCTTCGAGGGCTGGATGATGGAGATCGTCAAGGGCCGTGCGGTATCGCGGACCGGCACGGGGTACCGGGACGTCACCGCTGTCGTGGAGGCCGTCGTGGACCTCAGCGCCTACACCACCGGCGGCGACACCGCCGCACTGGAGGGCTACGTCAAGTACGTCCGGCAGGCGTCGAAGGCGGCCCCGGACGCGGCATCCTTCGTCTCTCCCGTGAGCATCGTCCGCTACGCGGACATCCTGAACTCCGCCGCACCTGCGAGGGATCTCGTCCCGTCCGCCTCCCACACGACCTACAACGCCATGGACAGGACCGTCCACCGGCGGCCCGGCTACGCCTTCGCCCTGGCCCGCAGTTCGGAGCGCATCAGTACGTACGAGTACATGAACGGCGAGAACCTGACACCGTGGTTCCAGGGGGCCGGCGCCCACTACCTCTACCTGTCGGGAGAGGACCAACGGCAGTCGTTCGGTGTGGACTACTTCACCGCCGTCTCCCCCTGTCGCCTCGCCGGAGTCACCGCCCCCGCGGAGACGCGCCGCACCGTCCCGGAGCTCTACGGCACGCTCTGGTACGACAACCCCGGGCGCGGGTTCACCGCGTCCTCCGAGTCGCAGAACGCCTATGTGTACTTTCCCCGGGGCGGCAACGTGTTCTCCGGCGGTGTCCGCCTCGGCGACTGCGGTGTGGCCGGTTTCGTCCAGAGCGACGATGCCGCGTACACCGCGCAGCAGGCGGGCGAGCTGCCCGACGACTTCGTCGCCCACCGGAACGCCCGCGCCACCAAGTCGTGGTTCATGCTCGACGACGAGATCGTCGTCCTCGCCGCGGGGGTGACGGGGGCGGGAAGGCGCGCGGTGACCACCACCATCGACAGCCGCATCGCCTCCCCCGCCTCCCCCGTGGCCCTCACGGGTGGCCTCCGCGACGGGACGCCCTGGCGGAACTCCGCGACCGGCCCGACGGCATGGCTGCGGTACGCCGATACCGGGCGCGGGTCCGTGGTGGGGTACGTCTTCCTCTCCGGGCCACGGCCGGTCGTCGCGCTCGGCACGGTGACCAGGAGCCGGCGCCTCATCCGCCTGTCCAACGCAGACACGCCGGTGCGCAAACAGGTCTTCACGCTGTCCTACGACCAAGCTGCCGACGCGGGGCCCGCCTCGATGGCCCATGTCCTTGTTCCGAACGCCTCGGAGCGGCAGTTGGCGTCGTACTGCTCCCACGGCCGCCCGCTCTCCGTGCTCGCGAACACCGTCCGCCTGCAGGCCATCGCGCACAGCGGCCTGGGCCTGGTCGCCGCAAACACCTTCGCCCGCGGAACGCACCACGTGGAGGAGCTCTCCATCGACGGCCCGGCGTCGGTGATGCTCCGCCGCGCCCCCGACGGCAGGTGCGCGATCGCTGTCTCCGACCCGACGACGAAGCGGCGCTCGGTGTCCGTCACCGTCCGCGGCCGCTCCCTCCGGCTGCTCTCCGCCGACGAGGGCGTCCGTGCCCGTCGTGTCCCCGGTGGCATCCGGCTGAGCGTCAGGACCCACCACGCGTACGGGCGTGGTTTCACTGCCGCGCTGCGCCGATGAACCGGGCATGAGTACGGCGGGCGGGCATGCGTACGACGGACGGACGCAGACCTGCGCTGTTCGGCTTCTCGTCCGGCTGCTTCTCGGACACATCAACCAGGAATCGCGACATTCCGTTGCATGATGCGAGCGAGTACGCACGACACCGAGCAAGTGAAGGAGTCATCCGTGGCTTTGACCCGTGAAGAACGTGAGCGGTTTCTGGCCGAGCCACACGTTGCCGCACTGTCCGTGGACGCGGCGGAGTCCGGCAGGGCACCGCTGACCGTGCCGATCTGGTACCAGTACGAGCCCGGCGGCGACATCTGGATCATGACGGGCCGCGATTCCCGCAAGGGCACCCTGATCGCCGGTGCGGGCCGGTTCAGCCTGATGGCCGACCGTGTGACGCCGACCGTCCGGTACGTCTCGGTCGAGGGACCCGTCGTCGCGACGCTTCCTGCCACCCGCGAGCAGCTGGTGGAGATCTCGGGGCGCTACCTCCCGCGCGAGAAGGTCGACGACTACGTCGAATTCGCCTGGAAGGAGCACGGCGAGCAGGTGGTCATCCACATGCGGCCCCAACGCTGGCTCAGCTCGGACCTCGGCGAGTCCTGAACGATCCCGCTGCCGCGCCCAGCAGCTCATTCCGGGGCCCGTGGTGACGGCTGATGTTCCTGGTCAGCAGTTCCGTGGACTGGCTGACACCGATCGCGCCCCGGTCGTCCGGGGCCGGCAGGCGTCCGTCGGCGGACTTGAGATCGGCCAGTGCCGCGTCCATGGCCCGGTGCGCGGCGAAGAGGCACGGCGTGCTGTAGATGGCCATGTCCACGCTCAGATCGGCCAGTTCGGGGAGGGAGAGCCGGGGCGATTTACCTCCGGCGATCTGGTTGAACAGCAGCGGCTTGTCACCGACCGCGTCCCGGACCCGCCGGATCCATTCGACGCTGCGTACGCCGTCGACGAGGACGACGTCCGCGTCCGTCGCGGCCAGGGCCTTCGCCCTGCGCAGGATGTCGTCCTCCTCGGTGGCGTCCGTGCGCGCGATCACGAGCAGGTCGCTCCGGCTGTCCAGGACCAGGTGCAGCTTTTCGAGGTACTCGGAGAGCGGCAGCACCTGCTTACCGTCCGCGTGCCCGCACCTGCGGGGACGCTTCTGGTCCTCCAGGATGACGCCGGACGCCCCGATCCGCTCCAGCCGCTGCACGACGTGACAGGCGACCTCCGGATCGACGTAACCGTCGTCGATGTCGACCAGGAGGTGATGGTGCGGGAAGGCTCCGCGCAGCCGCCCGACGAAGTCGACCATGTCCGGCCATGCGATGAATCCGATGTCCGGCAAGCCGTAGTAGGACGCGGCGAAGCCGAAGCCCGAGACGAAGAAGCCGTTGTAGTGCCTCGCCGCGACCGATGCCGAGTACATGTCGTAGATGCCGATCAGGGGTGTCGTCCCTGGGGCTGCGACCTCGTCGCGCAGCGCGTCTCCGTAACTCATGTGCGATGTACACCCCATCTGTGGGCCTGCCGGGCGCGTTCGGCTCGACAGGCCGGACCCCGAGCGATATGTGACGGGCAAGATGTACCAACAACGGTATTTTCCTGCACCACTGAACCGCCGGACGCGGCCGACTCTCCTGAAGTGCACTCCAGGGAGCGACGACCTGGGTGTGGTTGACGCCGCTCGCGTCGCGTCGCCGGACGACGAGTGACCGACGGGCGGGGCGCCGGCCCGCCGGATTCCTGCCTCGCTGCTACCGCGTCACCGGTGGCGACCCGACCTCCATGGCCGTCTTCCCACGGGGCGCCCGGCGCCGACTGCCCGACACCGAAGTCTTCACGGTCGTCCTGAGGTGCTCCTCGCTGTCGGTGGTCGCCGTCTTCACCGTGCTGTGCGAGTCGTCGGGCTCCTCATACCGGAGCCTCGCCACATGCTTCGTGGAGCCGTGGTGGCTCAGGTGCGTGGGCCCGCGAGAGCTTGCCCCTGACGGTGAGCGTGCCGCCCTTCCGCACCGGCTCGGGCGCTGCGCCCGTCGTCAACGTCACGGCGCGCTTCACCCGGAACGCCGCGGCGCTGTCCGAGATCCAGCGGTCGAGCACCGCACGGGAATCTAGACGCGCTCCAGCGGACGGTACGGACCTGCCGGGACCGATACCTCGACCGGATCGCCGGGGTGGATCCCGCCGCCTTGCCGGACGACGCCCATGATCCCGGCCTTGAAGGTGAAGTCCCCGTTCGTCGGGTCGATCTCGAACACCTCTCGCAGGAGGCCCTTCCGGAAGGTGTTGATCTGCGCACAGGGATTACGCAGGCCGGTGACCTCCACGACCGCCTCGGCACCGATGCGGAGCAGCGCACCGGTGGGCAGACCGAGCAGTTCGATCCCGCGCGTCGTGATGTTCTCCCCGAGGTCGCCCGCGGCGACGGCGAAGCCCTTCCCCGCGAGTTCGTCGAAAAGCTCCTCGTGCATGAGGTGTACCTGGCGCAGGTTGGGCAGGTCGGGCTCGTACTCCATGCGGAACCGGTGCCTGATCGTCTCGCCGGCGTGGACGTCGCCCTCCACGCCGAGACCGGCGAGCAGCTTGATACCGCTCCGGTTCGGCTTGCTGAAGGAGTACGTACCGTTGCTGCTGACCGCTGTGACCCGCGCTTCCATGGCGCCCTTCCCCGTCCCTCGACCGTGTCCTCGGCGAGCGTAGCGGGTTGCCCTTGTGCGGAGCCGGGCACGGTTCTCAGGCCGCCTCCACCGCCGCCTTGATGCGGCGGCCGAACGCGGGGGCGTCCTTCCGCGCGGCCTTGACGGCGAGACCCACCAGGAGTTTGCCCAGACGGTGGCCCTCCAGATCGTTGAAGATCCTCACCTTCGTCCTGCCGTCCGCCAGGGGTTCCAGGTCGTAGCCGCCCTCCCGGGCCGTCACCAGGTTGGTGGAGAGCTCGTTCCACCGGATCCGGCTCGGGGCCACGAGTTCGCTGATCCGGAATTCCCTCCGGGTGGTCATACCCGCGTCCTTCACCGTACTGCGGAACACGGTTCCCACCGCCGTCGGCCCGGACGGGGACTTGGAGATGTCCTGTACACGCGGGCTGAACTTCCTGTCGTTCTCGCCGTCCGCGAGAAAGGCGAAGACCTCGGCGACAGGGCGGTCGATTTCGACCGTAGCCTCGAACTGGGCCATGGGTTCTCCTCGGATGTGTCGGTGGCTCCTCGCGTGCACGCTGCCTCCAAGGATCCGGGTCCCGCTACCGCTCCGCAGCCGTACGGCAGAGGCGGCCGGGCCCGGGCAGGGTGCCGGCACGGTCACGGCGGCCACCTGGGCGCATGACGGCGGCTGGGCCGTTCGGGGGGACTGCGGGGCGGGCGGGCGTGGCGGGGCTTGCCCGCAGTCGGCTCAATCCGAGACCGCGCGCTCTCGCCCGACCACTCTGTGTCGTGTGAGCAGAGTCAGAACGGAAGAGAAGAGCCCTGATCGGCTGATCGCACTGTCCGACGGGATCTTTGCCATCGCGATGACCTTGCTGGTCCTTGACATCCATGTACCGACCGGATTGGGTGTCGACGGCTTCCGCGGGGCTGTGGGTGATTGGCTGCCCAAGCTCGGTGCCTATGCTCTGAGCTTCACCATTCTGGCCGGTTTCTGGCGAGACCACCGGCGGATCCTGCACATGATCCAGCGGGTGGACGCGCTGTCCGAGCGCCTCACGCTCGCAGGACTCGGGGTCATCGCCCTGGTCCCCTTCCCCACCGCGATGCTTTCCGAATATGCCTCCCGCCCTCTGGCCGTGGCCTTCTACGCACTGACCATCGCCGTGGTCGACGTGCTGCAGCTCGCCCTGTTCCTGTCGGTCCGGGAGCAGTTGGTCGCGGACCATCCCCTCGCCGGGCGTGCCGGCCGGAACATCGTCGCGGATCTGAGTGCGACCATCCTGGTGTTCGGGGCGACGATTCCGATCGCTTTCGTCTCCCCCGTCGCCGCCATGTGGTCCTGGCTGGTATTGGCCCCCGTCAAGATGACCATCGGACGGCACTTCGCCACCGAGTGAGACGCGGGCCGGTTCCCTTTCGTCCGTCCTTCCCCGTCCCCACCTCGCCCGATCGGGATCCCGTGGCCGGTGACCTGTGGTTCGGCATCAGCAAGCAGCAATCGAGGAAGGGGGGTTCACACCGCAGCACGCTTCCGCTTGGGTGAATCGGAGATACGATCTTCGAACAACCTCTGGTGCAGGAGTGGTTCCTCCCTTGAGACGACGAACCCGGGCGATGCCTATGGTGCCTCCGAGTCGGCGCACGCCCGTGTCCCCGCTCACCGGGCCCTCCCACGCACATCTCGTGATGTCCTACGCCTCGCGGCCACCGGACATCGGCTCAGCGCCGATCCTAAGGTTCTCCATGGTCCGTTCCCCGCGTTCGCTGAACTCCGAGGGGGCGGCGCCCTGCACGCCGTGGCCCCTGATCCCGCGTCCCGCGCGTTCGCGGCGATCGTGGTGCCCGTCACCGCCGCGGACCCGGCCTTCGGCGTCGCCTTCCCTGCCGTCTTCGGCTGCCTCGCCCCTCTGCACGGGCAGCGCGGGCAGGCGTGGCTTCGCGCCCACGGGCCCGGAATCGTGAGCGTGGGGCGGAGGCCGCACGTCGCCCACACCCATGTGCGTACGCAATCCGTTGCGGCACTTCAAGGGGTGGGGTTCCTCGTGACGGAGTGGCTTCCGGTTCGCGGCAAACGTGAGGTTCCTTCTCCTGAGAGCGGCCGGCCGCCCGGTGCGGGAGTCTCCAAGTGGCTCGACCAGTTGCTCGCGCAGGCCTCCGAGTTGATCGACGACCGCGCGGAGTCGCGACGCGTCGACCCGGCGGAACCTGGGAGCCGGGTTCACGCCTGGGTGCGAGGGGTGCCGGCGACGGTCACGGGTGTGGCGGCACGTCACCCCGGTGACGCGGACGTGTTCGAGGCCATGGCACAGGGGGGCCACGCCGCGCCCCGGTCGGCCGGGCGCACCCCGAGCCCGCGGGTGCTGCGCGGGGAGCGGCCGGGTCGACAGCGGCAGGACCCGCCGGCCGGTGCGGCCTCCTCCGGGGCCGCACCGGCCGCCCCCGATCACAGCGTTCCCGTGCAGGACCCGGCGGCCGGGGCCCGGCATGGCCCGCCGCCCGAGCCTCACCCGCCCGCCGCCGAACAGCACCGTGGGCTGCCCCGGCGTCGATCGCGGCACGACGGACTCGCTCCCGCTGTGGAGGAGGCACCGACCGCTGCCACTCCGCCCGGCTCACCGGAGGACGCCGGCGACTGGATGGAGCAGTTCTTCGAGGGCGGTCGCAGCGCGCTTCCGGCGGTAGCCGCGGCCCCTGCGACCGGGACAGCGCCGACCGGGTCCGTACCCTCGGAGCGCACCCCGTACGGTCCTCGTTACGGCCCCTCCCCCATTCCCCGGAAGGAAAGATGTGAGCATGAATGACGCGGAGAACCCGGAGCAGCGCGACTGGATGACCTCCGAGGTCGCCACAGTGCCCGGCGTGCGGCTGGCGATCGTCTTCAGTACCGATGGCCTCCTGCTGGCCAAGTCGGACGGCATGGAGCGTGACTCCGCCGACCGGCTGTCGGCGAGCTGTTCGAGTCTTCAGTCGCTCGGCCGTGGCCTGGGGCGGGAGTTCGGGGAGGACGGCGGTGCCGTGCACCAGCAGATGGTGGAGTTCAACGGCGGTTTCCTGTTCATGCGCAGTGCTGTTGGCGCGTACCTCGCCGTGGTGACGGGGCCGGACGTGGACCCCAAACTCGTCGCCCGGCAGATGCAGGTGCAGGTGATGAAGATCGGAGCGCGCAAGCTCGCCGGCCCGCCGCGCCAGAGCTCCGTGTGACGGTCGTCGGCTGTCGATCCTGGCGCCCTCGTCGCGGTGACGTCCCTGCTCCCGGACGCTTCCTCGCCGCAGCCGGTACTGCTCCGGGACGAGTCGGTGCGCGGCCCGGCGGACATGGGGTTTCCGCCGGACCGCGACTGCCGGGCTGCTCGTCCGACGAAGCCCCCCGCACCCGGCGTCGAGTGCCGGCACGCCGAGTGACTCGGCGCCGTACGTGCGCGCAGCGGTCACTGCTGGGAGCGCCGTTGCGGTCGTACGCGTCGGGTCGGTCCGGGGATGTCCGGGAGGGGCCCGTTCCCTCCTGGCATCCTGTTGGACCGCGCGTGGGCCGAAAGGGTTGTACGGCGTACGGGGCCGGCCCGCGGTGGGGCGGCGTCGGTCAGTGGGCGATGCTGTCGATGAGCTCGCGCGCTCCTTGGCGCAGCAGGGTCACGGCCACGGAGGTGCCGAGGGTGGCGGGGTCGAGCGGGCCAGCCCATTCGTGGGCGTTCAGCACAGTCTTGCCGTCGGGGGTGAACACACGGGCGCGCAGCGAGAGATCCCCGTTGCGGTGGGCCGTGGCGTAGCCGGCGATCGGCGAGTTGCAGTGGCCCTGGAGGACGTGGAGGAACATGCGCTCCGCCGTCGTCTCCCGGTAGGTGTCGGGGTGGTTGAGGGCGCCGACGGCGTCGATGGTGGCGGTGTCGTCCTCACGGCACTGCAGGGCAAGGACCCCCGCTCCGATCGGGGGGCACATGGTCTCCGGCGAGAGGATGTCGCTGATCACGTCGGCCCGGCCGATGCGGCGGAGGCCCGAGACGGCCAGGAGCAGGGCGTCGGCCTCACCGGCCGCGAGCTTGGCGAGGCGCCGGTTGGCGTTGCCCCGGAAGGGAACGCAGTCCACGTGCGGGTGGGATGCCGCGAGTTGGGCCGCGCGGCGCACGGAGGAGGTGCCGACCCTTGTGCCGGCCGGGAGCTGGTCGAGGGTGAGTCCGCCCGGGTGCACGAGGGCGTCGCGGATGTCGTCACGCTCGAGGAAGGCGGCGAAGGTCGTGCCCGCGGGCAGGGGCCGGTCGGCGGGGATGTCCTTGACGCAGTGCACGGCGAGGTCAGCCTCGCCCGCGAGCAGGGCGGCGTCGACCTCCTTGGTGAACGCCCCCTTGCCGTCGACCTGTGAGAGGTCTCCCATCCACTTGTCGCCCGTCGTCCTGACGGGGACGACCTCGGTGACGGTGCCGGGGTGGAGGGAGGCCAGTTCGGCCCGGACGCGTTCCACCTGGGCCAGGGCCATGGGTGAGTCGCGGGACACGATGCGGATCAGCTCAGGGGCGGACATGCGTCCACGATAGACCTCCGGGCTCGAGCCACGATCGTCCGGCGCGGTGGCACCTGCCCCTCGCGGGCGCCCGGCGTTGTCCACCTTCTCCGCACGACGATTTCCGGCCGCATTGGTGCGGCACCTCGTCCACAGCCCCGGACCCTGCGCAGCGATCCGCAGATTCTCCGCAAATCACCTTTCAGCACCGTGATATGAGGCTTCATCGCCTCGGATCACTCGCGTCCGACCTGTCCCGGGCGGCGAATTCGCGTGCAGCCGCCGCCCCGCCGCCTCCGCGACTGGCCGGTTCACCGCCGTACACCCCGCCTCACTCCCCCGAGGACTGTCAGCCCTTCGGCGAGATCCCTAGCATGGCCCCTCACGCATACGAACTACTTCTCCTGGAACTGGCGAGGGGCTGGATGAGCAACGGGGACACCTCCATTCCGAAGAACATCGATGTGAACGTGCCGAGCGTCGCACGGATGTACGACTACTTCCTGGGGGGCAAGGACAACTACCCTTCGGACCGGGTCGCGTGCGAGCAGTTGCTGGAGCACGTGCCGAGCACCAAGGTCCTGGCGGTGAACAACCGGTTGTTCCTGCGGCGCGTCGTGCACCACCTGGCGTCGGAGTACGGGATCCGCCAGTTCATCGACCACGGATCCGGCCTGCCGACCCAGGACAACGTCCACGAGGTCGCCCAGCTCGTGGATCCGGCCGCCCGCGTCGTCTACATCGACAACGATCCCATCGTCCTGGCGCACGGCAAGGCGATACTCGAGGAGAACGACAGGACAGCGGTCATCCAGGCCGACATGCGTGACACCGAAGGCATCCTCGGGCACCCCGAAGTGGTCCGGTTGATCGACTTCGACGAGCCGGTGGCCGCGCTGTTCGTGTCCGTACTGCACTGCATCCCGGACAAGGACGATCCCGCGGGCCTGGTCCGCCGGGTCGCCGACCGCCTGGCTCCGGGCAGTTTCCTGGTGGTGTGCCAGCTCGTCAGCGAGGACGCCGCCACCCGCGACTTCGTCACGGACTTCATGGCGAAGAGCACCGGCGACCAGTGGGGGCGGGTGCGCCGCCAGGAGGACGTGGGCGTCTTCCTGGAGGGCCTCGAGGTCCTGGCTCCCGGCCTGGTGGAGGTGTCCACCTGGTGGCCCGACTCGGATCTCGCGCCGAAGCAGGCGACCCGGGAGTGGATCGAGTTCGGCGGCGTGGGCCGCAAGGGGTGATCTGATCGACGCGCCGGTCCCCGCCCCGGTCAGGTGTAGCGCTCGAGCGCCTGTATCAGCAGGCTTCTGCTCTCCACCGGGCTCGGGGACTGGGCGCTGAGGGAGTCCAGGATCCACCGGTACTCGTCCGTGCTCTCCTGTTTGTTCACGGACGTGGCATTGGTCAGGTGCTCGATGTAGGCGACGTCAGGAAGCCCGGCCATCGCGAACCGCAGATACGTGATGCCGTTGCCCGGGGACGTACGCGCGGTCACCTCGAAGGGCGCGACCTGGACGATGACATGGGGCAGCTCGGTCATCGCCAGAAGGTGGATGAGCTGCTCCCGCATCACCCGCGCACCGCCCGTCGGCCGCATCAGTACGGCCTCGTCCAGGAGCACCCACAGTTTGGGTGCGTCCTGGCGGCGCAGCAACTGCTGCCTTCTCAGCCGTAGTTCCACGCGCCGCCGGGTGGTCTCCTCCGGCTCCAGGTGATGCCCGGAGCGCACGACGGCGTGGGCGTAGTCGGCGGTCTGGAGCAGCCCCGGAATGTAGTGGCTCTCGTAGGTCCGGATGGAGGCGGCTGCCTCTTCGAGGCCCACGAGGGGCTCGAACCAGTCCGGCAGCACGTCCGCGTAGTACCGCCACCAGCCGCGTTCTCCGGCCCTGCGCACCAGGTCCACGAACTCGGCGGTCCTGTCGGGGTCGGTGACGCCGTAGAGCTTGAGCAGATCGGCTGCGTCGCGTTCCTTGCACGGCGAGTGGCCCGTCTCCATCCGGCTGATCTTCGCGGTGGAGCAGCGGATCCGGGCGGCGGCGCTGTCGGAGGTGATGCCCGCCTCGCCGCGCATCCGCCGCAGCTGCGCACCCAGAACCAGGCGCAGCGCGGTGGGACTTGACCCTGCGGCCGGAGCGAGTGTCGACTTCCGAGACGGCTGAAGCGGTTCGATGCCGGGCATGCGGGCTCCTGAGGGCGGGCGGCTGGACGCCAGTGTGCCATCAGGAGCCCGCGCCGGGGCGGGCCGGAGCGAAGAGCCCGGCGCTTTCAGCCGACCATGCCGTCGAAGTCACCGTCCCTCACGCCCGCCAGGAACGCACGCACCTCGGCCTCGGTGTACACCAGAGCAGGTCCGTCGGGGTGCCTGGAGTTGCGGACGGCCACGTCGCCACCCGGAAGCAGCGCCATCTCGACGCAGTTTCCACTGGGGTTGCTGTGATGGCTCTTCTTCCACGTCACGCCGGTGAGGGAGCCGGCCGGGACGCCGTTGTCTATGTGCTGCATGCGGTCCATTCCTTTACGGCAGTTGTTCCTGGCACCGCGCCAGGGTCCGCACCGGGTGAACAGATGTCCCCTGCTCACACCCCGGGGTGCAATTCCGGGTGCAATTGCACGGAAGCGCGGACGGCAGGGATACTAGTGGGCGTCCGGCCCCCACGGCACAACGAACCGGCATTCACCGGAGGGTGATCAGCGCTCATGTACGCGGAGAACGCGCCCCGTCACGGAGCGGCGGCCCACCCACCTCATCTGGCCGAAAACAGCGGATCCCCGCACGTGGACTGGGCGCGGGACCTCGGCGTGGGTGCGCCGGGGTTCATGACGCACAGCCTCGCCGCCGATGCCGAAAGCCTGCAGCAGGCAAGGGCGTTCGTCCGTGAGGCGCTGGAGCGGTGGGGGCTGCGGTCCGGCACGGACGAGGTCGGCCTGGTGGCGGGCGAGCTGGTGAGCAACGCCGTCTGTCACGCGCTGCCGCTCACCGTCCGCCCCGCTGTCCGGGCCACGGCGTGGCTCGGCCTGGCGCGGCAGGACAGCACGCTGGTCTGCGCGGTGAACGACCCGAGCCCCGACGTACCCGTGCTGCGCCGGGCCGACGACTCCTTGGAGCGCGGCCGGGGTCTTCGCATCATCAACGCGTTGAGCAGTTCCTGGGGTTGGTCCCGGCCCACACCTTCCGGCAAGACGGTCTGGGCCAGGATTCCCGTCGCCTGAGGGGTTCCGTCGTCGGCTACGACGCCGCCCGCGCCGCAGCCGCTACAGTCCGACCAGTTCCGTCCATGCCTCTGCGAGCACGGTGTGGCCCAGCGGGGTCGGGTGGACCCCGTCCCCCGCGATGTGCTCGGCCCCTCCCGCCGTACGGGCGGCCTGGTTGAGCAGCCCGTCCGCGGCCAGCAGGGCCGCGTCGAACTCCTCGGCCAGTCGGCGGACCGTTCGGATCCTGGGGTCGAGGTCCTCGCGCCATGCCCACTGCTCGTCCGTCACCGGGACGAGGAAGGGCTCGATCAGGATCAGCTGGGTGTCCAACCCGTCCCGGATCTGGGTGAGGACGGCGCGGTAGTCGTCTTCGTAGGACTGCAGCGAGGTGATGTCCCCGGAGTCGTAGCGGCGCCAGGTGTCGTTCACACCGATCATGACGGACACCACGTCCGGCTCGAGGTCGACGGCGTCCTCGCGCCACCGGGCACGCAGGTCCGCCGCACGGTTTCCGCTGATCCCCCGGTTGAGGAACGTGATGCCGCTGTCGCCTCGCGCGGCGCGCACACGGTCGGCCGCCATACGGGCGTACCCGTTGCCCAGAGGGCTGTCCGGGTCCGACAGCCGGCCAGCGTCGGTGATGCTGTCCCCCTGGAACAGGACGGTCGCTGAGCCGTGCAGGCTGATGGTCACGCAATGCTCCGAACGGTGAGGAACGCGGAAGTGAGATCGGTGCGCCGCCCACCCGGCGGCGGCATCCGCAACCTAGCAAGTGATCTCCCCGACCAGAAGCCCGGTTCCGCCCACCGGGACCGGGCCACCCTCCGCCACCACGGCGCCGCACGCCGGAGCGGGCACGCGGTGCACGTACGCGGCTGACGCGCTCGCCCCGCAACGGCCCCGGCGAGGGCCTCCCTGGGGTCGCTGCTGCAGGGCTGGGCCGGGATCGGATGAAGGGCCCGGCGCAGCCCTGCGGCAGGGACCTACCGGAAGGACGCCGGAGCGTGCACCGAGCTGAAGTCGAGTGCGCGGTCCACCTCCAGCAGAGTCTGCTCGGCCACCCGGCGCACCTCTGCCGGGACATCTCCCTGTTCCTCCACGAGGCCGGCGTAGATCGGTGCGTCGGATCTGTCTGCGAAACTCACGTCAAACTGCCTATCGATCGGGTATGCCCGCCAATCAGCGGAAACGGGAGCCGAGTGTACGCGGTCCCCGCGGATCACCGCGGGGCAGACCGGGAAGCGGACCGGATCCGGAGGAAATCCCGTTGTCCGCACCCTGCGCGGCTGCCAGACTGAGAGCGCACCGGAGGGGTGTAGCTCAGAGGCCAGAGCGCCGGTCTCCAAAACCGGATGCCGCAGGTTCGACTCCTGTCTCCCCTGCCCGACGACGAGTCCCCCACCCCCGCGCGGGGGTGGGGGACTCGGGTGACTACTCGATGACGAGCTCGACGTCGATGTTGCCGCGCGTGGCCTTGGAGTAGGGGCAGTAGGCGTGCGTCGCCTCGACCAGCCGACGGCCGGTCTCCCCCTCCAGCGCGTCCGGCAGCTCCACGCGCATGACGACCGCGAGGCCGAAGCCCGTGTCGTCCTTGCCGATCGAGACCTCGGCCGTCACGGAGACGTCCTTGGTGTCGACCTTCATCTCACGGGCGACCGAGCTCATCGCGCTGGCGAAGCAGGCGGCGTATCCGGCAGCGAACAGCTGCTCGGGGTTGGTGCCCTCGCCGTTGCCCCCGAGGGCCGGCGGCAGGGCGAGCGCGAGGTCGATCCGGCCGTCCGAACTCACTGCCCGGCCTTCACGGCCGTTCGCGGTGGCGGCAGCGGTGTACAGCGCGTCCATGGAGTGACCTTCTCTCGTTCGACGGCGACCGCGGGTCGGCCACCGCCAAAAGGATTGCACATAACTTAATTGCGCACAACTCAATTACGGACGGCAGGTTACTCTGGATCCATGACCTCACCGCCACCATCCGATCCCGGTCTGCCGGACGCCGAGCTTCTCCGGCTGGACCACCAGGTCTGCTTCTCCCTCCAGGCAGCCTCCCGCGCCTTCGGAGGCGTCTACCGGGACGCGCTCAAGGAGCTCGGACTCACCTATCCCCAGTACCTCGCGATGATGGTCCTGTGGGAGCACGGCCCGCTGCCCGTCAAGACCATCGGGGAGCGGCTGCACCTCGACTCGGGGACGCTGTCCCCCCTGCTCAAGCGGCTCGAGTCGGCCGGGCTCGTCAGGCGTGAGCGGAGCCCCGAGGACGAGCGGTCGGTCATCGTCCACCTCACGGAGGCCGGAACCGGGCTGCGTGAGCGCGCCCTCTCCGTCCCCCGCACGATCCTCGGAGCCACGGGTCTGTCGGTGCAGGAGGTCCTCGCGCTGCAGGAGACCCTCGCCCGGCTCACGGACTCCCTGAGCCGGGCCGGCCGAACCGGCTGACGAGATCCCGCCCGGGGCCGGCGGAATCCGCGGCAGGTCCGGCTGGGTGGGCCCCGGCGCCGCAGCACTCGCAGGAGTGTCTCCGGCGAATTAGGATGCAGGGACTTACGCACCGCGGAGCAGCCCATGAACCGGCGTCGAACTCCCCGATCAGCGAGCGCCGAGGACCTGCTCAGTACTCTGCAGCACCTGACGGCCCGGGCCCGGCAGGAAGTGGAGCTGCATCAGGCCCGGGTGGAACTGGCCCAGGCCCTGCAGCGCAACATGCTTCCGGCCACTCTTCCCTCCTTTCCCGGGCTCGACACCGCGGCCTGCTACGCGCCGGCCCGTAACGGGCTGGACATCGGCGGCGACTGGTACGACGGGTTCCTGCTGCCGGACGGCTCCCTGGCACTGGCGATAGGCGATGTCCAGGGCCATGACGTGGAGGCCGCCGCCTACATGGGGCAGATCCGGATCGCCATGCGGGCCATCGCGAGTACGGCTGTCGATCCAGGCGAGGTCATGGGCCGCACGAACGACCTGATCCTTTCGATGGGCCCGAGCCTTTTCGCCACCTGCTCGTTCTTCCGGCTGGATCCGGTGACCCGGGAGCTGGAGAGCGCCCGCGCCGGTCATGTCGCGTCCGTCTGGGCCACCGCCGACGGGGGGTCGGGCATCACGGCGGACGCCGGCGGCCTTCCGCTGGGCATCGAAGCCCGCCAGCACTACCCCGTCACCCGGCGCACCCTGGATGCCGACGGTGCGTTCGTCCTGCTCACCGACGGGGTCATCGAGGGGCCCTCACTGCCGATCAACGAGGGGCTGGAGCTGATCAGGCGTCTGGTGAGCTCGCACTCCGGCGACCCGGCCGCGGACCTGGCGGAGACCGTGCTCAAGGCCGCGGCGCTCACCGGTCACGAGGACGATGCGGCGGTACTCGTTCTGCGCCACGGCGCCGTCCCCACCGGACCGCAGGTGACGTGAGGACCCGCCGCGCGTGTCACGGCCGCCCGCCGTCATGCGCGGTGTCTGATGAGGCGCGTGATCCGAAGCGAGGAAGCCAGACGTCGGACCGTGGCCGTACTGCAGATTCTGGGCATCGCCGCCGCCTACTACGCGTCCGGCCGGGTCGGCCTCCTCAGACAGGTGAGCGTGGAGGGTTCTGTCGTCAGCCCGCTCTGGCCGCCCACGGGAATCGCCGTGGCGTCCCTGCTGTACCTCGGGCTCCGGGTCTGGCCGGGGATCGCGCTCGGGGCCCTGCTCACGGTCATCTCTATCAGTGGCGGTCTGACCCTTTCCGGCCTAGGCATCGCCACAGGAAGCACACTGGCCCCGCTGTGCTCCTACCTCGCGCTGCGCGCGGTGGGGTTCCGCAGTGAGCTGGACCGTCTGCGCGACGGTGTCGCCCTGGTCTTCCTGGGCGCCTTGGGCGGCATGCTTCTCAGTGCGACCTGCGGCACTGGCGTCCTGATGCTGACCGGCGACCTCCCCGTGTCGAAGTTCTGGTCGGTCTGGTCCGCCTGGTGGGCCGGGGACGCCATGGGGGTGCTCATGGTCACCCCGTTGCTGCTGGCCCTGCGCAGGGCCAGGATGCCCCGGCTGAGCGACCCGTGGGTGGAGGCGGCAGCGCTGGCCGTCGTCACCGTGGGAGTGACGGTCGTCGCGACCCGCAGCACGCTTTCGATGATCTACGTCCTCTTCCCGGTGCTCATCTGGGCCGCCCTCCGCTTCCAGCTGGCCGGCAGCGCCCCCTGCGCGCTCCTGATGTCCGTCATGGCGATCGTCGCCGGAACCGACGGGGTGGGCCCGTTCGCCGACCACTCCGTGCTCGAGGTCATGCTCAACCTCTGTGTCCTCAACGGCTGTGTGGCCCTCACCGCGCTCCTGCTGGCCGCGATCGTCGCCGAGCACAACAACATCCGCTACGAGACGGAGCTGGCGTGCGACGAGCTCGCCGCCCTGGTGGAGGAGCTCGCACCGCTCCAGACGAGGAAGGACCGGGCCGCGGAGCTCAGGAACGGGCACGGATCGGCCTGACGGGCCCTGCGGCCGCTCAGCCGGTGCGCTCGGCGTCGGGGCCGTCGGCGGCCCGGGGGAAGTGCTGCTGCAGGAAGGCGTTGCGGAACGTTCCGGTGGGGTCGAGACGGGCGGTCAGGCGCTCGAAATCGGCGTAGTGGCGGTACAGGCCGCGCAGAGTGCTGGACGGGGTGGTGAAGACCTTGCCCCAGTGGGGCCGGGCGCCGAACGGTGCCAGCGCTTCCTCGATCGCCCCCAGGACGGGTAGGACTGCGGCGGTGTCGGGCACCCACGTGAAGTGGAAGGCCACCGCGTCCGTGCCCTGGGCCGGGCTGAGCCACAGGTCGTCGCCGGCCACCGTACGGATCTCGCCGATCTGCAGGAGTGGCGCGATGCGCTCCTTGATCCGGTCGAGGGCCTCGTAGGCCGCCACGGCGTCGTGCCGGGCCACGAAGTACTCCGACTGCAGTTCGTCGCCGTTGCTCGGGGTGAACTCGAGCCGGAAGTGGGGCAGCCGGGCGTGCCAGGGGCCGGGGACCCCCTGCTGCTGCGTGGTGTGCTCGGCCGGCATCCCGGGGACGGGATGCCTCGGCCTGTCCGCGAGCGTGGCGCCGAGCCACCGGGACGGCGCGATGCGGGGCCCCTCCTGGCCGACCCGCTGCTTCAGCCACACCTGATCGACCGGGCCACCGCGCCAGGCAGTGAACAGGCTCACGCTGTACGCCGCGGACATCACCTCGTCGAAGCGGCCGAGCAGCTGTTCCTGGGGCAGCCCCTCGTACACCCACTGCTGCACGTCGAAAGCGGGCACGAGGTCCAGGGTCAGGCGGGTCACCACTCCCAGTGCGCCCAGGGAGACCACGGCCCCGGGGAAGTCCGCGTCGCCGCGCTCCAGTACGAGGATCGCGCCGTCGGCGGTGACGAACTCCAGGGCGCGGACGGCACCCGCGAGGGAGCGGTTGGCGACGCCCGACCCGTGGGTACCGGTGGCGCAGGCGCCGGCGAGTGAGATGTGGGGCAGTGAGCCCAGGTTGTGGAGCGCCAGTCCACTGCGGTGCAGGGTGCCGGTGAGCTCGCCGAAGCGCAGCCCTGCGCTCACCGTGGCCGTCCTGGCCTGCCTGTCGATCTCGATGGTGCGGGGCAGCCCCGCGACCGATATCAGGTCACCCCGGGTGTCGGCCACGGTGTTGAAGGAGTGGCCGGTGCCCAGCGCCCGTACCGCCGTCCCCGCGGCGACGACGGCCCGGAGCTCTGCCACCGAGGTGGGTGTGTGGAGCCTGCGGGCCCCGAAGGTGACGTTGCCCGCCCAGTTCGTCTGTCGCGCGGACGGGGCCGGCGCCGAATGATCGATCATGCCTCAGGAGCTTACGCTCCGCCTGTCCGCTCCCGGCGGGGCCGTGCGTGTCGATTCGGGCCCTGCCCCGTCTCAGGGCTTGCGTCCCACGCCGCTGACCGCGTGGCCGGGCGGGAGGTGCTCGCCGTCGCGGCCGGGCTCGGGGCGCCAGGCCGCGATCCTGACGACGCCGGGCGCGACCACGTCCAGCCCGTCGAAGAACTCGGCGATCCGCGCCGGGCTACGCAGATGGTACGAGCTGACAGAACTGGCGTTGTACGCGTCGATGGCCCGGGTCATGGTCTCGCTGGTGTCGGTGCCGTCGGCGAGCGCCAGATAGCTGCCGGAGGGGAGAGCTGCCAGCAGTCGTCGGACCAGGTCCCACGGGTCCTCCTCGTCGGGGAGCTGGCCCATGATGCCCAGCAGGGTCAGACCGACGGGCCGGGTGAGATCGATGGTGCGGGCGGCCTCGTCGAGGACGCGGCCGGTGTCACGCACATCCGCGTCGACATAGGCACAGGCGCCCTCGGGCGTGCTCGTCAGCAGCGCGCGGGCATGGGTCAGCACGAGCGGATCGTTGTCGACGTACACGACCCTGGATTCGGGGGCCGACCACTGGGCGACCTCGTGTGTGTTGTTCGCCGTGGGCAGGCCCGTACCGATGTCGAGGAACTGCCGGATCCCCGCTTCGCCGGTCAGGAAGCGGACGGCACGGGCCAGGAAGGCCCGTTGATCGCGCGCGATACCCGCGATGTCGGGGAACGTCTTCAGGATCATCTCGCCCGCCGCGGCATCGGCCGGGTAGTGGTCCTTGCCTCCGAGGAGGTAGTTCCAGACACGGGCGGAGTGCGGCCGGTCGGTCTGCAGCCGGTCTGCTGCCGGTGGTTGTCGGGGATCTGTCATGGCAGAAACCTCACCACTCCGCGCTCACCGCGCGGGACGACGAGACCGCCACGGGGATCGGCCGGAGGTCAGTACGGGAGGGTCCGTCCGGACGGGGTGCGCAGGTCCAGCGGGGGCGGCCCCGTGGGGGGCTGCGGACGGCGGACGATCTGGATGCGGCCCACGGCCACCACCTCCTCCTCCTGGTCAACCGGTATCTGCCCATCCACACGGCCTTCACACCTCCGGGGCCGCGCGGACCTGCGTCGCGATCACTCGCGGATGCGGGCGGGGCCATCAGCGGTGACCCTGGACGGGCGGGGGACGCCGAGTCCAGGAGGGAAACCATGTCCGCGTTGGACAAGATCAAGAAGATGCTCAAGGGGCACGAGGACCAGGCCGGGAAGGGCATCGACAAAGCCGGCGACATGATCGACGACCGGACTCAGGGCAAGTACAGCAAGCACGTCGACACCGGCCAGGAGAAGCTGCGGCAGCAGCTCGGCGAGGATCAGGGCCCCGACAGTCCTCGGCGTCACTGACCCGAAGGCGGCGACGGTGCCGCCGTACCCGCCGACCTCACGTGCCGGGCCCCGTGACAGTGCTGGGGCCCGGCGCGCGGTATGCCCGGATACGTGAGGGGCGGGCGACCGCGTGGCCGGATTCCTGTTATCATCCCCGCCGCACAGCGTCTCCCGAGTGTGGGAAGTGACGGAACAGGACCCCGGAAGAGTGAGCACTGTATGGGCGAGGCACGCGAGTCGGCGTTGATCAAGGCGGCGCAGAAGGGGGACAAGCAGGCGCAGGACCAGCTCGTCGCGTCGTATCTGCCTCTGGTCTACAACATCGTCGGCCGTGCGCTGAACGGTCACGCGGACGTCGACGACGTGGTGCAGGACAGTGTGCTGCGCATGCTTCGCGGCCTGCCCTCCTTGCGCTCCCCCGGGAGCTTCCGGTCCTGGTTCGTGGCCATCACCATGAACGAGATACGCGGTCACTGGCGTACGCGCAGGACCGGGGAGATATCCGCCGACCCGATGGAGGTCGCATACGACGTCGTCGATCCCGCGTCGGACTTCGTGGAGCTGACGATCGTCCGCCTCGGCCTGACGGGGCAGCGCCGCGAGGCCGCCGAGGCCACCCGGTGGCTGGACGAGGACGACCGGGCGCTGCTGTCCCTGTGGTGGCTGGAGACGGCCGGTGAACTGTCCCGGAGCGAGGTCGCCGGCGCGCTCGAACTGTCGCCGCAGCACACCGCGGTCCGTGTGCAGCGGATGAAGGCGCAGCTCGAGGCGGCCAGACTGGTGGTACGGGCGCTGGCCGCACGGCCGCGCTGCATCCTGCTGGAGGACCTCACCGCCCAGTGGGACGGTGCGCCGTCGGCTCTCTGGCGCAAGCGTCTGGCCAGGCACGCGCGGGACTGCACGGTCTGCTCGGGGCACGGGTCCGGCCTGGTCCCGGCGGAGGGTCTGCTGGTGGGCCTGGCGCTGGTCCCCCCGGCGGCGTCCGCCGCCGGCGGTCCGGCGGACATCCTCTCCACCGGCGCCGTACGCACCGGGGTCACACGGCTGTCGGGTCCCGGACGCGCCGAGCGGCGCCGGGACGAGGTCAGGCGCCGCCGCCGCACCATCGTGGTGGCGGGACTGGTGGCGGTCGCGGCGCTGGGGAGCGGTGGCGCCGCGGTCCACCTCTACACGGATGACGGGGACGAGGGGCCATCGACGGCGGTCGCGCCCCTGTCGGGACCGTCGGCCCCGGACACCACGTCGGCGCCGCCGGCCGCTTCACCATCGCCCTCGCCCTCGCCCTCGTCGGCATCCGCCTCTCCCTCACCGTCCAGGACCAAGGCCAAGACCGCTTCCCCAACCCCCGAGGCTGTCCCCAGTCCGCGCACTTCGTCCTCGAAGCCGTCCGCCGCGCCGCCGCCGGAGCCCGCGAAGCCGACCTCCGACTCGGATGCGGAGGAGGTCATGAACCTGGTCAACGCGGAGCGGGCGAAGGAGGGCTGCGGCGCGGTGAGCACCAACGACCGACTCGCGACGGCCGCATCGCGTCATTCCGCGGACATGGTGGAGCGCGACTACTTCTCGCACACGTCGCCGGACGGTACGGACCCCGGCGCGCGCATCACCTCCGCCGGGTACCGCTGGAGCACGTACGGCGAGAACATCGCGAAGGGGCAGCCCACCGCGGCCGCGGTGATGGAGGCGTGGATGAACAGCCCCGGCCACAAGGCGAACATACTCAACTGCGCGTTCAAGGAGATCGGCGTCGGCCGGCAGGAGTCGTCGGGCGGCCCCGTCTGGACGCAGAACTTCGGCACGGCGGTGTGACGACGCGCGGGACCGCGTCGGTCCCGCGCGCCGTCACACCGCGGAAATGATCAGGTAGCACCCTCTCCACGTGAGGGATCTAGGCTGGGGGTCACGCCCAGGCCGAAGGCGTCCGCCGGGCGATATGACGCTATCCCCGCGCGGACAGGAGCCCGGTGTTCACACCCGCTATTGCGTCCAGTCCTCCTCCCCTCCCCCCGTGGCTCGGTCATGTGCTGCGGGCCCAGCGCGGGCCGGTTCCGTGGCATGCGGTGATGCGGGGGGCGCTGGCCTCGCTGCCGCTGCTCCTCGCGGTGCTCGCCGAACGGCCGACCGCCGGAGTGCCTGTCGCACTGGGCGCGATGCTGGCCGGGATCAACGACCGGCCCGGCAGCAGGCGTGCCGCGGTCACCCGGCTGGGCGTTCCGGCGCTGGCCGGCTCGGCGGGGCTGCTGCTCGGCACGATGATCGCGGCTGCCGCGGGCGGTGGCCGGTCCCTCGTCGTGCTGCCGTTGGTGTTCGGGGTCCTGGGGCTGGTCGCCGGAGCCTTCAGCTCGACGGGGCCGGTGGCCTCCTCGTGTGGGACGCAGGTGCTGGTCGCGGCGGTGATCGGGGCCGGTATGCCGTTGCCGGAGCCCGGCCCGGCCCGCGCGTTGCTGTTCCTGGCCGGCGCGGGCTGGCTCCTGCTGCTGCGGCTGGTGCTCCCGTCCCCCGGCCGCCCGGGGAACGGCCCGTACCGCCTGGACGGGGAGCGGGAGGCGGTGGCCGCCGTGTACGAGTCAGTGTCACGGCTGCTGCGGGCGACAGGCGGACCGCGGGCCCTGGACAGCAGGGCGGCCCTCAGCGCCGCCCTCGACCAGGCGCAGGACGCACTGGCCGGGCCGCGGCTGCGCAGCCGGTCGGGTTCGGCCGCCGAGCGCCGGCTGCACGCCCTGTACGCGGCGGCCTTCCCACTGGTCGAGGCGGCGACCGCGCTGGCCTGGGCAGGTGTGCCGCTGCCCGCCCGTCTCGTGGCGGGTCCCCGCAGGCTGGCGGACGCGGTGCGTACGGGCGGGTCCTGCGGTCCGCTGCCCGCCCCGGCACGGACGGATGCCGGACTGCGCGCTCTCGACGACGCTCTGCTGCGGGCCGCGGCGGTCTTCGACCGGCCTGAAAGGTCGTCCCAGGGTACGGCGAAGGGGCGCCCTGAAGGCTCGGCCCCGAAACGGGCGTGGAGTGCCGCGGGCCGCGAGTACGGCCTGCGGGTGGCGGTGTGCTGCGCGACGAGTACGGTCGTCGCGCAGTGGCTGCATCACGAGCACTGGTACTGGCTGCCCGCCACCACCGTGTTCCTCGTCAAGCCGGATCTGGGACCGCTGGTCTCCCGGGTCCTGTGCCGGGCCGTGGGCACGGTCGCGGGTGCCGCGGTCTTCGGTCTGTCGGCGCTGCTGCTGTCCGGTGTGCTGTCCGGCCCGTACCCGCTCGTCGGTGCGGTCGCGCTCTGCGGTGCGCTCCTGCCGGTCGCCACCCGCCACTTCGCGGTGCAGACGGCGGTCGTCACCGTGCTCGTGCTGTCCCTCGTCCTGCTGGGCGGAGAACCTCCCGCCGCTTGGGGGCGGGTCGTGGAATCCCTGCTGGCGTGCGGGACGGTGCTGCTCGCCGGTCATCTTCCGCTGCCCGGCCGGCGAGGGCACACCGTACGGGCCGCTCTGGACACGGCGGTGGGTGCGGCCCATCGCTATCTCGGCCACGTCCTGGACGCTCCGGAGGACCACGCCGGGCGGGGCGCGCTGCGGCGTGACGCCTACAGGTCGTTGGCCGCGGCGCGTACGGCCATCGATCTGACAGCGGCCGAACTGCCCCCGGTGGCACGGCATTCCGCGGGGTCCGACGGGGTCGCGGGTGCGGTGGAGCGGCTCATCGACACCACGACCGCGTGCGCCGTGCACCTGGGCCACCGGGCCGACCGACTGCCGTCTGCGCATGCCGAGCGGCTCGCCGTACACCTGTCCGAGCTCGACCAGGCGTGGACGGGGCCGCGCCGGGAGATGTCGGCCCTGTGACCCGGGCCGGTGTCCGATCCCCCGGCTGCCCGGTCACCGCTTCGGACACCCGGGGGCCGATCGTCACCGGCCGAGCAGGACCAGTGCCATGAAGGTGCCGCTCACCGCGCCGACGGTGAGCGCCGACACCGCCACGCAGCGCGCTCTCAGCCGGTCGTACCGCGCGGTGTACTCGCCCCGGAGCTCGGCCGCCCGGTCGGCGACCTTGGTGAGGGACTCCCGGCAGGCCGCGACCCGGTCCGTGACGTAGACGCGTTCGACGTTCTCACGTTGCGCGGTGGTGAGCCAGGGCAGCTGTTCGGTGAAACGGACGGCCCGGCGGCGGGCCTCCTCCACCTCGGCGTTCCAGAGCAGGTACCCCTCCACCTGTGCCAGGCCGCGGGCGGCGCTCTCCTTGTCGGGTTTCACGCACTCCTCCTCTCGATGGACGGTCGTCCCGGGCCGGCCTCATTCCTGTTTGTCCCCGGGTGCCACGGTGACGGAGTCGGCGGGACGGTTCGTCTCCTCCTCGAGAGCGCGGATGGAGGGGTAATGCAGGTCGAACGCCGGGGACTCGGAGCGGATACGCGGCAGCGTGAGGAAGTTGTGGCGCGGCGGCGGGCACGATGTGGCCCATTCGAGCGAACGGCCGTATCCCCACGGGTCATCGACCTCGACCTGCTTTGCGTACTTGGCGGTCTTCCAGACGTTGTAGAGGAAGGGAAGCATCGAAAGGCCCAGCAGGAAGGAGGCGACGGTGGAGACGGTGTTGAGCGTGGTGAAGCCGTCGGCCGCGAGGTAGTCCGCGTACCGGCGCGGCATGCCCTCGGCACCGAGCCA
>BMWJ01000016.1 GCA_014651175.1 Streptomyces clavifer | reverse complement strand
CCACCACCCAATGTCTACTCCCGTCGGCACAGATTTTCGCGCGTTCGACAAGGAGGTAGTCACTCTCGGACCGGGCAGCGAAAAGATTGCGGAGAGCTGGACCGGGCAGGAGGTGTCCATAGACGGATCGAGCGGGAACGGACGACGAAGAGAGCGGGAGTACTGATGGACACGATGAGCATCAGAGCCGCGGCCGGACGTTCGGCGTCCTCGATCGCCGACGCACGCGATGCGGCCCGGGCGTTCCTCAAGGCCCTTGGGCGGCCGGGAATCGCTCCTGGAGCGGCGGACACCCTCGTCCTGGTCGTCTCCGAACTCGTCACCAACGCCCTCCGTCACGGTGGCGGAACCTTTACGCTCCACCTGACAGCCCATCCCGAGACGATCGAGGTGGCCGTTGACGACACCAGCCCGCAGAAGCCTCGCACACGCGCCCCCGACCTGCGCGGCACCGGCGGAGGCTTCGGCTGGCCGATGATCAACCGTCTCGCTCGCGCCACCGCCGTGACCCCCCTGGCGGCCGGGGGAAAGACGGTGAGCGCCGTGCTCGCCCGGTAGCGCCGGAGGGGCACTGCGCCGGCTTCACGGACGACCGCCCCACCACCCGCGCTCCAGCGCGGAAACCGACACCCGCCGACCGTGGCCGCGTGGCCCTCCCGACGGGCGGGAGCCCGCACACGGCACGGTCGGCGCCGCGGGCACGCCCGAGGTCTGCCGCTGCGCATCGATACGACCGCGCGCGGGCCGGCCCGCCGTATCGCCCCCGCGGCGCGGCAATCGATGTGCAGGACCGGGCGACGGCCGGCTCCGACCGCCACCCGGCTCGGACCGCAGGAACGATCCAGGACCTTCTACGCCGAGGAGCCGACGGCACTCGGTGCGGCGTCCGGGTCCGGCTCCGAGTCCGGGCCGGGGTCCGACAGCGGGTCCGGGTCGGGAACGCTGAGCTGCTCGCGCAGGTAGTTCCAGGCCACCGCGAACAACGCGGCGACGGGTACGGCGAGCAGGCTGCCCACGATGCCGGCGAGACTGCCGCCCAACGTCACGGCCAGCAGGACCACCGCGGCATGGAGCCCGAGCCCACGACTCTGGATCATGGGCTGGAACACATTGCCCTCGAGCTGCTGCACCACGATGATGACCGCCAGCACGATCAACGCATCGGTCGGACCGTTCGACACCAGGGCGATGAGCACCGCGACGAAACCGGCGAACAGGGCGCCCACGATCGGAACGAAGGCGGACACGAAGGTCAGCACGGCCAGCGGGAGCACGAGCGGCACTCCCACGACCCACAGGCCGAGCCCGATGAGGACGGCGTCGAGCAGGCCGACGTACGCCTGTGACCGCACGAAGCCGCCCAGGGTCTCCCAGCCACGGGCCGCGACCGTCGGAACATCGGTCGCGAGCCGGCCGGGCAGCTGACGCGCGAGCCAGGGCAGGAACCGGGGCCCGTCCTTGAGCATGAAGAACATGAGGAAGACCGCCAGGACGGCCGTGACCACGCCGTTGACCACCGTGCTCACCCCGGTGACGACCGTGGTCACCATGCTGCCGACGCTGTCCTGGATGCGGGCGGTCGCGGAGTCGAACGCACCGGTGATCTGATCGTCGCCGATGTTCAGCGGCGGCCCGGACGCCCATTCGCGCAGCCGCTGGATGCCTTCGACCACACCATCGGCCAGCTCACCCGACTGGGAGGCCACCGGCACCGCGATCAGCGCTACGACCCCCACGGCGACCAGGAGAAACAGCACCGTCACCACGGAAGCCGCGAGGGCGGGGGGCCATCCGAGTCTGCGCAGGTACCGCGTTATGGGCCAGGTCAGCGTGGTCAGCAGCAAGCCGACTACGAGCGGCCAGATGACCGACCACATGCGACCCAACAACCACACCGTCACCGCGGCCATGACAAGGACGAGAAGCAACTCCCCCGAGACACGTGCCGACACGCGGAGGGCGGCGCGGGTCTTGGTGGAACTCAACGTGAAAGACATGGGGGTCACCCTATGGGCCGCCGCTCCCTCCGCCGACCGCCCCCACCAGGAGCCCACCGGACACGGGGCGTTGACCGTTCAGCCCGGCCCCGGAGGTGACCCGCGCGGGTGTCTCCGGTCCCCCGCGCGGGTGTCGTCGGGCTCCCGGTAAGCGGACCGGAGACGGGCGCACCCTGATGTCACGCTCTCCGGCAGGCACGCGCGATCCGATGCCGTTCCGGTACTTCCCCGCTCTTCCTCACTTTCGCACTCCTGGCCCTCCCGAACCGGCCGCCGGTCCCCTCACCCCGGCCATGCGGAGCACGGCCGTGAAGGCTGCCCCCGGGCGGTTACGACGGCGTGGGCCGAGGCTCTTCCCGGCGGCATGGGTGTTGAGCCGGTCCCGGGGTAGTCGAGCCGAGACACCGGCAGACGCGACGCAAAGAGGAGCTTTCGTCATGAAGGGCTCGCTTCGAGGCGGACGGCACGGGGCAAACCGGTTGACCGGCCCGTCGGACGCTCCGAGCCGGCCGCCGAGGTTTCCAACAGATCGAGTGAGGCAAGGTGACCCAGCGATGAGTACGGCAGAGCAGCAGAAACACGCCACCGACGAACCGGTGAGCGTGCTGGTTTCGCGGGCCTCGCAGCAGATTTCGGAGCTGGTACGCGAGGAAATGCAGCTGGCCCGGGCGGAGATGACCGAGAAGGGCAGGCACTTCGGGAAGGGCGGCGGTCTCTTCGGCGCAGCCGGCCTCGTCGGCATCCTGGCGGCCCAGGCTCTGATCGTGACCTGTATCGCGGCCCTCGCGCTGGTACTGCCGGTATGGGCGTCCGCCCTGATCGTCTCAGCGGTACTGGCGGCAGTGGCGACTACGGCCGCCCTGGCCGGAAAGAAGCAGATCGCCGAGGCCGGCTCACCCACCCCCGAACAGACCGTCGACAGCGTCAAGGCCGATCTGGCCGAGATCAAGGAAAGGGCACACCGATGAACAACGAAGAGTCCCGGACCAACATAGGCACTCCCGTCCCCGACGCCTCCAGTCCCGAGAAGCTGCGTGAGCAGGTCGAGCACACCCGCGACGAACTCGGGCACACCGTCGAGGCCCTGGCCGCCAAGGCCGACGTGAAGGCACAGGCGAAGGAGAAGGCGGCCGCCGCGAGGGAACAGGCCTCGGAGAAGGCCGCCCTGGTGGCCGACCAGATCCGCGGGAAGACGGAGCAGGCCACGCAACTCGTCAAGGACAGGACGCCCGATCCCGTCCTGGAGAAGACGGCCCAGGCAGCGGCCCAGGTACGGGAGTCCGCGACCCGGGCAGGACAGTACGTGGCGGACAAGGCTCCCGATCCGCTGCTCGAGAAGGCCGACCGGGCCGCGTCGCTCGCGCGGGCCAACCGCACCCCGCTCCTCGTGGGCGGCGCGCTGCTCGCCGCCTTCCTGCTGGTGCGCCACAGCCGGGGAAATCGATGAAGGCGTCCACGATCGCGTACAAACCGGTCGGGCTGGCCCTCGGCGCGGCGGGCGGCCTGATCGCGACCGCCGTGTTCAAGCAGGCGTGGAAGGTCATCGAGGGTGAGGGCGACGCCCCCGACGCAACGGACGAAGACCGTTCCTGGCGGCAGATCATGCTCGCCGCCGCCCTCCAGGGCGCCATCTTCGCCGTGGTCAAGGCCTCGATCGATCGATCGGGTGCCGTGGCCACGCGGCGACTCACGGGCACCTGGCCGGGGTGACCCGCCGCAGTGCCGGCCCCGTGCCCCCGGGAGGGGCACGGGGCCGCCCGGCTGCCGCCTCTCCGACGGCTCCCCCGGCGATCTCGTCGACGGCCCCGTGAACCTCGTCGCGCGCCCCACACGCCTGCTCGGCACCGATCCGCCCTCCCGATCACGAGCCGCAGGCCTTCACACCGTGGGGCGACGACTCACCGCCCTTGGCCCGGCCCCGGCAAACGGGACCGCACGGTGGCGCCGGGCCGCTGAGGCGTGACAACTGCCGTGCACAGCAGCCGTATCGAGGTGACCGCGTCCGGCGACAGCTTGCAGCAGCGGCCGCGGAACGCGCACCCGGCGAGCCGGACGGCTGGTCGCGCGGCTGACCTGAGAAGGCGAGCGCGCTGCACGCGGCTGCACGTCCGCCGAGGCCCCGCCCCGGCGGTCCGGCCGACCCATGGGCGGGCGTCGCGACGGCCCCGAGAGGCCGGCGGGCCCGGTGGTCGCACCACCGACTCCATGCTGTGGACCGGCATGTGGGATCGCCGTGGATTCCTCCGGCGACCCAGGAGCCCACCCAGCAGCTTTGTCCCGCTACTAGAGAAAGTTGCGACCCGGCGCGTCAAAGGGGTATCTGGCCGGTGTAAAAGCCATTACCTTCCTGATCTGAACCGGACGACAAGGACCGGGTGCCCTCCCCTCCCCCTGTGGGCACCCGGTCCTCCCCGGCGCGACGGCGCGCGCCTGTGCTCCACCTCGACCCCGTCACCATACGGAGGATTCGCGTGCACAGGAGACCCACCCGACCCCTCGCGGCGCTCGTCTGCACCCTGCTCATCGCCGCGGGCGCCCTCACCGCACAGCAGACACCGGCCGAAGCGGCACCGGCGGCCGCAGAGGAATTCCAACAGGTCACCCTCGCCAAGGGGGTGGCCGAGACCGGTGAGCCGATGACGCTCGCCGTCCTGCCCGACAGGTCCGTCCTCCACACCTCGCGGGACGGCACCCTCCGCCTCACGGACGCCGCCGGCGCCACCGCGGTCGCCGGCAAGCTGGACGTCTACTCGCACGACGAGGAAGGCCTGCAGGGCGTCGGAGTGGACCCGGGGTTCGCCACGAACCGGTTCGTCTACCTCTACTACGCCCCGAAGCTCTCGACTCCCGCGGGGGACGCCCCCGCGAACGGCTCCGCGGCGGATTTCGCACTGTTCGACGGCGTCAACCGGCTCTCACGCTTCGTCCTCACGACGAGCGGCAAGCTCGACACCGCCACCGAGAAGAAGATCCTCGACGTTCCAGCGAGCCGCGGCCTGTGCTGCCACGTCGGCGGCGACATCGACTTCGACGCCCAGGGCAACCTGTACCTCTCCACCGGCGACGACAGCAACCCCTTCGCCTCCGACGGCTACGCCCCCCTCGACGAGCGGTCCGACCGCAACCCCGCCTACGACGCCCAGCGTTCGTCGGGCAACACCAACGACCTGCGCGGCAAGGTGCTGCGCATCAAGGTCGGCGCGGACGGCGGCTACTCCGTCCCGCCGGGCAACCTCTTCGCTCCCGGCACCGCGAGGACCAGGCCGGAGATCTACGCCATGGGCTTCCGCAACCCGTTCCGGATGAGCGTCGACAAGCCCACCGGTGTCGTCTACGTCGGTGACTACGGCCCCGACGCGGGGACCGCCAACGCCTCCCGGGGGCCCGCGGGCCAGGTCGAGTTCAACCGGATCACCACAGCGGGCAACTACGGCTGGCCCTACTGCACCGGCAAGAACAACGCCTATGTCGACTACGACTTCGCCACCTCCGCATCCGGCTCCGCCTTCTCCTGTTCCGCTCCGAGGAACACCTCGCCGAACAACACCGGCCTGACCGACCTGCCTCCGGCCCAGCCCGCCTGGATCCCCTACGACGGCGGCTCCGTACCCGAGTTCGGCAGCGGCTCGGAGTCACCCATGGGCGGCCCCGTGTACCGCTACGACGCGGCGTCGGCCTCCGCGGTCAAGTTCCCCGAGAGCTTCGACGGCGACTTCTTCGCCGGTGAGTTCGGCCGCAAGTGGATCAAGCGCGTCGAGCAGGGCGCCGACGGAACCGTGCAGTCGATCAACGCGTTCCCCTGGCAGGGCACCCAGGTCATGGACATGGCGTTCGGTCCGGACGGTGCGCTGTACGTCCTCGACTACGGCACCGGGTACTTCAACGGTGACGCCAACAGTGCGCTCTACCGCATCGAGAACGTCAGCGGAGGGCGCTCACCGCTCGCCAGGGCCACCGCCGACCGCACCTCGGGCAAGGCCCCGCTCACGGTCCAGTTCTCCTCCGCGGGCAGCTCCGACCCCGACGGCGACCCCCTCGGCCACGCCTGGAAGTTCGGCGACGGAGGCACCTCGACCGCGGCGAACCCGGCGCACACCTACACCGCCAACGGCCGTTACACCGCGGAGCTGACGCTCTCCGACGGAACCGGGAACACCGCGACCGCCTCCGTCGTCGTCACCGTCGGCAACACGGCGCCGACGGTCCGCCTGGAGCTTCCGGCCGACGGCGCCATCATCGACCCGGGCGCCGCCGTCCCCTTCAAGGTGACCGTCACCGACCCCGAGGACGGCACGATCGACTGCTCCAGGGTCAAGGTCACGTTCATCGTCGGCCACGACAGCCACGGCCACCCGCAGACCTCCGCCACCGGCTGCTCCGGCACCGTACAGACCATCGCCGACGGTGAACACGACCCCAACGCGAACATCTTCGGCGTCTGGGACGCCGAATACACCGACAAGGGGGCGAACGGCCAGCCCGCCCTCACCACCCACGACCAGAACATCAGCCAGGGCAGCAAGCGCCAGGTCGAGCACTACGGCGGCTCCGCCGGCGTGACGGTCATCGACAAAGCGGCGGCGAACGGCGGGAAGACGGTCGGGACCATCGACAACGGTGACTGGATCTCCTTCGAGCCGTACATCCTCGGCAACGCCACCTCGCTGACCGCGAGGGTCTCCTCCGGCGGCAGCGGGGGCACCCTGGAGGTCCGGACCGGCTCCCCCACCGGCACCCTCATCGGCTCCGCGGCCGTCCCCGTCACCGGCGGCTGGGAGACGTTCCGGAACGTGACCGCGAACCTCACCGACCGCCCTTCCGGCACCACCACGCTCTACCTCGTCTTCAAGGGCGGCAGCGGATCCCTCTTCGACCTCGACGACTTCACGTTCAGCACCGGTGACACGCCCGCACGCAGCGGCCGGATCACGGGCTTCGGCGGCAAGTGCGTCGACGTCGCCAACGGGGCGAGCACGGACGGCACACAGATCCAGCTCTGGACCTGCAACCAGTCGGCGGCCCAGACCTGGACGATCGCCACCGACGACACACTGCGCGCACTCGGCAAGTGCATGGACATCAGCGGCGGCGCCACCGCCGACGGCACCAAGGTCCAGCTCTACGGCTGCAACAACACCGGCGCCCAGAAATGGGTACCGCAGCCCGACGGAACCCTGAAGAACCCGCAGTCCGGCAAATGCCTCGACGCATCCGGCGTCTCCTCGGCCGACGGCACCAGACTCCACCTCTGGACCTGCCTCGCCGCCGCCAACCAGAAGTGGATCCTGCCATGAGCGGACGACTCGTACACCTCGCTGCCCGGGCCGTCTGCGGCCTGCTCGCGGCAGCCGCTCTGCCCGCGACCGCCTCCACGGCAGCCGAGGCCGGACCGGCCCCGTCCGCCCGCCCGGCGCCGGCGGTCGCCGACCCCGCGTACGACGTGCTGGTCTTCTCCAAGACCGCCGGTTTCCGCCACTCCTCCATCGACGAGGGCGTCGCCGCCCTGCGCGCACTGGGGACCGCCAACAACTTCACCGTCACGGCGACGGAGGACGCCACCGCGTTCACCCCGGCCAACCTGGACGGCTACGAGAGCGTCGTCTTCCTCTCCACGACGGGCGACGTGCTGAACGCCGCCCAGCAGACCGCTTTCGAGGGCTACATCGCGGCGGGCGGAGGCTACGTCGGCATCCACGCGGCAGCCGACACGGAATACGACTGGAGCTGGTACGCGGGGCTGGCAGGCGCCCTGTTCCAGTCGCATCCGGCGATCCAGCCCGCGACGGTGAAGGTGGAGGACCGCGCCCACGACGCCACCGCCCATCTCGGCCCTGCCTGGCAGCGGACCGACGAGTGGTACGACTACCGCACCAACCCGCGCACCACCGCCCATGTGCTGGCCTCCCTCGACGAGTCCAGCTACAGCGGCGGTTCCATGGGCGGCGACCACCCCATCGCCTGGTGCAAGGACTATCAGGGCGGCCGCGCCTTCTACACCGGTGGCGGCCACACCGAGGAGTCCTACGCCGACCCGTCCTTCCGCCGCCATCTGCTCGGCGGCATCCGCTGGTCCGCCGGAACGACCGAGGCGGACTGCCGCCCGGAGACCGGCTACACCACGCTCTTCGGGACCGCGGGAACGTTGGGCTGGAAGCAGGCCGGGCCGGGCTCCTTCGCGAACGCCGACTCCACCCTCACCTCACAGGGCGGTCTCGGAATGATGTGGTACCAGGCCAAGGAGTTCACCTCCTACTCACTGAAGCTCGACTGGCGGCAGGCCGGTGACGACAACTCCGGTGTCCTCGTCGGCTTCCCGGCCTCGGACGACCCCTGGTCGGCCGTCGACAACGGGTACGAGATCCAGATCGACGCCACGGACGCCCCGGACCGCACGACAGGCTCCGTCTACGGCTTCAGGTCCGCCGAAACGAACGCCCGCGACAGGGCGCTGAACCCTCCCGGCGAGTGGAACACCTACGAGATCCGGGTCGAGGGCGAGCGCCTGCGGGTGTACCTCAACGGAGTCGAGATCAACGACTTCACCAACACCGTCCCCGCCCGCAGCCTCCGACAGGGACATATCGGCCTGCAGAACCACGGCGACGGCGACGACGTGTCCTTCCGCAACATCCGCATCAAGGAACTCGGAGGTACCACCGGCCCGAAGGCCGGCGCCATCACGGGCTTCGGCGGCAAGTGCGTCGACGTCGCCAACGGGGCGAGCACGGACGGCACACAGATCCAGCTCTGGACCTGCAACCAGTCGGCGGCCCAGACCTGGACGATCGCCACCGACGACACACTGCGCGCACTCGGCAAGTGCATGGACATCAGCGGCGGCGCCACCGCCGACGGCACCAAGGTCCAGCTCTACGGCTGCAACAACACCGGCGCCCAGAAATGGGTACCGCAGCCCGACGGAACCCTGAAGAACCCGCAGTCCGGCAAATGCCTCGACGCATCCGGCGTCTCCTCGGCCGACGGCACCAGGCTCCACCTCTGGACCTGCCTCGCCGCCGCCAACCAGAAGTGGATCCTGCCCGGCTGAGCGGCCTCTCGACTCCGTCGTCACCTCGGGAGGCGGTGCCGGCGGATCCGGCCGCGACAGCGGTCCGGTGACGGCGGTGGGGCGCGACGCCGAAGCGCCCCGCCGCCGTTCTCCCAGCGAGGCGGCACGCCGTGCCGCTTCCCGACCTCGGCGTGGCGGTCCCCCGGCCGCTTCAGGATCGCTTCAGGTTGGGATCGCTACCGTGGTCCGCATGACCGACAGTGGCGTGACGCAGTGGGTGAACGACCTGATGGGCACCCTCGGGGCTCCAGGAGCCGGACTGGCCATCGCTCTGGAGAACCTCTTTCCGCCGTTGCCCAGCGAGGTGATCCTCCCGCTGGCCGGCTTCGCCGCGAGCACCGGCCGGATGAGCCTCCTCGCCGCCCTGGTGTTCACGACCCTCGGTTCGGTCGTCGGCGCCCTCGCGCTGTACGGGATAGGCGCCGCACTGGGCCGGGACCGGACGGTCGCCCTCGCGGCCAAGATCCCGCTGGTGAAGGTCACGGACATCGAAAGGACGGAGGCGTGGTTCGAACGCCACGGCACCAAGGCGATCTTCTTCGGCCGGATGATCCCGGTGTTCCGCAGCCTGATCTCCGTACCGGCGGGCGTCGAGCGCATGCCCCTGCCGATCTTCCTCACGCTGACCACCCTGGGCAGCGCGCTGTGGAACACGGCCTTCGTGCTGGCCGGATACTTCCTCGGAGCGCAGTGGGAGGTCGTCTCCACCTACGTCTCCGCCTACTCCAAGGTCGTTCTCGCGGCAGCCGTCATCGCGCTCCTGGTCTTCGTCTGGATCCGGGTGTCCCGAAGGTCCCACAAGCAGGAGGGTGGTGTCAGGGCCGGACGCACCGAATAGCGCGACCGGTCGGCTCCGCCGAAGGCCTGCGCCCCTGCCCGGCCCCGGTCCGCCGGGACCGTTCCCTGTGATTCCCCCCGGACACCGGCGCGTCGTACACCTCCGACGGGCCGCACGGTGCGGAAGTATCGGTAGCCGCCAACCGAGAGGGGAGCCGTGCCCGACCCCGAAGTCGTCATCGTGGGTGGCGGTGCGGCCGGACTGAGCCTCGCGTACCGCCTCTGCGCGCCGGACGCCGCCACTCCCCTGTCGGTCGTCCTGGTCGACGCCCCGCCCGGGCCCCTGCGCCCGGCCCCGCGGACCTGGTGCTTCTGGGAGCCTCCCGGCGGAGCGTACGACTCCGTCCTGTCCGCCTCCTGGCAGCGGCTACGGGTGCGGGGTGCCGACGGTACCGCCACCGAGACCCGGCCCGCCCCCTTCCTGTACAAGATGCTGCGGTCGGACGCCTTCGAAGCGCACGTCCACCGGCGGCTCTCCCGCGCGGCCGGGTTCCGCAGGGTGGAGGCGACGGTGACCGCCGTACGCAGCACGCCGCACGGTGGCGAGGTCCTCGCCCGTGACGGGCGGGGCGCCGAGCTGGTTCTCCGCGCCCACCGCGTCTTCGACTCACGGCCGCCCAGCCGCCTGCCACCGGCCCGCACCGTCCTGCTCCAGCACTTCGCGGGCTGGTTCGTCCGCAGCGGGCGTCCGCTCTTCGATCCGGCCACCGCCGACCTGATGGACTTCCGCACCCGCCAGCCCTCGCGAGGGCTCTCGTTCGGCTACGTCCTGCCCCTGGGACCCGACACCGCCCTGATCGAGTACACCGAGTTCTCACGAGCCGCTCTGGACCCCGACGGCTACCGGCGCGCGCTGCACCACTACACCCAAGAGGTCCTGCGGCTCGGGGAGTTCAGGATCATCGCCGAGGAGCGGGGCGTCATCCCCATGACGGACGGCCGCTTCCCGCGCCAGGACGGGCGGTCGGTCTTCCGCATCGGAACCGCCGGAGGCGCCACCCGCCCGTCCACCGGCTACACGTTCGCGGCGGTGCAGCGGCAGAGCCGGGCCGTCGCCGCGTCCGTACGGGCCGGCCGCGCCCTGCGGATGCCGGCGCCCCACGGTGCCCGGCCGCGCGCCATGGACGCGGTCATGCTGCGTGCCCTGGACAGCGGCCGCATCGACGGCGCCGAGTTCTTCACCCGCCTCTTCCGAGACGTCCCCGGTGAGCGGCTGCTCCGGTTCCTGGACGGCGGCACCCGCCTCCACGAAGACCTCCTGATCGGTCTGCGGACACCGGTCGCCCCCATGCTGCGGACCGCCCTCGAGCTCCCCTTCCGGTCCAGACGCGCACCGGACACCGAACACCCGGCCCCTCCCACGCCCCGACCAACCGGTCACGAGGAGAGCACCCCATGACCCTGTTGCGCGGCGCCGCACTGTCCGCCGCCTTCGATCGCGGCTCCGCCTCCTACGACCGCCTCGTCGCGGTCAGCCCCGGCTACCACGCCCATCTGCGCCGCTCCGCCCGCCGCCTGGGGCTGCCGAACGGCGGCGACGGACTGCGTGTGCTGGACCTGGGGTGCGGTACGGGCGCCTCCACGGCCGCGCTCCTCGCCGCAGCCCCGCACGCCCGGATCACCGGCGTCGACGCCTCGGCGGGCATGCTGGACCGGGCTGCCGGGAAGCGCTGGCCGGACACCGTCGAGTTCCTGCACGCCCCGGTGGAGGAGCTGGCCGGCCGCTTCGATCCGGGCTCCTTCGACGCGGTGTTCGCGGGGTACCTCTTCCGCAACCTCACCGACCCGGACGCCACGCTGGCCGCGGTGAGCGGCCTGCTCACCCCCGGCGGCCGGCTCGGCGTGCACGAGTACACGCTCGGCGGTTCGCCGGTCCACCGCCTCGTGTGGCACGCGGTCTGCGGCGCCGTCGTGCTGCCCGCGGGACGTCTCGCCGGAGACGCGGGGCTCTACGACCACCTCCGGCGCAGCGTCGTCGGCTTCGACACGGCGCCCGCGTTCGCGTGCCGCCTCCGCAGGGCCGGGTTCTCCTCCGTACGTGTGCTCCCGCTGCCCGGCTGGCAGACCGGGATCACCCACACCTTCGTCGCACGGGCCACCAGCAGTGCGGAGGGACGGGCATGACAGAGTTCCGGGCCAGGGGTACGGGCCACCGGCGCGGCCGGGACCGGCGGGCCGCCGTCGTGCACGCGCCGCAAGGGCGAGCCCGGTTCGCGGCGCAGGCGCCCGCGGTGGCGGTCGTGGGCGGCGGGATCGCCGGGATCGCGGCGGCCACGCTGCTCGCCGAGCGCGGCGCTCACGTCACCCTGTACGAGCGCGAGCCGGCTCTCGGCGGACGGCTGTCGGGCTGGCCGACGCGGCTCTCCGACGGCACGACCGTGACCATGAGCCGCGGCTTCCACGCGTTCTTCCGGCAGTACTACAACCTGCGCGGCCTGCTGCGCCGGGTGGATCCCGGGCTGGACTCGCTGACCCCGCTCCCGGACTACCCCCTGTGGCACAGCTCCGGGCTGTGCGACAGCTTCGCCCGGGTGCCACGCACTCCTCCGCTCAGCGCCCTGGGGTTCGTCGCGCTGAGTCCCACCTTCGGCCTGCGGGACCTTCTGCGCATGAACCCCCGCGCCGCACTGCCGCTGCTGGACGTCCGGGTGCCCGGGGTCTACGACCGGCTCGACGGCATCAGCGCCCACGACCTCCTGACGCGCATCCGCTTCCCGGAAGCGGCCCACCACCTGGCCTTCGAGGTGTTCTCTCGCAGCTTCTTCGCCGATCCGCGCGAACTGTCCGCGGCGGAGCTGGTGCTGATGTTCCACATCTACTTCCTCGGCTCCAGCGAAGGGCTGCTCTTCGACGTACCCGACGAGCCGTTCCCGACGGCGCTGTGGGACCCGCTGCGGCGCTACCTGGAGGGCCACGCCGCCCGCGTGCGTACCGGGACACCGGTCCGGCGGGTGACCCCGCGCGCCGACGGCGGCCTCGACATCGCCACCGACGCACGCACCACGCGGTACGACGCCCTCGTCCTGGCCCTGGACAGCGGCGGCCTGCGCCAGGTCGTCGCCGCCTCCCCCGGGCTGGGCGACGCCGCGTGGCGGTCGCGGATCGGCCGGCTGCGCACCGCCCCGCCGTTCCTGGTCTCGCGGCTGTGGCTGGACCGGCCGGTGGCGGCCGACCGGCCCGGTTTCCTCGGGACCAGCGGCTACGGGCCGCTGGACAACGTCAGTGTCCTGGACCGCTGGGAGGGCGAGGCGTCCCGGTGGGCGCGCCGTACGAAGGGCTCGGTCATCGAGCTGCACGCCTACGCCGTGCCACCGGAGGCCGAACGCGCCGCCGTACAGAGGGCCGCGCTGCAGCGGCTGTACGAGGTCTACCCGGAGACGCGGAGCGCCAGGATCGTCGACGAGCGTCATGAATGGCGGGCGGACTGCCCGATGTTCCCGGTCGGCGGCTACCGCGACCGGCCGGGCGTACGCACCCCGGACCCCGCCGTCACGGTCGCCGGGGACATGGTCCGCACGGAGCTGCCGGTGGCCCTGATGGAACGCGCCGCGACGAGTGGTTTCCTCGCCGCGAGCGCCCTGCTGGAGCGTTGGGGCGTGCGCGGGCAGACGCTCTGGACCGTACCGCGGGCCGGCCGCTCCGCGGTCCTGCGGCGGCTCGCCGCACTGGAGGCCGGCTGACGCGTTCCGGCCGCAGCCGCCGGCCGGGCGGCCCGGGTTCGCACGCACCCGGGCCCACCCCGTCAGCCAGGGAACCGCCCGCTGTCGCGCAGCTCCCAGCGCCTCTCCGCATACGCCAGGTCGTCCCGCCACAGCCGGCCGGCCGAGGCCCTCATCAGCGGGCGCCACAGCCGCGCGGTCGCCCGCGCGACGGCGAACCCCCTGCGGTCGGAGGCGGCGAGCAGCGCCTCGGTCACCGCGGTGCGCGGCCTGCCGTCGCCGTCCGGGGTGAGCGGCGTGGCGTGCGTCTCCACCACCGACCCCTCGCCCTCACCCTCGACGATGTGCATCACGACCGTACGGGGCCCGGGCGCCGTGAAGCGGGCCCGGACCGGCACCACCACCCGCCCGGCCACCTTGAACGACACGTCGACGGCGAAGCCGTCGTCGTCCGCTCCGCCCCCGGGCGTACCGGTCACCTTCAGGTCCACGAAGGAATAGGGGTGGAACCACGCCCCGTGCCACGGGTCCAGGCGATTCGCCACCACGTCCTCCGGCTCGCACCGGCCCACGCCCTCGTACACGGCGTCGACGGCCTCCCGGACCCCGGGGCGGGGCGGCACGAAGGGCCGTTCGGACGGGCTCTCGCCGCCCACCGCGTCCAGCCGCACCCAGAGCAGGACGCCGTCGTCGAAGGCCGGGTAGGGCTCCCACCCCGCCACCGGCCCGCCGTCCAGGGCCATCCCGTGCCAGTGGCAGATCAGGGTGCCGCAGCGCACGGGGCTGTCGCGCAGGGGCGCCCCCAGGTGCGGGCAGGCACCCGGTCCCGCGCGGAGCCGGCCCCCGGCGTCACGCCAGGCGACGACTTCGGTGCCCGCGACGGTGACCCCGGCCGGGCTGCCGGGAGCGAGCGCGCGCGAGGCGCCGATCACGTACCAGTTTCCCGACGGACGGCCGCGGGCCCGTTTCAGGGCGTCGGCGATGAGCCCCGGCCGGGCCTCGCGCCAGGTGGGGGCCTGCCGCTCCCACGGGACGGGGTCGCGACGCAGCCGCAGCGGGACGCGCCACCGGCCGGCAGCACTCATGCCGCCCCCTCCTCCACCGGCCGCACCGCACGGGGCGGCCGGTACCGGGCATCGCGGCCGGTCTCCGCGCTCCCTCCCCACGACGCCCCCGCTGATCGGTGCACCACCCGGTACGCGACCGCGCGCACCAGCCCGTCGAACGCCACGGTCGCCCGCCTGCCGCGGGACACCACCGCCCGCCGGTGCACGACGGCGTACCCGTCGGCCTCGATCGCGTCGAGGATGCCGCTGTAGAGCACGAACGCCGTGCGGATGCAGGGCCGCGACACCGGGGACAGCATGGCCAGTCCGGGCAGCGCCTGCCGGTACACCGCGCGGTTGTGCGCCGCGGCGGCCCGCAGGACGTCGGTGATCCGGGAGTCCCGGGCCCCGGTGCGGCGGCTCCACTCGAACCGCCGCCGGTCCACCCCGTACGCGGTCAGCAGATCCGCGGGCAGGTACAGCCGGCCCCGGTCGAGGTCCTCACCCACGTCCCGAAGGAAGTTGGTGAGCTGGAACGCGACGCCGAGCGCGGCCGCGTGCGGCGCGGCCTCCTCCCTCGGCACCACCGTGCCGAGCACCGGCAGCATCTGCAGACCGATGACCGCGGCCGACCCGTGCATGTAGCGCCCGAGCTCCTCGTACGAGGCGTAGCCGCCGACCGTCAGGTCGCTGCGCATGGACGAGAGGAACTCGGTGAAGTGCCGGTGGTCGATGCCGTACCGGCCCGCGGTGTGGGCGAGCGCGAGGATCACCGGTTCGGTGGTCCCGCCCTGCCGCAGCCCCGCGTCCAGCTGGGCCTCCAGAGCGAGCAGCGCGCGGGCCCGCTCTCCGGAGGTGGCACCGCTCTCCAGGTCGTCCACGATGTCGTCCGCCCACCGCGCGAAGCCGTACAGCGCGTGGACGGCCGGCCTGCGGTCGACGGGGAGCAGCCGCGTCGCCAGGAAGTACGTCCTGCCGTGCCGCGCGTTGAGCCCGCGGCAGTGGGTGTACGCCGCGCGGAGGCCGGGATCGTGGATGCCTGCTGCGTCGAGTTCACGGCCGGTCATGCGTGAGCCCCTTTCGGAACGGAACGCGCCGCGTCGAGGGTGGGGCGGGGCCCTGTGATCCTCGCCGCGGCCAGCTTCCCGGAGATCAGTACGGTCGGTACGCCGACGCCCGGCGTGGTTCCGCAGCCCGCCAGGACCGCGTTGGCCGTGCCGCGCACCAGGTTGCGCGGGCGGAAGGGGCCCGTCTGGGGGAAGGTGTGGGCGACGGAGAACGGGGTGCCCGCCGCGTGGCCCTGGGCGCTCCAGTCGGCGGGGGTGATCAGTGCTTCCTCCTCGATCGCCGCGCCGAGGCCGGGCATCTCCCGGCGTTCGAGTTCGGCCAGCAGCTCGTCCCGGTAGCGGGGTGCCAGCTCACCCCACTGCCTGACGCCCGGTCCGATGTCGGTGTTCGGGCACGGCGCGAGCACGTAGTGGAGGTGTTTGCCCGGCGGGGCGAGCGAGGCGTCGGCAGCGGTGGGCCGGGTGATGAGGAGCGAGGGATCAGACATCAGCCTTCCGGTCCGGGTGAGTTCACGGAAGGTGCCCTTCCAGGCCGCGCCGAACGAGATCGTGTGATGCGCCAGGTCCGGCCAGGTGCGGTCCGTCCCCAGGTGCAGGATCACCGCCGACGGCGAGTGGCGCAGCGGCAGGGCCCGGCGCGGGCTGCGGTCCAGCAGCCGGTAGCTGACGGGCAGGTCGGGCGTCAGCACCACGGCGTCGCAGGGGATCCGCTCCTGGTCGGTGATCACGGCGGTGACGCGTTCGCCCGAGCGCTCGAGCCGGGTGACGGTCCGGCCGTAGCGGAGGTCCGCGCCCGCCTCCCGCGCCGACTCGGCCATCGCGCGGGGCAGGGCGTGCATGCCGCCCCGCGGGAAGTACACCCCGGCGATCGTGTCCATGTAGGCGATGACCGCGTAGGCGGCCAGTGCCCGGGCCGGCGGCACACCGGCGTACAGGGCCTGGAACGAGAAGACCCGGCGCAGCCGTTCGTCCGACACGAAGCGCCCGATCCGGGCGTCGAGGCGGCCGAAGCCCCCGAGGGCGGCCAGCCGCACCAGGTCGGGGTGCAGAAGCTGCAACGGCGAGTCGAAGTTGGCGTCGATGAAGCGCCGCATCTGCACCCGGTAGAGACGCTCCAGCCAGATCCGCAGCCGTCGGTAGCCGGCCGCCTGCACGGACCCCGCGAACTCCTCCACCGCCGCTTCCATCGCGGCTCCGTCGGTGTGGACGTCCAGCTGTGTCCCGTCGGCGAACCGGGCCCTGTACGCGGGGTCGAGCCGGACCAGGTCCAGCCGGTCGGCCATCCTGTGGCCGACCGCCGCGAAGGCCTCCTCCACCAGGTCCGGCATGGTCAGCACGGTCGGGCCGGTGTCGATGCGGAAGCCGCCCTTCTCCAGGAGCCCCGCCCGGCCGCCGGGAACCTCCTCCCGTTCGACCACCGTGACCCGGCGGCCCGCGCCGAGGAGGTGAAGCGTCGCAGCCAGCCCCGCGAGCCCGGCGCCGACCACCACCACGTGGTCGACAGGACCCTTGACCGTGATCACCTGTCGTCTCCTCCTTCTGCTGTGGTCAGGATCCTTGCGGCGGACCGGTCGGCGGCGCACCGCCACGGGCCCCGGAGGCGGCGGGGGCGGAGGCGGGGGCGGGGGCGGAGTGGACCGGGGCCGCGGAGATCGTGCGCAGCAGCTCGAGCAGTTGGCGGCCCCCCTGCGCACGGACGTCGACGGTCTCGGCCAGCCGGCGTGCGGCGTGCTCTCCGAGTCGGTCCGCGTTCCGCTCCACATGGGCCCGCGCCCCGGTCGCGTCGAACACGCCGCGTACGGCGGTGAGTCCTTCCCTGGTCAGTTCCCCGTTGCCCACCGCACCGTCGAGCACGGCCAGCGCCTTCTTGTCGTCCGCGGCGGCGGCGCGGGTCCGCGCGACGGCCAGGAGGTAGGTCGGCTTGCCCTCGCGGATGTCGTCCCCGGACGGCTTTCCGGTCTGCGCCGGGTCCCCGAAGACCCCGAGGAGATCGTCACGGAGCTGGAAGGCGATGCCAGCGGCCCGGGCGGCCGAGCGCAGGGCTGCCGTGGTGCGCTCGTCGGCACCGGCGAGGGCCGCCCCGATCGCCAGCGGGCGCTCCACCGAGTACAGGGCGCTCTTGAGGCAGGCAGTCCGTATGGCACGGGCGGCGGAGCCACCACCGGTGACCTGGCCGTGCAGGTCCAGATACTGTCCGGCGACCATCTCGGTCCTCATGGCACGCCAGATGCTCCGGATCCGGTGGTGCGCGGAGGTGGCCGGCGTGGTGTCGGCGACGGTGTCGTCGGCCCAGGCCAGCGCGAGGTCCCCGACCAGTACCGCGGCCGAGGTGCCGTACGACGCACCCCACTCGGAGTCCGGCGAGAGGCCCGCCCGGGTGGCGAGACCGATGTGCACGGCGGGCCGCCCCCGGCGCAGCCGCGAGCGGTCCATCACGTCGTCGTGGACGAGGGCGCAGGTCTGGATGAGTTCGAGCGCGACCCCCATGCGCAGGGCGGCTTCGACCGACGCGGCGTCCCCGCCGCCACAGGCGCGCATCCCCCACCACACGAGCCGGGGGCGGATCCGCTTGCCGCCCTCCAGCGTGAAGTCGGCCACTCGCCGGGCAAGGTCGTCGGAGAAGGAGGGATCGAGCTCCGAGGCCTCCCTGACCCGTTCTCCCAGGATCGTCCGGGCCGTACGCAGCACGGCCCCGACCACATCGGCGTCCACGGCCCCGGCCTCGTGGAGCGGCGGACCGTCGTCCGGTCCGGGGCCGTAGGCGTGCGGGGCAGCGACCCGGCCGGTGCCGACGGGCTCCGCCGGTGGGGGGTGCTCGTCGGAGGAGTGCTCCACGGCCTGGGTACGGGCCATCTCACGTCCTTCCGGTGGGGCGCGAACGGTTCGTCGTCCTTGCCGTCCGCACGCCTTTCGGATGCGGTGCACGGATCGACTGTTCGGGGCGGGGTGCGAACACGCACACGAGGGGCCGGTGCTGACAGACGATCACGGCAGAGGACGCGCCCGAGTGTGAAACACCCGGGCGACCGCCGCCCCCGCCCGTTCGGCCCACTCGGGAACATGCGTACGCGTCTCGGGACCGGGCGGGGTACCACCGGAGGGGTGCCCCGCGGTGAGCTCAGCCACGCGGCATTTCCACGCGGGCGTGGAGGGAACCGGAGCCGGAGGTGTCCGGACGCGGTCCGCCGCCGGGCATCGCGAGGGCCGGGCCCTCAGCGTGTGGTGCGCTTGCTCGCCGTCGTCTTCTTGGCCGCCCGCTTGACGGTCTTCTTCGCCGCCGGGGGCAGCGCCGTCTTCTTGGCCGGCGTGCGCTTCGCGGCGGCCTTCTGCGGCGCGGCACGGCGGGCCGCCTGCTCCTCCGTGGTGGCACCGGCGTTCGAGAGCGAGCCGGAACCGCTCTCCAGGTGGGCCCGGACGAACCACTGGAACTGCTCCAGCCCCCGCAGGTGTTCGATGAGGAGGTCCTCGGTGATGGGGTCGATCCCGCCCGCCTCCTGCACGGCCCGGCGATGGTCCTCGATGATGCCGGTGTAGACCAGGTCCAGCGCGCCGAGGTGGGCGATGGCGTCGGCGCGGCCCACGCTGTAGTCGTCCCAGGTGCGCTCCGCGACCAGGGCGCCGGGCGTGCCGTGCGGTTCGCCGCCGAGCGCGGAGATGCGCTCGGCGGCCGAGTCGGCCATCTCCCGTACGGCGGCGGTCTGCGGGTCGAGCATCTCGTGGACGGCGATGAAGTGCGGGCCCACCACGTTCCAGTGGATGTGCTTGAGGGTGAGTGCCAGGTCGTTGAGGGCGTGCAGCCGCAGCGTCAGCAGATCGATGACCTGGCGCCCCTCGTCGAGGCCGAGGCCGGGGACGGTGTAGCGGGGGGCGGAAGCGGAGGGGGACATATAGCTCCTTCAACGATGAACGGCTCATGGTGCTCCGGGATGGTTCTCAGCGTTCTTCTGCCCTGCCCGGACGCGCTCTCACGCTTGCCCGCCCGGTAACCCTCGGACGGCTGCGGCACAGGGAGGTACGTGCGGGTCCTCCCGGGTACCTCCCTCCGTGGACCGCACGTGGGGCCGCGGGGTGCCGTCGGCCGCACGTGGTCGGTGCGGCCCGGGGACGTGCGCGATCAGCGGGTGCGGCCGGCCGGGAGCGCGGCACAGGTGGCCCGCTCCTCCTCGGGCGCCCCCCGGGCAGGTGCCGTGCGCGTGCCCGGGGACTGCTGGGACTGCTCCCCCCCCGTGGAGAGCCGGCGGCCTACCGGCACGTCCCGTACGGGCGGTGGCGTCCTCGTGCGCGGCCCCCGGACCCCGGTCGCACCGCGGCGGGAGAGGTGCCGCGCGGCGGGTACCGCGCGTGTGCCGGGTCCGGCGGTCACTTCCCGACGTCCCCGAACCGCCGTCCCCGGAAGGGCCGGAAGAAGTCTTGCGCGATCTCTTGACCGCTGCGGGCCGGAGGTCCACAGTACTCGTTAATGCGCATTAGTAATACGCATTAACGATCCGGAGGAACACCGTGGAAGAACCCAGGCAGCGGGCCAGGCCCGGCCGGACGCCCGCACCCGCGGGCCGCACGTCCCGGCCGCGGCAGGCCGAGGTCGCGCGGCTCGCCGGGGTCTCGCAGGCCACGGTCTCGCTGGTGCTCGGGGCGCGGAAGCAGGGCGCCACGATCTCCGAGGAGACCCGGCAGAAGGTCCTCGACGCGGTGCGTACCCTCGGCTACGTTCCCGATCCGGCGGCCAGCCGGCTGGCCGCTGCACGCAACAACCTGCTCGGGGTCTTCAGCTTCACCTCCACCTTCCCGACCGACGTGCAGCACTCGTACTACCCGTTCCTGGTCGGCGTCGAGCAGGAGGCGGCGGCCCGCGGCTACGACCTGGTGCTCTTCACCGGTTCCAGCACAGGCGGGGCCGGGGCAGCCGGGCCCCACGCCCTCAACCGGGTGCGGCTCGCCGACGGCTGTCTCTTCCTGGGGCGCCACGCGCCCGCCGACGAGCTGCGGCGGCTGGTCGCCGACGGCTTCCCCGTGGTCCATCTGGGCCGCAGGGACGAGCTGGAGGGGCTGGCCTGGGTCGGGGCCGACTACATCAGTGCCGGCCAGGAGGTCGTCGCGCACCTCGCCGCCCTCGGACACCGGCGCATCGTGCTCGTACGGGAGGACGACGAGGCCCCCGCGTCCACCGACCGTGAACACGGCTTCCTCAAGGGCCTCGAGGAGGCAGGGCTGCCCGGCGGCCCCGCGGCCGTCTTCCGCTCCGCCGACCCGGAGCGCGACCTCACCGCGGAGCGTCTGCGCGGCTGGCTCGACGACGGGGTGACGGCGTTCGTCGCGGAGGAGACCGACACCGGCGATGCCTGGCGGGCCCTGCACGGCACCGCGCACTTCGTCGGCATCGACGCGCCGCGCGACGCCTCGCTCGCACTGCTCGGCAGTCCGCCCCCGGACCTGGCGGACGGCCCCTCCCCCACCGGATTCGACGTCCCCCGGCCCCAGTTGGGCGCGGCCGCGGTGCGCATGCTCGCCGCGCTGGTGTCCGGGGAGAAGACGAGGGAACCCCTCGTGGCCTGCACCTTCCGGCCCGGCTCGACGGCGGGGCCGCCACCCGTCCGCCCCTGACCCGGCCCCGGGCCGGTATCGCTCCACCGCACAGAAGCACATCCAGCACTCCAAGGAGAACCGTGACATCCGAACCCGACATCCTCATCGTGGGCGCCGGCCTCGGCGGCGTGGCCGCCGCCCTCGCCGCCTGCCGGGCGGGGCGCTCCGTCGTCCTCACCGAGGAGACGGACTGGATCGGCGGCCAGCTCACCTCGCAGGCGGTCCCGCCGGACGAGCACCCGTGGGTCGAGGAGTTCGGGACCACCGCCTCGTACCGCACCCTGCGCGAGTCCATCAGGGACCACTACCGCCGCTGGTATCCGCTGCGCTCCGAGGCCCTGGCCCTCACCACCCTGAACCCGGGGGCCGGCCGCGTCAGCAAGCTGTGCCACGAGCCGCGCGTCGCGCTCGCCGTCATGGAGGCGATGCTCGCACCGCACCGCTCCTCCGGCCGTCTGACAGTCCTGACGGAGCACCGGCCCGTCACCGCGGAGGCGGGCGCGGACGACACCGTACGGTCCGTCACGCTGGCGGACATCCGCAGCGGCGGACGTCGCACGATCAGCGCCCGGTACGTCATCGACGCCACCGAGACGGGCGAGCTGCTCGAACTGGCCGGGGTCGAACACGTGATCGGCGCCGAGGCGCGGAGCGAGTTCGACGAGCCGCACGCCCCCGAGGAGGCCCAGCCCCTCAACCAGCAGGGCATCACGGTGTGTTTCGCGCTCTCCCACCACGAGGGCGAGGACCACACCATCGACCGGCCTGCCGACTACGACTTCTGGCGCTCCTACCGGCCGGACTTCTGGCCGGGCCCGCTGCTCGGCTTCCTCGCCCCCGATCCCCGCAGTCTGGAAGCCGTTCCGCGTACCTTCGTCCCCAACCCGGACCTCGATCCGCTCGACGTCAGCGCGGACCAGTCGGCCGACGCCGGCGACAAGGAACTGTTCGGCTTCCGCCGGATCCTGGCCCGCAAGCTCCACCGGCCCGGCGCCTTCGACTCAGACATCACCCTGGTCAACTGGCCGCTGAACGACTACTGGCTGAAGCCCCTGATCGGCGGCGGCGAGGAGACGTCGGCCGCCGCCCTGGCCGAGGCCCGCCAGCTGTCGCTGTCGGTCCTGTACTGGCTCCAGACCGAGGCGCCGCGCGCGGACGGCGGCCAGGGGTTCCCGGGCCTGCGACTGCGCCCGGACGTGACCGGCACCCCCGACGGCCTGGCCAAAGCACCGTACGTACGCGAGTCGCGCCGGATCAAGGCGGTCACCACCGTCACGGAACACGACGTCTCCATCGACATCGTCGGCCCGTACGGCGGCACCCGGTACCCGGACTCCGTCGGCGTCGGCAACTACCGCATCGACCTGCACCCCTCGACCGGCGGCGACAACTACATCGACATCGGCTCCGTGCCGTTCGAGATCCCGCTCGGTGCGCTGATACCCCGCCGGGTCCGCAACCTGCTTCCCGCCGGGAAGAACATCGGCACCACGCACATCACCAACGGCTGCTACCGGCTCCACCCGGTGGAATGGAACATCGGCGAGGTCGCGGGCGCACTGGCCGCGCACTGCCTCGCCGAGGACGTCGAGCCGCACCGGGTCCAGGCCGAGGACAAGCGGTTCAACGCGTTCGCCCGGGTGCTGGACCGCGAGGGCGTACAGCGCCACTGGCCCGACGTCCGCGGCTACTGATCCCACCACCGGGCGGCTCACGCCGCCCCGGACGACACCACCGCTTCACCGCACGGCTCCCGGAGTGACGGCGGAGCGCCGGGCGGGCGCAGCTCCACCTGTACCCGCCCGGCCCAGGGCCCCGGCCGTCTCACGACGGCCGGCCCTGCCGCCCTCGCCCCTGCCCACCCGCACAAGGAGGTGCCCAGCCATGAACACCCACCGCATCCGCGTCGGCATCGACGTGGGCGGAACCTTCACCGACGCCGTGGCCGTAGACGCCACGACCCTGAATCTGCTGGGGCAGGTGAAGGTTCCCACCAGCCACCACCACGAGGACGGGGTCGCCCACGGCATCGTCGAAGCTCTCGACCGCCTGCTCGAACAGACCGGCCACACCCCGCAGGACGTGACCTTCCTCGCCCACGGCACGACACAGGCTACCAACGCCCTCCTGGAGGGCGACGTCGCCACTGTCGGACTGATCGGCATAGGCGCAGGTCCGAGCGCGACGCTCACCCGCAGGCTGGCCGCGTTCCGCAAGCTGGAACTCACCCCGGGCAAGCGGCTTCCGCTCGTCTACGGGCATGTGGCCGACCCGGACGACGCGCCCGCCGTGGGTGCCGCCCTCGACGCGCTGGTCCGGGAGGGCGCCGAAGTCGTCGTCGCCAGCCAGCCGTTCAGCGTCGACCGCCCCGAGGGAGAGGACACCGTCGCCGCCGCGGCCGAGGAGCGGGGGCTGCCGACGACCGCCGCGCACGACATCACCTCGCTGTACGGGCTCCACAAGCGCACCCGGACCGCCGTGGTGAACGCCGCGATCCTGCCGCGCATGCTCGCCACCGCCGACCTCGTCGACGCCTCCATCACGAAGGCGGGTGTGAGCGCGCCGCTCATGGTGATGCGCTGCGACGGCGGAGTGATGTCGCTGGACGAAATGCGGCGCAGACCGCTGCTGACCGTGCTGTCCGGGCCGGCGGCGGGGGTCGCCGGCGCGCTCATGCAGGAGCGCATCAGCGAGGGCCTGTTCCTGGAGACCGGCGGCACGTCCACGGACATCAGTGTCGTGCGGCGGGGCAAGGTCGCCGTCCGGCACGCCACCATTCTCGGCAGGACGTCGTACCTGTCGGCGCTCGACGTCAGGACCGTCGGGGTCGGCGGCGGCTCGATGGTCCGTGTCGCGGGCGGCAGGATTACCGGCGTCGGACCGCGCAGCGCGCACATCGCGGGGCTGTCGTACGCCTGCTTCGCCGGCTTGGACGACCTGCGCGACGCGAAGGTCACCACGATCCGTCCGATGGACGACGACCCCGCCGACTACGCGGTGATCGACGCCGCAGGCGGGCGCTTCGCCGTCACCATGACCTGCGCGGCCAACGCCCTGGGACGGGTGCCGGACGGGGACTTCGCCCAGTGCGACCCGGCCGTGGCCGAGGCCGCGATCGCCCCGCTGGCCGCCCTGCTCGGCACGGACGTCGCCACGGCGGCAGCGAGGATCCTGGACGCGGGCACCGCACAGGTCAGGTCCGTGGTCGACGCGATGATGCGCGACTACCGCCTGGACAAGGACACCGCGGTGCTCGTCGGCGGAGGCGGAGGCGCTGCCTCCGTCACTCCCCACCTCGCGTCCGTCACCGGGCAGGAGGGCAGGATCGCCCGTCACAACGAGGTGATCAGCCCCATCGGTGTGGCCCTCGCCCTCATCCGGGAGCAGGTCGAACGCATCATCCCGGGGGCCGGCCAGGAGCAGATCCTGGCCGTGCGCGCCGAGGCGGAGGCCGCTGTCGTCGCCCAGGGCGCCGCAGCCGACGGTGTGGAGGTGGAGGTCACGGTCGATCCGCAGACCAGCACCGTGCGGGCCGTCGCGACCGGCGCCACCGAGCTGCGTACGCAGGACCGCGCCCACCGGGCCGACGAGACGGACCGGCTGCGCGCCGCCGCCGACAGTCTGAGAGCAGACCCGGCATCGGTGCGGATACTCGCGGGCACCCCCGCCCACACCGTGTACGGCACCGACGTGCGCCGCCGGTTCCGACCGGACCGCCACCCGGTGCGGGTCGTCGACGCGGACGGCGTCGTGCGGCTCCACGCACCGGACGCCCGGGTGGAGACCACCACGGTCGGGCGGGCCCCCGAAGTCCTCGCCGGTCTGGTGAAGGAGGCCACGTCGTACGGCGACGGCGGTGTCCGCGCCCCGGCACTGCGACTCCTGCTCGGCTCCCGGATCGCCGACCTGTCCGGTGTGCTGGACCCTCAGCCGCTGCTCGCGCTCGCCCGCAGCGAACTGCGCGCCCGCGCTGCCGACGAGCCCGTCGTCGCCGTCGTGGAGATACGCTCATGACGGCCGTCCCGCCCGGCCGGGCGGCACGCGCGGCGATGGAGGAACTCGCCGCTCTCGACGACGTCGAGTTCGGTGTGCGGCTGCTCGCGAACACCCCCACGCACGAGGGCCGCGACCCGGAGCTGCTGCGTCGCTGGGCGCGGGCGGCCGACGCGTACGGTTCGGCGCTCGCGCCCGCGGCCTCCACGGCCCGGGTGGTGGAGAGCGACGGCGGCCTGGCGAAGGGCCTCCTCGCGCGCTACACGTCCAAGCCGGTGCCGACCGTCGAACTGTTCACGGACACCCTGACTCTCGCCGAGGAGCTGACGGACCGGCTCGGCTGGCGCCACTGGTACCCGGCCGGGTCGGTACGGGCGGCGGCCATCGCGCACGAGGCGGTGCACGAGCGGCTCCACCACGGTCAGGCGAAGAAGGACCTGAAGCTGGCTCTGGACCATGTCGTGCTGCGCGCGGGCCGTCACCGCCTGTACGGCCATGTCGCCGGCGCCGACGAGATCGCCGCCCATTCCCACGCCCGTACCGCCTGCGGTCTGGGCCGCAGCCCGCTCCTGCTGACGGCCGCCCTGGCCACCGCTGCCGAGCCGCAGCACGGATCCCCGCACGGAAGAGAGAAGTAACGCCATGGGCGTCGTCATCCTTCTTGTCATGGCGGCCGGAGTCGCCGCGATGCTCACCCGCAGACTGCCCACCGCCTTCGCGCTCGTCATCCTCGCCGTCGTCATCGCCTTCGTCGCGGGTGCCCCACTGACCGGCGAGAACAGTGTGCTGGACACGGTCGTCCAGGGCGGCGCGCCGATGCTCGCCGCCACGATGATCGCGATCCTGCTCGGTTCCTGGCTGGGCAGACTCCTCGACGAGACCGGCATCGCGGGCACCCTCGTCCGCAAGATCGTCGAGTTCGGCGGGGACCGGCCGGTCGTGGTCGCCCTCGGCGTCCTCGCCGTCTCCACCCTGGTCGGAACGGTCACCGGATCGGCCCCGGCCGCAATGCTCGCCGGCATCATCGGCATCCCCGCCATGATCGCCGTCGGCATCCCCAAGGTCACCGCGGCCGGCACGATCCTGATGGGCATCGCCGCCGGGATGCCCTTCGAGCTGCCCATCTGGCAGTTCTTCTCCACCGCTCTCGAACTGCCCGTCGACACGGTGCGGGGCTTCATGATGAAGCTGTTCCCCTTCGCGTTGGCCGCCGCCGTCCTCTTCGTCCTCGTCGAGACGCGGCGACGCGGAGTGGAGCACGCGTGGTCCCTGCGGTCTGCTTCCGCCGCACCCGTGTCGCGGCGCAGGCAGTTGGGCGACGCACCCTGGTACGCACTGCTCACCCCGCTCGTTCCCCTGGTCCTCGCGCTCGGCTTCGAGGTCGCGATCCTGCCCTCGATGCTGGCCGGTGTCCTGTACGCGCTGGTCACCACCACCCGGCCGCGCGAGATGAACAAGCGGCTGCTGCGGACGCTGTACGGCGCGTTCGAGGTCGCGGCGGCACCCATCGTGCTGTTCATCGCCATCGGCATCCTGCTGGCCGCGGTGAAGCTGCCGGGCGCCGTGGAGTCGCTGGAGCCGCTGGTCAAGGCCGTCAGCCCGCAGAACCCGGTGCTGTTCGTCGTGGTGTTCACCCTGCTCGTACCGCTCTGCCTGTACCGGGGACCGCTGAACGTCTACGGCCTCGGTGCGGGCATCGCCGGTGTCCTCATCGCGGCCGGCATCTACCCGGCGGTGGCCGTACTGGGCCTCGCCACCTCGTACAACCAGGTCTTCGGGGTGTCGGACCCCACCAGCACGCAGACCGTCTGGAGCGCCCAGTACGCCGGGGTGACCCCGCAGCAGGTGATGCTGCGGACCCTGCCGTACGTCTGGGCCGTCGCCCTGGGCGGATTCTGTGTCACCGCCGCCAGTTACCTGTGACCTCCGCCCTCGGCCACCTGCACTGCCTCACCCCCAGTCACCTGTGATCTCTCACTCCTCGGGACGGAGCACGACATGACACAGCACGACCACGACGCACAGCACGACGACCCGCAGGCCGCTCCCGGTGCGCGGCAGCCGAGCCGGAGGGTCTTCCTGCGGGGCACGGCCGCCGGAGCCGCGGCCACCGCCGGACTGATCGCCACCGGCGCCGCGGGCAGTGCCGCCGCGGCCCCGGGCCTCGCCGGGGAAGGTACCGGAGCGGTCGCGGCGGCCCCCGGAGGATTCCCCGACTACCGCTACGTGAAGACGCTGCTGACGCCTTCCCGGTTGAAGTACAACCCGACCGGCGAGATCATCTTCCCGTGCGTCCGGGGCGTCTACGACAAGCTGGCGAATCCGCTCGGCCGCTACTACCTCTACTACGGCCCGCACGACGCCCCCGGGGGTATCTGCCTGGCCTACGGCAACTCCCTGGAGGGCCCGTTCACCGAGTACAGGGCGAATCCGATCGTCTCCAACAACTGGCAGCCGCACTACAAGGTCAGCCATGTCGCGTCCCCTCACGTCCTCTGGAACGAGGACGTCAAGGAGCTCTGGCTCTACTTCCACGGCGAGAACGGCACGACCCGGCTCGCCCGTTCCAAGGACGGCATCACCTTCACGTACGACAAGGTGGTGCTCACCACGGCGATGATGCCGGCGGGCAGCAGCGAGACCTCGTACGCCCGCGTCTTCCGGCACGACCTGCCCTCGCGCGGCGCGCGCTACGTGATGCTCTTCATGCTCAACAACCAGTCCAACCACCGTGACATCGCCTGGGGCTGGTCGAAGGACGGCCGCGACTGGGCCTTCGACCAGCAGCCGCTCGTGCGCCATTCCGACGTCGGCTCGAACAACATCGGCGGCCCGCACCTGCTGAGCCGGAACGGGAGCACCTACGTCGTCTACAACACCGGCAAGGAGAACGGCGGCAATCTGCTGATCACCGAGGTCGGCAACGACTTCACCCGCCGCGACCACCTCGGCGTCTTCTACGACTCCGGCGCCGCCGCGCCGGAGAACGGCCGCAGCGCCTCGCCGAGCTTCGGGACGGACCGGGGAGTGCCGTACATGGTCTACGAGGCGGGCGAGCGGCTCCAGGGCTCCATCGCCGTAGCACGCGGCTGACGAGGGTGCGGGGTGCGACGGTCCGGGTCCGTCGCACCCCGTGCCGTCCTGCGCCCGGTCGAAGGCGGCGCGCGCATCGCCCGGTACATGGTCGCCGTCGCCGGGAGGGCTCCCGGCCTCGAGCTGGAGGAGCGGTCGGTCAACGGTGTGGCGGGCCTGGTGGCCCCGGCGTGCGGGCGCCGTCATGACGGTGGCCTCGTTCGCGGTCGCCGACGGCCGGGTCACCCGGATCTGGGCGGTCCGCAATCCCCAGAAGCTGCGGTTGTGGGGGTGAGACGGCTGCCCTCGGCCGACGGCGAAGGAGTACGTGGCTGCGACGATGTCCCGGTGAACTTCTTCTCGTACTCCAGCATCGGCCCCGGTCATGACGGGCGGCATCTCCCGGAGCCCCGGCGTGCGGAGCCCGGCCGGTGGCCCGTGCTGGAGGCTGCGCTCGCCGCGGTCAACCGAGACCTGCTGGCGGCCATGCCGGGTCGAGAGGCGCTGGTGCTGTTCGTCGTGCCGTCCGCGTCCGGGCAGCCTGTGCAGCCGGGTGGGGCGGACTCGGATCAGGTCTACGTGGCGATGCCGGACGGCCGTTGGCACGGCAACCAGGTGAATGCGTGCGATCCGGAGGAGGGCGACCCGCCGGAGCCGGACGATGCGACGACGGTCCTGACGGTGGTCGCCGACGCGGCGCAGTCGACCGTCATGGAGTTGCTCCGACAGGTGTGGCCGGCCTGCCCGGAACACAGGATCGGGATGCACCCTCGCCCCGCGGGGACCACTGACGGCTGGTACGAGGGTGCAACTGACGCGGCCGGCCCACCGGTGTGGTGGTGCCGCGGCGGCCGGGACAGCGTGTGCCATGACGTCGCCCTGGTGGGCGAGTTGGCCGACGCCCTGCCGGGTGCCCGGCGTCGCGCACTACGGCGCAGCGAACGCCGACGGGGCGCCCACCGGTAGCCATGGGCCGGGCGGCATCGCGCGATGCCGCCGGGATCCGCCCCCCGCTGCCGCCGGTGACGGGCTGAGCCAGGTCGTCGACAGCCGGCGGTCACCCCGGAGCGCGAGCGGCGCGGCTTGCCCGCGAGGCGGGCCGGCCCTGTAAGCCCGCTCATCAGGGCCTTGGGCGCGGGCCCAGACGGCCCGTGGTGCGGGCGACCGAGTCGTAGTACCGGGCTTCGGTCCACCGGCCCGTCGCAGCTGTCGACGCGTCCACCGTGGCGGGAAGCAGCCTGTCGTCCGAAGTGGTCCACACCGCGTCGCGTCCACGGCCGAGGGTGATGTGCGGGACCCAGCGCGCCGGGTCGAGGAGCGGGTTGGGACGGCCGCTCTCCGGCGCCTCGCGCACGATCCGCCACACCGTCTCGTGCAGGTTCAGCAGAACGTCGTCGGGCCGGACCGCCCAGGCCAGTACCCGCGTCCGGCCGGGAAAGCGCAGGAGCCCGTCGAGGTGCAGCGGGACGGGCAGACCGGCGAACACCTCTCCGAGCCGGGCACGGACCTCGGCGGGGAGGGCATCCGACGTGGCGAGGGTGAGGTGCGGCCGGTTGGTCGGATGCCGGTGCGCGGCCTGGCTGGGCAGGCCCTCGTCCGCCAGCCGGCGCCACACGTCCCGGACGGCACGGTCGGTCGCCCGGTCGGGCAGCAGTTCCACACTGTGCACACGGGCAGCGTACGACCGCGCGCCGCTGCCCGCACAGGGGCGCCGGGGGGCACGGAGGTGTCACGACGGCGCCGTCACGCGGGTGCGGAGGCCGAGTGCCGGAACGTCCCCAGACCTGCTCTTGACCTGGTGCGCGCTCCAGGTCCGAGCATGGGGACATGAACACCAACGACCCCCAGATCGTCCTCGGGACGATGGACTTCGGCACCCGCGTCGACTCCGACCGGGCCTTCGCGATCCTCGACTCCTTCGTCGCCGGCGGCGGGACCTGGCTCGACACCGCGAACTGCTACTCCTTCTGGACCGATCCCAGCGGCGCGGGCGGCGCCAGCGAGCGCGTCATCGGCGCGTGGCTCAGGGCCCGCCCCGGTGCGCGCGACTCGGTGCGGATCGCGACGAAGGTCCGGCAGAATCCGCTGGTTCCGCACTCCTGGCCGGAGAGCGCCGAAGGACTCTCGGCCCGCGCCGTCCACACCGGCGTCGAGGAGAGCCTGGAGCGTCTCGGGGTCGATCACGTCGACCTGCTCTGGGCCCACGCCGAGGACCGGACCGTACCGCTTGAGGAGACGGTCGGCGCCTTCGGGGACCTGGTCGCGAAGGGAGTGGCTCTGCGGGTCGGCGCCGCCAACCATGCCGCCTGGCGCGTCGAGCGCGCGCGGTCGCTCGCGCGGGAGCAGGGCGTGGAACCGTGGTCGGCCCTGCAACTGCGCCACTCGCTCGTGCAGCCGCGCCCCCTCTCCCCCGTCGCGGAGGGCGGCCACCGCCTGCTGACAGCCGAGGACTTGGACCTCGCACGGTCGGAGGGGCTCGCCGTGTGGTCGTACAGCTCGCTGCTGTGGGGTTCCTACGTACGCGCGGACAAGCCGCTTCCGCGAACCTATGATCACCCCGGGACCACCCGGGTGCTCGCGGTCCTGGACGACGTCGCCGGCGAGCTCTCGGCCACGAGGAATCAGGTCGTCCTCGCGTGGCTCATGCGTCAGGGGATCGAGCCCATCGTCGGTGCGAGCCGGGTGGAGCAGATCGAGGAGGCACTTGCCGCACGCCGTGTACGGCTGAGCGACGAGCACGTGGCGCGCTTCGCCGAAGCGCGGTAGCGGCGCTCACCAGAAGGAGTCCGATGAGTCCGACGACCACTCTCACCCCGGCAACGACTGCCGACCGCACCGGCGTCTCCATCGACACGCTGCGCTACTACGAGCGCGAGGGGCTCATCGGACCGATTCGACGCACCGGCGGAGGGCGCAGGGAGTACACCGAGGAGGACGTCTTCTGGATCGGCCTGGTCACGTGCTTCCGCGAGGCGGGACTCGGTATCGCGGACCTGCGGGGGTTCGTCGCCATCCTGCGCGCCGAGCACCCTCCGCAGGACCGGGTCGCCTTCCTCCAGGATCGCCGTGCCGCACTGGAGCAACGGGTGGCGGCACTGGGCCGGGCCATGAAGGTCCTCGACGAGAAGATCGCGTACTACAGCTGAGCGCCGGCAGCGAAGCCGTCACTGCAGCGCGCAGCGCAACACCCGGCGTCGAGTAGGCGGACCCCGTCGGACGACCCGCTCCGCTGACTGCCGCCCGGCGAGTGGGCCGGTCCGGAGTCTCCGACCGTCGCTCACCGCTGCCCGCCGGGAGCCCGGTACTGGATTCCCTCGGCCTTCCGCAGGGCTTCGATCGTCTCGTCGACGGTCAGGAGAACGGTCGTCTCGAACGAGCTGAGCGCGCCGCCTCCGCCGATCGACAGTGCCACCGCGGCCATGGACACGTTGTCCGGGGCTTCCCACAGGTTGTAGCCGTCGTGCGTACCGAAGGCGTACCAGAAGCCGTGGAGCTTGCCACCGACGGACTCGATGTACGTCCGGGCGGCCTCCGCCCGGTCCTCGGGGTGGTCGATCAGCCGTGCCCAGGTCCGGGGCGTGTAGCTGAACCTCGACAGATAGAGGGGCATGGTGTCTCTCCTTCGTCTCACGAGGGGTGCCCTCGCGGGGCGGGATCAGCACCTGAACGGCCTGTGCGTCCCCCGAACGGCCGGAGCCGAACGCCTGGTCGCACACTGCGGTGAACAGGGCCGGGCACCGGCTCCTGGCGTCAGGATCTGAGCCGGTCGAGCTCCTCGCCGATCGCCCTGCGCAGTGCGTCGTGCCGCGGGCCGAGCCGGTGGCGCTCGTCGCTCCACCTCTCGTGCGGATACAGCCACACGGGCTTGCGCACGAGGTCGGGCGGCTCCCATGCGAACCGCGGCCAGACGTGCGCGTGCAGGAACGGGTCGGTGTTCCCCAGAATCTCGAGGTTGACCCGACGAAAGGCGGGGTCGGACTGTGCGCAGGTGCGTTCGACGGCCTCCGCCAGCATCTCCATGTCGGACAGGAACGCCAGCCGCTTGCCGCGAGGAAGCTCCGACAGCCTCCGCACAGCGGGATCGTCCACGAGCAGCACCGAGTATCCGGGCAGGAACTGCACATCCCCGATCACCGCGAACCCTGCCTCCATCCTCCGGAGAACCGTCGGATTGCCGCCCCTGCGTGCGCTGCCGATCCGGTCCTGCCGCCAGTCACCGGTCATGATCGGCGACCGGCGCGTGGGAGGGCTCCTGCCCCACGGAAACACGTGAGCTGCCGGACGTGGTGAAGGGCGTCGTGTCCGGGTCCGCCCACCGCTCGGGCAGGCCCGGTCCGGTGGGCCTGCCCGTCGGAGCGACCGCGGGGCGGAGGACCCCCGAGCGCGCGCAGGTGTGCGAGTGACTCGTCGTAGCCCGTTGTCCCCAGGTCGTTCCACATGCTGTTCACGATCCCAGAGGCTGCCACGGCGCGGCTTCGCATGCCGACGGATTTCCACCGGCCGCCGACGACCCGCGAGGTCCCGGAGGGCCTCCTTCGGTGCACTGCGTGCAGGGAGGTGCAGGCCACCTGCGTCCGGAGGTCACCCGAGCGCACGGCCCGACGGGCGGAGCCCTGCCGGGGGTGCCATGTTTCCGACGTGCACCAGCGGTAACCGGAAGGGAGGACGGCATTTCGTCCCCGTGCCGCCCACCCCGTGCACCTCCGGGCCGAGCCCCCGACGAGAACGAGGAGGATGACGCCATGCCGGCAGGATCCAGCCCCAAGCGTGAGCGCCAGTACGAGCACGTCAAGGAGAGTGCCGAGAAGCGCGGCACGTCCGAGAAGCGTGCGAAGGAGATCGCCGCCCGCACCGTCAACAAGGAGCGCGCGCGCTCGGGTGAGTCCGCGACCGCGAGCCGGACGTCGACGCGCGACCCGAAGTCGGCCTCGCAGCGCGGTGGTGAGCGCTCGCACAAGGGCGCGCAGGGCCGTACCAGGGACCAGCTGTACGAAGAGGCGAAGAGGAAGAACATCGAGGGCCGCTCGACGATGAACAAGGAACAGCTCCTCAAGGCCGTCAGCCGCTGAGCCGCCGGCAGCGAGGCGCGCGGGCCCGCCCGCAGGACGTTCGCCGTCCCTGCGGGCGGGCCCGTTCCCGTCCCGGCCGGCGGCCCCGGAGTCCTGGAGACCATTCCGCGCGGGCCCTGGATCGGTTGCCAGGAGGACGCCTCAGAGTGTGCGCAGCGCGGGCAGGAGCTCTTCGTGCGCCCAGCGGATGAAGGGCTGCTGATGCGCACCGCCGACCTGGACGAGCGCGACCTCGGTGAACCCCGCCTCGGTATAGGCGCGCACCGCTTCGACGAACTCCTCGAGGTCGTCGCCGCACGGGACGGACTGCGCCACGTCCTCGGGCCGGACGTACTGGGTGGCCTGGTCGAAGGCGGCCGGGCCGGGCAGTTCGGAATTCACCTTCCAGCCGCCGACCGACCAGCGGAACTGATCGTGCGCCCGCTCGACCGCCGTGTCCCGGTCGAGGTCGTAGCAGACCGGGAGCTGACCGACCCGTGGCTTTCGCGCACCGCCGTGCCGGTCGAAGTCCGCCAGCAGTTCCGGTTTGGGTTCAGTGGCGATGACGAGGTCGGCCAGGCGGCCCGCGATCGCGCACGACCGCTCGCCCGACACCGCGATGCCGAGGGGTACGCGCACCTCGGGCAGGTCCCACAGTTTGGCGTTGTCGACGTCGAAGTGGGTGCCGTGCCGACTGACGTATCCACCGTCGAAGAGGGCACCGATGATCTCCACTGCCTCTTCGAGCATCTCCAGCCGCACGTTCGCGGCCGGCCACCCCGCACCGACGACGTGCTCGTTGAGGTTCTCGCCCGAACCCAGCCCGAGCCGGAACCTCCCCGCGGAGAGCAGTTGCAGCGTCGCCGCCTTCTGCGCGACGAGCGCGGGATGGTAGCGAACGGTCGGGCAGGTCACATACGTCATCAGCCCGATGCTGGACGTGGCCTGCGCGGCCGCGCCGAGCACGCTCCATGCGTACGGGGCGTGTCCTTGTGACTCCAGCCAGGGAAAGTAGTGGTCCGAGGTGACGGAGAAGTCGAAACCGGCACGCTCCGCGGCGACCACGTCGTCGACGAGCGCCCTGGGCCCGGCCTGTTCGGTCATCATCGTGTATCCGAATTGCACCATAGGTGACGAGTTTCCGATTGTGCGCTGCCGAAACGCACGTTCAGATCAATGGCCCAGCGATCGGACGTCCGGCGCGCGGAGCGCGTCCCGTCCCGCTGCCGCCACGCCCGCGTCAGGCAGCCGCGCCGATGCGGGCGATGACGCCGGTGTCTAGGCGGGAGAGGAGATCTGCGGGACCGCTGTAGACCTCCACCGCCCCGGCACGTTCGAGGTCGGCCCGGGGGATTCCGCCCGACAGGAGCCCGACAGCGGCCACCGAGGCGCTGGTCGCCGCCTTCATGTCCCATACGGAATCGCCGACGTACACCGTCTCGCCGCTGCTCGCACCGGCGAGCTCCATCGCGTGCCGGATCGGCTCCGGAGCGGGTTTCCCCTCGTCGACGTCGTCGGCGCTCGCCGTGTCGGCGATGGCGTCGTCGGCCCCGAGGGCCGCCCTCAGGGAGGTGAGCTCAAAACCGGTGGCGGATGTGGCCAGAACCACCGTCCAGCCCCGTGCGGACAGGGTGCGCAGGAGGTCCGCGGCCCCTTCCAGCGGTGCCAGCCGTTCGAAGTACGTGGCGTACAGAGCCGAGTGCACGGCGCTGATCCGCGCGTCCTGCTCGCGGTCCCGGTCCGGGCCGAGGAGGTGCTCGACGAGGTCGCCGGAGCCGAGCCCGATGGCCTGGTGCACCGCGGTCGTCGGCACCGTGTGGCCCGCCTGCCGAAACGCCTCCCACCACGACACCACGTGGAGGTAGTTGGTGTCCACGAGGGTCCCGTCCACATCGAACAGAGCGGCACGTGTCATACCCGCTCCCTCCTCCATCGGCGGCTGTGCACGGAAGCGGTGCGGCGCTGCGCCCCGGGGATCAGAATACGACCGCCTCGGCAGCGCATACCCGGGCACCCATGTTCCGCTCCATCATCCGAAGGGCCGCCTGCGCGAGATCCGGATGGATATGGGCCACTGCCTCCTCAGGAATCGTAAGACCTATGTGACGGATATGCGCATCGAGCGCCGAGTAGAGAATGCATTGCTCGGTCACCTGACCACAGAGGACGAGATGGTTGACCCCCAGCTGGTCAAGCAGATATGGGAGGGGTGTTTCATAGAAGATCGAGTGTCTGGCTTTCACCACGAAAAGCGATTTCTCGTCCGGCTGCAGGGGTTCGACCAGATCGGGCCGCGCGCCGGAGAGCGCCTTCTCCACGATCTCCCCGTGGTGGGACCGCCATTCGCCGAAGTTGTCGTTGGCGTAGATCACCGGGGTGCCGTTCGCCCGCGCCGCCCGCAGCAGCTCCGTGATGACGGGAACCGCGCGCTCTGCCGATTCGAGGAGAAGCTCGGCATCCTGGTGATCGTAACTGTTGATCATGTCAGTGACGATCAGCGCCTTGCGTAGCATGAATCCCATGGTGGCATTCGCTCGCCTCCGCTGCGAACTTCGCGCGACGGGGAGCGGGCGGTGGAGCCGCGTACCGGGACTCCGCCGCTCATCGCCACCCGCTGCCGCCCGAGCGCGAGTCCGAGCCGATGAAGGACTGGATGGCGGTGGCCGCGGCCCCCCGCGCCCATGCCTCGAAGGGCAGCGGGTGCGTGCTGACCTCGCACCGAGCCGCCGTGCCGAAGGCGGAGACGGTGAAGGCGTCCTGGATCCGGTCGGCGAACAGGTCGTGGGCGGCGAGGCCTTCGCCGGAGATGATCACGCGCTCCGGGCCCAGCAGATTGACAAGTGACCCGATGGCCCGCCCGATCGCCTCGCCCGCTCGCGCGTACACCTGGCGTGCCGCCGTGTCGCCGCCGCGGGCCAGGGCCAGGGCCTCGGCCGCATCCGCCACGTGGATACCGGTGCGGGCCCGGACCTCGCGCACGATCGCCGGGTCGGAGGCGATCGCCTCCACGCAGCCGCGGTTGCCGCAGTGGCACGGCGGGCCCGTCGGATCGATGGAGAGGTGCCCGATCTCACCGGCCACGCCGTGGGCTCCCGAGACGACCCGGCCCCCGACGACGAGACCGCAGCCGATGCCCGCGCCGACCGTCACCAGTGCGAAGTCGGTGAGGCCCGCACCGGCTCCGAACCACTGCTCGGCCACGGTGAGGGCCCGCACATCGTTCTCGACGGTGACCGGGAGCCCGGTGGCCGCGGCGGCCCGTTCCCCGAGCGGTACGTCGCGCCAGTCCAGGAAGGGCGAGTAGCGCACGGTGCCGTCGGTGCGCACCACATCCCCCGATACCGCGAAGCCGATGCCCCTGACCTGGACCCCGAACCCCTCGGCCTCGACGAGCAGTTCCGTGACGAGTTCACCGGTCGTGGCCAGCACGCCGTCGGGCGACCGGTCGTCGAGGGACGCCCGGCGGGTGACGCGGATGCGGCAGCGCAGGTCGGTCAGGACCGCGATGGCGGAGTCACCGGTGACCTTGACGCCGATGAACAGGGCGCGCCCCCCGTCGACCCGCAGGGCGTTGGCCGGCCGTCCGAGAGCCGGAGGGAGATCCTCACCCGCCTCCTCCACGAGGTAGCCGGCTTCGATGAGCGGCCGGACGGCCTTCGTCACCGCCGCCGGGGAGACGCCCGCCCGCCGGGCGATCTCCGCACGCGTCACAGGCCCGTGGGAGAGCACGATGGTGAAGATCTGCGGGACGGCCGGCGTGTGGGCCGGGAACGCCTCGGGGAGGGTCGTTCGCATGGCGGGGAATCTACGGTTCATTCTTTTCTGTTGTCAATGAAAGAAGTCCTCTCCTTCGAACTCCCCTCCCCACCACTTCACACCCACATGAACGAAGCCCAGGTGAGGGGATTGACAGATCTTCCAAGGTGGCGCTTGGGTGGCACCTGACTGCGCAACGCTCTCGAGTGAGGACCACGACGGTGATCTCCTACGACCCGGACACCGGGATCTGGCTGATCCGCACCCCACGCACCTCGTACGCGGTGCGGGTGGACGGGACCGGGGCCCCGTGCCATGTGGCCTGGGGGCCACGGCTGACCCCGGCTCAGGCGGCAGAGCTCGCCACAGCTCCGGCTGTGCCCGCGAGCAGCTTCGAGGGGACGTCCGGGGTCGGCGAGGAACTTCCCGTGGACGGCGGCGCCCGCTACGGCCCTCCTTCGCTGCAGGTCCGGTTCGCCGACGGTTCCCGGGCCTTCGAGTGGCAGCCGGAGGAACACCGCGTCCACCGGCCCGAGCCGGGGGTCCACGAGCTCCGACTCGCCTTCCGGGACCGGCTCCATCCGCTGCGGACGGTCCTGCACTACCGCGTCCGGGAGGACAGCGACGTCATCGAGCGCCACGTCACCGTGCGCAACGACGGTGACCGCCCGGTGCGTCTGCTCCGCGCGGACTCCGCGGCCTGGTCCCTGCCCGCCCTGCCCGGCTACCGCCTCAGCCACGTCACCGGGCAGTGGTCGGCGGAGAGCCTGCTGCACAGGCAACCGCTCCCCCACGGCGAGACCGTCCTGACGAGCCGGCGCGGCACCACGAGCCATCACGCCAACCCGTGGGTGATGCTCGACGACGGCGGCACCACGGAGCACCAGGGCAGGGTGTGGAGCGCCGCCCTGGCCTGGAGCGGCACCTGGCGCATCACCGCGCAGCGCACCCCCGACGGCCGGGCGGGTCTCACCGGTGGCGCCGGGCACGACGGCACGGTCGTTCCGCTGCGGCCGGGCGAGGAGTTCGTGTCCCCGGTCTTCGCCGGCCTGTTCAGCGAGGGTGGGTTCGGTGCCGCCACCCGCGCCTGGCACGACCACATCCGTTCGCACGTCCTGCCGCACGGGGACGAGACGGCTCCCGTGCTCTACAACTCCTGGGAGGCCACCGGGTTCGATGTGGACGAAGCGGGCCAGATGGCGCTCGCCGCGCGCGCCGCGCGCCTGGGCGTCGAGCTGTACGTGCTGGACGACGGCTGGTTCGGGGGCCGCCGCAGCGACCGTGCCGGCCTCGGCGACTGGACCCCGTCCCCGGACCGCTTCCCCGGTGGTCTCGGCCCGCTGGTGACGGAAGTGCGCCGCCTGGGGATGAGGTTCGGCCTGTGGGTGGAGCCCGAGATGGTCAACCCGGACAGCGACCTGTACCGGGCGCACCCCGACTGGGTCCTGCACGTCCCGGGCCGCTCACGTACCGAACTGCGCAACCAGCTGGTCCTCAACCTCGCCCGGGCCGATGTCGCCGAGTTCACGTACGACTGGCTCGACCGCCTCGTCACCGAGCACGGCATCGACTTCCTGAAGTGGGACATGAACCGCGCCTTCAGCGAGGCGGGCTGGCCGGACGGGACGGAGGGGCACGACCGGCTGTGGGCGCGGTACGTGCACCACCTGTACTCCATCATCGACCGGCTCCGCGCCCGGCACCCGGGCCTGCGCATCGAGTCCTGCAGCGGCGGCGGCGGCCGGATCGATCTCGGCATCCTGGCCCGTACCGACCAGGTCTGGACGTCGGACAACACCGATGCCATGGACCGGATCTCGATCCAGCACGGTTTCGGCCAGATCTATCCGGCGCGCACCATGGGCGCCTGGGTCACCGACGTGCCCAACCAGCTGACCCACCGGCACGTCCCGCTGCGCTTCCGGTTCCACGTCGCCATGGCGGGCCTCCTGGCCATCGGGGGCGATCTGCACGCCTGGTCCGAGGAGGAGATGACCGGGGCGGCCGCCTTCGTGGCCGAGTACAAGGCCGTACGACACCTGGTGCAGCACGGGGCCCTGCACCGGCTCTCGGGCCCGGAGGGCGAGGAGACCACGGTCGTGCAGTACGCCGCCGCGGACGCCGGCGAGACCATGCTGCTGGCCTGGCGGTGCACGCACAGGCACGGAGCCCCCGTGCGTCCGGTCCGGCTACGGGGTCTCGACCCGGGGGCGCGCTACCGCGACACCCGTACCGGTGCCGTCCACCACGGGGCCGTACTGGAGGACTACGGACTGGCCCTCGGCCTGCCGCCCGGGGACTGGGCCAGCACCCTCGTCCATCTGACCCGGGTCGGCTGAGGCGGGACGTGGTTCCGCCGCCCGGGACGGTGCTCCCGGGCGGCGGAACCGTCCCTCAGGACGTGAGGGCCGGAGCGTTGGGACGTGAGGTCCCGGTGCGGTGCCTCAGGGCCGGGCGGCGAGGCGGAAGCTCTGCGCGGTCGAACCGTCGCAGGCCCGCTGCACCAGCTGCACGCCGTCGGCCGTACCTCCCGTCGTGCTCAGGCACTTGCCGCTGTGCCGTGCGGTGAAGCGGTAGCTCCCGGAGGCCTCGCGCACCGGTAGCCACTGCTGGTTCCCGGTGCCTCCGTAGGACCACAGCTGCAACGGGGCGTTGTCGGCGGTCGACACGCCGGCGACGTCGATGACCTGCTGCGGGTTGCCGCGGATCGCGATCCTGCTGTATCCGCCGTCGGTGGCACGGAACTGGAACTGCTGGGCGAGGGTCCCGTTGCACGTGTACTGCTGGACGGCTGTGCCGTTGGCCGTGGCCGCCGCACGCGCGTCGACGCAGGCACCGCTCGCGTCGCCGGCCAGTGAGTACCACGCCGTCCCGGATATCGGATCCTCCGGCGCGGGACCCCCCGCCGCTCCACCGAGCCACTTGAGCCCGTCGAGGAGGAAGCGGTTCTGCGTGGGGCTCGCGAACGTCGTGGAGAGCCGTGTGCCCGAGGCGTAGTCCATGGCGTTGTGCCCGAAGTTCGCGTACAGCATCCGGTACCGGGCGTTGGTCCACACGAGGGGGTAGTCCCCGCTGTACCAGGACTGGTTCGGGTCCGTCCCGAGAGGGAAGCTCGTGGGGTCGACCGACGCCAGGATCCTGATGTCCGGGTTGGCCCGCAGATCGCCGGACCAGCTGTACCACTCGCTGACCGCCGAGGTGAACGTAGCGGGGAGTCCGGTGGTCGAGGGGTGCGTGCGGTCGTCCGTGCGCAGCACCGCCGACGTCGGCCCCCAGGTGTTGCTCCTGAAGTTCCCGCTGCCGAGGAACGTGTGGTGGTACCACGGCCAGGACCCGGCATCGGTGGTGAACGCCGAGGAGTGGAAGCCCATCCACCCGCCGCCGGCGCGCATGTAGCGCTCGAATCCGGACCGCTGGGCGGCCGTCTTGGGTGCGTCGTCCAGGAACAGGACGACCTGGTAGTCGTTCACCCCTCCGTTCGCGAGCAGTTGCCAGTCGGTCGTCGCCGTGTAGGTGAAGCCGTTCTCCGCTGCGGCCCGCGGGAACCACGCGTTGGCTTCCTTGACGAAGTCGATGTGTGCGGCGTCCCAGGTGCCGTTGTAGAAGGCGACCACCTTGAAGGGCGCCGCAGCCCGGGGCGCGGCTGAGGCGTGGGCCGGGGCGGCGGTCAGCCCCAGCACCGTCGCCAGCAGGACCAGCAGCCGTATCGCGAGCCGCCTCACGGGTGGCTCACCAGGTTGGCCACGTTGGTGGACGCGTTGGAGGGGCCGCCCCTGCCGTTGATGACGTGCCGGATGGTCCCGGTGCCGCCGAGCGACACGGTCACCATGTTCTGGAAGCGCACGTTCGGGTGATCGGGGACCTCGAAGGCCCGCTCGGCGGTCACGCCCGGGTCCACGTTGAAGAAGCAGTAGCTGCCGAGCCCGTACGCCTGGTGGCTGGTGACGGAGTTCGCGACCTTGTACGCCGACCAGCCCTGGGTGGAGCCGTTCATCCAGGCGGCCTGGTTCGGCGGGTCGTAGGGCATCTCGTTCTGGTAGAAGTAGGTCCGGCCGCCGTTGCCGTTCCAGACGGTCTGGTGCTTCTGGTAGTGCTCGACGAACAGGCCGTACATGGTCACGTCGTCGCCGTTCACGACGAGTCCCGTGTCCGCCGTGTTGGTGTTCCAGCCGATGCCGCTTCCGTGGTCACCGCGCCAGATCCACAGGTGGTCGCCGATGACGTCGTCGCTGTTGACCACGAGGCTGGTGGTCGCCCTGCCCACGGCCGCTCCGCCGACCCGGAAGTAGACGTCGTGCAGTGAGGTGGGGTTCGCCGTGTGGTCCGCTGCGGCCCCGGCCGGGCCGACCTCCATCAGCGTCCGGGAGTTGGTGGTCCCGGCGTCGAAGAGGACCCCGGCGACCTTCACACCGTCGACATCGGCGACCGTCATCGCGGTGACGCCGTTGTCGGGGATGAACGTGGCGAGCCCCAGGCCGAGCACGACGGTGTCGGGGCGCGTCACCCGCAGCGTCTGGTTCAGACGGTAGACACCCGGTGTGACCAGCAGGTTCTTACCCGCGTCCAGTGCGGCGTTGATCTGCGCGGCGGTCGCGCCCGCCTTGACGACGAAGAACCGGTCCAGGCCGAGCGAGCTGCCCGCGGCGTTGCCGCTCGCCCAGCTGGTGCCCGAGGAGGCCGTCCGCACGGCGGGGACGAACACCTTGTAGGCGCCCGCGCCGTCGACGTACAGGAAGGGCTTCTCCCGCACGGTCGGGGTCTGGGCCACCGTGGTGTGGGGCGGGTTCGGGAACGTGTTGCCGGGCACGCCCTGGCTGCCGACGAAGACCATGTTCCAGTTGGAGCCGGTCCAGCTGCCGAGCTGGGAGTTCCGGGTCAGCCACTGCTGCTGGGTGCCGGAGCGCACCTGACCGTCGACCTTGCTGTCGGCCATGAATCCGCCGCTGGACCAGCCGCCGTCACTCAGCTCCAGGTTGCCGCGGACATGCATGCGGCGGTATCCGGACGCCTGTGACACGGCCCACCGGTCGGTGCCGCCCGTCGGGTTGACCGACAGGTTCTCGGCACCGCGCCAGAAGTTGTGGGTGGCGTTCTGCGGTGGGAACCAGTCCGCCTCCACGTGCACCGCGCCGTTGATCGTGACCGAGTCGGGCGACTGTCCGAGGCCGAGGACCTGCGTGTAGAAGCCGACGTTGACGTCGTTGCTGTACGTCCCCGGCTTGAACATGACCGCGTAGCGCTGGGAGCCGAACTGGTTCGTCTCCTGCTGCTGGAAGATCGAGTTCAGTCGGCTCTGGATCGCGGACGACGGCATCGAGGGGTCGAGGACGACGACGTTGGGACCGAGGTCGACGTCCCCGGGTGGGGTGTTCACGGGCGCCACCTGGAAGCGCTGGGCCGCCGAGCCGTTGCAGGTGTACTGCACGAGCTGGACGCTGTCGGCGGTCGAGGCGGACGGGACGTCGAGGCACTTGCCGCTGTGCCGGCTGACGAAGCGGTAGGCACCGCCGCCCTCGTCGACGGCCTGCCACTGCTGGTTGTTCCCACCGCCGTACGTCCACAGGTGGACAGCCGCGTTGTCGGCCGAGGACGTGTCGCTGACGTCCACGACCTGCTGGGCGTCGTTGCGGTTGTTGATCCGTACGAATCCGTCGGCGGTCGGCGTGAAGCTCCACTCCTGGGCGGTGCTGTTGTTGCAGGCGTACTGCTGGACCGCCGTGCCGTTGGCGGTCGCGGCGGCGCGGGCGTCCAGGCACTTGCCGCTGCCCGCGTTCACCACCGTCGACCAGCTCGTGGGCAGGGCGGCGGCGGCTGCCGGTGCGGCCTCCGGCGTCGCGGCCCGGGCGGGCTGGACGGCGGTGAGGATCGAGGCGGCCGTGGTCGCGGCCACGAAGGCGGCGATCCAGGGCCCGGTGATCCTGCTCGGTGACGGGCGGCGGCCGCCCAGGGGTGGTCGGGGGAATCGGAGCACGTCTTCTCCTGTGCCGGCGGGGCGGCGGGTTGTGGGGGGCGTGAAGGGCGGGGGCGGGCGGGGACGGTCAGCCGGTGTACTGGGCGAGGACACGGGTGAAGTCCCACGGCTGCTGGGAAACGCCCGAGCAGGTGTCCGCGCCGCCGCCGGTGCAGGGCCGGTCACGGTTGACCGACCAGAAGGTCAGCCGGGCCGGACGGCGCTGCTGGGCCTAGCCGAGAATGGTGCGGAAGTCGCACCGGTGAGCCCCGTGAGGAGAACGGCGGCGGCCGTCAAGCCCAGGGCCCCGCGCACCGCGGGCCTGCGCGGGAGCCCGGTCGTCATCGCGTCACCGTCCACTTCTGGTTGGCCGCCCCGGTGCACGTCCAGATGTGCAGCCGGGTGCCGTTGGCCGAGTTGTTGCCGCTCACGTCCAGGCACTTGTTCGCCTGGGGATTGACGATGTCGCGGGCAGCGGGGACGGCCCACTTCTGGGCGGCGGAGCCGTTGCAGTCGTAGAGCTGCACGGGCGTACCGTCCGCCGTTCCGCCCGACGCCACGTCGAGGCACTTGCCGAGCGCGCGCAGCGTGCCGTCGGAGCCGACGGTCCAGCGCTGGGCGGCGGTGCCGTTGCAGTCGTAGAGCTGCACGGGTGTGCCGTTGGCGCTGTTGGCCCCGGCCACGTCCATGCACTTGCCGGCGAGGCCCGTGACGGGACCGCCTCCACCGGGCTGGCCGCTGTCGGTGCTCACCCGGACGTAGTCGACCAGGAGCTGCTGCGGGAGGACCGTGCTGCCGTCGGGGTCTCCGGGCCAGTAGCCGCCGACCGCGAGGTTGAGGATCAGGAAGAAGGGCTTGTTGAAGACCCACTGCCGTCCGCCGAGGTCGGCGGGGGTGCGCCGCTGGTACACGGTGCCGTCGACGGACCAGGTGATCGCCTCGGGGCTCCAGTCGACGGCGAAGGTGTGGAAGGCGTCGGCGAACGCCTGACCGCCGGGCAGGGTGTAGCCGGCGCCGATGCCGCCCGAGCCGGAGTAGCCGGGGCCGTGCAGGGTGCCGTGGACGGTGCCCGGCTCGAAGCCGACGTTCTCCATGATGTCGATCTCACCGGAGTTGGGCCATCCGACCTGGCCGATGTCGTTGCCCAGCATCCAGAACGCGGGCCATATGCCCTGGCCGCGCGGGATCTTCATCCTGGCCTCGATCTTGCCGTACGTCGTGGTGAACCTGCCGGCGGTGTTCAGCCGTGCGGAGGTGTACTCGCACCGCCCGTACCAGCACTGGTAGTTGCCCGGGTTCTCACGACGGGCGGTGATGACCAGATTCCCCTGGCCGTCGAGGACGGCGTTGCGGTTGCCCGCGGTGTAGTACTGCCGCTCGTGGTTGCTGACGTTGTCGCCGGTCTCGGTCTGCCATTTCGAGCCGTCGACGGCAGAGCCCGCGGGCCCGTCGAACTCGTCGGCGAAGGTGACGGCGGCCGCCGCGGCGGCCGTGGACGCCGGAGGCTTCTCCACGGGCGCGGGTGCTCCCTGCGCCATGCCGGTGGAGAGCGTGGCGAGAGCGAGGACCGAGACGAGGGACGAGAGCAGGCGCCGGGGAAGGCGTGAGGCGTCCATGGGTCTCCCTTCGAGGAACGTGTGGGGGTACACCCACAAGCCATGTGCATGACAGGCTTGAACGGAACGGGTGCCGATTCAGGTTCGTACTGCGCCGACCAGGAGTGGGCGGTGACGACTCGCCCTGAGGGGGACTTACTTCACTACGTGATTTAAGAAGTGAACGCTACCCGTGTCAAGGGTCTGGTATGGACCAGATGCAGGCACGAAAGCCTGTTCGGGCCGCTGTCGCGGGCCCGTCCGGCAAGGATTCCGCGGGGCGGCGGGCAGCGGCGGCACGACGCTCGGCCCGCTCCGCGCCGGTCGGTGGCCTCCGGCACCCGCACGCCGGCCTCGGCCGTGGAGCATGGCGACGGCCGCGGGCCGCCCCCGTGACGGGGCGGCCCGCGGCCGTGTTCCGTGTTGCCGGGTCCGTCCCTGTCAGCCGTTGGGCAGAATGACCGCGCGTCCGTTGATCTTCCCGGCGTGCAGCCGTTCGTAGGCGAGCGGGGCCTCGTCGATGGAGTAGGTCTCGACGTGCACGTCGACCGCACCGGCGTGGGCGAGTTCGATCACCTCGGCGAGTTCCTTGCGGGAGCCCCAGTACGGAGCGGAGACCGAGGTGGAGAACGGCAGGACCCCGAAGCCGACGGGCAGCATGCCGCCGCCGATGCCGACGATGGTGATGTCGCTGTCGATGGAGGCGACCGCACCGGCCGTCTGCACGGTCGGCGGGGCACCGACGAAGTCGAACACGACCTTGGCGCCGATGCCTCCGGTGAGCTCGCGGACCTTGGCGGCCGCGTGCTCGTCGGAGAGCACCGTCTCGTGGGCGCCGACCGTACGGGCGAGGGCGAGCTTCTCCTCGGTGACGTCGAGGGCGATGACCCGGACCGCTGTCATGGCCCGGAGCAGTTGGATGGCGACGTGGCCGAGGCCTCCGGTGCCGATGACCACCGCGGTGGCGCCGGGCAGCAGCTTCGGCAGCGAGCGTTTGATCGCGTGGTACGGGGTGAGTCCGGCGTCCGTCAGCGAGACCGTCTTGACGGGGTCCAGGTCACCGATCGGCGTCAGATGACGGGCGTCGTCGACGATCATGTACTCGGCCATGGCACCCGGGTTGCCCAGTCCGGGCGGGTTGATGCCGAGGTCGGCGGCGCGCAGGCAGTAGTTCTCCCGGCCCTCCGCGCAGTTCACGCAGGTACCGCAGCCCCAGGGGCCGTAGACGGCCACGGAGTCGCCGACCGACACGCCCTGGGCCCCCTCGCCGAGTGCGGCGACCGTCCCGACGCCCTCGTGGCCGAGGGTGAGCGGGAGTTCGTAGGGAAATTCCTCGGCGGGCCAGCTCATCACGGCGATGTCGGAGTGGCAGACGCCGGCGGCCGTGACCTTCAGCAGGATCTGGCCGGGACCCGGTACGGGCTTCGGGATCTCGACGACCTCGGGGGCGGCGCCGACGGCACGGTACTGGACGGCTTTCATGGATCTCCTTCGTTGTCCCTCTTACCTTTGTGCCCCCCGTGGTTCCTGTGCGCCAGTCGGGGTTCAGGACGCGGAGTAGCCGCCGTCCACCAGGTGGTAGCTGCCGTGGATGAAGGAAGCGCGGTCGGAGAGCAGGAAGGCCGTGAGCTCGGCGACCTCCTCCGACGTGCCGAGGCGGCCCGCCGGGTGCAGCGAGATCAGGTGGTCGCGGGCCGGACCGTCGGTGTTGCGGAGCAGCGGGGTGTCGATGAAGCCGGGACCGACGGCGTTGATGCGGACGCCCTGTGCGGCGTACTCGAGCGCGGCGGTCTTGGTGAGGCCGACGACGCCGTGCTTGGCGGCGGCGTAGGCCGGGGAGTTCGCGAAGCCGTTGGTGCCGAGGATCGACGAGATGTTGACGACGGCACCTCCGCCCGCGGCGAGGAGGGCCGGGAGCTCGTAGCGCATCGAGTAGAAGACGCCGCTGAGGTTGGTGGCGACGACCTTGTTCCAGTCCTCGATGCCGTACTCGCCGGTGGGCAGGGCGGGCCCGCCGATTCCGGCGTTGTTGACGGCGAGGTGCAGGGCGCCGAACGTGTCGACGGCGAACCGCACGCCGGCCTCGACGGATGCGGGGTCGGTGACGTCCAGGGCGACGGCGGCCGCGCGGGCTCCGGTGGCCTCCAGCTCGGCGGTGGCCTTGCGGGCGCTCTCCTCGTCGTAGTCGGCGACGACGACTGCCGCTCCGCTCGCGGCCAGCCGACGGGAGACGGCCAGGCCGATGCCGGAGGCACCGCCGGTGACGAGGGCGACCTTGCCGGTGAACTCCGCCTCGTAGGCGGTGGGGAGGTTGGTGCTCATGATGTGCTTCCTTGCGTGGTGCTGTGGGGCGCCGACCCGTCCTGCGGGGATTCCTGCAGGTCTCCGGAGAGGGCGTCGAAGGCGTGTACGACGAACTCGGGCAGAGCGGCCGGCCGGCCACCGCGGACCCATGCCGCCTGGGCTGCGAGCAGCGCACCGGCTCCCGCGGCGACGGCCACGGCGGGACGGATGTCCCGCAGCGGGTCGACGCCGAGCCGCTGCGCGATGATCGCGACCGACTCCTCCTGGGCGTCCACACGGATGTGGTGGTACGCCGCGTACAGAGTGGGTTCCTCCTCGGCCATGACCAGCAGCTCGAAGATGCGCGGCCGCTGGTGCCAGGGCTCGGCGCCGGGGTCGTCGAGCCAGTCGAGGACGGCTCGTCGATAGGCGGTGAGCGGTGGTTCGGCGGCGGGCCGCGCGCGGAGCGCCCGGTTGATCCGGTCGCCGCCGCCCCGTACCGCGTCGAGGGCAGCGGCCTCCTTGTTCGGGAAGTGGCGGCTGAAGGTGCGCCGGTCGACGTCGGCCGCCTGCGCGATCTCCTCGACCGTCACATGGCGCACCCCCCGTTCGAGCACCAGCTCGAACGCGGCCTGCGCCAGCGCGTCCCGAGTCCTGCGCGCCTTCCGGCTGCGCCGTTCGGGAACGTCTCCTGTCCGGTTCACAGATGCAGCGTACACCCAGAAGTGTCCCAGTGGGACACATGTCTCACTGGGACACTTCAGGGTCGTTCACGGCTCACGCACGGGCCTTGCCGTGGCGCCCGCCGCTTCAGGAAGCGGGGCGCTCCGCGGGCTCCGCTCCGGGACCGTGGTGACCGGCAGGCACTTCCGGCTCCCGGCTCAGCTTGCCCGGCCACCACGCGACCCGTCCGATGTCCCTGACCAGGGCGGGCACCAGGAGCGAGCGGACGACGAGGGTGTCGAGCAGGACGCCGAAGGCGACGATGAACGCGATCTGGACCAGGAACGCCAGCGGGATCACGCCCAGCGCGGCGAAGGTGGCCGCCAGGACGACACCGGCCGAGGTGATGACCCCGCCCGTGGTCGTCAGCCCGCGCAGCACGCCCTGCCGGGTGCCGTGGATCAGGGACTCCTCCCGGACCCGGGACATGAGGAAGATGTTGTAGTCGACCCCGAGGGCGACGAGGAAGACGAATCCGTACAGCGGTACGGAGGAGTCCGTGCCGCTGAAACCGAACACGTGCTGGAAGACCAGCGACGAGATCCCGAGGGTGGCCAGGAAGTTGAGGGCCACCGTCGCGACGAGGAGGAGGGGCATCAGCAGGGAGCGGAGGAGCCCGATGAGAATGACCAGAATGATCAGGAGGACGACCGGCACGATGAGGGTGCGGTCGTGTTCCGCGGTCTTCTGGGTGTCGTACTGCTGTGCGGAGGTTCCACCGACCAGCGCATCCGCGCCGGGCACCGCGTGCACCGCGTCGCGCAGGCGCGTGACGGTCTCCTTGGCCTCGTCGCTGTCGGCGGCGCTCGTCAGGGTGGCGTCGATGCGCACCCGGCCGTCCACGACGAGCGGTTCCCCGTCACCCGGCCGTCCGGAGGCGGTCACCACGGAGACGTCCGCGACGCCTTCGACCCCTTCGGCGGCCTCGACCACCTTCTCGGCCTGACCCGCGCCCGCGATCATCACGGCGGGGCTGCCCGATCCGCCGGGGAAGTGCTTGCTCAGGGTCTGCTGGGCGGCGACGGACGGCGCGTCGTTGACGAAGATCTCCTCGAGGGGCACGCCCTTCGAGTTGAGCGTCGGCACGAAGGCGGCGCAGGCGAGCAGGACGACCAGGGTGATGCCCCACACCTTGCGCGGGGCACGGTCGACGAGGGCGGCGATCCGCGCCCAGATCCCCGACGAACCGGATACGGCCTCGCCCTCCTTGGGCTTGGCCGGCCAGTAGGCGGTCCGGCCGAGGAGGACCAGGACGGCGGGCAGGAAGGTGAGCGTGCTCAGAACGGCGCAGACGATGCCGATGGCGCCCACCGGACCGAGTGCGCGGTTGTTGGTCAGGTCGCTGAGGAGCAGTGCGAGAAGCCCCAGGGCGACGGTTGCGGCACTGGCGACGATCGGTCCGATGGACTCGCGCAGCGCGGCGCGCATCGCGGTCCACCGGTCGGAGTGGCGGCCGAGTTCCTCGCGGAACCGCGCGGTGAGCAGGAGGGCGTAGTCGGTGGCGGCGCCGATGACGAGGATCGACAGGATTCCCTGCACCTGGCCGTCGACCCGGACGATGTCGTGATCGGCCAGGACGTACACGATCGCGCAGGCCACACCCAGGGAGAACACGGCCCCGAGGATGATGGCCAGCGGCAGCAGCACGCTCCGGTAGACCAGCAGCAGGATGACCAGCACGGTCACCAGGGCGACACCGAGCAGGATGCCGTCGATTCCGGCGAAGGCTTCGGAGAGGTCCGCCTGACTGGCTGCGGGGCCCGCGACCTGGGCCTGCGTTCCGGGTACCCCGTCGGCCGCCTTCTGGATCCGCGCGACCGTGTCGGGGAGTTCCTCCTCGAGGCCGGAGTCCAGCTGGACGATGCCCTGAAGGGCCTGGCCGTCCTTCGCCGGCAGCGCCGGGGACACCTCACCCGCCACCCCCGGCCCGCCCTTGAGCGAGGCCAGGGCCGCCGTGGCCGCCTGCAGTGCCTCCGGTCCGAGCTCGGCACCGTCCTTGTCCGATGTCCAGACCACGATGGCCGGCACGGTCTCCTGTCGGCTGAACGGCTCCTGCTCCTCCACGACCCGGGTGGACTCGGCGCTCTGCGGGAGGAAGGAGGCCTGGTCGTTGGTGGCCACTTCGCCCAGCTTCCCGGCGTACGAGCCGAGCGAGCCGCCTACGGCCAGCCATACCACGACGAGAAATACGGGGATGAGCCAGCGGACCGGCCTCGATGCGATGGGCATGGTGCTCCCGGGTCGGGGGAAACTATTTCAATCATCGAGTATCTCAATGATTGAAATATATTAGCGTGCTTTTGCCACCCGACTGCCCCGAGGCGGCCCGGCCATGACCAGAAGGGGTGAATCAGCGCCCGGGGGGTTGCATCCGGGCCAGTTCCTCATTCATACGGGCGAGGAAGCGCAGCGCGGCGGCCAGCTCCTGCGCGTCGGACGCCCTGCGGGCCCCCGACGCTGCTTCGGCGAGGGGCATGAAGAACGAGCGGGCGGCGGCCCTGGCCGTGGGCTCGTAGTGCAGGTGCACGACACGCCGGTCGGCACTGTCCCGCGAGCGCCGGATGTGACCGGCGCGCTCCAGCCGGTCCAGACAGGCGGTGACCGCCCCGGAGGACAGCCCCAGATGGTCGCGCAGCCGGCCCGGGGTCAGCGGCTCGTCCGCGTCCAGGATCGCCCCGAGCGCCTGGACGTCCGTGGCGTGCAGCCCCTGGGTGTGCGCGAAGGAGTGGACCAGACGGTTGATCTCACCGCTCATCCGGCGCAGCTCCACCGCGAGGGCCTGGAGCCCCGGGCCGGCGGACGCGTCCGCACGTGATCCGTCGCGAGCGTCGTCTGCACTGTCCACCGCACCATAATAGGGCGTTCGTCGATCATCTCCCCCCTATGCTTCTACAGTTGTGTAGAGACGCGACTGAACGCGTTTCCCGCGTACGGAAGAAGGAGTGAACGCCACGATGGTGTTCAAGAAGCTGCTCGGCTCACTCGGCGTCGGCGGCCCGACCGTGGACACGGTCCTGGAGACCGCGACCGCTCTGCCGGGCGGCAGCCTGAGCGGCGAGGTCCGCCTGACGGGCGGCAGCGCCGACTTCACGATCGAGCACATCACCCTGGAGCTGGTCGCCCGCGTCGAGGCCGAGCACGAGGAGGTCGAGTCGGAGGGGACGGTCGCCTTCGAGCGCTTCACGGTCGGCGGTGCCTTCGTCCTTCCGGAGGGCGCCGAGGTCACGGTGCCCTTCGACGTGGTGCTGCCGTGGGAGACCCCGGTCACCGCGCTCTACGGCCAGGACCTCGGCATCGTCCTCGGCGTGCGCACGGAGCTCGCGGTGGCGGGCGCCAAGGACAAGGGCGACCTGGACCGGCTCACGGTGGGGGCGCTGCCCGCCCAGGAGGCGGTCCTCGAGGCACTCGGGCAGCTGGGCTTCGGCTTCAGGTCCGCCGACCTGGAGCTGGGCCACGTCCGCGGCACCGGCCAGCAGCTCCCGTTCTACCAGGAGATCGAGCTCTCCCCCGCCCCGCAGTACGCACACCAGGTCAACGAGGTCGAGCTGACCTTCCTGGCCGGCCCGGGCGGCCTGGAGGTCGTCCTGGAGGCGGACAAGCGGGGTGGACTCTTCTCCGGGGGAGGGGACGCCGTCGGGCACTTCACCGTCGGACACCACGAGGTCCACGACCGCGACTGGAAGGCCGACGTCGACGCGTGGATGCGCGCCCTCACCGAGACCCGCGCGGCATACGGCACCCCTGGGGCGTACGGACACGGGTACGGCCACGGCGACGACCACGAGCACCGCTCCGGGCCCGGCATGGGCACGGTCGTCGCCGCCGGTGCCGCCGGCCTCGCCGTGGGTGTGGTGGGGGGCATGGTGGCCGCCGAAGTCGTCGACGAGGTGGGAGACTTCTTCGAGGGCGACGAGGACGAGGAGGGCGGCGAGGACTGAGGTCCGGCCGGCGCCCCGCCGGTTCGTCCGGAAGTCGTCGCGGCAGGGCCGGAACGCCCCGCCATCAGCTACTACAGTGCTGTAGATTCAGTCGGGCGGTCCCCGGACACCGAGGACCGCCCGGCACAGCCGAGCCGGCCGGTCAGGGGAGGACACAGACGTCATGTTCGGTATCAGCGAGATCGCGATCTTCCTCGTCATCGTCATCCTGATCTTCGGCGCCAAGAAGCTCCCCGAACTCGCCCGCTCCCTGGGCAAGTCGGCCCGGATCCTCAAGAGCGAGGCGAAAGCCATGAAGGCGGACGGCTCCTCCTCCATACCCGCGGACCGGACGCGTCCCGGGGCTGACATGCCCGGCGTCATCCGGGGTACCGCCACGGAGAAGCCCGAGGCACGCTGAGGACGCGGCATACGCCCCGCTCTCCCACCACCTCACCCGCCCGGCCGCACCGCGGCAGCGCTTCGGCCGCGCCCGGGCTGCGCACCCACGACGGCGGCCGGTATCCCGGCCCGCGATCTCCGACAAGCGGAACGGTCCGCGGGGGGACACCGTGGACGAAGGACATCCGAGCCGGATCGGAGAGGCCATGGAGAGCACGAACGACGACGACGGGCTGCGGTGCCTGGTGACCGGGGCGACGGGATACATCGGAGGCCGCCTGGTGCCCGAGCTCCTGGAGGCCGGCCACACCGTACGCTGCCTGGCGCGCAGCCCCGAGAAGCTGCGGGACTACCCGTGGGCGAGCAGGGTGGAGGTGGCCAAGGGCGATGTGACGGACGATGAGTCCATCGGCGCGGCGATGCGGGACATCGACGTCGCGTACTACCTGGTGCACGCCCTGACCAGCGGGCCGGACTTCGAGAAGACGGACCGCACGGCGGCCCGTATCTTCGGCGAGCAGGCCCGTGCCGCCGGCGTCCGGCGCATCGTGTACCTGGGCGGGCTCACCCCCGCCGACGTGCCCGCGAGGGAGCTGTCCCCGCATCTCCGCTCGCGCGCCGAGGTCGGCCGCATCCTGCTCGACTCGGGTGTGCCGACGACCGCGCTGCGCGCGGCAGTGATCATCGGATCCGGGTCCGCCTCGTTCGAGATGCTGCGCTACCTCACCGAGCGACTGCCCGTCATGGTCACCCCGAGCTGGGTGTCGACACGGATCCAGCCGATCGCGGTCCGGGACGTGCTGCGCTATCTCGTGGGCAGCGCGCACATGCCCGACGAAGTGAACCGCACCTTCGACATCGGCGGTCCCGACGTCCTCACGTACCGGGACATGATGCAGCAGTACGCACAGGTGGCGAAGCTGCCGAAGCGGCTGATCCTGCCGGTGCCGATGCTGAGCCCGGGGCTGTCCAGCCACTGGGTCGGTCTGATCACCCCCGTTCCGGCGTCGATCGCCCGCCCGCTCGCGGAGTCCCTGCGCTACGAGGTGGTGTGCCACGAGCACGACATCGCCGACCACGTGCCGGACGGGCCGGGTCAGCCGTTCTCCTCCGGTACCGCCCTCTCCCTCGCCCTGCAGAGGGTGCGCGAGGCGAGGGTGACGACGCGGTGGTCCTCGGCGTCCACCCCGGGCATCCCCAGCGATCCGCTGCCCACCGACCCCGACTGGGCGGGCGGCAGCCTGTACACGGATGTGCGCGAGCTCGATGTGGACGCGCCGCCGGACGCCCTCTGGCGGGTCATCGAGGGGATCGGCGGCGAGAACGGCTGGTACTCGCTCCCCTGGGCGTGGGCGGTCAGGGGCCGGCTGGACCGGCTGGTCGGCGGGGTGGGGCTGCGCCGGGGCCGGCGGGACGCGCAACGGCTGCGGGTCGGTGACTCGCTGGACTTCTGGCGCGTGGAGGCGATCGAGCCCGGCCATCTGCTGCGGCTGCGCGCCGAGATGCGGCTGCCGGGTCTGGCCTGGCTGGAGATGTACGCGGAGCCCGGCGAGGACGGCCGGGCGCACTACCGGCAGCGTGCCGTGTTCCACCCGGCCGGCCTGCTGGGCCATGCGTACTGGTGGAGCGTGTCGCCGTTCCACGCCTTCGTCTTCGGCGGCATGGCGCGCAACATCTCCCGGGCGGCGGGCCGTCGAGCGGCAGGTGGGTCCGTATGACCGTCTCGGTCGTCCTGTTCACCTCCGATCTGCGGCTGCACGACCATCCGCCGCTGCACGCGGCCCTGGCGGCGGCGGACGAGGTGGTCCCGCTGTTCGTCCTGGACGACGCCATCGAGGACGCAGGTTTCGGTGCCCCCAACCGGCGCGCGTTCCTCGCCGACTGCCTCCGGGACCTGGATGCGGGACTCCGCGACCGGGGCGGACGCCTGGTGATCCGCTCGGGGGACGTGGCGGAGGAGGTCTGCCGGATCGTCTCCGAGACCGGAGCGGGTGACGTCCACGTGGCGGCGGGTGTCAGCGGCTACGCCCAGCGACGCGAGGAGCGGCTGCGCGAGGAGCTGGGGTCCCAGGGCTGCCGGCTGCACGTCCACGACGCGGTGATCACCGCCGTCGCGCCCGGCACGGTGACCCCCTCGGGTGCGGGCCGGGACCACTTCGCCGTGTTCACGCCGTACTTCCGCCGCTGGTCGGACGCGCCGCAGCGCACCCCCTTCGACGCACCGCGCACCGTGCGGGTCCCGGCCGGACCCCGGTCCGCGGCGCCACCGGCACGGGCCGGGGTCGCGGGGGTGTCCGCGGGACTGGCCCAGGGTGGGGAGGCAGAAGGACGCAGGAGCTTCACAGCATGGCGCCGGCACGGTCTCGGGCAGTACGAGGAGCGCCACGACGATCTCGCCGGCGACGCCACCTCGCGCCTCTCGCCGCACCTGCACTTCGGCACGCTGTCCCCCACCGAGCTGGTCCACCGGGCCCGCACCGCGGCCGGGCCGGGCGCGGAGGCCTTCGTACGGCAGTTGTGCTGGCGGGAGTTCCACCACCAGGTCCTGGCCGCCCGCCCATCGGCCTCCCGCACCGACTACCGCTCGCAGCACGACCGCTGGCGCACCGAGCAGTCCGCGGCGGACGACATCGCGGCCTGGCGGGAGGGCCGCACGGGGTATCCGCTGGTCGACGCCGCGATGCGTCAACTGCTGCACGAGGGCTGGATGCACAATCGGGGGCGGCTGCTCGCGTCGAGCTTCCTGGTGAAGACGCTCTACGTGGACTGGCGCGTGGGCGCGCGCCATTTCCTGGATCTGCTGGTGGACGGCGACATCGCCAACAATCAGCTCAACTGGCAGTGGATGGCGGGGACGGGCACGGACAGCCGGCCGAACCGGGTGCTCAACCCGGTGCTGCAGGCCAGGCGGTACGACCCGGACGGCACATACGTGCGCCGCTGGGTGCCCGAGCTCGCGGGTGTCGACGGCGGCGCCGTCCACGAGCCGTGGAAGCTGGGGGCCGAGGAGCGTGCCCGGTGCGACTATCCGGAGCCGTTGGTCGGCCTGGCCGAGGGGCTGGCCCGTTTCAGGGACGCCCGCGGACTCGACTGAGCCGACCCGGTGCGGCTGCCGCTCAGACCTTCCGCCAGCGGGCGTTGGCCCAGGAGAACATGCCGAAGGCGGCCAGGCCGAGTGCGATCAGCGCGAGCAGCCAGGGTCCCGCGGGGGTCTCGGCGAAGGACCGCAGCGTATCGTCCATGCCCTTGGCCCGGCCCGGTTCGTGCTGGACGGCCGCGGCGACCGCGAATCCGCCCGCCGTCGCGAAGACGATGCCGCGGACGGCTCCGCCGAACACGCCGGTGAAGTCGACGGCGCGTCGCACCCGCTTCGTCATCTCGGACATCTTCAGGTGCTTGTGGTACTTGCGCATCACGGCTCGGACGCCGATCCAGAGCCCCGCGCCGACGACGACCGCGCCGGCTGTCCCGACGATCCACTGGCCGCCGGGCCATTCGAGGGCCTTCGCCGTGACGTCGGCGGTCTGCTGGTCGCTCGATCCGCTGCCGCTGCCCTTGTCCCCGGCGGCGTAGGAGAGCACGGAATACGACACGAAGCCGTAGAAGACGGCGCGGCCGGCGGCCATGGCCCGCTTGGCGGGCTTGTCGCCGTCGGGGCCGGCCTGACCGAAGACGGCCTCGGACAGGCGCCAGAGGGCCATTCCGGCCAGGGCCACACCGAGCACCCAGAGCAGGACGCCTCCGAACGGCTTCTCCGCTATCTCGGCGATGGCGCCGCCCCGGTCGGCCTGCTTCCCTCCGCTGTCGGAGAATGCGATGCGCAGGGCGAGCAGTCCGACCAGGAGGTAGATCACTCCGCGCGCCACGAATCCTGCGCGGGCGCCCGCGGCCACAGCCTTGCTGTTCGCCGCGCGTCTGGCAGTACCACGTCCACTGGTGGACACCACGTTCGTATTCATGCACTGGCGGTTGCCCCCGAAGCGGCGATCAATGCCCGCCGTCCGGCCAATGCCTCAGGCGTCGTCCACGGCTGCCGCCGCCTGCCCCTTGGCACGCCGGCTCAGGACGGAGGCTGCGGCCAGGGCGCTGCCGGTGAAGGCGAGGGCGAGCGTCCACGGCCGGTCGAAGACGTGGTGGGTGGCGTGGTCCAGGGAGTAGCGCCCCGCGCCCGTCAGCCCGATCGCGGCGGCGGTGAAGCCGAGGAACGCCGGGTACTCGTAGCCGCCGCCCATCGCGAAGAAGCCCGCGGGCGCGTGGACGGCGACCGCGCCGGCCATCGTGCCGGCCGCCGCCGCCCCGGCCGCCGGGGTGGCGAGGCCGAGGGCCAGCAGGACCCCTCCGCCCGCCTCACCGAGGCCGGCGGCCATGGCGCTGTACTTCGGCGGGTGGAAGCCCATGGCCTCCATCCCCTGGGTGGTGCCCTCGATACCGCCGCCGCCGAACCAGCCGGCCAGCTTCTGGCTGCCATGAGCGGCCAGGACGGCTCCCGCGCCGACCCTGAGTACGAGAAGTCCGAGGTCACGCCGGTTGATGCAGGTCATGGAGGTCTCCCGTCGACACGGATCGAGCAGAGGTGCGCACACCGCACGGATCCACTGTCGTCGGGCGCGGGCGGCGGCGTGCGGCGGAGCTGGGCCGTTCGGGGTCGGCCCCTTGCGAGGACTGGGCCCCGGGGCGGCCGAGTGCGACGTACGTCATTGTGCAACTAGTTGCACAATGACGTACGCCTCGTCTACAACTGGCACGACGACACTGTGCGAGGAGACCCGGATGAGCCCTTACCCCACTCTGCTGAGCCCGCTGGACCTCGGATTCACCACCCTCCCCAACCGGGTGCTGATGGGCTCGATGCACATCGGCCTGGAGGAGACCGAACGCGGCTTCGAGCGGATGGCCGCCTTCTACGCTGCGCGCGCACGCGGCGGGGTGGGCCTCATGGTCACCGGCGGCATCGCACCCAGCGAGCGGGCCGGCTCCTTCATCGGCGGCGCCAAGATGACGACGGAGGCCGAGGCGGAGCAGCACCGGGAGGTCACCACCGCCGTGCACGCGGCGGGTGGCCGGATCGCGATGCAGATCCTGCACTTCGGGCGCTACGCACACCACCCGGACCTGGTCGCACCGAGCGCGCTCAAGGCTCCCATCAGTGCGTTCACCCCCCACGCACTCACCGACGACGAGGTCGAGGAGACCATCGAGGACTTCGTCCGGGCGGCTGCGCTGGCACAGAGCGCGGGCTACGACGGGGTCGAGATCATGGGCTCCGAGGGCTATCTGATCAACGAGTTCATCGTCGCCGCGACCAACCACCGCGACGACCGCTGGGGCGGCAGTTACGAGAACCGCATCCGCTTCCCCGTCGAGATCGTGCGCCGGGTACGGGAGCGGGTCGGCAGCGCCTTCATCCTGATCTACCGGCTGTCCATGCTGGACCTGGTGCCCGGCGGCTCCACGCTGGAGGAGGTCGTGCGACTCGCCCGCGAGATCGAGGCGGCGGGCGCGACCATCATCAACACGGGCATCGGCTGGCACGAGGCCCGCATCCCCACCATCGCGACCTCGGTGCCGCGCGGCGCCTTCACCTGGGTGACCGAGAAGGTGCGCGGCGCCGTGTCCGTACCGCTGGTGACCAGCAACCGCATCAACACACCGGAACTGGCCGAGGAGGTCCTCGCCTCGGGCCGTGCGGACATGGTGTCGATGGCGAGGCCGTTCCTCGCCGACCCCGACTTCGTCGCCAAGGCCGCCGCGGGGCGTGCCGACGCGATCAACACCTGCATCGGCTGCAACCAGGCCTGCCTGGACCACATCTTCAGCCTGCAGATCACCTCCTGCCTGGTGAATCCGCGCGCCTGCCACGAGACCGAGCTGGTGCTCTCGCCGACCCGTACCCGTAAGCGCGTCGCCGTGGTGGGTGCCGGTCCGGCCGGACTGGCCTGCGCGGTCACCGCCGCCGAACGCGGGCACGCGGTGACGCTGTTCGACGCGGCGGACGAGATCGGCGGCCAGCTCGACGTGGCGCGCCGGGTCCCCGGCAAGGAGGAGTTCAACGAGACGCTGCGCTACTTCCGCACGCGGCTGGCCGAGGAGGGTGTCGAGCTCCGGCTCTCCACCCGTGCCGGCTCGGCCGACCTGAACGGGTTCGACGAGATCGTCCTGGCGACCGGGGTCGAGCCCCGCTCCCCCGCGATCCCGGGCGTCGGGCACCCCAGCGTGGTCAGTTACCTGGACGTCCTGCGCGACGGGGCGCCGGTCGGCGACCGGGTCGCGATCGTCGGGGCCGGAGGCATCGGCTTCGACGTCGCCGAGTTCCTGACCGACGGCGGCGACGCGGCGAGCCTCGACCCGGAGGTGTTCTTCCGGCAGTGGGGCGTGGACACCGACTACGCGGAGCGGGGCGGGCTGCGCGCGCCGGATCGTCCGAAGACGTCCCGCACGGTGCATCTGATCCAGCGCAGGGCGAGCAAGGTCGGGGCCGGCCTCGGCAAGACCACCGGCTGGATCCACCGCACCGAGCTGCGCCACCGCGGCGTGACCATGATCGCGGGCGCGTCGTACGACCTGATCGACGACGCGGGTCTGCACCTCACCGTCGACGGCGAGCAGCACCTGCTGCCGGTCGACACCGTGGTCCTGTGCGCGGGCCAGGAACCGCGCCGGGAGCTCTACGAGGAGTTGCGCGCGGCCGGCCGGCCGGTGCACCTCATCGGCGGCGCCGACGTGGCCGCCGAGCTGGACGCCAAGCGCGCGATACGCCAGGGCACGGAGCTCGCCGCCGGCCTGTGACCTCCTGACCGGCCCCTCCCTAGGATGCACTGCATGTCACTCCCGCACGCGATCCTCACCGCCCTGCTCGAGAAGCCGTCGTCGGGGCTGGAGCTGACCCGCAGGTTCGACCGGTCGATCGGTTACTTCTGGCCGTCCACACACCAGCAGATCTATCGCGAGCTGGGGAAGCTCGAACAGGCCGGACACATCCGGGTGCTGCCCGCCGCACAGCCGGCCCGTGGACAGAAGAAGGAGTACGAGGTGCTGCCCGCAGGCCGCGAGGAGCTGGCGGCCTGGGTGGCGCTCGCCGAGGACCCGCGGCCCGTCCGTGATCCGCTGCTGCTGCGGATGCGGGCGGCGGCGGTGGTCGGGGCGCCCGGCCTGGCCGAGGAGTTGCACCGGCACCTCGCGCTGCACCGGAGGCAGCTCGAGGAATACCTGGAGATCGAGAAGCGGGACTTCCCGCCGGAGCGGACCGCGGACGAGGACCGGCTGCGGCGTCTGGTGCTGCGCGGGGGCATCGACCTGGAGACGTTCTGGACGGGCTGGCTGACGGGGGCGATCGACGACCTGGAAGGGCCCGGCGCGGCGCCGGACCGGGTCTGACGAGCTCGTGGACGGTCAGTGGTGAGACGCCGGGCTCCGGATCGGCGATCCCGGATGTGCGGTGGGGCAACGTCGTCGTCCCCAAGAGCCGGGACCGCTCCATCCCCGGCAGGAACGAGCGGAACACCCGCGAAGGCGATCCCCGGGGGTTCACCGACCGTGCCGCACCCGGCCCAAGGGCCCACTGGACCGCAGGCAAAGCATCAGAACGAAGTACCCACTCACGAAATGATAGTTCGAACAGAAACGTTCACGTGTGCTCACAAGAGGGATAGACTGGCGCTCAGGCACGCGTCGACGAGGGGGTACTGAGGCATGCATGCCGAAGAGAGGCACCAGGCGATACTGCGGAGGCTGCGCGAGCGGGGCACGCTCCGGGTCACCGAGTTCGCCGAGGAGTTGCAGGTCTCGCCCGTCACGGTCCGCCGGGACATCGAGACGCTGGCGGACCGAGGTCTGGTCGCCCGCGTGCACGGCGGCGCCGTCCTGCCGACGGCCCGCGCCGCGACCACGGGGACGGAACCGGCCGTCAGGACCCAGTCGGGCCGCGGGCAGTTGTCCTTCGGCCTGATCGTGCCGGCCGCCGACTACTACTACCCGGAAGTGATCAAAGGCGCCCAGGAAGCCGCAGCCGAACGTGGTATCCGGCTGGTTCTCGGTATCTCGCAGTACAGCCCGCAGGAGGAGCGCGCCCAGGTCGAGCGCATGCTGGCCGACGGTCTCGACGGACTCCTGATCGCTGCCAGTGACATCACGGCGGCGTCGTCCTGGCTCGGTGAACTGTCCATCCCGCACGTATGGGTGGAACGCCGCCCGGGGGACGAGATCTCCGGTGCCGAGCGAGTCGTCACCGACCACGTCCACGGCGCCCGGCTCGCCGTTCACCACCTCGCCGCGACGCGCCGGAAGATCGGTCTCATGGTGCGCGACGACAGTCCGCACGGCGAACCCCTCGTGGACGGGTACCTGAAGGGCCTGGCCGCGGCCGGGCTCGACGCGCCCGCCGACGGCGTCTTCCGCATGCCACCACCGGCCGGCGGTGCCGTCCGCCGTGAGGAGGTCCTCGGCGGGTTCGCCGACGCCGTCGCCGCCGGTCTGCTGGACGGCGCCCTCATCCACAACGACCACGACGCGCTCGTGCTGCTCCAGCGCCTCCGGGCCCGTGGCGTCGACGTGCCCGGCGACCTGGCGCTCGTGGCCTACGACGACGAGGTCGCTTCCCTCGCCGACATCCCACTGACCGCCATCGCCCCGCCGAAGCTCGCCGTAGGCATCTCCGCCGTAGAGCTGCTCGCCAAGCGCGTCGCGGACCCGAGCCGCCCCCGCCACCTGCTCTCGATCCTGCCGGAGCTGCACGTCCGCGCCTCCACCTGATCCCCGTTCACGCGGTACACCCCCGAGCGAGCCTCCGACGTTCCTTATCCCGCCCGAGGGGTTCTCCCTCGACGGCCGTCCCCTGCGTCCGCTGCCGGGTGCGCTGCACTGATCGGGCCTGTGTCCCACCGGGGTTTCCTCGATGTGTGTTCACGGCGACGCCTACCTCACGCGGCCCGGGGACAGGCACGGGGCAACGGCGTCTGCCCGGAACGCCACCGGGGGGCGAGGGGCCCCGCAACGGACGCTGCACGAACCGTGTCCGCGCCTGCGCGCGGTACGCAACAACATCGTGATCCTGGGGCTCGACGGCGCCGAACGACCGGTGGTCGAGCTGTGCGACGTTCCCGAGCTCGGCTGAACCCCCGCGTGACCGCCCCTCCCCGACCGGCATCGACCCGCTGTGCGGCGTTCACCGGCGCCGGCGTGCCCGGGTCCGGTTTCGAACACCACGGCGCGCGCCTCTCCCCAGGCGCCCCGACCCGGGCGACAGCCGCACGCGCTTCCCGCACAGCCGCACCATGCGCACGGTGCTGGGCCACCCTTCACACATCACGGAATCCGATCAATATCGGTTCTTGATGTTCGTTTGTTCATTTTCTATTGACTCTGATCGTTCCTGGCCGAAAGATGTCGTCAGCTCGCCGCCACCGTTGGTCTCTCGTAGGAGTACCGCCATGCAGCCCAGCACCCGTTCCTCCTCCACGGCCCTCGCGGCCGCGGTCGCCTCCCTGGCTCTCCTCGTCACCGCCTGCGGGGGCGAGGACACCGCCACCACGTCGGACGCCGGAACCGGATCCGCCGCGAAGCCCGTGGAGATCACCTACTGGTCATGGATGCCCGGCACCGCCGACATGGCAGCCGCGTTCAACGCGTCGCACCCGAACATCAAGGTCACACACGCCGAGATCCCCGCCGGACTCAACGGCGGTTACGACAAGATCTCCAAAGCGGTCAAGGCGGGCAACGCACCGGACGTCGTCAACCTGGAGTACCAGGCCGTGCCCGACTTCGTGACCCAGGGGCTTCTTCGCGACTCCAGCACCGAACTCGGCGAACTGGTCGAGGGTTACGCCCCCGAATCGGTGAAGAGCCTGGTCACGCTCGGGGACAGAACCTGGGCCGCCCCGTATGACGTCGGCCCGCAGACGCTCTACTACCGCAGCGACCTCTTCGAGCAGTACGGCATCGAAGTCCCCGCCACCTGGGCGGAGTTCAGAACCGCGGCGGAGAGGGTCAGGACGGCCTCCGAAGGCAAGGCGAGGCTGCTCGACTTCTGGGGCGACGACACCGCCACCTGGGCCGGCCTCTCCCAGCAGGCCGGCGCCCGGTGGTACAGCGCGACGAGTGACGCATGGAAGGTCAACATCACCGACCCGGCCACCAAGAAGGTCGCCGACTACTGGAAGGACCTGGTCGAGGACGACCTGGTCCTCAACCACAAGGGGTGGAGCCCCGAGGCCACCAAAGCGGTCACCGACTCGAAGGCCATCGCACTGATCGGGGCTTCGTGGAGCGCCGGTTCCATCAAGACCACGTACCCCGGGCAGGCAGGCAAGTGGGCCGAGGCCCCGCTCCCCCACTGGGGCACACCGGTCACCGGCGCTGTCGGCGGCTCTGCTTTCGCCATAACGAAGGACAGCGAGAAGGCCGAGGCCGCGGCCCGGTTCATCGCCTGGGCCACCACCGACAGCAAGGCGGTAGAAGCCCGTCTCGCGGCGGGCACCTCGAGCGGGCTGCCCGCTGCTGAAAAGCTCCGTGCGGCCGCAAGATCCACGTTCGACACCTCGTTCTTCGCCGGCCAGGACATCTACGCCCTCGCCGGGGCCCAGGTACCCAACATCGCCAAGGGCTGGACCTGGAGCCCGGTGCACAACTCCACGACGATGACGATGCAGGCGGCATTCGGCAAGGCCCAGAAGACCGGCGACTTCTGGCCGGCGTTCCAGGCGGGTCAGGCGGCTGCCGAGAAGGCCATCACCGACCGCGGTCTGAAGCTCGCCCGCTGATCCCCGCTTTCCCGAGCCGTCGGGGCGGGGACCGGCCCCGCCCCGACGCTCCGACCCCTCCAAGGAGCTAACGCCGATGACTACCCGGCTCGGCCGCGGGCAGCGCACCATCCCCCTCCTCTTCGTCGCCCCCTTCTTCATCCTCTTCCTCGCCACGCTCGTCGCCCCCGTCGGGTACTCCCTGTGGATGAGCCTGTTCCGCGAACAGGCCACGAGCGGACTCGGATTCGGCGGCACGGAGACCATCTTCGTCGGCGCCGGGAACTACGGGCGCGCCCTCGGCGACGCGTCGTTCCACCGCGGATTCCTGCACATCACGCTCTACTGCCTGATCTACATCCCGGTGATGGTCGGCGGGGCGCTGGCGCTGGCCCTGCTGGTGGATTCAGCGATGGCCAGGGCGAGGAAGTTCTTCCAGCTGGCGTACTTCCTCCCGCATGCCGTGCCCGGTCTGATCGCCGCGATCATCTGGGGGTTCCTCTACACGCCGGGACTCAGCCCGGTGGTCGATCTCCTGCGGACCGTCGGCGTCGAGTGGGACTTTCTCGGCCCGGACGGAGTGGTCTTCTCCATGGCCAACGCCGCCGCCTGGCAGTGGATCGGCTACAACATGGTGATCTTCTACGCCGCACTGCAGGCCGTACCGAAGGAGACCCTCGAGGCTGCCACGGTCGACGGCGCCGGCCAGTTGCGCACGGCCCTGTCGGTGAAGCTGCCGATGATCCGTTCCTCCGTCGTCCTCACCATGCTCTTCACGGCCGTCGGTGCGATCCAGCTCTTCAACGAGCCGGAGGTGCTCCGCAGCCGGTCGTCCGCGATCTCACAGGACTGGAGTCCGGTGATGTACATCTACCAGGCCGCCTTCACCGAGCACGACTACGGACTCGCAGCTGCGGCCTCGCTGCTGCTGGCGCTGCTGGGCGCCGCGCTGTCCTTCGTGATCACCAAGTTCGGCAACCGCTGGAAGGAGGCGTGACCATGGCTGCCACCGCACCCCCGCACACCCCCGCGCCCACCGGGCCCTCGGCCGTCCGTGACAGCACCGTCCCGTCCCGGCGGCCGCGGCCCTCCGGCACGGCCTGGGCCTCGAAGACCGTCGTCAACACCCTGCTCGCCATCGTCGCCGTCTACACGCTGATGCCGCTGAGCTGGCTGCTGGTCAACGCGACCAAGAACAACGGCGACCTGTTCGCCAGTCCCGGCTTCGAGCCGGCCGAGTTCAATCTGTTGACCAATCTCACCGGCCTCTTCACCTACCAGGACGGGGTTTTCGGCCGCTGGCTCGCCAACAGCCTGCTGTACTCGGTCATCGGCGCCCTCGCCTCCACCTTCATCTCGCTCCTGGCCGGTTACGCGTTCCGCGCTTACGACTGGTGGGGCAAGGAGAAGCTGTACGGCCTGGTGCTGCTGGGCATCCTCGTCCCGCACACCGTCATCTCTCTGCCGATGTACCTGATGGCGTCCGAGGTCGGGCTCGTCAACTCGTACTGGTCCGTGCTGATCCCCGGTCTGGTGAACCCCTTCGGCGTGTACCTCGCGAGGGTGTTCGCGGAGAGTTACGTCCCCGGCGAGACGCTGGAGGCGGCACGCATCGACGGCGCGAGCGAACTGCGCGCCTTCCGTTCGGTCGCCCTTCCGATGCTCTCCCCCGCCTTCGTCACGGTCTTCCTCTTCTCCTTCACCGGCAGTTGGAACAACTTCTTCCTGCCCCTGGTGATGCTGAACGACTCGACGCTCTACCCGGTCGGACTCGGCCTGTTCAACTGGAACGCCACGCTCCCGCAGGAACCGCAGCTCTACTCGTTCGTCATCACCGGATCGCTGGTGTCCGTCGTTCCGCTCGCCATCGCCTTCGTCGCACTGCAGCGCTACTGGCGCTCGGGCCTTACCGCAGGAGCCGTCAAGTGACGTCCGCGTCCCCCTCTCCTCACCACCGCCCGCGCACGGTCCTCGCGATGGATCCGTCGGTCAGGGACGCGCTGTTCGACCAGGAGTCGCTCGCCCGGCTCTCCGTCGTCGCCGACACCGATCCCTCGGTCGTGGTCGACGACTTCACGGACCCGTCCGCCCTGTCCGCGCTCTCCGGAGCCGAGGCGCTCCTCACGGGCTGGGGCTGCCCGCCCCTCACGGCAGAGGCTCTGGATCTGATGCCCCGGCTGCGTACCGTGGTCCACGCCGCCGGTTCGGTGAAACAGCACATCACCGGGGCCTGCTGGGAACGGGGGCTGACCGTCGCCTCGGCCGCGGGGGCGAACGCCCGGCCGGTCGCGGAGTACACGGTGGCGGCGATCCTCTTCGCCGGGAAACGGGTCCTGGCCGCCCGAGAGACCTATCGGCGCGAGCGCGCCCGGGTGAACGCCATCGACGTGATCGGGTCAGGCGGCAACCACGGCCGCACCGTTGGCGTCGTCGGGGCGTCCCGCATCGGAAGGCGGGTCATCGAGCTGCTGCGCCCGCACGACCTGCGCGTCCTCCTGTACGACCCGTACGTCGACGAGGTGGAAGCCGCACGACTGGGCGTGGTCACGGTGCCACTGGACACACTCGTCCGCTCCAGCGACGTGGTGACCGTTCACGCTCCCGAGCTCCCGGAGACCCGTCATCTCTTCGACCGGGACCGCCTGGCGCTGCTGCGGGACGGCGCGACGCTCATCAACACGGCGCGCGGTTCGCTGGTCGACACCGCGGCACTGACCGACGAGCTCGTGTCCGGCAGGCTCGACGCGGTACTCGACGTGACCGAGCCGGAGGTCCTGCCCCCCGCATCCCCGCTCTACGACCTCCCCAACGTCCTGCTGACCCCGCACATTGCCGGTTCGCTCGGTAACGAACTGGCTCGGATGGCGCACGCCGCGCTGGACGAACTGGAGCGGTACGGCCGCGGCCTCCCGTACGCCGACCCCGTACGGGGCGAGGCGCTGTCCCGGACGGCTTGAGGGGGAACAGGGTCCTGCGGAGGGGATGGTGCGTGAGTGAGTGAGTCGACGGCCGATGCCCGGCGAAGGCCCCGTGGGCTTCTCCGCCGGGCGTGTGAACGGTGCGGGGTTCAGCTGACGTCGGCGTACGACGTGCCCATCCTCAGGCCGTCGATGCGGTTGATCAGGGTGGTGGAGCCGTCGTCGCGGTCGTAGACGCCCCACTTGGGCTCGTTCGCGCTGTCCCAGGTGCGGCAGGTATACCGGGTCCCGCTGTCGGCGAGGGTCTGCTTCCCACCGTTGAAGTACAGCTCCACCCAGCCCGAGGAGGCCGAGCCGGACGTGTGGATCCCGATGGCGAAGGCGTTCCACTCGCCGGCGGCGACGGGCCCGGACCAGAGCAGGGTCCAGTCTCCGCCGGTGGTGACATGGAAGAGACGTACCGAGCCGTCCTTGACCGTCATGATGAGGGGGTAGTTCTGCTGGGCGTTGGGGTAGGACTTCCACTGCCAGACGACGAAGTCACCACTCACGGAAGACAGTTGGCTCTCCCACCCGAGGTAGTAGGTGGAGTCGTCGGAGAAGGCATGGCGCGAGGAGCCGTTCACTGAGATGCCACGCGATTCACAGCGGATGTCGCCGCCCGGCTTGGTGTAGCGGAATATGGTGCCGTGCGCGCTGTCACCGGCGGCCGTGATCAGGCTGCCGGGCGCGGGACACTCGACGCTTCCGAAGACGCCGGTGCCCTTGGAGGCGTCGCCGTCCCAGATGCCTGCCGCCTGGGCGGAAGCGGGAGACAGCAAGGTCCAAGCAGCTGCTGCGGCAAGGGCTGCGGCCGTGGCGGCGAGGTCCGCCGGGGTGCGTTTGCGGGCGCGGGTCGTCATGTGGGGGGCCTCTTGTCTCTGGGGGCGGCCAGGAAACCGCCGAAGCAGCGGGCATCGGGGCACGTGGACCGCCTGCACGAGTGCGTTCAAAGGGGCGACGACGCCCCTTTGAACGGGGGTCTCTGCCGGCAAAGAGCAGTCTCGAAGGCCGGAGTCGGCGCTCAAGGGCTGCCTGTTGGTCCGCCATCCTGGAGAACGGAACATTCGAAGTCAACTGTTCGATCAAACAATCCGCCTGTTGATCGAATCCAGTCAGTTTCCCGCGACCACCACACCGGCGTCGGGCCGCCCGGTCGGCCGCCGAGGCAGAACGCGCCCGGCTGTACTCCGGCTCCACCAGCACCCACGGGACGGAGACGTGAGTCGTCCCGGTCTGCCGCCGGACAAGAACGAGGCGGAACAGCCTGCGACCCGATGTTCGATCGATCAATAATGTGTGCACCATTGTTCGTTCGATCGAAGCGTGCTAAAAAACCGCCTACCCGGTGTCTGTCCGCCTTCGAACTCGGAGTACTCATGACGACTTTCTGGTCACGCCGCGGAGCTCTCACCGCATCCGGTGCCGGAGCGCTGGCTCTCGCACTGCCCGCCACGAGCTCCGCCGCTGGGATGACGCCCGTGGCGGCGCCGATCACCGACGATCTCTCGGCCCTGCGGGAGAAGTGGCGGGCTCTGCTGCTCGGCCAGGGCTTCAATCCCGCTGCCGAGCCCTTCAGGACGAAGCTCGCGGCGCTCGGGGCGACAGCGCGCGGGTACCTGGCCGCCATGGCCCCTTCCGAGGGGTCGTTGTTTCCCGGCAACGTCTATGCGGACCCGGACCCCGACACGGACACCGAGTCCTACAACTACTCGGCGCAGATCCAGAACTCGTACGCCAAGCTGAAGACGATGGCCGAGGCGTTCGCGCAGCCGGGCACCGGCCTGACCGGCGACCCCGCCCTGCTCACCGCCGTCCTCACGGGCGTCGACCACCTCGGTGCCCAGGTCTACAACGAGTCCCGGGCGCGGTACGGCAATTGGTACAACTGGCAGATCGGCGCTCCCCAGGCGCTGCTGGACATCTGCCTCCTACTCGACGACCACCTCTCCGACGAACGCCGGTCGGCGGCCGCCAGGGCCATCGACCACTTCGTGCCCGACTCCTCCGTGGCGCGGTACACAGGGACCAGCACCGGTGCCAACAGGATCGACCTCTGCCGGGTCCTGGCTCTGCGGGGCGCCCTCGACGGCACGGCGGCGAAGTTGACTCTCGCCAGAGACGCCGTCTCACCGGTCTTCCCGTACGTCACATCCGGCGACGGTCTGTACGCGGACGGTTCCCTGGTTCAGCACACCTGGGTTCCGTACACAGGTTCGTACGGCGCTGTGCTCATCGACGGACTGGGCAAACTGTTCGCGCTGCTCGGCGACTCCGCCTGGGCCATCACCGACCCGCAGCGGCAGATGTTCCTGGATTCCGTGGAACACGCCTATGCGCCCTTCCTCCACGACGGGCTCATGATGGACGGCGTCTCGGGCCGGGCGATCAGCCGCGGACTCGTCGCCGGTGACCCGGCGAAGGTCCAGCAGGACGACCATCTGCGCGGCCACGCCGTCATCGCGTCGATCCTGCTCCTGGGGCAGGGTGCGAGCGCCGAGGAGAACGCCCGCTGGCGGGCGATGGCCAAGGGCTGGTTCACCCGGGACCGGTACAGCGAGGTCACCACCGGCCGCACCCTCGGCGTAGCGCCACTGTCACGGGTCGTCGAACTGCTCAACGACTCCTCGGTCCGGCCCGCCCCGGAGACGAGCGGCCACAGAGTGTTCCCCGGCATGGACCGCGCAGTGCACCGGACCAAGGACTTCACCGCCTCCGTCTCGATGGCCTCCAGCCGGATCACGTACTACGAGAACGGGAACGGCGAGAATCTGCGGGCCTGGCACACCGGTTCCGGGATGCTCTATTGGTGGGGACCGGAGGGGGAGGGCCAGTACAGCGACGGCTACTGGCCGACCGTGGATCCCTACCGCCTGCCGGGCACCACGGCCTCCGCCACGTCGCTCGCGGACGGCGAGGGCGGCATCTGGGGCGCCGCGCGGCCCGACGCCGTGTGGGCCGGCGGCGCCTCGGACGGCACCTACGCGAGTCTGGGCCAGCACCTCAAGGGGCTCTCCTCGACTCTGGAGGCCAAGAAGTCGTGGTTCTTCCTCGGCGACAGCGTGGTCTGTCTGGGGGCCGGTATCACCGGTCGCGACGGCAGCAGGGTCGAGACCGTCGTCGACAACCGCGGGCTGGGTGAGGGCGGGACGGCGGAGCTCACTGTCGACGGCCGGCCACAGCCCGGCGGCTCCTGGTCCGACTCCCTGGACCGGGTGCGGTGGGCGCACCTGGCGGGCCACGCGGGCTACGTCTTCCCCGGCGGCACGACGCTGACCGGACTGCGCGAGGAGCGCACCGGCACCTGGAAGGCGATCAACGGCGGTGGCTCCGCGGATCCGGTCACCCGCCGCTACCTCACCCTCCTCGCCGACCACGGCGAGGATCCGACGGACGCCACGTACACCTACATCGTGCTGCCGGGAGCGAGCCGGTCCCGCACCGCCACTCGGGCGGCCGACCGCCGTTGGCTCGACATCCTCGCCAATTCCGGCGCCCAGCAGGGCGTCCGGGTGCCCTCGGCCGGCTTCACCGGGATCAACTTCTTCGCATCGGGCACTGTGGGGCCGGTGACGGCCGACGCGCCGGTCAGTGTGCAGATCCACGAGAAGCGCGATGGCACGGCGGTGCTCTGCGTGGCGGACCCCGGCCGCACCGTCAAGGCCCTCACTCTCACGTGGAGGCGTCGGGTGCGCTCGGTGCTGACCAAGGCGGCCACGGTCGCCGAGGCCCGCACGGGCTCCGAGCTCACGCTCCGTTTCGGCGACCTGAGCGCCACTGGCGGCGTCACCCAGACCGTTCGGGTACGAACGCGCTGACCCGACCGACGACCCCCGACGAGCACGTCCGTCACCGGGCAGCGGGAAGGTACTGGGACCGGGGGCCGCCACACCAACGGGACCCTGCGTCCTCCCAGCCCGGCAGAGGGAAGGGAGGACGCCTCGCTGCCGGCCACCGGGGGCCGGGCGCACAGTCGGGCGGCTGGGCGGTGACACCACCGCACCGCGGGTTCGGGATCAGGGACTGCCGATGTGCGCCCTGACGCGTTCCGGCCGGGGCACACGCCTGCGCAGGGCCCGCGGGCTGCCGATGACGACCCGCGCGGGTTCGCTCGCGGCGCCGGCAGGGCTCTTCGCGGGGGCGGCCTCCGGGGCGCTCCGCGCCTGCGCGCGGGTGAGCAGGACGACACCCCGTACGGCGGCCGCCGCGCCCAGGAGCGCCGGGATCAGACCGGCCGGACCGCCCTGGACGCCTTCGCCGAGCAGGGCCAGCCCGATCACGGCGGCGGCGACCGGGTTGGCGAGGGTGACCACGGCGAGCGGGGCGCCGAGGCCTCCGCGGTATGCGGTCTGGGAGAGCAGCAGGCCGCCCATGGCGAAGGCGGACACGAGCAGCGCCACGGTCACCAGCCGCCAGCTGAGGAGCGGCCCCTCGTGGCCGGAGGTGGCGACCGTGAGGGTCTGGGTCAGCGCGGAAGCCACGCCCGAGGTGATGCCGGACGCGGCGGCGTGGCGGAGTCCGGGACGGGCCCCGGGCCGGCTGAGCACGGCGACGAGCGCCATGGTCACGCCGCTGACGCCGAGGGCCTCGGCCAGACTGAGCGTCTCGCGGGGCGCGGCGCCGCCCGCCGCGGCCAGCAGTGCGCCGAGACCGAGCAGGGTGAGGATCGTGCCGCGCCATTCCGTGCGGCTGACCCGGCGCCCCGCGGCGCGTGCGCCGAGCGGGACGGCCAGGACCAGGGTGAGCGCGCCGAGCGGCTGGACCAGGGTGAGCGGTCCGTACTTCAGCGCGGCGACGTGCAGCAGCGCACCGCCGGCGTTCAGCCCGACGGCCGACCACCAGGCACCGCGGCCCAGCAGGCGCAGCAGTCCGTCGGACGGTTCGGTGCGGCCGGCGAGCCGGGACTGGGCCACGGCGGCGGCCGCGTAGGCGCCGGCGGAGACGAAGGACAGCGCGACGGCTGTCAGTGTGGCGTTCATCGCGGCCCTGCGGACCGCGCGTACGCGGGGGCCGCGAAGACCTGCGCGGGGACCGGGGCCGACGACCACGGCAGAGGTGCGCGGACCGGCGCGGGGCGGGGAAGCCGCAGCGCGGCGAAGGCGACCCCGAGCAGCGCCGAGACCACGATCGCGTCGAGCCAGTAGTGGTTGGCCGTGCCGACGATGACGAGCAGGGTGACGAGCGGGTGGAGCAGCCAGAGCCAGCGCCACCGGGAACGGGTGGCGACGATCAGGCCGACCGCGACCACCAGGGCCCAGCCGAAGTGCAGTGAGGGCATGGCCGCGAACTGGTTGGCCATCGAGTCGGTGGCGGGCGTGTCCCCGTACACCGTCGGGCCGTACATCTGGCCGGTGTCGATGAGTCCTGCCGGGGGGAGCATCCGCGGCGGGGCGAGCGGGAAGAGCAGGTGCAGGGCGAGCGCGGCGCCGGTGAGCGCGGCGAGGATCCGCCGCGACCAGACGTAGTGGCGCGGGCGCCACCGGTACAGCCAGAGCAGGAACAGCAGGGTGGCCGGGAAGTGCACGGTCGCGTAGTAGGTGTTCGCCACCTGGACGAGCGTCTGGCTGTGCAGCAGCACGCTCTGCACGGCCCCCTCGCCGGGGAGGTGCAGGGTCCGCTCGAGGTCCCAGACGTGCCCGGCGTTGCGGAACGCCTCCTCGACATGGCCGTTCGCGGCCTGTCGGCCGAGTTTGTAGACGAGGAAGAGTCCGGCGACGAGAAGGAGCTCGCGGACGAGCGGAGGCCGGACAGAAGCTGCCTGGTCCCGGTCCGCGGACTTGTTACGGGTGCGTATCACCCCCGTGCCTCCTGTCTGCCGAAGTGCTGTCGTGACGGCAGGGCCGAGCTCGTGCCGTATCGATACGCCAGTGTACCGATACGCGAACGTATCGGTACACACGCGTATCGGTACACTGGCGTATCGAGGTCCTCGTCGCAGATCCGCAGAGAGGGAAGCAGATGTCGTCGCCCGGTTCCGCCCAGGAGTCAGCACTGGCGTCACGCCGGTCGAAGATCACGCCGGAGCGGGCACAGGAGCTCTACACTGCCGTGCTCGACCTGCTCAGGGAGAGCGGCTACGAGTCGCTGACCATGGAGGGTGTCGCCTCGCGCACCCGATGCGGGAAGTCGACCCTCTACCGCCAGTGGGGCTCGAAGCCCGAGCTGGTCGTCGCCGCGCTGCACAGCACCCGCAGGACCCTGCTCTCGCACATCGACACCGGCAGCCTGAGCGGCGACCTGCACAGGGCGGCCCGGCTGATCGACGAGGCGTCCACCGGCGACACCACTCTCATGCACGCCCTCAGCCATGCCGCGCTCCAGAGCCCGGAGCTGCTGTGCGCCCTGCGCGAGACACTGCTCGCACCGTCCATCGCCGCGATCGACGCCATGGTCGGGCGCGCGGTCGATCGCGGGGAGGTCGCGGCGGACAACCCCGCGACGAAGTACGTCGCGGCCCAGCTGCTGGGCGTCGTGCGAGCCCGACCCCTGCTGGAGGGGCGGCACGCGGACGACGCGTTCCTGTCCGACTTCATCGAGTGCTCCGTGCTCCCCGCACTCAGCCTCCCACCGACCCCACCGGGGTCCTGATGAACGTGGGTCGCCGTCCGAGCGGATGACGACGGCCCATCGCGCCGAACCGTGGGGACGGGGACGGCGCACACCCGGCCGGCCGGCGTTTCCACGGAAACCGCCGGCCGGCCGCATGTCGTCCCCGGGGCCCTTTCTCGTCCCCTTGACGCTATTCACTCGATTGCTTATCGTCGTGATGACGAGAAAGAGGGGGTCCAGACATGGCCGACATCACCAGGCGCTTCGGCTGGCGGCACCTGCGGTCCGCGCCCACCGCGCACATACGCCACCACAAGCGGGGACGGCTCACCCACGACGGCCCGGGACTCAGTTTCTGGTACCGGTCGCTGTCCGCCGCGCTCTCCGAAGTACCGGTGAACGACCGTGAGCTGGCGATGGCGTTCCACGCCCGGACCGGTGACTTCCAGGACGTCACCGTCCAGGCGACCGTCACCTACCGGATCAGCGACCCCGCCGAGGCCGCGACCAGGCTCGACTTCTCGGTGGACCCCGACACCGGGGCCTGGCGGAGCGCGCCGTTGGAGCAGATCGCCACCCTGCTCACCGAGACCGCGCAGCAGCACGCGCTGGACGTCCTGGCCCGCACTCCGCTCGCCGTGGCCCTGGTGGACGGGGTGGCCTCGGTGCGCGAGCGGGTCGCCACCGGCCTCGCCGCCGAACCCCGGCTGCCCGCCACAGGCATCGACGTCGTGGCCGTACGCGTGGTCGCCATCCGCCCCGAGGCCGAGGTGGAGCGGGCCCTGCGCACCCCGGCCAGGGAGCAGATCCAGCAGGAGGCCGACAGGGCGACGTACGAACGGCGGGCCGTCGCCGTCGAGCGTGAGCGCACCATCGCCGAGAACGAGCTCGCCAGCCAGATCGAACTGGCCCGCCGCGAGGAGCAGTTGGTGGACCAGCGCGGTATCAACGCCCGCCGGGAGGCCGAGGAGAAGTCCGCGGCCGACGGTGTGCGCACCGAGGCCGAGGCGGCCCGGAAGGTGCGCCTGGCCCGCGCCGAGGCGGAGGCCGCCCGCGACCTGGGGGCCGCCCGCGCCGAGGCCCAGACGGCCTGGCTCCGGGCGCATGCCGAAGTGGACCCCCGCACGCTGCACGCCCTGGCCGCGACCCGGCTGGCGGAGAATCTGCCCCGCATCGACAGCCTCACCCTCTCCCCCGACGTGCTCACCGGCCTGCTCGCCCGGCTCGGCGGATCGGGCCCGGAGGCGCGGGCGTGAGTCTGGCCCCGCGTGCCGTGCTCGTGCATCGCACCACCGAGTACGAGGAGTTGCTCGCCCGGCACGGGACACACGGCCAGGCGGCGTTCTTCCTCTCCACCCGCGGCCGGTCCATCGACGAGGTGGCCGGGCGGCATCACCGGATGCGGCAGGCCCTCACCGACGCGGCCGCCGCGGTGCCCCTGCAATGGCGCAGGTCTCGGGTGGAGCGCGCGGACCTCGACCGCTTCCTCTTCGGTCCGGAGGACGTGGTGATCGTGGTCGGTCAGGACGGGCTGGTCGCCAACGCGGCCAAGTACCTGTCCGGCCAGCCGGTGGTGGGGATCGACACCGACCCCGGCCGCAACCCGGGGGTCCTCGTACGTCATCGGGTGTCCGACGCGGCGGCGCTGTACCGGGCCGCCGTCGCGCCCGGGGGGCGTCCGGACCCGCTCACCATGGTCGAGGCCGTCGCCGACGACACCCAGCGGCTTCTCGCCCTGAACGAGATCTTCTCCGGTCCCGCCGGCCACCAGACCGCGCGCTACCGCATCGGCCCGGACGGCGCCCCGTCCGCCGGTGAGTCGCAGGCTTCCTCGGGCGTGCTCGTCGGCACCGGCACGGGTGCGACGGGCTGGCTGCGCTCCCTGTGGGCCGAGCGCGGCAGCGCGCTGCGGTTGCCGGGGCCGTCGGATCAGCGGCTGCTCTGGTTCGTGCGCGAGGCATGGCCGTCGCCCGCGACCGGCACGTCACTGGTCGCGGGCGAACTGGGGCGGGGAGACGGGCTGTCGCTGACGGTCGAGTCGGACCGGATCGTGGTGTTCGGCGACGGGATGGAGGCTGATTCGCTCGAACTGACCTGGGGTCAGACAGTCCGGTTCGGCATCGCGTCCAGCACGTTGAACCTGGTGGTGTGAACGCCGGGACGCGTCGGCCGCACACGGGCCCGCCCCGGGCGAAAGCCCCTAGGATCGGGCCATGAGCAGAACCGACCGCGTCGGCCGGGTGATCGCGGCACCACCGGCGGCCGTCTACGGCGCCCTCCTCGACCGGGAGTCCCTGGAGGCCTGGCTGCCGCCTGACGGTATGCGCGGGCGGATCGAGCGGTGGGATCCCCGTCCCGGTGGCGGCTTCCGGATGGTCCTCACCTACCTCGACCCCGCCGAGGCCCCGGGCAAGACCTCGGAGGCGACGGATGTCGTCGACGTCGGGTTCGCCGAACTGGTGCCCCTGGAGCGCGTGGTGCAGCAGGCCGTGTTCGAAGCCGACGACCCGTCGTACGCGGGCACCATGACGATGACCTGGCGCCTGGCCGCTGCGGGCGCGGGGACCGAGGTCACCGTCACGGCCACGGACGTGCCGCCCGGCATCGGCCGGGCCGACCACGAAGCCGGGATCGCCTCCTCGCTGGCCAACCTGGCGTCGTACGTCGAAACGCCCGACTGACCCGGACGAGGACTGCCGGTGGTATGCCGACCGTGCACCGGCGGTTCCTCCCGCACCGATGAGTTTCCGGACCGCACGATGTCTTCAGGGCGGGACGCACGTCCCCGATCCGGAGGGAGTGGTGCACGATGAGACTCGTACTGCAGGAGTTCCTGTCGCTGGACGGAGTCAGCCAGGGGCCGGGATCCCCGGACGAGGACACCAGTGACGGGTTCACCCGGGGCGGCTGGTTCGTACCGCACCTGGACGAGGAGTTCGAACGGGTGGCGGGCACCTGGCTCGGCACGGCGGACGCGTTCCTGTTCGGCCGCCGCACCTATCTGAACTTCGCACGCGACTGGCCGAAGATGACCGAGCACCCGTTCGCGGGCACGTTGAACGGCCTGCCGAAGTACGTCGCCTCCCACAGCCTGGACCGGGCCGGGTGGGACCCCACCACGATCCTGTCCGGCGACGTCCCCGCCCAGGTCGCCGAACTGAAGCGGCGGCCGGGCCGTGACCTGCAGATCCACGGAAGTGCACGGCTGGCCCAGTCGCTGCTGGCGGCCGGCCTGATCGACGAGCTGCGCCTCGCGATCGCCCCGGTGGTCGTGGGCACGGGCCGCCGTCTGTTCCCGGACGGCGGCGCCCCGGCCGGCCTGCGGCTGCTCAGCAGTGCGACGACACCGGGCGGACTGGCGATCCAGATCTACGAATCGACAGGCCTCCCGGCCTACGGGACGTACGGGGCCGACGCGTAGACGGAACAGGACGCGTCCATGGGGCCGGGGCCCGGCGGACGTACCGGGGAGGGACGCGCTGCCCTCGGAGCCCCGGGAGCGGTCACACCCCCGGCGGACCGGCCGCACACCGCCTCCCCGCGGCACCGGCTTGCGGCGGTCACGGAGAATGAGGTGCGGTGCCCCACCGGCACCGCACCCGGCCCGACACGTACAGGGAGCAGTAGGCAATGGCAGCCGACTCCGTGAGCACCGCCCCGCGCAACACCCTGCCGCCGAAGGCGCAGGCGGGCTTCGGGGTGGGGGTCGTCGTACAGGCCCGGGACGGCAGGATCCTGCTCGGCAGACACCGCGACGGCACGTGGGAGCTGCCCGGCGGGAAAATCGATCCGACGCACGAGTCGGTCGCCGCGGCCGCGGCACGTGAGCTGCGCGAGGAGACCGGCCTGACCGTGGCCGAGGAGGCCGTGACGATCTTCGCCATGGTGCACGACGTGGTGGCCGGGATCAACCGGATCAGCATGGCGGCGCACGTGGCGGTGGGGGCGGAGGTCGCCGAGGTCACCGAGCCGCACCTCATCAGCGCGTGGCGGTGGACCGAACCCGACGCGCTGCCGGGCCCGCTGTTCCACCCGTCGGCCCAGATCCTCGCCGTCTGGCGCCCCGATCTCGGCATCGCGCACCCTCCGGCGCACCATCTGGCGATCGCTCCCTCGTCCTGCACGCCTTGACGCCTCGAGCACGTGTCCGGGGCTCGTGAGCACGCCTGGCGTTCACGACCGTGCAGGCCCAGGGCGAGCAGTCCGGGAGACGCTGGGAGAGGTCCCCGCCGTCGGAGCAGCAGACCGGTCGGACCGGGACGAGCCGCGCGCCGCCCTGGACGCCCTCCCGGCTGATCCCCCTCGGCTTCCGCTTCCGCTTTCGCCAAGGATGCGGGCGGACGGGAGTAGAGGTACGAATGAGGGACGATCGGCACGAACGGAGTAGGCCTGTGGACGACTATCCGCTCCTCAACGTCTTCCTGACCATGATGTACCTGTTCCTCTGGGTCATGTGGTTCTTCCTGCTCTTCAAGGTGATCACAGACATCTTCCGGGACCACTCGATGGGCGGTTGGGCCAAAGCGGGGTGGCTGGTCCTCGTCATCGTGCTGCCCTACCTCGGCGTGCTCATCTACATGATCGCCCGGGGCCGGGGCATGAGCGGCCGGGACGTCAAGCAGGCCGAGGACCGGGAGGCGGCCTTCCGGGAGTACGTGAAGCAGGCCGCCGGGCCCGAGGGCGGTGGCAAGGCCGACAGCCATGTGGACGACCTGGCGAAGCTGGCCGAGCTCAAGGACAAGGGCCACCTCGACCAGGCCGAGTACGAGAGGGCCAAGGCGAAGCTGCTGGCCTGAACCGGAGGAGCCACGCGACGTGACGTGACGCGCCGACGCGCGACACGTCACGTCGGCGCGTGCCGGCGGCCCAGGCCCCGTCGGCACGGCACCCACCAGCGATGAGCCGCCCGCAGGGTGCACGGAGTGTGTCCGTGTCCACGGCCTGGAGCCCTCTCGCCGGCCACCTCGTCGCAACCGGCACCGCGCCCGTGGCCGGTCAGCCGTGGTGGATGTCCCAGACGACATGGGGTGGCAGGCCTCGGGTGTCCTCGATGCGCGGGACGGCCTTGGAACCGCTCGCCGTGGCGATCGGCGTGCCGTGGACGAGAGCATCCAGGACCGAGTCGAATAACTGGGACAGGCTGTCCCAACGCTTCACCCCGTTCAGCCCTATGGACGGGTCCAGCTCCAGGACGGCGCCGAACGCGGGGCCCTCCCGGTGGTCGACCACGAGCCGGCCGCCGGTGTGGTTCAGCGCGACGGGCAGCCAGCGCGCGTCCGCCCTGACACCGGCGACGCACGCGGCGGCCTCGTCGTCCTCCACCGCTCGGGCCGACTCCTCCTCCATGGCACGCAGCCCGTCGCGGATGCCCACCGCCCCGAGGAGAGGGAAGTCGGTGGGCACGAAGGTGCCCGCGACACCGGCACGGTCGAGGGCCGAGCCGTCGTGCAGAGCCAGCCAGGTCCGGACGTCCTGATGGAGCTCGAACCGGTTCTCCGTCACGGCGGCGATCAGCTCGGGGTCGGCGGGCGGGGCGAGTTGCCGGAAGTCGCCGGGGGCATGTTCCTCCAGCCACCGGCCGAGCCGGGCCACGGTACGGGCCAGTTCCACGGAGTCCATCCCTTCGTCAGGTGGGGGTCCTGCTGGTCCTCCCCATGGTCCCCGGAAATGATCAGTGGCCGTGGCGGATTGCTCCGATACGGCTCCTTCAGCTGCGACCTTTCGCCGTCGGGGCGCCAGGAGTTGCGCCTGCGGCCCGCCGACCCGGTGACCGGGCACCGTCCGCCGGGCCGGCGGGTTCCGGCACTTACGGACACCTTCCGCCCGACACGGCGACGGACGTGTCGGCCCGTGCAGCCCCGAGTGGCCGTCACCACCTCCGGTGCACGGCGGCTTTGGCGCCGGTCACCAGACTGGCCGGCGGGACGTCGTCGGCCACGACCGCACCGGCGGCGACCACGGCGTCACGCCCGATGCTGACACCGGGCAGGATCGTGGCACCGGCCCCGATCCACACGTTCTCCGCCACGTCGATGGGCGCGCCGGTGAGGTACAGCCGGCGCTCCGCGGGATCGACCGGGTGGCCGCCGGTGATGAACGTGACCTTCGGGCCGACCATCACGCGCGCCCCGAGCCGGATGCCCGCGTAATCCAGGAACGTGCAGTTCTGGTTGATGAACACCCGTTCGGCCAGGTCGAGGTGAAGGCCGTGGTCCGTGTAGAAGGGCGGATAGATCGTGGCTCCCGACGGCAGCGGCTTGCCGAGGATCTGTTCGAACAGTCGCGCCTTGCCCGCTTCGTCGTCGAAGGGCAGGACGTTCAGGCGGGAGGTGAGCTCGGTGACCCGCAGGACCCGTTCCGCCATCGCGCGGAACTCGGCGCTGTGGATGCGCATGAGACGGTCGCTGGACACGCCGCGCCCCCTTTCTGGTGTAGCGGTAGGTGGACAGGACTCGCCGGGGGCCGGTGGCCATTGCTGCCGATACAGCCGACCGGTCGCGCTGCGGACCCGCGAACATTCCGGTGTCGCTGACGCCCTGTCATGGCGTCGCCGACCACGACGGGCGCCAGACCGCCCCATGGGGACGTGGCAGGTTTCCGAGGTGGGTGATGATCCCCCGGAGCCCTGGATGGGGATTCGTTCTGGGGAGGATGAGCGAGAGCGGGTACGCGAGCGTCGGATTCACCAGGGGGATGCGGCGCAGGTCGTGGTCCTCCGGCCACAGATACCGGTCGCGTGCCCCCACGAGGGTGGCCACGTCCGAGGAGTCCGCCAGGGCGTCCAGGAGTACTTCGTCCCCGAAGTGCGGACCTGCCGCGTCGATGCGCAGGTCGAAGTGGGTGACGAGTTGGTCGTAGAACTCGGCCCATTCGCTTCCTGCTGCGATACCCGGCACCCATATCCGGTGCTTGCGCAACTGCGACGGCCTCAGCTCACGCGCGGAGGCGAGCGGATGCCCCGGGCCGACGAGCAGTTCCAGCGGGGAGTCGAACGCGTGCATCATGCACACGTCGGGCGGCAGTACGGCCGGGTCGGTGACGGTACGGAACGAGGCGTCGACATCACCCGCTTCGACGGCGGCGACCGCCACGCGCGGGTCGTCGGCCCTGAGGGTCACCACGTCGAGATCGACTTCGGGATGCGACCGCCAGTAGTCGTGCAACACGACGGCCTGCGCACTCCGCAGGCCGAGCACGTCGATCCTCAGGGCCCGCGAACCCGGCCTGACCGCGGTGACGGCGCGCTCGACACTCGCGACGATGCTCCGCGCGTGGGGGAGGAACGCCTGGCCGTCGAGCGTCGGCTCGACCCCTCGGGGGGTACGGGTGAACAGGCGTACCTGCAGCTCACGCTCCAGGGCGGCGATGCGCTTGGAGACCGCCTGCTGTGTCACGCCCAGCTCGTCGGCCGCATGCTGGAACTGCCCGAGCTCGGCCGCCCGGACGAACGATCGCAGTGCTTCGGTGTCCACTGCTTCACCCTAGGCGTGCCCAACCGATCGTTGTGGCTCACCGGGGGTCGGTTGTCCGATCGCGCTCCGGGGCAGCTGTGTGGTGCGGCGTCCACGCCGCCACCTGCGACGCAGAGGCCTGCGCGTCGCGGGTCCGGAGGGCGAGCCCGGGAAGGATGGACTGCCGGTGGCGGTCGTAGAGGTCCGCCTCGGAACTCGGTGCCCACGAGTGGGAGAGGACGAACAAGGGCACACGCCTGACCGGTACGGGCGGTGGCTCCCGGCCCGCAACCCGCCCGTGTGATCCAGTGGAGCCATGAAGCAGACCCGCACACCCGGTGCCCTCGCACGGTTCTCCGCCGGGATCCCGTTGTTCGTCGTGGCGCTGCTCCTCGCCACCGGCGGGCCGGTCCACGGAAGCCACCCGCCGCCGGCGGTCGATGGGTGCGCCGGGATCGAGGTACCTGATGGCTACACCTGCGAGCCGGCTCCCAAACAGTGCTTCACCACGCCATGCCCGCAGTACGCGCTGGTACCCCAAAGTTTTTCGCAGTGACGAGTGGTTGGCCTCCGGTGGCGTGTGTCCGCGTTGTCTGCAGTGGCTGATGCGGACTTGATGGCGTCGTATGTGGCGCCGGGTTACCCGGTGGAGGATCGGCCGACGGGGTTCACGACCAGACGAGTCGCCCCTCGGCGACCTCACAGACCGGATGGTCTCCATCGGCGATCTTCGTCAGCAGCTCCGCCACGGAGTCGAAATAGTGAGCCAGTGATTCGTACTCGCCCGTGATCGTGATCTCACCCACGAACCACCTGCCGACACGCCCGTCCCGCACATCGATGAACTTTCCCGTCCAGCCGTCCTGATCCGACAGGAACGGGATCCACTCATTACGCCAGAACGGATTGTCCGGCTGGTCCGGAGGGTCGAATCCACCGGGCATGGAGCGGTTCGCGTAGAGCCCCTCCATGGCCCGGATGCCCAGAAAGAACGTGCCCTCATCCGGGAACCCGGCGAAGCCGCAGCATGCCACATCGTCGCCCACATCTCCCTCAGGAAGATCCAGATTGTTCTGCAACAGCCACGCCCGCAGATCCTGCGGGAAGGAGATACCCATCCGTTCCTCGGCGGCCGCGAGCATCTGCTCCGTGGCGGGCCCGGGCAGATCCGCGTGATCGGCCGGGGCGTGCTGCCGCAGAAGATCCATCACACGGGACCAGCTCTCCACCACACCCATTTCGCTCTGCCCTCTCACACGGATGCCCGACCGGAAAACCTTGCGGGGACGGTACTCCGATCAGGCATCCTGCCCCCACGACCACCCTCTGGCCCGAAGTGCAGGACCGGCCACTCGGCAAGGTGACCATCCGTCAACTCCTCACCAACGCGGCTGCTGTGCCCGGCGGGCGGAGCCGAGGAACCTCCGCGGCACCAGCGAGGACGACTGGTTCGGATCGCGGACTGCTGCCCCGCGCTCAACAGGAGCGCACCCGGAGAAGTGGAGATGCCGTCGTGTCCACGCTCACCTTCACTCGCCGAAGCCGGCGGTGCCGCCGGTTCGGCCGAGGGATCTGACCCCGTACCGGGAATCAGACCGCGACGAGCTCCTGGTCGCGGTCCGGCGTATGGGCCTTGGGCTTCTTGTTGGGCAGCGAGAGCCGGAAGACCTTGTGCCACGCCGAGGCCACCTGCTTGGGCAGCGGCCCGGTGACGTACTCCAGCTCGTACTTGTCGAACAGCGCGCGCACCTTCACCGCGACCTCGGCGTACCGGTTGCTCGGCAGGTCCGGGAACAGGTGGTGCTCGATCTGGTGTGACAGGTTGCCGGTCATGAAGTGCATGGCCCTGCTGCCGCTGATGTTCGCCGAGCCCATCATCTGGCGCAGGTACCACTGTCCGCGCGTCTCGCCCCTGATCGACCGGCGCTCGAAGACCTGCACGCCCTCGGGGAAGTGCCCGCACATGATCACGGAGTGGGTCCAGATGTTGCGGACCAGGTTCGCGGTGAACGTGGCGGCGAGCGTGGTGAAGAACGACGGGCCCGACAGCAGCGGGTGTATCACGTAGTCCTTGAGCACCTGCTTGCGGATCTTGCGGCCCACGGCCTTGGCCCGTGCGCGGAACTCCGGGTTCTTGCGTCGGCGCTTGTGCAGGTTCTTGCCGAGCTCAAGGTCGTACGCTGCGATGCCGTACTCGAAGAAGCAGGCGTTGATGAAGTTCCACAGCGGCTGGCCGAGGTGGAACGGGTGCCACTTCTGGTCCTCGTCGACGCGCATGATGCCGTAGCCGAGGTCGTTGTCCTTGCCGATCACGTTGGTGTACGTGTGGTGCAGCTCGTTGTGGCTGTGCTTCCACTGCTCGGACGGCGAGACGTGATCCCACTCCCAGGTGGTGGAGTGGATCTTCGGGTCCCGCATCCAGTCCCACTGGCCGTGCAGGACGTTGTGGCCGATCTCCATGTTGTCCATGATCTTCGCCACGGACAGGCCGGCGGTGCCGATCAGCCACGCGGGCGGGAAGATCGAGAACAGCAGCACACCCCTGCTGGCCAGCTCGAGCTTGCGCTGCACCGAGATGACCTTACGGATGTAGGCGGCGTCCTTCTCGCCGCGGTCGGCGATCACCTCGTCGCGGATCGCGTCCAGCTCGCGACCGAGCTCGTCGATCTGCTCCGCGGTCAGGTGGGCGGTGGGGTCGATGGCGGTCAAGATGCTCCTACCGTTCGATGTCGCAGGGGCCCGCCGCGGCGGACACGCAGGTCTGGATGAGGACGCCCGGCTCGGCCTCGGTGATCTCGCCGGTGCGCAGGTCTCGGACGGCGCCCGCCCTGAGCGGCGTGACGCAGCCGAAGCAGATGCCCATGCGGCACCCGGAGGGCATCAGCACGCCGGCCTCCTCGCCGATGTCCAGCAACGGCGTGGCACCGTCCGCGTCGACGGTCTTGCCGGTGGCGCTGAACGTGACCTCGCCGCCGTCGCCGGCGACGACGATGCTGGGGCGGAAGCGTTCGGTGTGCAGGCGCTCTGGTACGGCGTGCTCGGTCCAGTGCTCTTCGGCGGCGTCGAGCAGGCCCGCGGGCCCGCAGGCCCAGGTCTCGCGCTCGGCCCAGTCGGGCACGAGTTCGTCGAGACGGGCGATGTCGAGCATGCCGTCCGTGTCGGTGTGCCATTCGGTGAGCCGCAGCTTCTTGTCCGCGACCAGGTCGTGCAGTTCGTTGCGGAAGATCACGTCTTGCGGCTGTGGCGCGCAGTGGACCATGACGGCATCGTCGATCTCGGTGTCGCGCAGCATGCCCATCACAGGCGTGATGCCGCTGCCGGCCGTCAGGTAGAGCACCTTGGCGGGCTTGGCCTGCGGCAGCACGAAGTCACCGGTCGGCTGGTCGAGCTGGATCAGCGTGCCCGGTTTCGCCCTGCGGACCAGGTGGGTGCTGACCTTGCCGTCCGGGATCGCCTTCACGGTGATCGTGATGCGGCCGTCCTGGCGGTCGGTCGGCGACGTGACGGAGTAGGCACGCCACAGGCGCACCCCGTCGACGTCGACCCCGATCCGCACGTACTGACCGGCTGTGTGGCCGCGCCAGCCCCGTCCCGGCCTGATCACGACAGTCGCGGCGTCACCCGTCTCGGGGTGCACGGCCTCGATGCGCCCACGCAGGTCAGCGCCCGTACGCAGCGGGCTGACCAGGTCGAGGTAGTCCGACGGCAGCAGCGGCGTCGTGACCATCTCCAGCAGTTTCCACGCCCTGCTGCGAAGGGCTGAACTCGTCATGACTCCAGCTTGCTGCGCCCCCAGGCGTAAAGTCCTGACCACAGGATGTAAATCTGATCGACTGAATTGTTCGCAAGGAACAAAAAGTGAGCCATGCAATCCGGAGGGCCAGCGAACTGGCCCTGGATGAGACGACGGTCACCGCACTTCGGGCCGCGCTGAGGACCACCGCGGAGGAGGTCGTCCAAGCGATCATCGACGAGGTCCCTCCCTACGCCAACGCCCTTTCGGGCCGCATGGGCGTCACCATCCGCCGGGCCGTCCGTACCGCCCTGGGGCACTACCTGGACCTCGCGAGCGGGAACGCCACGGGCGGTGACGCCGGTGAGGCAGCCTACGAGCTGGGCCGCGGCGAGGTGCGCGACGGCCGTTCGATGGACGCTCTGCTCGGCGCCTACCGCGTCGGCGCCCGCGTGGCCTGGCGATGCCTGGCAGCGGGTGCCGTGCCCGCAGGCCTGCCCGCCGCCGAGGTCGCCAAGTTCGCCGAGCTGACGTTCGCCTACATCGACGAGCTCTCCGCCGCGAGCGCCGCGGGCCACGCCGACGAACTGGCCGCCCGGGGCAGGGCCCACGAGCGCCACCTGGAACACCTGGCCCGCGACCTCCTCGCCGGCGCGAGCCCCGACGTGCTGCTGGCCTCTGTTCAACGGGCCGGGTGGCAGCCTCCGGTTTCGCTCACCGCGGTCCTGCTGCCCGCCGACCAGGCCCGGCCGGTCTACCGCGCACTCGACCCGAGCACCCTCGTCCTCGACGATCTGCCGGACGCCACCGGTGTGCTGCTCGTCCCCGATGCCGACCGATCACATCTCCTGCGGCAGCTGACCGACCGCACCGCCGTGGTCGGCCCGGCCCGCCCCTGGACTCGCGCGTCCGCCTCGTACGCACGAGCCATACGCGCGCGCTCCCTCTCCTCCGCTATCCGCGACACCGAGGACCACCTGCCCGAGCTGGTGCTGAGCGCCGACGCGGACGCGTTCGCAGACCTGCGTGCCCGAGCCCTCGCACCGTTGCGGACCTTGCCCGCCGCGACCGCACGGCGGCTGGAGGAGACGTTGCGGGAGTGGCTGCTGCACCAGGGCAGGCGGGAGGAGGTGGCGGCGGCGTTGTTCGTCCATCCCCAGACGGTCCGGTACCGGATGTCGCAGCTGCGGGGGCTGTTCCCGGATCTCGCATCGCCGCACCGGGTCCTCGAACTGACGCTGGCGGTCGGTCTTCGGGCCGGCTGACGCGTACGTCGACCGTCCACGACCGCGTCCGCGAGCGGTCCGGGAACCGTGCCTGACCGGCTGAGGGCAGGGGGTGCCGTGAAGACCGGACAAGCCCGGCAGGGGTCACCCCCAGGGGCGGGGACCGGGCCGCTCGCGCCGAGGACCACCGTGGTTCCGCGACGCCCCGTGCCTTCCCTCCGACAGGTCGATCGGACGACCGACGGGCCGGCCCGGCAGATCGCGCGGGGGATGATGGGGAGGGAATGACGGAACGTGAGGTCAGGAGCGGTCATGGCGAAGCGGGTTCACCGACCCCGTGAGGACGCGGAATTCGATTTCATCCTCGGGATGAGCGGAGTCCCGGTCCTCGCGTACTTCACCGGGACATGGCCCAAGGCAGTCGAACCCTGCCGGGCGATGGATCTCGTCGTGGGTGGCATCGCCGACGAGTACACGGGCCGTCTGACGGCCGTCCGCGTCGACATCACGCGTTGTCCGGCCGCAACCGCGCGATACGGGATCACCGGCGCCCCGTCCTGCGTCCTGCTGAAGGAGGGAGAGCCGGTGGCGCACGGCGCGGAGCCCATGACCATCGCCGAGCTACGGAATTTCCTGGACGGCCACCTCTGAGCGGCCGCTGCGGCGCGTGGCCGCGACGCCCGTCACGTCAGGGGATGGACATGCCGCCAGGTCAGCTCCACCGATCGTCCCTCCGGCCTTGGGACGGAGGCCCCCGCTTCGTGATCCGAAGAGAACGGCCCGGTGCCGCGACGGCGTCGGCTCCGAGTCGGCGCGCGCCTGCCATCGCGCGCAGGAGGTACACCCCGCGGCAGCCCTACCGGCCTCCGCGCACGTGACCCTCTCAATTACGCCGTGCGACCGGCGCGTCTTCCCACGCCCCGGTCGCACGAGGGGATCAGCGCAGCCCGGCGAAGAGATCGTTCTCGGGTATGGCCGCGCCGGTGCCGTCCTTGACACGCACGAAGGTCTCCATGCCCATCAACTCACCGAACCTCTCCTTGCCCATCTTGAGGAAGAAGATGTTCTCGCCCTGGCTGGCGTGCGCGGCCAGGGCATCGAACTTCTGCCCGCTGAACGCCGTCGTGTCCACCCACGTGGTGATCTCGTCGTCAGGAAGGCCGATCTCGGCCATCGCGGCGGCCTCTGCGGGGTCCGGCTCCGGCATGTCCTCTTGGAATTCGCGCATGGTCTCCCCGAACCGCTGCATCACCGAGCGGGGCATCGTCGTCCAGTACACCTTCGGTGTCAGCGTGGTCATCTCCAGCGCAGCCATCGTGATGCGGTGGGCCTGGATGTGGTCGGGGTGACCGTAGAAGCCGTTCTCGTCATAGGTGACGACCACATCGGGCCGATAGTGCCGCATGAGCTCCGCGAGCCGGGCGGCACCCTTCTCCACCGGGGTCTGCCAGAAGGATTCGGGGGCGTCGTTGCTGGGCCAGCCCACCATCCCGGAGTCGGCGTAGTCCAGCATCTCCAGATCGCTGACCTTCAGGACCTCACAGCTCGCCTCGAGTTCTTGACGGCGCATCAAGGCGACGGCCGCCGGATCGTGCCCGGGATCGCCCGGCTTGACACCCCCCGGTCCGTCTCCGCAACCGCCGTCGGTACAGGTCACGAGTACCGTGCGCATGCCTTCCGCCGCGTACCGTGCGAGGACCCCTCCGGTTCCGGTGGCCTCGTCGTCGGGGTGGGCGTGCACTGCCATCAGCGTCAAGGGGCGGTCAGTCATGAAGCAGTCCTCCTGCAGAAATACGTCGTGGTCAGAGGGCGCGGCGGGCCTCCTGCGATTCTGGGGCCCCGATCCTGGTGGGGCGGACCACCATGCGGCCTCCGCGTCCTCGCTCGTGCGGCGCCGGCACCTCGGTCGATGTAACCGTGCCGACAGGACAGGCTGTTCCCGGTACGGCACATCGGTCTTCCGGTCGTCCGAGTTTCGACGCGAACGAGGTACGGGCGCGACCTGCGCCCCTCCACGCCGATCGGCCTCTGCGGGTGGATGTCCCGCGCCGCGGGACCGACCCCCAACGGCAGCGACGGGTTGCGCACCACCCTGGGCGGCGCGCCGGCAGCGGTAGGCACCCCCGCCCGCCGCGGCACGTGGAGCAGCCCGTGCCGCCCTGCTCCACTGAATTCGATCACCATGGTTCGTGTGCGCCGGTTGACGAAAGCCAGGGTTTCCCGAGACGGACAATTCACTAGCATCGTCAGTTATGAGGAAAAAACACTGCGGGCCACCGCGGCCGGCCCGAGATCCGACGCATCGCGTTCTTGCCGCGAGTCGCCGTTCGAGGGGCCGTGAGGGACGGGGCCAGGCCCCCTTGAGGCACGGGGCCTGGCCCCCGGGCGGTGGTCGGGGCCACCACCGCTCGCGCGGACACCGCCGAGCCCGCGCGAACGCCCGCCCCCTGTTCGCTGGCTGCCTGCTCCTGTGCCTGGCAGTGCTCACGGCCCTCAAGGTGCTCTAAGACGCCGGGGCCCCGGAAGCCGAGACGGCTTCCGGGGCCCGTCGATCGCGCTTTCGGTGAGGCGACCGTTGCGGCGTGCTGTGCGCTGCCAGGCGTCCAGGCGCAGGCCGGCGGCGCTGTGTAGGCGTGGGACTTCAAGGTCTCCGTCCATACGGAAGTATCCGGCCGCAGTTCGGTATCCGCGGTCCCATGCCTGCGCGCGGCATACGAAGCCTTTGATGTTGCAGTTACCGTCTGCGGGGATTTTCCGACCCTCGTCCAGCACAACGTCGGCCTTCATGCCGCGAATGGACGTGAAGGCCGACATGGCGCTCGTCCGCAGGAACCGCCCTCAAGATGCAGGTGAGTTTCTGCCTCTGCAGAGTCTGTCGCCCTCGGCGGGGTTCATTCGACTCAGTTGATGGTGACGAGGCGCTGTGCGGACAGGCTGCGTGAGGACCGACCGACATGGACGGTGCAGGAGCCGGGGGTGAGCTTCCAGGCGCCGGCAGTCCACACCGACAAGTCGCGGGCAGTGACGCTGAAGGCGATCCGGGTACTCGCACCGGCGGCGAGCGTGACCTTGCGGAAGCCGATCAGTCGCCGTGGCTCGGCCTGGGCGCCGGCAGGCAGCCCCGCGTAGAGCTGCACGACCTCGGTACCTTCGCGCGATCCGGAGTTGGTGAGGGTGACAGCGGCAGTCAGCGTCTTGGCCGCTGTGTTGTAGGACGTTTCCAAGGAGCCGAGGTTGAAGGTGGTATAGGACAAGCCGTGCCCGAAGGGGAACAGCGGGCTCTGGTTCTTCGCGTCGTAGTAGCGGTAGCCGACCAGGTGACCCTCGCTGTGGGAGACCGTGGGGCCATTGCCCGGGTAGGTGGCCTCCGTGGTCCCGGGTCCCTGCGATGCTGTGACGGGGAAGGTGACCGGAAGACGGCCTGAAGGGTCTGCGTCGCCGAAGAGGACGGCTGCCAGTGCGGTGCCCGTGGCGCGTCCGGCGTACCAGAGCTGGACGACCGCTTCGACATCGTTGATCCATGGCATGGCGACAGGGCCGTCGGTGTTCAGGACCACGATGGTGCGGGAGTTGGCCGCTGCGACGTCGGAGATGAGTTTGTCCTGGTCACCCGGCAGGTTGAGGGAGCCGTGGTCCATGTCCTCGCCCGCGACCCGGTTGACGATGACGACGGCGCCGTCGCTGGTCCGTGCTGCGGCAACCGCGTCGGGAATGAGGGACTTCGGCTGCCAGCCGAGGGTGAGACCGCAGGTACCGGTGTCTGCGGTGCTGTTGCTGTACTCGACGCTGATGCTCACCGCCTTCCCAGCTGTGAGGTCGATGGTGCCCTGGAGCGGGTAGTCGTACGGCCCGAGGAAGAACCGGCGGCTGTGCCGGGTGCCGGAGATAACCGTCTTGCCGTTGATGACGAGCTTGGTGGTGCCTGCGGGCAGCAGTGAGAAACGGTGCAGACCCGCGGTGGTCGGCGTGAGGGTGCCGCTCCAGCGGGCCGACCACACGGCGGGCAGACCGGCCACGGGCGCACTGGTGAAGTCGATTCCGGCGCTGACCTGTGTGGCGACGGGAGTACCGGACGGCTGGGCCGCGGCGTAGAAGCTGCCGGTCAGCCCCGCCGCGCCGGAGGCTGTGCGCAGCACCGTCGCCGGGACGGCGGCGAGGGGGATGTCTCCGAGGGTTCCCTGACGGTAGGTGACGGCGATCCCGGTGCCGGCCCGGTCCTTGATGGCCGCCAGCGGGGTGGTCCAGGTGCCGGGGTTTACGTAGGTGGAGCCGGAGACGCCTGTCAGGGCGGTGTTCTCGGCCGGGCCGATCACGGCGAGCGACTTGATGGTGGAGGGCAGTGGGAGGGCTTGGCTGCGGTTGGTGAGCAGGACCGTGGAGTTGACGGCGAGGTCGTGGGCGAGGTCCTTGTGTGCCTGGGTACTGACGTTCGCGGCGGGCGCCGGGACGGGGTGGTCGAACAGGCCGTTGACATACATGGTGTTGAGGATGCGCAGGGCGGCGTCGTCCAGGCGGGTGGTGGGGACGCTGCCGTCGGTGAGGCCGCCGACAGGTATCTTCACGCCTCCGGGGCCGAGTCCGCCGAGGTCCACGCCTGCCTTGACGGCTCCCACGGGGTCGTCGCCGGCCCAGAAGTCGGGGACGGTGTAGCCCTCCAGACCAATGGTCTTCTTGAGGTCGTTGAACAGTGCGGGGCTCTGAGTGGCGAACGTTCCGTTGATCTTGGGGTAGGCCATCATCACCGAAGTGACGGGCACTGCGTCGATGATGCGTTCGAAGGCGGCGTGGTAGATCTCGTGCAGTGCCCGGTCGGAGATCTGCGCGTCGACGAAGAAGCGGTTGACTTCCTGGGTGTAGGCGCTGAAGTGCTTGACGGTGGCGACGACGTGCTGTTCCTGGATGCGCCGGGTGAGCGCCGCGCCGAGGGTGCCGGAGAGGAGCGGGTCCTCCCCCATGCTCTCGGCCTGCCGGCCGAAGTGCCACGTGCGGGCGGTGTCGACGGTGGGGCCCAGAAGGTTGTTGTAACCCTTGGCGCGTGCTTCGGCGCCCAGCGCCCGGCCGAGCCGGCCGGCGAGGTCGACATCGAATGTCGCGGCCTGCGCGAGGGGTACGGGAAAGGCCGTGACGCCGGTTTCCCCGCGCAGGCCGGCTGAGGCGTCCACCATGGTCAGTGCGGGTATGCCCAGGGAACTCAGGGCTGCGAAGTCGCAGCGGACAAGGGCCTCCTTCTGTGCGGCGGTCATCCTGGACAGGAGGGCGACGGCCCTACTGTCGGGGGCGGCTCCCGCGGTACGGCGGGGCGCTGCGGCGGCCGGTGCGATGCCGGAGGCCAGAGCGGTGAGGACGGCGGCTGAGAGAAATGTGCGACGGTTCATGGCGGCTCTTCCATGAGGAATCGGGGCAGGACAGAACAGCGCCTTGGTCGGCGCGAGCAGCGTGACGCCGCACCTTGCGGGGATGAGGGTTGCTCACTGGCGCGCGCCGCCTGGGCACGGCGCCTGCGGCCTATCCCTTCTGGTAAGCCTCATCGAGGGCGGCAAGGACGCCGTCGATATCAGTGCGCCCGGAGAACAGCTTCTGGATCTGGATGAAGTGCTCCTGCTGGACCTTGGGGTTGGGCCACAGCTGATCCATGAAGGGCACGGTGGTGCCGGCCTTCTGGTGTGCGACCAGTTCCTTGAGAACGGGGTCGGCCGTGAAGCGGTCGTTGGGGATGGCAGGCAGCGTGCCGCTGTCCTGGTTGTAGAGGTTCTGGCCGATGTCGGACCCGAGGAACGCGGCGAACTTCATGGCCAGCTCCTTGTTGTCACTGTCGGAGTTGACTCCATAAGCGGCCGACACGGCGCCGGGCATGTGGGTCTGTGCCGCATTGTTGCTCGCGGGCAGGGCGAACATGGCCAGTCGTAGTTCCGGAGCTGTGGCGGTGATGGCCGAGGTGCTGCTGGCGACGTGTATGACGCCCACCGCCCTGCCCTCGGCAACGTCCTGGATGGACGTCTCGTAGCTCGTTCCCGAGGGATCGCTGCTGAAGCAGCCCCGCTCATCGAGCTCGACGTACTTCTCCAACGCCTTCCTCCAGCCGGAGTCGGCGAAGGTGGCCCTGCCGTTACCCATCTCCGTCGCGAACTCCGGATGATCGGCGTAGACAGTGGTGGCGGCCAACGCGTAATCGACGAGCTGGGTCACCCACGGCGTCTCGATACCGAGCGCAAACAGCACCTTGCCGCCGGCCTTCGCCTTGTCGCACAGCTGCAGCAACTCGTCCCACGTCTCCGGGGTGGTGCCGCCGATATCACGCATGGCCTTCTTGCTGTAGATCGCACCGATACCGCTGTAGTTGGCCGGCACTGCATAGGTGGCGCCGCCGACCCGGGTCACCCACTTGGTGTCCTCCGGGACTCTGCGCGCGAACTCCAGACCGGACAGATCCGCAAGTCGACCGGCGGACTCCAGCGTCCGCACAGCGGCAGGATTGCCGTAGCCGGGCCAGACGGTGAAGACGTCAGGCGCCGCGCCCGTGGACAGTTGGGCGGGAAGGGAGCTCTGGAGCTGGTCGGTGTCGGCATAGGTCACCACGACCTTCACCCGCGGATTCTCCCGCGCGAAGGCCGCCACGACGGTCTTCATGGCTGAGCGGTCGGTGACATTGGCGGTGATCTTCAGAGTGCCGTCGTCGGCGGATGCCGAGCCGGACCCACCGCAAGCGCTCAGGCTCATGGCGAGGCTCGTGACCATGACGGTGGCACGGACGCGGCGGGAAGTTCTCATCACAGGCTCCGTGCAGGAGAAGGGGAGAAGGGGATGTGCGGTGCCGAAGGGCAGCTGAGACCAGCGGCTCCCGAACCGATCGGCAGCCGCTCGGCGGGCGGCCGTGGGGGCCGACCGAGCAGTCAGGTACTCGGTCGGCCCCGGCTTGAGGAGCGCCTTCTGCGAACATCTCTTGGAGGCGAAACGCATTTCTTCAGCTCTTTCGAGACGACCACCGTCGCGTCCCAGGGCAAGCAATTTTGGTGCCCGGCGATAACCGTTCGTGAAGCGTTTCGACCAACAAAGGGGAAACTAAGGCCTCTCGCGGCTTCAGGTCAACCCTCGGGGAGCACGCGCCTCAAGGAAATCTCACAACCATCAAGGCAGTCCCTTTCGTAGAGCAAAGCGATCTGAAATTTCAATTGAAACACTTTACGAGACCGTCCTTTATCAACCCAATGGATGGATGCCATCCATAGGGCGAATACTGAAGAGTTCGACGAACCGTGGAATGCCAATGACAAAGCCCGGCGCATGCAGGCATGCGCCGGGCTTGCTGTAGCTGATGCGTGAGGGTTCGTTCAGGCAACCTTTATGGCGAGTCTCGCCGTGTCGAGGACGTGTTCGCCTGGTCCCAGAGCGACCGGTGTGCAGCCGGGCAGTTCTGCGGTTGCTTCACAGCCTTCCGGTACGACGATGTCGGCTGTCAGCCCCGTGGCAGTCTGCTCCCATGAGATGGCCACCGTTCCGTAGGGGGTTTCATGCCGGGTGCGGGCCGATGTGATGCCGCCGCCGGGGCGTGGGCGGAAGGTGATCTTCCGGTATCCGGGGCCCGTGGCGGTGATGCCGCCGACCACGCGGTGGAGCCAGTCGGCGACGGCTCCGAGAGCGTAGTGGTTGAACGACGTCATGCCTCCGGGGTTGAGGGTGCCGTCGGGGCGAAGGCTGTCCCAGCGTTCCCAGATCGTCGTGGCGCCCATGGTCACGGTGTACAGCCAGGACGGGCATTCGGTCTGCAGGAGCAGGCGGTAGGCGACGTCGAGGTGCCCGGTGTCGGTGAGCGCGTCACAGATCAGTGGGGTGCCGACGAAGCCGGTGGCGATGCGGGCGTCGTCCTTGACGACCAGCTCGGCCAGGCGGTCGCCGGCCGGCTGCCTCTGCGGCGGGGTCAGCAGACCGAAGGCGAGTGCGAGAGCGTAGGCGGTGGGGCTGTCGCTCGTCATGCGTCCCGATGGAAGGACGTACCGGTGGCGGAAGGCATCGGCCACCTCGTCGGCGAGTGCACTGTATCGCTCGGCATCCTCGTCATTCCCCAGCGCGGCTGCCGACAGGGCGAGGTGGCGGGCGGAGTGCGCGAAGTAGGCGGTGGCAACGAGGTAGCGGTCGGTCCGGCCTGCGGCCGGGTCGTCGGGTGGTGCGGCCGGGTCGAGCCAGTCCCCCAGCTGGACGCCTGTGTCCCACAGCCGGGTCGGCCCCGCGAGACCTTCCACGAGGTTGACCCATCTCTTGGCCATGGGGTAATGACGACCTAGCAGGTCAAGGTCGCCGAAGCGCTGGTGGAGCGTCCAGGGGGTGAGCGTGGCGACGTCGCCCCAGGCGGCCCCCGGGTGGATCGGCGTCCACATGGGTTCGCCCGGGATGACGGGGACGCACCAGGGGATCGTGCCGTCGGGCAGCTGCTCGAGACCGACGTCGGTGAGCCAGGAGTCGAGCATGCCCGCGCAGTCGTAGAGGAAGCTTGCGGTGGGGGCGAAGATCTGGATGTCGCCGGTCCAGCCGAGGCGTTCGTCGCGCTGTGGGCAGTCGGTGGGAATGTCGACGAAGTTGCCGCGCATGCTCCACACGACGTTCTCGTGCAGGCGGTTGACCAGGGGGTCGCTGCATTCGAACCAGCCGGTGCGGCGCATGTCCGTGTGGTACACCCGGGCGGTCACCATGTCGGCGGTCAGGTCCGCCGTCCAGCCGCTGACTTCGGCGTAGCGGAAGCCGTGGAGGGTGAAGCGTGGTTCCCAGCTGAGCGGGCCCCGTCCGGAGAGGATCAGGGTGTCGGTGGCGTAGGCCTCGCGCAGCGGCCGGGTGGCTAGTTCGCCCTCCTCCAGGACCTCGGCGTGCCGGAGGGTGACCGTGGTGCCGGCCGGGCCGTCAAGGGTGACGCGGAGGCGGCCGACAAGGTTCTGGCCGAAGTCGAGCAGGTGGCGGTCGTCGCCGGTGCGGGTCACCTCGACCGGTGCGATCTCCTCGGTGCAGCGCACCGGTGGGCCCGTAGGGGCGACGAGAGTGCCGAGGTCACGGCTGTTGGTGCGTACCGGGGTCCATTCTCCCGCGCCCTGGCCGGTGGGGGTGGCCCAGCCGGGGTCGTGCAGCCGGGCGTCGAACGTCTCGCCCTCGTAGAGGCCGCTGGTCAGGATCGGCCCGGGGGCGGCCCTCCAGGTGCCGTCCGTGGCGACGATGGCCATGGTCCCGTCCTCGTACGTCACCTCGAGCTGGGCGATGAGCGACTGATCGGTGCCGTAGATGTTGCGGGTGCCGCCGTCGAAGCCGTACTTGCCGCGGTACCAGCCGTCACCGAGCCACGCGCCGATGGTGTTGGCGCCTTCGGTGAGGTGTCCGGTGACATCGTGGGTGCGGTAGCGCAGACGGTGCGGGTAGACCGTCCAGCCTGGAGCGAGGGTCTCGTCGCCGACCCGGCGCCCGTTGATCTCCGCCTCGTACAGGCCGTGAGCCGTGATGTAGAGGCGGGCGCTGGTGACACGGCCGTCGAGGTGGAAGCCCTTGCGGACGCGTGCCGGGCGACGGCCGGCTTCCGGGTCCTCGTCCCAGGCTGCACCGACCGGGACCGCGTGCCAGTCGGCTGCGTCGAGCAGGCCCGCCTCGACCACGCTTGGCCCGCTCCAGCCCGAGGGGGCATCGGAGTCCCTCGTCCAGACGCGAACACGAACGGTTACACGTTCGCGGGAGGTCAGCGGTGCGCCGGGCCAGGCGACGAGCACCTGGTCCCGGCTGGCGACGCGGCCGGTACGGTCGGCCCGTCCGGCGCGGGTGAGTTCGACTTCGTACGCCTCCTGGGAACCGCCGCCTTTCGGCAACGTCCACGTCAGGCGCGGGGCGGAAGCCCCGATTCCGAGGCCGTCCGGGAGATGTTCGAAGGACACCGGTGAGGGCTGAGGGGGGAGCAAGGAAAGCCTTTCGTCACGTACACGGGAGCGGGGGTCGCGGGCGTGGCTCAGCCCTTGACCGCTCCCGAGGTGAGGCCCTTCATGACCTTCTGGTTGAGGAAGAGATAGATCAGGAGGGTGCCGAACACGTTGATGCAGATCGCGGCGAACAGCGGCCCGTACTGCGTGGCGCCGAAGTCTCCGGTGAAGTTGAGCAGACCGACCTGGATGGTCCGGAGGTCCTGGTTGTTGGTGAAGGTCAGCGCGATGAGCAGGTCGTTCCAGATGAAGAAGAACTGCACCAGGCCGACCGTGAGCAGGGCGTTGCGGACCAGGGGCACGCTGATGGTCCAGAAGGCGCGCAGGATGCCGGCGCCGTCGATGGTGGCGGCCTCGAAGAGTTCGCGGGGGACGGTGCGGTAGTACGTGGCCATCATGAAGACGGTCAGTGGCAGGCCGGTGCCGGTGTAGGTGAGGATCAGCGGCCACAGGGTGCCGGACAGACCTGCCTGGAAGTACACCGTGAACAGCGGCAGGAGGATCATCTGCGGGGGGACCATCATGCCCGCCAGGAAGACGAGAAGGGTGAGGCTGCGGCCCTTCCACACCATGATCTGCAGGGCGAATCCCGCGGCCGTGCCCAGGAGCAGCATGAGTGCCAGCGCGGGCAGGACGGCGAGCAGGCTGTTCTGGACGTAGAGACCCAGGTGGCCGGTGGTCCATGCCTCGGAGTAGTTGCCCCATTCCCAGGTCGTGGGCAGGCTCCAGGTGGAGTTGTTCAGGTAGTCGTCGTTGGACTTCAGGGAGGTCAGGAACATCCAGATCAGCGGGTAGATCTCGACGACCAGCAGCAGGGTGACGACGATCTTTACCCACAGGCGCCGCGGCGCCCGGGCCCTGCGGCTCGGCCCGGTGTTCCCGGACGGCCCTCGGCTCCAGCGGCCTGCGGAGGTCTTCACAGGTGTGTCGATGGCCATGTGTTCAGCCCTCCGTGATGTCGCGCTGCGAGACGCGGTAGACGACCAGGCTCACCAGCAGGCACACAACCGTCAGCAGCAGGGCGATGGTGCTGCCGTAGCCGTAGTCGCTGTAGGTGAACGACGTCTGGAACATGTACAAGGTCAACGGGGTGGTGCCGTTGCCGGGGCCGCCGTTGGTGAGGGCGACGACGGAGTCGAAGACCTTCAGGGTGCCGTTGATGCTGAAGATGAGCGACGACATCAGCACCGGCAGGGACAGCGGGAGCACGATGTGGCGGATCAGCCGGAGCCCCGAGGCGCCGTCAAGGCGGGCCGATTCGAGGACCTCGTCGGGGATGTCCACCAGGCCGGCGAAGAGCAGCACGGCGTAGAAGCCCATGGATCGCCAGATGTCCATGACGATCAGCACCCAGAATGCGCTTCCCGCGCTGCCGAAGAAATCGATGGAATCAAGCCCGACCGCGTTGAGGAGCGAATTGACCGGGCCTGTCTGCGGGGCGACCTGGAAAAACTTCTGGAAGAGCAGGCCCACGGCGACGGTGGGCAGCACGACGGGAAAGAAGGCCAGGGTTCGGATGAGCGCGGAGGACTTCTTGAGGAAGAACACGTAGAGCAGTGCCAGCAGATAGCCGGCGACGACCTGTCCTACCGTGACGATGGCGGCGTATTTGAGAGTGAACCACAGGGCGTCACGGACGGCCGGGTCATCGAACAGGCGGGAGAAGTTGGCGGCCCCGTTTCCGGAGAAGCCGTCGATGGTGTTGCCCTTGGTGAAGGAATACCCGAGCGACCACACGATCGGGACCAGCATGATCAATGAATAGACCAGAAGGGCGGGACCGAGGAGGATCGCGATGGCCCTGCGGTCACCGAGTACGCGGTGCATGGATGGTGTCCACTTCGTTTCCGTTGAAGACTTGTCGGAACGGAACCGGGGGCGGCCCACGCGTACGGCGCGAGGAGGCCGATGGACCGCCCCCGGTTGATCACTGGGCGGCCAGCGCGTCCTGGACGGTCTTCATGAACTGCTCGGGGCTCATGCTGCCGCCGACCAGGCCGGCGGCGTTGGTCTGGCTGACCGTGGTGGCCTTGGTGCTGAACAGGGCCTCGAACCACAGCACGTTCTGCTTCGAGGCGCCGATGGTGTCGCGGACCTGCGCGGTGACCTCGTTGGCGTCCTTCACCTCGGTGTTTACCTTGAAGCCCGATATTGAGCCATGGTCCTTGAGGGCCGTGCTGCCGTAGTTCTTGGCGATACAGGACACCCACTCGCCGGTCTTCTTGTCGAAGGACTTCGCACCCAGGGTGATGCCGAGACCGACGTTGGAGGGGTACTGGTCGACGGAGCCCTCGCCACCGGCGACTGCCGGGAAGGGCATGAAGCCGACGTTCTCCGCGCCGACCTTGTTCTGCTTCGCGTCGGAGATGTTCGCCAGTGCCCAGCTGCCCATGTAGAACATGGCGGCCTTGCCGTTGAGGAACTGGTTCATGGCGGTGTCGTAGTCGATGGATCCGACGCCCTTGCCGAAGTAGCCCTCCTTGCCTAGGGCGGCGATCTCCTCGGCCGCCTTCACGTACTCGGGGTCGGTCAGCTTCGCCTTGCCGTCGGCCACCTTCTGGAGGGCGTCGGGTCCCAGACTGCGGTACAGGTAGGTGCTCACCAGGCGGGTGATGGGCCACCCTTGCTGGCCGGAGGCGGAGAAGGGCTGAACGTCCTTGGCGTCCAGCTTCGCCGCGCCGGCCACCAGCTCGTCCCAGGTGCCCGGCACGGCTATGCCGTTCTCCTGGAAGAGCTTCTTGTTGTAGAAGATGCCCTCGATGTTGTATTCGTACGGCAGCACCTCGACCTTGCCGCCGTACAGCGCCTTGATCGTGGAGACGGCGGCAGGCTCCAGCTGGTCGAGGACGCCGAGAGACTTGAGCTCCTTCTCCAGGTCGGCGACCTTGCCCGACTTCTCCAACTGCTGTGTCAACGCTGGAGCGTTGCCCGCAGCGAACTGCACCGGCAGCGCGTCCTGGCCGGCCAGCAGTTGCAGCTTCTGGTCCAGGCTCGCCTGCGGGACGGTCTCCACCTTCAGCGGCAGCGCGTCGTTCGCCGACTTGCACGCACCCTTGGACATGGTGGTCAGGGCGGTCTTGACGGTCGTGTTCTCGGTGACGCTCAGGTAGCTGAACTCCTTGGGCGCGGCCGAGGATCCGGCGCCGCTACCGCCACAGGCGCTGGTGAGCAGCGCCAGCGAGGCGGTGCCGGCCGTGAACAAGCTCAGACGCGCACGACGAACGCGGGGCATGCGAAGGGACACGGAAGACTCCCGGAGGTCTTTGAGAGAGGGGCGAGGAACGGCGAGCGGCGCTGAGGAAGGTAGACGGGTCCGACCGCGCAGAAGGCTGTGTGTAACGTTCTCCACCACGAAGTGAGCAACACCCTGCACCGCACCGATGGATCCGTCAAGACACGGAGCTGTAACACTGAGGCACGGGACAGTAGCCTTGTCGTCATCCAGGCGTCATTATGTAGACCGTTACACCGACGCCTAGAAGATCCGGAGTGCTGACGATGGGCGGGTCCGCCACACCGAAGCAGAACAAGCGTGTGACCATCACCGACGTCGCGCGGCATGCGGGCGTGTCCGTCGCCGCGGTGTCCAAGGTGTTGCGCAACGCCTACGGCGTGAGCCCGGGCATGCAGGAGAAGGTGCGGACTGCCATCGCCGAGCTGGACTACCGGCCGCAGGCGGCGGCCCGCGGGATGCGGGGACGGACATACACGATCGGTGTGCTCCTGGACAACGTCCGCAACGCCTTCTTCGCGGACATCCTCGACGGCATCCAGGAGGAGCTCCGTACCAGCGAGTACACGGTACTGATCGGCGCGGCCGGCTTCGACCCGGATGAACAGGCGAAGACCATTCGTTCCATGGTCGACCGTCAGATGGACGGCCTGATTCTCATTGCTCCGGGGACCTCGCGCGCAGAAGTACTGGCGACGGCGGCGGCCACCCCGACCGTCGTCATCGGCCACCACGACGGCACCGACGCTCATGACTCGGTGGTCGACGCCGACGACACGGGCGCGGGACTGGTGGTGGATCACCTGGTGGCGCTCGGCCATCGGGACATCGCCCTTGTGTCCGCCCCCGGCACCAAGGCCAATCAGTGGAAGCGCACCCCCGAGGTCGTCCTGACCGCCGGCTACCGCTCTGCCATGGAACGCCACGGCCTCGCCGAGCGCGTGCAGGTCCATCACGCCGCGTACTCCGACGAAGGAGGCTTCAAGGCGGGCATGACCCTGCTGACGGACGAGCGACGGCCGACCGCCGTCATGGCCGGCGCCGACGTGGCCGCTCTGGGCATCTATCGGGCGGCCCACGAACTCGGGCTGCGTATCCCGGAAGACCTTTCGCTCGTCGGCTACAACAACACCGCCCTCGCCGCGCTCGCCACCGTCCAGCTGACCAGTGTCGACCAGGCCGGGCACACCATGGGCTCTTCCGCCGCGCGCATGCTGATCGAGCGCGTGGAGGGCCGACGCGACAGGGCCATGCAGACCTCCATGACACCGCGACTGGTGGTACGGGGCAGCACAGCCGCCCTGAGCGGCAGTTAGACCGCGTATGGAAGCGGGCCTGCCGTGTGCTCCCCGACGTGTCTGGAACCAAGGCTCATACAGGGGGCTCTGATGAACCATGAGAATGCCGCACGCCGCAGAGTGGGCATAAAGGATGTCGCGCGGGAGGCCGACGTCTCCCTCGGCACCGTTTCCAACGTGCTCAACCGCCCGGAACTCGTCGCTGGGCCCACCCGGACCCGCGTACTGGCAGTAATCGACTCGTTGGGGTACGTAAGGACAGAAGGAGCCCGGCAACTGCATGGATGGGCGGCCCGTGTCCTCGCAGTGCTCGTGCCAGATCTGGCTCACCCGTTCTTCACCGCCCTGGCCATGGGCGTGGAACAGGCCGCCCGCGAGGCCGACCTCGGTGTGATGCTCTGCACCGGCACCCGCGACCCCGAAGAGGAGACGCGCCATCTCTCCCTGATCACCTCGCACCGGATCCGAGGTGCCGTGCTGACCTCCGGAGAGGCCGTCGGGCGCACAGTGGCTGCCTTCCGGCGGAGTACTGTTCCCTTCGTCATCGCCGACCAGCACGGCCCCCAGCCCGGCGCCTGCTCCGTCGGCATCGACGATGTGACGGGTGGGTACGCCGCGGTACGCCACTTGATCGACCAAGGGCATCGCTCCATCGCCTATGTCAGCGGTCCGGACCTCCAGCAGGTACGGGACCGCCGCAGGGGAGCAGTCAACGCCGTCACCCAGGCCGGACTCCAGCTCACAGCCCTGAGGGAGCTCGCCTGTGCGGACCTGACCGTGGGCGCGGGTAAGGACGCCGGGCACCGCATTCTCGGGCTCACCCACCGCCCTTCCGCCGTTTTCTGCGCCAACGACCTGCTTGCCCTGGGCGTACTCCAGGCGCTGTACGAAGCCGGGCTGAAGGTGCCGGAGGACCTCGCGGTGGTCGGCTACGACGACATCGAATTCGCCGCGTCCGCCGTCGTCCCGCTCACCTCGGTGCGCCGGCCCGCCGTGGCGATGGGCCGGCAGGCCGGCCGCCTGCTCGTCGAGGAGACGACCCGCGGCGCCGACCACGAACACGCCCACGTCGTACTGCAGCCGGAACTGGTCGTGCGCCGGTCGACCCTGGCCGTGCCGGCGCGGTGACCTGGATCGGTCAGGGCTGTTCAGGAGCATGGTGATGCAGCTCCCGCTGCCTTGTACGGCGCGTCAAGGGCAGCAGTGCGGCCGAGACCAGCAGGGTGACCAGTCCGAGTAGCCCGACAGCTGATGCCAGGTCGCCCAGAACTTCCTTGCCTCCCAGGAGGACCAGTGGGCAGACGAACTCACCGAGAAAGAACGCCGCCGTCCACAGTCCGGTACCGCGCCCTCGGTCGGCGAAGTCGAGCCGGGACATCGCCAGCGTCAGCAGCGAGGGCAGAAGCAGCCCTGTCCCGACGCAGTTCAACACGGCGCCCGCAATCAACACGGGGAGACTTTCGGCGGTTCCCATGACAAGGAAGCCGGCGGCACACAACAAGAAGAGTGCCGGCAGTCGACGTCGCGGCCGGTCGGTGAGCCGGGTGAAGACGATCGAGCCGACAACGGTGGCGGCGCCGGCGATCGCCGTAACCCCTCCGATGACGCCGGTGGACTCCACACCCAAGTCGTCGAGGAGGTAGGACATCTCCACAGGGACGGCGTAAAAGACAACCGCACCGAACACCGTCAGCAGACACAGGCCGGCCATCCGGCGCACGGGAAAGGGCCGACGCTCGGCCTCGACGGGCTCCTCCCCTGCAACACGCTTCGCACTGGGCGCCGGTGCCGGCAGCACCCGGGCCATGACGGGGGCAAGCAGCAGACCCACCGCGTACAGCCAGAAGGGTGCACGCCAGCTGACCGCCCCGAGAGCACCTCCGCATACGAAGAAGACGGTGGCGGATGCCGACGCGCACATCGTCTGGAGGGCGAAATAGCGGTCACGGACCTTGCCGGTGTAGTAGTCACCGATCAGGGTGGTGCAACAGGTCATGATGGCCGCTTCAGCGATCCCCAGCAGCACGCGGCTGACCACGATGCCGGGCAGGGAGTCCAGCCACAGCGGCACTGTTCCGAACAACGTGTACAGGATCGTCGCCACGACCAACAAGCGTTTACGGCCGAGTCGATCGACGATGACACCCGCGAACGGGGCAAGGAGAGCCAGTGACAGCGCCGGGATCGTCAGCACCAGGGGGACCAAAGCCGCGTTACCCGGTACACCCTCGAAGTGGTCCTGCATGCGAGGCAGAACCGGAGCAAGCAGCACAGCGCCGAGGATGGGCAGACAACTGCCGGCCATCAGCAGAGCAGCCGGCAGCCTGCCCGCCACAGCCGGGTGGTCATCGCGCTCACTGACAGGCGGGTCAGCAGAAACCGGCATGGCGGTACTCCAGGATGCGAGGCGGGAAGGTCGCGCCATGAAGCGTGCGAGTCCGGCTGTCGGAGATCGCGGCGCATGGGCGCGTGACGTGCCATGACTATGCGGTCCGGACGCTGCACTGCCCACCCCTCACGCGATCCAAGTTTCGGATGACGTCGATCCAAGCCGTGGATGGCGCGATGTTTCCCCGCCAGGTCTCACTTCTGGCCGTCGGGACGCACACTCATCAGTCTGCGGTCGGCGCCTCGGCCACGTCGGCCATGCGCCTGCCTACGCGGGCAGTCGTTTCACGCAGCCAGATGTGGGCCGCGTCGTGCGTGTGCACCGGGTGCCACCACATCGCCTCCCGCAGCGGGACCGCTTCGTAGGGCGGCTGCACCACGTGCACGGCTGCGAGCGGTGCGAGGAGCCGCGCGAGACGGGCCTGGATCAGGGCGACGCGCCGAGTGCCCGCCACCAGCAGCGGCAGCAGTTGAAAGCTGTCGACGGAGACTTCCACGCGTGGCTCGATGCCGAGCATGCCGAGCTGGCGCACGGCGGGGGCGTCGTAGGTCCGCTGGTAGGTGACCCACGGCAACCGTCCCAGATCGTTGAGGGTGAGCCGGTCCTCGACGCTCGGGTGGTCGTCCGAGACGAGGAAGACCCAGCTGTCCTCGTAGAGGTCGGTGGCGGGGAAGTCACTGATGACGCCGTGCGGCATGAGCAGACCGTCGGTGGTGCTCAGCAGCGTGGCCGTGTCGTCGACCACGGTGGGCGGGGTCTGGACGAAGCGCAGCCGGATGCCGGGCGCCTCCTCGTGGACCACCCGGGCGAGTTCGGCCCCGAACACGGCGACCGCGTAGTCGGACGCCACCAGTTTGAACTCGCGCTTCTCGCTGCCCGGATCGAAGTCGGCCTGACTGGCGAAGAGGCGTTCCACCACTTCGTAGGCGGTGGCAGTGCGATGCAGGAGAACTTGGCCGAGGGCGGTGAGTTCGTAGTGTCCGCCGACACGGGCGAGCAGATCGTCGCCGAAGTGGCGGCGCAGCCGGGCGAGGGAAGCGCTCATCGCGGGCTGACTGAGCCCGACGCGCTCCCCGGCGCGCGTGACGTTGCGCTCCTCCAGCAGGGCACGCAGAGCGACGACGAGGTTGAGGTCGAGGCGGGCCAGATTCACGAGATTTCCCCTTGCGGTAAGGCGCTGACCAGGAAGGAATAAACACGATGGATGAGGGCCATCCACAGAATCGATTTCCGTGATCCCGGGTGCTGGGTCCAGATTAGTCACACCGCAATCAGGAGGACATGTTCGTGAAATCTGCATCCGCGTCCGCGCTGTTCGCCGGGCCGTTCGCTCTGGCCACGCTCTCGGTACCGGACGGGCCGGCCTTTCCCGCGCTCGTCACGGCGGACGCCCAGGTAGTCGACCTGCGCGCCGCCTTTGGTGACGAGGCCCTGTCCATCCGTAGTCTCCTGGAGACCTGGGACACGGCTGCGGAGCGGCTTACGGCGCTGGCAGGCGACAGTGCTCAGGAGCGAAGGCCTCTGGCGGACTTTCGGGTGCACGCACCGGTCGAGCCCCGCCAGGTGTTCCAGTCGGGCGCCAATTACCGGCAGCACGTGATTGACCTGCATGTCGCGCACCGGGACCCCTCCGACGACCGTTCCGAGGAGGAGCGCCGTGCGGAGGCCGCGGAGATCATGGACCGCCGGGCGAACGAGGACCTGCCCTACGTCTTCATCGGCCTGCCGAGCGCGATCACCGGCCCGTACGACGATGTCGTACTCCCCTCCTGGGCCGAGAAGCCCGACTGGGAGCTGGAGCTGGTGGCGGTCATCGGCCGCCCCGCCCACCAGGTGACCGTGGCCGAGGCCCTCAGCCACGTCGCCGGCTACACCATCGCCAACGACCTCACCGACCGCGCCACCGTCTTCCGCCGGGACATGCCGCAGATCGGCACCGACTGGCTGCGCAGCAAGAACGCCCCCGGGTTCACCCCGCTCGGCCCCTGGATCGTGCCGGCCGAGTCCGTCGCGGACACCGACGACCTGCGTCTCGTGCTGAAGCTGAACGGCGAAACCATGCAGGACGAGACCACGAAGGACATGATCTTCGACGTCGCACGCATGGTCTCCTACGCTTCGCAGACTGCCCGGCTTCTGCCCGGTGACCTGGTACTGACTGGCTCCCCGGCCGGGAACGGCATGCACTGGGGGCGGCTGCTGCGCGACGGCGATGTCATGGACGGCTCCATCACCGGACTCGGTGCTCAGCGCACCCACTGTGTCGCGGAGGCGTCATGACCCTTGACCGCACCGATCCCGAGGGCTCGATCGCCGAGGCCGCCAAGGCGTACTCCAATTGGGGACGTTGGGGTGCGGACGACGTATTGGGCACCCTCAACTTCCTGGACGAGGCGAAGCGGCGTGAGGCCGCCGCGCTCATCCGCCGGGGCGCCAGTTTCTCGCTCGCCCAGAGCTTCGACATGAACGGCCCGCAGAGAGGCTGGCGCCGCCGCACCAATCCGGTGCACACCATGCTCGACACCGGCACCGACGCGGCACTCGGCCTGCAGGGCTTCCCGCACGGCCTCGGCGGTGCCGACGACGTCATCGCGATGCCGCTGCAGTGCTCGACCCAGTGGGACGGGCTCGGCCACATCTTCGACCACGGCAAGACGTGGAACGGCCGGGACGCGGCGAAGACCGTCACCTCCGAAGGCGACCTGGTCACCGGCATCGAGCACATGGCCCCGCACGTCGCCGGACGTGGCGTGCTCCTGGACGTCGGCCGCACGATCGGTGAGGACGGTGAGCTTCCCGACGGCTTCGCCATCACCGAGGAACACCTGACGGCGACTGCTGAGGCCCAGGGCGTGAGCGTCGGTCGCGGCGACATCGTCCTGGTCCGTACCGGACAGCTCGCCCGCGCCCGCCGCGACGGCTGGGGCGACTACGCGGGCGGACCCGCCCCCGGCCTGTCCTTCACCACCGCCGGCTGGCTGCACGGCAGTGAGATCGCCGCGATCGCGACCGACACCTGGGGCTTCGAGGTGCGGCCCAACGAGTTCGACGTCGCCTTCCAGCCGCTGCACCAGGTCGCCATCCCCAACATCGGCCTGCTCATCGGGGAGATGTGGGACCTGGAGGCACTTGCCGAGGACTGTGCCGCCGACGGCGCGTACGAGTTCTGGCTCACCGCAGCGCCTCTTCCCATCACCGGTGCGGTCGGCTCCCCCATCAACCCGGTCGCCGTCAAGTAGTCCCAGCCAGGAACAAGGGAGTTCCCCCAATGAATGAAGCTCGTACGGTCCTGGTGATCGGTGGCGGCGCGGCCGGGAACGCCGTGACCCTACTGCTGCGGCGAGCCGGCCTCGACGTACACCTGATCGAGGCCAAGGACGACTGGAACGCCACCGCCGGCTCCGGCATCACCCTCCAGGGCAACGCCCTGCGCGTGCTGCGTGAGCTGGGCGTGTGGGAGCGCATTGAGGCTTCCGGCTTCGGCTTCGGGTCGGTCGGCATCACCGCCCCTGACGGGACCGTCCTGCACGCGCAGGACGACATCCGCAGCGGTGGCGACGACCTCCCCGCCACCGTCGGCATGCAGCGGCCCCAGCTCCAGCGCATCCTGATCGAGGCCGTACGCGCAAGCGGCGCCTCCGTCCGCCTGGGGGTCACCGCAGAGATCATGGACCAAGACGCTGACGGCGTCTCCGTCCGCTTCAGTGACGGCTCCGAGGGCCGCTACGACCTGGCGATCGCCGCGGACGGCCTCGGCTCCACGACCCGGGCCGCCATCGGCATCACGGCGAAGCCCGAACCGACCGGCATGGCCATCTGGCGCGTCGCCGCCCCCCGCCCCGCAGGCGTGGAGCGCACCGACCTCGCCTATGGCGGCCCGGCCTTCATCGCCGGCTACTGCCCGACCAGCGACACCACGCTCTACGCGTACGTCGTCGAGTCCAACCGCGACCGCGCCTCGATCCCCCCGGAGTCGTACGCCGACGAGATGCGCCGCCTGGCCTCCGCCTACGGCGGCAACTGGCCGGAGATCACCGAGCACATCACCGACCCGGCGCAGGTCAACTACACGTGGTTCGACCGCATGCTGGTCGAGGGCTCGTGGCACCGGGGCCGGGTCGTCCTCGTCGGCGACGCCGCCCACTGCTGCCCGCCCACCCTCGCCCAGGGTGCCGCCCTGTCCCTGGAGGACGCCTGGGTCCTCGCTCAGCTCCTGACCGAGTCCGACACCTGGGACGACACGCTGTTCCAGCAGTACTACGAGCGGCGGATCGCAAGGGTCCGGCCGGTGGTGGAAGCGTCTGTACAGATCGGGCAGTGGCAGCTCGACGGCGTACGCGATGCCGATGTTCCCGGCCTGATGGGCCGCACCATGACGATGCTCCGGGAGCTGCCGTGACCGCCCCGACCGTGGACGTACACGCGCACGTCCTGCTTCCCGCGATCGAGGCGCTCGTGGCCGGCCTGCCCGGCCACGAGGCGGCGAAGGCCCTGGACGCCCGTCGCAACGGCGCCGAGGCCCTCGCGGTGAGCGGCCCCATGGTGGGTGAGCGCATCCCTAAGCTGACCGACGTTGCCGTGCGCCTCGCGGCGATGGACCAGCAGGGCGTCGACGTGCAGTTGGTCAGCCCGTCCCCCTCGCACTACCACTACTGGGCCGACGAGGAGACGGCCGAGCAGGTGTACCGGCTGGCCAACGAGACGACCGCGGCGCACTGCGCGGCGTCCCCCAAGCGGCTGCGGGGGCTCGGACTCGTACCCCTCCAACACCCTGACCTGGCTGTCGAAGCCCTCGACGACGCCCTGGGACACGGGCTCCTGGGCGTGGAGATCTCCAGTCATGCACCGGGGCGCGAGTTGTCCGACCCCGCGTACGAGCCTCTGTGGACCCGGGCGGAGGAGAGCGGTGCGGTGCTCTTCCTGCACCCCTTCGGGTGCACGCTCGACGAGCGCCTGGACCGGTGGTACCTGTCCAACACCGTCGGCCAGCCCACCGAGAACGCCGTCGCCCTCTCCCACCTCATCTTCTCCGGGGTGCTCGACCGGCACCCCGGGCTGAAGCTGATCGCCGCCCACGGCGGGGGCTACCTGCCCACCCACATCGGCCGCTCCGACCACGCCTGGTCCACCCGCCCCGACGCGGGCGCCGGGTGCGCGCACCTGCCGAGCAGCTATCTCAAGCGGCTGTACTTCGACTCGCTCGTCCACGACCCGCACGTCCTGCGGGAGCTGATCCGGGTGGCCGGGGCCGATCGCGTCCTGCTCGGTTCCGACTTCCCCTTCGATATGGGTGCCGACGACCCCGTCGCCGCTTTGCGGGCAGCCCGGCTGTCCGAGGCCGATCTCGACGCCGTACGCGGCCGGAACGCCTCAGCCCTGCTCAACCTCACCCTCGCCTGAGGAGGAAACCACCATGAGCGCACGCCTGCTCACCCACCTGCGTCACGTCGACCTGGCGGTGCCGGACTACGACAAGCAACTCGACTTCTACGCCGGCGTCTGGGGCCTCACCAAGGTCACCGAGGACTCCGGGATCTCCTTCCTGGCCGCCGAGGGCTCCCCCGAGCAGTACGTCGTGCGGCTGCGCAGGGCCGAGGAGAAGCGGCTCGACCTCGTCTCCTACGGCGCCGCGAACCCCGCCGACGTGGACACCCTCGCCGAGCGGCTCCTCGCCGGCGGCGTACAGCTGGTCTCGCAGCCCGGCGCCGTCGACACCCCCGGCGGGGGGTACGGCTTCCGCTTCTTCGACGTCGACGGCCGCACCATCGAGGTCTCGGCCGACGTCGAGGTCCGGCAGCACCGCAAGATCGAGGAGAAGGAGGCCATCCCGGTCAAGCTCTCCCACGTCGTCCTCAACTCCCCCGACCTGAACCGCACCCGTGAGTGGTACGAGCGCCACCTCGGCTTCGCCCTGTCCGACACGCTGTCCTCACCGCACATGGGCGAGGTCATGCACTTCATGCGGATCAGCACCCAGCACCACTCCATGGCCATCGCCCAGGGCCCGCACACCGCGCTGCACCACGTCTCCTTCGAGATGCGCGGCATCGACGAGTACATGCGCGGTTCCGGCCGTGTCATGCGGGCCGGCTTCCGCAAGATCTGGGGTCCCGGACGGCACATGGCGGGCGACAACACCTTCACGTACTTCCTCGACCCGCACGGCAACACCGTCGAGTACACGACGGAGCTGGAGAACCTCGACGAGGACACCTGGCACCCGCACGTCTACGACTTCTCCCGTCCCGAGGTCACCGACCAGTGGGGCACGGCCAACGCGATGAACGAGATCGTCGCCAAGGAGTCCTTCAACGACCCCGACCGCGGCGTGTTCGTCGCCCCGCCGGTCTGATCCAGGACCACTCCCCTCCTGTCGGGGGCCGCTGCGGCCGTGTCACACACACGGCCGCAGCGGCCCTTCCCCGCCCCCTTCTGGAGCCGCACCATGCGATTCGCCGCTTACGAACATCAGCACCGCCCCCGGGTGGCCGTCGTGGAAGAGGACGGCACGCTCTTCCCCCTGCCCGGCGTCACCTCACTCACCACGCTGCTCACGGAGACCGACGGGCTGCCCGGCCTGCTCGCCGCGGGCGCGGCGGCCCTCGACGTGCCCGCCGGGCCGCACGTCTCCCAGGTCCGCCTGCTGCCCCCGCTCCGGCCCGCCTCGGTACGCGACTTCGTGACCTTCGAGGAGCACGTCGAAGGGGTGCGCCGCGCGGTCGACGGCGTCGCCGGAGTGCCCGAGCAGTGGTACGCGGCACCGACCTTCTACTTCACCAACCCGCACGCGGTCTACGGCCCCCACGACGACGTCCCGGTGCCGCCCGGCTCTGCCGCGCTCGACTTCGAACTGGAGGTCGCCGCCGTCATCGGCCGCGAGGGCCGCGACCTCACCCCGGAGCAGGCCCGCGACCACATCGTCGGCTACACGGTCTTCAACGACTGGTCCGCACGCGACCTGCAGTCCGCGGAGATGAAGGTCGGCCTAGGCCCCTGCAAGGGGAAGGACACCGCGACGACCCTCGGCCCGTACCTCGTGACCCCCGACGAGCTGGAGCCCCACCGCGACGCCGACGGCTTCCTGCGCCTCGCGCTGACGGCCGAGGTCAACGGCGAGACCGTCGGCACGGACCTGCTCTCCCACATGAGCTGGACCTTCGAGGAGATGACCGCCTACGCCTCACGCGGCACCCGGGTCGTCCCCGGTGACGTGCTCGGCTCCGGCACCTGCGGCAACGGCGGGTGCCTCGCCGAACTGTGGGGCCTGCGCGGCACGCAGGACCCACCGCCGCTGAAGCCGGGTGACACCGTCACCCTCACCGTCGAGGGAATCGGCTCACTCACCAGCACCGTCGTCCCGGGCGCCGAGCCCGTGCCGCTGCCGGCCGGCCGCCGCCGCGGCAGGGAGCGGCCGTGACCGGCCCGGGCGCGGGACGGCTCCGGGACAAGGTCGTGGTCGTCACCGGCGCCGCCCGCGGCCAGGGAGCAGCCGAGGCCTCCGCCCTGGCACGCGAGGGCGCCCACGTCATCGCGACGGACGTCGAACCCGTGGACGAGTGCCGCAGGCTGGACGTGACCAGTGAGAAGGACTGGGCTGAGCTCGCCGCCGACCTGAGGGAGGCATACGGCCAGGTGCACGGCCTGGTCAACAACGCGGGCATCACCTGGCGGGCCCGCGTGGGCGACGTACGCCCCGAGGACATGGCTCGCGTCCACGCAGTCAACGTCACCGGCCCTCTCCTGGGCATCCAGCACCTCGTGCCCCTGATGCCCCCGGGCTCCTCCATCGTGAACGTCGGCTCCTCCGCTGCTCTCACCGCCCATTACCCGGTCGCGTACACGACCAGTAAGTGGGCGCTGCGGGGCCTGTCCAAGACGGCGGCGCTGGAACTCGGCCCGCGCGGTATCCGTGTCAACACGGTCCATCCCGGCTACATCGAGACCGAGATGACCGCTTCCGCCGCCCCGGCTTTCCGCGAGACAAACATCCGCGAAACCCCGCTGGGGCGTACCGGGAGCGTCGACGAGGTGGCTCCGCTGGTGGTCTTCCTGCTGTCCGACCAGTCGTCGTTCATCACCGGGGCCGAGATACCCGTCGACGGCGGCCTCACCGCACACGGCGGCGTCAAGTCCGTCTCCGACGCCCTGCGCCCCGAGGCCGCTGAGTGAACCGGCTCGAAGGCAAGGTGGCTCTGATCTCCGGCCCCCGCCCGAGGCCGGGGCTGCCGGACAGCGGCCTACGCTTCGCAGCCGGGCGCCGACCTCGTCATCGACAGCGGCTGGACTACGGCCCTGCCCGGTGCCATCACACGAAAGGAACCACGCACGTGAACAAAGTCAGCGGCAGTGCCGCCGAGGCGGTCGCCGACATCCCGGACGGCGCCTCAATCGCCGTCGGCGGTTTCGGACTCTCCGGAATTCCTGACGCTCTCATCGACGCCCTGCACAAACAGGAGGCAGCCGGGCTGGAGATCGTCTCCAACAACTGTGGCGTGGACGGCCGCGGCCTGGGCGTTCTGCTCGCCGCGGGGCGCATCGCCCGGGTCACCGGCTCCTACGTGGGCGAGAACAAGGAGTTCGCCCGGCAGTACCTCGGCGGAGAGCTCGAGGTGGAGCTGACCCCACAGGGCACACTCGCCGAACGCCTACGGGCCGGCGGCGCAGGCATTCCCGCCTTCTACACGCCGGCCGGCGTCGGTACCCAGGTGGCGGAGGGCGGCCTGCCCTGGCGCTACGCACTCGGGGGCACCTCCCGGCCGGAGGCTGGGGGAGGTTCGGTCGCCGTTGCCTCACCGCCCAAGGAAACCCGGGTCTTCTCGGGGCGGCCGTACGTCCTGGAGCACGGCATCACCACCGACTTCGCCCTCGTCCGTGCCTGGCGCGGCGACCGGCACGGCAACCTCGTCTTCCGCCGCGCCGCCGCCAACTTCAACCCGCTCGCTGCCATGGCCGGCCGCGTCACCATCGCCGAGGTCGAGGAGCTCGTCGAACCCGGCGAGCTGGCACCCGACGAGGTCCATCTGCCCGGCATCTACGTGCAGAGGATCGTGGAACTCACCCCCGGACAAGCCACTGACAAACGTATCGAGAAGAGGACGGTAAGCAACTGATGCCCTGGACCCGTGAACAGATGGCCTCCCGTGCGGCCGAGGACCTCGCTGACGGCTCCTACGTCAACCTGGGCATCGGCCTCCCGACCCTCATACCCGGCTACCTCCCGCCCGGGGTCCACGTCGTCCTCCACTCGGAGAACGGCATCCTCGGCACCGGCCCCTACCCCACCGAGGACGAGGTCGACCCGGATCTCATCAACGCGGGGAAGGAGACCGTCACCGTCCTGCCCGGTGCCTCCTTCTTCGACTCCGCGCTCTCCTTCGGCATGATCCGCGGCGGGCACATCGACACCGCCGTGCTCGGCGCCATGCAGGTCTCGGCCGGGGGCGACCTCGCCAACTGGATGATCCCCGGCAAGATGGTCAAGGGCATGGGCGGGGCGATGGACCTGGTCCACGGCGCCCGCCGCGTCATCGTCCTCATGGAGCACACCGCGAAGGACGGCAGCCCCAAGATCCTCCAGGAGTGCACGCTCCCCCTGACCGGCCGGCATTGCGTGCACCGCATCATCACCGATCTCTGTGTGCTGGATGTGACCGCTCGCGGCCTTGCCCTCGTCGAGACAGCCCCGGGCGTCACCTTCGCCGATGTCACAAAGCACACCGACGCTCCCGTGCACGCGGACAGCCACACGGCCGCATGTTGATCCCGTGGACCTGAGTCGCTGCTGACCCTTCTCTGCGAAACCGTTGACACCGGGGTAACACCCTCGCAATATGATCCGTACACCAATGATTAACGTACTGATCATTCAGGGGCGCTTCTCGTCGCCTTCCATCGGTGTCCTCCACTTCCCTGCCAAGGAGGCCATATGTCCGTGACCCCTGTTCCACTCCGCATCGCCGTAGTCGGCGGCGGCATCGGCGGTCTGGCCGCAGCACTGTCCACCGCCCGCGCCGGTCACCATGTGACCCTGGTGGAACGCGCCGCCCAGTTCGGGGAGATCGGAGCCGGCCTGCAGCTCGCCCCGAACGCTTCTCAGGCCCTCGAAGAACTGGGGGTGCTCAAGGCGGTCCGGCGCACTGCGGTCGCCCCGCCCCGGCTCGTGATGATGGACGCCCTGAGCGGAGATCAGGTCACCTCTCTCGATCTCCGCAGCCCGGCGTACACCGAGCGCTTCAGCCATCCCTACCTGGTCACGCACCGCACGGACCTGCATGCCGCGCTCCTCACCGCCTGCGAGGAACACCCCGCCATCACGCTTCGCACCGGGCACACCGTTACGCACGCCGAGCAGGACGACTCCGCAGTACACCTGCATTTCGCCGAGACGACGACGGAGTTGAGGGCCGACGCGGTCGTGGCGGCGGACGGCCTGCACTCGCGGCTGCGTCAGGCCTTGGTAGGGGACGGCGAGCCGCTCTGCTCGCGCTACGTGGCGTTCCGCGGCGCTCTTCCCGCGGACAGGATGAGCGGCCGCATGTCACAGCACGCCGCGTCGGACGCGGTGATGGTCTGGGCCGGGCCGCGCATGCACCTGGTGCAGTACCCGGTACGTCGCGGAGAGCTCTACAACCAGGTCGCGGTGTTCGAGAGCGACCACTACACACCGGACTCGGACGCCTGGGGCACCGAAGCCGAGCTCGAGGAACGCTTCGGAGGAACCTGCCAGGCCGTGCGTGACGCCCTGCCCCTGATAGCGCGGGACCGGCGCTGGCCTCTGTTCGACCGTCTCCCCATCGACAACTGGGTGCACGGCCGGATCGCACTGCTCGGTGACGCCGCGCACCCGATGCTGCAGTACCTGGCCCAAGGCGCCTGTCAGGCACTGGAAGACGCGGTCGCCCTGGGAGGGGCTCTCGGCCGGTTCACCGACCCTGCCGACGCCTTCGCCGCGTACGCCGATCAGCGCAGGGGGCGTGCGGCACGCATCCAGACCAACGCCCGCCGCTTCGGCGAGATCTGCCACCTGGAGGGCATGGGTGCCACCTTGCGCAACCAGCTGTTCGCGTCGCGTGAGCCCGAGCACTTCGACGACGTCTCCTGGGTGTGGACGCCGTCCCCGGCCACCCTCGCCATCACGTGATCCAGCAACCGCAGGAGGACCTCATGACGACCGAAGAACTCGCTTACGAGGCCCTGCCGGGCCTGGGTGCGGCTCCGCTCTGGCGTTTCTACGGGAACCTGTTCCCCGCTCAGCCGAAGAGCCGTGCCGTTCCCTACCGCTGGAGCTGGCAGGAACTGCGGCCCCTCCTGCTGCACTTCTCCCAGACTCTCTCGCTGGAAGAGGCCGAGCGCCGGGTTCTGATGCTCGTCAATCCCGGCCTGACCGATCCCCCGGCCACCGTCAACACCCTCTACGCCGGGCTGCAGGTCATCCTGCCCGGCGAGACCGCGCAGGCCCACCGGCACACCTCCAACGCCTTCCGCTACATCCTGGAGGGCAGCGGCGCGTGGACGACGGTCAACGGGGAGCGCGTCTTCATGGCTCCGGGTGATCTGCTGCTCACCCCGGGATGGCACTGGCACGACCACACCCACGAGGGCGACGCACCCATGATCTGGCTCGACGCCCTCGACTACCCGCTGGTCAACGCCCTGGAAGCCGGCTTCTACGAAAAGTTCCACCAGCGCCTCCAGCCCGTTACCCGGGCGGACGACGCGGGCAGCAGGCAGTTCCTCCACGGCAGGCTCAATCCCGTCTGGCTCTCGCAGGACGGGCCCAACTCCCCCGTCACCCGTTACACCTGGCAGGAGACCCAGCGGTCACTGGAAGGCATCGCCGACACGGCCGCGGGAAGTGACGTCGACGGCATCGTCCTGGAGTACACCAACCCGTGGACGGGCGGCCCGGTCATGCCCACCATCGGCTGCCGCGTCCAGCGCCTGCGCCCCGGATTCCAGGGAGCAGGCCGCCGGCACACGGCCTCCACCATCTTCAACGTCGTCCGCGGTGAAGGCGCCACGATCGTGGACGGCGTACGACTGGAGTGGGCCGAGCACGACACCTTCGCGGTGCCCGGCTGGGCCTCCTACCGTCATCTGAACGCCTCCGCATCCGACGACGCGGTCCTGTTCTCGTACAGCGACGAGCCCGTCATGCGCTCCCTCGGCCTCTACCGCACCGAAGACGCCGACCCCGGCGCCTGATCTCCCCCACCCGATACTTCACAAGGAGGCCACGATGCGCCTGGCTCTGTTCAACAAGGGACGCCTCGGGATCGTCGACGGCGACGACCTCGTCGACGTGACCGAACAACTCACCGGAACCAGCACCCCGAGTGCGGCCGGTGCGCTGCACCAGCACATCGAGACCGTCGCCCGCGACGGAGCAGTACAGATCGATCTCACCGGCTGCGCACGCGTTCCGCTCGACGAAGCAGCCCTCGAAGCCCCCCTGCCCCGGCCCGGAAAGGTCGTCGGCGCACCAGTCAACTACCTCGACCACAAGGCCGAGATGGAATACACCACCTCGGTCGCTGACCTCGGGGTCTTCCTCAAGGCCAACTCCTCCGTCATCGGCCCGGGCCAGGACATCGTCCTGCCCTACACCGACAAGCGCACCGACCAGGAAGGTGAACTGGGCGTCGTCATCGGACGCACCGCCAGCAATGTCGACGCGACCGACGCACTCGACCACGTCTTCGGCTACACCTGCGTGCTGGACATCACGGTGCGCTCCGGTGAGGACCGCTCCACGCGCAAGTCGTTCGACACGTTCACTCCGATCGGTCCTTGGATCGTCACCGCAGACGAGATTCCGGACCCCGGCTCCCTCGACCTGCGCTGTGATGTCGGTGGTGCCACCCGGCAGCGCACCAACACGGCCGATCTGATCTTCGGGGTCGCGGAGCTGATCGCCTACACCTCGTCCGTCATGACACTCCACCCCGGCGACGTGATCGCGACAGGTACGCCCGCCGGAGTGGGACCGCTCAGCCACGGGGACCGGGTCGTCCTGGAGATCGACCGGGTCGGCCGTCTCGAAGTGGGTGTCGACGGCTCCCGGGCCACCCCGTACGAGCAGCGCCCCGGACGACGGGACCGCTGACGGAAGGTCGCACACAAGGTGGTGCCGCGCACTTCTAGACTCCATCCAGACCGGCTGTCTCTCGGCCGGCACCACCTAGACGACGGACGGAGGGAGCACCATGGCGCGCGCACTGGAGCTGCCCAACTACATCGGCCATCTGATCCGGCGTGCCGAGCAGGTGCACACGGCTCTCTGGGCCCAGCACGTGTCCAGGGAGATCACCTCCCAGAAGTTCGCCGTCCTCAACGCGCTGAGCCGGGAGCCCGGCGTGGACCAGCGGACTCTCGGGCGCCTCACCTCGCTGGACCGCTCCACGGTCAACCTGATGATCCGCCGCCTGACCGAGCAGGCTCTCGTGAGCCAAGTGCGCGACGACGAAGACCGCAGGCGGACCCTGCTGAGTCTCACCGACGAGGGGGCCGCGCTGCTCGACTCCCTGATCGCTCCGGCAGAACGGATCAACGAACTACTTCTCAGATCACTTCCCGAGGGTGAACGGGCGATAGCCGTTGACATCCTCAGCAGACTTGCCTCGCTGGACGAGGGGTCGCTCCGCGGCGGAGCACGAGCCTGACAGGGCGTCCTTCGGATGCGAACCGCCCAGCGCTCGGACCTCACTCCACGTGTGAGGAACAGAGCCTGTCGGACGACCGCACCACGGGCGAAGAAGGTGTCACACATTGACATACGACCGTCTCAAGAGCGCTGCCCCGCTGAGCCGACAGCCCAGACAGAAGCCTGCACCGGCCGCTGGCACGGGCCCTGTCATCGGCCGCGCCCTGCAGATCCTCGCCGCCTTCACCGCGGAGCATCCGTACCTGTCACTGAGTGACTCCCGGCCGCGCCACCTCAGGGAATCACGGGGAGTCGATCTACGAACGGCCTGAGGCGTCAAGCCAGTACGTGGAGAGCATCTCGCCCGGCCAAGTCGGCTGACGTACTTCACCTCGCGGCCCTATCTCCTCGAAGTACGGAGCCAGGTCGATGATCGGTGTCCCGTCGACGGCGTCAAGATCCGTCACCAGGAGATCCCGGCCCTCCACTTCCAGCAACCGAGGGTGGCTGGTCGCCAGCTGGTTAGGCCTCCGATGCGCTCCCTGCCGAGCCCGGTCGTCATGACCCGCTGACACCGGTCAAGGAGGCTGGTCCCCGGCTGGCCCCCAAGAATGATCAAGGGCCGGTTTCGGATTTCTCCGAAACCGGCCCTGACCTGCGACTGTCTCCAGTCGGGACGACAGGATTTGAACCTGCGACCCCTTGACCCCCAGTCAAGTGCGCTACCAAGCTGCGCCACGTCCCGATGCGATTCCCCCCGGTGCTCCCGGGTGACCGCGCAGGACAAACATTACCTCACTCCGAGGACCGGATCGACGTGCGTACCTGTTGGGCCAGCGTCGCCAGTGTCTCGGCTCCGCAGGTCGCGGCGAGCTTCTGGGCGCGGGCCAGTTCCCTCGGGGAACGGATCGCCCTTCCGTACTCGAAACGGGCCACGGCGTGCTCGTATGCGGACGACGACGCCTCGAGGTGGCGTACGGACTCGGCCAGCAGGTGAACGGCCTCCTCCGGGGGTACGAAGAGGGCCACGCAGCGCAGGGCCTCGCCGATCGCCGTGTCCGTGCCGAAGCGCTCCGCGTGGACGCGGGCACGGGTGGCGAGCTGGGCGGCACGCACCGGATCGGTGTCGGCCAGGGCCCGCGCGAGGTCGCCGGCCCAGGGTGCCCAGATGCCGTTGAACCGGCCCCGGGGCTCCAGTGCCGCCCCGGCGGACTCCAGCTCGGCGACGGCCTCCTCGAGACGGCCTTCGGCCAGCAGCAGCCTCCCGCGGACGCACGGGCCGTCCGGCAGGACCATCGCGCTCGGATAGGGCGGGCCGAAGTCGTACCGGTCGGCCACGCGCCGGGCCTCCGTCGTGCGGCCGCGGGCGATCAGGGTGTCGACGAGCAGGCAGGTGGCGTCCCAGTGGACGGGCAGTCCGCTGCCGGCCCGGTCGGCGAGGCGCAGCCCTTCGCGGAGGAAGCCCTCGGCCTCGGCGAGACGGCCGCGCCGACGGTGGACGAGGCCCAGGAGTGTGTGGGCGAACGCGAGGTGCGCCCCGCTCCAGCCGGAGATCTCGAAGGCGCGCACGGCCTCGCCGAAGAGTTGCTCCGCCCGGTCGAGCCGGTCGGTGAAGGCGTAGGTGATGCCGACCATCGTGGGGAGCTCGAAGCCCCACTCGGTGTCGGTCCAGCCGAGTCCGCGGGCAGGCCGACCGTCCACGAGCGCGCGTTCACAGAGGTCGACGACGAGTTGGGCGTTCTCACCGCGGAGCATGGCGTCGAAGGCACGCAGGGTGAGCAGAGCGCGCTCGGCGTTGTCACGGCCCTTGAGGTGATCGGCGTTGCGGGCGAGCCGGGCCGAGCGGGTGGGGCCGTCGTCCTCGGTGGCCTACATGCCCTCCCACAGGAAGTGCGCGGCCTGGAGGCGCATCAGACCGGGCCCGGGAGCCGTACGGGATGCTTCGGCGGCCAGGGAGAGCGCCGCGTCCTTGAGCTGGTTGTTGTGGGCCAGCGCGGCGGCGAGCCGGAACGTGGCGTCGACGCGCGCGTTGTCGTCGAGCCCCGGTGTGTCGAGTGCGGCTCGCAGGTGCTGCACCGTGGTGGGCGGTGAGCTGAGCAGCGTGGCGCAGCCCAGTTCGTACAGCAGGGACGCTCTGTCGCCGCGCCGCGGCGGTTCTTCCAGGGCGCGTTCGAGGCAGCGCCTGGCAGCTTCCGGTGCGCCGACCGCGAGGTGCTGTCCCGCGGCCTCGCGGAGCTGTGCGACCAGCTCCTGGTCATCGTCCGGATGGACTTCGAGCAGATGGCGGGAGGCCGCCGCGGCACCGAGCCCGGCCTGGTTGATGGCCCAGGCGGCACGCCCGTGCATCGCGGTGCGGGTGGCGGGCGGGATGGAGCGGTAGACGGCGGTGGCGATGAGCGGGTGCACGAATTCCAGCGGGTCGAAGCCGCTGACGATACGGGCGTCACGCAGGCGAGCCGTGCAGTCGGCCGCCTCGGCCGAGCTCATCCCGGCCAGGGTCGCGGCGAGCTCCTGGGAGATCTCGGTGCCCAGGACGGCGGCGGCCCACGCGAAGCGGTTGGCGTTGGTACCCAGGCGTTCGAGGCGGGCGACGAGACCGCTGCCACGGGCCGACGCTCCGAGCTCGCGCAGCAGCCCGGCGGACTCCTCCACCGGCGCCAGCTCGCGGTCCTGCGCCTTGGCGACGAGCTCGACCACCTCGTAGGGGTTGCCGCCGGTGACGGCCCACACCTCGCGGCAGAAAGGGTCGTCCGCGTGGTCGCCCAGGCCCGCGCGGACCAGCTCGGCGGTGGCGTCGGGGGTGAGGGCGCGCAGCGCCACGCGGATCTGAGCCGGATGTCCGGCGGCACCGCCTGACTCCACCTCACGGGCGGGGCCCCAGTCGGCCTTGCGGTCGGCGAGCTCCTGCGGGCGGTGCGCCTGGACCACCAGGACGGGCAGTTCGGACAGCCGCACGGTGAAACCGGCGAGCCAGGCCAGCGATTCGCCGTCCGCCCAGTGGGCGTCGTCCACTATGAGGAGTAGGGGCCGGTGGCTGAGGCGTGAGGCGAGGCGTGCCACGAGGTAGTCGAGGCCGTCCCTGACACCTTGCGGGTCGGGCTGTGGGCCCCGGGGCTCGGCGAGTCCCAGGGCGGGTGCGGTGATCTCGAACCAGTCGCCGAAGAGCGCCCTGGTCTCGTCGGCGGGGAACTGGTCGAGTGCGGGCTGCAGGAGCTGGCGTACGACGTGGAACGGAACCGAGGTGACGGTCTCGCCGCCGCGGGCGGACCAGATGGTGCAGCGATCGGCGGCCATGGCGCGGATCTCGCCGAGCAGGGCGGTCTTGCCGATGCCCGCTTCGCCGCTGAAGACCAGCAGCCCGCCGGCCGACTGACCGCCGCACAGGGCGTTCACCGCCTGTGTGGCGGCGGCGAGTTCCGGTTCGCGCTCGTACAACGGCCGGGACGGCTTCATGCCTCCCCTTCCCAGAGTGGTTGCGGAGGACTCCGAGCCTAGTCGTGCGCGGGGGTCCACGGACAGGGTTCACGCAGTTCGTCGCAGGTGCGGGGCACAATCGGTGGGTGGACGAATCTCGCAGGGACCGCGACGAAGAAGGGCGGGCGCGCAATGCGCGCCCCCGTGACGGACTGGGGCGCCCTCTGCCGTACGGGACTCCGGGTGTGGAGCGCCAGCCCGAGGGGGTCGTGCGCTCCCCCGACGAGACGGTGCGCGAGGCCCAGCGGCTGCTGGACGCGGGCATGCCGTTCCATGCGCACGAGGTCTTCGAGGACGCCTGGAAGTCGGGGCCGGAGGCGGAGCGGGAGCTGTGGCGGGGACTCGCGCAGATGGCGGTGGGACTGACACACGCGGCCCGGGGCAACAGTGCCGGCGGAGCACGGCTGTTGAGGCGTGGTGCGGCCGCCGTGGAGGCGTTCGGGGAGTCCGGTCCGCACGGGATCGGGGTGGGCGCGCTGATCGTCTGGGCGCGGGAGCTGGCCGGGCGGGTGGACATGCCGGGGGACGGAACCGCCGGGCGGGCGCGCGTCGTGGACGCCTCGACGGAGGCCCCCCGGTTGCGGCCGGGGGGCCGGGCCTGAGGGTAAGCACGGGCGTGCGATAGGTTTTGCCCTTTCTTGACGGCGTGCTGATCACACACGCCTCGCCCCAGCCTCGACCACTGCTCAGGAGACGGACGCCCCGATGACCGACATCATCAACGGCCTCGGCCGTGCCACTGCTTACGGGGCCCTCGGCGTCGTACTGCTCGTTCTCGGCATTTTTCTGATCGACGCGCTCACCCCGGGCAAGCTCGGCCGTCAGATATGGGAGGAGCGCAACCGCAACGCGGCACTGCTGCTCAGCTCCGCCCTGCTGGGTATCGGCGGCATCGTGTTCACCTCGATCTGGACGACGTACGAGGACTTCGGCAAGGGCCTCGTCTCGACCGCCGCCTTCGGGCTGCTCGGTCTGGTCATGATGGCCGCGGCCTTCCTGGTGGTCGACCTGGTCACGCCCGGGAAGCTCGGGGCCACGCTGGTCGAGCGGGAGCCTCATCCGGCGGTGTGGGTGACGGCTTCCTGCAATCTCGCGGTGTCGGCGATCGTGTCGGCGTCGATCGCCTGATCGAACAGCTGATCCCGCCGACCGGCGAACATCATGCTGCGCAGCCATTACGATCCGGCGTCATGAGCACTTCTGACCAGGAGCAGGACCAGGCCCGGGAACGGGAACGGGAGCAGGACCGGGAACGGGACCGGGCCCCACGACCGGAGCGGATAGCCGGGCCCGGCGGTGAAGCCGGGCCCGACACGGCGGCCACGCCCGGCAGGACGGCCGAGCCCTCCGAGCCCACCGGGGCGGTCGCGGCCGACCAGGCACCCGGGTCTTCCGAGGCAGCTGCGGCACCCGAAACACCCGAGGCCGATGGTGTCGCCGAGCCGGGCGACGACGCGGCCGGGTCCCGAAGTGGAGAACAGCGGCTGACGCCCCGTCAGGCGAGGCACCTGCGGATCGCCCTCTCCTCGCTGGGCATGGCGGCGATGGCCGTCGTCCTGGCGCTGCGCATAGCGAGCCGGTCGTCCGTGCTGGTCGTCGGCGTGTACGGACTCGCGCTGATCCTCTGCGGCGTGGTGATCGAGCTGAGCAGGAACGGCCGCACCCGCCTCGGCAGCTGGCTGCTGGGCATCGGCCTGGTGGCGGCCGTGTGCGCGGACCAGCTGCTCATCCCCTGACGCGGACGCGCCCGGGACCCTACGACGCGGAGATGTGCACGGCCGGACCCTCCGGATCGACACGGTCGAGCCATCCGGCCGCCAGGTGGAGGGGCCGCCCCGGCACCGCGGGCAACAGCAGCCGCTGCCGGTGGAGTTCGCGCCTGCCCTGGCTGACGACGAGCAGCGGCAGGGCGAGCCTCCGTGCGGTGCGCAGCACGAACCGGTCCCCCGCCGGACGCGTCGCGGCGTCCGGGCCCGTGACGTTGGGCGCGATCCACCGCAGGGGCGCGTCGGCCACGAGGGGCCTCCCCTCGCCGGCGGGTTCATCGGTACCGGCCAGCCGGTGCAGGACGGATACGGCCACGGCGCGCCCCTCGTCCGCCGCGACCCCCGCGGGCTCCACGGCGTGCAGGAGGTTCCCGGCGGCGAAGACGCCCGGCCGTGAGGTGCGGTACGCCGCGTCGTGGGCGGGCCCGCGCGTGCCGGAGTCCAGGACGATGCCTGCGCGCCGGGCGAGCTCGTGGTCGGGGACGAAGTCCCCGGTGAGGACGACGGTGTCGCAGTGCAGGGTCGTGGTGCGGCCGTCCGTGCGGCGCAGGGTCACTCCGGTCAGCCGCGTCCTGCCCTCGATGCCGGTGACGGTGGCGCCGGTGAGCAGCGGAACGCTCCGCCGTACGCGGACGGGGGCGGCCGGCTGGTCCGTGACCATGGCGACGATCCGGACCCCGGCGGCGCGCAGGGCGGCGACGGCCGCGTGGGCGACGGGTTCGTCGCCGACGACGACGGCACGGGTGCCGATCCGCTGTCCGTACCGGTGGACGGCCTGCTGGAGTTCGCCGGTGGTGTAGACGCCGGGCGGGCGGCTGCCGGGGATGAGGCGGGCGCTGCGGGGCCGTTCGCGGGCGCCGGTGGCGAGGACGACGGCTTTGGCGGTGATCTGTTCGAGCCCGGTGGGTCCGGTGGTCTCCACGGTGAGGGGGCCCGCCCAGCCGGTGACGCCGACTCCGGTGCGCAGGTCGGCGCCGGCGCGTACGGCAGCGGCCACGCTCTGCCTCGCGTACGCCGGTCCGCTCGTCCCGCCCCGGGTGAGGCGTCCGCCGAATCCGCCGTGCCGGCAGTGGCGGGGGATGCCGCCCGCCTCCTGATCCCGCTCCAGGATCTCGACCCGGCCGGCACCGGCCGCGGCCAGCTCGGCCCCGGCGGCGAGACCGGCCGGGCCCGCGCCGACGATGAGTACGTCTACGGTCCGCTCGGTCCGTCCGCTCCCCGTCATGGCCGCGCCTCCTCGAACAGGGCGCGGACGGCGGCGCCGCAGTGGAAGCCCTGGCACCGGCCGCCACGGGCGCGGGTGCGGCGCCGCAGGCCGTCCAGGGACTGCGGCGGGACGGTGGAGTCGAGGGCGTCACGGATCTCGCCGAGGGTGACGTACTCGCAGTGGCAGACGAGCGTGCCGTACGCCGGGTCCCTCGCGATCAGGTCGGCCCGCCGGTAGGGCCGGGGGACGGCCTCTCCGAGGTTGGGCATCGTGATGGGCGGCAAGCCGTGCGGGGGGCCGAGCTCGAGGCCGGTCCCGGCGAGGAGTGCGGTGACGTGTACGGCGATCGCCATGGAGGCGGTCAGTCCGGTGGACCGGATGCCGCCGACGGCGACGTACCGCCGGCCCGGGTGGTCCTGGATCCGGTAGTCCTCCTGTCCCGTCGCGGCGCGCAGTCCCGCGTAGACGGCGGTGACCTCTTCGTCGACGAGTGCGGGCATGATCCGGCGGCCCTGCTCGCGCAGGAGGTCCAGGCCGTCAGCGGTGGATCCGGTGGCGGTCCTGTCGTCCAGGTCCTCGGAGGTGGGACCGAGCAGCACGTTGCCGAACACCGTGGGGGCGACGAGGACGCCCTTGCCGGCCGAGGTCGGCACCGGCAGGAGGATGTGGCGCACGAGGTCGCGGGCGAGCTTGTCGAAGACGATCAGCTGACCTCGGCGCGGGGTCACGGTGAACACGTCGTGGCCCAGGAGCCGGTCGATCTCATCGGCGTACAGTCCGGCGGCGTTGACCAGGTACCGGGTGCGCAGCGGGCCGCGCGAGGTACGCACCGTATGGCCGTGCGGAGCGCTGCCGATGTCCGTCACCCGGCAGTTCAGGTGCAGGTGGACTCCGGCGCGGACGGCCTGGGTGGCGAAGGCGAGCGGGGTCGTCCAGGGGCAGATGACGCTCTCGTCGGGGATCTCGAGCGCGCCGAGCGCGCCGGGGCCCAGGTGGGGTTCGCGTGCGCGCAGTTCGTCGGCGCCGATGAGGCGTGCCGCGTCGTAGCCGTTGCGCTCCGCCTTGGCCAGCAGCTCCGGCAGCACGGCGAGCTGGTCGGTGTCCCAGGCCACGAGCAGGGCACCGGTGCGCTCGACGGGGATGCCGGTCTCTTCCGCGTAGGCGGCGAGCAGCCCACGGCCCTCACGGACCAGTCGGGCCTCCAGCGAGCCGGGCACGGCGTCGAAACCGGTGTGCAGGATGGCGGTGTTGGCCTTCGAGGTGCCGTTGCCGATGTCGTCGGAGGCCTCGACAAGGGCGGTGCGCAGGCGGTACCGGGCCAGTTCACGGGCGATGGCCGCACCGACGACACCGGCTCCGACGACGGTGACGTCGTACGTCCCCTCCGGGCCGCCGGCCCCGGGCAGACGGCCGGCCGTGGTGATCGTGACCGTCACGTGCGCTCCAGCAGGGTGTCCACCGCGGCGCGGAACCCGTCGAGGCGGGCTGCAGCCTCGTCCGGGCCGATCCGTGGCTCGTAGACGGCGGAGGGCTTCCACCGCGGCATCACCTGCCGCACGTCCAGCCGGGGGTCGAGTCCGAGCCGGGCCACGGCACCGGCACCGAGCGCGGTGACGTCGGGCAGCGCGGACACCTCGACCGGCCGTTGCAACAGGTCGGCCTGCGTCTGCATGAGCAGCGCGGAGCGGGTCAGGCCGCCGTCGACGCGCAGTGCGGTGAGCGGTGAGCCCAGGTCGGCCGCGGCTGCCTCGGCGAGGGCGACGACCTGGGCGGCGATGCCCTCGCACAGCGCGCGCACCAGATGGCCCGCGGTGGTGTCGAGCCCGAGGCCCGTCACGGAGCCGCGCAGGTCGCCGCGCCACCAGGGGGCGGCGAGCCCCGCGAGTGCGGGTACGAAGGTGACCCCGCCGCTGTCGGGGACGGCGGAGCCGATGGGGTCGAGGTCGGCGGCACCGGAGATCACCCCGAGGCCGGTGAGCCAGCGCACGGCGGAGGCGGCCGTGTAGACCTGTCCGTCGAGGCAGTAGCTCGCGCGTCCGCCGAAGCGCCAGGCGACACAGCTGACGAGGCCGGACGAGCCGGTGCTGGGCCGGCTGCCGGTCTGGGCCAGGAGGAACGCCCCTGTGCCGTACGTGCATTTGGCGTTGCCGGGCTCCACGGCGTTCTGGGCCAACAGGGCGGCCTGCTGGTCGACGAGGAGTCCGGTGAGGGGGATGTCGCCGCCGAAGGAGGTGGTGGTGCCCACCGGCCCGGCGCAGTCGACGACGGCGGGGAGACGCTCGTCGGACAGGCCGAAGATCTCCAGCGCCGGGGGCGACCAGTCGGTGTCGTGGAGGTCGAGCAGTTGGGTGCGTCCGGCGGTGGCCGCGTCGGTGACGAAGGCCCCGGTGAGCCGGTGGACCAGCCAGGAGTCGCTGGTCGTCACGACGCCCTCTCGGGTCAGTTCGCGGCGGATCCAGGCCATCTTGGGCGCGGCGAAGTACGGGTCGAGCGGCAGCCCGGTGAGCCGTCTCAGCTCCTCGGCGTGTGCGGCCAGGCCGGTGCAGAGGCCCTCGGTCCGCCGGTCCTGCCAGACCAGGGCTTCGGTGAGCGGCCGGCCGGTCGCGGGGTCCCAGGCCAGGACCGTCTCGCCCTGATTGGCCAGACCGACCGCCGCCACGGGCTCGCCGGCCTCGGCCAGTGCCTGCGCGCCCGCGTCGAGGACGGAGGCGAGGAGCTCGGCGGGATCGGCCTCGACGGTTCCGCCGGAGCCGTACCGCGGCCGGACCGGCGCGGAACCGGAACCGATCACGCCGCGCTCGGGACAGATCACCAGGGCCTTGGTCCCGGAGGTTCCCTGGTCGATGGCGAGTACGGGGTCCGTCATCGTCGCTCCAGCCGTGCGGGCCGCCCGGGGCGGGCGGCACGTGATCATCTGGTCCTCGGGCCCACAGTCGTGCAGACCACGCCGTGCGTCAACCCTCACCCGAACATCCCGTGGACGAGGGTATTTGGCGATCAACGTCCTGTATGTAAACGCTACTTGAGTAAGATCCGCAAAGTCGTCCGACGGTGGGTGCATGGCGCTCTACACTCACCGCCGAGTGGTCAACCGGACGCTCGACGGCGGATCCGTGACCGGACCCGCCCAGCCCCCCACGTCCTTGAGGATTCATGACGAGCAGACCACGCACCGTGCCGCGGTGCCCGGCACACCGCCCCGCCCCCACAGGCCGTTCAGGGGCGGGGCGCGCACATGGCCCCCAGTGAATTCAAGCCGGTCTACCACCCCGCGGGGCACGATCACGACTTACGCACGGCCCTGCAGGACCTGCGCACCGGACGCTGGCTCTCCATGCGGGACCTTCTGGAGAGCACGCCGGACTGGTCGGCATGGACCCGGCGCACCCAGGTCCTCGCCGCCGTGGCCGCAGGCTCCGACGCGGTGCAGGCCTGGCAGGCCGAGGAGCCGCGGAGCGTCGCGGCGACCGTGATGCACGCCCGGGTGGTCGTGGAGCGGGCGGTACGCGCCCGTCGCGAGAAGCACGCACGCGCGCAGGAGTTGTGGCAGCAGGCCTGGGAGGGGTGCCGCGCGGCCGCGCACGCCTCCCCCGCCGACCCGGTTCCCTGGGTCTGCCTCCTGGCCCTGTCCCAGCTCGACGAGCGCCAGCGGCTGGAGGAGCACCGCCTGCCGCCGCCGGGCCCGATGCTCTTTCCCGGGCCGTGGGGCCTGCTGGCGGAGGCCGACAGGCGCGATCCGTTCAATCGCGAGGCGTACCACCGGATGCTGCAGTTCGTCTACGCACGGCAGACCGGCAGGAACCTCTCCGAGGCGGTCGACTTCGTGCAGTGGGCGGCCTCGTCCGCGCCGGAGGGCTCCCCGCTCCACGCGCTCCCGCTGTATGTGCGGGTGGAGCGCTACCGGCACGAGCAGGGCAACGAGAAGGCCCTGGACCTGCACTGGGTCACCGAGGACGGCGAACGCGACGCCCGGCGCGCACTGCACATCTGGTTCGCCCACACCGACCCGGCCACCCAGTCGCTGCTCGATCTGAACCATCTGGCCCACGCCCTGTGGGGGTCGCTCCAGTTCGTCGACGCGGCGCCGGTGTTCCGGGCCCTCGGGCCGTACTACACCTCCGTCCCGTGGGCGTACCGGAATCGGCACCCCCGGGATCCGGCCGGTGCCGAGGACGTGTTCCTGCGGGCCCGGAGCCGGTGCCTCACCGCCGACGTCAGCCCCGGCAGGGGCCCTCGCGGCTGAGACCCGCCCCGCTTCCTCCGCTCCATCCCCCCATTCCCTCCCGGAGGTTCTCTCCCATGTCCATATCCGCCTCGACCGCGTCGAGCCCGGAGTCCGCACCGCAGAAGGACGAGGAGCAGCGGCTGCGCGAGCTCGGCTACCAGCCGGTGCTGGCCCGCCGTATGGGCGGCTTCGGCAACTTCGCGATCAGTTTCTCCGTGATCTCCATCCTCTCCGGCTGCATGACGCTGTACGGCTTCGGCATGTCGACCGGCGGCCCGTCCGTGATGCTCTGGGGCTGGGCCGGTGTCGGCCTGTTCGTCCTCTGCGTGGGCATGGCCCTGGCCGAGGTCACCAGCGCGTACCCGACGTCGGGCGCCCTGTACTACATGGCGGACCGGCTCGGCGGCCGCAAATGGGGCTGGTACACCGGGTGGCTGAATCTGCTCGGTCTGCTGGGTGCCATCGCCGGTATCGACTACGGAGCCGCGCTGTTCACGGGGGCGCTGCTCAACCTGCAGTGGGGATTCGACCCCACCCCCGGCGCCACGATGGTGATCTTCCTCTGCATCCTGCTGCTGCACGCCGTGCTGAACCTCTTCGGTGTGCGCCTGGTCAGTGTGCTGAACTCGATCAGCGTCTGGTGGCATCTGGGCGGTGTCGCGGTGATCGTGTCGGTGCTGGCGATCGTGCCCTCGGACCACCAGTCGCCCTCGTTCGTCTTCACCGAGTTCGTCAACGACACCGGCTGGGAGAACCCGCTCTACGTGGCGGCGATCGGCCTGCTCCTGGCCCAGTACACCTTCTGCGGCTACGACGCGTCCGCCCACCTGTCCGAGGAGACGTCCAACGCGTCGGTGACGGCGGCCAAGGGCATCGTCCGGGCGATCTGGGTCTCCTGGGTGGCCGGCTTCGTCCTGCTCGCCGGGCTGACCTTCGCGATCCAGGACTACGCGGGCACCCAGAACAGCGCCACCGGCGTACCACCCGCCCAGATCCTGATCGACGCGCTGGGCACGGCGGGCGCCACCGCCATGCTGCTGATCGTGATCGCGGCCCAGCTCTTCTGCGGCAACGCGGAGGTCGCCGCGGCGAGCCGGATGGTGTTCGCGTTCAGCCGGGACAACGCGCTGCCCGGCTCCGCGCTGTGGCGCAAGGTGAGCGCGCGCACCCAGACGCCGGTGCCCGCCGTCTGGCTGTCGGTCTGCGTGGCCGCGCTGCTCGCCGTGCCGTCGCTGTACTCCGCGACCGCGTACGGCGCCGTGACGGCGATCAACGTCATCGGTATCACCCCGGCGTACGCCATCCCGATCTACCTGAAGCTGCGCGCCGGTGACCGCTTCGAGCGCGGGCCCTGGCATCTGGGCCGCTGGTCCAGGCCGATCGGCTGGATCGCCGTGGTCTGGGTCGCCATCGTGACGGTGATCTTCCTGCTGCCCCAGTCCTCGCCGGTGACGGTCGACTCGATGAACTACGCGTCGATCGCACTGGTCGCCGTGCTGGTCCTGGCCACGGTGTGGTGGTTCGTGGCACGCCGTTCGTACGGCACTCCGGCCGCGTACGGGAACGCCCGCGAACAGGCGGAGATCGCCGAGGGCATCGTCTGAGCGTCCTCCCCCGGGCGGCCTTCAGTGCAGCAGCAGCTGGAGGCCGCCCAGGACGGTGGCACCGATGACGATCCGCTCGAAGAGCTTCTGGTTGATGCGGCCCACGCAGACCCGGCCGAGGTACGCCCCGGGGATGACGAACAGCACCAGGGCGGCGTCCAGGAGCAGGGACTGGGCGTCGATGAGGCCGAGTCCCACACTGAACGGCACCTTGGACGTGTTGACGATCAGGAAGAACCACGCCGACGTCCCCAGGAAGCCGAGCTTGCGGAATCCCGCGGAGAGCAGGTAGAGCGACATCACCGGGCCGCCCGCGTTGGCGACCATGGTGGTGAAGCCGCCGAGCATCCCGTACGAGCCCGCCTTGACCCGTCCGACGCGTGACGGCCCCTGTGACCGTGCCGCCGGCGCGGAACCCGCCTCCGGCTCCGGTCCCCCGGCCGCTTCCCCGGCCCGGGTGGCGGCGCGTCGGCGCCAGACGGTCACGCCCGACATGAGGAGCAGGATCGCTCCGATCGAGGTGCGCACGGCGCCGTCGTCGGCCCACATCAGGAAGACGGTGCCCGCCACCACTCCCACGGCGACGGCGGGGAAGAGCCGCAGCAGCGTCGGCCAGTGGGCGTGGCGGCGGTAGACCAGCACCGCGAGGATGTCGCCGGCGATCAGGATCGGGAGCAGCACTCCGGTCGATTCGCGGGCCGGGAGCACGGCCGCGAAGACCGCGAGGCTGATCGTATTGGCACCGCTGACGGCTGTCTTGGAGAAGCCGACGAGCGTGGATGCCGCCGCGAGCGCGGCCAGTTGCCAGAGTGTGATGGTGTCCATTCCGGATCAGATGGTAGACACACCGGCTTTCCGGCGGGTGGTCGTTCCAGCCCGTGACCACCCGTTTCCGGTCGCTCGCTATGCTGCGACCGCTCAGGGAAACGTTCAAACGACCACGGCACAGCAGCACGGCAAGGGGGCCGGCACCATGCGGGAGCCTGTTGAACTGAGGCGCAAGCGCATCCTCGCGGTGATACACGCACGCGGAGCCGTCAGCGTGAGCGCGCTGGCCGCCGAACTGGACGTCTCGGTGGTCACGCTCCGCCGGGACGTCGAGGAACTGTCCCGCGAGGGGAAGCTGCGGCGGGGCCACGGGGTGGCCCGTCCGGTGGGTGACGCGGAGCCGACGACGCCCGTCCCCGCCCCACGGGCCGGGAAGCGGGACGAGGGACCGTCGGCGGACGGAGGCGCCGTCGCCCTGGTCGTGCCGGAACGGCATTCGTATCTCTACGAGACCCTGCACGGCGCCCGGACGGCCCTGGAGCAGGCCGGGATGCGGATCGCCCTGCACATCTTCCCCCAGTCGGCGGGGGCCGAACGGCCACAGGTGGAGCGCGCCCTCCAGGGCGGGGCGCGCGGTCTGCTGATCGCCCCCCGGTGGCGCAGTGCCGCCGAGGAGGAGGCGGACTACGGCTGGCTCGCCGGGGTGACCGTGCCGACCGTGCTGATGGAGCGCCGGCCGCGGCCGGGCAGCGCGCTGCACGCCCTGGACTCGGTCTGTTCCGATCACTGGTACGGGACACACCTGGCCGTGGAGCACCTGGTGGCGCTGGGGCACCGCCGCATCGTGCTGGCCGCCCGGAACGACAGTCCCACGGCCCGCTCCATCCGGGCGGCGTTCGCGGAGATCGCGGCGGCCCGGCCCGAGGTGGAGGACTGGGCGGTCGTGCTCAGCTCTCCGAACGCGGGGCCGGACCGGTCCGCCGCACCGGACGGGGCCGCGCCGGATCTCGCCGCCCTGCTGCGCGAGCGCGGCGCCACGGGCGCCGTGCTGCACGGTGACGAGGACGCGCTGATGCTGGTCCAGCGGCTGGCGGAGAGCGGGGTGCGGGTGCCCCAGGACTGCTCGGTCGTGGCGTACGACGACGTGGTCGCCGCTCTGGGCGGCACTCCCCTGACGGCGGTCGCCCCTCCGAAGGCCGACATAGGCCGGGCCGCGGCCGAGCTGCTGCTGCACCGGCTGGCGCACCCCGCCGGTGCGACCGGTCCGGTGCGCAGGACGGAGCTACTGCCCTCGCTCGAGGTGCGCGGATCGGCACAGCGGCTGCACCGCGCGGAGTAATGAGCGTTTGACCGCTTCAAGCTTCTTTTGATCGATCTATTGACCGGTATCGATCAGCCGATCAGTATTCCCCGTGTCTCGAATCAGGAGCCGCGGGAGGCACTCATGCCTGGTCGACAGAGCCGTCGATCCGTGCTCGCCACGATCGCCGCACTGCCCCTGACAGGCGCGCTCAGCGCCTGCAGCGGCAGTGACGGAGCCCAGCGATCGGGCAGCACGAGCAGTACCGGAAAGACCAGCAGCAACAGCAGGACCGGCAGGAAGACGCGTGTCACCTTCTGGTCGGCCCTGCGGGGCAGCCAGGAGGTCGTGGACGCGTTCAACCGCGGACACGACACCATCCAGGTGGATTTCCAGCAAGTCCCCTCGGGGGGTCAGGGCGGGTACGCCAAGCTCAGCAACGCGGCACGGGCGGGCAACGCCCCCGACATCGCCACGATCGAGTACCCCCAGGTGCCCGGTTTCGCCATCGACGGTGTCTGCCGCGACATCACGGACCTGGTCGGCGACAGCCTGCGGGCGAAGCTGCTGCCGCAGGCGCTGGGCCTGACCACCTTCGAGAAGCGGGTGTTCAGCGTCCCGCTCGACATAGAGCCGATGGTGATGCACTACCGCACCGACCTCTTCGACCGGTACGGGCTCTCCGTGCCGCGTACCTGGGACGACTTCGAGGAGGCTGCCGCGACCGTGCGCCGCAAGGACGGCGAGCGCAGGCTCGTACTGTTCCCCACGGACGGTGCCACGCAGCTCGCCGCGTTCGCGTGGCAGGCCGGTGCCCAGTGGTTCGACACGGCGGGCGGCGCGTGGAACGTCTCGCTCGCCGACGCGCCGACCCGTCGGGTGTCCGCGTACTGGCAGCGGCTGGTCGACCGCGACCTCGTGTTCATGAACGCGGTGGAGAGCCGGCAGAGCGATGCCCAGATCGGCAACGGCCAGGTGCTCACCCGGCTGAGCGGGGCCTGGGACGCCGGGGCGCAGATGAAGGCCAGGCCCGGCCAGAAGGGCAGGTGGGCCCTCGCACCGCTCCCCCAGTGGGACGCGGCCGACCCCGGTGTCGGCACCCATGGCGGCTCGACCTTCGCGATCACCAAGGACAGCCGCGATCCCGAGGCCGCCATGGAGTTCATCGAATGGCAGGTCACGCACCCGGACGCGTTGCGCGCGCGGCTCTCCAGCGGCACCAGCAGCCAGTACCCGGCCGCCCCGGGTCTCGTGGACGTCGGCCGCGAGGCGTTCGACCGCGGCTACTACGACGGCCAGGACATCTACACCCTCTTCGAGCAGGAGGCCCGCACGATCCGGGACCGCTGGATCTGGGGCCCCCGCATGACCGCCACCGGGAAGGTCATGCAGGACGGGTTCGCACGGGCGAGCGGCGGCCAGGGCTCGATCCTCGGCGCGGTCCGGGAGGCGCAGCGGGGCACCATGCCCGACCTCAAGGCGCTCGGACTGTCCACCACTCAGCGTTCCACCTGACCGGCGATCCCCCATCCAGCAGCAGAGAGGCAGGTGACACCCATGACCAGCGCCACCCCCGTTTCCGCCGCGCCGGACGCCCCCGCACGGCCCTCGCCGACGGTTCCCGCCGCCGCACCGGCACCCACGGGCCGCAGGTCCGCCCGGCGCCGTGAACTCGGCGCCTGCGGCGTCCTGATGACACCGTTCTTCGTCCTCCTGGTGACCGTCTTCCTGATCCCGGTCGGCACCGCCGTGTATCTGAGCTTCTTCAGCGACGACCAGCCGGGCCTCGGTTTCGGGCCCGAGCGCACGGTCTTCGCCGGCCTGCGCAACTACAGCGCCGTGCTGACCGACCCGACGTTCCTCGGCGGTCTGGGCATCGTGGCCCTGTACTGCCTCGTCTACATCCCGCTCATGGTGATCGGCGCCCTCGCGCTCGCACTGCTCCTGGACTCCGGCGTGGTGCGCCTGCGCGGCACGGCCCAGCTGGCGCTGTTCCTGCCGCACGCCGTGCCCGGGATCATCGCCGCCCTGATCTGGCTGTACCTCTACACCCCCGGCATCAGCCCGGTCATCGAGCTGCTCGGCAAGGCCGACATCACCGTCGACTTCCTCGGGGTGCACACCGTGCTCCCGTCCATCGTCAACATCGCGCTGTGGAGCAACCTCGGCTACAACATGGTCGTGTTCTACGCGGCCCTGCAGGCCGTCCCCCGCGAGGTGATCGAGGCCGCGGTCGTCGACGGCGCCGGCCCGGTCCGTACCGCCCTGCGGGTCAAGGCCCCGCTGGTCCGGTCCTCGATCGTGATGGTGGCGATGTTCACCCTCATCTTCGCCCTCCAGCTCTTCACCGAACCGATGCTGCTCAGCCAGTCGACGCCGATGATCAACTCGCGTTTCTCGCCCAGCATGTACATCTACGACGCCGCGTTCACCCGCAACAACTACGGACTCGCGGCAGCGGCCTCGGTCGTCCTGCTGCTCTGCACGATCGCCCTCTCCTACGGCGTCACCCGCTGGACCAACCGCGCCAACGCCGCCGAGGAGGACACCCGATGAGTACGTCGACCGCACCCCGCACCGCCGCGTCCCTGCGGCCACGGCTCCTCGGACGCTCCGTCGTCAATCTGGTCGTCGGCATCTCTGTGCTGTACACCCTGCTGCCGGTGCTCTGGCTGGTGCTCGCCGCGTCCAGGGACCGGGACGCGCTGTTCAGCAGCAGCGTCCTGTCGCTGACCGACTTCTCCTTCGTCCAGAACATGAAGGACCTGTTCGCCATGGACGGCGGTCTGTACGGGCGCTGGTACGGCAACAGCCTGCTGTACGCGGTCCTGGGCGCGGCGCTCGGCGCGCTGATCAGCATCGCCTGCGGCTACGCCTTCGACAAGTACCGCTTCCCGCACAAGGAGAAGATGTTCGGCCTGGTGCTGGCGGCGGTCATGGTGCCGCAGACCGTCCTCGCCCTGCCGCTCTACCTGATGGCGTCCGGCACCGGTCTGGTGAACACCTTCTGGGCGGTCTTCATCCCCGTCCTCTTCAATCCCTTCGGCGTCTACCTCGGCCGGATCTTCAGCCAGGGGTACGTGCCCGACGAGGTGCTGGAAGCGGCCCGGATGGACGGCGCGGGCGAGCTGACCGCCTATGTCCGGGTGGCGCTGCGGATGCTCGGGCCGGGACTGGTCACCGTCTTCCTCTTCCAGCTCACCGCCATCTGGAACAACTTCTTCCTGCCCATGGTGATGCTCTCCGACCAGGACCTGTACCCGGTCAGCCTGGGCCTCTACTCCTGGAACAGCTCCGCCTCCGTCTCGCCGGAGTACTACCCCGTCGTCATCATGGGTTCACTGCTCGCGGTGGTGCCCCTGATCCTCGCGTTCGCCCTGCTCCAGCGCTTCTGGCGGTCCGGTCTGACGGCGGGCGCCGTCAAGTAGCCGCACCGCCGAACCGCCCCGGACCACCGCACAGGAGAACCATGCCCAGCACTTCCCCCGACCGCCGACGTCCGCGTGCCGCACTCGCCATGAGCCGGGAGGCCGCCGCCGCGGTGCTCTCCCCGGACTCGCTGGCCGCACTGGCAGCGTCCTGCGCCCTCGCACCGGGACCGGTGATCGACGACTTCACGACCGGACCGGCCCGCGCCGCCCTCGCGGACGCGGAGCTGCTGATCACCGGCTGGGGCTGCCCGCCCGTCCACGCCGGCGTGCTGGCCGACGCGCCCGCGCTGCGGGCCGTCGTGCACACGGCGGGCAGCGTACGCGGCCACGTCACGGAGGCCTGCTGGGACCAGGGCATCGAGGTCTCGTCGGCCGCGGCCGCCAACGCGCTTCCGGTCGCCGAGTACACGGTCGCGATGATCCTGCTCTCCGGGAAGCGGGTCCTGGAGCGGGCCCGTGACTTCCGGGCGTCACGGCGCCGCGACGCCTGGCTCGCCACCCCGCCGGATGTGGGCAACTACCGTCGTACGGTGGGGATTCTGTCCGCCTCCCTGATCGGCCGGCGGGTCATCGAGCTGCTCCGCCCCTACGACCTGGGGGTGCTGCTCCACGATCCGTACGTCTCCGAGGCGGAGGCCGCCGCGCTCGGGGTCCGGTCCGTCACGCTCGACGGTCTCTTCGCGGAGAGCGACGTGGTCAGCGTCCACACCCCGCTGCTGCCCGCGACCACCGGGCTCGTCAGTCGTGGCCTCCTCTCCTCGATGCGGCCCGACGGTGTCCTGATCAACACCTCGCGGGGCGCGGTCGTCGACCAGGACGCCCTCACCGACGTCCTGCGCCGGGGCCGGATCCGGGCGGTCCTGGACGTCACCGACCCCGACGCGCTGCCGGCCGGGCATCCGCTGTGGGACTGCGACAACGCGCTCATCACCCCGCACCTCGCGGGGTCCCAGGGCAACGAACTGCGCCGGCTGGCCGATCTGGCGGTGGCCGAGGTCGCCCGCTGGGCCGCGGGCGACGGCTTCGCCCATCCCGTACGACGCGAAAGGCTGGCCTTCCTCGCATGACCTCTCCCTCCTTCGAACTCCCCGCAGAGGACCGCTCATCGAGCCCGTACACCGGATTCACCCGGGCGCACTGGGAGGCCGCGGCGGACGGTCTGCTGCACGCCGCCTGGAAGTGGGCCACCCCGGGCCGGGCCATGCTCGACCTGCCGGGCCGCCCCTCGCGCTCCGGTGTCCGCTCCGACGGTCTGGAGGGCTACGCCCGTACGTTCCTGGCCGCCGCGTTCCGGGTCGCCGGGGCGGACGGTAAGGACCCGCACAACTGGCTGGAGCGCTACGCCGACGGGATCACCGCGGGGACGCGTACGGCGGGACGCGACGACGCCGAGTCCTGGCCGCTGATCCTCGACCACACCGTCTTCGGGCAGCCGATGGTCGAGTCCGCGTCCGTGGCGATCGGACTGCGGCTGACCCGCCCGTGGCTGTGGGACCGGCTCGACCCCGGGACCCAGGACCGGGCCGAGGAGTGGCTGCGCGGCGCCCTGCGGCACTCGCCCGCTCCCAACAACTGGTACCTGTTCCCCTTCTCCGTCGCCGGCTTCCTGGAGTCGGTCGGCCGGGGCGACGCCGAGACGGCACGGGCCCGGCAGCGGGCCCTGGACCTGCTGGAGGTCTGGTACCGCGGTGAGGGCTGGTACGCCGACGGCGACGGGCGGGCCTTCGACCACTACAACGGCTGGGCGCTGCACCTGTATCCGGTCCTGGACGCGTACCTGTCGGGCGACGCGGAGCTCGCCGCGCACTACGGCGCACGGCTGAGCGAGCACCTGGAGAGCTTCTCGCTGATGTTCGGCGCGGACGGGGCACCGCTGCACTTCGGGCGCTCCCTCACCTACCGGTTCGCGGCGGGCGCGGCCGTCGCAATGGGTGCGGTGTCCGGGCACACTCCCCTGGCCCCGGGCGTATCGCGGCGGCTGATCAGCGGATCGCTGCGGTACTTCCTGGACCGCGGGGCGACCGGGGACGACGGTCTGCTGAGCCTCGGCTGGCACGGTCCGCACGACGCGACGCTGCAGGTGTATTCGGGCCCCTCGTCGCCGTACTGGGCGTCGAAGGCGTTCGTCGCACTGCTCGCCCCGGAGGGCCATCCGCTGTGGACGGCGTCCGAGGAGCCCGCGCCGAGCGAGAGCGCCGACCGGGTGCTGTCCCTGCCCTCGCCCGGGCTGCTGGTGCAGTCGACACGGGCGGACGGCATCGTCCGGCTGCACAACCACGGCAGCGACCACGCCCGGCCCCACGAGGGCGATTCGGCCGCCGCGTCCGATCCGCACTACGCGCGTCTCGCGTACTCGACCAGGACCGGTCCCACCGCGGCGGAGAACACCCCGGACAACCACCTGTCGGTGCGGGTGGCCGGCATCCGCAGCAGCCGCTTCCGCATCCATCCGATGGGCGCCGGGCACGAGGACGGCTGGGGCTGGGCCGCCTCCTGGCACTGCCCGGTCTTCCCGGCGGGCGCGCCGACGATGCCGGGGCTGCGGGTGGAGAGCGTCACGGTGGTGCGGGGGCGGTACGAGCTGCGGGTGCACCGGATCCTCGGCGCCCCGCCCGGCTCGCTGGCGGAGCAGACGGGCTGGGCGACGGCTCCCGGCGGCGAGGTGCGTTCGGCGCTGCACGGGCTGCACGGCTGGACGGAGCTCGACGAGGTACGGGCCCCGCAGGGCACGGCGTTCACCCGGTGGGCGGTCCTGCCCCGGCTGGCTGCCGACGTGGAGGGGACGGCGGTTCTTGTGGCCCTGGCGTCGCTCACCGCGGAGCCGGGACCGGTGGGTCTCGACGTGGCGGTGAGCGGGGTCGACGTGGACGGCGGCACGGTGAAGGTCGCCTGGGCGGACGACGGTTCGGTGACGCGAATCGGTTTCGCACCGCTGGAGGTCGTGCACGCCGGCTGAACACGGAGGGCGCCGTCGGGTGAACCGACGGCGCCCTCCGTGTTCCGGCCTCATGTCATACCGCCGGGCTGTCCGGCCCCTCCGCACGGGGACCGGACGGAGGGGCCGGGGCTCACGCGTCGGTGCGGATGACCACCGCGAGGGTGCGCGGGCCGTGCACGCCCTCGACCCGCTCCAGCTCGATGTCGGACGTGGCCGAAGGACCGCTGATCAGGGTCGTCGGCCGCTCGGGCACCAGCCGGGCGACCGCCTCCGGGACCCCGACGACGACGGAGGACAGGCTGACGACGCACACGTGCAGGTCGGGGACGAGGGACAGCGCGCGGCGGCCCTGGTCCGGCGATCCGTCCAGGAAGATCGTGCCCGTCTCCGCGCAGCTGACGGCCGAGGCGGTCACCACCCCGTCGAGCGCGTCCAGGCCCGGTGCCGGGATGTCCGCGGAGTCCCGCTGCACCTCGCCGTCGTAGGCCGTGAGCCACCCTTCGTCGAGCCCGGCGGGCACCCCGATCCGCCGGGCGCCGTGCGCCGCGAGCACCTCGGCGATCACACGGGCCGTGTCGTCGGCGGTGCAGGGGTGCACCCGTGCCTTGTAGTCGACGAGCCGGTCGGTCAGGAGCGCGAGGCGTTCCCCGTCGGGGAGGGTGCGGCCGGTCCGGTAGTCGCGGGGGACGGTGGTGGCGGGCGCGGGGGCCAGGGCCAGGGCGTCCCTGATCCGGCCGAGCACCGTGTCGCGGGCGGTCGGCGTCACTGGTCCTCCGTGTGGGCGTCGGTGGCGGGCAGGACGCCCTCTTCCGCGGCGGCGCGCAGCGTCGCCGCGCCCTCGGCCGATGCCAGCCAGGAGCGGAAGGACTGCTTGGGCGGGGCGGCGGTGTCACGGCTGTCGCTCCAGCCGTCGAACGGGGCGGGCAGGTGGGTGATCGTGCCGTCGCGTCCGCCCACGACCCGGCCGAGGGCCGCGGCCTTCTGCGCGGCCGTGTACAGCTTCGGCCTCTTCATCACGGCGGCCGCGGCCTTCATGGCCAGCTTCTCCGCCGAGGCACCGGACTGCTCGGTGTGCTGGTGACGCAGCTCGACGAGCATCGACGGGATGTCGATCTTGACGGGGCAGGCGTCGAAGCAGGCGCCGCAGAGGCTGGAGGCGTACGGCAGGGAGCTGTTGGGGTCGTCCTTCGCCGCGTCCATCCCGGCGAGCTGCGGGGTCAGGACCGCACCGATCGGACCGGGATAGGTCGATCCGTACGCGTGCCCCCCGGTCCTCTCGTACACGGGGCAGACGTTGAGGCAGGCCGAGCAGCGGATGCAGTTGAGGGCCTCGCGGCCGATCGGGTCGGCGAGTGCGGCGGTGCGGCCGTTGTCGAGGAGGACCAGGTGGAAGTCCTGCGGTCCGTCGCCGGGTGTCACACCGGTCCACAGGGAGGTGTACGGGTTCATCCGCTCCCCCGTCGAGGAACGCGGCAGCAACTGGAGGAAGACCTCCAGGTCCTGATAGCGCGGCAGGACCTTCTCGATGCCCATCACGGTGATGAGGGTGTCGGGCAGCGTCAGGCACATCCGGCCGTTGCCCTCGGACTCGACGACGGAGAGGGTGCCGGTCTCGGCGATGCCGAAGTTGGCGCCGGAGACGGCCACCCTGGTCGTCATGAACTTCTCGCGCAGATAGGCGCGGGCCGCTGCGGCGAGGTGTGCGGGCACGTTGTCCAGGTCCGGGTCGACACCGGGGATCTCGTCGAGGAAGATCTGCCGGATCTCGTCACGGTTGCGGTGGATGGCCGGCACCAGGATGTGCGACGGCTTGTCGTCGGCGAGCTGCACGATGAGCTCGGCCAGGTCGGTCTCGTACGGGGTGATGCCGAGCGATTCGAGGTGCTCGTTGAGGCCGATCTCCTGCGTGGCCATCGACTTGACCTTGATGACGTCGCTGCTGCCCGTCGCCCTGATCAGCCGGGCGACGATCTCGTTGGCCTCGACGCCGTCGCGTGCCCAGTGGACGGTGCCGCCGCGCTCGGTGACCTTCTGCTCCAGCTGCTCCAGGAGTTCGGGCAGCCGGTTCATGGTGTCGGTCTTGACGGCCGATCCCGCGTCGCGGAGCTGCTCCCAGTCGGGGAGTTCACCGGTGACGACGAGCCGTTTGGTGCGGATGGTGCTGGTCGCCCTGCCCAGGTTGCGCCGCAACTGCCCGTTGGCCAGCTCGTCGTGGGCCGCCTTCGGGAACTTCCGGTCACCCCGCAGGTTCCCCGTCCCGTACGGGGAGCGGGGCGGGGTGGCGGGCATGCCGAGGAACGTGTTCATCGAACCGCCTCCGTCAGGGCGTGCGGCGTGGTGCGGGTGGACCCGAGGATCTGGGCCAGGTGCAGGGTGCGCGTACCCGACCTGATGCGGGAGAGCCCGCCCCCGATGTGCATGAGGCAGGAGGAGTCCCCGGCGGTGCAGACCGCGGCCCGCGTCGTGCCGATGTTGCGCATCTTGTCCTGCAGCATCGCGGTGGAGGTCCCTGCGTTCTTGACGGCGAAGGTGCCGCCGAAGCCGCAGCAGGCGTCGGCCTGCGGGAGTTCGACGAGATCGATCGCCTCCACGGCGCGCAGGAGCCGCAGCGGCTTGTCACCGACCCTGAGCATGCGCAGCGAGTGACAGGTGGGGTGGTAGGTGACGCGGTGCGGGAAGTACGCGCCGACCCCGGTGACGCCGAGGACGTCGACGAGGAGCTCGGACAGCTCGTACGTCTTGGCCTTGACGGTGGCCACACCCGCGCGGAGCGAGGCGTCCCCGTACCGCTCGGCGACGATCTCGTGCTGGTGCCGGACCGAGCCGGCGCAGGATCCGGACGGCATGACGACCGCGTCGATCGAGGAGTCCCCGAACTGCTCGGCGAAGTTGCGCACCAGCGGGACGGGCTCACGCTGGTAGCCGGTGTTGACGTGCATCTGCCCGCAGCATGTCTGGCCCGGCGGGAACACCACGTCGTGGCCCAGGCGGGCGAGCAGCACCGCGGTGGATTTCACCGCCTCGGGGAAGAGCGTGTCTCCCAGACAGGTGGCGAAGAGTCCGATGCGCATGAGGCCTCCTCGGTCGTTTTATGGTCCGACCATACTAGCCTCGGTCCGTATGCGGAACCATGGACGCGCCCGGGAACGAGAAAGGGAGTGGGGACGGTGCGCACCGTCCCCACTCCCTCCCGCGGGGGCACGCCCCCCACGGGTCACGTCTCGTCGACCAGCGTTCCATGGAGGCCCCTGATGTGCTCCTCCACCAGGTCCGCCGCCTCTTCGCCCCGACCCGCGCGCACCAGCCGCAGCAGCCGGGTGTGCTGCGCGTTGAGCGCACCCGCGGTGGCCGGCCAGTCCTCGGTCTCCTCCAGCGCCCGCAGGATCAGCGGGCGCACGGACTCGCGCACCGCGGACGTGAGGGTGGAGGTGAGGGCGTTGCCCGAACTTCCGGCCAGGAGTACGTGGAAGCGGGTGTCGAGGTCGTTGAACTCGGCCACACCGACGTCGGGCTCCCCCATCCGCCGGAGCAGTTCCTCGGCCTCGTCGAGGTCTTCGGCCGGGGCGTGCCGCGCGGCGGCCTCGCAGCTCGACCGCTCGAGCACGACCCGCGCCTCCAGCACGTCGTGCAGGCTGTAGCTGCCGAGCGCGAAGTGCAGCCGCAGCAGCCGCCCCAGGGCGTCGTCCGGGTTGCGCACGATCCGCGCCCCGGAGTCGGGGCCCCGGCCGGGCTGGGCGACCAGGACGCCGATGGTCTCCAGCACCCGGAGGGCCTCGCGCAGCGCCGAACGGCTGACTCCGAGCACGGGCGCGAGCTCCCGCTCGGGGGGCAGCCGGTCACCGGCCTTGAGCTCTCCGGCGAACACACGCTCCTCGATGCTCTGGAGCACGAGTTCGTGCGTGCGGGACTGCCGTACGGGTTGCCACTCGACGGGCATCCGCTACTCCCTGCTCCGGACGGTACGCATGATCCGACTATGTCACACAGAGTGTGTGGTCGGACCAATGCGACAGGGGCCGCCGGACCCACCGTCACGGTGGGTCCGGCGGCCCCTGGGCAGCTGCTGGGGTCAGCGGGGGTGCGGCACCCGGTCGCGCGGTGCGCGTTCCCTGCGCCGCGGATCGAAGAGCTGTCCCGCCACTCCGGCCACCACGAGTCCGGCGGCGATGAGGACCCCGTGCCCGATGCCGATGCCGACGCCCAGGGCAGCGAGCCCCGCGGCGAGCCACACCCAGGCGAGGCCGCGCCGGTAGGTGCGCGGAGCGCGGGGCGCGCCGCGGCCGAGAGCGTCGGCGGCAGCGGAGACGTCGGCGGCACGTGGGCTGTCGACGGCGTAGGGTTCGTCGCTGCGGCTCCGGTCCTCAAGGCCGCGCAGTCGCTCGTCGTAGTAGGCCATGGTGACTCCCTCCCGGTGCGGAAACCCGTTGAGCACCTGGCTCCATCGTCGTCCGGGGAGGGGGCCGCGGACCATAGGTGCTGACACCCATCTTCGGGGGTGCCCACCATGCAGACACCCCTGCCGACCGTGCCCCGCACCGGCCGGAGCCCTTCGGCACCGGCCATAGTGGGGGCAGTCAACCGCTGATGCAACCACCCGAAGGAGGTCATGCGGTCTTGTCACTGTTCTGGCGCATCTTCCTGCTCAACGCCGCGGTGCTGGTGGCGGCCGGCGCCCTGCTGCTCCTCGGCCCGATCACCGTCTCCGCGCCGGTGGTGCTGACCGAGGCGCTGATCCTGGCCGGCGGCATGGCCTCGATGCTGGGCGCGAACGCCCTGCTCCTCAGGCTGGGCCTGGCTCCGCTTCAGCGGGTCACCCGGGCGATGACGACCATCGACCTGCTGAGCCCCCGTCCGCGTCCCGAGGTCGCCGGGGAGGGCGAGATCGCGGATCTGATCGAGACGTTCAACAGCATGCTCGACCGTCTGGAGGCGGAGCGCGCGACCAGCAGCGCCCGCGCGCTCTCCGCCCAGGAGGGCGAACGCCGCCGGGTCGCGCAGGAACTGCACGACGAGGTGGGCCAGACCCTCACGGCGGTCCTGCTCGAACTGAAGAGGGTCGCGGGCCACGCTCCGGAGCCGCTGCGCGAGGAGCTGATCCATGTCCAGGAGATCACCCGGGGCAGCCTGGACGAGATCCGCCGGATCGCCCGCCGGCTGCGCCCGGGGGTGCTGGACGAGCTGGGCCTCGTCAGTGCGCTCACGGCCCTGATCACCGAGACGCCGCCCCCGGAGGGCCTCGTCATCAGACGGCAGATGGAGAAGGACCTGCCCGAACTGGGCCACGAGGCCGAGCTGGTCGTCTACCGCATCGCCCAGGAGTGCCTCACCAACACGGTCCGGCACTCCGGGGCCACCCTGCTCGAACTCTCCCTGCGCCGCCGCCCGGGCGGGGTGGAGCTGCGCATCCGCGACAACGGCCGCGGCCTCGGGGGCGCCCCCGAAGGAGCGGGCCTGCGCGGGATGCGCGAACGAGCCCTGTTGATCGGCGCCGAACTGAGCCTCGGTGACGACCCGTCGGGTGGCACCGATGTACGCCTCGTCGTGCCTGTACGAAACGGAAGCACCTGAGATGCCCACATCCCCGGCCACATCCTCCACCACCGGTTCCCGGCCCGCCAGGACCCGGATCCTGCTCGCCGACGACCACGCGCTGGTCCGCAGGGGCGTACGGCTCATCCTCGACGGTGAGCCGGATCTCCTGGTCGTCGCCGAGGCGGGTGACGGGGCCGAGGCCATCGAACTGGCCCGCTCGGAGCAACCGGACCTGGCGATCCTCGACATCGCCATGCCGCGGCTGACGGGGCTTCAGGCGGCCCGCGAGCTGTCCAAGGTGATGCCGGAACTGCGCATCCTCATGCTGACCATGTACGACAACGAGCAGTACTTCTTCGAGGCGCTCAAGTCCGGCGCCTCGGGGTACGTGCTGAAGTCCGTCGCCGACCGGGACCTGGTGGAGGCCTGCCGGGCCGCGATGCGGGACGAGCCGTTCCTCTATCCGGGCGCGGTCACGGCGCTCATCCGGAACTACCTCGACCGCGTGAGGGAGGGCGGCGACGTCCCGGCCCGGGCGATCACCGACCGCGAGGAGGAGATCCTGAAGCTGGTCGCCGAGGGCCACTCGTCGAAGGAGATCGCCGATCTCCTCGTGATCAGCGTCAAGACCGTGGAGCGGCACCGGGCCAATCTGCTGCAGAAGCTGGGACTCCGCGACCGCCTGGAACTCACCCGCTACGCGATCCGGGCCGGTCTGATCGAACCATAGGCGCGCCGTCGTGCCCCGTCCGGGGTACGACGGCGGCCGAAAGGGGCCCAGGGTGCCACGACGATCCTGGGACGTGACTACGGCCACGCTGTGCGTTTCATACGATTCTCACTCAGTGCGCCTACGGTTCTCTCGTGACCCAGACGAGCCCGCCCGGATGGCATGCAGACCCCGGGTATTCAGGAATCGGCCCCGTACAGGAACGCTGGTGGGACGGGAGCCGGTGGACCGACCAGCTCCGCGTACCGCCCGCGACCGTCCGCCGCCGCCGGATACGCATAGGCGCCGGCATAGCCGCCGGTGTCGTACTCCTCGCGGCCGTGGGCGGCGGCGCGTACCTGCTGGGGGAGGACGGCTCCGGCACGAACGACACGTCGGCCAACGCCCCTTCAGAAGCCCCCGGCGCACCGGACGGTGGCGGACGGGACGGCGAGGGGGGCCAGGGCCCCGGCCAGGGGTCGCCGCAGACCGAGGAGGGGTACGCCACCGACCTGGCCAGTGGCATCAGCATCCCGGTGCCCGACGGCTGGACCGGCCAGTCCGGGCCGGTGGGCGCCGGGGTGACCACGGGCGAGCACAGCTGCCCCGGTGACGAGACCCAGAAGTGCGTGCGCGGCGGGGTGTTCTCCGCCCCGGCGCAGGCGCTGAAGGTCACGGCGACCACGGCGAAGGCCGCGGCGGAGGCGGACATCGAGGCCAACGCCGAGGAGTCGTACGGCGAGAAGATCTACGGCGGCATCACCTCCCACAAGCAGCTCAGGTCCGAGGCGGTCACCGTGGCCGGCCAGAATGGCTATCTGGTGCGCTGGAAGGTGGTGACGAAGGACGGCGACGACGGGTACGTCGAGTCGCTCGCCTTCCCCTCGCCGAACGTCGAGGAGATGCTCGTGGTCGTGCGCTCCGGCTTCGACATCAACAGTGAGGCACCGAAGCTCTCCGTCCTGGACAGCATCACCAAGGGCATCAAGGCGGCGGAGGGAACCGGCTCCGGCCGGACCGCCTGACGACGGGCCGCAGACGCCTCGGAGGCCGTACCGGGAACATCCGGTACGGCCTCCGGGCATACGGGGCGGACGAGGTCGCAGCAGGCTGCCGCCCTGCTGCCGTCCGGTCCCGCGTCAGGCCGCCGTGACCGGCACCGGGAACGTCGGGTACTCCACCCCGGAGACGTGCTGCACGACGCGGATGACCTGGCAGGAGTAGCCGAACTCGTTGTCGTACCAGACGTAGAGGATCGCGTTGTCGCCGTCGACCTTGGTGGCACCGGCGTCGATGATCGAGGCGTGGCGCGAGCCGATGAAGTCGCTCGAGACCGCGTCGGGAGCGGTGGTGAAGTCGATCTGGCGCTTGAGCGGCGAGGTCAGCGAAACGTTGCGGAGGTGGTCGAGGACCTCTTCACGGCTGGTCTCGCGCCCGAGCCTCAGACTGAGGATCGCGATCGACACGTCCGGGACGGGGACCCGGATCGAGCTGCCGGTGATCGGCGCCTTGAGGTCGGGCAGCGCCTTGGCCACCGCGGAGGCGGCGCCCGTCTCCGTGACGACCATGTTGAGCGGCGCGGACCGTCCGCGGCGGTCGGCCTTGTGGTAGTTGTCCAGCAGGTTCTGGTCGTTGGTGAACGAGTGGACGGTCTCCACGTGGCCGCGCAGCACGCCGTACTCGTCGGCCATCGCCTTCAGCGGCGGAACGATCGCGTTGGTGGTGCAGGACGCGCAGGACAGGATCCGCTCGTCCGGCTTGATCGTGTCGTGGTTGACCCCGTGCACGATGTTGGGGACGTCACCCTTGCCCGGCGCGGTCAAAACGACCTTGTCGATGCCGGGGCGGAGGTGCTCCGAAAGACCCTCGCGGTCGCGCCACTTGCCGGTGTTGTCGATGAGGATGGCGTTCTTGATGCCGTACGCCGTGTAGTCGATCTCCGACGGGTCGTCGGCGTAGATCACCCGGATCTCGTTGCCGTTGGCGATGATCTTGTTGTTCGCCTCGTCGACGGTGATCGTGCCCTGGAACTGTCCGTGGATCGAGTCACGGCGCAGCAGTGACGCACGCTTGACGATGTCCTGGTCACCGGCTCTGCGGACGACGACGGCACGCAGCCGGAGGCCGTTGCCGGAGCCGGACTTCTCGATGAGGAGGCGCGCGACGAGGCGGCCGATGCGGCCGAAGCCGTAGAGCACGACGTCGCGTCCCTCGCGGCGCTCGATCTTGTTGGCGCCCGTGGCGTCGGCGACCGCCTCCGCGGTGAACTCCTCCGCGGAGAGCCCTCGGTCGTCGGCCTTGTACGTCGCGGCGAGCATGCCGATGTCGATCTGGGAAGGGCCGAGATCGAGCGCGGTGAGAGCCTGCAGGAACGGCAGCGTCTCGGTGACCGAGAGCTCCTCACCGGCTATCTGCCGGGCGAACCGGTGGGTCTTGAGGATGCTGACCACCGACTTGTTCACCAGGGAGCGGCTGTGGAGGAGGACGGTGACGTCCCGCTCCCGGTGCAGCTTCCCGATGACGGGGATCATCGACTCCGCGATCTCTTCGCGGTTCTTCCAGTTGGTGAACGAGTCGTCATTGACAGTCACAGGGTTATCTTTCGAGCTAGGCGGTGCTCATATGGTAACCCGCCGATATTTCGAGCATCCAAGCAGTGTCACCGAAGCGCGATCCCCCTCATGATTAGTTGCTTTACGGGGCAAAACACCCCTCTTCCAGGCGGGGTGGGACGCGCGTACGCCGCCGAGGGGGCGCCCGGCCCGCCCGGACGGGCCTCCCCGTCCGGGCGGGCCGTCGGTACTGCGGCGGGCCGGGCGCCCGACGATCAGCCCCGTGCCCGGGTCCCGGGCACGGTCCAGGTCTCCCTGCCGCGGAGCAGCGTGGCCAGATCACCCTTCCCGTCACGGTCGACGGCCGCCTCGAGCTGCTCGGTCATGAGGGTGTCGTAGACGGGCCGCTCGACGTCACGGAAGATCCCGATGGGCGTGTGGTGGAGGGTGTCGGGGTCGGCGAGACGGGAGAGGGCGAAGGCGGTGGCGGGGCTGGTGGCCGTCGCGTCGTGGACGAGGACGTGCGCCTCGTTCCCGGGGGTGACGGCGACGACTTCCAGGTCTCCGGTGACGGGGTCGCGGACGACGCCCTTGTGGCCGTCGGCGCCGAAGCGGATGGGCCGGCCGTGTTCGAGGCGGATGACCGCCTCCTCGGCCTTCTCCTTGTCCTTGAGGGCGTCGAAGGCGC
>BMWJ01000015.1 GCA_014651175.1 Streptomyces clavifer | reverse complement strand
CGCGAACATCAGCAGCATGATCGTGCCGTGCATCGTGAACGCCTGGTTGAACTGCTCGTTCGACATGATCTGCGTACCCGGACGGGCCAGCTCGGCGCGCATGAAGAGCGCCAGGAGACCGCCGATGCAGAAGAACGCGAACGAGGTGACCAGGTACATCGTGCCGATGGTCTTGTGGTCAGTGGTGGTGAGCCACTTGACGACAACGCTCCCCGGCTGCTTGCGCCGCACCGGCAGCTCGTCCTCGAAAGAGTCGTCTGCTGCCGCGGCACCCTGAGATTCGTTGAGGATGCTCACAGTTTGTTCGTCTCCGCATTCCTGGCCGGGTCCGTCTGCTCGATGCCTGCCGGCACGTAGCCCGTCTGACCCTTCTCCGCCAGCTCCTTGAGGTGCTGCTGGTAACGCTCCGGGGAGACGATCTTGACGTTGAAGAGCATCCGGGAGTGGTCGACGCCGCAGAGCTCGGCGCACTTACCCATGTAGGTGCCCTCCTTCTTCGGAGTCACCTCGAAGGCGTTGGTGTGGCCCGGAATGACGTCCTGCTTCATGAGGAACGGCACCACCCAGAAGGAGTGGATGACGTCACGCGAAGTCAGCACGAAGCGGACCTTCTCGCCCTTCGGCAGCCACAGGGTCGGACCCGGGTTGCCGTTCTGCGGGTTGCGCGTACCGGGGATGCCCACGTCGTAGACGCCGCCGGCGTCCTGGGGGAAGTCCTTGCGGTACTTGTCGGGGATGGCGTCGAGCTCCTTGGGGATCTCGCCGCCGGTGGAGGGCGAGCCCTCCACGTTCTCGATGTAGTTGAAGCCCCAGCTCCACTGGTAGCCGACCACATTGATGGTGTGGGCGGGCTTCGGGCTGAGCTCGAGGAGCTTCGACTCGTCGCGCGCGGTGAAGTAGAAGAACACCGAGACGATGATGAGGGGGACCACTGTGTACAACGCCTCGATGGGCATGTTGTACCTGGTCTGCTGAGGTACCTCCACCTTGGTCCGGCTACGCCGGTGGAAGATGACACTCCAGATGATCAGCCCCCACACGAGCACGCCCGTGGCGAGCGCTGCCGCCCACGAGCCCTGCCAGAGGGAGAGGATGATCGGAGCCTCTTCCGTTACCGGGGTAGGCATACCGAGGCGGGGGAAATCCTCCCAGTTGTATTCACAACCGGAGGCCGTCGCCAGGACCAGGCCCGCAGTCAGCACCTGCGGCAGCTTCCGCCGCATCGGGCGCCGCGACAAGCGGTCGGAGCCGTTGGGACTCACGTAGCGCCTTCCCGAGAGTCTCGCCCGCACGGTCGGCGCGGCCGTTTCGCTTGGTCGGTCGCCGGCCCTGACGCGGGCAGGGGTTTGGATGTTTATGCGGACCAAACCCTACTGGACGCTATTTGGGGTCGCGCGGGGAGGGTGCCCAACGCGCCGCCCGACACCCCGAAGGGGTGGAATCCGGGCTTCCGGCCGCCATCTGACGCCCCCTCGCTCCTCCCCCGGGCCCGCCCGTCCCCGGGTCACGCGCCGCTGCGGGCTAGCGTGGCGCCGTGCCCTACTTCGATTCCGCCTCCTCCGCCCCCCTGCACCCCGTCGCCCGCCAGGCGCTGCTTGCCTCGCTGGACGAGGGCTGGGCCGATCCGTCCCGGCTGTACCGCGAGGGGCGGCGGGCCGCCCTGCTGCTGGACGCGGCCAGGGAGGCCGCGGCCGAGGCCGTCGGATGCCGGCCGGACGAGCTCGTCTTCACCTCGTCGGGGACCCGTGCGGTGCACTCCGCGATTGAGGGGGCGCTTTCCGGCCGTCGGCGTGTCGGCCGCCATCTGGTCCTTTCCGCGGTCGAACACTCGTCGGTGCTCCACGCGGCCGCGGCCCTGGAGGCGGCGGGCGGATCGTCTACCGAAGTGCCCGTGGACCGGTCCGGGGCGGTCGACCCCGCCGCGTACGGCGAGGCACTGCGTGCGGACACCGCCCTGGCCTGCCTGCAGTCCGCCAACCACGAGGTGGGGACCGAGCAGCCGGTGGCCCGGACGGCGGAGATCTGCGCGGCGGGCGGCGTACCGCTGCTGGTGGACGCCGCCCAGTCACTGGGCTGGGGGCCGGTGCCGGACGGCTGGTCGCTGCTGGCCGCCAGCGCGCACAAGTGGGGCGGTCCGGCGGGAGTGGGACTGCTCGCCGTCCGCAAGGGCGTCAGATTCGCCCCCCAAGGCCCGGCCGACGAGAGGGAGTCGGGGCGGGCCCCCGGTTTCGAGAACATTCCGGCCGTCGTGGCGGCGGCGGCCTCGCTGCGCGCGGTACGCGCCGAGGCCGCCGCCGAGTCCGTACGGCTGCGCGCCCTGGTGGACCGGATCCGGGGCGCGCTCGGTGGGGGTCTGGTGCCGGACGTGGAGGTGGTCGGGGACCCGGTGCGGCGGCTTCCGCACCTGGTCACCTTCTCCTGTCTCTATGTCGATGGGGAGACTCTGCTCCATGAGCTGGATCGGGCCGAATTCTCCGTTTCATCCGGTTCGTCCTGCACGAGCAGCACCCTGACCCCGAGCCATGTCCTCAAGGCGATGGGGGTGCTCACGGAGGGAAACATCCGCGTGTCGCTTCCGGCCGGGACGACCGGGGCCGAGGTCGACCGCTTCCTCGAGGTGCTGCCGGGCGTGGTGGCCGGGGCCCGGGAGAGGCTCGGCGCACCCTCTTCGGCGGCCTCCTCCCCCGCCCCGCGCGCGTCGCTCGTCGTCGACGCGCTGGGCAGGCGCTGCCCGATCCCGGTGATCGAACTCGCAAAGGTGATCGGAGAGGTACCCGTCGGCGGCACGGTGACGGTGCTCGCCGACGACGAGGCCGCCCGTCTGGACATTCCCGCCTGGTGCGAGATGCGCGAGCAGGAGTACGTGGGTGAGGAGCCGGCGGACCGCGGCTCGGCCTACGTGGTCCGCCGTCTCCTGTGAGCCCTGCTAGGAGAGGTGCGCCCTGACCTCGGTGGCCGCCTCGTCGCCGTACGCCTTGGTGAAGCGGTCCATGAAGTGGGTGCGGCGCAGGGTGTACTCCTGCGTGCCGACCGTCTCGATGACCAGGGTCGCGAGCATGCAGCCGACCTGGGCGGCGCGCTCCAGGCCCACGCCCCAGGCGAGGCCGGAGAGGAATCCGGCCCGGAAGGCGTCGCCGACGCCGGTCGGGTCGGCCTTCCGCTCCTCCTCCGCGCAGCCGACCTCGATCGGGTCCTCGCCGGCCCGCTCGATGCGGACGCCGCGGGCGCCGAGGGTGGTGACGCGGTGGCCGACCTTGGAGAGGATCTCCTCGTCGCTCCAGCCGGTCTTGGACTCGATGAGGCCCTTCTCGTACTCGTTGGAGAAGAGGTACGTGGCACCGTCGAGGAGGATCCGGATCTCGTCGCCGTCCATCCGGGCGATCTGCTGCGAGAAGTCCGCGGCGAACGGGATGCCCCGGGTGCGGCACTCCTCCGTGTGGCGGAGCATCGCCTCGGGGTCGTCGGCGCCGATGGAGACGAGGTCGAGGCCGCCGACCCGGTCGGAGACGCTCTTCAGCTCGATCAGCCGGGCCTCGCTCATCGCACCGGTGTAGAAGGAGCCGATCTGGTTGTGGTCCGAGTCCGTCGTGCAGACGAAACGGGCCGTGTGCAGGACCTCGGAGATGCGGACCGATCCGGTGTCGACGCCGTGCCGGTCGAGCCAGGACCGGTATGCGTCGAAGTCCGCCCCGGCGGCGCCGACCAGGACCGGCCGGGTGCCCAGCAGGCCCATGCCGAAGGCGATGTTGGCGCCGACACCTCCGCGGCGCACGTCGAGGTTGTCGACCAGGAAGGAGAGCGAGACCGTGTGCAGCTGGTCCGCGACGAGCTGGTCGGCGAACCGGCCGGGGAAGGTCATCAGGTGGTCGGTGGCGATGGAGCCGGTGACTGCAATGCGCACGGGGAGACTGCTCCTGCGGAAGGCGAAGGAGCGCGCGGGCGCGCCCTCCGGGACGGCATGACAGTTCACGCTACCCGGTACCGCCACCGGACCCGAAGGGGAAAACTACCCGATAGTAGGTCTTTCTACCTGAGCTCTCCCGTGCATACGGTGCGGATATGTCGAACAACATCGTTCCGCGTGAGTCCGAGATGAGCCTCGCCGAGCTGCGCGGGGACTGCGCCCGCATGGCACCGCACTGGGTCGTCCCCGCGAAGACCGCCGCGAAGCCGGTGGCACCGTCCCTGATCCACGGGGTCACGGTGCCGCCCTCGTCGGCCCGGCTGATCGACTCCATGTCGGTCTACGGGGACTGACCCGCCGGCCGGCAGGTTCCCCGGCGCCGCCGGGGAACCGCGCGCCCGTCCGTTCCGTCCCACCGTTGTCCCCACGCGGGGACGGGCGATGAGCCAGTGGCGGCCGACAGGCGAAGGAGCGATCCGGTGAGCACCGAGCGACCCGAGAATGACGTGACGTCCCGGCGGCGGCGTCCGCCGCTCGCCGTGGCCTCCGTGGCGGCAGCCGTGCTTCTGGCCGGTGGCGGCGGTGCGTACTGGGCCTCGAGCGCCGCGGGCGACGGGGGCGCGGACAGCGGCAGCGCGGCCTCCGGCGGCCGTACGCCTCCCCTCCTCCCGCTGGACCTCTCCCAGGACGGCCCCACGACGCCCCCGCAGGGCATCGCGCCCGGCGAGCCGGACCCGCACGGCGGCGGGGTCGTCTACCGCGCCTCGGTCGAGCTGCCGGACGGCCCGGACACGGCCTCCGTGCACCGGGCGAAGGGCGCGGTGACCGCCGCGGAGGTGGCACGGCTGGCGAAGGCGCTCGGGGTGCAGGGGGCGCCGTATGCCGACGGCACGGCCTGGAAGGTCGGCAGTGACGCGGACGGGTCGGGACCGGTCCTCAGGGTGACGAAGCAGGCCCCCGGCACCTGGACCTTCGCTCGGTACGCCTCCGGTGGCCCGGACGGTTGCCGGTCCACCACGGTCTGCGCGAAGGACACGGCGCCCGGCACCGGCTCCCCCGTCGGCGAGAAGGCCGCCAAGGCGGCCGCGGCCCCGGTGCTCGAGGCGGTGGGGCAGGACGACGCCGCGCTCGACGCCCGTCAGCTGATGGGATCCGTACGCGTGGTGAACGCCGACCCGGTGGTCGGCGGGCTGCCGACGTTCGGCTGGTCGACCGGTGTCCAGGTCGGGGCCGGGGGCGAGATCGTCGGCGGCAGCGGTCAGCTGAAGGGCCTGGAGAAGAGCGACACCTATCCCGTGGTCGGCGCCGACGAGGCGCTGAGGCAGCTGAACGCGGAGAGCCGCCGGGCCGCCAAGGGCGGTACGGGCGGCTGCGCGACCCCCGTACCGCTGGAGGGCGACCCGGCCGCGCCGGGGAGGACGGACTGCGCCGGGTCGAGCGGCACCCCGACCACCACCGTGACCGTCGACGGTGCGGTGCTGGGGCTGGCCGCGCGGAACGCCGACGGCGAGCGGGTGCTCGTGCCCTCGTGGCTGTTCTCCGTGCGGTCCGGGGGCGGCGGCCCGGAGAACACGGTCGTGCGGGTGGCGGTGGACCCCGAGTACCTGACCGCCGACGGCACCCGGCCGGCTCCGGAGCCCACGAAGCTCCCGCGGGACCCGGGGACGGGTTCGGACGACGCGACGGCCGGTCAGCGGCAGATCATCGCGTACAGCGCCGAGGGCAGGACGCTGAAGGTGACGTTCTGGGGCGGCGTGTGCAGCACGTACGAGGCACGCGCCACGGAGACCGGTACGACGGTCCGGGTCGCGGTCACCGCGTCGGATCCGGAGCCCGGCAAGCCGTGCATCCTCATCGCCGAGGAAACGACCCGGACGGTGACACTGGACGCCCCGCTCGGCGACCGGAAGGTCGTCGACGCGGACTCGGGAGCCGCGGTGCCGCGCGGCTGACGGGCCGTGCACGACGAAGGCGGCGGCGCACCCGGATCCCCGGGTGCGCCGCCGCCTTCGTCGTGCGTACGGGCTCAGCTGAAGGAGTCACCACAGGCGCAGGAGCCCGTGGCGTTCGGGTTGTCGATCGTGAAGCCCTGCTTCTCGATCGTGTCCACGAAGTCGACGGAGGCGCCGCCCAGGTACGGGGCGCTCATCCGGTCGGTGACGACCTTGACACCGCCGAAGTCCTTCACGACGTCGCCGTCGAGCGAGCGCTCGTCGAAGAAGAGCTGGTAGCGCAGGCCCGAGCAGCCGCCGGGCTGTACGGCGACGCGCAGTGCGAGGTCGTCACGGCCTTCCTGCTCCAGCAGGGTCCTGACCTTGTCTGCGGCGGCGTCGGACAGGAGGATGCCGTCGCTCACGGTGGTGGTCTCGTCCGATACGGACATCTGCTTCTCTCCCGGGTTGTACGGACTGCTTGCCGACGGTCCAACCATCGGGGCCGCGGATTCATTCCGGGCCAAGCGCTTGTCTGTTCCCTTCATGCTCGCACACCACTCCCCCGAAGGGATGCGTCACATCGACGCTATCGGCATCGTCAATCCGACGTGGGGCGGTTATGATAGATAACGTCAAATAGACGAAAAGGCTTGTTCGCAGAGTTCGCAGAGAAGAAAGGGTGCGTGTCGTGACCACCGCCCAGCCCCTGGATGTCCAGCCGACACCCCTCGCCCTGCTGCTGCTCGGCCGCGAGGCCGACCCGAGGAGCGAGCGCGGCGTCGAATGCCCCGGCGACCTGCCCTCGCCGTCCGACCCGGACCTGGTGGAGCGCGCCCGCGCCGCCAAGGAGAAGCTCGGGGACAAGGTCTTCGTGCTCGGCCACCACTACCAGCGCGACGAGGTCATCCAGTTCGCGGACGTCACCGGCGACTCGTTCAAGCTGGCCCGGGACGCCGCCGCGCGGCCCGAGGCGGAGTACATCGTCTTCTGCGGCGTGCACTTCATGGCCGAGTCGGCGGACATCCTGACCGGCGACGAGCAGAAGGTCGTGCTGCCGGACCTGGCGGCCGGCTGCTCGATGGCCGACATGGCCACCGCGGAGCAGGTCGCCGAGTGCTGGGACGTGCTCACCGAGGCGGGCGTCGCCGAGCAGGTCGTGCCGGTCTCGTACATGAACTCCTCCGCCGACATCAAGGCCTTCACCGGCCGGCACGGCGGCACGATCTGTACCTCCTCGAACGCGAAGCGCGCGCTGGAGTGGGCCTTCGAGCAGGGCGAGAAGGTCCTCTTCCTCCCGGACCAGCACCTGGGCCGGAACACGGCCGTGCGGGACATGGGGATGACCCTGGAGGACTGCGTCCTCTACAACCCGCACAAGCCGAACGGCGGCCTGACCGCCGAGGAGCTGCGCGACGCGAAGATGATCCTGTGGCGCGGGCACTGCTCGGTGCACGGGCGGTTCTCGGTGGAGTCCGTCGAGGACGTACGGGCGCGCATCCCGGGCGTGAACGTCCTGGTGCACCCGGAGTGCAAGCACGAGGTCGTGGCCGCCGCGGACCAGGTGGGTTCGACGGAGTACATCATCAAGGCCCTGGAGGCCGCCCCGGCCGGCTCGAAGTGGGCCATCGGTACGGAGCTCAACCTCGTACGCCGTCTGGCGAACCGTTTCGCCGCGGAGGACAAGGAGATCGTCTTCCTCGACAAGACGGTCTGCTTCTGCTCGACGATGAACCGGATCGACCTGCCGCACCTGGTGTGGACGCTGGAGTCGCTGGCCGAGGGGAACCTCGTCAACCGGATCCAGGTCGACCCGGAGACGGAGAAGTTCGCGAAGCTGGCGCTGGAGCGGATGCTGGCACTGCCGTAGGACGCCTGCGGCCCGGCCCGGTGGGTCCGGCCCGGTCCTGACGGGAGAGGGCCCCCGACGCCGTACGACGGCGTCGGGGGCCCTCTCCGGTTACGTGCGGGGGCGGGGTCAGGCCTTCGCCGGCTCCGGCTCCTCGGAGGAGGTCTCCTCCGACGGACCGTGGGGCGCGGTGCCGGACTCGGCCTCGCGCTTCGCCGCCTTCTTCCCGGCCCGGCGCTCCTTGCGGAGCTCCACCATCGCGTACAGCGTCGGCACCAGGAGCAGGGTCAGCAGCGTGGAGGTGATCAGACCGCCGATCACCACGATCGCCAGCGGCTGGGAGATGAAACCACCCTCGCCGGTGACGCCGAGCGCCATCGGGAGGAGGGCGAAGATCGTCGCCAGTGCCGTCATCAGGATCGGGCGGAGGCGGTGGCGACCGCCCTCGACGACGGCCTCGATGACGCCCATGCCCTGGGCCCTGTACTGGTTGATCAGGTCGATCAGGACGATCGCGTTGGTGACGACGATGCCGATCAGCATCAGCATGCCGATCATCGCCGCGATGCCCATCGGGGTGCCGGTGATGATCAGGAGCCCGAGGGCGCCCGTCGCGGCGAAGGGGATGGAGACCAGCAGGATCAGCGGCTGGACGAGCGACCGGAAGGTAGCCACCAGCAGGATGAAGACGATCGCGATGGCCGCCAGCATGGCCAGGAGCAGCTTCGAGGTGGCGTCGTCCTGGTCCTGGGTGACCCCGCCGATGGTGGCGGTGGCGCCGTCCGGCAGGTCCAGGGCGTCGAGCTTCTCCTGGAGCGCCCTGGAGACCGCGCCGGTGTCGTCGTCGGTCGGCTTGGCGGTGACCGTCGCGGCACGCTGGCCGTCGATGCGGGTGATGGAGACCGGGCCGGGAACGAGCTCCACGTCGGCGATCCGGCCCAGCGTGACCGGGCCGAGCGGAAGCGCCTTCAGTTCGGCCGCCGTGGTGGCCGGCGTCGCCGACCTCACCAGGACGTCACGCTCGGTGTCATCCATGATCGCCGTGCCGGACGGGGTGCCGCGCACCGCGCCGGCGACCGCCGCACCGAGCGTGGCCTGGCTGAATCCGGCGTCGGCCGCCTTGTCGTTGGCCTTGACCGAGAGGCGCGGAACGCTCTGCGCCAGGTCGCTCTGGACATCGGTGACGTCCTTGAGCTTCGCGACCTCTCCGCGGACCTGCTCGGAGGCCTTCTTCAGGACGTCCGCGTCCGCGGCCTTGACGGTGACACTCAGGTCCTGGGAACCGAAGCCGCCGTCGGCGGCGATCGTCGTGTCGCCGATGCCGTCGAGCTTGTCGAGGGCCTCGTCGATCCGTTCGCCGGCGGCCTCGTAGTCCGCCGCGTCCTTGAGCGTGATCTGGTAGGACGCCTGGTTGGCTCCCGTTCCTCCGCCGAAGGCCGCCATGAAGCCGGAGGAACCGACGGTCACCTGGTAGTCCTTGACGCCCTTGTCGGCGTCGAGGACCTTCTCGACCTTCCGGGCGGCCTCGTCGGCCGCCTCCAGAGCGGTGCCGGGGGTCAGCTCCTGCTTGAGGGTGATGACCTCCTGCTCACCGGGCTCGAAGAGGGTCGTCTTGAGCAGCGGCGTCATGCCGAGGGTGGCGAAGAGGACCACGAAGGCGATGCCGATACTGGCGCCGCGCCGACGGGTCGCGAAGCTGAGCACCGGGATGTAGAGCCGCTGGAGCTTGCTCGCGGCTTCCTTCTCCTCGGCCTGCCGGCGGGCTTCCTCCGGGTTCTCGGCCGTGCCCTTGGGTGCGCGCAGGAACCAGTACGACAGGACGGGGACCACGGTGAGCGACACCAGCAAGGAGGCCAGCAGCGCCGCCGTGACGGTGAGGGAGAACGAACCGAAGAGCTGGCCGACCATGCCGCCCACCAGCCCGATGGGCAGGAAGACCGCGACGGTGGTGAGCGTGGACGAGGTGATCGCGCCGGCGACCTCCTTGACGGCGGTGACGATCGCCGAATGGCGCTCCTCGCCGTAGCCGAGGTGCCGCTTGATGTTCTCCAGGACCACGATCGAGTCGTCGACGACCCGGCCGATCGCGATGGTCAGCGCGCCGAGGGTGAGCATGTTCAGCGACAGGTCGCGGGTCCAGAGCACGATCAGCGCGAGGACGACGGAGAGCGGGATGGAGACGGCGGTGACCAGCGTCGAGCGGATCGACGCCAGGAACACCAGGATCACGACGACCGCGAAGATCAGCCCGAGGGCGCCCTCGGTGGTCAGACCGGAGATCGCCTTGGAGACGGCCGGCCCCTGGTCGGAGACGACGGTCAGCTCGGCGCCGGCGCCGAGGTCCTTGCGCAGGTCCGGCAGCTTGTCGTGGACGGCGTCCGAGATGGCGACGGCACTGCCGTCCTTGGCCATCGTCGCCATGACGGCGAGGCTCGGCTTGCCGTTCGTACGTGTGATGGAGACCGCGGTGGCGGGCTCCTGCTTCACCGTGGCGATGTCGCCGACACGGACCGGCTTTCCGGCCTCGCCCGTGGCCGGGTCCGCCGCGGAGACCTTCAGGTCCTCGATCTGCTGCAACGAGGTGAAGGAACCGCCGACCTGGATGGTGCGGCTCTTGCCCGACTCGGCGAAGGAGCCGGCCGGAACGGTGGCACCGCCGGCCTGGAGCGCCTGGGCCAGGGAGCCGGCGTTCAGACCGGCCGCCGCCAGCTTCCTGTCGTCGGGCACGACGGACACCTGGAGGTCCTGCACGCCGTCGACCGCGACCTGGCCGACGCCCTCGATGTCCTCGAGTGCCGGGACGACCGTGCGCTCCAGCTGGTCGGCGAGCGCCTGCTGGTCCTTGTCGGACGTGACGGCGAGGACGACGGCCGGGATGTCGTCCGTCGAACCGGCGATGACCTGCGGGTCGACGTCGTCGGGCAGCTGGATGCGCGCGCGGTTCACCGCCTGCTGGATGTCCGCGACGAGCTGCTTGGTGCCTTCGTCGCCGAAGTCGAAGCTCGCCATGATGAGGGCGTTGCCCTCACTGGCGGTCGAGGTGATGCCCTCGACGCCGTCCACGGCCTTGATGGCGTTCTCGAGGGGTTCGACGACCTGCTTCTCGACCACATCGGGGGAAGCACCCTGGTAGGGGGCCAGCACCGACACCATCGGGAGTTCGATGGTGGGCAGCAGCTGCTGCTTGAGCTGCGGGATCGCGATCGCCCCGAAGACGAGCGCGACGATCGAGATCAGCCCGATCAGGGCCCTTTGCGCGAGGCTGAATCTGGACAGCCAGGACATGGGTGGTTCTCTCTTCTGTGGCGTACGCGGCAGTGGGGCGGCTGACCGGAACGACGGCCGGAGGCCTCGGACCGGAGCTCGAACGAAGGGGACACAGCCTGCCCGCCTATACGATCGCCGATCCCGGGGGCGGATTCGTCGGTCCCCGGGTTGCTTTCTCATGACGCCCGTACCGCGTTTGGAGTACGCCGGGTCTCCACCCCGTCACTCGGTCCTGGGTCGCACCAGGCCCGATTCATAGGCAATTACCACCAGTTGGGCCCGGTCCCGGGCACCCAGCTTCGCCATCGCCCGGTTCACATGGGTCTTGACGGTGAGGGGGCTGACCACGAGCCGCTCGGCGATCTGGTCGTTGGAGTGCCCTCCCGCGACGAGGACGAGCACCTCGCGCTCGCGTCCGGTGAGCGCGGCGAGCCGCTCGGAGTACTCCGCGACGTCCGGGCCCTCACCGGCGCTGCCGCCCTGGGCAAGGAAGGTGGCGATGAGCCCCTTGGTCGCGGCCGGGGAGAGCAGCGCCTCACCGCCGGCGGCGATCCGGATGGCGTTGAGCAGCTCGTCCGGTTCGGCGCCCTTGCCCAGGAAGCCCGACGCACCCGCGCGCAGGGACTGCACCACGTACTCGTCCACCTCGAACGTGGTGAGCATGACGATCCGTACGTCCGCCAGTTCGGGGTCCGCGCTGATCATCCGGGTGGCGGTGAGCCCGTCGGTGCCGGGCATCCGGATGTCCATCAGCACCACGTCGGCACCTGTCGCGCGGGCCAGTGCCACGGCCTCGGCGCCGTCCGCGGCCTCGCCGACGACCTGCATGTCGGGCTCCGAGTCGACCAGTATCCGGAAGGCGCTGCGCAGCAGCGCCTGGTCGTCGGCGAGCAGCACCTTGATCGGTGTCATGCGCATCCCCCCGTCCGTTCCGCCGCGGCCGGCCTCTCCGGCCCGCCCGTACGGGACATGACGGGCAGGATCGCATGGACGCGGAATCCGCCCCCGTAGCGGGGCCCCGCGGTCAGGGTGCCGCCGAGCGCGGTGACGCGTTCCCGCATGCCGATGAGGCCGTGCCTGTCCCGGTCGTCGTACCCGTCTGTGCGGCCCGTCCCGGCGCCCGCGCCGTTGTCGAGCACGGTGATCTCGGCGGTCGCCCCGACCCGTACGACGCTCACCTCGGCCCGGGCGCCCGCACCCGCGTGCTTGCGCACGTTGGTCAGGGCCTCCTGGATGATCCGGTATGCCGCGAGGTCGACCGCGGCGGGCAGCGGGCCGTCCCGGTCGGTGCAGGCCAGCTCGACGGGGAGCCCGGCGTTGCGGAAGGTGTCGACCAGGCCGCCGAGGACGGCGAGCCCGGGGGCCGGCTCGGTGGGGGCCTCGGGGTCGCCGGACTGGCGCAGCAGCCCGACGGTGGACCTCAGCTCGTTGAGCGCGGAGCGACTGGCCTCGCGTACGTGCGCGAGCGCCTCCTTGGCCTGGTCCGGGCGCTTGTCCATGACATGGGCGGCCACCCCGGCCTGGACGTTGACCAGGGCGATGTGGTGGGCGACGACGTCGTGCAGGTCTCGGGCGATGCGCAGCCGCTCCTCGGCGACCCTGCGGCGGGCCTCCTCCTCGCGGGTGCGCTCCGCCCGCTCGGCCCGTTCCCTGATCGCGTCGATGAACGCGCGCCTGCTGCGCACGGCGTCCCCGGCGGCGGCGGCCAGGCCGGTCCAGGCGAGGACGCCGACGTTCTGCTGGCTGTACCAGGGGGCGGAACCGACCGCCATCGCGGTCACGGTCAGCACCACCATGGTCAGCAGGCCGACACGCCAGGTGGTGGGGCGGTCGGTGCTCGCCGCGACGGTGAAGAGCGCGATGACGGAGCTCATCACCACGGGGGCCGGCGGGTCCATCAGCAGGAACTCGAGGGCCGACAGCACCCCGGTCACGGCGAGCACCGCCACGGGGTTGCGCCGCCGCAGCACGAGCGCTCCGGCGCCGAGCACCATCAGGACGACGCTGAAGGGCGCCGGGGTACGGACGCCGAAGACGGGCCCGTGGCCCGGGTCCGGCTCGGCGAACGACGCGCAGACCATGGCGGCGAGCACCGAGACGGCGAGCGCCCCGTCCAGGGCGAAGGGGTGGCCGCGCAGCCAGCGTCGGGCGCGCACGAGCCCGGTTCCGAGGGTGGTCACGTCGAGCCACGGTACGGCGTGCCGCCCGCCCGCCGCCGGTCCGGTGTCCGGACCGCGGTCGCGGAGGGGCCCGGAGGCCGGCTCCCGCAGCACTGCGCCCCGCGCCGGTGGGACCGGGGCGGGGCGCGGTGCGGAGTGTGGAGCGGGCGCAGGGTCAGCCGGGGATCAGCCCGTCGTCGCTGAGCATGGCGCGCACCTCGTCGAGGGTCGCGTCGGGTGACGGCAGGATCAGTTCGGACGGCTCCAGGGAGTTGTCCGGCAGGGGCGATCCGAGCTCGCGCACCTTGTCGAGGAGCGCGTGGAGGGTGGCACGGAAGCCGGGTCCGTCACCGCTCTCCATCTCCGCGAGCAGCACGTCGTCGAGCTTGTTCAGCTCGGCGACATGGCTGTCGGCCAGGACGACCTGGCCCTCCCCCATGATCCGTACGATCATGACGCTGCCCTCACTGCTTGTCGAACTTGTGCGGGGACTGCGGTGCCGCGTCCTGCGCACCGCCCTCGATGGCCTGCTGCTGAGCGGAGGAACCGCCGGCCAGCTCGGCCTTCATCCGCTGCAGTTCCAGCTCTACATCCGTACCACCGGAGATCCGGTCCAGCTCGGCGGCGATGTCGTCCTTCGCCGTCCCGGTCGGGTCGTCCAGGGCGCCGGAGGCCAGCAGTTCGTCGATTGCCCCGGCCCTCGCCTGGAGCTGCTGGGTCTTGTCCTCGGCCCGCTGGATCGCGAGGCCGACGTCGCCCATCTCCTCGGAGATGCCGGTGAAGGCCTCGCCGATCCGGGTCTGCGCCTGGGCCGCCGTGTAGGTGGCCTTGATGGTCTCCTTCTTCGTGCGGAAGGCGTCCACCTTGGCCTGCAGGCGCTGGGCCGCGAGGGTGAGCTTCTCCTCCTCGCCCTGCAACGTCCGGTGCTGCGTCTCCAGGTCCGTGACCTGCTGCTGGAGGGCGGCGCGCCGGGACAGCGCCTCGCGGGCCAGGTCCTCCCGGCCGAGCGCGAGCGCCTTGCGGCCCTGGTCCTCCAGCTTGGACGACTGCCCCTGCAGCTGGTTCAGCTGCAGTTCCAGCCGCTTGCGCGAGGTCGCCACGTCGGCGACCCCGCGGCGCACCTTCTGAAGCAGCTCCAGCTGCTTCTGGTACGAGTAATCGAGGGTCTCGCGCGGATCCTCGGCCCGGTCAAGGGCCTTGTTTGCCTTCGCGCGGAAGATCATTCCCATACGCTTCATGACACCGCTCATGGGCTTCGCGCGCCCCCTTCTGACGAACTGAGCTCCAGCACTCCAACAGAACCCACAGTACGGGCCCTGCCTCCATTACCGCACTGTTCGGGGACGGATGTGCTCCTCCCCAAGGACGACTGCGACCCCCGACCGCTCCCGCCCAGGGAGTAGACCGCTGTCGGGGGGAGCGGGGGGCGGGAGTCCGTTCTGCCCCTGTGCGGGCAGTTATCAGGACGCAGTCCGTTGCCGGATCGTTCCCGCCCGGTCCCGTGATCCCCGCACCGACCCCGTACCCTTGGGTTTTGTGTTCCGTAGCCGTTCCAAGGAAGAGAAGGCCCCCACCACCAAGGTGACGGCGGACCTCTCCAAGCAGCCCCGCGACCCCGAAGCCCCCAAGGGTCGCCCCACCCCCAAGCGCAGCGAGGCCCAGACGCAGCGCCGGCGAGCCTCCAGCGGCACGCCGACCGACCGCAAGGAGGCGATGAAGCGACAGCGGGAAGCACGCCGCGCCGACATGGCCAGGCAGCGTGAGGCCCTCGCGTCGGGCGACGAGCGTTATCTGCCGGCCCGCGACAAGGGGCCCGTGCGGCGCTTCGTCCGTGACTTCGTGGATTCGCGCTTCTGCATCGCCGAGTACTTCCTCCCGCTCGCGGTGATCATCCTGATCCTCAGCGTCATCCAGGTGCAGAACATCCAGAACATCTCGCTGCTGCTCTGGCTCGGCGTGATCGTGCTGATCGTGGTCGACTCCATCGGCCTCGGGTTCCGGCTCAAGAAGCAGCTGGCCCAGCGCTTCCCGGACGCTCCGAAGCGCGGCGCGGTGGCCTACGGCCTGATGCGTACGCTCCAGATGCGCCGACTGCGGCTTCCCAAGCCCCAGGTCAAGCGGGGAGAGCGGCCCTGAGTGCGGAGACCTCCGGCTTCACGGGGGTCTCTTCCCAGTGGCTCGACGGGCTCGGCGGACTGCGCAACACGGTCCGCCAGGAGCTCGTCGCCCGGCAGCTGGACGAGCAGATAGCCGCGCGCTTCCCGGTGGGGCGCCGGCTGCGGGTGCTCGACGTCGGCATGGGCCAGGGCACCCAGGCACTGCGTCTGGCTCGGGCCGGGCACTCCGTGACGGGCCTGGAGTCCGACGCCGAGATGCTGCGGGCCGCGCGGGAGTCGCTGGAGGGCGAGCCCGAGGGCATCCGGGAGCGGATGCGGCTGATCGAGGGTGACGGCCGTGACACCGGCGTGCACTTCCTGCCCGGCAGCTTCGACGTGGTGCTCTGCCACGGCGTACTGATGTACGTCCCCGAGCCGGACCCGATGCTGGCCGGCCTGGCCCGGATGCTGGCGCCCGGAGGGCTGCTGTCGCTGCTCGTGCGCAACGCGGACGCGCTGGCGATGCGCCCCGGGACGGCCGGCGACTTCGCCGGGGCCCTCGCGGCGTTCGACACGGACACGTACACGAACAGGCTCGGCCTCGACGTGCGGGCCGACCGGCTCGACGCGCTGACGGCCACGCTCGCCGGGATCGCCGCGCCGCTGCACGCCTGGTACGGCGTACGCGTCTTCACGGACAACGTGGGCAACGAGGTGGAGCTGCCGGACACCGAGCAGCTGGCCCGGGTGCTGGACGCGGAGGACCGGGCGGGGCGGACGGATCCGTACCGCCGGGTGGCCGCGCTGCTGCACCTGTGCGGGGTGCGCGGTCAGCACCTCCCGGCCGGATCCTGACGGGTCCCGGGCGTACGCCTGATCGGCCCATCAGCGCGGGCCCCGGCAGGGGGCCGTGGTGATACTCCGGGCATGGACGCATCCCCCGCACCCCCTGCCCCGCGCCGGGTACGCCGCCCCCCGCCGCTCCTGACCGCCGGTGTCTGCGCGGCCGCGCTGATCTGCGGCTGCTCCGGTCCCGGCGCCGCACCGTCGGGTGCGCCCGCGCGCCAGGCGGCGCCCGTCCGTGCTCCGGGCGACCTGGAGGACCAGTACCAGGACGTCATCAGGAACGTGCTGCCGTCCGTCGTGCAGATCGCCGCCGGGGACGGTCTCGGGTCCGGCATCGTCTACGACGACAAGGGCCACATCGTCACGAACGCCCACGTGGTGGGCAGCGAGAAGTCCTTCGACGTCAGCGTCCCCACCGGCGAGAAGGTGCTGAAGGCCTCCCTGGTCTCCTCCTATCCGGAGCAGGACCTGGCGGTCATCAAGCTGGACGACCTCCCGGGCGGGCTGAAGCCCGCCCGGTTCGGCACCGGCGAGGTCGAGGTGGGACAGATCGTCCTGGCGATGGGCTCGCCGCTGGGCCTGTCCAGCAGTGTCACCCAGGGCATCGTCTCCGCCCTGGGCCGGACCGTGACCGAGAGCGGCCAGGGCGGCACCGGGGCGACGCTCGCCGACATGGTGCAGACCTCGGCGGCGATCAACCCGGGCAACAGCGGGGGCGCCCTGGTGAACCTCGACAGCGAGGTGATCGGCATCCCGACCCTGGCGGCGACGGAGGGCGACAGCGCGGCGCCCGGCATCGGGTTCGCGATCCCCGTCCCGATGGTGCGGACGGTCGCCGACCAGATCATCGAGTCCGGCAGGGTCACCGACTCGGGCCGGGCCGCACTGGACATCACCGGCCGGACGGTCGTCGACGACCGCTACCGGCCGGCAGGGGTCGCGATCGTCAGCGTGGAGAAGGGCGGGGCCGCGGCGGACGCGGGGCTGCGTGCCGGGGACGTCATCACCCGGATCGGCGACACCCCGGTCACGACGATCACGTCGCTCTCCGAGGCCCTGGCGGGGAGAAGGCCGGGCGAGAAGGTCGAGGTGACCTACCTGCGCGGGGACGGGAAGAGATCGGCCGAGGTCACCCTGGGCGAGATGTGACGCGCGGTGCCGCAGGCCGGAAAGGCGGCGGCCCACCCGTCCGCCGGGCAGGGGGCTCGGTGACGGGCGGGCCGGACGGGCCTATTCGGCCTGGAGGCTCATCGGACCGTAGATCTTCGTCGTGTCCTCGAAGAGGGTCACCTGGTGCGCGCCGCCTTCCAGCAGCTCCTTCCAGAACTCGCCGATCCAGGACTCCGCGTCGCCCTGGGTCGTGAACTCCTCCGGCTGCAGGGCCGGCTCCGTCTCCGTACCGTCGGACTTCTCGAACCGCCACGTCCACGCCATGTCCGCCTCCTGGGTCACGTTGCTGCCCGAAGCCTAGTGCCTGGCCCGGGCGCGCAGGTGGTGCATGGACACGGGAGGATCACCAGTGTGGAACTGACTCTGCTCGGCACCGGCGCCCCCGACGGGCTGCCGCGCCCCGACTGCCCCTGCGCCGTCTGCGCGTCGGCCCGCGGTGCGCGGGCGCGCGCGGCGACCGCGCTGCTCGTCGACGACGCCCTGCTGCTCGACCTCACGCCGGGCGCGGTGTTCGCCGCCGCCCGTGCGGGGCGTTCGCTCAGCGGCGTACGGCAGGTGCTGCTGACCCACCCGCACGACGGTCCCGCCGTGGAACTGCCCCCTTCGCTGCCTGCCGCGGGGCGGGTCCCGGACGGGCAGGAGCTGACGCTGATCACCGGTCACCGGATCCGGGCCCTGGCGATGGACGCCCCGGGCACCGGGTACGAGGTGACGTCTCCGGACGGCGAGCGGCTGCTCTACCTGCCGCCGGGGGCCGCGCCCGCCGGGCTGGCCGACCGGGTGGCGGAGCCGTACGACATGGTCGTCTGCGATGTGGTCGCGCGCCCCGACACCGTCGCCAGGCTGCGGGCCGTGGAGGCGGTCGGGGCGGCCACCGAGGTGATCGCCGTCCATCTGGACCATGACGCGCCGCCCGGCGAGGAGTTGCACCGCAGGCTCGCGGCGGGCGGGGCGCGGGCGGTGCCGGACGGCACGACACTGCCGGTGGGCCAGTACCACGCGGTGCCCGACGTCCCCCGTCGCACGCTGGTGACGGGCGGGGCCCGGTCGGGGAAGTCAGTGGAGGCCGAACAGCGTCTGGAGACGTTCCCCGAGGTCGTGTACGTGGCGACCGGAGGCCGCCGCGACGGCGACGCGGACTGGGCGGCCCGGGTCGGGCTGCACCGGGAACGCAGACCCGCCGCGTGGCGTACCGAGGAGACGTGCGAGCTGGCGGAACTGCTGGAGGCGGACGGTCCGCCGCTCCTGGTCGACTGCCTCTCGCTGTGGCTGACGGACGCGATGGACCGGGTGGACGCGTGGGACGACGCCCGGTGGGCGGACGGCGGGGAGGAGGCGCTGCGGAAGCGGGTCGCCGAGCTGGTCCACGCGGTGCGCGGGACGCGTCGTACGGTCGTCGCCGTGACCAACGAGACCGGTTCGGGAGTGGTGCCCGCGACGGCCTCCGGGCGGCGCTTCCGCGACGAACTGGGCCGCCTGAACGCCGCGTTCGCCGCCGAGTGCGAGCACGTGCTGCTGGTGGTGGCGGGGCGGGCACTGGTGCTGCGGGGCTGAGCCGCGGGGCGGGCTCCGGTGCTGCGGGGCCGGGCCGCGGGCGGGTGCGCGGGGCCGGGGGCACGGAAGGCCGCCGGGTACTGTTCCGCACAGGGACCCTCCGCCGGGTTCCGGCCCACCATGTGACGACCCGCGAGGCAGATCCCCGTGAATCTGGACGACTTCTCCGACCTGATCGAACGCCCCGACGGGGGCGTGCGCCGCGACGCCGAGGAACGCCGGGAGCGGCTGACCGTCCCCTCCGGGGCCCTCGGCCGGCTCGACGAGCTGGGCGAGTGGCTGTCGGCCGCCCAGCAGGCGGTCCCGGTCAAGCCGGTCGACCGGCCCCGCGTGGTGCTCTTCGCGGGTGACCACGGGGTGGCGGAGCTCGGGGTGTCCGGCCGGGCGGCCGGGACCGCGCACGAGCTGGTCCGGGCCGTGCTGGACGGTGCGAGCCCGGTGGCGGTGCTGTCCCGGCGCTTCTCCGTGCCGGTGCGCGTCGTGGACGCCGGCCTGGACTGCGACCCGGAGCTGCTGCCCGAGGCGGTCGTGCGGCACCGGGTGCGGCGGGGCAGCGGCCGTATCGACGTCGAGGACGCGCTGACGGCCGAGGAGGCCGAGCAGGCCGTACGCCTCGGGATGCGGATCGCCGACGAGGAGGCCGACTCCGGCACCGATCTGGTGGTGCTGGGTGATCTGAGCGTCGGCGGTACGACGGCGGCCTCGACCCTGATCGCGGCGCTGTGCGGTACGGACGCCTCGGTGGTGACCGGGCGCGGCGGTGCGGGGATCGACGACCTGGCGTGGATGCGCAAGTGCGCCGCGATCCGGGACGCGCTGCGCCGGGCCCGGCCGGTTCTCGGTGATCAGCTGGAACTGCTGGCAGCGGTGGGCGGCGCGGACCTGGCGGCGATGACCGGCTTCCTGCTGCAGAGCGCGGTGCGCCGGATGCCCGTGGTGCTGGACGGCGTGGTCTCGGCGGCCTGTGCCCTGGTGGCCCAGCGGGCGGCATTCCGGGCGCCGGACTGGTGGCTGGCCGGCCAGGTGAGCGGTGAGCCCGCACAGATGAAGGCGCTGGACCGGATGGCGCTGACCCCGCTGCTGGACCACGGGGTGACCGTCGGTGAGGGCAGCGGCGCGCTGCTCGCGCTGCCGCTCGTCCAGGCCGCGGCGGCGCTGGCCGCGGAGCTGCCCGAGCGGGCGGAGGAACCCGCGGAGGAGCCCTCCGCGGAGGAGACCGGGACCGAGGGGTCGGCGGAGACCGCGACCGCCTGACCTCAGGGCTCGGAAGGGGGGCCGGGCGGTCCCGGCAGCGGGGCCCTGTCCGGGGCCCCGCCGATCAGGTCCTGGAACCTGCGGCGCGGCCCCACCCAGCGCACGTCGTGGTGATACGCCCTCAGCACCGCTCTGGCACGGGCCCGGTGCCGGTTGCGGTAGAAGCGCCGGGCCCACGGCGAGACCGGTCTGGCCAGCCGGATCGCGGCGATCAGCGCGATGAACGGGACGAGGGTGCCGATCACCGCCATGCGGACCTTGCCCTTGAACAGGGCGATGAGCACGAAGCCGAAGTTGACGAGGTAGGTCAGCACGACGCCCAGCCTGCTCTGCTGCTGGTCACCGCTCAGTTCGTCCACCCCCAGGGGCGAGAAGCCGGCGAGCACGAGCACCACGAGCGAGGCGGTGAGGACGACGACCTCCACGCTCTGGCGGCCCTCCTCGCTCCAGTACACGTCGTCGAGGTGCAGGATCAGCGCGAACTCGTCGAGGACCAGGCCTGCTCCCACACCGAAGACGACGGCGCAGATCCCGGGGGCGACACCGTGCTGCCCCGCGGCCACCGCGCCGAAGCCGCCGACCACCGAGAGCACGACGCCCGGCACCACGTGATGGACGTGCACCCCGCCGGGCGTGATGTTGCCGAACGGCCCCTTCCCCGCTCTGATCATGCGGGTGATGACCCGGGTGACGGCGAACGTCAGCACGAAGGCGCTCAGGGCGAGCAGCAGCGGAAGCTTGCCCGGCTCGACGATGTTCTGGTGAAGCCAGTGACCCATGCCACCTACTCCCGGCGATCCACCTATGCGGCTTTTCGGATGTTCTGCACAATCTAGTGCCGGGCCGCACCGGCTAGCCTGCGCGCGGTGACCTCCCTGAACAGCCACGGCGTGCGTTTCGCCTTCGGCACCCTGACCGCGCTCCCCGTCCACGTCTCCCGCTGGGACCGCGAAGCCGCCCGCGCCGGCATGCTCTGCGCCCCGCTCGCCGGGCTCGTGGCGGGGCTCCTCGCGGCCGCGTCCGGAGCGCTGCTGCTGCTCGCCGGATCAGGGCCGCTGCTGGCGGCCGTCGCCGCCGCCGCGCTCCCTGCCGCACTGACCCGGGGCCTGCATCTCGACGGTCTCGCGGACACCGCCGACGGCCTCGGCAGTGCCCGGCCGGCCGAGGACGCGCTGCGCATCATGAAGCAGTCGGACATTGGGCCGTTCGGTGTGATCACCCTGCTGTTCGTCCTGATGGCGCAGGTCGCGGCCCTGTACGAGCTGTACGGGCGGGGCTGGGAGGACGGCGCCCTGGGGACGGTCGCCGCCGCGGTGGTGGCCCGGCTGGCACTCACGCTGGCCTCGCGCCGCGGGGTGCCTCCGGCCAGGCCCGAGGGCCTCGGCGCCGCGGTGGCGGGCACCGTTCCGCTCCGCGCGGCCACGGCCGTCGCCTGCGCGGTGGTGGCGGGATGCGCGGGGGCCGGTGCGCTGCTCGGCGGGTACGGGGCCGTGCACCACGCCCTCGCCGCCCTGGCCGGGCTGGGTGCGGCGCAGCTGATGCTGCGTCACTGCGTGCGGCGCTTCGGCGGGGTGACCGGGGACGTGTTCGGCGCGCTGGAGGAGACGGCGGCCACGGTGGCCCTGCTGGCCCTGGTCCTCGGCTGAGGACCATTCCCCGGGACGGGGTCCGGGGGCCGGCGGCACCGCTCGGGCACCGGCCACCCGCTCCGCCCGGCGCCTCTCCCAGTCGTCCCGCCCAGGCCAACGCCCCTGCCCCCGGGGGCGCGTCCCCGGCCCGCGGGCCGGACGGAGCGGGGCCGTACGACCGGACGGCCCCGCCCCTGTGAGCGGTGAGCGGGGGCGCGCGTAGGCTCGTTACGGCACATTGCGGCGGCATCCACGATGCGCCGGGCACGGTCGGCCCACCCCTCGACCGGCATACGACTCAACGGAAGCGAGATTTCATCACCGTGACTGCTCTCACTCTCAGCACTGCCGGTGCGGCGACGCTGCGCGCCGACGCACTCGTCGTCGGCGTCGCCAAGAACACTGGTTCCAAGGCCGGGGACCTGGTCGTCGCGCCGGGCGCCGAGGCCGTGGACAAGGCGTTCGACGGCAAGCTCGCCACCGTCCTGGAGACCCTCGGTGCCTCCGGTGCCGAGGGCGAAGTGACCAAGCTCCCCGCGCCGTCCGGACTCAAGGTCCCGGTCGTCATCGCGGTCGGGCTCGGCCCGGTCCCGGGCAAGGACGACGCGTACGACACCGAGGCGCTGCGCCGGGCCGCGGGCAGTGCCGCCCGCGCGCTGGCCGGTTCGAAGAAGGCCGGGTTCGCGCTGCCGACGGAGTCCGCCGAGGACGCCGAGGCCATCGCGGAGGGCGCCCTGCTGGGTGCGTACGCCTTCACCGCCTACCAGGGCGGCGAGAACAAGGTCGCCCCCAAGGGCGCCAAGGCCGGCGGCCCGAAGCTGCCGCTCGCCGAGGTCGCCCTGCTCGGCACGAAGCCGCGCGACAAGGCGTTCAAGGCCGCCGCCGAGCGCGCCCTCGCGGTCGCCGAGGAGATCAACCGGGCCCGCGACCTGATCAACACCCCGCCGAACGACCTGTACCCCGAGTCCTTCGCCGCCGTGGCCACCGCCGCCGGCAAGGAGCACGGCATCAAGGTGCAGGTCCTCGACGAGAAGGCGCTCGTCAAGGGCGGCTTCGGCGGTCTGCTCGGCGTCGGGCAGGGCTCGGCCCACGGCCCCCGCCTCGTCCGGCTCGCCTACACGCACCCCAAGGCGGAGAAGACGCTCGCCCTGGTCGGCAAGGGCATCACCTACGACTCGGGCGGCATCTCGCTCAAGCCGGCCGGCCACAACGAGACGATGAAGTGCGACATGAGCGGCGCCGCCGCCGTGTTCGCCGCCGTCGTCGCGGCCTCCCGCCTCGGCCTGAAGGTCAACGTCACCGGCTGGCTGGCCCTCGCCGAGAACATGCCCTCGGGCAACGCCACCCGCCCGGGTGACGTGCTGCGCATGTACAGCGGCAAGACCGTCGAGGTGCTCAACACCGACGCCGAGGGCCGGCTCGTCCTCGCCGACGCGCTGACCCGCGCGTCGGAGGAGAAGCCGGACGCGATCGTCGACGTGGCGACCCTGACCGGCGCGATGGTGCTCGCCCTGGGCAACCGCACCTTCGGTGTGATGGCCAACGACGACGCCTTCCGTACGTCCATCCACGAGATCGCCGAGGAGGTCGGCGAGGCGTCCTGGCCGATGCCGCTCCCCGCCGACCTGCGCAAGGGCATGGACTCCCCGACCGCCGACATCGCCAACATGGGCGAGCGGATGGGCGGCGGCCTGGTGGCCGGCCTCTTCCTCCAGGAGTTCGTGGGCGAGGGCATCGCCTGGGCCCACCTGGACATCGCCGGACCCGCCTTCCACGAGGGCGCGCCGTACGGCTACACGCCCAAGGGCGGCACCGGTTCCGCGGTCCGCACCCTGGTCAAGCTCGCGGAGCGCACAGCCGCCGGCGACCTCGGCTGATTTCCGGGCATCGCGTTCGCGCGCGGCCTTCGCGCGCAATGTCCGCTTGTGGCGTTCGCGCGCAGCGGATACGGCCCCGGGCATACGTCCGGGGCCGTACGCGTTCCTCCCAGTGGTCCTGACCGGCCGTTTTTCCGAAACTTTGTACGCTTCGGTGACCATCCGGGCCGGATGTTCGTCCGGCCCTGAGCGGGGGCCCGCGTCCCGTCCGCCCGCAACAAGTGCGAAGATGGGTTCTCGGCAGGACAGGGCCCCCACCACAGGGCCGAATAACGCAAGCGGCCGAACACCAGCCGACCGGCCGGTCACACCCCAGCGACGGGGCCCGGCATACGGCGCACATGCATGGAGGACGTGACGTGGCGAACGACGCCAGCACCGTTTTCGACCTAGTGATCCTCGGCGGTGGTAGCGGCGGTTACGCCGCGGCCCTGCGCGGAGCGCAGCTGGGCCTGGACGTCGCACTGATCGAGAAGGGCAAGGTCGGCGGCACCTGCCTGCACAACGGCTGCATTCCCACGAAGGCGCTGCTGCACGCCGGCGAGATCGCCGACCAGGCCCGCGAGGCCGGTCAGTTCGGCGTGAAGGCCACCTTCGAGGGCATCGACATCGAGGCCGTCCACGCCTACAAGGACGAGGTGATCTCGGGCCTGTACAAGGGTCTGCAGGGACTCATCGCCTCGCGCAAGGTGCACTACATCGAGGGCGAGGGCCGGCTCTCGTCGCCCACCTCGGTGGACGTCGCCGGCCAGCGGATCCAGGGCCGTCACGTGGTGCTCGCGACCGGCTCCGTGCCGAAGTCGCTGCCCGGCCTGGAGATCGACGGCAACCGCATCATCTCCTCGGACCACGCGCTGAAGCTGGACCGCGTCCCGAAGTCCGCGATCGTCCTGGGCGGCGGCGTCATCGGCGTCGAGTTCGCCTCGGCGTGGAAGTCCTTCGGCACCGAGGTCACCATCGTCGAGGGCCTGAAGCACCTGGTCCCGGTCGAGGACGAGAACAGCTCGAAGCTCCTGGAGCGCGCGTTCCGCAAGCGCGGCATCAAGTTCAACCTCGGCACCTTCTTCGACAAGGCCGAGTACACGCAGGACGGCGTGCGGGTGACCCTCGCCGACGGCAAGACCTTCGAGGCGGAGGTGCTGCTGGTCGCGATCGGCCGCGGCCCGGTCTCGCAGGGTCTGGGCTACGAGGAGGCCGGCGTCGCGATGGACCGCGGCTACGTCCTCGTCGACGAGTACATGCAGACCAACGTGCCGACGATCTCGGCCGTGGGCGACCTCGCCCCGACCCTCCAGCTCGCCCACGTCGGCTTCGCCGAGGGCATCCTGGTGGCGGAGCGGCTGGCCGGCCTGAAGACCGTGCCGATCGACTACGACGGCGTGCCGAAGGTGACGTACTGCCACCCCGAGGTCGCCTCCGTCGGTATCACCGAGGCCAAGGCCAAGGAGATCTACGGTGCGGACAAGGTCGTCGCCCTCAAGTACAACCTCGCGGGCAACGGCAAGAGCAAGATCCTGAAGACCGCCGGCGAGATCAAGCTCGTCCAGGTCAAGGACGGTGCCGTGGTCGGCGTCCACATGGTCGGTGACCGTATGGGCGAGCAGGTCGGCGAAGCCCAGCTGATCTACAACTGGGAGGCGCTGCCGGCCGAGGTCGCGCAGCTCATCCACGCCCACCCGACGCAGAACGAGGCGATGGGCGAGGCCCACCTGGCCCTGGCCGGCAAGCCTCTTCACTCCCACGACTGATTCCAGTCCCGGGCGCGACGACCGACCACTTCCGCACTTTCGTAAGGAGCAACTGAAACCATGTCGGTTTCCGTAACCCTTCCGGCGCTCGGCGAGAGCGTCACCGAGGGCACCGTCACCCGCTGGCTGAAGGCCGAGGGCGAGCACGTCGAGGCCGACGAGCCGCTGCTCGAGGTCTCGACCGACAAGGTCGACACCGAGATCCCCGCCCCCGCCTCGGGCATCCTGGCGTCCATCAAGGTCGCCGAGGACGAGACCGTCGAGGTCGGCGCCGAGCTGGCCGTCATCGACGACGGCTCGGGCGCACCGGCCGCGGCCGAGGCACCCGCCGCCGAGCCGGAGGCCGCCCCGGCTCCGGCCGAGGAGGCTCCGGCCCCCGCCGCCGAAGCACCCGCCGCCGAAGCACCCGCCGCCGAGGCACCCGCTGCCGAGGCTCCGGCCGGTGGCGCCGCCGGTACGGATGTCACCCTCCCGGCGCTCGGTGAGAGCGTCACCGAGGGCACCGTCACCCGCTGGCTGAAGGAGGTCGGCGAGGAGGTCACGGAGGACGAGCCCCTGCTCGAGGTCTCCACGGACAAGGTCGACACCGAGATCCCGGCCCCGGTCTCCGGCGTGCTCCTGGAGATCGTGGTCGCCGAGGACGAGACCGCCGAGGTCGGCGCCAAGCTCGCCGTCATCGGTGCTCCGGGTGCCGCTCCGGCCGCCGCACCGGCGGAGGCCGCCCCGGCTCCCGCCGCAGCCCCGGCCCCGGCTCCGGCCGCCCCGGCTGCCCCTCCGGCTCCGGCTCCCGCCCCGGCTGCCCCGGCTGCCCCCGCCGCCCCGGCGGCGCCCGCGGCACCGGCTCCGGCCGCTCAGGCTCCCGCGGCTGCCGCTCCGGCTCCGGCCGCCCCGGCTCCCGCGGCTGCCGCACCGGCACCGGCCGCTCAGGCCGCGCCTTCCGGTGACGACGGCGCGTACGTCACGCCGCTGGTCCGCAAGCTCGCCTCCGAGAACGGCGTCGACCTGGGCGCGGTCAAGGGCACCGGCGTCGGTGGCCGTATCCGCAAGCAGGACGTCGTCGCCGCCGCGGAGGCCGCCAAGGCCGCCGCTGCCGCTCCGGCTCCGGCCGCCGCTGCCCCGGCAGCCAAGGCCGCGCCGAAGCTCGAGGCGTCCCCGCTGCGCGGCCAGACGGTCAAGATGACCCGCATGCGCAAGGTCATCGGCGACAACATGATGAAGGCGCTGCACTCGCAGGCCCAGCTGACCTCGGTCCTCGAGGTCGACATCACCAAGCTGATGAAGCTGCGCAACCAGGCGAAGGAGTCCTTCGCCGCCCGCGAGGGCGTCAAGCTGTCCCCGATGCCGTTCTTCGTGAAGGCGGCGGCCCAGGCACTGAAGGCCCACCCGGTCGTCAACGCCCGGATCAACGAGGACGAAGGCACCATCACGTACTTCGACTCGGAGAACATCGGCATCGCCGTGGACGCCGAGAAGGGTCTGATGACTCCGGTCATCAAGGGTGCGGGCGACCTGAACATCGCGGGTATCGCGAAGAAGACCGCCGAGCTGGCCGGCAAGGCCCGCGGCGGCGGCCTCACCCCGGACGACATGTCCGGTGCCACCTTCACCATCAGCAACACCGGTTCGCGCGGTGCGCTGTTCGACACCGTCATCGTGCCGCCGAACCAGGCCGCCATCCTGGGCATCGGTGCCACCGTCAAGCGTCCGGCGGTCATCGAGACCGCCGAGGGCACCGTCATCGGTGTCCGCGACATGACGTACCTCTCGCTCTCCTACGACCACCGTCTGGTGGACGGCGCGGACGCCGCCCGCTACCTGACCACGGTCAAGGCGATCCTGGAGGCCGGTGAGTTCGAGGTCGAGCTCGGCCTCTGAACCGTGCAGCTGTAACCAGCCTCACCAGCGGCGCCCCCGTCCGGGACACTCCCGGGCGGGGGCGCCGCCGTATTGTCTAGACACCACCGGCGCCCCCGGACGCCGAGTTGGTGGAGAGCAGCACCGGTTCGCCCGAAGGAGCCCGTCATGACCCCGCCCGTCGTCCACTCGCTGCGCGAACAGATCCGCGAGCACATCGTGGACGGGATCGTCAGCGGGCGCTGGAAGCCGGGTGAGCGGATCGTCGAGCGCCGCATCGCGACCGAGCTGGAGGTCAGTCAGACGCCGGTGCGCGAGGCGCTGCGCGAGCTGGAGACCCTGCGGCTGATCGAGTCGGCGCCCAACAAGGGCGTGCGGGTGCGGAATCTGACCGCGGCCGACCTGGAGGAGAGCTACCCCGTACGGGCCGGGCTGGAGCAGATCGCGGCGGAGCTGGCGGCCCCGGCGCTCGGCGAGGACTGCTCGGCGCTGGCCCCGCACGTGGCGGCCCTGTACGAGGCCGACCGGCTGGCTGACGGCGAGGCCCAGGTGCGGCACACCGTCGCCTTCCACCGGGAGATGGTGCGGGCGGCGGGCAACGCCGTCCTTCTGCACACCTGGGAGGGACTGGGCATCGAGGTGTTCACGGCCCTGTCGATCCGCTGGCTGGGCACGGTGCAGAAGTCCTACGCGGAGGAGCACGAGGCGCTCATCGACGCGTTCCTGCGGCGGGACCCGCGGATCGCCGTGATGGTGAAGGAACACGTCCTGGGATGCGCGCCCCGGGCGTGAACCCGGAGCGCCGGGGCATGAGCCCGGCGCGGGCCTGATTCCGCCCGAAGGTGTGCGCCCGCGTGAGGGCCGGTACCCAAAGGGCGCGTCGCACCCATATGCGGCCCCTCGCGCTCGACTGTGCAGCTCAGGGCCCGTTTCACCCCAATAATCCCGTCACTGCGTGCCCCCTTTCGAGGCACCCCATGCCACTTTCTTCATATCGAGAAGTTTTTCCTTTCATCCTTTGATCGATCATCGATCGGAGACTTACAGTTCACTCGCGGGCCCACCGGCCCGATCGCCCTGTCCTGCCAGTCAGGGCCTTCTCCACCCCCCTCCACTCCGGAAGGCGGCGATCATGACCGACCCCGTAGCAAAGCTTCCGAGCGAGCTCGACCAGCTCCCGGACCGCGACCCCGAGGAGACCGCCGAATGGGCGGCCTCCCTGGAAGCCGTCACCAAGGCCGCGGGCCCGCACCGTGCCGCGTACCTCATGCGGCGCTCGCTCCAGCACGCGGAGGGCGCCGGTATCGCGCTGCCCAAGCTGCTGGAGACCGATTACGTCAACACCATCCCCACCTCCGCGGAGCCCGCCTTCGACGGCGACCTGGAGATGGAATCGAAGATCACCGCGTGGAACCGCTGGAACGCGGCCGCGATGGTCACCCGTGGTGCCCGCTTCGGCGTCGGCGGCCACATCGCGACCTTCGCCTCGGCCGCCTGGCTGTACGAGACCGGCTTCAACCACTTCTTCCGCGGCAAGGAGGGGGACGGCTCCGGCGACCAGCTCTACATCCAGGGCCACGCCTCCCCCGGCATCTACGCCCGCGCCTTCCTCGACGGCCGGATCAGCGAGCAGCAGCTCGACAACTTCCGCCAGGAGTCGGGCGGCAACGGTCTGCCGTCCTACCCGCACCCGCGGCGGCTGCCCTGGCTGTGGGAGTTCCCCACCGTGTCGATGGGTCTCGGCCCGCTCTCGGCGATCTACCAGGCGCGCTTCAACCGCTATCTCGCCAACCGCAACATCAAGGACACGTCGAACTCGCACGTCTGGGCCTTCCTGGGCGACGGCGAGATGGACGAGCCCGAGTCGACCGCAGCCCTCGCCCTCGCGGCCCGTGAGCAGCTCGACAACCTGACCTTCGTCATCAACTGCAACCTGCAGCGCCTCGACGGTCCGGTCCGCGCCAACTTCCGTGTGGTCCAGGAGCTGGAGGGCGCCTTCCGCGGGGCCGGCTGGAACGTCATCAAGACGCTCTGGGGCAACGCCTGGGACGAGCTGTTCCAGCTGGACACCACCGGTGCGCTGATCCGCCGCCTCCGCGAGGTGCCGGACGCGCAGTTCCAGACGTACGCGACCCGCGACGTGGCCTACATCCGCGAGCACTTCTTCGGCGCCGAGCCCGCGCTCGCCGAGCTGGCGAAGCTGCTGAGCGACGCCAAGATCGCCGAGTGTTTCTACAGCTCCCGCGGCGGCCACGAGGCCCGCAAGGTGTACGCGGCCTACCGCGCCGCCGTGGAGCACAAGGGCGCCCCGACCGTGATCCTGGCCCAGACGGTCAAGGGCTACACGCTCGGCAAGGGCTTCGAGTCCAAGAACGCCAACCACCAGATGAAGAAGCTGTCGGCCGACGAGTTCAAGAGCATGCGCGAGCTGCTCGGGCTCCCGATCCCGGACAGCGCCTTCGAGGACGGGCTGGTCCCCTACGGCCACCCGGGTGCCGACTCCCCCGAGGTCCGCTACCTCCAGGAGCGCCGCGCGGCCCTCGGCGGTCCGGCTCCCGCCCGCCGGGTGCACGCCGTGGCCCTGCCGCAGCCGGAGGAGCGTGCCTTCAAGGCCCTGTACAAGGGGTCCGGCAAGCAGGAGATGGCCACCACCATGGCGTTCGTCCGCCTGGTGAAGGACCTGATGCGGGACAAGGAGACCGGCAGGCGCTGGGTGCCGATCGTCCCGGACGAGGCCCGTACCTTCGGTATGGAGTCGCTGTTCCCGTCGGCCGGCATCTACTCGCCGCTGGGCCAGACGTACGAGCCGGTCGACCGCGACCAGCTGATGTACTACAAGGAGGCCAAGGACGGCCAGATCCTCAACGAGGGGATCACCGAGGCCGGCGCCATGGCCGACTTCATCGCCGCCGCCACGTCGTACGCGACGCACGGCGAGACGATGATCCCGTTCTACATCTTCTACTCGATGTTCGGCTGGCAGCGCACCGGCGACCAGATGTGGCAGCTCGCCGACCAGCTCGGCAAGGGCTTCATCGTGGGCGCCACGGCGGGCCGTACGACGCTGACGGGCGAGGGCCTCCAGCACGCGGACGGCCACTCGCACCTGATCGCGTCGACGAACCCGGCGTCGCTCAACTACGACCCGGCGTTCGCGTACGAGATCGCGGTGATCGTCAAGGACGGTCTGCGGAGGATGTACGGCCCCGAGGCCGAGGACGTCTTCTACTACCTGACGGTCTACAACGAGCCGAAGCAGCAGCCCGCGATGCCCGAGGGCGTCGAGGAGGGCATCGTCAAGGGCCTGTACCGCTTCAAGGAGGGCACGCCCGCCACGGCGGACGCGCCGCGCCTGCAGCTGCTGGGCTCCGGCACGGCGATCCACTGGGCGCTGAAGGCCCAGGAACTCCTGGCCGCCGACTGGGGTGTCACGGCCGACGTCTGGTCCGCGACCTCGTGGGGCGAGCTGCGCCGCGACGCGCTGGAGGCCGACGACGCGCTGCTCCGCGGTGAGGAGCGGGTGCCGTACGTGACCCAGGCGCTCTCCGGTGCGCCGGGCCCGGTCCTCGCGGTCAGCGACTGGATGCGCGCCGTGCCGGACCAGATCAGCCAGTGGGTGGAGCAGGACTGGTCGTCGCTGGGCACGGACGGCTTCGGCCTCTCCGACACCCGCGAGGCGGCCCGCCGGCACTTCGGTGTGGACCCGGAGTCGGTCGTCGTCGCCTCCCTCGCCCAGCTGGCACGCCGCGGCGAGATCCCGGCCTCGACGGTCAAGGAGGCCCGGGAGAAGTACGGGCTGTAGGCAGGAGGGCGGGGCAGGTGCCGGGCAGGTCCGGCACCTGCCCCGCCGTCGTCCCCGGCACCCCCACAATGACTCCATGCGTGCTGCCCGGCTCATCAAGATGGTGCTGCTCCTGCAGTCCCGCCCCGTCATGACCGCCGCCGAGCTGGCGACGGAGCTGGAGGTGTCGGAGCGCACCGTGACCCGGGACGCCCAGGCGCTCTCCGAGGCGGGCGTGCCCGTGTACGCGGACCGGGGCCGGGCCGGTGGTTACCGGCTCGTCGGTGGCTACCGGACCCGGCTGACCGGGCTGGCCCGCCACGAGGCCGAGGCCCTCTTCCTGTCCGGGCTGCCCTCCGCGCTGCGCGAGATGGGGCTGGACGAAGCCGCGTCCGCGGCGCGGCTGAAGGTCTCGGCCGCACTGCTCCCCTCGCTCCGGGACGCCTCGCGGAGCGCGGCCGGGCGCTTCCACCTCGACGCCCCCGGCTGGTTCCACGAGCCCACCGCCCCCGACATGCTGCCCGCCGTCGCGGAGGCCGTCTGGGACGACCGGCCGGCCCGGGTCCGCTACCGCCGCGGCACCGGGCACGAGGTGGAGCGGGAGCTGTTCCCGTACGGGCTCGTGCTGAAGGCCGGTGTCTGGTACCTGTGCGCCCGGGCCGGGGAGGACTTCCGGGTGTACCGCGTGGACCGGTTCACCGCGGTCGCCGTGTCGAAGACGCGCTTCGTGCGGGACGAGGACTTCGACCTCCCCCGCTTCTGGGAGGAGCGGGCGGCCCAGTTCGCCCGCTCGATCCTGCGTACCGAGGTGACCGTACGGCTGTCCGAGACGGGTGCGCGGCGGCTTCCGTACGCCGTGGACAGGGCCGCCGCCGAGGAAGCGCTGGCCGCGGCCGCCGGACCCGACGGGGACGGCCGGCTCACGGTCACCCTGGCCGTCGAGTCCGAGGATGTCGCCTACGGTCAGCTGCTCGGCCTCGGACCCGAGTTGGAGGTCCTCGCACCCGCCCCCCTGCGCGAACGCTTCGCCGATGCCGCCGAACGCCTGCGCGACCTCTATCGCTGAAGGCTTCATTTCGGTGTCTCCGCGTGCGTCGCCCGCCGCCAAGGCAGATGCTGGACCCGTGATGGACGAGACGGAGTTCTGGGAGATCATCGACGACACACGCGAGGCCGCCGAAGGCGACCCCGAGGACCATGCCGACCTGCTCGTCGAACGGCTGGTGCGCCTCGATCCGGACTCCGTGCTGGATTTCGCCAGACACTTCGAGGCCCGCTACAACCGCGCCTACCGCTGGGACCTGTGGGGGGCCGCGGCGGTGCTGCTGGGCGGGGCGGACGACGACGCGTTCGACTACTTCCGGTGCTGGCTGATCGGGCAGGGCCGGGAGGTCTTCGAGGGCGCGATGCACGATCCGGACAGCCTCGCCGAGCTGCTGGCGGACTTCGACGAGGAGCTCGACGGCGACGGCGAGGAGCTCGGGTACGCCGCCGACGAGGCGTACGAGCAGCTCACCGGCGTGGTGGCTCCCGACCTCGGTCTGGCGCCCCAGGCCGGGAGCCCGGAGGGCACGCCCTTCGGGCTCGAGGACGACACGGTGCTGGCGGAACGGTTCCCCGCGCTCTGGGACCGCTTCGGACCGGCCTGAGCGACCGGCCGGGAGCTACCGGCCGGGAGCGACCGGTTCTGTGCCGCGCGGCCCGGGCGGCGCGGCCTTCCGGGCCCCGGGGCCTCAGGGCGCCAGCGAACGGCCCATCAGGACGTCGTCGACGTACCGTCCGTGCAGGAAGAACTCACCGGGCAGCACCCCTTCCACCGCGAAGCCCTCCGCCGCGTAGAGCGCCCGCGCGGGGGCGTTGTGTCCGAGGACCCGCAGGGTGAGCCGCCCGGCCCCCTGCCTCCGCGCCTCGGCGAACGAGGCGCGCAGCAGTGTCCGCGCGACACCCCGGCCCCGAGCCCACTCGGCGACGGCGAGGCCCTGTATCTGGCGTACGTGCGCGTTGCAGGCGAGCGGGGTCGGCCTGACCAGCCGGAGGTATCCGGCGACGCGCTCCTCCCCCGACCCCGTGGCCGCCCCTGCCACCAGGTAGTCCTCGGGCCGGTGGTGGTCGTCGAAGAAGGGCCCGTACGGGGGCACCGGCCGGGGCTGCACGGAGTGCAGCGTCGACCAGGTGGCGCGGTCGAGCTCCCCGAGCGCGCTCTGGTCCGCCTGCACGGCGGGGCGGACGGGCAGGAGCGAGAGGGAGGGCGGCGGCTCGGACATGCGTGCCACTGTGCCACGTCGTGTTCCGCGTGCCGCGGGGCCCATGGGGCAGGATGAGGCCATGCCGCACTCCCGTATCGCTGTCACCGGATCGACCGGACTCATCGGAGCGGCGCTCGTGCGCTCGCTGCGCGCCGACGGGCACGAGGTGGTGCGCCTGGTGCGCCGCCCCGCGGCCACGGGCGACGAGGTCGAGTGGGATCCGAAGCGCCAGTACGTCGACGTGGCGGGCCTCGTCGGCTGCGACGCCGTCGTCCACCTCGCCGGCGCCGGGGTGGGGGACCACCGGTGGACCGAGGCGTACAAGCGCGAGATCCGCGACAGCCGGGTGCTGGGCACCTCGGCGATCGCCGAGGCGGTGGCCTCCCTGGACACCCCGCCGAAGGTACTGCTGTCCGGTTCCGCCATCGGCTACTACGGCGACACCGGGGACCGCGCGGTCGACGAGAGCGCGCCGCCCGGCGAGGGGTTCCTGCCGTCCGTGTGCGTGGAGTGGGAGGAGGCCGCGGCCCCCGCCGAGGAGGCGGGCATCCGCACGGTGCACGCCAGGACCGGCCTGGTCGTCTCCCGGCAGGGCGGGGCCTGGGGACGGCTGTTCCCGCTGTTCAAGGCGGGGCTCGGCGGGCGGCTCGGGAACGGCCGGCAGTACTGGAGCTTCATCGCCCTGCACGACCACGTCGCGGCCCTGCGGCACCTCCTGGACACGGAGTCCGTGTCCGGTCCGGTGAATCTGACCGGCCCCTCCCCCGTCACCAACGGCCAGGTGACGGCCGCGATGGGGCGGGTGCTGCGCCGCCCGACCCTCTTCACCGCACCGGCGCCCGCGCTGCGGATCGCGCTCGGGGACTTCGCGGAGGACGTCCTGGGCAGCCAGCGGGTGCTCCCCGGCCAACTTCTCGACTCGGGATTCTCGTTCGCCTTCCCCGGAATCGACGACGCGATCCGCGCCGCGCTGCGCTGAGCCCGGCCTCCCGTCCGCACCCCGGGGACGGCGGAACCGCACCGCGGTGCAGGCCGGCGGGCCCGTCGCCGCCGTCGTGCCCACGGCCCGCGGGCGTCCCGCCGGGCCGCCGTGCGACCCCGTGCACCGGTGCACGGGGTGCGTGCGACTGTACCTGCATCGGCCATCCACCTACCCTCGACCCGAACTCGGGCATTCCGGGGGCCGGTTGGGGGCAAGAGCCCCCCACCAGTCGAGCCGACGCGGGGAGGGGCACGTGCTCACGGCAGACACGGCACAGCACGCGGATGTGGTCATCATCGGGGCCGGGACAGCCGGTCTTTCAGCGGCCCACCAGCTGATCAGCGCAGGAGTGAGCGTCACCGTCCTGGAGGCCGCCCCGCACGTCGGCGGCCGGATGGCCACCCAGGAGATGGACGGGTTCCGGCTCGACCGTCTCGGCCCCCTGCTCAGCTCCGCCTACCCGGAGCTGCGCACGACGCCGGGTCTCGAAGGGCTGGTGCTCCGGGACTTCGCACCCGGCGTGCTCGTCAACAGCGGGGGCCGCCAGTTCCGCGCCGGAGACATACGGAGTGCGAGGGGAGCGCTCAGGGCTGTGCGCTCCCGGCCGCGCGCCCCCCGAGCGCCCCTGGGCGGGGCGATCGAGCAGGCCAGGCTGGGCGCCTGGCTGTCCCGCCTCGCCACGACTCCGGTGGCCCGGATCACCGCCCGGCCCGACCGGCCGGCGCTCTCGGCCCTGTCGGCGCGCGGACTCCCGCCACGAACGGTCAACACCTTCCTGCGGCCCCTGCTGTCCGCCCTGCTGGGCGACCCGGAGCTCAGCACGTCGAGCCGCTGCGCCGATCTCACCCTGCGCAGTTACGCGCGCGGCAGGCTCTGCGTCCCGTCGGGGGGTGCGGCGACCCTGCCCGAGCTGCTGGCCGCCGCGCTGCCGCCCGGCACCGTACGGACCGGGGTGCACGTCACGGCCGCCGACATCACCTCCGTACGCACCAAGGAGCACGGCGAGCTGGGCTGCCGCTCCCTGCTGCTGGCCACCGGCGCGGGGGCCGCCGCGGAGCTGCTGCCCGGACTGCGAACGCCGGTGTTCCATCCGGTGACGGTGTTGCACCACACGGCCCCGGCGCCCCCGTCGACCGGTGCGAGTCTGCTGCTGGACGCGGACCGGTCCGGACCGGTCGCGCACACCGCCGTGATGAGCGAGGTCGACCCCTCGCGGGCACCCCACGGCCGGACCCTGGTCACCTCCACGGTGCTCGGCCCCCCGCCGCCCGACCTCGACCGCACGGTCCGCGCCCATCTCGCCACGCTGTACGGCACACCCACGCACGACTGGGAACTGCTGGCGGCCCATCACGACCCGGAGGCCGTGCCCGCGATGCCGCCCCCGCACGATCTGCGCCGGCCCGTCCGGGTGCTCGCCGGCCTGTACGTGTGCGGCGACCACCGCGACACGAGCACGGTCCAGGGCGCCCTGCACTCCGGGCGGCGCGCCGCCTCGGCGATCCTCGCGGACCTGGGGGTGCGCAGGGAGCCCGGGGGCGGGGCGACGCTGCCCGCCGCCGCGTAGCGGCCGGTCAGCCCAGCGCGGCGACCCGGTCGCGGTACCCCCGTACGGCGACCGCGTCCCGGTAGGGCTCCAGACGGCGCTCGAAGTCCCGCACGTACTCCGTGGCGCGCACCGACCGCATCTCCGAGGCCTGCTGGGCCGCCTCGGCGCCCAGCAGGCAGGCCTGGTCGAGCTCGCCGAGCCCGAGCCGCGCGGAGGCCAGCACCACCCTGCAGAACAGCCGGCTCCGGGCGTACGCCGGAGCACGCAGCTGGAGGGACCGCTCGGCGTGCTGCGCGGCGATCCGGTACTGCTGCAGATCGCGGTGGCAGTGGCCGAATTCGTCGGCCAGCTGCGCCTCGTCGAAGTAGCGGGCCCAGTGCGGCACCTCGTCGCCTGGCCGGACGGCCTGCAGGGAGCGCTCCGCCCGTACGAGCGCGGCGACGCACGCCCTGGTCTCACCGAGCACGCCGTGTCCGCGCGCCTCGACGGCGTGCAGCAGCGCCATGACGACGGGCGGTGCGGACGAACCGATGCCCTGCTGGGAGACGCGCGCGAGCTGGACGGCTTCCCTGCCGTGCCCGAGGTAGACCGCCTGCCGGCTCATCGTGATCAGGACGTACGAGCCGTACGCCCGGTCGCCGGCGGCCTGCGCGAGCCGCAGCGCCTGGACGAAGTAGCGCTGGGCCAGGCCGTGCGCCGCGATGTCGTACGAGGTCCACCCCGCCAGCCGGGTCAGATCGGCGGCGGCCGAGAACAGCCGCCTGCCGATCGTCTCGCCGTAGCTCCCGCGGAGCATGGGTTCGGCCTCGTGCTCCAGGTACCGGACGAGGGCCTGCCTGGCGTGACCGCCGCCGTACGCGTTGTCCAGCGTGCGGAAGAGCTCGCCGACCGAACGCAGGGCGGCGACGTCGCCGCTGCCGACCCGCTGGCCGGGGCCCCGGTCCGTCTGCCGCTGGCGCGGTACGGCCGGCGGCGGGACCGCCGGGCCCGGCGGGCGGGAGGACCCGGGGCCGCGGGTACCGGCCCGGCCGCCGTGGCCGCCCGCCCCGTGCGCACCCGCTCCGTGGGCCGCCGGCCCGTGGGAGCCCGCTCCATGGGCCGCGGGGCCGTGGGCACCCGCTCCGTGGGGTGTGCCGGATCCGTTGCCGGGGTGGAGCCCGTTGGTGGCGTGGAGCGCGCTCGCCGTGCGCAGCCCGGCCGCCTCGGCCGGGACCCGCGGGGCGGGCAGGCCTCCCGCCCCGCTCACCTGCGCCGGCTCGCCGCGGCCGACCCATTCGTCGGCCCGTCCGATCAGCCAGTCCCGGCTGGGCACGACCAGGCCGGCCGGCGTGAACGCGATCTTGCGCAGCTCCGCGTGGCTGCCGGAGTCCTTCCGCCACAGTCCGCTGACGATGTCGACGGCCTCGGCGGGCGTCGCCGCGAACTCCAGGCCGGCGTAGACGGGCGCACACGCGTCCAGGCCCAGGTCCTGCGCCGAGAGCCGCCGCCCCAGCCGCCGGGTGAAGACCTCGGCGATCAGCGCGGGGGTGGTGCCCCGGGGCTGCTGACCACGCAGCCAGCGGGTCACCGAGGTCTTGTCGTAGCGCAGGTCGAGGCCGTGTTCGAGGCCCAGCTGATCCACCCGGCGGGCCAGGCCCGCGTGGGAGAATCCGGCTTCCGCGATGAGCGCAGCGAGCCGCCGGTTGGGGGTGCGCTGCGGAGGTCGTTCCGACATCAGCTCTACGGTCTCCTGCCTTCGGCGCCCGGCGGGCAACCCTTATGGAACGGCGCGAATTTAGCGGCCCCTGCCGCCGCATCGAGGACCTTCGCTTCACATTCATCCGATCGTGTGAGAATTGCGGACATCGCTGACAGGGGGCGACCGGCCTCGACCTGCCGGACACCCGCTCACGGTGCGGTCGTAGAGTGGCCGGGGGCGCACATCAGTGCATGGTGACGTGGCTCCGGGGACACCCCCCGGCCTCCCGCCGCCGCGAGTAGGGAGGCACCCGAAGTGAGTGAGCTGCGGTTCGTCCGTCTGGGGTTCGGCGAGGACGCGGTCGAGTACCGGGAGGCCTGGCAGAAGCAGCGCGAGGTGCACGCCGCCCGGTTCGAGGACACTGTCCCCGACACCTGCCTGCTCCTCGAGCACCCGCCCGTCTACACGGCGGGGCGCCGCACGACCGACAGCGAGCGCCCGCTGGACGGCACTCCGGTCGTCGACGTCGACCGCGGCGGGAAGATCACCTGGCACGGGCCGGGCCAGCTCGTCGGCTACCCCATCCAGAAGCTGCCGCGTCCGGTCGACGTCGTCGCCCATGTGCGCCGCCTGGAGGACGCGCTGATCCGCACGGCCGCCGAGTTCGGCGTGGAGACCTCCCGGGTCGAGGGCCGCAGCGGTGTCTGGGTCCTCGGCGACCCGGTGGAGGAGCGCCCCTCGCTCGGCGGGCTGTCGCTGGACTTCGACCCCCGTCTGCACGACGAGGAGTTCGACGCCCGGCTGAACGGCCCCGAGTACGCCCCGTCCAACGCCGGCCAGCGCCGCGAGGACCGCAAGCTGGCCGCGATCGGCATCCGGGTCGCCAAGGGCGTGACCATGCACGGCTTCGCGCTCAACGTGAACCCGGACAACACCTGGTTCGACAGGATCGTGCCGTGCGGCATCCGCGACGCGGGCGTCACCTCGCTCGCGTACGAGCTGGGCCGCGACCTCACGATCGCCGAGGTCCTCCCGGTCGCCGAGAAGCACCTCAGGGACGTCCTGGAGCACGCGGAGCTCGCGCCCCGTGTCGTGGAGGCCCCCGCGGCCGCCGCCCCCGCCTGAGACCCGCACGGGAATAGGCCCTGTCGGCCACAGGTTGGGCAGAGGTAAGACCGTTCTAACCACGGGCGTACCCTGGTGTTCGCCGAAGAATCCAATGCAGCGAAAGCAAAGGGGAGTGCCGGAGTGTCCGCTGTCGCACCCGACGGGCGCAAGATGCTGCGCCTCGAGGTCCGGAACAGCCAGACCCCCATCGAGCGCAAGCCCGAGTGGATCAAGACCCGGGCGAAGATGGGCCCCGAGTACACGAAGATGCAGAAGCTCGTGAAGAGCGAGGGTCTGCACACCGTGTGCCAGGAGGCCGGCTGTCCGAACATCTACGAATGCTGGGAAGACCGCGAGGCGACCTTCCTCATCGGCGGCGACCAGTGCACCCGGCGCTGCGACTTCTGCCAGATCGACACGGGCAAACCTGCGGCCCTCGACCGTGACGAGCCCCGCCGCGTGGGCGAGTCCGTGGTCACGATGGACCTGAACTACGCCACGATCACCGGCGTCGCACGCGACGACCTGGAGGACGGCGGCGCCTGGCTGTACGCGGAGACCGTGCGCCAGATCCACGCGCAGACCGCGGAGCGGGCGACCGGCGCCACCAAGGTGGAACTGCTGATCCCCGACTTCAACGCGGTGCCCGAGCAGCTCGCCGAGGTCTTCTCCTCGCGCCCCGAGGTGCTCGCGCACAACGTCGAGACGGTCCCGCGGATCTTCAAGCGGATCCGGCCCGGATTCCGTTACGAGCGTTCGCTGGAGGTCATCACGCGGGCCCGCGAGGCCGGCCTGGTGACCAAGTCCAACCTGATCCTCGGCATGGGCGAGACCCGCGAGGAAGTCAGCGAGGCACTCCAGGACCTGTACGACGCGGGTTGCGAGCTCATCACGATCACGCAGTACCTGCGGCCCACCCCGCGGCACCACCCGGTCGAGCGCTGGGTGAAGCCGCACGAGTTCGTGGAGCTGAAGGACGAGGCCGACGCGATCGGCTACTCCGGCGTGATGTCGGGGCCGCTGGTGCGTTCCTCGTACCGCGCCGGCCGCCTCTTCCAGCAGGCGATGGACCGGCGGAACGCGCCTGTCGCGGGAGCGACGACGGCCACCGGGACCGTGTGAATCCGGGCACAAGAAGCTACTGAACAGTAACCGCCGCATCGACGCGGCCCATGCGTTCCCCGCTGGTCGGGGGCCCGTATGGGCCGCGTCGGCGTGCGCGGCGCCGAAATCAAGGTTTCATTGGTGTTTGACCGACCGGTCATGCACTGGTAACACCGAGCAGTGACCCTAGGTACACACGCAGCGGCAGCACACGCGGCCGTTGTCGTCCCTGCTTCCCGCTACTCAGTGCGCGCCGGGTGCGCGCATCCGTTCCGAGGGGGAACGCCCACCATGCATGCCGCGCCGGTACGAGCCAACACGATCCCGTCCGTCACGACCGCACTCCGCGCCGTCGAGTCGCTGCTGCTGAGCAGCGGCCAGCGCACCGCCCGCCGGAACGCCTGGACGGCGGTCCTCGAGGACCGCCGCAGGGCCGAGGGCCGGGTCGAGGCGGAGCATGTCCTGAAGGCTGTGGCCGACCACCGTTCCTAGGTGACTCCGGGGCCACGTAAACTTCGGTACATGGCGAGGAAGGCAAACACTGACGGCGCGGACAGCGCCGAGAACGCGGGGCGGCTCAAGCAGATCGCCCTGACCTACAAGATGACCAGGCGGTCCGACCCCAAGGTCGGTCTTGTCGTCGCGGGTGTGGGAATCGTCACCTTCGGCGTCCTCCTCGCGATCGGCTTCTTGATCGACCACCCGATCTACGCGGGCATCCTGGGCTTCGTGCTGGCCCTCCTCGCAATGGCGATCATCTTCGGCCGGCGTGCCGAGCGCGCGGCCTTCGGGCAGATGGAGGGACAGCCCGGCGCCGCTGCGGCCGTGCTCGACCGCGTCGGCCGTGGCTGGACCACGACGCCCGCGGTCGCGATGAACCGCAGCCAGGACGTCGTCCACCGTGCCGTCGGCAAGGCGGGCATCGTGCTGGTCGCCGAGGGCAACCCGAACCGGGTGAAGAGCCTGCTGGCGGCCGAGAAGAAGAAGATGGCCCGCATCGTGGTGGACGTGCCGGTGCACGACATCATCGTCGGTGACGGCGAGGGCCAGGTGCCGCTCAAGAAGGTGCGCACCAAGATGCTGAAGCTTCCGCGGGTACTGACCGGCCCGCAGGTCACGGCGACCAACGACCGGCTGCGGGCGATGGGCGACCTGATGAGCAACATGCCGCTGCCGAAGGGCCCGATGCCGAAGGGCATGCGGATGCCACGCGGCGGAAAGATGCGCTGACCCAGTACGCACGAAGAGGGCGGCCCCGGACGAACACGTCCGGGGCCGCCCTCTTCGCTCTGCGTTCCGTCTCCGGCGGGTGCGCGCCCCGCCCGGGCCGCCCCGCACATGGCCGCGGGCCCGGCATCCGGGCCGTCACGCGGTGATGCCCGGTACCCGGCGGTTTCCGCTCGGCTGCCGCGGGCCGGCACGTGGACACGGTCCCGCTCACCTCGGCTGCGGCGCGCGGTACCGGAGGCATGACGTGCCGCTCATCGGTCGGAGCGCCCGGCCCGGGGCCCCGCCGCCCATCCTCAGATACGCACCTGCACGGCACGGCCCAGCCGGTCGTGGAGGCCGCGGCTGTCGCGGTCCCAGACCAGGGCGGGGATCACCAGGAGGAGGAGGACGGTCCGGACGATCACGCGCACCGCACCGAGCCGTCCGCCGTCCTCGGCGATGACGCGCAGGCCCAGGATTCGCTTGCCGGGCGTGGAACCGATGGTCCCGACGGTCAGCAGGCTCATGACGAGGAAGACGCCGAGCGCCCAGTTCCCCGCCACCTGCTGGTCACCGCGAGCGAGCAGCCCGTATGCGATCACCATGCACACGAGCCAGTCGATGAAGAGGGCCCCGAAGCGCCGGCCGAGCGGGGCCACGGACCCCGGGCCTTCTTGGGGCAGACCGAGGCGCTCGCCCCGGTAACCGAAGTCGGCGCCCATCTCCTCGGCCGCCGCGCGCGGCCCCGAGAGCCACGATCCGATTGCTTGCCTGTTGTCCACCCGTCCACGGTACTGCGCCCGTGTTTGCGACCGGCCGGGCGGGGCACTGAACACGTCGCTGAGGTGCCGCTGCCCCCCGGCCCGGTTAACTTGGGCGAAACAAATGGGTCATGCTGAAGAAATCCCGCCTGCCTATGGTCGGGTCCAGCGTGTGCCACCGCACTGGCCGCACAACGAGTTGCAACCCCGCCCTTTCCCGGGTCGGGAGTAGGAGGAGTTGGATGTTCCAGAACGCCGACGAAGTCCAGAAGTACATCGCCGACAACGACGTCAAGTTCATCGACGTCCGGTTCTGCGACCTGCCGGGTGTGATGCAGCACTTCACGATCCCGGCAGCGTCCTTCGACCCGGCCGAGGAACTGGCTTTCGACGGCTCGTCGATCCGCGGCTTCCAGGCCATCCACGAGTCGGACATGGCGCTCCGCGCGGACCTGTCCACGGCCCGTGTCGACCCGTTCCGCCGCGACAAGACCGTGAACGTCAACTTCTTCATCCACGACCCGATCACCGGCGAGCAGTACAGCCGTGACCCGCGGAACGTGGCCAAGAAGGCCGAGGCGTACCTCGCCTCGACCGGTGTCGCCGACACCGCCTACTTCGGCCCCGAGGCCGAGTTCTACGTCTTCGACAACGTCCGCTTCCAGACGTCGGCGAACGAGAGCTTCTACCACATCGACTCCGAGGCCGGCGCCTGGAACACCGGGTCCGAGGAGAACAACCGCGGCTACAAGGTCCGCTACAAGGGCGGCTACTTCCCCACCCCGCCGGTCGACCACTTCGCCGACCTGCGTGCGGAGATCTCCCTGGAGCTGGACAAGAACGGCCTCCAGGTCGAGCGCCAGCACCACGAGGTCGGCACCGCCGGCCAGGCGGAGATCAACTACAAGTTCAACACGCTGCTCGCCGCGGCCGACGACCTGATGCTCTTCAAGTACATCGTGAAGAACGTCGCCTGGCGCAACGGCAAGACCGCGACCTTCATGCCGAAGCCGATCTTCGGTGACAACGGCTCGGGCATGCACGTCCACCAGTCGCTGTGGCAGGGCGGCACGCCGCTCTTCTACGACGAGCAGGGTTACGCCGGCCTGTCGGACATGGCCCGCTACTACATCGGCGGCATCCTGAAGCACGCCCCGTCGCTGCTGGCGTTCACCAACCCGACGGTGAACTCCTACCACCGCCTGGTCCCCGGCTTCGAGGCCCCGGTCAACATGGTGTACTCGCAGCGCAACCGCTCCGCCGCGATGCGCATCCCGATCACGGGGTCGAACCCGAAGGCGAAGCGCGTCGAGTTCCGCGCCCCGGACCCGTCCTCGAACCCGTACCTGGCGTTCTCGGCCCTGCTGATGGCCGGCCTGGACGGCGTCAAGAACAAGATCGAGCCCCCGGAGCCGATCGACAAGGACCTCTACGAGCTGGCCCCCGAGGAGCACGCGGGCGTCCAGCAGGTCCCGACCTCGCTCCCGGCGGTCCTCGAGGCCCTGGAGCAGGACCACGAGTACCTCCAGGCCGGCGGCGTCTTCACGCCCGACCTGATCGAGACGTGGATCGACTACAAGCGCACCCACGAGATCGCCCCGATCCAGCTGCGCCCGCACCCGCACGAGTTCGAGCTGTACTTCGACCTCTAAGGAGCCGGGACCCGAGGGTCCCGGTTCGTCGGGCACCAGGTGAGGGCCGCCACCCCGTGGAACGGGGTGGCGGCCCTCACCTGTCGGATCGCGCGGGGCCCGCCCGTCGTGTCAGCCCGCCAGTAGTTCGCGCAGTTCCGCGACGGCCTCGCGGAGGCGGTCCGCGAAGGCGTGCATCTGGCCGGCCACCGGCAGCGGGGTGCTCAGGTAGAGGTTGAAGCGGTCGGGCAGCAGGACGTAGGCGATGCCGATGCACTTGCTGCTCGTGGACCCGAAGCCGAAGTACTGGATGTTCTCCGAGGGTGCCGAGCTCGTGCTCAGGTAGTCGTCCCGCATGGTGAGCCAGCCCGGAGAGCGGTACAGGGCGGGCTGTTCGGTGATCCCGAGCTCGCCGCCCCGGCGGCGCTGGATGAGCTCCAGCTCCCAGAGGTGCTGTTCGGGCGCGTCCCCGGCCTGGCACTCCTTCGCGCGGGTCACATGGGCGGTCGCCGCGGCACGGAAGGCGGCGCGGCGGGTGTCGCGGTCGGCGGCGGGGTCGTCCATCGCCGCCACGAAGGCCGGCATCTCAGGGGTGACGACGCGCATCGCCTCGGTGCGGCCGTACCGGTACTGGCGGGTCGCGATCGACTCGTACGTGGCTCCGAGGTGGCCCTTGGCCCGCTGGTGGGCCAGCTGGTAGGCGGCCTGGACGAACGCGTCCGGGGACACCCCGAGGGCCTTGGCCGCGGTGCTGCCGAAGTCCCCGAAGGAGACCGTGCTGGTGGCGGTGGCCGCACCGTACGCGGCGAAGGCCTCGGCGGCGGACCGTACCCGGGCCCGCAGGGTGTCGTCCAGCTCGAACGTCAGGGGCCGCGGGACCGGCCGGCCCTGCGAGCGGGCGCCGGACTGACGGGCGTGCTCCTCGGGCGCCGTGCCGAGCAGTGCGTCGGTGAAGCTGAGGATGGTGGTCCCGTCCAGCTCGCAGTGCTCGACGTTGATGCCGGCCCGGCCGTCGGCGTAGACGACGAAGGAGACCGCCTTGTCGAACCAGCGGTTGCCCCGGTCCCCGTACAGCAGCTCGTCGCAGGTGGCCTTGGTGTCCTCGGGTACGAGGTCCTCCAGGCAGACGCAGAAGAGCGCGGTCTCGATGTCGTCCAGCGTCCCCGCGTTGCGGGGGCCGCGGGCGATGAGGGCGTCCCTGGCCGCGGCCCACTCCGCGCGGGCCATGGTGGTGAGGTGGCCGACCCGGTCGGCCGCGGCCGTGTGCACGTCGGCCTTGGTCACGGCCTGCAGCCCGGCCTCGATCTCGTCGAGGCTGTGCGGGGTGCCGTCCTCCCCGAGCACGTCCAGCCGGAACATGCCGCCCCGGAAGAACACCACGATGTGCCGGGCCGTGGACGGGCCGGGCGCACGGTCGCTGTACGGGGCGCGGACGGTGTCCAGCGGGACGCCGGGGATACGCGTGGTGGAGAACAGGTAGGCGTTCTGCACCATCGACTGGGGCACTCCGCGCTGCTCCACCGGAGCGATGAGCCCCTCGTCGAGCTGTCGCTTGTAGTTGAGCGCCCCGGCGACCAGTCCGGCCGCCCGGTCGAGCTGGTCCTGGCCGGTGTCCTGGAAGAGGAAGAAGAAGTTGGCGTTGAGTGCGATCCGGTCGCGGCGGCCGAGGTAGCGGTACGGCCAGAAGGTGTCGAGCCAGCTGTGCACGCCCTCGGTGGCGTCGTACTCCTCCAGCGCCGCGTGCAGGACGCGGCCGGGGCCGCCGGGCCGGAGGAAGGCCGCGACCTCGGCCTCGGTCTCGGCCCGTTCCTCGGCGGTGAGCAGCGGTGCGCACCAGGCGAGGAACCGCTCGCAGCTCGCTTCGAGCGTGGGCAGCGGCACGCGTGGCAGGCCGGCCTCCCGGGCGAAGGTGGCGCTGACCGCTGCTTCCTGGCTGACGTTCAATTCGGGTCTGCTTTCGGTTGCTGGGTGCGGGCGGGGTGACGGCGTGGAGGGGGCCCGGTGCGGGCCGGGTGCGTTCGCGGGCGGGGTCTCAGTGCGGGCGGGAGACGTACAACTGGGCGTACATCCAGCCTTCCTCCTCCCTGCCCCGCGCATCCACTCCGGCGGCAGCCATCCTTTCGAGAACGAGGGCCTGTTCCTGAGGGTCGGCGAACCTGCGCTGCTTGAAGACGTCGTCGACCAGGACCGTGCGGTATCCGAGTCCGGTCAGCGCGTCCTCGACCGGACCGAACGGGAACATCCTCAGCACGAAGTGCGCCATCCAGGGGCGGCGTTCGCCCTGGGCGTGCACGACGCGGGTGAGGGTCCGCTCGGTGACGTAGCCGATGCAGCCCGTCGAGATCACGAGGTCCGTCCCGGCGAGCCGGGCGCGCGATCCGGTGTGGGGTCGTCCGTCTCCAGGTCGGCGTGGACCGTGTCGTCGAGGAATCCGGCCTCGCGCGCGTAGTCCAGGGCGCTGGTGGAGGCGTCGAGGCCGGTGAAGCGCAGGCGCTGCGCGGGGCGGCGGGAGCGGGAGAGGCGCCGGTCACGGGCCAGGAGCTCCGACCGGGTGAGGGGGGCGGCGTCGCCGTAGCGCGCGTACAGCTCGTCCATCGTCGCGTCGTACTTCAGCAGGGCGGCGTTGATCCCGTACGAGCAGCCGATGTCAAGGATCTTGGGGACCTCGACCTGTTCGGACTCCCGGTACTCCTTGACGAGCTTCTCGAAGTAGGGCTTGGCCTGTTGCGGGACGCAGTAGCCGAGGGGGCGGAGCACCTGGAAGTACGTGCGCGGGTCGGGCGCGGTGTAGATGTGGTCGAGCGAGACTTTTCCGGTCGCGTCGAAGCGCAAGGAACCTACTCCTCGGTCGGTGGCGTGCGGGGCGGGAGCTGTCTGCGCGGGCCCGCCCGTCAGTCGAGCAGCCGGTCGCTCCGTACGGCCCGGCCCTCCGCGGCCAGGTGTTCGGGCAGGACGCGGCCGAAGAGCTGCCGTGTCCGTGCCACGCTCCCGATCACACCGGGGCGCTCGCTGTAGGCGAAGATCGCGCTGTGGCGTGCCACGGCGCCCTCGACGGGGCTGACGCGGTGCAGGGAGTAGCGGCCCTTGAACAATTGGAGGTCGCCCGGCCGGAGGGGCAGCCGTTCGCCCCCGGCGCTGCCGTCCAGCACGTCGCGGACGGCGTCGAAGCGCTCGTCCTCGGCGCACCTGATGTTCGGGCAGTACTCGAACTCGCCGCCGGCCTCCGCCTGCTGGGTGAGCATGCTCACCGTGTACTCGTTGGTGTCGAAGTGCCAGGGGTGCTCCATCCCCGGGCGTACGACGTTGAGCACGAGCCCGGAGAGCGGGTCGGCGAGCTCGTGCAGGCGCGGCAGCCCGAAGCAGTCGGCCACGAAGCGCTGGAACACCGGGTGCCCGTGGAGCCGGGCGATGAGGGCGCCCTCGGGAATGCGGTCGCGCGCGACGAACGCGTTGCCGCGCCGGAGGGGGCGGCGGCCGGGGTGGTCCTCGGGGAGGTCCGCGTCCACGGCGATGTTGTAGACGTTGACCGTCTCGACGTCGAAGTACGCCTGCGGGGCGAGGGTGGCGCATTCCTGTCGCAGCACCTCGTGGAGCGACGGGCGGACGAAGTCCGGCAGTACGGTGCAGCCGACCGTGGCGAGTTCGTGCCGCGCCCGAGCCACCACGGCCTGCGCTTCGGTGCTTCCGGGGTCCGACAGGGGGTAGCGGTCGGTGTCGACCACCTGGTCGAGCGTGATGGCTTGCAGAGTGCTCATTCGACCCTCTCCACGCGCGCGTCGGTAACTCAACTGAGGAGTAACAGAGTTGAAGTTCCCATAGTGCCGTCACGTTGTCTGTGACACGTCACACTCCGTTCGCCGGTCAGTCCAGATCGATGACCGGGCGGACCTTGAAGTCCTCGAACGCGTCTTCGCCGTCCGGACCGTTGAGGAACTCCGCCATGGACGGGTTGTGGTGGGCGGTGGCCAGTGGCAGCCACTCCATGAAGGTGCCGTAGCCCCCGCAGACCGCCTCGCCGCCGTCCCCGCCGTATACGGAACCGGGGTCGGCGGTCATCTCGGCGGTGTCGTAGACGTCGTAGGCGATGTGCAGCCCGAAGGCGTTCGGCGCGTGCCGCGGGCCCGTTCCCTCCGTGCCGTACGGGGCGCCCTGCGGGCAGTCGTCACCCCAGCGGAACAGGGTCGCGGCGCCGACGCCGCAGGCGTGCTCCCACGCGTCGGGGCCCGGCACCCGCAGACCGCGCCCGGCCAGCAGGGCGGGGACCAGGGCGGGGAGCTCGGGGAGCGGCTCGGCCTCCACCGCCATCAGCACGGTGGGCAGCGCGACCGTGCGCCGCGGGGACATCACGCGTGCCAGGTGGGCGCGCGGGTCCTCGTCGAAGCCGAAGCCTCCGCCGAGGCTCTCCGCCCGGTAGGAGACGAGCTGTTCGGGCAGCGGCTGCCAGGCGTCGGGGTCGAAGCCGACGGTCACCTCGCCCCCGGGTATCAGCGCGTAGAGCTCACCCGCACGTTCGACGACGGCGTGGTGCACCACGCCTCCGAGGTGCGGTGTGCCGCCCAGCCGGACGAGACGGCCGTCCACGTGGCGGGCCGCTTCCTCGGCGTACCGCACGGCGGTGTCCCGGTCCAGGGCGCGCCAGTGGTCGAAGGTCAGGTCGGTCAGTGACATGCGCGCAGTGTGGCACCACCCTCCGACATCGCGGGGCGCGTCCGTGCCCCCGGACGACCCGGGGGCACGGACGGCGGGTGTCAGCGGCCGTGGCGGATCAGCGTGCGGACCATGCGGCAGGTGGTGTCGGACGGCGGGTGGATGGCGAGTCGGTCGGCGGCCGCGCGGATCCTGCTGTTGTCGGCGCTCGACGGCTGGTAGACGCCCGTGTCGAGAAGGGCGATCGCCAGGCGCATGGCCTTGAGACGGCGGTTGTGCGAGACGTACCACTCGCGGGGCCGGCCCGCGGGCAGCGGCTTCTTCCGAAGGGGCGGGTGGAGCGGCTCGGTCGTGGCTGCGGCAACGGCCATCGGCTACCTCCTGGCAGGTGGTGGAACCCTCACGAACTCCCTCCATTTTACTGCCTCCCACTGACAATAGCCCCTGGCCAGAGGCTATTTCGGGGATCCCTCCCGTACCCTTGGCCCCATGGAGATCTGGATCAATCCCGCCTGCTCGAAATGCCGCAGCGCGGTGGATCTGCTCGATGCCGAGGGCGCCGAGTACACGGTCCGCCGCTACCTGGAGGACGTGCCCTCCCCCGACGAGATCCGGGCCGTGCTCGACCGGCTCGGGCTGGAGCCCTGGGACATCACCCGGACCCGGGAGGCGGACGCCGGGGAGCTGGGGCTCGAGGACTGGCCCAAGGACGCCGGTTCGCGCGAGCGGTGGATCTCGGCGCTGGCCGAGCACCCGAAGCTGATCCAGCGGCCGATCATCACCGCGCAGGACGGGACCGCGGTGGTGGCCCGGTCGGAGGAGGCCGTGCGGGACGCTCTCGGGCGGTGAGCCGAGGGGCACCGGGCCGCGGGCCCGGAGCCCCTGTCATCGGCGGCGGGTCAGCGCCCGTCGGTGCCGGCGCGCTTGGCCGTGGCGAGGGCGATGCGGTTCCAGGTGTTGATCGTGAGGATCAGGGCCAGCAGTCCGGCCAGCTCCCGCTCGTCGAAGTGGGCCGCGGCACGCTCGTACACGGCGTCCGGCACGCCGGCGTCGGCGACGCGGGTGACCGCGTCCGTGAGGGCGAGGGCCGCCTGTTCCTTCTCCGTGAAGAAGTGCGCCGCCTCCTGCCAGACGGCGACCATGTGCAGCCGCTCCTCGCTCTCGCCCGCCTTCCGGGCGTCGGTGGTGTGCATGTGGAGGCAGTACGCGCAGTGGTTGAGGTGCGAGGAGCGGATCTGGACCAGCTCCACGAGGGCCGGGTCCAGGCTCTCGCGGGCTGCGGCGTCCAGGCCGACCACGGCGCGGAAGACCTTGGGCGCGGCCTGCGCGAAATTGAGCCGGACGGTGGAGGCGGTGGGGGTCGTGCCGGTGCCGGGCTTGATCTCTGTCGTCGTCATGGGTACGAATCTAGGAGGTTCGGTGACCGGTGACGGGGTGCATTCCAGTGGTGGATTCATGGGTCAATTCGGCGGAGGTCCTGGGCAGTGACCTGCCGTTGGAGCTCAGAGGCACGGGCAATCGGCGGGCCGTCCTGATGCGGGCGCTGCGCGACGCGGTCCGGAGCGGCCGACTGGCGCCGGGGGCCCGGCTGCCGCCGTACCGTTCGCTCGCCGCCGACCTCGGGCTGGCCCGCAACACCGTGGCCGACGCCTACGCCGAGCTCGTCGCCGAGGGCTGGCTGGCCGCCCGGCAGGGCTCGGGGACCAGGGTCGCCGAACGGGCCGTCCCTCTCGCCCGGGCCCACCGGCGGCGCACCCCCGAGCGGGCCGCCCGCCCGGTCCACGATCTGGTGCAGGGGAAGCCCGACCCCTCCGCCTTCCCCCGGAGCGCCTGGGTGGCCTCGGCCCGGCGGGCGCTGACGCGGGCCCCGCACGACGCGTTCGGGCCCGGTGACCCGCAGGGCCGGCCGGAGCTGCGGGAGGCGCTGGCCGGCTACCTCGCCCGGGTGCGGGGTGTGCGGACCTCCGCGGACCGGATCGTGCTCTGTTCGGGCGCCGCGCACGCGCTGCGGCTGCTGGCGGAGGTGGTGGGCGGGCCGTGGGCGGTGGAGGCGTACGGACTGCCGTACCACCGGGAGCTGCTGGCTGCCCGGGGGGTCCGGACCCGGCCGGTCACCGTCGACGGGGACGGGGCGCTCGTGCGGGAGTTGGGGCGGGGCGAGCGTGCGGTGCTGCTCACCCCCGCGCACCAGTTCCCGACGGGCGGCCCGCTGCACCCGGAGCGCCGGGCGGCCGTCGTCGACTGGGCGCGGGCGACGGGCGGTCTGGTCGTGGAGGACGACTACGACGGGGAGTTCCGCTACGACCGGCAGCCGGTGGGGGCCGTGCAGGGGCTCGATCCGGAGCACGTGGTGCTGCTGGGTTCGGTCAGCAAGAGTCTCTCGCCCACGCTGCGGATCGGCTGGATGGTGCTGCCCGAGCGGCTGGTGGACGGTGTCGTCGCGGCGAAGGGCGAGCGGGAGCAGTGGTCGAGCGCCACGGAGCAGCTGACCCTCGCGGACTTCGTCGGGTCGGGGGCGTACGACCGCCAGGTGCGCCGGATGCGGCAGCGCCACCGGCGCCGTCGCGACCAGCTCGTGGCGGCGCTGGAGCGGCGCGCCCCGCAGGTCCGGGTGTCCGGGATCGCGGCGGGGCTGCACGCCGTGCTGGAACTGCCGCGCGGCACGGAGCGTTCGGTGGTGCGGGCCGCGGCCTGGCAGGGGCTGGCGGTCGAAGGGCTCGCCGGGTACCTGCACCCGGCCGCCGGGGCCGGGAGGGACGGGCTGGTCGTGGGGTACGCGACCCCCGCCGAGCACGCGTACGCGCCGGCCCTGGAGGCACTGTGCCGGGCACTGCCCCCGGAATGACACGGGTCGCGGCCGTCGGAACGAGGCGTCCGGCCACGCGGACGCGGGGGCGCGCACGCGTCCGGGCCGGTCGCGGGGTCCCCCGCCCGGCCGGGGCGGACAGGAGCCCCACGTGTCACGCGGGCCTCGTCGCGCGTCCGTACCGGGCCGGCGACGGCACTCGGCGGCGGGCGGTCCTCAGGCCCGTACCGGTCCCAGGCCCGCCTCGGCCTGCGCCAGCACCTCCGTGAGCCGCAGCCCGAAGCGCACGTCACAGGGGTGCGCCACTCCCGTGCGCGCCGCGCCGATCAGCGCGTCCAGCGCCACCCGGAACGCGGCGAGCGCGTCGTCGTAGCCCGCGGGCAGGAGGCTCGTCCCCCGCTCGCCCCTGAATTCGACCTCCGTCCCCGTCGCGCCCACCGGTGCGTCCAGCGCGAGCGTCACCGTGCTGGACGCACCGGAGGTGTGCCGGAGCAGCAGATGCGTGGCGTCGGCCGGGCCGCGGGCCGCCGTCACCTCCGTCACGTCGCCCAGCACCGGGATCAGCACGGAGAGCGCGTGCGGGCCGACGTCCCACAGCGCCCCCTTCTCGCGGCGCCAGGGCGAGGCGGCGAACTCGTTGCTCGTGCCCGGGGCGTACAGCGCCCCGATCCACTGGGCGCGGGCCGTGAACCAGCCGCCCGACGCGGCCTGTTCGGCGATCCATCCGGCTGTCCCGGGCGCGAACCGGAGCGTGCAGAAGACCACGGAGGCGACCTGGGCCCGCTCGGCGGCCTCGGCCACCTCGCGCGCGCCCGCCACCGTCGTCGCGACCGGCTTGTCCATCAGGAGGTGGCATCCGGCGGCGGCGGCCCGCGCGGCCAGCGGTGCCTGGATGTCCGGCGGCACGGCGAAGGCGACCGCGTCGCTGACGGCGAGGAGCGCGTCGATGCCCGCCTCGCCCGTGTACGCCCGGGTGCCGTGGGCGGCGGCGAGCGCGTCCGCGGCCTCGGGCCTGCGGCCCCAGACCCCGCTCAGCTCGACATCGGGGTGGGCCGCGAGGGCCGGGGCGTGGGTCAGGCGGGCCCAGGGGCCGGCGCCGACGAGGCCGATCCGTATCGGGGTACGGGAGGCGGCCGGACCGGAGGCAGCGGGTGTGGTCATGCCGCCAGTGTGCCCCGGCCGGGTCCGGGGCACGGACCGTATCCAGTGCGCCGCAGGGTGAGACGCCCCGTGGCCGCGGGGACCTGCCGTCCGGCACTTCGGGAAAACCTCGGTAACACCGGGTTCACATTCGGGCAACGGTCGGGAAATCGCACCTTGCGAAGCTGCGCACCATAGACCGCAGCACCCGCAAAGGATGGCGTCCGTGACGTTCAAGGCTGAGTACATCTGGATCGACGGCACCGAGCCGACCGCCAAGCTTCGTTCCAAGACGAAGATCATGGCCGGCAGCCCCTCGCAGGGCGTGGCGGATCTGCCCATCTGGGGCTTCGACGGTTCGAGCACCAACCAGGCCGAGGGCCACGCCTCCGACCGGGTGCTGAAGCCGGTCTTCGCGTGTCCGGACCCGATCCGCGGCGGTGACGACATCCTCGTCCTGTGCGAGGTCTTCAACATCGACATGACTCCGCACGAGTCCAACACCCGCGCCGAGCTGCGCCCGGTCGCCGAACAGTTCGCGGGCCAGGAGCCGATCTTCGGCATCGAGCAGGAGTACACCTTCTTCGACGGCCACCGCCCGCTGGGCTTCCCCGAGGGCGGCTTCCCGGCCGCGCAGGGCGGCTACTACTGCGGTGTGGGCGCGGACGAGATCTTCGGCCGCGACATCGTCGAGAAGCACCTCGACAACTGCCTGCAGGCCGGTCTGGCCATCTCCGGCATCAACGCCGAGGTCATGCCCGGCCAGTGGGAGTTCCAGGTCGGACCGGTCTCCCCGCTGGAGGTCTCCGACCACCTGTGGATCGCGCGCTGGCTGCTGTACCGCACCGCCGAGGACTTCAACGTCTCCGCGACGCTGGACCCGAAGCCGGTCAAGGGTGACTGGAACGGTGCGGGCGCGCACACCAACTTCTCCACGAAGGCCATGCGCGAGGGCTACGAGGCGATCATCACCGCGGCCGAGTCGCTCGGTGAGGGCTCGAAGCCGATGGACCACGTCAAGAACTACGGCGCGGGCATCGACGACCGTCTGACCGGCCTGCACGAGACCGCCCCGTGGAACGAGTACAGCTACGGCGTCTCCAACCGCGGCGCCTCGGTCCGCATCCCGTGGCAGGTCGAGCAGGACCAGAAGGGCTACATCGAGGACCGTCGCCCGAACGCCAACGTCGACCCGTACGTCGTCACGCGGCTGATCGTCGACACCTGCTGCACCGCGCTGGAGAAGGCCGACCAGGTCTGATCCGCACCCCACGTGCAGCGAGGGCGCCCACCGGCCGCGGTGGGCGCCCTCGCTGTGTGCGGGGCCTCCTCGCGCGGACCAGGCACGGGGCGGGCCGTGGGACCGCCCCGTGCCTGGCGGGCGGGGCCCGGAGGGGGAAGTGGCAGGTGAGGAAGGTAACTCGGCGGGACCGTATCGACGGGTGAGAGGGCTCTGATGCACAGCCGCAATCTCTGCTTCAATGGAGGACATGGCCAGCTTCCAGTACACCTCGTCGGGTCGCAGCGACCTCGAGCCGTTCTGGCCCTCCCGTCAGCATCATGACTTCGACCGGGTGTGTTGCCGCGCGTGGAACGCGCAGGCCCTCTAAAGCCGCCTCACCCCGGCCTTCGGCCCGCGCGCACGACGTACGTCCCTCGACGACCTCTCGCGCGAAAGAGCTGACCCTCATGGCGAACACTCGCACCTTCTCCACCGCGTCCGCCGCCACCGCGGCGTCCACGGTGTCCGCTGCGGCCACCACCGCCCGCACCGCCCTGTCCCCGAACCGCCCCCGGCTGCGTGCCGTCGACCGTGACGAGGTCGCCGAGCTCCCCGACGTGGCCGGCTTCCTGCCGCCGGGTGCCACCTGGCTGCCCGCCCCCCAGCACACCTTGCCGGCGCTGCCGGGCCGGCCGCCGATGGTCGGCTACCTGGTTCTCGTCCCGGCCGACCAGCAGCCGGCCCTCGCCGGGGCCGTGGCCACCGCCCAGCACCGGCAGCTCGTGCCGGAGCCGGCCACCGAGGCTCCGGCGGGCGGGCCCGTGCGGATCGACTCCACCCGGCGCACCGCCGCCGTGGACGGCGTCGTGCTCGACCTCACGTACCTCGAATTCGAGCTGCTGGCGCACCTGGTGGCGCACCCGCACCGGGTGCACACCCGCGATCAGCTGGTGACGACGGTCTGGGGTTACGGACATGTGGGCGACGGGCGCACCGTCGACGTCCATGTCGCCAGGCTGCGCCGCAAGCTGGGGGCGGAGCACCGCCGTTCGATCCAGACCGTCCGGCGGGTGGGCTACAAGTACGCCCCCTGATCCTGTCGTGGACACGAGTGAGGCCCCGGACACCGGGGCCTCACTCCGTTCACCGTCCCGCACCTCGCGCGGGGTGCGGGCTCAGCCGCGCGATCCGGCCGGCACCGGCTCCGTACCGGTCCCCTCCGTCCCGCCGTGCTCGCCGTGCTCGCCGTGCTCCAGGCTCGGCAGCCGGGAGAGCATGCGCGGCACCCTCCAGTTCCGTTCGCCCAGCAGCGACATGACCGAGGGCAGCAGGACCATCCGTACGACCGTGGCGTCCAGCAGCACCGCGACGGCGAGGCCGACGCCCATCTGCTGCATGTCCTGCATGGACAGGGTCCCGAAGACCGAGAAGACGGCCACCATGATCGCCGCGGCGCCCGTCACCGCTCCCGCGGTGCGCCGGATGCCCGTATCGATCGCCGACCGGGTGTCCAGTCCGCTGTCCCGGGCCTCCCGGATCCGGGAGACCACGAACACGTGGTAGTCCATCGACAGGCCGAACAGCACCACGAGGACGAACAGCGGCATCCAGGACTCGATCGCTCCGACGCCCTCCGAGCCGATCAGCCCGGCTCCCAGGCCGTGCTGGAAGACGGCGGTCATCACCCCGTACGCGGCGGCGACGGAGAGCAGGTTGAGCAGGACGGACGTCACCGCGATGACGTACGAGCGGAAGCAGAACAGCATCAGCAGGAAGGTCACCCCGGTGACGAAGGCGAAGACCGGGACGATGCCGCGCTTCAGCTGGTCGTTGAAGTCCGAGGACGAGGCCACCTCGCCGGTGACGTAGGCCTGGGCACCCGTCCCTCCGAAGGCGTCCGGCACCCGCCGGTCGCGCAGTTCGGCCAGGTCGTCCTCGCCGCGGGGCAGCGGGACCTCGATCTCCGCGATGTTCCGTTCCGCGTGGACGGTGACCTGGTCGAAGGTGCCGAGGGCGGTACGGATGCCGGGGGCGCCGATGTCGTCGGCACGGACCACGACGAGGGCCGGGGCGGGGCCGCCCGGGAAGCTCTCGGAGATGTTCCGGTGGGCGGTCGCGAGCGGTGAGTCCGAGCCGAACTGCTTCTCCAGGCCGAGCTGTTCGGTCTTCATGCCCAGCGCGGGCGCGGCCAGGGCGAGCAGCAGGACGACGGAACCGGCGGCGAAGAGCTTCGGGGCGGCCAGCACGGGCCCGAGGACGGTGCCCGCGATGCCGCCGCTCGCCCTCGTGCCCCGCTTGCCGCGTCGGTTCAGGAGCGGTACGCGGCCCGCGTCGATGCGGTCGCCGAGCCAGGAGAGCAGGGCGGGCAGCACGGTCACGGAGCCCAGCATCGCGATGAACACGACGATGATCGTGGCGAGCGCGAAGCCCTTGAACAGCAGCAGCCCGGACAGGAACATGCCGGCCATCGCCACCATCACGGTGAGCCCGGAGACGAGCACGGCCCGGCCGCTGGTGGCCGCCGCGATGCGCAGGGCCGTCTCGGCGTCGCGTCCTGCCGCCCGCTCGTCGCGTTCGCGCCGCAGGTAGAAGAGGCAGTAGTCGACGCCGACGGCGAAGCCCATCAGGAACATCACGGAGTACGTGGTCTGGAAGAGGTGCAGTTGGTGGCTGGCGAGCGACAGCAGCCCGAAGGCGGCCATGCACGCGGTCAGTGCGAGCCCGACGGGGAGCAGGGCCGCCACCACGGCGCCGAAGGCGACCAGCAGGATGCCCAGCGCGAGGGGAACGGCGGTGAATTCGGCCTTCCTGAAGTCCTCGGAGAGCAGATCGCCGAGCCACTTGCCCGCGCTGGCCTCACCGAACTGGTCGATCTCGACGTCCGTCCGGGCCTCCCGGACCCCGGAGACCGCGTCCAGCACCGGCTGCACCCGGTCGGCGGAGGTCGCCGCGTCCCCCTTCATCGCGAAGGTGATCAGCGCCTCCCTGCCGTCCTTCGACGTGACCGGATCCGCGATGTCCGTCACCTCTCCGGTGCGGTTCAGGGCGGCGGCGAGCTCGCCGGCCGCGGTGCGCCAGCCGTCGGGCCGGGCCGCGGACACCATGACCAGCTCGCCCGCGGGGTGGGCGAGTCCGGCCTCGTCGAGGATCTGCTCGGCCCGCACGGAGTCGCCTGCGCCGTTCTCCGACTCGGTCATCTCGACCATGCCGGAGGCCCCGCCGACGCCCGTGGCGAGGACGACGAAGAGCAACCAGCCGAGAACGGCCGTCCTGCGATGGTGTGCGCTCCACACACCGATACGTGCCGCGAGGTTGCCCTTCATGCGGTTTCGCCCCCTGGGAGATGTCTCGGAATCGCCTCGGACGAGGCACCTTCGAACCTAGGAGGAGGGGGCGGGCCGCCCCAGCCGCCGGGGCCCCCTCTCCGGGAGGGCGCAGGGCGGGACCGGGGGGTGGTGCCAGGTGCACCATGACCGGGTGGCCGAACGGCTGACGGTGCCCGCGAGCGTCGGGCGACACTGTTCCCGGAACGGGACCCGACGGGGGTCCGGCGAGGGGGAGACGCCCATGACTGGGAAAGAGAGCCGGGTACGGTCGGCGCTGCTGGCCGCCGGACGTGCGTTCGTCCTGTCGTTCGCGAGCATCGTGGGTTCGGTCACCCTGTTCGTGCTGGCGGTGACCTCCATCGCCTTCGTCCTGCTGGGCGTGGGCCTGGTCACCACCCCGTGGGTCCTGGAAGCGGTGCGCGCGCACGCCAACCAGCGCCGGCTGCTCGCGGCGACCTGGTCGGACGTCCGCATCCCGGTCCCCTACCGGCACTTCCCGCAGGACCTGCGCACCGGCTTCACCGGGCAGGTGGAGCGCACCACGCTGATGTTGAAGGACCCGGCGACCTGGCGGGACCTGCGGTGGCTGCTGACCGACATGACAGCCGGCTATGTGCTGCTGACCCTGTCCTTCGGGCTGCTGGCCTACCCGGTGGAGGGGCTGGTCCTGGCGGCGGGCCTGTGGCGGGTGTTCGAGGACAGCACGTACTGGTACGGATTCGTTCCGGTCGGCGACCAGTGGACGGGGCTGGCCGCCGCGGCGCTCGGCATCGCGATCTTCCACGTCGGTCTGTGGGCGAGCCGGCCTCTGCTGCGGCTGCACTTCGTGCTCGCCAGGTCGGCGCTGGCTCCCGCCCCGCAGCAGGAGCTGGCGCTGCGCATCGACCGGCTGACCGAGACCCGGCACGAGGCGGTCGACACGGCCGCCTCCGAACTGCGCCGCATCGAGCGGGACCTGCACGACGGGGCGCAGGCCCGGCTGGTCGCCATGGGCATGAGCCTCGGCACGATCGAGGCGCTCGTGGAGAAGGACCCCGCGCAGGCGAAGAAGCTGCTGGCCGCGGCCCGCGCCTCTTCCGCCGAAGCGCTCACCGAGCTGCGGGACCTCGTCCGGGGCATCCACCCTCCGGTCCTCGCGGAACGTGGGCTCGGGGACGCGGTGAGGGCGCTGGCGATGCGGATGCCCGTGGAGTCCGAGGTGGGCGTCGAACTCACGGGCCGGGCCGGGGCGCCCGTCGAGTCGGCCGCGTACTTCGCCGTCAGTGAGACCCTGACGAACGTGGTGAAGCACGCGGACGCCGACCGCGTCTGGGTGGACGTGCACCATGCCGAGGGCATGCTGCGGATCTCCGTCACGGACAACGGCAGGGGCGGTGCGGCGGTCGGGGCCGGCTCGGGACTGAGCGGAATCGAACGCCGACTGGGTACATTCGACGGCGTACTGGCCGTCAGCAGTCCTGCGGGCGGTCCCACCATGGTGACCATGGAGATCCCTTGCGCGTTGTCCTAGCCGAAGACCTCTTCCTGCTCCGCGACGGTCTCGTACGCATGCTCGAGGCCTACGACTTCGAGATCGCGGCGGCGGTGGAGACCGGTCCAGAGCTGACCCGGGCCCTGGCCGAGCTGGAGCCGGACGTCGCCGTGGTCGACGTCCGGCTCCCGCCGTCCCACACGGACGAGGGCCTGCAGTGCGCCCTGACGGCCCGGCGCAGCCGGCCGGGGCTGCCGGTGCTCGTGCTGTCGCAGCACGTGGAGCAGCTGTACGCACGGGAGTTGCTGGCCGACGGCGACGGCGGGATCGGCTACCTGCTGAAGGACCGGGTGTTCGACGCGGACCAGTTCATCGACGCGGTGCGCCGGGTGGCGGCGGGCGGTACGGCGATGGATCCGCAGGTGATCTCGCAGTTGCTGTCGCGGCGGGCCCAGGACAAGCCGATGGGCGGCCTCACCCCCCGGGAGCGCGAGGTCATGGAGCTGGTGGCGCAGGGCCGTTCGAACGGGGCGATCGCCTCGCAGCTGGTGATCACGGAGCGCGCGGTGGCGAAGCACACCTCGAACATCTTCGGAAAGCTGGACCTGCCGCCTTCGGACGACGACAACCGCCGGGTGCTGGCCGTACTCGCCTATCTGGACCGGGGCTGATCCGGCCGGCGGAGAATGCCGCAGGGGCCGTTCCGGGTGTTCGGGCCGTTTTGGCCCTGGAGGTTCCCACGAATTCCCCACCGTCCTGAACGGGCCGGGTGCCCCGCCCGTATGGGACGTCACGCTTCTCCCTCGAAGCAGAGGAGTTCCATGGGACGCACATCGCGTAAGAAACGTTCGACACTGGCCAACCGGGCGATCGTCGCCTCGGCCGCGTTGATTCTGGGCGGAGGTGGGCTGGTCGCGGTCAATGTCTACGCAAGCGCGGGAGAAGGATCGTCCGGTGCACCTCCCGAACGGTCCTGGAACGCGGGTCGCCAGATGTCCACCATCGACTGCCCCGACGCGGGAATCGCCCTCCCTGATGTGCCCGACCGGGCACGCCCCGAGGTCGACCGCGAACTGGCGGCCATGGATACCCAGATCACGGATGCCTACCGGCAGTTCGCCGACCGGAGGGAGCAGATCGCCCGCGATCCGAACCTCGCCGAGAACGCCGTGCTCGGCCCCTTGAAGAACAAGCGGGCGGCGAGTCTCGACCGGATCGGTATCGCCATCGAACGCAATGCGGTCGAGCGGCCGCAGAACCTGGACGGACTCGCTCCGTGCAGCCTGCGCGCGGATGACGGTGACGGCAGTGGTCAGGGCGGCGAACAAGGCGGAGAGCAGGGCGGAGACCCGGGCGGCGCCCAGAACCCGGGGGAGGAGGCCGACCAGGGCCAGGACGGCGGCCAGGACGAGGGCGCCGACCAGGGTGGCGGAGACCAGGGTGGCGGAGACGACCAGGGGCAGCAGGGCAACGGCCCCGACGCCTCGGACTTCGTCGACATCCAGTCGGTCCAGCCCAATGTCGACCGCCCACGCAATCGCCGCGGCGCCTCTCGCGGTACGTTCTCCACCGACTGCGGGCGTAACGAGAACGGCAAATTCAATCCTGACAATGTCATCGCCGCACCCGGTGTGAGCAACGGCGCTCACCATATGCACGATTACATCGGTAATCAGGCCACCGACGCATTCTCCAGTGATGACGATCTGGCCGGCGGTGAGACGACCTGCCGGAATCAGGGCGACAGATCCACCTACTACTGGCCCGTGCTGCGTCTGCAGAACGGACAGGACGAGAACGACGTGGACGCCGACGGTGGCGGCAAGGACCAGAACACCGGAGAGATCCAGACCCCCTCCCAGGTCACGCTGAAATTCGTCGGCTCACCGGCCGGGAAGGTGACGGCCATGCCGCGCTTCCTGCGGATCATCACCGGGGACGCCAAGGCGTTCACCAATGGGGACGCCAACGCCAACGCGTCCTGGAGCTGCACCGGATTCGAGAACAGGCAGCTGAAGGACAAGTACCCGATCTGTCCGGAAGGCAGCCAGGTGGTGCGGTCCTTCGCCTTCCAGAGCTGCTGGGACGGCCGGAACACGGACAGTGCGAACCACCGCACCCATGTGGCCTTCGCCCAGGACGACGGACGCTGCCCGAACGGCTTCAGGGCCATTCCGCAGCTGGTGCAGCGCATCGTGTACGACGTTCCGCCGGGCCCCGGCTTCGCCGTCGACTCCTTCCCGGAGCAGCTGCACAAGCCCGTGACCGATCACGGCGACTTCATCAACGTCTTCGACGACCGGTTGATGAAGAAGGTGGTGAGCTGCGTCAACGGTGGGCGCAAGTGCCGCTGACGCGGCCCTGACGCCCACCCCCCGCACCTGCGCGGTCAGCTCTTGTGGTGACCGGAGTGCCCGTCCTCGCTCCCCCCACCGCCACTGTCCCCCGAGTGGTGTGGCGAGGCGGTCTCCACCGTCCCCCCGAGCCGGCCGCGCAGTGCCGCGACCACCTTCGCGTCGCCGACCGCGACCCACTTCCGGCCGACCAGGTACGAGCCGCCGTAGTCGTTGGCCTCGTTGAGCCACTCGCGCTGGCCGCGGTCGGTGGCGAAGGTGGCCAGGACGTAACGCCCGTCCCCGGTCTGGCAGTTGGCCTGCCGGATCTCCTCGGCGTCGGTCTGCAGATTGGGCTCGCAGTCCGTCTTCGACGCCAGCTGTTCCAGGGTTCCGGTCGCGGTCGGCGGCACGGCGGGCCTGTCGTCGCCGTCCGCTCCCCCGCCGCATCCGGTGAGCAGGGCCAGCCCCGCCAGTACGGCCGCGGCGGCCCGGGGGCCGTTTCCTCGTCGCCACTCCAGCTGCTTCACCATGCGGCCATCGTGCCCCGTGGGCCCCTCCCGGCGCGGCGAAACCACGGATTGGGGAGGAGGGGTCAGCAGCGTGCGACGGACGGGTCGCCTCATGGAGGCGTGCGCCCGGGGGCGTGCCGGAGTGACCATCGCACCATTCCCTCGTTCTGCTGAACGTGCCCCCACTGCGAGCAGTACCGTCGTCCGCCGGCCGCCCTCCTGCGGAGCAGGCCGACGCGGAGCGGGCCGAGGCCGCCGTCACCGAGCACTACGCGCGTCTGGTGCGGATCGGATACCTCGTCCTGCCCCCCTCGCTCGGCCGCAACCGCCGTGTGCTGACGGCCCACTGGCTCGCCCAGCGGTCCCTGCCCCGCGGACACACCACGGAGCCCGGGCCCGCGCTCCCGGCACCGGCGGATCCGGGGTGCGCCTACGCGTACGTACGGCTGCGGGTGGTGCGTTCCGCGCTGGAGGCCGGGCTGCCCCTGTGGCGGTTCGCCCGGCCGCGGCGGGTGCAGCTGCCGCCCCTGCTCCCCCACGTGTGGGGACTGCGGCTCTTCCCGCAGTCCTGCGGGGCGGAGGAGCTGGCCCTGGAGCAGGCCCTGTCGGAGGTGTCGGGCCCCTGCCGGGCCGCCCACGTGCTGCGCGGTCTGGAAGGGCTCGCGGACGACGAAGTGGGCCGGGTCCTCGGAGCGGCCGGCGTCACGGACCCGGAGGCGGCGCTGCGGGAGGCCGACGGGCTCACCGCACCGCACGCCCTGCTGGCCTCACCGGAGTTCGATCCCTGCTCGCTGCAGGCCCGGCCCGCCGACCTGCTGCGCCGCGGTCGGCGCGGGCGGACCGTACTCGCCGGGCTCGGGGCCCTGCTCGTGTGCGGGACGCTGCTGCTGGTGCCGGGGGACGGCCTGGGCGGGCCCGGCACCGCGGCGGCGCCGCCCTACTCCCGCAACCCCGCCGCCGAACAGGCCCTGGACCCGGCCGCGCTGCGCCGGGTGCCCGCGGGCTTCTGGCGGAGTGCGGACCGTACCGACTTCAGTGCCTGGCCCACACGCGGCGACCGGACCGAGGACAGCCGGCTGCTGGGCCGGGCGCTCACCGCATGGGCGCGCCCCGGCCCGGGGGTGACCTCGTCGGCGACGCCCGGCACGCCCGTCGGCCCGCCGATGGGGCCGCCGCAGCTGCTGTACGCGGGCGAGTCGGGTACGGCCGTGGTGGTGCTGTTCCACGACGGGCTGCGCGTCGTGCGCTACGCCGAGCCGCGCAACGCCGATCCGGCCGGTGGCGCCGCACTCGACTTCGCCCGGGTGGACGGCGCGGACGCGGTCGCGGCGAGTGCCCTGGTCGTGCAGCGCCGGAAGGGCCGGATCCGCTACCTGACCGCGCCGTGGGCGCGCGAGGTCCTGGTGCGGGACCTGCTCGCGCCCCGCGACCCGGCCCGGCCCCTGCGCCGCGACCGGCACGGGGTGACGGACGCGCTGGCCGGCCCCGGGGCCGGCGGGGACTGCCGCTCCTGGCAGGCCCTGGAGGTGCGGGACGGCACGGCGGGACGGCTGATGACGGACCTCGGCGAGCTGGCGCCCGCCCACCTCACCTCGGGCGCGCCGTCCGCCCCGCACGAGGTGGCGGGGCGCGCCGACCGGGAGAGCTGGGCACGCACCGCGTGCCTGCTGCCGGCGGTGCGCTCCCACGGGGTCCGGTCGGTGAACTCCTGGCCGTACGCCAAGCAGCCGCTGCCCGAGGGCGCAGGGGACGCGCTGTGGCTCTGCACCCGGGCGGAGACGTGGCGGGGCACGGGGAGCAGGGTGCTGGCCCAGTTCCAGGCGCCGCCCGAGCTGTCGGGCGGCGCCGGTGCCCCGGGCGCGGTCGCGGCCCGCGCCGAGGGCTCGCCCGACTGCGGGATACACCGGCCGCGGGTGCTGGCGGGTGTCCTGTGGAAGTCCGACGGCGGCCGGTGGTACGTACTCGCGGCGGGCTCCCGGCAGTTCGCCTCCCTCTCGGCGACGGGCGGCGTCGAGGGGCGCACCCAGGGGCGGTTGCTGGCGGTGCGGGCCCGGGCGGGCGACCGGGCGCGGCTCGGCGGGCTGCTGGCGGACGGCAGCCGGGTCGGGGCACTGCGCTGACCGGACGGCCGGACGGTCCGCGGTCCGCTCCCGTTAGGCTGAGGACATGACGACCGGTGTGCGGCGCAGGATGGGCGTCGACGAGCGCAGGCAGCAGTTGATCGGCGTCGCGCTGGAGTTGTTCAGCCACCGTTCGCCCGACGACGTGTCGATCGACGAGATCGCGAACGCGGCCGGTATCTCGCGTCCGCTCGTCTACCACTACTTCCCGGGGAAGCAGAGTCTGTACGAAGCGGCTCTGGGCCGGGCCGCCGACGACCTGGCCGGCCGTTTCCTGGAAGCGCACGAAGGGCCCCTGGGGGCGCGGCTGCTGCGGGTGATGGGCCGGTTCTTCGACTTCGTCGAGGAGCACGGCCCCGGTTTCACGGCGCTGCTGCGGGGCGGTCCGGCAGGCGGCTCGTCCACGGCCAACGCCCTGATCGACGGGGTGCGCCGGACCGCGTACGAGCAGATCGTCGCGCATCTCGGGGTCGCGTCACCGCCCGCCCGGCTGGAGCTCGTCGTCCGGTCCTGGGTGTCGCTGGCCGAGTCGACGGCCCAGCTCTGGCTGGAGGGGCGGCGCAGCATCCCGCGTGCCGAGCTGGAGCTGCAGCTGGTCCACGACTTCGCCGCGCTGGCCGCGGTGAGCGCCGCGTACAGCCAGGAGGTGGCCGGCACCATGCTGCGGGTCTTCGCGCAGGAGCCGGCGGACGGCCCGTTCGGCGAACTGCTGGCGCGGCTCTCCGTCCTGACGCCCGCCGCTCCGGCCGTCCCGGCGCAGCGGCGGCCGTGACGCGGCGTCCTACCGCTTGCGGTAGGACGGGTCGAGGTCCCTGGTCTCGGCCGAGGTGTGGACGGCGAGGCTGTCGGCGGGCTTCAGATGCGCGGCCAGCAGCTCCAGGACGGACTCGGTCAGCTGCTCCTTGATCTGCGGGGTACGGCCGGCCAGCAGGGCGATCGAGACGTGCACGATCGCGTCGCCCGCCGGGGCGTCCCCGACGACGGACTCGTCGACCCGTCGGAACCTCGTCTTGCAGTTGGGGATCTTCGTGGTGACGGTCGTGGCGACCAGGGGGTGCAGGGCGAGGGCGAAGCCACGGCGGTCGAAGCTGTCGTCGAGCTCGGCGGAGTAGTCGACGGTGATCTGCGGCATCAAGCGCTCCTGGAGGCGGGGTGGGTGCGGTGTCCGGTCTCAGCCTTTCGTGATCGGCGCGGGGGCACAAGCGGCTCCCGGCAGGCGGACACCTCGGACCGCGGAGCTGGTCGTCTCGTGTCGGGAAGGTTCCCGGGAGGATCTCCGGGATTGTCCGCCGCCGTGGTCGTCGTGACCGTCCGGGCACGCTCGGGCATGGTCCGCCGGTGGGGCAGCGGGGCGCCGTGCGGCCCCTGTTGCCCGGACCGGCCGGCCCCGGCTCCGGTCCCCCGCAGGGGATGGGAGCCGTGACCGGCCGGTGTGGTCGGGACGTACGCGCACGGTGTCCTGTTTCGGCTCCTTCGCCGACGTCCGCGGTCACCGTGGCCCTGTAGGGGTCAGCGGAGCGAGAACACGGCGACCGTGCGTCCTGGGACGGTGAAGCTGCCCGTTTTCCCTTCGTACGAGGCCTTCTTGACCGTAGGATCCGCGCCTGCCGCCTGGACCGGGTGGAGGGCGTAGTCCTTGCCGGCCAGCCCGGGGACGCGCTGGCTCTCGGCCCCGGGGGTCGCGTTCATGACGACGACGAGCCTGCCCAGCCGCATGGTGACCACCCCGGGTGTCTCGTCCTTGCCGGAGAGCGGGAAGGACAGGGTGTCCTGCACCTGTGCGGTGGTGGCGAGGCGGAAGTCCTTCTCGGTGGTGCGGATGGTGAGCAGGTCCTGGTACGCGGCGGACGCGCCCGTGATCTGCGCGCACCCCGGGGTGAGCGCGGGGGCGGTGAGCAGCGGCTTGCCGTAGGTCCACTTGTCCTTGTTGTCGGCGGCGGGCGGCAGCCCCCGGCCGAAGCCGTTGCCCTTGCGGCAGTCCCAGTGCAGGGCGTTGAACCAGTCGCCGCTGTCGTAGGAGTTGCGGTCGAGCGACTTGGAGCGCAGCAGGTCGGTGCCGGCCTGGGAGAGCGAGGGCCCCTGGGACAGTGCGGCGGTCGCCATCGCCAGGACCTGCATGCGGGCCCGGTCGGCGGCCGGTGTGGCCGCCGGGAGCTTGAACGCGAGGGCGTCATAGAGGGTTTCGTTGTCGTGCGCGTCGGCGTAGGCGAGCGCGTCGCCGGGCACCGCCGCGTATCCGGCGGGGGCGCCGTTGTAGTCGACGGCCGAGCCCTTGACCTCCCGCCCCCGGGTGTCGGTGAAGGTGTAGTCGGCGAGGTTGCCGGTGAGCCCGACCTTGATCAGGTCCTGGTAGTGGAGGAGCCGGGCCTTCTGCTCGGCCTCCGTACCGTTGGCGGGCGAGGTGTTGGGGTCGGTGTAGAGGCCGGAGGCGAAGCCCTGGACGCGCGGGTCCTCGTCGAAGGGGCCACCGCCGCGGACCGCGTCGCGGGCCCGGTCGGAGAAGGTGGCGACGCCGGTGCCGGCCATGTTCTTCTGGGTGGCCTGGACGAAGCGGGCGTCGTCCGCGATCTCGCCGAAGTTCCAGCCCTCGCCGTACAGGATGATCTTCTTGCCGTCGACGCCGTCCTTCGCGACGGTCAGCGCGTCGAGGGCTTCGCGGACCGCGAGGATGTTGGCCTTGGGGTGGTGCCCCATGAGGTCGAAGCGGAAGCCGTCGACCTTGTAGTCCTTGGCCCAGGTGACGATCGAGTCGACGACGAGCTTGCCCATCATGGTGTTCTCGGGCGCGGTGTTGGCACAGCAGGTGGAGGTGGCGACGGTGCCGTCCTCCATGAGCCGCTGGTAGTAGCCGGGGACGATCTTGTCCAGGACGGACTTGTCGTCCTGGCCGGAGGCGACGGTGTGGTTGTAGACGACGTCCATGACGGTCCGCAGCCCGGCGCCGTTGAGTCCCTGGACCATCCGGCGGAACTCGGTGGTGCGCTTCGTGCCGTCGGGGTCGGAGGCGTACGAGCCCTCGGGCACCGTGTAGTGCAGCGGGTCGTAGCCCCAGTTGAAGCCGTCCTTCGCGGCGGCCGACGCGACGCAGGCCTGCTGCTCCTCGGAGTCGGGGGCGTAGACGGACAGGTCGCAGGCCGGCTTCTGCTGGGCGGACTTCTTCTCGGGGATCGTCCCGATGTCGAAGGCGGGCAGCAGGTGCACGTAGCTGGTGCCGGAGTCGGCGAGCTCCTTGAGGTGCTTCATCCCGTCGGAGCGGGTGTCGGTGAAGGCGAGGTACTCACCGGGGTGCTTCGAGGTCGTGTCCGTGATCGAGAAGTCACGGACGTGCAGTTCCTGGATCTGCGCGTCGCGCATCGGGACCGCGGCGGGCTTCTTCAGGGCGGACCAGCCGCGCGGCGCGAGCTCCGGGTCTCCGAGGTCGACGACGAGACTGCGGGCGGAGTCCGCGGTCAGGGCGGTGGAGTAGGGGTCGGTGACCTTGTTGGTGACCATCTTCTGGACAGTGGGCGCCCAGACCTGGACGGCGTAGCGGTAGGGCTTGCCCGTCCAGGACTTCTTGCCCGTCACCGACCAGACACCGGTGCGGTCGTCGCGCCGCATCGGGACGTTCTTCCCGTCGAGCTCGAGCGAGACGGTCCGGGCGGTGGGCGCCCAGACGGAGAGCGTCGTGCCGCCCTTGCGGAAGACGGGGCCGAGGGCGGAGCCGCTCGCGGCCTTCCCGTACAGCTCGTCCAGCACGCCCGCGGTCTGTACGCCGGTGGCGGCGAGCAGGGCGCCGTTCGCGGCGCGCTGGGTGGCGATCAGCTGGCCGCGCAGTGACTCACGGACGCGATCCCGGTCGCGGGCGTCGACGGTGAACGCCGGGTAGTCCTTGAGGTGCGGGTACTTCGCCTTCTGCGCGTCGGTGAGTCCGGTGGCGCCGAGCCGGAGCCACTGTCCCTCGTCGGAGAGTGCGCCGTCGACGACGGAGATGCCTCCGTCCTTCGCGTACACGAGCTGCTGGCTGGTGGCGTCGGTGGCCTTCACCTTCCAGACGACGGTGTCCGCGTCGATCCACTGGGCCTCGGCCTTGGCGAGGTCGGGTGCGGGCGCCCCGCCGGTCTGCGGCAGCAGGTAGCCGGGCTTCCCGCCGAGCATCCAGACCTCGTGCCCGTACGAGGCGATGTCGAGGGACTGGTCGCTGGGGAGGTCCTTCTCGTCGCCCTTGTGGAGGATGTAGCTGAGCGAGGTGGCGCCGTCGGTGAGCGGCACCTCGTAGGTGGCGCCGTAGGCGTCGGTCCGCACGGGCAGCAGGGGCTTGGCCCAGTCCGTGGGGGCGGCGGCGCCCGTCCAGGTGTGCAGGCCCCAGCCGTCGTAGTCGCCGTCGGCGCGGTGGTAGTGCAGGACGGCCTTGCCGGTGTCCTGCGGCGGGGCCTCGGGTGCCTCGGTGGCCTGTCCGTCCTTGCCCTGCTCGACCCAGACCTGGCCGGTCTTCGCGAGGTCGACGGTGCGCTCGGGGCCGTCTGCGGTGCCGTCCTTCTCGACGGTGTACGGGACGGACGAGGCGCCCTCCGCGAGGTCGATCCAGGCGAAGGCGCCGTAGGCGTCACGGCCGATGAAGTCGGCGCTCCTGTCGCCCGACTTCAGCTGCCAGCCCTCGTAGTCGCCGTCGGCGCGCTGGTAGTGGACGACGGCGTGGTCGCGTGCGACGGCGACGGGCTTCGGGGCGGGTGGGGCCTGGCCGGCGGTGGTGGAGGCCAGGGCGCTCGCGGTGCGTCCGGCCCGGTCGACGACCACGGCCTTGTAGCGCAGCGCGGTGCCGGCCTTCACCGACTCGTCCAGGTGCTGGGTGACCTTGTACGGGGCGTGGTCGGCGGAGCCGAGGGTGACCCACGTGCCGTTGCCGGTCTGCGCGGCGAAGACGACGCGGTTCAGGTCGCCGCCGCCGATGTCGGCGCTGATCTCCACGGTGCCGGTGGCTCCGGCCGCCGGGGCCTTCAGGGTGACCGAGGGCTTGGCGGCGGGGGTGCCGAGCTGCTTGTCTGCGCGGAGCACGATGCTGGACAGCGCCGGCACCGTGACCTCGACCGCCTTGTCCGAACCGCTGCGGACGGTTCCGGAACCGCCGTACAGCGTGCGGAAGTTCATGCCGGCCGATTCGGTGGCGAGCTCGACCGTCTTCGCCTCGGTGGCGTTGTTGGTGGCGACGAGGTATTCGTACGGGCGCTTGGCGTCCGTACGCGAGAAGGCGTGGACGGAGTCCTTCGCGTAGCGCTCGGTCTGGGTGCCGTCGCGCAGGGCCGGGTGCTCCCGGGTGAGCTTCGACAGGGCCGCTATGGAGCGGTAGATCGGGTGCGTCGCGTCGTACGCGTCGGACGCGTGCGTACGGTCCGTGCCGATCTGGTCGTCGTCGAGGTAGTCGGCGGTCTTCGAGGCGAAGAGCGTCTGGCGGGAGTCCTTGTCCCCGCCCGCTCCGGTGTAGCCCTGCTCGTCGCCGTAGTAGATCACCGGGTTGCCGCGGCCGAGGAACATCAGCTCGTTGGCGAGCCGGGCGCGCTCCAGGAGCTCGGCGTCGTCGGCCTTCGGATTGTCCTGCGCGAGGAAGGTGCCGATCCGGCCCATGTCGTGGTTGCCGAGGAAGGTCACCTGCTCGTAGGCGTTGGCCTTGTCCGTGGTGTAGCGGTAGTCGTCCGCGTAGACGGAGGCGAGCTTCGAGGCCGGAGCGCCCTGGGAGGCGTACTGCCGGGCGGCTTCCTGGAACGGGAAGTCGAGGGTCGCGTCGAGCCTGCCCCGTGTCACGTACGGCGAGGTGATCGCGGTGTCGGCGGAGTAGACCTCGCCGAACATGAAGAAGTCGTCCCGGCCGCGCTTCGCCGCGTAGTCGTCGAGAGCGGTGGCCCACTGGGTCCAGAAGTCGAGGTCGACGTGCTTGACGGTGTCGATGCGGAAACCGTCGATGCCGAAGTCGCGCACCCACTTCTCGTAGATCTTCTCCATGCCGGAGACGACCTCGGGACGCTCGGTCCACAGGTCGTCGAGGCCGGAGAAGTCGCCGTACTCGGTGGACTCGCCCGCGTAGGTCGAGTCGCCCCGGTTGTGGTACATCGTGGAGTCGTTGAGCCAGGCGGGGACCTTCTTCCCCGTGTTCACCGGGGTGTACGGGAAGGAGTCGGCGTCCACCTCCTCGACGCCCCGGGTGTCGTCGAACGGCCGGCCGTCCTCGTCGAGGTACGGGAAGGCGCCCTTGGGCTTGTAGCCGTACTTCTTCTCGGCGTAGTCGACGGTGTCGGCCGTGTGGTTGGTGATGACGTCGAAGAAGACCTTCATGCCCTTGCCGTGGGCCTTGTCGATCAGCTTCGTCAGGTCGGCGTTGGTGCCGAAGTGCGGGTCGACCTGGGTGAAGTCGGTGATCCAGTATCCGTGGTAGCCCGCCGAGGCGTTGTCCCCGGTGCCCTGGACGGGCCGGTTCTTGAAGATCGGGGCGAGCCAGATGGCGGTGGTGCCGAGGCCCTTGATGTAGTCGAGGCGCTGGGTGAGGCCCTTGAGGTCTCCGCCCTGGTAGAAGCCCTTGTCCGCGGGGTCGTAGCCGGTCTCCAGCCGTGAGCCGGTCAGTCCGCCGCGGTCGTTGGAGGTGTCACCGTTGGCGAACCGGTCGGGCAGCACGAAGTAGAACTGCTCGCGGGTGAGGTCGTGCCGGGCGGGCTCCTTGGCGAGCTTCGCGTCCGAGGGCGGTGACGGGGGTCTGGGTGCGGCAGCCGCTGAGGCCGCCGGGACGACGGGCAGCAGCGCCGCGCACAGTGCGGCAACGGCCCCCCGCCGGAGGGTGGTTCGGGACACGGGCGGGTTCTCCTCGACTTTCAGGGGTGGGTCCTGGTGGAGCGGGTGCGGGCCGGGGACGCGCCGCCGCGCGTCCCCGGCCCGCAGGGTGTGCTCAGCTGCGCCAGACGTCGGCGGTCAGCGCGACCTTGCCGGAGGACGGCACGGTTGCGGTGCGGTTGGCACCGCTCTCCCAGGTGACGTTGCCGCTCGCGTCCTTGCGGAGGTACTTGTACTCGAACGTCGTACCGGCGGGCAGGGCGACGTCGAGCTTCCAGACGGGGTACGTGGCCGGGTCGAGCTTCAGCGCACTGCCGGGGGCCCAGCTGCCGAGGGCGGCCTGGCTGCCGGTGACGTAGATGTTCTGGCCGAGCTGGGTGGTGGCGTTGACCCCGAAGGAGGCGCCGGACTGGCCGGTTCCCGGGTCCGGGTCGGGGGTTCCGCCGCCGGCGCAGGTACGGGCGTTCACGTGCAGGGCCACGGCCGTGCCGGAGCCGAGCGTGGCGGTGAACTGTCCTGATCCGTTGACGGTCACGCCCTTGCCGGACTGGACGTCGCAGTAGTCACCGGCGGCCAGCGACGTCTGGAACGTGCGGGTCAGCGAGGAGCCCTCGTGGTTGATCGCGACGTACGCCTTGGAGCCGCGGCCGAAGGCGATCTGGTCGCCGCCGTTGTCCCACCAGTTCGAGACGCCCTGCCCACGGGCGGCGTTGCGGAAGCCGACCATGGAGGAGATCTCGCGCCAGGCGTGCTGGCACTTCCAGCCGTCGCTGTAGCAGGCGTTCACCTGGCCGCCGTTGGGCGGGCCGGCGTCGTGGTTGCTGAGCTCGTAGCCGGAGTGGACGTCCGGGGAGCCGTAGGGGTAGGCCAGCATGAAGACACTGGCCAGGGTGTACTTGGAGCCGTCCTTGTAGTTCAGCGTGTCACCGCCGCGCTCGGTGTCGTGGTTGTCGACGAAGACCGCCGACCTGCCCGACTCCATGAAGCCCCAGCCCTCGCCGAAGTTCTTCAGGTTGGCGAGGTTCTCGTTGTTGAAGACCTGCTTGAGGCTGCGTCCGTAACGGAACTCCTGGACGTCACCGCTGCCGAGGTACTCAGAGGGGGAGACGGCCTCGCCCGCTCCGTGGATCGCCTCGTGCTTCCAGTAGACGCCCGGGTTGCTCAGCCGGGACTTGATGTTGGCGAGGTCACCGGCCGGCATGTGCTTGGCGGCGTCGATGCGGAAGTCGTCGACACCGAGCGAGAGCAGGTCGTTGAGGTAGCCGGCGATCCGGCCGCGCACGTAGTCCTCGCCGGTGTCCAGGTCGGCCAGGCCGACCAGTTCGCAGTTCTGGACGTTGCCCCGGTCGCCGTAGTTGTTGATCTGCGACTGGCAGTCGTTCATGTCGCTGACCGAGTAGACGCCCGGGTAGTTGTACTTCGTGTACGAGGAGCCGCCGGTGCCGGTGCCCGAGCCGGCCGACATGTGGTTGATGACCGAGTCGGCTATGACCTTGACGCCCGCGCCGTGACAGGTGCTGACCATGGCGGCGAACGCCGCCCGGTCACCGAGGCGGCCGGCGATCTTGTAGCTGACGGGCTGGTACGAGGTCCACCACTGGCTGCCCTGGATGTGCTCCTGGGGCGGTGAAACCTGGACGAAGCCGTAGCCGGCCGGACCGAGACTGTCCGTGCACGCCTTGGCCACGGAGTCGAACTTCCACTCGAACATCACCGCGGTGACGTCCTTCGCGCCGGGCGGGGCCGCCTGGGCGGTACCTGCGGTGCCGAGGCCGGTGGGGACGGCGAGCACGGCGGCACCGGTGGCCAGGGCGAGTGTGGCAGACAGGGGTCTGCGTGCCATGACTTTCCTCCTGCGGTGGGGGAAATACTGGGGATGGCGGAGCAGCCTCACATGACAACGCGCCGTGCCTTCAAGGCTCATGAAGGTTCTTGCAGCAAGAATGCAAAACCGGGGTGCAGCAGACCGTACGAGCCCGGCCTTCCCCGGTCAACCCCCTGGACACGTCGCGCTTACGCTCCGATCACCCCCGCGAAATAATGGAGATTCCTGCCTGCAAGGTCTTACGCAAGTTATTGCGGGGCTGTTAAATTCATCCCGACTACGGCCCGGTCGGCCGGGGGCCCGGTACGCCGGGCCCCACGCGCCCGGCCGACCGGGCCGGTCACGGCGCGGAGGGGTCCGGAAGTCGCTTCCCCGCAGGCCCGACCCGGGCCGACTTCCGGACCTCTCCCGAACGTGACGCATCGGTTCAGCTCAGGCGCACGTCGAGCCGGTGACGGCATCGTGGGCGGATGACACCGACCGGACCGGCAGCCCGCGAGCTTCAGGACCGTGCCGCTCTCCGGAGCGTCGGCGATATCCGTCCGAGCGATGTCGTTACCGGTTGCCCGTGACGCGCTCACGGCCGGCCTCGACAGCCCCGCCCTGCGGATGCGGGCCGCGTGCTCACGCGCGGAGGCGCAGTACGACGTCCCCGGCCTCCTTCCCGAAGCGCTCGACGAACTCGGCCTCACCTTGCACCCGGTGGGCAGTGCCGAGGGACGGGAAGCCGCCGCACGGGTGCTGGCCGGCCTGCGAGCTGACGCCACGCGAGCCGGCTTTGCGGAACCACCAGGGCTTCGGGCACGCGCTGGTTCTGACCGAGCGACTTGCCGGACTTGACGACGAGTACGAGTCCTCGCATCCATCGACGGAACACAGGCAGAGGTCGACGCCGAGGTCGTGGAAGAAGCTCTGCAGCTCCCTCGGCATCCTCGTGTTCCGACCGAACTCAAGGATCCACCGACCTGCGGGGCCGGTGGGGTCACCGGTCGGCGGGGGCCTCCTCACCGAAGATCTCCTCGGCGGTGGTGGCGAGGACTGTGCGCGTGAGCCACTGGCGCAGGAGTTCCGGGTCGCGGCAGGTGGTGACCTTCTCGCGGGTGGCTTCGGTGACGTCGATGCCACGGGCGCCGAGGATGAGCAGGATGGCCTCGGCGCGGCCCTGCGCGCGGCCCTGCGCGCGGCCCTGCGCGCGGCCTTCAACGCGGCCCTCTTCCCGGATTTCCTCGGAGAGCGGCGAGATGTAGAAGGAGAGATCGGCCACCAGGTTCCTCCGATGCTGTGCGGGCGGGGCCGATGCCGGTGCGCCACTCAGGGCAACCGGCATCGGGACGACTCGTCACCGATCGGCGACGGTCTCCTCGCCGAAGATCTCTTCGGAGCCGGTGACGAACGCCGCACGCACCAGCCAACGACGAAGGAGCTCAGGGTCGTCGCACGCGGTGACCTTGTCGCGGGTGGCGTCGGAGACGTCGATGCCACGGGCGCCGAGGATGAGCAGAACACTTTCGGCGCGGCCCTGCGCGCGGCCCTCATCCCGGATCTCTTCGGACAGCGGCGAGGTGTAGAAGGAGAGATCCACGGCCACCAGGTTCCTCCACTGTTGTGCGGCCGGGCGGTTGCCCAGGCCCTGTGCGATGAGTTCGACGAAGGGTTCAGCGATCGATTCCGGTGTGTCGCGCAGAGCGACGGACATCGTCTTCAGTATCGCATCGACGTCCGGATTGTCGGCATGGGTGATCGCCGAGAGCGTGGCGAGTGCGAGGTCTTTGCGGGCCTCGGCCACGTTCGTGATGACAGGCATGTTGTGGGGCCCCGCCACGAGGGGACGGGTGGTCACGGTCGGCCATTGGGGCAGGCCGATGGTGAGAGGGCGGGCGGCCCACGCCGCGGTCGCGTGGTCCTGGCAGATCACGAGGAGCAGGACGGGGAGCCGGTACTTGTTGTTCAGGTAGGTGACGTAGTAGGGCCAGCTGGCTGTCTTGCCCGGGTCCTTCTTGCCCTGGGCTTCGACGATGAGCAGGAAGGGGCCGTCGTTCCGCGTCTCGATGCGCAGGAGGGTGTCGACGCGCCGTTCGAGTGGTTCGGTTTCGGTGAGGTCGACGGTCAGGGGTTCTGCGGACGTGAGGGGCGGCAGTTCGAGCCCGAGGACGTCGGAGAGCCGGGAGAAGAGGCCCGGGCATTCCTGGAAGATGCGGTGCATCGCTTCGTGCGGTGCGCTGACCATGGCTTTCCGTTCGGGATCAGGCGGCTGTGGCAGGTCGGTGAGCCGGTCACGGCGACGGCCGGGACGGGCAGGGGCGGGAGGCGCCGTCGGAGCGGTCCCGGGACGGGATGACGGTCGTGTACGAGGCCTGGGAGCAGGCGCCGGCTCGTGCGTGGGGCGCAGAGACCCGTACGGGGCGAGGTGGTCGCCGACAGGTCTCGACTTCCTCGATCGTCAGGCCCTCGACCGGAACTGGTGTCGCGTCACGGTCCGCCGCTGTCCGAGGCAGCGGAGATGAGCATATGGCCGGCAAACCGCGGCACATCCAGATCAGTCGCGCCATGTCATCCGAGCGGGTGACAAAGCAGGAAAGGCAGCAGAGCGGAACGATCGGCGGGATAACCGGAGTTCCTCCATGGTCATGTGCAGCATGGGCCACCCGTGACGGCCACCCGGTCGCGGTCTCGCGCGGCCCGGCGGCGGTCACCGTACGAAGTCGAGTTCGGCCCAGACCGTCTTGCGCGGAGCCGGCCCGAGGTCGACACCCCAGCGGTCCGCGAGCGCTCCGACAACCAGCAGGCCGCGCCCCGCCTCCGCGTCGTCGGAGGGCACGTGGACGGCTCCGGGCAGAGGCGGCAGCCGTTCACCCCGGGTGTCGGTCACCTCGATGCGGAGCAGCGCGTCGCCGTGGACCGCGAGGCTGAGCCGGAAGTCCCTGCCCGGTACGCGCCCGTGAACGGCGGCGTTCGCTGCCAGTTCGGCCACGATGTGCGCGGCCGGGTCCGTGGGCAGCCCCCAGTCACCCAGGTGGGCCGTGGAGAGCAGGCGGGCGAGCCTGGCGCCCCGGCGGGTGGGAGAGAGGAGCACGGTGAACTGCCGGGTGGGAGCGGAGTGTTCGGTTCGGGTGATTTCTTGGGTCACATCACTCAGCGTGGCCGAGCCCACGTACCGTGAACAGCAATGGACAGGTTACGTACGGTGATTGTCCTGCCCTTGTCCAGTGCTGTCCCGGCTGTCCCGGGTGACTCGCGGGGGACGACAGAGGTTGGTGCTGGAACGGCAGGCGCGTCGGAAGTGGGGCACGGATGAGCGTGGACGAGGCGGATACGGCACACGGGCACGACGGAGCGGACGAGCCCGGCTGGGAGGTCGATCCCGATGACGAGTCCGGGGTAGCCATGGCCGCCACGGTGGGCCGCCAGGTCAAGGCCTGGCGGGAGGCGGCGGGCATGCGGGCGGGTGAGTTCGGGGCCGCGATCGGGTACGGCGAGGACCTCGTCTTCAAGGTGGAGGGCGGTCGTCGCATCCCCCGGCCGGAGTTCCTGGACCGGGCGGACGAGGTGCTGGGGGCGGGCGGGAAGCTCGCCCTGATGAAGCGGGAGCTGGCGGAGGTCAGGTACCCGAAGAAGGTTCGGGACCTGGCCAGGCTGGAAGCGCAGGCTGTCGAGCTTTTGGCGTACGGAGATCACAACCTGCACGGGCTGCTTCAGACAGCCGAGTATGCGAGGGCGTTGTTCGAGATGCGGCTCCCCCCGTACCAACCGGATGAAATCGAGCAAGCGGTCGCGGCGCGCGTGGCCAGGCAAGCGGTCTTCGAGCGGATCCCAGCTCCAGCACTCAGTTTCGTGCAGGAGGAAGCGACGCTACGGCGTCCGCTTGGGGGCACAATGGTTCTGCGCCGCCAGCTCGAACACCTGCTATCAGTAGGCAAGTTGCGGAATGTAGCCATCCAGGTCATGCCGATCGACCGCGACGAGCATGCCGGAATGCATGGGGAGACGCAGGTGCTGAAGTTCAAGGACGGGTCTGCCCTTGGGCGCTCTGATGGAGCGTTCAACGGTCGGGCGGTCTCCGATCCGAGGCAGCTTCGAATCCTTGAGCTGCGATATGGCATGATCCGGGCCCAGGCTCTCGCCCCTCGTGAGTCGCTGGCCTTCATCGAGCAACTCCTGGGAGAAACATGATCAGCGAGCTCTCCGCCGAGGGCGTTCATGAGCTGAACTGGTTCAAGAGCAGTTACAGCAGCAACAGCAGCGAGGCTGACTGCATCGAGGTGGCGCCCGCCGCTGACCGGATCCGTGTCCGTGACTCCAAGAGCGCCGCCGGCCCCCACCTCGGCTTCACCCCCACCACGTGGAAAGCCTTCGTGACGTACACCTCCGAGCGCTGACCCTCCCGCACCAGCGACCCGGGTCCCGCACCGCCTGACCGACCCGCCGTCACCTGCTGCCCGAGGGGGAGGCCCCGGGCAGCAGGCGGACGGGCAGGGTCAGCCGGTCGGGAAGGCGTCCGGGGTCCTGATCCGGTCACGGATCCAGACACCCGCGGGCTTCAGTGACGAGGTGCCGGCCCAGGGTCCCCCGCTGTCGCAGGTGCCGGTCTTGAAGACGGCACCCGAGCGGTGGTCGTCGGAGAAGTTCCAGTTGACCCAGCTGATCTTCTTGGCCTGCATCAGGTCGAGGTAGCGCTGGGACATGGCGAAGTCGTTGTCCCCCTCGCCCGAGTAGTTCTGGGTGCCGAACTCGGTGACGAACACGGGGAGCTTGTCGGCGGCCCGGGAGAGGGTCGCCAGGTACTCGTCGCGGTGCGAGTCGGCGTAGAAGTGGAAGGTGTACATGATGTTGGAGGCCCTGACCTGGTTGTTCACGACCTCGGATTCACCGGCCCCTTCGGACACGCCGAACGAGGACCAGGCCCGGGTGCCGACGAGCACGGGGGCGTTGGAGTCGATGTTCCTGATGACCGGGATGATCTGCTCCGCGTAGCTCTTGATCTGCGGCCAGCTCACGCCACTGGGTTCGTTGGCGATCTCGTAGAGGATGTTGCTCTTCGTCTTGTTGCGGTTCGCGATGTCGGTGAAGAACTTCCGCGCGTTGGCGAGGTTGGCGTTCGGGTCACCCGGGCTGAGCATGTGCCAGTCGACGATGACGTACATTCCGCGGTCGGTCGCCTGCTGGATGAGGGTGTTCGCGAGGTTCGTGAAGTGCTCGGGGTCGGTCTCGTAGCCGTCCTCCTGTACGTACGTGGAGACGCGCAGGACGTCGGCCTTCCAGTCGTTCGCCAAGGCGTCCAGCGAGCCTCCGGTGAGGCACTGCGGGTACCACTGCGTGCCGTGGCTGCTCATGCCGCGCAGCTGGATGGGGTTGCCGTGCTCGTTGCAGAGCTTGGTACCGCAGACGGTGAGCTGTCCGTTGACGGCGACCGGGCTCGCGGCGGCAGGCGGCTCGGTCGGCGGCTCGGTGGTGCCGCCGCCCTCACAGGGCGCGCCGTTGATGGTGCAGTTGAGGGGCGACCCGGGACCGCTGGCGTTGAAGCCGAAGCTCGCCGCCCGGCCGGGGGCGACGGCGCCGTTGTAGGAGACGTGGGTGAAGGTGTAGTGCTGCCCCTGCCGGGTCTTGGTGGCGGACCAGTGGGTGGAGACGTCCGTCCCGGCCGGGAGGTCGAACTCGACGGTCCAGCCGTTCACCGCCGTGTCTCCGTTGTTGGTGAGGGTCACGGCGGCGCCGTAGCCGCTGTCCCAGGTGGACGTCCGGGTGATCTCCGCGGTCAGCCCGGCGGCTGCCTGCGCCTGGGGTCCGGCGGTGGCTGCCGTTCGGTCCGGGGCGGGCGCGGCCGGTGCGGCCGGTGCGGCCGGTGCGGCGGTGATGGTGAGGGCGAAGAGTAAGGCGCCGCCGATCGCGGCAGCGACTGGGCGTATCCGAAAGCGTGCCGGGCTCATGGGGGGGCTCCGTTCACAAGGACTGCCAGTTAGGAAACTTTCCTAACGGAAGGGAACCAAGAGCGGGGATGCTTTGCAAGGTTCACGACAACACTCATGGAACGGTCCGGTCGAATCGACAGCCCTTGGCAGGGAATGCCGGATCGTCCGCGGGACCGCACTCGCCGCACGCGCGCTCCCCGGCGCCGGAACGCGGAAGGGCCGGGTCCCCCCGGACCCGGCCCCACGACGCACCGCGCTTCAGGCGTTCCGCACCGCCGCCGTCGACCCGCGCACCACGAGCTCGGGCTGGAACACGTACTCCGTGCGCTGCACGGGACTTCCGCCGATCTCCTCCAGCAGGGCGCCCACGGCCGCCGCCGCCATCGCCTGCACCGGCTGGCGCACGGTGGTCAGCGGCGGGTCGGTGAACGCGATGAGCTGCGAGTCGTCGAAGCCGACGACGGAGATGTCGCGGGGGACGTCGAGGCCCCTCCCCCGGGCCGCCCGGACCACGCCCAGCGCCATCAGGTCGCTGCCGCAGACGATGCCGGTGCAGCCGCGGTCGAGCAGGGCGCCTGCCGCGACCTGGCCCCCCTCGACGCTGAACAGCGTCGAGCACACCAGGAGTTCGGCCTCCGCGCGTTCCATCCCGAGGACGTCCACGGCCGCGTCCACGAAGCCGTCCGCCTTGCGCCGGGAGGGCACGTAGCGCTGCGGTCCGATGGCCAGGCCGATCCGGCGGTGGCCGAGCTCGGCGAGATGGCTGACGGCCATGCGTACGGCGGCCTGGTCGTCGGGCGAGACGAACGGGGCGCTGATGCGTTCGTTGTAGCCGTTGATCAGGACGAACGGCACGCCGCGGTCGGCGAGCGCGGCGTAGCGTGCCGGATCCGCCGACGTGTCCGCGTGCAGCCCGGAGAGGAACACGATCCCGCCGACGCCACGCTCGACGAGCTGTTCGACCAGCTCGTCCTCGGTGGCGCCGCCGGGCAGTTGGGTGCAGAGCACGGGGGTGTAGCCGTGCCCTGCGAGGACCTGCTCCACGGACTGGGCGAACGCCGGGAAGATCGGGTTGGTGAGCTCGGGAGTCACCAGTCCGATCAGCCCGGCGCTGCGCTGCCGCAGCCGTACCGGGCGTTCGTAGCCCAGGATGTCGAGCGCCGCGAGCACCCGCTGACGCGTGGTGTCCGCGACGCCCGGCTTCCCGTTGAGCACCCGGCTGACGGTGGCCTCGCTGACCGCGGCCTGACCGGCGATGTCGGAGAGCCGCAGCGCCGGTCCGGTCCTGGGTGCGGGGACGGTCACACCGTCCACCACACCGTGGTGTCGGCGGGCAGGTCGAAGGTGTCGCCTTCGACGGTCACGGGGTTGCTGGCCAGCAGCAGGGCGCCGGGGGCCGTCATCCGTACCGGGGCGCCCGTCGTGTTGACGGTGCAGACGAAGCCGGGACGGCTCAGGACGAGCACGCCCTCGGGAGCGTCCAGCCAGGTGACGTCCGTGCCGGCGCCGAGGCCCGGGTGTGCGCGGCGGGCGGCGATCGCGGCGCGGTACAGCTCCAGCGTGGAGCCCTCCGTGCCGGTCTGCGCCTCGACGGAGAGCTCGCCCCAGCTGTCGGGCTGGGGCAGCCAGCTGCCGCCGTCGCCGAAGCCGTACGAGCTGCCCCCGCGGGTCCACGGGATCGGCACCCGGCATCCGTCGCGGAAGCCGTCCTGTCCCTCGGCGCGGAAGAACGACGGGTCCTGGCGGGCTTCGTCGGGCAGGTCGGTGACGTCCGGCAGGCCGAGCTCCTCGCCCTGGTAGACGTAGGCGGAGCCGGGCAGTGCGAGCATCAGCAGGGTCGCGGCGCGTGCCCTGCGCAGTCCCGCCACCCGGTCACCGGCGGTACGGATCTGGGTGCCGAGACCCGGCGGGTTGGCGAAGCGGGTGGCGTGCCGGGTGACGTCGTGGTTGGACAGCACCCAGGTGGTGGGGGCGCCGACCGGGCGCATGGCGTCGAGCGAGGTGTCGATGACCTTGCGCAGTTCGGCCGCGTCCCAGGCGGTCGACAGGTACTGGAAGTTGAAGGCCTGGTGCATCTCGTCGGGGCGCACGTAGTTGGCGGTGCGCTCGACGGTGGGGGTCCATGCCTCGGCGACGGCGATGCGCTCACCGGGGTACTCGTCGAGGATGACGCGCCAGCTGCGGTAGATCTCGTGCACACCGTCCTGGTCGAAGAACGGCATGACATCGTTGCCCAGCAGCTTCAGCTGGTCGTGCGATCCCAGGTCCGGCAGCCCCTCCGCCTTGACGAGGCCGTGGGCGACGTCGACACGGAAGCCGTCGACGCCCATGTCGAGCCAGAAGCGCAGGATCGAGCGGAACTCGTCGGCGACGGCCGGGCGCTCCCAGTTGAAGTCGGGCTGCTCGGGCGCGAAGAGGTGCAGGTACCAGTCGCCCGGAGTGCCGTCCGGGTCCGTGGTCCGGGTCCAGGCGGGACCGCCGAAGATCGACTCCCAGTCGTTGGGCGGGAGTTCGCCGTCGGTGCCCTTGCCGGGGAGGAAGTGGTAGCGGTCCCGCAGCGCGGAGCCGGGGCCCTCGGCGAGGGCGCGCTTGAACCACTCGTGCTGGTCGGAGGAGTGGTTGGGCACCAGGTCGACGATGATGCGCAGACCCAGATCGTGGGCGTCCCGGATCAGGGCGTCGGCGTCCAGGAGGGTGCCGAACATCGGGTCGATGGCCCGGTAGTCGGCGACGTCGTAGCCCGCGTCGGCCTGCGGCGAGGCGTAGAAGGGACTGAGCCAGACGGCGTCGACGCCGAGGTCCCTGAGATAGGGGAGCCGGGCGGTGACGCCCGCGAGATCGCCCATGCCGTCGCCGTTGCCGTCGGCGAAGCTCCGTGGATAGACCTGGTAGATCACCGCGTCCTGCCACCAGCCGGTGCGGTGGCCCGGGGCGTCGGCGGACGTGCCGGTGGAGGGGGCAGCGAGGTGCTGGGTCATGTCGTCCCTGGGTGTCTGGGTGGGGAGCGGCGCCGGGACCTGGTCGGGGATCCGGCGCCGCCGTGACGGGGTGCGGTCGTACGGGTTCGAGCGCGCGGTCAGCCCTTGACGGCTCCGGCGGACATGCCGGTGACCAGGTGCTTCTGCGCGAAGAGGAAGACCAGTGCGGCCGGGATCGCGATGAGCACGGACGCCGCGGTCATCGGGCCCCACTGGGCGCCGTACTGGTTGACGAACTTCTGCAGTCCGCCGGCCAGGGTGAGGTTCTCGTCACCGACCATGAAGGCGGAGGCGTACGCCACCTCGCCCCAGGCGGTGATGAAGGAGTAGAAGGCGGTGACGGCGAGGCCGGGCTTGGCCAGCGGCAGGATGAGGCGCCAGAACGTGCCGAACGGGGTGAGGCCGTCAACCTGTCCCGACTCGTCGATCTCACGCGGGATCGTGTCGAAGAAGCCCTTCATCATCCAGGCGCAGAACGGCACCGAGATGGTGAGGTAGGTGATGACGAGACCGGCCGGCTGGTTCAGCAGGCCCATGCTCGCCATGATGTTGTAGATCGGCACGATGAGGACGGCGACCGGGAACATCTGGGTGATCAGCAGCGTCCACATCAGTCCGCGCTTGCCGGGGAACCGGAAGCGGCTGACGGCGTAACCGGTGGTGGCGGAGACGAAGACACCGAGGACGGTGGTGAGGCCCGCGATGACCACGGAGTTGCCGAACCAGGTCAGGAACTCGGTGTCCTTGATCAGGTTCGAGTAGTTCTCGAAGGTCGTTTCCTTGAAGAAGTCCGTCGTCGTGGCGAACTTCGCGGGCTTCAGCGAGGTCAGCAGCACCCACAGCACCGGGAAGACCGCGATCACGGACGCGACGATCAGCGTGAGGTGCAGGACCACCGAGGCGGCCGGGGAGCGGTCGCCGCGCAGCCGGGGCTTGCGGACGGCGTGCCGGGCGTTGGTTTCCGTCAAGGTGGTCACCAGTTGTCTCCCTGCGTGCGGAGCACTCGCCGGTAGACCACGGCGAAGAGCATCAGGAGGACGAGGATCAGCACGCCCCAGGTGGAGGACTGCGCGAAGTCGCGCGGGCTGATCTCGAAGGAGAATTTGTACGCCTGGGTGACCAGGATCTGGGTGGCCTCACCGGGTCCGCCGCGCGTCAGCAGGAAGATCACCGGGAACATGTTGAAGGTCCAGATGGTGGAGAGCAGGATCACCGTGGTGGACACCGGGCGCAGTCCGGGGAGCGTGACGTGGCGGAACCGCTGCCAGGCGGTGGCGCCGTCCATCTCGGCGGCCTCGTACTGCTCCGAGGGGATCGACTGGAGCCCGCCGAGGAGGGCGACCATGATGAACGGCACGCCGAGCCAGACGTTGACCGCGATGACGGAGAACTTGGCCCAGGTCGGGTCGTTCAGCCAGGGTATGCCGTCGAAGCCGCTCCCGGTGAGGAGCTTGTTCAGCAGCCCGCGGTCCTCGTTGTAGAGGAAGCGCCAGGCGAACACCGAGACGAAGCCGGGGATGGCCCAGGGCAGGATCAGGGCCATGCGGTAGGCGGAGCGTCCGGCGATCTTGCGGTTGAGGATGTTGGCGAGGGCCATGCCGAGGCAGAAGGTGACGCCCACGCAGGAGACCGTCCACACCAGCGTCCAGCCGAGCGTACTGAGGAACTGGCCGCCCGTCAGTGCGTCGACGTAGTTGTCCACACCCACGAACTCGTAGGTGGCGGGGATCTCGTTGACGCCGATCGACCGGGCGACGTTGCGCTCGTCCGCGTTGGTCAGCGACAGCCAGAGGCCGCGGAACAGCGGATACCCGATGATCACGCCGATCACGATCACGACCGGGGCGACCATGGTCCAGGCGTACCAGTGGACCGAGAGAGCCCGCCGGAGCCTGCTCGGCGGCGGGGGGTTGCCAGTACCGCGGCTCCGGCCGCGGGCGACATCGTCGCCCGCGGCCTTCGCCACCGACTGGCTGGTGTGGACAGCCATCAGCCGGCCTGCCTTCCTGGGTTACTTCCAGCCCTCGAGGAGCTTGCGGTAGGAGTCGCCGGTCGCCTTGGCGCCCTTCTCGGGCGTGGTCTGGCCGGTGAGGACCTTGGTGTACTCGGTGCCGAGCGGGGCGAAGAGGCTGCCCGCCTCGGGGATCCAGGGGCGCTCGACGGCGGTCTCGACGACCGGCTTGAAGAACTGCACGATCTCGCTGTCCGCGGCCTCCTGCTTGGAGTACACCGAGGTGCGGGTCGGGAGCAGGTTCAGCTCACCGGCGGTCTGCGCCTGGCTCTCCACCGAGGTCATGTACTCGACGAAGGCGTACGAGGCGTCCAGGTTCTTGGAGCCCGCGTAGACGGCGAGGTTGTGGCCGCCCTGCGGGGCGCCCTGCGCGGCCGAGCCGGCCGGCACCGTGGAGATGCCCAGGTTCGCCTTGTCGGTGAACTCCTTGCCGGTCAGCGTGTCGCCGACGGCCCACGGACCGTTGATCATCATCGCGACGTCGCCGTTCTTGAACGACTGCATCATGTTCTCCCAGCCGTCCGTGGCGTCCGTCTTCGCCGTGCCGGAGTCGACCAGGTCCTTGACGACCTTGAACGCCTTGACGCCCTCGGGGCTGTCCACGGTGACGGCCTTGTCCTTGGCGTTGACCAGGTCGCCGCCCTCGCCGTAGAGGAAGGACAGGAAGTAGTACGGGTCGTCGCCGCGCAGGTAGAGACCGGTCTTGCCGGTCTTGTCCTTGATCTTCTTGGAGACGGCCTTCAGGTCCGCGATGGTCGCGGGCGGCTCGACGCCGGCCTCCTTGAAGATCTTCTTGTTGTAGAAGACGCCCATGGAGTCGATGACCTGCGGAACCGCGTAGGTCTTGCCGTCGTACTTGGTCGACGCGGCGGCCTGCGCGAGGAAGTCCTTCTCGTCCTTCAGCGCGCTGGTGCCGTCCAGCGGCGCGAGGTAGCCGAGGTTCGCGAAGTCGGGGGTCCAGGCGACCTCGGAGCGGATGACGTCCGGGGCACCGGAGCCGGCCTGCGCGGCGTTCTTGAACTTGTTCTGCGCCTCGCCGAAGGGGACGCTGACGTACTTGACGTCGACCTTCGGGTGCTTCTTCTCGAAGCCCTCGGCGATCTTCTTGAAGACCTTGTCCTCGCTGCCGACGTTCGAGGTGTCCCACCACGTCACCGTGCCGGAGAGCTCGCCCGAGCTCTTGCTCCCGCCGGTCTCGTCGTCACTGCCGCAGGCGGTCGCCGCGAGCGCCAGGGCCGCGACCAGGGCGGTGGCCGTTATGCCACGTCGCATCTGAACTCCTTCAACTGCCGTACCGCTCCGTCGCGGCGCCGGGTCGACGTGAACGTAACAAGGATGAAAGACGACCGAAAGACTTTGCGGAAGATTTCTGCAAGCCCCGGCGATCGTTACATTGGCGTGTCCTCAAGGTTGCCGTCAAGCCTCTTGACGGAACCGCCCCGCACCTGTCCACACCAGGCCAGGCCCGGTCAGTCGGCGGTATGACGATCCGACCGCAGCCGACGGACCGGGGCCGCAAGGTCTTGCAAGATGTTGCCGGGAGGAGGCCGTCGGACCGCTGCCGCCGGGTCGGTCTGCCCGAATACCGCGCACGGTGGGCAATCCGACACGCGCCCGGTACAGTCCACTTCCATGACCGCACGGCTTGCCGATATCGCAACTCAGGCGGGGGTCAGCGAAGCGACGGTCAGCCGCGTCTTGAACGGCAAGCCCGGTGTAGCAGCGACCACCCGTGAATCCGTCCTCGCGGCACTCGACGTCCTCGGTTACGAGCGTCCGGTGCGGCTGCGTCGGCGCAGCGCCGGCCTGGTCGGTCTGATCACCCCCGAGCTCGAGAACCCGATCTTCCCCGCGCTGGCCCAGGTGATCGGACAGGCGCTGACCCGGCAGGGCTACACACCGGTGCTGGCGACCCAGACTCCCGGCGGCTCCACCGAGGACGAGCTCACCGAGATGCTCGTGGACCGCGGGGTCTCGGGCATCATCTTCGTGTCCGGTCTGCACGCCGACACCTCGGCCGACATGCAGCGCTACGAGCAGCTGCGGGCACAGGGCGTCCCCTTCGTCCTGGTGAACGGTTTCTCCCCCAAGGTGCAGGCCCCGTTCATCTCGCCCGACGACCGGGCCGCGATGCGGCTCGCGGTGACGCACCTGGTGGCGCTGGGACATCAGCGCATCGGTCTGGCGGTCGGCCCCAAGCGCTTCGTGCCGGTGCTCCGCAAGATCGAGGGCTTCCACGCCACGATGCAGGAGCAGCTGGGCCTGACCGCCGAGGCGGTGGAGGAGCTGATCCAGCACTCCCTGTACACACTGGAGGGCGGCCAGGCCGCCGCGTCGGCGCTGATGGAGCGCGGCTGCACGGCGGTGGTCTGCGCGAGCGACATGATGGCGCTCGGTGCGATCCGGGCGGCCCGCCGGCTGTCGCTGCAGGTTCCGCGCGACCTCTCGGTGGTCGGTTACGACGACTCTCCCCTCATAGCGTTCACCGATCCGCCGCTGACCACCATCCGGCAGCCGGTGACCGCCATGGGTCAGGCGTCGGTGCGCACGCTGCTGGAGGAGATCGGCGGCACGCCCGCGCCGCACAGCGAGTTCGTGTTCATGCCCGAGCTGGTCGTCCGCGGTTCAACGGCCTCGGGACCTGGTCCCTCCGCAGGACCCCGTCCTCCTCTCTGAGAGGGACGATGTGCGACCGGAACCCGACCGGAGGATGATCGGGCGGAGGGGGACGTATCTGGCAGACTCTGCGCCTATGGGTGAATCGCACGTGACCACACTGGAAGACCGCACTGCGGCCACCCCGTCATCCGTCACGGACGAACAGACGGCCACCGGGTCCACACGGACCGTCGGGCACGGCCGACTGCGCTCGCTGCGCTCTCCGCGCCACCCCCGTCTCTGGTTCGAGATCCTGCTGATCGCGCTGAGCTACTGGCTGTACTCGCTCGTCCGCAACGCGGTGCCCGAGCAGAAGGCCGCGGCCCTGCGCAACGCCGACTGGATCTGGTCGCTCGAACACGCGGTGGGACTCGCCTTCGAGGAGACCTTCAACCAGGCCGTCAATTCGGTGACATGGCTGATCGTGTCGATGAACTACTACTACGCGACGCTGCACTTCGTGGTCACCATCGGTGTGCTGATCTGGCTGTTCCGCCGTCACCCGGGCCGCTATGCGGCCAGCCGTCTGATCCTCTTCGCCACCACGGCCGTGGCCCTGCTCGGCTACTACCTGTTCCCGCTGGCCCCGCCCCGCCTGATGAACGGCGGCGGCTTCATAGACACGGTGATGGTGCACCAGACCTGGGGTTCGATGGCCTCGGGCAACTTCAAGCACATGTCGAACCAGTACGCGGCGATGCCGTCGATGCACATCGGCTGGTCGCTGTGGTGCGGTCTGACCGTCTTCGCGCTGGCGAGCGCACCGTGGGCGCGGATCCTGGGGCTGCTGTACCCGACGGCCACGCTCGTCGTGATCGTGGCGACGGCGAACCACTTCTGGCTGGACGCGGTGGGCGGGATGGCGTGCCTGATGTTCGGCTACGCGGTCTCGTACGCCTGGTACGGGTCGCTGCCGCACCGGCTGCCGAAGCGGGTGCGTCCGACGGGGGGCCGCGGGCGTCCGCGCTTCCCGTTCCGGGGAAGGCGCGCGGCGGTGCCCGTGTCCTCGGCCGCGGCCCGTGCCGCGTCTCCGGCGGATCCGGCCCCGGCTCGCCCGGTCCCGCCGGGCTCCGCCTGACCTCCCCCGGGGCGGCTCGATGCGGCCCCCTCACCCGGGGACACCCCCTCGGCCCGTCCGGCGCCCAGGGAGCGCGGCACGGACGGGCGCGGTCGCCGGTTCCTCAGCCGGCCGCCCCGTAGAACCGCTCCTCCACCACCGCCCGCGCCCGCCGGGTGATCCGCCGGTAGTCCTCCAGCATGTCCCCCGCGTGCCCCGGCTCGTACCCGAGGTAGCGCCCGACCGCGGCCAGCTCCCGCGGGTTGGAGGGGAACGTGTCGCTCGGCCGTCCCCGTACCAGCATCACGGCGTTCCGCACCCGGGCGGCCAGCACCCACGCCTCGTCCAGGGTCTGCGCCTCCTCCGCGGGGATCAGCCCGGCCGCACAGGCCGCGGCCAGCGCCGCGCGCGTGCGGGTCGTGCGCAGGCCGGGCTCGGCCGAGCCGTGCTGCATCTGCATCAGCTGCACGGTCCACTCGACGTCGCTCAGACCGCCCCGTCCCAGCTTGGTGTGGAGCGTCGGGTCGGCGCCCCGCGGCATCCGTTCGGACTCCATGCGCGCCTTGAGCCGGCGGATCTCGCGGACCGCGTCCTCCCCCAGCCCCCCGGCCGGGTAGCGGAGCGGATCGATGAGGTCGACGAACGCGCGCCCCAGGTCCTCGTCCCCCGCCATCGGCTCCGCGCGCAGCAGCGCCTGGCTCTCCCAGACGAGTGCCCAGCGCCGGTAGTAGGCCTCGTACGACTTCAGGGTGCGCACCAGCGGACCGCTCTTGCCCTCCGGGCGCAGGTCGGCGTCGATCAGCAGCGGCGGGTCGGCCGTCGGCAGCTGCAGCAGTCTGCGCATCTCCGTGATGACGGTGTTCGCGGCCCGGGCGGCCTCCTCGTCGCTCACGCCCTCGCGCGGCGCGTGCACGAACAGGAGGTCCGCGTCGGAGCCGTAGCTCAGCTCGTGACCGCCGAAGCGGCCCATGCCGATGACCGCGAAGCGGGTCGGCAGGGTGTCGCCCCACTGCTCGCGGACCGCTGCGCGCAGGGCCCCCGAGAGGGTGGCGGCGTTCAGGTCGGTGACCGCGGAGCCGACCCGGTCGACGAGCGCGCCCGGATCCTGCTCCGCCGGGCTCTCCTCGGTGCCGTACGAGCCGATGAGGTCGGCCGCCGTCGTGCGGAACAGCTCCCGCCGCCGCACCCCGCGCGCCACCGCGACGGCCGCCTCGGCGCCCTGCGCCCGGCCGACCGCGGCCAGCACCTCCTGGTCCAGGTTCTCCCGGGTACGCGGCTTCAGCCCTTCCGGGGCGCCGAGTATGGCGACGGCCTCCGGCGCACGCATGAGCAGGTCGGGGGCGAGCCGGCCGGCCGAGAGGACCCGGGCGAGGTTCTCCGCCGCAGCCCCCTCGTCCCGCAGCAGCCGCAGGTACCAGGGGGTCTTGCCGAGTGCGTCGGACACCTGCCGGAAGCCGAGGAGCCCGGCGTCCGGATCGGCGGAGTCCGCGAACCAGCCGAGCAGCACCGGCAGCAGGGTGCGCTGGATGGCCGCCTTGCGGGACACCCCCGACGACAGTGCCTCCAGATGCCGCAGTGCGGCCGCCGGATCGGCGTACCCGAGGGCCTCCAGCCGGACGACGGCCGCCTTCGCACTGAGCCGCCTCTCGCCGGGCGCGAGCTGGGCGACGGCGTCGAGCAGGGGCCGGTAGAAGAGCTTCTCGTGCAGCCGCCGCACCACGGAGGCGTGCCGCCGCCACGCCTTGTTGAGCTCGGCGACCGGGTCCGTACGCAGTCCCAGGGAACGGCCGAGGCGCCGCAGGTCCGCCTCGTCCTCGGGAACGAGGTGGGTGCGGCGCAGCCGGTAGAGCTGGATGCGGTGCTCCATGGAGCGCAGGAAGCGGTAGGCGTCGTCCAGCTGCGCCGCGTCCGTCCGCCCGACGTACCCGCCGTCGGCGAGCGCCGCCAGGGCCGTCAGGGTGGATCCGGAGCGCAGGGTGCTGTCGCCGCGCCCGTGGACGAGCTGGAGCAGCTGTACGGCGAATTCGACGTCCCGCAGCCCGCCGGGTCCGAGCTTGAGTTCGCGGTCGACGCGGTCGACGGGGATGTTGTCGACGACGCGGCGGCGCATCTGCTGGACGTCGCCGACGAAGTTCTCCCGGTCGGCGGCCTGCCACACCAGGGGCGAGACGGCCTCGACGTACTCCGCGCCGAGCTCGGGGTCCCCGGCGACCGGCCGGGCCTTCAGCAGCGCCTGGAACTCCCAGGTCTTGGCCCAGCGCTGGTAGTACGCGAGGTGCGAGGACAGGGTCCGCACCAGCGGCCCGTTGCGGCCCTCGGGGCGCAGGTTGGCGTCGACCGGCCAGATGGTGCCCTCGACGGTGGTGTCGGAGCAGATCCGCATCATGTGGGCGGCGAGCCGGGTGGCGGCCTGCATGGCCGTCCCCTCCGCCCCGTCGACGGGCTCCGCCACGAAGATGACGTCGACGTCGGAGACGTAGTTCAGTTCGTGCCCACCGCATTTGCCCATCGCGATGACCGCGAGCCGGCACTGGGCGGCGTCGGCGGGCGCGGCGGTACGGGCGATGGCGAGGGCGGCCCGCAGTGTGGCCGTCGCCAGGTCGGCCAGCTCGGCGGCCACCTGCACGAGGTCCGTCGTGCCGCACACGTCCCGGGCCGCTATGGACAGCAGGGACCTGCGGTACGCGACGCGCAGCGAGTCCGGGTCGACGGCATCGGCGAGCATGTGCTCGAATTCCGCGACCCCGGGGTGCAGATCGGTGGCCTCGTAGGTGACGAGCGCCTGCCAGTCGCGCGGGTGGCGCGCCAGGTGGTCCCCGAGGGCCTCCGAGGCGCCGAGGACGCCGAGGAGCCGGTCCCGGAGCGGCTTGGCGGTGACGAGCGTGTCCAGCAGGATCTGCCGCTCGTCGGTCGCCTCCGCCTCGACGAGCCGGACGAGGCTGTGCAGGGCGAGGTCGGGGTCCGAGGTGGCACCGAGGGCGTCGAAGAGGACCGGATCGGACCGTACGGAGGCGAGCTCAGGGAGGTCGAGCAGCCGTTCGGCGGCGGACGGATCGGTGAAGCCGTGCCTCAGCAGTCGGGTGAACGTACTGCTCCTGCGTCCCGGCACCGTCGTCATTCCGTGTTCTCCTGCCCCAGCCGACCACACTTGCCCGCCCTCCGAGCCTAGCCGTGCACCGATGAATTGGGCGCGGAGGCGGAGTCCGTACTTCGTGGACACGATGACCGGACCGATCACACACGACGCTTCCAGGAGGTTCGCCATGCCGGACGACGACAAGGGCGAGAACACCGCTGCCGCTCCGGGCACCGCCCCCGAGACGGAGCTGGACACCCGCTACAGCAGTGAGGGGGCCGCCGCACGTCCGTGGCGGGAGGCGGTCGCGCTCCTCACCGACGCCGAGCTGTACTGGCTCTCCACGGTCCGGCCGGACGGCCGCCCGCACGTCACTCCGCTGATCGGGGTGTGGTCGGACGGCGCGCTGCACTTCTGCACCGGCCCCTCGGAACGCAAGGCGCGGAATCTGGCCGTCAATCCGGAGGTCGTCCTGACCACCGGCGCCAACGCCCTCGGGGAGGGCTTCGACGTGGTGGTCGAGGGGAGGGCGGCGCGGGTGACGGACGAGGCGCGGCTGATCGCGCTGGCCGAGGCATGGGAGGCGAAGTACGGCTCCGACTGGCACTTCGGTGTCACGGACGGCATGTTCTCCAACGGTGCCGGTGGCCGTGCGGAGGTCTTCGCGGTGACCCCCCGCACGGCTTTCGGCTTCGCCAAGGGCGACCCGTTCGGCCAGACGCGCTGGCTGTTCGCCTGACCGCGGGCGCGCGGGCGGTGGCTACCGGGGGCGGGTGCCGATCACGACGGTGGCGTACAGCTCCTCGGAGACGACGACGCGGGCGACCAGTCCGCTGTCGCCGACCGTCCGCGCGGCGCGCGCCGCCTGCCGCTCGCTCGTCTCGACCAGCAGCCGTCCGCCCGGGGCCAGCCACTCCGGTGCCGCGGCCACCACCCGCCGCAGGACGTCGAGCCCGTCGCCGCCCCCGTCGAGCGCTACGCGCGGCTCGTGGACGCGCGCCTCCGCGGGCAGCAGGTCGACGTCGTCCGTGGGCACGTAGGGCACGTTGGCCAGCAGGACGTCGACGCGTCCGCGCAGCGAGCCGGGCAGCGGCTCGAAGAGGTCGCCCTCGTAGACCTGCCCCAGGCTCCCCACGTTGCGCCGCGCGCAGCGCACGGCCGCGGGGTCGACGTCGGTGGCGTGCAGTTCGACGCGCGGCAGCACCGCCGCCAGCGCGGCGCCGAGCGCCCCGGAACCGCAGCAGAGGTCGACGACGACGGCCTCGGCGGAGCCCGGGGCGGCAGCCTGCCGGACGAGGAACTCGGTACGACGACGGGGCACGAAGACCCCCGGGTCCACGACGACCCGCAGCCCGCAGAACTCGGCCCAGCCCAGGACGTGTTCGAGGGGCAGACCACCGGTGCGGCGTTCGACCATGGCGGCGAGTTCCGCCGGATCCGAGGCGGTGGAGAGAAGGAGCGCGGCCTCGTCCTCGGCGAAGACGCAGCCGGCGGCACGCAGGGTGGTGACGATCGAGGAAGGGGTGAGCGGTGACAGGAATTCCGGCATGCGGAGAAGCCTTTCGGGGAAATCCGATGGGCGCTCCGCGGTCGCCTATGCCGTGTCCGGCACGCGGCGGCGAGGGATGAGCACCCGACCTGCGACAGCGGTAATGGGTCTCACCTCCTGGGTCGGTCCCGGTCTCGGGACGGGTCACACTACCGGAACGGGGCGGGCCGCCCCGCGTACCGCCCGTGCTCATCGCGCCGGTGCGCGTCCGCACGGGCCGCTCCGGCCCGAACCCGCCCCGCCCGTCGTGCGGATGGGTGCCGGGACGGCCTGTGCCCCCGCACCGTGACGGGTGCGGGGGCACGGGTGCCTGGGCACGGGTGTGTGCGGTGGTGCGTCTACAGGTCCACGCTGTCGCGCAGCTTCGTCGAGGTCAGGAAGAGGCTCGCGATCACACCGACGACCGCGATGCCGGCCGAGATCAGGAAGATGTGCCCGGTGGCGTCGCCGTACGCCGCGCGCACGATCTCCTGGATCTGCGGGGGCATCGCCGCCACGTTGAGCGTGGAGCCGCTCGACGCCGGGGCCCCGGGGTCGATGCCCGCCTTCGCCAGCCCGTCGGCGATCTTCGTGGCGACCTGGTTGGCGAGCACCGCGCCCAGGACGGAGACGCCGATCGTGCCTCCGAGGGACCGGAAGAAGGTGATCGCACCGCTGGCCGCGCCGAGTTCGCTGAGCGGGACGGTGTTCTGGAGGACGAGCACCAGGTTCTGCATCGACATGCCGACCCCGATGCCGACGGCGAGCATCCCCAGGGACACGATGACCAGCGAGGTCTCGTGGTCGATCGTGGACAGTCCCAGGAAGCCGAGGGTGAGGACGACGACGCCCGCGATGATGTACGGCTTGACCTTGCCGGTCCTGGAGACCAGCCGGCCCGCGACGGTCGACGAGACGAGCACACCGGCCATGAGCGGGATCGTGAGCAGCCCGGCCTCGGTGGGTGAGTAGCCGCGGCCGATCTGGAAGTACTGGCCGAGGAAGACCGCTCCGCCGAACATCGCCATGCCGACCGCGAGGCTCGCGACGATGGCCAGGGCGGGGTCGCGGCGGCGCACGACGTGGAGCGGGACGACGGGCTCCTTGACGCGGGCCTCCACCGCGACGGCCGCGCCCAGGATCGCGACGCTCGCGCCGACCATGACGACGGTCTGCCAGGAGAGCCATCCGAAGTCGTTGCCGACGAAGGTGACCCAGAGGAGCAGCAGGCTGACGCCGGCGGCGATCAGTGCGGCACCGAGGTAGTCGACCTTGACGTCGGGGCGGCGCACCTCGGCGAGGTGCAGGGTGCGGGTGAGCATGACGAACGCGACGAGGGTGAACGGTACGGCGATGAAGAAGCACCAGCGCCAGCCGAGCCACGACGTGTCGGTGATGAACCCGCCGAGCAGCGGTCCGCCGACGGTGGCAACGGCCATGACGCCGCCGAGGTAACCGTTGTAGCGGCCCCGCTCCTTGGGGCTGATCATCGCGGCGATGATCACCTGGACGAGGACCTGGAGCGCGCCCATACCGAGGCCCTGGACCGCACGGAAGGCGATCAACTGCTCGGTGGACTGGGCGAATCCGCAGGCGACGGACGCGACGACGAAGATGCCGATGGATATCTGCAGCAGCAGCTTCTTGCTGAACAGGTCGGCGAGCTTCCCCCAGATCGGGGTGGAGGCCGTGGAGGCCAGCAGCATCGCGGTGACGACCCAGGTGTACTGCGACTGGGTGCCGTTGAGGGAACCGATGATCTGCGGGAGGGCGACGGAGACCACCGTGCTGCTGATCATCGCCACGAACAGCACGATGAGCAGACCGCTCAGGGCCCGCATCACATGGCGGTGGTCCATGGGCGCGGCGTCGGTGGGCGCAGCCGTTTGTGCGCTCACGCGCAACCTCCGGAGGTTCGGGCAGGAATGGGAAGGCTTCACCCTACATGCACATTGGGCAATATTGCACAATGTGCAAAAATACTGAAGGTGTAGATAATGGCGTCATGGACAGCTCTGTGGGACTGCGGGAGCGCAAGAAGGAAGCCACCCGGCAGGCCGTGCACGAGGCGACACTGCGCCTGACCGTCGAGCACGGCTTCGATCGCGTGACGGTGGAGGCGGTCGCCGACGCGGCCGGCATCTCCCGCAGGACGTTCTCCAACTACTTCACCAACAAGGAGGACGCGCTCCTGTACGGCGAGGAGGAGCACATCCGGGCCTTGGTCCAGGAGGTCCGCAACCGTCCCGCCGAGGAGGACGCCTGGCCGGCGCTCCGCGCGGCGGTGGCCGAGTTCTCGCAGCGCATGGCACCACCGGAGCGCGAGTGGGCCGTCCGGACCCGGCTGGCCATGCGCCATCCCTCACTGCTCGCCCGCCAGCTCGCCAACCACGCCGCTCTGGAACGGGACCTGGCCGAGGCGGTGGCCTCCCGCCGGGGGCCGGCCGCGGAGGACGTACGCCCCCTGGTCCTGGCCGCGGCGTTCCTGTCGTCGCTGCGGATCGCGATGCGGCTGTGGATCGAGGAGGACGAGGCGCGGGGTCCGGGCGCGGTGATCGACGAGATCCTCGACGAGATGGGCCGCGGCTTCGTCTGAGGGCGGCGGCGCGCGCCCGCGTGTTCCTCCGCGGTACGTGACCACCGGACCGGCGCCGGAGCCCCGCCGGACCTCCGTCCCGCCTCCGCCGGACGACCGCCGGGCAGGGGGTCCCGCGAGCAGCCCCTCACCGGCCGCGCGGAGAAACGGCTTCGGGCCGACGGTGTGTGCCCGTCGGCCCGAAGCCGTTCATGTGTACGGGACCTGCGCCTACAGCACCGGCAGCAGCGCCTTCAGCTCGAAGGCCGTGACCTCGCTGCGGTACTCCTCCCACTCCTGCTTCTTGTTGCGGAGGAAGAAGTCGAAGACGTGCTCGCCGAGCGTCTCCGCCACCAGCTCGCTCTTCTCCATCAGCGCGATGGCCTCGCCCAGATTCTGCGGCAGCGGCTCGATGCCCATCGCGCGGCGCTCGGCGTCGGAGAGCGCCCAGACGTCGTCGTCGGCACCGGCCGGGAGTTCGTAGCCCTCCTCGATGCCCTTGAGGCCCGCGGCGAGCAGCACCGCGTACGTCAGGTAGGGGTTGGCGCCGGAGTCGATGGAGCGGACCTCGACCCGGGCGGAGCCGGTCTTGCCGGGCTTGTACATCGGGACGCGGATCAGCGCGGAGCGGTTGTTGTGCCCCCAGCAGATGTACGAGGGGGCCTCGCCGCCGGCACCCGCGGAGCGGGAGGAACCGCCCCAGATGCGCTTGTACGAGTTGACCCACTGGTTCGTCACGGCCGAGATCTCCGCCGCGTGCTTCAGGAGGCCCGCGATGAACGAGCGGCCGACCTTGGAGAGCTGGTACTCGGCGCCGGACTCGTAGAACGCGTTGCGGTCGCCCTCGAACAGGGAGAGGTGGGTGTGCATACCGGAGCCCGGGTACTCCGAGAACGGCTTCGGCATGAAGGTCGCCTGGACGCCCTGCTCCAGCGCGACCTGCTTCATGACCAGGCGGAAGGTCATGATGTTGTCGGCGGTGGAGAGCGCGTCCGCGTATCGCAGGTCGATCTCCTGCTGGCCCGGGGCGCCCTCGTGGTGGCTGAACTCGACCGAGATGCCCATCGATTCGAGCATGGTGATCGCCTGGCGGCGGAAGTCCATGCCGACGTTCTGCGGCGTGTGGTCGAAGTAGCCGGAACTGTCCGCCGGGGTGGGGCGGGTGCCGTCGACCGGCTTGTTCTTCAGCAGGAAGAACTCGATCTCCGGGTGGGTGTAGAAGGTGAAGCCCAGGTCGGAGGTCTTGGCGAGGATGCGCTTCAGCACGTAGCGCGGGTCGGCGAAGGACGGCGAGCCGTCCGGCATCAGGATGTCGCAGAACATCCGGGCCGTCCCCGGGGCCTCCGCGCGCCACGGCAGGATCTGGAACGTGCCGGGGTCCGGCTTGGCGATCATGTCCGATTCGTATACGCGGGCGAAGCCCTCGATGGCCGAGCCGTCGAAGCCGATGCCCTCGTCAAAGGCCTGTTCGAGCTCCGCCGGGGCCACGGCGACGGACTTGAGGTAACCGAGAACATCGGTGAACCACAGCCGTACGAAGCGGATGTCGCGCTCCTCAAGCGTCCTGAGGACGAATTCCTGCTGCTTGTCCATAGCCACATCCTTGCAGTTCAGACGGTCCGTGCACCACCGCCGGGGGTAGGGGAGACACTCCAGTATCACGACCCGGGATTTCACCCAGATTACGCACTCGGTGTGAGAGAAAGCACTCGGCCACCCACTACGATCGGCGCCCTGGGTGTGCAAGGGGTGCAGCGGCGGGCCCGCGGCCCCGCGCCCACCCGTTTCCCGACCCGTTCCGTCCCTCCCTACTTCTTGGCAGAAGGACCCGACGACATGAGCTTCGACCACCGGACCACCGTCGACCCGACGCGCAGTGCCGACCGTGCGCGGAGCCGCCGCAATCGTGTCGTCGCCATAGGCCTGGGTGCCGTCGTGGTCGCAGGTCTGCTCGCTTTCGGCTCCTACACGGTGCTGGAGGAGACCTCTTCGAAGGACTCGGGTACGGACTCCGGGACGCAGGACGCCAAGCAGGCGGAACCGACCGAGCAGGGGAAGCGGGGCCTGCCGGCCGAGCCCGTCGCGGGCGAGAAGACGTGGGACGCGGCGAAGCTGACCCGCAATCACGTCGCCACCGACGTGGCGTACCCCATGGAGCCGCCGGTCGGCGGGGACCACGCCCAGGCCTGGCTGAACTGCGACGGCGTCGTATACGAAAAGGCCGTCCGGAACGTCAACGCGGTGCACTCGCTGGAGCACGGCGCGGTGTGGGTCACGTACAACGACGAGGCGGCCGACGGCGACGTGCGCAAGCTCGCGTCGCGGGTCGGGAGCACCCCGTACTCGCTGATGAGTCCCTACGCCGGCCAGGACGGAGCGATCATGCTGACCGCCTGGGGCAAGCAGGTCACGGTGGACGGTGCCGACGACCGCCGGGTGGCCCAGTTCTTCGCGAAGTACGTCCAGGGCGCGCAGACACCCGAGCCGGGCGCGCCCTGCACCGGCGGGATCGACGGGTGAGCGCGTCAGGCACCCGGCGTACGCGGTGGGTGGCGGGTTCCGCCGTGGCGCTCGCAGTGCTGTTCGCGGGGGCGGCGACGATCGCCTCGGCGCGGGACGAGGGAGCGGCCGCCGCTCCCCGTACGCCGTCGGCGGAGTCGGCGGACGCGGGCTTCGCCCGGGACATGGCCGTCCACCACCAGCAGGCCGTGGAGATGTCCTTCCTCGTCCGGGACCGCACACGGGACGAGGACGTACGGCGGCTGGCGTACGACATCGCCAACACGCAGGCCAACCAGCGGGGCATGCTGCTCGGCTGGCTGGACCTGTGGGAGCTGCCGAAGACGGCGCCCGACGACCAGGGACCGATGGCCTGGATGTCCGGCGGCCACGACTCGCCCGACGCGGGCGGCCCGCACGACGCACACGGCTCGCACGACGCGGGCGGCTCGCACGGGACCGGCGGGACCGCGCACGGCGGGGCCGGTTTCGCGGCCCATGACGGGGCCCTGATGCCGGGCATGGCCACCAGGACGGAGCTCGCCCGGCTCGGCAGGGCCGAAGGGGAACGGGCCGAGATCCTCTTCCTGCAGCTGATGACCGACCACCACAAGGGCGGTATCCCGATGGCGCGCGGTTGCGTCGAGCGGTGCACGGTCGGGGTGGAGAAGCGGCTCGCCCGGGGCATGGTCGAGGGGCAGCGGTCCGAGCTGGACCTGATGGCGGACATGCTCGCGGCGCGGGGCGCGGCACCCCGGTCCTGAAGCTTCCGGCGCCGGGGTGGGTGCACCCGAACGGGTGACAGCGGTCGCGTGCCCCGGCGATCCCGAGGACGATGGTTGCGCTCGGGGCCGTACGGCAGTGCCCACCGGCACGCAGGAGGAATCCCCATGACGACCGCCAAGGACATCATGCACACCGGGGCCCACTGGATCCCGGCCCACGAAACGCTGGACCGCGCCGCGCAGATGATGCGGGACCACAAAGTGGGGGCACTGCCCGTCTCCGCCAACGGTGAGCAGGACAGGATGGTCGGCATCATCACCGACCGCGACATCGTGATCAAGTGCGTGGCGTCGGGGCGCGACCCCTCGAAGGTCACGGCGGGCGAGCTCTGCGACGGAACGCCGCGCTGGATCGATGCGACAGCCGATGTCGACGCGGTGCTGGAGGAGATGCAGAGCCACCGGATCCGTCGGCTCCCCGTGGTCGAGAACAAGAAGCTCATCGGCATGATCAGCGAGGCGGACCTGGCGCTCCACCTCTCGGACGAGCAGGTCGCCGGCTGGGCGGAGAAGGTCTACTCCCGCTCCTGACCCCGACCGCGGCCCGGGGCGGTCGCGCCTCCCCGGTGTGCCACCAGGTCGCTCCCGTCCCGCCGCCGTGAGGCAGTCCCGGGCCCGGTGTCCCGTGTGCGCGCGAGGGGCACCGGGCCGTGGGCCGCCGGGGTCGCGGGATGCCGGGTCGTCGGGATGCGGGGTCGTGGGCCCGCACGCGGTGAGCTCCCCGGACCCCCCGCAAGCCTGCCGGAATCCGTTTCCCGGCAGGCCCGCCAGGACATCGCGTCAGAAAGACGATTACACTGGACCGCGTGCCTCAACTACGTCTCGCACTGAATCAGATCGACTCGACCGTCGGTGACATCGCCGCCAACTCCGAGTCCGTCGTCCACTGGACGCGGCACGCCGCCGAGCAGGGCGCTCATCTGGTGGCCTTCCCCGAGATGGTGCTGACCGGATACCCGGTCGAGGACCTGGCCCTGCGGTCGTCGTTCGTCGAGGCCTCCCGGGCGGCGCTGCGCGCGCTCGCGGTCCGCCTCGTCGACGAGGGCTTCGGCGAACTGCCGGTCGTCCTCGGCTACCTGGACCGCTCCGAGCACGCCGCGGTGCGCTACGGGCAGCCCGCGGGGTCCCCGCGCAACGCCGCGGCGGTCCTGCACCGCGGGCGGGTCGCGCTGAACTTCGCCAAGCACCACCTGCCCAACTACGGCGTGTTCGACGAGTTCCGGTACTTCGTGCCCGGAGACTCGATGCCCGTCGTGCGGGTGCACGGCATCGACGTGGCGCTCGCCATCTGCGAGGACCTCTGGCAGGACGGCGGCCGGGTCCCGGCAGCCAGGGCCGCCGGGGCCGGGCTGCTGCTGTCGATCAACGCGTCGCCGTACGAGCGGGACAAGGACGACACCCGGCTCGAGCTGGTCCGCAGGCGTGCCCGGGAGGCCGGTTGCACGACCGCGTATCTGGCGATGATCGGCGGTCAGGACGAGCTGGTCTTCGACGGTGACTCGATCGTCGTCGACAAGGACGGCGAAGTGATCGCCCGCGCACCGCAGTTCGCCGAGGGCAGCGTGATCCTGGACCTGGATCTGCCGGCCGCCGCGGCCGTGGCCCCCTCCGGGGTCGTGAACGACGGGCTGCGCATCGACCACGTGGTGATCTCCGGAGAGCCCCTTCCGGCGTACGAGCCGGAGCTGGCCGGCGGCTATGCGGAGCGGCTGGAGGACGACGAGGAGCTGTACTCGGCGCTGGTCGTCGGCCTGCGGGCGTACACCGCGAAGAACGGTTTCAGCAGTGTGCTGATCGGGCTCTCGGGCGGCATCGACTCGGCGCTGGTCGCGGCCATCGCGTGCGACGCCCTCGGCGCCGCGAACGTGTACGGCATCTCGATGCCGTCGAAGTACTCCTCGGACCACTCCAGGGGAGACGCGGCCGAGCTGGCCCGGCGCACCGGGCTGAACTTCCGCACCGTGCCGATCGAGCCGATGTTCGACGCGTACATGGGGTCGCTGGGGCTCACCGGTCTTGCCGAGGAGAACCTCCAGTCACGGCTGCGCGGCACGATGCTGATGGCCGTCTCGAACCAGGAGGGCCAGATCGTCCTCGCGCCGGGCAACAAGTCCGAGCTGGCGGTGGGCTATTCCACGCTGTACGGGGACTCCGTCGGCGCGTACGGGCCGATCAAGGACGTGTACAAGACGTCGGTGTTCCGCCTCGCGAAGTGGCGCAACCGCGCCGCGGAGGAGCGCGGGCAGACCCCGCCGATCCCGGAGTCCTCCCTCACCAAGCCGCCGAGCGCCGAACTGCGCCCGGACCAGGTGGACACGGACTCGCTGCCGGACTACGACGTGCTGGACCGGATCCTGGAGATGTACGTCGACCGGGACCAGGGTCTCGACGCGATCGTCGCGGCCGGCTTCGACCCGGAGCTGGTGGCGAAGACGCTACGGATGGTGGACACGGCGGAGTACAAGCGGCGGCAGTACCCGCCGGGCACGAAGATCTCGCCGAAGGGCTTCGGGAAGGACCGGCGTCTGCCGATCACGAACCGGTGGCGCGAGTCGGTCTGACGCGCGCGGGCCTGCGCCCGCCGCGTCAGGACGGCTGACACGAAAGGCGTACGCCGGAACCGTCCGGCGTACGCCTCCTGAGGTCGGGATGCGCGGTCAGCGCACCCCGGCCTTCTCCTTGTCGCGCACCCCGGCGGCACTCGCCACCACCCGGGAGGTCCCCGGGGTCCGGTCCAGCACGCCCGCCGTGACCGCGACCGCGAGACCGGCGACGGCCAGGACCGCGCCGACCAGGGCCGGCGACGTCCAGCCCCAGCCCGCCGCGATGGCCACGCCGCCGAGCCAGGCACCGCCCGCGTTGGCGAGGTTGAAGGCCGAGTGGTTGGACGCGGACGCCAGGGTGGGGGCGTCCTTGGCCTTGTTCATCACCAGCATCTGCAGCGGCGTGGTGGTCATGAAGCCGATGCCGCCGAGCAGCACCACCATCACCAGCGCCGCCCACTGCACGTGCACGGTGAACGGGAAGACCACCAGGACGACGGCCAGCGCGGCCAGCGACCCGTAGAGGGTGGGGCGCAGCGCCCGGTCCGTCAGCGGTCCGGCCGCCAGCGCGCCCAGGGTCATCCCGATGCCGAACAGGGCCAGGACGAGCGTCACCGAGGACTCGCCGAAGCCCATCGCCTCGGTCGTCATGGCCGAGAGGTACGAGTAGACGGCGAAGACACCGGCGAAGCCGAGGACCGCGGTGAGCAGTCCGAGCAGTACCTGCCGGTTGCCGAGCGCCCGCATCTCGCGGCGCACGTTCTGGTGCGCCTCGGTGGGCATCTGCGGTACGAGCCGGGCGAGCGCGGCCATGGCGACGAGCCCGATCACCGCGACGACGACGAACGTGGCGCGCCAGCCGAGGTGCTGGCCGAGCAGGGTGGCCGCCGGTACGCCGACGATGTTGGCGACGGTCAGCCCGAGGAACATGGTCGCGACGGCGCGGGCCTGCCGGCCGTCCGGGACGAGCCGGGCGGCGACGACGGCGCCCACCCCGAAGAACGCCCCGTGCGGCAACCCGGCCAGGAAGCGGCCGGCCAGCAGCCAGCCGAAGTCGGGGGCGAAGGCCGAGGCGAGGTTGCCGACGGTGAAGAGGGCCATCAGCAGCAGGAGCATCCGCTTGCGCGGTACCCGCGAGCCGAGGGTGGTGAGCAGCGGGGCGCCGAGGACGACGCCGATGGCGTACGCGGAGACGAGGTAGCCGGCGGTCGGCACGGACGTTCCCAGATCGTCCGCGACGTTGGGCAGCAGGCCCATCATCACGAACTCGGTGGTGCCGATGCCGAAGGCGCTCACAGCGAGGGCGAGCAGGGCCAGGGGCATGGAAGAGACCTTTCGGGCAGGCGCGCGGCCCGGCTTGTCGGGCCGGGTGGCGGAAGGGTGTGGGAGCGTCGGCTTCATTGCCGGTCCGGACTATGTATACGTCCGGAACAAAGTGTCGCAGACGATTTATGCCCGGAGGTGAACAGGCCGTTGCGACCAGATGTGAACACGGCCCGCTTCTGTACCCCGGTGACGCCGGGACCGCTGGTCAGGACGGATTCGGGCGGCCCTCCGGCGCCCGCGGGAGGGTGGTCGCCCCCTTCGGCCGGTGGCGAAGATCACGGACGGTCCGGGTGCCCAGGTCCGCGGCGCGGGGCCGGAAGGCCGGGACGCGCCTCGGTGTGACCCGTGCGGGGCGCGCCTCGGTGTGCCCCGTGCGGGGCGCGCACACCACGCACCCCGTGCGCTTCGAGGCGCGCGCGGCCAGGAACGGCACGGCCCGGCGGCCCGGGCGTCGAACCGCTGCCGCGGGCGCAGACGTCACGGGGCTTGCTCGAAAGGCTGCGGCAGGCCGACCGGTTGGAGCCTGGACCGCCGGACCCGGGGCCGGACAGGCGGGAGAGCGTCCGCCCCGCGGTGGCGCGGGGCCCGGAGTTCAGAGTTGGATGCGGGCCGCGATCGGGAGGTGGTCGCTGTCCGTGGCGGGGAGGGTCCAGGAGGAGAGGGGTTCCACTCCGCGGACCATGATCTGGTCGATCCTCGCCATCGGGAACGACGCCGGCCAGCTGAAGCCGAAGCCGTCGCCGGCCGCGCCCTGGGTGGAGCGCATCTGGGCCGTGACCGCGTTCAGGGAGCGGTCGTTCATCGTGCCGTTGAGGTCGCCGAGCAGGGCCACCCGGTCGAGCCGCTCGTCGGCGATCGCCTCACCCAGGGCGTCGGCGCTCTTGTCCCGCTGGTTGGCGGTGAAGCCCGCGTGCAGTTTGACGCGTACGGAGGGGAGGTGAGCCACGTACACCGCGATCGGGCCGTCCGGTGTGGTGACCGTGGCGCGCATCGCGCGGGTCCAGCCCAGCTTGATGTCGACGGGGCGGGAGTTCGTCAGGGGGTACTTGCTCCAGAGACCGACCGTGCCCTGCACCGAGTGGTGCGGGTAGCGGGCGGCGAGGGCCTTCTCGTACGCGGCCACCTGGCCGCCGGGCAGTTCCTGGAGCGCCACGACGTCCGCACCGGAGCCCGCGACCTGCTGGGCGGTCCCCGCGGGGTCGGGATTGCCCGCGTTGACGTTGTGCGTGGCGACGGTGAGGTTGCCGCCGGTGCCGGACTTGTCGGCGAACAGCAGGCCGCCGAAGACGTTCAGCCAGACGACGACCGGCAGCAGCAGGGCGATCAGCGCGGTCGCCGAACGCCGGAGGAGGCCGAGGATCAGCAGGGGCGCCACGAGGAGGCCGAACCAGGGCAGGAAGGTCTCGACGAGGCTGCCGGTGTTGCCGATGCTGTTGGGGATCTCCGCGTGGAGGACCAGCACCAGCGTGAGGAGGACCGAGCAGAGCGCGAGCAGGATGCCGCGCCGCCAGAGTCCCCGGTCCGTCGTCAGTCTGTGGCGCAGGGCCTGCAGGCGGGATCCGGGTCCCTGCGGACCTCGGCCGGCGTTCTCGGTGTCCGCCCTGTACGCCTGCACCATCGCGCTTTCCTCACTGCCTTGCCGTACACATCGCCGCGCCCCACGACCCTAGGCGATGGACGGCGGTATTCCTGCCGTCGACGACGGCCGTGTGGGCATCAGGACGACGGAAGTGGTGTCGCGGGTTCCGTTCGGCGGGGTGGTTGTGGGGGCTTGTGACGGAACGCTCACATCCGGGTGGTGGCAGGGATCTCGGTGGTCACCCGCGGTTTCGGTGCGAGTCCCTGGAGCAGTACCTCGATGATGCGGTCGACGAGGTCCTCGGGCAGGGGCGCGTCGGGGCGGTGCACGGTCCGTACGAGCATCGGGCCGAGAAAGAGGTCGTTCATCAGCTCCACGTCGAGGTCGGCGCGGAGCTCGCCCGCTTCCACCGCGCGCCGCACGGCGGCCGTCAGCGCGACGCGGCGAGGCGCGATGACCGTGCCCTGGTACTCGGCCCACAGCTTGGGGTGGCTCTTCATCTGCGCGAACACGTTGTGCAGGAGTACGGACGAGCGCTGGGCGAGGCCGCGGGTGCGCATGGACTCCAGCAGGAGGCGAAGGTCGTCGAGGCCCGCTGTGCCGGAGACGGTGGGCTCGGCCGGCTCGATGTCGCGCAGGACGTCGACGAAGAGCTCCTCCTTGCCGCTCCAACGGCGGTAGATGGTGGCTTTGCCGACGCCCGCGGTGCGCGCGATGCGCTCGATGGACAGGCCGGCCAGGGGCTCGCCGGCCTCCAGCAGCTCCACGACCGCGTCGAGGATCGCCCGCTCGACTGCGGCGCTGCGGGGTCGTCCGCGGCGAGGGCCCTGAGGTCCCTGACCGCTCACGGTCTGGTCCTGGGGCCGGTCCTGTGCCGCCTGCACGTAAGTCACCTCTCGCCGTGCCGTCCGCCGTCCGCCGTTCGCCGTGCACGCCGATTCTCGCCGACCGGCGGGGCCGGTGCGACCGCCGGCCGGCGCAAGGGGCTGGCGCGGCGCGACGGGCCGGGCCCCGACCCGGGGCCCTGCTCGGTACGGCCGGCCCCGGACGGACCGTACCGAGCGGCCGGTGGCCCGGGCGGGCCCACCGGCTACCGCTTCCCGGTTCCTCCGGTCAGCGCCTGGTCGGCCTCCGGCGCGGGGGCGGCCCGGACCCCGTCCGGGAGGCGCTGCCTGCCCGGCAGGAACAGGCCCACCACCACCGCGCCGATCAGGGCGACCGCCGCCGAGCCGAGCGCCGTGACGTGCATCGCCGAGATGAACGCGTCGTTCGCCGCAGTGACGAGCGGCCTGCCCTCCGGGCCCATCCGGGCCGCGACTCCGAGCGTCGCCTCGATCGACTCGCCCGCCACGTCCCGCGCCGCGGCCGGCACGCCGCCGAGGTGGCCCTCGATGTCACCCCGGTAGACCGTGGACAGCACCGACCCGAGCACGGCGATGCCGAGCGCCCCGCCGACCTGGCGGAAGGTGTTGTTGATGGCCGAGCCCGAGCCCGCCCGTTCGCGGGGCAGGGCCTGCATCACGGCGACGGTGACCGGCGGCATGATGTGCGCCATCCCGGTGCCCTGGACGAAGAAGACGGCGCACATGACCCAGACCGGGGTGTCCGCGTCGAAGAGCGCGAAGGCCGCGAGGCCGCCGGCGACGAGCAGCATGCCGAGGGTGCAGACCGCACGGGTACCGAAGCGGTCGACGACCAGCCGGGCGCGCGGCGAGAAGACCATCTGCGCGACGGCGAGCGGCAGGATCAGCAGCCCGGACTGCAGGGCGCTGTAGCCGCGCACGCTCTGCAGGTAGAAGGCGGAGAAGAAGGTGACGCCCATCAGCGCGAAGAACACCAGCGCGATGGCGGTGACGGCGGCGGAGAAGGCCGGCTTCCGGAAGTACGAGATGTCGATGGACGGGTGGCTGCTGCGCTTCTCGTGCCACACGAAGACCGCGAGCACCACCAGGCCGCCGAGGGACGGCGCGAGCACGGTGACATCGGTGAAGTCGGCGAGCTCGCCCCCGCGGATGATGCCGTACACCAGCAGGACCAGGCCGACGATGGACAGGACGACGCCCGGCGGGTCGACGCGGCCGGGGTTCGGGTCCCGGGAGTCCGGTACGAGGACGGCCATGGCGATCAGTGCGACGATCACCACGGGGACGTTGACGAGGAAGATCGAGCCCCACCAGAAGTGCTCCAGGAGCACGCCGCCGGTGATCGGGCCGATGGCGATGCCGAGGCCGACACTGCCGGCCCAGATACCGATGGCCTTGGGCTGTTCGTCGCGTTCGAAGACGTTCATCAGGACCGCGAGCGTGGCCGGCATCACGAACGCCGCGCCGAAGCCCATCAGGGCGCGCCAGGTGATGAGCTCGCCGGGCGTGCTGGAGAGCGCGGCCAGGCCGGAGGCGATGCCGAAGACCAGGATCCCGGCCAGGAGCACCTTCTTGCGGCCGATGCGGTCGCCGAGCAGGCCGGCCGTGAAGAGCAGGCCGGCGAAGACGAGCGTGTAGGAGTTGATCGCCCACTCGAGCTCGCTCTGGGTGGCGCCGATACCGGTCGGCGCGGGGCTGGCGATCGTCTTGACCGCGACGTTCAGGATCGAGTTGTCCAGCACGACGATGAGCAGGCTGAACATGAGGACGGCGAGGATCGCCCAGCGGCGGCGGTGGACCGCTTCGGGGACGTGGGACTCGGCGGCGGGGGCGCCGGACGGTATGGACATGACGACGACCCTAACCTCTTTCCAATACGACACCGTCTCGTATTGGTAAGTCTTTACCCGCTCGGTGGGCCCACTTCCCGGGAACGGCTCCGGGATGCCACCATGGAAGGGATCCGGGGACGCCGTCAGGGCGCCACGAGATGACGAAGGAGCCGTAGGCCATGTCTATTCAGGCTGCGCAGAACCAGGCCACCACACCCTCAGCCGGTCCCTCCCCCGCCGCCGGCAAGGCGCTGTACGGGGGAAAGAGCACCCGCCGCATCACGGTCAACGACATCGCCGCCGCCAGTGAGCGCGGCGAGAAGTGGCCCATGCTCACCGCCTACGACGCGATGACCGCCTCCGTGTTCGACGAGGCCGGCATCCCGGTCATGCTCGTCGGCGACTCGATGGGCAACTGCCACCTCGGGTACGAGACCACCGTGCCCGTCACGATGGACGAGATGGCCATGCTGTCCGCCGCCGTCGTACGGGGCACCTCGCGCGCGCTCATCGTCGCCGACCTGCCGTTCGGCGCGTACCAGGAGAGCCCGGTCCAGGCCCTGCGCAACGCCACCCGGCTGATCAAGGACTCCGGTGTCGGCGCGGTCAAGCTGGAGGGCGGCGAGCGGTCGCACGAGCAGATCAGGCTGCTGGTCGAGGCCGGCATCCCGGTCATGGGCCACATCGGTCTGACCCCGCAGTCCGTCAACACCATGGGCTACCGGGTGCAGGGCCGCGGCGAGGAGGCCGCGCAGCAGCTGCTGCGCGACGCGAAGGCGGTGCAGGACGCGGGCGCGTTCGCCGTCGTCCTGGAGCTCGTACCCGCCGAGCTGGCCGCCGAGGTGACCCGCACCCTGCACATCCCGACCATCGGCATCGGTGCCGGTCCCGACACGGACGCCCAGGTGCTGGTGTGGACGGACATGGCCGGACTCACCGGCGGCAAGGTGCCCCGCTTCACCAAGCAGTACGCCAACCTGCGCCAGGTGCTCACGGACGCCGCGAAGGAGTTCGCCGGCGAGGTCGTCGGCGGAACGTTCCCGCAGGCGGAGCACACGTTCCACTGACACCCCGCTGACCACTGCCGCACCACCGACAGCCCGCCGACTTCCCCCATCGGCGGGCTGTCGCCCTGTGGCCGGTCCGATGTCGGCGGCTTGTCGGTGACGTGTCGGTGGCCCCTGGTGTCATGGGGGACATGACGCGAAACGACAGGAACCCCAGGAGCGGCACGAACGCCGTGGAGGTGCGGGGGCTGGTCAAGCACTACGGCTCGACCAAGGCGCTGGACGGCGTGGACCTCGATGTGCGCGAGGGCACCGTCCTCGGCGTGCTCGGGCCCAACGGCGCCGGCAAGACCACACTCGTACGCTGCCTCTCCACCCTGGTCGTCCCGGACGCCGGCCACGCCGTCGTCGCCGGTTACGACGTGGTGAAGCAGCCCCGGCAGCTGCGCCGCACCATAGGCCTGACCGGGCAGTACGCCTCGGTCGACGAGAAGCTGTCCGGCTGGGAGAACCTCTACATGATCGGGCGGCTGCTCGATCTGCCGCGGAAGACCGCCCGGTCCCGTGCCGACGAACTGCTGGAGCGGTTCTCGCTCACGGAGGCGGCCAAGCGGCCCGCGATGGACTACTCCGGCGGTATGCGGCGCCGGCTCGACCTGGCCGCATCGATGATCGGCAGCCCGTCCGTCCTCTACCTGGACGAGCCGACGACGGGACTCGACCCCCGTACCCGCAACGAGGTCTGGGACGAGGTGCAGCGCATGGTCGCGGAGGGGGCGACCGTGCTGCTCACCACCCAGTACATGGAGGAGGCCGAGCAGCTCGCCAACGAGCTCACCGTCATCGACCAGGGCAGAATCATCGCCAGCGGCGGGGTCGACGAGCTCAAGGCGAAGGTCGGCGGCCGCACCCTGCAGATCCGTCCCTCCGACCCGGCGCAGCTCGCCGCCATGGCACAGGCGCTCAGGGAGGCCGGGCTCGACGGGATCGCCGGTGCGCAGGCCGTCCCCGACGAGGGACTGCTGTACGTGCCCATCCTCAGCGACGAGCAGCTGACCGCCGTCATCGGGCTCCTCGGCAACCGGGGCTTCTCGCTCGCCCACGTCGCCACCGCCCTGCCCAGCCTGGACGAGGTGTTCCTCGCCATCACGGGCGAGAAGTCCACCCACCCGACCGACACGATTCCCCAGGAGGTCGCGGCATGAGCACGGCGACACTGACGCCCACGCCCACCGGCCCCGTACCGGTGCGGACGCATTCCGACGAGGGCCGGATCGGGCTGCGCGCCAACCTGCGGCACATCGGCGCGCTCGCGCGGCGCAACCTGCTCCAGATCAAGAAGGACCCGGAGTCGATGTTCGACGTCCTCCTGATGCCGATCGTCTTCACCCTGCTCTTCGTGTACGTCTTCGGCGGGTCCGTCGGCGGGAGCATGGGCGGCGGCCGGCAGGAGTACCTCAACTACCTGGTCCCCGGCCTGATGGCGATGATGGGGATGAACATCGCGTCGGCGGTCGGCACCGGCGTCAACGACGACTTCCGCAAGGGCGTCATGGACCGGTTCCGTACGATGCCGATCGCCCGTTCGTCGGTGCTCATCGCGAAGATCGTGGTCGAGCTCGGCCGGATGATGATCGCCACACTGATCCTGCTCGGCATGGGTTTCGCGCTCGGTATGGAGCTGGGGACCTCGGTGGCCGGGCTGCTCGCCGCCGTCGCGCTCTCGGCGGTGTTCGCCGCCGCCATCATGTGGATCTTCATCCTGCTGGGGCTCGCCATGAAGACGGCCCAGGCGGTTCAGGGAGTGGGGTTCCTGGTGCTGATGCCGCTGCAGTTCGGTTCGTCCATCTTCGCGCCGACCCAGACGATGCCGGGCTGGCTCCAGACGTTCACCGACGTCAACCCGCTGTCGAATCTGGCGGACGCGGTGCGCGGGCTCATGATGGGCGGACCGGTCGCCCACTCGGTGTGGGTGACCCTCGCCTGGGCCGTGGGCATCACCCTGGTCGCGGGGCCGCTGGCGGTCAGCAGGTTCCGCAAGCGGACCTGATCACGGGGTGGCGTTCCGCTCCCGCACGTGCGCGTCCGTCAGGGCGGTGGCCTCGTCCAGCGTGAGGCCGCCGCCCTCGGCGCGCGCGGCGTCGAAGTCGGCGTCGTCCGGGAGGCACCGGCGGACGGTCTCCTCCGCGCGGGCGCGGCTCTGCCGCTCCGAGCCCGTCGGCACGTAGCCGTCCGGGAGCAGGGCCTCGTGCAGGCCGAGCAGCCGCGCCGCGTCCCTGCCCCGCCGCTCGCCGCCGAGCCCGCCGAGCGCCCAGGCGACGACGGCCAGGTGCAGGGCCGGCATCTGGGGTGCCACCATCTGCGACATCGATCCCCTCGACTGCACCAGCGCGCGGAAGGACCGGTCCAGGCCGTCGGCGTACCGGCCGTCGAGGTTGTCCAGCCAGGCCAGCATGCCCAGCACGAACCCCTCGAAGATCGCCAGCGTCTCCGAGCCGAACTCCTCGCGCAGGGTGGCGATGTGCTCACGTGCCTCGCCCGTACGGCCGGTCCGCCCCAGCCACGTGACGAGGTAGAGCCGGGCGGCGGGCCTCGCCTCGTGCCCGGTCTGCCGGCCCGCGGCCAGCACTTCGCGCAGGATGCGCTCCCCCTCCTCGCCCCGGCCGTTCTCGCAGAGGGCGGAGGCGCACCTGGAGCGCAGCAGCGCGACCTGGGACTGGGCTCCGAGCTGCTCGGCATAGGTGACCGCGGTACGGAAGTCCTCGGCCGCAGCGGCGAACTCGCCGGCACGCTCATGGGCCTCCCCCCGGGAGGAGAGCGCTTCGGCGGCACCCCAGGCGTCGCCCACGCGTACGAAGATGTCCAGGCTCTCGTCCGCGTCGCCCCTGGCCCTGTCGACCCGGTCGGGATGGTTGGCCAGGACGTTGGCCCGCATCTGGAGGGCTGCGGCGAGCTCCCACTGGTAGCCGAACTCCCGGCAGGCGCGCACCGTTTCATCCATCAGCTCGCGCAGCCGTTCGGCCTTCCCGGTGAAGAGGATGGCGAACAGCCAGAGCGATCCCGGTGGACGGCACGTCTGCGGCTGGCCGACCTTGTAGGTCCGGGCGATCACCTTCAGCCGTTGCCTGCCCGCCTCACTGGCCCATTCGTCGCCGGAGTGGTCCATGTTGACCAGTTGGATCAGCCGCGCCCCGCGCCGGGCCTCCTTGAGCTGCTCGGGCTCCATCGGGGGCGGCCTGTCGGTGCACCGTTCCAGCAGGGAGGGCGCCGGCTCGACGGGCTCGGCGAACGGGTCGGGGCCGAGGCGCGCCGCCGCGTCGGCCCAGTGCCGGGCGTCGGTCCTGAGATCGCGCATCGCCCAGTACCAGCCGAGGGAGAGGACGAGGCAGAGGAGCTCGTGCTCGTCCTGTGCGGCCTCGGCCCGGCGCAGGGCGGTGCGCAGGTTCTCGTACTCGCGCTGGAACAGGGCGATGGCGTCCAGCTGCCCCGCACCGCGGAGCAGGGGGTCGGTCAGGCGGGCGAGCTCCCGGTAGTGGACGAGGTGCCGCCGTTCGACGGCGGGCCGCTCCCCGGCCTCGTCGAGCCGGTCCGAGGCGTACTCGGTGACGGTCTCCAGGAGCCGGTACCGCATCCCGTCCTCGCTGTCGGGGACCGCGACGACCAGGGACTTGTCGACCAGGGAGCCGAGGAGCGCCGCGACGTCGCGTGCGTCGACGCCCGCGACGGAGCAGACCTCCTCGGCCGCGGTCAGCCCACAGCCTCCGGCGAACACCGACAGCCTGCGGAGCACCGCGCGTTCGGCCGCGTCGAGGAGGTCCCACGACCAGTCGACGACGGCCCGCAGGGTCTGCTGGCGCGGCAGCAGCGTACGGCTTCCGCTGGTGAGCAGGCGGAAGCGGTCGTCGAGCCGGTCGGCGATCTGGCGCGGGCCGAGCATCCGCAGCCGGGCCGCGGCCAGTTCGATGGCGAGCGGCAGGCCGTCGAGACGGTGGCAGATCTCGGCGCAGGCGGCTGCGGTCTCCCCGTCGGCGTCGACACGGAAGCCGGGCCTGGCGGCGGCACCGCGGTCGGCGAGCAGGCGGAGGGCCATGGGGTCGGGCAGCGGGTCGACGGGGTGCAGCAGCTCGCCGGGGACACCGAGGGGTTCACGGCTCGTCGCGAGGACCGTGAGGCCGGGGCAGTGGGCGAGGAGGTGGTCGGTGAGCTCCGCCGCCGCCTCGATCACGTGCTCGCAGTTGTCGAGCAGCAGGAGCATGCGGCGCCCGGAGCAGTGCTCGGTGAGCTGGACGACGGCGCTCGCGGGGCGGTCGGAGCCCCTTTCCGCCGCGCGTTCGACGGCACGGATGCCCTCGGCTCCCGCACCCCGCAGCACGGTCTCCCGGGCACCGAGCGCGCTCAGTACGGCATCGGCGACCGCGGCGGGGTCGTCGACGGGAGCGAGCTCCGCGAGCCAGACCCCGTCGGGCCAGGAGGCCGCGACCGCCTCGGCGGCCTCCTGGGACAGCCTGGTCTTGCCGGCGCCGCCGGGGCCGAGCAGGGTGATCAGCCGGGACCGGGACAGGTCCTCGCGCAGGGCGGCGATGTCCGTCTCGCGGCCGACGAAGCTGGTGAGCCTGGACCGCAGGTTGCCGTGGAGCGTGCGCGCGGGTGCCGGGTCCGGAGGGGCCGGGTCCTGGTGCAGCAGTTCCTCGTACAGCTTCCGCAGCTCGGGTCCCGGTGCGGTGCCGAGGCGGTCGGCGAGCAGGGTCCGCGCCTTCTCGTACGCCTCGAGGGCCTGGGCGGGGCGCCCGGCGCCCCTCAACGCCCTGATGCGGAGGGCCTGCAGCGGTTCGTCGATCGGGTGGTCGGCGCAGAGCGCGGCGAGTTCGGGCAGGGCGTCGACGGCGCGGCCCAGGGCGAGGGACGCGGTGATCCGGGTGCGGCGCGCGTCCAGGCGCCGGGCCTCCCAGCGGGCGGCGGCCACGGCCCGGTCCGGCAGGTCGGCGAGGACGGGCCCGCGCCACAGGGCGAGCGCGTCGTCGAGGACGCCGGCCGCCCGCCCCGCGTCACCCTCCTCCAGGGCCCGTGCCCCCTCCCCCGCGAGCCGCTCGAAGCGGTACAGGTCCACCGCGTCGGGGGCTGCGGCGAGCCGGTAGCCGTTGTCCACCGAGTCGACCGCGTCCCGGCCGAGCGCGCGCCGGAGCCGGCCCACGAGTGCCTGGAGGGCGCCGGGGGCGTCGGCGGGCGGATCGCCGTCCCAGACCTCGTCCACGAGGACCCCGGCGGTGACCGTACGCCCGGGGCGCAGCGCGAGCACGGTGAGCAGGGCGCGCAGCCGCGCCCCGCCGAGGGCTGCGGCCGTGCCGTCGTCGCGGAACGCGCGGGTGGTACCGAGGATGCTGTAGTGCACGCGCCCATTGTCCGTGACGGCTGCGCGCTTCGTGGAACTACCACCCGTCCCCGTGACGTTCCCGCTGTGTCACCCGTAGTGTCGGGGCTCGCCGTCCGCCGTCCAGCCATCAGGAGTTCCGCCGATGACCACCGCAATCCGCCGGAGCGACCGGCGGGTCAGCCCGATCTTCCTCGGGATCGTCGCCGTCATGGCAGTCTCGGGCTGGGCGGTGTGGACGGACTTCGCCGCGCAGACCGGCTTCGCGGTCTTCCTGTTCGTCACGGCGGCCTGGATCGTCTCGCTCTGTCTGCACGAGTACGCGCACGCGCGCACGGCACTGCACAGCGGGGACATCTCGATCGGGGCGAAGGGCTACCTGACCCTGAACCCCCTGAAGTACACGCACGCCCTGCTGAGCATCGTGCTGCCCGTGCTGTTCGTGATCATGGGTGGCATCGGTCTGCCGGGCGGTGCGGTCTACATCGAGCGGGGCCGGATCAGCGGCCGCTGGAAGCACAGCCTGATCTCGGCGGCCGGCCCCCTGACGAACGTCCTGTTCGCGGTCGTCTGCACGGCGCCGTTCTGGCTCGGCGCGCTGGACGGTGTGCCGCTCTCCTTCCGCCTGGCGCTGGCCTTCCTCGCGCTGCTCCAGGTGACGGCCGCGATCCTGAACTCGCTGCCCGTCCCGGGCCTGGACGGCTACGGCGTGATCGAGCCCTGGCTGTCCTACAAGGTCCGGCGCCAGGTGGAGCCGTTCGCGCCGTTCGGCCTGATCGCGGTGTTCGCACTGCTGTGGATCCCGGAGTTGAACGGCTTCTTCTTCGACGCGGTCGACGCACTGCTGCGCGGGCTGGGCGTCAGCGAGATCGAGACGTACTGCGGGCTGGACACCTACCGCTTCTGGCAGGAGTGGTTCGGCGACCAGGACCCGGGCTGCGTGGTGCCGCAGGGGGCGTGAGCCCTCAGCTCGTGGCCGCTTCCGTCTCCGCCCGGTGCTTGCGGTAGTAGAACCACGTCATGTTCGAGGAGAGGCCGACGATCAGCACCCAGACGATCCCGAGGACGATGCTGCCCTGGACGAAGGAGACCACGGCCGCCGCGACGGCGAGGACGCAGACGGCGAGGGCGTAGAGAGCGAGGCGGGGCATGAGGGCTGGTGCTCCTGTCCGGGGATGGTGCGCGGTCCCGTCCAGTGTCCCTCATGCCCGTTTCGGCTCCGGGCACGGGCTCACACGTCGGTGGTGCGCAACCCCGCGTGTGCCTTGTAGCGGCGGTTGACCGAGATCAGGTTCGCGACGAGCGACTCGACCTGGTGCGCGTTGCGCAGCCGGCCCGCGAAGACGCCCCGCATCCCGGGGATGCGGCTCGCGAGTGCCTGCACGGTGTCGGTGTCGGCCCGTGCCTCGCCCAGCACCATGACGTCGGTGTCGATCTCGTCGATCGCCTCGTCCTGGAGCAGCACCGCCGACAGGTGGTGGAAGGCGGCGGTGACCCGGGAGTCCGGCAGCAGGGCGGCGGCCTGCTCGGCGGCGCTGCCCTCCTCGGGCTTCAGGGCGTAGGCGCCCTTCTTGTCGAAGCCGAGCGGGTTGACGCAGTCGACGACGAGCTTCCCGGCGAGCTCCTCGCGCAGCGACTCCAGTGTCGCGGCGTGTCCGTCCCACGGCACGGCGACGATCACGATGTCGCTGCGGCGCGCGCACTCCGCGTTGTCCGCGCCCTCGACGCCGAGGCCGAGCTCGGCTGCGGCGGCCCCGGCCCGGTCGGCGGCGCGGGAGCCGATGACGACCTTCTGCCCGGCGCGGGCGAGGCGGTAGGCGAGACCGCGGCCCTGGGGCCCCGTTCCGCCCAGGACGCCGACGGTCAGCCCGGACACGTCGGGGAGGTCCCAGGGGTCCTTGGCGGGGGGCTTGGCTGCGCTGTCACTGTCATTCGTAGTCATGGCGCCGACCCTACTGCGAGGTAGCGAAGGGCACCCTGCGCCGGCGCCGCTCCGCGACGTCCGTCACGACGACGAAGAGGATCGCGGCGAGCACCGCCACCGGCCCCGCCAGGACCCTGAGGTGGAACCGGTCGTCGGCGAGGGCTCCGGTCAGCTGGAACACGGACGACGTCACGGCACTCGCCCAGAGGACCAGGCCTCCGATGCCGCGCGCCCGCAGCATGCGCGGCGTGGCCCGGCGGCGCGCCCACGCGGGGGCCCGGCCGCGCACGAGCGCGCAGGACAACGGCAGGACCAGGAGGGTCCAGCCGAGTATCCAGGACCAGGCGAAGACGTCTGCTGTGTTCATGGCGTCATCGTCCCAGGCCCGGTGGGGAACGGCAGGGCCCGGTCCCGGCAGCTCCCGTACGGATGGACTGCCGCGTTCCGGCAGTGCGCGGAGGACGGTCGGGGGCATGATGCCGGGTCATGGATGCTGTGCGTGTCGCGTTGTTGCGTGAGGTGCTCGCCGGGACCGAGTGGCCCGCGGCGGCCCGGTTGTTCGCCCGGACCCTGCGGTCGTCGGTCGTCCCCCGCGGCGGCGGCCTGCTGCTGGTGGGGACCGAGGTGTACGAGCCGTGGCACATGGCCGCGCACCTGGTGGACGAGTCCACCTGGTCGGGGCTCCCGCAGCTCCGGCCCACGCTCGTACGCCACCGGGTGGATCCGGACGATCCGGCGCACCTGTCGGCGGGTCTGGGCCGGATCGAGGCGGCCGGGCGGGGCGAGACCCTGCTCGTGGTGGCCCCGGAGCGGCCGGACGGCGGCCTGCTGGAGCGGGTGCACGACGCACGCCGGGCGGGGGCGACGGTGCTGACGCTGGACGGTGGTGACGCGGAGGTGCGCGGGCTCGCCCATGAGGCGCTGACGGTGACCGCGGGGGACGAGGTCGACCTGGACACGGTCCAGCACCTGGTCAGCGCGGCGGCCGGGGAGAACGGCGCGCCCGCTCCGCGGGGGCGCCGCACGTTCAGGGACCGGCTGTCGCGGCTGGCCGACCAGCTGACGGCCCCGCCGCCGGCCCGCTGGTGACGGGGCCCCGGCCGGGCGGGCACCCGGACGCCACCCCGGTCCCGGAAGGGGACCGCGGGCCGGATATACAGTTGCCTGCTGCTCATCGACCTCCGGAACATGGCTCCTCGTGACTTCCCGCCTCCTGCCCGACCTCTCGCCCTGGCGCTCCTCCGCCGACTTCCGACTGCTGTGGGTGCAGGGGCTGATCACCTACTTCGGCAGCTTCATGGCGCTCATCGCGCTGCCGCTCCAGATCAAGGACCTCACCGGTTCGCCGCTCGCCGTCGGCGCCATGGGGGCGGTGGAGCTCGTGCCGCTGATCGTCTTCGGGCTGTACGGAGGGGCGCTCGCCGACTCCGCGGACCGGCGCAAGGTCATCCTGGGCACCGAGGCGGGACTCGGGGTGCTCGCCCTCGTCCTGCTGGCGAACGCGCTCGCGCCCGAGCCCGCGCTCTGGCCGCTCTACGTCGTGGCCGCCGGGGTCTCCGCGCTCGCCGGGCTGCAACGGCCCGCACTGGACTCGCTGATGGCCCGCATCGTGCCGCACGACCAGCTCACCGCGGCCGCCGCGCTGAACTCGCTGCGCTGGCAGGCCGGCGCGATCGCCGGCCCCGCGCTGGCGGGTCTGGTCGTCGCGTACGCGGGGCACGCCACCGCGTACGGCGTCACCGTCGTGACCTTCGCCGTGTCCGTCGTGCTGTGTCTGCGGCTGGCCGCCGCCCCGCCCGCGCACGACGCGCAGAAGCCGTCCCTGCGGGGCATCGCCGAGGGCGCGCGGTACGCCTGGAGCCGGCCCGTCCTGCTGGGGACGTACGCGATCGATCTCGCGGCGATGCTCTTCGCCTTCCCGAACACGATCTTCCCGTTCCTCGCGGACGAGCTGGACGCCGAATGGTCGCTGGGACTGATGTACGCGGCCGGGGCGGTCGGCTCCCTGGTGCTGGGGCTGACCAGCGGCTGGACCTCGCGGGTCCGCCGGCACGGGCTGTTCGTCGTGGGCGGCGCGGCCGTCTGGGGGCTGGCCATCGCCGCGGCGGGATGGTTCGGCAACGTGTGGCTGGTGCTGTTGTGCCTGGCGGTCGCCGGAGCCGGTGACATGCTCAGCGGGCTCGGCCGCTCCACGATCTGGAACCAGACCATCCCGGACGAGCTGCGGGGCAGGCTCGCGGGCATCGAGGTGCTGTCGTACAGCGTCGGCCCCCAGCTGGGCCAGGTCCGGGCCGGTGCGATGGCCGGCTGGACGGGCACCCGGGCCGCCATATGGACGGGCGGGGTGGCGTGTGTCGCTTCGGTCGCGCTGCTGGCTGCGGCGCTGCCGAAGCTGCTCACGTACGACTCCGCGACGGACGAGGACGCGGCGCGCAGGCGGGCGGCGTCCACCGACCCCGCCGGGGTCTGAGGCGGTCCCCTCAGGCCTCGGGCGTCTCGTCCGTGCGGTCGTGCCACTTCGGGTCGTTCTCCCACTCGAGGTTCCGCTCACGCGCCGTGTCCATCGCGTGCTGCGCCTCCTCGCGGGAGGTGTACGGCCCGAAGCGGTCCTTCGCCGGGCACTCGGGACCTTCTTCGACCTTCTTGTGTTCCAGGCAGTAGTACCATTCGCCCGGTTTGCCGACCGTACGCTTCTTGAACAGGGCCATCGTCGGATCCTTTCCTCACTGCCATGCTGCCCCAGGCACGCTGGTTAGACTCGCCGGTATGTCTGGCCAGTCACTTCTCGTACCAGGGGAGATCACTCCCGTCCGTTCCGTTCCGGGAAACATCCGGCGCCCCGAGTACGTCGGCAAGCCCGCCCCCACGCCGTACACCGGGCCGGAGATCCAGGACTCCGAGACCGTGGAGCGCATGCGTATCGCGGGCCGCATCGCCGCGCAGGCGATGGAGGAGGCCGCGAAGCACATCGCCCCGGGCGTCACGACCGACGAACTCGACCGGGTCGCCCATGACTTCATGGTGGACCACGGCGCCTACCCGTCGACCCTCGGCTACCGCGGCTTCCCGAAGTCGCTCTGCTCCTCGCTCAACGAGGTCATCTGCCACGGCATCCCCGACTCCACCGTGCTGCGGGACGGCGACATCGTGAACCTCGACGTCACCGCGTACATCAACGGCGTGCACGGGGACAACAACGCCACCTACCTCTGCGGCGACGTGGACGAGGAGTCGCGGCTGCTCGTGGAGCGCACCCGGGAGTCGCTGAACCGCGCGGTCAAGGCCGTCCGGCCGGGGCGGCAGATCAACGTGATCGGGCGGGTCATCGAGTCGTACGCGAAGCGGTTCGGGTACGGCGTGGTGCGCGACTTCACCGGGCACGGGATCAATTCCTCGTTCCACTCCGGCCTCATCATCCCGCACTACGACAGCCCGCACGCCACGACGGTGATGCAGCCCGGCATGACGTTCACCATCGAGCCCATGCTGACGCTGGGGACCCACGAGTACGACATGTGGGACGACGGCTGGACCGTGGTGACGAAGGACCGCAGGCGGACCGCCCAGTTCGAGCACACCCTGGTGGTCACCGAGACCGGGGCGGACATCCTGACCCTTCCCTGACACCGCACCGCCGAGGGCGGCCGGACCAGGACCCTTACCGACAGCCCGTCGGCAACATATTGACTTAGGTAAGCCTAAGTAGGAGGATCGGCGTATCGGTGCCCGGCGGCGCGCACAGCTGTCGACGTCGATATTTATGCATCTGTCCTGATTTCCCGTCCCCTCGGCCCCCGGAGGCCCGCCTTGGACGCAAGCGCCACGCCCACCCCCTTCTCCACGCTGATCCGCACCGCCTCGCACGAGCAGCACACGGAGGCGGAGTCCTCCAGCTTCATGAGCGACATGCTCGGCGGGCGGCTCGGGGTGGACGCTTACGCGCGGTACACCGAGCAGCTGTGGTTCGTCTACCGGGCGCTGGAGGACGGTGCGGAGGTCCTGCGCGAGGACCCGGTCGCGGGTCCTTTCATACAGCCGGAGCTGATGCGCGCCGCCGAGCTGGAGCGCGACCTGGCGCACCTGCGGGGCGACGGCTGGCGGGACGGCCTGGAGCCGCTTCCGGCCACCGCCGCGTACACGGAGCGGGTCGCCGAGTGCGCCCGCGACTGGCCGGCCGGTTACATAGCGCACCACTACACCCGTTACCTCGGGGACCTCTCCGGCGGCCAGATCATCCGGGGCACGGCGGAGAAGACCTGGGGCTTCGACCGCAAGGGCGACGGGGTGCGGTTCTACGTGTTCGAGGGGATCGCCAACCCGGCCGCGTTCAAGCGGGAGTACCGGGAGCTGCTGGACGCGGTGAACGCCGACGATCTGGAGAAGCAGCGCATCATCGACGAGTGCAAGCGCGCCTTCGCGCTGAACACGGCCGTCTTCCGTGAGCTCGGCGAGGTCTTCCCGCTGAGCGCCTGACCCACGCGTACGCCGGCCGGTCGTTCAGGTACCGGCCGGCGTACGGGTGCCGCCCTCAGCCCTTGGCCGCCAGCACGACGCGGCCCCCGACCTCCACCGTGCCGTCCGGCGCGGGTGCGGTGAGGATCTGGGAGCCGCGCCCCTGGGTGATGTTGAGGGCGCGGCCGAGCTCGACACTGAGCAGCATGGCCGCCGCGCCCGTCGCCTCGTCCTCCTCCACCCCGTCGTCCCGCCGGGGGAACGCCCGCGCCCGTACGCGCCCGGCCGCCTCGTCCTCCCAGGCCCAGACGTAGAGCCAGCCCTCACCGGGCGGCGGCCCCGTCAGCGCCTCGACCTCGGCGACCGACGCGTACCGCTCCAGGGCCCTGGGCTGCGCCCATTCCGGCCGCACCGTGATCCAGGTGAACTCGCCGTCCTGGCGGGCGAACACGTCCCCGACGGGCAGCTCCAGGATCTCCAGGTCGAGCAGCCACGCGGCGCCGACGAGCGGATGCCCGGCGAACGGCAGCCGCAGACCGGCTGTGCGGATGTCGACGGTCCCGCGCTCCGGGTCGTCCACGAACGCCGTCTCGCTGAAGCCGAGTTTCCGGGCGAGGGCCTGCCGGGACTCGTTGTCGGGGTACCTGCGCCCGTCCCGTACGACGCCGAGCGCGTTGCCGTGCCGTCCGTCCGGGGCGCAGAACACGCGCAGTACGTCGATGCCTTCGGGTACGTCGAACTCGTTCACGTGGGCATTCAAGCACCGTGCGACGGTCCGTGACGCCGCAGGGCCGCACCGGTGGCGTGCCGGTGCGGCCCCGCGGCGTGCCGTGCCGCCCGGATCAGACGGTGCGGCGACGGCGTGCCGCGATCACGACGCCCGCGCCCGCCGCGACGACGACGCCCGAGGCCGCGATCAGTGCGCCGGTCGGGAGGTCGGCGCCGGTGGAGGCGAGGGAGCCCGCGCCGCCGACGGTACCGGCGGTCGTGGAGCCGCCGACCGTACCGCCGGTCGTCGAGCCGCCGACCGTACCGCCGGTCGTGGAGCCGCCTGTCGTGGAGCCGCCGCCGGTCGAGCCCGTGCCGCTGGTGCCACTGGTGCCGCCCGGGAGTTCCGCGTCCTCGTCGAGCGCGACCGCGACGGTGAGGGCGTCGAGCTGCTCGCCCTTCCCGTACATGCCTCCGAACGCCTTCACGCCGTCGGCGCTCAGGGTCGCCGGGACACCCGACAGGGTCACGACGCCTTCCTTCGCGGCGAGTTCACCGGCGGGCAGCTTCAGATCGGCCACCGCGAGACCCGTGTGGGTGGAGACCTTCCCGGTCTCGCGGTCCTTGGTCGTGACGTCGGCGACCAGCGTGCCGGAGGAGCCCTTCACCCGGACCTCCAGGCCGGTGAGGGACAGGTCGAGCGTGTAGGCGTCGCCGTCCTTGTGGCCGAGGAAGTGCACCGTGCCCCCGAACGCGGCGTCCAGGGTCTGCTTCCGCGCGTCGAAGCGGCCGGTGGCGTCGGGGAAGCGGTAGCCGTCGGCCGACGCGGTGGCGCCGCCCGTCGTGACGACCTTGCCGTTGGCGATGGGGCCGGTGATGTACGTACGGAAGGACTTCTTGACGCCCCAGTCCAGGGTCCCGTCGACGACCGCGCCCTGTTCGGCGGCCGGGGTGGTGGCCGTCGCGGACGGCGCCGGGGACGCCGGCGTGGTGGGCTCGCCGGTGGGCGCGGCCGTCGGCTCCTTCGTCGGCTCCTCGGTCGGCTCCTTCGTGGGCTCCTCGGTCGGTTCCTTCGTGGGCTCCTTCGTCGGCTCCTCGGTCGGCGGCGGGGTGACCGCCTTGACCGAGAGGGTGGCGGGATCGAGCACCTCGCCCTCGGCGTACTGGCCGTCGACGGCGTCCGAGCCGGCCTTGGTGAGGGTGGCCGGGATGTCCTTGAAGACCATCGCGCCGCCCTCGCCCTGGCCGGGCCGGACCTTCGACAGGTCGAGCGCCGCGACCGCGACGTCGTCCTGGGTGCCCTGCGGGGTCTTCACGTCGGCGGTGATCGCGCCGCCCGTGCCGGCCGTGGAGACCTTCACGTCGGAGAGCGTGATGTCGAGGACTCCGCCGTGGGCGCTGAAGTTGACGCTGCCGTCGAAGGCCGTGTCCGTGCCGTGGGTGCCCGTGTCGTAGGTGCCCTCGCCGTTGGCGAAGGTGAACACCCCGTTGCCCGCGGCCTGGGTGGCGCCGTCCGCGACGGTGATCTTTCCGGCGGCGCCGATGTATCTGCGGAAGGACGCCTTGAAGCCCCAGTCCAGCGTGCCGTCCGTCAGCTCCATGACGGGGGCCGTGGCGGCCGCGGTGGCCGTGCTGTCGGCGGCGAGCGCGGGAAGGGTGAACGTCGCGCCGAGGGCGGCCGCGGTGGCGACGGCTGCGGCGAGGGCTGCGGGGCGGCGATGGGATGCCATGGGGTGTGACTCCTGGGGAACGGAAGTGGTGGGAGAGAACGGGAAGGGGAGTTCGTCACGCGTTCCGGGCGGTACGGCGCCTGCGCGCCAGGTACAGCACGGCGGCGAGCAGCGCCGCACCACCGCCCGCGGCGAGGTACGTGCCGGTGCGGGAGGTGGACTCGGCGGCGACCGGACGGGCGTCCGGGGTGGCGGCGGGCTTCGTCGCGGGTGTCCCGGACGGTTCGGCCGCGGTGCCCAGGTCGGGCAGGGCGGGCAGTTCCGCCTCGGCGTCGACGGCGACGGCCAGCGAGACCGGGTCCATCGCCGTGCCGGCCCTGTAGAGCGATCCGAAGGCCTTGGAGCCGTCGGCGGTGAGTGTCGCGGGGGCCTCGGTGAGGACGGCGAGTCCGTGCGCCGGGGTGAGCTTCCCGGCGGCGAAGGTGATCAGCGGGACGTCCTTGCTGGTGGCGCCCTTGCTGGTGACGTCCGCCAGGAGCGTCCCCCTGCCCGAGGCCACGCGGACCGCGACCCCGGCCAGTCGCAGGTCGAGGCCGTCCGCACCGGTGAAGCGGACGCTGCCGGCGAAGGCCGCGTCCAGGGTCCCCTCCTCCGCGTCGTACGAGCCCGTGCCCTTCGGGAAGCGGAAGAGGGCCCCGCCGTCCTGGGCTCCCCCGGCGAGCGTCCACTTCCCCCGGCCGACGGAGCCGGTGACGTACTCCCGGAAGGTGCGGCGCACTCCCCAGTCCACCGCGGCGTCCTCGAAGCGGCCCGCGGTCTCCTTCTTCGACGTCTTCGGCTTCCCGGAGGTCTTCGGCTTCTCCGGCGGGGCGGCGGACCTGGAGGCCTGCGGCTCCGCGGCCGGGGCGCTCGTATCCACGGAGAGGCTGACCGGGTCGAGCGGTGTGCCCGCCGCGTAGTAGCCGGCGAAGGCCGTCGCGCCCTGCGAAGTCAGCGTCGCCGGGATGTTGTCGAGGGCCACGGGGGTGGATCCGCCCCGCATGTCTATCCCGGAGAGGCCGAGCGTGGCGAGGGGCACCTGGGCGGACGAGGTGACCCGGCCGCTCCCCCGGTCCTTGCTGACCATGTCCGCGTAGACGGTTCCGCCTCCCCCGGAGATCCGGACGGTGGGGCGGCTGATGGTGAGGTCGAGTTCGCTGCTGCCGTCGGCCTTCCGATGGCCTGTGAAGCGCACCCCGCCGGAGAACCCGGCCCGGAAGGACCCGTCCGCCGGATCGTAGGAGCCGGTGGCGGAGTGGAAGCGGAACCGGCTTCCGCCGACCGTCGCGGCCCCGCCCGTCAGGCTCCAACCGCCCTGCGCGACGGGCCCGGTGACGTAGCTCTGGAAGGAGGACTTGATGCCCCAGTCCAGCCTGCCGCCCTGCACCGTACGGCCGGCCGCGTGCGCGGTGGTGGCCGGAAGCAAGGTCGCCGCCAGCGTCGCGAGAAGCGCGACGACGAGCGCGCGGACGGATCTGGACGGCGGCATGGAGACCCTCCGAGGGCTGGTGGATAAGGCAAGGCTAACCTAACCTCAATCAAGTCTGTGTCGGAACCCCCTCCGTCACGAAGCTCCCGAACAACCCCGAAACACCGAGGACGGTGCCCCGTGCGTTTCCCCCAGTACCCCGCCGCGACGGGCAGAGGAGGCATACGGCCACGCACCGGACGGCTCGGATCCCTGGCCGCCCTCCTGGTGCTCTCCGCGGTGCTCACCGGCTGCGGCGGCACCGGAGATCCAGCGGCGGGGCCCGCCGGGGCGTCAACCGCCGCCGCCGCGGCCGACGTTGTCGAGCCCCTGGCCACGGCTCCCGACCCCCGGCTGCCCGTGACCGTGGAGTCGGCGGACGGGGCGGAGGTCACCGTGACCTCCGCCGACCGGATCGTTCCGCTCACCGGATCGCTCAGCGAGATCGTGTTCACCCTCGGATTCGCCGAGCAGGTGGTGGCCCGCGACATCACCGCCACCTTCGAACAGGCCCGGAGACTTCCGGTGGTGACCCGCGCTCACGACGTCTCGGCGGAGAGCGTGCTGTCCCTGCGGCCGACGGTCGTCCTCGCGGACACCACGACCGGCCCCGCCGAGGCCGTCAGCCAGATCCGCGACGCCGGGATCGCGCTCGTCGTCGTCGAACCCGCCAAGGAGCTCGCCGACGTGGGCCGCCGGATCGACACCGTGGCCGCGGCCCTGGGCGTGAGGTCCTCGGGGGACGAACTGAAGGCACGCACGGAGTCCCGCATCGACGCCGTGCGCCGGACGATCCCCGCCCACGAGGACGGCGCCGGACCACGCGTCGCCTTCCTCTACCTGCGCGGCTCGGCCTCGGTCTATCTCCTGGGCGGCCGGGAGTCCGGCGCCGGTTCGCTGCTCGAGGCCGCGGGCGCGGTCGACGCGGGCAGTGCCTCCGGGCTGACGAAGGACTTCACCCCCATCACCAGCGAGGCGCTGGCCGAGGCGGCACCGGACGCGATCCTCGTCATGAGCAAGGGGCTCGACTCGGTGGGCGGTCCCGACGGCCTCGTCAGGATCCCCGGTGTGGCCGAGACGCCTGCCGGCATGGACCGCCGGATCGTCTCGATCGACGACGGGGTACTGCTCAACTACGGGCCGCGCACCGACCGGGTGCTGGCGGAACTCGTCGACCAGCTCTACCCGGCGGGCGGGGACGGCGCATGACGGCCGCCGCCCACCACTCGCCCGCGGGCACCGACGGCGTGAGGACCGTCCGGCGGCGCGGCAGGGCGTTCACCCTCACCGTCGTGCTGACCGCCGCGCTCCTCGTCGGCTGCCTCCTCTCCGCCGGACTCGGTGCGTACAGCATCCCGCTGGGCGACGTCCTCTCCTCCGTCCAGCACCGGACCGGCCTCGGCGGGCAGGCGCTGGACAGGGTCGGCGAGAGCGTCCTGTGGAACGTACGGCTGCCGAGGGTCGTCCTCGCCCTGCTCGTCGGGGCTTCCCTGGGCTGCGCGGGGGCTCTGATGCAGGGGGTGTTCGGCAATCCGCTGGCCGAGCCCGGGGTCATCGGGATCTCTTCGGGCGCGGCGGTCGGCGCGGTCGCCTGCATCGCGCTCGGGCTGGACTTCTTCGGCAACTGGACGATCACGGTCTGCGCGTTCGTCGCCGGCCTGGCCACCGTCCTCCTGGTGTACGTGCTGTCGCGCTCCGGCGGCCGGACCGAGGTGGTGACGCTGATCCTCACCGGTATCGCGGTCAACGCCTTCGCGGGTGCGCTGATCGGCCTGTTCATCTTCTTCGCGGACAACGCGCAGATCACCCAGATCACCTTCTGGCAGCTCGGCTCGCTGGCCCAGGCGACCTGGCCCAAAGTGCTCGCGGTGCTGCCGTGCGCGGTGCTCGGTCTGCTCGTCGCACCCTTCTACGCGCGCGAGCTGGACCTGCTGGCCCTCGGGGAGCGCCCCGCCCGCCATCTGGGAGTGGACGTCGAACGGCTCCGGATCGTGCTCGTCCTCGTCGTGGCGCTGCTGACCGCCGCCGCGGTGGCCGTCGCCGGGATCATCTCCTTCGTGGGCCTGCTCGTCCCGCATCTGCTGCGGATGGCCAACGGCCCCGGCCACCGCTTCCTCGTCCCCGGCAGCGCGCTCGGGGGTGCGCTGGTGCTCGTGGCGGGCGACCTCGCGGCGCGCACCGTGGCCGATCCCGCCGAGCTGCCGCTCGGTGTGCTGACCGCTCTCCTCGGCAGTCCGTTCTTCTTCTGGCTGCTGCGCAGGACCCGTCGCAAGCAAGGTGGTTGGGCATGAATCCGGTGCGCAGGCTGTTCGCGGTACGCGACCGGGAGCTGCCCTCCCCCGTCCCCGCGGGCTCGCCCGTCGCCGAGGCGGACGGGCTGAGTGTCCGGCTGGGACGGCGGCAGGTCCTCGACTCCGTGGGGCTGGCCGCCCGGGCGGGCGAGGTACTGGCGCTCGTGGGACCGAACGGGGCCGGGAAGTCGACCCTGCTGGCGGCACTGGCCGGCGATCTGCCCGCGGCCGGCGGCGAGGTGCGCATCGGCGGCCGTCCGGCCGCCGCCTGGTCGGCCCCCGAACTCGCCCTGCGCCGGGCCGTGCTGCCGCAGTCCGCCGTGCTCTCCTTCCCGTTCCCGGTCGAGGACGTCGTACGGATGGGGCGGGCGCCCTGGGCGGGGACGGCCCGGGGGGACGAGGACGACGCGGCCGTCGCCACGGCGATGGCCGCGACGGAGGTCACGGACTTCGCCGCCCGCCCGTTCTCCGCGCTGTCGGGCGGTGAGCGGGCTCGGGTCGCACTGGCCCGGGTGCTGGCGCAGCGCACCCCGCTGCTGCTCCTGGACGAACCGACGGCCGCGCTGGACCTGCGCCACCAGGAGCTGGTGCTGCGGATCTGCCGGGAGCGGGCCGCCGCCGGCGACGCGGTGGTGGTGGTGCTGCACGACCTGGGGCTCGCCTCGGCCCACGCCGACAGGGCCGCCGTGCTGCACGGCGGCCGGATAGCGGTGGCCGGGCCGCCCGCCGAGGTGTTCACGGGTGCACTGCTCGGCGAGGTGTACCGGCAGCCGGTGGAGGTGTTCCCGCATCCGCGGACCGGGGTGCCGCTCATCGTGCCGGTAAGGGGCTCTTGACCCACGTTTGACCTTCCTGTGGGTTCCCCATGAACAGGCCGTGACCAGGCTGTTTCCCCTGCCCACGGGTGAGAGCCGAATCACTTCCGTGACGGGTATGCGCCAGGTAAGGCAGCGTTAAGTTAGGTCCGCCTCACCTCCTTTCGTCACCCTCCTCCCGTTCTTACGTCCCCCGTGGAGCCCGCATGCGAGCCGTTCGTTTCTCCGTCGTCACCGCTGCCGCGACCGTGGCCGCTCTGACCGCCGTCACGGGCTGCGCCGAGAAGAGCGACGCCAAGGGGGACGGTGCCGTCCAGGTCGTCGCGAAGGACGACTCCTGCGAGGTGTCGAAGACGAGCATCCCGGCCGGCCACGTCGAACTGGCCGTGGAGAACAAGGGGTCCAAGGTCACCGAGGTGTACGTCCTGTTCCCGGACGACCGCATCGTCACCGAGCGCGAGAACATCGGCCCCGGGACCAGGGCGCGGATCACGGCCGAGATCAAGGCCGGGACGTACGAGATCGCCTGCAAGCCCGGTATGAAGGGCAAGGGCATCCGGCAGACCGTCGAGGTCACCGGCGGCAGGTCCGCGGCGCGGAGCCCCGAGATGGACACGGCCGTCGCCGGCTACCGCACCTACGTGCAGGCACAGGCCGACGAGACGCTGCCGAAGGTGAAGGCCTTCACGGACGCCGTGGCCGCGGGTGACGTCGAAGCCGCGAAGAAGGCGTACGCCGGCTCCCGCATCGGCTGGGAGCGCACCGAGCCGGTCGCCGAGTCCTTCGGTGACATCGACCCGAAGGTCGATGTCCGCGAGGACGGCCTGGAGGACGGCCAGAAGTGGACCGGCTGGCACCGCCTGGAGAAGGCGCTGTGGCAGGACGAGAAGCTGGGTGCCGAGGAGAAGGCGCTCGCCCCCCTCCTCCTCGCGGACCTGACCGACTGGCAGAAGCGGGTCGGCAGGGCCGAGATCACCCCGACCTCGATGGCGAACGGCGCCAAGGAGCTCCTGGACGAGGTCGCCACCGGCAAGGTCACCGGCGAGGAGGAGCGCTACAGCCACACCGACCTCGTCGACTTCAAGGCGAACGTCGAAGGCGCCGAGAAGTCCTACGAACTCCTCAAGCCGATCGCGACGAAGAACGACGCGGCACTGACCGCCTCCCTGGACAAGCAGTTCGCGTCGCTGAACACCCTGCTGGACACCTACCGCGCGGACCGCACCTCCTACGACTTCACCTCGTACGACAAGGTCGGCAAGGCGGACCGCAAGAAGCTCTCCGACGCCGTCAACGCGCTGGCTGAGCCGCTGTCCAAGCTGGCAGCCGCGGTGACGAAGTAATGGGGCCGGCGAGCCCCGGGGAGCGGGAGCCGGCCCCGTCCCGCCGCGCCCTGCTGGGCTGGGGCGGCGCGGGACTGGCCCTCGGCGCCGCGGCGGCGGGTGGCGCGGTCGCCGCCGTGCGCGCGGGCGGGGACCCGGAGCCGGCCGCGGACAGTGGGGCGGCGGTGCCGTTCCACGGGCCGCACCAGGCCGGCATCGCCACCGCCGTACAGGACCGGCTGCACTTCGCGTCGTTCGACGTGACGACCGAGGACCGGGCCGAGCTGGTCGCGCTGCTCCGGGAGTGGACACGCGCCGCCGAGCGCATGACGGCCGGGCACACCGTGGGCGAGGGCGCGTACGGCGGCCTCGCCGAGTCGCCGCCGGACGACACGGGCGAGGCCCTGGGCCTGCGTCCGTCGCGGCTGACGCTCACCGTCGGCTTCGGCCCGTCCCTGTTCGCCAGGGGCCGGTTCGGCCTGGACGGCCGGCGCCCCGAGGCGCTGGTGGATCTGCCGAAGTTCCCCGGCGACAACCTCGACGCCACCCGCAGCGGCGGCGACCTGTGCGTCCAGGCGTGCGCGGACGACCCGCAGGTAGCGGTGCACGCGATCCGCAACCTCGCCAGGATCGGCATGGGCCGCGCCTCGGTCCGCTGGTCGCAGCTGGGCTTCGGCAAGACGTCCTCGACGACGCCCGACGCCCAGACCCCCCGCAACATGATGGGCTTCAAGGACGGCACCCGGAACATCGCGGGCACGGACGCCGCCGCGCTGAAGAAGCACGTGTGGGTCGGCGGGTCGGACGACGCCGGGTGGATGACCGGGGGTTCGTACCTGGTGGCCCGGCGCATCCGCATGCACATCGAGACCTGGGACCGGGCTCCGCTCCAGGAGCAGGAGGACATCTTCGGCCGGGACAAGGGCGAGGGCGCTCCGGTCGGCAGGTCCGCGGAGCGCGACGAGCCCTTCCTGAAGGCGATGCTGCCGACCGCGCACGTACGGCTCGCCCACCCGGACACCAACGACGGGGCGACGATCCTGCGCCGCGGCTACTCCTTCACCGACGGTACGGACGGCCTGGGCAGGCTCGACGCCGGACTGTTCTTCCTCGCCTACCAGCGCGACGTCCGCAGGGGCTTCGTGCCGGTGCAGCGCAGCCTCGCGGCCCACGACGCGCTCAACGAGTACATCCAGCACGTGGGTTCGGCCGTCTTCGCCGTTCCGCCGGGCGTCCGGGACAAGGACGACTGGTGGGGCCGGGCACTGTTCTCGTGACCCGGGCCGTTTCCCTGACCGACACCGTGGAAGGACCGGCATGTTCGGCAACTATCTGATCGGCCTGCGCGAGGGCCTGGAGGCCGGCCTGGTCGTCTGCATCCTCGTCGCGTACCTGGTCAAGACCGGCCGCCGTGACGCACTGCGCCCGGTGTGGACCGGGATCGGCATCGCCTGCGGCATCTCGCTGGCCTTCGGCGCCGTGCTCGAATTCGGCTCCCAGGAGCTGACGTTCGAGGCGCAGGAGATGCTCGGTGGTTCGCTGTCGGTCCTCGCCGTGGGTCTGGTGACCTGGATGGTGTTCTGGATGCGGCGGACGGCGCGGCACCTGAAGGCGGAACTGCACGGCAGGCTCGACGCGGCGCTCGCGATGGGTACCGGCGCACTGGTCGCCACCGCCTTCCTGGCGGTGGGCCGCGAGGGCCTGGAGACCGCGCTGTTCGTGTGGGCCTCGGTGCGGGCGAGCGGTGAGGGCTCCTCGTCACCGCTGGTGGGTGTGCTGCTGGGCATAGCGACCGCGATCGTGCTGAGCTGGCTGTTCTACCGGGGTGCCCTGAAGATCAATCTGTCGAGGTTCTTCACGTGGACGGGCGGCATGCTCGTGGTCGTGGCCGCCGGTGTGCTCGCCTACGGGGTGCACGACCTCCAGGAGGCCCGCTTCCTCGGCGGTCTGCGGAACAAGGCGTTCGACATCACGACCACCATTCCGCCGGACAGCTGGTACGGCACCCTGCTCAAGGGCGTCTTCAACTTCCAGGCCGACCCGACCGTCCTCCAGGTCACGGTGTGGGCGCTGTATCTCATCCCCACGCTCGCGCTGTTCCTCGCCCCGGTAGGGTTCGGACGGTCAGTGCGGACGACGGATCAGAAGGCGCAGAAGGCAACGGATGAGAAGGCTGGGTCGACTGGCGGCGGGTCTCGCGACGGTCACGGTGCTGAGCGTGACGGCGAGCGGCTGCGTGACGGTGCACGGCGAACTGGAAGTCGTACCGGGAGCGACGAAGTCTGAGGCCGCGCAGGCCCTGGAGGACTTCACCGCCGCCTACAACAAGGCGGACGAGGCGTACGATCCGGCGCTGGACGCGGACCGGGTGACCGGTTCGCTCGGCGCGATCAACCAGGCCGGCCTGACAGCGCGTCAGAAGAACAACCCGGGCGGCAACAAGGCGCACAGGCCGCTGGAGCTGACCGACGCCTCGTACACGATTCCCAAGAAGGCGGGCTGGCCGCGCTGGTTCGTCGCGGACACCGACTCCAACCGCGACCAGGACGGCGGGAAGCTGGACACCCGCTGGCTGCTGGTGTTCGTCCGCGCGGGAGCGGACGCGCCGTGGAAGGCCGCCTACCTGGCGGTCGTTCCCCCGTCCCAGGTCCCGAAGTTCCGCAAGGACGCCGACGGCTGGGCGCAGCCCGTGCCCGGCGGGGACGCGGACACGACCCTGGCCACCGCTCCCGCGGAGCTGAGCACGGCCTACACGGACTACCTCAAGGACGGCACCCCGGACGTCTTCGCCCCGGGGGCGACGACCACGGGCTGGCGGGACACGCGGAAGAACACCCGGCGGGCGGGTTTCTCGTTCCAGTACGTCGATCAGCCGCTGGACACCGGGACGTTCGCTCCCCTGGGTCTGACGACCGAGGACGGCGGGGCGCTGGTCTTCTTCAGCAGCAAGCACTTCGAGCGGCAGACGGCGGCCGAGGGGCTGCGGCCGGCGGTCACCCCGGACGTCAGGGCCCTGCTGACCGGCGAGGTCAGGACCACCCTCACCAAGGAGCGGGTCTCCAGCCAGCTGGTCTACGTGCCCAAGAGGGGCGCCGGGGACGCGGGGGGCAAGGTCAGGGTGCTGAACAGGCTGCCCGGTCTGATCGCCGCGAAGGGCTCCTGACCGCGGCAGGAGCCCCTTGCCCTTCGGGCCGCCGCCCGTCGGGGGCGGTCCTCAGCGGCTGAGCGGCCAGCCCACCGCGTCGTGGTCGAGATCGCTCGCCGCGGCCGAGTCCGCGTACCGCGCACAGGCGTCGGTGAGCGTCTCCAGCAGGTTCAGCGGATCCGGCAGCGGGTTCTCCGGACCGCGGATCCAGTGCACGTCCAGCTCACCGGGGAGCCGGGCCGGCGGCAGGAGGACATGGCTTCCGCGGCAGTGCCAGCGGAGCCCCGGATGTTCGTCCATCGTCTCCGGGTGGCAGTCCAGCTCGCAGGGCCACCACTCGTCCTCGTCCTCGGGGGTGCCGCGGGTGGCGGTGAAGAAGAGGATCCGGTCATCACCGGACTGGGCCACGGGACCGACGTCGACACCCGCCTCGATGAGGCGCTCCAGGGCGGCCAGGCCGGCCGGGAGGGGGACGTCGAGCACGTCGTGCACCATGCCCGTCGCCGTGATGAAGTTGGCCAGCGGCTGTCCCTCGGCCCAGCGCTCGATCTGGTCGCGGTCGGTCGTGGACTGCGTCTGCCAGGCGAACGAGACGGGATGCCGGGCGGGGGTGGGGCAGCCGACGCGCTCGCACGAACATCGGTAACCGGACGGATGCGCGGCGGGTGAGATCGGCATTCCTGCCTCGGCGACGGCCAGGAGCAGCGCCAGCCGGGCCGCGTCGTCGGCTTCCGGCTGTGGTTTCGGCCGCCGGCGCAGCCACTGGGAAATCCTGCTCTCTGTGCCGCGAAAGCGGCCGGAATCGGCGCCCATCTATCCCCTCACCTCAGCGGTTACCTGTCCATCGTCCCACCATCCTGCTCCTGGAGTGGCCAGAGTCCCCAAGCGGGGTCCCCGGAGCACCACGCAGAGGCGGACGTCGGCTACCGGGTGTCATGGACGGGGGGCTCCGCCTCGGGGCTCGGCGGACAGTCCTCCGAGGGCGTAGTCGACGATCGCGTCCGCGTACGCGTGGGTGAGCGGCAGGGTTCTCAGCAGCCAGCGGTGGGTGAGTGGGGCGATCAGCAGCTCCAGCGCGATGCGCGGATCGATGTCCGCGCGCAGCTCGCCCGACGCCTGCGCGGCGCGCAGGCGTGTGACATACAACTGGATCGACGGATCGAGCAGATGCTCGACGAACCGGGCGCCGAGGTCGGGATCGACGATGCCCTCGGCGGTCAGCGCGCGGGTGGGCCCCGCGATGGCGGGGTCGTTCAGTTCGTCGACGGTGGCCCGCAGGACGAGCCGGAGGTCGGCCGCCAGGTCCCCGGTGTCCGGGATCCCACCCTCGCCCTCCCCCTCGCCCTCCCCCTCGGCCTCCTCGGCCTGCCGGGCCGCGAGGTCGAGGAACGCCTCCATGAGGACGGCGGCCTTCGAGGGCCACCAGCGGTAGATCGTCTGCTTGCCGACCCCGGCGCGGGCGGCGATACCCTCGATCGTCGTCCGCGCGTAGCCCGTCTCGCCGACGAGGGCGAGGGCCGCGTCGTAGATCGCGCGGCGGGAGCGGTCGCTGCGGCGGCTGGAGTCGGGAGCCTTGTGCGGTGACATCCGCCCAACCTACACCTCACGGTCCGATACGTATCGTCTTGCCGTGTGTCCCGCCCGCGTCCGGAGCTCCGGCCTGCGCCGCCCCCGACCGCCCCCGTGTGAACCACCCGATCGGATCACTGCGCAACGGCCGGGAGCGGCGCACCATGAATGCACGCACAGACCGTGCGCATCCCACCGTTCCGCAGCCCCGCTGCCGTTCGTGAGGAGCCTGCATTGAACCGTGACGCCACCCCCCGTCGCTACCTGATGTGCGCCCCGGCCCACTTCAGGGTCACGTACTCCATCAACCCGTGGATGGACCCCTCGAAACCCGTGGACCTGCCCCTGGCCAACACCCAGTGGGAGGATCTGCGCGACCGGTACCGCTCGCTCGGCCACACCGTCGAGCTGCTCACCCCCCGCCCCGACCTGCCCGACATGGTGTTCGCCGCCAACGGGGCCACCGTGATCGACGGCCGGGTGCTCGGCGCGCTGTTCGCGTACCGGGAGCGGTACGCGGAGGCCGAGGCCCACCGGGAGTGGTTCCGGACCGACGGCTGGACCGACATCCATGAGCCGGCCCATGTCAACGAGGGCGAGGGCGACTTCGCCGTGACCGCCTCGTACCTCCTGGCCGGGCGCGGCTTCCGTTCCAGTCCGCTGTCCCACGGCGAGGCACAGGAGTTCTTCGGGCGGCCGGTGATCGGCCTGGATCTGGTGGACCCGCGCTACTACCACCTGGACACGGCGCTGTGCGTCCTCGACGACGCGGCCGACGAGGTCATGTACTACCCGGGGGCGTTCTCGCCGGGGAGCCGGGCCGTGCTGGCCCGGCTCTTCCCGGACGCGCTCGTCGCCGAGGAGGCCGACGCCGTGGCGCTGGGCCTCAACGCGGTCAGCGACGGTCGTCACGTGCTGCTCCCGCAGGCCGCCACGGGGCTGCTGGACCCGCTGCGGGACCGGGGCTTCGAACCGGTGCCGATGGATCTGGGCGAGCTGCTCAAGGGCGGCGGCAGCGTGAAGTGCTGCACCCAGGAGCTGCGGCCCCGGCCCGCGCCCCGGGAGGGCGCGGTCTAGAGGTCCCGCTGCGCGGGGGGCGGCCAGGGGTCCCCCCACGCGGTGTCCCGGGCGGCGCGGTACAGCTCGCCGTGCCGCTTGGTGACCGTGGCGCGCCGGAGGCCCTCGTCCCGGGTGCAGAGCTCCAGCAGTACCTGGCCCTTGCGGATCTGGGGCCTGCGGGTGACCCGCTCGCGCACCGGGCCGGTGGGGAAGCGGGTCGCCACGACGTAGCTGAACTTCTCGTCCTCGTGGCTGAGCGAACCTCCCTTCACCTGGCGGTGCAGGGAGGAGCGGCTGACCCGCGCCGAGAAGTGGCACCAGTCCTTGCCCGGTTCGATGGGGCAGGCGGCGCTGTGCGGGCACGGCGCCGCGACGGTCAGCCCGGCGGCGACGAGCCGGTCGCGGGCCTCGATGACACGGTCGTAGCCGTCGGGGGTGCCCGGTTCGACGATCACCACGGCCCGGGCGGCGTCCGCGGCGGCGTCCACCAGCGCGGTCCGGTCCGCGGGCGTGAGCTCCTTGAGGACGTACGAGACGGTCACCAGGTCCGTGGGCGCCAGCTCCAGTGCCGTCCCGATCCGGGCCCGCTCCCAGGTGGCGGCGCGCAGCCCGGGGATGCCGGAGGCGTCGGCCAGCTCGCGGCCGAGGGCGAGGGCGGGCTCGGCCCAGTCCAGGACCGTGGTCCGCGGCCCGTCCCAGGCCCCCGCGACGGCCCAGCTCGCCGCGCCCGTACCGCCCCCGATGTCGGTGTGCGTGGCGGGCTCCCACTCCGGTGCGGCTTCGCGCAGCGCGGCGAGGCAGGCGCGTACGGCCTCGAACGTCGCGGGCATCCGGTACGCGGCGTACGCGGCGACGTCCGAGCGGTCGCGCAGGACCGGGGCGTCGGTGGGGGTGGTCCCGCGATAGCTGGCGATGAGCCGGTCGACGGCGCGCGCGGCCTGGGTGGGCGGCAGCCCGTCGAGCAGTGCGGCCAGGGCCGTGCGCAGGGCTTCCGCGGTGGGGAGGGTGGCGTTCACCGCCGAATTGTAGGCGCAGTGGACCGTCCCCCCGCAGCCCGGTGGTCCGGCACGGACCGGGACCGAACGCGCGGCTGCCGGACGAGTCCCCGTCCGGCAGCCGCGTGTTCCGCCGGACGGGCCAAGGACCGCCTGCGCCTGCCGGGTTATCCGCGCGTCGGCTGATCCCGCAGCCCGGGCCTGTTCCGCCACGGCCTGCACAGCACCAGGAAGCAGGCCATGGCGGACAGGGCGCAGACGACCTGCACCACGGCCATGGGCACGGCCGTCCGCTCGCCCGCGATGCCGACGAGCGGTGAGGCGATGGCGCCGATGAGGAACGACGACGTACCGAGCAGGGCGGAGGCCGACCCGGCGGCGTGGCGCGTCCGCATCAGGGCCTGGGTGTTGGTGTTGGGCATGGCCAGGCCCATGGCCGACATGAGCACGAACAGCCCGGCGGCCACCGGCAGCAGGCCGACGTCGCCGAAGACTCCGGAGGTCATCAGCAGCAGGGCGATCGCGGCCAGCGAGATGACCGCGAGGCCGAAGCCGAGTGCCTTGTCGAGGCTGACCCGGCCGACCAGGATCTTGCCGTTGATCTGGCCGACGGCTATCAGGCCGATCGAGTTGATCCCGAAGAGCAGGCTGAAGGTCTGCGGCGAGGCGCCGTAGATCTCCTGCACGACGAAGGGCGAGGCCGCTACGTAGGCGAAGAGCGCGGCGAAGGCGAGGCTGCCCGCGACCATGTAGCCGGTGAACACCCGGTCGGCCAGCAGTCCGCGCATGGTGCGCAGGGCGTCACCGACGCCGCCGGTGTGCCGCTGCGACTCGGGCAGCGTCTCGTGCAGCCACTTCCAGACGACGAGGGTGAGCAGGACGCCGACGACGGTCAGGACGGCGAAGATGCCGCGCCAGTCGGTGAACCGCAGGACCTGTCCGCCGATCACGGGCGCGATGACGGGGGCGACACCCGAGATGAGCATCAGGGTCGAGAAGAACCTGGCCATCTCGTCGCCGTCGTAGAGGTCGCGCACCACGGCCCGGGAGATGACGATGCCGGCCGCGCCGGCCAGGCCCTGCAGCAGGCGGAAGCCGATGAGGAGTTCCGCGGAGGGGGCGAAGGCGCAGATCGCGGTGGCGATCACGTAGACGATCATGCCGAGGAGCAGCGGCTTGCGCCGGCCCCAGCGGTCGCTCATCGGCCCCGCGACGAGCTGGCCGAGGGCCATGCCGGTGAGACAGGCGGTCAGGGTGAGCTGGACGGTCGAGGCCGGGGCGTGCAGCGAGTCGGTGACCGCGGGCAGCGCCGGCAGGTACATGTCCATGGACAGGGGCGGCAGGGCGGTGAGCCCGCCGAGGACCAGGGTGACCAGGAGTCCGGCGCGCCGCGCGGCAGCGGTGACGGTGGCGGCGCCGGGGAGGGTCGGTGGGGGTACGTGGACCGTGTGTTCTTCGTGTCGTTCCTGCTGGGCCCGGCTCACGCCGCTGTCCGGCATCATCGTCTCCGCTTCGTTGAATCCGCATCTATGCTCTCAGGTCAGTCGTAGTGGTCGATACCTTTTTCTGTGAGGCGGGCGGCATGAGCGGGACTGTGCGTTGGGGTGTTCTGGCGACGGGCGGCATAGCCGCCACGTTCACGGCGGACCTGCTGGCGATGAAGGACTCCGGGGCCGAGGTCGTGGCGGTGGGCTCCCGTTCGGAGGCGTCCGCCAAGGTGTTCGCCGACCGGTTCGGGATCGAGCGGGCGTACGGCAGCTGGGCGGAGCTCGTCGCCGACGACGACATCGATGTCGTCTACGTGGCCACGCCGCACTCCGCGCACCGGGAGGCGGCCGGGCTGGCACTGGAGGCCGGGAAGCACGTGCTGTGCGAGAAGGCGTTCACGCTCAACGCGCGGGAGGCGCGGGAGCTGGTGGCCCTGGCCCGGGAGCACGGGGTGTTCCTGATGGAGGCCATGTGGACGTACTGCAATCCGCTGATCCGCCGGATGACCGAGCTGGTGCGGGACGGCGCCATCGGCGAGATCCGCACGGTGCAGGCCGACTTCGGTTTCCTGGGCACCTTCGGCGCCGAGCACCGGCTGCGGGATCCCGCCCTGGGCGGCGGTGCGCTGCTGGACCTCGGCGTCTATCCGGTGGCGTTCGCGCAGCTGCTGCTGGGTGAGCCGGACCGGGTGCAGGCAGACGCGCTGCTGTCCCCGGAGGGCGTCGACCTGAACACCGGGATGCTCCTGGGCTGGGAGTCGGGGGCCACGGCGCTGCTGAGCTGCTCGATCGTGGGTGACCTGCCCACCACGGCGTCGGTCACCGGCACGGCCGGCCGGATCGACTTCCCGCAGGGCTTCTTCCATCCGGAGCGCTTCGTCCTGCACCGGCCCGGCCGGGAGCCCGAGGAGATCACCACGGGCCCGGGCCCCGAGGGCCTCACGGGCATGCAGTTCGAGGCGGCCGAGGTGATGCGTGCGGTGCGCGCGGGTGAGACGGAGTCCCCGCTGGTGCCGCTGGACGGCTCGCTCGCCGTGATGCGGACGCTCGACGCGGTACGTGAACGCGTCGGCGTCCGCTATCCGGCGGACGACCTCGTCTGACCGTCCCGGCCGACGGCGGGGCCGGGTCACGCGGGGGTAAGCCCCTGGTGCCCGGCCTCGGTGACGAAGGACGCGGCCGTGGTCACGGGCGCGCCGGGGGTGGTCACGGCCGGCACCGTGCGGAAGTCGGCGCGCGCCTGGTCCGCGCCGAGGGTGACGAGCGCGTAGCCGCGGCGGCCGTCGTAGAACTTCATGTGCGGGTTCGCCCGCGTCAGGTTGTTCCAGTTGGCGGGCTTCTCGGCGCCGTCCTTGCCGCTGGAGATCGAGGTGGCCACGATCTCCGTGCCGAGGGTCCGGGAGGCCGGGTCGTCGAAGTCCTTCTTCAGGTCGAAGCCGTAGCCGACGTGCACGTCACCGGTCAGCACCATCAGGTTGTCGATCCCGGCGGCCTCCGCTCCGGCCAGGATCCGCTGCCGGGAGGCCGGATAGCCGTCCCACGAGTCCATGGACAGCTTGTAGGCGTCGGTCGGCACGTCGCGCCGCCGGGCGAAGGTGACCTGCTGCGGTACGACGTTCCACCGGGCGTCCGAGTCCTTCCAGCCGTCGAGCAGCCAGCGCTCCTGGGCGGCGCCCGTCATGGTGCGCGCCGGGTCCTCGGACTCCGGTCCGGGGACCTTCCAGCCGTCGCCGTACGCCTGGTTGCTGCGGTACTGGCGGGTGTCGAGTATGTCGAACTGCGCGAGCCGGCCGAACTGCAGGCGGCGGTAGAGCCGCATGTCGGGACCGGTGGGGCGCTGCGGGGCGCGCAGCGGCTGGTTCTCCCAGTAGGCCCGGTAGGCGGCGGCCCTGCGCAGCAGGAACTCCTCCGGCGGCACGCTGTTCTCGGGAGTCCCGCCCGCGTAGTTGTTCTCGGTCTCGTGGTCGTCCCAGGTGACGACGAAGGGGTGCGCGGCGTGGGCGGCCCGCAGGTCGGGGTCCGACTTGTAGAGGCCGTACCGCATCCGGTAGTCCTCCAGCGTCACCGTCTCGCGGTTGTAGTGGGCCGGCAGGACGCGGTCGGTGTAGCCGCGGGCGCCGCCGGTGGCGGTGACCGCGTACTCGTAGAGGTAGTCGCCGAGGTGGAAGACCACGTCGACGTCCTCCGCGGCGAGGTGCCGGTAGGCCGTGAAGTAGCCGTCGTGGTAGGCCTGGCAGGAGACGGCGGCCAGGGTCAGGGAGCTGTTGCGGGCACCGCGGGCGGGTGCGGTCCGGGTGCGGCCGGCGGGGCTGGTCCAGTCGCCCACCCGGAAGCGGTAGAAGAACGCCCGGTCGGGGGCGAGGCCCCTGACGTCGGCGCGGACGCTGTGGCCGAACTCCGGATGGGCGGTGACGGTGCCGCGCCGGACGGCGCGGGTGAAGCGCTCGTCGCGGGCGATCTCCCAGCGGACCCGGATCCGGGCTGCGGGCAGTCCTCCGTCGGCCTCGTAGGGGCGGGGGGCGAGTCTCGTCCACAGGAGGACGGAGTCGGGCAACGGGTCGCCGGAGGCCACTCCGAGGGTGAAGGGGTCCTCGGTGATCCTCCGGGCGTCGAGCTCGGCGGCGCCCGCGACCCCGGCGGACGGAAGGTTGACGGCGAAGGCCAGCGCGGCGGCGGCACCGGTGACGGTGAGGAACCTGCGGCGGTCCACCCCGGCTCCGATCCGCCGGGCGGCGGCCCGCAGCTCCGCGGAATGCCCCTGACCGGGCGAACTGCTGATCTGTACGGCTGTCATGTGCCCCTCCGGTGCCGGATGTTGTCAGAGGCATTGGAGTGCGGGGTGACGACGTTCCGTTGGCGGGTACACAACATCCTTATGGCGGTGCGATGAGAACCGGATGCCGTACGCCGCGAAACCTCCCGTACGCTGCCGGGCCATGAACGCTGAGCAGAGAATCGCTGTCGTCACGGGTGCGGGATCGGGCATCGGCAGGGCCGTCGCCCTCACGCTCGCGGAGGCGGGCTGGACGGTGGTGCTGGCCGGGCGGCGGGCGGAGGCACTGGAGGAGACCGCCGCCGCCGCGCCGGGTGGGGCGGTGTGCGTGCCGACGGACGTGAGCGACCCGGACGGGGTGGCGGCGCTCTTCGCCACCGTCCGGGACCGCTTCGGCCGCCTCGACCTGCTCTTCAACAACGCGGGGACGTTCGGTCCGCGCGCGGTTCCGGTCGAGGACATCGCGTACGAGGACTGGCGGGCGGTGGTGGCCGTCAATCTGACGGGGGCCTTCCTGTGCGCGCAGGCGGCGTTCCGGCTGATGAAGGAGCAGGAGCCACGGGGCGGCCGGATCATCAACAACGGTTCGGTCTCCGCCCACGCGCCGCGCCCGCACTCGATCGCGTACACGGCGACGAAGCACGCCGTCACGGGCCTGACGAAGTCCCTGTCGCTGGACGGCCGCCCGTACCGCATCGCCTGCGGGCAGATCGACATCGGCAACGCGGCCACGGACATGACGGAGCGGATGCGAACGGGGACCCTCCAGGCCAACGGGGAGGTGGCCGTCGAGCCGGTGATGGCGGCGGCCGACGTGTCCCGGACGGTCCTGCACATGGCGGAACTGCCGCTGGAGGCCAATGTGCAGTTCGCGACGGTGCTGGCGACCGGGATGCCGTTCGTGGGCCGAGGCTGACGAATTCGCTTCACTTGCAGCTCAGAACGGGCCTACGAATGACAGATTTTGAGCACTTTCAACGAATTTACCTCCTGTGGTCTGACAAGCGCATGCTGCCCGTATGCTGCTGACCTTCACCTGATGCACACAGGAGGACCACACCGCATGCGCATACGTACCACCGCACCCCTCGCCCTGGCCGCAGCCACCGCCCTGGCCTGCTCGCTCCTCGCCACGGCCCCGGCTTCGGCCGCCTCCCACCAGGGCGGACTGCACCTCGGCAAGATCCAGTACGACAGCCCCGGCAAGGACACCCGGACGAACACGTCCCTCAACGCCGAGTACGTGGACATCCACAACAACGGGAAGTCCAAGCTGCAGCTCAAGGGCTACAAGCTGAAGGACAACACCGGCTACACGTACACCTTCGGCACCCTCGGCCTCGCGGCGGGCAAGACGGTCCGGGTGCACACCGGCAAGGGCAAGAACACCTCGTCGCACGTCTACTGGAACCGCGGTTCGTACGTCTGGAACAACACCGGCGACAAGGCGCGGCTGTACAAGCCGACGGGCACCCTCCGGGACTCCTGCTCCTGGACGAAGGGCAACGGCGTCAAGGCCTGCCACTGACCACAGTGAACGGGCCGCCGCGGACCGGGGGGCCGCGGGACCGGCCGGAGGGTGGCCCGGGGTGTCAGGACCCCGGGCCACCCCGGGAAGCCTTCCCGGACCGCTCCGGGGAATGCCCCCGGAGCGCACCCGGAAATCCGCGGACCGGCCACGGTGGTGCCCGGACCGGGCACGGACCGCTCCGCACGCCACCCGCTCCGGGCACGCTCCGGACCCGGTCCGGTCTCGGTCCACGCCCTGTCGGGGCGCGTTCCACCCGCGTTCCGCACCCCGGTCCGCCCTGCGGCCCACGCCCGGCCGGCTCCCGCCCGTGCCCGGGAATGCCCGCGCAGACGCCTTGGTTGACGTGCCCATGAGCCGACTGCCCAGCCCCGAGGTCCTCCGCTACACCGCCTTCTCCGCCGACCCCGAGGGGGGCAACCCCGCAGGCGTCGTCCTGGACGCCACCGGGCTCGACGACGCGGCCATGCTCGCCGTCGCCGCCGGGCTGGGCTACAGCGAGTCGGCGTTCCTCACGGCACCGGACGGCCGGGGCGGGTACACGATCCGCTACTTCAGCCCCAGGGCCGAAGTCCCGTTCTGCGGCCACGCGACGGTCGCGACAGCCATCGCCCTCGCCGAACGCGACGGTCCGGGAGACCTCGTGTTCACCACCCGCGCGGGCACGGTCCCGGTCACCGTCACCCGGGAGGGCGGCGAGCTCCGGGCGACCCTGACCAGCGTCGAGCCGCACGTCGAGGACATCGCCCCGGACGACCTCGCGGAGGCCCTGGCCGCCCTGGACTGGCAGGCCGCCGACCTGGACCCCGCGCTGCCGCCCCGCATCGCCTACGCGGGCGCCCGCCACCTGGTGCTGGCAGCCGCGACCCGTGAGCGACTGGCGGACCTGGACTACGACTTCGCCCGGCTGGAGGCGCTGATGCGCCTCCTGGACCTGACCACGCTCCAGCTGGTGCGGCGCGCATCGGAGACGGTCTTCCACGTCCGCGACCCGTTCCCGGTCGGCGGGGTGGTCGAGGATCCCGCGACGGGTGCGGCGGCGGCGGCTTTCGGCGCGTACGCGCGCGAGCGCGGCATCGTCCCGGACGACGCGGTCATGACCCTGCACCAGGGCGCCGACCTGGGCCGTCCCGGCACCCTCACCGTGGAGCTGCGGCCCGGCGACGCACGGATCAGGGTGAGCGGCACGGGAACCCGCATCGCCTGACGGACGCGACCGGCATCCTGTTCGCCATGAACACTCACCCCTGGGACACCGTCGACCACCTGCACGCCTGGCTGGACTCGGCGACCGGGGTCCCGCCGGAACAGGACCTCCTGTTGCGGATGCTGAAGCTGTCGGAGGAGGTGGGCGAGGTCTCCCGGGCCGTCATCGGCGCCACCGGCCAGAACCCACGCAAGGGGGTCCCGGATCGGTGGCGGAACGCATCCATACGCCGGTGCCCCCGACAGGTTCACTGAAGGCGTGCCGTAAGGCTGCGCCGGAGGACTGGCGGGATTTCGGGCAGCGTCGTCTCGACCACGCCGGAACCCGCCCGAGGCGCACCGTTACGACATTGATGCCACCCGGGCGACGCCGTACGCTGCGGCCCGCAGCCGGTGCCGCTCGACCACCAGGTCATCCACCCGCTCCTCGCAGACGTCCGGCGCGCCCACCGAATCCGGGCCGTCAGCCGACGAGCGGTGGACCGGCACCTGGCATGACCGGCCGGCCGACCTCCACCGGGGCCCGGCATGCACCTGGGCCCGTTGGCACGATCGGCCCTACGCACGAGGATCCGTGGACAGGCGCCCTTCTCCCCGGGATACGATCGCGCCCTTGCTTGATCAACTTCCCGTCCCGAGTCATCCAGGGGGAAGCATGGGGATGTCTGTTTGCCGGTCCGCGTCGCGAAGAGTGGCGAGTGCGGCCCTCGGGGTCGTGCTGCTCGGCGGAGGGGCCGGGGCGTGTGGGACGGGTACCGGGAGTGGTTCCGGCGGGTCCACGAAGACGGCGGCACCGGTCCTGACGGCCGCCGAAGCGGTGGCGAAAGCCGCGGAGGATTCCGCAGGCATCACGTCCCTCCGATACCGGATCGCCGGATCCGTGCCGGACCGGGGCCGGTTGACCGTAGAGGCGGCCATGAACACGGCGCCGCTGGCCATGAGCATGGAACTGACCACGGCGGACCAGCGTGCGAAAGGCCCGCTGAACGTCCGGTTCGCCGATAAGACGCTGTACGTGGGCGGCAGCGCACTCGAGATCCAGAAGTTGCGGGGGGTGGCGAATCTGGACGCCAAGGAGTTGAACGGGAGAAGCTGGCTCCGGATCAAGCCGGCGGGCTGGGGCCTCTTCTCGGTCGACAGTCAGTCCTACGGCGTACTGCCCCGTCAGGTCGAGGGCAGTCCGATCGTCCAGTCGACGCTCCTGACAGGCTCCAAGAACGCGAAGAGGGTCGGGACCGAAACGATCGACGGCGCCCGCACTACGCACTACCGGGGCACGGTCACCTCCGACGGGCTACGGGCCGCCCAGCGGGCCGCCACCGACAAGGCGACCCGGGAGCGTCAGACTTATAGCCTCGACCAGTTCGGTGCGCTGCGCTTCGCCAAGAACCTCATCATGGATCTGTGGATCGACGACGGCGGGCGCGCCAGGCAGTTCCGCATGCGGGGCGCCACCCACGCGGCGCACTTCAACGCCGACGGAGTGCTGCTCGAGCCGGTTGCCGGCGATCCCATCGACCTGACCGTCACCTTCCTCCGGATCAATGAGCCGGTGACCGTCAGCACCCCGTCCGCCGGGAACACCGTCGACCTGGGCACACTGCTGGACGCGCAGACCGGCTGAGCTTGTGCTTGATGAGAGCCCCGGAGGAGCTCCTGCTCGTCGCCCACCGCAAGGCCGGCTTGTGGCTTCCCAGCTGCGGCCATGTCGAGCCGATGAGGTTCCGTGGGAGCCGGCCCGGCGTGGACGCCGCGAAGAGCTGCGTATTGCGGCCCTGCTCGCCTCTCTGACCGGCGACCGTCCGCTCTCCTTCGACGGTCATCTGCACCGCATCGCCGAGCGGTCGGCGGGCACCGGGTCCTGACGCCCTCTCAGCGCACGTACACCCCCGCCCGCGCCGCCACCGCCGCCGCCTCGGCCGCACGGTCGGCGGCGGCCTCGTCGAGGGGGTCGCCGCTGGCCAGCATCCGGTAGTAGAGCGGGGCGGAGACCGCCCGGATCACCTCGCCCGCGTCGGTACCGGCGGGCACGTCGCCCCGCTCGACCGCCGCGTCGACACAGCCCGACCACTCCGCGATGCGCACCGCGTAGAAGCGGTGCAGCGCCTCGGCCGTACGCGGATCGCAGGTGGCCGCCGCGATCACGGCGGCGAAGAGCGCCCCCTGGCGCGGGTCGGCGAGGGTCCGCACCACCAGCCGGGCGTTGGCCCTGAGGTCCTCGGCCAGGGAACCCGTGTCCGTACGCGGTACGGACTGCTCCGCCATGTCCGCGAGCAGGTCGGCGACCAGACCGGCCGTGCCGGCCCATCGCCGGTAGACCGTCGTCTTGCCGACTCCTGCGCGGCGCGCCACGTCGGCGAGGTCGAGCCGGTCGAATCCCTGCTCGGCCAGTGCGTCACCGGCCGCCCGCAGGACGGATTCCCGTACCCGGGCCGTGCGCCCACCGGGCCGGACCATGCCCGGCTCCGCTCCCTCTGCATCCATAACGGGTCTCCAGTTCCATTAATCAGTTCAGCCCTGCTACGGTGATCCCACCCTAACGGAACCACGGACCCGTTAAGACCTCCGCCTTCAGGAAAGGGCTCACCATGTCCACGTCCCGCACGGCGCTCCCCGCCGCCCCTCCGCCCCCGGCCGCCCCCGTCCCGCGCATGACGGGACGGCAGAAGCTCGTCCTGACCCTCCTCCTCGGGGCACAGTTCATGGTCGCCGTGGACTTCTCGATCCTGAACGTGGCGTTGCCCGCCGTCGGCGAGGGGCTCGGATTCACCCTCTCGCACCTCCAGTGGATCGCCACCTCCTTCGCGCTCGCCGCCGCCGGATTCACGCTGCTGTTCGGCCGCATCGCCGATCTCGTCGGCCGTAAGCGCCTGTTCGTCGGCGGCATGGTCGTCCTCGGACTGTCCTCCGCGCTCGGCGGTCTCGCCACCTCCCCGGAGGTGCTGCTCACCGCGCGGGTCCTTCAGGGCCTGGCCACCGCGGCGGTCACCCCGGCCGGGCTCGCGCTGCTCACCACGGCGTTCCAGGAGGGTCCGCTGCGCGAACGCGCCCTCGGCCTCAACGGCGCCCTGATGTCGGCCGGCTTCACCGCCGGGGCGATCCTCGGCGGCCTGCTGACCGATCTGCTCTCCTGGCGCTGGGCGTTCTTCGTCAACGTCCCCGTCGCCGCACTCGTCGTGGCCCTGGCCCCGTCGGTGATCACCGACTCCCGGCCCGCCGTCCGCCCGAAGCTCGACGTCCCGGGCGCCGCGACCGTCACCGGCGGTCTGCTGCTCCTGGTGTACGGCCTGACGCGGGCCGGCGAGTCCGGCTGGTGGGCGCCCGCGACCCTGGCCACGCTGCTCGCGGGTGCGGCGCTCCTCACCGGCTTCTGGTTCGTCGAGAAGAGGGCGGCGGCGCCCCTGGTCCCGGTGCACATCCTGAAGCGGCGCAGTGTCATCTGGGGCAACGCCACCGGGCTGATCGCCTTCGTCACCGAGACCTCCCTGGTCTTCCTGCTCACGCTCTACCTCCAGGAGGTCCTCGGCTACTCGCCGCTCGCCACCGGGCTCGCCTTCGGCGTCCTGGGTGCCGGGACCGTCGTCGGCGGGCTGGCCGCAGGACGTGTGGTGGGCAGGTACGACAAGCGGCGCACGATCGTCCTGGGCGGTGTCGTCCAGGCCGCCGCCACCCTCTCCCTGGTCGCGCTCGGCACGTCCGGCGGCTGGATCGTGCTCCTGCTGGCCGCGACCTTCGTGGGCGGCGTCGGCAACATGCTGATGATCGTGGGCTTCATGGTCACCGCGACCTCCGGGCTCCCCGACGAGGAGCAGGGCCTGGCCACCGGGCTCGCCACGATGACGCAGCAGGTCGGGATCACGATGGGCATCCCGGTCATGAGCGCGGTCGTCACCGCTCGGACGGGCGCGGCGACGGGGCCCGACGCCGTGCTGTCCGGCGTCTCGGCGGCGGTCCTGGTCAACTCCGCGCTCGTACTGGCCGGCGCCCTGCTCGCCGGAGCCTTCCTCGGCCGTCCCGGCCGGAGCGCCTCCGCCGGGTGAGTCGCACCCTGTTCGCGGGCCCGTCCGGTACAGGATGACGGCCATGGCACAGCCCCTGACCGTCCCCAGCATGACCGCCGGCCCCGACTTCGTCCTCCGTCCCTGGGAGATGAGCGACCTGTCCCTCGTGCGCGAGGCGGCGGCGGACGACTACATCCCGCTGATCACGACCATCCCCTCGCCGTACTCGGACGAGGAGGCCGAGGCGTTCGTCCGGCGCCAGTGGGAGAGGGCGGAAACCGGTGCCGGATACCCGTTCGCGATCGTCCGCACCCGGGACCGGCGTCCGGTCGGCTCCATCGGACTCTGGCTCGGCGAGTCCGCCGAGGGCCGGGCGACGGTCGGCTACTGGATGACCGGCCCGGCCCGGCGGCAGGGGGTGGCGGGAGCGGCACTCCGCACGGTCACCACCTGGGCCCTGCACGAGCTGGGCATCCCGCGCGTCCAGCTCCTCGTCGAGCCCTGGAACACCGCGTCGGCGCGGACCGCCGAGAGCGCCGGGTACGTGAGTGAGGGGCTGCTGCGCAGCTGGCAGCGGATCGGTGACCGGCGCCGGGACATGGTCATGTACGTCCGGCTCGACGACGACCGCACCGCACAAGGGCCGTCGGCCGCCCGCGGCTGAGCGCACACCCTGCGTGGGACGGTGTCCTCGAACAACTCCGGGGCCGCCGCCCCCGCCCGTTCCGTTGACGGCCGGCGCACCTCCGCGGGCGCGTCACCGACTCCTCCGGCAGCCGGGCGCTCCCGGCCGGTACCTCCCACGGAGCTCCCACCACAGCCCACGGGTCGGACCCCCTCCGCGCCCCGGGCGCCACCGACCGCTGCGCCTGGCCGACCCCGCGGTATTCACCGGTCTCGGCCCGCCGGCCCCGCACAGGCCACGGATCGAGCCGCCGCACCGCTCAGCCGGCCCCGCCCGTACGGGTGTTGCGGAGGAAGCAGGGGCGACTGAGGGCTCGCCCTCGCGTCGTCACCCGAACCGACCAATCTTGACCGTACTCGAGCGGACGTGTAAACACGTTCCATCTCAAGTTAACTGCGCAGGTGACCAGTTGTAGCCGCGACCTGCAGCACGGTGGACTACCACCAGGCGGTTGCAGTGTCAACTACCTGCGCTTCAGGGCTGGCACGCTCACCCTCAGCCGGCGATGTGCCCTCCCGGACTTCCGTACGTCTACGTGCGGATCGCTCGACGGTTCATGAACCACCCTCACCACAACGGAGTAAAGCGATATGAGAACGACCACCAGACGCGCGATGCGCGGCGTCGGCCTGCTGTGTGCGGCTGCGCTGAGCCTCACGGCGTGCGGGTCCGACGGCACCGGTGACGACGCCGGTTCGGACAAGGCCGTAACGGGTGGTGATCTCCGGGCGGCTCTCAAGGAGGGCGGCTCGATCACGGTGTGGGCGTGGGAGCCGACGCTGAAGCAGGTGGTCAGCGATTTCCAGGAGAGGTATCCCAAGGTCAAGGTGAAGCTGGTCAACGCCGGTACCGGCAACGACCAGTACACCGCCCTGCAGAACGCCGTGCAGGCCGGATCCGGTGTGCCGGACGTCGCGCAGGTCGAGTACTACGCCCTCGGTCAGTTCGCCCTCGGCAAGTCCCTCGAGGACCTCAGCAGGTACGGCGCCTCGGACTTCAAGCGCGACTACTCGCCGGGCCCGTGGAACGCCGCCACCATCGACGACGCCGTGTACGCCCTGCCCATGGACTCCGGCCCGATGGCGCTCTACTTCAACAAGAAGGTCCTGGACAAGCACCAGATCGCCACACCCACCACCTGGGACGAGTACCTGGACGCCGCGCGCAAGCTGCACGCCGCCGACCCGAACGCCTACATCACCAACGACACCGGTGACGCGGGCTTCACGACCAGCATGATCTGGCAGGCCGGC
>BMWJ01000014.1 GCA_014651175.1 Streptomyces clavifer | reverse complement strand
CCACCACCCAATGTCTACTCCCGTCGGCACAGATTTTCGCGCGTTCGACAAGGAGGTAGTCACCCTCCGGGCGACCAGGGGGAAAGAGCGGGGAGCCACCTTCGCTCGCCCGGCCGTCCGGCCGTCCGGAGGGCACGCCGGGTGGCACGGGGGCGGTGCGGACGACGGCGCTCCGTCAGGCGGCTTGGACGAGCTCGGCGCGGCCGAACAGGAGCGCGTAACCGGTGGGGAGCCGGTTCAGGATGCGGGTCAGCAGATCGGGGCCGGCCAGGGCTGCCACGACGGCGAGGACGGCACCGGTGTCCCAGCGGGTGGTGGCGGGGGTGGCGCCGGTGCGGGCCGCGAGTTCCTTGACGAAGGCCCAGCCGGTCAGGGGCTGAATGCCGGGGACCTGGGCGGTGAGGATCGAGGCCGCCTCGAAGGGAAGGCGGGCGGCGAGCTCGACGCGTTCGTCACCGGTCAGCTGGCGTCCGAGTCCCGAAAGGACCAGGCGAACGACCTCCTCCGCCCGTTCGCGAGTGGGGTAGGCGCCGTCGTAGCGGACCTTCTCCAGCATCTGCTCGAAGGTCATCACGGGCTGGTGAGGGAGTGGTACGCGCAGGTCGGACATCACTGCGGTGGCTGCCTTTCTGTATCCGGAGTGGTGGTACCGGCCCCCGGCGGAGTGCGGGCGCCGGCGTGGGGTGGCCACGGGGGCCGGGGTAACCGAAGAAGGGGTCGCATCCCAGCGGGAAGCCGGGGCTGAACTGCTGGACTGCTGGAACAAGTCGTCGGCGACCGGACCGATCGCGCTCACGTCCGTGGCCGCAGTCGCTGCGGTGGTGCGTTCGATCCAGGCCTCCACCGCCCTCGGGAAGCGCCCCGACGGAAGGACTTCGGCCCTCCGTGACGGCGGGAAGGACTCAGGGGCGAATCCGCGTGTCTCCCGCACAACGGACGGTCGGCGGACGTACGGCCGACCCGGGTAGCACCCCGCCGGGCCGGCCCATGCGGTGCAGGACGGGCGAGGGGACGTGCCCGCCCTGCACCGCATCGACCTGGCCGCCGGGCGGACTCAGCCGGAGATCTGCTTGCGGGAGGACTCCCGGCCGATCGTGATCCTGCGGGGCTTGGCGCGCTCGGCGATCGGGATGCGCAGCGTCAGCACCCCGGCGTCGTAGTCGGCCGTGATGTGCTCGGTGTCCAGCGTGTCGGCCAGCACGATCTGGCGGGAGAAGACACCCAGAGGCCGCTCCGACAGGTCCATCTGCACATCGTCGGCCTTCACCGCGGGCCGGCGCTCGGCCCTGACGGTCAGCATGTTCCGCTCGACGTCGATGTCGATCGCCTCCGGGCTGACGCCCGGAACGTCGAAGGCCACCACATACTCGTCACCCTCGCGATAGGCGTCCATCGGCATCGCGGACGGTCGCGTCCACGTACCGGAGCCGGTCAGCTGCTGGGCGAGACGGTCGAGCTCGCGGAAGGGGTCAGTGCGCATCAACATCGCGAAACACCTCCAGAAGGTTCGGGCAGTAGCTGCCAATGCGCTGCACTGGAACCGTTGTATCATGTCATCCATCGGATGACAAACCTCGGGTCATCCAATGGATGACAGCCTGGAAGGAAAGCCCATGACCGCAGCCGAGCAGCAGCCCGCCCCACCCGGTGACGACGGCCGGAGCCCTGCCTCGTTTCTCGCCGCCGCCGCAGCACTGGAGGCCATCAACGGCGAACTCGGCGCCGCCCGGCACGAGACTGCGGGCGCCCAAGGCGCCCCCGTCGCCGGACCTGAGCAGGCCCTGGCCTCCCTCCTGCTGCTGCGGCAGATCCGCGAGCAGCTTTCCGGCTGGGAGACCGGTCTGATCGAAACCGCCCGTCACGCAGGCGCCAGCTGGGCCGACCTCGCCCACCCCCTCGGTGTCGCCAGTCGCCAGGCCGCCGAACGCCGCTACCTGCGCAACCGTCCCGGCGCGGCCGGAACCACCGGCGAACAGCGCGTCCAGGCCACCCGCGAGCGCCGCGCCGCCGACCGCACCGTGACCTCCTGGGCCCGCCACCACGCCGCCGACCTGCGCCGCCTCGCCGGACAGATCACCGCCCTCACCGACCTGCCCACCGCCGCTCGCCAGTCCCTCGGCGCGCTCGACGCAGCCCTCGCGAACGACGACCCCGCGACCCTCATCCAGCCCCTCAACGCCACCCGCCCCCACCTGACCACCCACCCCGAGCTCGTCACCCGACTCGACACCCTCACGGACTCGGCCACCACCCCGTCGACGGCGAGCGGGAACACCTCCGGTTGACCCATGGCGCGCGGCCCGACGACGTCGAGGAGATCAGGGCGAGCGGCCGGCGGGGCACGGCGCACTGTCCGGCGGTGCAGGCCGGCAGAGCCGGGCCGCAGGCAAGGGTCTTGCCGGAGCCGGTGCGCCCGCGGCCGAGGACGTCGCGGCCCGGGGTGCTGGGCACGGTCGCGTCCTGGATCGACGAAGGGACGCCCTCGCGGTGCACGCGGCCAACAGCTGCCGCGGCGCCGAGGTCGGCGAACGCCTCGGCGGCGGGCGGCGCGGGAGTGATCACCTTCGGCAGGGCGAACTCTCCCTGGAACGCAGCGAGCCGCATGCCATGACCACCCGAGCGACTCCGCCCCGGAGGAGCCCGGGGCGGACGGGCCGGGCCGACGAGGCAACGGGTGCCCGTGCGACACGGAATACCGCTCGTGGGCTCCACGGTGCAATAGCATCTGCCCGGCACCGGGCTTGTCGTCCGCCCAGCGCCCACCGGGGGCGGAACTCTGAACGCCGCGTACAGCGAGGAGCGAGGAGCCACAGTGACCGAAAGCGGGCCTGACGCGGGCGGTGGGCCGACCGCGCGTCTTCCCGGGACCGAGGGGGGCCGGGGCAGAGAGATGACCTTGGCGAAGACACTGGCGGCGGCGGAGACAGCAGCGCCCGTGGAGTCGCTCGACGTGGTCGCGCGCATGCTCAAGGAGCGCCTCGGGGCCGCGTCGGTGTCGTTCCTGATCACCGACTTCACAGGTGGCTCGGTCGTACGGCTGGGAGCGGCCGGCAGCGTGGAGACCGATGAGCCCGCCCGTCGCATCACACTGCACGGCACCCTTTACGACGACGTGATCCGCACCCAGCAGCCGGGCAAGGAGGACAGGGACGACGGCTCGCTGGTACGGGTCGTCGCCCCGGTGACCAATCGCGGGGACGCCATCGGGCTCCTGGAACTGTTCCTGCCCGCGGCACCCGACGCGGAGGTGATGCGGGAGATCGGCGAGACCGCGCACGCCCTGGCCTACATCGTCATCGCGAACCGGGCCTTCACCGACGTGTACCAGTGGGGCCGCCGCACCATCTCGCTGAGTCTGGCCGCGGAGATCCAGCACCGGTTGCTCCCGACGTCGCTGGCTTGTGAGGCGGCGCAGTTCGCGGTGGCCGGGGCGCTGGAGCCGGCCGACCACGTCGGGGGTGACACATTCGACTACGTGATCGACCGGGACAGGGTCCAGCTCTCCGTCACAGATGCCATGGGTCACGATGTCGGCGCAGCGCTACTGGCCACTCTCCTGGTGGGCGCCCTGCGCCGGGCGCGGCGGGCCGGAGCCGACCTCGCCGATGCCTCCGCCGCGTCGGGGACCACTGCTGAGCGATGACTCGACGACTGCTCCGTGCGCCCGGACTGGAGACCTCTGGCGCCTGAGCCAGTCCGCTACCCCTGCGGCATTGCCGACGTCAGAGGGCCGGACGGTGCCTCTGGCGCAGGCCGGACCGTCCAAGACCCCCGACAGAGCCAAGCCAGGCCGGTTCGGTGCCGACGCCGACTCCGTACTTCCTCCGGCCGGGCCCGGACCTCCGCCTCGCCGGGCTTCCTCGTCGGTGACCCCGCCGGCGGACGGGCCTTCACCGACCACGTGATGGATCTCGGACCGCGAGGAGCCCGTGGACCCTTCAAGGGCTGCGCATCAGGTTGTGGAGGCTGGCGATGAGGGCCGGAACGTCGCGTCCGCCCTGCTCCAGGGCCGCCGTTTCGGGTGATTCCTGCTTCTGGTGCTTGGTACGGCAGGGGCGGCAGAGGCCGTCCGGGAGCGCCTCGGCCGGACCGGGGCGGCCGCATTCGGTGCACTCGACCAGGAGACCGCGCACGGGAGTGCCGGACGGGCCCTGGGTCGGTGCGGTTGCCGCAGGGAGCCGGGGCGGCATCTTGTCCGTGAGGCGGCGGCGTACCAGGCCGATGGGTGATCCGACCTGCTCGGGAAGCCCGGCGGTGAGCGCCGAGGTCAGGTAGTCGGCGCTCACACCGCGCGCGAACCAGGCGGCGGCGAGTGGCTCCAGCGCGGCGCAGTCGGCGGCGGAGAGCGCCAGGCGCGGTTCGCGGCGGCCCAGTTCGGCGAGGGCCCGGTAGGCGGGGGACGGCGCCTCGCCAGGGTGTGGGGTGTCTGTGCCCGGCTCACCTGCCGGTGCCGGGGGAGGCTGCGGCGGGTTCGGGAAGGGGTGCACCATGATGTCCGCCCGTGCGGCGCGCTGTTGGGGCACGACCGGCCGGGCGGAGGGCGCGGGTGCCTGCTCCGGGGCGGCTGCTTCCCCTGCGAGCCTGGCCGTCCACCACTCGTTGTCGTGGGCGGCGCGCGACCAGAAGGTGAGCGTCACCCATCGGCACTGGCCGTCCCCTTCGACCCGGCAGCGCACACGGCGCAGATGCCCGGCCACGGCGAGGGCGCGCAGGGCGGTGCCGATGGCCATCTGGCCGTACAGGGGCAGGTCCTTGGCCAGCGACTTGATGTCCATGGCGGCGCCGTCGGGCAGGTGGTCGACATACCCGGCGACATACCGTTCGCGTTCGGGCAGGAGGGCGAAGTCGGCGCGGTGGGCTTGGCCTTGGCCGGGGAGGGACTGCTTGCCGTAACCGGTACGGGCCGTGCGGTACGGGCGTGAGGCTGCGGGGGCGGGCAGCGCGGAGTTAGGGTGCTGGATAGCCACGAGATCGTCTTTCTTGGGTATCGATCTTGGGTCAGACCCCGGCCGGTGCGCCAAACACCGTGTCGGGGTCGTCTCGTTGTGGGCACCGTAAGCAGTCACGACTCTCCGCTGCAACTCGATCACGATTAGTCATACTTGCTGGCCGTGACGGGGTGGGGAGGGAGGGGAGGTTCGGTTTCCCCGAAAACCCTTACCTACCTCCCGGATGAACAACACGGCTCGAATCCCGGAGCCCGACGCCTGGCCCTCGGGACCCGAAGCTCAAGCGTCGGCCCCGGACCCCGCACCGGCCCCCCGAACGAGTGAGCAGGGCTTCACGACGCTCGGACCCCGAGATTCGAGACCCGAGCGCCGGAACGGCGACCGCACCACCACGACGGCGTCGCGGTGAACCCGACGACACCTGACCGTCCTCGACGAGGACCCGAGTCGCGACCTACCGATGCTTCAGGACACGCCATTCACGGCCCGGCTTCGGGATCTTCACCTCGTCTGCGGTCTGGCGGTCCTCGTCCTGGATGACTTCACCGATGATGACCTGGCCCCCGACCGGCTTGGCGAGTTCCAGGCCGGAGAGATGCGTCTTGAGCCTCTTGGACATGGGGCGGAAGGTCGCATAGGCGAGCCCGCCGGACACCGCGGCCCCGACGAGGGGAATCGCCTTCGAGACGGACTTGGCGAAGGTCTCCTTCGTCATCTTGACGCCGAGGTACCCGGCGACCTTCTTCACGATGGGGTAGACGACACCCTTGGTCAGTGCCTGCTGAGGCAACTTCCTGGCGACCTGCTCGACCATCGCCTCCGCCACCTTCCCCAAGGCGGCGTTCGCGGACTGGGTCCCGAACATCACTCCGAAGAAGAGCGTGAGCACTCCCTTGGTGGCGTCATCAAGGTCGTCGTTGTCGGTGGAGAACAGATCGGGCCAGCTGTAGAGGTAGGCGAGCTTCTGCGCGATGCGCAGCATGTGGGCGACGTACTGGGCAAGATCGGCCGGCACCGTGGCGGGCATGGCGATGAATCCGGGAATCCCGGCAGCCGCGGAGAGCGCGCTCACCTTGGCGGTCTCGTAGCGAATGGCGGCGTCGGCCACCCTGTCCAGAACATCCAGAGGAATACCCGCTGCCGCGGGGTTCTCTTCCATCGCTTGGCGCAGTTGATCCTCCGAGCAATGACGGGCCAGCGCCGTCCGGAGGTACGCCTCCCTGTCGATTCGCACGCCAGGAAGCCTTGCTGCGCCGACCAAAAGAGCGGAGAAGCGCGACTCCGAGTTCTCGCTCACTTGTCCCGTGACCATGCCAGGAACGTACAGCAGACGGGTGACCCGTATCCCTCTTATCGGTCATTATGATCGCGGATCCAGACCGGCAGGGCTTGCGAGTTGGTCCGGCCGTGAGCGCGGCTGGAGACACCAAGCGGTGCCCAGCCGCTCTTGGACAAAGCCCGTCGATGCTGCTCATGAAGCCCTGTGAATCCCTCCGCCGGGATATGAGCCCAGGGCGGCTGTGCACCGGCCAGGCACACAGCCCTCCACGAGGTCGGTCCCAGGGGAAATCGAGCGACTCCGCCCCGGAGCACGCGAGCCCGCAGGGCTGCGCTCCGGGGATCGGGTCTCCGGACGAACCCGCCTCTCGACGCCCTGGAGGCCGTGGCCCGACAGAACGCGATCGGGAGAGAGGCGGGGCCCGAGGGATCTCAGCTGCCGGCGGGGCCGGTCCAGTCCGCGGGGACGTGGCCGAGGCGGACCCGCTGCGGGTGGTCTCCGACGGGGATCGAGACGACCTTCCTGCCGGTGGCGAAGTCGATCGCCGTCACCTGGTCGGCACCGCTCTCGGACACCACGCAGTGCTTGCCGTCTCCGCTGACTGTGGCCCAGTAGGGCTTGGAGGCGGCGACGAGCGGGCCCTCCCGCAGCGTCTCGCGGTTCACGACGGTGACGTAGTCGTCCATGGTCCCGGCGATGCAGAGCTTGTCCCCCCGAGGGCTCATGGACATGCCGTGGTGCCGGGAGTCGTTGACATAGGTGGTGCGTTCGTCGCTGGTGTCCGGGTTCTTCGGCAGCGTCTTCACCCGGGTGATCCTGTCGTTGTGCACGTCGTACTCGACGAAACCGTTGAAGAAGGAGACCTGGAAGTACATCTTCGACTCGTCGGGCGTGAAGGCGACGGGCCGCAGCGCGTCGGACAGGTCCTTGCGGCCGAAGGCGTCGAGCCGCTCGCGCATGTCGATGATCTTCTTGACCTCGAAGGTCTTCGCGTCGGCGACGGTGATGCGGCGGTCGCCCTTGGTGAAGTCCTGCCAGGGCGCGTCCATGTCGGTGTTGACCTCGCCGATGGCCATGTTCCAGAGGTACTTGCCGCCGTCGGTGTACACGTTCTCGTGCGGCTTGTCGCCCGTCTTGAAGTTACCCGCCTCCTTGCCCGTCACCATGTCGAGGACGTGCACGGTGTTGGAGGTGGACGAGGAGACGGCGACCTGGGTGCCGTCGGGTGAGACCGCCATGTGGTCGGAGCGGAAGCCGGACACCGGGAAGCGCCAGTTGATCTTCCCGCTCTCCACGTCGATGGAGACCACGTCGGCGAAGCTCGGCCGGGAGGCGACGACGGACTTGCCGTCCTTCGTGGTGTACATGTCGTCGACGTACTGGTCGTGGCCCTCGCCCGGGCCGAGCCGGATACCGAGGAAGAAGGCGAGCTTGACGGGGTTGAGGTAGATCTCCCACAGGCGCTCCTCCTTGTCGGGGATCATGTCGATCCGGCCGATCTTGGCGTAGTCGCCGCGGGAGTTGATGACGTCGGCGGTGCCCTCCCAGTTGTTGCCCACGAAGAACACCTCCTTGAGCTCCCCCGAGGCGGCTTGCCGTGTCTGCTTCGACGCCTCGGTGGCGCCGGCCGAGCCCGGTACGGAAGGCAGCACGCCCGCGGTGAGTCCGGCGGCGACGAGAGCGGCCGTGCAGAAGGGGCGACGGCGGCGAGGACGACGGGCGGAGGAACGCGTCACGGTGAACTCCTGAGGCAGAGGGGCGGGGCGCCGGCAGGCGCGCCCACTACTGTTACCAGAGGTAACGTAACCAGGAGAGACGGATGTTGAACAGAGTCCGGACGGCGGGTGCTGTCCGGCTCTCGCAGAAGGCCGGAAAGCGGCAGAGGCCCGGGGCGGTCAGGGGCGACGGCCCGGCTGCTCCTCGGCCAGGTCGATCAGGCACAGACGAGGAACCCCCGCCGCCGCACGGCCGGGGTTCCTCGATGCGGGCCGGCAGGCGGAATCGAACCCGCCGTCGACCGCTCGCATACACGCCTGCAGACCGCACCACAGCACGGTCGCCGTGAATCGGGAAGGTCAGCGTTGCAGGGTGAGGACGCCCGGCCGCCACGGCAGTCGGTTGTACTCACCGCCCGCGTCCGGGGCCTTGCCCTGGTAGAGGAACTGCAGCTTGCAGGGATCGATGGTCATGGTCTGGTCGGGGTTGTCGCGGACCAAGTCACCATGGCTGATGTCATTGGTCCAGGTGGCGCCGCTGTTGGCCCTGCCCGCGAAGGGGTTGCTCTCACTGGCGGCCTGCGGGGTCCACGACCCGTTCAGACTGGAGGCCGTGAAGGAGCGGAAGTAACGCCCGTTCGCGCCCATCGCCTCGACGATCATGAGGTACCGGCTCTGGCCTTGGACCTTGTAGACCTGCACACCCTCGAAGAGGTTGGCCTTCGTGTCGCTCATGATCGTCGTGTACGACGATCCGAAGTTGCCCGGGAAGTTCCCGATCGGCATGCTCGCGCGGTAGATCTTGCCGTTGTCACCCCCGAAGAACAGATACATGTTCTGACCGTCGGCGATCAGCGTCTGGTCGATCGGGCCGGTGTCGGAGCCGGAGATGCTCCCGGTGAACAGGGGTTGCGGGGCGGACCAGCCGTTGGGGTTGGTGGGGTCGCTCGACGTGCGGTAGATGAAGGGCCACGCACCCCACTGGTACGCCAGCACCCAGATGTTCTTGGGTGCGAAGTAGAACAGCGTGGGCGCCACCGCGGCCTGACTCATCCCGCTCTGACCCGCCGTCGCCATGTCCGACCAGTTCGTGAAGGGACTGAACATCATCGAGCCGTAGGACGATCCCGACACGTTCGACGCGTAGACCAGGTGCCTGCCGTTGTGCGTCACGGTGGTGAAGTCCTTCACCGCGGCCCACCCGTTCGCCGGCTGCGCCAGCACACCCGTCGACGTCCAGCGGTACGTCGACGGAAGAGAACACGTGCCGTCCGTCGGCGGCGTCCCGGTGAGACCGGTCCACTTCTGGTTGCCGCCGCCGTTGCACGTCCACAGCTGCACCGCCGTGCCGTTGGCCGTACCGGCACCCGCGGCCTCCAGGCACAGCCCGGACTCCACGCCGACGACCGCGCCGTCGGAGTTCACCCGCCACTGCTGGTTCGCACCGCCTGAACAGCTCCAGATCTGCACCCGGGTACCTGCCGTGGTGGCGTGGCCCGGAACATCCAGGCACTTGCCGCCGTACACGGTGAGCTGGTTGGCGTCCGTCAACGTCCACTGCTGGTTGGTCCCGTTCCAGCAGTCGTAGAGCTGCAGGGACGCGCCGTCGGTCTGGACGGCGCCCGACACATCGAGACACCGGTCCGAACCGACACCGCGCAAGGCGCCACTGGCAGCCGCCTGAGCCGGGGTGGCGACGAGCATCGCAGCCAGCGCGGCCAGGGCCGCGACCACGGCGGCGAGTACCGCAGACGGATGCCTGCGGCTGAAACTTCCTCCATGCATGGGGACTTCCTCAACCTTGAGTAGACGGCTCCGGTTCACCTCGTCAAAGGTCGCCCGGACTGTCGGTGCGGCGCGGCGGGCTGCGGTCGGTGAGCACCACGGCTTACCGCTTGTGACTTCCCCGTCCTTCCCGACCTCCTGAGAGACCGGTGGCCCCCGGAACCTGCGGGACGGCATGGGGTGCCCGGGGTGGAGGCCCAGACGGTCGAGCGCCCAGGTGGCACGACGAACAGGGCGACCGAATTGTCGAGGTCATGACACACGTGTCGCACGGCTTCTTGCGGCACCTCGTACGGGCGGAGCAACCGGCGCTTCCCCCACTGCGCGATGGAACGTCTGCGCACGTTCGCAATATCGAACAAGGGTCGGGATGTCGAGCGTCCTCCATGTTACGGAGTCGGCGAACGGCGTCAATACCTCTCGCATGTGTCGCCAAGGATGCCGAAACATTAGGAGACTCCCGTGCCCGAAATGCCGCACGCCGCACCGGTGACGGCCGAGTCACCACGCTCGGCGCCAGGAATGGGGCGGTCCAGCGCGGCTCGCACACAAGGCGTTGACACGCGCGCCGAAGTGACGAATCGGCGAGCAGGGCTTCGACACCGCACTGCACCGCACCGCTGTACCGCCACCTTGCCGCGACTGCGAGACCCACCCACCCGGTGCGACATCGCGGATCGGCTGATCGATGACCGGCGCGGCCCACCGACCCACCGGCCGTGCCACACGGCCGGCGAATCCGCCGCCCTTCGAGCCAAGGCGCGGTGCGGGGGCGACACGTTCGCGAGCCCCCGACCCGCGCCCGAGTTCGAAAGTTTCGATCGAAGCGCAGAAACTTTTTCCCGTAAGGAGTCTTGACGATGCATCGTCAAGACCTCAATCATTCCTGTCGGAGACACCGGCCACAGCTCGACACTTCGGACCGCAGCAGCCTTGGGCAGTCCGTGCGGCACGGCAGCTCCACACAGAAAGGCACCACAGATCCGCGCACCGAAGCACCTGCGTCACCCCGTTCCGGTGAGGTTCGCACCAGCGCATCCTGGCTCTTCGGCACGCAGTCGATGAGGTAAGCGACGCAGCGTGGCGGTCCCCCGGCTGAGCCGCGATGGAGTACCCGTGCCCGTGCCGAACTTCGTCCCGTCCCATGACCGCGGCGTCCGGTGAATCCGTGCCGCTTGGGCTCCGCCCCGCCTCGTCCGTCTGCCGAACGGGAGCGAACGACGCATTCCCTGCGCTTCAGCCCTTCCGTGATTTCTACCTTGGAGGCATAGTCATGGGCTCGTACGTCCTTCCCAGACCCGTTATACGCCGGAAGATCCGTAGCCTGCTGTTGGCGCTGGTCGTCGGCGTCCTCGGTGCGGTCGCCACACTGGTGGCTCCGCCGACCTCGCACGCCGCAGAGAACACACTCGGCGCCGCGGCGGCGCAGAGCGGCCGGTACTTCGGCACCGCCATCGCCTCGGGCAAGCTGGGCGACTCGGCATACACGACGATCGCCGGCCGTGAGTTCAACTCGGTGACGGCCGAGAACGAGATGAAGATCGACGCCACCGAACCGCAGCGGGGCCAGTTCAACTTCACCTCCGCCGACCGCGTCTACAACTGGGCGGTGCAGAACGGCAAGCAGGTGCGCGGCCACACCCTGGCCTGGCACTCCCAGCAGCCCGGCTGGATGCAGAGCCTCAGCGGCAGCTCCCTGCGCCAGGCGATGAATGACCACATCAACGGCGTGATGGCCCACTACAAGGGCAAGATCGCCCAGTGGGACGTGGTGAACGAGGCCTTCGCCGACGGCAGCTCGGGAGCCCGGCGGGACTCCAACCTGCAGCGCTCCGGCAACGACTGGATCGAGGTCGCCTTCCGCACCGCGCGCGCCGCCGACCCGGCGGCCAAGCTCTGCTACAACGACTACAACGTCGAGGACTGGACCTGGGCCAAGACCCAGGCCATGTACTCCATGGTCCGGGACTTCAAGCAGCGCGGCGTGCCGATCGACTGCGTCGGCTTCCAGTCGCACTTCAACAGTGGCAGTCCCTACAACAGCAACTTCCGCACCACTCTGCAGAACTTCGCCGCCCTCGGTGTAGACGTGGCCATCACCGAACTCGACATCCAGGGCGCCCCGGCCTCGACCTACGCCAGCGTGACCAACGACTGCCTGGCCGTCCCGCGCTGCCTCGGCATCACCGTCTGGGGCGTGCGCGACAGCGACTCCTGGCGATCGGAGCAGTCGCCGCTGCTGTTCAACAACGACGGCAGCAAGAAGGCCGCCTACACCTCCGTCCTCAACGCACTCAACGGCGGCTCGTCCACACCCCCGACCGGTTCCGGAGCGATCAAGGGCGTCGGTTCAGGCCGGTGCCTGGACGTGCCGAGCGCCGGCACCACCGACGGCACACAGCTGCAGCTGTGGGACTGCAACAGCAACACCAACCAACAGTGGACTTCCCCCGCCGGAGGCGAGCTCCGGGTCTACGGCAACAAGTGCCTGGACGCCGCCGGCACCGCCAACGGCACCAAAGTCCAGATCTACAGCTGCTGGGGCGGCGACAACCAGAAATGGCGCCTCAACTCCGACGGATCCATCGTCGGCGTCCAGTCCGGCCTCTGCCTCGACGCCGTCGGCAACGGCACCGCCAACGGAACCCTGATCCAGCTGTACTCCTGCTCGAACGGCAGCAACCAACGCTGGAACCGCACCTGAGGAGACCTGCCACTAACGGAAGGTCGAATCAATGACGGCCTACGGTGTGGCTTCGCCCGCCCCTCCAGGAGGACATCGCTGATGGTCCAGGGTCGTCGCCGTAATGGCGGCGACCCTCGCGATCGGCATGCTCGCTGCGGTGATCGGTGATCCGGCAGATCGCGGGGCCGGCGAAGCCACGAAGGAGACACCACTGAAGTCATCGACAGCGACGGGGAGATGCACAAGGACAGGGTGACGCATTCGTTCTCGTTCTGAACGGGGTGTCACTGTCGATGGCTCTGCATCCCGCCACTCGCTCGACGACTGGACCGCGCATTCGGCCCGGTCCACGAGCCGGAAGCACTCCTCCCGCTCGCGGACCAGCTGCCTACGGCCCCCAACGCCTGGGCCCGCCCTTTGCGGATCTCGCACATCTCGCTCTCGAAGCAAGGTGTTGCGACCATCACTAGAACTCAAGCCCTTCCACGGGTCTTGGACCTGCGAGTTCTCCTCCCTTTTCAGCCCTCACGTGGGCGGAGTCGAGGACTGCCCGGGTGAGGTGGAGGAGGGTGACGTCGTCCAGGCGGTGCAGGATCCTCGTGGAGCCCGCCCCTGCGTCCCCCCGCCCTGCGGTCGCCCTTCGGCGGGGGGACCAGTGGCTCAGTGATCTCCCGCAGCCGGTCCGGAACAATCCGACTCCACGCACCCCGCCCCGTACGCAACCCGACGAGCCAACACCGAGATCGGCTGGAAGAGCGAGGATGCAAGCAGCATCCGCGCGGGGCAGCAGATGCGACGCCACGGAGCGCATCGCATGACGAAGCGGTCAAACCGGCGCGAGATCCGGACCAACATCGAAAACCACAGTATCGAAAACCCCGGTTTCGAAAACTTGATTTTCGCTTCGCCGGGTGGATACAGTTCTGGTGTCAGCCGAGGATCCGATCAGGAGCAGTCATGGCAGAGGCACCCGCGGCATCGCGCCGCCGCAAGCTCACCGCGGAGCGGGAGCGTGAGCTGCTGGCGGTGACCGCCGAGCTCGTCGGCGAGGTCGGTTACGAGCAGGTGACCATGGCCGTGGTCGCGCAGCGGGCGAAGTGCAGCACGGCGACGCTCTACCGGCAGTGGGAGAGCAAGCCGCGTCTGGTGATCTCAGCGTGGAACGCCCTTGCAGCGGAGACGGGGAAGGACTTGTCCAGCATCGATACCGGCAGTCTGCGCGGCGACCTGATGGAGTTCGCGCAGTACCTGGTGGCCGATGATCTGGTCAAGGACACCTTCACCTCGGTGCCGGCCGCCATCGCCAAGGACGAGGGCCTCATGGACATCGTGCGCGAAATCCTGATCCACCCGATCCTGCGCGATCTGGCCCAGCTGTTCGAGCGCGCGGTGGCCAGGGGAGAGATCGAAGCCGGACACCCGGTCATCGACCTGGCTGACCAGATCCTGCTCGGCCCGTGGCTCGCACAGACCATTCTCCACGGGATGCCGGCGACCCAGGAACTGATGGAGAACGTCGTCGAGCAGGTGCTCCTGCCGGCTCTCACCGCACGGCCCGCCACCGTCTGACCCGACCCCAGCCCTCACCGCCCTCCGGCCGCTCCTTCCCGTCGCGCCGGCGACCCCGCACACCCTGACAACGGCGTAGCGCCGCTCGTCCACGTCCGCATGCCTTCCTACGGCCCGCGCCGGCCACATGCCGGGCCGAAGGCACCGCACGTCCAAAAACACCATCGATCCGGAGCGTCTCCCTCATGGCCACCTTCCTCCACAAGATCGGCGGAGCCGCGTTCACGCGGCGCCGACTGGTCCTTCTTCTCTGGGCGCTCGTCCTGGGCGCCGTGGGCTTCGGCGCCGCCAACAGCTCGGGCCCCGCCAGTTCCAGCATCACTCTGCCCGGCACGGAGGCCCAGCGTGCCTTCGACCTCCTGGGCGAGAAGTTCCCCGCGGCCAACGCCGACGGAGCCACCGCCCGCGTCGTGCTGCGCGCACCCGACGGCGAGAAGATCAGCAGCCCGGAGAACAAGGCCGCCCTCGAAGCCACTCTGGCCGACGTCAAGGGCTCCTCCGCCCGTGTCGCACAGATCAGCGATCCCTTCGTCGGCAAGGCACTGAGTGCGGACGGCACCACCGCGTACGCCGAGGTCACCTACACCGCCAAGGACGCCGACCTCACCGACGGCGACCACGCGGGCCTGGACGGGGCCCTCGAATCCGGCCGCGACCAAGGGCTGACGGTCGAAGCCACCGGCAACGCGCTGGCCGCGCCGGAGGAGAGCCACACGGCCGAGGCCATCGGCTTCGCCCTGGCAGCCGTCATCCTCCTCATCACCTTCGGCTCTCTCGCCGCAGCAGGACTGCCCCTGCTGACCGCACTCGTCGGAGTGGGTGTGAGCATCGCCGCCATCACCGCTCTCAGCGGCCCGCTCGATCTCAACAGCAACGCCTCCGCTCTCGCCACGATGCTGGGCATCGCGGTCGGCATCGACTACGCCCTCTTCATCGTGTCCCGCTACCGCTCCGAACGCGCGGACGGCCACGACGCCCGCGAGGCCGCCGCCCGCGCCAACGGCACCGCCGGCTCCGCCGTCGTCTTCGCGGGACTGACCGTCGTCATCGCCCTCGCGGGCCTCGCGGTGGTGAACCTGCCCATCCTCACCGCGATGGGACTCGCCGCCGCCGGCGCCGTCGTCATCGCCGTCCTCGTCGCCACCACCCTGGTTCCCGCACTCCTCGGCTTCGCCGGCGAACGTGTCCGGGGCAGGAACCGCAAGAAGGCCGCCCCCGCCGACACCACCAAGCCGGGGCTGGGGCAGCGCTGGATCTCCTACGTCCTGCGCAAGCCGGCCCGGATGCTCCTGCTGGCCGTGGTCGCCCTCGGCGTGGTCGCCCTGCCGGCCACCCAGCTCGAACTCGGACTGCCGGACGACGGCTCCAAGGCCGCCTCGTCCACCCAGCGCATGGCGTACGACATGCTGTCCGAGTCCTTCGGGCCCGGATTCAACGGCCCCCTCACCGTGACCGTCGACGACCAGGACCCGGCTGTCGCCCGCGCCGGCGCCGAAAGCCTCGGCACGTCCCTCGCCGACCTGCCGGACGTGGCCGCCGTCGTCCCGGCCGTCTTCAACGAGGCCGGCGACACCGCCATCATCACCGTCATCCCCGACAGCGCACCGGGCAGCGAAGCGACCAAGGCCCTCGTCGCCGACATCCGGGCCGAGGCGGGCGACCTCCGGTCGGACACCGGCGCCCGTTCCCTCGTGACCGGCACCACGGCACTCAACATCGACATCTCCGACAGGTTCAGCGCGGCGATCGTGCCCTACCTGGCCCTCGTCGTCGGCCTCGCCGTCCTCGTGCTGATCCTCGTCTTCCGGTCCATCCTGGTACCCGTCAAGGCCGCCCTCGGATTCCTGCTCTCCGTACTGGCTTCCCTCGGCGCCCTCGTCGCCGTCTTCCAGTGGGGCTGGCTGAAGGACCTCGTCGGCCTCGAACAGACGGGCCCCATCATGAGCCTGATGCCCGTCCTCATGGTCGGCATCATGTTCGGCCTCGCGATGGACTACCAGGTGTTCCTGGTGACCCGCATGCGCGAGGCATACGTCCACGGAGCCGACGCCCGCACCGCGGTCGAGACGGGCTTCAAGCACAGCGCCACCGTCGTCACCGCCGCGGCCCTCATCATGATCAGCGTCTTCGTCGGCTTCGTCGGCTCCCACGACGCCATGATCAAGGCACTCGGCGTCGGCCTGGCCATCGCCGTCGCCCTCGACGCGTTCGTCGTCCGCATGACGATCGTCCCGGCAGCCCTCGCCCTCCTCGGCAAGCGCGCCTGGTCCCTGCCCGCCTGGATCGACCGCATCCTGCCCAACGTCGACATCGAAGGCGAGAAACTCGCCACGCACGCCCCCGCCGCTCCCGCAGTCCTCGAACCGAGCTACGCCGGCCCGGCGGACCACCAGCGCTGACAGCCTTCGCCCCAGGGGCCCGCGGTCGCCACGGCACCGCGGGCCCACACCCCTGCCCGAAGGACGCCCATGCACCGTGTAATCCTCGCGGGCGGCCCCGCACTCGTCCGAGACGCCTACCGGCACATCATCGCCGCATCGCCGGCCTTCGCCCGCCCGGCCCAGACCGCGAGCCTCTCCGAAGCCGTCACCACTCTGACCGCGACGACCTGCGACCTTCTGATTGTCGAGGCTCAGGAACTCGATCGCCCCACATCCGCGGCAGCCCAGGTGCGGCTGCATCAGGCCGCCGCGCGGACCCGAGTCGTCGTGCTCGGAAAGATCCCTCCGAGCGAACTGCCGTCCCTGACGGGCGCAGGAGTCAGCGGCGTGCTCGGTCCCCACCTCGAAGCCGGTGAGTTCCTCACGGCACTCGATGTCATCTGCCGAGGGGCGATGGTCATCTCGCCCGCACCCGCCCAAGCACCCTTGACGCCGGCCCCGCACAACGCGCTGACGCCACTGACCCGGCGTGAACGCGAAGTGCTCGCCCTTGTCGCCACCCGGCCCGACAACTCCGCCATCGCTGACGCACTCGGCGTGAGCCCGCTCACCGTCAAGTCACATGTCAACCGGATCATGCACAAACTCGCGGTGTCGAGGAGATCCCAGCTCGTCGTACTCGCATACGAGAGCCGGTTGGTCGTCCCCGGGTCTCCGGCCGCCGCCGGTGCGGCACCGAGGGGCAACGCGTTCGCTCCTTGAGCGGGTCGTCCACGGTCCGAAGCAGCAACGCCGGTCAGGTGCGTTGGCGGGCACGGTGAGCGGTCACCAGGACGTGGTAGAGCAGACGCGGCAGGGCCCGCTGGTGGCACACCGGCGACTCGCTCTGCTCGTGGCCGCCAGGTCCCTCGACATCGCGGCAGACGTCTGGGCGGACGCCCCGCGATGGCAGGCACCGTGTCTCATCGCGCACGGCACCGCGGACACCTTGACCGACCCCCGGGCCGGCCGCCGCCTCGCCACGCGCGTCACGGCGGACGCCAGCTCGCACCTCTCGGTCGAGGGCCGCCTGCATGAACTGCGCCACGACGAGACCGACCTGGTACCCCGTCACGTCCTGCTGTTCACGGTCCGCCGCCTCGGTATCGGATCGGCGGATGCAGGCCCGCAGCGGCCCGTACCGCGACGGGGCACGGCCGGATCCGGCCGAAAACCCGTCGGAGTCGTGGGCGTTGGCGGCGTCGAGGGCGATGGCCATGATCGCGGGCAGGGTGTGAACATCGGCTACCTGGGGAACGTCGGCGTCGGCCGGGGCGAGCGCCGCCAGGCGCTGGGAAACCTGGTCCACCAGCGCGGCGTAGTGCGCCCCGTAGTCGGGAACGAAGCTCTGGTCGCCGGGATGGCCGCCGGTGGCGAAGTGGCTGTGGCCGCGGGTGAAGGAGCCTGGGACGATGATCGACATCTTGACGTCGAAGCGGGCCGGCCCGGCGGCGTCGGACACGGCGAGCGCGTCCACGGCCGCTTTCACCGCGTCGCGGGAACCGACGTCAGCCCGCCGACGGCCCCTCGGTCGCGTCCCCCGAGCGGGTGCTGTCCCACAGCCGCATGAGCAACTGCTCCTCCATGTCCGGTGTGGCGTCCTCGAAGCGCTCGCCCTCGCGCACCTCCGTGTGCAGTTCCTCCATGCGCTGGTCGAGCTGCTCGGCGAGGTGCGCGGCCTCGGTCAGGCTGGCGACGAGGCCGGGCGGCACCTGACCCTCGTACTTGTAATAGATCTTGTGCTCCAGGCTGGCCCAGAAGTCCATGGCGATCGTCCGGATCTGTACCTCCACGGTCACGGGGACCGGACCCGTACTGAGGAACACCGGAATCTCGATGAGCGCGTGCAGACTCTTGTAACCGTTGGGCTTCGGGGCGGCGATGTAGTCCTTGACCTGGAGTACGCGCACATCGTCCTGCGAGATGAGCGCCTCCAGGACCTGGTAGGTGTCGGCGATGAAACTGCACGTGATACGCACTCCGGCGATGTCCTGGATGCCGGCCCGGATCGCCTCGGGCGTGGGGGCGATGTTGAGGCGTGCCACTTTCCGCAGGATGCTCCCGGTGGACTTGACCCGGGAGCCGACGTGCTCGATCGGGTTGTACCGGTGCAGGTGGAGGAATTCCCTGCGCAGGATCGACACCTTGGTCAGCACCTCGTCGACGGCGAACTCGTACTCCATCTCGATGCGCTGGAAGTCCCTGCGCATCCGGCGCGCGAACGCCACGCCCTCGGACCTGCGCGGCTCCCCGTCCGGTCTCTGCGTCGGATGGTCGGCCACGAGGGCTGCTCCTCTCCCGGTCAGGAGGCGTGGACCGGCACCGCCGGGCGGGGTGAGCGACCGCGGACGCCTGGTCCCATGCTCGCACCGGCGAAGGGGCCCTGCGACCTGCACGGGAACCGCGCACCCCCCGGCCGCGCGTTCGGGCCCTCCCCCGCGCCCCCCTGCTCGAGCGTCCCGGGGTCGAGTACGTGTGCCGGAACGGCTCTGCCACCCACGCCGAGGCGCTTCGCCAGAGGTCGGCCTGATAATTTTCGTGGATCCTCAGGTCAGCGCCCTTCTCTTGGCTCTTCGGCCTGAGTGCGGGCCCCTGAGCGTCAAACGAGCGTCACGGTCGGCAGACCGGAGTTGCCGGAAGGGGTGCTGACTCGGCCGCGGTCCGACCGGGGAGATCGTGCTGGCGCGAGTATGGGCAACCGCCCATCCCTATGCCGCTCCGGGTGGGATCGAATGGGGCGAGGGCCCCAGGGGCCCGCGTCCAGAGACCGGCACACCGGCTGACCCCCGGGCGTCGTTGCTTTCGCTCTCCGTGGTGTCGTCCTCGGAGAGGATCGCGTGGACGCGTTGCAGCACGTCGAGGTGGGCGCGGTTGTAGTACTCGACCAGCGCATGTACGACGACCGACTCGGCGACCGCCGTTTCCCGGTGCGAGGACGACGCCAGGTCGGCCAGGCCGGGGTGGTCCCGGTGCTGTTGGCGGACATCAGGCACCATTCGTTCCGCCAGCCGCTGCCGCACCTCGTCGGAAGCGTCCTCCTCGAGCGCCGCGAATTCCGCGTCGAGATCCCCGCGAGGTCCTGCGAGCTGTTCCTGGAGGGCGGCCATCGCCACGGGTGTCAGGATGCTGGAGTAGGCCATCAACAAGGAACGCTGGGTCTCGGGCAGGTCGTCGGCGAGTGTCCTGAAGTGCTGGGGCATGTCGAGCGCGGCCCGGTTCTCCATGACTGCCGCCAGTTCCCGCCGCATCCGCTGCCGGCGTTCGATGTCCGCCGCAAGTTCGGCGTCCAGGCCCCGGAGGACCTGCCGCGCCTTCTCGTCGCCGCTCTCGACCGAGGGGACGTCCGCGAGGGCCACGCCGAGGTCGGTCAGTCGCCGGATGCGCAGCAGGCGGACCAGGTGGCTGACGCCGTACCGTTTGTAGCCGTTGGACGCCCGTTCCGGCTCGTCCAGCAGGCCGATCTCATGGTAGTGCCGGACGGCCTTGGTCGTCGTGCCCGCGAGTTCCGCCAACTGACGCGTACTCCACGCCACCAGGATCCCTTTCTCCAGCCTCGTTCCCGGCAGCCATTCAAAACCGTGCCCCTGGGGCACGGTCAACCACCGGCCGGTTCCGCGCCGGCCCTTGTTGACCCTGCCCCAAGGGCACGGAGTGGGATGGTCGCGACCACGACCACGAACCGGCATGCGGAGACTTTGACATGAAACGACAAAGCAGCGTCGGCCGGAGCCTGGCCCTCCTGGCGGTCCTCGGCCTGGGCGGCTCGCTGGCCACCGTGCCCGCCGCCGCCGAGGAGCCCAAGACGCCGCAGGTGAAGTGGGGCCAGTGCCCCGAAGACGTCGTGGCAGAAGCCGCTCCGACCGAGCTGCAGTGTGCCACCGTGCCCGTGCCGCTGAACTACGCCGCCCCGCGGGGCGAGCAGATCGACCTCACCGTCTCCCGGCTGGCCGCCGACCCGGGCAAGAGGCGCGGCGTCCTCATGCTCAACCCGGGCGGCCCCGGCGGGTCCGGGCTGGCGCTGTCCGCGCTGCTGGTGGCCCAGGGCCTGCCCAGCAGCGTCACCGACCGCTACGACCTGATCGGGATGGACACCCGCGGGATCGGTCATTCCACACCCGTCAGCTGCGGCTTCACCACGGACAGCCCCTACTACTCCAACATCCCGCCCTACGCGGTCGACGACGCCGCGGTCACCGCACAGGCGAAGATCGCCGAGCGGGCGGCCGAGCAGTGCGCTGACAACGACGACGACGGCCGACTGCGCCACCTCACCACCGCGAACACCGCCCGCGACCTGGACCGGATCCGGGCCGCGCTCGGCGAGGAGAAGACCAGCTACCTGGGCTACTCCTACGGCACGGCACTTGGCGCCGCCTACGCGTCGATGTTTCCCGAGCGCTCCGACCGGATTGTGCTCGACAGCAACATCGGAGACACCCACCTCGACCGCGACAGCATGCGCCGCTACGCGCTCGGCATGGAGCAGACCCTGCCGGACTTCGCACGGTGGGCCACCCGCCGGCACGACAGCTACGGCCTGGGCCGCACCCCCGAACAGGTCCGGGCGACCTACCTCACCATTGCCGGCACACTCGACAAGGCTCCAGTCGCCGGGATCGATGGCAGCCTCTTCCGGCTCCTGACATTCGGCCACCTGTTCAAGCAGACGCAGTACCCCAAGCTGGCGCAGACCTGGCAGGCGCTGCTCGCAGGCGACCAGGCGGCGGCCCGCAGCCTGTCACCCGTTCCCAAGAAATCGGCGGACAGGGCATTGTCACCGGCCGACAACGCCCTGACCGTGTTCCTCTCCGTCACCTGCAACGACGTCGAGTGGCCCGAGGACGTCAATACCTACCGGCGGGGCGTCACCGAGGACCGCGAACGCTACCCGTTGTTCGGCGCCGCCACCGCCAACATCACACCATGTGCCTTCTGGCCGTACGCCCCCGCCGAACCGCCCGTGGAGGTCGACACCGAAGGCCCTCGCAACGTGCTGCTCCTGCAGAACCGGCGGGACGCGTCGACCCCGCATCGGGGCGGGAAGATGCTGCGCGAGAAGTTCGGCGACCGGGCGCGGTTGGTCACTGTCGACGACAGCGGGCACGGCGTGTACGTCCTGGGCAAGAACCCCTGCGCGTTGAACACCGCCACGCGCTACCTCGTCGAGGGCGAGATGCCCGCGAAGGACACGTTCTGCCGCGCGGACTGACCTTCTCCGAAGGCCGTCACCGTGGGCCGCCCGTATCGGACAGAAGTGTGTGGAGACGTCGCATCACGTAGACCTGGGCCGGACGGCAGGGATCGGCAATGGCAGCCGGAAATGCGCGGGGGCTGGGCACGCATGCGCCCAGCCCATCCGTCACCGTGCGTCAGGAACCGGATGTAGCGCACCTCGGTCACTTCAGGTAATCCAGGATCTCCGCATCGCTGTTAGCTGCGTACCGCGTTCGGTGTGAAAACGATCCGCTCTTCCGACACACGGGTCAGCTCGTCGAAGGTCGGCACCGCGTCGCCCGACAGGGTTGGAATCCGGCTCCAGGGATCGGTGACCGCCTCCGTGCCTCCGCCCGCTGACAGTTCCAGGTACAGCTCCTTCCACGTATCCCGCTCCTGCCGCAGATTCCCGGCGGCAGTGGCCTCGGTCTGAGCCTTGTCACGTTCGTCCATGTAGCCCTGAGCCGTGTTCTCCCAGAACCTGGCGTCCTCGTCGAGCTGCTGTACGCGATTCCTGAGTACGTCGAGCTCAGCGGTCTTGTTCCCGGAGGCCTGAGCACGAGCCAGCTGGTCCGCCGCCCTGCGCGCGGCGGACCGCTGCGAGGCTTGCCGCGCCGTCTCCCAGGCCGTGTCACCGCTCCGAGCGATCACGGAGAGCTGGGCAAGCGACGGCATGAGCGTCGTATCGACAAAGGACTGCTCGCACACCTCCGCCCGGGAATAGGCGGGATGCCCGAGCGAGAGATTGGGCCAGACCAGCCGGGCACCTCCGTTGGGAACGGCCACGTGCGTGTGCACACGCTGCATGGCCTGTGCGGTCAGGTAGTTCAAGGTGACCACCTGGGCAAGTCCTGCCAGCTGCTCCGAGGCACGGGCTGCCGTGGCCCAGCCCGCGTCGTCTCTGGGGTGAACCAGAAGGATAGGCAGACGTGTGCTGGTCGCGAGCGACTCGGTGAGTATCGCTGCGTGGTCCCCGTCGCGGATTTTCTCGTACCGTCCGGTCGCTCGCTGGCCGAGTACCCGCATGTCGAGTTCACCATCGGCCAGCGCTGCCCGGACAAGATGGGGGCGCCTGAGCGTCGGATCCTGTACGGGGGCGATCCAGCCGTTGGGGATCTCCCTGCCCATCACAACGCGAAGTCCGCCGCTGCCGCCGTCCGAGGCGGAGACGGTCACGCGGGTGACGAAGTGCGCTTCCCCGTCGGGCAGCGGTTGGTGGACGGTCACGCGCAGAGCCTGGGTACGCCCGTCGCCTGCAACGGTCCAGACAAGAGTACGGACGCCGTGACCTGGAGGCTTTTCCGGAAGCACGGCCCTGCCATCCTGCTCCAGATCCGCCTTTGTAGGCGCTTGGGCACCCCCGCTGAAGCCGAGCCAACGGACGAGGTGGTCTCGGAGGCGGCCGTAGGTCTGCGCCGGGTCACGCGTGGACTGGACCTCGAAACGGACGGCATACAGTGCCTGCATACGTGGCTCTCCTCACCCCCGATGCCCTGGGTGGCAACCCCGCTCCCCCGGAACGCGGTCAGAGCATCGTCCGAATGGAACACCGCAATGCGGCAGTTCGTCCCGGCGCAGTGTCTCGACGAGCATCGAGCAAGGGGGGCGCACTGCAGTTGCGGCGAGGGGACAGGAACGCCAGAGCTCAGCCACGGTCGAGAGCGCCTAATTCAGGCATCGGCGGCCGCCAGGCACTCGGCCCATACGGTCTTGCCCGGCCCGACACACGCGCGGACACCCCAGCGGACGGCGAGCGCGCCGACGAGGACCAGGCCGCGGCCGTGGTCCTCGTCGGGAGCGGGTGTGAGACGCACCGGCCGGGCCGGGTGTGTGTCGGACACTTCGATCCGGATCAGTCCTCGATCGTCCTCGCGCCACAGCGCAAGACCGAAGTCACGTCCGGGCACCAAGCCGTGCAGCACGGCGTTCGCCGACAGTTCGGCAACGACCAGGGTCACGGTGTCGTGCACACAGGTGCCGTGCTGATGTCCCCATACGGCCAGTTGATGGCCGGCGAGCAGCCGGGCCAGGCGGGCTCCACGCCGGGTGGCGGAGAACCGCTGGGCAAAGACGTCGGCGGGGGAATTACTCACGGGGATGGTCGGCATACGAGCAGGTTCCGATACCGCCTTTTTGCTCGACAGGTCCTGCGCCGATACAGACGCTGTTGTATCGCTGACCGGGTTCGGCCGCCCCATCCGCCTCGGTGGGCCAGCTCTCAGCCACACTCGGCTCATCCGCGCGAGGGAAGAACACACGCCTCTATATGATCGTATGACCATGATCGAATCGGGGGACGAAACATGACAGGGCACAGTGACGGCTACACGGTCAGTGGCGCATCCATCAACGGCAACTCCCACTTGCTGGTGGAACTTGCAGGACTCCTCTATGAAGGTCGCCCTGACGGCGAGATGACCGTGGCAGCCCGCGTTCCTCGCACACACCACGAGGTCTCCGAGGCACTCGACTCCTTCGCGCGATTCAGCAAGGACCAGTACCTCGACACCGTGTCGCTTCTGGCAGCTCTGTCCACGAAGCTCAGGACCGCCGGAGGCAACTACGCCGAAGCCGATCATGCGACGGACGAACAGTTTCGCAGGATTCTCGCGTCGGGACGCTTCGTGCCGTCCGAGGACAGGTGATCGCGGTGACCTATCGCATCGACGTCGAGTTCCTCGAACTGTGCAATCCGGCCCTGATAGAGCGGAACGCGCAGGAGTACCGTCGGCTCCACCAGTTGCTGGAGTCGACCGACGGTGCGTTCCTCAAGGCCTCACGTACCGAGTGGGTGAGTGAGGCCAACGACCTGTACGAGAAGCGGCTGCGTGAGGCGGAGAGCCTGGCCACTGCCCTCTCGGCTGCCTTCCGTAAATCATGGGCCGCTCTCGTCGACTACGGGGAAGCCGTCGGCCGGGCGAAGACGCTCTTCGAAAGCGGACAGTCGAGTGAGGTCAGTCTGTCCCAGGTGATGTCGCGGGTGGCCGACCCCGTGACGGAGACGGCACAGCGAGCGGAACCGATGCGGCAGTGGGAGGACCTCCGCAAGAGAACCGGCGTCCTCGACTGGCTGGCCGAGATCACCGTGGACGTCGACGAGATCCGGGAGGAGGCGGAGCGCCACTACAACGCGGCCGAGAACGCTTTCGGCGACGCTCAGCGGATCGAACGCGAGGCGCGGTCGACGTGCGTGGCGGAGCTGAACAAGGCCCGTCGTTCCCTTCCCGACTTCCGCGGGGATCTTCCCGATCCGTCAGTCCTGCTCGCGGGCATGCCGGCGTTCCGCAACGAGGTCACCGAGGCGCAGCGCGACCCCAACGTCGCGTTGGCGGGAGCCGGGCCCAGGGTCGACGGGATACCCGCGAACGTCGGCAGCGACCGGGTCTCACCGAAACTGCAGGACATCCGGACGCGGCTCGACGGCCTGCCGACCGCCATGGACCAGAACCAGTGGCTGCCCTCCAACTCCGACGCGGAGCGTCGGGAGTGGATACGGGCCAATCGCGAACACATCAAGGATGCTGCCGCCTACACGGGCCTGCCGGCGGACATGGTCGCCGGAATCGCCTGGCAGGAGGTGCAGGGCGATCCGAAGTGGGTCGACGACGTGAGCGACAACTACCGGCAGAACCAGCACGAGGTATGGCCGGAGTTTCAGTGGGCGGCGGACAAGGTCGGCCTCACCGGTGAGGCCGACCAGACCTCCATGGGCCCCATCGCCATCCAGATTCGCAGGTCGGCGGAAGTGCTCGGGTACGACCCGGAGAACATGACGCAGGCCCAGCGCGACGAGGTGGAGAAGGCCACCCAGGACCCTGCGACCAATGTGTACATCGCGTCGGAATACCTCGCCCAGCTGAAAGCGGAGAGCTCCTTCGCCGGCGTGCCTGCCGACCAGATGACTTCCGCGCAGTATCAGGAACTGGCCGCGCGGTACAACGGTGGCCCGGGTTGGCAGACCGACGACGCACAGGCCTACGGTCGGGGCTTCGGTTACAACCTGGACCAGGCAAGGCAGGCACTGGATGACTGAGCAGGACACGAAGGAACGGACGCGCAGGCCGCCGGGGAAGGCGGTCGCAACAGCTCTGTGTGCCGCGCTTCTGCTGGTGCTGAATGCCATCGGCGGGTTCTTCCTGCTGAACGCCCTGCTCGTCGAGTCCGAGGGCCCGTGGGACAGCACGGTCACGGATACCGCACGGGCGATGGCTCTTTTCGCTCTGGTGACGGAGCTGCTGGCCGCCGCCGTCACGGGGGCCTTCGTCGCGCTGGTGCGTCTCCGGCGCTGGTGGTTCCTCATCCCGGCCGTGCTGATCCTGGCGGCGATCGCGCGGATGGTGTTCGCGCCGGTTCCGTGACGGTCCTGGCGGAAGCCGGGTGGGCAAACGTGCAGTCGATGGCGGGGATGTGCGGGGGGTGCATCCACACCGGTGGGGTGACTCCGACGTAACCACAAGTCCACAGGGTCCGCGCTGATACAGAATCAGTTGTACTGGTTGACCCTGTGGACTGGGTGAGTAACCGCCCGTGACCATAGGGGCCGTCGGCGTTGTACCGGGCAGCACGCTCGGGTCCAGCACTGAGCGGGCACGGGCACGGAAAGGCGGGCGGTGGCTATGCGGGCGGACAACGGGGCCGGGGGCGCGACCAACAACGAACCGGAGCTGTCGGACAGCCTCAAGACGTTCGGGGCGGTGCTGAAGGCGCTACGGGACGAAGCCCGGCTCACACAGGAGCAGTTCGCGCCGTTGGTGCAGTACTCGGCGGCGTACATCGCCAAGATCGAGCAGGGGAAGCGGTTCCCCCCGAGGGACCTGCTGGACCGCTCGGAGGATGTGCTGGGGGCGACGGCGGCGCGGGTGCTGACTGCGGCGGCGAGGAGCCTTACGCGGAAGGTGGGGCTGGCGTCGTGGTTCCGGCAGTGGGCGGGGATCGAGGAGGAGGCGATCACGCTGTACGCGTACGAGTGCCGGGCGATTCCGGGGTTGTTGCAGCCGGAGGCGTATATCCGGGCGATCTTCGAGCGCAGGCTGCCGCCCCTGTCCGGTGAACAGATCGAGCACCAGGTGACTGCCCGTCTGGAGCGACAGCAACTCCTGACCGATAGGCCGAACACAGCGTTCAGCTTCGTCGTCGAACAGGCATTGCTGGAGCGGCACATGGGCGGACCCGAGGTCATCCGCCAACTGCTGGACCATCTGCTTGAGCAGAGTAGGCGGCGAAACGTCGAGATCCAGGTGATGCCCCTGCGCCAGTACGACCACGCTGGTATCGATGGCCTGATGTACCTGGCCGAGACCCAGCAACACGAGTGGGTTGGCTACTCCGAGGGACAGCAGTCAAGCATTCTCATCACCTCACCGAAAGACGTGAGCGCGATGCTCCAGCGCTATGGCAAGCTGCGCTCGCAGGCCCTCGGCCGCGAAGCCACCGTAAGCCTGCTGGAGCAGATGCGAGGAGCACTATGAGCACCACAGAGTCGGCCTGGTTCAAGAGCAGCTACAGCGGCAGCTCCGGCGACAACTGCGTCGAGGTAGCCATGCGCCCCGAGGCTGTTCTCGTCCGAGACTCGAAGGACACGCAGAGGCACCCGCTGACGATCTCTCGTGAGGCGTGGTGTGCCTTTGCGGTGCTCGCTGCCGACTCACTCTCCTGAAGCGGTCGGTGGGGCAGCGTCGGTTTGCTGCCCCACCGGCGTCTTGAGACCTACTCCTGGTCTAGCGCGGCCTGCTTGGCAGGCTTGCGCCCCCGCAATTTCTTCACCGGGCGCCAAGCCTTCAGCTCATCCACACCAGGGCCTTGCCCCCTGATGTTGAACACACGAGACACTGGATCCTGAGGATCTGAGAACGGACATCTCGTGGTCATGAAGAACTACCCGCCGGAATTCAAGGCGGACGCGGTCGCGCTGTACGAGTCGCGGCCCGAAGCGACGATCAGGTCGGTCGCCGCCGATCTGGGGATCAACCCGGAGACCCTGCGGAACTGGGTCCGGGCTGCAGGAGTAAGCCGTCCGCGGGGACGCAGGAACCGGCCCGGCCGCCGGCCCCGCTGGAGGCGGAGAACGCGGCCTTGCGGAAGAAGGTCCGTGAGCTGGAGGAGGAACGCGAGATTCTGCGGAAAGCGGCGAAGTATTTCGCCGGGGAGACGCGCTGGTGAACCGCTTCCAGTGTGTCGCCGACCTCCAGCGCCGTTACGGCGTGAAGCGGCTCTGCAGCATCCTCGGCGTCAGCCGCTCGAGCTTCTACTACTGGCGCCGGACAGCCGTGGACCGGGCTGCACGGGAGGCGGCCGACGCGAGGCTGGCCGCCCGGATACGGGCGGTGCACAAGGAATCGGACGGCACTTACGGAGCCCCGAGGATCACCGCCGAGCTCCGGGAGACGAACGGTGAGGCGGTCAACCACAAGCGGGTCGCCAGGATCATGCGGGCGTTCGGGATCGAAGGAGTCCGGTTGCGCCGCCGGCACCGCACCACCGTCCCTGATCCGGCTGCGGCCAAGGCCCCGGACCTGATCTGCCGCGACTTCACCGCGGACGAGCCGAACACGAAGTACGTCGGCGACATCACCTACCTGCCCATCGACGGCGGGAGGTTCTGCTACCTGGCGACCGTCATTGACCTCGCATCTCGACGTCTGGCCGGCTGGGCGATCGCCGACCACATGCGCGTGGACGTCGTCGCTGACGCCCTGGCCGCAGCCGTCCGCACCCGAGGCAGCCTCGCCGGATCAATCATGCACACCGCCCACGGAGCCCAGTACACGAGCAGGGCATTCGCCGAAGTCTGCAGGTCAGCAGGGGTTCGGCAGAGCATGAGCGCGGTCGGGCCCAGCGCGGACAACGCACTCGCCGAGTCCTTCAACGCGACCTTCAAACGCGAGCCCTGCAAGGACGAAAGAGCTGGTCAACCGAGCGCGAGGCCCGACTCGACGCCTTCAGATGGCTCCACCGCTACAACACCCGACGCAGACACTCCCGCCTCGGACAACGATCACCAATCGCCTTCGAAAACACCTTCCACCTCACACCAACTACGCTGACACCAGCCGCATAACCCGTGTTCAGGATTCGGGGTCAAGGCCCCCAACCTGGTGCTTGCGGAGCTGGTTCTCGTACTCCGCCTCCAGCTCATCGGCCGGGACAGCGCCCCACTCGTCGTCGTACTCGTCGTGCCACTGCTTGACCCACGGCATGACCTCATGCAGGCCGGCGAGCAGCGGAACGATCCGCTTAGAGCTCCAGCCGTCGCGGGTTGTTCGGGCTGCCAGCAGCTCGAAGAGCGCCTGGGCCTGATCCTTGTGGTCCCAGCCGGCCCACCCGAGCATCAACGTCGAATCGCTGTCGGGCCCAGCCTCGGGGTAGGAGATGAACCGCTCCTTGGGCACATCGAGCTTGCCACGGTTCGACCAGTAGGAAGCGCGCATAAAGTCGGCGGACGTGTACTTAGGCGGTACTGCGATGTCGAGCCGCTGTCCCGTGCGGTCTTCTTCGCTCTGCTGTTCCCAGACGTCTTCCCACTGCGTGCGCTTGCGCAGGCCGGAGAGTCTCTGTAGCGCATGGTCGCGAGGTAAGGCGCATGCTCATCGGCGATCACCTCGGACAGCACCTGCGCGAGGGGCAGGTCCGACTTGCCCAGGTGATCAGAGGCGTAGAGCGCGGCAACGGAGGTGAAGTCCTCGTCTGCACTGAGCTGGTCGGCCAGGTGGTTGACGGTCATCGGGCGTGGTCGCTTCAGCCCGTCTCGGACCTCATGCCACAGGTCAGGCTCCACACCGTTCGAGGAGCCAGTTCCGCAGTGCTGCTCGGTCCTTCTTCTCCCAGGGCTCAGCAGACCAGCGGCGCTTGCACTCTGGACGCTCAATGAAAGCAATGTCCTTGCGGCTGGTGATGATGTCGATACGGGCTTGGTCGTAGTACTGGCCCGGGAAGCGGAGGTGTAAGTGCTGCCGTCGCGGGCCCATGCGGTGGTGCCCCACAGCGTGGACCGGGAGCGCCAGGCGATGTCGCCGGATTCGTCGATCAGTTCGGTGGGAGTGCCGATGAGGTCGGTGGCGATGGCGAAGAAGCGGCGGTCGATCTCGTTCTGCCGGTCGTCGGCGGTGAGGAGGCGCTCGGTCTGGGCCAGGGGGGTGTGACCGCGGTGGTCCCAGGTCAGGGCGACCGTGTTCAGCTGGTCGGGTCCGTGGCTGGTCTGTTCGCACAGGGTCAGGCCGTCCCAGGCCGTCCCAGGTGAACCTCACCTCCTCGACCACGCTCTCGCCGTCGTCCGCCATGCGCTGCTTCGCGGTGCGTCGGCCCAGCGGGTCGTAGCGGTCAGGATCGACTACTCGGACACCAGGCCCCTCGTCGCTCTCGGACCCGACGACTCCAGACGCACGCCCCCGAGCCGACGCGGAGATCGCCGAGGACTTCGTCTACAACTCGGTCGGCGACCTCACCAACACCCGCGGCTTCGCCTGTACCTACCAGGGAATCGCTGCACGAGTCGCAGGGCACCCGGAGCTCGTGGAGTTGCCGCTGCACGGGGCCTGGTCTGCGCCTACTGCCCGGTTTTGGCCTGACCTGAGCAGGATGCGTGAGGCCCGGGCGTGCGCCCGGGCCTCACGTCGTCGAACGTCGGAAACGGGGACCCAGGCCGACAGGCGCTTGGCAATGACCGGTACATCGACGTGGTCCTGCGCACCCAGCCGGAGACGTCCGTGAGGTTGAGACTCCCGATTCGAGCGTCGTACGAGCGTCAAGAATCTCCGAAACAAGCTCCTGAGAGCATCCCCGCTGCAAGCGTCTTCCTGATGAATTCGCAGCTCAGACGTCTAAAGGGCCGATCCGTCAACTCGACCCGCCCCCGGTGGGAAACATGTCGAGCGCATCCCGCCATGCCTGAAAAACCCGGGAAAACTGCAGGTCAGAGCCCCTTTGCAGCAGGCTCCAGAATCGCGAGCACTCAACATGCGACGTCATCGGAAAGATGTCTGCCTGGACGAGTCACGGAAAAGCCGAGGTCAGACACCCATTCCTCAGCTCGCCATCCTGCGTGGGGGCCTGGAGCGTCAAACGAGCGTCACCGACAGTCAATGAACAGGCCGCCAAAGTGCCCGCGGGGGCCGGCTACAGGTGCAGTCCCACATGATTCACGAGAGCCCTCGCCCCGTCCTGCCCAAAGATCTGAAGAGCGCGCTCGGTGCAGCCACTTCTCTCCTCGGCAGCGGCGTCGGCCTGCTCCTGTCGTTCGATGTCAAGACGGTACTGAACCTAGACACCGGCAAGCTGAACGGGTGACTGCCGAGGGCCGCTACTACCTCAAGCACGGCAAGCATGCCCGGCGGGTCCAGGCAGAGAAGGAGCGGCTGGAGGGTGACAGCGCTCAAGCTGCCCTCGCCCCGGCGGGGCTGAACTGGTCTCCCGACTGCAGTCGGCAGCGGGGACGATCACGGTTCCTGATCCTGCGCCGCGGACCCGGGGGTGGTGGCGGGCCGCCTATACGGAACAGGCAAGCTACCTCGGCCCTGCTGCCGCCTCAGGCTGAGGTCGATGGGGAAATGCGGGAGCGCGGGGCGGGGTCCCGCATCCTGCGGTGCGTGGTGGGGCTGAGGACGGCTTGTCTGTTCCGTAAAGTTCGATCACCGGACTTGAGGCGTCGATAGAGTGCCCGCACCCCGGATACGGGCATGGAAGCCACCCGCACAGCACCCTAGAAGAGGCCCCCTTGAGCGCACTGCGCGACGCGGAAATCACCAGTGATCAGCGGCTCCTTCTCATGCTTCTGGGAAGCTCCTGGCACGAGAAGGGCCAGTGGCCCCTCTGGGGCTACGTGCAGCACTACTTCGACACCAAACGCAGAACCGACGCCGAGGCCCTCCTACGCACCCTCCCTCGCATCGGCAACCACACTCCCTTCGGCGTCGGCTACGGCTACACCACCGCGGTCGACGACCACCGCCCCATAGACGAGAACGACACCATCCGGCTCACCCTCGCCGCCTGCTACGCCCTACCCGACATGGTGGGATGGGCAGGCAAGCCCTTCATCCGCGTCCTCAAGCACATGATCGACCTCTGGGACAACAAGCCTGTCACCCCCAGCGACCCCGGCAAGGCATACCTCAGCTCAAAGAAGCTTGCCTCACAACTGGACTTGCGCCCACCGTTCGTCACCGCCCTGCCCGACCTGCTGTCCTACGAACCTGCCATCAGCACCGGCAACGGCAGCACCACCTCCGCCGGCGAGTGGAAACGCGAGATCACCCGCAGCGTGCTCCAGTACCGCGACGCAGACACCATCCACGACTACCTCGACCTCACCTGCAAAATCGTCGAAACCAACGCGGCTCAGTACGCCAACCTGACAAGCGGTAGATATATAGGCAGAGGAGTCACTGACAGCAATCTGTACGCGCATCCATCGAACACCCTCGCGTACATGTCGTATGAGCACGAACCAGTCAGAGCCAGCCTTCTTGGCCCCGCAGGCACAGACGCACCCGACAACACAGCAGACGGCGCCAGAGAAAAGCACTCTTGGCGGGCACAAGAGAGTATCGAAATGCTGCGACGCAACGGCGGCACCCTATACGTGCCGCTTACGCAGAACATCACGAAGGACACTCCAGGTGGAGATGATTCCACGCAGCGCACTCTTCCCTGCTGGCAGAAGGGTGCAGCGGTATTGATCGGCGTTTCCGACTACCAAAAATTGACCCCTGTGCCGTCCATCGCAAACAACATTGACTCCCTCCAAGACATCGTGATCAGCAGCATGGAGATCCCCAGCGAGAACGTTTTTGCAGTGAAGAACCCTGAATCCGATTCAGAAGTGCACGAAGCCATCGATCTGGCGTGCGAGGCCGCCGACCCGGCAGTCGGCGCCCTGCTTGTCTACTTCGCCGGGCACGGCTGGACCGACGCCCGTGGAAGGCTTCTACTTGGTCTTGTCCGATCCTCAAAGGCACGCGCATGGTCCGCACTCAATTTCAACGAGCTGCGGAATCAAATCGCCGACAGTCAGATCGGCAAAAGAATCGTGATCCTCGACAGCTGCTACAGCGGCGCCGCACTCGACATCCTCGGGCAACCCGAAGACCTCACCAACGCGGCCGCCATCGACGGCACCTACGTCTTGACGTCAGCGAACGCCGCTACACCGGCGCTCGCACCCGCCGACGAGCGTTTCACCACCTTCACCGGGCATCTCATCGACGCGCTGCAAAGCGGAATCCCTCAAGGCCCGCCAGTAATCAACACCGATACACTGTTCCGCTACATTGAGCGCGTCGCAAAGGCTCGCGGAATTCCCGCACCCGGACGCCAGATCGGCGGCGACGGTGACAAAGTAGAAATCATGGCCAATAGATGGAGGGATAATGACTGAAACCATCGAGATTCATCAGGTCGACGGAGTGCGACAGCTTGAGGACCTCAAGAGGTTCCTCGTCCGCGATCCCAGCACGCGCACGATGGGAAGGTTCCAGCTGAGGAACACCGAACCGGCGGCCGGCACTCTCGGGGACGGTCTCGATGTACTGACCCTCGTGATCTCCGGGACGCTGGCACTTCCTGGTTTTGTCCAGGTCGTCTCCACCTGGTTCAAATCGCGTGGCGAGGCATCAGCGGCGGTCGAAATCAAGTTGGGCACAGCGAAGATCGCCGTGTCGGGAACGGAGGACCCGGCAGAAATCCGGCGCCTCGCGGACGTCCTGAGAGCCGCCTATCCCCAGGACGCGGCATCGTCAGAGGACGGCTCTTGATGCCTCACGCCCGCCGAACGGCCGAGGGATCCTCGGTGAGCTGACGTACCTCATTCTGGCGGCCGCTAGACCGCTCTGACAGCGGACCAGAACCTGCAAAGCCACTCCGCGCCGCCGGACATATCACGGGGACCCCCTACAGGGCGGTCACCACGGCCGGTCCCACGTCACGCACGTGCGTGAGACCGGCTCCACTCTCTCACCGATACCGACGGCCGCCGACCGTTCAAGCACAGCCGCCCGGCGCCGCGAGACTGCGGGCCGGGCGGATAGCTGGCCGCAGGGGGCTAACACCGTCCACCCCGCCCCGCACTCCTCGCCAGATGCAGTGTGTTCCAGGCGGGTTGGCGATCCTGTTGACGAAGTTGCACGGCGGGGGAATCCGGGTAGATGTCAGAGCCTGCGCCTCAATCACGCCCTCAAGGCGGCGCCGCATCCTGACCCAACGGCCCGACATCCTGCTCACCACCCCGGAATCGCTGGAATCCATGCTGGTGAGTACCCATGTCGACCACCGCGCCTTCTTCAGCGGCCTGCACAGCATCGTCGTCGACGAAGTCCACGCCTTCGCCGGTGACGACCGAGGCTGGCATCTGCTGGCCGTACTGGAACGGCTCACACGCGTCACCGGGCGCCCGCTCCAGCGGATCGGCCTGTCCGCCACCGTCGGGAATCCCGACGACCTGCTGACCTGGCTCCAGGGCTCCGGACACGGCACCCGCCCGGGCTCCGCAATGGGGCCTCCGGCCTTCGGGTCCGGCATGACTTCCCCCCTTGTTGCAGTTGATGATCCGCGGGGTGGTGTCACCGGGCCCGGAGGCATCGACGGACCGCTGATGAGGGGCTTGAGCACCGGCTTCACCCGGGCCGGAAGAGCTCTCCGTAACGTGGGTGTGGCAGCTCGGTGCCGAGGCAAGGCCGGACGTAAGCGTGATGGAGGGGCCTGCACGTGATCGATACCAGCGACATCGACGTCTTCCTCGGCCTGGACGTCGGCAAGAGTGAACACCACGCCCCCGCTGTGACCCCGGCCGGGACGAAGGCATTCGACAAGCGGCTGCCCAACACCGAGCCCAAGCTCCGGGAGATATTTGCGAAGTTGCAGGCCAAGCACGGAACGGTGCTGGTCGTGGTCGATCAGCCGGCCTCGATCGGGGCCCTGCCACTGGCGGTCGCCAGGGACATGGGCTGCCCGGTCGCCTACCTGCCGGGGCTGACGATGCGACGGATCGCCGATCTCTATCCGGGCGAGGCCAAGACGGATGCGAGGGACGCGTTCATCATCGCGGACGCGTCCCGGGCGATGCCTCACACGCTGCGGGCGATCGACGGCCAGGACGAGACGATCGCCGAGCTGGAGATGATCGTCGGGTTCGACGACGACTTGGCCGGCGAGGCCACCCGGGTCGCGAACCGCCTCCACGGCCTGCTGACTCAGATCCATCCGTCGCTGGAGCGGGTGCTGGGGCCGCGGTTGCAGCACCCTGCGGTCCTGACGCTGCTGGAGCGGTTCCGGGTCACCGGCCCAGATCCGCAAGGCCGGACGTCGCCGCCTGGTCACCCTGTTACGGCCGAAAGCCCCGAGGATGGCCGAACGGCTGGTCGAGGAAATCTTCGCCGCTCTGGACGAGCAGACGGTGGTGGTGCCCGGCACCGAGGCGGCCGCGCTGATCGTCCCGAGCCTCGCCGGATCCCTGACCGCCGTCCTTGACCAGCGCAAACTCCTGGCCGGGCGGATCGAGGAACTCCTGGAGGCCCACCCTCTTTCCAAGGTCCTGATCTCGATGCCGGGAATCGGCATCAGGACCGGAGCCCGCATCCTGATCGAGGTCGGCGACGGCAGCACCTTCCCCACCGCCGGCCACCTCGCCGCCTACGCTGGACTCGCCCCGGCGACCCGCAGTTCGGGATCGTCGATCCGTGGCGAACAGCCGTCCCGCAGGGGGAACAAGCAGTTGAAAAGGGCCTTCTTCCTCTCAGCGTTCGCGGCCCTGGGCGACCCGGCTTCCCGGGCCTATTACGACAAGAAAATCAGCCAGGGCAAGCACCACACCCAGGCCCTGCTCTGTCTCGCCCGACGGCGGGTCGACGTCCTCTTCGCGATGCTTCGGGACGGCACCTTCTACGAACCGCGGCCGACGGCCGCGGTCACATGACCAGCGGCTCAGCCAGGAGGACGACCCGGTCGGCCTCGACATCGAAGCCGAGCACCGGACGGTCGTAGTCGCCCTCCGGATCCATCAGGACCGGCTTGCCCAAGCATCGCCCGATCTCCCGGAGGAAGCCGCAGAACACATCGAGTCGTTCCTGGCCCTGCAGCTCCCGCAGGTCAACGTCGAAGTCGATGACCTCGTCGTCAAGGAAACGGAAGATCGCCAGCACCTCGGCAGCCGGCCAGACCCGCAAGTTCGGGCACTCAGCGTCCGCCGGACGGGCGAGCACGGTCTCCGCCCGGGGCACCAGCAGCACCATCTCGCCTTCGGAGTACTGGCGCTTCCAGCTCCTCGCCTCGACGAGATCGAGGACCGCCTGCCAGTCCTCCACCGAGCAATCCGGGACACGCACATCCGGCAACGACCCCATCAGGTCCGGGTCGAAGAAGCACCTCACGTCATCCCACAAAAGATCAGCCACACCGCCATGCTGCCCGTCTCACCGACTCAACGCAGCCCCGTTTCCCTTGACCAAAGAGATAGGGGCACCCCCCCGAGTTCACCGTTTTCAACGGCCGTACCGAAATCGGTCGCACCGACCCCGACCTGCTTACCGAGGAAATCGAAGGCCCCCGCCGACTCCTGCTCGCGGGCCGCAACTGGCAGGTGACGTACATCGACTGGCACCGCAAGCGCTGCTTCGTGGAACCGGTCGACGAAAGCGGGCGCGCCCGCTGGAACGGGTTCGGAGCCGAGCGTGTCCGCTCCTTCACCCTCACTCGTGCGACCAGGGACGTCTTGCTGGGAGAAGACCCTCCGGTACGTCTCACCAACCGGGCCTCTCTGCGGCTCGCAGAAGCACGCGAGACGTTCCTGGACACGGTCCACCCCGGCGGAACTCTGATCGTCCGGCGCGACGGCGGGGACATTCGATGGTGGACCTGGGCCGGGCACCGCGCGAACGCCACACTGTCCGCCACGCTCCCCTCCGTCGTCGTTCCGCACCGCCGAACGAACGGCGACTGGATCCGGCTTCGCGAGGACCTCACACCGCCACGCTGGCAGAACGCCTTGCGCGACGCCCAAGCGAACCTCGCCCTCCCCCAAGTCGCCAGCCACGCGATCCGCGGTCTCAAGTTCAGCGAGGCGCTCCCCTCCCGTCTGGCCGAAGCAACACTCGCCGCACGCCTCATGGACTCAACGGGCGCGGAAACCGCCCTCACTGAATCCATTCGGCTCTCCACGCTCACCGACAGGTAGACAGCCTCGGCCACAACCTCGCTCCCTCGATGGGGGTCGGATCGCCGCAGAAGACGGTCGTCTCGCGGGTGAGGCGGGGCCATGAGATCGGCCCTGGCGAGGTGGACCACCGTTTGAGAGCGGTCTGGCAGGGTTTCGTAGTCGCCAGGCGCACACAGGCGAGATGGAAACGCAACACACGCGCGCCAGCCCCTCAAAACAGGCCCGCTCGGCGCCACGAATTTCCGGCACCTTGCCACACCCGCACAGTCAGGAGGCCACCTGATCAGCAAAGCAACACACCTGACGGCCCATCAGAATGAGCGTCAAGATGCATCGCAGAGCGTCATTTCAGCGTCAAGATATCGCCCGTACCGCACACAGCGCACACAGCGCACACCACTCAAACCCGCAGGTCAGGCAGCCTTTTCGGCAGGCTCAAGGATCGCCACGCACTCCACATGATGGGTCATCGGGAACAGGTCGAACGCCCGCAGCGTCCGCACCCGGTACCCGCCCTCCCGGAAGTACGCGATGTCCCGCGCCAGCGCCGCCGGGTCGCAGGCGACGTACGCGATGCGGCGGGCGCCCAGGGTGACCAGCTGCTTGACCGTGGCCTTGCCCGCGCCCGCGCGCGGCGGGTCCAGGACGATCAGGTCGCACTCCGTGATGCCCGTGCGCGGCAGGACCTGGTCGACCTTGCCGTGCTCGATGCGGACCCGGTCCAGGTCCTTGAGGTTGTGGCGGGCGTCCTCGACGGCGCGCTTGCCGGACTCGATGCCGAGCACCGCGCCCTTCTCGCCGATGCGCTGGCCGATCGCGCCGGCGAACAGGCCCACGCCGCAGTAGAGGTCGAGCGCCGTGTCGTTCTTGCGGGGCAGCAGCCCCTGCATGACCGCGCGGACGAGGGTGTTCGCCGCCTGGGGGTGGACCTGCCAGAAGCCGCCGGAGCCGACGCGGTACGTGCGGTCGTCGGCGCGCTCGCGCACGAAGGCGCGGCCGTGGACGCGGTGGACGCCGCCGTCCTTCTCGTCGACGCGGAGCACGGAGACCGGCTTGTCAAGCTCGACCAGGGGCAGCCGGCCGCCCTCGCGCGGGGTCAGGATGACCTGGCGGTCGTGGGAGCCGGTGGCGGAGATGGCCTCCACCGTCGCCATCTGCGGCCAGTCCTGCTTCTCGATGCCGAGCTCGGAGACGCCGGGGGCGGCGATCATGCAGTGGTCGATCGGCTGGACCTCGTGCGAGCGGTGCTTGCGCAGCCCGACCAGACCGTCCGCGTCGACGGCGTACTGGACGCGGGTGCGCCAGGCCGGGACCTCGCCCGGCGGGAGCTTGTCGCCCTCGGCCGGCATGACGGTGCCGTCCCAGCCGGCCTCTTCGGGGGTGAGTCCCGCGAGGCGCTGCAGCTGCTCGGCGATGACCTCGCCCTTGAGGCGGCGCTGCGCGCCCGGCTTGGCGTGCTGCCAGTCGCAGCCGCCGCACTTGCCGGGGCCCGCGTAGGGGCAGGGGGCCTCGACGCGGTCCTTGGACGCGTCGATGACCCGTACGGCGTCGGCACGCAGGAAGCGCGAGTCGCTCTCGCCGTCGGTGACGCGGGCGACGACCTTCTCGCCGGGAAGGGTGTGCCGCACGAAGAGCACCTGGCCCTCGGCGGTACGCGCGATGCAGTGGCCGCCGTGTGCGACGGGGCCGACCTCGACCTCGTACTCCCGGCCGATCAGCGACTCCCCCGATGACGACGATGTGGATTCGTTCTGCATGAGGGGGTGGCTCCAGAGATCAAAGGGAAAGCGGCCGGACAACAACCCACGAGTCTACGTGGATGCCGGCCGGCCGCTCACCACATGCGGGGTGTGCCCGGTCAGCGCCGGTTGCCGTGTTCCTTGTGCCGCCGCTCCACGGGGCCGCGGCGGACCGACCCGGGTGCGGTCCAGTCGGCGCGCTTCCTGGCCCGCAGCTTCGCGGCCTCCGAGGACTCCAGCTGGTACGGCACGGAGGTCACCATCACACCCGGGGTGAACAGCAGTCGTCCCTTGAGCCGCAGGGCGCTCTGGTTGTGCAGCAGGTGTTCGTACCAGTGACCCACGACGTACTCGGGGATGTAGACGCTGATCACCGTGCGCGGCCGGTCCTTCCGCAGGCCCTTCACGTACTCGATGACCGGCCGGGTCACCTCGCGGTAGGGCGAGTCGAGGATCTTCAGCGGGATGTCGATGCCGCGCCGCTCCCACTCGTCCTTCAGCGCCTTGGTCTCGGTGTGGTCGACGCTGATGGAGAGCGCCTCCAGCTGGTCCGAGCGCACCAGCTTGGCGTACGCGAGCGCGCGCAGCGTGGGCCGGTGGAGCTTGGAGACCAGGACGATCGAGTGGACCCGCGAGGGTCGCACGGTGTCGTCGGTCGGGGCGTCGGTCGCCGCGATCTCCTCGGCGACCCGGTCGTAGTGCTTACGGATCGCCGTCATCGTGCCGTAGAAGATCACCATGCCGAGCAGCGCGACCCAGGCCCCGTGGGTGAATTTGGTGGCCAGGACGACGACGAGCACCAGGCCGGTGAAGAACGCCCCGAAGGTGTTGATCGCCCGCGAGCGGACCATGTGCCGCCGCGCGGCCGGGTCCCGCTCGCTGCGCAGGTGACGGTTCCAGTGCCGCACCATGCCGGTCTGGCTGAGCGTGAAGGAGACGAAGACGCCGACGATGTAGAGCTGGATGAGCCGGGTCGAGTCGGCCCCGTAGATCCAGACGAGGAGGATCGCGGCTCCGGCCAGCAGCACGATGCCGTTGGAGAAGGCCAGCCGGTCGCCGCGGGTGTGCAGCTGACGCGGCAGGTAGCGGTCCTGGGCCAGGATCGAGCCGAGCAGCGGGAAGCCGTTGTACGCGGTGTTCGCGGCGAGGAAGAGCACGAGGGCGGTGGCCGCGGCCAGCACCACGAAGAAGAAGGTGCCGTCACCGAAGACCGCCGCGGCGACCTGCGAGATCACCGGGTCCTGGACGAAGCCCGTGCCGACCGCTGCGCCGTTGTGGATGAGGTCCTTCGCGGGGTTCTCGGCCATCTTGACGTCGGTGGCCATGGCCAGGCCGATGATGCCGCAGAACATGGTGGTGGCCAGCAGGCCCATCGCGGCGAGGGTGGTGGCCGCGTTCCTGCTCTTCGGCTTGCGGAAGGCGGGCACGCCGTTGCTGATCGCCTCGACGCCGGTGAGCGCGGCGCAACCGGAGGAGAAGGCCCGCAGGAGCAGGAAGACGAGGGCGAAACCGGCCAGCCCCTGGTGCTCGGGCCTGATCTCGTAGTCCGAGGTCGGTGCGTGCATCGTCTCGCCGAGGACCAGCCCCCGGAACGCGCCCCAGAGGATCATGAGGAAGACCCCGGCCACGAACAGGTACGTCGGGATGGCGAAGAGCTTGCCGGACTCCTTCACACCGCGCAGGTTCATCAGCGTCAGCAGCACGATGGCCCCGATCGCGAAGAACGTCTTGTGTTCGACGACGAAGGGGATCGCGGAGCCGAGGTTCTCCACCCCGGAGGCGATGGACACGGCGACGGTGAGGACGTAGTCGACGAGGAGGGCGCTGGCGACGGTCAGACCGGCCCTCGGCCCGAGGTTGGTGGTGGCGACCTCGTAGTCCCCGCCACCGCTCGGGTAGGCGCGCACGTTCTGCCGGTAGGAGGCGACGACGGTGAACATGAGGACCACGACGGCGGCCGCGATCCAGGGGCTGAAGTGGTACGCCGACACACCCGCGACGGACAGCACGAGGAGGACTTCACCGGGTGCGTACGCCACCGAGGACAGCGGGTCGGACGCGAAGACGGGCAGCGCGATGCGCTTGGGGAGGAGTGTTTCCCCCAGCTTGTCGCTGCGCAGCGCCCGGCCGATCAGGATCCGTTTGGGCAGGTCGGTCAGTTTGGACACGCTGAGGATCGTAAGCGCTGGCGTGACGGGCTACCGAGGCACCACCCGCTCAGGAGCGGGAAAACCTTCATATTTACCCGCGCCGACCGCGAAAGTCCATGGAATCCTTAACGAAATCCTTGCGGGCCGAGCGGGCGGTGGCCCCCTCCCGGGCCCCCCTTTGCCCGATGCCGCGGGGGATGCGCACACTCGGATGAGGCGGCGGATGCCCGGCCGCATAAGCTCATCCCCGGGCGACGCCGGGGGTCATTGCCCCATCGGTCTGCCCCGCAAGCGGAGGAAGAAGTGTGAGCAGGGTGTTTTCGCAGGTCATCCGGACGACCAGGACGGCGAGGTAGGCGCACGGTGCACATCGTCATCATGGGCTGCGGGCGTGTCGGCGCCGCTCTCGCACAGACCCTGGAGCAGCAGGGACACACGGTCGCCGTGATCGACCAGGACCCCACGGCGTTCCGCCGTCTCGGTGCCGGGTTCGGCGGCCGGCGGGTCAACGGGGTCGGTTTCGACCAGGACACCCTGCGCGAGGCCGGGATCGAGGAGGCGGGGGCGTTCGCCGCGGTGAGCAGCGGTGACAACTCCAACATCATCGCGGCCCGGGTGGCCCGCGAGATGTTCTCCATCGACAACGTCGCCGCCCGCATCTACGACCCCCGGCGTGCCGAGGTCTACCAGCGTCTCGGCATTCCCACCGTCGCGACGGTGCGCTGGACCGCGGACCAGATGCTGCGGCGGCTGCTGCCGTCGGGCGCCGAACCGCTGTGGCGCGACCCGAGCGGAGGTGTGCAGCTCGCGGAGGTGCACACGACGCCGTCCTGGATCGGCCACAAGATCAGCACGCTGCAGGAGGAGACGGGCGTTCGCGTCGCCTTCCTCACCCGGTTGGGCGAGGCCATACTGCCGACGTCGCAGACGGTGCTGCAGGAGGGCGACCTCGTCCACGTGATGATGCGGACGGACGAGATCGCGAAGGTCGAGGAGGCCTTTGCCGAAGGTCCTGAGGAGGGCGGTCACTGATGCGCGTGTCGATTGCCGGGGCGGGTGCGGTGGGCCGTTCCATCGCTGCCGAGCTCCTGGAGAACGGGCACGAGGTGCTGCTGATCGACAAGGCGCCGACCGCCATCTCGGTGGAGCGGGTCCCGATGGCCGAATGGCTGCTCGCGGACGCCTGTGAGATCACCTCGCTCGACGAGGCGGCGCTGCAGCGGTGCAACGTCGTGATCGCCGCGACCGGGGACGACAAGGTCAACCTGGTCGTCTCGCTGCTCGCGAAGACCGAGTACGGCGTTCCGCGGGTGGTCGCCCGGGTGAACAACCCGAAGAACGAATGGTTGTTCAACGAGTCGTGGGGGGTGGACGTCGCGGTCTCCACGCCGCGTCTCATGTCCGCCCTGGTCGAGGAGGCCGTGAGCGTCGGCGATCTCGTCCGGCTGCTGCGCTTCAGCCACGGCGACGCCAACCTGGTCGAGCTGACGCTGCCCCCGGAGTCGGCCCTGGCCGGTACCCGGATCGGCGATGTGGCCTGGCCCGAGGACACCTCGCTGGTCACCATCATCCGGGGTACGCGCGTCCTGACGCCGAGCCCCGAGGAGACCCTGGAGGCCGGCGACGAGCTGCTGTTCGTGGCCGCCCAGGCGCGCGAGGAACAGCTGGAGGACCTGCTGTCGGTCCGCCGCGATCCCGCGGACAGCTGAGACGGGACACGGCGAGGGGCCCGGAACCGTGTGTCACGGTTCCGGGCCCCTCCGCTGTCCGCGTGCCGACGTGTGCCGGCGCGGTGGCTGCCGTCCTGCCGTGTGCCGGCGCGGTGGCCGCCGTCAGGCGTCGTAGTCGCGGACTTCGGCCGCCCGGGCACTCTGCGCGGCCTTGCGGGCCTTCTCGGCCTCCTCCTCCGCCTCCATCTCCGCGAACACGTCGATGGGCGGCGGTGCCTTGGCGAGGAAGACCCAGGTCAGGTAGACCGCCAGCAGGAACGGCGGGATCTTCAGCGAGACCAGCACCCAGCCGAGCTGCGTGGTGTCGGCCCACCAGTACAGCGGGAAGAGGATCGCGCACTTGGCGAGCAGGATCAGACCCCACGCGTAACTGGCCTTGGCGTAGGCCTTCTTGCGCCCCGGGTTCCTGGTGCGCCAGGAGAGGTTCTCCTTGAAGACCGGGCCGAGGATCAGGCCGATCAGCGGCACCCCGGCGAGGGTCGTGCCCAGATAGGCCACCGCCAGGCCGAGCGTGTAGAGCATGCCCGGCAGGTAGAAGTCCTTGGCGTTGCCCGTCATCTTCGCGAAGACCACACCGAAGGCGACGCCGAAGACGCCGCTGAAGGCGTGCTTGACGGTGTCCTTGCGGATCAGCCGCACGACGACGAGGGCCAGGGACACCGCCAGTGCGGCGATGGCCGAGGTCCCGAGGTCCTTCTTGATGGTGAAGATCGTGACGAAGAGCAGCCCGGGCAGGACTGTCTCCACCATCCCGCGCACGCCGCCGAAGGCCTCGAAGAGCGCGGCTTCGGTGACCGCCTTCGCCTCGGCGTCCTGCTGGTCGGTGCGCTGGGGGTGGTCCATGTCGGGTGTCGGCTTGTCGAGAGACGTCACCGGCTACTCCTTGCCGAGCGGTCGGAGTTCGTATGTGGGGTTGAACAGCACCCGGCGCCCGTGACTCATGGCGACGCGGCCGGAGGCGATGATCCTACGGCCCGGTTCTATGCCGACGATGGAACGACGGCCCAGCCAGACCACGTCGAGCGGCGCGGTGCCGTCGAAGAGCTCCGCCTCCAGGGCGGGCACTCCGGCGCGCGGGCGCAGGGTGACGGTCCGCAAGGTACCAGCCACCTTGACGATCTGGCGGTCGCTGCACTCGGAGATGCGCGTGCAGCCCGACGCGTGCGTGTCCTCCTGCAGCTCCTCGGACTCCAGGTCCTCCTGGGAGCTGGACAGCCGGTCGAGCATGCGGCGGAAGCGCCCGGAGGGCTTGTCCGCCTTGCCGGCCTTCTCGAATCGGGGAACAGCGCTCATACCCGAAGGGTACCGGTCTCCTGTGGTACGGGCCGGACCCCGAGGGTGTCACTCGAACGGGTGACCCCGATGAACGGGGAAGCGGGTCATCCGATGAGCGGGAAGCGGGTCATCCGCGCTCGAAGCGGTATCCCATGCCGGGTTCGGTGACGAAGTGCCGGGGGTGCGCGGGGTCGGTCTCCAGCTTGCGGCGCAGCTGCGCCATGTAGACCCGGAGGTAGTTCGTCTCGGTGCCGTAGGACGGGCCCCAGACCTCCTGGAGAAGCTGCTTCTGGCTGACGAGGCGGCCCGCGTTGCGGACGAGCACCTCCAGCAGGTGCCACTCGGTGGGCGTGAGCCGCACGTCGCGGCCCTCCCGGTGGACCTTCTTTGCCGCGAGGTCCACCGTGAATCCCTCGGCCTCGACGATCACGAGGTCGTCGGCGCCGTCCGGGCCGACCGGTTCGGCCCGGCGCACGGCGGCCCGCAGCCGGGCCAGGAGCTCGTCCATCCCGAAGGGCTTGGTGACGTAGTCGTCCGCCCCGGCGTCCAGGGCCTCGACCTTCTCGTCGGAGGTGTGACGTGCGGAGAGCACGAGGATCGGTACGCGGGTCCAGCCGCGCAGCCCCCTGATCACCTCGACGCCGTCCATGTCGGGCAGACCGAGGTCCAGGACGACGACGTCGGGGTGGCGCGCGGCGGCGAGCTGGAGGGCGGTCGCGCCGTCGGGCGCGGCGTCCACCTCGTACCTGCGCGCCTTCAAATTGATCACGAGGGCGCGAACGATCTGCGGCTCGTCGTCGACCACAAGCACCCGGGTCATCGCGGACCTTCCTTTCCGGAGAATGTGTACGGGGGAGGGGACTCCCGCCCCGGGGACCTCAGGAGACGACCTGCGCCGGCGCTCCGGGGCCGTCCCGTACCTGTCCCGGTACGGCCCTGAGCGTGAGGACCATGGTGAGGCCGCCGCCGGGGGTGTCCTCGGCGCCCAGGGTGCCGCCCATGGACTCCACGAAGCCGCGGGCGACGGCAAGGCCGAGGCCCACTCCGGCTCCGCGCGGGGCGTCGCCGTACCGCTGGAAGGGCTCGAAGATGCGTTCCTTGCCCTCGTCCGGGACTCCGCGGCCGCGGTCGGCCACCCGCAGCTCGACGCGTTCGCCCAGCGTGCTGGCGGCGACGGTGACGCGTTCCCCGCCGGGGCTGTACTTGACCGCGTTCTCGACGATGTTGGCGACGGCCCGCTCCAGCAGCCCCGGGTCGACGGCGACCATCGGCAGCGTCTCGGGGATGTCCAGGTCTACGCTGCCTTCCGGCACCCCGCCCAGGGCCATCGGGACGACCTCGTCGAGGTCGATCTCACGGATCAGCGGGGTGACGGTCCCGGTCTGCAGGCGGGACATGTCGAGCAGGTTGCCGACCAGGTGGTCCAGCCGGTCGGCACCGTCCTCGATGCCCTCGAGGAGTTCGGCCTCGTCCTCCTCGGACCAGGAGACGTCGTCGGAGCGCAGGGAGCTGACCGCGGCCTTGATGGCGGCCAGCGGCGTACGCAGGTCGTGGCTGACGGCGGCGAGCAGCGCGGTCCGGATCCGGTTGCCCTCGGCGAGCCGTCGGGCGGCCTCCGCCTCCCCCACCAGGCGCTGCCGGTCGAGCACGACGGCCGCCTGCGCGGCGAAGGCGCCGAGCACCCGGCGGTCCTCGGCGGGCAGTACCCGCCCGGACAGCGCCAGCGCCATGTGGTCACCGACGGGCATGTCCACGTCCGCGTCGTCGGGCCGCGCCACCGGGGCGGGCCCCACGGATCCGGCGCAGGTCCACGGGTCGACGTCACTCTGCCGCTCCAACAGCGCGACGGACTCCATGCCGAACGTCTCCCGGACCCGCTCCAGCAGGGCGTCCAGCGCCGTCTCGCCGCGCAGGACGCTCCCGGCCAGGGCGGAGAGGATCTCCGACTCGGCGCGCAGCCGGGCGGCCTGATGGGTGCGCCGGGCCGCCAGGTCCACGACGGAGGCGACGGCCACCGCGACCGCGAAGAAGATCACGATGGCGACGAAGTTCTCCGGGTCCTGCACGGTCAGGGTGTGGGTGGGCGGGGTGAACCAGTAGTTGAGGAGCATGGAGCCGACGGCCGCGGAGGCGAGCGCGGGGGCCAGACCGCCGAGCAGCGCCGCGGTGACGGTCATGAACAGGAAGAGCAGCACGTCGTTGGCGAGCCCCGGCCCGTTCTCCATGCCGTGCAGGAGCAGCGTCAGGAGCGCCGGCCCGCCGACGCCCACCGCCCAGCCCCAGATGATCCGGGTGCGGCCGAGCCGGGCGCCGCGGGCGATGGGCAGTCCGCGCCCCTTGGCCACCGCCTCGTGCGTGACGATGTGGACGTCGAGGTCGGGTCCGGACTCGCGGGCGACGGTGGCGCCGACGCCCGGCCCGTAGATGTACTGCCAGGTCTTGCGCCGGCTGGAGCCGAGGACGACCTGGGTGGCATTGACGCCCCGGGCGAAGGCGAGGAGCGCCGTGGGTATGTCGTCGCCGATGACGTGGTGGAACGTCCCGCCCAGGTCCTCGACGAGGGTGCGCTGGACGGCGAGCTCCTTGGGCGAGGCGGAGGTCAGGCCGTCGCTGCGGGCGATGTACACGGCGAGGATCTCGCTGCCGGACCCCTTGGCGGCCATCCGGGACGCGCGGCGGATGAGCGTACGGCCCTCGGCGCCGCCCGTGAGTCCGACGACGATGCGTTCGCGGGCCTGCCAGGTGGTGCGGATGTCGTGCTCGCCGCGGTACTGCTGGAGGTACTCGTCCACGCGGTCGGCGACCCAGAGGAGGGCCAGCTCGCGCAGGGCGGTGAGGTTGCCGGGGCGGAAGTAGTTGGACAGGGCCGCGTCGACCTTGTCGGACTGGTAGATGTTGCCGTGGGCCATGCGCCGGCGCAGCGCCTGGGGCGACATGTCGACGAGCTCGATCTGGTCGGCCCGGCGGGCGACCTCGTCGGGGATGGTCTCCTGCTGCCGTACGCCGGTTATCGACTCGACGACGTCGCCGAGGGACTCCAGGTGCTGGATGTTGACGGTGGATATGACGTCGATGCCGGCCCGCAGGAGTTCCTCGACGTCCTGCCAGCGCTTGGCGTTGCGGGACCCGGGCACGTTGGTGTGGGCCAGCTCGTCGACGAGGGCGACGGCCGGAGCCCGTTCCAGGACGGCGTCGACGTCCATCTCGGGGAAGACGGCGGAGCGGTGTTCGATGTCGCGCCGGCGGATCTGCTCCAGGCCGTGCAGCAGGACCTCGGTGCGGGGCCGGTCGTGGTGCTCGACGAACGCGACGACGCAGTCGGTGCCCCGCTCCACCCGGCGGTGGGCCTCGGACAGCATCGCGTGCGTCTTGCCGACGCCGGGTGCCGCACCCAGGTAGATCCGAAGCTTGCCGCGCGCCATGGCCCCATTGTCTTCTCTGAACCGGCTCCCGCCGTTCGGGGAGCCACCCCCGAAGCTACCCCGAGAATTTCCGGCATATGGGTCGGAGGGGGCACCTGTGGTCCGTATTGACGGGATTCTGACGCGATGCGGCAGGTCACGGCGGTGCCACGGGGTGCCGCCGACAGGCTCCGGCCCCCTGTCGGCGGGGCCGGGCAGCCGCCGGGGCGGTGGGGCGCGGGTCGCAGGGACGCCGGTGGCCGTACCCCCGGACCGGCACATCGTGCGGGCCGCGGAACGGCCGGTGGGCCGTACCCCTGTCCAGGGGTACGGCCCACCGGCCGGAACGTACCGGTCCGAGCGGTCAGCGGATCTCGGTGATCTCGGGGCCGCGCTGGAGCTGGCCCATGCCACCGGAGAACTTCGAGCTCTCCTGGTCCTCCTGCTGCACACCCTCCGGCACCATCTGGGCGTCGTTGGGGAGCTTGAGGACGATCGGGTCGCGCGGGGCCATCGGACCGTCGCCACGGACGACGACGGTGTCCCGGAAGATCGTCTCCAGCAGTCCGGCGGCCTCCGGCTGCACGGCGCCCTGACCGGAGATCACGCCACGCAGGAACCAGCGCGGCCCGTCGACTCCGATGAAGCGCACGAGCTGGACGCCGTTCGTCCCGTCGGGGAGCTGTACGGGGACCTGGGCACGCAGTTCCCAGCCCAGCGGGCCCTCGACCTCGTCGATGACCCCGCCCTGCTGGGTGATGCCCGAGGCGATCTCCTCGCGCACCTCGCCCCAGATGCCCTGCTTCTTGGGAGCGGCGAAGGCCTGCAGCTGGACCGCGCTGTCGCGCAGCACGACGGTGGCGGCGACGATCGCGTCCCCGGCCACCTCCACACGCAGCTCCATGCCCTCGACCCCGGGCACGAAGATGCCGCCCAGGTCCACCCTGCCCTCGCCGGGCAGGGAGACCTCGGAGATGTCCCACGGCCCGTCCGGCCGGGGGGCCGGCGGGAGGTTGCTCCGGCGCGGACCGCTGCCTGCGGCTCCGTCGGTGCCTTCGAGCTCGTCGGCGACCTGCTCGGCCTCGCGCGTCTCGTCCGCCTTGTCCTCGGCGGAACCACTGTTCTTGCGACGTCCGAACACGTCACTGTCCTTCCCGGTCGGAAACGACCGAAGCGTAGCTGTTACCACCCTGGGTGTTACCGCCCGTGACGCCATCCACCGCGGCGTGACCGCCGGTGGACCCGAAGCCCCCCTCGGCCCGAGCCGAACCGGGGAGCTCCGCCACCTCGTGGAAACGGACCTTCTCGACCTGCTGGACGACCAGTTGGGCAATCCGGTCGAACCGCTCGAATCGCACGGTCTCGCGTGGGTCGAGATTGACCACGATTACCTTGATCTCCCCACGGTACCCGGCATCAACCGTCCCCGGGGCATTCACGAGGGCCACTCCACAGCGGGCTGCGAGGCCGGAACGGGGGTGCACGAAGGCCGCGTACCCGTCGGGCAGTGCGATCGACACCCCGGTGGGGAGCACCGCCCGTTCGCCGGGCGCGAGTTCGGCGGCCTCGGTGGTCACCAGGTCGGCACCGGCGTCGCCCGGATGACCGTACGCCGGGATCGGCACGTCCGGATCGACACGGCGGATCAGTACGTCGACGGGGTGCCGCATCAGGGGTTCACCTCGAAGGCGCGGGTCCGCCTCACCTGGTCGGGATCGGACATCGCCGCCTCGATCTCCTCGGGCCGGCCGTTCTCGATGAAGTGGTCCACCTTGACCTCGATGAAGAGGGCTTCGGCGCGGACCGCGACGGGCCCCTCGGGGCCTCCGGTCCTGCCGGTCGCACGGCAGTAGATCTTCCGGTTGTGCACGGCGGTGACCTCGGCCTCCAGGAAGAGCACCGTGTCGACCGGCACCGGCAGGACGTAGTCGGTCTCCAGCCGGCCGGTCACCGCGATCACCCGCAGCAGCCAGCTCAGCGCGCCGAGCGTCTCGTCCATCGCCGTGGCCAGGACACCGCCGTGCGCGAGTCCCGGAGCGCCCTGGTGGGCGGGCTTCACGGTGAACTCCGCGGTGACGCTCACCCCTTCTCCGGCACGCGCCTGGAGGTGCAGCCCGTGCGGCTGTCCGTTGCCGCAGCCGAAACAGTGTTCGTAGTGCGAGCCGAGGAGCTCACCGGGTGCCGGGGCGTCGGGATGCCGGACCGGCCCCACGGCGTCGGCCGGGGGTGTCAGACGTGTAGATGTTCCACTCACAGCCGCAGACCTTACCCGCGCGGCCGACCGCGGGGCGCGCCGTGCCAAGCTTGCTCCCATGCAGCCTTCCGCAGCGCCCTTCGACGAACGTCTCACCGCACCCCGTTCGTGGTGGTTCATCGCTTTCGGGGTGGGCATCGCCTGCGCCCTGATGCTCCTGCCGCTCGGCGTCCTGCCCATGATCGGCGGCCTGGCGGGCGGCACGGCGGCAGCGGCCGTGGCCGTGAGTTCGTACGGCTCCGCGCGCATCCGGGTCGTGTCGGGCGCCCTCGTCGCGGGCGATGCCCGGATCCCGCTCTCGGCGCTCGGGGACGCCGAGGCACTGGACGGGGAGGAAGCGCGCGCCTGGCGCTCGTACAAGGCGGACGCCCGCGCCTTCATGGTGCTGCGGAGCTACATCCCCACCGCGGTGCGGGTGAAGGTCACGGACCCGGCCGACCCGACGCCGTACGTCTACCTGTCGACCAGGGAGCCGCAGGCCCTGGTGGCGGCCCTCGCGGCCGTATCCGCACCTGACCGTCCGACCGTCTAGAGGCCGGGGCCCTCCAGGCCCTTGGGCAGCTCCTCGGCGGGTACCGCGGGCTGCTCCAGCGGCGGAAGCTCCGGGAGCCGGTCCCAGTCGACCCGGTGGCGCCGCAGGTCGCTCCTGACCCGGTCGGCGAGCTTTCTGGTGTCCCGGCGGTTCATCATCGCGCCGACCACGGCGCCGACCATGAACGGGATGAGGTTCGGCAGGTCGCGGACCATGCGCTTCATGATCTGCTGGCGCAGCTCGCGCTTCATCTGCCCGCCGAGCGCGGCGTTGAGTGTGGTGGGGCGCGTGACGTCGATGCCGCGCTCCTCCGTCCAGGACGTCAGGTACGCGGTGCTGCGCTGCCCGATGTTGCCGGGCGGGCGCCGCCCGTAGACCTCGTGGAGCTCGGCGACGAGCTTCATCTCGATGGCGGCCACGCCGGTGATCTCGGCGGCGAGCTCGGCCAGCATGGCCGGGGGTACGGGCATCATGGCCGCCGCCCCGATACCCGCGCCGACGGTCGCGGTGGCGTTGCACGCCCCGGCGACGAGCTTGTCGGCGAGCTCTTCGGGACCGAGTCCCGGGAATTGTCCGCGCAGGGTCGCGAGGTCGCGCACAGGGATGCGGGGAGCCACGTCGATGATCCGGTCGGCCAGCCGGCCGGCCAGGGCTCTGGCGCTCTCCCCGCCCTTGCGCACGCCTCGTCCCACGGTGTGCAGACGGCCTGACCCTGTCGCGGATCCCGTCGGGCCGTCCTGCCCGGGCCCCTGTGGCGGGCCCGCTGCCCCGACTGCTTCGAGCGAGGCCGCCAGGCCCCGCTCGTCGTCGGACGTGCCGGAGGCCGACAGGGCGGCCTGATGCTCGGCAGTGGGGCTTGCGCCCTCTGCCGGGCCTGCGCCGCCCTGATGCGCCTCCGACGACTTCGTGCGCCGCAAGCGCCGCTTCCGGAACGGTGTATCGCCTGCCACGGCCGGCCTGCCTCAGTCGCAGTCGCGGCAGATGGGCTGGCCGTTCTTCTCGCGCGCCAGCTGGCTCCGGTGGTGCACGAGGAAGCAGCTCATGCAGGTGAACTCATCGGCCTGCTTGGGCAGAACCCGTACGGCCAGCTCTTCGTTGGACAGGTCTGCGCCGGGCAGCTCCAGTCCTTCTGCCGCGTCGAACTCGTCCACGTCGACGGCGGATGCCGTCTTGTCGCTCCGACGAGCCTTGAGCTCTTCGAGGCTGTCCTGATCGACGTCGTCGTCGGTCTTCCGTGGGGTGTCGTAATCCGTTGCCATGTCGCTCTCCCCCTCATGGGTTGCTGCGGTGTCTCAGCGCACGTAACGCGTGAGAGGCCGGACTTGTGCCCGACCTGAGGCGGAGATCTTGCCTCACATCAAGGTCTGTTACTCAATCGACACCCAACCGGACCTCTCGAGAGCGATCAGCTTGGGTGGCGTTGGGGACCGTACACGGTCCGATTGTGGTGCTTCACAGGTGCCACCCCGTGTACTTCCCGTGATATTGCCCCCTGAAAACCCGGACGTTTCCCGGCTTTCAGGCAGAATCGTGATCACGGAGAGTGGAAGGACCGAAAATCGCTCCTGTGATCGATCACACAGGGACAGAACGGAAACTGGCCTTGAAAATTCCGCCCAAAGCGAACAGAGCGATCCAATACGGCTTCACAGGCGAAGCCTCTCAGATCGGAAGGGTGACGCGCATCACGAGACCACCGCCCTCGCGGGGCTCCGCGATGATACGGCCTCCGTGGGCCCGCGCTACGGACCGCGCGATCGACAGGCCGAGCCCCACCCCCTTGTCGCTGCCTGTGCGTTCCGTACGCAGCCGCCTGAACGGCTCGAAGAGGTTGTCGATCTCGTAGGCGGGCACCACAGGACCTGTGTTCGACACCACCAGGAGCGCCTGTCCGGGCTGGAGCTCCGTGGTGACCTCCACCCAGCCGTCCTCCGGCACGTTGTAGCGCACGGCGTTCTGCACGAGGTTGAGGGCGATCCGCTCCAGGAGGACACCGTTGCCCTGCACGACGGCGGGAGCGCGCTCCCCACGCACTTCCACGCCCTTCGCCGCCGCCTCCGCACGGGCCTGGTCGATGGCGCGGTCGGCGACCTCGGCCAGATCCACGGGTTTGCGTTCGATGATCTGGTTGTCGCTGCGGGCGAGCAGCAGCAGCCCCTCGACCAGCTGCTCGCTGCGCTCGTTGGTGGCCAGGAGGGTCTTGCCCAGCTGCTGGAGCTCCGGCGGAGCGTCCGGATCGGAGAGGTGGACCTCCAGCAGCGTGCGGTTGATCGCGAGCGGTGTGCGCAGTTCGTGCGAGGCGTTGCCCACGAACCGCTGCTGGGCCGTGAAGGCGCGTTCCAGGCGGTCCAGCATCTCGTCGAAGGTGTCAGCGAGCTCCTTCAGCTCGTCGTCCGGGCCGTCCAGCTCGATGCGGCGGGACAGGTCCGTGCCGGCCACCCTGCGGGCGGTGCGGTTGATCCGGCCCAGCGGGGACAGGACACGGCCCGCCATGGCGTAACCGAAGGCGAACGCGATGATGCTGAGGCCCACGAGAGCCAGCAGCGCCCGGTTCAGCAGGCTGTCGAGGGCGTGCTGCCGCTGGGCCGCGGTGCACTCCTTGATCGCCTCATTGAGCTGGCCGTTGTTCTGCGCGGAGCCGAGCTGGGCACACGTGTCGCTGGAGATCCGGACGTTGGTCCCGGAGACCTGGAAGACGAGGCCGCCGGCGTCGTTGAGGGCCTGCGCGGCCAGCATGTAGATGATCGAGAGCAGCAGGATGCCCGCGATGAGGAACATGCCCCCGTAGAGCAGCGTGAGCCGTATCCGGATGGTCGGACGCAGCCACGGGTAAGGGGCCTCCTGCTGTTTGGGCTCCCAGGTGGGCTTCGGGGGCACGGTCACCGGCCCCGGCGAGGCTGCCATCCCGCCCTCAGATCCGGTAGCCGGAGCCGGGTACCGTGACGATGACGGGCGGCTCGCCGAGCTTGCGGCGCAGGGTCATGACCGTCACCCGCACGACGTTCGTGAACGGGTCGGTGTTCTCGTCCCAGGCCTTCTCCAGGAGCTGCTCGGCCGAGACGACCGCGCCCTCGCTGCGCATGAGGACCTCCAGCACGGCGAATTCCTTCGGTGCGAGCTGGATCTCCTGCTCGTTCCTGAAGACCTCGCGTCGGTTGGGGTCCAGCTTGATGCCGGCCCGCTCCAGCACGGGCGGCAGTGCGACCGTGGTGCGGCGCCCCAGGGCCCGCACCCGGGCGGTGAGCTCGCTGAAGGCGAAGGGCTTGGGCAGGTAGTCGTCCGCGCCGAGCTCCAGGCCCTCGACCCGGTCGCTGACGTCCCCGGACGCGGTGAGCATGAGCACCCGGGTGGGCATGCCGAGCTCGACGATCTTGCGGCAGACGTCGTCGCCGTGCACCAGCGGGAGGTCCCGGTCCAGTACGACGACGTCGTAGTCGTTGACTCCGACGCGCTCGAGGGCCGCCGCTCCGTCATAGACGACGTCGACGGCCATGGCCTCCCGGCGCAGTCCGGTGGCCACCGCATCGGCGAGCAGCTGCTCGTCCTCGACGACGAGTACGCGCACGGCGCAGTCCTTCCCTAGATCTCCAGAAATACGGCGAGCGGCCCTGTTGCGGCCGCTCGCTGCACGTCGGCGGCACCGACTGTGCGCGTCCATCCTGCCCGTAACGCGCATAAACCGGCGGTAAGACGACGCGGCCGGGCCCGCGGGCCCGGAGAAGGCATCGGATTCCCGGGCCAGTTGAGGTTTCCCCCGCACCCGGCCAGGGGAGGACGATTTCACACCCGCGATCACGCCATGCCTGTGGCGTTCGACAGCCCGCTCTGCTCCCAGAGGGACTGCGTGATCACCCGCCCTCCGGTCACCGGCCGGGGGAATCCGGGCACACCCCCGTGCCACCGACCCACGATGAGGGGGCGCTCCATGGACGCTTTCACCGCAGGTCTGCTGCAACGAATCAGGACCACCGAATCCGATCTCACGAAGGCACGTGAGACGGGCGACGACTTCCTCGCGGACGTCGAGCAGGGAGAGCTGGACGACCTGCGCCGCCTCGCTGCCGAACACGGTGTCGAAATCAGCGCCGCAAGCGTCTGAGCCGCCACGAGAGGGCCCCGGATGCCGGCATCGGCATCCGGGGCCCTCTTCGCGTGCCCGTGCCCCGCAGCCCCCCCCAGGGGCTCGCGAAGGCGGTCAGTCGTGCCAGGCTCCGAGCTCCTCCAGGAGCACCTGGAGCGGCTCGAAGACCCCGGGTGTCGCGGCGACGGCCAGATCCCGGTCCGCGGGCAGTCCGGGGCGGCCTCCCGTGAGCGCTCCGGCCTCCCGGGCGATGAGGTCGCCGGCGGCCAGGTCCCACGGGTGGAGTCCCCGCTCGTAGTAGCCGTCGAGCCGTCCCGCCGCGACGTCGCAGAGGTCGACGGCGGCCGATCCGCCGCGCCGGATGTCGCGCAGCCGCGGGATCATCCGCTCGGCGACGGCGGCCTGGTGGGTGCGTACCTCGGTGACGTAGTTGAAGCCGGTCGACACGAGGGCCTGGTCGAGCGGTGCCGCGGGGCGGCAGTGCAGTGCCTCCCCGTTGCCGAACGCGCCGCCGCCGAGCACCGCGTGGAAGGTCTCGCGGCGCATCGGGGCCTCGACCACGCCGACGACCCGCTCGCCGTCGCGCTCGGCGGCGATGGAGACGGCCCAGGTGGGCAGCCCGTAAAGGTAGTTCACCGTGCCGTCGAGCGGGTCGATGACCCACCGGATGCCGCTGGTGCCCTCGGAGCTGGCGCCCTCCTCTCCGAGGAAGCCGTCGGCGGGGCGGTGCTCCGCCAGGAAGCCCGTGATCAGCTTCTCCGCCCGGATGTCCATCTCGGTGACGACGTCGATGGGGCTGGACTTCGTCGCGGCCACCCCCAGGTCGGCGGGGCGGCCGTCGCGCAGCAGCGCTCCGGCCCGGCGGGCCGCCTCCAGGGCGAGGTCGAGCAGTTCGGACAGGAAGGGGTCGGTCACAGCGCTCCAGGGTGAGGGTTCGCGGGCGGACGTACCTAGGTTCGGGGTCCTGCGTACGGTCCGGGCCGGATCCGCACGAAAAAGCCTAGGCGTACGGGCTGTCGGCGCCCGCGGCGGCCGGCTTGGGGGCCCGGGCCGGGCAGCAGCCGACCGGGCACAGGTCGTGCGAGGGGCCGAGCTCGCCCAGGGCGCACCGCTGCGCGGGACGGCCCCGCTCGGCGGTGGCGCGTTCCAGGAGGAGCTCGCGCACGGCCGCGGCGAACCGGGGGTCCGCGCCGACCGTCGCCGAGCGGCGGACCGGCAGTCCCAGCTCGGCGGCCTTCGCGGTGGCCTCCGTGTCGAGGTCGTAGAGGACCTCCATGTGATCCGAGACGAAGCCGATGGGGGCCATGACGACGGCCGGAACACCCTCGCCGTGCAGGGTCTCCAGGTGGTCGCAGATGTCGGGCTCGAGCCACGGGATGTGCGGGGCGCCGCTGCGCGACTGGTAGACGAGCTGCCACGGGTGCTCGACGCCGGTCTCCTCGCGCACGGCATCGACGATCAGCCGGGCGACGTCGAGGTGCTCGGCCACGTAGGAGCCGCCGTCGCCGTGCGTCTGCTCCGGTCCCGAGGTGTCGGCCGCCGAGGTGGGGATGGAGTGCGTGCAGAACGCGAGGTGGGCACCGGCCCTGACGTCCTCGGGGAGGCCGGCCAGTGAGGCGAGCACTCCGTCCACCATGGGACGCACGAAGCCGGGGTGGTTGAAGTAGTGCCGGAGCTTGTCCACGCGCGGGACCGGCAGGCCCTCGGCCTCCAGCGCGGCCAGCGACTCCGCGAGGTTCTCGCGGTACTGGCGGCAGCCGGAGTAGGAGGCGTACGCGCTCGTGGCGAGGACGGCGATCCGGCGGTGTCCGTCCGTGATCATCTCGCGGAGGGTGTCGGTGAGGTACGGAGCCCAGTTCCGGTTGCCCCAGTACACCGGAAGATCGAGGCCGTGGCCGGCGAAGTCCTCACGCAGCGCGTCGAGCAGCGCCCGGTTCTGCGCGTTGATCGGGCTGATGCCGCCGAAGAGGAAGTAGTGCTTGCCGACCTCTTTCAGACGTTCTTCGGGGATGCCCCGGCCGCGCGTCACGTTCGCCAGGAACGGGACCACGTCGTCCGGGCCTTCGGGACCGCCGAAGGAGAGCAGCAGCAGGGCGTCGTAGGGAGCGGGATCGCGCAGATCGGACATGTACCCGATCCTGCCACTCGCCTCCGACGGTGCGGCAACCGACATCGGCCCGGTCCGGGGCGCCCCCGCCCGCCCGTAAGCTGTATCGGCCGCCTTCACACCTGTCAGGCTTCACCGGAGTCCTCGTGCCCAGCCCTTACCGCGCCATCTTCGCCGCACCCGGAGCCCGGGCGTTCTCGGCGGCCGGGTTCTTCGGCCGGATGCCGCTGTCCATGATGGGGATCGGCGTGGTGACGATGGTGTCCCAGATCACCGGCCGCTACGGGCTGGCGGGCGCGCTCTCGGCGACGCTCGCGATGGCCGCCGCCGTGATGGGGCCCCTGGTCTCCCGGCTGGTGGACCGGTACGGGCAGCGCCGCGTCCTGCGCCCCTTCACCCTGGTCTCGGCCGCGGCGGTCGCGGGTCTGCTGATCTGCGCCCAGCAGCGGCTGCCGGACTGGACCCTGTTCGTCTTCGCCGCCGGCGCCGGCTGCGTCCCGAGCGTGGGGTCGATGGTCCGCGCCCGCTGGGCGGAGATCTACCGGGGCACGGGCCGACAGCTGCACACCGCGTACGCCTGGGAGTCGATCGTCGACGAGGTGTGCTTCATCTTCGGGCCGATCATCTCCATCGGCCTGTCCACCGCCTGGTTCCCGGAGGCCGGACCGCTGCTCGCCGCCGTGTTCCTGCTGATCGGCGTCTTCTGGCTGACGGCCCAGCGCACCACCGAGCCGAGGCCGCATCCGAAGGAGCACCACACGGGGGGTTCGGCGCTGCGCTCGACGGGCCTCCAGGTGCTGGTGGTCACCTTCGTCGCGACCGGCGCCGTCTTCGGCGCGGTCGACGTGGTGACGGTGGCCTTCGCCGAGGAGCGCGGAAACAAGGCGGCGGCCAGCCTCGTGCTGGCCGTCTACGCCCTGGGGTCCTGCCTCGCGGGTGCCGTCTTCGGCCTGCTGCATCTGAAGGGGAAGCCGTCCACCAGGTGGCTGGTGGGAGTCTGCGCGATGGCCGTGAGTATGATCCCCCTCCAAATGGCCGGGAGCCTGCCGTTCCTGGCCGTGGCGCTCTTTGTCGCGGGTCTCGCCATCGCACCGACGATGGTCACCACCATGGCCCTCGTCGAGCAGCACGTACCGCGCACCCGGCTGACCGAGGGCATGACCTGGACCAGTACCGGGCTCGCGGTCGGGGTGGCGCTCGGCTCCTCCGCCGCGGGCTGGGTGGTCGACGCCTCCGGAGCCGAGGCGGGGTACGCGGTGCCCGTCGCGGCCGGAGCGCTCGCGGCCGCGACGGCGTTCCTGGGGTATCGCCGGCTCACCGGGCCGGTTCCTACGGGAGGGCGCGGGGACAATGACCGAGACCTACGCACGGACGACCGACACGTGGCGTAACTGGGCGGGCAACGTCACCGCCCGGCCGGTACGGACCGCCTCCCCCGCCTCCGTCGACGAGCTCGCCGAGGTGCTCCGCAGGGCGTCCGGGGACGGCCTGAGGGTCAAGCCGGCCGGTACCGGTCACTCCTTCACCGCGACGGCGGCCACCGACGGTGTGCTCATACGCCCGGACCTGCTCACCGGGATCCGGGAGATCGACCGCACGGCGATGACGGTGACGGTCGAGGCGGGCACGCCCCTGAAGCGGCTGAACGCCGCACTGGCGCGTGACGGACTGTCGCTCACCAACATGGGCGACATCATGGAGCAGACGGTCGCCGGGGCCACCTCCACGGGCACCCACGGCACCGGCCGCGACTCGGCGTCGATCGCCGCGCAGATCCGCGCGCTGGAGCTGGTCACCGCCGACGGCACGGTCCTGCGCTGTTCCCCCGACGAGAACGCCGACGTCTTCGCGGCCGCCCGGATCGGGCTCGGAGCGCTCGGCGTCATCAGCGCGATCACGTTCGCCGTGGAGCCCGTGTTCCTGCTGACGGCGCGCGAGGAACCGATGACCTTCGACCGGGTCACCTCTGACTTCGACCGGCTGGTGGCCGAGAACGAGCACTTCGAGTTCTACTGGTTCCCCCACACCGGCAACTGCAACACCAAGCGCAACAACCGCAGTGCGGGTCCCGCGGCCCCGCCCGGCAGGATCCGCGGCTGGATCGATGACGAGCTGCTCTCCAACGGGATCTTCCAGGTCGCCTGCTCGATCGGCCGGGCCGTCCCCGGGACCGTCCCGTCGATCGCCAGGATCTCCAGCCGCGCCCTGTCGGCCCGTACGTACACCGACATCCCCTACAAGGTCTTCACCAGCCCCCGGCGGGTGCGCTTCGTCGAGATGGAGTACGCCCTCCCCCGCGAGGCCGCGGTCGAGGCGCTGCGCGAGGTCAGGGCCATGGTCGACCGCTCGCCACTGCGGGTCGGCTTCCCGGTGGAGGTCCGCACGGCCCCCGCGGACGACATCGCGCTCTCCACGGCCTCGGGCCGGGAGAGCGCGTACATCGCGGTGCACATGTACCGGGGCACGCCGTACCAGGCGTACTTCACCGCCGTCGAGCGGATCATGACCGGGTACGACGGCCGTCCGCACTGGGGCAAGATCCACACCCGGAACGCCCGTGACCTGGCCGGGACGTACCCGAGGTTCGGCGAGTTCGCCGCCCTGCGCGACCGGCTCGACCCGGACCGGCTGTTCGCCAACGACTACCTGCGCCGGGTCCTCGGAGACTGAGCGCCCGGCCGTCCGGTCGGCGGAGGGCGGCCGGACGGCGGTCCGGACAGCGGCCCCGCCCGGTCACGGGCCGGTGTCCGCTCCCGTCGTGGCTCCGTCCTGCTGCGCCGGCGCTTCGCCGGCCGGGTCCGGTGCGGCCGGGGCGCTCTCCTCGGGCGCCGTCGGCGTGGTGGTCGGAGCGGGCGAGGCGGCGCCCCCCGAAGGGGTGGTCGTGGGACCGGGCTCAGCCGTCGGCGCACCGCCGGTGCCGGGGCCCGGCGTCGCGCTCGTCCCGGCGCCCGGTTCGGTGGCGGGCGGCGTCCCCGTGTCACTTCCGGAACCCGGCTCCTCCTGGTCGTCGGTCCGCTCCTGGTCCGTGCTGTGCGTGGGTGCGGGATCCGTCGTGCCGGAGCCCCGTTCACCGCGGACGACGGAGCCGACGGTCGTTCCCCCGCCGCCGCCGAGGCCGTTGCCGGAGACCAGTTCGTACGCCGTGATGCCGGCCATCGACATGGCGAAGACCGCGACGGCCGCGAGGGCCGAGCGCCGCCAGCCACGGATGCGGGTGCCGTGCGTGCGGGCGTCCGAGTAGGCGTCGTCCGGGTGCGCGTCGTCGGAGGACACGTGCTCGCCCGAGGGCGCGGGGCCGAGCGGTCGGGTGCGGTCCGGTCCCGGATCGAGCAGCCGGGTGTGCTCCGGGCCGAACCTCAGGAGCCGGGTGTGCTCCGGGCCGGCCCCGGTCGTGCGCAGGACCGTCGTGGCACCGTCGTCCGGTGCGGTCGGCCCCGCCCGGGGCGCCTCGTCCGCCGGGGTGGTCTCCCGTGTGCGCACGGTGACCTGACGGCCGCCCGGATGCTTCACCTGCACGGTGACTTCACGGATCTGCTCGCCGGTGCGACGGAAGAAGTGCTGGAAGACCGATCCCCCGCAGGTGGCCACGACGCTCATCACGCCCGCGCCGGCGATCGTGCCGTAGACGCCGAGCTGCGAGGCCATCACGGCGGCCGCGACCGCGGCGACGGCACTGCCCGCGACCTGCGGCAGACTCAGATCTATACGCCTTTCCTTGTGTTCCGCATCACTTTGCGGCTTCTGAACCATTACCAGCCCTTGCTCGACAACCACCCCACCTTGCACCAAGAAGGGACATATGAGCGAAGCGAATAGTTCCGTTCTTGGAGATTCTGTGAAGCAGCACACGCATTGAGGGCATACCGCGGACAACTGGGTAGTCCAACTCCCGTGCCCGGTGAGAACTTCGGCGGCGCGCCGGTCCACCCCGGTGGCCCGAATGGAGTACTGTGGCGAGCCCTGGGGCCGGACTCCCACACGGGTATCCGGGCCTTACGGGAGAGGGCCGAAGGCGGCACTCGAACCGGCGGCGCCGCGGCATCGCACGGGCGTCTGCGACACGGAGTGACCAGCCAGGTCACCTCTCGTCGCACACAGGTGACCGTGTCGGCGTGGTGATCCAGGGCCAACGCCCGACACGCCGGGTAACTTGGCAAGGTTGTGACAGGCTGAACCCGGGCAGGTCACACTCGACTAGCGGAAGCAGCGACGCACGTGACGTCGGCAGGCACCACCCGGGAGGTTCCCATGCCCGAACTGCGTGTCGTGGCCGTCTCAAACGACGGCACACGACTGGTGCTCAAGGCTGCGGACAGCACGGAGTACACGCTTCCGATCGACGAGCGGCTGCGCGCCGCTGTGCGCAACGACCGCGCCCGGCTCGGCCAGATCGAGATCGAGGTGGAGAGCCACCTCCGCCCCCGCGACATCCAGGCCCGGATACGAGCCGGTGCCTCCGCGGAGGAGGTCGCCCAGTTCGCCGGCATCCCGGTGGACCGCGTGCGCCGCTTCGAGGGCCCCGTGCTCGCGGAGCGTGCCTTCATGGCCGAGCGGGCCCGGAAGACCCCTGTGCGCCGGCCGGGCGAGAATGCCGGCCCCCAGCTCGGGGAGGCGGTACAGGAGCGCCTCCTGCTGCGCGGCGCCGACAGGGAGACCGTCCAGTGGGACTCCTGGCGCCGGGACGACGGCACCTGGGAGGTCCTCCTCGTCTACCGGGTCGCGGGCGAACCGCACTCGGCGAGCTGGACGTACGACCCGCCGCGCCGGCTGGTCCAGGCCGTGGACGAAGAGGCCCGCTCGCTCATCGGCGAGAGCGACGACATCGCCGCTCCGGAGCCGAGCTTCCCGTTCGTGCCCCGGATCGCCCGGCTGCCGCGCGACCGGCCGTTGGACCGTGCGCTCGACCGCCAGATCGAGCGCCCCGCTCCCCCGGCACCGGACCCGGAGGAGCGTATCGGCGGCGTGTCGGCCGGTGAGCGCGACTCGCTGACCAGCCTCCTGGAGGCCGTGCCGAGCTTCCGCGGCGACATGATCGTGCCCGAGCGGCCGACCCAGCCCGAGCCTCCGGCGATCGAGCCGGCCGCGCAGGAACCCGAGGTCGAGGAACCCCCGGCTCCGGCGGCCTCGGCAGGTGCGGGTTCCGCCTACGCGGATGTCCTGATGCCCCGCGCGGTGGCCGGTCACCGCGACCGGCTGACCGGGACGACGGACCGGCAGGCCGAGGCGGACGGCGTGCGACCGGGCCGCCGGGCGGCCGTGCCCAGCTGGGACGAGATCGTCTTCGGCACACGCCGGAAGAAGCAGGACTGAGAGCCGGCCCGGATGCCGCTGGCATGACGAGGGCCCGTACGCCGTTGCGTACGGGCCCTCGCTCCGTTCCGGTGCGGGTCGCGTTACCGGGGGTCGGGGCCCGTGGCGACGGGGCGGGACTCGTCCGAGGACCACTCCGACCAGGACCCCGCGTACAGGGCTGCCCGGTGTCCGGCGATCTCCAGTGCCAGCACCTCGTGCGCGCCCGAGACGCCGGAGCCGCAATAGACACCGACCTCCGTGTCGCCGTCGGCACCCAGGGCGGAGAAGCGGGAGGCCAGCACGTCGGCGGGGAGGAAGCGCCCGTCCTCGGCGACGTTCAGGGCGGTGGGGGCGGAGACCGCTCCCGGGATGTGGCCGCCCACCCGGTCGATCGGCTCCACGTCGCCGCGGTAGCGCTCGGCGGCCCGGGCGTCGAGCAGCAGGCCCGAGCCGGCCAGCGCCGCCGCCCCGTCGGCGTCCAGCAGGGGAAGCGCTCCCGGCACCGGCCGGAAGTCGCCCTCTGCGGGCTCCGGCGTCTTCGTGTCGAGCTCACCGGCCCACGCGCCCAGGCCGCCGTCCAGCACCCGGACATCGGGATGCCCGGACCAGCGCAGCAGCCACCAGGCACGGGCCGCGGCCCAGCCCTGCCCGCCGTCGTAGACCACCACCGGCGTGTCCGGGGAGACGCCGGCCCGCCGCATCACGGCTCCGAAGGTCTCCGGTTCGGGCAGGGGGTGACGGCCTCCGCTGCCCGCCGGACCGGCGAGCTCCGCGTCGAGATCGACGAACACCGCGCCGGGCAGGTGTCCCGCGTCGTAGTCGGCACGGCCGTGCGGGCCGCCCAGCTGCCAGCGGACGTCCAGGAGTACCGGCGGACGCGCCCCGGCCGACTCGCTCGCGTATTCGGATGCAGTGATGATGGGCTTCATGGGTGCCATCTTCGCGCAGGCGGCGTCCCGGGGTGCGATTCCAAAAGGGATTTACCGCGCAAAACCTGCCTTCCTGGCGACCGGACGCCGAAACGCGGCGCGGCCGGGGTGCCTGGGGAGCCCGGTGGTGCGAGCATCTGCACGGGGCGCCCGCGCCCGCATCCGTACCGCTGGACGGCGTACCGGCTCCGCTCCCCCGTGCGGCCGTTTCCGTCCGCCCGTACGGCCACCCCGATGGCACCAGGAGAGAGAAGAAGATGACCGAGGCTGCCGCCCGACGCACGCCCGGAGCACCGTGCTGGGTGAGTCTGATCGTGCACGGCCTGACCACGACCCAGGACTTCTACGGGCGGCTGTTCGGCTGGGAGTTCCGGCCTGGGCCCGAAGAGCTGGGTCCCTACGTCCGTGCCCTGCTGCGCGGGAAGGAGGTCGCGGGCATCGGGCAGCTGCCACCCGACCGGCACCTCCCGATCGCCTGGACGACCTACCTCGCCACGACGGACGCCGACGCCACCGCGGAGGCCATCCGGTCCTGCGGCGGCACCGTGGCCGTGGGGCCGATCGACGCCGGCCGTGCGGGCCGGCTCGCCATCGCCTCGGACCCGTGCGGGGCGGTCTTCGGCATCTGGCAGGCCGCGGAGCACCTCGGCACGGCCGAGGCCGGCACGCCGGGCACCCCTGTGTGGAACGAGCTGGTGACCCGGGAGACGTCATCGGTCGCGAAGTTCTACCAGGCCGTCTTCGGGTTCGAGACCGAGGCGGTCGTATCAGCCGACTTCGACTACCAGACGCTGCACCTGAAGGGCCGGCCGGTGGCGGCCCTGCACGGCGTGGGGCACGCCCTGCCACGTGACCGGGGACCGCACTGGATGACCTACTTCGAGGTGGCCGACACCGACGAGGCCACCGCGCGCGTGGTGGAGCTCGGCGGGCATGTGCTGCAGCAGCCCCGGGACGCGTCGAGCGGAAGGCTGGCCACCGTCGCGGACCCGGAGGGCGCGGTGTTCACTGTGGTGCGGTCGGCGAGCAGCTGAACCCGGGCCTCCCGGGCAACCGGGAGGGCGGGGACGGGTGATGGTCAGGACGCCCGGCGCGACGGCCGGACCGGACGCGGCTTTCAGGCCTCCGCGACCCTGCCAGGGCCGGGGCCCGGACTTCGTGGCGGGGTCCGGTGCGTCGCGGGGCTCGTACCGCCCTGATGTCGGACGGGGCGGGACTCCTCCGCCCTGATGTCAGGCGGACGGCACCGGAAGGACGTCCGGGGACAGTGCGCCCACACGAGCGGACACAGCAGTCATGCGGCGCCGGTGGTGTCGGCGGCAGAGGACCTCGTAACCCACGGCCTCCGCAGGGTGGTTCACGTCGCCGATCACGACCTGCTCGCCCTCGACCACCATCTCGCCGCCCACGGTGCGCGCGTTGTGCGTCGCCCGCGCGCCGCACCAGCACATCGCCTCGACCTGCAAGGTCTCCAACCGGTCGGCCAGCTCGATCAGGCGCTGCGAGCCGGGGAACAGCCGGGTCCGGAAGTCCGTCGTGATCCCGAACGCGAAGACGTCCAGGTCCAGTTCGTCCACGATCCGCGCCAACTGATCGATCTGGTCCGGAGCGAGGAACTGCGCCTCGTCCACGATCACGTAGTCGACCCTGCCGCCCCGTGACAGCTGGTCCACCACGTACCCGTACAGGTCCCGCCCGGGACCCGCCTCCACGGCCTCGGTCACCAGGCCCAGACGCGACGACAGCTTCCCCTCGCCGGCCCGATCGTCACGCGTGAAGATCACGCCTTGAAGCCCTCGCGCGGACCGGTTGTGCCCGATCTGGAGCGCCAGTGTGCTCTTTCCGCAGTCCATGGTTCCGGAGAAGAACACAAGCTCGGGCATGAGAGGTCGAGCGCCTTTCGGGGGTGCGGTGCGGGTAGGGGGAGGCGGAGTCACGAACGTACTTCGAGGAGCGGGACCAGCTGTTCCACCGGTGTCAGCGAGCCGTGCATGCCGACCATCGCCGACTCGTGGGGCTCATTGACCGAGGCGGTGATCACCACGTCGTCGTGGGCGGCCGCCACCACGTCGCCGATCCTGCCGTACACGCGCTCGTCGATCTCCGGGCCGAACCAGCCGGCCGCGATGGCCTCGTCCCGTCCGGCCACCCAGAACTGCTCGCCGAGGACCTCTCGCCAGACGGTCAGCACATCGGCCTCGGCCCCCGGGACCGCGTACACGTGACGGGCGCGGCCCTCGCCGCCGAGCAGGGCGACTCCGGCACGGAGCTCCCAGTCCTCGTCGAAGTCGATACGGGACTGTTCGTCGAACGGGATGTCGATCATCCCGTGGTCGGCGGTGATGTACAGCGCCGAGCGGGGCGGAAGCTGTTCGGCGAGACGCCGTGCGAGGCCGTCGACGTACATCAGCTGGCCGCGCCAGGCGTCGGAGTCGACGCCGAAGCGGTGCCCCTTGCCGTCGACCTCGCTGTAGTAGGTGTAGACGAGCGACCGGTCGCCGGCCGCGAGCCGCTCGGCGGCGAGGTCCATCCGGTCCTCGCCGGACAGTCGGCCGAGGAACGATCCTCCGCTCAGCGCGACCTTCGTGAGCGGGGTCTGCTCGAAGTCGGGGGCGGAGACCTGGGCGGTGCGCACGCCCGCGGCGTCGGCCAGCTGGAAGACGGTGGGGTACGGCTGCCAGACCTTCGGCTCGGTCCACGGCTTCCAGCGGAGCTGGTTCATCAGCGCGCCGGTTTCCGGATTGCGCGCGGTGTAGCCGGGAAGGCCGTGCCTGCCCGGGGGCAGTCCCGTACCGACCGAGGCGAGGGAGGTCGCCGTGGTGGACGGGAAGCCCGCGGTGACCGGACGGCCGGTGCCGCCGCGAGAGGTGGGGAGCAAGGAGTGCAGGAAGGGGGCCTCGTCCGGGTGGGCCTTGATCTGCTCCCAGCCGAGCCCGTCGATCAGGAAGACGCAGTTCCGGTCGGCGGGGGTCAGCTCCGGGATCGTCGCCTCGAATCCGGGTACGCCCTGGCCTGCGGCGAGCGTCGGCAGCAGGTCGGCGAGCGAGCCGCTGCCGTACTCGGGCACGGGGGCGGTCTCGGGAGCGAGCAGAACGGGGTCCTGCCAGGCCGGCTGGACCATCAGCGGCCGGTCGCCGCGGTCGCGGCCGTGGCCTCGGAGAGTGCCTGCGCGAAGGCGAGGGTCTGGCGCACGGTGTCCGGGCCGTCCCCGGCCTCGCTGACACGCAGGCTCAGGTCGTCGGCGGTGGAACTGCCCGTGTAGCCGTGGTCGGCCTCGCAGTTGGGGTCGCCGCAGGCAGCGGGCTCGAGGTCGAGCCGGGAGACCGCTCCCCAGCCGATCGTCAGGACGACCTCACGGGGCAGGGTGCCGGGCACGTACTTCTCGGGGTTGGCGACCACGCGGGAGACCACGACGGACGAGATCCGGTCGAGCTTGACGGACTCGGTGGACGTCGTGGCGTACGGAGTGGGGGAGCTGGTGTCGGCGGCCTGCTCGTCGGTGTGGCTGACGATGAAGCGGGTGTCCGTCAGGACGAGGACCGTGACATGGCGGCGCACCTCGTTGGAGTCGAAGGTGGTCTCCTGGTGCACCAGGTACGAAGCGACCGGCTCCCCGCCGACGGCGGCCTCCACCGCCTCGGCCACGAGGGCCGGGTAGTAGCCGCTGCGCTCGATCGCCGCGCGCAGCCCCTGGGTCGTCGTACCGGTCTTTGCCATACGGACCATCCTACGGGGGGCCGGTGACTGCCGGGCACGCCGTGCGCGCCTCCGTGACGGGTGAGCAGTCAGTAACTGGGGAGGCGACGGGGACCGAGGTCGGTGCGGGCCGGCGGCGGGGCGAGCCGGACACTCGCCCCGAGCACGGTCAGCCCCTGCGTGGCGACGACGACGGGCTCCAGGGCGACCGAGACCACCTCGGGGTGGTCGTCGACCAGCCGGGAGACCCTCAGCAGAAGCTCTTCGAGCGCCGCGGTGTCCGCCGGTGCGGAGCCGCGCCAGCCGAACAGCACCGGCGCCGCCCTGATCGAGCGGATCAGCTCGGCGGCGTCGCGGTCGGTGGCGGGCACGAGCCGGTGGGCGGTGTCGCCGAGCAGTTCGGAGGGCGCTCCGGCCAGGCCGAAGGAGAGGACGGCCCCGGCTGCGGCGTCGATCGAGGCGCGTACGACGGTGTCGACTCCTCGCGGCGCCATGGCCTGGACGACCGGCCGCAGCTCCACGGGGGTGCCGAGCAGGTCGGTCAGCTCCTCGTAGGCGCGGCGCAGGGCGCTCTCGTTCACGAGGTCGAGCCGGACGCCGCCCAGGTCGGCGCGGTGCCGGAGGTGGGGCGCGGTGGTCTTGAGGGCCACCGGGTAGCCGAGCCGCCCCGCGGCGTTGACGGCGGCCTCCGCGTCGGGGGCCGGGAGAGCGGGCCGTACGAAGACCCCGTAGAGGCCGAGCAGCTCGCCTGCCTCGTCGTGGGTGAGCGGGCGGCCCCGCGGGTCGGGCCCGGGTCCGAGCAGCCGCTCGATCAGGGCCGCGGTGCCCGGCTCGTCGATCGTGTCGTCCAGGAACTCGGGGACCTTGCCGGGGGCGGCTGCCTGACGCCGCCACTGTGCGTACTTCACGGCCTCGGCGAGCGCCCGGACGGCCCGTTCGGCAGCGGGATAGGCGGGGATGCGCCCGATGCGGGGCCCGGGGGCGCCTACGTCTCCACCCGGCTCGGGGGCACGTGCGGCGCCGCCGGTCCCCGGGGGGCGTGCGGCGCCGGCCGCCGGGCCGGATGCGGACTCCGCGGTGCGGCCCGCCCCGGAACCCGCCGGAGCGGCGGTCCCCCGCGCGGCCGGGGGGCCGGAGGGGCCCGCACCCGTCATGGCTCCTGGTGCCCCCTGGACGTACGGACCCGCGGCGCGCGACGCCCCCGGGTCCACGTCGCGCGGTCCAGTCGGACCGGTGGTGGTGCCGCCCGTGGTCCCACCGCCGGGCCCGGCCCCCTGGGCACTGCCGGACGCCGGGGCGCCTTCCCCGGGCGGAGCGGCCGTGCTCGACGCGGCGGCCAGCGCATGGGCCAGGCCGCCCATCTCCACGTGGACGACCGCCACCGGCTTGGCGGGACCCGAGGCCGCGGCCTCGCGCAGCGCGGCGGCGAGCACCTCGCCGTCGCCCGTCTCCGCCTCGCCGTTCTCCCCCACCCAGGGGATCGCCGTCACGATCACGGCGTCGCAGGTCTGGTCGGCGAGCGCCTCGGCCAGCGCGTCCCGGAAGTGCCCGGGTCCCGCCGCCGTGGTGAGGTCGCGGGGCGGTCGCGGACGCAACCCCTCGGTCAGGCAGGCGTCGTACGTGAGGAGGCCGAGGGACTCGGAGTTGCCGAGGATCGCCACGCGGGGGCCGGCCGGCAGCGGCTGGTCCGCGAGGAGCAGCCCCGCGTCGACCATCTCCGTCACCGTGTCGACACGGATCACGCCGGCCTGCCGCATCAGTGCGGAGACCGTCGCGTCGGGGATCCGGCTGACCGGCACGGCGTGCCCGGGCGGCATGGATCCGCTGTGCCTGGCCCCCTTGACCACGACCACGGGCTTGACCGCTGCCGTGCGGCGGGCGAGCCGGGTGAACTTGCGCGGGTTGCCGAGCGATTCGAGGTACAGCAGGGCCACATCGGTGTCCTGGTCCTCGAACCAGTACTGCAGGAAGTCGTTTCCGGAGATGTCGGCCCGGTTGCCCGCCGAGATGAAGGTCGACAGTCCCGCCCCGCGGCGGTGCAGGCCGGAGAGGACGGCGATCCCGATCGCGCCGGACTGGGTGAACAGGCCGATGCGGCCGGCCCGGGGGGACTCGGGGGCGAGGGAGGCGTTGAGCCGCACCGCGTCGGAGGTGTTGATGACGCCGAAGGCGTTCGGTCCGATGATCCGCATGCCGTACGAGCGGGCCTGCCGGACCAGTTCGCGCTGCCGCTCCCGGCCTTCGGTGCCGCGCTCGGCGTAGCCGGCGGAGAGGACGACGAGGCCCTGGACCCCGTGCTCCCCGCAGTCGGCGACCACCTCGGGCACCCGGTCGGCGGGGACGGCGACGATCGCGAGATCGACCTGTTCGCCGATCTCGCCGACGGAGCGGTGCGCGGGAACGCCGTCCACCGCGGCCGTGCCGGCGGCGAAGGACCGGTTCACGGCGTACGCGCGTCCGGTGAAGCCGGAGCCGAGCAGATTGCGCAGCACGGTGCGGCCCACGCCGCCGGGTGCACGCCCGGTGCCGATGACGGCGACGGAGCCGGGAGCCAGCAGCCGCTGCACGGAGCGCGACTCGGCCCGCTGCTCACGGCCGCGCTGCACGGCGAGCGACTCGGCGGTCGGTTCCAGGTCGAGCGTCAGGTGGACGGACCCGTCCTCGAAGCTCCGGTGCTGGGTGTACCCGGCATCGCGGAACACCTTGATCATCTTGTTGTTCGCGGGCAGCACTTCGGCGGCGAAGCGGCGGATGCCCCGCTCGCGGGCGACTGCCGCGATGTGTTCGAGGAGGGCCGAGGCCACCCCGCGGCCCTGGTGGGCGTCCTGGACGAGGAAGGCGACCTCCGCCTCGTCGGCGGGGGCGGAGGCGGGCCTGCCCTGCTCGTTGATCCGGTCGTAGCGGACGGTGGCGATGAACTCCCCGCCGATGGTGACGGCCAGACCCACCCGGTCGACGTAGTCGTGATGGGTGAAGCGGTGCACGTCCTTCGCGGAGAGACGCGGATACGGGGCGAAGAAGCGGTAGTACTTCGACTCGTCGGACACCTGCTCGTAGAAGCTGACCAGCCGGTCGGCGTCGTCCGTGGTGATGGGCCTGATGCGCGCGGTGCCGCCGTCGCGGAGCACCACGTCCGCCTCCCAGTGATCGGGGTACGCATGATGCGGACTCTGCTCCGGCGTGGGCTCCATGGGCAAAGCCTACGGCCCGCCGCACCGGTAGCGGAGGGTTCGGTGCGCGGGCACGCTGAGGGAGCCGGCGCGGCGGTGGCCCGCAGGCCGGAGCCCGGGCACAGCAGTGCGCACTGCATGAGAGACTGGTCTAGACAACCTATTGATACGTGAAGGGCAGAACCATGGCTGAGCGCCGCGTCAACGTCGGTTGGGCCGAGGGCCTGCACGCCCGCCCCGCTTCCATCTTCGTCCGTGCCGCCACGACCTCCGGCGTCCCGGTGACGATCTCCAGGGCCGACGGCACCCCGGTGAACGCCGCGTCGATGCTCGCGGTGCTCGGCCTGGGCGCGCAGGGTGGCGAGGAGATCGTGCTCGCGTCCGAGGCGGACGACTCCGAAGTCGCCCTGGACCGTCTGGCGAAGCTGGTCGCCGAGGGGCTCGACGAGCTCCCGGAGACCGTCTGATCCGACCGGCCCGCACCGGATCGATTTCTGCGGCGAAGCCGCGGCACCCCTCGGGGAGCCGCGGCTTTTCTGTTTCCGGAACGGGGCGGGAAGATCGCACGCCGACCGGAATTACGGCAGCATAAAGAAAGCCCTGCGTTAATTACCTTCTTTGTATACGGCGCAATTGTTAATGACGGACGCCCGCGATGTTTACGGCGTGTTGCGAAGTCCTCACCCGGGGCGGATCCGCCGCGTGCCCGGGGCGGTCCGTGCGGCGCAGCCGGTGTGCGGCCGTGGCACGCTCGGTGTGCAGGGTGGCGAGCGCCCTGGCCCGCTCCGCGTCACCACGCGCCACCGCGTCCACGAGAGCACCGTGCTCGGCCCAGGAGTCGGCGGGCCGGGCCGGCTGCTCGACCGCGTACATCCAGGCGATCTTGTGCCGGAGCTGGGTGAGCAGCGCGATGAGCGCGGGGCTTCCCGAAGCCTGGGCCAGCGTCTCGTGGAACCAGCCACCGAGAGAGCGCAGGTCCTCCCCCTCGCCGCGGCGCACCCTCTCCTGCCCCAGCCTGACCAGGCCTCGGAGCACCTTGAGGTGTGCCTCCGTGCGTCGCTGCGCGGCCCGGGCGGCACCGAGGGGCTCCAGGAGCATCCGTATCTCCAGCAGGTCGGCGGCCTCCTGTTCGGTGGGCTCGGCGACGCACGCCCCCGCGTGCCGACGGGTGACGACGAACCCCTCGGACTCCAGGGTGCGCAGCGCCTCGCGCACCGGGACGCGGGAGACGCCGTAGCGACGCGCGAGCACCTCCTCGGTGAGGCGGCTGCCACGCTCGAAGACACCGGAGACGATGTCGTCACGGATTGCCGTGCATACCGAATGCGCAGGAATGCGCATGTCCGAACCTCCGCCTTAATCCCCGCGCAACGCGGCCGATCGACGCCTGTTCTGTGACTCTATTGCAATCAGCCAGAATTTCCGAAGGCGGAGCGGAATCCATGCATATCTTCTGTCCTGAAAGCACTTCTGCTCAGCTTCGGCCCGTACCTTCTCCGGCAGCACGACGAAGGCCCCGGCGGTGCCGGGGCCTTCGTCGTCAGCGGAGTCGTACGAGGCGGGTCAGACCTGGACTCCGTGGGCGCGGAGGTAGGCGACGGGGTCCATGTCGGAGCCGTACTCCGGCGTGGTCCTCGCCTCGAAGTGCAGGTGGGGTCCGGTGGAGTTGCCGGTCGAACCGGAGAGGCCGATCTGCTGGCCCGACGTGACGCTCTGGCCGACCGAGACCCCCATCGAGGACAGGTGGCCATACTGGGTGTACGTGCCGTCCGCCATCCGGAGCACGATGTTGTTGCCGTACGCACCGCCCCAGCCCGCCTCGACGACCGTGCCGGCGCCGACCGCGACGACGGAACTGCCGGATGCGGCCCGGAAGTCCACGCCCGAGTGGCTGCCGGAGGACCAGAGGGCGCCGCCGGACTTGTAGCCGGTGGTCACCTGGGACCCGGCGACCGGGAGGTGGAAGGCGTTCAGCCGGGCGCGCTCGGCGGCGCGGGCGGCGCGCGCCTCGGCCTCACGGGCCTCCTTGGCGCGGGCTTCGGCCTTGCGCTTCGCCTCGGCCTCGGCCTTCGCCCTGGCCTTGGCTTCCGCCTCAGCCTTCGCTTCGGCCTTGGCGGCGAGGTCGGCCTGGTGCTGCTGGGCCTTCGCCTGGGCGGCGATCTGGTCGGCGAGCGTGGAGTCGATCGCGACGGCCTGGGTCAGGCCGGTACTGCCCGCGGTGAGGGCCTCGGAGTCCGCGGCGAGGGCCGGGGAGGACACACCGCCGATGACACCGGTGGTGGCCAGGGCCGCGATGCCGGCGACCTGAGCGCTCCTGCGCGTCAGACGGCTCGGGGCACGGTGCTTCCCGGTGGCTCGGGTGAACGCCATGGAGGGGCTGATCCTTTCCTTCCTTCTCGCCTACCGGGTTAGCTGACGGGTTCGGAGCAGGAAGGTCTCCTACGGGCCCCTCCACCCCGTGCGAGGGCGCAGGCGTCCGATTCACCCCAGGGACTTCGTGGGTCCCCGGCTCCCCAGGCTCGCGCCTGACGGGGACTCGGCGATGGCTGTCCGGCGCCGCGGACGCGGCATATGTCTGGCGGACAGCCGGGCCGACGCTAGGCCGGGCGCCTTTCCGGCGCCAAACGGATCAGGTCTTTTGTCGCACATCCCACAGGGCATACCGCAACTCTCCCCCCAAAGGGGGCAAAAGGGAGGACCCCGGCGAGAACGCTCTCGCCGGGGTCCGTACCGCCCTGACACGTCAGCCGCTGACGACCGACACCTCTCCGATGCCCAGCGCCCTGACGGGCTCCGCGATCTGGGCGGCGTCCCCGACGAGGACGGTGACCAGACGGTCGACCGGGAAGGCGTTGACCACCGCTGCGGTCGCCTCCACCGTGCCGGTCTCGGCCAGGCGGGCGTAGAGCTGGGCCTGGTAGTCGTCCGGGAGGTGCTGCTCCACCTGGTCGGCCAGGGTCCCTGCGACGGAGGCCGCCGTCTCGAACTTCAGCGGAGCCACACCCACGAGGTTCTGCACCGCCGTCTCGCGCTCGGCGTCCGTGAGCCCTTCGGCCGCCAGTGTGCGCAGGACCTTCCAGAGGTCTTCCAGCGCGGGCCCGGTGGACTCCGTGTCCACGGAACCGCTGATGGCGAGCATCGCGGCACCGGTCGCCCCGGAGGAGGATCCGGGTGCCGTGGAGCGCAGGACCTGCCCGAAGGCGCGGACCCCGTAGGTGTAGCCCTTCTCCTCGCGCAGCACGCGGTCCAGTCGGGAGGTGAGCGTGCCTCCCAGGCAGTACGTGCCGAGGACCTGGGCGGGCCAGACGCTGTCGTGCCGGTCGGCGCCGATGCGGCCGATCAGCAGTTGGGTCTGCACGGCCCCGGGGCGGTCGACGACGACCACGCGGCCGGTGTCGTCCGCGGTGATCGGCGGTACCGGGCGGGACACCCCGGCGTTGCCCGACCAGTCGCCGACCGTGTAGGCCAGCAGCGCGTCCAGGTCGACCCCGGTGAGGTCACCGACGATCACGGCCGTCGCGGTGGACGGGCGGATGTGGGCGTCGTAGAACGCGCGCACGGCCGCCGCGTCGATCCGGCGCACCGTCTCCTCGGTTCCCTGACGCGGGCGCGACATGCGCGCCGTCGTGGGGAAGAGCTCCTTGGAGAGCTGCTTGGCGGCGCGGCGGGCCGGGTTGGCCTGCTCGTGCGGGATCTCGTCGAGACGGTTGCCGACCAGGCGCTCCACCTCGCTCTCGGAGAAGGCGGGCGCCCGCAGCGCCTCGGCGACCAGGCCGAGCGCCTTGGCGAGCCGGGAGACCGGGACCTCCAGGGAGACACGGACCCCCGGGTGGTCGGCGGACGCGTCGAGGGTGGCGCCGCAGCGCTCCAGCTCGGCGGCGAACTCCTCCGCGGAGCGCTTGTCCGTACCCTCGGACAGCGCACGCGCCATGATCGTGGCCACGCCGTCCAGGCCCTCGGGCTCGGCGTCCAGGGGCGCGTCCAGGAAGATCTCCACGGCGACGACCTGCTGGCCGGGGCGGTGGCACCGCAGCACGGTCAGGCCGTTGGGCAGGGCTCCCCGCTCGGGTGCGGGAAAGGCCCAGGGCCTGGCCTCGCCTGCGGTCGGCTGCGGGTGGTACTGCATGGCTACTCCAGTCACGGCGGCGTCGGTCACTTGTCGGCCCCCTCGTGCGCGTCGGTGCCGTCCGTCTCGTCGGCCGGCTCGACCGGCTCGTAGACCAGGACGGCCCGGTTGTCGGGACGCAGGTGCGCCCGGGCGGCCTCCTGGACCTCCTGGGCGGTGACGTCGAGCACCCTCCGCACCGCGGTCAGGGCGAGCTGCGGGTCACCGAACAGGACCGCGTACCGGCACAGTTCGTCGGCGCGGCCCGAGACCGTACCGAGCCGGTCCAGCCACTCGCGCTCCAACTGGGCCTGCGCCCGTTCCATTTCCTCGGGCGTCGGGCCCTCCGCGGCGAACCGGGCGAGCTCCTCGTCGACGGCCGCCTCGATCTGCGGCACCTCGACGCCACCGGACGTCTTGACGTCCAGCCAGCCCAGGGAGGGGGCTCCGGAGAGCCTGAGCAGCCCGAATCCCGCGGCCACCGCCGTACGGTCGCGGCGGACCAGGCGGTTGTGCAGCCGGGACGACTCGCCCCCGCCGAGCACGGTCAGCGCCAGGTCAGCGGCGTCGCACTCACGCGTGCCGTCGTGCGGCAGCCGGTAGGCGGCCATCAGGGCGCGCGCCGGCACCTCCTCGTGGACCACCTCGCGCAGCTGCTCGCCAATGGTGCCGGGCAGCGTGCCGTCGCGCGGCGGCTGCTTGCCGTCGTGGGAGGGGATGGAGCCGAAGTACTTCTCGATCCAGGCGAGCGTCTGCTCCGGGTCGATGTCCCCGACCACCGAGAGCACCGCGTTGTTCGGCGCGTAGTACGTCCGGAAGAACGTCTGCGCGTCCTCCAGCGTGGCGGCGTCCAGGTCCGCCATCGAACCGATCGGCGTGTGGTGGTACGGGTGGCCCTCCGGGTACGCGAGGGCCGTGAGCTTCTCGAACGCCGTGCCGTACGGGACGTTGTCGTACCGCTGGCGGCGCTCGTTCTTCACGACGTCGCGCTGGTTCTCCATGGACTCCTCGTCGAGCGCGGCGAGCAGGGAGCCCATCCGGTCGGCCTCGAGCCACAGGGCCAGCTCCAGCTGGTGCGTGGGCATCGTCTCGAAGTAGTTGGTGCGCTCGAAGCTGGTGGTGCCGTTGAGGGAGCCCCCGGCCCCCTGCACCAGCTCGAAGCGCCCGTTCCCCTTGACCTGGCCGGAGCCCTGGAACATCAGGTGCTCGAAGAGGTGGGCGAGGCCGGTGCGTCCCTTGACCTCGTGGCGGGAACCGACGTCGTACCAGAGGCAGACCGCGGCGACCGGGGTCAGATGGTCCTCGGAGAGCACGACGCGCAGGCCGTTGGCCAAGCGGTGCTCGGTCGCCGTCAAGCCGCCGGAACCGGCCTGGGCTGTGGCCGTGTGACCCATGGGCATGTACGTCCCTTCGATCGATACAGGATTTCCTGCCGGACCTGCCACTGTAAGCAAGCGCACGGGCACCTGGCGAAGTTCCCGTTCCGTGGATGTTGTCGTAGATGCTGCCGTAAACAGGGGTTTCGAGGAGGCCCTCGGGACCGCTTCGGACGGGTCGAGGTCGGCGTTGTCGGTACGGCGGGCCACAATGGTCCGCGTCAGAACTTGAGGTTGCCCGACAGAATCTGTGAAGGAGTCGCAGCCGCGATGGCCCGCCGCAGCACGAAAACCCCGCCGCCGGACGACTTCGAGGAGAAGATCCTCGACATCGACGTCGTCGACGAAATGCAGGGCTCCTTCCTCGAGTACGCGTACTCGGTGATCTACTCCCGCGCTCTGCCCGACGCCCGCGACGGCATGAAGCCCGTGCACCGCCGCATCGTGTCCCAGATGAACGAGATGGGGCTGCGCCCCGACCGCGGCTATGTGAAGTGCGCCCGTGTCGTCGGTGAGGTCATGGGCAAGTTGCACCCGCACGGTGACGCCTCGATCTATGACGCACTGGTGCGCATGGCACAGCCGTTCTCCATGCGTCTGCCCCTCGTCGACGGTCATGGCAACTTCGGCTCGCTCGGCAACGACGACCCGCCGGCCGCCATGCGGTACACCGAGTGCCGGATGGCCGACGCCACGTCACTGATGACGGAGTCCATCGACGAGGACACCGTCGACTTCCAGTCGAACTACGACGGCCAGGAGCAGGAGCCGGTCGTCCTCCCCGCGGCGTACCCGAACCTCCTGGTCAACGGCGCCTCCGGGATCGCCGTCGGCATGGCGACCAACATGCCCCCGCACAACCTCGGGGAGGTGATCGCGGCCGCCCGCCACCTCATCAGGCATCCGGGTGCCGACCTGGAAACCCTGATGCGCTTCGTGCCCGGCCCCGACCTGCCGACCGGCGGCCGGATCGTCGGCCTCGGCGGCATCAAGGACGCGTACGCGGCCGGGCGGGGCACGTTCAAGATCCGCGCGACCGTCGCCATAGAGAACGTCACGGCCCGCCGCAAGGGCCTCGTCGTGACGGAACTCCCCTTCACCGTCGGCCCGGAGAAGGTGATCGCCAAGATCAAGGACCTGGTCGGGTCCAAGAAGCTCCAGGGCATCGCCGACGTCAAGGACCTCACGGACCGGTCCCACGGTCTGCGCCTGGTGATCGAGGTCAAGAACGGCTTCGTGCCCGAGGCCGTTCTGGAGCAGCTCTACAAGCTGACGCCGATGGAGGAGTCCTTCGGCATCAACAACGTGGCACTGGTGGACGGACAGCCGCTCACCCTGGGGCTCAAGGAGCTCCTGGAGGTCTATCTCGACCACCGCTTCGAGGTCGTGCGCCGGCGCAGCGAGTTCCGCAGGACCAAGCGCCGCGACCGGCTGCACCTGGTCGAGGGTCTCCTCGTCGCCCTGCTCGACATCGACGAGGTCATCCGCCTCATCCGGGACAGCGACAACTCGGCGCAGGCGAAGGAACGCCTGATGGAGCGCTTCTCGCTGAGTGAGATCCAGACGCAGTACATCCTGGACACCCCGCTGCGCAGGCTCACCCGGTTCGACCGGATCGAGCTGGAGGGCGAGCGCGACCGGCTCGCCGATGAGATCGCCGCGCTGACGGCGATCCTGGATTCGGACGCGGAGCTGCGCAAGCTCGTCTCGTCCGAACTCGCCGCGGTGGCGAAGAAGTTCGGCACCGACCGGCGCACCGTGCTGCTGGAGTCGGCCGGATCGCAGGTGGCCGCCGTACCGCTGGAGGTCGCCGACGACCCGTGCCGGGTGCTCCTCTCCTCGACGGGCCTGCTGGCCCGGACGGCCAACGCCGATCCGATCGTCGTCGCCGAGGACGCCAAGCGCACGAAGCACGACGTGATCGTCTCGGCCGTACCCGCGACGGCCCGCGGCGACGTGGGTGCGGTGACGTCCGCCGGGCGGCTGCTGCGGCTATCGGTGATCGATCTGCCGCAGCTGCCGGACACCCACGCGGCTCCCAATCTCTCCGGAGGGGCTCAGATCTCGGAGTTCCTCACCCTGGAGACGGGCGAGGAGCTGGTCTGCCTCACCACCCTGGACGAGGAGTCCCCCGGGCTGGCCATCGGCACCCTGCAGGGGGTGGTGAAGCGCGTGGTGCCCGACTACCCGGCGAACAAGGACGAGTTGGAGGTCATCTCGCTCAGGGACGGCGACCGCATCGTCGGTGCGACGGAGTTGCGTACGGGCGAGGAGGACCTGGTCTTCATCACGTCGGACGCTCAGCTGCTGCGTTATCCGGCGGCACAGGTACGTCCGCAGGGCCGTCCGGCGGGCGGCATGGCGGGCGTCAAGCTCACGGAGGGTGCCACGGTGCTCTCGTTCACCGCGGTCGATCCCGCGGCCGACGCCGTGGTCTTCACGGTGGCCGGGTCGCACGGCACGCTGGACGATTCGGAGCTGACCTCGAAGCTCACCCCGTTCGACCAGTACCCGCGCAAGGGCAGGGCCACCGGCGGGGTGCGCTGCCAGCGCTTCCTCAAGGGCGAGGACGTCCTGGTGTTCGCCTGGGCGGGCGGTCTTCCGGCCCGGGCCGCGCAGAAGAGCGGCGCGCCCGCGGTGCTGCCCGCCCCGGATCCGCGCCGCGACGGCTCGGGGACGCCACTGGTCGGCCCGGTCGCGGTGATCGCCGGACCGCTGTAACCATCGGCCGGCACGGCGGCGGGGCCGGTCGGGCCCCGTCCGCCGTCCGGCCCGGCTGTCGCCGGGTCCGGGTCCGGGTCCGCCTCGTCCGGGTCCGCCGCGTCCGCCGTCCGGCTGACGCGGCGCTCGGGCCCGCGTCGGCCGTTACGGCGTTTCGTCGGCGGCCGGCTCGTGACCGGGCTCGTCGCCTTCCGGCTGCCGCACGTACCGCAGGACGCCCCACATGCTGCGCTCCAGCTGCACGGTGGCGTCCTGCGGTGTTTCCCGGCAGTCCGCGAGCTCCTCGTGCAACGCCCGGGCATCGATGCCTGAGCCGATCAGCACCAGTTGCGTGAGGCGTGGCTCGTCCCGTGTCCACGGCTGCGGTACGAAGCGCAGGAATCCGCCGACGGCGTGCAGGGTGTAGCGGTTGCCCGGGTCCGCCGCACCGAAGTCGGCGAAGCCCTTGATCCGGTAGAGGCCTCCGGGCCTGGAGTCCAGGAACGCCATGAGCCGGCGCGGGTTCATCGGCACCTCGGCGGAGAAGGAGACGCTCTCGTACGCCGCGTGCAGGTGACTGCCGTGATCGTGCGCCGTCTCCTGGAGCAGGTCCTCGAAGGTCAGCTGGCGGGCGTCGTCGTCCTCGTCCGGCCGGGTCACGGGGTCGAAGAGCAGCTCCGGGTCGATCCGCCCGTACGAGGCTTCGATGACCGCCGCCCCGCCGCAGGACGCGGCCACTGCCTCCCGCACGGCGTCCAGACCGGCTTCCGACGCCCGGTCCGTCTTGTTCAGTACGACCAGGTCGGCCACGGCGAGGTGGCGGTCGATCTCGGGGTGGCGCACCCGCGTGTTCATGAATTCGGCGGCGTCGACGACTTCGACCAGTCCCCCGTAGCGGATGCGCGGATTGTCGCTCGCCAGCAGCATCCGGACGAGCTCCTGGGGTTCGGCGAGGCCGCTCGCCTCGATGACGATCACGTCGAGGCGGACGGCGGGCCTGGTCAGGGTCTCCAGGAAGGTGTCGAGCTCACTCGCGTCGACGGCGCAGCACAGGCATCCGTTGCCCAGCGAGACCGTCGAGCCGACCTGCCCCGCGACGGTCATCGCGTCGATCTCGATGGACCCGAAGTCGTTGACGATCACTCCGATGCGGGTGCCGGCACGGTTGTGCAGCAGATGGTTGAGGAGTGTCGTCTTGCCGGATCCCAGGAACCCCGCCAGGACGACGACCGGGATCTGCGGGGCGCGGGGCGGGGTCAACAGGGGGGCCTTCCTCGGAGTCGGTCAGGGTGCGGGCACGGGCCGGGGCGGCGGGGCCCCGACATAGCGGGCCGCCGGGCGGATGATCTTCGAGTCCTCCGCCTGCTCCAGGATATTGGCGCTCCAGCCGACCATGCGCGCCGCACAGAAGGTGGGGGTGAACATCTCGCGCGGCAGCCCGCAGAGCTCCATGACGACGCCTGCGTAGAACTCCACGTTGGTGTGCAGCTCACGCCCCGGCTTGAGCTCGGCGAGGATGGCCTCCACCTGGCGTTCCACCTCGACGGCGAAGTCGACGAGCGGGCCGCCGAAGCCCTGTGCGATCGAGCGCAGCATGCGTGAGCGCGGGTCCTCGGTGCGGTACACGGGGTGGCCGAAGCCCATGATCCGGCCCCCCGCGAGGACCTGTTCGCGGATCCAGCCGTCGATGCGGCCCGGGGTGCCGATGGCGTCCAGGGTGTCCAGGGCCCGACTGGGCGCGCCGCCGTGCAGCGGCCCGGAGAGCGCGCCGACGGCGGCCACCAGGCAGGCGGCCGTGTCGGCGCCGGTGGAGGCGACCACTCTGGCGGTGAACGTCGAGGCGTTGAACCCGTGGTCGATGGTGGAGACGAGGTACTGCTCGACGGCCCTGGCCCGGGAGACGTCCGGTTCGGCGCCGGTGAGCATGTACAGGTAGTTCGCGGCGAACGGCAGGTCGCCACGCGGTGCGACCGGTTCGAGCCCCTGGCCCAGGCGGTGCAGGGCGGTCAGCAGGGTGGGGACGGCCGCACAGACGGCGAGCGCGTCGGTGCGGCGGCGGTCGGCGCCGATGTCGTACACGGGACGGAAGCCGGCCGAGGCCCCGAGCAGCGAGAGCGCGGTGCGCAGCCCGGCCAGCGGGCCGGAGTCGGCGCCCGCCCGGGCGATGGCGGGCAGTGCGTCCCGCACCTCGGCGGGCAGGTGGCGCAGGCCCGCGGTGCGTGCGGCGAAGTCGACGCCCGCGGCCCTGCCGGGGAGCTCGCCGTGGAACATCAGGTACCAGACGTCCTCGAAGCTGCGGCGCTGTGCCAGCTCGACCGCCGAGTAGTGCCGGTAGTGGTAGAAGCCCTCGCGCCCACGGACGTCGCCGAGAGCGGTGTCGGTGACGATCACGCCCGCCAAGCCGCGGGGGACGTCGAGCGGAGCGGGGTCGGTCCTCGGAGCAGGCATTTCCGGTCTCTCCCTCATCATGCGATGGACATTGATTCAACAGTCCATGATTGACTTTAGTAGTGTCAACATTGACTCAATCAATATGAGACCATGATGAGTACCGATGAAAGTGGATACGGTGGGCCCCATGACGTATGACGCGGGGCACGGGGCCGGCAGGGAGCGCGCGGAGGCCGAGGGCGGCGAGGGCGCACGCAGGCTGACCACGCGGGAGACCGCAGAGCTGCTCGGTGTGAAGCCCGAGACCGTATACGCCTACGTGAGCAGGGGGCAGCTCAGCAGCCGCCGCGCTCCCGGCGGGCGCGGCAGCACGTTCGACGCCGCCGAGGTCGAGGGACTGGCACGGCGCGCCGGGCGCCGGGAGCCCGCTCCTGCCGTCGGTGACCTGGCGTTCCGTACCGGGATCACCCTCATCGAGCACGACCGGTACTACTTCCGCGGAGTCGACGCGACCGAACTCGCGCGCCACTACGGATACGAGGAGGTCGCCGAGTGGATCTGGACCGGCGAGCTCCGTCCGGGCACCCGCTTCGGCGCACCCCCGGAATCTCTCGCAGCCGCTCGGCGGACGGTCGCCGCCCTGCCGGCGCACAGCGGCTCGACGGACCGCCTGCGGGTGGCCGTCGCCGCCGCTGCCGCCGCCGATCCGCTGCGGTTCGACCTCTCCCCCCACGGCGTGCTGAACAGCGCACGGAGCATGATCCCCACCCTGGTGGGCGCCCTGCCGGTGAAGGGCGAGGAGGCCGGTGACGGCGACCGTCTGGCCCGCCGCCTGTGGCCGAGGCTCTCGGACCGACAGGCCGACGCGGCTTCGCTGGCCGTGCTCGACGCCGCTCTGGCGCTGCTGGCGGATCACGATCTGGCCGCCTCGACGCTGGCGGCGCGCGTGGCCGCGTCCGCTCACGCCCATCCGTACGCGGTCGTCTCCGCCGGCCTGGGCGTCCTGGAAGGGCCGTTGCACGGCGCGGCGAGCGGCCTGGCACACCGGATGCTGTCCGAGGTGGTGGAGCGGGGCGGTGCCGCACCGGTCGTCGCCGACCACCTCCGGACCGGCCGCCCGGTACCGGGGCTGGGGCATCGCCTCTACGCGGGCGAGGACCCGCGGGCCCAGGTGCTGTTCGCCCTGCTCGCGGAGGTGCCGGACGCGGCACCGGCACTGGAGGCGGCCCGCGACGTGGTCGCCACCACCGCTCGGCACACACCCCTGCACGCCAATGTCGACCTCGCGCTGGCCGTCCTCTCCGTCGCGTGCGGCATGCCCGCCGAGGCCGGTGAGACCGTGTTCGCGGTGTCCCGCACGGCCGGCTGGATCGCCCATGCCCTCGAGGAGTACGCGGAGCGCCCGCTGCGGATGCGGCCCAGCGGGCAGTACACGGGGCCGCCGCCGCCGCAGCCGCTTCCCCGTGCGGCACTGCGGGCAGAGACCGGGCCTGCAAATTAGCTACAATCAGCGGGAATTTTCGCGGGGCGGCTGGGCCGTCGAGCCGCGTACGACGAGTTCCGGTTCGAAGAGGAGCTCGTCGGACGGCACCGCGCGCCCCCCGATCTGCACGGACAGCAGCTCGGCCGCGGCCCGGCCCATGGCCTCGATGGGCTGGCGCACCGTGGTCAGCGGCGGCTCGGTGCAGTTCATGAACGCCGAGTCGTCGTAGCCGACGACCGAGACGTCCGCGGGCACCGAGAGTCCGCGGCGGCGCGCCGCGCGCACGGCACCCAGGGCGAGCGGGTCGCTGGCGCAGATGATGCCGGTGACGCCCTGGTCGAGCAGCCGCATGGCCGCGGCCTGGCCGCCCTCCAGCGAGAACATCGCCCGGGCGACCCACTCGTCCGGCACGGTGGTCCCCGACTCCTCGGCGAGCGCCCGGGCCGCGGCGAGCTTGCGCTGCGAGGGGACGTGGTCGGACGGGCCGAGGACCAGCCCGATCCGTTCGTGGCCGAGCGAGACGAGGTGGCGCCAGGCCTGCTCGACTGCGACCGAGTCGTCGCACGAGACGCCGGGGAACCCGAGACGGGCTATGGCGGCGTTGATCAGGACGACAGGAATCTTGCGGTCGGCGAGCACCTTGTAGTGGTCGTGCGGGGCGTCGGCCTGGTGGTAGAGACCGCCCGCGAACACGACCCCGGAAACCTGCTGCTGCAGAAGCAGCTCGACGTAGTCGGCCTCCGAGACACCCCCCTTGGTCTGCGTGCACAGCACGGGGGTCAGTCCCTGCTGGGCGAGCGCGCCCCCGACCACCTCGGCGAAGGCCGGGAAGATCGGGTTCTGCAGCTCGGGGAGGACCAGTCCGACCAGCCGGGCCCGCTCGCCGCGCAACTGCGTGGGACGCTCGTAGCCGAGGACGTCGAGCGCGGAGAGGACGGACTGCCGGGTGGCGTCGGAGACGCCCGGCTTGCCGTTCAGCACCCGGCTGACCGTGGCCTCACTGACCCCTACCTTCTTGGCAACTTGAGCAAGTCGTCGCGTCATGAACGCAAGATTAGCGCAAGAAAAGCAAGATGATTGCGTTGGGATGGCACCTCTTGGAACGCTCACAGACGGAGCGCCAGGACGCAAGGGTTCCGCCGGGTACGGCGTCCCGTACCGGTGGGCGGTCCCGGCGCGGGGCGGCAACCGCAGGCGCGAGCCACCGGGCCGGCACCCGGGACGTCCGCCGGACAGGGCACCGGACATGGCACCGGACATGGCTCGGCACCGGCCTGTCCAAGGTCCGTCGGGAGGACCGGAGGATCGCCGGGAGGTCTCCGTGGGGTCCCGCCGGAAGGGGCGGCGTGAACCTCCCGGTGGGACCCCGCGGGAAGGTTCACCGGACGAATATCACGCGGCCGGAATTTCAGGAACGCCGGATCGCCCCTTACCGTTCGTACGATGAGCGCCCCACCGACCGTCCTGCGGGCCCCGCACCGGTTCGGCTGGCCGAAGCGGGTCTTCTCCCAGGTCCTGCTGATGCAGCTGGCCATCATCACCGGCGTCACGGTGCTGGTCACGGGCCTCTTCCTGGCACCGCTCAGCGCGCAGCTCGACGATCAGGCGATGCGCCGGGCCCTCGCGATCGCGCAGAGCACGGCGGCGCAGCAGCAGATCGCCGTATCGCTGCTCACCACGGAGCCCGCCCCCGGCGGCCCCGTCCAGGCCGCGGCCGAGCGCATCAGGCGCTCCACCGGTGCGGAGTACGTCGTGATCATGGACAAGCGCGGAGTGCGGTGGTCGCACACGGATGCCGACCGGATCGGCGAGGTCGTCTCGACCGACCCCAGTACGGCGCTGGCGGGCAGGGCCGTGATGGAGATCGACAACGGCACCCTCGGACGCTCGGCCCGCGGCAAGGTGCCCCTGCGTGACGACTCGGACCGGATCGTGGGCGCCGTCTCGGTCGGGATCGCGTACGACAGCGTCCGCGCCCGGCTGCTCGCGGCGATCCCGGGGCTCCTGGCCTACGCGGGCGGGGCGCTGGCCGTCGGGGCACTGGCGGCCTATCTCATCTCCCGCCGTCTCCAGCGACAGACCCATGACCTCGCCTTCTCCGACATCTCGGCCCTGCTGACGGAACGCGAGGCCATGCTGCACAGCATCCGCGAGGGAGTCGTCGCGCTCGACCGCACGGGCCGCATCCGGCTGCTGAACGACGAGGCGCAGCGCCTGCTCGGCCTGGGCCCCGACGCCGCCGGCCGACCGCTCGACGAGGCACTCGGCGCGGGCAGGACCGCCGAGGTACTGGCGGGGCGGGTGGTCGGCGACGACCTGGTGGCGGTCAGCGGCAACCGGGTGCTGCTCGTCAACCGGATGCCGACCGACGACGGCGGGGCCGTGGCCACCCTGCGCGACCGCACGGAGCTCGAGTACCTCGGCCGCGAGCTCGACTCCACCCGCGGGCTGATCGACGCACTCCGCGCCCAGGACCACGAACACGCCAACCGGCTGCACACCCTGCTGGGGCTCCTCGAACTGGAGATGCACGAGGACGCGATGGAGTTCGTCACCGAGGTCGTCGGCGTACACCGGGCGACCGCCGAGCAGGTCACCGAGAAGGTCCACGACCCGCTGCTGGCCGCACTCCTGGTCGGCAAGGCGACGGTGGCCGCGGAACGAGGCGTCTCCCTGCGCGTGGCCCCCGGGACACTGCTGCCGGACCGGCTGGTGGACCCCCGCGGACTCGTCACGGTCGTCGGGAACCTGGTGGACAATGCCCTGGACGCGGCCGCGGGGTCGGTGGACGCCCGGATCGAGGTCGGGCTGCGGGCCGAAGGCCGTACGGTGGTGCTACGGGTGCATGACAGCGGTCCGGGCGTGCCGTCCGGCAGCCGTGAATCGATCTTCATGGAGGGCTGGTCCACCAAGGACCTCCCGGCCCACGGCAAGCGCGGCCTGGGGCTGCCGCTCGTGCGGCGGCTCGCGGAACGTCAGGGCGGCAGCGCGTCCGTGTCGGACTCGCCCGACGGAGGAGCGGTGTTCACCGTCGTCCTCCCGGAGGCGCTGGGCGAACCGGACCCCGGTGGTGACCCGTCGGCACGCGTACGACCGGCGAAAACAGGAGACGCACCGTGATCCAGGTCCTGGTCGTCGACGACGACGTCCGAGTCGCGCAGATCAACGCGGCCTACGTCGCGAAGGTGCCCGGTTTCCGGGTGGCCGCCCTGGCCCACTCCGCCACCGAGGCCCTCAGCAGGATCGACGAGGTGCCGATCGACCTGATCCTGCTCGACCACTACCTGCCGGACAGGAACGGCCTGGCCGTGGTGCGGGAGCTGCGCGCACTCGGACACCACACCGACGTGATCATGGTGACGGCGGCGCGCGACGTCGCGACGGTTCAGGCCGCGATGCGCCACGGCGCACTCCAGTACCTGGTCAAGCCGTTCGCCTACGCGGGGCTGCGCACCAAGCTGGAGGCGTACGCGGCGCTGCGGCGCACCTTCGAGGGCGGCGGCGAGGCCGAGCAGACGGAGGTGGACCGGCTGTTCGGCGGCCTGTGGGCGACGGGCGGGTCCGACCTGCCCAAGGGGCATTCGCCGACCACCGCGGAGCTGGTCCGCCAGGCCCTGCGCACCGCCGACGCGCCGCTCTCCGCACACGAGATCGCGGAGAGCGCCGGAATGAGCCGACAGACCGCCCAGCGCTATCTGAAGCTGCTGGAGCGCACCGGCCGGGTCCGGCTGTCGCTCCGGTACGGCGAGACGGGCCGCCCGGAGCACCGGTACACGTGGGCCACGGGCTCCTGACGCCGCCGCCCTGCCGGAGGCGGGCCTACGCCGCGCCCGCCCCGGTGAGCGACCGCACCTCCGTCTCGGCGTGCCTGGCCTCGTCGGGCGGCCCGGACGAGGTGACCGTGCCGATCCAGCCGGCGAGGAAGCCGGCCGGAATGGACACCAGACCGGGGTTCTCCAGTGGGAAGAGCTGGAAGTCCACGCCGGGGAAGAGCGAGGCCGGGCCGCCCGACACGACCGGCGAGAGCAGGACGAGCAGTACGGCGGGGACCAGCCCGCCGTACACGGCCCAGACCGCACCCCGCGTGGTGAAGCTCCGCCAGAACAGCGAATAGAGCAACGCCGGAAGGTTGGCCGAGGCCGCGACCGCGAAGGCCAGGCCCACCAGGAAGGCGACGTTGAGGTCCTGCGCGAGCAGCCCGAGGGCGATGGCCACCACGCCGACCCCCACCGCGGCTACCCTGGCCACGGCGACCTCGCTGCGCTGCTCGGCCCCCGGCCGCCGGAACGTGGCGTAGAGGTCGTGGGCGACGGACGCGGAGGAGGCCAGGGTGATCCCGGCGACGACCGCGAGGATCGTCGCGAAGGCGACGGCGGCGACGACCGCGAAGAGCACCGTGCCGCCCGTGGAGCCCTCACCACCACCGAGTACGAGTGCCAGGAGCGGCACCGCGGTGTTCCCCGAGGCGTTGGACGCCCGTACGTCCGCGGAACCCACCAGGGCGGCCGCCCCGAAGCCGAGCACGATCGTCATCAGGTAGAAACTGCCGATCAGCCCGATGGACCAGACGACGGACCGACGGGCCGCGCGGGCGGTGGGCACGGTGTAGAAGCGCGACAGGATGTGCGGCAGGCCCGCTGTCCCGAGCACGAGCGCCAGGCCCAGGCTGATGAAGTCGAACCGGGCGGTCCAGCTCTCCCCGTACCTGAGTCCGGGTGAGAGGAAGTCCCTGCCGTGCCCGCTGCGCTCGGCGGCGGTGTGCAGCAGGGCGTTGACGTCACCGTGGAAGTGGGCGAGGACCAGCACGGTGAGCACGGCGGCCCCGGCCATCAGCAGGACGGCCTTGACGATCTGGATCCAGGTCGTGGCGCGCATGCCGCCGAACGACACGTAGATGACCATGAGCGCCCCGACACCGACCACGGTCCAGGACCGGGCGGTGTCACTCGTACCGCCCAGCAGCAGCGCGACCAGGCTGCCGGCACCGACCATCTGCGCCACGAGGTACAGCACCGAGACGGTGACGGACGACGTCCCCACCGCGGTGCGCACCGGGCGCTCCGCCATGCGGGCGGCGACCACGTCCGCGAGGGTGAAGCGGCCGCAGTTGCGCACGAGTTCGGCGACGAGAAGCAGGACGACGAGCCAGGCCACGAGGAAACCGACCGAATACAGCATGCCGTCGTAGCCGAAGAGGGCGATGAGCCCCGAGATGCCGAGGAACGACGCGGCGGACATGTAGTCGCCGGCGATGGCGAATCCGTTCTCCATGGGCGAGAACAGCCTCCCGCCCGCGTAGAACTCCTCCGCGGAGCCCTGCCTGTTCCGGCCGACCCATGTGGTGATGCCGAGCGTCACGGCGATGAACACGCTGAACAGCAGCAGCGCCAGTGTCTGGTGGTCCCCGCTCACCGCCCGATCCCTCTCGTCATCTCCTGGGTGTCCCAGCGCAGTTCGAGCGCGGCCCGGTCCCGGTGCAGCCGGGCATGACGCACGTACGCCCAGGTGAGCACGAACGTGGTGAGGAACTGGCCGAGCCCCGCGAGCATCGCCACATTGAGTGCGCCGACGACGGGACGCGCCATCAGACCGGGCGCCGTGGTGGCGGCGACGACGTAGGCGAGGTACCAGAGCAGGAAGGCCGCCGATGCCGGGACCACGAACCTCCGGTAGCGACGGCGCACCTCGCGGAAGGCCGCGCTGCGCTGCACCTCCACATAGACGTCGGCTGCGCTGTGGGGGTGCCGCACCATTTCCGGACCGGTCCGCGCGTCGGGCGCGAAGCCCGCCGCGCCGTCCGGCTCGCCCCATCCGGGGGGCGGCGCGTCGTACCACGGGTCGTCGAGCCGCGTCGCTGCGGCATCCGGCCCTGCTTCCTTCTCCACCGAACAACTCCCTTGTCCACGCGCCTTTTCGGCCGCGTAGCCAAGAATGGGCAGATCGGGAAGATCCCGGGCACTTCATTCGCCGGGCTTCACCAGTTCAGGTGAAGGAAGTCCGGGGCGGCTGTGTGAAAGCCGGTCGTACGCGTAGAGGTCTGCCCGCGATGTCCGACCGTGCGTTCCGGTCTCGGCGGAGGGATCACCGACGCGATTCCTCCATCCGTGGGTGGGGGCACCGGTTCCGCCCGCGGGCGGAGACAGCGGTCCCCACCCGCGGGCGGATGCGATCAGACGTCGATACGCGAGCGGTCCAGCGTGGCCGCCGAGCTGGTGATGAACTCCTTGCGGGGCGCGACCTCGTTGCCCATCAGCAGGTCGAAGACCTGCTCGGAGGACTCCAGGTCGCCGATGTTGATCCGGCGCAGCGTGCGGTGGCGCGGATCCATCGTGGTCTCCGCCAGCTGGTCGGCGTCCATCTCGCCGAGACCCTTGTAGCGCTGGATCGAGTCCTTGATCCGTACGTTCTTGCGCTGCATCTCCAGCAACGTCTGCCGCAGCTCGTTGTCGGAGTACGTGTAGACGTACTTGTCCTGGCCCTTCTTGGGCTGGACGAGCTCGATCCGGTGCAACGGGGGGACCGCGGCGAAGACCCGCCCCGCTTCGACCATCGGTCGCATGTAGCGCTGGAAGAGCGTGAGCAGCAAGCACCGGATGTGGGCGCCGTCGACGTCGGCGTCGACCAGCAGGACGATCTTGCCGTAGCGAGCGGCGTCGATGTCGAACGTACGCCCGGAGCCTGCTCCTATGACCTGGATGATCGCGCCGCACTCGGCGTTCTTGAGCATGTCCGACACGGACGACTTCTGGACGTTGAGGATCTTCCCGCGGATCGGCAGAAGCGCCTGGAATTCGCTGTTCCGGGCCAGCTTGGCGGTACCGAGCGCCGAGTCGCCCTCGACGATGAAGAGCTCGCTCCGCTCGACGTCGTCGCTGCGGCAGTCGGCGAGCTTCGCGGGAAGCGAGGAGGACTCCAGCGCGGTCTTGCGGCGCTGCGCGTCCTTGTGCTGGCGGGCCGCGATGCGCGTGCGGGCTGCGGCCACCGCCTTGTCCAGCACCGCCCTGGCCTGGGCCTTGGCGTCGCGCTTGGTGGAGGTCAGGAACGCCTTGAGCTCCTTGGACACCACGCCGGCCACGATCCGGTTGGCCGCCGAGGTGCCCAGCACCTCCTTGGTCTGCCCCTCGAACTGGGGCTCCGCCAGCCGCACGGTCACGACCGCGGTGAGTCCCTCGAGCGCGTCGTCCTTGACGACGTCGTCCTCGGCGACCCGCAGCAGCTTCGCGGAGCGCAGGGCCTCGTTGACGGTCTTGGTCAGGGAACGCTCGAAGCCGGACACATGGGTGCCCCCCTTGGGGGTGGCGATGATGTTGACGAAGGACTTGACGTTGGTGTCGTACCCGGTGCCCCACCGCAGTGCAATGTCGACGGCCAGCTCGCGGGTGACCTCGGTCGCCGTCATGTGCCCGCGCTCGTCGAGCACCGGCACGGTCTCCTTGAACGTCCCCGTCCCCGTCAGGCGCTGGACGTCGCAGACGGCCTTGTCCTGGGCCAGGTACTCGCAGAACTCGCTGATCCCGCCGTCGTAGCGGAATGTCTCCTCGGTCTTGCCCTCGCCGTCGATGCCCCGCTCGTCCCGCACGAGGATGGTGAGGCCGGGGACCAGGAACGCGGTCTGGCGGGCCCGCTGGTACAGCGTCTCCAGGTTGAGTTTGGCGTCCTTGAGGAAGATCTGCCGGTCCGCCCAGTACCTCACCCGGGTACCCGTGCGCGTCTTCGGGACGCGCTTCCCCTTGCGCAGGCCGGTGGCCGGGTCGAAGGGGCTGTCCGCCCCCTGTTCGGTGAACATGCCCGGAACACCGCGCCGGAAACTGATCGAGTGGGTCGAGCCGCTGCGGTCGACCTCGACGTCGAGCCGCGCGGAGAGCGCGTTCACGACCGAGGCGCCGACCCCGTGCAGGCCTCCGGAGGCGGCGTAGGAGCCCCCTCCGAACTTCCCGCCCGCGTGCAGCTTGGTCATCACGACCTCGATGCCGGACAGGCCCGTCTTGGGCTCGACGTCGACCGGGATGCCGCGGCCGTTGTCGCGGACCTCGACGGAGGTGTCGTCGTGGAGGATGACCTCGATGGTGTCGCAGTACCCGCCGAGAGCCTCGTCGACCGAGTTGTCGATGATCTCCCAGAGGCAGTGCATGAGTCCGCGGCTGTCCGTGGACCCGATGTACATCCCGGGGCGCTTGCGGACCGCTTCGAGCCCTTCGAGTACGAGAAGGTGCCGCGCGGTGTAGTTGGAGCTGTCCCTGTCTGAGCCGCCTGCTCCGGTCAGCAGCGCAGTGGACGGCACGGAATCGGCGGTCACGCGGTTCGCTCCTCGCTGAATTTCATTTGGGGCCCAGTGGGTAGCGGGCTCGGCCTCGGTAGCCGCTGAGAGCCTACCGAGGCCTGGTAGAGCGGTTGTAACGCCACCCACGGGGAATCCTTATGCTAGTCCAGCTTCGTATACGCGTTCGATCACTCGTCGGAGTGACATGCACATCACGTTCCCTTCGAGGCATGAACCATTTAGGCTCCGGGCACGTCCTCATCAACAACCGGCAAGCCAGCCGGTGGACGGGCCCACACAAGCAACGCGAAACCGTAGCGCTACGCAATACGGCACATTCGCCGCCAACCGGCAACGGACAGCCATCCCGAGAAGAAGTTTCGAAGAAAAGCCACGAGCGGGAACGTTTTCGGCCTGGTTGGATGTTGACCCTGGTACGACAGCTCGTCGAGCTAGAGAAGAGGCGACGTGACTACTGTTCTGACCCCCGCGAGCCCGCTGACCGCAGCAGACCGCTGTGACCGTTGCGGCGCCCAGGCATACCTGCGCGTCGTCCTGATCAGCGGCGGTGAACTGCTCTTCTGCGCCCACCACGGGCGCAAGTTCGAGCCGGAACTCAAGAAGATCGCCGCGGAAATACAGGATGAGACAGATCGGCTCACTGCCGTGCAGGCAAGTGCCGCCGACGAGGAACAACACTGACACCTCGCATCCACGACGAGCCAGGGCCCGGTCCAGGACCGGCCGACGGGCGGCTTCCCCCAGGGGGGAAGCCGCCCGTTCTCGTATCCGGACCGCGTTCGGTCGGCCTGACGTCAGGACTGGCCGGCCATCCACCGGATGGCTGCCGACACGCGGGTGTACACCCCCGGGCTGCCCGGGCTCCCGCAGCCGCTGCCCCAGGAGACCAGCCCTATGAGGCGCCCACGGGCCACCAGCGGGCCTCCACTGTCGCCCTGGCACGCATCCCGCCCCCCGGCCGTGCTACCGGCGCAGAGCATCGATGAGGCGTCGTACGAGCCGTGTACGCCGCCGGGGTACGCCCGCGTGCAGGCGTTGTCCGACAGCACCCGCACCTTCGCGGCGTGGAGGACGGACGCGTAGGCGCCGTACCCGGTGGTGTCCCCCCAGCCGTACACCGTCGCGGCCGTACCGGGCTCGTACGCCGCGTCCCCGGCCGCGGCGGTCGGCACGACGCTTGCCTCCGGCAGTGCCCGGTCCAGGGTGAGCACCGCCAGGTCGGCGATGTTCGTACGCGGCTCGTACCGAGGACTGATCCAGGCCGACCGCACCGGGATCTCCTGGCCGCCGGGTCCGCTCAGCTCGTCACGGCCGCTGATGATCCGCAGATCGGGGACCTCGGGCACAGTGGTGCCCAGGACGTCCTGCCGCAGGCAGTGCGCGGCCGTCAGCACCTTCGTGGGCGCGATTGCCACCCCGCCGCAGAACTGGCCCGCGCGGCTTCCCCCGAACCGGTCACGGCTCGACAGGGCCACGACCCAGGGACTGTCCGCGACGGGCACCGGGCCGCCGCCCACGACGATGCTGTCCGCGGCGGCGGAAGCCGGGGGACCGAGTGGTATGAGGGCCGCGAGGGCCGCCAGGGCGAACGCCGGGGGGAGGGCACGGACGACGATGCGGGGCATGAAGTCTCCTGACGCCGGGGTGAGCAGTGCCCACTCAGCGTCATCCGCACGGGTGCGGCCCGCACCCGCAGAAGGACGAGGGCCCGGAACCTTCCCAGGTTCCGGGCCCTCGTCCTGTCTTCCGTCCTCGATCTAGTCGAGGTAGTCGCGCAGCACCTGCGAACGCGACGGGTGACGCAGCTTGGACATCGTCTTGGACTCGATCTGACGGATGCGCTCGCGCGTCACGCCGTAGACCTTGCCGATCTCGTCCAGCGTCTTCGGCTGGCCGTCGGTCAGGCCGAAGCGCATCGAGACCACGCCCGCCTCACGCTCGGAAAGCGTGTCGAGCACCGAGTGCAGCTGTTCCTGGAGCAGCGTGAAGCTGACCGCGTCGGCCGGGACGACCGCCTCGGAGTCCTCGATCAGGTCTCCGAACTCGCTGTCCCCGTCCTCACCCAGCGGCGTGTGGAGCGAGATCGGCTCACGGCCGTACTTCTGGACCTCGATGACCTTCTCAGGGGTCATGTCGAGCTCCTTGGCCAGCTCCTCCGGGGTGGGCTCACGGCCCAGGTCCTGGAGCATCTGACGCTGCACTCGCGCGAGCTTGTTGATGACCTCGACCATGTGCACCGGGATGCGGATGGTGCGGGCCTGGTCGGCCATGGCGCGGGTGATCGCCTGACGGATCCACCAGGTGGCATACGTGGAGAACTTGTAGCCCTTGGTGTAGTCGAACTTCTCGACCGCGCGGATCAGGCCGAGGTTGCCCTCCTGGATCAGGTCCAGGAAGAGCATGCCGCGACCGGTGTAGCGCTTGGCCAGCGAGACCACGAGCCGGAGGTTGGCCTCCAGCAGGTGGTTCTTGGCCCGGCGGCCGTCCTCGGCGATGATCTCCAGCTCACGCTTGAGCTTCGGCGCGAGCTTGTCGGCGTTGGCCAGCTTGTCCTCGGCGAAGAGGCCTGCCTCGATGCGCTTGGCGAGCTCGACCTCCTGCTCGGCGTTGAGGAGGGGAACCTTGCCGATCTGCTTCAGGTAGTCCTTGACCGGGTCGGCCGTGGCGCCGGCGACGGCGACCTGCTGCGCAGGCGCGTCGTCCTCGTCGTCGTCGGAGAGGACGAAGCCCTTGTTCTCGCCCTCGCCCTCCTCTTCCTCACCCTTACCGGCCTTGACTTCCTCGGCGGCCTCGTCACCGTCGAGGAGCTCTTCGTCCTGCTTGCCGGACTTCTTGGCCGCGGTCTTCTTCGCCGCGGTCTTCTTCACGGCTGTCTTCTTGGCAGCCGTCTTCTTGGCTGCGGTCTTCTTCGCCGGAGCGGCGACGGCAGCGTCGTCGGCCGCCGCGTCCGCGCTTCCGGCCGCCGCCGGGGCGGCGGTGGCGGCGACGGTCCGCGTCACGGTCGTCTTGGCTACGACGGTCTTGGTGGCGGTGCGCTTGACCGGGCTCTTCGCTGCGACGCTCTTGCGGGCGCGCTTCGGCGACTCCGCGGCACTGACCATCAGCGTCACACCCTCTTCCTCGAGGATCTGGTTGAGGCTGCGAAGAACGTTCTTCCACTGGGTTGGCGGAATCTGGTCAGCCTCGAAGGCCCGACGCACGTCATCGCCGGCGATCTGCCCATCAGCCTTTCCCCGCTCGATGAGCGCCATCACAGACTCGGACTCGGCGATCTCCGGCGGGAGCGTACGGGATGTGCTGGCCGACACGAACAACCTCTCGGAACGATGGAAACGGCTTCCGGCCCGGCCCTGGAGAGGGCTGGAACCGACGACCGGCGGCTGGGGATGTTGCCGACGGCGCGGGCTTGGCCTCAGAACTGCACAGCGCGCTGTGTGGCTGCTGTATTCCTTCCGCGGCGGTCACCTCTTAAGTCATCGCACTGTTTCGAGGAGTGTTACGCCCTAATCGCGTGGCCCCAGTCACACCCCATGTGCGACAAACGGAACCAGGGCTCATATATACATACAATTATGCCGCCGGACCACAGGGCCCGGCGGCACACGGTCCGCACTCCCCGGCCGTGGTGCGGTCAGTGCTCGCGGGGCGCGGGAACCACGGGCTCCCCGTCGAGGTGGCCGACGAGCAGCTGCCTCATCGCCGCTTCGGAGGCGGCGGAGTCACCCGAGGCCAGCGCCTCGACGATCCGCGCATGGTGCCCGAGCGACACCTCGGTGGGCCGGTCGCACCCCGCGACGGGCCCACCGGAGACGTGCAGGGCCGCCGACACGATGCCGGAGAGGTGCTCCAGCATGCGGTTGCCCGCCGCCTGGATGAGCAGGGAGTGGAACTCCGCGTCCGCCCGGGAGAACGTGATGCCGTCCCCGTGCCCCATCGCGTGCCCCATGATCTCGATCATTTCTCCGAGGCGCTGCTGAATGTCCTCGCGGCCGTGGCCGGCGGCCAGCCGGGCGGCCAGCGGCTCGATCGTCCAACGGAGCTGCGCCAGCTCGCGGCGCTGGTCGTCACGCTGGGGGCCGAAGGCGCGCCATTCGATGATGTCGGGGTCCAGGAGGTTCCAGTCGCTGACCGGCCGGACCCGGGTACCCACATTGGGCCGGGCACTGACCAGGCCCTTGGCCTCGAGTACGCGCAGGGACTCCCTCACGACGGTGCGGGAGACCTCGAATCGCTGGCCGATCTCCTCCGGAACGAGCGGCCGGTCGGCGCCGAGGTCACCGGAAACGATCATCTGGCCGAGCTGCTGGACCAGTTGGCCGTGGAGCCCACGGCCGCGACTGGCCGTGCCACGCCGGCTCGCCCGCCCCAGTTCGGAATCGGAACCACCCCAGGAGCGGAGGGGGCCACGCTCGCCGGCCGGCGCCTCCGCACAGGGGTAACGGTCGAGTTCGCCCGGGCCGGAGTCGGCGGAACGGGCGGCGGTCATCATGGTGTGCGCAAGGGTACTCACGCATCCTTTGTCGGCGTGGCTCAGCCAGCCCTTGAGGTCTTTGGTGAAAAGCACACGAAAGGGTGATCGGCACCCGCCCCGCAATTGACGCTTTATGGGGAGAAATCGCTCCTTCTCGGCGGAGTTGCCTGCACTCGGCCACCGGATCCGGGCCTCGCACTCACCAACGGGCCCTCCCCCGCAGACTGGTGAACACGTACGCACAGATCAGGGCGGACAACGACAAGGAGAGCGCCACACCCACCGGGTGCGCCACGACCCGCACCGCGGCCATCGCCCACCGGTCCGCCTCGTACGGCCATTGCAGCCAGGCGAGTTCGCGCATTCGACCCGGGAGCCCGGCGATCGAACGAACGGACGGACCTTCGAGCAGTTTCCGCACCAGCGGAACGACCAGGACGGGAACGGCCAGCACGGCGGCGACCCCCGCACCGGCCGCACGGAAGACGCCGGCGGCCAGCAGCCCGGCCCAGGCGCATCCGATGGCCAGTCCGGCCCAACTGGCGCCCAGTTGACGGGCGTTGGCCGGTACGCCGATCAAGTCACCGCCATACACGAGATGCAGGACCTCGGCATTCACCAGCACGGCCAGCACGGCCAGCAGCAGGGCGACGGCCGCGGACACCACCAGCTTGGCCAGCAGGAGTCCGAGGCGCCGCGGGACGGTGCCCCGCCCTGCGGCGAGCGCCGGGTAGCGGAACTCGTCGCCGAAGGAGAGGGCCCCGAGCAGGCCGGCACCGAAGGCCGCGGGTGGGAGGGGCATCAGGTCGGGCCAGGCGACCAGGAGACCGGGGAGGGGTGTGCGGCCCGACCGGGCCAGGAGGACGGAGAGGCCGGCCGATACCACCAGGACGGCCGCCATGATCAGAGCTGTCGTCCTGACGCCGAAGAGGCGGCGCAGTTCGTAGCGCACGGGGCGGAGCGGGCCACGGGCGGGACGGACGGGAATCGGTGGGGGCAGCTCCGAGACCGCCACCGTTGACGCGGGTCCCGGTACGGCCGCGCCTGCGGGCCGGGCGGGGGGAGCGGAGGCGGGGCCCGCATCTCCGATTTCGTCGGCGAGTTGATGCACGGGCAGGCCGTGCCGGTACGCGGCGTCCCCGACCTCGGCGCACGTGCTGCCGTACACCGACAGCCGGCTCCCGTCCTCGGCGACGACCTCGACGGAGCGCCGCGCCGCACGCGCCTCACGGCTGACCACGGCGGCCAGTCGGGCGGCATGCGGTGTCCGTACCGCGACTCTGGGGCGCAGCCGGGTGCGCGAGAAGTCGGCGACGTCCTGGTCGGCGACGAGACGTCCGTCGTCGATGGTGACCACACGGTCGGCCGAACGGGCGGCCTCCTTGGGGTCGCTGGTGGTGTGCAGGACGGTGCCGCCCTCTGCGGCGTGGGCGCGCAGCAGGCCGTGCAGCCAGCTCTTCTCCCGCGGGGAGAGGCCCCTGGCCGGGTCGTCGAGGACGAGCGTGTGCGGGTCTCCGAGCAGCGCCGAAGCGAGACCGAGGCGGCGGTCCATACCGGCGGAGAGGGTGCCGATGCGCTGGTCCCCGAGCCCGGCCAGCCCGACGACGTCGAGCAGTTCGTCGGCCCGCGACGCGGGAACTCCCGCCGCCGCACAGAGCATCCGGAGCTGGCCGCGCGCGGTGCGCGCGGGATGCCCCGGTACGTCGCCGAGAAGCACGCCCACCTCGCGGGCCGGGTGGCCGATGCGGTGCAGGGGCCGGCCGCGGAAGTAGGTGACGCCCCGCCCGGATTCGAGTTCGAGCATCAGACGCAGGGCAGTGGTCTTGCCGGCGCCGGTGGCGCCCAGAAGTACGGTGACGCGGCCGGAGGGCGCTTCGAAGGTCAGGTCGTCCACGACGGAGGGAAGGTCGCGGCGGGGGGCGCTGGTGAGTCCGATGGCCTGGAGCATCGCTTCTCTCGCTGAGGGTGAGACCGCTCGGCGGCAGGGTGGGGTACCCCAGCAACATAACGCGACATTTCAGACTTTTGGCGCAGCACTGTTCCAGTGGGCGTTCCGTGGGTCAGAAATACCGCGCCTGCGCGGCACCGGACTTCCGCCCAACGCCCGCCCGGCTACCGCCCGCCCGGATCGCGATCTCCGGCCCGGACAACCGCCCCCGACCCCCGCAGCCTCGGCCCCCGCAGTCTCAGACCTCCGGCCTCAGCATCGGGGGGTTGAGCACGGTGGCGGCTCCGGCCCGGAACAACTGCGCGGGGCGGCCACCCTGTCGCGTGGTCGTTCCACCGGACGGAACGAGGAAACCGGGCGTGCCCGTGACCTTGCGATGGAAGTTCCGGGGGTCAAGGACCACACCCCACACCGCTTCGTACACCCGGCGCAGCTCACCGACGGTGAACTCGGGCGGGCAGAACGCCGTGGCCAGCGAGGAGTACTCGATCTTGGAGCGCGCCCGCTCCACCCCGTCGTCGAGAATCCGGGCATGATCGAAGGCCAGCGGCTCGGACTGCTCGCCGTCCCGGCCGAAACCGCCGCCGGGGCCGAGGAGATCCACGACGGGGGCCCAGCGCGCGCTGTTGGCATCACCACCCGCACGGGGCGCGGGAAGATCTGGAGCCAGCGCGAGGTGCGCGACGCTGACGACCCGCATCCGCGGATCGCGCCCCGGATCTCCATAGGTGGCCAACTGCTCGAGGTGGGCGCCGTTCCCGACGGCGGGGGCGGCCGGATCGTGGGCGCAGAGCCCTGTCTCCTCGACGAGCTCACGCGCCGCCGCGGCACCGAGGTCCTCGTCCGTTCTGACGAATCCGCCCGGCAGCGCCCACCGGCCCTGGAACGGCGACTCACCGCGGCGCACCACCAGCGCGCAGAGCGCGTGACGGCGCACTGTGAGCACAACCAGGTCGACGGTGACTGCGAAGGGCGGAAAGGTCGACGGGTCGTAGGACGGCATGCCGAAATCATAGTCGTCTTCCTGACGATAAACAGTCACTTCGCGATGTTGGTGAGCCTGCCTCTGCCGTCACGGTGCCGATACCGCCCCCGCTCGCGATGCCGGTCCGGCAGTCTCGGCGATGCCTGGTGCGCGTGGCTCGCGATGCCCGTACGCCTGTCCTCGCGAAGCCGGGGCGCCTGTCCCTGCGATCCTCGGTACGGCGTGGCCTCGCGAAGTCAAGGCGCCAGAATGAGGTCCGATGCCGCGCTCCGCCGCGACCGCCCCCGTGCGGCCCGGTGGAGCGCGGTCGGTCAACGGCCGCTCCTGGCCCCGCGCTGCCCTCCCCCCTGTCCCGGCGCCCGGCTCCGGCACCGCGGGCCGCCGGCCCGGGGACGGGCCGCGGCCGAACCGGGGCCTGCGGAGCCGGCCGCCGCCCCTGTCGCCCTCTTCCGCTTCGCAGCCGGTGTGCGCGGGGGCCTCCGCCCCGGCCGCCGTTCCGCACGCCGCCCTTCGTGCCGTCCGGTCGTACCGCTGACACTCGCGCCCGCGCCGTCACCGTCGCGCCCGGCACGCAGGCCGCGTTCGTCGCGGAGGCAGCGCCGCAGCGTTTCCGGGTCCATGCCCTCGTTGCACGCCTGATGCAACAGCTGGGCGAACGTGTAGTCGGGATCGGCCCGCAGAGCGAGCCCGAGCGCGACCCTGGCACCGGGTTCGTCGCCGGCGGACCAGGAGACCCAGCCGGCCAGAGTGAGAGGTGCCGCGGAGTGCTCCACGTACGGGCCCACGCAGCGGCGGGCGAGCGCCCGCCACAGCCGTAGGGCCGCCTCCGCCTCGCGGCCCTCCATCCACTCCGCGGCCCGGTCCCGGGTCTCCCTGTCCTGAAGACCGAGAATGAGTGCCGCGGCTTCGTCGCAGCTGATGAGGCGATCGTCGTCGATGTCCGCAGTCGTGGCCGCGGGCGCCCGCACGAGACGTTCCATGAGCTCACGCGCCAGGGCCAGCGTCTCCCCCGCGACCGCACCCCGTCCATCGGCGTCGAGGATCCTGGACACCAGCACGGCTCCCGCGGAGTCCAGCGCCTTCTCCTGCTCCGCACCCGCCGGGGAGCCCCACGGCCTGAGCCGGGCTTCCATGTCCCGTAGGGAACCACGCACCCGGATACCGGCATAGGCGGCTGCCGCCGCCATCACCGTCGTCCCCGGAAGCGCAAGCGGATTGCCCTCGATGGGGCAGCAGCGCTCGTCGGGGCAGCAGTAGGACCAGTAGCGGCCGTCGGAGATGCAGAGGGCTTCGAGCACGGGAACGTCGAGCGCCCCGCAGGCCGTGCGCAGACGCTGGGCCAGGGGCCTCAGCCGCTCCATGGCCTGATGCCCGCTCTCCCCCTCGGCGGGATCCTGGCAGAGGAAGACGACGATCACGTCCGGACGCGTGTCACGTCGTTCACTGCCTGAGATCAGGCACTCCGCCAGCTGGTTCGCGACCGGTGCCCATTCTGTCGGCGATGGCGGGATGCCCATCCTGAGCCGGCCGCCGAAGCGCCCCTGACCGCCATGGAGCGCCACCATGACCACGCTGTCGTTCGGGTGGAATCCCATCAGGTACGGAAGGGCGTCGGCCAGCTCGGCGGGACCGCGCAGAGTGATCTGCTGCTCGTCGGCCGGTTCGGTGGATTCGTGGTGCTTGTTCATGGCATGACCGTCCCACCGGTCCGCCGATTTCCGCGACCCCTGTGGATAAAGTTATCCACAGGCTCGGACGGTCGTTCGCGGTTTGTCACAGGCATCGGGTTGCATGGGGGCATGACCAACCCAGACCGCGCAGAGCTCAGGGCCTCGGCCGACTCCGTACTCACCCGCCTCGTCGGGGACACGACCGGCGCTGCCCGGCTGCGTGAGGACCAGTGGCGGGCCATCGAGGCGCTGGTCGCGGACAAGCGCCGGGCCCTGGTCGTGCAGCGGACGGGCTGGGGCAAGTCAGCGGTGTATTTCGTCGCGACCTCTCTGCTGCGGGCGCAGGGAAGCGGCCCGACAGTGATCGTCTCGCCCCTGCTCGCGTTGATGCGCAACCAGGTGGCCGCGGCCGCCAGGGCCGGCATCAGCGCACGCACCATCAACTCCTCCAACACCGAGGAATGGGACAGCGTCCGGGCGGAGGTGGCCGCGGGGGAAGTGGATGTGCTGCTCGTCAGCCCGGAGCGCCTCAACAACCCCGACTTCCGCGACCAGGTCCTGCCGGAGCTCGCCGCGGCGACCGGGCTGCTGGTGGTCGACGAGGCCCACTGCATCTCCGACTGGGGTCACGACTTCCGGCCGGACTACCGACGGCTGCGGACCATGCTCGCCGATCTCCCTTCGGGCGTCCCGGTCCTCGCCACGACGGCGACAGCCAATGCGCGCGTGACCGCGGACGTCGCGGAACAGCTCGGCACCGGCGCGGGCACGGACGCGCTGGTGCTGCGCGGCCCCCTGGACCGCGAGAGCCTCAGTCTCGGAGTCCTGCAACTGCCCAATGCCGCACACCGCCTGGCCTGGCTGGGCGACCACCTCGGCGAGCTTCCGGGGTCCGGGATCATCTACACGCTCACCGTCGCGGCCGCCGAGGAAGTCACTTCGTACCTGCGCCAGTGCGGGCACCCGGTGACGTCGTACACCGGCCGCACCGAGAACGCCGACCGGCAGCAGGCCGAGGACGATCTGCTGGCCAACAAGGTCAAGGCGCTGGTGGCCACATCGGCGCTGGGCATGGGTTTCGACAAGCCCGACCTAGGGTTCGTCGTCCATCTCGGATCACCGTCCTCCCCCATCGCCTACTACCAGCAGGTCGGACGTGCGGGACGTGGGGTCGAACACGCCGAAGTCCTGTTGCTGCCCGGCAAGGAGGACGAGGCCATCTGGCAGTACTTCGCCTCGGTCGCCTTCCCTCCCGAGGAGCAGGTGCGGCGCACCCTGGACGTCCTCGCCCAGGCGGGCCGGCCCCTCTCGCTGCCGGCGATGGAGCCCCTGGTCGACCTGCGGCGCACCCGTCTCGAGACGATGCTCAAGGTCCTGGACGTCGACGGCGCGGTGAAGCGGGTGAAGGGCGGCTGGATCTCGACGGGCGAGCCCTGGGTCTACGACGCCGAGCGCTACGCCTGGGTCGCCCGACAGCGCGCCGCCGAGCAGCAGGCCATGCGGGACTACGCCTCGGGGACCGGCTGCCGCATGGAGTTCCTCAGGCGTCAGCTGGACGACGAGGAGGCCGCGGCGTGCGGCCGCTGTGACAACTGCGCGGGTGCACGGTTCGACGACAAGGTCAGCACCGCGGCTCTCGACGGCGCGCGGGGGGAGCTCGGCCGCCCCGGGGTGGAGGTGGAACCCCGGAAGATGTGGCCCACCGGCCTGGCCGCGGTGGGAGTGGACCTCAAGGGCCGCATCCCTGCGGGCGAGCTGTCATTCCCAGGCCGTGCGCTCGGGCGGCTTTCCGACATCGGCTGGGGCAACCGGCTCCGGCCGATGCTGGCAGCCGAGGCCCCGGACGCCCCCGTTCCCGACGACGTGGCGAGCGCGGTGGTCACGGTCGTCACCGACTGGGCGAAGGGACCGGGCGGTTGGGCCTCCGGCGCTCCGGACGCGGTGCCCCGGCCCGTCGGTGTCGTGACGGTGGCCTCCCGCCGCAGGCCGCAGCTGGTCCACTCCTTGGGCAGCGGTATCGCCGAGGTCGGCCGGATGCCCCTGCTGGGGACCGTCTCCTACGCACCCGGGACCGAGGACCTCCGCTTCTCGCAGACCAACAGCGCCCAGCGGGTGAGGGCCCTGCACGAGGCTCTGGTCGTGGACCCCCCACTGGCCGAGGCGCTCGCATCGGCGGCCGGCCCCGTCCTCCTCGTCGACGATCTCTCCGACACCGGCTGGACACTCGCCGTCGCGGCGCGGCTCCTGCGCCGGGCGGGTGCCGAGGGTGTGTTTCCGCTGGTCCTCGCAGTCCAGGCATGACGATGGCTTCGTCCTGGCACCGAACGGGCAGGGATATCTGTGTCATTCCGTCCGATACCCGTCAGCCGCACCAATTGCTCGTTGCCGCCCGCCGGTACGACAGGAAGAATTGGACTCGCTCCCCGCACCGTCCCTTCGCGGGCCCGGAAGGGCTGTGCCGCGGCGCGCCCTCACTCGACCCTGCCCGCACCGTGGGCGCGTAGCGAAGGGAGGACCGTGACCTTCGGATTCGCTCCGTCCGCAGCCACTTCACTGTCGGCGTCCCCGGTATCCGCGGGCTCCGTCAACAACCTTGCCCGGATGCTCGAACCGGCCGAGTGGGCGGCGGCCGGCATACCTCTGCTGGGCAGTCCGCGTGAGGTCGTCAGCGGCCTGCACGCACGACACAGACCGACCCCGACCACTGCCGTCGTAGCCGTCCTCGACCACGAGGAACGGCTCACCGCCAGCGCCTCGTTCGCCCGGCGGACCAACGTGGCCGCCGACGGCTGGGAGTTCCGCAACTCCTTGCTGGCCCATCTGCGCCGCGTCGTTCCGCACGACCTGCGCCGCCGCACCCCCGTGCGCACGGCGGTCCTGCTCTACTGCCGTGAGGGAGACGAGCGATGGACGGAGGAGGACGGGGCGTGGATGTGGGGACTGCGGGATGCCTGCACGCTCCACGGCCTCCGCTGCGGGGCGTACATCACCCTGACCCGGGGGGGCTGGCAGGTCCTCGGCGAGGGCAGGGGCGGCCGCAGGCCCAGTTCCCTGTCCGAACCGGCCGCCCTGGCCGACGCCTTCGCCGATCACGACCCGGTTCCGCTGCGCACCGGCGGCGGGGCCGCGGAGGCGCTGCGCCGGACCGCGGCCCGGTGAAACGGCCCGTGGGTCCTGGCCGTCCTCACGGACGGCCAGGACCCACGGACGTACGGCTCAGGCGACGGCGCCGAACACAGGGTTGATCTTCTGCGGGTCTCCGCACACGATCAGCAGCGCACCGGCACGCTCGCGAGCGGCGGCCAGCGCACGTGCGGTGGCGTCGTCGACGTCGCCGTTCACCGCGACGACGACCACGGAACGGGACGTACAGCGGTCGAGCTTCGCGGCGTGCGCGAAGAAGACGTCGTCACCGACGTCGTGCTGGGCCCAGTACGCGGCTTCCCCGAAGGAGAGTTCGTGTGCCGCCCAGGGGTGCTGCTCGTGCGTCGTCAGCACCAGGATGTCACCGGGTGCGCGGCCCGAGTCGAGCAACAGGTCGACGGCTTCGTCCGCTGCGGCGAGCGAACCGCCCACCGGGGCGGGAACCAGTTGAAGCTGCACAGCGGAACGATCCTCCGGCTGCTCGCGCACGGCAGGGCGCGCCGCAGTGGGAGAGACCGGTGTGGGGCGCGGCGCCGGAGGCGCGGGCCGCGCGGGGCGGGGACCCGGATGTCCGGGACGCGGCGTGGCCGCTGAACGCGGACCGGGTACGGGGCGGGGGGTCGACGCGGTGCGGCCGGCGGCCGGTGTCACGCGGGGACCCTGGGCGCTCTCGGGAATCTGAGGCTCCTCGGGGATAAGAGGCACGAGTGGTTCGTCCATCGAAAGTCGTCGGCGCTGCGCGCCGGTGATACGTCTGTGTGGTCAGAAGTCGAAGCCGAGCTGGCCCCCGCTTTCCAGTGCGGCCGCCTCGGCGGAGAAGCGGACCTTCTTCAAGTGCTGCCATCGCGGCAGCGCGTCGAGATAGGCCCAGCTGAGGCGATGATGAGGTGTAGGTCCCCGCTCCTCCAACGCGGCCCGGTGTACCGGGGACGGATATCCCGCGTTCGCGCCGAAGGCGAAGTCTGCGTACTGCCCTGAGTCCGCGCCCAGTTCGGCCATCATCGTGTCCCGTCGCACCTTGGCGATCACTGAGGCCGCGGCGACGGAGATACAGGACTGGTCGCCCTTGATCACGGTACGGACGTTCCAGGGAGAGCCGAGGTAGTCGTGCTTGCCGTCGAGGATCACGGCGTCCGGCCGCACGGGTAGCGCCTCGAGGGCCCTGACCGCTGCGAGCCGGAGTGCGGCAGTCATGCCGAGGTCGTCGATCTCCCCTGGTGAGGCGTGCCCCAGCCCGTAGGCCGTGACCCAGCCCTCGAGCAGCGGTGCGAGTTCCGCACGCCGCTTGGGACTGATCAGTTTGGAGTCGGTGAGGCCCTCGGGTGGTCTGCGGAGGCCGGTGACGGCCGCGCACACGGTGACGGGGCCGGCCCACGCTCCGCGTCCGACCTCATCGACACCGGCGACGGTCCTGGCACCAGAGGTAGCGCGCAGTGAGCGCTCGACGGTGTGCGTGGGTGGTTCGTACGGCATGGCGCCTGCCAGGTTACGCCGATGCCCCCGCCAAGAACACCCCGGGGCACCGGTCGGGACGACTGCACGCGTCCGGCCGTGCGCGGAACACGGCGGAACCGGTGTCCGGGGCGGCCGCAGAAAGCCGCACGAGCGGCGGCGCCGGGGCTTCACGGCCGGAAACAGGAGCCGCGCAGCCACCCGTCACACGCGAGAAGCGGGGCGCGTCGAGGTGACGGTGACCACCCTGCCCGGTCGTGGTGACCACCGGGCGGGCGGCGGCGCCGGCGCTCACGGGCGCGGGAGCGAACGGGACGCGCCGAGCCGGAGATCCGCCGCGGCGGGCCCGGCGCGCTCCGGCCGCCGTCCCCGTCGCGGGCGGCGACCGGGCAGCACTGCGGTCCGCCGCTCCGGAGTCTCCGGGGCCCGCACCATGCCATCCACATCGGAACAGCGGATCCGGATCGGATCAGTACGGGTCGTAGGAGTCCTCCTCCTCGTACCCCTCCCGCTCACTGTCGTGCCCGCCGAGCTCGTAGCACTCGCTCCCACGGCCCTCGGCGGCATGATCCTTCAGGATGTCCCGTGCTCTGGCTTCGCCCCAGCTGGAGGCGTACCACGGGGTGTCCGAGGTCTCCAGGTCGCGCTGGATCCTCTCCAGCGCACAGGACCGCAGCGGCTCGGGCAGTGTGTCCAACGCCGGTACGGCGTCTGCCGAGAGATCGCGGAGGTACAGGACGTCGATCGTCTTGTCGGAGCGGTACCGCTGGACGCTCTGTTCCGCGATCAGTCCGTCGGGCGAGATCAGCCCGAACGCGAGAACACCGGCGGCCGCGCTCACCGCGACGGCGCGCGGCAGCAGCTTCGCGCCGAAGACACCCGCCGCGAGGATGAGGACGAGCACGACGCCGAGCCAGAGCTCCACCGCGGCCACGGAGATCCGCAGCCTGGTCAGGCCGAAGGCGTCCACGTACAGGTCCATGCGACGCAGCGCGGAGGCCACGACGACGAGCGTGAGCACGCACAGGACGCCGAGTACGCCCCGGACGAGCGTACGGTCGCGCGGTCCGCTGCGGGGGGCCCAGCGCAGGGCGAGTGCGATGACGAGCAGGGTCAGGACGGTCGCCCAGAGCAGTTGCCAGAAGCCCTGGCGTGCGTACGCGGCGGGGGTGAGCCCGGTCTCGTCCAGGACCTTGTCGTAACCGCCGAGCAGCACAGCGAGCTGGAGGGTGATGAATGCCGCGAAGAGCAGGTTGAGCACGATCAGGGGGAGTGCCCACTCCACCCGGCTCCGGGCCGGTCCGGGCCGGACGGTGATGCTGTCCCAGCGCACCGGCGCGGCAGCGCTGTACGCCGTGGCCAGTGCGCCTGCGAGACCGAGCACGAAGAGGAACACCCGCCATGGACTGTCGCCTACCGACACGTCGGGGGTGAGGCTGCCCAGGAGGTCGGCGAACGCGGCATCGGCGCTGGCGAAGAGCGCGCCGAACACGCCGAGCAGTACGAGGGCCACCACGGTGCTGCGCACCGCGGTGCGCACACGGCCCCCGGAATCGTCCGCACGGTCGCGCACACCCCGCCAGCCCCAGCGCAATCCGGCCGCGACCGATGTGAACAGCCCCGCCGATCCGAGCAGCACCCCCGGCCAGGTCCGGCTGCCGTGCAGCGCGAGCGATCCGAGGGCCAGGGCGGACACCACGGCGAGGAACGTCGGCCATCCCGCGTCCCGGAGCGCCGGGACGGCCAGGAGTGCCAGGCCGCCGACCGCCCAGACAGCGGTCCAGGGCCGAAGCCTGCGGCCCGCAGCCTGCGCGGCGAAGAAGGCCGCCAGGGCCGCGGGCGCCGCGACCATCAGCAGGTTCGGGCCCAGGCCGTCACCGAGCAGCAGAGCGCTGAGCAGCGCGGTGGCGAGGACGGCCCAGAGTGTGGCGGCCCTGATCGGGGGCGGCACCGAGGGTCTCAGCCGGGACAGAGCACTGGACTTCTGTTCCTGCGCCCGGCGCCGCCACGGGTCGGCCGGTGGCGGTGGTGCCTGAAGATACGCGGGCACCACCGGCACGTACGGGCCCGTGTTCTGGGGCGGGACCGCCGCTGGCGCCCTGACGGACTCCTGAGCTGCGGTCCCCTCCTGGCCGGACTCCTGAGCAGCAGCTGTCCCCTCCCCGCCCGGCGCATCGGAGGCGGTGTCGTGCCCGGCCCCTGACGCGGACCTCACGGCATCCTCCGGAGGAACGGCGGCCCCGGACTTCCCGGCGTCCCTCGCCTTCAGGGCACCGTCGGACCCTGTGGCGTCCTCGGACGGCGGTGGCGTCTCCGGCCGGCTGTTCGCCCCGGACGGTTGATCGGACATGGGACCCCTCCCCCACCGGGTCCGTTCGCGCGGCCACTTAGCGGCGCACAGGCTCCGGAGTCTCTTAGGCGCACGCCCTTCATGATCGAAATGAGGGCTGTGTGGGCGAAAGAGTAGCCCTGCGCACGCATGTCGGCGGCGCCGGGGGCACGCTGTGGCAGGACCGTGACGGAGGGCATGGCATGACCGTCGGGACCACACCCGGCGGGAAGGGCACGACGGCACCGGGCCCGGATGTGCGGCGCCACCGATCCCTGCACCAGCAGGGCACCAAGCCCGGGGAAGTCGCCCGGCGTCGTATCAGCCGAGCGAGCGAGGGAGCCAGTCCGGCGGCTCTTCCGTCCGGGCCAGCCAGTCGGCCGGCGGAGCGCCTGCCGCGCCCGCGGCGACGACTCCGCCGACGATGGCGCAGGTGGTGTCCACGTCACCGCCCGCTTGAGCCGTCACCCAGAACGCCTGCTCGAAGTCGCCGAGGCTGCGCGCGGCCGACCAGAGGGCGAAGGGCACGGTGTCGTGCGCGCTCGTGCGGCGCCCGTTGCCGAGCACCGCGGCGACGGTCCCCGCGTCGCGGTAGTCCAGCATGTCGCGCGCCCTGCGCAGCCCGGCACCGACCGCGCTGCGCGGCACGAGCGCGACAACCCCGTCCAGCAGTGCTTCCGGCGTCGGCGGTCCGTCCGGCGCGGCCACCAGCGAGGCGGCCGCCGCCACGGCCATGGCCCCCACGACGGCCTCGCGGTGCTGGTGCGTGGTGTACGACGAGATCTCCGCCTGGTGCGTGGCCTGCTCCGGGTCGTCCGCGTACCAGGCACCCAGCGGCGCGATACGCATGGCCGAACCGTTCCCCCAGGAGCCCTGTCCCTGGAAGAGCGCGGACGACAGCTCGCGCCAGTCACCGCCCTCCCTGACCAGGCGCAGCATGCGGTTCACCGCGGGCCCGTAGCCCCGGTCGAAATCGTGGTGGCGTGCGAACGACTGGGCGAGTGCGTCCTGGTCGATCCGCCCGTGCGCAGCCAGGACGGCCACCACGGAAGAAGCCATCTCGGTGTCATCGGTCCACTGCCAGTGACCGGGCGGCAGTACCTGTTCCTTGAGCAGCGGGTAGTGGGCCGGCACGAAGAACTGGGAGCCGAGGGCGTCTCCCACGGACAGTCCACGCAGGCTGGCCAGAGCACGTTCGAAGCGTCGGTCGGAAGCGGAGTCAACGGTCATCGCCCTGCCACTCTATCCGGTGATTCCGTACGGCTCAGGAGTGCGCCACCGGTCGAAGGGCCGGTCGAGCGTGTAACGGCCGTTCTCACCGAGGAGCAGCGTTCTGGTCTCGCCGTTCCCAGGATTGGACAGGGACTCGAACTCCGCCACCGACCAGTGGAACCAGCGCATGCAGAACAGCCGCATGGTCAGTCCATGGGTGACCAGTAGGACGTTCTCCGGGTGATCGGGTGCCTCGAAGCTGCGGTGGAGGCTCTCCAGGAACGCCCCGACCCGGTCGTACACGTCGGCACCGGACTCCCCCTGCGCGAAGCGGTAGAAGAAGTGTCCGTACGCGTCCCGGTAGACCTTCTGCAACCGGACATCGTCACGGTCCTGCCAGTTGCCCCAGTCCTGCTCACGCAGCCGGGGCTCCTCCCTGACCCGTACGTGCTCCAGATCGAGGCCGAACGCCCTGAACGTCTCATGGGTGCGCCGGTAGGGCGAGACGTACACACTGACTCTCTCGGCCCCGAACCGCTCGCGCAGCCCGGCACCCGTCTCCCGCGCCTGGCGCAGCCCGGTCGCGGTGAGCCTCAGCGCGTGGTCCGGTTCCCGTTCGTAGACGGAGTCGTCGGCGTTGCCCTCGGACTCGCCGTGCCGGACGAGAACTATGCGGTGCGGTCGTGCCATGGTCCGACCCTAGATGCTGTCCCGCACCGCCGAGCGGTCGTGTGCGCTCCATCCGGCATATGTGACCAAGAAAACGACCAGGAGACGGCCGTGCGAAGGACCGGGCACCGAGGGGCCCAGGGTGTCCCAGACGGGAGCATCGGGGGCGCTCGAGGTGCCCGGGAAGCGACCGCGTTGTCGCCCGTCAGACCGTCCAGGACGGTTCGAGCTGCACCACGTCCCCCGTCAGCTCCTCGACGTCACTCTCGGTCTCCGCCCGTGCCGAAAGCCGGGCGATGCTCTGGGGCCGGTACTTGCCCCGTTCGGCGCTCGACTGCCACATCGACAACACCAGGAACTCGCGCCCCGGCGCCTCCCCGAACACTCCCCGCAACATGCCGGGAGACCCCGCCATGGCCGGGTTCCACACTCTCTTCTGCATGAGGGCGAAGTGGTCGGTACGGTCCTCGTACACCCGGCTGTGCGCCACCCTGACCACGTCCGCCTCGGTGAAGTGCGGCTCGAAACCGGTCTTGACGTCGAACCGGTACTCGAAGAGTTTGACCTGCATGTCCTTGTGCATGCCGGACTGCCCGGCGGCCAGCCGGTCGTGCTCACGGGCCATGAACGAGTCGTAGAAGACACGGTTCTCCCAGAACGCGAACACGTGGGCGACATCGGGCTGCCTCCGGCTCCACCCGCCGCCCTGTCCCCTGAATCCGGGCTCGTCGAGCAGCCCCGCCCACTTTCGCTGCCCCCGCTCGAAACCGCGACGGTCCACCACGGTGCAGCGAATCCACTTGACCAGCACAGCGCCATCGTACGGCGCCCCGAGTGGCGCGGGTCGCGCTCCTGACGGACCGGCAGAGGAAGGGGGTCCGTACCGGACCACACCGAGCGGCGCAATGGCCCGATTACGCCCTCCGTTCCCAACGCGGTTGGATTCACCGACAGTTACGGACATGATCTGAGGTGCAGAGCTCCGTCGGCCCAGCAGCAGGAAGGGAAGTCCGATGAGCACACCCAAGAAGGACATCGAGAAGGTCGAAGTAAGGGTCAAATGGGACCCCAGCGCGTATGGCGAGCCGGCCAATGACCTCGACATCATCGCGGCCACCTACGAGACGGCCGCACCGTACGGCGCCCCCGCCTATCTCGTGCACTTCGACAGCAGGTCCCCCGACGGCACGATCACTCTGAACCGGGACAGCAGGACCGGCCAGGGGTTCGGTTTCGACGAGGTCATGACGATCGAGTTGGGCCGACTGTCGGACGCGTACTCCAGGGTGGTCGTCGGCGTCGCCATCCAGCAGCGCGACGGCCGGAAGACCTTCGGGCAGATAGAGCAGACGGCGGTGCAGATCCGTGAGGGCTACACCGACCTCTCGGAGGACGACTTCTCCGGCGTCCACGCGGCCACTGCCGCCGTCGTCGCCGAGTTCACCCGGGACACGACGGGGGCATGGGGCTTCCACGCGGCTGTCCGCGGATTCGACGGCGATCCTGATTCGTTCGCCACGGTGATGGGAAATCGCGTCGGCTGACGCCCGGCGGCCCCTGAGCCCCGGGCCCGGCGAGCCGCACCAGACGGATCGCCCCGACCCCTGCCGACGTCCGCCGGCAGCCGCTCCGATGGCCCCGGACGCCGACCCCACCGGCCATCCGTGCGACGACGGACCGCGAGCGCGCCCCGACCGGCCTGCTGGGAGCCGGACGACCTGCTGGGAGCGATGAGCGCCGTCCGCACGGGGTGGCCCACCTGAGGACGCCGGGCCGGATTCCGGCCCGGCGCGCCCGCCGCCCCGTCGCACGCCGCCCGATGGCCGGGATCGCCGGGACACACGCGGCATCGCCTTCCCGGCCCCAGGAAGCGGCCGAACATGCGAACCGCACCATCCGTGTGGGGTGCGGCGTCGTCCCCGCGGACGCCCTCGCGCCCGCGACCCGGCGCCCACCGACCTCGCACCGCGGTGGGCGTCCACGGTCCGGACCGGCGGAGACGTGCCGCTCGGCGGCACCGGCGCCCCCGCCTCCTTCGTGCGCCACTCACTGATCGACGCGTACCGCCCCTCCGCCCGGTCGCCCCGGACCAGGAGGGGACGGCGTCCCCCGGCATGCCCGAGGCCTGACATGCGAAAGGGAGGGGCGCCGGCCGTGGCCGGTGCCCCTCCCCTTCACCTCAGTCCGCTGTCAGCTGTCAGCTGCAACCGCTGGTCGAGCCGCAGCCCTCGCAGATGTAGCAGGATCCGGCACGCTGCATCTTCGTACCGCAGGAGAAGCAGAGCGGGGCGTCCGCACTGATCCCGAGCTGCATCTCGACCAGCTCGGCCGAGGTGTGCGCCGTCCTGGGAGCGGGCTTCTCGGCAGCGCTCTTCGTGGGAGAGGCAACCGCCTTCAGCGGCTCCACCTGTACGGGGGCGGACTGCGCCAGGCCCTCGACGTCGAGCTCGTCGTCCCCGAAGGGGGGCTCGTACGAACCGGTGTCCAGGTGGCGCTGACGCTCCTCGGCGGAGTGGATGCCGAGCGCCGAACGGGTCTCGAACGGCAGGAAGTCGAGCGCCAGGCGGCGGAAGATGTAGTCGACGATCGACTGCGCCATCCGCACGTCCGGGTCGTCCGTCATTCCGGCCGGCTCGAACCGCATGTTGGTGAACTTGGAGACGTAGGTCTCCAGCGGCACGCCGTACTGCAGACCGACCGAGACCGCGATCGAGAAGGCGTCCATCATGCCCGCGAGGGTCGAACCCTGCTTGGACATCTTCAGGAAGACCTCACCGAGACCGTCGTCCGGGTAGGAATTGGCGGTCATGTAGCCCTCGGCGCCACCCACCGTGAAGGAGGTGGTGATCCCCGGGCGGCCCTTGGGCAGACGCTTCCGGACCGGACGGTACTCGACGACCTTCTCGACGGCCGTACGAATGGTGTCCTCGGCCTTGGCGGTGACCGCCACCTTCTCCTTCTCCTTGGTCTTGGCGGAGAGGGGCTGGCCGACCTTGCAGTTGTCGCGGTAGATCGCGAGCGCCTTGACGCCCAGCTTCCACGCCTCGAAGTAGACCTCCTCGACGTCCTCGACGGTCGCCGTCTCCGGCAGGTTGACCGTCTTGGAGAGGGCGCCCGAGATCCACGGCTGGATGGCCGCCATCATGCGGACGTGACCCATCGCCGAGATGGAACGCTCGCCCATCGCGCAGTCGAAGACCTCGTAGTGCTCGGGCTTCAGTCCGGGGGCGTCGATCACATTGCCGTTGTCGGCGATGTGGGCGACGACCGCCTCGATCTGCTCCGGCTGGTAGCCGAGCCGGCGCAGTGCCTGGGGCACCGTGCCGTTGACGATCTGCATCGAGCCGCCGCCGACCAGCTTCTTGAACTTGACCAGGGCGAGGTCGGGCTCCAGGCCGGTGGTGTCGCAGGACATCGCGAGACCGATGGTGCCGGTGGGGGCGATGACCGAGGCCTGCGCGTTGCGGAAGCCGTTCTTCGCGCCGAGGCGGATCACGTCCTGCCAGGCCTCCGTGGCGGCGGCCCAGATCGGCGAGTCCAGGTCGTCCACGTGGACGGCCTTGCCGTTGGCGTCGGAGTGCTGCTTCATGACGCGCTGGTGCGGCTCTGCGTTGCGGGCGTAACCGTCGTAGGCGCCGACGACCGCGGCGAGCTCGGCGGAGCGCCGGTAGGAGGTACCGGTCATCAGCGACGTGATGGCGCCGGCGAGCGCACGGCCGCCGTCGCTGTCGTACGCGTGGCCGGTCGCCATCAGGAGGGCGCCCAGGTTGGCGTAGCCGATGCCCAGCTGACGGTAGGCGCGGGTGTTGTCGCCGATCTTCTGCGTCGGGAAGTCCGCGAAGCAGATCGAGATGTCCATCGCGGTGATGACCAGCTCGACGACCTTGGCGAAGCGCTCGACCTCGAAGGACTGGTGTCCCTCGCCGTCGTCCTTGAGGAACTTCATGAGGTTCAGCGAGGCGAGGTTGCACGAGGTGTTGTCCAGGTGCATGTACTCGCTGCAGGGGTTCGAGCCGTTGATCCGGCCGGACTCCGGGCAGGTGTGCCACTGGTTGATCGTGTCGTCGTACTGGATGCCCGGGTCTGCGCAGGCCCAGGCCGCCTCGGCCATCTTGCGGAAGAGGGACTTGGCCTCGACCTCTTCGATGACGTCACCGGTCATCCGGGCACGCAGGCCGAACTTCCCGCCGGACTCGACGGCCTTCATGAACTCGTCGTTCACGCGGACCGAGTTGTTGGCGTTCTGGTACTGGACGGACGTGATGTCGTCGCCGCCCAGGTCCATGTCGAAGCCCGCGTCACGCAGGGCGCGGATCTTCTCCTCCTCCTTCACCTTGGTCTCGATGAAGTTCTCGATGTCGGGGTGGTCGACGTCGAGGATGACCATCTTGGCCGCGCGGCGGGTCGCACCACCGGACTTGATCGTGCCGGCGGACGCGTCGGCGCCCCGCATGAAGGAGACCGGGCCGGAGGCGTTGCCACCGGAGGAGAGCAGTTCCTTGGAGGAACGGATGCGGGACAGGTTCAGGCCGGCACCGGAGCCGCCCTTGAAGATCATCCCCTCTTCCTTGTACCAGTCGAGGATCGACTCCATCGAGTCGTCGACGGCCAGGATGAAGCAGGCCGAGACCTGCTGCGGCTGAGGAGTGCCTACGTTGAACCAGACCGGCGAGTTGAAGCTGAAGATCTGGTGCAGGAGGGCGTACGCCAGCTCGTGCTCGAAGATCTCGGCGTCGGCGGGCGAGGCGAAGTAGTCGTAGTCCTCGCCGGCCTTCCGGTACGTCTTCACGATCCGGTCGATCAGCTGACGCAGACCCGTCTCGCGCTGCGGCGTACCGACAGCGCCGCGGAAGTACTTGCTGGTGACGATGTTGACCGCGTTCACCGACCAGAAGTCGGGGAACTCGACGCCACGCTGCTCGAAGTTGATCGAGCCGTCGCGCCAATTGGTCATGACGACGTCACGGCGCTCCCACACGACCTCGTCGTACGGATGCACGCCGGGAGAGGTGTGGATGCGCTCGATGCGCAGGCCCTGCTTGGTCGCAGTCGACTTGGCTCCCTTGGTACGGGAACCTCGTGCCGGGCCGCTCGCCGTCTCTGTCATGCCGCCTCCCATATGTGGGCAAAAACGCCCTGAAGTGCCCAGATCTTCCCAGGGCACAGTCTGTGTCTGATGCTCCCGACGCCGTTACGGCGCCACGGAACAGGTCTTGTTGCCGCCCGCTCCCGACCCTTGCCGCTCCCGCGGGCAGGCCGGTGAATCAGTCAGCGGCGACAGCGGCGGGGGCGGGGACCTCCAGGGTCTCGCCGCTCCCACCGCCGCCGGGAGGCCGTTGCTCGCGGAGTTCCGCGATGGCGGCCTCGAAGTCCTCGAGCGAGTTGAACGCCCGGTACACCGACGCGAAGCGCAGGTACGCGACGAGGTCGAGCTCCTGCAGGGGGCCGAGGATGGCGAGGCCGACGTCGTGCGTGGTCAGCTCCGCGCTGCCCGTGGCCCGCACCGCCTCCTCGACCCGCTGACCCAGCTTCGCGAGTGCGTCCTCCGTCACGGGCCGCCCCTGGCACGCCTTGCGCACACCCGAGATGACCTTGGTCCTGCTGAAGGGCTCGGTCACGCCGCTGCGCTTGACCACCATCAGCGAGCAGGTCTCCACCGTCGTGAAGCGACGGGAGCAGTCGGGGCACTGGCGACGGCGCCGGATCGACGTCCCGTCGTCCGTGGTGCGACTGTCGACGACCCTGCTGTCGGGGTGCCTGCAGAAGGGGCAGTGCATGGTCTCCCAACCCTTCTTCACGGCGCGACTGAATAGCCTGCGCAGGTCCGGAACAGACCCTCCGAGGCAGTCCCCAGCATAGGCGATGAGCTCAGCCCCGGAGACCGGGGACCACTACTTCTGGGCGGCTGCGACAATCCAACCACTAGATCTAGGGTTTTAGTCCACTTCCGCCCTAGCGCGTGTCGCGCCTCCCGGACGGCTCGGAGACGGCGTGCGGCCCGGCACGAGGGTACGGGAAACACGCGGCGTCCAGATCCACGGACCCATGGGTGGCAGACTGCCGCGAGGGCTCCGAGGGCCCCCTCCCGGCAGCGCCGCGAGCGGCCCGGCACCCACGGCGCGGACGCACCCCCGCACGCCGGTGGACGACCGGCGGACGTTAGCGTGAGACCTGGATCCTTTACGGATCGCCGTTGAGACCTGGATCCGTCACGGATCGCGGGGCGGTCCCGTGAGGACGACCGCCGCCGGATCGGGTGTCGACCCGGCCCCTGAATACCCCGCTCATACACCCCGTGGGCAACCCGCGACAGTCCTTTATTTGTTTTTCACTCGAACGTGTGTTTGGCGCAACCTTTCGAAAGCTACTACCGTTGCCTAACTAGGGAGACCATTCGAGAGGGGCCGACGTGACCACCACCGCAGACAGTGCCACCATCACCGCCCAGGACCACCGCTCCCAGAGCCGACTTGAGCCGGTGCATGCCATGAATGACTCAGTCTCGGACACGCAGGGCCAGGAGCCCGCGCGACCTGCGCGCTCCTTGCCCGGCCGACCTCCAGGAATCCGCGCGGACAGCTCGGGGCTCACGGACCGGCAGCGGCGCGTGATCGAGGTCATCCGGGACTCCGTGCAGCGCCGGGGCTATCCCCCGTCCATGCGGGAGATCGGTCAGGCCGTGGGGCTGTCCAGCACCTCGTCCGTCGCCCACCAGCTGATGGCGCTGGAGCGCAAGGGCTTCCTGCGCCGCGACCCGCACCGTCCCCGCGCGTACGAGGTGCGCGGTTCGGACCAGCCCAGCACCCAGACGACCGACACCACGGGGAAGCCGGCCGCGTCGTACGTACCGCTGGTCGGCAGGATCGCCGCGGGTGGCCCGATCCTCGCCGAGGAGTCGGTCGAGGACGTCTTCCCGCTCCCCCGCCAGCTGGTCGGTGACGGCGAGCTCTTCGTCCTGAAGGTCGTCGGTGACTCGATGATCGAGGCAGCGATCATGGACGGCGACTGGGTCACCGTCCGGCGCCAGCCCGTCGCGGAGAACGGCGACATCGTGGCTGCCATGCTGGACGGCGAAGCCACGGTGAAGCGGTTCAAGCGCGAGGACGGCCACGTCTGGCTGCTTCCGCACAACTCCGCGTACCAGCCGATTCCCGGCGACGAGGCGACCATCCTGGGCAAGGTCGTGGCAGTGCTGCGGCGGGTCTGACGTCCGCCGGTTCGAACCGGGCCCCGGGGTCACTGCGCCGATCCCGGGGCCCTGCCACGCACATCGGCCGAGCAGCTCCGGCAGGCACGGGGCGCCGACCGGGCGCAGGACTCCGGTCACCGCCCACCTGCGCGCGTGCCGGTGAGGCTGCCCCGCACCTCGCCCCCGGCTACTCGGCCGCCTTGGCTGCCGCGTCGATGGCCGCGAGCGAGCGGCGCGCCTGGTTCCGGTCCGTCGTGTACCAGAAGTCGGGCAGCGAAGCCCGCAGGTAGCTCCCGTACCGGGCGTTGGCCAGCCGGGGGTCGAGTACGGCGACCACACCCTTGTCACCGGTGGCACGCACGAGCCGGCCTGCGCCCTGCGCCATGAGCAGCGCGGCATGGGTCGCCGCGACCGCCATGAAGCCGTTGCCGCCCGCCTCCTCGACCGCCTTCTGCCGCGCGCTCATCAGCGGGTCGTCCGGCCTCGGGAAGGGAATCCGGTCCATGACCACGAGCTGGCAGCTCGGGCCGGGGACGTCCACGCCCTGCCAGAGGGACAGCGTCCCGAACAGGCAGGTCTCGGGGTCTGCGGCGAAATTCTTGATCAGCTCCCCGAGCGTCTCCTCGCCCTGCAGCAGGATGGTCCTGTCCTGCCGGCCGCGCAGCTCCTCCGCGGCGGCCTGGGCCGCCCGCATGGAGGAGAAGAGCCCCAAGGTGCGTCCCCCCGCCGCGTCGACCAGCTCGGCGAGCTCGTCCAGCATGTCGGTGCGCGATCCCTCCCGGCCGGGCGTGGCCAGGTGCCGGGCGACATAGAGGATGCCCTGCTTCGGGTAGTCGAACGGGGAGCCGACGTCCAGCCCCTTCCACTGCGGGATGTCGTCGCCCGCCGTGCCCTCGGGCGCGAGTCCCAGCGACGCCCCCACCCCGTTGAAGTCCCCGCCCAGTTTGAGGGTGGCCGAGGTCAGGACCACCGAACGGTCAGCGAAGAGCTTCTCGCGGAGCAGCCCCGACACGGAGAGCGGGGCGACGCGCACGGACGCGCCGAAACGGTCGTGGCGCTCGTACCAGACGACGTCGTACTCGGAGCCCAGCGTGATGCGCTCCGCCACACTGTGGATGGACTCGACCGACGCCATGGCCTGCTTCCGGACGGCGTCCTCGTCCTGGACGGACTTGTCCCGGGTGGAGCCCAGCGCGGAGATCACCGTACGAGCGGCGTCCCGCAGCGCCATCAGCGCGTAGCCGAGATCCTCCGGGACCTCTTCGAGGCGCCCCGGAAGGGCCAGCTCCATGACCCGCTCGAACCCCTCCGAGGCGGTCTGGAGGGCATCGGCCGCCTTCTCGTTCACCAGCTTCGCCGCGCGGCGCACCGCACGGTTCACCTGGCCCGGGGTGAGCTCGCCGGTGGCCACCCCCGTGACCCGCGAGACCAGCTCGTGGGCCTCGTCGACGATCAGCACCTCGTGCTGCGGGAGCACCGGGGCACCCTCGATCGCGTCGATGGCCAGCAGGGCGTGGTTCGTGACGACGACATCAGCGAGCTTGGCCCGCTCGCGGGCCGCCTCCGCGAAGCACTCGGCCCCGTACGCGCACTTGGTCGCGCCCAGGCACTCACGGGAGGAGACCGAGATCTGTGCCCAGGCCCGGTCCGAAACACCAGGGGTGAGGTCGTCCCGGTCGCCGGTCTCCGTGTCGTCCGACCAGTCCCGCATGCGCAGCAGGTCCTGGCCCAGCCTGCTCGACGGGGCCGCCGCCTCGAACTGGTCGAAGAGCCCTTCCTCCTCGTCCTGCGGGACCCCTTCGTGGAGCCGGTGCAGGCAGAGGTAGTTCGACCTGCCCTTGAGCATCGCGAACTGGGGGCGCCGGCGCAGCAGCGGTTGCAGGGCCTCGACCGTACGCGGAAGGTCCCGCTCCACCAGCTGGCGCTGCAGGGCGAGGGTCGCCGTGGCGACCACGACGCGCTCCCCGTGGGCCAGAGCGGGCACCAGGTAGCCGAGGGACTTGCCCGTGCCGGTACCGGCCTGGACGAGCAGGTGGGCGTTGTCGTCGACGGCCGCGGCCACGGCCTCGGCCATGGCCGCCTGGCCGGGCCGTTCCGAACCGCCGACGGCGGTCACGGCGGCGTGGAGGAGCTCGGGGAGAGATGGCTTCGTCATAGCCCGACCACCCTACGGCGCGTCACTGACAACAGCGGTCACTCCCGGACTCACGCGGAGGGGTGCAGCGGGTTGGGGACCCTGCCGTGGACGGCGGCGTGCGGGCGCTCCGGCCGGTCACGGTAGCCGTCCAGATGCAGACGGTTGCGGTTGAGGCAGAGCCGCTCGATCGTGGGCGTCAGCATGTCGAAGACCTCGAACCGTTCCTTGAGCTCTGGGAAGCGCGCGTGGTGGCGCAGGATCTCGTCACGCACGAGTGACCAGAATTCACCCTCCGGGACGTCGAGCTGGTCCTCGCAGATCGGGGACAGGTAGCGGAACACGCCCACGAGAAGTCCGGAGTGGATGAACTGGGTGAGGAACGACGGATCCTCCGTGAGCAGGATGCCGCGGACGTCCGCCGGCATCCCCTCGTGCTCGGGCAGCGGCCGGGCGCTCACGTTCACGTCGTCGACGAAGTCCTTGATCGCGAGCCGGACCGGCACGTCCCTCTCGTCGAAGACGACGATGGCGTTCTCGCCGTGCGGGGAGAAGACGGTGCCGTAGCGGTACAGGAAGTGCAGGAGGGGTGGCAGGAGCGCCGCGAAGAGCCGGGTCAGCCACACGCCCGGGGTCAGGCCCGAGCGGGCGACCAGCTCGGCGGTGAAGGCCCGGCCCTCGGGGTCCGTGTGCAGCAGCGACGCCAGCGTGCGGGCCCGCTCCCCGGGTGCGAGCCGCGGCTGCAGGGGTTCCCGCCAGATCGCCCCGAGGATTTCCTTGAACTGGTAAGGCGTCTCGGGGAGATGGTCGTAGAGCGGATGCTCGACCGCCACGGAGGCCACCTCTCCGAGCAGGATGACGCGGCAGGTGTCCCGCAGGAAGGGGTCGTTGTCCCGCAGTCCCTGGACCCAGGCGGTGACCGCGGGGGCGGCGAGTGTGCGGGCGGTCGGGAGACCGCGCCAGACGAGGGTGTTGAGGATCGACAGCGGCAGCTTGACCGTGTGCCGGTCCGGCCGGCCCATGTTGGTGAACGTGCGGATGGACTGCTGCGGCAGCCGGAGGTCGTCGTCGGTGCGCAGCGGCACGATGGCACCGTCGGCGATGGCCGGGGCGAACAGGGGGACGATCCATTCGTCCCACTGCCACGGATGCACCGGAAGGAACAGGTAGCCGTCGGGATCGAGACCGCGGGCGCGCAGGGCGCCGGCGAACGAGGCCCGGACCGGTGGGTCGAGCTCCTCGGCGTAGAGCTGCTCGGGGGTGGCGAGCCTGGCCACGCCCCGGTAGTTCGCTATGTCCTTGCGGACCGCGACCCAGGGGAGCCTGGTGGCCGAGCGCGCCTCCGGGGTGAAGCGGGCGGCATCGGCGGCTGAGAACCCGAGGCGTCCCTTGTTCGCGACGAGCCAGGGGTGGCCCGTCTGGTGCCCTTCGAGCTCGGCGTACGGGAGATCGGCGAGCTGTGCCGCACGGAGCGCGGTGTGGTCGAGCCGGGCGTCGGCGGCGAGCGTGGTGGTGAGCTCGCGCACCAGGTGGCCGAGGGTGGCGCCGTCGAGCCCGAGGAGGCGGCGGGCGCGGGCGAGGAACCTCAGCGGATCGCGGAACGGTGTGCCGTGGCCACCGCCGCCCGGAGCCGCTTTTGGAGGCGTCCCCACGGCCGTCCACGGCGGCCTCTCACCGGCCGTCCCCGCGGCCGTCCCGGCGATTCCCGCCGCGGACGTCCCCGAAGGGAGTTCGCGGATCGAATCGGGGGCGACGCGCCAGCTTCCGTAGACGCCCCTCCGGGCACGGAAGTGCAGCGTGGCGCCGTCGTCGAGCGGCAGTGCGTAGCCGCCCGTCGCCCCGTCGTGGCCGCCCGCCTGCGGGACGGGGGCGACGACTTCCTCGTAGGCGAACTCACCGAGCATCTTCGCGAGCATCCGCACCGCCGCCCGGTCCCAGACCGCCGGGTTCAGCTCGGTCAGGTCGAGCGGCAGGTGGGGCTCCGCCGGTTTCTGGCACGCAGGGTATGTCGGCACGGGGACTCCTCCGGGTGGGACCGATGGGGCTCGAGCGGTGGGCGTGGTGCGGCGAGTTGTTCACAGCTGGGCACGGTGGGCTCGGTCGCGGACCATCAGTGCGGCCCGCTTGTCGGGGAGGTCCACCTCTGCGGCGAAGCGGAAGCCGGCGCTCAGGAACGCCGAGACGGAGGGGGTGTTGCGCAGGTCCGGCTCCGCGACCACGCGTGCGCAGGACGGACGGTTGTCCAGTACGAGCTCGGAGACGGCTCTGAGCAGTAGGGTGCCGATGCCCCGGCCCCTGTTGCCCACACCTCCGATGAGGAGGTGGACGCCGGTGTCGTGGGGCCGGGCCGGGTAGTGGCGGGCCAGCGGATCGAGATCCGCGCGGTAGATCTCCCAGTAGCTCATGGGCCTGCCGCCGAGCACTCCGAGGCAGGGAACACTGCGGCCGTCGCCTTCGAGCTGCCGGCGAAGGTGCCCGGCGGCGACCGACTCCGGTCCGGCGAGCTCCCAGAAGGCGGCGACGGCCGGGTCGTTCATCCATCGGCTGATCACTCCGAGGTCGCGCTCGAGGTCCACGGCGACCAGCTGGAACTCTCCGGCGGCCGTGGTGACGGGGCACCAGCTGCCGGGGTCGCCCACCAGATCGGGTGCGTCGGGCCGGGGCGCGGCCGACCACGGGCCCTCGCCGAGCAGGGCGAGCAGTTCCTCGGTGAGCCGCAGCTCCAGGGTGTCCTCGGCACCCGTGGTGCCGTGCGGTGCGGCTGCGCCGGTCGCGGACTCGGTGTGCGCATCGGCCGGACGCACGTGACGCCCTCCTCTCGTGGTTCGGACGGTCGTGCCCCTCAGCTGTGCAGGGGGTTGGCGATGGTGACGTAGACGGACTGCGTGTCGACCGGTCCGACGAGCTCGTCCAGGCCGTGCATCCGGGTCAGCAGATTCGCCTTGCAGCGCAGTTGCGACGTTCCGAGCAGATACGCCGGCAGCGGGGACCCCAGTGCGACGGCCCCTTCGAGGAACCGGCGGAACGCGGCGAGGAGCAGCCGCTCGTCGGCCAGGCGCTGGGCGCCGAACGCTCCGATGAGCCCGAAGACGTTGTTGATGCCGAGGTAGTAGGCCAGCCGTTCGTCCGTGACCGCGTCGGACACGAAGGTGTCGCTGACGGCGCCGATGCCGGGGAGGCGGCGCTCGAGTGCGGCACGACGGGACTCGCGGAAGTAGTAGCCCTGGTTGTCGCGGTACCGGCCGCCGACGGGCCATCCGTCCCGGTCGAGGAGTACGAGCGTGTTCTGCTGGTGGGCCTCCAGGGCGACGCCCGCGTGGGCGTCGAGCCAGAGGACGGGCAGGACCACCTGGTCGAGATAGCGCAGGAACCACTCGGCGCTGACCGCTCCGGTCGTCCGGCCCGTGCGGGCGGCGAGGTCCGACACGGTCTCCGCGAGCCGGGAGTGCGTACCGGTTCGGCCGGGCCAGGGGCGCGGGGAGGTGAGTCCGGCGATGCACACGGCGTCGTCGGCCGGGCCGAACGGATTGTGCCGGAGCATGACGTCCAGGCCGTGCACGGGGCTGCCGTCCAGACCGTCGACGGCGAGCCAGGCGGGGTCCCGGACGATGTCGAAGCCCGGGTGCGCCTTCTGCCACTGGCCGCCCAGTCCGGTGCTCAGCAGGCGGTGGACCTCGGCTCCGCGGTGGAGTTCCTTGCGCAGGTTCTCCCGGCGCGAGTTGGTGATGCGTACGCCCAGGGAGAGCTTCAGCATGATCTCGGCGCCGGTCCGGTGCACGGTCCGGACGGAGGACGTGGGGTGCCAGTGCTCCCCGTGCGGGCCGAGATCGTGCAGGAGGCCCTTCTCGTGGAGCGCGACGACTTCCGGGCGGCGCATGAGCTCTGCGGCCTGCCAGGGGTGGAGCGGGAGCGGCGCCGTGCCCTCGGGAAGGCTCAGCCCGTCGGCGTGGGGCGCCAGCAGTTCCTCCGCGCAGACCGGGCGGCCCGCCTGCGTCCAGGACGACTCGGAGGCCAGCACGGACCGGTCGACGGCCATCCAGTGGAGCGGGAAGGAGCCGCGCAGTTCGGGCGAGTAGAGGAGCGTCTCGGATTCCGAGAGGCCTTCTCGGCTCTTGGGTGTGGGGTGCAGCGGGTGTCCGAGGACGAGTGACTGCTCGGCGGTGAGGAAGAGGTCGGCCTCGGGTGACGCGCCGGGGGTGCGCCTCCGCTCCGCGAGGAAGACGGCGGTGTGGCGTACCGAGTCGGCGACCCGCGCCACGAGGTCCGGGCCGGCGTTCCTGGCGCTCTCCCGTCCGAGGAGTGCGGCCACGGTGACGGCGTCCACGCCGGGTGCGCCGGCCGGCGCGTTCTCCAGTGCGGGGGTGCCGAAGCGGTGCCATCCCGTCGCGGACCAGTGACCGACCGGGACGAGGAGAGCCGTGGCGCTGGCGGGGAGCGGAATGCGCAGGGTGCCTCCCTGCGGCCGGGCCAGGTCGTTCTCCCGGACCCAGCAGCGCAGCAGGTTCTCGGTGCCCGCCGCGTCCGCGGCCCGGAGGGGGTCGGGGTGGTCCAGCGGATCCATGTGGCCGAGGGGGCCCGGGCCGTGGACCGGATCCCGGTCGTCGTGCCGGGGAGCCGGGGCGGTGCCGGTCGGAGAGGGGGCCGAGGGGCCCGCCGCGTCGCGGAGGGCACCGCACGGGCCCGCCTTCTGGCGCGGCACGGTCGTCGACTCGACGGCCAGGGGGCCGTCCGGCAGGTCCTGTCCTCGATGCTGGCTGGTGAGAGGGCCGTCGGCCTCGGGCGCAGGGGTGGGGTTCACGGCGGTCTTTCTTGTGAGGGGTCCGGGATCAGCGGGTCGGCCCGGCAGCGGCCCGACGGTGCGGGGAGCGCTCCGCGGCTCGCATCGCGTCGGCGAGGCGGTCGACGACCGCCGTCGCCTGTTCGTCGGTGAGGGTGAGAGGGGGGAGCAGTCGGACCACGGCACCGTGGCGTCCCCCGAGTTCGACGATCAGGCCGCGGCGCAGGCATTCCTGCTGGACCGCGGCCGCGAGTACGGGGTCGGGCGGCGGGACGGAGCGGCTCTCCCCGGTGTCGGTGGCCGTACCGGTCGGAGCCGCCTCGGGGTCGACGAGCTCGATGCCGATCATCAGGCCGCGGCCCCGTACGTCGCCCATGCTCGGGTGGTCGGCGCCCAGTGCCCGCAGGCGGGCGAGCATCCGCGCGCCGAGCGTCGCGGCATGTTCGGCGAGCCGGTTCTCCCGTACGTAGGCGAGGGTGGCCGCACCGGCCGCCATGGCGAGCTGGTTGCCCCGGAAGGTGCCGGCGTGGGCGCCCGGCTGCCAGGTGTCGAGTTCGGAGCGGTAGACGATCACGGCGAGCGGGAGGGACCCGCCGATGGCCTTGGAGAGGACCATCACGTCGGGTACGACACCGCTGTGCTCGACCGCCCAGAACGTCCCGGTCCGGCCGACGCCCGTCTGCACCTCGTCCGCGATCAGCGGGATGGAACGGTCCCTGGTGATCTCCCGCATCCGGCGCAGCCAGCCGTCCGGGGCGGGATTCACCCCGCCCTCTCCCTGGACGGGCTCCAGGATCATCCCGGCCGGAGCGGGCACCCCGCCCTTGGGGTCGTCCAGGAGGTATTCGGTCCAGCGCGCCGCGATGCGCTCTCCCCGCTCGCCGCCGGTCCCGAACGGGCAGCGGTAGTCCTGCGGGAAGGGCAGCCTGGTCACGCGCACGTCCGGGGCACCGCCCGACGCGGCCAGCGCCCCGGCGGTCATCCCGTGGTAGGCACCCGTGAACGCGAGGAGTTCACTGCGTCCGGTCGCGGCGCGCACCAGCTTGAACGCCGCCTCGACCGCGTCCGTCCCGGCCGGTCCGCAGAACTGGATCCGCCCGTTGTCCGCGAGCTCACTCGGCAGCGTGGCGAACAGCTCGGTCGTGAAGGCGTCCTTGACGGGTGTGGCGAGGTCGAGCACATGCAGCGGTGCGCCGGAGTCGATGACCCTCCTGATGGCTTCGAGCACCACGGGGTGGTTGTGGCCGAGGGCCAGGGTGCCCGCCCCGGAGAGGCAGTCGAGGTAGCGCCGCCCGTCCGCCCCCTCGATCGTCATCCCCCTCGCCCGCACCGGCACGATCGGCAGGGACCGCGCGTAGGTACGGGCCGCCGACTCCCGCAGTGCCTGACGCCGCAGAATCCCCTCGTGCGCAGGGGGAAGTGCCACCGGAGCTGGTTCGGTCACGGCCACGGCTGTCGGTCCTCCTGCTGTAACAGTTGCGTCGCGCGTCGGTACGTCGCCCCGGGTGCGGACTGCGCGGGTGAACGCTGTGAGGGTGTCCCCGTACGTACCAACGACGCAGGACGCGGGGGATCACGGGTAGACCGGTAGATCCTTGCGGGGACGGAACCATGGCCCTGCCGCATGCCGTCCTCCTCGGCACCGGCATAGTGGGGGCCGCACCCGGGACGGGGCCGCGGCTCCGACGCCCCTGGTGTGCGCCGCAGTTCCGCAGGGCGGTGCCGCGCGCACCGGGCAGGTCCGCCGTGCAGTACCGAAGTCAGTGACGAAGTCCCAGGGGGATCACCAGATGCGACCCATGCGCCCGATAGACACCGCACACCGAGGCAGGAGCGCCCGCCGCACCTCCCCCGTGTTCGCCGCAGCCGCCCTCGCCGCTGTTCTGACGTTCACTGCCACCGCCTGCGGGCCTGAGGAGGACGCGGCGGGCAGCACGCCGAGCGATGCCACCAGCCAGGCCGCCGACGGCAAGGTCACGATCCCGGACGATCTGAAGGACCGGCTCAAGGAGCACGGGATCGACCTCGACAAGTGGAGGGACGGCGAGTGGAAGAACTGGGACAAGGACAAGTGGCTGCGTGAGGCCAAGGACTACGTCAACCCGGTCATCGAGGACCTCTGGGATCCGGACCGGATGCGGGATGCCGACAAGGCTCCGGAGAACCCCGTCGACAACGACATCTCGGGCGACGACGGAGTGACGGATCCGACCCCTGCCCCGGTCGAGGCAGCCGGTCTCAAGACGCCCTACCACGACAGCGCACCGGAGTCGGGCAAGCTGTTCTTCGACGGCCCCGAGGGATCGATGGTCTGTTCCGCGACCGTGGTGGAGGACCCGGCCAACCCCGGCAAGTCCAACATGGTGTGGACCGCCGGGCACTGTGTGCACGCGGGCAAGAAGGGCGGCTGGTACCGCAACATCGCCTTCGTCCCGTCGTACAACAACACGGGCCTGTCGGTGGCCGAGCTGCAGAACGCGCCCAAGGAGGAGGTCGCTCCGTACGGTGTGTGGTGGGGCCAGTGGGCGCAGACGTCCGAGCAGTGGATCGCCCAGGGCGCCGCTGCCGGCGGCCAGGGCGCCCCGTACGACTTCGCGGTCCTGCAGGTCACTCCGGAGAAGGGCTCGACGGGCAAGTCCCTGGAGGAGACCGTCGGTTCGGCGCTCCCCGTCGACTTCAACGCCCCGGCCGTCCCGGAGATGGACAGCATGACGGCGACCGGCTATCCGGCGGCTCCGCCGTTCGACGGCCAGAAGGCACTCCAGTGTTCGGACAGGCCCGGCCGTCTCTCGGTCTTCGAGAACGACCCGACGATGTACCGCATCGGGTGCACGATGACGGGTGGTTCCTCCGGCGGTGGCTGGGTGGCGAAGGGCCAGGACGGTAAGCCGGCCCTCGTCTCGAACACCTCGATCGGCCCGGTGACGGCCGGCTGGCTGGCGGGTCCCCGCCTCGGCGAAGAAGCCAAGGGCATCTACGAGGCGGTCAGCGAAAAGTACGCGGGACGGTAGCCACGCCCGGGGACCTCGGCCCGGCGGTTCCCGGCCGGGGTCCCGCGTCAGCGATCGACGCCACGCGCACGACAGGCGGAAGGCCCGGACCCCTCGGCAGCGAGGGGTCCGGGCCTTCCGCCTGTGCGCCGCCCGGGGCGGCGCGGTGGTGCGTCAGGGAGCCACGGGAACGAACATCTCGAGCTCCGCCGCGAGCTCCTCGTGCACCCGCGCCCTGAGCAGGGTGCCCTCCGCCGTGTGCTCCTCGGAGATCACCTCACCCTCGGCGTGCACCCGGGAGACGAGTCCGCCCTGGATGTAGGGCACGAGTGCCTCGATCTCGACGGACGGCCGCGGCAGCTCCGCGTCGATGAGCGCGAGCAGCTCGTCGATGCCCGCACCGGTCCGCGCCGATACGGCGATCGCGTGCTTCTCCGTGCGCAGCAGCCGCTGGAGGACGAGCGGGTCCGCCGCGTCCGCCTTGTTGATCACGACGACCTCGGGGACGTTGACCGCCCCGACCTCCCGGATCACCTCGCGCACGGCGGCGAGCTGTTCCTCGGGCACCGGGTGCGCACCGTCCACCACGTGCAGGATGAGATCGGACTCGCCGACCTCCTCCATGGTGGAGCGGAACGCCTCGACGAGGTGGTGCGGAAGGTGGCGCACGAACCCGACGGTGTCGGCCAGGGTGTAGATCCGGCCGCTCGGCGTCTCGGCCCGGCGCACCGTCGGGTCCAGGGTGGCGAACAGGGTGTTCTCCACCAGGACGCCGGCGCCGGTGAGCCGGTTGAGCAGCGAGGACTTGCCCGCGTTGGTGTATCCGGCGATGGCCACCGAGGGCACCTTGTTGCGCTTGCGCTCCTGGCGCTTGATCTCGCGGCCCGTCTTCATCTCCGCGATCTCCCGGCGCATCTTCGCCATCTTCTCGCGGATCCGGCGCCGGTCCGTCTCGATCTTGGTCTCACCCGGACCACGGGTGGCCATACCGCCGCCACCGCTGGATCCGCCACCGCCCATCTGCCGGGACAGCGACTGACCCCAGCCGCGCAGGCGCGGCAGCATGTACTGCATCTGTGCCAGCGACACCTGCGCCTTGCCCTCACGGGACTTGGCGTGCTGGGCGAAGATGTCGAGGATCAGCGCGGTCCTGTCGACCACCTTCACCTTGACGACGTCTTCGAGGTGGATCAGCTGGCCGGGGCTCAGCTCACCGTCGCAGACGACGGTGTCGGCGCCGGACTCGAGCACGATGTCGCGGAGCTCCAGCGCCTTGCCCGAGCCGAGGTAGGTGGCCGGGTCGGGCTTGTCGCGCCGCTGGAACACGGCGTCGAGCACCTGGGCACCCGCCGTCTCGGCCAGCGCCGCCAGCTCGGCGAGCGAGATCTCCGCGTCGTGCACCGTCCCCGAGGTCCAGACACCGACCAGCACCACGCGCTCCAGGCGCAGCTGTCGGTATTCGACCTCGGTGACGTCCTCGAGCTCCGTGGAGAGACCGGCGACGCGGCGCAGGGCCGCACGCTCGGAGCGGTCGAGCTGCTCGCCGTCCCGCTCTCCGTCGATCTCGTGGCTCCAGGCGACGTCCTCTTCCATCAGGGCGTCGGCCCGAAGGCTTTCGGTGAGGCTCTCGGAGGCGTGGTCCGTGGCGCTCTGCGCGTCCTGCGCGTCCTGGGGAAGGGAAGAAGAGGAGGTCATTGGGTCCTTACGTCGATGGAATTCGGATTCACCAGTCACAACGTGTGATCCCGTCCGATGATTCCCCGGGTCGGGATCCACCGGCCGGCCACCGTTCCGACGCGTTGATAGTGGCATGTCCTCGCCGGACCCGTCACTCGGGTTTACCCCGAGCCCGTCACCCGCCGGCCGGGCGTCACTCGTGTGCGGGGCCGGAGGTGGGGCCCTTCCCGGCGGTCCCGCTCCGGGGCGCGGCACTGCGCCAGTCCGGGTGCCCCGGCATGGGAGGGGTCTTCCTCCCGTACAGCCAGCCGTCGAAGAAGGCGGTCAGGTCACGCCCGGCGATGTGCGACGCCAGCCCCGTGAAGTCCGCGGTGGTCGCCGACCGGTCCCGGTGCCCGCGCACCCAGGTCCGCTCCAGGCGGTCGAAGGCCGCCGCTCCGATCTCCTGGCGCAGCGCGTACAGGACGAGGGCGCTGCCGTCGTACATCACGGGCCTGAACAGGCTGATCTTGTGATCCGGGGACGGAACGTCCGGATGCGCCGGCGGACCGCCGGCGGCGCGCCAGGCGTCGGACCGGGTGTACGCCTCACGCATCCGCCGCTCGACGGGCTTGTGCGCGTGCTCCTCGGCGTAGCGGGCCTCGTACCAGGTGGCGTGTCCCTCGTTGAGCCACAGGTCGGACCAGACCGCCGGCGAGACGCTGTTGCCGAACCACTGGTGGGCGAGCTCGTGCACCATGATCGAGTCGATGTACCACTCGGGATATCCCGGCTCGGTGAACAGGGAACGCTCGAACAGCGAGAGCGTCTGGGTCTCCAGCTCGAAGCCGGTCGTCGTGTCCGCGACCAGCAGCCCGTACGTCTCGAAGGGGTACGGGCCGACCTGCTCCTCCATCCAGGCCACCTGCGCGGGGGTCTTGCGCAGCCAGGGCTCCAGCTTCTTGCGGTCGGCCACGGGCACCACGTCGCGAAGCGGCAGCCCGCGCGGCCCGGTCCGGTGCAGGACGGCCGAGCGGCCGATGGACACCTGAGCCAGCTCGGTGGCCATCGGGTGCTCGGTGCGGTAGGTCCACGTCGCCCTGGCGCCCTGCCGGTGCTTCCCGGCGAACAGACCGCCCGCCACGACCGTGAGGTTCTCCGGCGCGGTCACCCGGAAGGTGAAGTGGGCCTTGTCCGAGGGGTGGTCGTTGCCGGGGAAGACCCGGTGCGCGGCGTCGGCCTGGTTGGCCATGGCCAGTCCGTCGGCGGTGCGGACCCAGCCGCCGGCGGCCTGGTCCCCGGAGGGATCACTGGTGTGCCGGACGGTGATGCGCACCGGGACGCCGGCGGGGAGACGGGCGGGCGTCCGGACGACGAGGTCCTCGTCCTCGGTGGCGAAATCGGACCGCACTCCGTTGACGTCGACGGATCGGACGGTGCCCCGGGCGAAGTCGAGGTTGATTCGTTCCAGGGGCGCGGTGGTGCGCGCGTCGATCCTGGTGACGGCATCGAGCGGTTGGGTGTTGCTGCCCCCGTAGGCGAGGGAGATGTCGTACGAGAGGACGTCGTACCCGGGGTTGCCGAGCAGCGGGAAGAGACGGTCGCCGATACCCAGCGGCACGGGCGCGGGCAGGGTCGCGGCGACGAGGGTGGCCGAGGCGGTGGCCAGGAGAGCGGCGCGCAGTCGGCGGGAGGTGAGCGGCATGGACTACGGCTACCAGCGGGAACCCGCCCTGCCGGGGTGGCGCGCGCCGCACCACCCGAACGGGGTCGCCAGGGCCTGGCAGGAGGGGCCGGGCAGGGCAGTCCGTCAGACCGTGGTGGCGGGCTGCTGGGCCCGGCTCACGTCGTACACCCCGGGGACGTCGCGCATCGCCCGCATCAGTCCGGGCAGCCCTGCCGCGTCCGGGAGCTGCAGCGTGTACGTGTGCCGGACGCGCTGTTCGCTGGGCGGTTCGACGGTCGCGGCGACGATGGCGGCGTCCGCCGTGGCGATGGCCTCGGTCAGGTCGGCGAGCAGCCGGGGGCGGCCGAAGGACTCGGCGACGAGGGTGACCCGGTAGTCGGCCGTGTCGGTCCAGTCGCCGGTGTCGTTCCACCGGGCCCCGACGGCCGCCCGGCCGATCGCCTTCATCCGGGCCACGGCGGGACACTCCGTACGGTGCACGGTGACGGTCCCGCCGCGCACCGTGCATCCGATGATGTCGTCGGGCGGGACGGGCGTGCAGCAGCCGGCGAGGCGGACCGGTGCGCCCGGGGTGTCGACGGCCACGCTCGCGGGCCGGCTGTCAGTCCTGCCGCGTCCGGTCGCCGCGTCGTCCGCCGGCTGGGCCTGCGGCCTCGGTTCCGCGGCCCTTCCGTGCGGCCCCTGGGCGCCGGCGGGATGGGCGTCGAGCCACCCGGTGATCGCGATCCTCGCGGCGGGGGTGCGCACATGGTCGAGCCACTCCGGCGAGGGCCCCGAGGAGGCGTCCTGGGCGAGCAGCAGCTGCACGGTGTCGCCGTCGTTCAGTACGGTGCTGAGCGTCGCCAGACGGCCGTTGACCCGGGCCCCGATGCTTCCGTGCGCCTCGTGTCCGTACTGCGCGTACGCGGCGTCGACGCAGCTGGCACCCGCGGGCAGCCCGAGCGTCCCGCCGTCGGTGCGGAAGACCGTGATCTCGCGGTCCTGTGCGAGATCGGCGCGCAGCGTGGTCCAGAACGTGTCGGGGTCGGTGGCGGACTCCTGCCAGTCCAGCAGGCGCGAGAGCCAGCCGGGCCTGGTCGGGTCGGCCCGTTCGCCGTCGGCGGGTTCGGTGGCGCCGTCCGCTGTGTAGGGGTTGCCGAGTGCGACGACGCCGGCCTCGGCGACCTTGTGCATCCGGTGCGTACGGATGAGGACTTCGGCGACCGCGCCCTCCGGGCCGACGACGGCGGTGTGCAGCGACTGGTAGAGGTTGAACTTGGGGGCTGCGATGAAGTCCTTGAACTCGGAGATCACCGGGGTGAAACAGGTGTGAAGTTCGCCCAGGACCGCGTAGCAGTCGGCGTCCTCGCCGACCAGCACCAGCAGCCGTCCGAAGTCGGTGCCGCGCAGTTCCCCGCGTTTCATCCTGACCCGGTGCACGGAGACGAAGTGCCGTGGCCTGATGAGGACTTCTGCCGCGACGCCGGCTTCCCGCAGGGTCGATCTCACGCTTTCGGCGATCTCCGTCAGCGGAGGCTGCGCATCCTCCCACGCGGCGATCAGGGACCTGGTGTGCGCGTACTCCGCGGGGTGGAGGATCGCGAAGACGAGGTCCTCCAGCTCGGTCTTGAGGGCCTGCACACCGAGGCGTTCGGCGAGCGGGATGAGCACGTCGCGGGTGACCTTGGCGATCCTGGCCTGTTTCTCGGGGCGCATGACACCGAGGGTCCGCATGTTGTGCAGCCGGTCGGCGAGCTTGATCGACATGACCCGCACGTCGTTCCCGGTGGCGACGAGCATCTTGCGGAAGGTCTCGGGTTCGGCGGCCGCACCGTAGTCGACCTTCTCCAGCTTGGTGACGCCATCGACCAGGTAGCAGACCTCGTCACCGAACTCCTCACGCACCTGATCGAGCGTCACCTCGGTGTCCTCCACGGTGTCGTGGAGGAGCGAGGCCGTCAGGGTCGTGGTCTCCGCGCCGAGCTCGGCGAGGATGAGGGTCACCGCCAGCGGATGCGTGATGTACGGCTCGCCGCTCTTGCGCATCTGGCCGCGGTGCGAGGTCTCGGCGAGGAGGTAGGCCCTGCGCAGGATGGTGAGATCGGCGTCCGGACAGTGCGCGCGATGGGCCTCCGCGACATGCCCGATGGCATCGGGCAACCGGTCGCGGGAGACCGGCCCGAGCAGGGCCACACGGCCGAGCCTGCGCAGATCGATCCTGGGACGACTGCGCTTGCGAAGGGGAGCACCTGGATTGGTGGCCTCTGCGCTCATGGGGCACCTCCGGCAACGTCGACCGGCGGTGGGGAGATGCGGATGCGCCTCCGGGCCGGTGCTTGATGCTACCGACCCCACCACGTGGCGCAGTCCACCTCTCGCCCAGCGTGAAACGGATCACCCATTCGAGCGAAGCCCTAGAGCGCCGTCGCGAGCCAGTCGGAATCGATCGCGCCTTCGGCGACGAGCACGGCGGGCCCCGTCATGTCGACACCGCCGTCCGGGTACTCGGTGATCACCAGCGTGCCACCGGGGAGGTCCACCGTGTACGTGGCCGGCGAGCCGGTCTCGGCGGGGTCGACACCGTCCCTTCGGGCGGCGGCCACGGCCACGGCGCAGGCGCCGGTACCGCAGGAGCGGGTCTCGCCGGAGCCGCGCTCGTGGACGCGCATGGCCACGTGGCGCGGTCCGCGGTCCACGACGAACTCGATGTTGACGCCGTCCGGGTAGACGGACGCCGGGCCGAACGACGGTACGGAGCGCAGGTCCCCGGCGTGGGCCAGGTCCTCGACGAACGCGACGGCGTGCGGATTGCCCATGCTCACGTTGCGGGCGTCCCAGCTGCGGCCGTCCACCGTGACGGTGACTCCGCTGCCGGGGAGCACGGCCCGCCCCATGGAAACCGTGACGTCGCCGTCCTTGGCGAGGTGCACCCGCTTGACCCCGCCCCGGGTGGCGACGGCCAGATCGCCGTCATCGACGAGACCGGCGCGCTGCAGGTAGCGGGCGAAGACGCGCACCCCGTTGCCGCACATCTCGGCGATCGAACCGTCGGCGTTGCGGTAGTCCATGAACCACTCGGCCTGCTCGGCCATGTCCGACGCCTCGGGGTGCGCGGCGGACCGGACGACGTGCAGCAGACCGTCGCCGCCGATGCCCGCCCGTCGGTCGCACAGCCGTGCGACGACGGAGGCCGGCAGGTCGAGGGCGTTGTCCGGGTCGGGAACGATCACGAAGTCGTTCTCGGTGCCGTGGCCCTTGAGGAAGGGGATCTGCGAAGTGCTCACGGACCAACTGTACGAGGCCGCGGCGACAGCCCGCGGAACCGGTCCGCCCACCGGGACCGGCGGTGTCCGCGGCTCAGGAGCGGAGGCGGGCCACTCGCCAGACGGCGAGTGCGACCACTCCCGCGCACAGGGCGACGTACAGCGCGATCACGCGCCAGTCGGGCCGCTCGCCCGGTTCCTTCGCGGCCAGGCCGGGCCAGGTGTGGCCCACGCGCCGCGCCGCCATCATCCCCCAGCCCGCGGCACAGGAGCTGATCAGCAGCCCCAGCATCGCCACGACGGCACCGCCGTCGCCGAACTCGAACGCGAGCGGGAAGGCGAACATCAGGGAGCCGAGAGCGCCCAGTACGACGATCGGTGCGAGCTGCCAGATCCGCATCCGACGGGCGGGGCGCAGCTCGACCTCGACCTCCGGGGGCACGTGGTGCTCGTCGGGCCCGTCCGGGCTCAGGCGTCCTGTCTCGTCCTGCGCATCGGGTGCGTCCCGGTCTGTGTCGCGAGGGCCGGCCTCCATCGCCACGCGCCCTCCCCTACTCGGACTCCACTGGTCGATCGATGCTCGATGATGGCACGCCCGGGGGCACCGGAATGACGGGCGGAGCGTCCCGATGCCATCACGTGATCAGGATGTAACCGCTCGTTCGACCAACGCCAGCGCCCGGTGCGGGAGTTCCGCGCGCCGCTCCTCGGCGCCACTCAGCCACCGGACGCGCGGGTCGCGGCGGAACCACGAGTCCTGGCGGCGCGCGAAGCGTTTGGTGGCGCGTACGGTCTCGGCGCGCGCCTCGTCCTCGGTGCACTCCCCCGCGAGCGCGGCGAGGACCTGCTGGTAGCCGAGCGCCCGGGAGGCGGTGCGGCCGTCGCGCAGCCCCAGGACCTCCAGGGCGCGCACCTCGTCCACCAGCCCGGCTTCCCACATCCGGTCCACCCGGGCCCGGATCCGCTCGTCCAGCTCCGGACGCTCGACGTCCACACCGATCTGGAGGGCTTCGTACACGGCTTCGTCGCCCGGGAGGTTGGCGGTGAAGGGCTTGCCCGTGATCTCGATGACTTCCAGGGCGCGGACGATGCGGCGCCCGTTGCTGGCCAGGATCGCGCGGGCGGCCTCGGGGTCCGCGGCGGCGAGACGGGTGTGCAGGACCCCGGAGCCGCTCTCCGTCAGCTCCTGTTCGAGCCTCGCGCGCACCCCGGGGTCCGTACCGGGGAACTCCAGGGCGTCGATCGCGCCCTTCACGTAGAGACCCGAGCCGCCGACCAGTACGGGAGTGCGCCCCTCGGCCAGCAGCCGGTCGATCTCCGCGCGGGCGAGGCGCTGGTACTCGGCCACGCTGGCGGCCTCGGTGACGTCCCAGATGTCCAGCAGATGGTGCGGGATCCCACCGCGCTCCGGAGGCGTCAGCTTCGCCGTGCCGATGTCCATCCCCCGGTAGAGCTGCATGGAGTCGGCGTTGACCACCTCACCCCCGAGCTGCTGGGCCAGATACACACCCAGATCGGATTTTCCGGCAGCGGTGGGACCGACGACGGTGATGACGCGGGGGGTGGGAGCTGATGTTCTCACTGAGACAGTGTCTCAAACTTCGGGACGCTTCCCGAACGAGTGAGGCACCGTCCCGGGGGCTGCGATCGCCGCCCCGGAGGGTCGGCCGGACACGGTGAATGACGCGTGCTTTGCCCTCTCGCGGGTAAAATGTCAGCACAGTCCCCCAGCACGGAAGGTGACCCATGGGTTTCCTGGACAACCTGAAGGCCAAGCTGGCCCCGGCCAAGGAAAAGGTCGGCGACCTCGCGCAGCAGCACGGGGGCAAGATCGACCAGGGCCTCGACAAGGCGGCCCGCACGGTCGACCAAAGGACCAAGGGCAAGTACAGCGACAAGATCGTGTCCGGCACGCAGAAGGCCAAGGACGCGGTCGACCGCCTGGGCCACAAGGACGGGGGCGGTACCCCGCCCCCTCCTCCCGCGTCCTGACCCGGCCCGGAAGGTGGTGCGCCTGGGCCGCGGAGTGCTTCACTCCGCGGCCCCGCGCATGTCCCCGACCGCGCCTGCCGCATCCACCGGCCGCCGTACGCCCGCTCCGTGCACACCGGCACGGCCCGGCTCACGACCAGGCGGCGACGGCGTAGCCCACGCCGTACGGGGCGTCCTCGTACAGCAGCTGACCGCCGAGCCCTGCCCCCCGGGCCGCGCTTTCCAGCACCTGCCACGGTGCCCGGCCCGAGACCTTGAGCTCGTACGCGAGCGAGCCGTCCAGCGCGCTCAGCGCCGCGAGGTCGGCGCTGCCCAGGGCGCGCACCGCCGCCGCGTCGAAGTCCACCGCCCGCTCGTCCAGGTACCCGGGTGCCTTGACCGTGCGGCAGGCACTGCCGTCGCCCATCACCAGCAGGGCGACCCTGTCCGCCCGCGCCGCCAGGTCGCGTCCGGTCCGCTCGCAGTCGGCGGCGGCGGAGCGCTCCTCCACCCCGAGCCCTTCGGCCGGGGCGGCCGTCCACCGGGCGCGGGCCAGTAGCCAGGCACCGACCGCGAGGGACGCCGGGAGCCCGCGCTCCGGCACCGGGGACCCCTCGGGCACCTCACCCAGGCGCACGGTGAGGCCGACGCCGAACCCGGAGAAGGATCCCTCCGAGCCCTCCGGGAACGAACCGGAGCCGCCCGCGCCCGCGGGCCCGACCACGACGAGCAGATCGGGCCGTGCGGCGGCGAGTACACCCAGGGCATCGGCGCACGCGCTCCGCGCGGCGTCGAGTTCGGGTGCGGCTCCCGCGGCCACGTCGGGAACCAGCAGCGGCGGGCAGGGGCAGACGGCGGCGGCGACAAGCATGCCGGTCAGCGTACTGCGACGGCTCGCCGCAGCTGATTGCGCCGACCGCTCCGGGCCCGTACCCGCCGCCGGTACCGCCTCCGGCCGTCAGACGGAGCCGCACCCGGGAGCCGCCGCCGCGGGCAGCGGGACGGGGGCTCCGATGCCGGGCAGCCCGAGCATGACTCCGGCGGGCTTCGGGGCGGCCTCCCGGTTGCGCTTCTCCCAGGCATCGCCCGACCGGGTGAGCCGGACACCCAGGGGCGCCCCCTCGGCGAGCAGGTGGTGCGGGGCGGCGTAGGTGATTTCCACGGTCACGACGTCCCCGGGGCGCACGTCCTGGGCGGGCTTCGTGAAGTGCACCAGGCGGTTGTCCGGTGCACGCCCGGAGAGGCGGTGCGTGGCGCCGTCCTTGCGGCCCTCGCCCTCGGCGACCATGACCTCGATGACGCGGCCGACCTGCTTCTTGTTCTCCTCCCAGGAGATCTCCTCCTGAAGGGCGGACAGGCGCATGTAGCGCTCCTGGACGACCTCCTTGGGGATCTGCCCCTCCATGTCGGCGGCGGGCGTCCCGGGGCGCTTGGAGTACTGGAAGGTGAAGGCGTTCGCGAACCGGGCCTCGCGCACCGCGTGCAGCGTCTGGTCGAAGTCCTCCTCGGTCTCGCCGGGGAAGCCCACGATGATGTCGGTGGAGATGGCGGCGTCCGGCATCGCGGCACGCACCTTCTCGATGATCCCCAGGAAGCGCTCCTGCCGGTACGAGCGACGCATGGCCTTCAGGACGGTGTCCGAGCCCGACTGCATCGGCATGTGGAGCTGCGGCATGACGTTCGGCGTCTCGGCCATCGCGGCGATCACGTCGTCGGTGAAGTCACGGGGGTGGGGTGAGGTGAAGCGGACGCGTTCCAGCCCCTCGATGGTGCCGCAGGCGCGCAGCAGCTTGGAGAACGCCTCGCGGTCGCCGATGTCGGAGCCGTAGGCGTTCACGTTCTGGCCGAGCAGCGTGATCTCGCTGACTCCCTCGGCGACGAGCGCCTCGATCTCGGCCAGGATGTCGCCGGTGCGGCGGTCCTTCTCCTTGCCGCGCAGCGCGGGGACGATGCAGAACGTGCACGTGTTGTTGCAGCCCACGGAGATGGACACCCAGGCGGCGTACGCGGACTCGCGGCGGGTGGGCAGCGTGGAGGGGAACGCCTCGAGCGACTCGGCGATCTCGATCTGCGCCTCCTCCTGGACGCGGGCTCGCTCCAGCAGGACCGGCAGCTTGCCGATGTTGTGCGTACCGAAGACGACATCGACCCAGGGGGCCCGCTGGACGATCGTGTCGCGGTCCTTCTGCGCCAGGCAGCCACCGACGGCGATCTGCATCCCGGGGCGCTTGGTCTTCATCAGGGCGAGACGGCCGAGGTTGCCGTAGAGCTTGTTGTCGGCGTTCTCACGCACCGCACACGTGTTGAAGACCACGACGTCGGCGTCCCCGTCGGAGCCCGCGGGGGCGGGCACGTAGCCGGCGTCCTCGAGGAGCCCCGACAAGCGTTCGGAGTCGTGGACGTTCATCTGGCACCCGTAAGTGCGCACCTCGTAGCTCTTCTTGACGTCCACTGCTTCGCTCCGGTTGCCGCTGGTCATGGGACAAGGGTAGGCGGTGATGGCGCTCCCCCCACCGCCGGAGCCTCCTGGGCACCTGCCCGGACCGGCCTGGCCAGGACGGGGCGCGGACTGGCAGGATCGCGCCATGCTGCACGCACTGTCCCGATTCGGCCGGCGACGCACCCTTCAGGGAGGCGCCGCCGCCGCGGTCGTTCTCGGGCTGCTGCTGTGGTGGGTGTCCCCCCTGGGGGAACCGGAGCCCAGCGGTTCACTGACCTTCTCCACCGGTGTGCGCAGCGGGGTGTACCAGCGCTACGGGCAACGGCTCGAGGGTGCACTGGCCAAGGACATGCCCAAGGTGTCGATACGGCTGAGGACGAGCGAGGGCTCCCAGCAGAACATCGAGCGGGTGGCGACGGGGAAGGCGGACTTCACGATCGCCACCGCGGATGCCGTCGCCACCTACCTGCAGAGCGGGAAGCCCGGTGGCGACCGGCTGCGCGGCTGTGTCCGCCTCTACGACGACTACGTCCAGCTCGTCGTGCCCAGGGACTCCGGGATCCGGCGGGTCGCCGACCTCCGGGGACACCGGGTCGGCGTGGGGCAGAAGGGCTCGGGGGTGCTGCTCGTCGCCGACCGGCTGATGAAGGCGGCGGGTGTCGATCCGACCGAGGACATCACCCCGGTCGAGGCGGGCATCGACACGATGCCCGCGCGGCTGGCCGACGGCCGGCTGGACGCCTTCTTCTGGTCCGGCGGACTGCCGACCGGTGCGGTGCAGGACCTCGCGGAGAAGTTCGCCATCCGGCTGGTCCCGCTGGAGGATCCGCTGATCAGCGAGCTCCAGGCGGCCGGTGGGTCCACCCGCCACTACCGCTCGGCCGCGATGCCGGCCGACGCGTACGACCACGCGCACCAGGGAATGGCCGTGCAGACGGTCGCGGTCGCCAACCTGCTGATCACCACGGACCGTACGGATCCGCTGACGACCGAGGCGTTCACGCGGACCGTCATCGACAGCCGGGACCGGATCGGACGGGAGGTCCACGCGGCGCAGCTGGTGGACCTGCGGACGGCGATCTACACCGATCCGCTGCCCCTGCACACCGGCGCCCAGCGCTACTACCGCTCGGCCAAGCCCTGACCGTCCGCGCTCACGCGTGCGGTGCGGTGCGCGGCACGGTGACCGTCACCCGCAGACCGTGCGGCTCGTTGGTGCCGTAGCCGATGGAGCCGCCGCCGGCGGTCAGCAGCGCGCGTGAGATGGACAGGCCGAGTCCGGACCCCTTGATGTTCTGGTGCCGGTTGCTGCGCCAGAAGCGGTCGCCCACGCGCTCCAGCTCCTGTTCGGTGAGTCCGGGCCCCTGGTCGGCCACGACGACCGTCGCGACGGCGCCGTCGGATCCGACGGTGACCCGGACCTCCTGGCCCTCCGGGGTGAACTTCAGCGCGTTGTCGATGACGGCGTCCAGCGCGCTGGAGAGGGCGATCGGGTCCGCCCAGCCGGTGATCGCCGCCGCGCCGTCGAGCGTCAGCCGTACGCCCTGTTCCTCGGCGTACGGGCTCCACGAGGCGACGCGCTCGGCGGCCAGCGCGCCGATGTCCGTGAGCCGGAGGTCCGGCTCCACGTGCTCGGCCAGGGCCAGGTCGAGCAGGTCGTCCAGGACCTGGGCGAGGCGCTTGCCCTCGGTGCGCACCGAGGCGATCTCCGCGTTGCCCTCGGGGAGCTCCAGGGCGAGGAGCTCGATCCGCAGGAGCAGCGCGGCCAGCGGGTTGCGCAGCTGGTGCGAGGCATCGGCGACGAAGGCGCGCTGCTGCTCCAGCACGTCCTCGACGTTGTCGGCCATCTCGTTGAACGACCGGGCCAGTCGTCTGAGTTCCGGCGGCCCCCCGGAGGCGGCGACCCGGGACCGCATCCGGCCGCTGGCGATGTCGTGCGTGGCCGCGTCCAGGGTCCGCACGGGCAGGAGGACCCATCCGGTGAGGCGGAAGGCGGCACCGACCGCCACCAGCATGGCCGCGGCCTCGCCGAGGCCGATGAGCAGCCAGCCGCGCAGCGTCCGGGAGCGCATGTCACCGGTGGGCGAGTCGGTCACCACGACGGCGACCACGTCACCGTCCCGCACGACGGGTGAGGCGACGACGACCCGGCCGTCCTGCCAGGGCCAGACCTGGGGCGGGTCGTGGGAACGGCGTCCGAGCAGGGCCTCCTTGAACGCCTGGCGCCCCTCCCCCTACTCGGGCAGCAGCCAGGAGGCGGGGGCCTTGGCGAGGGCCCTGTCGTCGCGGTAGAACACGCCTGCCTTGATCCCGTACACCGAGTTGTAGGACTCGAGTTCGGTCTGGAGGATCCGCTGCCGTTCGTCGCTGCCCTCGACGGGCTCGCTGACGAACTGGGCGAGCGCGGCGAAGCGCGCCATGTCGTCGATCCGGTCGATGACGACGCGCTGCTGTTCGGCGGCGGCCACCTGGACGGCCAGGGGGACACCCAGGGCGAGCAGAACGGCGGCCATCAGGATGATGAGCAGGGGCAGCAGACGGGTGCGCACAGGGAACGTACGCCCTCAGCCGGACGGCGCGACGAGCCGGTAGCCGACGCCTCGCACGGTCTCGATCAGAGCGGGAAGCCGCAGCTTGGAGCGGAGCGACGCGACGTGCACCTCGAGGGTGCGGCCCGTTCCCTCCCAGCTGGTCCGCCACACCTCGCTGATGATCTGCTCCCGGCGGAAGACCACACCGGGGCGCTGCGCCAGCAGCGCGAGCAGGTCGAACTCCTTGCGGGTCAGCTGGACCTCCTGGCCCCCGACGCTGACCCGGCGGGTCGGCAGCTCGATGTGGACCGGACCGAACCGCAGGGCCGCGAGCGGGGTCGGTCCGGTGTCCTCGCCGGCGGTCCTGCGCCGGGCGACGGCGTGGATCCGGGCGAGGAGCTCGCCGGTGTCGTACGGCTTGGTGACGTAGTCGTCCGCGCCGAGGTTGAGACCGTGGATCCTCGAGCGGACGTCCGCCCGCGCGGTCACCATGATCACGGGGATCGCCGATCGCTTGCGGATCTTGCCGCAGACCTCGTAGCCGTCCTGGTCGGGCAGGCCGAGGTCGAGGAGCACGACCCCGAAGGGATCCTTGTCCGCGGGCAGCAGCGCCTGCAGGGCCTCCTCGCCGCTGCGGGCGTGCACCACCTGGAACCCGTGGCGCGCGAGCACGGCGGACAGGGCCGCCGCGACGTGGTTGTCGTCCTCGACGAGCAGCAGTCTCATGGCCCCCCTCTCCGTCTCATGCCTTCCGGCCCCCGTCTCATGTCTTCCGGGCCGGTTGAAGACTATGCGTGATGGCCGCGGCCGGTCCCGCCGGCGAAGCACGCGTACGCCGACGACGCGCGTCATACCGCACCAGGGCATCCACTCCGATGACGGGTACGCCAGTCAAGCCCCTGCCCGTTACCAGCGGGTTTCCGTTACCCACCCGGTACGCCGTCACAGGCGTCGAGGCGTCCCCTTCACACGGAGTGTCCGGTTGCGGCCGGATCGTTATGCTCAATTTCCGCTCAGATGTAATGACGCTGGTCGCACTGCGTCACTAGGGTCCTTCCCTAACCGAGGAGGACGGAGCAAAAAGCCGATGAGCGGAGTTTCAGTGACCAAGGCCGCCGAGGATGCCGCACCTGCGGGGGACGACCTTGTCGTACTGAGCAACGTCAACAAGCACTTCGGCGCGCTGCATGTGCTCCAGGACATCGATCTGACCATCGCCCGTGGCGAGGTCGTCGTCGTCATCGGACCCTCCGGGTCCGGGAAGTCCACGCTGTGCCGCACGATCAACCGCTTGGAGACGATCGACTCGGGCGCGATCACGATCGACGGCAAGCCGCTGCCCCAGGAGGGCAAGGAGCTGGCCAGGCTGCGTTCCGACGTCGGCATGGTCTTCCAGTCGTTCAATCTCTTCGCGCACAAGACGGTGCTCGAGAACGTGATGCTGGGGCAGCTCAAGGTCCGCAGGACGGACAAGGCTGCCGCGGAGCAGAAGGCTCGTTCACTGCTTGACCGGGTGGGCGTGGCCACGCAGGCCGACAAGTACCCTTCGCAGCTGTCCGGCGGTCAGCAGCAACGCGTCGCCATCGCACGCGCGTTGGCGATGGACCCCAAGGTCATGCTGTTCGACGAGCCGACGTCCGCGCTCGACCCGGAAATGATCAACGAGGTGCTGGAGGTCATGCAGCAGCTCGCCCGGGACGGGATGACCATGGTCGTCGTCACCCACGAGATGGGCTTCGCGAGGTCGGCGGCCAACAGGGTCGTCTTCATGGCCGACGGGAAGATCGTCGAAGAGGCAGTGCCCGACCAGTTCTTCAGCAACCCGCGCAGTGACCGGGCCAAGGACTTCCTTTCGAAGATCCTTCACCACTGATCCCGCACGGCTGTTCTCCGGACCAGCTGATCCCGCACGGCTGTTCTCCGGACCAGCTGACCACTCACATCGCGTCAACCCCAGGGAATTCCATCATGCAGCTTCGTAAGGTCACCGCCGCCTCGGCCGCCGTGCTCGCGCTCGCCCTCACTGCCACCGCCTGCGGCTCCGAAGACAAGGACGACGCCGCGGGCTCCGGCGGCGGCGGGAAGATCACGATCGGCATCAAGATCGACCAGCCCGGTCTCGGCCTGAAGACGCCCGACGGCAAGTTCGCCGGCTTCGACGTCGACGTCGCCACGTACATCGCCAAGGAGCTCGGCTTCGACGCCAAGAACATCGAGTTCGTCGAGACGAAGAGCGCCGACCGCGAGACCGCGATCGAACGCGGCGACGTGAAGTTCATCGCTGCGACGTACTCCATCAACGACGAGCGTCTGCAGAAGGTCGACTTCGCCGGCCCGTACCTCCTGGCGCACCAGGACGTCCTCGTCCGGGCCGATGACAACACCATCAAGTCGCCCGAGGACCTCAACAACAAGAAGCTCTGTTCCGTCACCGGTTCGACCTCCGCGAAGAACGTCAAGGAGAAGCTGGCCCCCAAGGCTCAGCTGCAGAACTACGGCGGCTACTCCGAGTGCCTCACCGGCCTGGAGAACAAGGCCATCGACGCGCTGACCACGGACGACTCCATCCTCGCCGGATACGCGGCGCAGGAGGCCCACAAGGGCAAGTTCAAGCTGGCCGGCTTCAAGATGACCAACGAGAACTACGGCATCGGCCTGAAGAAGGGTGACGCCGACCTCAAGAAGAAGGTCGACGCCGCGCTGACCAAGATGGTCTCGGACGGTTCCTGGGACAAGGCGGTCGAGGCCAACTTCGGCCCCGCCAACTACAAGAACGAGAAGGCGCCGGAGATCGGCAACGTCGTCAAGTAGGGCTGCCGTCGCAGGGCGGTCCGAAACCGGGCCGACATGAGGTGCGCCGCCGGCGAGGCGGCGCACCGAGCCCTCCCCACACGTGGAAGCACGGGAGATCGTGTTCGACTTTCTTGAAGGTTATGACCTACTGGGGGCCTTCTGGGTAACGGTGAAACTCACCGTCTACTCCGCCCTCGGTGCCCTCATATGGGGAACGCTGCTGGCCGGCATGCGGGTCGGCCCGGTCCCCCTGATGCGCGGGTTCGGTACCGCTTATGTGAACATTGTCCGTAACATCCCACTGACCGTCATCATCGTCTTCGCGTCTCTGGGCCTCTTCCAGACCTTGCAGGTCACCCTTGGAGGCGGAGACAACTTCGAGACCGTCAACTTCCGGCTCGCGGTTCTCTCACTCGCCCTCTATACCGCGGCCTTCGTCTGCGAGGCGCTGCGTTCGGGCATCAACACGGTCCCCGCGGGCCAGGCGGAAGCGGCACGCGCGCTGGGGCTGAGCTTCACCCAGGTCCTGCGGCTGATCATCCTCCCGCAGGCGTTCCGCTCGGTCGTGAACCCCCTGGCCAACGTGCTGATCGCGCTGACCAAGAACACCACCGTCGCAGCGGCGATCGGCGTGGTCGAAGCGGCGTACCTGATGAAGGACATGATCGAGGCCGAGGCCCAACTCATCCTGATCTCGGCCATCTTCGCGTTCGGATTCATCTGTCTCACCCTTCCGACCGGGCTCGTCCTCGGCTGGGTGAGCAAGAAGGTGGCGGTGAAACGATGACGACGTCCGTCCTCTTCGACGCACAGGGGCCCCGCGCCAAACAGCGCAACATCCTGTACACCGTCTTCTTCGTAGTGGCCATCGCGGCCGTGGGCTGGTGGGTCTACACCAGCCTCGACGAGAAGCACCAGCTCGACTGGGTCAAGTGGGAGCCGTTCTTCACCAGCTCCCAGCCATGGGTGACCTATCTGTGGCCCGGGCTCCAGAACACGCTCAAGGCCGCGTTCTTCGCCCTGCTGATCGCCCTGCCGCTCGGAGCACTGTTCGGTATCGGCCGGCTCTCCGACCACCGCCGGGTGCGGGTGCCGTCCGGGGTCGTCGTGGAGTTCTTCCGCGCCATCCCCGTCCTGATCCTGATGATCACGGCGAACGCCGCGTACTCCGAGTTCACCGACATCGCGAGCGACGTGCGCCCGCTGTACGCCGTCGTCACCGGCCTGGTGCTGTACAACGCCTCGGTGCTCGCCGAGATCGTGCGGGCCGGGATCCAGTCGCTTCCGCAGGGTCAGACCGACGCCGCGAAGGCGATCGGCATGCGCAAGGGCCAGACGATGCGGTACGTGCTGCTGCCGCAGTCGGTGACCGCCATGCTGCCCGCGATCGTCAGCCAGATCGTGGTCATCGTGAAGGACACCGCGCTCGGCGGCGCCGTCCTCACCTTCCCCGAACTGCTCGCTTCGGTCCGGCCGATGAGCGCGAACTACGGTGCGAACACGATCGCGTGCTTCACCATCATCGCGCTGATCTTCGTCGTGGTGAACTTCGCCATCACCTCGTTCGCGAGCTGGCTCGAACGCAGGCTGCGCCGCGCGAAGAAGAGCACGGGCGCGACGCTCGGGACCGGACCCGGTGGGGGCCTCGACACCATCGGCACCGCGCCGCTCGTGATCGAGGACGGGCGCGCGACCTGACGGTCCGTCGACAGTTGACCCGCGGGGGGCGCCGGCGCAGTTGCCGCGCCCCCCGCCACGTTCCGGCGTCACTTGACGCAAGCACCACCAATAGGTTGCATACGTTCTGTGATCGCGCCCCGAACCCCCGCCGCCGCAACCCCCTCCTCCCTCCCCGCTCCGACTGCCAGGGCCGGAGGGTACGCACCGTGGACCCGGTGATCGTCGTCGGCGCCGGACCGGTCGGTCTGGCGCTGTCCCTCGCCCTCGCGGATCAGGGCGTCCCCACCGTCGTACTCGACGAAGGGCCCGGGAAGGACGAGCCGCGCCCGGCCCGCACGGTCGTACTGCGCGAGGACACCGCGGACCTGGTCGTACGGCTCGGCTGCTCGGCGCTCCACGACGAGGGGCTGCGCTGGACCGGCTGGCGGTCCGTGCGGCGCAAGCAGCTGGTGCGCGCCGTCCCGCTCGGCGAGGAGGAGGGTGCGGTTCCGCTTCCCGCTCCCGTCCATCTGCCCCAGCACTCCCTCACCCGCGGTCTGCGGCGCGCGGTCGCCGCCCAGAGCCTGGTGCGCATGGTGCCGTTCAGCCGGATCGACACGCTGGAGCAGGACGCGGACGGGGTCACGGTGCACACCAGGGAGCCCGGTTCGACCTGGTGGCGGGGGAGCTATCTGGTCGGCTGCGACGGCGCCAGGTCCACCGTGCGCAAGCTCCTCGACATCAGGTTTCCCGGCAGGACCGCGGTGGAGCGGCACGCCGTCGCCGCCCTCCGTGTCGATCTGCCCTGGCCCGGCGAGGCCGTGCTGCACCGGTCGCCGCCCTGGCGCACCGGGGGCGCCGAGGTCACCGCGCGTCCGCTGCCGGACGACGTGTGGCGGCTGGACTGGCTCCTCCCGCCGCGCGGCGAGCTCGTCACCCCCGACGCCCTGATCACCAGGATCCGCGACACTCTGGCGGGCTGGTGCGGCGAGACCCCGGCCTACGAGCTGCTGGACACCGGTGTGTACACGCTGCACCACCGACTGGCCCGGCGGTGGCGGTCGAAACGGGCCTTCCTGGCCGGCGACGCGGCCCACCTGCTGGGTGCGCTCGGCACCCAGGGCCTGGACGAAGGGCTGCGGGACGCCGAGAACCTGGCCTGGAAGCTGGCGCAGGCCTGGCATCAGGGCGCCTCCGACGTGCTGCTCGACAGCTACCAGGCGGAGCGCCGGGCCGCGGTCGCCTCCCGGCTGCGCGCCGCCGACCAGTCGCTGCCGATACTGCGGGGCGGCGCGGGCCTGCGGACGCTGGTACCGGGCAGCGCACGCGGGCACGACACCTTGCTGGCCGACGGTCACCTGGGGTGCGGCCCCCTCGGTGCGCCCCCCTCGTACACGTACTCCCCTCTTTCGCCTCCGCACACCGGCGCACACACTCCGGTGGGTACGCCCCCCGGTGCGCCGGTCACCGATGTGCGGGTGACCGCGCCTGACGGAAAAACGGTGCGACTGCGCGAGCGGCTGGGGCAGGGGCATCTGCTGGTGATCCTGGTCGCCCCGGGGACCGGGGTGTGGGACCGGCGGCACTGGCTGACCGCGGGGGTCATGCCCCGGCTGGTGGAGGCCGTGGACGCCCTGCCCGCGAAGGCCGAGCTCCTGGTCACCGAGAGCTATCCGGGCGCGACGGCCCACACGGTGCTGCTGGTCAGGCCGGACGGCCACCTCGTGGCGGCCTTCAGCGGGGTCCGCGCCGCGGAGCTGCACGCCGCGGCCGACGCGGCGCGCGGTGGTGCCGTAGGCACGGCGCCCGAGGACGAGGGGCGCGCCCCCACGGGCTCCGACCGGACCGCGGACGTCAATTGACCGCCGCAGGCGCACATGGTGTACTCCAGATCATGACCGACACCGATGTGCGCCTGTGGCGGAGGGTCCATATGGACCTCGTCCGCTATGCGGGCTGCGTGTGTCGCCCGTCCTGCTGACTCGCTCCCCCTGGCGCGACGTGCTGTCTCTGCGCACGACCGCGCTCCCATGCGAACTCTCAGGACGGTTTCTGTGTCTGCGCCCACCCCTTCCCTGCCCACGCCCGTGTCCGCTGCCGAAGCCGCGTCCGGTCCGACAGCGGCGGAGCTGCTCGACTTCGTCCGCCGCACGGCGGACGACGCCGCGCTCGTCGCCGCGCTCCCGCTCGATCCCGAGGGTCGCACCTGGCTCCGGCTCGAGGGGCCCGGGGGGAGTGAGGCCTGGCTGATCGGCTGGCCGCCCGGCACGGGCACCGGCTGGCACGACCACGCCGAATCGATCGGGGCGTTCACCATCGCCTCGGGGGCCCTCAGGGAGCACTCGCTGGCCGCCCGGCTGCCCGCCGACGGCTGGAAGACCCTCGAGCTGAACGAGGGCATCGACCGCACCCGGGAGCTGACGACGGGACGGGGCAGGGCGTTCGGACGGCACCATGTGCACGAGGTGCTGAACGCATCCGGCCAGGAGCACGCCGTCTCCGTACACGCCTACTACCCGCCCCTGCCGCTGATCCGCCGGTACAGCCGCGTGGGTGCGGTGCTCCGCCTGGAGCAGACCGAGCGCCCGGAGGACTGGCAGTGAGCGGCACCCAGGACGGTGTGGAGCGGGTCGGGATCGACGAACTGCTGGAACGGACCCGGGCCGGCTACGAACGGATCGCCCCGGCGGAGGCCGCTGCCGCTGCCGCAGAGGGAGCGCTGCTGGTGGACATCCGGTACGCGGCCCTTCGCGAGAAGGACGGCCTGATTCCCGGGGCGCTGGTCATCGAGCGCAACGAGCTGGAGTGGCGGCTCGACCCGCTGGGCAGCCACCGCGCCCCGGAGGCGGTGAGCCATGATCTACCGGTCGTGGTGATCTGCAACGAGGGGTACGCGTCGAGTCTTGCGGTCGCGTCCCTGCGTCAGCTGGGGCTTCGCAGGGCCACGGATCTGATCGGCGGCTTCCAGGCCTGGCGCGCGGCGGGACTACCGGTCGCCCTTCCGATCCCGGGCAGGGCCGAATGACCCACTGACACACCCGAACGCCGCTCCCCGGTGGAGCGATCCCCCCGCGCGACGGACATTCACCTCATCACTGAGGATCGGAATGTACGGAGATGTCGCGCCGATGGAAACCGTTCGCCCCAGCCCCGACCAGCTCGACGCCCAGGCCTCCCGGCTCCACGACTCGGAGGCGTGGCAGCAGATCGTCTCGGGCTGGGAGCACACCACACCCGAGCCGGTCCTCCCCGCCCCGGACCCGCAGCGGCCGGCGGCGACTCCATCGCAGCCTCCGGCCGACTGGCGGAATCTGCTGACCGTGCCCGTCGACCGGCTGATCGACGAGTCCCTGCGGGCGCTGCCCGCCCGGTCCGCCGGAGAACGCCGGCTCCCCGGGCGGCTCGGCGCGGTCCTGCCCGAGCACCTCCACGCATGGCGCCGCGTCGGGCAGCCGGATGTGCGTCCGTCCGTCCATCTCGGCTACGCGCGGCAGATCCTGACCGAGTGGGGCTGGCAGAACACCCCGTACCGGCTCCGCAACCCCCGCGGCGCACGGTGCCTGTGCGGAGCCATGCTGACCGCGCACAGGCTCGGCTACGGCTCGCTCGACACCGTGGACCGGGCCGGCGCATGGATGATCACCGAACTGCGCTCACGGGGCTGGACCGGAATGATCGGTCCGTGGAACCGGCATCCCGGCCGCACCGCCCCGGAGGCACTGTCGCTGCTCGACTCCACGATCCGCCGCGCGTCCCTGGCGGGACACTGAGGAACCGCGCGTCCCCTGCGGGACTCCGGGGACCGGCGCGCGGCGAACAGCCCGTTCCGCGGCCCGGTCCTGGGGCGCCGGTCCGCCGCGACCCCTCCCCGGCCGGACGGCGGGCGGACGAGCCACCGGCGGGCAGCGGTGACCCCCTCCGTCACCGCTGCACCCGCCCCGTCCTGCCCGTCCCACCGCCCAGCGCGTCTTCCCCGTACCGCCGCCCCGTCCGCCCTCCCCCGCGGCGGACCTTCGGCTCCCCCTGTGGCGCTGCTACTCCGTGGCCCCTCAGAACGGCTCGTCCAGCCCTTCCGTGTCCTCGCCTTCCGCCTCGAGTGCCTGCCGCACCACGCGCAGGGCCATCCCCTCCCCGTATCCCTTGCGGGCGAGCATGCCCGCCAGCCGGCGCAGACGCTTGTCACGGTCGAGACCGCGCGTGGAGCGGAGCTTGCGCGCGACCAGCTCCCTGGCGGTCTCCTCCTCCTGCTCCGGGTCGAGCTGCCCCACCGCCTCGTCGATCACCGCGGAGTCCACGCCCTTGGTGCGGAGCTCGCGCACGAGGGCGCGACGGGCCAGCCCTCTCCCGTGGTGCCGGGACTCGACCCAGGCGTCCGCGAACGCCGCGTCGTCGATCAGCCCGACGTCCACGAACCGCGACAGCACTTCCTCCGCCGCCTCATCGGGGATCTCCCGCTTGCGCAGGGCGTCGGCGAGCTGTTTACGGGTCCGCGGGGTCCCGGTGAGCAGCCTCAGACAGATGTTGCGCGCCTGCTCGACCGGGTCTTGCGGTTCCCCCTTCTCGGCCCTCGACGAAGAGGGGGAACCGCTGCTTCTGGATCGGGAGCGGGAACGACGGCCCGACCCCTCGCCGAACCCAGCCCCCCGGCCGGGTCCCGTGGAGCCTTCGGTGGGCTCTGCGGTGGATCCCGGGCCGGGAACCGCTCCCAGGTCGGTGCCCGACCACTCCGTTCGACGCGTCACGGCCTAGCTCTTGGCCGCCGCGGTCTTGGTGGGCTTGGCCTTGGCCGCGGGAGCGGGCACCGACTTCGCCGCACCGTCCGCACCTGCCGCCGGCGCATCGGCGGTGGCGGGTGCTGCCTCCGCCGGGTCCGCCGGACGGACGCCGATGCCGAGCTTCTCCAGGATCTTCTTCTCGATCTCATTCGCGAGATCGGGGTTGTCCTTGAGGAAGTTGCGGGCGTTCTCCTTGCCCTGGCCGAGCTGGTCGCCCTCGTACGTGTACCAGGCGCCGGCCTTGCGGACGAAGCCGTGGTCCACGCCCATGTCGATCAGGCCGCCCTCGCGGCTGATGCCCTGGCCGTAGAGGATGTCGAACTCGGCCTGCTTGAACGGCGGCGCGACCTTGTTCTTGACGACCTTGACGCGGGTGCGGTTGCCGACCGCGTCGGTTCCGTCCTTGAGCGTCTCGATCCGGCGGATGTCCAGACGCACCGAGGCGTAGAACTTCAGCGCCCGGCCACCCGTGGTGGTCTCCGGCGAGCCGAACATCACACCGATCTTCTCGCGGAGCTGGTTGATGAAGATCGCGGTGGTCTTGGACTGGTTGAGCGCGCTGGTGATCTTCCGGAGCGCCTGGCTCATCAGACGGGCCTGCAGACCCACGTGCGAGTCACCCATCTCGCCCTCGATCTCCGCACGGGGCACCAGGGCCGCCACGGAGTCGATGACGATCAGGTCCAGCGCACCGGAGCGGACCAGCATGTCCACGATCTCCAGCGCCTGTTCGCCGTTGTCCGGCTGCGACAGGATGAGGTTGTCGATGTCGACGCCGAGCTTCTTCGCGTACTCGGGGTCGAGAGCGTGCTCCGCGTCGATGAAGGCCACCGATCCGCCGAGCTTCTGCGCGTTCGCCACGGCGTGCAGCGTCAGCGTGGTCTTACCGGAGGACTCCGGCCCGTACACCTCCACCACACGGCCGCGCGGCAGACCGCCGACGCCGAGCGCCACGTCGAGCGCGGTCGATCCGGTGGGGATCACCTCGATCGGCTCGTTCGGCCGCTCGCCGAGGCGCATGACCGCGCCCTTGCCGAATTGCCGTTCAATCTGTGCGAGTGCGGCGTCCAACGCCTTCTCGCGGTCGGTTCCTGCCATGGGTTCCACCCGATTTGCTTGAGTCGATCGCTTCACGTCACAGACGCTAACCCCTGCCACTGACAATGGGCATCGACGTCCTCCCGGCCTGTGGACAACTCCGCGGCCGGGACCGGAAAAACCCGGCCGGAATTCCATAAGAATGGATGTTCGATTTTGGTGTCAAGCGCACCACACGGGGCCTCCGCGAGCGGGATACCCGGTCGACGCAGTCGAGAATATCGCCTTATAACGTGACACGAGCACGATCTCGCCGAGCAAAGGCGGGCACATCACCGCCCTCCCCGTGGCCATGGCGACGAGGAGGGCGACGACATCTCCGAGTGATCCGGGCGGTCCGCGCGACCAGCCGGAGGAGACCACGCCCGGCGCCGAGGACACGCACGCGGTGCCGACGGCATCGCCGTCCGTCCAAGGACGGGACCGGTACCACCGCGTACGTCAACGGGACGCACGAACGCTCCGTGTGATCGGAGACGGACCGGCGGGAGGCCGTCGGGGCGACCACCGCGCACCTCGGCGAACAGGCGGTGGCCAAGGAGGCGAAGCCTGCGGCTGCCACCGAGCAGACCGGCGTGATCCCGTCACTTTTCGGCTCGCTCCGCCGTCTCCGCGTACCCGCGTGCGCCGGGCGGGCGACGACCGCACGGGGGCAGGAGGCAGGAGGCGGTGCACCGGTACGCGCAGTCGCTGTCGAGCGAACAGCCGGTGCGGACCCGCGAATCGCCGATCCGGACGGCGGACGCCCCGGAGTCCGGAGACGCGTCACCGAGACCGAGGGTCCGGGCCGCCGGCCGATGTCATGCGAGATCGCCGAGCCGGTCCCGGCTCAGCGTTCCCGGTTGCCCCCGACCGCCCTGCGGATCCGTCTCAGTACCGGCTCGCCGCGGCGCCGCTGGTGGGCCCCCTGCACCCTCGGGTCGTCCGTCACGTCGTAGCGCTTCACGTACACGCCCAGGAACGCCTGCAGCGTCGCGACGGCCGGGATGGCGATCAGGGCCCCCACGGCCCCCATCAGCGCGGTGCCCGCGACCACCGATCCGAAGGCGACCGCGGGGTGGATGTCGACCGTCTTGGACGTGAGCTTCGGCTGCAGCACGTAGTTCTCGAACTGCTGGTAGACCACGACGAAACCGAGAACCCACAGTGCGTACCAGGGGTTGACGGTGAAGGCGATCAGCATCGGCAACGCACCGGCCAGGTACGTACCGATCGTGGGGATGAACTGCGAGACGAGGCCGACCCAGACCGCGAGCGCCGGCGCGTAGGGCACGCCGAGGACCACCAGCAGGATGTAGTGCGCCGCACCGGAGATCAGCGCCATCAGTCCGCGCGAGTATATGTAGCCGCCGGTCTTGTCCACCGCGATCTCCCAGGCGCGCAGCACCTCGGTCTGCCGGGAGGGCGGCAGCACGGAGCACAGGGCCCGCCGCAGCCGGGGGCCGTCGGCAGCGAAGTAGAACGAGAACAGGAAGATCATCAGCAGCCGGAACAGCCCGCCGAGCACGGTGGTGGAGACGTCGAGCACACCGGTCGCACTGTTCTGCACGTACTTCTGGAGCCAGTCGGAGTGCAGCAGGCTGTCCTGCACCTCGACCCGGGAGAGCTCGGTGCGGAAGGTCTGGTTGACCCAGTTGATCACCGAGTCGAGGTACTTGGGGAACTCCTCGACCATGTCGATGATCTGACCGGCGAGCATCGAGCCGAGCATGACGACGAAGCCGACCCCGGCGATCAGCACAGCGAGGAAGACGAGGAAGGTGGCGAGCCCCCGCCGCATCCCGCGTCCCGCCATGCGGCCCACCGCCGGCTCGATGGCCAGCGCCAGGAAGAAGGCGATGAGGACGTTGGTCAGCAGTCCGATGAGCTGGTAGAAGGCCCAGCTGCCCAGCTGGAAGACACCGTAGAGCGCCAGCGCCATGACCATGGCCCGCGGCAGCCAGCCGGGCATACGGACAGGACCGGTGCCGGGCGGCGGGTTGGGTGGAGCAGCCGGCGGGACGGGCGGTGAGGCGGGCGGCTGGGTCTGAGCGGTCTCGTCTGTCGGTGCCACGGGAGAAGTCTCGCTCACTGCTGGTACATCCTGTCCCCCGTCTGCCGGGATCGCGGTGCTCAGCGCCTGTCCGCCGGAATACCGACCGCCGAACAGACGCCGCGCCAGACGTCCTTGGCCTCCCAGCCCGCGGCCAGTGCCTCGTGCACCGTGCGGCCGCCGAGCTCGGCCATCACATGGTCGCGTGCGAAGGAATCCGCGTACCCCTCACCGAAGTGGTCCGCCATCCGCTCCCAGAAAATCGTCAACCGCATGCCTCCAGTATCCCGCCCCTGAGAGTGCAGCCGAGCCGGGTGGGCCCTGCGGGCGGTGCTTCGCCCTCTACGGTCGGTCCATGGCTGGAACCGGAGCAAACACCCTCGCCCGCGCCGAGCAGTTCATCTGGCTCACCGCCCGTGTCCTCGAGCAGCGGCGGTTCGCCCATCTCTTCCTCGAGGGGAGCGCGGACGCCGTCGAGACAGCCCTCGCCGCCCATCTGAACGATGACGGCGGTTACGGCCACGCACTGGAACCCGATCTCCGCGGGCCGGTGAGCCAGCCCCTGCACACCGCGCACGCCCTGAGCGTCCTCGACTCGATCGGTCGTTGCGGCGGCCTGCGCGTCGAACGGATCTGCCGCTATCTGACCGCCGCGTCGACGAAGGAAGGAGCGCTGCCCGCACTGCACCCCTCGCAGCGCGGCTACCCCGCAGCCCCCTTCATCCCGGTCGTCGACAACCCGCCCGCCGAGCTGCTGACGACGGGGCCCGTGGTCGGACTGCTGCACCGCAACCGGGTGTGGCACGCCTGGCTGTTCCGCGCCACCGACTTCTGCTGGGCCGCCGTCGACGCGCTGGAGCAGTCGCACCCGTACGAGATCGAGGCGGCGATCGCGTTCCTGGACGGCGTCCCGGACCGGGCCCGTGCCGAAGCGGCTGCCGACCGGCTGGGGCATCTGGTCCGTGAGCAGCACCTGGTGGTGCTGGATCCGCGGCGGCGGGACGAGTACCCGGTGGCACCGGGTTACGCGCCGGGGGAACACCACTTCCCTTACGACTACGCCCGCACCCCCGGGTCTTTCGCGCGCCGGTGGTTCAGCGACGCCGAGCTGCAGACCAGCCTGGACCACCTGGCGGACGAGCAGCAGGCCGACGGCGGCTGGCCGGTCGGCTGGCGGCAGTGGGCGCCCGGCACGGCCCTGGAGGGGCGCCCGATCGTGACGCTCAAGGCCCTGCAGACGCTCCGGGCGTACGGACGCGGCCTCCGCTGAACCGCGACCGGCGTCCGGGCCGGGCCGGGCCGGGCCGGGGAGCGTTCCCGTGAGGCAGGTGTGCGGAGCATCCCGTACGGCTTCTCGAGGGCCCCAGCAGCGCGACGGGCGGGTGCCCGGCCCGGAGGAAGGCACCTCACCTCCGGGGTGGGGGCCGCGCGCAGTGCCCGCGCATCCCCCACTCATTCGGCGGTCCGTTGCCGCCATTCGGACATTCCCGCAGGTCCGGGCACCTGCCCGCAGTTCGGGCCGGTGAGCGCCGGGCACGTCACCGGCCGTTGTCAGTGCCGGGGTGCACGATGGGTGGCATGGCCGGTTCCGCACTCGACTCGTTCTCACCCGCTACCCGCAGCTGGTTCACGGGCGCCTTCGACGCGCCCACCGCGGCGCAGGAGGGCGCCTGGCAGGCCATCGGCGAGGGTTCCGACGTGCTGGTCGTCGCCCCGACCGGTTCCGGGAAGACGCTGGCCGCCTTCCTCGCCTCGCTGGACCGGCTGGCAGCGGTGCCGCCGCCCGCGGAGGCGAAGAAGCGCTGCCGCGTGCTGTACGTGTCACCCATGAAGGCGCTCGCGGTCGATGTGGAGCGCAATCTGCGCTCGCCGCTGACGGGCATCCGCCAGGAGTCGGTGCGGCTGGGCATGCCCGAGCCGGAGGTGCGGGTGGGAATCCGCTCCGGCGACACCCCTCCGGCCGAGCGGCGCTCGATGGCGACCAGGCCCCCGGACATCCTCATCACCACTCCGGAATCGCTGTTCCTGATGCTCACCTCCTCGGCCCGGGAGGCGCTGGCGGGGGTCGAGACGGTGATCCTGGACGAGGTGCACGCCGTCGCGGGCACGAAGCGCGGTGCCCACCTCGCCGTCTCCCTGGAGCGTCTGGACGAGCTGCTGCCGCGCCCCGCCCGGCGTATCGGGCTGTCGGCGACGGTCCGCCCGGTCGACGAGGTGGCACGGTTCCTGTCGCCGCAGCGCAGGGTGGAGATCGTCCAGCCCCCGTCGGCCAAGGAGTTCGACCTGTCCGTCGTCGTCCCGGTGGAGGATCTCGGCGAGCTGGGCGGCTCCCCGGCCACCGACGGCGGGACGGGCGAGGCGGAGAAGCCGTCCATCTGGCCGCACGTCGAGGAGCGCATCGCCGATCTCGTCCAGGCGCACCGCTCCACGATCGTGTTCGCGAATTCACGGCGGCTGGCGGAGCGCCTGTGCAACCGGCTCAACGAGATCGCGTACGAGCGGGCGACGGGCGAGGCCTTCGAGGAGGAGACGTCCGTCGGACCGCTGCCCGAGGCCCACTCCCCCGCCGAGATCATGGCTCAGTCCGGAGCGGCCAAGGGAGCGCCCGCGCTGCTCGCCCGCGCGCACCACGGCTCGGTCTCCAAGGAGCAGCGCTCCCAGGTCGAGGAGGACCTCAAGGCGGGCCGGCTGCCCGCCGTGGTCGCCACGTCGAGTCTGGAGCTGGGCATCGACATGGGCGCGGTCGACCTGGTGATCCAGGTCGAGTCGCCACCGTCCGTCGCCTCGGGGCTGCAGCGGGTGGGCCGGGCCGGCCACCAAGTGGGTGCGGTGTCCACCGGTGTGGTCTTCCCCAAGTACCGGGGCGACCTGATCCAGGCCGCCGTCGTCACCGAACGGATGCGCGTGGGTGCCATCGAGGCACTGCGGATCCCGTCCAACCCGCTGGACGTCCTCGCCCAGCAGATCGTCGCCGTGGTCGCGCTCGACAGCCGGCAGGCGGACGACCTGCTGGCCCTCGTCCGCCGGGCCGCGCCGTTCGCCTCACTCCCCGAATCCGCGTTCACCGCCGTGCTCGACATGCTCGCCGGACGCTATCCGTCCGACGCCTTCGCGGAGTTGCGCCCCCGCGTGGTGTGGGACCGCGTCTCCGGTACGGTCACGGGCCGCCCTGGCGCCCAGCGGCTCGCCGTCACCTCGGGCGGCACCATTCCCGACCGCGGCCTCTTCGGCGTCTTCCTGGCGGGGTCCGACCCGAAGAAGGGCGGCGGGCGGGTCGGTGAGCTGGACGAGGAGATGGTCTACGAGTCGCGGGTCGGCGACGTCTTCACGCTGGGTACGACGTCCTGGCGGATCGAGGACATCACCAGGGACCGGGTCCTGGTCACGCCGGCCCCCGGTGTCCCGGGACGGCTGCCCTTCTGGAAGGGCGACCAGCTGGGCCGCCCGCTGGAGCTGGGCCGTGCCCTGGGCGCTTTCCTGCGGGAGATCGGCGGGCTCTCCCCCGAGGACGCCCGGCTCCGGTTGCTCGCCGCGGGCCTCGACGCGTGGGCTGCGGAGAACATCCTGTCGTACCTGGACGAGCAGCGACGTGCCTGCGGCCACGTCCCCGACGACCGGACGATCCTCGTCGAGCGCTTCCGCGACGAGCTGGGTGACTGGCGGGTCGTGGTGCATTCGCCGTTCGGCGCCCAGGTGCACGCCCCGTGGGCACTCGCCCTGTCCGCCCGGCTCAGCGAGCGGTACGGCATGGACGCGCAGGTCATGCACGCGGACGACGGCATCGTGCTGCGGCTGCCCGACGCCGATCTGATGGGTCTGGATCTCCTCGACTTCGATCCCGCACCGGCGGATACGGGCGGGGAGGCGGACCGTGCTCCCGGTCGCACCGACCCGGGCCAGGTCTTCCCCGGCGGCGGCTACGACAGCGACCAGCCGCCCGTCAGCGCCGCCGACGTGGTCTTCGACAAGGGGGAGATCAGCCAGGTCGTCACCGAACAGGTCGGCGGTTCGGCCCTGTTCGCCTCCCGGTTCCGCGAATGCGCCGCGCGCGCCCTGCTGCTGCCCCGGCGCAGTCCCGGAAAGCGCACCCCGCTCTGGCAGCAGCGGCAGCGCGCGTCCCAGCTGCTGCAGGTGGCCTCCGAGTTCGGTTCCTTCCCGATCGTCCTGGAGGCGGTCCGGGAGTGTCTCCAGGACGTCTTCGACGTCCCCGGTCTCACGGAACTGATGGGCGACCTGGAGGCGCGCCGCATCCGCCTGGTCGAGGTGACCACCCCCGAGCCCTCGCCTTTCGCCCGCTCGCTCCTTTTCGGCTACGTCGCACAGTTCCTGTACGAGGGCGACTCCCCGCTCGCCGAACGGCGGGCCGCCGCGCTCTCGCTCGACTCCCATCTGCTGGCCGAGCTGCTCGGCCAGGCGGAGCTCCGCGAGCTGCTCGACGCCGATGTCCTCGGCGAGCTGGAGCGGGAACTGCAGTGGCTGACCGAGGACAGGCGGATCAAGGACGTCGAGGGAGTGGCCGATCTCCTGCGTGTGCTCGGCCCGCTGACCGACGCCGAGCTGGCCGAGCGCGGTGCCGAGCCGCAGTGGGCGCAGGAGCTGGAGACGGCCCGGCGGGCCATCCGGGTGCGCATCGGCGGATCCCCCCACTGGGCGGCCATCGAGGACGCGGGCCGGCTGCGGGACGCGCTCGGTACCGCGCTGCCCGTGGGCGTTCCCGAGGCCTTCACCGAGCCGGTGAAGGATCCGCTCGGCGACCTCCTCGCCCGTCATGCCCGCACGCACGGCCCGTTCACCACCACCCGCGCCGCGAGCCGCTTCGGCCTCGGTGCCGCCGTCACGGAGGGTGCGCTGCAGCGGCTCGCCGCATCGGGCCGCGTCGTCCAGGGAGAGTTCCATCCCGCGGGCATCGGCCAGGAGTGGTGCGACGCCACAGTGCTGCGGCGCCTGCGCCGCCGGTCGCTCGCCGCGCTCCGCCAGGAGCTGGAGCCGGTGCCACCCGCCGCACTGGCGGGCTTCCTGCCCCAGTGGCAGCACCTCGGCGACAACAGCCTGCGCGGGATCGACGGGCTGGCCCGGGCCATCGAGCAGTTGCAGGGCGCCCCGGTCCCCGCGTCGGCCCTGGAGAAGCTGATCCTGCCGAGCCGGGTCGCCGGGTACTCCCCCGCGCTGCTCGACGAGCTCACGACCACGGGCGAGGTCGTCTGGGCCGGTTCGGGCTCGCTCCCCGGGAAGGACGGCTGGCTGTCCCTCTACCTCGCCGACAGCGCACCGCTGCTCCTGCCGCCGCCCCATCCGCTCGAGGAGACCGCGCTGCACGAATCGGTCCTCGCGGTCCTCTCCGGGGGGTACGGCCTCTTCTTCCGGCAGATCGCCGATCAGGTGCGCGCCACCACCCACCCGGACAGTACGGACCCCCAACTGGCCGACGTCCTCTGGGACCTGGTCTGGTCCGGCCGCCTCACCAACGACACCCTCGCCCCGCTGCGTTCGCTCCTCGGCTCGGGCCGCACGGCGGGCGCGACCGCACACCGCGCGAAGCGCAATGTGCCGCGCGGCCGTTACGGGTCGCTGACCGCGGCCGCCCGTACCGCCTCCCGCACCGGCCCGCCGACCGTGTCGGGCCGGTGGTCCCTGCTGCCCCCGGCGGAGCCCGAACCGACCCACCGCGCGCACGCGCTGGCCAGGACACTCCTCGACCGCCACGGGGTGGTGACACGCGGCGCGGTGCAGGCGGAGGGTGTCGAGGGCGGGTTCTCCGCGACGTACCGCATCCTCGCCGCGTTCGAGGACAGCGGTCAGGCGCGCCGCGGGTACGTCGTCGAGGGCCTGGGAGCCGCGCAGTTCGCGATGGACGGCGCCGTGGACCGGCTGAGGGCCGCATCCACCGCCCGCGACCGCACCGACCCCGGCACGGCCCCCCGGGCACTGGTCCTCGCGGCCGCCGATCCGGCCAACGCGTACGGCGCCGCGCTGTCCTGGCCCGAGCCCCCCGACGGCGCGGGGCACAAGCCGGGCCGCAAGGCGGGAGCCCTGGTCGTCCTGGTCGACGGTGAGCTGACGCTGTACATGGAGCGCGGCGGCAAGACGCTGCTGGCCTGGCCGGCCGACCCCGCTGATCCGGCACTCGTCGCGGCGGCCGAGGCACTCGCGTCGGCGGCCCGCGCGGGAATGCTCGGCACGGTCACCGTGGAGCGCACCAATGGCGTCTCGTCCCTCACCTCCCCCCTGGGGCGCACCCTGGAGGCTGCCGGCTTCCTCGCCACTCCGAGAGGGCTGCGTCTGCGCGCCTGAGCCCGTGCGGGGTGCCTGCCCGGGGCCGGCCGGGCTGTCGCCCGCCCCGTACGGCTCCGGGCCGCGCATCATGGAGACATGCCCGAAGGTGACACCGTCCTGCAGACCGCCAAGCGTCTCGACACGGCGCTCGCGGGTCATGTGCTGACCCGCTCCGATCTGCGGGTGCCCCGGTTCGCCCTGGCCGACCTGACCGGCCGGACCGTCCTCGATGTCACCGCACGCGGCAAGCACCTCCTCACCCGCATCGAGGACGGTCTCACCCTCCACAGCCATCTGCGCATGGACGGTGCCTGGCGCGTCTACGGCCCGGGCGAACGCTGGCGGGGCGGACCCGACCACCAGATCCGGGCCGTGCTGGGCACCGCGGAGCGCACCGCCGTCGGCTATCGCCTCCCCGTTCTCGAGCTCCTCCGCACCAAGGACGAGGAACAGGTCGTCGGCCACCTCGGTCCCGATCTGCTGGGGCCCGGCTGGGATCCGGACACCGCCCTGCGCAATCTCCTCGCGGAGCCCGGGCGCCCCCTGGGCGAGGCGCTGCTGGACCAGCGAAATCTGGCCGGAATCGGCAATGTCTACAAGTGCGAGCTCTGCTTCATGGCCCGTGTCACGCCCTGGCTGCCGGTGGGCGAGCTCGCCCTGCCGCTGGCCACACGTCTGGTCGGCACCGCCAAACAGCTCCTGGAAGCCAACCGTGACCGCCCCGACCGGACCACGACGGGCCCCACCGCCGCCTACGGCCGGGGCCGCACGCACGAGCGGCTGTTCGTCTACGGCCGCGGCCGCCGGCCCTGCCTGCGCTGTCGCACGCCGATCCGCAAGGCGGACCAGGCCTACCGCCCCACCTACTGGTGTCCGCGGTGCCAGTCGGGGCCCACCGCTTGAGAGTCACTGGGAGCCGCGCTCCGTCAGGAGTCCGGCCGCTCCGGCCCGGGCCCGCCGTGAGCACCGGGCGCGGAGGCGCCGCCACCACCCTGCGCCGGCCCGCCATCGGCCCGCGCGGGCGGGCGCGCGGGCCGTCCGGTCGCCGCGACGTGTACGGGCAGCAGGCTCAGACCCCACCCGCCCGCGGCCACCGCGCCCTCGACGAGGCCCGCGTGCTGCGGCTCCAGCAGCAGCCGCAGCACCGCCCACCACCACACGCCGCCCAGGACGAGCAGCGGCACCCATCGGCGCACCATGACTGCCTCCTCCGGCCGATGCCCGTACGGCACGATCTCTTCGTGGGAGGGGCGCATCGGTGCACTGTCCGGCGTACGGGCGCGAACAGGACGACGTCGCACGCTCTTTCCCGGGGCCGTCCTGGAGCGGGTGAACCGCGGCCCTTCACGCAGTTTCCCCCGGGACCCCTCCGCCTGCATCCTGCGTCGTCCGCATCCCATGGCTGTGCCCCCGCCTCGGGAAAAGGCGGGGGCACGGCAACCGTGCGACCGGGCGAGACCCTTGAAGGCCCTGACGCCCGTCGTCCGGCGGCCCTAACGCCCGTCGTCGTCGGTCAGCGAGTCCTTCATGCCCTTGGCGCGTTCACCGGCCTCGCCCATCGCGCCTCCGGCCTTGGCCTTGGCCTGATCGGTCTTGCCCTCGGACTCCTTGCGCCGGTCCCCGGTGAGCTTGCCGGTCGCTTCCTTCGCCTTGCCCTTGAGCTTGTCCACGGTGTTGTCGTCGGTCATCTTCTGCTCCTCGCTCGCTGGTCGGGTGGTCGGTGGGGCGGACGGTCAGGCGCTCTCCGCCTGGAACATCCACGCGTGCTTCTCCAGGTCCGCCGTCAGCGTGATCAGGATGTCCTGGCTGACGGGGTCGGGCTCGGCGGTCACCTCGATGCGCTCCCTCATGCGGTCGATCACCACACGGAGGGCGTCCACGAGGGCCCGTACCGCGTCCACGTCCTTGATCCAGCCGTCAGGCACGGAATCGATGGCCGTGGTCTTCGCGAGGGTGCGGGACCGCCCGTCCGGATTGACGCCGATCGCGGAGGCCCTCTCCGCGACGGTGTCCGAGTGCTGCCGCGCCGTGTCCACGACCTCGTCGAGCTGAAGGTGCACGGACCGGAAGCGCGGGCCGACCACATTCCAATGGACCTGCTTGGCCGCCAGGGAGAGGTCGATCAGGTCGACCAGAGCTCCTTGGAGGGCGTCTCCCACAACCTTGCGGTCGCCTTCGGACAGTGGGCTCTTCACGACAGACATGCACTTCTCCGATCAGATAGCTGTTCGGCCTACCACCCGTCCACGATGGCATATACAACGCAAAACGGTCATTCGAGTGGCGTGCCGGAGGGGCCGACCCGGCCACGCCACCAGGCCTCACACCCACGCCTGCCCGGCGTCCGCCCGCGCACACACCCGGAATGCCGAGAGCCCCGGCCGACCCCATGAGGGGCCGGCCGGGGCTCTCGGTTCACCATGAACCGCGCAGGTCAGGCGGCGACGACATCCACCGCTTCCGCGGGCGCCTTGATGGTCACCCGTCCCGTCGGCACACCTGCCACCGACGCCACGGAGACCGAATTGAGCATGGGGCGCACCGGCACGGGCACCGGGTCGCTGGCTGCTGCCGACTCGGCCAGCTCGGCCAGGGACAGTTCATCGCTCACTTCACGCATGAGCTCGGACATCCGTACGTCAAGCGCGTCGCAAATGGCGGAGAGCAGCTCGGAGGATGCCTCCTTCTGCCCCCGCTCCACCTCGGAGAGATAGCCGAGCGAGACTCGGGCGGACGAGGAGACTTCGCGCAGAGTACGGCCTTGGCGCTGGCGCTGCCGACGCAGCACGTCACCAAGCAGGCGACGGAGCAGAATCATCGGTGGCTCCCTCCTCGGACCGCGTAGCCGCATCCTTCACGCCCCACCGTACCGCCTTGCGCTGCGGCCGTGCGGGGAGCGATGTCGTGTTCACTCAGGGCTGCAAACATCAATTCCCCCCGTTCTGTTCCGTATCCTGTGCCCCCGCATTTTCGCCGAGTTCGCCGGAGAGCAGTTCGAGCAGGCTCCGCACACTCTCTCTACGGATGTCCGTCCGCCCACCGTTCAACCTCAGCTCGGCGACTTTCCGCACGCCTCCCGGCCCGGAAACGGCCACGTGGACCGTGCCGACGGCCTTGCCGTCCTGCGGATCGGGGCCGGCGACACCGGTGGTCGACACACCCCAGTCCGCTCCCAGGGCCCGCCGTACGCCGGCCGCCATCGCGAGCGCGACATCCGGGTCGACCGCACCCCGTTCGGCGAGCAGGCCCCCGTCGACGCCCAGCAGGTCCCGCTTGAGGGGCGTTGCGTAGGCCGTGACGGACCCGCGGAACGACCGCGAGGCTCCGGGCACCGACGTCAGCTCCGCGGCCACCAGACCGCCCGTGAGGGATTCGGCGACGGCGAGCGTCTCACCGCGCTCCTGCAGCCGCCGCAGCACCCGGGCCGCTCCGGACGTCACCGGTCGGCCTCCGCCGCACCCCGGGCCCCAGCGACGGGCTCCACGACGCCTTCGCCGACGGCGTGGCTCGCGGACGTGCCCACGACCGGGCCCGCGTCACCCGCAGCGCCGCCCGCGCCCATACCCGCGATCGGGCCCGCGTCGCCGGCGTCCGCCGCCGCCGCGATCCCTTCCCTGGCCGCGGCGCGCTCCGCGGCGAGACCCTTGCGGCGCAGCACGACGGCCTGGCGCACGTAGTCGAGACCCGTGACCACCGTCAGCGCGACGGCGGCCAGCATCACCCAGAAGCGGAGGGTGGCCAACGGCCCGGTCAGTACCAGGACGTACATGCCGACGGCCGTGCCCTGCGCCAGCGTCTTCACCTTGCCGCCGCGACTGGCCGGGATCACCGCGTGCCGGATGACCCAGAACCGCATGAGCGTGATGCCGAGCTCACGGAAGAGGATTACTCCGGTGATCCACCACGGAAGATCCCCGAGCGAGGACAGGGCGATCAGGGCCGCGCCCATGATCGCTTTGTCGGCGATCGGGTCGGCGATCTTCCCGAAGTCCGTGACGAGGTTGTACGCGCGTGCGAGATGACCGTCGAAGAGGTCCGTGATCATCGCGACGGCGAAGGCCGCCCAGGCGAACGAACGCCAGACCGGGTCGTAACCGCCGTCGTGCAGGAGCAGCATGACGAAGCCCGGGACCAGCAGCAGCCGCACCATGGTGAGGATGTTGGCGATGTTCCACAGGCCGGCCTGATTGACGGCTCCCGCGCCCAGCATGCCGCCGCGGGGTACCGGCGTCGCGCCGGAGCCGCCTGCCGCGGATGCCGGGGCTCCCGTCATCTGGCTGCCTCCGCAAGCTCGTGGTGTTCGGCCACGAGGTCCACTCCCTCGGTGCCCACTGCCTTTGCCTCGACCATAAGGCCCGGCACGAGTCCCTCGCGTGTGGTGAAGACGACATGGCCGTCCGTTTCCGGTGCCTGGTGGGCGGCGCGGCCCACCGCGACCTCTCCGTCCTCGTCGGACTCCACGGATTCGACGAGGACCTGGAGCGTCTCGCCGACCCGCTCCTCGGCACGCTGCGAGGTGAGCTCCTCGGCCAGCTGCGAGATGTGGGCGAGGCGTTCGGCGATGACGTCGGCGTCGAGCTTGTTCTCGTATCCGACGGCCTCGGTGCCCTCCTCGTCGGAGTAACCGAAGACACCGATGGCGTCCAGCCGCGCTCCGGTCAGGAAGCGCTCCAGCTCGGCGAGGTCCGCCTCGGTCTCCCCCGGGAAGCCCACGATGAAGTTCGACCGGGCCCCGGCCTGCGGCGCCTTGCCGCGGATGGTGTCCAGGAGCTCCAGGAAGCGGTCCGTGTCGCCGAACCTGCGCATCGCCCGGAGCACGCCGGGGGCGGAGTGCTGGAAGGAGAGGTCGAAGTAGGGCGCGACCTTCGGGGTCGAGGTCAGTACGTCGATCAGCCCCGGGCGCATCTCCGCGGGCTGCAGGTAGCTGACCCGGATCCGCTCGATGCCGTCGACGTCGGCGAGCTCGGGCAGCAGGGTCTCCAGGAGCCTGATGTCACCGAGGTCCTTGCCGTACGACGTGTTGTTCTCGGAGACCAGCATGACCTCCTTGACGCCCTGCTCGGCGAGCCAGCGCGTCTCGCCCAGCACGTCCGAGGGGCGCCGGGAGATGAAGGAACCGCGGAAGGAGGGAATGGCGCAGAACGAGCAGCGGCGGTCGCAGCCGGACGCGAGCTTCACCGAGGCGACCGGGCTGGTGCCCAGCCTGCGGCGCAGCGGTGCCCGGGGCCCGGAGACCGGCGCGACGCCGTCCGGCAGGTCCGCGGGGGCCGGCGTGATCTCCTGGGCGTGCCCGGGCAGCGCGACGGCGGCGTCCTGGCGCTCGGCCGGGCTGATCGGGAGCAGCTTGCGCCGGTCGCGCGGGGTGTGGGAGGCGTGGATGCCACCGTTGAGGATGGTCTGCAGGCGGTCGGAGATGTCGGCGTAGTCGTCGAATCCGAGGACTCCGTCCGCTTCCGGCAGCGCCTCGGCGAGGTCCTTGCCGTAGCGCTCGGCCATGCAGCCGACGGCCACGACGGCCTGGGTTCTGCCGTGATCCTTCAGATCATTGGCTTCGAGCAGGGCGTCGACGGAGTCCTTCTTGGCGGCCTCGACGAATCCACAGGTGTTGACGACGGCGACATCCGCGTCGGAGGCGTTCTCGACGAGATCCCAGCCGTCCGCTGCCAAGCGGCCTGCGAGCTCTTCCGAGTCCACCTCGTTACGGGCGCAGCCAAGAGTGACAAGGGCGACGGTACGGCGTTCGGGCATGGGCTCAAGACTACTTTGTCCCGGACCGCGTCCTGCCGTGCAGGGTTCACCGCTACAGCGAGTGACCGGCGGAGCGGTGCCGCGCACGAGAAAACAGGAACGGTGAGCTCCCGGCAGGGCCGCCGGATGCTCACCGATCTGCGGGGCGCGAGGTCAGCCGACCTCGGGGTCACCCTTCGTGTACGAGAGCCGTTCGACCTGTCCCGGCTCGAACCGGTCGTCGACCTTCTTGCCGTTGACGAAGAGCTCGATGGCTCCGGCGTCACCGAGGACGAGGTCGACCCGCTCCTTGTCCTGGAAGGTCTTGGAGTCGCCCTGGAGCAGCAGCCCGTCGAAGAGCAGCCGTCCGTTGTGGTCCTTGGCGGAGATCCAGCTCTTGCCCTCGGTGGCGCTCAGCTTCACCGTCACCTTGTCGCGAGGGGCGGCGGCGATGGCGCTTTCGGAGGGCACGGGCTTGGGATCGGCGGGCTTGGTGGCAGTGGGTTCGGGAGTGGTCCTGTCGGGTGTCGAACCTTCGGCGACCTGGGCCGTGCCGGAGTCGTCGTCGCCGTTGAACAGCGTGAAGCCGACGAACCCGACCACGGCCACGATCGCCGCGACCATGGCCGCGGTCCAGTTCGGCCGACGGGGTTCGGAGCGGATCCGTTCCGCCTCGAACAGCGGCGCCGCCGGAGTGGGCGCAGGACGGCCGCCGTGTTCGGCGTCGAACTGCGCGATCAGCGGATCCGGGTCGAGCCGGACGGCTTGGGCGAGCATGCGGATGTGACCGCGTGCGTACACGTCGCCGCCGCAGCGGGAGAAGTCGTCCGCCTCGATCGCGTGCACGATGGGGATGCGCACCCGGGTGGAGCTGCTGACTTCCTCGACCGTCAGACCTGCGGCGATTCGAGCCTGCTGGAGCGCGTGACCGAGCGAAGGCCGGTCGTCTTCGGGGGAGTTGCCGATGGACACGTGGGCGCCTTTCGAGCGTGAGCCACCTGCTGGATGTTCAGTCTAGGGGTGGTACGAAAGGGTGGGGCAACCGGGAGGGACGACTTTGTACGCCATCGGGTTCGCCGGGCAGCCCCTCGGGCAGGGCGGGGGACGGAGTCCGGAACTGATCATCCCGTACTCCTTCCTCCACCTTGACGTACGACCGGGCGAAACGGTTGCGCGCGAAACTCCTACGGAGCGGTTTCCCCACGGATCACTGCCAACACCCCGTCGAGTTCGTCCGGTTTCACCATGACATCGCGCGCCTTGGAACCCTCGCTGGGGCCGACGATGTTGCGCGACTCCATCAGGTCCATGAGCCGGCCGGCCTTCGCGAAGCCGACCCGGAGCTTGCGCTGGAGCATGGACGTCGAGCCGAACTGCGTGGAGACGACGAGCTCGGCCGCCTGGCAGAGCAGATCGAGGTCGTCACCGATGTCCTCGTCGATCTCCTTCTTCTGCTTGGTACCGACCACCACGTCCTCGCGGAAGACCGGCGCCATCTGATCCTTGCAGTGCTGCACGATCGCCGCGACCTCGTCCTCGGTGACGAAGGCCCCCTGCATGCGGGTCGGCTTGTTCGCCCCCATCGGCAGGAACAGCCCGTCACCCTTACCGATGAGCTTCTCGGCACCGGGCTGATCGAGGATGACGCGGCTGTCGGCGAGCGAGGACGTGGCGAACGCCAGCCGGGACGGGACATTCGCCTTGATCAGACCGGTCACCACGTCGACCGAGGGACGCTGCGTGGCCAGCACCAGATGGATGCCCGCAGCACGCGCCAGCTGGGTGATGCGGACGATCGAGTCCTCGACGTCACGCGGTGCGACCATCATCAGGTCCGCGAGCTCGTCGACGATGACCAGCAGGTACGGGTAGGGGCTGAGCTCCCGCTCGCTGCCTTCGGGGGCCTTGGCCTTGCCGCTGCGCACGGCGTGGTTGAAGTCGTCGATGTGCCGGTACCCGTACGCCGCGAGGTCGTCGTAGCGCAGGTCCATCTCGCGTACGACCCACTGGAGGGCCTCGGCGGCCTTCTTCGGGTTGGTGATGATCGGCGTGATCAGGTGCGGGATGCCTTCGTACGCGGTGAGCTCGACGCGCTTGGGGTCGACGAGCACCATCCGGACGTCCTCCGGGGTGGCCCGCACCATGACCGAGGTGATCAGGCAGTTGATGCAGGAGGACTTGCCGGAGCCGGTCGCCCCCGCCACCAGGACGTGCGGCATCTTCGCGAGGTTGGCCATCTCGTAGCCGCCCTCGACGTTCTTGCCGAGCGCCACCAGCATGGGGTGGTCGTCCTCGGCCGCGTCCGCGAGGCGCAGGACGTCGCCGAGGTTGACCATCTCCCGGTCGGAGTTGGGGATTTCGATTCCGACCGCGGACTTGCCCGGGATCGGGGAGATGATCCGGACGTCCGGGCTGGCGACGGCGTACGCGATGTTCTTGGTGAGGGCGGTGATCCGCTCGACCTTGACGGCCGGGCCGAGCTCCACCTCGTACCGCGTGACCGTCGGTCCGCGGGTGAAGCCGGTGACGGACGCGTCGACCTTGAACTCCGTGAAGACGGTCGTCAGTGACGCGACGACCGCGTCGTTGGCCGCGCTGCGCGTCTTGCCGGGGCCCCCGCGCTCCAGCAGGTCGAGCGACGGCAGGGAGTAGGTGATGTCGCCGGAGAGCTGGAGCTGTTCGGCTCGGGCGGGCAGCGGCTGGGAACGCTCGGGGACCGGCTTGGTCAGGTCGGGTACGCCGCCGGACCGCGAGCCCGCGGTCTCTCCGGCGTCCCGGCCTCCCGGGGGGACCTTCTCGGCCGCTCGGGCTCCGGGCACCGGTGTGCCGCTCCGCTCACGGTCGGCGGAGACTCCCTGCGTCAGGTCGGCGACGACCGGCGACGGCGGCATGCCGTTCATCACCGCTCCGTCGAGCGCGGCCGCGGCGGCTGCCGCCACGTCCACGGCGTCCAGGGTGCGGTTCATCGCGGGCTGGGCCGAGGTCTTGCGCGGCCGGCGCCGTCTTGCCGGCGCCTCCCCCTCGACCGGGTCCGCGTCGTACACGTCGTCCGTCCCCGGCCCACGGGCCGGAGACCGTCGGGAGCCCTCGGGCAGCGCGTCGCGCCACTGCTCGTCGTAACGCTCGTCGTCGCCGTCCTCCTCGGGCTCCTGCGCCGGGGCCACGATGCCGAGCCGCACGCCGAGCTGCCGCAGCCGCTGCGGGATGGCGTTGACCGGCGTGGCCGTGACGACCAGGAGCCCGAAGACGGTCAGCAGCAGGAGCAGCGGAACGGCGAGCACCTCGCCCATCGTGAAGACGAGGGGCTTGGAGGCGGCCCAGCCGATCAGCCCGCCCGCGTCCTGCATGGCGGCGGTACCATCCTCGCGGCCCGGCGATCCGCAGGCGATGTGGATCTGGCCCAGCACTCCGACGACGAGCGCGGACAGGCCGATGACGATGCGGCCGTTGGCCTCCGGCTTCTCCGGATAGAGGATCAGCCGGACGCCGACGGCGACGAGCAGTATCGGCACGAGCAGGTCGAGCCGGCCGAACGCCCCGGTGACGAGCATCTCGACGAGGTCGCCGACGGGGCCCTGAAGACGCGACCACGTGCCCGCCGCGACGATCAGCCCGAGGCCTAGGAGCAGCAGCGCGAGGCCGTCCTTGCGGTGCGCGGGGTCCAGGCCCTTCGCGCCGCGCCCTATGGAGCGGAACACCGCACCGACGCCGTGGGCCGTCCCCAGCCAGAGGGCACGGACGAGGCGGTAGACCCCCCCGGTGGGGGACGGTGCCGGTTTGGGTGCGACCTTCCTGGGCGCCGCCTTCCTGGCGGGTGCCTTCTTCGCGGGCACGGTCTTCTTCGCCGCGGTCTTCTTGGCGGGCGCGGCTTTCTTCACCGGTCCCCGGGTACTGCCGACGCGCTTCGCGGTGCCCGCCGTGCCCTGGGAACCCTTGCCGGACGTACGTGAGGCCATGTGACTGAGGTTACCGGTGCCGACGGCGGTGGACACGTGTGCCTACGCCTTCACCCGTCCGTGTCGCCCTGTGAGGGCGCCGAACTGACGCGCCCTCAACCGCCGGAGGTCAGTTCCGCGAAGGCAGGGCCGTCGCCGAACCGCCGGTACCGGGCTCCAGCGCGTCGAGCGCACGGCGCAGTCCGGTGAGCTTGCGCTCGAGGTGCGCGGCGGTCGCCACGGCCGCGGCGTCCGCCGACTCGTCGTCCAACTGCTTGGAGAGCGCCTCCGCCTGCTCCTCGACGGCGGCGAGCCGCGCCGAGAGCTCCGCGAGCAGACCCGCCGGCTCCCTCTCGTCCGCACCGGGGTGCACGCCGCCTTCGAGCTGCAGCCGCAGCAGGGCCGCCTGTTCGCGCAGCTGGCAGTTCTTCATGTACAGCTCGACGAACACCGAGACCTTGGCGCGCAGCACCCAGGGGTCGAAGGGCTTCGAGATGTAGTCCACCGCGCCCGCCGCGTAACCGCGGAAGGTGTGGTGCGGACCGTGGTTGATCGCGGTGAGGAAGATGATCGGGATGTCCCGGGTCCGCTCCCGCCGCTTGATGTGCGCAGCCGTCTCGAACCCATCCATACCGGGCATCTGCACATCCAGCAGGATGACCGCGAAGTCGTCCGTGAGCAGCGCTTTGAGCGCTTCCTCCCCTGACGATGCCCGCACCAGTGTCTGATCGAGCGCCGAGAGGATCGCCTCCAGCGCCAGCAGATTCTCCGGCCGGTCATCGACCAGGAGGATCTTGGCCTTCTGCACCATGGCCCGCCCTCCTCGCCCCGGAATCGCACCGGGTGCCGCCCCAGGGGACGACTCCCTTACGCCGTCCGCCCTTGTGCCGGTCATGGTAGCCGCACCCCGCCCGTCGCCACACCCTGTCACCGCGATGTCACTGTGCACGTAGCAAAAACGCGGCGCGAGACCAGAAGGTTCCCCGGATTCCGGTCACTCACACCCTTTCGGGCACGGTCGGTCGACGGTTCCCGGCGGGCCGGGCCCCGCCCGGTCACTCTCCGCGCATCCACTTCTCCATCACCGACAGCAGATGATCGGAGTCGACCGGCTTGGTGACGCAGTCGGAGGCACCGCAGTCGATCGCCTTCTCACGGTCGCCCTTCATCGCCTTCGCGGTCAGTGCGACGATCGGAAGTCCCGCGAACTGGGGCATCCTCCGGATCGCCGTCGTCGTGGCGTAACCGTCCATCTCGGGCATCATGATGTCCATCAGCACGATCGTCACATCGTCGTGCTGCTCCAGGACTTCGATGCCCTCGCGTCCGTTCTCCGCGTACAGCACCGACAGGCCGTGCTGTTCCAGCACACTGGTCAGGGCGAAGACGTTGCGGATGTCGTCGTCGACGATCAGCACCTTCTCCCCGCGGAAGCGGAACGCCCTCCGCGGCTCCTGATCCTGCTGCGGACCCTGCACCCACTCCTGGGACGCCGCTCTCCCCTCGCCCGCCCTGCCGTTGGCCAGGGCGGGCCGCTGGGACGCCCCGCCCAGGGCCTTGCGGCGCCGTCGGAAGACACCGGCGGAGTTGGCCGGGTCACCCAGGGGCGGCTCGGCCCCGGTCCGCTGCGAGGCCTCCAGTTGCAGGGCTTCGCCGGAACCGGCGTGGATCTCGATCGGACCGGGTCCCATCTGCGGGTAACCCTGCGGCGGCAGCTCGCTCGGGTGCAGCGGCAGGTACAGCGTGAACGTCGAACCACGTCCCGGTTCACTCGCCGCGTGGATCTCACCGCCCAGCAGCCGTGCGATCTCCCGGCTGATGGACAGGCCGAGCCCCGTACCCCCGTACTTGCGGCTGGTCGTGCCGTCCGCCTGCTTGAACGCTTCGAAGATCACCAGCATCTTGCTGGAAGCGATACCGATCCCGGTGTCGGTGACCGAGAAGGCGATCAGGTCGCCGTCCGCGTCACGCAGCGAACCGGCCTCCAGCAGATGCTCCCTGATGGCGTTCGGGACATCGGCGCCGGCCGGCCGGATCACCAGCTCCACCGCCCCGCTGTCGGTGAACTTGACCGCGTTGGACAGCAGGTTGCGCAGCACCTGGAGCAGCCGCTGCTCGTCCGTGTGCAGTGTCGCGGGCAGCTCCGGAGACACCCGTACGGAGAAGTCGAGACCCTTCTCCGCGGTGAGCGGCCGGAACGTCGCCTCCACGTAGTCGACCAGCTGGACCAGGGCGATCCGGGTCGGGCTGACGTCCATCTTGCCCGCCTCGACCTTGGACAGGTCCAGGATGTCGTTGATCAGCTGGAGCAGGTCGGAACCCGCCCCGTGGATCGTCTCGGCGAACTCCACCTGCTTCGGCGAGAGGTTGCCCTCGGCGTTGTCCGCGAGCAGCTTGGCCAGGATGAGCAGCGAGTTGAGCGGGGTACGCAGCTCGTGCGACATGTTCGCCAGGAACTCGGACTTGTAGCGCATCGACACCGCCAGCTGCTCGGCGCGCTCCTCCAGGACCTGCCGGGCCTCCTCGATCTCGGTGTTCTTCACCTCGATGTCGCGGTTCTGCTGCGCCAGCAGCTCGGCCTTCTCCTCCAGTTCGGCGTTGGAGGCCTGCAGCGCCTTCTGCCGGTTCTCGAGCTCCTGGGACCGGTCACGCAGCTGCTCGGTGAGCTCCTGGGACTGCTCCAGGAGTTTCTCCGTCTTCGTGTTGACGCTGATCGTGTTGACGCTCGTCGCGATCATTTCGGCGAGCTGGTTGAGGAAGTCCCGCTGGATGTGTGTGAACGGCTGGAACGAGGCCAGTTCGATCACCCCGAGGACCTTGCCCTCGAAGAGGACCGGCAGCACGATCACATGGGCGGGCGGAGCCTCGCCGAGGCCGGAGGAGATCTTCAGGTAACCCGGCGGCACGTTGTCCACCTGGATGGTCCGCTTCTCCTCGGCCGCCGTGCCGATGAGCGTCTCGCCCGGCCGGAAGGAGGTGGGCATCGAGCCGGCCGAGTAACCGTAACTCCCGCGCATGCGCAGCTCGTACGAGCTGTCCTTGCCGCCGTCGGCCCCCACCTCGTCGGTGTCGCCCGTGGTCATGGCCAGGAAGAACGCACCGTGCTGGGCCGAGACGACCGGAGTCAGCTCGCTCATGATGAGCGAGGCGACGTCGTCCAGGTCGCGGCGGCCCTGCATCAGGCCCGAGATCCGGGCGAGATTGCCCTTGAGCCAGTCCTGTTCCTTGTTGGCCAGGGTGGTGTCGCGCAGATTCGCGATCATCGTGTTGATGTTGTCCTGCAGCACCTGGATCTCGCCGGCCGCGTCGACGTCGATCTTGAGGTTGAGATCGCCCCGGGTCACCGCGGTGGCGACCGCGGCGATGGCCCGCACCTGACGGGTCAGGTTCCCGGCCATCTCGTTCACCGACTCGGTCAGGTCGCGCCAGGTCCCGTCGACGTCCCGCACCCGGGCCTGTCCGCCCAGCTGCCCCTCGGTACCCACTTCACGGGCCACCCGGGTCACCTGGTCGGCGAAGTTCGACAGCTGCGCCACCATCGTGTTGATGGTGTTCTTCAGTTCCAGGATCTCGCCGCGCGCGTCGATGTCGATCTTCTTGGTGAGATCGCCCTTGGCGATGGCGGTGGTGACCGTGGCGATCTGACGCACCTGACCGGTCAGGTTGTCCGCCATCGAGTTCACCGACTCGGTGAGGTCCTTCCAGGTGCCCGAGACCCCGGGGACCCGTGCCTGGCCGCCCAGTTCGCCCTCGGTGCCCACCTCGCGCGCCACCCGGGTGACCTCGTCGGCGAACGAGGACAGGGTCGTCACCATCGTGTTGACGGTGTCGGCGAGCTCGGCGACCTCGCCGCGCGCCTCCACGGTGACCTTCTTCGTCAGGTCACCGTTGGCGACCGCGGACGAGACCCGGGAGATGTTGCGGACCTGGCTGGTCAGGTTGTTGGCCATCAGGTTGACGTTGTCGCTGAGGTCCTTCCAGATACCCGTCGCACCGCGCACCCGGGCCTGGCCGCCGAGGATGCCCTCGGTACCCACCTCGCGCGCCACCCTCGTCACCTCGTCGGCGAAGTTGAGCAGCTGGTCGACCATCGTGTTGACCGTCGTCACCAGTTCGAGGATCTCGCCCTTGGCGTCGACGGTGATCTTCTTGGAGAGGTCGCCCTTGGCGACCGCGGTGGTCACCTCGGCGATGTTGCGCACCTGGAGCGTCAGGTTGTTGGCCATGCCGTTGACGGACTGGGTGAGGTCCTTCCACGTACCGGAGACACCCTGCACCTCCGCCTGGCCGCCCAGCATGCCCTCCGTGCCCACCTCGCGGGCGACCCTGGTCACCTGCTCCGCGAAGTTCGACAGCTGGTCGACCATCGTGTTGAGGGTGTTCTTCAGCTCCAGGATCTCGCCCCGGGCGTCCACGTCGATCTTCTGCGAGAGGTCGCCCCGCGCCACCGCCGTGGCGACCTGCGCGATGTTGCGGACCTGGGCGGTGAGGTTCCCCGCCATGCCGTTCACCGAGTCCGTCAGGTCACGCCACACGCCGGCCACGCCGGGGACCTGGGCCTGGCCGCCGAGCCGCCCGTCCGTGCCCACCTCGCGGGCGACCCGGGTCACCTGGTCGGCGAACGCGGAGAGCTGGTCGACCATCGTGTTGATGGTGTTCTTCAGCTCCAGGATCTCGCCCCGGGCGTCCACGTCGATCTTCTGCGACAGGTCGCCCCGCGCCACCGCCGTCGTCACCTGGGCGATCTGACGCACCTGGGAGGTCAGGTTCCCCGCCATGAAGTTGACGGAGTCGGTGAGCTCCTTCCACGTACCCGAGACACCGTCGACACGCGCCTGGCCGCCGAGGCGGCCCTCCGTGCCCACGTCGCGGGCCATCCGCGTCACCTGGTCGGCGAAGTTCGACAGCTGCGCCACCATCGTGTTGACGGTGTTCTTCAGCTCCAGCATCTCGCCGGCCACGTCGACCGTGACCTTCTGCGAGAGGTCGCCGTTGGCGACGGCCGTGGTCACCTGGGCGATGTCACGGACCTGGCCCGTCAGGTTCCGGAAGGCGGTGTTCACCGAGTCGGTGAGGTCCTTCCACGTCCCGGCCGCCCCCGGCACCTCGGCCTGCCCGCCCAGCCGGCCCTCGACACCGACCTCGCGCGCGACGCGGGTGACCTCCGAACCGAATGCCTGGAGCTGGTCCACCATCGTGTTGACGGTGTTCTTCAGCTCCAGCATCTCGCCGGCCACGTCGACCGTGACCTTCTGCGTCATGTCACCGCTGGCCACCGCCGTCGTCACCTGGGCGATGTCCCGCACCTGCGTCGTCAGGTTCCGGAAGACGGTGTTCACCGAGTCGGTGAGGTCCTTCCACGTCCCGGCCGCCCCGGGCACCTGGGCCTGGCCGCCGAGCAGACCCTCGCCACCGACCTCGCTGGCCACCCGCGTCACTTCGTCCGCGAAGGTGCGCAGCGTCTCGGTCATCTGGTTGATCGTCTCGGCGAGTTGCGCGACCTCTCCGCGCGCGCTCACCGTGACCTTCTGGGACAGGTCGCCGTTGGCGACCGCCGTCGTCACCTCGGCGATGCCACGCACCTGGGAGGTCAGGTTCCCGGCCATCGTGTTGACGGAGTCGGTGAGGTCCTTCCAGACCCCCGCCACCCCCGGGACCGTCGCCTGTCCGCCGAGCTCGCCCTCGGTGCCCACCTCGCGGGCGACCCGGGTCACTTCGGAGGAGAACGAGGACAGCTGGTCGACCATCGTGTTGACGGTGTTCTTCAGCTGGAGCATCTCGCCGGCCACATGGACGGTGACTTTCCGCGACAGGTCCCCCTTGGCGACCGCCGTCGTCACCAGGGCGATGTCGCGGACCTGCGCGGTGAGCCGGTACGCCATGGTGTTCACGGAGTCCGTGAGGTCCTTCCACGACCCGGACATGCCGCGCACCTGGGCCTGCCCGCCCAGCTTGCCCTCGGTGCCCACCTCGACCGCGACCCGGGTCACCTGCTCGGTGAACGCGGAGAGCTGGTCGACCAGGTTGTTGACCGTACGGGCGACTCTCAGGAACTCGCCCCGCAACGGCCGTACCGTCTCGTCCGCGGTGTGCGACCGCAGCTCCATGCGCTGCTCGAGATCACCGTCGGCGACGGCGGCGAGCACCCGGCCGACCTCGGACACGGGGCGTGCCAGGTCGTCGACGAGCTCGTTCGAGGCATCGATCGCGGCTGCCCAGGATCCCTCGCAGGCGCCGGTCTCCAGGCGTTCCGTGAGCTTGCCCTCGCGTCCGACCACACGGCGTACCCGGGCGAGCTCGCCCGTCAGGTGCAGATTGCGGTCGGCCACCTCGTTGAAGACCGCTGCGATCTCCGTGAGCACGCCGTCGCCCGAGACGGTCAGCCGCCTGCGGAAATTGCCGTCGCGCATCGCCACCAGGGCCGCCAGCAGTCTGTTCAGAGCTGCCGCGTCCACGTCGATGGTCCCATTGCGCTGTTTCTTCACGGGCTGTCCGCCTTTTGTGCGCGTTCCTGAACCCCGCGCCGCCACGCCAGACTCCACCGTGTCCCTCCCGCAGGGGTTGACCGTATCGCTCGGGCCGTTATCGGAAGCTTGCCCACTTCCACTTTGGCTCACCGCCACAGCACACCGTCGACGGGTGACTATGCGGACGTCAAATCGTTGAAACGTACCAGGCGGGAACCGGACGGGGTGCGAGGTCCCCTGGTTGCCTCATTTCCCTCACCGGGGACCCCATAGTTGTGCGCCCGCGCACAACCTCCGTGGGGCCCGCGTGCACGAGTCCGCCCTCGTGTACCCGGGACACCCGGTGAGCGTCTAGCCTGGCAGGCGAATCGAAGCGGCGAGAAACGGGCACAGGACTCGGGGAAGCGACGAGACACCATATGGGGAGTGCTGTGATCACCGCGCGCGCGGCTGCCACCTTCGATCCGGTCGGACGATCGGTGGCGACAGCCCGCGCCTTCGTCCGCGACACCCTCCAGGGGTGGGGGTACAGCGATGTCGTCGACGACGCCGTCGTCCTGACCAGCGAGCTCGTGACCAATGCGGTCGTGCACGCGGGTACGGCCGCGGACGTCCTCTGTCTGCGTACCGAGGACGGCGTACGGGTCGAGGTCGCCGACCACTATCCGGACCGGGAGATCCCGCTCCAGAGTTCCGGTCCGGACTTCGGCAGCCCCGACCGGGAGGGCGGCCGCGGCCTGCTGCTCTGCGCCGCCCTCGCCTCACGCTGGGGGGTGGAGTACTCCCCCGCGCACAAGCACGTCTGGTTCCAGCTCGATCTCCCGGACCGGCCCGTGGGCATCCGTTCGGCGGGACCGCTGCTGCCCACGGCTCTGCTTCCGGTCACCGACGAGCGCGTGCGGGTGGCCGTCGTCCAGATCGACCGCTCCGGCTCCATCACCGCGTGGAACGACGACGCGGACTTCCTCTTCGGGTACGCGGCGGAGCAGGTCACCGGCAAGCAGCTCACCGACATCGCCGCCTGGCCGCACACCCCCGGTACCAGCACCGGCGTCGCCGACGCCCTGCTGCTCTCCCGCTGGGAGGGCAGCTACGGCATCCGCGGCGCGGACGGCCGGGTCATCCCGGTGTACGCCTCGCACCTCAGGGTCCGCGACACCGAGGGCGAGCCGTCCACGGTCTGCCTCCTCGTGCGGGACGACGAGCGCGCGGTGCTGCAGACCCCCGCACGCGCCCCCGTCTCCGACTTCTCGGCCGAGCACCGCACCACGGACCCGTTCGAGGTGTTCATCGGCTCCCCCGCTCCGGACGACCTCGACGGGCTGCTGCAGCGCACGGTCGAACGGGCGCGCGACATGCTCGACGCCGACTCCGCCTTCCTGCTGCTCGCCACGGACGACGAGACGGAGCTGGAGGTCCGGGCGACGACCGGTCTGCCTTCGGCCCGCCAGCGTTTCGCCCGGGTGCCCGTCGAGGCCGGAACGGGCCGCTACGGCTCCGCCCGCATGCCGGCGGTCCACGAGGACCTGACAGCGGTCCCGGGCGCCGTGCCGCTGCTCAGCGACACGGGAATGCGCTCCGTCGTCACGGTCCCGCTCAAGGTCGAGGGCCGGCTGACCGGTTCGCTGGGTGTCGCGGCCGAAGCGGCCGGGCGGTACACCAACGAGGAGGCCCTGCGTCTCCAGTTCGCCGCCGACCGCATCGCGCTGGCCGTCGAGTCGGCCAGGCTCGGCGAGCTGGAGCGCCTGCGCCGCGGTTCGCTGTCGTTCCTCGTCGAGGCGTCCGACCTGCTGGCCGGCACTCTGGACAGGGACCAGACACTGGCGCTGATGGCCCAGATGACCGTGCCGACGCTGGCGACCTGGTGCGCCGTCTACACGATCGCCGACCAGTCGTCGGACCCGTACCTCTCCTGCGTCCTGCACGAGGACGAGGAGCGCATCGACGGCCTGAAGGCGCTGCTGTCCTCCATCGACCCGCCGGACCCGGTCCCGGCGCCGGGAGCCCGTATCTGGCCCGCCCCGGCCGCGGCCGGCCACCGGGCCGCTCTGCAGGTGTCCACGCGCACGCTCGGCAGGGACGCGCCCCTGAGCATGGGAGTGGCGGCCCGCACGACGCTGGCCACCGCTGCCGCGGTGGGTGGCGAGACGGTGGTGCTGCCGCTGGTGGCGAGGAACCGGGTGATCGGCATGCTGACGCTCGGGAAGCCGTCCGACGACCACTTCCGCCAGGAGATCCTGGAACTGGCCGAGGACCTGTCCCGCCGGGCCGCCCTGGCCCTGGACAACGCACGCCTGTACTCGGAGCGCATGGCCATCAGCCAGTCCCTCCAGCGCAGCCTGCTGCCGCCCGGCCTGCCCGATGTGCCGAACGTCGAGATCGAGGTCATCTACCGCGCGGCGGGCGAAGGCAACGAGGTCGGCGGCGATTTCTACGACGTGTTCCCCATCCGCGACGGAGCCTACGGATTCGCCATCGGCGACGTCTGCGGTACGGGGCCGGAAGCAGCGGCGGTCACGGGTCTCGCCCGGCATGCCCTGCGCCTGCTCGCCCGGGAGGGCTTCGGAGGCCCTGCGGTGCTGGAGCGCCTCAACGCCGCCATCCTCGACGAGGGCGCACGGAGCCGCTTCCTCACGCTCCCCTACGGGGAACTGTGGCCCCAGGAGGACGGCAGCGCCCTCCTCAAGGTCGTCTGTGCGGGACATCCCCTCCCACTGCGCCTGCGGCAGGACGGCTCGGTGGAGGCGGCTGCGGAGCCGCAGCCGCTGCTCGGTGTCATCGAGGACCTGGAGCTGTACGAGCAGGAGGTCACCCTCGACCCGGGTGACGTGCTCCTCTGCGTCACGGACGGAGTCACCGAACGGCGTGAGGGTGCCCGCATGCTGGGTGACGACGGCCTGGCCGACGTCCTCTCCATGTGTACGGGCCTGACGGCCGGCGCGGTGGCGGGACGCATCCTGCGGGCGGTCGAGCGCTTCGCCGCGGAGCCCGCATCGGACGACATGGCCATCCTGGCGATGCGCGTCCCGGAGCCGCAGCACTTCTAGAGACCGGCCCCGGACACGGGAAAGGCCCCCCGCCAGTGGCGGGGGGCCTTTCCTTTTGCGGAGCCCCAATGCGGAATCGAACCGCAGACCTTCTCCTTACCATGGAGACGCTCTACCGACTGAGCTATTGGGGCCTGCTGCCCTGCGGCAACGAGCTAAAGCATACCCTGCATCAGGGGGTGCTCAAAACCAGGCGTGCGGCGATTCCGCCGCGGCCGCGCCGGCACGTCCCCCACTCCGCAGAGGCGCCCGACCTGAATCGGGCCCGCGAGCGCGGCCGAACCGGCCCGGAACGCAGAAAAGCCCCGTGCCACAAGGGCACGGGGCTTTCCCGGAATAATTGTTCGGCGGCGTCCTACTCT
>BMWJ01000013.1 GCA_014651175.1 Streptomyces clavifer | reverse complement strand
GCCGAGGTGAGCTCCGAGAACGGGGGCAGCTCCCTCGCGGTGATGAAGGCGGGCAAGAACAAGGACCTGGCCTACGCGTTCAACGAGTACGCCAACCACTCGGACGGCGTCCAGACCCGCATCAAGGCCGGCGCCTTCCCGGCGACCACGGCGGACCTGACCTCCGCGTCGTTCCTCGACACCGCCTTCCCGTACTTCGGTGGCCAGAAGGCGAACGAGATCTTCGCCCGCTCCGCCAGCCAGGTGCCGGACGGCTGGTCGTACCTGCCGTACCAGGTCTACGCCAACTCGATCTTCAACGACTCCGTGGGCAAGGCGTACGTCTCCGACACCACGCTGGCCGACGGACTGAAGGCCTGGCAGAAGGCTGCCGTCGACTACGGCACCGACCAGGGCTTCGACGTCAACAAGTAGTGACGTCGCACCACTGAATTGGCACAGGGGCGGTCGTCTGTCCGACAGGCGCCGCCCCTGTGTCGTGCTCGCACCTCTCGTATCCGAAAGGATTCTCATGACCTCCGCCTCCGAGCGCGCATGGCTGCGCCCGACCTCCGACGACCGCACCGCGCGATTCGCCTACGGGGCCGACTACAACCCGGAGCAGTGGCCGCGCGAGGTGTGGAAGGAGGACGTCCGGCTCATGCGTGAGGCCGGAGTGACCGTCGTCTCCGTCGCGATCTTCTCCTGGGCCCGCCTGCAACCCGCCGAGGACCGTTGGGACTTCGACTGGCTGGACGAAGTGCTCGACCTGCTGCACGACAACGGGATCGCGGTGGACCTCGCCACCGCCACCGCCTCGCCGCCGCCGTGGCTCACCACCAAGCACCCGGAGATCCTGCCGGTCACCCGCACCGGCGAAACGCTTTCCCAGGGCGCGCGGCAGCACTGGCGGCCCACCTCCCCGGTGTTCCGCACGTACGCCCTGAAGCTCGTGGAGGCCATGGCCACCCGCTACGGCGACCACCCGGCCCTGACCGCCTGGCACATCTCCAACGAGCTCGGCTGCCACAACGTCTACGACTACTCGGACGACGCAGCCGGTGCCTTCCGCGACTGGCTCCGCGCCCGCTACGTCACGCTCGACGAGCTCAACAGGGCCTGGGCGACCTCCTTCTGGTCGCAGTACTACGGCGAATGGGAGCAGATCCAGCCGCCCCGGCTGGCCGCGAGCCACGCCAACCCGACCCAGCAGCTCGACTTCAAGCGGTTCTCCTCCGACGCGCTGAGGGACTACCTCCGCGCCGAGCGCGAGATCCTGCGGCGCATCACCCCGGAGATCCCGGCCACCACCAACTTCATGGTGATGGGCGAGACCAAGGCCATGAACTACCCCGACTGGGCCGCCGAGATCGACTTCGTCTCCAACGACCACTACGCGCACCCCGGCCCGCAGCGACTGGACGAGCTCTCCTTCTCCGCCGGCCTCACGCACTCCATCGCGGAGGGCAGGCCGTGGTTCCTGATGGAGCACTCGACCAGTGCCGTCAACTGGCAGACGGTGAACCTGGCCAAGAGCCGCGGCGAGCTCGCCCGTGACTCCCTGGTCCACGTCGCCCACGGTGCCGACGCGGTCTGCTTCTTCCAGTGGCGCCAGTCCGCCGCGGGCGCCGAGAAGTACCACTCCGCGATGGTGCCGCACGCCGGTCCGGACAGCGAGCTGTTCCGCGCGGTGGCAGCCCTCGGGCGGACGCTGGAGGGACTCACCCCGGTCACCGGCTCCGTGCGGGAGCCGGCGCGTGCGGCCCTGGTGTACGACTGGGAGTCTTGGTGGGCCGTCGAGCGCGACTCCCAGCCGACGTCCCTGCTGCGCTACCGGCAGGAGGCGCTCGACTGGTACTCCGCCTTCCTGGCGCTGGGCGTCCGGGTGGACGTCGTCACCACCACGACCGACCTCACCGGGTACGACTTCGTCGCGGCCCCCATCCTGCACGTCGTCCCCCGGGCCCTCGCCGCCCGGCTGGACGCCTACGTGCACGGCGGAGGCCACCTCGCCACCACCTACTACTCGGGTGTCGTCGACGAGAACGACCACGTCTACCTCGGCGGATACCCCGGAGCCCTGCGTGAGCTGCTCGGCATCCGCGTCGAGGAGTTCGCACCCCTGCTGGAGGACGTGGACGTACGCCTCGACAACGGCCTCACCGGCACCTTGTGGACGGACCACATCACCGTGGCCGACGCCGAGGTCGAGGTGCTCGCGCGCTACGAGACAGGTGACCACGCCGGCCGCCCCGCCATCACCCGTCGGGACCTGGCGGACGGCGGCTCGGCCGCCTACGTCTCCACCCGGCTGGGCACCGACGGGCTGCCCGAGGTGCTGAAGGACCTGCTGGCCGGCGCCGGTGTGTCCAGCGAGCTGCCCGAGAGCGCGCGAGGGCTGGTGGAGCTGACCGTACGGACCGACGGCTCGGAGTCCTACTGGTTCCTGGTCAACCGTACGGACGAGCCCGTCACGTTCGACGCGGTGGCCGGAGAGGCCCTGACCGGCCCGGCGCCGGACGCCGACGGGGGCATGGTGCTTCCCCCGCGGGACGTCGCGGTCCTCCGCGTGGCATCGGGCACGACGCCCTTCCACTAGAACGCCGGCCGGACCCTTCCCGGCGCCGGCCGACGGTTCGGGTGCGGGGAGCGGAACGGGGTGGGACGGTCCTTGCGGGCCGTCCCACCGGCGCGTGGCCGCGGTGCGCCGGCCGACCAGGGGGGTCAGGCGGTGAAGCGGTGGGTTCCCGATCCCACCGCGAACACCGCACACCCCTCGTCCGTCCGCAGGAACTCCGCCGAACCCTGGACGGAACTCCGCCCGTCCCCGCCCGGGACCCACACCTCGGCGGTCGTGTTCGGGGGCAGCACGACCCTGAGGGCGAAGCCGTCCGCGTCCGTCCTCCAGCGTGTGGTGACCGGGCCGTACCGGGAGTCGAACCGGCCCTCGGCCTGCGTGACCCCACCGCCCGGACGCGGCCGCACGACGACCTTCCGGAAGCCCGGACTGCCCGGTGCGATGCCCGCGATGTTCGCGTACATCCACTCACCCACCGAGCCGTACGCGTAGTGGTTGAAGGAGTTCATCCCGGCGTCCTGGAAGCTGCCGTCCGGCCGGATGGAGTCCCAGCGCTCCCACATCGTGGTGGCGCCCCGGTCTATCTGGTAGCCCCAGCTCGGGAAGGTCCGCTGCGTCAGCAGCCGGTACGCGACGTCCGTGTGCCCCGTGTCGGTCAGTACGGGGAGGAGTCGCGGGGTGCCGAGGAACCCGGTCGACAGGTGCCAGTCCTTCGCCTCGATGAGGGCGACCAGCCGGTCGGCCGCGGGCCCGCGGTCGGCCTCCGTCAGCAGATCCATGGACAGGGCCAGCACATAGGCGGTCTGCGTGTCGCCCTTCACCCGGCCGCCCGCCGTCACGTAGGCCGCCCGGAACGCGTCGCGCACCCGGCCGAACAGCGACCGGTAGGGTGCCGGATCCTTGCCCAGTGCCTCGGCGATACGCGCGACGAGGTCGGCGCTGTGGGCGAAGTACGCCGTGCCGATGACGTCCTTCGGTGTCTCGTCCTCGATGTTGAGCCAGTCGCCGTAGCCGTCGGCAGGCCGCAGGAGCCCGCTGCTGTGCTCCTCCAGGTACGTCAGCCACCTCAGCATCGAGGACCAGGACTGCTCCAGCACCCGCTCGTCGCCGTACGCCTGGTAGAGGGCCCACGGCACGGTCACGCCCGCGTCGCCCCAGCCCGCCGCACCACTCCCGACGCCCGGGAGGTCCGGGGCGACGTTCGGGAAGGCGCCGTCCGCGACCTGGTCGTCGCGCAGGTCGTGCAGCCACTTGGTGAGGAAGCGCGCCGACTCCATCGTGTAGGCGGCGGTGGGTGCGAAGACGTTGATGTCACCGGTCCAGCCGAGGCGCTCGTCACGTGCGGGGGTGTCGGTCGGGATGGAGAGGAAGTTGCCGCGCTGACCCCAGGTGATGTTGCTGTGCAGCTGGTTGAGCATCGGCACATCGGTCGTGAAGTCCATCGTGAACGGAGCCGCGGTGTGGATGACACGGCCCACGACCGCGTCACGGTCCGGCGTGCCGGGATAGCCCGTCACCTCGACGTAGCGGAAGCCGTGGAACGTGAACCGGGGCTCGTACGTCTCCCGCCCGCCGCCCTTGAGCGTGTACGTGTCCGTCGCGCGGGCGGTGCGCAGGTTGGCCGTGTAGAGGGTGCCGTCCGGGTTCAGGACCTCGGCGTGCCGCAGCCGCACCTTCGTGCCGGCCGGTCCCGAAACGGTGAGGCGCGGGGTGCCCACCATGTTCTGCCCGAGGTCGAACACGAACACCCCGGGCTGCGGCTCGGTCACCTCACGGGCCGTCAGCTCCTGTGCCACACGGCACGCTCCGTCCACCTGCGCGACGAGCGCCGCGGTGACGCCGTCCACCGGATCCGCCGCGAGCCACCCGGACGCGTCGAACCCGGCGCGGGTCCATCCGTCGGTCTCCAGCCGGGCGTCGTACTCCTCGCCCGACATGAGGTCCGCACCGGTGACGGGCCCGGCCGCGGCGCGCCAGCCGGACCCCGAGACCAAGCGCTCGGTCGAGCCGTCCGTGAAGGTCACCTCCAACTGGGCCAGTACGGCGGGCTGGTCGCCGTACTGGTGCGGGCCGAACCAGGCGATGTTCCCGGCGTACCAGCCCGTCGCGAGCGTGACCCCGAGGGCGTTGCCGCCCGGTGCGAGCAGGCCGGTCACGTCGTACGTCTGGTACTGGACGCGCTTGTTGTAGTCGGTCCAGCCGGGGGCGAGCCGGTCCTCCCCGACCCGCCTGCCGTTCAGGTGCACCTCGTACAGGCCGAGCGCCGTCGAGTACAGCCTGGCCCGCGCGACCCGCTTGCGGCCCAGCCGGAACTCCCGGCGCAACTGGACGGCGGGGGAGTGGGCCGCCCGTACCCTGCCCCAGGGTCCGGATCCCCAGGGGGCGAGGACCTTGGCGGTGGACCAGCCGGTGTCGTCGTAGGTGCCGGAGTGCCAGTCCCCCGAAGGCTCCCGGTCGGTGGAACGCCAGCCCGCGTCGGTGACGAGCGTGACCACCCCGTCGGCTGTGGTCAGCTCCAGCGCGCCCAGCAGCCCGGCCGGTCCGGCGGCCGCGTTCGTGGCCGCCACCGAGATCACCTGGACACCGGGGGAGAGGTGCGCCGTGACATCCACGAGGACGGGCCGCTGCCAGTTCTGGGCGGGGCCGTCCGCCTCGGTGTGGGCCACCTCCACCCCGTTCACCCGGGCGGTGAACCCGTCGTCGGCCGTCATGACCAGGCGGGCACGGACGAGTCCCGGCGGAATGTCCGCCCGCCCCCTGAACCACCGTGTGGCCGCGGGTGCGTCGGCCGCCGGATCCCCCTCGGGGAACCAGATCCAGGAAGCACCGTCCAGCGCGGGCGTGCCGGTGAGCGCGGCGGGTGCGCCGATCCATCCGGCCGACCAGTCGGAGTCCGCCAGGAGCCCGGTCTCCCACCAGGAGGGATCACTCCAGGCGGAAGCCCGGCCCTCGGCGTCCCAGACGCGCACCGACCAGTGGTAGCGCGTCCTGGACGCCGGTTCCGGCCCCGCATACGGGACGAGCACCGACTGCTCGGACACGACCTTGCCGCTGTCCCAGACATCGGGCTTCCCGAGGCGGTCCGGGGAGGTGGCGACCCGCAGCTGGTAGGCGCTCTGGCGCCCGCCCGGACGGTCCGACGCCACGGGCCAGCTGAGTCTCGGCCGCGGGGTGTCCAGGCCGAGCGGGTGGCGCACGTATTCGACGGTCGGCCCGGTGACGCGGGCCCGGCCGGCGGCGGCCCGTGCCGGGCCGGCACCGTGTGCTGCGGGCGCGGACACCGCGGCGAGCGCGGCGGTGGCGGCGGTGGTGCTGAGCAGTCGTCTTCTGCTGATCACAACTCGGCTCCATAACGGCGCGGTGATGAATCGTTTCAGTCATGCGAAGCTATGGTTGTGACCAGTCCCTGTCAACCCCTCCTTCGGGATCGGTCCCCATCTGGCGGGATGGTGCAAAGGCTGCTGCGTGCGGCATTGACGTCCCCGACGGGGCAGGTCTATGTTCACCCACGGTGGTGGGCTGAAACCTTTCATGGAATCGGCCGAATGGACCTGTCCTGGTACCCGGTCGTTGCGCTGTCCGGCTGTACGCGGCTCAAGGCGCCCCGGATATGGACGAAAGATCAGGTGATCGCACTTCGCGGACCTGTCCTGGGTCCGCGATCGGCTCCTCCGCACCTAGGGAGAACACATGGGCCAGCGCGCCCGCTGGGCACCAGCCGCTCTACTGCTGATCGTCCCCCTGATCGGCACCACCCCTGCCACGGCCGACACCGGCGAGATCCTGGTGCCGGTGCAGAAGTCGACCCGGGCCGTGCCCGGTCAGTACATCGTCACCCTCACCACCGGGCAGACGCCGAACGCCATGGCCGAGCAGATCGGGGTCACCCCCCTGTTCACCTACAGCAAGGTCCTGCGCGGCTTCGCCGCCTCGCTCACCCCCGCCCAGCTGGAGAAGGTCCGCGGCGCGGCCGGTGTCCAGGCCGTCGAGGAGAACAGCGAGGCCTCCGTCGCCCCGCCCGCCGTCGCGGCGACGCCGGAGACCCGTGCGGTGGCGGAGAGCTGGGGGCTGGACCGGATCGACCAGCGGACGCTTCCGCTGGACGGCGCCTACGACGTGGCCGGGACGGGCCAGGGGGTGACCGCCTACATCCTGGACACGGGCATCGAGTCCGCGCACAGCGAGTTCGGCGGCCGGGTGGGTGCCGGCTACGACGCCATCGACGACGGCCGCAACGGCGAGGACTGCAACGGGCACGGCACGCACGTGGCCGGTACGGTGGCCGGCGCGACGTACGGTGTGGCCCGCTCCGCCTCCCTCGTCCCGGTGCGTGTCCTGAACTGCGAGGGCTCGGGCACCTGGGCCGGGGTCATCGCCGGGCTCGACTGGATCGCCCAGAACGCCGAACAGCCCGCAGTGGTCAACGCCTCTCTCGGCGGTCCTTCCTCGTCGGCCGTCGACGACGCGTTCGCCGCGCTCGCGGAGCAGGGCACCCTGCCCGTCGTGGCCGCGGGCAACGAGGACCAGGACGCCTGCAACGTCTCCCCGGCGGGCGCCGACGGCGTGGTGGCCGTGGGTGCCAGTGACGACCAGGACCGTCAGGCGACGTTCAGCAACTGGGGTACCTGCGTGTGGATGTACGCCCCCGGGGTGGACATCGTCTCGGCCGGGCTCGGCGGCGGATCCTCGACGCTCAGCGGTACGTCCATGGCCGCCCCGCACGTGGCCGGGGTCGTCGCCCTCCTCAAGGAGGAGAACCCGGACGCGACGCCGCAGGAGGTCGCCGACCGGCTCGCGGCCGACGCGACCACCGGTGTGCTGACGAATCTGGGTGCGGGCTCGCCCGACCGGCTGCTGTACGCCGGGGCGCTCTGACCGTCCCCACGGCTCGACCGTCCCTACGGCTCCGAGCGAGCGGGGTCCGCATCCGCGGGCCCCGCTCCTTGCTGTGCCATGGAGCAGGGGCTTTCTGCGACCTTCCACCCTCACGCAAACGGCTTGCGTTGCTTGCGGTCTCCTTTCATTGCGCTCCCCTCGTGTTGTCGGCTCACCAATTCAGCTCATAGCTTCGCCAGTTGAGCGATGGCACCGCATCGCTCCGGGGTCCCGAGTTCCGTCTGAACAGTGGACGCTCTCGCAGATCTCTGCAATTCTCTGACCGCCAAACGCAAATCAAGGCTCTGTATGTGCACAAATAGGCGCCACGGAGTCACGGCGTCACAGGACAGAGCCGCACGGTCAGGAACTCACAGACAGAGCCGCGCCCTCGGCGCCCCCGTGCCGAGGCGGGAGATCGGGGACCCATGAGAGTCCAACGCTGGAGACGGCGAGCCGTTTCCGCAGCCGTCACCACCAGTCTTCTGATGATCGGATGGCCGTCGCTCACCGCCGTCGCGGCCGACGGCCCGGGCATCGCCGCGGGCCGCACCGCGACGGCGAGCAGTGCCGACAGCGAGTACACCGCCCGGAACGTGACGGACGGCAACCAGGCGACGTACTGGGAGGGGTCCGGCACGTCACTGCCGCAATGGGTCCGGACCGACCTCGGCAAGAGTGCCCGGATCGACGAGGTGACACTGAAGCTGCCCGCGGGATGGGAGAGCAGGAAACAGACACTCTCCGTCCAGGGGAGCGCGGACGGCACGAGCTTCTCGACCCTGAAGACCTCGGAGACGTACACCTTCGGACCCGGCTCGTCCAACACGGTCACGATCCCCTTCCCGGCCACCAGGGCCCGCTTCGTGCGGGTGAACATCACGGCCAACACGGCGGGGCGCAACGGTCAGCTCTCCGAACTGGAGGTCGGCGAGGCCGAGGAGTCGTCGGCCGACCTCGCGGCGGGCAAGACCCTCACCGCGAGCAGCCACACCGAGACGTACGTGGCGGCCCACGGCAACGACGGCAACCGGGCCAGCTACTGGGAGAGCAGGAACAACGCGCTGCCGCAGTGGATCCAGGCGGACCTCGGCGCCTCCGTCCGCGTGAACCGCGTCGTGCTGCGCCTGCCCGACGGCTGGCCGCAGCGGACCCAGACGCTGAAGATCCAGGGCAGCACCAACGGTTCGGAGTTCAGCGATCTGACCGCTTCCCGGGCCTACGGCTTCGACGCCGCGGGCGGGCAGTCGGTGACCGTCTCCTTCGACGCCACGACCACCCGTCACGTGCGGGTGCTCGTCACCGGCAACTCGGTCCAGCCGGCCGCGCAGGTCTCCGAACTGGAGGTCTACGGGCCCGGGACCGGCGACACGCAGGCGCCCACGTCCCCCGCCGACCTGGCCTTCACCGAGCCGTCCACCGGGCAGATCAGGCTGACCTGGAAGGCGTCCTCGGACGACACCGGCGTCACCGGTTACGACGTCTACGCCGGAAACACACTGCTGACCACCGTCGCGGGGGACGTCACCACGTACACCGACACCCGTCCCGCCGGTGAGAGCGTCTCCTACTACGTCCGGGCGAAGGACGCGGCGGGCAACGTGTCGGGCAACAGCAACACCGTCACCCGCCAGGGTGACTCCGGTGACACGCAGGCACCCACCGCCCCCTCCGGGCTGGCCTTCACCGAACCGTCCGCGGGGCAGATCAGGCTGGCCTGGCAGGCGTCCGCCGACAACAAGGGCGTGACCAGGTACGACGTCTATGCGAACAACGTGCTCCGCGGGAGTGTGGCCGGCGACGTCACCACGTACACCGACACGCAGCCCGCGACCGCGACCGTCAGCTACACCGTCCGGGCCAGGGACGCGGCCGGCAACACATCCGGCGCCAGCAACACGGTGACCCGCAACGGCTCGACCGGCTCCGCCTCCAACCTCGCCGTAGGCAAGCCGATCACCGCCTCGTCCGTGGTCCACACGTTCGTCGCGGCCAACGCCAACGACAACGCGCTCACCACCTACTGGGAGGGCGCCGGCGGCAGCTACCCCAGCACCCTCACCGTCAAGCTCGGGTCCAACGCCGACACCGAGAGCGTCGTGGTGAAGCTCAACCCCGACAGCAGCTGGGGCGCACGCACCCAGAACATCCAGGTGCTCGGGCGGGAGCAGAGCGCCTCGTCCTTCACGAGCCTGGCCGCCGCCAAGGACTACGCGTTCAGTCCCGCCACCGGCAACACGGTGACGATCCCGGTCACCGCCAAGGCCGCCGACATCCAGCTGAAGTTCACCGCCAACAGCGGGTCCGGCGCCGGACAGGTCGCCGAGTTCCAGGTGCTGGGAGCGCCGGCCGCCAACCCGAACCTGACGGTCTCGGCCGTCGTGGCCTCCCCGGCCGCGCCGGTGGAGTCGGACGCCATCACGCTGTCGGCGACCGTACGCAACACGGGCGCCCTCGCCGCTCCCGCCGGCAAGCTCGACTTCGAGCTGGGCGGCTCCAAGGTCGCCACCGCCTCGGTGGGCGCCCTGGCCGCAGGCGCCTCCACGCAGGTCACCGCCGGGATCGGGGCGCGCGACGCGGGCAGTTACCCACTGGGTGCGGTCGTCGACCCGGCGGGCGAGATCATCGAACAGAACGAGACCGACAACCGCTACACCGCGGGCGCGCCGCTCGTCGTGAAGCCGGTCTCCAGCTCGGACCTCGTCGCGAGCGCGGTCACCACCGCCCCGTCCGCCCCGGCCGACGGCGACAGCGTGGCCTTCTCCGTCGCCCTCCGGAACCAGGGCACCGTGGCCTCCGCGAGCGGCAGCCACGGGATCTCCCTGCACCTGCTCGACGCGAAGGGCGCCACGGTGAAGACCCTCACCGGGACGCACAACGGTGCCATCGCCGCCGGCTCCACGACGGCGCCGGTCCCTCTCGGCACCTGGACGGCAGCCAACGGCTCGTACACGGTGAAGATCGTGGTCGCCGCCGACGCCAACGAGCTGCCCGTCAAGCGTGAGAACAACACCCGCACCGAATCGCTGTTCGTCGGGCGGGGCGCCAACATGCCGTACGACATGTACGAGGCGGAGGACGGCGTCACGGGCGGCGGGGCCAAGGTGGTCGGACCCAACCGGACCGTCGGTGACGTGGCCGGCGAGGCGTCGGGGCGCAGGGCGGTCACCCTCGACGGCACCGGCAACTACGTCGAGTTCACCACCAGGGCGTCCACGAACACCCTGGTCACCCGGTTCTCCATCCCCGACTCCGCGGCCGGCGGCGGCATCGAGTCGAAGCTGAACGTCTACGTGGACGGCACCTACCTGAAGGCGATCGACCTCACCTCGAAGTACGCGTGGCTGTACGGGAACGAGACGGGCCCCGGCAACTCGCCGGGCGCCGGAGCGCCCCGGCACATCTACGACGAGGCGAACGTCATGCTGGGCCGGACCGTACCGGCCGGCAGCAGGATCCGGCTGCAGAAGGACGCGGCCAACACCAGCACCTACGCGATCGACTTCGTCAGCCTGGAACAGGCCGCCCAGGTCGCCAACCCCGATCCGGCCACCTACGCCGTGCCGGCGGGTTTCACCCACCAGGATGTGCAGAACGCCCTGGACAGGGTCCGGATGGACACCACAGGAGCCCTGGTGGGCGTCTATCTGCCGGCCGGTGACTACTCCACCGCCAGCAAGTTCCAGGTCTACGGCAAGGCGGTGAAGGTCGTCGGCGCGGGGCCCTGGTACACCCGCTTCCACGCCCCGGCCACGCAGGACAACACCGACATCGGGTTCCGCGCCGAGGCGAGCGCGAAGGGTTCGTCGTTCTCGAACTTCGCGTACTTCGGGAACTACACGTCCCGCATCGACGGACCGGGCAAGGTGTTCGACTTCTCCAACGTCTCGGACATCGTGATCGACAACATCTGGAACGAGCACATGGTGTGCCTCTACTGGGGCGCCAACACCGACGACGTCACGATCAAGAACTCCAGGATCCGGAACATGTTCGCCGACGGCATCAACATGACCAACGGATCCACCGACAACCACGTCACCAACAACGAGGCGAGGGCCACCGGGGACGACAGCTTCGCGCTGTTCTCGGCGATCGACTCGGGCGGCGCGGACATGAAGAACAACGTGTACGAGAACCTGACGTCGCTTCTCACCTGGCGGGCCGCGGGTGTGGCCGTGTACGGCGGGTACGACAACACCTTCCGCAACATCCACATCGCCGACACCCTCGTCTACTCCGGCATCACCGTGAGTTCGCTGGACTTCGGCTATCCGATGAACGGGTTCGGGACCGGCCCCACGGAGATCGAGAACGTGTCGGTCGTACGGGCAGGCGGACACTTCTGGGGGACGCAGACCTTCCCCGGCATCTGGCTGTTCTCGGCCTCCAAGGTCTTCCAGGGCATCCGGATCTCCCACGTGGACATCGTCGACCCGACGTACAGCGGAATCATGTTCCAGACGAACTACGTCGGGGGGCAGCCGCAGTACCCGGTCAAGGACACGGTCCTCACCGACATCTCGATCACCGGTGCGCGCAAGAGCGGCGACGCGTTCGACGCGAAGTCCGGCTTCGGGCTCTGGGCCAACGAGATGCCCGAGTCGGGCCAGGGGCCCGCGGTCGGTGAGGTCACCTTCAACGGGCTGAAGTTGAGCGGCAACGCCCAGGACATCAGGAACACCACCTCCACCTTCAAGATCAACATCAACCCCTAGGGAGCTCGGCGGGGGTGGGGTGGCTCGTGGCTTCCATGGGCCACCCCCTCCGTCACCCTTCCCGTACGCACCTTGCGGCAAGAAGTCGGTAGTTTGCAAAGATTGCGCTAGCGTTGCGGCCATGACGCGACGACTTGCCCAGGTGGCGAAGCAGGTAGGGGTCAGTGAGGCCACGGTCAGCCGCGTACTCAACGGCAAACCCGGAGTCTCCCGGACGACCCGCGAGTCCGTGCTGAGCGCGCTCGACGTGCTGGGATACGAGCGCCCGACCCAGCTGCGCGGCGAACGGGCCCGCCTGGTGGGCCTGGTCCTGCCCGAGCTGCAGAACCCGATCTTTCCGGCCTTCGCCGAGGTGATCGGCGGCTCCCTCGCACAGCAGGGGCTCACGCCCGTGCTGTGCACCCAGACCAAGGGCGGCGTCTCCGAGGCCGACTACGTCGAACTGCTCCTCCAGCAGCAGGTGTCCGGCGTCGTCTTCGCGGGAGGGCTGTTCGCCCAGGCGGACGAGCCCCACGACCACTACCGCCGGCTCGCCGACCGCCGCATTCCGGTCGTGCTGATCAACGCTCCCATCGAGGGCCTGGACTTCCCCTGTGTGTCGTGCGACGACGCCGTCGCGGTCGAGCGGGCGTGGCGTCATCTCGTGTCGCTCGGGCACGAGCGCATCGGCCTGGTCCTCGGGCCCTCCGACCATGTGCCCTCCCGGCGCAAGCTGGCCGCGGCGCTCGCCGTCGCGGGAGCGCTCCCGGCGGACCGCGTCGAGCGCTCCATGTTCTCGCTGGAGGGCGGCCGGGCGGCGGCCTCGCGCCTGCTGGAGCGAGGTGTCACCGGGATCGTCTGCGCCAGTGACCCGTTGGCCCTGGGTGCCGTGCGCGCCGCCCGCCGACGCGGCCTCGCGGTCCCCGAGGACGTCTCGGTCGTCGGCTTCGACGACTCCGCCTTCATGAACTGCACCGACCCGCCGCTGACCACGGTCCGTCAGCCGATCGAGGCGATGGGCCGGGCTGCCGTCGAACTGCTCTCCACGCTCATCCAGGGCGGCGCCGTGCCGCCCGGCGAGCTCCTCTTCGAGCCCGAGCTCGTGGTCCGGGGGTCGACCGCCAAGGTGCGCCGCTGACGGGCTGCGCGGGGCCGGGCGGCCTGTGGCGCCGACGTGCGCCATGAGCCGGATGCGGAAGGCTGTCAAGCATTTACGAAAAGTGCGCGAGATATTGCGTTCACATGTCGGCGGTGGTTGAGTGAGCCGCGCCCCGGCGGAGAGTTCGCCGAGGGCCTTCCATGCTCATGCCCGAAGGGGACCACCGATGAGAAGTGCCGGCTTCCGCCGTTCTCGCACACGTCGAACCTCCGCCGCCGCGCTCGTCACCGCTCTCGCCCTGACTGCCCTTGCCTCCTGCGGCACGAGCAGCAGCAACGGCGAGGAAGACGACAGCGGTTCCGGCAGCGGCTCGTCCGATCCGTCAGCACCGCTGGACCCGAAGGCCGAGGTGACGCTGTCGATCGACTGCATGCCGCCGGCCGCGAAGGCCGCGGAACTGCGGGAGTGGAACGAGGACATCAAGGCGTTCGGCAAGATCTACCCGAACGTGAGGATCAACGGGAAGTCCACGCCCGGACAGTGTCTGGAGCCGCCGCGCTTCACGGCGATGCTCAAGGGCAAGTCGCAGCCCGACGTCTTCTACGCGTACTTCACCGACCTCCAGCAGGTGCTGGACAACGACGGGGCGGAGGACATCTCCGCCTACGTCACCGAGACGTCCGTCCCGGCGCTGAAGGACATCCAGCCCCAGGTCATCGACGTGGCCCGCAAGGACGGCAAGCTGTACGCGCTGCCGACCAGCAACTACACCATGGGCCTGATGATCAACCGGAAGCTGTTCACGCAGGCCGGCCTGGACCCGAACACCCCGCCGTCCACATGGGAAGAGGTCCGCGCGGCGTCCAAGAAGATCGCGGCACTCGGGAAGGGCGTCGCCGGCTTCGGAGAATACAGCGCCGGCAACAACGGCGGCTGGCACTTCGCCGCCACGCAGTACGGCCTCGGCGGTGACGTGGTGGACGCCAGTGGCAAGAAGGCCGCCTTCAACGACGAGAAGGGCAAGCAGGTCCTCCAGCAGCTGCACGACATGCGCTGGGAGGACAACAGCATGGGGCAGACCCAGCTGCTGAAGTGGGGCGATCTGCAGAAGCGGATATCCACCGACAAGCTCGGCATGTTCCTGGCCGCGCCCGACGATATCGCCTACATGGTGCAGCAACTCGGTGCGGAGTACGAGAACTTCGGGCTCGGCCCGATCCCCGGCGGGCAGGGCACGCTCTTCGGCGGCAACAATTACATGATCAAGAAGGGCAGTTCACCCGACAGGATCAAGGCCGCCATCGCCTGGCTGAACTTCAAGAACCTCAGTCCCGGCAAGGGGCAGTTCGACTGGGCGCGCACCAAGAAGGACCAGCTGCCCGTCGGGCTGCCGCAGCCGAACTTCTTCACCGGCCGGAGCAAGGCCGCGGACGACGCCGCACGCGCCGCGAACGCGACCATGCCGGTCGAGAACTTCAAGGCCTTCACGGACAACCCCGTCCAGGGCAAGGCCGAGCCGCCGAAGGCCCAGGAGATCTACAAGATCCTCGACGTCGCGATGTCCGGAGTCCTGACCAACGAGGACGCCGACATCGACAAGCTGCTCGACACCGCGGAGCAGCAGGTCAACCAGGTACTGGCGAATCAGTGACGGACGCGCGGGGCCGGGCTGCCCGGCCCCGCGATCCCGACCGCCCGACCGCGAGTGACTGAACCGGCACCGAGGAGACACCATGTCGGCCCCCACCCTGTCCACGCGCAAGCCGAGCCCGGCACCACGTGGACACCACCGCCCGGCCGGGCGGGACTCCGCTCGCGAGGAGTTCGTGCGTGCCCTGCGCCGCAACATCTCCGCGCACGGCTTCCTGATCGGCGCGGTGCTCTGCTTCTCGTTCTTCTCCTGGTACCCGATGGTCCGGGGGTTCTTCCTGGCCTTCCAGAAGACCGAGGACGGACGTACGACCTGGGCCGGCTGGTCCAACCTGAGTTACGTCTTCAACGACCCGGCCTTCTGGCAGGCCTGGCGCAACACCCTGCTCTTCACCGTGCTGGCGCTCGTCCTGGGCTTCGCCGTCCCGTTCGTCATCGCCGTCGTGCTCAACGAGCTCCGGCACGCGCAGGGATACCTGAGGCTGCTGGTCTACCTCCCGGTCATGCTGCCGCCGGTCGCCTCCGTCCTGCTCTTCAAGTACTTCTACGACCCCGGCTACGGACTCTTCAACCGCATCTTCGAGTTCTTCCATCTCCCCGCCCAGCAATGGCTCCAGGACCCCGACACCTCGATGCTCTCCGTCGTCATCGCGGCCACCTGGATGAACATGGGCGGAGCCACCCTGATCTACCTCGCCGCCCTCCAGGGGATCCCGGGCGAGCTGTACGAGGCGGCCGAGCTCGACGGGGCCGGACTGCTGCGCAAGATCTGGCACGTCACCATCCCGCAGACCCGGCTCATCCTGTCGCTCCTGCTCCTCATGCAGATCATCGCGACGATGCAGGTCTTCACCGAGCCCTTCCTGCTCACCAACGGAGCGGGTCCCGAAGGCTCCACGACGACGGTCGTCTACCTCATCTACCAGTACGCCTTCAACTTCAACAACTACGGCAGCGCGGCGGCCCTCGGACTCGTCCTGCTCGTCGTACTCGCGGGATTCTCCGCCGTGTACGTACGCCTCAGCCGCAGCAGCGAAGACTAGGACGGGAGCACGACGATGGCATCGAACACGCTTGTCTCCCGGCGCGGGGCCGGAGGGCTGCGCGCCGGCCGGCGCAGGAGGGTCCGCGCGTCGGACCAGGGCCGCCAGCGCACCCTGATCTCACCGGCCCAGCTGGGCCGCCGCCGGGGGAAGACCGTCTACTGGATCGTCCTCGCCCTTGTGGTCCTCGCCTTCACCCTTGCCTTCCTGGGGCCCCTGTACTGGATGGTCACCGGCGGCCTGAAGACCACCCAGGAAGTCGTGCAGAGCCCGCCCACGGCCTTCCCCACCTCGATCCACACGGAGAACTACTCGCAGGCCTGGAACGTGATGGACCTGTCCCGGCTGCTCTTCAACACCCTGTACTACGCGTTCGGCGCACTCGCCTTCCAGCTCGTCCTCGACGTGGCGGCCGCCTACTCGCTCTCCAAGCTGCGGCCGGTCTTCGGCAAGGTCATCCTCGGCATGATGCTCGCCACCCTGATGATCCCCGCGACCGTCCTCGTCGTACCGCAGTACCTGACCGTCCTCGACGTGCCCGTCTTCGAGCGCAACCTGCTCAACTCGCCCTGGGTGATATGGCTCCCGTCCGTCACCAACGCCTTCAACATCTTCCTGCTGAAGCGGTTCTTCGACTCCATACCGCGCGAACTGCTGGACGCCGCGGCCATCGACGGCGCCTCACCCCTGCGCACCCTGCGCTCGGTGGTGCTGCCCATCTCCCGGCCGATCCTCGGTGTCGTCTCCATCTTCGCGGTCGTCGGGGTCTGGAAGGACTTCCTCTGGCCGATGCTCACCCTGCCCGACCCGAGCAGGCAGACGCTCAACGTGGGCATCTACTCGCTGGCCGGCGGAGTGCCCGAGAACGTCCTCATCGCCGCGCTCACCATCGCGTCGGTACCGACCCTGCTGATCTTCCTGCTCTTCCAGCGCAACATCATGAGCGGTCTCACCGCGGGCGGCCTCAAGGGCTAGCGCCCCCGCCGCGCCCCGCCGCCTCCCACCAGCACTCCGCCGCCGGTCCCTCCCACCACGCCCCGCGTCCGGGGCCGGCGGCGGAGTACCTCCCTGCCCGAAAGGAACGTCACGTGGCAGCCATCCGTCCGTCCGAGGCCACCGCATCCTGGTGGCGCGACGCCGCCATCTACCAGATCTACGTACGCAGCTTCGCCGACGGCGACGGGGACGGCACCGGCGACCTCGCGGGAGTACGGGCCCGGCTGCCCCATCTCGTGGAGCTGGGTGTGGACGCCCTCTGGTTCACCCCGTGGTACCTCTCACCGCTGGCCGACGGCGGCTACGACGTCGCCGACTACCGCGCCATCGACCCCGCCTTCGGCCACCTCGCCGAAGCGGAGAAGCTGATCGCCGAAGCCCGTGAGCTGGGCATCCGCACCATCATCGACATCGTCCCCAACCATGTGTCCGACCGGCACAGCTGGTTCCGCGCCGCGCTCGGAGCAGCCCCCGGCAGCCCCGAGCGCGACCTCTTCCACTTCCGGCCCGGACGCGGCGAACACGGCGAGATCCCGCCCAACGACTGGGTCTCCGAATTCGGCGGCACCCCCTGGACCCGGCTGGACGACGGTCAGTGGTACCTACACCTGTTCGCGCCCGAGCAGCCCGACCTCAACTGGGCGCACCCGGCGGTCCGACAGGAGCACGAAGACGTCCTCCGCTTCTGGTTCGAGCGCGGCGTGGCCGGCGTGCGGATCGACTCGGCGGCCCTCCTCGCCAAGGACCCCGCGCTCCCCGACTTCACCGCCGGCGTCGACCCCCACCCGTACACCGACCGCGACGAGCTCCACGACATCTACCGCTCCTGGCGTGCCATCGCCGACGAGTACGACGGCATCTTCGTCGGCGAGGTCTGGCTCCCGGACTCCGAGCGCTTCGCCCGCTACCTGCGCCCCGACGAGCTGCACACCGCCTTCAACTTCACCTTCCTGGCCTGCCCCTGGGACGCCGGACGGCTGCGCTCCGCGATCGACGACACCCTCGCCGAACACGCCCCCGTCGGCGCCCCCGCCACCTGGGTGCTGTGCAACCACGACGTGACCCGCACAGTCACCCGCTACGGACGCCGGGAGACCGGCTTCGACTTCGCCGCCAAGGTCTTCGGTACCCCGACCGACCTGGAGCTCGGCACCCGCAGGGCCCGAGCCGCCGCCCTGTTGTCGCTGGCACTGCCGGGCGCCGTCTACCTCTACCAGGGGGAGGAGCTCGGCCTGCCCGAGGCGGACATCCCGCAGGAGCGGATCCAGGATCCGATGCACCTGCGCTCGGGAGGTGTCGACCCCGGACGGGACGGCTGCCGGGTGCCGCTGCCGTGGTCCGCCGGGGAACCGTTCGCGGGATTCGGGTCCGCGAGCGAACCCTGGCTGCCGCAACCCGCCTCCTGGCCCTCGTACGCCGCCGACGTGCAGAGCACCGACCCCGGATCGATGCTCACTCTGTACCGGGAGGCCCTGCGGCTGCGCCGTGGCACGCCGGGATTCGCCGCGGGGCCCGGAGAGACGGCCGGGGGGCGGCTGAACTGGCTGCCGTCCAGCCCCGGAGTCCTCGCCTTCGCCAGGACCCACGGCCTGATCTGCGTCGTCAACCTGTCGGGCAGCCCGGTTCCGCTCCCCGGCCACACCGAGATCCTGCTGACCAGCGGCCCGCTGGACGAGGTCGGCCTGCTGCCCGGCGACACGGCCGCCTGGCTGCGGAGCTGACCTCACCGGGGGCCGGGCGGTCCCGTGCCGGGCGGCACCCGGCACGGGACCGGACCCGAGGGGAGACAGCGGGGGAGCGGTGGAGCGGTGGCTGCGGCACAGTGGACCTATGGACGATCTCAACGCTCTCGCCGACGAGCACCTGACCGCGGCCCGTGCCAACGCGCACGGACGCAGCGCGCACCTGCTGCTGCGGCAGGAGCCGCTGCGGCAGACGGTGATCGCACTCACCTCGGGATCCGCCCTCGACGAGCACAACGCGCCGCCCGCGGCATCGCTCCAGGTGCTGCGGGGCTCGGTCCGTCTCACCGCCGCCTCCGGGGACGTGGACCTGACCGCGGGCGGCCTGCACCCGATCCCCCAGGAGCGGCACGGGCTGCTGGCGCTGGAGGACGCCGTGGTGCTGCTGACCGCGGTCAACGACTGAGACCGCCGGGGGCGCACCCGCATACACCGACGGGAACGAGGCATGAGAGAAAGGTGCAGCCGGGCCCTCCGCGAGGGCCCGCCGCCCCTTCCTTCGTCCCCCGGAGTGCCAGCGTGCCCAGCAGGACCGACGCCCCCACCGGGGAACGCACCCCGCCCGTGCCCGAGCGGGCGGCGCCCCCGAACTGGCGCACCGCCCTGCGCCGGACCCCCGTCTCGCTCTGGAACGACGACCTCTCCGACTGGGCGGCGGCCCTCACGTACTACGCGATCCTCGCGCTGCTCCCCGCACTCCTGGTCACCGTGTCCGTCATCGGCCTCGCGAGCCCCGGCGCCACCAGCACGCTGATCACCGACATCACGGCCTTCGCGCCCGCCGAATCCGGCACGGCCCTGCGCCAGCCCCTGGAGGCGGCCACCCAGGAGCGGACCGCCGTATGGCTGCTCGTCGCCACCGGGAGCGTGAGCGCCGTGTGGTCCGCCTCCAGCTACCTCGCGGTCTTCCGGAGGGCACTGCACGCCATGCACCGGGTGAAGGACACCAGGCCCCCGCTGCGCCAGGTGCACATCATCGTCGCGTCCGCCATCGGACTGCTCGTCCTGCTGATGGCCAGTGCCTTCGCCCTCGTCCTCACCGGCCCGCTGGCGCGCTGGTTCGGGGAACGGACCGGCCTGACCCAGGCCGGAGCGACCGTGTGGGCCGGCCTCAAGTGGCCCGTGCTGCTCTGCCTCGTCGCCTGTCTGATCCTGGTTCTCTTCAGCACGGGCCCGCGCACCGCGCGGGGCGTGCGGCGCGGGCTGCCCGGCGGGGTGCTCGCGGCGTTCCTGTGGCTGGTCGCCTCGGCCGGATTCGCGCTGTACGCCACACACATCGGCAGCTACAGCCGGCTGTACGGTTCGCTGGCCGGACTGGTCGTCTTCCTGATCTGGATCTGGTTCGCCAACCTGGCACTGCTGACGGGCGCCCAGTTCAATGTGGAACTGGCCCGCATGGAGGAGACCGGCGAGTGAGGGCCCACACCCCTTGTGGGAGCGCTCCCACAAGGGGCAGGATGGAGCCATGACCCAGGCCGCGCACGTACGTTCCTACCGTCCGGACGATCGTGAGGCCCTCGCGGACATCTGCGTCCGCACGGCCGACAACGGCGGTGACTCCCGGCATCTGTATGCCGACCCGGGGCTGATGCCGGCCCTGTTCGCCGAGCCGTACGCCCACCTCGAACCCGAACTGACCCTCGTCCTGGACGACGGGGCGGGGCAGGCGGTCGGTTACGTCCTGGGGACGGCGGACACCCGGCATTTCGTGGACATGTTCCGCAAGGCGTGGCTCCCGCTGGTGACGGAGCGCTTCCCCGAGCCCGCGGGGCCGCCGCGCACCCTGACCGAGGACATGACCGCCCTCCTGTACAACCCCGAGCGCATGATCCTTCCGCAGCTGGACGGGCACCCGGCGCACCTGCACATCGACCTGCTGCCGCCCTGGCAGCGCAAGGGGTACGGGAGGGAGCTGATGCGCGCCTTCCTGGACGCGCTCCACGCCCGAGGTGTCCCCGCCGTCCATCTGTCGATGCTCACGGCGAACACGCCTGCCAGGGCGTTCTACGACCGGCTCGGCTTCCACGAGATCGCCGTCCCCGACCCGGGACCGCTGACCTATCTGGGGCGTTCCACGGAGGGGTGTGGTGGCTACGGGCTGGGCAGGTAGGGGATGCGACCTCGGGAGAGGGCCGGGGTGCAGGTCCTGAGGGGTGAGTGAGACGTGAGGGAACAGAGCGCGTGGAGGTTCACGGACGACCGGGGACGGCTGACCACGGCGGACCTGCGCCCGTCGCGGGTCCTCGCGTACGTCCAGGCGGGGGCGACGCTGTGGGACCACGGGATACACCCCGAGGGGATCTTCGGCTCCGGCCATGACGGGCCGACGCCCGACCGCGCGAAGACCGGGACTCTGGCACTGGACTCCGTGGACTACCGGGGTGCGGGCGACACCCTTGACGTGGAGACCCTGTTACGCGGCGGTCCGGACCTGGTCGTGGCCGTCAGCTACGGCCACGGCCAGATCTACGGGCTGGACCCCGACACGGCCAAGCACCTGGAGGAGCGCGTCCCGGTCGTCGTGATCGATGTGGGGCAGGCCCGCACGATGGACCGGGTGGCCGAGCGCTTCGCCGTGCTGGCGCGCTCGCTCGGCGGTGTGCCGGTCCCGGGCGCGGCACAGGACCTGGCGGCGGCGCGGGAGCGGCTCCGGGCCGTCACGGGTACCGCGCCCGACGGCCCCCGGGTGGTGGCGCTGTCGCCGGCCGGGCGGGAGCAGGCGCACGTCGCCCGTCCCCGGATGTGGCCCGAGCTGCGGGTGCTGGCCGAGCTCGGGGTCACCCTCGCGTCCCCGGTCGAGGGTGTCGGGGTCAACTGGTCCACCACGAGCTGGACGGAGGCGGCGGAGCTGCGGCCGCACATCGTCCTGACGGACATCCGGTCCAACGCCACGCCGCTCGACGAGATCGACGCCCCCGCCTGGTCGGCGGCGGTGCGGGAGGCCGGGACCGTGCCGTGGAACCCGGAACCGGTGTGCAGCCCGCAGGCCCACGCGCGTTTCCTCGGGCTCGTGGCGGACGCGGTGGAGGTGGCGCGGGGCGGCTGACACGGCACACGCGACCGGAGCGCGGACCTGCGGCTCGTGAGGAACGGCGGCGGCACGCGCGGTGGACGAGCGCGCGTCTCGGGGCGCGCGGGCCGGGCGCCGACGACCCGGCGTGGCAGAGGACCGCCGGCCGGCCGCTGCTCCGTACGGACGCGCCGGATCGCGGCCGCCACCTCCGTTCGCGAGGCTGGCCCGGACGCGGGACACGCGATCCCCGTACCCCTAGGGCAGGAGCAGGAATGCAGCAGGACAAGCACCCGTCGTACCGCCCCGTGGTCTTCCGTGACCGTTCCGCCGGCTACGCCTTCCTGACCCGGTCCACCGCGTCGAGTGAACAGACCATCGACTGGGACGACGGCAACAGCTACCCGGTCATCGATGTGGAGATCTCCGCCGAGAGCCACCCGTTCTTCACGGGCAAGGCACGGGTGGTCGACACCGAGGGGCAGGTCGCGAAATTCGAGCGGCGGTACGGCGACGAGGGCGGCCGGACCGATGACGGCAAGGACGAAGGGGGCAAGGGTGCGTCCTGAGTGCTGCCATCGGCCGCCGTTGCCCTTCCGGGCCCGCATCAACCCCGGATCACGCCCCGATGTCACGCTCGGTGACGGGATCGACGTCAACGGAACGGGTCCGGCACGACCGTGCGGGGCGAGGCGCGGAGGCGGGTTGCCGAGGGGTGGATCCACCTCGGACCTGCGGTCATCCGGGTCGGGCGGGAAAGGGCCGGGGTGCTCGCCGCGCGTCCCGGCTCCGTACGGAACGCTGCGGGGCGCAACCGCTCCCCGAAATCCATCACTTCGGGTGACGGTGACGCCCCGCACAGGTGCCGGTTGCCGCCGGTATCGGACGGGACTGCGCGCTCCGTTCGGCCGGGGAGAACACGCAACAGGTCTGACCAGCACATCTGCACCTCAGCGGCTAGTGTCCTCGCCCACGCCCCGGTCGTTTAGATCTGCATGACCGCGACCCTTACCAATACGGCCCCCTCGTCCACGACCGATCAGCTGACCGGCGTCCTCCTCGGCGCCGGCCACCGACGCGAGCACAAATTCTGGCAGCGGCTGATCAGCACAGAACCGTTCCGCCGCCCTGCGGGGGTGACCCCCGAGGAGCGCCTGTCCCTCGCCTACGAACGGCTGCGGATCCTCAACCGCTCCCTCGACAGCGGGGCACGGCTCGCCGCCGACCCGCGCGCGCTCGCCGCCCTGCACGAATGGCTCGGCCCGGTGGATCCCACGCTCACCACCGTGGCGGGCATCCACTACAACCTCTTCCTCGGCAGCCTCCTCGACCACGACGCGGTCGGCCGGCGCGATCTGTCGGACCACCTGGCGATGCGCCGCATCGGCACCTACCTCTGTACGGAAGTCGCGCACGGCAACGACGCGGCGTCCATGGAGACGACCGCGACGTACGACCGCGCACGTGACGGCTTCGTGCTGCACACCCCGAACTCGGGTGCGCAGAAGTTCATGCCCAACACCAGCCCGACGGGCGGCCCGAAGTCCGGGCTGGTCGCCGCGCGCCTGCTGGCCGACGGTGAGGACCACGGGATCCGTCTCTTCCTCGTCCCGCTCACCGACGAGGCGCGGGCCCTGCCCGGCGTGCGCGTCCGGCGCCTGCCCGCCAGGATGGGCAGCCCGGTGGACCACTGCCTGACCTCGTTCGACCAGCTGTTCGTGGAACGGGACGCGTTGCTGGGCGCACAGGACGACGGGCAGGGCGACCTCAGCAGTACGCGGGCGGATCGCCGACGCCGCTTCCTGACCTCCATCGGCCGGGTGATCCCCGGCCGGATCTCCATGAGCGCCTGCGCCGCCGGCTCCGCCCGAGCCACGCTCGCGGTCGCCGTCCGCTACGGCGGGCACCGGATGATCTCCGGTGCCCGGGGCACCCGCACGGTGCCCGTCAACGCCCACCGGACCCACCACGGGCCGCTCGCCTCCGCCCTGGCGACGGTGTTCGCCATGACCCTGCTCCACCGCAGGGCACTGGACCGGTGGGAGGTCTGCACCGAGGAGGACCGCCCGGCGGCGGAGAGGCTCGTCGCCGTCGCCAAGGCGTGGATCACCTGGCAGGCGCGCGACGTCATCGTCCAGTGCCGTGAACGCTGCGGGGCGCAGGCGCTGCTGGAGAACAACGGCATGGCCGAACTGGTCACCGGCGTGGAAGGCGCCATCACCGCGGAGGGGGACAACATCGCCCTGTACACCAAGGCCGCCGCGGAGCTGCTCTTCGCGGCCGACCCCGACCGCTGGGACACCCGGCCCGTCGGTACCGCCGGTGACCTGGCCGATCCGTACTTCCTGGGCCGGCTTTCCGCGGCGGTGGAGGACATCTGGTTCAGCCGCGCCAGGGAGCGGGTGCTGTCGGCGTCCCACGACGACGAGCTCGCACGATGGAACGCGGGCTCCGGGGCCGCGTTGCGCGGAGTCGAGGCCCATGCCTACCGGCAGGCCGCCGAGGCCTTCGCGCAGGCGCGTGCCGGGCTTCCCGAAGGCGCCGCCCGGGAGCGGCTGGCGGAGCTGGAGCGGCTGTTCGCCCTCGAATGGGTGGCCCGCAACAGCGGCGACCTGCTGGCAGCCGGTCTGCTGAGCGCCGATCAGGTCACCCTGCTGCCCGACGCCGTCGAGGAACTGATCGCGGCCGTCGCCGCGCACGCCCCCCTGCTCGTCGAGTCCTTCGCGCTGCCCGCCGAGCTGCTCGCCGACTGGCCGATCGCCGGACCCGGCTACGCCGACGCGTACGACGACCCCGACGGGCCGTGGCGCGCAGGGGCTGCCCTCGCGTCGCCGGGCACGGCGTGAATGCCGCACGGGCCGTCCGCGGGCGACCCGGCGAGGCGGGGCCGGGCCACCGGGGTGTGCGCGAGACCGCGGAGGTCCTCGGCCTGCGTGCCGTGCTGCTGGCGTACTGGGGCACCACGTCCCTGCTCGCCCGCCATACGGCACCCCGTGCCGGCGACGGCGAATCGGTTCGCCGCACGCGCTGACGGCATGACGGGCAGCCGGTGCGCGCGGTCGCACCCGAGGTGTGCGGCGAGTACGCGCGCCTTCCGCGAGCACCGGCCGGCTCCGTCCCCGGCGGACCACGGCCCCGGGCCGCCGTACCGCTGCGTGATAGCTTGCAGACGCCAGTCGCACTCCACGTGGAGTCAGGGAATCCGGTGAGAATCCGGAGCTGACGCGCAGCGGTGAGGGGGACGGGCGGGGCCACAGCCACTGGGACACCCTCGGGTGCCCCGGGAAGGCGTCCCGTCCGGACGAACCCGAGTCCGAAGACCTGCTGGCACCCCGCTTCCCCACCGGGAGCGGTCTTCCGTACGGGCTTCGCGCAAGAGCCCTGACACGCAGAGGGAATCCGTGCCTTCCATACCCGGTGCCGTACGCCGAACCGTCATGCTCACCGCGGGAATCGTCCTGCTCGGCGCCTGCGGCGGCGAGGGCGGAAGCCCGTCCGGCGCCGCCGCCGAGAAAGGCGGCGCCGGATACCCGGTGACGCTGGAGAACTGCGGACGCACGGTCACGGTCGAGGCCGCGCCGCACCGCGCGGTCTCCCTGAACCAGGGATCGACGGAGATCCTGTTCTCCCTGGGCCTCGCCGACCGGCTCGCGGGCACCGCGACCTGGACCGACCCGGTGATGAAGGGCCTCGAGGAGGCCGACGCCGCGGTGCCCCGCATCGCGGAGAACCAGCCCTCGTCGGAGAAGGTCCTCGACAAGGAACCCGACTTCGTCAGCGCCTCGTTCGAATCGACACTCGGCAAGGGCGGTGTCGCGCCACGCGAGCAGTTCGAGGAACTCGGCGTGCCGACCTACCTCTCGCCCACCGACTGCACGGCCAAGGACAACACCGGCAGCAGCGACGGCTCCCGTACGAAGCCCCTGACCATGGAGAGCGTGTACGACGAAGTCCACGACCTCGCCGAGGTGTTCGGCGTGACGGAGCGGGGCGACGCCCTCGTCGCCGGCCTCCGGGAGCGGATCGAAACGGCGACCGCCGACATCGACGCCTCCGACACCACCCTGCTCTACTGGTTCGCGAACTCCGAGGCCCCCTACCTCGCCGGCTGCTGCGGAGCACCCGGCATCATCACCGAGGAGCTCGGCGCGAAGAACGTCTTCGACGACACCCACGAGGAATGGCCCCAGATCAACTGGGAGACCGTCGCCGACCGCAACCCCGACGTCCTCGTCATCGGCGACCTGACCCGCAAGTCGCAGACCGCCGAGAGCGCCGAGAAGAAGATCGAGTTCCTGGAGACCAATCCCGCGACCAAGAACATGGACGCAGTCCGCCACAAGCGTTACGTCCTCCTCAGCGGCCAGGCGATGAACCCGACGATCCGCACCGTCGAGGGCGTGGAGCGCGTCGCCGCCGGGCTGCGCTCGTTCGGGCTCGCGGGGTGACGGTCACCGAAACGGCCGTGGACACAAGCCGGGAGACGGCGCCCGCCACCGGTGCGCGCGTCCTGCGCGACGGCCTCCTGTGGGGCGGCGGGGTCGCCCTGCTGCTCGTGTCCGTCGCGGTCGCCGTCACCATCGGGCCCGCACGCATCTCCGTCCCCGACGTCTGGGCCACGGTGGCCTCCCACCTCGGTCCCGGCGAGGCCCGGCTGAGCCCGATCAGGGACGGCATCATCTGGAACCTGCGCATGCCCCGCACCCTGCTCGCCGCGGTGTGCGGGGCCGGGCTCGCGGTGTGCGGCACGGTGATGCAGTCCCTGCTGCGCAATCCGCTCGCCGACCCGTTCGTCCTCGGTGTCTCCTCCGGGGCGTCCACCGGGGCGGTCGTGGTCGTCGTCCTCGGCGTCGGCGGCGGAACGGTATCGATCTCCACCGGGGCCTTCGTCGGGGCACTGTGCTCGTTCGCCCTCGTGCTGCTGCTCAGCCACACGCTCGGCGGATCGACCGACCGGGTCGTCCTGGCCGGTGTCGCGGCCATGCAGCTGTTCTCCGCCCTCACCTCGTTCGTCGTGATGACCGCCGCCGACGCCGAACAGACCCGGGGCGTGCTGTTCTGGCTGCTGGGATCCCTGAGCGGGGTGGGCTGGACCGATGTGTGGATGTGCTCCGCGGTGCTCGCCGTGACGCTGCTGATCTGCCTCGGACACGCACGTACGCTCGATGCGTTCGCCTTCGGCCAGGATGCCGCGGCCGCCCTCGGCGTCCATGTCGGCCGCACCAGGATCGTGCTGCTCTGCACGACCGCGCTGCTGACCGCAGCGCTCGTCAGCTCCGCCGGCGCCATCGGGTTCGTCGGCCTCGTCCTGCCGCACGCGGCCCGTGCCCTGACCGGCTCGGGTCACCGGAGGCTGCTGCCGGTCACCGCGCTCGCGGGGGCGGTGTTCCTGGTCTGGGTCGACACCTTGGCCCGGACCGTCCTCGACCCGCAGGAGGTGCCCGTCGGCGTGTTCACCGCCCTCATCGGGGTGCCCGCTTTCGTCCTGGTCCTGTACCGCACGCGGAGGAGTACATGACGGGCAGTGAGGGCGCAGGCCTGCGGGCCGAGCGCGTGACCCGGGAGGCAGGCGGCCGGATCGTCCTCGACGGCGTGAGCATCGCACCTCCGCCCGGAGCCACGGTCGGGCTCCTCGGTCCCAACGGCTCGGGGAAATCGACCCTGTTGCGGGTGATGGCAGGGGTCCTCACGCCGGGCGCGGGCGTCGTCACCCTTGATGGCCGGTCACTCGCGGACACCGGCCGCCGCACCGTCGCCCGGCGCGTGGCCGTGGTCGACCAGCACGCCGTCACCCAGGTCGAGCTGAGCGTGCTGGACGTCATACGCCTCGGCCGCATCCCGCACCGGCGGGCCTGGTCCGCGCCCGGCCCCGAGGACGAGACCGCCGTGCGCGAGGCGCTTGAGCGCACGGGACTGGCCGACCGCGCCGGTCAGTCCTGGCACACCCTGTCCGGGGGTGAACGCCAGCGTGTCCAGATCGCCCGCGCCCTCGCGCAGCAGCCGCGCGAACTCCTGCTGGACGAACCGACGAACCACCTGGACATCCAGCACCAGCTGGAACTGCTGTCCCTGGTCGCGGCGCTGCCGGTCACCGCGGTGATCGCGCTGCACGACCTCAACCTCGCGTCGATGTTCTGCGACCGGGTCACGGTCATGAGGGAGGGCCGCGCGGTGGCCGCGGGAACACCCACGGAGGTGATCACCGAGGAGCTCATCGCGGAGGTCTACGGGGTGCGGGCCGTGGTGACCCCGGACGGGCCCGACGGGCGTCCCTCGGTGCGCTTCCTGCCGGGCTCGACCGCCCGTGCCCCCGGCACCGGGTGAGTCCCGGTGGTCGGGCGGACGGGCGAGCGGGCGACGACCGCGTGGGGCGGGAGCACAGGCTGACGAGGCGGGCGTACCACCCGGCCGGGCCGACACGCTGACGTACAGCCCGTGCTGACGTGTGGGCGAAACGCCCGGACGGGCGCGGGGCAGGGCGTGCGCGAAGGGGCGGGCCCGTATGCCGCCCGGGTCCGCCCCTCTGCTTTCGCGAGGCCTGTCGCCGCTGGGTGAGGGGGGTCAGCGGCGGCGGTCCTGGCCGCGCTCGCCACCCATGTCCTTGCCGTCCGCGTAGTCGATCTTCTCCTTGCGGAGGTCGGCGGAGACTTCCTTCTGCTCGGTGACCCTGTTGGTTTCGAGGCGTACCCGTTCCACCGGGACGGCCTCCTTGCGGACGGTGGCGCGCTCGGCGTGCAGGGTGACCTCGACATCCTGTTCGCCGATGTTCGTCGTTCCGGTCGACTTCTCGTCCGGCCGCAGAGGCTCGCGCACCACGCGCACCTCCTCGTGGGACACGGGCACCGTCCGGCTGACGTGCTCGGTCACGACGTACTTGTGCAGGTGTGCCTTTCCGCTCTCGTACTCCTCCGTACCGACGAGGAGCTGTTCCTCGGAACGGACCATCTCCTCCCGGCCCGCGGCACCCGCGGCGGAGCGTTCGGCTCCGGCTCCGGCGAGCGGACGTGACGTGGAGGACGTCTCCGTGTCACGGTGCCTGCCCATGCCGGCGCCCTCGGTGGCCGCGGCGCCCGGCGCGCCGGCCGTGGTCGCCCTGCCGGTTCCGGAGGTGCGGGCCGTTCCCGCCGCTGCTCCGGCTCCCGCTCCCGCCCCGGCGGCGCCCATGGCTGCCGTTCCGGTGCCGGACGTGGTGCGTGCGTCCCCGCCCGCTCCCGCGTTGCCCATGGCCTTCCTGGTCAGGCCGTAGTGCCGGTAGAGCTCCTCCTCCTCGGCTACGGAGAGATGCGCGTCGGCGTCCACGCGCGGGGCGTCCTTGACGCGGTCCTTCGGGTGCGAGACGTGCAGGTCGGAGCCCACGCGACGGGCTCCGGCAAGTGGTACGAAGCTCTCCTTCATGCCGAACATGCCGGTCTTGACCGTGATCCAGTCGGGCTTGCCGGTGTCGTCGTCGACGTACACCCGCCCCACACTGCCGACCTTCTCGCCGTCACTGTCGTAGACGGTCAGACCGTCGAGTTCTCCGGAATCCGTGAAACCGTCAGCGGCTCCCATGGCCGATCCCTCCTCGCCCGGGCGCGTCCTGTGGGCGTGTCCATCAGGGGTGGCGCGTCCGGATTCCATCGCGCCTCACCCGGTTGGTCGCTGCAACCTCCCGGCCCGGGCGGCGGACGGCCCGGAACACCCGGGGTGGGTGGTGGCCCCGCGCAACGCCTGTATCGGCCATCTCGGCGTACTAGGCCATTCGGGTGAGGCCACCCTCATGGGTGCGCCGGGGATGCGGCCCGTCGCGCACGTATGATCGACGCGCCGTCGCCGGCCGTCGGCCGGCCTGCCAACGGGGGTGCACCATCGGTTCCGCCATCCGCCTTCCCCGACAGCGGGGCGAACTGCTGGCCCGGCAGGAGGAGGGCATCGGCCTCCACCACCTGGTCTGGCGGCTGGGGCCCGGCTGGCGGGTGTGCAGCAGCGCCGTGCTCGGCGGCGGCATCGGGCCACGCGCCTGGATCCTCAACGCACAGGTGCCGGGCGGTTACCCCCGGTTCGACCCCGACCGTCACCTGGCCGCGATCGCCGCGGCCGAAGGGCTTTCCGGCTCCGGCGCCGGACTGATGACGGCCGCGGACGTCACCGCGCGCACCGTCGCCGACGACGGCGGGGTGACAGCCACGGTCACCAGCGGCCTCGGGGTACGGGGCTGGGCCGCGGTACCGGCCGCGGGCACCGACGGCCCCCTGCCCCCGGGCACCGTCAACATCGTCGTCACCCTCCCCGTCGCCCTCTCCGACGCGGCCCTGGTCAACGCGGTCGCCACCGCCACCGAGGCGAAGGTCCAGGCGCTCGTGGAGTCCGGACTCGACTGCTCCGGCACCCCCACGGACGCGGTGTGCGTCGCGGCACCCGACCCGGGAACGGAGCCGGGGGAGCCCTTCGCCGGCCCGCGCTCGCTCTGGGGGGCGCGACTCGCCAGGGCCGTGCACCGCGCCGTCCTCGGCAGTGCGCTGCAGCACTCTTGAGTCCCGTCCCGTCGTACCGGCGGGGCGTGCCTACGAAGGGAAGCGCCCCCATGACCACCGATGTCCCCGGCCGGCCGTCCGTCGCTGTTCTCGGTACCGGGATCATGGGTTCCGGAATGGCACGCAGCCTGCTCAGGGCCGAACTCCCCGTCCGGGCCTGGAACCGTACCCGCTCCAAGGCCGCGCCCCTGGCCACCGACGGCGCCACCGTGGCGGACACCCCCGAAGAAGCGGTACGTGGTGCCGACATCGTCCTCACCACCCTGAACGACGGCCCGGCCGTGGCCGAGACGCTCACCGCCGCCACCCCCGGACTCCGCCCCGGCCAGGTCTGGCTGCAGAGTTCCACCGTCGGACTCGACGCGACGACCGGCCTCGCCCACCGTGCCGCGGACCTGGGACTCGTCTACCTCGACGCCCCGGTCTCCGGTACCAGGCAGCCGGCCGAGCAGGGCACGCTGACCGTGTTCGTCTCAGGCCCCTCCCACGCCCGTGCCACGGTGCTGCCGGTCCTGGAGGCCATCGGGCAGCGCACCGTCTGGGTCGGGGAGGACCCGGGAGCGGCCACCCGGCTCAAGCTGGTCGCCAACACCTGGGTGATCAACGTGGTCAACAGCGTGGCCGAATGCCTCAACCTCGCCGAAGGCCTCGGGATCGACCCCCAGCTGTTCCTGGACTCCGTGAAGGGCGGCCCGCTGGAGACCCCGTACCTGCAGGGCAAGTCGGCCGCGGTGCTCTCCGGGGACCTCACCCCGAGCTTCGCACTCTCCACCGCGCTCAAGGACTCCCGCCTGATCCTCGACGCGGCCGGGGCGGCCGGGGTGAGGCTGGACCTGGTCGCCGCCTCCGCCGAGCGCTTCACCCGCGCGGAGGCGGCCGGACACGGCGCCCAGGACATGATCGCCACGTACTTCGCGGGCCGCGCCGAATAGCGTGGGGACCTCCGGTCGGCGTCAGACCACCGTCACGGGGTGCCGCACCACGGCGTCGAAGAGGTAGCCCTGCGTGTTGTGCGCCGTCGTCGTCGGCTGGGTGCGGCCCTTGCGGTCCGTCGCCCGCGCGAGCAGCACGGCCGGGCCGGGATCCCGCGGCACCCAGTCGGCCGACCAGCGGACCCAGCTCCCGCTCCGGGGCGTGTCGCGCAGCCGTGCGGGCCGCCACCGGGCGCCGCCGTCGGTGCTGACCTCGACGGAACGCACCGGTGCGCCGCCCGACCACGACCGGCCGGTCAGCAGGTGTCCCCGGCCGGCGGCGAACGTGGCACCGGGCGCCAGTTCGAACGCGCTCTTGAGGGTCTGCCGGGACAACGGCGCACTGCCCTCCGGCGGGTGCCCGTCACCGAACAACCGGTACAGGCCCGTGTTCCACGGAGTCAGCAGCGGCTCGGCGCTCACCTCGATGTCGCCGACCCACTTGATGTTCGCGATCCCGACCCAGGACGGCACGATCAGCCGTACCGGGTACCCGTGGTCGGGCGGCAGCGGCTCGCCGTTCATCTCGTAGGCGAGGAGCACGTCGTCCAAGGCCTTCGCCACCGGCAGCGGTCTGCGCACCCGGCCCAGATTCGTCCCGTCACTGACGACCTCGGAGTCCAGACCGCGCGGGAGCACGTCGACCGCCTCCCTGGCGATCCCTGCCGCCCGCAGCACGTCGGCCAGCCGCACCCCCCGCCAGCGCGCCGCGCCGATCGCGCCCAGGGTCCAGGCGGTGCCGCTCACCTGCCCGCCCTGCTGCGAGGCGAAGTAACTGCGGCCGTTACCCGCACACTCGACGAACGCGGTACGCGTGACGGACGGCAGGGCGCGCAGCGCGTCGTACGTGAAGTCCACCGGGCCGCCCGCCAGCCCGCTGCCCCAGACCGTCAGTGTCCAGTCCGCTGCGTCGATGCGGGGTGTGGCCGTGTGGTTGCGGACGAAGAAGCGGTCGGCGGGGGTGAGCAGCCCGGTGCCGCGCAGTGCCTCGAACCGCGTCTCGGCGTTGGTGCCGCGCACCGTGAACAGTTCCGGCGGCAGCGGCTTGACCACTCCCGCCAGGGTCCCCGCCGCAGCACGGGCGGGCGCGGCGGCGCCCGGGACGAGCGGGGCGGCCACCGAGGCGGCCGCGACCAGCCTCAGCAGGTCACGGCGGTCGATCCCGGCCGATCTCGCCCGGCCGCGGGACCATTGCCGCATCCGCATCCGGTCGTACGCGGCTTCCGACGGCGGTACGGAACTCATGGACACTCCAGGGGTGGGAGGGAGGGGAACGGTGGCGGTCACGAGGCGGGCAGCAACTCCCTGACCAGACGTCCCACATGGCCGGTCTCGATGAGGAACCCGTCGTGTCCGTAAGGTGATTCGATGATGCGGGGACGGTCCGCGCCCGGCAGCAGCGCCGCCAGCTCCGCCTGCTGGGACGGCGGGTAGAGCCGGTCCGACGCGATGCCCGCCACCAGCGCGGGCATGCCCGCGCGGCGCAGTGCCCGCGCGGTGCCCCCGCGGCCCCGGCCGACGTCGTGACCGTTCATCGCCTCGGTGAGCGTCACGTAGCTGCCCGCGTCGAAGCGGCCCACCAGCTTGGCGGCGTGGTGGTCGAGATACGACTCCACCTGGTAGCGCCCACCCCGCGAGGGAAGCTCACCGGGCTGCGCCTCCCGCCCGAACCGCGCTCCCAGTTCCGCCTCGCTGCGGTAGGTGACGTGGGCGATCCGCCTGGCCTGTCCGAGCCCCCGGTGCGGGCCCGAGCCGGGTGGCGCGTCGTGGTAGCGGCCGCCCTGCCATCCCGGGTCGGCGCGGATCGCGGAGATCTGCACGCTGCCCCAGGCGATCTGCTCGGCCGAGGAGGCGGCGGGGGCGGCGAGCACCAGCAGCGACTCCGTACGGTCGGGCAGGCCCACCGCCCATTCGAGGGCCCGCATGCCGCCCATCGAACCGCCGATCACCGCGGCCCACCGGCCGATGCCGAGGGCGTCGGCGAGTCGTGCCTCCGCGGCCACCTGGTCACGGATCGTCAGATGCGGGAATTCGGTGGCCCAGCGGGTGCCGTCGGACCGCCGGGAGGACGGACCCGTGCTGCCCTGGCAGCCCCCGAGGACGTTCGGGGCGACGACGAACCAGCGATCGGTGTCCAGCGCCCTCCCCGGCCCCACCAGTGCGTCCCACCAGCCCGGAGCCGGGTGGCCGGGGCCCGCGGGGCCCGCCGCGTGGCTGTCCCCGGTCAGCGCGTGCAGGACCAGCACCGCGTTGCCTCCGTCCGGGGCGAGCCGGCCCCAGGTCTCGTACGCCAGGCGCACACCCGGCAGGGTGGCACCGGACTCGAGCCGGAGCGGTCCGTCGAGCGCCACCCATGAGCGTCGGCCGGGTGGATCCCCCTCCCGCCAGCCACCGGTGGCTGGCGGGAGGGGGAGCGAGGGGGAAGTGGCCACCCGGTTCAGGACGCCGCCTTCGCGGCGCGGAACCCCGCCTCGAGATCGGCCTTCAGGTCGTCCACGTTCTCCAGACCCACCGAGAGGCGCACCAGCCCCGCGGTGGCACCGGTGGCGGCGAGCTGCTCCTCCGTCAGCTGGCTGTGCGTCGTGGACGCGGGGTGGATGATCAGGCTCCGCACGTCGCCGATGTTCGCGAGGTGGCTGAACAGCTCGACCGCGTCGACGAACCGCTTGCCCGCCTCGACCCCGTCCCGCAGCTCGAAGGAGAGGACCGCTCCGGCGCCGCGCGGCAGGTAGCGCTGCCCGGCTTCGTACCAGGGACTCGATTCCAGACCCGCGTAGTGCACGGCCGACACCTCGTCCCGGCCCTCCAGCCACCGGGCGAGCGCCAGCGCGTTGGAGGTGTGCCGCTCCAGGCGCAGGCTCAGTGTCTCCACGCCCTGGAGCAGCAGGAACGCGGAGTGCGGCGAGAGCGCCGGCCCGAGGTCGCGCAGCAGCTGGACCCGCAGTTTCACGGCGAAGGCGCCGGGCCCGAGGTCCGGCCAGTACCGCAGGCCGTGGTAGCTCGGGTCGGGTGTGTGGAACTCGGGGAAGCGGTCCTCGTGCGCACCGAAGTCGAAGGTGCCGCCGTCCACGACGACACCGCCGAGGGTGGTGCCGTGCCCGCCCAGGAACTTCGTCGCGGAGTGGATCACGATGTCCGCTCCGTGCTCGAGCGGCCGCAGGAGGTAGGGGGTGGGCACGGTGTTGTCGACGACGAGCGGAACCCCCGCCCCGTGCGCCGCGTCCGCCACTCCCCGGATGTCCAGGACGTCGCCCCGCGGATTGCCGAGCGTCTCCGCGAACAGGGCCTTGGTGTTGGGCCGGATCGCGGCACGCCACGCCTCGATGTCGTCGGGGTCCTCGACGAACGACACCTCGATGCCGAAGCGGGGGAGGGTGTGCCGGAACAGGTTGTACGTCCCGCCGTAGAGCGAGGTGGAGGAGACGATGTGGTCCCCCGCGCCCGCGAGGGTCAGGAGCGCGAGCGTCTCGGCGGCCTGCCCGGAAGCGAGGGCGATGGCGGCCACTCCGCCCTCCAGCGCGGCGATGCGCTGTTCGAGGACATCCTGCGTGGGGTTGTGGATCCGGGTGTAGGTGTTGCCGGGCTCGGCCAGCGAGAACAGGTCGGCCGCGTGCTGGGTGTCACGGAAGACGAACGAGGTCGACTGGTAGATCGGCACCGCGCGGGCCCCGGTCGTCGGATCCGGGACCGCCCCGGAATGGATCTGCCTGGTCTCGAAGGACCAGGCGGTACCGGCGTCCCGCGCATGGTCCTCGGGGGTGTGTCCTGCGGTGACGGAGTCGACGGGCTGGCTCATGTCTTTCCTCGCACGGTGGTTCGGTGGCGGGTTCGTACGCGCAGGCACGGATGCCCGGCGGTGGCGACGGACTGGTTACGGACCGTAGAAGGCGCGCGTACGGGAACGGAAGCGGGACACCCGAGTGGCCACGAAGCTGCAATGCGGTGGCAACAGTCGGTGCTCGCCCGGCCCGCTCCCGTCGCCTCCGTGCGCCGCTGCGCAGGAGGGGCGCACGGGCGGGTGCGGTGGCAGGACCCGGCGGGGCGGTGACCGGGGCGGAGGAACAGCCTCGCGGGCCCACGGAGACATGACCGTGGGCCCGCAGTGCTAGTGCAGAGGTGTCGGAGCCGTTCAGGGGGCGTGCGCCGGCCTCCGGGTCCGGCCGGAGGGGGAACACAGTGGCCGGACCCCCCCGCCCCGCGTGACCTGGGCCCACCGGACGGGGGAGCGGCGGAGCGTCAGTCCTGGGTGAACATCCCGCTGCGCAGCTTGAGGAGAATGCGGCTGAGCAGCCGGGACACGTGCATCTGGGAGATGCCGAGCTCCTCACCGATCTGAGCCTGCGTCAACTCCAGGCCGAACCGCATCTCGATGATGCGGCGCTCGCGGTCGTCGAGCTCGTCCAGCAGCGGCGCCAGGGTGTGGAGGTTCTCCACCGTCTCCATGGCGGGGTCCGGCTCGCCGAGAACGTCCGCGAACGTGCGCCCGCCCGCGGCGCGGCCCACCGAGTCCGCAGTATCGGTCGGCATGTCGAGCGATCCCGCCGTGTAGCCGTTGGCGGCGACGATGCCCTCGGTGATCTCCTCGTCGTCGAGGCCGAGATGCTCGGCCAGCTCGTGCACCGTCGGGTCCCGGTCGAGACCGACCGCCAACGACTCCTTGGCCTTCGCGATGTCCACCCGCAGTTCCTGCAGCCGCCGGGGCACGTGCACGGACCAGGTGGTGTCACGGAAGAACCGCTTGATCTCGCCGACGATGTACGGCACGGCGAAGGAGGTGAACTCGACCTCGCGGGAGAGGTCGAAGCGGTCGATGGCCTTGATCAGACCGATGGTGCCGACCTGGACGATGTCCTCCATGTCACCGCTGCCGCGGTTGCGGAAGCGGCTCGCTGCGAACCGTACGAGGGACAGATTCATCTCGATGAGCGTGTTCCGGGCGTACTGGTGCTCCGGAGTGCCCTCCTCGAGTACCTGCAACCGGTCGAAGAACACCTTGGACAGCGTCCGTGCGTCCTGCGGAGCGATCTGCCCCGCGTCCTCGATCCACGGAAGGCCGTCCACGGCGCCTGCCCGTTCCGCACCGGCGGTCTGTGCAGTGTGCGCCGTCATCTGGTCACACTCCCCTGGTAGAAGTCCATGAGGTCTGTGCGCCTGCCCGAGGTGCGGCAACTCATGCACGGAGAAGTGGATTTGAGCCGAATGCGTGGCGATTGTGGCCGGAATGCACGTGATCGCGGCTGCTGTGTCCATGGCGACGGAGGGCCGCCGGACGCGGCGAAGCGCAGAACCGCCCCACCGGTACGGGGGAGCCCGGTGGGGCGGCCGTACCCAGGGTGCCACAGGCTGGGGCGGGTTGGGGCCGGATCCGCTCAGCGAGGCACGATCCGCCGGACCGGATCCGGCAGCCGCTCCATGTACTCCGCCTCCGTGCCGCCCGTGCGGACGTGTGAAGCGGGGGCCGGTGGGCGCCATGTCCGGCGCCGTGGTGATCACGATGCCGGGATCGGCGGGGTGCCGACCGCCGGGTCGAGGTCCGCGACGACACCCGGACCCGCGGGTCGGGGGCCGTGCCGGGTCCGCCGGCGCCTCGGCACGGCCTCGTGGGGCGAGGCGTCCCGCGCGGGCCCGGCTCTTTGATTGCGCGTACATGAACAGTCCGGCGTCCCGGGAATACGTGCAGCGTGAATCAGCTTTCCTGTCTGTCGGAGCCGCCGAGACAGACCGCAGTGAGGGAGCTCATGCCCAACACACACGCATTCGACCGCACCGTGCGGAGCGGGCGTACCCGCAGCAGGACCGCTGAGGAGGTGGCCGCATGAGTGCCCCGGACCGTCGGCCGTCCGCGGAGGGAACAGGGACCGCTCATCCGCTGGACAACCCGGCCCGCACCGCGCTGACCGGGCCCCACGCCCACTTCGCTGAGCGTCGCGGCCGCATCCTGCGCTACCCGGTCGACGTCACCCCGTGGCTGGCCCTCCCGGACACGCCCGACGCCCAGGACTGGGCCGACGTCGCCGCACTGGCGGGGCCCGGCGCGTCCGTCACCCTCACCGCCTTCCGCGATCCGCCGCCGGCCGACTGGCAGATCGTCTTCCACGCGGAGGGCGTGCAGCTGGTGGACGACGGCGTGGACGCCGCCCCCGACCCGGAGGCCCTGCTCCTCGGCCCCGCCGACGTCCCGGAGATGCTGGACCTGGTCGGGCGCACCCGCCCCGGCCCCTTCCTGCCGCGCACCGTGGAGCTCGGCACCTATCTCGGTATCCGCCGCTCCGGAGTCCTGGTGGCCATGGCCGGAGAACGTCTGCACCCGCCCGGCCACACCGAGATCAGCGGAGTCTGCACCGACGATTCCGTACGCGGCCAAGGCCTCGCATCCCGGCTGGTCAGGGCCGTGGCCCACGGCATCAGGGAGCGGGGCGAGATTCCCTTCCTGCACGCCGCCGCGTCGAACACCGGCGCCGTGCGGCTCTACGAATCCCTCGGCTTCCGGCTGCGCCGCCGGACGGAGTTCCTCTCCGCGATCGTTCCGGCGGATCCGGCCCCGCGGACCGATGCCAGGACCACGGCCCCGGGGGCGGGTAGGTTGGAACAAGTGGGGCAACAGTGACGAACGCGCGGGAGGAGTGCCGTGGTCATGGGACTCCGCCGCCCGGCAGTACGAAGGCCGCCGCTGCCGGGGACGGATCCGGGCGAGGAGTCGGCGGGCGCCGCCCGGATCGGGAACCGGGCGCTCGCACTGTGGCTGCTCCTGCTGACCACCGTGGTGGTCGTGCTGGACGCCCTGACCGGTGACGACCTGCCCGTCATCCCGCTCCTGGTGGTCCTGCCCGCGCTGGCGTCCGTGTTCTGCACCGTCCGCCAGACCCTCTGCGTGGCCGCCTGGGTCACCCTGGTCGTGGTCGGCTCCCGCATCCCGCAGACCGGCGCCTTCTGGGACGTCGCCTTCCTCATCGGCTTCACGGCCATCGCCAGCGCCCTGGGGGTCGCGGCCTGCGCCGCGCGCATCCGGCATGCCACCGAGATGGCCCGGCTGCGCTCGGCCGCGGTCGCCCTCCAGCGGCAGATTCTCCGGCCGCTGCCCATCGTCACCCGGCAGGTCCGGGCGGAAGGGCTCTACGAGCCGATCGAGGAGGACCGCTTCGTCGGCGGCGACATCTACGAGGTCGTCGAATCCCCGTACGGGACCCGGGTGATCATCGGAGATGTGCAGGGCAAGGGACTGCAGGCGATCGGTGCGGGCTTCGCCGCGCTCGGCGCGTTCCGCGAGGCGGCCATCCGGGAGTCCTCGCTGGCCTCGGTCGCGGACGTGGTGGAGGACGCGGTCGCCCGGCACAACGCCTTCTCCGCGGAGACGGGTGACACCGAGCGCTTCGTCACCGCTCTGCTGCTCTCCTACGACGGCGACGAGCGGGTGCAGGCCGTGAACTGCGGGCACCTGCCGCCACGGCTGCTCCACGGCGGCACGGCCTCGGCGGTCCCCCTGCACCGGACCTCCGTACCCCTGGGCATGGCCGATCTCAGCGGCGAGGCACGTGCCGCGGAGTGGTTCGCCTTCCCGGAGCACGCGTCCATCCTGCTGTTCACGGACGGGGTGACGGAGGCCCGCGACGGGGCGGGCGCCTTCTATCCGCTCGACGAGAGGCTGGAGGCATGGGCGCGGCGCGAGCCGAGGCAGCTCCTGGAAGCGCTCCAGGCCGACCTGGAGGCGTTCTCCGGCGGAGTGCGCCGAGACGACGTGGCGGTGCTCGTCCTGTGCAGGGTGCAGGACGACGGCGGCGGGAGCGCGGGGCGGCGCGAGGCCGTGGGCGAGGCCCCGGGAGCCACGGAGGCGGTCGCCGCCCAGGAGCAGGCGTAGCAGTCGGACGCGTGTCCGGCCCTTCCGGAAGGCCGTCGGCGGTGCTCCCGCACGGGTGCCGTGGGTGACCGGCGCGTGAGGGGCGGTCGCGCGCCCCCTGTCCCGCCCTCCCGCCGGTACGTGAACCCCTGGGTTCCGCGGGTGTCTGCAAAGTCCCGCCATGCCCCGTGCGCACCCCTAGGCTCGTTTCATCCCGTTCCCCACATACAACAGGAGTCACCCATGGGACAGCAGGCCGTCCCGATCGACCCGTCGGGCCGCGACATCCACGGCGAGGCGGACCGTCTCCGCGCCGCCGGCTCGGCCACGCGGGTCGAACTGCCCGGAGGCATCGGGGCCTGGGCCCCGACCGGCCACCAGGTGCTCAAGCAACTCCTCACCGACCAGAGGGTGTCCAAGGACCCGAACCAGCACTGGCCGGCCTGGATCGACGGTGGGTTCCGGGAGACCTGGGTCAACTCCTGGGTGGGGGTGACCAACATGTTCACGGCCTACGGCGCCAACCACCGACGGTTACGCAAGCTCGTCTCGCCCGCGTTCACCAAGCGGCGCACGGACGCGCTCGCGCCGCGCGTCGAGGCGATCACCGCCCGACTCCTCGACCGGATGGCCGAGGCCGCCGCCGAGGGCCCCGTGGACCTGCGCGCCGCCTACGCCCACCCGCTCCCGATGGAGGTCATCTGCGAACTCTTCGGACTCCCGGAGGACCGCCGGGCCGACACCGCGCGGCTCGTGGGCGAGGTCATCGACACCACCGCCACCCCCGGCGAGGCCCTCGCCACCTGGCAGGCCTTCCAGGAACTGCTGGCGGGACTGGTGGAGGCCAAGCGCGCGCGACCCGGCGACGACCTGACGAGCGTGCTCATCGCCACCCGCGACGAAGAGGACTCCGGCCTCACCGAGGCCGAACTCCTCGACACCCTGCTCCTCGTCATCGGCGCCGGCCACGAGACCACGGTCAACCTCATCGGCAACGCCGTGCACGCCCTCCTGACGCATCCCGGCCACCTCGCCCGGGTGCTCGGCGGTGACATCCCCTGGAGCGACGTCATCGAGGAGACGCTGCGCTGGGCGCCGTCGATCGCGAACCTGCCCCTGCGGTACGCCGTCGAGGACATCGAACTCCCCGACGGGATCACCATCGCCCGCGGGGACGCGATCCTCACGACCTATGCCGCCGCCGGGCGCGATCCAGGACGTCATGGTGCGGACGCGCACCACTTCGACCCCACCCGGGTCGACAAGGAACATCTCTCCTTCGGGCACGGCGTCCACTACTGCGTCGGCGCGCCCCTGGCCCGTCTCGAGGCATCGGTCGCCCTGCCCGCGCTCTTCGCCCGCTTCCCCGGGCTGCGCCTCGCCGACCCGTCCGTGCCCGCGGGCCAGGTGGAGTCGTTCATCGCGTACGGATTCGGCGCCCTGCCGGTCCGGTTGGGCTGACCACCCGGCTCCGGGTCCGGGGGCCGCCCGCCCCCGGGCCCGGAGCCACCCTCCCCGCCAGGAACTGCCTCCGGACAGGACGGGCCGCCCGGACACCGCGCCACGCACCAGGGCGGCCGTGCGTCGGGCCCGGCGGGCGGCCGGGGGACGTGGTTACACTGGACGCCATGGGTTCGTACTACTTCTTCCTCTGATTCCCGGCCAGGACGCCGCCGCGCGACGCCGAGCGTCGCCGCCCGACCGGGCCGTGCCGCAGTCCTTCCCGCCGTCCGGCACCCACGCCCCGCCGTGCGCCTCCACGGTGTGCGCGGCCGAGGGCCTGTCACCTCGGGGAAGCACCCATGCCCTTGCATCACCACCGCGCCCAGCTGACCATGAACGACGTCTCCAAGGCCTACGGAGACCGATCCGTACTCGACCAGGTGTCCCTCACCGTCCGCCCCGGCGAACGGGCCGCGGTCATCGGTGAGAACGGCTCCGGGAAGTCCACCCTGCTCCGGCTGATGGCCGGGGCGGAGGCGCCGGACAGTGGCGACCTCACCGTCCACTTCCCTGGTGGCACCGGCTACCTCGCCCAGACCCTCGCGCTCGACCCCGCCGGAACCGTCCAGGACGCCGTCGACGCCGCCCTCGACGAACTGCGTGAGCTCGAACGCCTGATCCGCACGGCGGAAGCGGGCCTGTCCGACGGCGACCCGACCGACACGCAACTCGGCGCCTACGGCGACCTCCTGACGATGTACGAGGAACGCGGCGGGTACCGGGCGGACGCCAGGGTGGACGCGGCCCTGCACGGCCTCGGCCTCGGGCACCTCACCCGGGCCCGACGGCTCGGCACGCTGTCCGGCGGCGAGCAGTCCCGGCTCGCCCTGGCCTGCGTGCTGGCCGCCGCGCCGGAACTCCTGCTCCTCGACGAACCCACCAACCACCTCGACGCCGCCGCCGTCACCTGGCTGGAGGACCACCTCCGCGCCCACCGGGGCACCGTCGTCACCGTCACCCACGACCGGGTGTTCCTGGAGCGGACCACCACCGTCATCCTGGAGGTCGACCGCGACCTGCGGGGGGTCTCCCGCTACGGAGACGGCTGGGACGGCTACCGCACGGCGAAGGCAGCCGCACGCCGCCGCTCGGCCCAGGAACATCAGGAGTGGCTGGACGAACTGGCCCGCACCGAGGAGCTGGTGAGTGCGGCGGGCCAGCGCCTCGCGGGGAGCGGCAAGGACCCGGGGGAGGGTTTCGGCAAGCACCGCAGGTCGCACGAGGCTAAACTGTCCGGGCAGGTCAGGGCGGCCAGGACCCGGCTCGAGGCGCTGCGCCGCGCGCCCGTGCCGGCGCCCCCGCAGCCGCTGCGCTTCACCGCCGGACTCATGACGGCCGGCCACCCGGCCCCCGGCGGGGACCGGCGCGGCGAACCTCTGGCAGAGCTCGGCTCCGTCGTCGTCGGTGACCGGCTGGACCTGCCCGCACTGCGGATCCGGCCGGGCCGGCGCCTCATGGTCACCGGACCCAACGGAGCGGGCAAGACCACACTGCTGCGGGTCATCGCCGGTGACCTCGCACCGGACGCCGGGACGGTCCGGCGCCGGGCCCGCGTCGGATACCTCCCGCAGGAGCTGCCCGTCAGCCCCACGCGCCGCTCCCTGCTCGCCACATTCGCCGCGGGACGGCCGGGGCCGGCCGACGAGTACGCCGAGCAGTTGCTCGCCCTCGGCCTGTTCCGCCCGGACGACCTGGCCGTGCCCGTGGCGGCCCTCTCCATCGGGCAGCAGCGCAGGCTGGCCCTGGCGCGGCTGGTGACCCGGCCGGCGGACCTGCTGGTCCTGGACGAGCCGACCAACCACATCGCGCTGAGCCTCGTCGAGGAGCTGGAAGCCGCGCTCTCCCGATTCGAGGGCGCCGTGGTCGTCGTCTCGCACGACCGCAGCTTCCGCAGCCGCTTCACCGGCGACCGCCTCGAACTGCACGCGGGCCGCCCCGTCACGGAGACCGGAGCCACGGCCCACGGCTGAGCGGCCCGCATTCCGGGGCGCAGGGGGCCCGGGATGCAGCCCGCGGTTCCGGGCCTACGCCTCCGAAGGGGCGCCGCCGTCCCGCACATGGGCGCGCAGACGCTCGACGAACACACGCTGGCCCGCCACCAGGCGCTCGGCGGCCTCGTCCGGTGTGCACCAGGCGAACCGGTCCATCTCCGGGAACTCCTGCTGCGCACCGGACCCCCGCGGCCACTCCATGGTGAACGTCCCGGGGACCGCCAGGGCAGGGTTCAGCTCGGCCTCCAGCGCCCATACGGTCACGATCTTGCCGCTGGACTGACGCGCCTCGCCCAGCGGCACCCACTGGCCCTCAGGCACCGGCAGCCCCAGTTCCTCCTGGAACTCCCTGCGGGCGGCCGCCGCCGGCTCCTCGTCGGGCTCGTACTCGCCCTTGGGCACCGACCAGGCAGCCGTCTCCTGGTTCGCCCAGAACGGACCGCCCATGTGTCCGATCAGCACCTCGGCATCCCGCTCGCCACCGTCCGTACGGGTGATCCGGTAGAGCAGAAGTCCCGCGCTGCGCTTCGCTGTCGACATGTCGTCAAGTGTGCCGGACCAGGTCCCGGAGGGCCACAGCACGCGTCCGTCCGTCCGGACGGACGGACGCGGCAGCCGGTCCCCGGACCGTCGGGGCCACCGCTTCGCCGTCCGCTGTTCCCTCCGATGTCCTCGTCGTCCTCTGGTGCGTCACGGTGCGCCCGGCCATGCTGTCCGCCGACAGCCCAACCCCGTTCTGCACCAGGAGGATCTGTGGGCCTCGGCACACTCGGTACCGCCCTGCGGCCACTCGTACTGCTCGCGACGGCGTCCGCGATGACGCTCGCCGCCGTGGCCCCCGCGACCGCCGACCCGGATCATGATCCGCGCCCGCACACCACCGCCGAGATCCTCAGACCCGTCGCCCCGCCGGCCGCCGGCAGTCCTTCCGGCGGGGCGAGGTCCGTCGTGGACGGCGACGGCATCGAGACCGCCCGCACCTCCCGGCCGCTCGCCCCCGGCGTCCGCCTGAGCTCGTACGACCGGCTCGAATCCGACAAGTGGCTGCGCGTCGACACCCTCTCCGTCGATCTGGACGGCAGCGGAGTGCGCGCCGACTACCTGTCCAGCGGCAAGGTCACCGACCGGCGCACGGTCTCCGAACTCGCCGCCCGCCACGACCCGGGGAAGGGCCGGCGCACCGTGGCCGCGATCAACGCGGACTTCTTCGACATCAACCAGACCGGAGCCCCGCAGGGGCCAGGGATCAAGGACGGCCGCCCCGTCCACTCCCCGGCTCCCGGCGTCAACCGCGCGGTGGGCATCGGGCCCGCGAGCGCCGGGCGCGTCCTGGAGCTGTACTTCGAGGGCACGCTCACCCTCCCGGACGGCGAGCACCCGCTCGCCGCGTACAACGCCGCGAACGTGCCGGCCGGGGGAGTGGGCGCCTACACCTCCGCCTGGGGCAGCGCCGACCGCGCCCTGACCGTCGACGCCGCGCAGCCCGTCGCGGAAGCGGCCGTGCGGGACGGCAGGGTCGTCAGTGTGTCGGACACCCCGGGAGCGGGCCCCGTGCCCGACGGCACCACCGTCCTCGTCGGCCGGGAGGCCGGAGCCGCTCCGCTGGCGGCCCTGGTACCCGGCGACCCGGTCGCCATGGAGTACCGGGCGCGCACCGACGGCGGGCCCGTGCCGGACACCGCCCTCGGCGGCCGGGAACTGCTCGTCGTCGACGGTGCCGCCCGGAACCACGACGGCGAGGGCAACAACGCACCCGCACCCCGCACCGCCGTCGGGTTCTCCCGGGACGGCCGCACGATGCAGGTCGTGACGGTGGACGGCCGCCAGGCCGACAGCGGCGGAGTCACGCTCACCGAACTCGGCCTGATGATGAGTCGCGCCGGTTCGTACAGCGCACTCAACCTGGACGGCGGGGGCTCCTCCACGCTCGTCGCCCGTGCACCGGGCAGCGACGCACTCCAGGTGGAGAACAGCCCGTCCGACGGCAGCGAGCGGACCGTGCCCAACGGCCTCGCTCTCACCGCCCCCGACGGCAGCGGCCGGCTGGAGGGCTTCTGGGTGCAGACCCGTACCCCGGCCGGCGCGGCACCCGGCACCGATCCCGTCACGGGCGGGCACCCGGAGCGGGTCTTCCCCGGCCTGACCCGACGGCTCACCGCCGCGGGGTACGACGAGACGTACGGCCCCGCCGCGGGCACCGCCCGCTGGCGTGCGGGCAGCCCGTCGCTGGGCGGCGTCGACGCCGACGGCACCTTCACCGCCCGTCGCAGCGGTACGACCGAGGTGCTGGCCGAGCGGGCGGGGGCCCACGGCAGCACCCGTCTCACGGTCCTGGACCGGCTGGCCGGGATCCGGCCCACCACCGCACGGGTCGGCCTCGCGGACAGTGCGGCCACCGGTACCTTCGGCATCGTCGGGCTCGACGCCCACGGGACGAACGCGCCCGTGGAACCGGCCGACGTCACCCTCGCCTACGACCGCGCCCTGTTCGCCGTCGACGACGACGGCCTCGGATCCTTCACCGTCAGATCCCGCACCGGCGCCGGTGCGGGACAGATCAAGGCGACCGTCGCCGGCACCAGCACGGTGCTCGCGGTGAGCGTCGGCCTGACCGAACAGGAAGTGTCGGACTTCGACGACGCCGGATCCTGGACGTTCAGCCAGGCCCGGGCCGACGGATCCGTGGGCCCGGCACCCGACGGCCGCACCGGCACCGGACTACGGCTCACCTACGACTTCACCAGGTCGACGGCGACACGCGCCGCCTACGCGAGCCCGCCGCAGCCGGTCTCCGTGCCGGGGCAGCCGCAGTCCTACACCCTCTGGATCAAGGGTGACGGCAACGGCGCCTGGCCCACTCTGCACCTCAAGGACGCGGCGGGCTCGGACCAGCTGCTGCGCGGGCCCTACGTCACCTGGACCGGCTGGCGCCAGGTGACCTTCGGCGTACCACCGGGCGCGGCGATGCCGCTGTCCGTGCACCGCTTCTACCTCGCCGAGACGGCGGCGGCCAGGCAGTACACCGGCGAGATCGTCATCGACGACCTCGCCGCACAGGTGCCGCCCACGGTCGATCTGCCCGAACAGACCGCCCCGGCCGACCCGCTGATCGACAGCGCTGCGGTGACCGGGCGCAGGGACTGGCGGTTCGCGGTGATGTCCGACGCCCAGTTCGTCGCGCGCGACCCGGACAGTGCAATCGTCCGGCAGGCCCGTCGGACCCTGCGCGAGATCAAGGCCGCGGAGCCCGACTTCCTCGTCGTCAACGGCGATCTCGTCGACGAGGGTTCACCCGCCGACCTCGCCTTCGCCCGCCAGGTGCTCGACGAGGAGCTCGGCGACGCCCTGCCCTGGTACTACGTGCCGGGCAACCACGAGGTGATGGGCGGGAAGATCGACAACTTCATCACGGAGTTCGGTCCCGCCCGGCGCACGTTCGACCACAAGGGCACCCGGGTCGTCACCCTCGACACGTCGAGCCTCAGCCTGCGGGGCGGCGGCTTCGCCCAGGTCGAGGAGTTGCGCGCACAGCTGGACTCGGCGGCGCGGGACCGGTCCGTGGGCTCCGTCCTGATCGTCGAGCACGTGCCGCCGCGCGACCCGACCGTGCAGAAGGGCAGCCAGCTGGGCGACCGCAAGGAGGCGGCCCTGGTCGAGCGGTGGCTCGCGGACTTCCGCCGGACGACGGGCAAGGGTGCGGCCCTGATCGGCAGTCATGTCGGGGTCTTCCACGCCTCGCGCGTCGACGGAGTTCCGTATCTGATCAACGGCAATTCCGGCAAGGCGCCGGCGGGGCCCGTGGACGAGGGCGGATTCACCGGATGGACCCTGATCGGCGCGGACCGCGTCTCGACGGGTGCACAGGAGTCGGCGCGCCACCGGCCGTGGCGGGGCGGACCCGACTGGGTGTCCGCCCAGACCCGCGCCCACGTCGACGCGCTGACGCTCGACGCACCGCCCGTGATCGTCGCCGGAGAGCGTACGCGGGTCGGCGCGAGCGTCACCCAGGGGGCGCGTACCGTGCCGGTCGCCTTCCCGCTCAGTGCCGACTGGACCGGTTCCCCGAACCTCCACATCGGCGACCCGGACGACGCGCGCCGCCGCCACACCGCGGTGCTGGACCCGGCCACCGGAACGCTCACCGCACTGCGGCCGGGGGCCGTCACGCTGGCGGTGAGTGTGAACGGCACGACCCGGCAGGTACGGATCGAGGTCGCGGCGGGAGCGGCGACGGCCCCGGCCGCCTGAGACACCTCGGGGGCGGCACTCCGGGCGGACGGCCACCGAGGGCACGTCGGAGTTCCCATGGCTCAAGGGCTCCGACGTGCCGCGACGGATTCAGGAACACCGCCCCCGGCCATCCGACGGCACCTTCCGAGGCCGGCGCGAGGCCGGTGGCCGCAGGGGCGCCGGCATCCGGCGCCGGCCTCCCGCCCGCCCCCGGGTCCGTCGCTGAACCAGGCTTTCAGGGAAGGGAGTTCGAGGACGAGGGCCGAGGGAGGTCGCCGCAGCTGTTACGGACCGACCCTTGCGGAGCATTGCGACAGCCCCATAGGTTCCACGCCGGAGCAGTAATTGGGAGCGCTCCCATCATCGAGTCCTCGAAAGGACACCATGAAGAGCCTCATCGTCTCTCTCAGGTCCGCGCGTGCCGCGGTGACGGCGTTACTCGTGACGCTGGCCTCGCTCGCGGCCCTCGGCGCGGTGGCGACGCCCGCCCGCGCGGACACCCTGATCTGCGACCAGTACGGAACGGCCGTCGTCCAGGGCCGCTACGTGGTGCAGAACAACCGCTGGGGCACCGCCGACGCGCAGTGCGTCAACGTCTCCGGCGACGGCTTCACCCTCCAGCGCGCCGACGGCTCCGTCCCGACGAACGGGGCGCCGAAGTCGTATCCGTCCGTCTTCAACGGCTGTCACTACACCACCTGTTCGCCCGGAACCGTCCTTCCGGCCAGGCTGAGCTCGATCAGCAGCGCTCCGACCGGATTCACCTACGGATACGTCGGCAACGCGGTCTACAACGCGTCCTACGACATCTGGCTCGACCCGGAGCCGAAGACCGACGGCGTCAACCGGACCGAGATCATGATCTGGTTCAACCGGGTGGGGCCCATCCAGCCGATCGGTTCGCGGTCCGGTACCGCGTCCGTCGCGGGCCGCACCTGGGAGGTCTGGACCGGGAACAACGGCGGCAACGACGTCATCTCCTTCGTGGCGCCGTCCGCCATCACAACCTGGAACTTCGACGTCATGGACTTCGTGGACCAGACCGTGGCGCGGGGCATGGCCCAGAACTCCTGGTACCTCACCAGCGTCCAGGCCGGCTTCGAGCCGTGGCAGAACGGCGCCGGCCTTGCGCTCAGCTCCTTCTCCTCGGTCGTCAACACCGACGGCGGCACCGAGAACCCCGGGGAGCCGGAGGAGCCCGGCACGCCCGCGGCCTGCCGGGTGACCTACACGGCGAACTCCTGGTCGAACGGATTCACCGCCGACGTGAAGGTCGACAACACCGGAACCGCACCCGTCGACGGCTGGAAGCTCGGCTTCACCCTGCCGTCGGGACAGACGGTCACCCAGGCGTGGAACGCGTCCCTCTCGTCGTCCTCCGGCGCGGTGACCGCGACCAACGTGGCCTTCAACACCCGGATCGCCGCGGGCGGCAGCCAGTCGTTCGGCTTCCAGGGCACACACTCCGGAGGCTTCACGGAACCGGAGCGGTTCACGCTCAACGGCGCGGCCTGCACGGTGGCCTGACCGTCCGGGCGCACGTGCCCGGCCGGTCCCACGCGGGCCGGCCGGTCCCGCTCATACCTTCCGGTACCCGTACGCGTCAGCGGCCGCCGCCTCCACGGTGTCCAGATCGCCGCCCGCCGACGCGGTCACCAGGGCGGCGACCGCACCCTCGACGAACGGCGCGTCCACCAGCCGGGAACCGGGTGGCAGTTCGTCGCCCTCGGCCAGCATGGCCTTCACCGTCAGCACCGCGCTCCCGAGATCGACGAGCAGGGCCACCCCCGCACCCCTGTCGACCGACCTGGCAGCACCGGCGATCAGCTCCACACTGGTCCCGAGCCCTCCGGCGGAGGTGCCCCCGGCCGCGGCCACGGGTGCGGTCGCCCCGCCGGCCGCCAGTCCTCGCGCCAGTTCGGCGACGGTCTCGGCCACCGGGCCGCTGTGCGACACCAGCACGATCCCGACCTGCTGCTCCTCGCTCACGCGTCCCCACCACCGCTCGTCCCCGCCGCCTCGACGAGGGCCGCGACCAGCAACGCGGCGGAGGTCGCCCCCGGATCCTGGTGCCCGATGCTGCGCTCGCCCAGATAACTGGCTCTGCCCTTGCGCGCCTGCAGGGGCACCGTCGCCAGCGCACCGGCCAGCGCCGCGTCCCGGGCCGCCCCGGCGGAGGACCTCAGCGCCCCGACCGCCGGCAGCAGAGCGTCGAGCATGGTCTTGTCCCCGGCCTTCGCCCCGCCCAACTGCGCGACGGCCTCGACGCCGGCCTCGAGTGCGTCGGCGAACCGGCCGTCCGTCACCTCGGGTTCGTCCCCAAGTGCCTTGCCGGTGCGGCGCAGCAGCGTTCCGTACAACGGTCCCGACGCCCCGCCCACCGTCGAGATCAGCTGCCGGCCCGCGAGCGTCAGCACCGCGCCGGGCGTCGCGGGGGACTCCCTCTCCAGGGCGGCCGTCACCGCCGTGAATCCGCGCTGCATGTTGCTCCCGTGATCGGCGTCCCCGATCGCGGCGTCCAGTTCGGTCAGCCGGCTCGCCTCACGGTCGACGGCCGCCGCGGTGGCGGCCATCCAGCGGCGGAAGAAATCGGTGTCGAGCACGTCATCTCCTGTTCCTCACACATCGGGCGGCGGGCCGGTTCACCGGCCCCAGCGGAGCGCGGACGTCTGCACCGGTGCGTCCCAGAGCCGGAGCATCTCCTCGTCGACCTGGCAGAGCGTCACCGAACAGCCCGCCATGTCGAGCGACGTCACGTAGTTCCCCACCAGCGTACGAGCCACCGCGACCCCCCGCTCGGACAGCACCCGGTGCACCTCGGCACCGAACCCGTACAGTTCCAGCAGCGGCGTCGCGCCCATCCCGTTGACCAGCACCAGGACCGGTCCGTCCGGCCGCAGATCCTCCAGCACCGCGTGGACCGCGATGTCGGCGATCTCTCCGGACGTCATCATCGGACGGCGCTCCCGCCCGGGCTCGCCGTGGATACCGATGCCCAACTCCAGCTCGCCCGGAGGGAGATCGAATGTCGGGCTGCCCTTCGCCGGCGTGGTGACGGCACCGAGCGCCACCCCGAAACTGCGCGAGGACTCGTTGACCCGGCGCGCCACGGCCTCCACCCGCTCCAGCGGTGCACCCTCGTCGGCGAGCGCACCCGCGATCTTCTCGACGAACAGCGTCGCGCCCGTGCCCCGGCGGCCCGCCGTGAACGTGCTGTCGGACACCGCCACGTCGTCGTCGACCAGGACCCGGGCGACCTGCAGGCCCTCGTCCTCGGCGAGTTCGACCGCCATGTCGAAGTTCAGCACGTCACCGGTGTAGTTCTTGACGATGAACAGCACCCCCGCGCCACTGTCGACGGCGGCGGCGGCCCGGACCATCTGGTCGGGCACGGGCGAGGTGAAGGCCTCACCGGGACACGCGGCCGAGAGCATGCCGGGCCCGACGAAGCCCGCATGCAGCGGCTCGTGCCCGGATCCGCCGCCGGACACGAGCCCGACCTTCCCGGCCACCGGTGCGTCGCGCCGCACGACCACCCGGTTCTCGACGTCCACGGTGAGCTCGGGGTGGGCGGCGGCCATACCGCGGAGGGCGTCCGCGACCACGGTCTCCGGCACGTTGATCAGCATCTTCAACGGTAACTCCTCCGTACGTACCCGCCGTGCCCGGTGCAGGGTGCTGCCGGGTCGGCGGGTGTGGGTGGGATTGCGTTCCCCGGTGGTGGGCGGCGGCGGACCGGGCGGGGGGTGACGCCGGGCCGGCGCCCACCGACCCCGGCTCTCCGCCAGGAGTGCCCCCTCCGGTCGGCGTCGGTGCGGACACCAGTATCGGCACCACGCGCGTGATCGGGGAAGCGGCGCGGCGCATCGGATGGGCGGAACCGCCGGCACTCCACCTCCCCGCGTCACCCGAAGCCGGGTGGCCGGTCCCCGGGGCGTGACGGGGACGAAGCCGCCGGAGTGGAGGCGCTTTCGACGAATCGTCCGAGCAGGGCGAGCGGGCCCAGCCCCGCGGGCACCCCGCCCACGCCATGGGGGCCGCTGCCCGGGAGCCGGCAGGGGCAGCGGCCGCGAGTCGGCGAGCGGCGCCTCAACCGGGCAGACAGACTTCCTGGTCAGGCACCCACTGGCCGAACCAGTCGCTCAACGGAACCCCGATGCACCACTCGCGCCTGTTCGGGTCCGGCTCGGGCACGACGGGTGCGGGCTTCTCCGGCTTCGGGGGCTCGATCGGCACGGGTGCCGGCAGGACGGGGTCCCCGGCACCCGGCTGCCGGGTCAGCATGTCGCGGTACACCCGGGAGGACTCGGGGTTGTCGGCGCACTGCCACACGCCGTGCGGGCAGTAGTCCGTGATCGTCTGGTACACCGGCTCGTGCTGTTCGATCCACTCCAGCATGCGGCGCATGTACTCGGGATTGTCGCCGTTGCGGAACAGCCCCCACTCGGGGAACGAGATCGGCTTGCCGTGCTCCGCGGCGAAGTCGACCTGCTTCTGCAGGCCGTAGGGCTCATTCACCTGATCGTCGAACGTACGGGCGGGAGGCTGGTCGTACGAGTCCATGCCGATGATGTCCACGACGTCGTCGCCGGGATAGCACTCGGTCCAGGGAACGGCGTCCCGTCCCCGGTTCGGAGCGAAGTCGAAGCGGAACTCCTGACCGGGCACCGACCGCATCGTGGTGACGATGCGCCTCCAGTACGCCTTCCACGCGGTGGGATCGGGACCGCAGCGGTGGGTGTACGTGGTCCCGTTCATCTCCCAGCCGAGCACGATCACCGTGTCCGGGACGCCCAGCACGACCAGCCGGTCCGCGAGCCTGCGGAAGTGCTCGTCGAACTCCCCGTCGGCCCCCGCCCGCAGCAGCCCGCGCACCTCGTGGTCGGGGACGCGTGCCTCGTTGCGTTCCAGCATCGGCGTGTTGAGCACGAACAGCCGGTCCTCCGAAGCCCGCCGCCAGGCCGCCCACGAGCCGAGGAATCCGGGACTGCCCTCGATGTTGACCCACAGGTCGCCGGGCAGATAGCTGTGCCCGACCCGCATCTCCGTCCCGCCCAGCCAACGCGACAGCTCCGCCATCCGCTGAACGCCCTTCGGCCCGTAGTCCAGGTAGGCGCCGACGGCGGTCGAGATCTCCGGGCCCCCAGGAGCCGGTGAGACGCCCTTGCCGGCCATGGAGTCCGGGGCGCCCCGGTCCGCGACGACCGCACCGCCGACGAGGAGGCCGAGCACAGCCGTACCGATTCCGAAGTTGACGAGGCGGCGCTGTGCGGGCACGGATCCTCCATGGGTTGTGGCGTACCTCCGACCCTGTCGACCATAAAGAGAAATGTTCAACAACGGGCTCTGCGACCGTCCGTGAATAGACCATTCGCGACGGCCGGGGATTCAGGCCGGGCCGTTCGGGTGAATTCCGCCGAAGGTGAAGGGAAGGGAGCGGACCCGGTTGTCGAAATTCGAGTCGACCAGCTCCGGTTCCCCCACCGCTCGCACGCGCTCGGGGCGGGTGAGGAGTTCCCGGAAGAGTGCTTTCATCTCCAGTCGGGCCAGGTGCGCGCCCAGACAGTGATGGGGACCGCCCCCGCCGTACCCCAGGTGGGGATTGGGCGACCGGGTGATGTCGAAGGTGTCGGGGCCGGCGAAGACCGACGCGTCCCGGTTCGCCGAGGCATAGAGAAGCATCACCTTCTCGCCGGGGAGGAAGACGCGGCCGCCGAGCGCGTACTCGGCGGCGACCGTCCGGCGGAACTGGATGATCGGTGTCGAGTGGCGGACGATCTCGTCCACCGCGCCGTCGGCGTACCGGTCGAAGTCGGATTCCAGGAGGGCGCGCTGCTCCGGGTGGGCGGACAGCAGGACCATCCCGTGGGCGATCGCGTTGCGGGTGGTCTCCACACCCGCCACGAGCAGCAGCGAGAAGAACGCGCCGAGCTGCCGGGAGGACAGTGCCTGCCCCTCGACGTCCGCACGCACCAGTGCCGAGATCAGGTCCTCCTCCGGACGGCGGCGACGCTCCCGGGCCACCCGCGCCATCACGATCTGCAGGCCGGCCAGGGAGCGCAGACCACGTCCGGGTACCCGCAGCCGCGCCCGCCCCCGGCGCTGGACCCCGACGTACTCCGACGCGTGGTCGATCTGCGCGGCGATCTCGGCACGGTGGCGGCGGGGAATGCCCATCAGGTCGCAGATGACCTCGAAGGGCATACGGGCGGGAGCCGACCGCATGAAGTCGCCGGAGCGTCCGGAGGCCAACTCGTCCACCAGCCGCCGGGCGATCCCGTCGATGTTCTCCTCGGCGGTGGCGAGCAGCCGCGGGGTGAAGGCGCGGGAGATGGTCCTGCGCAGGCCGGCGTGCTCGGCGCCGTCCATGTTCACCATGGAATTGCCGAACAGCGCCTTTGCCCAGCGGGCCGGCTCCGGGGTGGTGACCCCGGGCGCACTGGCGAAGACCTGCGGCTGCCGGCTCGCCGCCTTCACGTCCTCGTACCGCACCAGTGCGTAGAACGGCGTGCGTGAGCCCGTACGCGGGGTGAAACGGACCGGTGGGCCGAGCTCCCGCAGCCGGGCGAACGCGTCCAGCCGCTCGGTCCTGGGCAGCCGCCAGAACGACGGGTCGGCCAGATCGGCGTCCGCCGTCCCTCGTCCGCGGTCCGTGGAAACCTGCGTCGGCGCGTTCATGCACAACCTCCGGGAGTTCGGACGGCCATGCTGGCCCGCCGTGTGCCGCTGCGCGGCCGACGCGGCCGGGGGGCCCCGAGAATTCCCACGGCCGCCTGATGGGTGCCTGACGAGAACCGTTCGTGGGCCATCTCGTTGCCTACTTCGAGAGCGAAGACGCCTCGGAAGAGCGAACGAGAGGCAGGTACACCCCATGGACCCGACCGCAGCTGCGAGCGGGGAAGCAGCGGGAGGCCGCGGACCGGTACGCCGCGCGGTGCTGCGCACCGCATTCACCGCGACGGTGATCGCCGGTACCGGCGGCGCGCTCGCCCCGGTCCTCCTCCGAGGCCCGGGGGCCGGAGCGCCCGAGGAGCGCGGCGCACCGGAGCCCGAGCGGTTCTGGGAGAGGTACCGCGGCCGGGAGATCCGCGGCACGGCCACGGTCATGGTGCCCGCCGGCGGGCAGTCACGTGCCGGTGAGGCGGCATCCGTGGCCGGCGTGCCGGACGTCGAGGTCCGCGTCGACGGCAGACCCCTGCACGTGATGAGACGCGCCGACGGCAGCTACCTCAGCACGGTGAACCACTACGAGTCGTTCCCGACGCTGCTGGCGACGGCCCGCGCGGCCGTCGACGAGATCGGCACCTCCCAGCTCTCCACAGCCTCCCCGCACACCAACTGAACCCAAAGGACAGCACGGGTGTACAGCCGCAAGGATCAGCGCAACCTCACACGCACGGAGAAGAAGCGCCTGGTCGACGCGATCCTGGAGCTCAAACGCTCCGGACGCTACGACGAGTTCGTCACGATGCACCGGCAGTACTACGTCACCGATGCCGAAGGCCGGCCGCGGGCCGCACACATGTCACCGTCCTTCTTCCCGTGGCACCGCAGGTACCTGCTGGAGTTCGAGGAGGCGCTGCAGGCCGTCGACCCCACGGTGTCGATCCCGTACTGGGACTGGACACGGGACAACACCCCGGCGGCGTCCCTCTGGGCGGAGGACTTCCTCGGAGGCAACGGCAGGTCCGGCGACCGCCAGGTCATGACGGGGCCGTTCGCCTACCGGCAGGGCAACTGGCGCGTCAGCGGGGGAGCCACCGACGGCCGGTTCCTGACCCGGAACTTCGGCCGGCCGTCCGCACCGGTCGACCTGCCCACCGCGGCGGACGTGGACCGCGCCATGGGCGACCCGGTCTACGATGCCGCGCCCTGGAACAGCCTCAGCACCACCGGCTTCCGGAACAGGATCGAGGGCTGGGGCATCAGCGGGACCCGCAGGGTCGCCAACCACAACCAGGTGCACCTCTGGATCGGCGGTTCGATGGCCGGCGCGGGCTCGCCCGACGACCCGGTCTTCTGGCTGCACCACGCCTACATGGATCTGCTCTGGGCGCGCTGGCAGTCGGCGCACCCTCGGTCCGGCTACCAGCCGGGCAGCAGGCTTCCCGACGACGACCCGCAGCGCGACCACGTATTCGCCGGGGACGCGCCACTGCCCCCATGGGACGAGACGCCCTCGCAACTCCTGGACCACACCGGCGTCTACGAGTACGTCTGAGCCGGAGGCGGGCCCGCCCGGGAAGCGGGCGGGCCTCCCCTCTTCGCGGGAGCGAGGAGGGGAGGCCCGGGCCGGACGCCTACGAGATCAGTGGCCGTGGCCACCCTCCTCGTGGTGGCCGTCCGTCACGTTCGCGCAGAAGTTGCCGAAGGCCGGGTTCAGCAGGGCGATGACGTTCACGGTGTTGCCGCAGACGTTGACCGGGATGTGGACGGGCACCTGCACGACGTTGCCCGATGCGACACCGGGGGAGTGGGCCGCGAGGGCCTCGGCTCCGGAGTCGGCGGTAGCCAGGCCGGCACCGCCGGCGATCAGGGCACCGGTACCTGCCATGACGGCGGCCACCTTCGAGATACGCGACATCAGTTCTCCTTGGGAGGTTTGAAACCGGCTGCAGATCGTGCGGCCGACGTGCTCTGACAACGCGGAAATCGACAGACGGTAACGGACCGGCTTAAAAGTCGTAATTCTTCGTCAGTTGCGGCCCATCGCCAGCAGCCCCGAGGACGGGAGGCCGCTGAGCCGGCCGCGCCAGTCGCGCGCGGCGGGAAATCGGGTCTTCACCGTCTCGGCGGCCCGGTCCCGCACCACCACCTGCGACTCACGGAGCCTCAGCAGCGGCTCCAGGACCGAACGGGCCAGCAGCAGGCGCTGATTGACGACCGCCACCGGAGCCCAGTGGTTCTTGTACGGCTCCGAGCCGCGGAGCAGGCTCAGCGCACTGGATCCGGTGCCCGCCGCCTGCTCCGCCACTTCACGCAACAGCATCGAGGACACGTCCACCTTCCTCTCCCTGAGCCGGGGATCGGCGCCGTAGAGGTATCCGCCGGTCAGCAGCGCCGACCGGAGCGACAGATCGGCGGCCACCACTTCGCCGTCGAGCAGGAACTCGCGGAGCGACGCCTCGCCGTCGCGCACCATCCGACGGGTGGAGCGCACCAGGTGGGCGCGGAATCGGGGGCGCAGGTGTTCGGCGTTGACCCCGCGGCCGCGCCACTGGAGCGCGTGCAGGCGCAGCAGGGTGTCGACCGCGGCCGCCACCCGGTGCCCGGTCACCGCACGGCACTCGATACCCGCGGCGTCGGTCTTGCGCAGCTTGGCGCGGACCCGTTGGCCACGTGCGCCCGGCATCCGCTCGATGAGTGCGGTGATCGGCAGGGCGGGCAGCTCCATGCAGGTCGAATCGGTGAGCCTGCTCCGCGCGCCCGGCCAGAGCGCGAACAGCAGCTGGGCCGAGGCGTCCGGCCGCACCTCCCGCAGATCGATCACCGTGTGCACGGCGGCCCGGTCCAGCCCACGCTCCAGGGCCGCGACCGCGTCGTGCGTGCACGCGCCGTCGACGAGGATGTCGAAGAAGTCGGAGATCGCACCGCCCATCGGTACCAGGAGGGGCATCGGGCGGTGCGCGAGCATCAGGGGAGCCGCACCGACCAGCCGTTCGCCCCGCCGGGCCAGGACGATCCGGAGCCGGCCGGGCACTCCGTAGGACAGCCACCACGAATGGAGCCACGCGTGGCTCTGGAACGGCGTCGCGGTCGGGCAACGGCGGTGCAGCGCGTCCCATTCCGCAGCGAGCGCGGAGAACTCCCGCAGGTCCCGGCAGAGGGTGACGGTGAGTCGGCCGTCGCGGTCGGAGGTCATCGTACGAGCTCCCGTTCCCCGGCCGGGGCGGCCGCCGTCGGGGACGGACCCGGGACCTGGGCGGTGACGCCCCGGCGCCCCGGACGGGGCCGGACGAGGAGGACGAGGCCGCCGACGAGGCCGCCGGCGCTCCCGCCGACGGCCGTGCCGAGGGGTACGGAGGGGGACACCGGCGCGACCGGGCGCACCGCGTGCGAGAACTTGATCAGCTTCACCCCGGTGTCCTTGGCCACGTGCCCGCTGCTGACGACCACTGCCTCGGTCACCGCGTTGGCGATGTCCGCCGCCCGGCGCGGGTCGGCCGACGTACCGGTGATCGCGATCATCGGTGAGTCGGGTGAGGTCTCGGACCGTACGTGGGTGCGCAGTTCGCGGACCGGCTCCCCGGCAGCGCCACGGGCGTAGCCGAGGGTCGCGTCGCTGGTGGCCAGCCGGCCGTACGACTGTGCGTAACCCAGCGCCGCGGCCGGGTCGATGCCCTTGCCCGCGGTCACCACGGCGTAACTGGTGGACGCGTACTCGGGCCGGGCGAGCAGCCCGTAGGACAGCCCGCACGCCGCTCCGAGCAGGACGCAGGCGGGCAGGGGCCACCAAGTGGGCCGTACGGAAGCGGGGCGGAGCCTGCGCAGCCGTCCGGGGACGGCCGGTTTCGGCTCGGGCGAGTCGGTCATGAGTGGGCTCTCTCGGTCGGGGGGGCGGTGTCGAGGGCGTGTGCGTAGACGGTCATGAGACGTTCGCTGCTGAGCCTGATGTCGTAGTGGTCCGCGGCCGGCGGGGGCGGCAGTCTGCGGGTGCCGCTCTCCATCCGGTGGCGCAGCGCGGTCGTCAGCTCACCGACGGGATCGGTGAGGGAGGAGATGCGGGTGGTGCCGGGAGCCCGGTCGGCGGGCAGGTCGTCGACGGCGGGACAGGCCCCGTGGACGACGGGCAGACCGGCTGCCAGTGCCTCGACGACGGCCAGGCCGAAGGTCTCCTCACGCGACGCCGAGACGAAGGTGTCCATGGCCCACAGCGCCTCGGGAATGCCGGGGGAGGCGTTGCCCGCCCCGCACTCCCCGAGGAACCGGACGCGGTCCGCGATCCCCGACCGGGCGGCGAGGACGCGCAGCGCACCGGCCTCCGGCCCGTCCCCTGCCAGTACGAGCCAGGCCCCGGGGAGGGCCGCGACGGCACGGATCAGCAGGTCGAAGCGTTTGCCGGGCACGAGACGGCCCACGCCCCCCACCACGAAGGCGTCCTGGGGGACGCCGAGCGAGGCACGGGTGGTCCGCCGTCCGGCGCCGTCGTAGCGGAAGGCCGCCACATCGATTCCGTTGGCCACGGTGTGGATGCGGGCAGCCGGTACACCCCAGTCGCGCAGCCGGCCTGCGACGGTGCCGGAGACGGCCACCGTCGCCGCTCCCATCCGCTCGGTGCGCAGGTAGAGGGCCCGGGTGCCGCGGGTGAGCGGCCTTCCCTCGATGTCCGCACGGCCCAGCGAATGCTCCGTCGCCACCGCGGTGGTCCCCGCGATCCGAGCCGCGATCCGCCCGTAGACGCAGGCCCGGTACAGATGCGTGTGCACGAGGTCGTACGCGCCCCGGCGGATGAGCCGGGCCAGCCTGGGCACGGCGGTGAGGTCCCGGTTGCCCCGCATCCCGAGGTTCCGCACCCGGATGCCGTCGGCGCGCAGCCCTTCGGCGACCGCTCCCGGGTTGGTGAGGGTCACGACGTCGCAGCGCACCGGCAGATGACGCAGCAGCAGGCGCAGTTGCTGCTCGGCGCCGCCGACACCGAGGCCGGTGATGATGTGCAGGGCTTTCATGCCTCGCCCCTCGTCCGGCGCGCGGGAGCGGCGGCGGTCCGGTGGCGCAGCCGGTGCCGCACCTCCTTCGCGCGGAGGCGGGCGCCCCGGTCGGCATGGCTGACATGCGTACGGGGCAGGGCCAACGGCCCCAGCAGGGGGCCGGGGGCGAGGGCGCAGCCGTACGCGTACCCGGCATCGCGCACCGATGCGAGCACCCGCCGGTCGGCGGTGCCGTAGGGGTAGCAGAAACCCGCCGGTTCGGTTCCGGTGAGACGGCGGATCGCCTCCCGGCTGCTGTGCGTCTCCGCGCGCAGCTCGTCGTCGGACAGCGCCGTGAGATCCCGGTGGCGCATGCCGTGCGAGCCGATCTCCATGCCCGCCCCGGCGGCGGCGCGGATGCCGTCCTCGGTGAGCAGCGGTCTGCGCGGGCCCAGCGGATCCCACGCGTTGGAGCCGCCCGGGAGGCCGGGCAGGACGAACACCGTCGCCGTGCAGCCGTGCCGGGCCAGCACCGGCAGGGCCTCGTCGAGGAAGTCGGCGTATCCGTCGTCGAACGTCAGACCGACCAGTCCGCGCCGGCCGGCGGCGCGCCCGCGCAGCAGGGCGGCGACGCCCACCGCGGTCAGACCCCGGCGGCGCAGCCAGGTCAGCTGCTCGTCCAGGCGTTCGGCGGAGACGGTGATGCCGTACGGATCGTCCGTCGGGTCGCTCACGGAGTGGTAGGTCAGGATCCAGGGCTGGGACAGGCGGGGGGACGCGGCGGCACGGGGTGCCGAGGTGTCAGCGGCCATGGGAGAACCTCTGTCGGATGAGGGCCAGCAGATGAACGGCTTCGGGGGATCTGAGCGCGAGTGAGGTGACCAGGAACGCCACGGGTACGAGGAGGCAGCCGGCCGTCAGGCCGAGCACCGGGCCCGCCGGAAGGGAGGCGGCGGCGGCCCACCCGGTGGTCCCGGCCACCGCCGCGGCCGTCGCCGGCCGGCCGAGCGCGAGCGCCACGGCGCCGGGCCGGACGGCCACCGCACGCGAGCCCAGTCCCGCGAGCATCAGCACCGCTGCCGTGCTGATGCCGACGGCGTTGGCCGCCGCGATGCCGTCGACACCGAACGGGCCGGTCAGGACCAGCCCCGCCCCGACGGTGACCAGCAGTCCCGCGCCCATCGCGCAGAGCGGGTACCAGGTGGGCCTCCCCGTCGAGAAGTACGGCCGGCACAGGGCACCGACCAGGGTGTGGCCCAGCAGGCCGAGCGCGTAGACACGCATGACACCGGCTGTGGCCGCGGTGTCCACGGCGTCGAACGCGCCCCCCTGGAAGAGGACTTCGACGATCAGGGGCGCGTATCCCAGCACCATCGCGGTGCCCAGCAGCACGACCGTCCCCGCCAGTGCGAGATCGCGTTCCACCCGGCGCCGGGCGCCCTCCCGGTCCCCGGCCGCCATGGCCCGGGCGACCACCGGGAAGGTCACCGTGCAGATCATCATGGACAGCACCATCGGCAGCTGCGCGACCTTCTGCGCGTAGTTGAGATGGGAGATGGCCCCGTCGGGCAGGGACGAGGCCAGGAACCGCTCCACGAACACCTGCGCCTGACGGCTCACCACGAACAGCACGACGGGCGCCAGGGCGGAGGCGCCGAGCAGCGCGGACACCCCCTGCCGTGCTCCCCGCCGCTGCGGCACGCGCGGCTTCCGGCGCAGCACCAGCCGGACGAACGTCGGCAACTGGGTGAGGATCATCAGCACACTGCCGACAGCCACCCCGGCCGCCGCGGCGCGCACCCCCCAGAGGGAGTGCAGAGCGAGGGTCGTCCCGATGATGCCGAGGTTGTACGCGATGTAGACGCCGGCCGGTGCGAGGAACCGCCCGTGCGCCCGCAGCGCCGCGCTGAAGTACCCCGTGACGCCGAAGGTGAGCACGGTGACGGCCGTCAGCCGCGTGCAGTCCACGGCCAGTGAGGGATCGTCGATGCCGGGCGCCAGTACCCCCACGACCCACGGTGCGCCGAGGGCGAGCAGTGCTCCCGCGCAGGTCAGCGCGGCGCACAGCCGGGGGAAGGTGTCGGAGACGAGCGTCCGGACAGGATCGTCCCAGCTCCCTCCCGCCGCACGCCGTGTCAGGGCAAGACTGAAGGCCGGGACCAGCAGCAGCGCCATGCCGTCCTCGATCAGCAGCGTGGCCGCCATCTCCGGCACGGTCCAGGCGATCAGGAACGCGTCGCTGTCGTGACTGGCGCCGAACAGCCGGGCGATGGCCTGGTCCCGTGCGAGCCCCAGCAGTGCCGCGATCACGGTGAGACCGGCGGCGCCCGCCGCGGCCCGGGCGAGGAAGCCCCCGGGCCGCGGCGGAACAACGGGCGTGGCGGCGCCGGGAATCGCGGCCTGCCCGGCCGTTCCCGTACCCGTGTCCCTGTCCGGTCCTGTCACGGTCTCGCTCACGCGGCGGTCGCCCTCTCCGGTGCGGCCAGCGCCCACCACGCGGCCAGACCGAGCACGATCCCGGTGAGCACGGTGGAGGGGCCGCCGATGTCCGCGTACAGGAAGTCGACGGTCTGCCAGGTCATCAGCCCCACGGCGGCGAGACCGCAGTCGAGCGCCGCGGTCCTGCGCGGGCGGGCGAGCACCAGCCTGCGCACCCCGCCGACCAGGAGCGCGGCCCAGGAGCCCACCAGCGCGGTGAAGCCGACGAGGCCCTGCTCGCTCAGGACGAGCAGATACATGTTGTGCGGCGACAGCAGCGGCTGCTTCACGAAGTCCTGCCCGGCCCCGGCGGTGTCACCGCCGGCGGAGAGGCCGATCGAGGCGTGCCCGTCCCGGTGGGCGGGGAAGCCCTTGAGGCCGACGCCGGTCACGGGCTGTTCGCGCCACATGCCAGCCGCGGCGGCCCACATCGTGTACCGGTCGCTGACCGACCGGTCGGGTGTGCTGGTCACCTCGGTGATGCTGGTGAGACGCTGAGAGAGCATCTCGGAGCCCACGCCGAAACCGCCGACGAGCACGACCCCGGCCGCACCCAGCACGGCGAGCGCGCGTACGGCCTGCCGTGCCCCGGTCGCCGCGATCGCGGCCAGGGCCCCCGCGGCCGTCGCGATCCAGGCCCCCCGGCTGAAGGAGAGCGTGAGTGGAACGACCAGCAGGGCAGCGGCCACCGGGGCGCCGAACCGCAGCCACCGGGGCGCGCCCGCAGGGGTACGGAGGGCGTACGCGACGGCCACGAGCAGTCCGTAGCCGACGACCGTGGCCATCCCCATCACATCGCCGGCACCGAACGTGCCGACGGCCCTGATGTCCTCGCCCCTGTAGGAGGCCCCCGATCCGGTGGCGTACTGGTGCACACCCGTCGCGCCCTGGACGAGCGCGAGCACCACGAGCGAACCCGCGATGATCCGGAACCCCCGGGCATCCCTGATCAGGAGGAGTACGGCGGCGGGCACCAGCACGAAGATCTGCAGGTAGCGGACGAAGCCCGGCAGCGCCGCCACCGGGTCCGCGGCGGTCACCGTGGCCAGGGCGAGGCCCGCAGCCGGCAGACCCAGGACGAGCGCGCCCGCCCGTGTCAGCGGACGCGCCCGCAGGAGGAGCAGGCGCCCCAGGCAGACGAGCACCGCCACACCAGAGAGCAGGTCGCCCGGGGGAACCCCGTACACGGTGCCCGCCCCCGTCCCGTCGGCGGGAACGGCCAGCAGCAGCACGGTGCCGATCAGGGGCAGCAGCGGCCAGTTGCTTCCCCACCGGCGCAGGAACGGGTGCGCCGGTGGGGACTGCACGGTGGGGACCGCGGGTGCGGCGGTCACGGTGAGGGCCATGGTTCAGCTGCCTCCGAGCCGGAACAGCGAGCCGGCCGTGCGCGCGAGGACGCAGACGTCCTGCCAGAGCGACCAGGTCTCGATGTACCGGTTGTCGAAGCGGGCCCGGTCCTCGATCGACGTGTCGCCGCGCAGACCATGTACCTGGGCCAGTCCCGTGATGCCGACCGGCATGCGGTGCCGGGCCTTGTAGCCGGGGTGGACACGGCTGAACTGTTCTACGAAGTAGGGTCGTTCGGGTCTGGGCCCGACCAGGCTCATGTCCCCACGCAACACGTTCCACAGCTGCGGCAGCTCGTCCAGCGAGGTCCGGCGCAGGGTCCTGCCGACGCGGCTCATGCGCCCGTCGTCGGACACGTTCCACCGGGTGGCCGACTCGTGCGCGTCGGCCGGGCGCAGGGTGCGGAACTTCAGAAGGACGAACGGCCTCCCGTGCCGGCCGACGCGCTCCTGCCGGAAGACGACGCCCGGGCCGTCGCTGACGCGTACGGCGAGTGCGCAGAGGGCCAGCGCAGGGGCGGCCACCACCAGGGCGACCAGGGCCAGAAGAGCGTCCATGGCGCGCTTCACCCGGTGGGCGACCGGACGGCGGGAACCGAAGTCCAGCGGGCGGGCGGCGAAACCCCACAGGTGGTCCGGCCCGGGCACGGACCGCCCGGGGACGACGTCATCCTGGTCGGTGATCAGCCATACCCGGCAGCCGTGGCGCACGAACAACTCTACGAGTGCGGCCCCGTCGGGCGCCGCCCCGGGCGGGACCGTGAAGACGGCGTGCCGCACGGAGTTCTGGATGACGGCCCGTGCGACGTCCTGCGCCGACACCAGAACCGGCAGCACCCCCGCGGAGCCGGCGGCCTCGTCCGCGGGAATGCCGGAGCGCACGCGGCCGACCGGGCGCAGCCCGTACTCGGGATGGTCGTGCAGGGCCGCCGTGACCCGGTCGGCCGTGGGCCCGTTGCCCAGGACCAGGGTGGACTGCGGGTTCCGGGCGGCCGACCTGAGCCGGGCCCGATGGGCCGCGGCGCGTGCCCCGAAGCTCAGCAGGGTATGGGCGCCGACCGCGCAGGCCAGAGCCGTCCACCCCATGGCGTAGCGGGGGGCGTACGCGCTCAGCACCTCGGCGGTGGCGTACCACTGCACCAGGGCCAGGCCGAGGAGCGCGGGGAGCTCCGCGAGGACGGACGGGGAGAGGCCGATCCGGTACAGGCCCCGGTAGGCGTTCAGCAGCAGTTGGGCGGCGGCCTGCAGCACGAAGACACCCGGCGGCCACGCGGCGGGGGCCGCCAGGGCGAGGGCCAGACCGAGCGCCAGCACGTCGGCGGCCACGAGGCCGGTGGCGGGAGCCCGTCCTCGACGGCTCCCGACGGCTCGCAGGGGCTGCGCGCGGCCGTTGCCGTCACGTGGTGGGCGGATCGAGGCTGCCGCACGGCGTACGGCTGTCGCCCGGGCGGGTCTCGGGGCCGGTGCACTCTCCGTCGTCATCGCTGGGTGCGCTTCCTCGTCGTGGTGCGGGGCTGGCCGACAAGCTCCCGGTAGAGGCGCAGGACCTCGTCCGTGGTCTTCGTCACGTCGAAGGCCGCCCGGGTGTGCCGTTCTGCCGTGCGGCCGAGTTCGGCCCGCAGCGCCGGATCGGCCAGGAGGGCGGAGAGCGCGGCGGCGAGAGCCGCGGGATCCTCGGGCGGCACGAGGCAGTGGGGTGCGTGGCCCGGCGGCAGGCTCTCCCTGGCGCCGTTGACGTCGGACAGCAGGACGGGCCGGCCGCAGGCCATGGCTTCGAGGGGGGCGAGCGCCATCCCCTCCCAGCGTGACGGGAGCACGAGGACGTCGGCCGCGTGGATCCACGGCCGTACGTCCCGGGTCGCCCCCGCGAACAGGACACCGGGGGGCGCGGTGCGGCGGAGCTCGTCCCCGTACGGCCCGTCGCCGACCAGGACGAGCCGTGCGTCCCGGGCCCGGGGCCGGTCCCAGGCCCGCAGCAGGACGTCCTGGCCCTTCTGCCGGCTCAGCCGCCCCACGCACACGACCAGGGGCGCGTCGGCCGGAACGCCGTCCAGCAGAGCCAGGCCGGCGCGGGCCGAGGCCGCCCCGCCGCCGGGCCGGAAGCGGCCGAGGTCGATGCCGTTGTGGATCACCGACCAGCGGGCGGCGATCCCCGCCCGCTCGCCCGCCCGCCGTTCGGACTCGCTGACGCAGAGGATGCGGTCGCTCCAGCGGGCCCCGAAGCGCTCCCACGCCATGGCCATTCCGGCGGCCCGGCCCTCCAGGGCCTCGAACGACCAGGCGTGCGGCTGGAACACGGTCGGCACCAGGCCCCGTACGGCGAGTCGGCCCACGAGTCCCGCCTTGGCACTGTGGGCATGGATCACATCGGGGGCGCAGGCACGGACCAGCCGGGCCGCGGTGGTGACCTCACGTCCCAGCCGCGGCCCCGGAACACGCTCCGCGGGCCAGGCGCACACACGTGCCCCGGCATCGGCCGCCTCCGCCGCCAGCGGCCCGTCGGGCGGGCAGGCGACCACGGGGCGCAGTCCCGCCCGGACCTGTGCGGCGACGAGGTCCGTCACGACCCGTGCGACGCCGCCCTCCACCGGCTGGACCAGATGAAGGACCGTCAGTCGATCTTCCTCGGTGCAACTCTTCTGCAGCACGCACGGCTCTTTTCTCACATGCCCATATGAGCCGGATGGTGGTAAACGCAGGCGGCCGGAATTGCAGGGGCGGAGATTTAAGTGGGTAAATCAGAAGTGTACTTTTGCAGACAGTGCTTACGAAAACACGTATGACTCGCGCATCTGTCCAGGCGAATTGCCGCCGGACGACGAAGTCGGGCCGTCTTCGGGAATGCTTCGGCGTGTCAGGAATTGGTGTCCGTCATGGCTCCGGGCCGTGCCGCATGATGAAACGGCCGATCACGCGTGCCCGCGTCCCGGCCCGGCAGGAAACTCGTCGCGAAAGCGGGCGCGACGCCGTCGCAGGGGAGTGAACAACAGGTCGGGGCGGCGGGGTCGGGTGCGTGTCGAGCCGCTTCCGGTTCCCGCTCCCGCCGGCGAGCCCCTTCCCTCGCGCCGCTCCGGCAGGGCTTCCGCGTGAACCGGCCAATCGCGGTGAAAGTGCCCGGGCGCGAGCAGTCCGCGGGTGTACTGCTGGTCCGTCCGCGTGACCCGGGGGTGTGGCCCCGGGGGCGGCATCGGGTAGAACTCGTGATGATCGTCCGTCCGGTGGCGGCCACCCGTACGGCCGGGGCCACCGGCGCACACAGAGGAGAAGCGATGGTTCACGAACGGGCCGGTCAGCCGGCACAGCCCGGAGATCTGGTGGACGTGGCACGGCTGGTGACGGCGTACTACACCGTCCGCCCCGACCCGGCCGAGCCCGGCCAGCGCGTCGCCTTCGGGACCTCGGGGCACCGCGGTTCCGCCCTGGCTGCGGCCTTCAACGACGACCACATCGCCGCCACCACGCAGGCCATCTGCGAGTACCGGGCCCGGCAGGGCACCGGCGGGCCCCTGTTCCTCGGCGCCGACACCCACGCGCTGTCCGAACCCGCCCGGGTCACCGCGCTGGAGGTCCTCGCCGCCAACGGGGTGACCGTCCTGATCGACACCGACGACGGCTACACGCCCACACCGGCGGTCTCGCACGCCATCCTGACGTACAACCGGGACCGCACCTCCGGACTCGCCGACGGCATTGTGGTCACGCCCTCGCACAACCCGCCCGCCGACGGCGGCTTCAAGTACAACCCGCCGCACGGCGGTCCGGCCGGCTCGGACGCCACGTCATGGATCCAGGACCGTGCCAACGCCCTGATCGAGGACGGGCTGAAGGAGGTGCGGAGGATTCCCCACGCCCGGGCACTGGCCGCCGACACCACCGGGCGCCACGACTTCCTGACCGCCTACGTCGACGACCTGCCGGCCGTCCTCGACCTGGACGCCGTACGCTCCGCCGGGATCCGGATCGGCGCAGACCCGCTCGGCGGTGCCTCGGTCGCCTACTGGGGCCGGATCGCCGAGCGCCACCGGCTCGACCTCACCGTGGTCAACCCGCTCGCCGACCCCACCTGGCGGTTCATGACACTGGACTGGGACGGCCGGATCCGCATGGACTGCTCCTCGCCCTACGCCATGGCCTCCCTGATCGAGCAGCGTGACGCCTACACCATCGCCACCGGCAACGACGCGGACGCCGACCGGCACGGCATCGTCACCCCCGACGGCGGGCTGATGAACCCCAACCACTACCTGGCCGTAGCCATCCGCTACCTCTTCTCGCACCGCGAGGGCTGGCCGGCCGGAGCGGGCATCGGCAAGACCCTGGTCTCCTCCTCCATGATCGACCGGGTGGCCGCAGACCTCGGGCGGCAGCTGGTGGAGGTTCCGGTGGGATTCAAGTGGTTCGTCGACGGACTCTTCGGCGGCACCCTCGGCTTCGGCGGCGAGGAGTCCGCGGGGGCGTCCTTCCTGCGCCGCGACGGCCGGGTGTGGACCACCGACAAGGACGGCATCCTGCTCGCCCTGCTGGCCTCGGAGATCACCGCCGTCACCGGCTCCACGCCCTCCCAGCACTACCGCGAGCTCACCGAGCGGTTCGGCGACCCCGCCTACGCCCGGGTCGACGCCCCCGCGACGCGCGAGGAGAAGGCGGTACTGGCCAAGCTCTCGCCCGAGCAGGTCACCGCGGACAGGCTGGCCGGCGAACCCATCACGGCGGTGCTCACCGAGGCGCCCGGCAACGGGGCCGCCGTCGGAGGCCTCAAGGTCTGCACCGACAGCGCGTGGTTCGCGGCCCGCCCCTCCGGCACGGAGGACGTCTACAAGGTGTACGCGGAGAGCTTCCAGGGCGCCGAACACCTGGCCAGGGTCCAGGACGAGGCCCGGGCCCTGGTCTCCGAGGCACTCGGCGCCGCCGGCTGACTCCGCCGGGCGGAAGCGTTCCGCCCGGCGCGGGCGCGGCCCCTCTCCCCGTACGGGCACCCGCGTCGGGTGCGAGGCCTGAGCTGGCCGCATGGCGGGCCCCGGCTTCCGGGACCCGCCATGCGGCCGGCCGGTCCGTCACGCGCCGGGCACGGTGTGCTGGACCTGCCGGAGGAACGCGGCGTTGTCCGGGGTCCTGCGGACCTTGTCCAGCAGGACTTCGAGCATGGAGTGACCGTCCCTGGCCCGCAGCGCGCGCCGCAGACCCCGTGCGGCGGCCAGCTCCGGTGCCGACAGCAGGAGTTCCTCGCGGCGGGTGCCCGAGGACGTGATGTCGACGGCGGGGAAGACGCGCCGGTCCGCCAGTGTGCGGTCGAGCCGGAGCTCCATGTTGCCGGTGCTCTTGAGCTCCTCGAAGAAGTAGTCGTCGGCCCGTGAGCCGGTGTCCACCAGCGCGGTCGCCAGGATGGTCAGCGAACCGCCCTCCTCGGCCGATCGGGCCGCCCCGAACAGCTTCTTGGGGCCGCTGAGCGCCGCGGCGTCGACGCCGCCGCTCAGCGTGCGGCCGCCGGCCCCGGCGGCGTTGTTGTGGGCCCGGCACAACCGGGTGAGGGAGTCGAGGAGGATCACGACGTCACGGCCCTGCTCGACGAGCCGCTTGGCGCGCTCCACCGCGAGGTCGGCGAGCGCGATGTGCTCCTTCGCGGGCCGGTCGAACGTCGAGGCGTACACCTCGCCCCGCACCGAGCGGCGCATGTCCGTGACCTCTTCGGGGCGTTCGTCCAGGAGGACCACCATCAGATGGCATTCGGGGTGGTTGACCGCCACGGCCGCGGCCAACTGCTGCAGCAGCACGGTCTTTCCCGTCTTCGGCGGTGCGACGATCAGACCGCGCTGACCCTTGCCGACGGGGGACACCAGATCGATGACGCGCGGAGCCGGTCCACCGTTCGGGGTCTCCAGACGCAGGCGCTCCCGGGGGTGCAGCGGGGTGAGGTCGCGGAAGTGGGGACGGCCCCGAAGCTCCTGTACCGCATGGCCGTTGACGACATCGATGCGGCTCAGCGCACGGGGACGCTCGCAGGTCCCCTCGACGACGTCGCCCTTGCGCAGACCGTGCTGCCGGATCAGGGCGGGCGGCACATGGACGTCGCCGGGGGAGGGGTGGCCGCCGTCGGTGCGCAGTACGCCATGTCCGTTGTTCGTGGTGTCGAGGACACCCGCGGTACGGACGGGACGGCCCTGCTGGGAGACGGGGCGTTCGAGTGTGGTGGTCACGAGTGGGTCCTTTCGCGGACATGGCGAATCGGAAGGTCCGGCGAAGCCGAGGCGGCGGAGATCACGCCTCGTACGGCGGGCGGAAACGAGCCCGGGCCGGATGGAGGAAAGCTGGATCGCCGGTCATCGAAGGACGGGCGCAACAGCGGGAGGGGAAACAGCACCGGCGCCCGGAAGAGAGAGAACGGGGCGTACACATGTGCTGTCCGCACCATAGCACGCGAGTCCGGCTACGGGAAGGGTGCGGCCCTGTTACCGCCCTGCCGCCGCCCAGACCTGCTGGACCCGGCGGTAGTCGGTCAGCACGATGCCTTCCTGCCGCACGATCGCATGCGCCTCGGGCGACGTCAGGAAGGCGTGGTCCGTACTGCGCACCCGCCAGCCGCCGTCGATCGCCCGGGATTCCGCGTCGTCCAGTCCGGGGTGCACCGCCCACTCGCTCAGCCCTGCCGGTAGGGACCGCAGCATCCCGGCCCAGCGGTCCGCCTTGCCGTCGAGATCGAGCGCGAAGCTGTCCAGGAAGGCGTGGTCCGTGACCGGCCGGCCCCGCCGCAGCATCCTCTCCCTGGCGGGCGGGAGCCAGATCCGCACCGCCAGGCCGTACTCCCCGGCCAGTGCCACGGTCAGGTCGAGGATGTCCTCGCGCCCACCGTCCGCGAGACAGTGCCAGTCGAGATGCGTCGGCCTGAGGCCGGTGTCCACCACGGCGTCGATCTGCGCGCGGAACTCGCGCTCGACCTCTTCGGGACGGGCCCGGCCGAGCAGCTCGGGGATGCCCGCCGGAGTGAAGAGCTCACCCGCGTCGTCCAGCAGCGAGGGAACCCTGTCCCGCGCGCTCAACGGTCCCCAGCGGTAGTCCGTCGTGTCGCAGACGAGCGTGAGGTGGATCCCGAACGGGATCTCCGGCCGCTCTCGCAGCAGACGCATACCGTGCAACGCCCAGGGGCACGGCACCATGAGGCTGCACGACGCCGCGATGCCGCCCTCGATCGACGCGATGACCGCGGAGTTGACCGCGTGGTACATCCCGAAGTCGTCGCAGTTGACGAGGAGCACCCGGGTGTCGGGCGCGAACCCCAACAGCTCGCTGGAGACGGTCGTGGGAGCGGTGTCGGCTGTCACCGCACCCACTATGCGCGAACGCTGCTCAGCCGTCCTCCGGATTCCGCCCGCCCACCGGAGCCGGTGTGTCCCCGGCGTCGCCCCGGAACGCACCGAGAATCCGCTCGGCGGCCAGCGAGGCCGTCAACCCGCCCTCGCGAACCTGCTGTTCGAGTCCCGGGGCGAGGGCGCGTACCGCCGCGTGGCTGCGCAGACTGTCCAGCAGCTCGTCGCGGACCATCGTCCACGTCCAGTCCACCTGCTGCTCGCGGCGCTTGGCCGTGAGCCGCCCGGTGGTGTCCAGGAGCGTACGGTGCTGCTCCAGCCGCTCCCAGAGCTCGTCGAGACCCGTCGACTCCCGGGCGCTGCAGGTGAGCACCGGAGGGGTCCACGCCGCGTCCACCGGGTGCATCAGCCGCAGCGCGCCCGCCAGTTCGCGCGCCGCCGAGCGCGCGTCGCGCTCGTGGGGTCCGTCCGCCTTGTTCACCGCGATCGCGTCGGCCAGCTCCAGGACCCCCTTCTTGATGCCCTGCAGCTGGTCGCCGGTACGGGCGAGGGTGAGCAGCAGGAACGTGTCGACCATGTCCGCGACCGCCGTCTCCGACTGTCCGACCCCGACCGTCTCCACCAGCACCACGTCGTAGCCCGCTGCCTCCATCACCACCATGGACTCCCGGGTCGCCCTGGCCACCCCGCCCAGCGTCCCGGCCGTGGGGGAGGGGCGCACGAACGCCCGGGCGTCCACGGCCAGCCGCTCCATCCGGGTCTTGTCGCCCAGGATGGAACCGCCCGTGCGGCTGGACGAAGGATCCACGGCCAGCACCGCGACCCGGTGTCCGAGGCCCGTCAGCAAGGTTCCGAGCGCGTCGATGAACGTGGACTTCCCCACGCCCGGCACCCCGCTGATTCCGATGCGTCTGGCCCGTCCCGAGTGGGGCAGCAGTTCGCTCAGCAACTGCTGTGCCAGTACCCGGTGGTCACGCCGGGTCGACTCGACGAGGGTGATCGCGCGTGCCACGAACGCACGCCTCCCGTCGAGTACCCCCTTGACGTACGCGTCGATGTCGATGTTCGGCGCCATCCGTCAGCGGCTCACAGCTCGTGGCCGAGCGCGGCACCGAGCCGCGTGACCAGGTCGTGGGCGGCGTCCGGGATCACGGTGCCGGGCGGGAACACCGCGGCGGCACCCGCATCGTGCAGCGCCTCGATGTCCTGCGGCGGAATCACCCCGCCCACCACGATCATGATGTCCTCCCGGCCCTCCTCGGCCAGTTCGGCGCGGAGCGCGGGTACGAGCGTGAGGTGGCCGGCGGCCAGCGACGAGACGCCCACGACGTGCACGTCCGCCTCGACCGCCTGCCGGGCGACCTCGCCCGGCGTCTGGAACAGGGGGCCGACGTCGACGTCGAAGCCCAGGTCGGCGAAGGCCGTGGCGATCACCTTCTGGCCGCGGTCGTGGCCGTCCTGGCCCATCTTCGCGACCAGGATGCGGGGCCGACGCCCCTCCGCCTCATGGAAGGCGTCGACCAGCGTGCGGGTACGGTCCACGGAGGGGGACTCTCCTGCCTCTTTGCGGTACACCCCGGAGATCGTACGGATCTGGCCCGCGTGCCTCCCGTACACCTTCTCCAGGGCGTCCGAGATCTCGCCGACGGTGGCCATCGCGCGGGCCGCGTCGACGGCCAGGGCCAGCAGATTGCCTTCGAGGCCGGGCCCCGGATCCCGTTCGGCCGCCGCCGTCAGCGCGCGCAGGGCGTCCTGGCAGGCCGTCTCGTCGCGCTCCTCGCGCAGGCGGCGCAGTTTCTCGATCTGCTGGGTGCGGACGGAGGAGTTGTCGACCTTGAGGACGTCGATCTTCTCGTCGGTCTCCACCCGGTACTTGTTCACGCCGATCACCGGCTGGCGCCCGGCGTCGATGCGGGCCTGGGTGCGGGCCGCGGCCTCCTCGATGCGGAGCTTCGGGATGCCGGCGTCGATGGCCTTCGCCATGCCGCCCGCCGCCTCCACCTCCTCGATGTGCTGCCATGCACGGCGGGCGAGGTCGTACGTCAGCTTTTCCACGTAGGCGCTGCCGCCCCACGGGTCGATGACGCGCGTCGTGCCGGATTCCTGCTGGAGCAGGAGCTGGGTGTTGCGGGCGATACGTGCGGAGAAGTCGGTGGGCAGGGCGAGTGCCTCGTCGAGGGCGTTGGTGTGCAGTGACTGGGTGTGCCCCTGGGTGGCCGCCATCGCCTCGACGCAGGTGCGTGTGACGTTGTTGAACACGTCCTGCGCGGTGAGGGACCAGCCGGATGTCTGCGAATGGGTCCGCAGGGAAAGGGACTTGGCGTTCTTCGGACCGAACTCCTTGACCAGCTTCGCCCACAGCAGCCGGGCGGCCCGCAGTTTGGCGATCTCCATGAAGAAGTTCATGCCGATCGCCCAGAAGAACGACAGCCGGGGCGCGAAGGCGTCCACGTCGAGCCCGGCCGCCTGCCCGGCCCGCAGGTACTCCACCCCGTCGGCCAGGGTGTACGCCAGCTCCAGATCGGCCGTTGCTCCCGCTTCCTGGATGTGGTAGCCGGAGATCGAGATGGAGTTGTAGCGCGGCATCCTCTGCGAGGTGAACGCGAAGATGTCGGAGATGATCCGCATCGACGGGCCGGGCGGATAGATGTAGGTGTTGCGGACCATGAACTCCTTGAGGATGTCGTTCTGGATCGTGCCCGCGAGCTTCTCCGGGGACACCCCCTGTTCCTCGGCGGCCACGATGTAGAGCGCGAGGACCGGCAGCACCGCGCCGTTCATCGTCATGGACACCGACATCCGGTCCAGCGGGATGCCGTCGAAGAGCCGGCGCATGTCGTAGATCGAGTCGATGGCCACGCCCGCCATGCCGACGTCGCCGGTCACCCGCGGGTGGTCGCTGTCGTAGCCGCGGTGCGTGGGCAGGTCGAAGGCGACCGACAGGCCCTTCTGCCCCGCGGCCAGGTTGCGCCGGTAGAACGCGTTGGACTCCTCGGCGGTCGAGAAGCCCGCGTACTGGCGGATGGTCCAGGGCTGGTTGACGTACATCGTCGGATACGGGCCGCGCAGGTACGGGGCGATACCCGGACGGGTCTCCAGGAAGTCCAGGCCCTCCAGGTCCTGCCCGGTGTACAGCGGCTTGACCGCGATGCCCTCCGGCGTCTCCCAGAGCAGGTCGTCCTCGGAGGAGCCGGTCGACTCCTTCACCGCGGCGCGCCACTGGTCCGCGGATCCCTCGGCGGGCGACCCGGCCGACAGGGCGACATCGGAGAAGTCCGGTACGGGAGTACCCGCAGCGGCGGCCCCGGGAAGCGGTGACGGCACAGCCGTCCGTGAGCCCACGGAGGTCTGGGGGGTCTGCATCACGCCACTCCCATGCGGTCGAGTGCGGAGGAGAGGACGGCGACCACGTCGCAGCCCGCGAACACGTAGGTGTCGACCCCGGAGTACTCGCCGGGCCGTCCCGCGAGGAACACCCGCTCGGCACCGGCGGAGCGGAGTTCACCGGCGACGGCGTCCGCCTGTTCGGCGTAGAGCGCGTCGCTGGAGCACAGGCAGGCGATCGCCGCCCCGCCGGCGGTGAAGGCACCGGCCGCGGTCGACGCGTCCACGGAAGCCGGCTCGTGGACGGGCTCGAACCCGCCCGCACGGAAGAGATTCGCCGCGAAGGACGCCCGCGCCGTGTGCACCGCGGCGGGGCCCAGGGCGGCGAGGAACACCTTCGGGCGGCTGCCGGTGGCAGCCAGATGGCGGTCCGACCTGGCCCGCAGCGTCTCGAACGCCTCGTCGCGGCGTACCTTCGGCAGACCGCCGGCCGAGGGTACGGCGGGCGCGGGCTCGCGTTCCACGGACCGCTCGTCCAGATTCGGGAACTCGCTGACCCCGGTCACCGGCTCCTTGCGCCGGGCCAGGTCCCTGCTGCGCGCGGCCCAGGTGGCCGCGATCCGCTCCCCGACCATGCCGGAACGCAGCGCGGCGGTCTGACCGCCCGCCCGTTCCACCTCCTGGAAGAAGGACCAGGCAGCGGTGGCGAGTTCATCGGTCAGCCGCTCCACGTACCAGGAGCCGCCCGCCGGGTCGATGACCCGGGCCAGATGCGACTCCTCCATCAGGATCGTCGACGTGTTGCGTGCGATCCTCCGGGCGAAGGCGTCCGGCAGCCCCAGGGCATGATCGAACGGCAGCACGGTGACGGAGTCGGCCCCGCCGACCCCGGCACCCAGGCAGGCCAGCGTCGTGCGCAGCATGTTCACCCACGGGTCCCGGCGCGTCATCATCACCGACGAGGTCACGGCGTGCTGGTGCTGCGCACCCGCCGCTCGCGCCCCGCACACCTCGGCCACCCGGGCCCACAGCCGCCGGGCGGCGCGCAGCTTGGCGATCGTCAGGAACTGGTCGGCCGTCGCCGCGTAGCGGAACTCCAGCTGCCGGCAGGCTTCCTCGGCGGACAGTCCAGCCGCCGTCAGCGCCCGCAGATAGGCGACACCCGTCGCCAGCGACAGCCCCAGCTCCTCCGCGGCCGAGCCGCCCGCCTCGTGGTACGGCAGCGCGTCCACGGTCAGGGCCCGCAGCCCCGGGTACTCGTGGCGGCACACCTGCGCCCAGTGGAGGGCGGCGGTCAGGTCCGGCTCCGTGCCGGTCCGGGCCGTCCACCCGAGCGGGTCGGCCCCGAGGCTGCCGCGTACGGCCTCCTTCGCCACCCCGCGCGTCTCGTGGAGCGCCAGCAACGCGCGCACCGCGGGGTCGAGGGCGTCACCCGCGTCGAGCACGACGGGCGCCAGATCGAGGTACACGCCGTCCAGCGCACGCGCGAGGCCGGAGACCGGAACCCCGCCCGGCCCGCCCACGGCGAGCCAGAGCGAGGTGACGCCGTTCTCCAGATCACCGAGCAGCGCCTCGTTCAGGCGTACGGGGTCCGGCAGGGCGTGGTGTTGCCGTACGTCCCAGCCGGCCACGGTGTTCCCTGTGGCCCTGCCGCCCCGGACGAAGGGGGCGAAGCCAGGGAATCCGGGGTCGGCCGATGTGTCGTCGGAGGTGTACAGGGGCCGGGCGGTGAGCCCGTCCCCGAGCTCGGTGGACAGTGCTTCCTCGGCAGCCGTGCCCGTGACGTCCTTGCCCGACTTGCGCAGTACACCTTCGACAAGGCTCTGCCACTGGTCGTGGGAGGGGTCAGGGAAATCGGCGGCCAGAGAGAGCCCGTCAGCAGGCAGGACCGTCATGCTCAGATGCTAGGTCAGCGCTTTTGGAGGCAGCAGTAGAACAGGCTGTGACCTTGCACTCTCCGGAACGCACCCGATCCTGTGAGTAAGGGGGTGAAGTTCTCTTGGTCATGGTTCTTCACAGTGCGTCACTTAATGACCGAAGTTATGCTTTTGGCGACCCAGTACCGTCAGGGAAAGGACGCACCATGGCCGTGGGCCCCGTGGAGTACCTCGTCGTCACTTTTCCCGGCGACCGGTTCGCCGACGCGATCGCCCCCGTGCTGGCCGAGGCCGTCGCGTCGCAGGCGGTACGCATCCTCGCCCTCGCCTTTGCGCGCAGGAGCGGGGACGGCACACCGGAGCGGGTGGAGCAGCGGGTGCTCGACCCCGGTGGACTGGTGTCCTTCCAGCCGCCGGAGGGCGAGACGTCCGGGCTGCCGGACATCATGGACATCGACGCGCTGGGACGCATGCCGGAGGGCAGTTCCGCCGCGCTGATCGTTTGGGAGGACCTCTGGTCGGTGCCGCTCACCCGGGCGGCCCACGCCGCGGGCGGGGAACTCGTGGTGCACGAACGCGTGCCGGCGGACGGCGGTGACGACGTCATCACGCTCCTGGAGCGGCTCGCCGAGCTGAGGACTCAGGACGTTCTGACCGACGCGGAGTTCGCTGCGCAGAAGGCCAGGATCCTCACCGACTGACACCCGGGCCGGCCCCGTCGGCACCCGGCGTTTTCCTTTGTCGATTCTCTCGCTCCGTGCGACGTTGATCCTGACCTGTGCAGTCCGTCGGGAAAGAGGCTGTTCATCGTGCAGACCGCCCGGGCCGTCCCGGCCGCCACCGTCGTCAACCTGCGCGACCTGGGTGGTATCGCCCTGGGGCGGGGCCGCCGCTTGCGACAGGGAATCCTTCTGCGCTCGGGCCAGCTGAGCGGCTACGACCCCGAGCACGACACGGGGGTGGCCGCACTCGGCATCCGTACCGTCGTCGACCTCCGCACCGCCGACGAACGCACCTGGGCCCCCGACCGGCTGCCGACGGGGGCCAGGCTGTTCGTCGCCGATGTCCTCGGCGACAACCCGGGCGTCTCGCCGGCCCGGCTCAGGGCGCTGCTCGGCGACCCGGACGGAGCAACGGCGGCCCTCGGCGGCGGCAGGGCGGAGGAACTGTTCGCCCAGACCTACCGGAAGATGGTCCTCGCGCCGGGTGCGGCGGCCGCTTTCCGCGCCCTGATGGAGACGGTCGCGGACCCCCGTGCGAGACCGCTGCTCTTCCACTGCGCCACCGGCAAGGGCCGTACGGGCTGGGCCACCGCTCTCCTGCTACTGGTCGCGGGGGCGCCCCGTGACGTGGTGCGAGCCGAGTTCCTGGCCGTGAACCGTGCGGTCCGGGCCGCTCTCGAGCCGTTGGTGCGGCGCTTCCTCGACGAGGGAGGTGACCCGGACATCGCGTCCGCGGTCGTCGACGCGCGGCCCCGCTACCTGGAAGCCGCCCTGGACGCCATGGACGAGCGCTGGGGTGGCCTGGACGGCTATCTGCGCGACGGGCTGCGGTTGCCCCCGGCGGTGGTGGAGCGGTTGCGCGACGACCTGGCCGTCCCGGTCTGACACGCGGCGCGGCCCGGTGCGCGGTCCTCGAAGGACCGCGCACCGGGCCGCAGTTCCGGTGTCCCGCTCAGATCCGCAGGAGCCGTTCGCTGACGTCACGGTACTGCTGCAGGGCCACCCGCAGCTCCTCCGTCCGGGCCTCGGTGTCCTCCGTGTGCCAGCTCGAGCGCAGGACGTGCTTGCGCTCCTCGAGTGCCTCGGTCAGGTCCGCCACGATCCGGTCGAAGGTGCTCTCGGCCTCCTCGACCGCCTGGCGCGGGCTCTCGACGAAGTCGGAGACCGCCTGCTGCATACGCCGCGTCAGCGTGTCCTGCTCCTCGGCGGGCAGCAGCGGCTGGCCCGCCGAGGAGACCTCGGGGCGGACGGCCGGCCGGCCCGACGAGGCCGCAGCAGTGACAGGACGCGAGGCGGGCTGTGCACCGGTACCACCTGCGGGGCCCCGGCCGCCCGTCTGCTTGCGGTCGGCACCGCCCGTCGTGGTGCTTGTGCGGTCGGCACCGCCCGTCGTGGTGCGCGTGCCGTCGGTCCCCGTGGTGCGCGTGCCGTCGGTCCCGGGCGCCGTGGTGTGCCCGGTCTCCGGGGTTGTTCCGGGTGCGGGGTCGAACTGCGGCTCCGGGGTGGTCCGGGGCGCCTCGGAGCGCCGCTCGGCCGAGATCCCGCTCGTCGCCCCGGTGTCGGAGCTGTCGGTGTGTCCGGTGCGGTGCATCATGCTGTGGTCCTTCCGTTCGTCCGGTGCCGGTCCGGCTGGACCGGCTCGTCGGGCGCATGCCCGAGCAGTACGTCGAAGAGGGCGCGGGCCTCGATCAGAGCCTTCCGCATCTCCTCCGTGCCGCCCTGGCCGCGCACCGCTGTGTGTACCTTGCGGTAGCCGTCGACATGCTCCGCGTGGTGCACCGAGATGGCGGCCGTCTGCTCCTCGAAGCCGGCGCCGTCGGGGAAGCCCCGGTCGCGTGCCAGCCGGGCCAGCAGCGCGTCGGCCTCGGCGAGCGCCTCGGCGGGCGAGTCGATGAACTTCTCCTGCACGGCGGCCCAACGGCCCGCGTAGGCCTCACGCGCCTCCTGGGACAGGGGCCGCTCCTCCAGGTGGCCGTGCTGCTTCACGCGCTCGGCGAGCTCGAGTTCCGCGGCCTTCGTGTCGCCGTTGTGCCGGTCGACGGTGCGGTCGTACTCGGGTCCGAAGCGGCGCCGCAGGCTCTGGCCGCCGCCTGTCCGTCCGCGGACGAGGAAGTAGCCCAGCACTGCCACCAGGACGACGGCAACGATGATCACCACGGTCGTCATGACTGGGGCTCCTGTCGGTTCGCGTTCGGTGCGTGGTGCTGTCCCACTCTCGTCAACCCCTTCCGGACGGGGCCCGGTCGGTGTGCCGGGCGGTTCGCAAGCAGTCGTGTACCCGTCTGACGCGGTTCATGCGGACGGGTTGCTCGGTATCGTGGAACGCGCCGGACCCGGCCCGGCTCCGGAGTCCTGCCGGGCAGGTTCCGAGAGGGGTACACGGTGACCGAGCGCAAGCCCGTCGGCGTCAGCTTCGAATCGTGGGTGGACAAGCAGATCCGTGAGGCCGAACAGCGCGGCGACTTCTCCGGGTTGCCGGGTTTCGGCAAACCGATCCCCGGCCTCGACCGGCCCTATGACGCGGAGTGGTGGATCAAGGACAAGATGCGGCGGGAGGGGGTGTCGGTGCTCCCGCCGTCGCTGACGCTCCGGAAGGAGGCGGAGGACGCCAGGGAGGCGGTCTCCGGCGCCGGGACGGAAGCCGAGGTCCGGCGCATCCTGACCGAGGTCAACGACAGGATCCGCAAGGCGCTCCTCATGCCGCCCGAGGGCCCGCCCCTGAACCTGCGTCCCTTCGATGTCGATGCCGTGGTGGGGGAGTGGCGGGAACAGCGGGGCCGGGGCTGAATCCGGCTCCCGCTGCTCCCGTACGTGCCGGGTCTCTCCGGTGCGTAATACTCGTCGTATGAGATCGAGCATTACGCACCGGCGTGACGGGTCCGCCGGGCCCGCGGGGGTCCGCATCAGGAGGGCCGTCGCGCGGGATGCGAGGCGGCTCACCCGGCTGGTCACCGCCTCACGCTCCTACGAGGGCCCGTACGCCCCGATGGTGGCCGGGTACCGGGTGGGCCCGGACTACATCGAGGCGCACCAGGTCTTCGTGGCCGTCGGTCAGGACGAGCGGGTGCTCGGTTTCTACGCGCTGGTCCTCTCCCCGCCCGAACTCGACCTGATGTTCGTCGGTGACGACGCCCAGGGGCTGGGTATCGGACGCCTGCTCATCGGTCACCTGCGGGACGAGGCGCGCCGCGCGGGACTGAGCGAGGTGCGCGTGGTCTCCCATCCCCCGGCCGAGGGCTTCTACCGCACCGTGGGTGCCGAGCGCACCGGCACGGTGAAGGCCCGCCCGCCCGCGGTGATGTGGGACCGGCCCGAGCTGACGCTCCCGGTCGCGAGCTCCTGACGGGAGGGTCCCGGGCCGGCTCAGCGCTGTGTGCTGCCGGCAGCCGCTGTCAGGACCAGCCGCCGTACGGGCGGGTGATGAGCTCCATCCCGTGCCCGGCGGGGTCGGGGAAGTAGATCCCGCGCCCACCGTCGTTGTGGTTGATCTCGCCCGGCAGCTTCCGGTGCGGATCGGCGTAGTACACGATCCCCTGCTCCTTGATCCGCTCGAAGGCCGTGTCGAACTCCGCCTCCGAGATGAGGAACGCGTAGTGCTGCGCGGTTATCGACGCGGCGGGAACGGACGCGAAATCAAGCGTGACGCCGTTCGCGAGGACGAGCGGAATGAAGGGACCCCATTCCCTTCCGGCTTCGAGTCCCAGGATGTGTGCCAGGAACTCGGCGGACTCACGGTTGTCCCGGCAGTGAATGATGGTGTGGTTCAACTGGACTGACACTGTGGAATGCCTCCAAAAGGCATCTCACGGGCTACCTCCACGCCTCACCCGGCCGGTGACCGACGCGCGATGCCGTACAGAAGATCCTAGGCGAGTCGTCACGGTGCGTCGAGGGCTCGGCCGTCGTCTCCCTGCCGGCCGTCCTCCGCAGCCACCGCACCGGCCGGCCTGGTGAAATCCCAGGTGGGTGCCACCATGGACAGCACGGAGTGTGTCCTTCCCCCTGCGCACAGCCGACCTTGCCGGTACGGCCCGGACGGGACGGATGCTCCGGACGGGCCGGAGGGCGCTTCCCTGCCGAAAGGATTCACCAGGCGGCCGCGGGGCACCAGTACGACCCAGTCGACGTGGTGGAGGGAACCGATGGGACGGATACCGGCGGGCACGGGTGACAACGGTGACGAAGGGGACTCGAAGGCCAGAAGAGGGCGTGAGGAGACGCAGGAGGAGCGGGCGGACCGGCAGTGGACCGAACTGCTCCAGGAACTTCGGGTGGCTCAGACCGGCGTGCAGATCCTCTTCGGCTTCCTGCTCGCGGTGGTCTTCCAGCCCCGGTTCGCCGACCTCTCCTCCGCCGACCGGACCATCTACATCATCACGGTCATGCTGGGGTCGGCCACGGCTGCCGCCCTGATAGCGCCGGTGTCCCACCACCGGCTGCTCACCGGCAGGCGGATGAAGCCGCAAACCGTGACCTGGGCCTCGCGCCTCACGAAGCTGGGGCTGGGGCTGCTCTTCTGCACCATGTGCTCCACGCTGCTGCTCATCATGCGGGTGGCGCTCCACAACGTCCTGGCCCTGTGGCTGGTCGGCGCGATGGCCCTGTGGTTCCTGGCCTGCTGGTTCATCTTCCCGCTGTGGGCCATCGCCCGGGGCGGGAACCCGAAGTCCGGCGGCGCCGGGTCGCCGGACGACAGCGGTTCCGGTCCGACGGGTTGACCCGTTCAGTCGTCGTCGGCGGCCGGACTGCGTACGTCCGTCACGGTGAACAGCCCGCCGTCGGGGTCGCGGAGCGTCGCCTCGGTGCCGAGGGGGACGCTCCGCCGCTCCATGAGCACGCCTCCGTGCCGCTCCGCGGCACGGACCGTCGCCGCCACGTCGTCGACCGGGAACTGCACCTGCCAGTGCGGGCGCACCATGGGATCGGGTGCTGCCTCGACGGCCCCCGAGCTGATCCGTGCCAGCGGACGGCCGGCGCAGCGCACCAGCACCTCCTCCTTGACGTACGAGACCTCGCAGCAGCCGGGTGCTCCGCTCTCCCAGCCGAGCACCTCCCCGTAGAAGATCGCGGCGTCGAAAGCGTTCCTGGTGCGCAGCCTGAGCCAGGCGTGCGAACGGCGCCCGGACGGCGCGAGCGATGCCGCGCGCCCCGTCCACTCCCAGACGCCGAACGACGCGCCGTCCCGGTCGGCGGCCAGGACGGCGCGTCCCGTGCCGATGGTCAGCGGTCCCACCGCCACCGTGCCGCTGCGCTCGCGGATCCGGGCCGAGGCGACATCGGCGTCCCTGACCGAGAAGTACGGGGTCCAGGCCACGGCCACCTGGTAGGCGGAGGCGACTGCGCCGATTCCCGCCACCGGCACACCGTCCGAGCGGGCCATGACGTAATCCCTGCCCAGCGGGCCGTTGCGGAACGTCCAGCCGAGGACGGCGCCGTAGAAGCGCTGTGCGGCCCCCAGCTCCTGGGTCACGAGATGGACCCAGCACGGCGCGGTGGCACCGGTCAGCGGCGCCGGTTCGCTTGCGGTCATGGTCGCACTGCCTTATCGGTTCTGCGGCATGACTTCTTCGGTGCCGCGGGGCCAGCACCAGCCTCATCCGCACCGGCCGCTCCCGCAACACACGACCTCCTCACCGCCGGGGTGGTGAGGAGGTCGCGGAAGGAACGGCCCCGCGTGAACGGGCGTCCGGTGTCAGTCGCGCGGGCGGTCGGGGTCGGGCGGAATCACCTCGTTGCCGTGGCTGCCGAGCTCGTACGGCGAGAGGCCCCGGCCGTCGTCGGGGAAGCTGTCCGAGCCGTGCTTGTCGCTCTCCCGGATCTCCGTCCGGTGATCCGGACGGCGCGGCTGCTCCTCGGGGCGCGGGGGCGGAAGCTCCTGGTCACGGCGCCGCATGCCCCACCAGAAGGCGCCGATCAGCAGGACCACCACGGCAATCCCTGCGACGCCGAGGACCACCCCGATCGGGCCGGGCCCGGCGAGGGTGACGGCGAGAGAATCCCTGACTCCGTTTGTTACGTCCATGCATGGCGCATACCCCGGAGGAACGATCACAGACGGTTGGTGAAGGTAATTCATATTTTGTGACGGTGTCCCGGTGAAAGAGTTTCACGCGGCTGGAACCGGCCACACGATCACGACAGGGCAGGCCGATCCGCCCGGCGGGCGACACCGGCCGAACCCGCTCGTGTCGCCGACGCGCAGCCCGGGGGCGAGCCTGGAGTGAACCCCCGGACCGCTGGAGGGAGGCGATGGGAGTGCCCGATCCGCTCGGCCGACGGGCCCGCGGCCACAGCCCGCCCCGGCCCCTCGCGATCCTCCGGGACGGGGGCGCACCCCGTGGCAGGCGCCGGCAGCCCGTCCGTCCGCGATACCCGCCCGTACGCGGGATCCGCAGCCACGCGTCCCGCACGGCAGCCACTTCCCGTCGTCATCGGGGCCCTCCATGTGGGCGCCCGTTTCACCCCGCACGAGTGCACTGTCCGACCGGTCCGTGACCATGCGGCCCGGCAGCGGTATCGCCTACCTCGGAGCCGAAAGGAATCACTGTGAACAGCTCGGACGTACTGGGACAGGAACACCGGGAGAGCGGCGATGTCGTGGTGGCGGTGACCGGCTGCCCGAAGGAGGACGCGCGCACCGTGTTCGACGTGCTGCGCCGTGCCTTCGTCTCCGACCGCCCGGCGAGCGACACGCCCGAGGACGCGTCGACGACACGTCCGACCGTGTGGACGGCGACCGTCGACGTGTCCGAGACGCTCGCCGGTGCCCGGCCCGCACAGCTGTCCGCGCCCGTCACGGTCGAGGCGCAGGGCGGCTACTGGGCGGTCGACCGGCTCCGCGAGCACCTGGCGGACACCTTCTCCGTCAGGGTCGTGGGGACGGCCGCGGGGGACCAGGAGCAGGAGATCCGGCTGCGGCTGGAGAGCCGCGGTCCCGCGTGACGTCCGAACGACCCGAAACCGGAAGGCCCCTGCCCATGGACCCCACCCCCGGGAACGACGATGCGGACGCCGCACAGGTTCCGCTTCCGGGCACCCGCTCGACCTTCAGCCTGGACATCAACGGCACCGCCCGTACGGTGACGCTCGATCACCGCACCACCGTGCTGGACGCGCTGCGCGAACACCTCGGACTGACCGGGGCGAAGAAGGGCTGCGACCACGGCCAGTGCGGCGCCTGCACCGTGCTCGTCGACGGCCGGCGCGCCAACAGCTGCCTGCTGTTCGCCGTCGCCCAGGAGGGGGCCCGCATCACCACCGTCGAAGGGCTGGCCGACGGCGACCGCCTGCACCCCGTGCAGGCGGCGTTCCTGGAGAGGGACGCCCTGCAGTGCGGCTACTGCACTCCCGGGCAGATCTGCTCGGCGGTCGGCATGCTCGGCGAGGCGGCGGACGGATTCCCCTCCCACGTCACCCCGCCCACCGCGACGACCGTCCCCGAAGGCCCGGCAGCGCTCGGCGCGGAGGAGATCCGGGAACGGATGAGCGGCAACCTCTGCCGGTGCGGCGCGTACCCCCACATCGTCCGGGCGATCGAGGACGTGGCCCCGTGAAACCCTTCTCCTACCTGCGCCCGCGTTCCGTGGCCGAAGCCGTCCGCGCCGGTGCCGGGCACCCCGGAGCCCGGTTCCTGGGCGGCGGTACCAACCTCGTCGACCTGATGAAGCTCGGTGTGGAGTCGCCCGGCCTGCTCATCGACGTCAGCCGCCTCCCGCTGGACCGGGTGACGCGGACGGACGACGGCGGCCTCCGGATCGGGGCGACCGTACGCAACAGCGACCTCGCCGCCCACCCCGGCGTACGGAGCGACTACCCCGCCCTGTCGCAGGCGCTGCTGGCCGGTGCCTCCGGGCAGCTCCGCAATACCGCCACCACCGGCGGGAACCTGCTCCAGCGCACCAGGTGCCCGTACTTCCAGGACGTCTCGAAGCCCTGCAACAAGCGTCTTCCCGGCTCCGGCTGCCCGGCCCGTGAGGGCGCCCACCGCGATCTCGCGGTGCTCGGCCACTCGCAGGACTGCGTCGCCACCAACCCGTCGGACATGGCGGTCGCGCTCGCGGCCCTCGACGCCACCGTCCGGCTGCACGGACCCGAGGGCGAACGGGCCGTGCCCCTCACCGGATTCCACCGGCTGCCCGGGGACAACCCGGACCAGGACACCGTGATCAGGCCCGGGGAGCTGATCACCGAAGTGGTGCTGCCGCCCCGTCCTGACGGCGCCGTCTCGCTGTACCGCAAGGCCCGTGACCGCGCCTCGTACGCCTTCGCGCTGGCATCCGTGGCCGCCGTGCTGACCGTCCGGGACGGCCGCGTTCAGCACGCGGCGCTCGCCTTCGGCGGACTCGCCCACCGGCCGTGGCGCGCCCGGGCGGCGGAGGACGTGCTGCGGGGCGCGCCCGCGACCGACGAGACCTTTGCCCGGGCGGTCGACGCCGAGCTCGAAGCCGCCGTGCCCCTGCGCGACAACGGCTTCAAGGTCACCCTGGCGCGCAATCTGGCGATCGGGGCCCTGGCCGGGCTCACCGCCCGGGCAGCACCGCCTCGCTGAGCCGACCGGCCCGCACTCCGACGAACCGAGGACACCCGTCATGAGCCAAGCACCCCAGCCGCCGGGCGCACCCGTCGTCCGCCGTGAGGGCCGGGAAAAGGTCACCGGCACGGCCCGGTACGCCGCCGAGCACGCCCCGCCCGGCTGCCTGTACGGCTGGATCGTGCCCGCCACCGTCCCGGGCGGAGTCGTCACCGCGACCCGGACCGCCGACGCTCTCGCGGTGCCGGGCGTGCACACCGTCCTGACCCCGGACAACGCGCCGCGGCTGGAGGATCCCGACGACCCGATCCTCTCGGTCCTCCAGGACGACCGGGTTCCGCACCGGGGCTGGCCCGTCGCCCTCGTCCTGGCCGAGAGCCTCGAAGCCGCCCGGGCCGGCGCGGCGGCCGTCCGCGTGGAGTACCGGACGACCGGACACGACGTGGTCCTCACCGGGGACCATCCCGGCCTCTACACACCGGAGCAGGCCAACGGGGGCCACCCGGCGGTGCGCGAGCGCGGTGACGCGGAAGCCGCCTTCGCCAGCGCCCCGGTACGGATCGACGCGACGTACACGCTCGGAGGCCTGCACAACCACCCCATGGAACCGCACGCCTCCACGGCCCGGTGGGCCGACGGACATCTGACCGTCCACGACTCCAGCCAGGGCTCCACCACGGTGCGCGACAGCCTCGCCCGGGCACTGGGAATCGACAAGGACCACATCACCGTGATCTCCGAGCACGTCGGCGGCGGCTTCGGTTCCAAGGGCACCCCCCGCCCGCAGGTCGTTCTGGCCTCGATGGCAGCGCGCCACACCGGGCGCCCGGTCCAGCTGTCGCTGCCCCGCCGGTACATGGCGGCCGTCGTCGGCCACCGCGCGCCCACGGTGCAGCGGGTGCGGCTCGGCGCCGACCGCGAGGGCGTACTGGCGTCCGTCTCCCACGAGATCGTCACACACACCTCGACGGTCGCGGAGTTCGTCGAGCAGGCCGCCGTACCGGCCCGCGTCATGTACGCCTCGCCCCACAGCCGCACGGCACACCGGGTGACCGCCCTCGACGTGCCCACCCCCTCCTGGATGCGCGCACCCGGTGAGGCCTCGGGAATGTACGCCCTGGAGTCCGCCATGGACGAGCTGGCGTGCGCCCTGGGGATCGACCCGGTCGAGCTGCGCCTGCGCAACGAACCGGCAGCCGAGCCCGACAGCGGACGCCCGTTCAGCAGCCGCAACCTCGCGGCCTGTCTGAACGACGGTGCCCGGCGGTTCGGCTGGCACGAGCGGGACCCCGGCCCCGCCGCCCGGCAGGAGGGCCCGTGGCTGCTCGGCACCGGGGTCGCCTCGGCGACGTACCCCGTGCTCGTCTCGAAGTCGGCCGCCTCCGCGCACGCCGCGCCGGACGGCTCGTACCGCATCGGGGTGAACGCCACCGACATCGGCACCGGTGCCAGGACCGTACTGGCGCAGATCGCCGCCTCGGTCCTGGGCACCCCGCCGGAGAACGTCCGCATCGACATCGGCAACAGCGACCTCCCCGCGGGCTCCGTGGCCGGCGGGTCCTCCGGCACCGCGTCCTGGGGATCCGCGGTGCACAAGGCGGCCACCGGCCTGGCGGGCCGGCTCGCCGGCCGCACCGGGCCCCTCCCGCCGGAAGGCGTCACCGTCACGGCCGACACCGCGCGGGAGACGGGGGAGGAGTCCCCGTACGCGCGCCACGCCTTCGGCGCCCACTTCGTCGAGGTGGCGGTCGACTCCCTCACCGGCGAGGTCCGGGTCCGGCGGATGCTGGGCGTCTTCGCCGCCGGACACATCCTCAACTCCCGGACGGCACGCTCCCAGTTCATCGGCGGCATGGTGATGGGCCTCGGGATGGCCCTCACCGAGGGGAGCACCATGGACCCCGTCTTCGGGGACTTCACCGAGAACGACCTGGCCTCCTACCACGTCCCGTCGTGCGCCGACGTCCCCGACATCCAGGCGCACTGGATCGACGAGGACGACCCCCACCTCAACCCGATGGGCAGCAAGGGCATCGGCGAGATCGGCATCGTCGGCACGGCGGCCGCCATCGGGAACGCAGTGCGGCACGCCACCGGGGCACGGCTGCGCACGCTCCCGCTCACCCCGGACAAACTGCTGCCCTACCTGCCGTGACGCGGTACGCGCCCGGGCTCATCGGTTGCGCAACCGGCCCCCTCGGGTCACCCTGATGAGTGACCCAGAAGTGATGGCCGCTCACGCTTCGCGTTCGGGGGTCGTTGGTACGGACGGGGTGAAGCACGTGGGCCTCGTGATGAGGAGCCTCGACGATGACCGTTCCACTCGACCGGTGCTGTCTGGTCGAACTGCAGGTGTCGGCAGAGCGCATTTCCCAGCTACGGCGGATAGTCGCCGCGCACCTCCGCCACTGGAGCCTCGACCTGCACGTCCGGCCGGTCTGCCGGGCGGCGGAGGAGCTCCTGACCAATGTCCAACGGCATGTCGGCGACCACAACGAGTGCGTCGTCGAACTCCGCTGGAGCGGCCGGCACCTCACGGTGTCCGTGGCCGACAACGATCCCCGGATGCCCCGGCTGCTCAGCGGGGGTGGCGGCGGACTCAGCCGTGTCATGGCCCTCAGCGACAGCTGGGGCACCTGCCGGACCACGGACGGCAAGGTCGTCTGGTTCACGCGATACGCGGAGTCGCCGTGCACCACCGGGCTGCAGCCGCGTACGCCGCTCCCCGGCGGCAGCACGTTCCTCGAAAGGCCCGTTCCCGTCCTCGTGTGACAGCAGGACCGGTGCCCGGCCGGTACGGACGGTGTGCCCGCGGACGCATGATCCGCGCCGGCCGGGTAGGTGCACCACGGGTCCGCGTTGCGCGGCAGGGTGTGGCGCGGCACGGTCGAAGAACCGACGAAGGAGGCCATGCCATGCCCATCGCGACGGTCAATCCCGCGAACGGCGAGACGCTCAGGACATTCGACGCACTGGACGCGCGGGAGACCGAGCGCAGGGTCGCCGCCGCCGACCGGGCGTTCCGCAGCTACCGCACCACGGACTTCGCCGAGCGGGCCCGCCTGCTGAACCGGGCCGCGGACCTCCTCGACGAGGACCGGCAGGACATCGCCCGCACCATGACCACCGAGATGGGCAAGCCGGTCAAGGCGGCCCGAGCGGAGGCCGCGAAGTGCGCGAAGGCGATGCGCTGGTACGCGGACAACGCCGAACGGCTGCTCGCGGACGAGCATCCCGAGGACGCCGACGTCAAGGACTCCGGGGCGTCCCGGGCCCACGTCCACTACCGCCCCCTGGGGGTGGTCCTCGCCGTGATGCCGTGGAACTTCCCGCTCTGGCAGGTCATGCGCTTCGCCGCCCCCGCGCTGATGGCGGGCAACACCGGGCTCCTCAAGCACGCCTCGAACGTGCCCCAGACCGCCCTGTACATCGAGGACCTGTTCACCCGGGCCGGATTCCCCGCCGGCTGCTTCCAGACGCTGCTCGTCGGTTCGGGCGCGGTCGAGGCGGTCCTGCGCGACCCCCGGGTCGCCGCGGCGACGCTCACCGGCAGCGAACCCGCCGGCAGGGCTGTCGCCTCCGTGGCGGGTGACGAGGTGAAGAAGACCGTGCTGGAGCTCGGCGGCAGCGACCCGTTCGTCGTCCTGCCGTCGGCGGACGTCGCGAAGGCCGCGGAGACCGCCGTGACCGCCCGCGTACAGAACAACGGGCAGTCCTGCATCGCCGCCAAGCGCTTCATCGTCCACACCGACGTGTACGACGCGTTCGCCGAGCGGTTCACCGAGGGGATGCGCGCACTGACCGTGGGCGATCCGCTGGAGGAGTCGACCGATGTGGGGCCCCTCGCGAGCGAACAGGGCCGCACCGACCTCGAGGAGCTGGTCGACGACGCCGTGGGCCACGGCGCCACGGCACTGTGCGGGGGCGGCCGGCCCGAAGGGCTGGGCGGCGGCCTGGACCGGGGCTGGTTCTACACGCCGACCGTCCTCGCCGGGATCACGCCCGGGATGCGCATCCACCGGGAGGAGACCTTCGGCCCGGTGGCGACGCTCTACCGGGCCGCCGACCTGGACGAGGCGGTGGACCTCGCCAACGACACACCCTTCGGACTCAGCAGCAACGTCTGGACGCGTGACCAGGGGGAGATGGCCCGGTGCGTGCGCGACCTGGAGGCGGGCGGTGTCTTCTTCAACGGCATGACGGCCTCGCACCCCGCGCTGCCGTTCGGCGGAGTGAAGCGCTCCGGCTACGGGCGGGAGCTGGCCGGACACGGCATCCGGGAGTTCTGCAACGCCACCACCGTCTGGTACGGACCCGATTCGGACGCGCTCTAGGAGAGCCTCATGACCGACGCCCCCGCGCAGTCCGTGCCGTCCGTCCTGTCCGACACCGAGCTCGCGGCGCTCGACGCCCACTGGCGGGCAGCCAACTACCTGGCGGTCGGGCAGATCTACCTGATGGCGAACCCGCTCCTGGAAGAACCGCTGACCCCCGAGCACATCAAACCGCGACTCCTCGGCCACTGGGGCACCTCACCCGGGCTGAACCTGGTCCACACCCACCTCAACCGGATCATCAGGGCGCGCAGGCGCCAGGCGCTCTGCGTCTGGGGACCGGGCCACGGCGGACCCGCGGTCCTCGCCAACTCCTGGCTGGAGGGCAGCTACTCGGAGACCTACCCCGACGTCGGCCTCGACCGTGCCGGCATGGGCGCCCTGTTCAGGCAGTTCTCCTTCCCGGGCGGGGTGCCCAGCCACGTCGCCCCGGAGACCCCGGGCTCCATCCACGAGGGCGGGGAGCTGGGGTACGCGCTCACCCACGCCTACGGCGCGGCGTTCGACCATCCGGAACTGCTGGTCGCCTGCGTCGTCGGGGACGGGGAGGCCGAGACCGGGCCGCTGGCGGCCTCCTGGCACTCCAACAAGTTCCTCGACCCCGTGCACGACGGAGCGGTCCTGCCGATCCTCCATCTCAACGGATACAAGATCGCGAACCCCACGGTGCTCGCACGGCTGCCCGAGGAGGAACTCGACGCACTCCTGCGCGGCTACGGCCACGACCCCGTCCACGTCGAAGGGGACGACCCCGCGACCGTCCACCGCGCACTGGCCGCCGCCATGGACCTCGCCGTGGACCGCATCGATGAGTACCAGCGCGCGGCGCGGACCGGCGGTGCTTCCGTGCGGCCCCGCTGGCCGATGATCGTGCTGCGCACCCCCAAGGGCTGGACCGGCCCGCGGGAGGTGGACGGACTGCCCGTCGAGGGCACCTGGCGCTCCCACCAGGTCCCGCTGCCGGGGGTCCGGGACGACCCCGGCCATCTGCGCCTGCTGGAGGAGTGGATGCGCTCCTACCGTCCCGAGGAGCTCTTCGACGCCGACGGCCGGCCCACCCCCCAGGTCCTGGAATGCGTCCCGGAGGGCACGGCACGGCTCGGCTCGACTCCGTACGCCAACGGAGGGCTGCTCCTGCGTGATCTGCCACTGCCCTCCCTGGAGGACCACGCGGTCCGGGTCGACAGTCCCGGGACCGTGGTGCACGAGCCCACCCGGGTCCTGGGCGGACTGCTCGCGGACGTCATGGCGGCCACCGCCGGGCGCAGGGACTTCCGCGTCGTCGGACCGGACGAGACCGAGTCCAACCGGCTCGGCGCGCTCTACGGGGCCACCGGCAAGGCCTGGCAGGCGGAGATCCTTCCCACCGACGAGCATCTGGTCCGCGACGGCCGCGTGATGGAGGTGCTCTCCGAGCACCTGTGCCAGGGCTGGCTGGAGGGATACCTCCTCACCGGACGTCACGGGCTGTTCTCCTCGTACGAGGCCTTCGCCCACATCGTCGACTCGATGGTCAACCAGCACATCAAGTGGCTGCGCACCTCGCGCCGGCTGCACTGGCGTGCGCCCGTCGCCTCGCTGAACTACCTGCTCACCTCGCACGTCTGGCGCCAGGACCACAACGGCTTCTCGCACCAGGACCCCGGCTTCGTCGACCACATCCTCAACAAGAGTCCCGAGGTCGTCCGGGTCTATCTCCCGCCGGACGCCAACACGCTGCTGTCCACCGCGGACCATGTGCTGCGCAGCCGCGACTACGTCAACGTGATCGTCGCGGGCAAGCAGCCCGGCTTCGACTGGCTCACCCTCGACGAGGCACGCGCGCACTGCGCCCGCGGCGCCGGGGTCTGGGAGTGGGCGGGCACCGAGGACGGCAGCCGGGAACCCGACGTGGTGCTCGCCTGCGCCGGCGACGTGCCCACCCTGGAGACGATGGCGGCGGCCGGGCTGCTGCGGCGCCACCTCCCGGAGCTCGCCGTGCGCGTGGTCAACGTGGTCGACATGACTCGGCTGCTGCCGCACGAGGAGCACCCGCACGGGATGCCGGACGCGGAGTACGACTCCCTCTTCACCCGGGACAAGCCGGTGATCTTCGCCTACCACGGCTATCCGTGGCTGGTGCACCGCCTCGCCTACCGCCGTGCGGGCCACGCTCACCTGCACGTACGCGGCTACAAGGAGGAGGGGACCACCACCACGCCTTTCGACATGGTGGTCCGCAACGACCTGGACCGCTACCGGCTGGTCATGGACGTCATCGACCGGGTACCCGGTCTGGGTGTCCGCGCCGTGGCCGTACGACAGGCCATGGCGGACGTCCGCACCCGCCACCACGACTGGATCCGGGAACACGGTACGGACCTCCCCGAGGTGACCGACTGGACCTGGGACGGCTGATGCGGGGCGCCGGGGGCCGCGTCTCCCCGACGCACCGCACCGACCGGCGGACGGTCAGCCCACGATCGTGCGGACGACGGGAGACACGGCGCCGCCGCCGACGATCCGGAGGGAGTTCTCCCCCTTGATGCCCAGCTTCACCCGCAGGCTGTACTCACTGCTGCTGGTCGTCATCTTCGCGGGCAGGGACACCCAGCGCTCGCCCTGCTTCTGCTGGAGGGTGACCAGGGTGCCGGGCCGGATGTGCCGGGCGGAACCGTGGACACGGAACTCCTCCCAGGCGCCGACGCTGCGCGCGGTCGCGTGGGCGGAGAGGGCCGGCAGGGCCGACAGGTCCTCGCCGCTCGCCCCGGACGGCGGTGCGGGGACCCCGGGCGACGCCGTGGCCCCGCCCACCGCGCCGGCCAGCACCACCGCTGTCAGCAGGGCCGCCGCCGAAGCGCGCCTGAACCGGTCCATGAATGGCTCTCCTTCGTTCACGGCGTGATCCAGTGGGATCAAGCCGGTGAGATCGACTTCGGAGCGCCAAACCTAAACATTATTCACATAATCCCCATGCAGGGACACGCGGTCAGAACCGCAGGACCGCGGCGATCCGCCCGTGGCCCTCGAGGGAGTCGTCGGCCACGAAGGACACCTCGCAGCCGTTGTCCAGCGCCGCCTCGACGAGCTCGTCGACGATGTCCTCGCGGATCTGGCCGTCCGTGTCCGGTGTGTCGTCCGGGCCCACCGGCTCCAGGTGCCCGTCGGTGACCCTGACCGTCTGCTCGAAGTGCTCCTCGACCGCGATCAGGCCCGCCCGGCCCTCCCGGACGGCCAGCCACACCTCGTCGAGTCCGCCGGCGAAGGAGCGGCTGCTGAGGGCGTTGTCGAACCTGCCCCGGATCCCGGCCGCGGCCTGCATGCGCCAGTCCTCCAGGGCGGGGTTCAGCTCCTTGAGCAGCTCGGGTGCGGTCGTCTCGGCGGTCGTCCCCTTCGCGGCCCTGGCGACGGCCGACCCGGCGCTCTCTCCCACCTCGTCGAGCAGGGCGAGCGCGGGGGCGAGGCCGACCAGGAACAGCGGCCGGGGGTCCGTGGCCAGGACCGTGCGCAGCTTCTCGTCGACCGTGCGGAGGAAGTTGCGCGCGTCCTCGCTGCTGTAGGTGCTCGGGGTGTCCCCGATCCGCTCCTCGCGCTGCGGGTTGGGCTCCTCGTGCGGGGCCGTCAGCGGGAATCCGCCCGTGCCCTCCTTACGCAGGCCCTCGCTCGTGCCCGACCACAGGGCCGCGTGTTCGGCGGAGAGGCTCAGGACCCAGAAGGGCCGCGCCCCCGCTTTCGCCGCGACCAGGTTGCGGGTGAGGTAGGTGTCGCTCAGGACCACTCGTTCGGGCGCGGTGCGCGGCAGTTGCCAGATCTGGTACTCGTCGGCGTCGGCGAGGATGACCAGGGCGTCCAGGGCGCGCCGCTGGTCCACCTCGGCGACCGCACGGTCGAGCTGGGCCTTGACGGCCGCGCGCGACTCACGGCTCACCCGGGGGTCCGCCTCCAGGCGGTTGCCGGCCTCGGCCACCAGGTTGCGCAGCCGTACGGCGTCCTGGGCGTTGTCCGGTGCCCTGCGGTGGGTCGGCATCGTCAGGGACAGGGCCGGATAGGGCCTGGTCGCTCGAAGCTCCTGCAACAGGCCGGCGGTCAGGGCGTCCGTATCCATCGTTCCCTCCCGGAGGGTTCGGGGTCCGCGGTGCTTGGTCCGCCCTGAGGTGAGGCGGGGCGTTCGACGAGTCAATTCATACCTTTTGATTCTAATATGAGCGAATTATCTCTTTCTCTTTCGGAGGTGCGCGCGATGTCCACGCTCACTGTGTGGAAATTCCACTCGGCCGACGGGGCCGAGAAGGTGGAGACGTCACTGAAGTCCCTCCAGAAGGAGGGGCTGATCAAGATCCTCGACGCCGCCGTCGTGTCCTGGCCGGCCGAGCGCTCGAAGCCGAAGACGAAGCAGCTGGTCAACCTGGTCGGCGCGGGCGCGCTGAGCGGGACGTTCTGGGGGATGCTCTTCGGACTCATCTTCCTGATGCCGCTGCTCGGCGCCGCCATCGGTGCCGCGGCCGGGGCGCTCGGCGGGAAGCTCGCGGATGTCGGCATCGACGACGACTTCATCGCCGAGGTCAAGGAGAAGGTGACACCGGGGACTTCGGCGCTGTTCCTGATGACCATGGACGAGGTTCCGAGCCGGATCAGCGAGTCGCTTCCCGGCGGCGGCGCCGAGCTGCTGCACAGCAACCTCGATACCGGGCGCGAGGCCAAGCTCCGCGACATCTTCGGCGACGACGCGGAATGACCGCGCGGTGGCCGTGCTTCCCCTCCTTGGTGGGGCCGGGATGAACGCGGCCGAAGCCGTGAATGATGCCCTGGGTGCTCTGCACGCCCGGTTTGCCGATGTGCGCGACGGCGAACAGGCCGACTACATCCCGCAGTTGACGAGAGCCGACCCGGACGACTTCGGGCTGGCACTCGTCAGCATGGACGGCCACTGCTACAGCGCGGGGGAGGCGGACACCCCCTTCACCGTGCAGTCGGTCTCCAAGCCCTTCGTCTACGCGCTCGCGCTGTCCTCGGTGGGCCTGGACGAGGTGGACCGCTGGGTGGGTGCCGAGCCCAGCGGCGAGGCGTTCAACGCCATCAGCCTGGAAGCCGGTACGGGGCGGCCCGCCAACGCCATGGTCAACGCCGGTGCCATCGTCACCACCGCCCTGGTCCCCGACACTCCGGAGTCACCGGCCTTCGACCGCATCCTGGCCTGCCTGAGCCGGTTCGCCGGACGCCTGCTGGACGTGGACGAGGAGGTGTACGCCTCCGAGGCCGCCACCGGGGACCGCAACAGGGCGCTGGCCTATCTCATCCGCAGCACGGGCACCGACTACCTGGACCCGGTGGCCGCCGTGGACACGTACTTCCGGCAGTGCGCGGTGCGGGTCACCGCCGTGGACCTCGCCGTGATGGCCGCCACCCTCGCGTACGGCGGTGTCAACCCGCTCACGGGCGAGACCGTCGTCTCCGCGGAGGTCGCGGCGCAGGTGCTCTCGGTCATGGCCACGTGCGGCATGTACAACGGCTCGGGCGAATGGCTGCTGCGGGTCGGGCTGCCGGCCAAGAGCGGGGTGTCGGGCGGTCTGATCGCCGCGGGGCCGGCCCGCTTCGGCCTGGCCGCCTACAGCCCGCCGCTGGACCCGGCCGGTACCTCGGTACGCGGACGTGCGGCGCTCGGCGCACTGTCGGAGCGGTACGGGCTCCACCTCATGAGGAACCCGGCCCTGCCGGGCTCCACGGTCACGCTGGCCACCACCGCCGACGTGCTGCCCTCCGCCCCCGCGGGCCGGCGGGAGCGTGCCCTGCGCGAGCGGGTCGGCATCGTCGCGGCCCAGGGCGCACTGGACTTCACCGCTGCCGAGCGCGTGCTGTACGCCCTGGACGAGTCGGGAGCGGAACGGACGGGTTCGGTCGTGCTCGACCTGCGCGAGGTGACAGGAGTCGACTCCGTGGCCCTGGAGCTGCTGCACGCCGGTCTGGCCCGCCTCGTCGCGGACGGGCGGCGCGCGGCCGTCGTCGACCCGGGCGACCGGCTGGGCCCCTCGGACCTCGTCCGGGAGCGAACCGGCCGGGACCTGCCGCGCTACGGCTCCCGCGAGGAGGCCGTCGAACGCTGTGCGCAGGCCCTGGCCGGTCCGGGCTGAGTCTCCCGCGGTGCGGAGAGCCCGGCTGAGCCCGTCTCCCTCACGGAGGGCCGGACCGGCCGGGCTCCTGCCGTACGGAGGGTCCGGCTACCAGATGGCCTCGACCCACTCCGGGTGGTCGATGAACGGGTTCCTGTTGTGCTGGTACTGGTCGAATATGACGTCGTTGCGCTTCCGCTCGAAACTGTCCGGCGGGTCCTCCTGGCTCCACTGCTTCAGCACGGAGAGCCGTCCGATGTACGGCGCCGAGCCGTTGTTCACGTTGTTGTTCGGTTCGAGGTCGGCGAAGGAGTCGCCGCCCTCGTACCGCACCGCCATGTAGAGGATCATCCGGGCGACGTCGCCCTTGACCGCGTCGCGCGGTTCGAAGGAGTCGCTGTCGGTGTAGTTGCCCGGCGCACCCGACACCGCGCCGCCGCCGTTGTCGAAGTCCTTGTTGCCCCGGATGGAGTTGACCTGGACGTCGGTGGGGCGCAGGTGGTGGATGTCCGTGCCGGGGCCGGTCGAGGTGCCGAAGTCGCCGTGCGACTTGGCCCAGACGTGCTCCCGGTTCCACTGGCCCGTGTTGCCGCCGGTGCTGCTCTTCGACTGGGAGCGGCCGGTGTAGAGTAGGACCACGTTGGAGGAGTTGGACGGGTCCTCGTCGGTCTTCTTGAGTGCCTCCCAGACCTGGCTGTAGGAGAGCTTGGTCTGCTTGCTGATGATCGTGTGCAGCGAGCTCTTGAGCGCCGTACCGGTCTTGCCCAGGGCGCCCTGGTAGTAGGTGTCGTCGAGGGCGGTGACGGAGGCCGTGGCGGTGGCGGCAGGGGCCGCTGGGGTTGCCGCGGGCGCGGTGGACGCGACGCCCGTGAGCACGGCGATCGAGGCGGCAGTGGCCAGTAGTGGACGCGCGTAGAAACGGCGACGACTGGACATGGGGGGTGTCCTCTCCGGAGCAGCGGAGACCGCGCCGCCGCCACCGGGTGCGTGGGGGGAGCGGTACCGATGTGGCCGAGTGATGTCTGGTCAGCCGGGAGCCTTCCACACGTACGGTGCCCGTCGTGTGAACGTTGCGTATTTATCATGTGCAAGTCAAGTGACGCCCCGGCGTGAGCGCTCCCGGCAACGGATGCGGCGATGCCGTCCCGGCGCGAGAATTGCGGCAAGGACGAGGAGGCGGCATGAGCGAAGAGTCCGAATCCGTATCCGCACGCGTGCCGGAGGAGCAGGGGGTGACTCCCGACCGTCTGCTGCACACCGGAGCCAACGATCGGCCCACGGCGGAGGATCTGGTGCTCGCCTCCGGGCGGGACCTGACCCCGGAGACCCTGGAGTGGGCACGGCGCCGGCTGGCCGAGGAGGGCCGGTCGGCCATGGACAAGCGGCTTCCGTAGGACCCGCGGGCGGGGAGCGTGCGGGACGCTCCCCGCCACTCGGTTAGCCTGAACGCAATATGAACCGTTTGACGACGTCACAGGGCGGATTCGATCTCGCCCGATTTCCCGAGGACCCGCGCGACCCGTTCCGTGCGTGGGATGCCGCCGACGAGTACCTGCTGCGCCGGCTGGAGGGGGCGGAGGACAGCGAACCGGTCGCGCTGTCCGGCACCGTGGCCGTGGTCGGCGACCGCTGGGGCGCCCTGACCACGGTGCTGGCGGAACACCACCCCGTACAGATCACCGACTCGTATCTCGCCCAGCGCGCCACCGCTGCCAACCTGGTCCGCAACGGCGCCGGCCCGGACTCCGTGCGCATGCTGTCGGTGCGCGACACCCCGCCGGAGCGCGTCGACGTGCTGCTCGTACGGGTGCCCAAGAGCCTCGCGCTCCTCGAGGACCAGCTGCACCGGATCGCACCGGCCGTCCACGCCGGGACCGTCGTCATCGGCACCGGCATGGTCAAGGAGATCCACACCTCCACCCTCAAGCTCTTCGAGCGGATCATCGGCCCCACCCGCACCTCGCTGGCGGTCAAGAAGGCCCGGCTCATCTTCTGCACCCCCGATCCGGCGCTGCCCAGGAGCCCCAGCCCTTGGCCCTACCGCTACGAGCTGCCCGACGACGTCGGCGCCGTCTCCGGCCGGACCGTCACCAACCACGCCGGGATCTTCTGCGCGGAGCGACTCGACGTCGGCACCCGCTTCTTCCTGAAGCACCTGCCCGGGCGGACCGGCGCGGACCGCGTCGTCGACCTCGGCTGCGGGAACGGCGTCCTCGGGGTGTCCGCGGCCCTCGCCAACCCCGAGGCCTCCGTCACCTTCATCGACGAGTCGTACCAGGCGGTGGCCTCGGCGGAGGCGACGTACCGGGCCAACGCGGGCCCGGGCGCCGAGGCGGAGTTCCTGGTCGGGGACGGGACGGCGGACCTGCCCGCGGGGAGCGTGGACCTCGTCCTCAGCAACCCGCCGTTCCACTCCCACCAGGCGGTCTCGGACGCCACGGCCCGGAACATGTTCCACGGAGCGCGCACCGCGCTGCGTCAGGGCGGCGAGCTGTGGGTCGTCGGCAACCGGCACCTCGGCTACCACACGCAGCTGCGCCGGACGTTCGGCAACTGCACCACCGTGGCCGGCGACCCGAAGTTCGTGGTGCTGCGGGCCGTCAAGCGCTGATCCGGCCAAGGACGGGCCGGCCCGGTCCGGGACGGCACCACGGTCCGGTCGGAGTCCCGGGGTGCGCGGGGGTCGCGGCCCCGGTGCGGCGGTTCGCCCCGCGGCGGCACCCGTCTCCGCCTCCCCGCCCCCGTACGCCCATGAGCCGTACGGCGGGGCGGGGAAGCCCCCGGGGACCGTCGACCGCCGCCTGCGCACCATCGGCCCCGCCCTGCGCCGCATTCCCGCCCGTCTCCGCAGGTGCCTGCCACCCGGGTACACGGTGAACGGGGCGGGACGACTCGCCCGGGCAGCCGTCCCGCCCCGTACAAACTCCGCAGACAGGCCGCCATACTGGACGGGCCGGGGAGGGCGCAGCAACGGGCGAAGCGACGGGGGCGACAGCAGGCGATGGCGGAGACCAGGCTGATCCAGAGCCGGTACCGGCTGCTCGATCTGATCGGGCGGGGCGGCATGGGCGAGGTGTGGCGTGCCCGCGACGAAGCGCTGGGACGGCAGGTCGCCGTCAAGTGCCTCAAACCAATGGGGCCCCAGCACGACCAGGAGTTCACCCGCATCCTGCGTGAGCGCTTCCGTCGCGAGGCCCGGGTGGCCGCGGCGCTCCAGCACCGGGGCGTCACCGTCGTCCACGACTTCGGCGAGTCCGAAGGCGTCCTCTACCTCGTCATGGAGCTCCTGGAGGGACGCAACCTCAGCGAGCTCCTGGAGGACAACAAGCAGCACCCTCTGCCGGTGCCCGATGTCGTCGACATCGCGGAACAGGTCGCCGACGCCCTCGGCTACACCCACCAGCAGGGCATCGTGCACCGGGACCTCAAGCCGGCCAACATCATGCGCCTCGACGACGGCACGGTGAAGATCTGCGATTTCGGCATAGCCCGGCTGGGCCGCGACATCGGCTTCACCTCACGGCTCACCGGCACCGGGATCGCCATGGGCACCCCGCACTACATGTCTCCCGAGCAGATCAGCGGCAGTGAGGTCGACCACCGCAGCGACCTCTACTCGCTGGGCTGCGTCCTGTACGAGATCGCCACGGGCGTACCGCCGTTCGACCTCGACGACGCCTGGGCGGTCCTCGTCGGACACCGTGACACGCAGCCCGAACCGCTGCGCACCCACCGCGCCGAACTGCCCGGGTTCTTCGACCGGGTCGTCCTGGACCTGCTGGCAAAGACGCCCGAGGAGCGGCCCGCCGACGCGAGCGACCTCCGCCGGCGCATCGCCCTCGGCCGCACCGGCGAACAACCCGGCGGGCTGCTCCGGCTCGCCCCGCCCGTCCCCGTCCTGCACCCCGGCAGGCCGGCCGTCTCCCGGACACCGCAACTGCCGGCCTGGACCCGCAACATGACCACCGGGCACAAGGTGACCGGCGCGGCGTTCCGCGTCGACGCGCCGGTCGACCACTCGGCGGGCCTGACCGGGGCGTGGACGACCGGGACCGGGCTGTTGTCCCTTCCCGGCGCCCCGTCCGCCGCGCACCCGCCCCCCGCCCCGTCGCCCGAGCTGCTCGCCACCCTCGCCGGCCGGCACAGCGCCGGACTGAACCTGGCACGTCTGGGCCACTGGGAGGAAGCCGGGGAGGTGCACCGGTCGGTCGCGGAGAAGCGCGAACAGGCCCTCGGCCCCGACCACCCCGACACCCTCGCCAGCCTGTACGAGGTCGGGTTCACCCTCAGCCGCACCGGACGGGCGGCCGACGCGCTGCACGCCTTCGGACAGGTCGCCGAGGGCCGCGGGCGATCCCTGGGCCCCGACCACCCCGAGACCCTCGCGGCCCGCCAGGAGACGGCGTACGTCCTGGGCCAGCTCGGCCGGCACTTCGAGGCCCACCAGGTGTACGCCGCCGTGCTCGCCTCCCGCGAGCGCTCCATGGGCACGGACCACCCGGACACCCTGCGCTGTCGTCACAACCTGGCCTACAACCTCAGCAGGCTGGGGCGCGTCGAGGACTCGTACCGGATGGCCCGCGAGGTGGCGGACGCCCGCGGCCGACTCCTCGGGGCGACGCACCCGGACACCCTGGCCACCCTCTACGAGGTGGCGTACACGCTCGGGCAGCTGGGCCGCTGGCCCGAGGCCCTGCAGACGTACCGCGAGGTCGCACAGGCCCGCGCCGCAGTGGTCGGCGCCGACCACCCCGACACCCTGTCCGCGCGCTACGAGGTCGGCATCAGTCTCGGCAGGCTCGGCCGCAGTGCCGAGGCCCTGGAGCTGTACCGGCTGCTGGCCGAGGACCGCACCCGGGTCGACGGGCCCGCCGATCCGGAGACCCTGCGCGCCCGTCACGGCCTCGGCGTCAACCTCGGGCGGATGGCCCGCTGGGAGGAAGCCCTCGTCGAGTCCCGCGACGTGTGGGCGATCCGCGAGCGCGTCCTGGGCCCCGACCACCCCGACACGCTCCTCAGCCGCCGGGAGGTCGCCGTCGGCCTCGGCTGGCTCGGGCGCTGGGCCGAGGCCCTCACCGAGTACCGGAAGGTCGCCGAGGCCCGCGAACGGACCCTGGGCGCCGGCCACCCCGACACCCTCGCCGGCCGCAACGACGAGGCGCACTGCCTGGAGCAGCTGGGCCGCCGCGCGGAAGCGGCGGACCTGTACCGCCGGGTCGCCGACCTGCGTCGGACGGGCGGACCCCACTGAGCGGCGCCGACCACCACGCGGCCGTCCCGGCCTCGCGGGCCGCGCCCGCACCCGCGGCCCTCCCCGCATCCCGGTGGCCCCCCGGCGGCCTGCGCGCTCTGCCCCGACCGTCCGCCTCCGGGCACCCGCAGCCCTCTGGGCAGGGGTGATCATCCCGTGTTACGAAGGGGCCATGCCTACGGACGAGACACACGCAGCCGGCAAGCCCGCGCACGACCGCTATGACGCGGTGATCGTGGGCGGTGGCCACAACGGCCTCGTCGCCGCCGCCTACCTCGCCCGCGCCGGACAGTCCGTCCTCGTCCTGGAGCGTCTCGGCAACACCGGGGGAGCGGCCGTCTCCACCCGCCCGTTCGACGGGGTCGACGCCAGGCTGTCCCGCTATTCGTACCTCGTCTCGCTGCTCCCCTCGAAGATCGTCCGGGATCTCGGCCTCGACTTCGCCGTACGCAAGCGCACGGTCTCCTCGTACACCCCGGTGGTGCGCGGCGGACGGGCCACCGGGCTGCTCATCGGCGGCGACGGCACCCGTGCGTCCTTCGCGGACCTCACCGGCGACGAGCGTGAGTACGACGCGTGGCAGCGCTTCTACGCGATGACGCAACGGGTCGCCGAGCGGGTCTTCCCGACGCTCACCGAACCCCTGCCGGCCCGCGACGGACTGCGGGCGAGGATCGACGACGCGGACGCCTGGCGCACGCTGTTCGAGGAGCCCATCGGCGTCGCCGTCGAGGAGCGGTTCACCGACGACCTCGTACGTGGCGTCGTGCTGACCGATGCCCTGATCGGTACCTTCGCCGACGCCCACGACCCGTCGCTGCTCCAGAACCGCTGCTTCCTCTACCACGTGATCGGCGGCGGCACCGGGGACTGGGACGTCCCGGTCGGCGGGATGGGCGCGCTCACCGACGCCCTGGCCGGGGCGGCCCGGGCCGCGGGCGCCGAGATCCGCGTCCTGCACGAGGCCACCCGTATCGACACGGACGGGACCCGCGCGGAGGTCACCGTCCGCTCACCCGGCGGGGAGCGGGTCGTCGCCGCCCGCCGGGTCCTGGTCAACGCCTCCCCGCAGGCACTGGCCGCACTCCTCGGCGAGGAGCGGCCCGCCCCGGCCGAGGGTGCGCAGCTGAAGGTGAACATGCTGCTCACCCGGTTGCCGAAGCTGCGGGACCACGCGGTCGACCCGCACCGGGCGTTCGCCGGCACCTTCCACATCGCGGAGGGCTACACACAGCTTGCCGACGCGTACCGGGAGGCAGCGGCGGGACGGCTGCCCGCCGCCCCGCCGTCCGAGATCTACTGCCACTCGCTGACCGACCCGTCGATCCTCGGCCCCGAGCTCGCGGCCCGCGGCTACCAGACCCTCACCCTCTTCGGGCTGCACACCCCCGCCCGGCTCTTCGCCGCGGACAACGCAGCGGCGCGCGCGGCCCTGCTGGAGGCGACCCTCGCGGAGCTCGACAGCCACCTGGAGGAACCGATCGCCGACTGCCTGGCCCTCGACGGCAACGGCGAGCCGTGCATCGAGGCGAAGACACCGCTCGACCTGGAGCAGGACCTGAGGCTGCCCGGCGGGCACATCTTCCACCGGGACCTGTCCTTCCCGTACGCCACCGAGGACACCGGCCGCTGGGGTGTCGAGACCGCGCACGCCAACGTCCTGCTGTGCGGGGCGGGCGCGGTGCGCGGCGGAGGGGTCAGCGGGGTGCCCGGCCACAACGCCGCGATGGCGGCGCTGGGCCGGTGACGGGACACGGGTGGGCGGACCACGGGTGACGGCGACGGTCGACGAGGGGCGGATGCGGTCCGTCAGCCCCACCGAGAGCGACGCGGGAGCGGTCGCCCGCGCCGCGAAGTTCATCCCGTCGAAGTACGAGAGCGTCCGCATCGCCTCCTCGACCCGGAAGCGGTGCCCGGACGGTCGGCGGGCGATCTCCGCGTACGTCGGAGAGCCGGCCGGTCCGCAGGGCACGGTTGATCCGCTGCCTGACCGCGTCGAGTTCCGGCGTCCAGCGGATCCATGGCAGGTGGGCCGTGCCATCACCGTCCGGCCGCGCGTCGGCGGTGACGGCGAACCGCCTCGCCCGGTCGCAGGAACGGGCGGGGCGGGGGCGGTACGGCGGGGGCGCGTGCGAGGGTTCCCGCCCCGCCGTACCGATGGCCGCCCCGTTCAGGAGGCCGTGCAGGAACCGACGACGGGCGTCGACGTGCTGCCGTTCGTGCTGACCGTGAATCCGAAGGACGTCGAGGCGCCCGCGGCGAGGTTCCCGTTGTAGGTGGGCCTGACCGTCATGACGTTCCCACCGGTGTCCCAGGTGGGTGCGCCGTTCCAGGTGGCGGTCACCTTCTGCGGCGAGGCCACGGTCACCGGCACCGTCCAGGTGCTGATCGCGGCGCTGCCGGCCTTGATGGTCACCTCCCCGTTGTACCCCCCGTTCCAGGTGGCGGTCCGGGTGAACGCGGCCGTGCAGCTGCCCGTGCCGCCGCCACCGGTGGAGCCGCCGAGCGCGGCGAGCACCGCGTCGTACGCGGGCTTCCTGCTGTAGTTCCCGTCGAACAGCAGCGGGGTGCCGCTGCTGCGCCACGAGTACTTGTCGGTGACCCCCCACACCGTGATGCCGGTGCAGCGCGAGACCGCCAGGCAGGCGTTCACGACGGCGGCGTACGAGGCGGCCTGGGCCGAGCCGGAGCCCTCGATGTCCAGCTCCGTGATCTGCACGTCGACACCGAGGTCGGCGAAGCGCTGCAGATTGGCCCGGTAGTCGGAGGGGACGGGGGAGTTGCTGTTGAAGTGCGACTGGAACCCGACGCAGTCGATCGGCACGCCGCGCTGCTTGAAGTCCTTCACCATGGCGTAGACCGCGTTGCTCTTCGCGTTCTGGCCGTCGGTGTTGTAGTCGTTGTAGCAGAGCTTGGCGCCGGCATCGACCGTACGGGCGGTGCGGAACGCCTCCTCGATGAATCCGCTGCCGAGCTTGTCCTGGAACGGCGAGCTGCGGCGTGCCCCGCTGCCTCCGTCCTGGTACGCCTCGTTCACCACGTCCCAGGAGTCGATCTTGCCCTTGTAATGCGTCATCACCTGCGTGATGTGGTTGTTCATCGCCGTGCGGAGATCAGCGGTGCCGAGGCCGCCGACCCAGCCGGGCAGTTGTGAGTGCCAGACCAGCGTGTGGCCCCGGACCTTCATGCCCCTGCTCTGCGCGTGGTCGACGATCCGGTCGGCCGACGCGAAGTTGAACGAGTCGCGGGTGCCCTCGATCGCGTCCCACTTCATCTCGTTCTCGGGCGTCACCGAGTCGAACTGCGCGTCCAGCGTGGACGCGTACTGCGCCTCGCCGAGGTGGTTCGCCGCCACGGCCGTGCCGAAGTACCGGCCCTTCGCCGCCGCGGCGTCGCCGAGCGTGCCGACCGCCTCGGCCGGACCAGCGAGCGAGATCACGCCCGCCATGGCGAGGACACCGGCCATGACGAGGGACAGGGCTCGTCCGGTACGGGGCGGCAGGTGGGGGCGGGCGGACAGGCCGCCGGGGGATGTCTGAACCATCGCGTTTCCAGCCTCTTCTTCCGGATGCCGGGCGGATCCAACAGAACGCCCGGACGGGTCGGTCGGGACCGTTCGAGGTGCTGTGCAGCCGCCGGTGGCTACGCCTGGGAGCGCGGCAGCGGCGGGAAGGCGAGCAGTGGAACAAGGGGAGCGAGGGAGAGTATGCGCTCAACGGGAAATCGCGTCAACGGCGTATTTCCGAAATATTTCCGAGCGGACATGTGAAGCTTCGGCGCCTCTCGTTCATTCTGCCTGCGTAGATGATGTGGTTCCGGTACGTGACCGGACTCATCGGCGAGAAAGGCGCGTAGGACGCGGGCGCATGACGAAAGGTATTCACTGAGCGCACCGAAAGTTTCGATCCGGATGTTCGGCTCTGTGCGAGGGCTCATGAGAAGGGCGCGGGCCGTCCCCGACTCGGCCCGCGCCCGCTTTCGCGCCCCCAGGCGCGTGCCTCAACTGCCGATGAGCGAGAGACCGATCACGACACCCGCCGACACCGTCACCTTGCCCGGCGTCAGATCGCCCTCGCCGCCTCCGTCGTGCCCGCCGTGGCCGCGGTAGTTCTGGAGCTGCTCCGCGTCCACGTCCTTGATGTGGACGACGGGTCCGAGCCGCACATCCGCGGCTGCGGCGTACAGTGCGGCCTTCTCGCGTGCCGCGGCCACGGCCGCCGTACGGGCCCGGGCGCGCAGCTCCTTCTTCGCACTCACGTCGAATTCGACGCTCTCGACCTGGTTGGCCCCCGCGTCGACGACGTCGATGAGCACGGTCTCCAGGAGGTCCAGGTCCCGCAGCTCGATCACGAACGACGCGGTGCACTCGTAGCCGAGGAACGTGCGCTCGCTGCCGTAGCTCCACTGCGACGACAGGTTCAGCCGTGATGCCGACACTGCGGCCTCGGGCACCCGGTGCCCGCGCAGGACCTCCCGGATCCGGTTCACCCCGACCCTGGTCGCGGCGAACGCCTCACCCGGCGTGTTCCTGGTCTGCTCGATGGCGACACGCAGGCGTGCCAGGTCGGGTGCGGCATCCACGCTCGCCGCCCCGAACACCGACACGCCCCACGGTGCCTCTATGGACTGTGTTCCGTTCATGCCCGTCATCCAACCAGCCGGACCGCCGGTCGGGCTCCTCAGTCGGCGGAGACCGTCCACCCCGTCGCCTCGACACGGCCGGAATCGCCGGGCCTGTTCCCGTCGAACAGGGTGCGGCCACCGTCCCGGACGCGCAGGCCGTCGACGTACGCACCGCGCCCGACGTACAACTGGTCGGTGGTGTAACGCCACCGCAGCCTGACCTCGGTGCCGTGCCATGCCGCCAGGTCCGCGTCGAGGCGGTGCCAGACCCGTCCGGACCAGCCGGACACCGAGCCCGCCGGGTGCGGCTGATCCGGCCGGGGCCGCCCTGAACCGGCCGGGGAGGTCGTGAAGGGCACCGGCTGCCACGTCGCTCCGGAGTCCGACGAGGCCTCCAGGACCAAGGAGTCCGACGACGGCTCGGTGTCCCACCAGAGCGTGCAGCTCAGCACCGCGTGCGCGGTGGCCGGACGCAGCGCGGGCAGCGCCAGCGTGGCGGTGGCCGCGCTCTCCATGCCGGAGAACCAGGCGGTTTTGCCCCGGGCGGGGCGGACGGGCACGGCGCGCGCCATCCGGTTGGCGGCCGCGACCCGCGGCGCACTGCCCGAGCGCCAGCTGCGCACGGGGTGCACCGAGTTTCCCAGGATGATCAGGAACGAGTCCGTCGTCGGATCGATGACCAGGCTGGTGCCGGTGAATCCGGTGTGGCCGGCGGTGCGCGGCGTGGCCATCGCGCCCATGTACCAGTGCTGGTAGAGCTCGAAGCCCAGCCCGTGCTCATCACCCGGGAACGCGGTGTTGAAGTCGGTGAACAGCAGCTCCACCGAGTCCTCGGACAGGATGCGGGACCTGCCGTAGACGCCCCCGTTGAGGAGCGTACGGGCCAGCACGGCCAGGTCCCACGCGCACGAGAAGACCCCCGCGTGGCCGGCGACCCCGTCCAGGCTGTACGCGTTCTCGTCGTGGACCTCGCCCCAGACCAGCCCGCGCTCCAGCCCCGACCAGGGCAGCCGGGCATCCTCGGTGGCTGCGATCTTCGGCTTCCAGGAGGCGGGCGGGTTGTACCGCGTGCGGTGCATCCCGAGCGGAGCGGTGATCTCCTCGCGGAGCAGCACGTCCTGGGTGCGGCCGGTGATCTTCTCCAGGACCAGCTGCAGCGAGATCAGATTGAGGTCGGAGTAGAGGTACTTCGTTCCGGGCGCGGAGGCCGGCACCTCGTTCCAGAGCAGGCGGAGCTTCCCCTCGCGGGTCGGCTCCTTGTACAGCGGGATCCAGGAGCGCAAGCCCGAGGTGTGAGTGAGCAGCTGACGGACCGTGATGTCCTGCTTGCCGCCCCCGGCGAAGTCCGGCAGGTACGAGGCGACCGCGGCCTCCAGCTCCAGCGTGCCCCGCTCGATCTGCTGCACGGCCAGGATCGAGGTGAAGAGCTTCGACACCGAGGCGAGGTCGAAGACCGTGTCCTCGGCCATCGCGATCTGCTGTTCCGCGGGGAACTCCACGCCGGTGTCGGTCTTCTCGTCGTAGGCCGCGTAACGCACCGCCTTGCCGATCGGCCGGTGCAGGGCCACGGTTCCGCCGCGCCCGGCCAGCAGCACGGCGCCCGCGTACCAGGGGTGGGCGGGTGAGTCGGCGAGGTACTTCTCCGCGTCGGACACGAGCTGGTCGAGCGGCTCGTCCAGCAGACCGGCGCGTGCGGGGGAGCCCCGGCGCAGCGTGGGCCTGCGCGACCCTGATCCCATGTCCGTCCCGGCTCCCGCTCCCGTGCCGGCCGCCTCCGTGTCCCGACCGGCGCCGACCGCCGTGCCCGCCGCTCCCGCGAAGGGGATCGGTGCGAGGGCGAGTGCTCCGCCCAGCGCCAGTATCCCGCCGCCCATCCTCCGGCGGCTCATTCCCCGGTCCGACACGTCCCCGGTCATCCGGAACCCCTTCCCCTTCATGTCGAAAGCACCGGCACGAAAGTAACTTTCGAAATCTCGTCCGATGGTGAAACTTCCTGCCGAAGCAGAGGTTACTGTCACCTCGGCCGCCCCGTGGGCCTCTGACGGAACAAAGAATCTGACACCCCATCAACGTGGCGGCTCCCGGCGGACGGCGGAGCGTGCGCGACGGCCGACGGCGCGTCCTCGGTGAACCGTCGGCACGATCTCCGATCTCCGGCGCGCGCTCCCCGCCCACCTCTGGCAGCCTGTGCCCATGAACGCGAGCGCGACGGTCCGTGCCCTGGTCACGCAGTGGACCGTCGCCGTACCGGTGATCGCGGCACTCGCCCTGGTTCTCAGCTGGGGGCGCACGCTCTCCCCGTTCGCGGTCGCCGTCGTCGCGCTCTGCCTCGCGGGCGCGGTGCTCGCAGCCGTCCACCACGCGGAGGTGATCGCCCACCGCGTCGGTGACCCCTACGGCTCGCTGATCCTGGCGGTCGCGGTCACCGTCATCGAAGTGGCGTTGATCGTCACCCTCATGGTGGACGGCGGACCCGAGACGTCCACCCTCGCCCGCGACACCGTCTTCGCCGCCGTCATGATCACCTGCAACGGCATCGTCGGCCTCTCCCTGATGGTCGGCGCCGTACGCAGCCGCGTCGCCGTCTTCAACGCCGAGGGCACCGGCGCCGCACTGGCGACCGTGACGACCCTCGCCACCCTCAGCCTGGTCCTCCCCACCTTCACCATCGGAAAGCCGGGCCCCGAGTTCTCCCCGGCCCAGCTCGGCTTCGCCGCCGTCGCCTCGCTCCTGCTCTACGGCCTGTTCGTCGCGGTACAGACCGTGCGGCACCGCGAGTACTTCCTGCCGCTCACCCAGGACGGCAGACCGCGTGAGGAGGCCGACCCGGCCGCCCTGCCCGGAAGGGGCGCCACCACCCTCAGCGTGGTCATGCTCCTGGTGGCGCTCGTCGCCGTCGTCGGGGACGCCAAGGCCGTGTCGCCGACCGTCGAATCGGGAGTGGAGGCCGCGGGGATGCCGCAGTCCGTGGTCGGCGTCGTCATCGCACTGCTCGTCCTCCTGCCGGAGACCCTCGCCGCCGTACGGGCCGCCCGACGTGAACGCGTGCAGACCAGCCTCAACCTGGCCCTCGGCTCGGCGATGGCCAGCATCGGCCTCACGATCCCGGTGATCGCACTCACCTCGATCTGGCTGGACGGACCGCTGCACCTCGGCCTCGGCGCCACCCATATGGTGCTGCTCGCGCTGACCGTCGTGGTGGGAGCCCTGACCGTCGTCCCGGGGCGCGCCACCCTGCTCCAGGGCGGTGTACATCTGGCGATCTTCGCCGCGTTCGTCTTCCTGGCGATCAGTCCCTGATGCCGCGGTCCGTCCGGCCGACGACCAGCCCTCGGCGCCTCCTCGACCTCCCGGCGACCAGCCCCCACGCCTCCTCGACCTCCCGGCGACCAGCCCCCACGCCTCCTCGCCCTCCCGACGACCAGCCCCCACGCCTCCTCGCCCTCCCGGCGATCAGGCATCACGCCCTCCTGCGGCTCGTGGCACCCCGTCATGGGCCGGCCTTCCCGACCGGGCCGCGACAGGGGGCGGCCCCGTACGCCCGTACGCCGTCCGCCGGGGCCGCGACCCTTGACCCCCGGCCCCCGGGCCGCTCAGGATCACGCCATGACAGGTGTACGCAGCAGCACAGTCGACGGTGTCGTGGCACGCAGCGCACGGCGCACCCCCGGGCGCACCGCCGTGCGGTACGCGGGCCGGTCCTGGACCTACGCCGCGCTGGACGAGGCGGTCGGCACGGCGGCCGCCGTCCTGACCGGGGCACACGGACTGCGCCCGGGGGACCGGGTCGCCTCCTACGCCCACAACTCCGACGTGTACCTGATCGCCTACCTGGCCTGCGCCCGGGCCGGACTCGTCCACGTACCGGTCAACCAGAACCTCACCGGCGACGACCTGTCGTACATCCTGCGGCAGTCCGGCAGCTCCCTCGTCCTCACCGACCCCGGCCTGGCCCCCCGCGTCCCCGCCGGACACCCCACGCGCGCACTGCGCGACGCACCGGACTCGCTCCTCGGTGAGCTGGAGACCCCGCGTCCCTTCACCCCCGCGCACACGCCCGGCGCCGACGACCTGGTCCAGCTGCTGTACACCTCCGGCACCACCGCCCAGCCCAAGGGCGCGATGATGACCCACGGCGCCCTGGTCCACGAGTACGTCAGTGCGGTCACCGCGCTCGACCTGCGCGCCACCGACCGGCCCGTCCACTCGCTGCCGCTCTACCACTCCGCGCAGATGCACGTGTTCCTGATGCCCTACCTCGCGGTGGGCGCGGAGAACACGATCCTCGACGCTCCGGACGCGGGCCGGATCTTCGACCTGGTCGAGGCCGGGCAGGCGGACAGCCTGTTCGCCCCGCCCACTGTCTGGATCGGTCTTTCCAACCACCCGGACTTCGCCACCCGTGAGCTCGGCGCCCTGCGCAAGGCGTACTACGGTGCGTCGATCATGCCGGTGCCCGTGCTGGAACGCCTCCGCGCCCGGCTGCCGGAGCTGGCGTTCTACAACTGCTTCGGACAGAGCGAGATCGGCCCGCTCGCCACGGTCCTCGGCCCCGACGAGCACGAGGGCCGGATGGAATCCTGCGGCCGGCCCGTGCTCTTCGTCGAGGCGAGGGTGGTCGACGAGCACGGCAGGGAGGTGCCCGACGGGACGGCGGGCGAAGTGGTCTACCGCTCCCCGCAGCTGTGCCAGGGCTACTGGGACAAACCGGAGGAGAGCGCGGAGGCCTTCCGTGACGGCTGGTTCCACTCCGGTGACCTGGCCGTTCGTGATCCGGAGGGCTATTTCACGGTCGTCGACCGGGTGAAGGACGTCATCAACTCCGGAGGCGTGCTCGTGGCCTCCCGGCAGGTGGAGGATGCCCTTTACACCCACTCCGCGGTGGCCGAAACGGCGGTCGTGGGGCTGCCCGACGACCGCTGGATCGAGGCCGTCACCGCGATCGTCGTCCTCCGCGGCGTCGCGACGGAGGACGAACTGATCGAGCACGCCCGCGAGAGGCTGGCGCACTTCAAGGCCCCGAAGAGGGTCCTGTTCGTGGACGAGCTGCCGCGCAACGCCAGCGGCAAGATCCTCAAGAGGGAGCTGCGGGACCGGTTCTCCCAGGTGTCGTCCTGACGGTCGGACGCACGGGGGAACAGGTCCTGGGGCCTGCCCCTTAACCCGTTCGTCCGCCGGGCGGCTGATCGTTCCTCAGGCCGGGCCCTCGCCCGGTGACCTGGGGAAACGATCACCGGCTGGTGGATTTCTGCGCCTGGCCGGGTGACGCGGAGGGCCGGCCGTCGTGTTGCGGCGGTGACGGACTGTCGCTTGCCTCGGAAACGGAGCACAGCAGAGGCGCCGCGCAGACAGGCCGGACCCTGCTCCCGTTGGAGGATCCTCATGCGCAACACACGCATCGGTGCGGGTATCTGTCTGGCCATCGGTGCCCTCGCCCTCTCGGCCCCGGCCGCAGCGGCGGCGGACACTCCCGCCGCAGAGCAGACCCTTCGCATCCATCCGAAGAAGGCGTCGCCGGGCTCGAAGGTCACGGTCACCACCAGAGCCTGCGGCAAGGAGACCTACGGCAAGGGTGTCTCGGAGGCCGCGGGCGACTTCCACCTCTTCGGGGGCGACCGTCCGGGCGTGCTCGTCGGAGAGTTCGAGATCCCGGCGGGGACCGGGCCGGGCATCGACACCGTCACCGTGAAGTGCCCGCCGCGGATCAAGATCACGGACACCTACGAGATCGTCGGCCGCGCCCCGACCGGCGGCGTGGACGCCGGCTTCGGTGCCCCCGCGGACCAGGGCACGCAGCTCGCCGCGGGCGGCGTCCTGCTCGCCGGCGCCGTGGCCGGGGGAGTGGTCAGGATGCGGCGTCGGACGGCAGCCGCCGGCGCCTGACCGCACGAGCCCTGTCGCGCGGCCCCCGGACGCCGCACCGGTCCGGGGCCCGCGGACTCCCCACCCACCCGCGGCGAAGCAGAGGCACACGCGATGGAATCCGGGCGAAGGACCAGCACGCCACCGCAGACGTTCCCCACCGTCAAACACCTCGTCTGGGCCCTGGTGGCGGGCACCGCCCTGGTGGTCAGCGGTACACGGGACGGGAACCCGCCGCAGCCGCCGCGCGCCCATACAGTCCCTGCCCCCGCCCCGGCGGCCTCCGGCGCCTCCCCCGGGACAACCGCGCCGCCCACCGGCCGGTCTCCGGAGCCCGCCGCGGCCCTGGCCTACATGGCACCGGCCCGCCCCGCCCCCGCACCCCCCGCCTTCGTGAGCCCGGCCCCCGTACCACCGGCGCTCGCCCCCCCGCCTGCCGTGCGCCCGGCCCCCCTGCGCCCCGCGCCGGCGCTCCCTGCCGCGCCCGCCGCCGCGACACCGGCCCCCGGCCGCAGTGTCCCGCCGAGTGCCGTCCAGCCGCTGCCGCGGTCGGAACCCGTCCGCCTGCGGATCCCCGCCATCGGCGTGGACGCCCCCCTGATGAGGCTCGCCCTCGACGCGGCGGGAGCGCTGCAGCCCCCGCCCGACAACAACCCCGTCCTCGCAGGCTGGTACGCCGGCGGGACGGACCCCGGCTCCGTGGGCACCGCCATCACCGCCGGGCACGTGGACACCCGCCTGGGGCCCGGCGTCTTCCAGAAGCTGGGCTTCGTACGCGAGGGCGCCACCGTCGAGATCATCCGGGCGGACCTGACGACCGCCGTGTTCACCGTGTACGCCGTCGAGGTCTACGACAAGGGCAGCTTCCCCGACAAGAAGGTCTACGGCGCCTCCGCCCGGCCCGAGCTCCGGGTGATCACCTGCGGAGGCGACTACAGCAAGAAGACCGGCTACCGGAGCAATGTCGTCGTGTTCGCAGCCCTCACAGGGCAGCGCTGAGTCCTGCGCTCCCCAGCCGGCGTCCCCTCGCTCCTCAGCCGGCGTCCCTGAGGTCGACGATTCGCTTGATCTTGCCGACCGAGCGCTCCAGCGTCTCCGGGTCCACGATCTCGACCCCGACCGTCACACCGATCCCGTCCTTCACGGCCGCCGCGATCAGCCGCGCGGCAGTCGCACGGTCCTCCGGCGTGGCACCGGCCCGCGCCTCGGCCCGCACGGTCAGTGCGTCCAGGCGCCCCTGCCTGGTCAGGCGCAGCTGGAAGTGCGGTGCCACGCCCGGTGTCCGCAGCACGATCTCCTCGATCTGGGTGGGAAAGAGATTCACCCCCCGCAGGATCACCATGTCGTCGCTGCGGCCCGTGACCTTCTCCATCCGCCGGAACACCCGTGCCGTACCGGGCAGCAGCCGCGTCAGGTCCCGGGTCCGGTAGCGGATCACCGGCATGGCCTCCTTGGTGAGCGAGGTGAACACCAGCTCACCCTCCTCACCGTCCGGCAGCACCGCGCCGGTGAACGGGTCGACGACCTCCGGATAGAAGTGGTCCTCCCAGATGTGCAGCCCGTCCTTGGTCTCGACGCACTCCTGCGCCACACCGGGACCCATCACCTCGGACAGCCCGTATATGTCGACCGCGTCGATCGCGCACCGCTCCTCGATCTCCCTGCGCATCTGCTCGGTCCACGGCTCGGCACCGAAGATGCCGACCTGCAGCGAGGTCGTGCGCGGGTCGACGCCCTGGCGCTCGAACTCGTCCAGAAGGGTCAGCATGTAGGAGGGCGTGATCATGATGATCTCCGGCCCGAAGTCCTGGATCAGCTGCACCTGCCGTGCCGTCATGCCACCGGACGCCGGAACGACGGTGCAGCCCAGCCGCTCCGCTCCGTAGTGCGCACCGAGCCCTCCGGTGAACAGTCCGTATCCGTACGCCACATGGACCTTGTGGCCCGGGCGCCCGCCCGCCGCCCTGATCGACCGGGCGACCACGTCCGCCCAGGTGTCCAGATCCCGCTCGGTGTACCCGACCACGGTCGGCCGGCCGGTCGTCCCGCTGGACGCGTGGATGCGCCGCACCCGCTCCTCGGGCACGGCGAACATGCCGAACGGGTAGTTGTCGCGCAGGTCGGCCTTGACGGTGAAGGGGAAACGGGCGAGATCGGCGAGTGTGCGGCAGTCCTCGGGCCGCAGGCCTGCCTTGTCGAACGCCGCCCGGTAGAAGCCGACGTGGTCGTACGCGTGCCGCAGCGTGTCCCGGAGCCGTTCGAGCTGCAGCGCCTCCAGCTCGTCACGGCCGAGCCGCTCGGCCGCGTCCAGCAGAGCCGTCATGCGGATGATCCTCTCGCCGTGGCGGACGACCGATCATTCGGTCGATCCTCCTGGGAGCAGTAATTCAGCATCCGCGGCGCCCTGGCAAGGGGGGCGACGTCCCGCGTGTGACGTGGCCGGTGAGGAGCCCGGTCCGGCGAGTCCGGGGTGTCCGGGGTGGTCGTCGGGCCGGCGGCCCGTGGCGCCGCCGCTCGGACTCCGCGATCGGATGTCGATGAGGGGGCGTGCCTCGTACGCATGGTCCCGCGGCCGCCGGCCTCCGCGGCGGCCGACGTCCGGAGTCGTGCACGTCTGATCGCTGTGGGCGTAGGCGGCCACGGAGAGCCGCCCGCCCTGTTTGGATGGCGGCCATGCCGACATTCCGCACATACGACGGGACCGAACTGGCCTACCACCTCGCGGGTGAGGGCCGGCCTCTGATCTGTCTGCCCGGTGGCCCGATGCGGGCGGCCCGCTACCTCGGCGACCTCGGCGGACTCTCCCGCGCGCACCGGCTGATCCTCCTCGATCTGCGCGGCACCGGGGACTCCGCGAGCCCGGACGACCCGTCGACGTACCGCTGCGACCGGCTCGTCGACGACGTCGAGGCCCTGCGCGCACACCTCGGACTCGAACGGGTCGATCTGCTCGGCCACTCCGCGTCCGCGAGCCTGGCGGCCCTCTACGCAGTGAGGTACCCGCAGCGACTGCGCACCCTCACCCTCGTCGCACCCAGTACGCGAGCCACCGGCATCCCGGCCACCGACCAGGACCGGCGCCATGCCTCCGAGCTGCGCGGCCACGAGCCCTGGTACGCGGAGGCGAGTGCCGCACTGGAGGAGATCCGGGCCGGGCGTGCCACCGCAGGGGCCCGGGCCGCCGCACTGCCGTTCACCTACGGGCGCTGGGACGCCGCCGCCCGGGCCCACGCCGCCGAGGCCGCGGCACAGACCAACTCCGAGGCAGGAGCGCTCTACTACCCGCAGGACGGCCTCGACACCGCCACCGTGATCACCGCGCTGCGAGAGCTGCCGGTCCCGGTGCTCGTCCTCGCGGGGGAGTACGACGGCGGCCCCACCCCCGACCGTGCGGCGGAGATGGCCGCGCTCTTCCCCTACGGAGAGCTCGTCGTCCAGCGCGGCGCAGGCCACTACCCGTGGCTGGACGACCCCGGCTCCTTCGTCCGCACCGTCACCGCCTTCCTCGACCCCGGGGTCAGCAGCGTGCTCGCCGGCGGAATCCGGCTCGCGTACCGCTTCTGGGGCGACCCCGCGGCCCCGCCCGTCGTCCTCGCCCACGGCCGAGGCGGCAGCAGCGGGGACTGGACGCGGATCGCCGAACAGCTCGCGGCACGGCACCGGGTGTACGCACTCGACTTCCGTGGCCACGGGCTCAGCGACTGGCCGGGCCGCTACTCCTTCGAACTCTTCCGCGACGACCTGCACGCGTTCCTCGAGGTCCGCAACCTGCCCGGCGCCGTCCTGATCGGGCACTCGATGGGCGGAGTGGCGGCCCTGCTGCTCGCCGCACAGCACCCCGGGCTTATCGGCGGACTCGTCATCGAGGACGCCCCGCCGCTGCTTCCGCTCGACACGCCCCGCTCGCCGGCCCGGCGGCCCGCCGGAGAGCTCGGCTTCGACTGGCCCGTGGTGCCGTGCACCGAGGCCCAGCTGAGCGACCCGGATCCGGCCGTGTGGGAGCGACTGGGCGAGATCACCGCCCCCGCGCTCGTGGTCGGCGGAGCCCGCAGCCACATCGACCAGCAGCAACTGGCCCGGATGGCCCGCCGGATCCCCGGCGGGCAGTACGTCTCCGTCGACGCGGGGCACCTCGTGCACGGCGACAACCCGGACGCGTTCCTGGCCGCGCTGAGGGACTTCGGCGTGGGATGAACGCAGGAGGCGGAGGCACCGGACGAGGGCGCCGGGGTGTTCAGCCGCGCCGGAGCAGCGCCGTCAGCGCCTCGTGCAGAGTCGCCTCCGCGTCGGCCGCCGCTCCCTCGGACCGCCAGGCCACGAAGGCGTCGGGGCGCACGAGCACGGCGCCTTCGGCCCCCGTGCCGTGGGCCGCGGCCCAGTCGGCCCCGCCCAACGGCTCCAGATCGGCGCCGGGCCCCGAACCGATCGCGAAGACGTCCAGGCGCAGAGCCAGACGCTCCGCCACCCGAGTCGCCGCCGCACGCCATTCCGGGTGCCCGGCGTCGAACAGCAGCACGAACGACCGCTCGTACAGATCCAGCGTCGACACGCGCTTCCCGTCCCGGCCGACCCACAGGTGCGGTGCGCGGGTGCCGGGTTCGCCCCTCAGCTCCATGCCCTCGGGCACCACCGGCAGGTCGGGGTCGGTGCCGAGCACCGCGCCCCGGACGTAGCGGTAGCCGAGCGCGACGGTGAGCATGCCGCCCTTGCGCCCGCCGCCAACCGGGCCCGGGGAGCCGGCGAAGCCCGGGTGGCTGTGCTCCCCCGAACGGGCCGACGCGCGCGCGCTCGTGGCCCGGGCCACCGGCAGCCGCTCCGCCTCGTACGTCTCCAGGAGCGCCGGCCCCGCCGTGCCGTTCAGCACCGCGGCCAGCTTCCACGCCAGGTTGTGGGCGTCCTGGATTCCGGTGTTGGACCCGAACGCCCCGGTGGGGGACATCTCGTGGGCCGAGTCACCGGCCAGGAACACCCGGCCGGCCCCGTACCTCTCGGCGACGCGCTCCGCGGCGTGCCACGGGGCCTTGCCCGTGATCTCGACATCGAGGCCGCGATCCCCGACCGCCTTGCGGATGTGCGCCGCGCACCGCTCGTCGGTGAAGTCCTCCAGCGTCTCGCCCCGGTCGGGCTGCCACGGCGCGTGGAACACCCAGTGCTCCTCGTTGTCCACCGGCAGCAGCGCCCCGTCCGCCTCGGGATTCGTCAGGTAGCAGACGATGAAGCGCCGGTCGCCGACCACGGAGGCGAGCTGCCGGGAGCGGAAGGTGATGCTCACGTTGTGGAACAGGTCGCCGGGCCCCGTCTGCCCGATCCGCAGCTGCTCCCGGATGGGGCTGCGCGGACCGTCGGCCGCCACCAGATAGTCCGCGCGCACCGTGGTGTGCTCCCCGGTCTCCCGGTCCTTCACCACGGCGGTCACCCCGTCCGGGTCCTGCTCGAAGGAGAGCAGCTCGGTGGAGAAGCGCAGCTCGCCGCCCTCGGCGCGGGCCCGGCGCACGAGCACGGGCTCCAGGTCGTTCTGGCTGCACAGGCACCAGCCGCTCGGGCTGAACCGGGCGAGCCCGCCGCCCGGGTCGATCTCCTTGAACAGCCACTCCTGGTCGTCCCCCGTGAGCGACTTCGCCTGGAGGATGCCGTGGTTGTCCGCCAGCACCGAAGCGGCGTCCCGGATCAGCTGCTCCGCGCCCGCGGCACGGAACACCTCCATCGTGCGCACGTTGTTGCCACGCCCGCGCGGGTGGGTCGACGTGTCGGCGTGCTTCTCGACCAGCAGATGGCGGATGCCGAGGCGGCTCAGGAAGAGGGATGCGGACAGGCCCACCAGGGAGCCGCCCACGATGAGGACAGGTACGCGGTGCTCGACGTTCTCGTTCATCAGTTGCTCCAGCTCGGCCGCACGACGGATGGAATGTCCATGCCCTCGTGCGGCGCCTTCGGTCACCGCCTCACCTGAACGGTTCATAAATCTCGCGCCGCCCGTACCAGCGTTCCACGATCAGTCGCGGGAGCGAACTCGCGATGCGGAGGCGGACGTCACGCGTCAGCGGGCAGGGACCTGCTCCGCTTCCACCGAACCCGACGGATGAGGACGGGCCACGGCTGTAGCCGTCGCACCGTCTCGAAGGAGAACGAAAGATGACAACCCTCTCGGAACGTATATCTCAGTCCGCCTTCGACGGTTCGAGGCTCCGGGTCATACTGCTGCTGGACCTGCACGACGGCGCCCAGAACCAGTTCCTCGAGGCGTACGAGCACATGCGCAACCAGGTGGCGTCGATCCCCGGACACATCAGCGACCAGCTGTGCCAGTCCATCGAGAACCCCTCGCAGTGGCTGATCACCAGCGAATGGGAGAGCGCCCCGCCCTTCCTCGCCTGGGTGAACAGCGAGGAGCACGTCGCGACGGTGCAGCCCCTGCACAGCTGCGTGCGCGACACCCGCTCCCTGCGCTTCAGCGTGCTGCGCGAGACCGGAGCCGCGTTCGAGCGGGCCCCCGAGCCCGCCAAGGGCCGCCTCCAGGCGGCACCTCGTCTGGGCGACGGCGTGGTACGCCACGCGCTCACCTTCACGGTGAAGCCGGGTACGGAGGAGATGGTCGCGAAGATCCTCGCCGACTACGACTCCCCGCAGGCACGGGTCGACGAGAACACCCGGCTGTGCCGCACCTCGCTCTTCATGCACGGGAACCGTGTCGTGCGAGCGGTGGAGGTCGAGGGCGATCTGATGGCGGCCCTGCGCCACGTCTCCCGTCAGCCCGAGGTCAGGGCCGTCGAGGAGGCCATCAACCCGTACCTGGAGCAGGACCGCGACCTCAGCGATCCCGACTCCGCCCGGATGTTCTTCACCCGGGCCGCACTCCCGACCGTCCACCACGTGAAGGCGGGCCGCCACGCCGCCGCGGACGTCCAGCGGCACGCGCTGTTCTACCAGGCCAAGGAAGGCTGCGGCATGGCGCTGGCCCGGCTGCTCGCCGGCCAGGACGAAGAGGCCGCGGACGACGCCGCGAGCCCCATCGAGAGCAGCACCATCTTCCAGCGCGACGACATCGTGGTGCGGCTCCTCGAAGTGAGCGGCCCGTTCGACGCCCAGCCCACACAGGCGCTCGGCATCGGCGGCCACCGCAAGGCGGCCATGCTCGGCCGGCTGCTGGACGGCGGCGCGAACGGCCTGCCCACCACGGACACGGAGGCCGCGCGCTTCCTCGCGCAGGCCGAGATGAACCTCATCACCGACCGTCGGGCCGCAGAGTCCTGAACCGAGTCACCGGCATCCGCGAGGACCGCCCCGCGGATGCCGTCACACCGCACAACGCGCCTGGAGGAGAGCAGTCATGACCACGCACCGTCCCCGCATCGTGGACCTCAGCGAAACACAGCCCAACCGCAGGCGCGGAGGCGATCTGCGCGCCATGCTCACACCGACGGCGGTGGGTGCCACCAGCGGTTTCATGGGGCTGGCCATCGTCCGCCCCGGAGAGCGCATCGGTGAGCACTACCACCCGTACTCGGAGGAGTTCGTGTACGTCGTGGACGGGCTCCTCGAAGTGGACCTGGACGGTGAGCCGCACCCGATGCGGCCCGACCAGGGCCTGCTGATCCCTCCGCACGTCCGCCACCGCTTCCGCAACGTGGGCGACGTGGAGGCGCGCATGGTCTTCCACCTCGGCCCGCTCGCCCCGCGTCCCGAGCTCGGGCACGTCGACACCGAAGCCACCGAGACCGCGGACCCCAGTGACGGCTACGCGCCGCCAGAACGAACGGGGGCCGCGTCATGACACGACGTGTGGCGGTCACCGGAGTCGGTGTCGTCGCGCCCGGCGGGATCGGCGCCCCGGCGTTCTGGGACCTGCTCTCCAACGGCCGCACCGCGACACGCGGCATCACCCTCTTCGACCCGGCGGCGTTCCGCTCACGCATCGCCGCCGAGTGCGACTTCGATCCCGTGGCCCACGGCCTCGACGAGGACCTGATCGCGCGCTCGGACCGGTACGTCCAGTTCGCCCTGGTGGCTGCCAGGGAAGCGCTGAGCGACGCCGGTCTCGACCCCGGGAAGGAGGACCCCTGGCGCATCGGGGTGTCCCTCGGCACGGCGGTCGGGGGCACCACCCGCCTGGAGAAGGACTACGTCGCGGTCAGCGGCAGCGGTGCGCGCTGGGACGTCGACCACCGGCCGGCGGGCGCCCATCTGGAGCGGGCCTTCTCACCCAGCACCCTCGCCTCGGCCGTGGCCGAGGAGGTCGGCGCGCACGGGCCCGTCCAGACCGTGTCCACCGGCTGCACCTCCGGCCTCGACGCGATCGGCTACGCCTTCCAGTCCATCGAGGAGGGCAGGGTCGACGTCTGCATCGCCGGCGCCTCCGACACGCCGATCACCCCCATCACGGTGGCGTGCTTCGACGCGATCAAGGCGACCTCGGCGAACAACGACGACCCGGAGCACGCCTCCCGGCCGTTCGACGCCCGCAGGGACGGATTCGTCATGGGCGAGGGCGGAGCCGTCCTCGTACTCGAGGAGCTCGAACACGCCCGCGCCCGCGGCGCCACCGTCTACTGCGAGATATCGGGCTACGCCACCTTCGGCAACGCCTACCACATGACCGGGCTGACCTGCGAAGGGCTGGAGATGGCCGAGGCCATCAACACAGCACTCGCGCAGGCCCGGATCGACGGCTCGCAGGTCGACTACGTCAACGCGCACGGCTCGGGCACCAAGCAGAACGACCGGCACGAGACGGCGGCGGTGAAACGGGCCCTCGGCGCACACGCGTACAAGGTCCCGATGAGCTCGATCAAGTCCATGGTCGGCCACTCGCTCGGCGCCATCGGCGCGATCGAGATCGCCGCGTGCGTCCTGGCCCTCCAGCACCAGACGGTGCCGCCCACGGCCAACTACGAGACCGCGGACCCCGAGTGCGACCTCGACTACGTGCCGCGCACCGCACGGCCCCTGAAACTGCGCAGCGTGCTCTCGGTGGGCAGCGGGTTCGGCGGATTCCAGTCGGCCGTCGCCCTGAGCCGATCAGGCGGGAGGACCCCATGAGTATCCGGACACACCGGCGATCCGTCATTACGGGGATCGGTGTCGTCGCCCCCAACGGTGTCGGCGCCGGTGCCTTCTGGAGGCAGACGCAGGAGGGCGTGAGCGTCCTCGACCTGGTCTCCAGAGAAGGCTGCGAGAACCTTCCGCTGCGTGTCGCGGGCGAGGTCAGGGACTTCGACCCGGTCGCGTTCATCGAGGAGCGCTACCTCGTCCAGACCGACCGCTTCACGCACTACGCGATGGCCGCCGCCGACCTGGCCCTGGACGACGCACGGCTCGGCCGCGCCGACTACGAGGACACCCCGTTCAGCGTGGGCGTGGTGACCGCCGCGGGTTCGGGTGGCGGCGAATTCGGCCAGCGTGAACTGCAACGGCTGTGGGGCCAGGGCTCCCGCTACGTCGGGCCGTACCAGTCCATCGCCTGGTTCTACGCGGCCAGCACCGGCCAGATCTCGATCCGGGGCGGCTTCAAGGGCCCGTGCGCCGTCGTGGCCAGCGACGAGGCGGGCGGCCTCGACGCCCTGATGCATGCCGCACGCACCATCCGGCGCGGCACGGACGCCGTCGTCGTCGGCGCGGCGGAGGCACCCCTGGCTCCGTACTCGGTCGTCTGCCAGCTCGGCTACGAGGACCTCAGCGTCTGCGGCGAACCCACCCGTGCCTACCGTCCGTTCACCTCCGACGCCTGCGGATTCGTGCCCGCCGAGGGCGGCGCGATGCTCGTGGTCGAGGAGGAGACGGCCGCCCTGGACCGAGGAGTCCGGATCCGTGCCGAACTGGCTGGCCACGCCGCCACCTTCACCGGCGCGTCCCGGTGGGAGCAGTCCCGCGAAGGACTGGCCCACGCCATCGAGGGGGCGCTGGCGGAGGCCGGCTGCGCACCGGAGGAGGTCGACGTCGTCTTCGCGGACGCGCTCGGCGTTCCCTCGGCCGACCGTGCCGAGGCGCTCGCCATCGCCGACGCCCTGGGCGCGCACGGACGGCGCGTACCGGTGACGGCGCCCAAGACCGGCATCGGCCGCGCCTACTGCGGGGCACCCGTGCTGGACACGTCCGCCGCGGTACTCGCGATGGAACACGGTCTGATCCCGCCGACGCCCAACGTCTTCGAGGTGTGCCACGACCTCGACGTGGTCACCGGACGCGCGCGCCCCGCGGAACTGCGGACGGCGCTGGTGCTGAGCCGCGGCCTCATGGGTTCGAACGCGGCCCTGGTGCTCCGGCACCCCACCGACAGCCCTCTGTGAGAAGGAGCAGCCCCTCATGACCGATCAACTGACCTACGAAGAACTGGCCGTCCTCATGAAGAACGGTGCGGGTCTCACGGTCGATCCGCTGGCGATGGAGAGCCGTCCCGGCTCGGCCTTCGACGAGTACGGCCTCGACTCGCTCGGCCTGCTCGGCATCGTGGCGGTGCTGGAGAACCGGTTCGGCCGTCCGCTGCCCGCCGAGGCCGACCGGTGCAAGACCCCCGGCGAGTTCCTCGACCTCGTCAACAACACCCTCGTGACAGGAGCCTGACGTGCCCGGACACACGGAGAACGAGATCACCATCGCCGCCCCGCTCGACCTCGTCTGGGACATGACGAACGACCTGGAGCGCTGGACGCAGCTGTTCAGCGAGTACGCGGCAGTCGAAGTGATCGAGCGGGAGGGCCAGAAGACGACCTTCCGGCTCACCATGCACCCGGACGACAACGGGAAGGTCTGGAGCTGGGTGTCGGAGCGCACCACCGACCGCGCGACTCGCACCGTACGCGCCCGCCGCGTCGAGCCCGGACCGTTCCAGCACATGGACATCCGGTGGGAGTACACGGAGGTCCCCGGCGGCACCAGGATGCACTGGCGCCAGGACTTCGCGATGCGGCCCGACGCGCCGGTCGACGACGCTTGGATGACGGACAACATCAACCGCAACTCCCGCGTCCAGCTGGAACTCATCCGCGACAAGATCGAGCAGCGTGACCGTGAGCGCCGTTCCGCCGCGGTCCCGGCCAACTGATGCCCCGAAAGGCAGCCCGATGCACCACGCACTGATCGTCGCCCGGATGGCGCCCGAGTCCGCCCCGGACATCGCCGAGCTCTTCGCGGCCTCCGACGACACCGAGCTCCCCCACCTCGTGGGGGTGAACAGGCGCACCCTGTTCCAGTTCGGCGACGTGTACCTGCACCTGATCGAATCCGACCGGCCCCCGGGCCCGGAGATCGCCAAGGTGACGGAGCACCCGGAGTTCAAGGCCGTCAGCGAGCGCCTCACCGCGTTCGTGAGCCCCTACGACCCGCTGACCTGGCGCGGTCCCAAGGACGCGATGGCCCAGCAGTTCTACCGGTGGCAGCGCGACGGCGCCTGACACACGGACGATCGCCCCGGTCCGGCACGCTGGTGCCGGACCGGGGCGATCGCGTGTGCGCCGGGCGTCAGCCCGGTACGACGCACTCGAAGGCGTGCAGATACGCGTTGACCGGGCGGACCTCGCCGATCCGCAGGCCGGCCTCGGACATCCTGCCGACCAGGCTCTCCCTCGTGTGCTTGGCGCCGCCGACGTTCAGGAGGAGCAGCAGGTCCATGGCGGTGGTGAACCGCATGGACGGGGTGTCGTCGACGAGGTTCTCGATGATCACGACGCGGGCGCCGGGCCGGGCCGCGGCGACCACGTTGCGCAGGGTCCTGCGGGTGCTCTCGTCGTCCCACTCGAGGATGTTCTTGATGATGTAGAGATCCGCGTCGACCGGGATGTCCTCACGGCAGTCCCCGGGCACGATCCGTACCCGGTCCGCCAGTGCGCCACCGTCCCTCAGCCTGCCGTCCGCGCGCGCCACGACGCCCGGCAGGTCCAGAAGCGTGCCGTGGACCGAGGGGTGCTTCTCCAGCAGACTGGCGAGCACGTGTCCCTGGCCGCCGCCGATGTCGGCGACCGAGGACACCCCGGTGAGGTCGAGGAGCTCGGCCACGTCCCGCGCGGACTGCGTGCTGGACGTCGTCATCGCCCGGTTGAAGATGTGGGCGGACTCGCCCGCGTCCTGGTGGAGGTAGTCGAAGAAGCCCTTGCCGAAGGCCTCCTGGAAGACGCTCGTACCGGAGCGCACCGCGTCGTCGAGCCGCGGCCAGACCTCCCAGGTCCAGGGCTCCGTGCACCACAGGGAGATGTACCGCAGGCTGTTCGGGTCGTCCTCGCGCAGCAGCCGGGACATCTCCGTGTGGACGAACTTCCCGTCCTCGGTCTCGCTGAAGATCCCGTAGCAGCACAGCGCCCGCAGCAGCCGCTGGAGCGGCACGGGCTCGGTGTCCACGGCCAGGGCGAGCTCGGCGGCCGAGGCGGGTGCTGCGCCGAGCGCGTCGGCGACGCCCAGCCGTGCCGCCGCACGGACGGCCGCGGCGCAGGCCGCTCCGAACGCCAGCTCCCGCAGCCGCATCGCCGGGGGCGGGGTCTGGGGGGCGGAGGAGGCGGCGACGGAAGCCTGCGGCGCGGCCGGCGGGGAGACGACGGGGGTGGTTTCGGGGGTGGGGCTCACAGTGGTCATGCCTTCTCGTTCCTCCTGGTGCGTCGGTGCGCCATCACTCGGCGCACATCCCGGCCGGTACGGACGTCCCGCACGTGTTGCTCACGAAGGCGTTGCCCTTGCCGGTGGTGTCGCGGTTGGCCAGGTCGGCCGGCTTGTTGCCCTGCACGAGGTTGCCCGTGACGGTGTTGTCGCTGTTGAGGGCGCCCACGAGGCTCTTGAACAGCAGGATTCCGCCGGAAAGGGGGGTCGAGCCCACGTTGTCCCGGACGACGTTCGCACGCACGACCGTTCGTTCGCTGCCGGTGAGGACGATGCCCGAGCCCTGGATGGCAGACAGCCGCGGGGTCGCCGCGCAGAACTTGTTGTCCTTCAGGATCCGGTTGTCGCTGATCGTCATGGCCCCGGCAGCCGGCTTGGACTCGTCGCCCACGACGAAGACACCGCTGCAGTTGCCGGTCATCCGGTTGCCGTCGATGACGAGGTTCCTGACGCGCCGGGCGGTGACGCCGATGCGGTTCCCGCGCAGGTCGTTCTCCCGGATCTCCGTCCCCCGGGTGTCGGTGGCCCCGCCCTCCTCGCTGACCGTGTTGGCGAGGAAGATGCCCGCGTCGCCGTTGCCGACGGCGGTGTTGCGCACGAAGGCGGCATGGGTCGAACGCTCCTGGGCGATGCCCCAGGTGCCGTTCTTCGTAGCGGTGACCCGGCGGACCGTGAGTCCGTCGGTCCAGGAGGCCCAGACGCCGCTCTTCTTGAATCCGGAGACGGTCAGGGAGTGGATGCTGACGTCGTCGACGGTGTGGCCCTTCGTGCCGACGACACAGATGCCGTTGCCCGCCGCGGCACAGGTGTTGGCGGCCTTGGCGGTGGTGGCCGCCGGCTTGATCACGGTCCGGCCCCGGATGCCCCGAAGGGTCAGGCCCGGAGTCGTGATCAGGACGCTCTCGCGGTACGTGCCGGGCAGGATCACGATCCTGTCGCCGGGGTGTGCGGCGTCCACCGCGCTCTGGATGGAGGTGCCCGGACGCACCACGTGGTCACCGTGCCCGGCAGCGCTGGTGGGGACGGCCGCCGTACCGAGGACCGTGGCGGCGGTGACGGTCACACCCACCAGGCATTTCATGTGTGTTCTTCTCATATGCCGAAGCTATGGGCGATCAACCCCTGGTGCCACGCAGGGTGAGCGTAGGGATACATGGCGTGCCCGAATGGCTTACTCGCCAGGGCCTTGTCCGCATCGGCGCGACCACCGGCGGGCGTCGGCGGAGCGCGGCAGCGGGCGTCGGCGAAGGGCGGCTCGGGGCATGGGCGGAGTGCGCCGGGCACGGTCCCGCCCATCGTCCCGGGCACGGTGGACGTAGCGTGGCGTCCATGACGGGCGAGCGCGATCTTCGAACACTTCTGCACAGCATGCGACCGGAGCTGAACCCCGGCCGCTACGTCTTCACGACCGTGCCGGGCGGTGAGACGCCCGCCGGTGTCACCCCCGTGGCCACCGTCGCCGAGCGTGAGGGGATGACGCTCGTACTCCCCGAGTCCGAGGCGGTGGCAGCCGGCCTGGCGTACGACTACGTCGCCGGCTGGATCACGCTGCGTGTGCACTCCGCCCTGGACGCCGTCGGACTGACGGCCGCGGTCTCCCTGGCGCTGACTGACGCGGGGGTGAGCTGCAACGTGGTCGCCGGATACCACCACGACCACCTGTTCGTTCCGTACGCGCGTGCGGAAGAGGCCGTCCAGGTGCTGGAGGCGCTGGCCGCCGAGTCCCGGTAGGTACTTCGCGCCCGCGGGCCGGCACGATCCGAACGGGAGGGCGGGGGGCGCCCGGCTCCGCGACGTGAGCCGGGATACGTAACATGGGCGCATGTCCTTCCTCCGCCGCCGTAGCGCCGCCACACCCGCGGGCCCGGACTTCGACGTCCTGGCCATGGACCCGGGGGACTGGCCCGGCAACCTCGGCGCCGGTCTCCTTCCCGCTCCCGACGGAAGCTGTCAGGGCGTCTTCCTGCGGTACGACCTGTTCGGCGGTCGAGGCCCCGCGATGATCATCGGCAATCTGCCGGAGGGCTCGCCGGCCCGCGAGACCGAGGAGGGCCAGGTTCCCTTCGAGGTCGCCCAGCTCCTCCTCGCGCTCGAGAACGACGAACCGGTCGAGGTGACCGGCTCGGAGGACGTGCCCGTCATGCAGGGGGACAGCCTGCTGATCGTGCGCCGCGTCAAGCTCTCCGAGAGCCGCATCTCCTGTGTTCAGTTCGACCGGAGCGACGGCGTGCTCGTCACCATCGCCAGTTGGGACCGGCCGATCACCGACGATCTGTACGCACTCCTGAAGCCCCTGCCCGCGGAGCTGTTCCAACAGGGCTGAAACGTCCCTGCGCCGTCAACAGCCGCGCCACCCTCGCCGCCGACGTACCGAACCCCGTGGGACCGCTGAGGTGCCACGGGGTGCCGGTGCCCCGCCGCAGATCCTCCTCGCGGTAGCGCCTGCAGTCCCGGTGCCAGATCAGGATGCCCGCCATCCAGTGCTGGAGCTCCACGACATAGCCCGACAGGGTCTTCCGCGCCTCCGCGTCCAGATCGAAGTCGTCGTACATCACCGGGAGTTCGTGCTCGGCGACGTGCTGGAACTGGCGCATGCGGGAGTTCATCAGGTCGTCCACGATGGCCACCCCCGTGGGATAGTCCACCCCGAAGAAGTTCTGCACGACCAGGACGCCGTTGTGCACCTCTCCCTCGTACTCGATCTCCTTCTGGTACGAGAACAGGTCGTTGAGCAGGCAGGCGTAGTCCGCGGCCGCGTTCTCCAGGGAGCGCAGGGGACCGCTGCGGTAGACCGCGTCCGGCACCTTCCTGCCGTGTCCCAGCCGGCACAGGCTCATCGTCAGATCCGAACCGAACGTGGCCCGGCGCATCTCCATGTAGTCGACCGGATCGGGGATCCGGTTCTGTGCCTGGTTCGCCAGCTCCCACAGCCAGCTCGCCGTCATCGACTCCACGGACGCGCGGAAGGCCCGGCGCGCGCTCCCGTCCATCGGGCCCGCGGTCCGCCCCCAGAGGTCGCCCAGGCCCCGTTCCAGCGCGTTGACCGGCTCGGGCACCGGCGCGCCGTCCAGCGGCATGAAGAGCGACAACCGCTCGTTGGCCAGCCGCGCCCCCGCCAGGTCACGCGTCCTGCCGTGCACCACCGGGAACCAGTCGTCACCGTACGTCCCCCAGGTCAGCCACCCCGAGGACAGGTCGAGCTCGTCGGGGGTGGCATCGGGATGCAGCCCCGCCGCGCAGAGCGGCAGATCCGTCGCGAGGAGCCGCTCCTCGTCCCAGATGTGCGACCCCGGCACACCCGGCTGTGCCTGCAGGAGTCCCATCCGGTGCGACCATTCCACGATCCGCACCCGGGCCCCGTCCAGATGCGGGCTCAACGTCGTGGTGAAGGGCAGAGCGAAGTCGGGCAGCAGCGACGGGCCGACGTGCCGGTAGGGCACATGCGTGTGGCTGCGCAGCCGGGCCGACTCCCCACGCGGCGAGAAGCGGAGCGACGCGGCCGCCATCCCGAAACCGGGCACGCTCTCGCCCGCACCGCCGCCGTTCATGTAGCGACTGGAGCGCATGTGCCACTCGTGGCCGCCGGACTGCCAGTCCTGGAGGCCCTTGACGTACGCGAGGACGGAAAGCGTCTCGTCGGGGCTGATCCCCTTCTCCGCACAGAGCGGGCCGAGCTCCGTCAGGGCGGTGTTCTCGAACTGCTGGAGGCGCGAGGTCAGCAGATCGTTGACCACCTCGGCCGCCTCCTGGGTGGAGCAGCCCAGGAACTTCTCCAGGACGAGCACCCCGTTGCTGTTCTCGCCCTCGTCCTCGACCTCCCGCTGGTACGAGAAGAGGTCGTTGCGCAGATGGACGCCGTCCGAGAAGGCGTCCCGCAGCACACGCAGCGCACGCGCGTCGGCCAGCGACGCCGGCACCTCCGCGTTCGCCGCGTACTCCACCAGTCCCGCGGACCACGGCGCGCCGCCCACCTTCCGCCGCATCTCGATGTACTCGACCGGGTTCGCGATCCGGCCCTCGTCGATGTTCGAGAGCTCCCACAGGGACTCGTTGAGCAGATTCTCCGTGGACTCGGCGAACCTGGCCCGCCAGGCATCTGACATGCCCGGCACGGTCCTGGACCAGAGGTCGGCCAGACCGGCCTCCACGGGGTTGGACGGCTCGGGTGTAGCCGCACCCCGCTCCATCGGCATGAAGGCGGGCAGCCGGTCCAGGTACCGCTTCCCGCCCTGGCGGTCCGGGGTGCGCTTGAACAGTTCCAGGAAGTGGTCGTCGAAGAAGAAGACCCACACGTACCAGTCCGTCACCAGGGACAGGGCCTCGGCCGAGCAGTCGGGGTGCGTGTACGCGCACAGCAGCGCGTAGTCGTGCGCCTCGAGGTCCTTCTCCTCCCAGATTCCCGATCCCTCCAGCATCCCCATCCCGCGGGCCCACTCGCGGGTATGGCTACGGGCAGCCTCCAGATGGGGGTTCAGGCGTGCCGGATACGGCACATAGAAGTCCGGCAGTGAGAAGGGCTGTGCCATGAGTACGTCCGGCCTCTCCGAGAACTCCGCGGTCCGCGCGGAACTTGTCCTGTCGGCGCCAGCACTACCCTTCGGCCATCCGGGGCACGCACCGCGCAAATTAGTCACACAAGCTGAGGAATTGCGGCCACTGCACTCTTGACTCACCATCAACTCCCGTCACAGAGTGTCCGCCGACGGTGGAACGCTGGGACCACCCCGGGAACGGCTCCGGTACGCCCGGCCCAGGAAGGGTTGTCATGACGTCCAAGAGGTCCAGGACCGCGCTCGCACTGACCGCCGCGGGGGCGCTGAGTGTCGCGCTGCTCACCCCGGCCGCGCAGGCCGGCACCGCCACGGTGCGGCCGGAATGCCCCCGCAGCCTCGCCTGCGACTGGGTTCCCGCGGCCTACCAGCAGACCGGCGACCCGGCGGACAAGGACACGTACGGCAACTACGACACGGCGGACCGGCCCGACAGCAACGCCATCAAGTTCATCGTCCTGCACGACACCGAGGTCGACTTCGACACCACTCTGAAGATCTTCCAGAACCCGCTCAACCAGAGCTCCGCCCACTACGTGGTGCGTTCGTCCGACGGCCACGTCACGCAGATGGTGAAGAACAAGGACGTCGCCTGGCAGGCGGGCAACTGGTACCTCAACACCCACTCCATCGGCATCGAACAGGAGGGGGTGGCCGCCGAGGGCGCCAAGTGGTACACCCCGGAGATGTACCGGTCCACGGCCAGGCTCGTGCGCCATCTGGCAGCTAAGTACGACATCCCGCTCGACCGGCAGCACATCCTCGGGCACGACGGGGTGCCGCCGACCAGTGCCACCGGAACGAAGAACATGCACTGGGATCCGGGGCCCTACTGGGACTGGAACCGCTTCATGGCCCTGCTCGGCAGGCCGACCGTGCCCAGCGCCCCCCGCAGCAGCGAACTGGTGACCATCAGCGCCGACTTCGCGAAGAACGAACAGGCCTTCCGGGACTGCGAGAAGAGCGTGGACCTGCCCCTCCAAGGGAGCAGCGCCGTCCCGCTGCACACCGGGCCCTCCGCGGACGCACCCCTCTTCTCCGACCCGGGACTCCACCCGGACGGTTCGCCCGGTACCAACTGCGCCGCCGACTGGGGCAGCAAGATCAGCGCCACCCAGCAGGCCGTCGTGGCGGACCGGGTGCCGGGCTGGACGGCGATCTGGTGGTACGGACAGCAGGCGTGGTTCCGCACCCCGGCCGGGACCCGGGTCACCACCCCGACGTCCGGCTACATCGTGCGGCCCAAGGCGGGCAAGGACGCGGTACCGGTGTACGGGGTGGCCTACCCCGCGAAGGGGGAGTACCCGACGGACTTCGTGAAGCCGACCGTGGGCAGCCCGCTGGTATACACGATCAAGGCCGGACAGGCCTTCCCGGGCGGCGGCGAGGCGCCCACCGGGTACTACTACGCACCGACGATCGACGCGTCCAAGCCGTACGACCACACCTACTTCCGGGGGACCCAGAAGTACGTGACGGTCCAGATCGGGCACCGGATCGCCTTCGTGAAGACATCCGACGTGGATGTGGTGCGCGCCGGGTCCTGAGACCGGGCGACTGATCGAGGCGCGCTGCGGGACCCGTGTGTCGGCACCGGTCCCGCAGCGCGCATCCCCCGTCGGACAGGTCATCGGCCCGCCGTGGTCAGCGCGTACCCACGGCCGCGCGCACAGCCCGCCTGGCCATCGCGCAGTCGTCGTGCAGCCTGCGAAGCAGCAGCCGCTGCTCCTCGCCGGAGGAGAGCACACCCTGCCGTGCCTGCCCGCCGCCGGCAGGCGCACCGTCCCGCATGGCCCGCTGCACAGCCGTCTCGTACGTACGGATCTCCCGCGTCAGTACGAGCATCAGGTTGACCAGGAACGCGTCGCGCGAGGCCGCCCCCCTGGACTGAGCCAGCTGGCTGATCTGACGCCGTGCCGCCGGTGCGTCCCCGAGGACCGCCCACAGGGTTGCCAGGTCGTAGCCCGGGAGGTACCAGCCCGCGTGCTCCCAGTCGACCAGCACCGGGCCGGTCGGGGGCAGCAGGATGTTGGAGAGCAGGGCGTCGCCGTGACAGAACTGGCCCATGCCCTGCCGGCCGCCCGCGTGGGCCAGACCGTGCAGCAGCTTCTGCAGATCGCCCAGATCGCGGTCGGTGAAGAGCCCCAACTCGTGATAGCGGGCGATGCGCGACGCGTAGTCCAGCGGCGCGTCGAACAGACCGGCCGGAGGCCGCCAGGCGTTGATGCGGCTGATCGCACCGAGGGCCGCCCGGATGTCCGCGCGCGGTGGTGCCTCCACCGGGTGCCTCGTCAGCGCCGCGACCCGTCCGGGCATCCGCTCGATCACCAGTGTGCAGTTCTCGGGGTCCGCGGCGATGAGCCGGGGGACCCGTACTGGCGGGCGGTGCCTGACGAAGGCGCGGTATGCAGCTATTTCGTGCCGGAACCGCTCCGTCCACGCGGGGGAGTGGTCCAGTAAGCACTTGGCCACCGCGGTCGCGCGGCCGGTCGTGCCGACGATGAGCACGGAACGCCCGCTGCGGCGCAGCACCTGAACCGGATTGAACTCGGGACAGATGCGGTGCACCGAGGCGATCGCCATTCTCAGCTGCGCGCCCTGGGGGCCGGACAGGTCGAGCCTTCCGCTGGGCGGTTGGGTGCCCGGTCCCGCCGCCCGCCGGGTCCGACCGCCGGACGCGGGTGAAGCGACGCGGGGGTCGAGATACGGCCCGCCGCCCGTCCCCATGGGGCGAAGCGGCCGGGGCGGGGCGGACACGGAGGACGATGCTGTGTACATGGGCGGTACAGATCCCTTCGTGCGCCGACAAGTTGCGTGCGCCGCCCCGGCCGGCGGCCGTCCGGCACCCTGGGGAGTACCGAGGGCTGCCGGGCGGGGTGGCGCTTTCCTACCTGACACCGGCCCGCGGGTGGCAGACCATCTGGCGGACCCTGGCGAAGCCTGGCGAATAGTCGCTCAGCATCTGACAGGGGGTTAGTGTCAAGTCAGCCGAGAACCTGGGGGCTTGAAGTGACCGGAGAACCCAACACCCGCCTTTCTGACCTGTTCGGCCTGGCCGGCTGGTCCAAGGGTGAACTCGCGAGAATGGTGAACAGGCAGGCGGCGGCCATGGGCCACCTCCAACTGGCCACCGACACCTCGCGGGTCCGGCGCTGGATCGACATGGGGGAGTCCCCCCGCGATCCCGTGCCCGAAGTGCTGGCAGCTCTGTTCACCGAGCGGCTCGGCCGTGTCGTGACCATCGAGGACCTCGGGTTCGGCCGGCGCGGGCGTGTGGGGAAACAGCGAGAAGCCGGGACGGAGAAGAATCCCGACGGATTGCCGTGGGCGCCCGAACGGACGGCAGCGGTCCTCACCGAATTCACGGGAATGGACCTCATGCTCAACCGACGCGGCTTGGTGGGCGCGGGCGCCGCGCTCGCCGCTGGCTCAGCACTCACCGGCGCCATGCACGACTGGCTTCACTCCGAACCCGCTCCGGTGGCCCGGAACACATCCCTCAACGACCCCCTGTACGCCGACAACGCCGGCTTCGACCGGTACGAGGCCGCGCCCATCGGGTCCGAGGAGATCGAGGCCCTGGAGCACTCGGTCGAGGTGTTCCGGGCCTGGGACGCCTCGCGGGGCGGCGGACTCCAACGCAAGGCCGTCGTGGGCCAGCTCAACGAGGTGGGAGGCATGCTCGCGTACCGCCACCCCGAACACCTGCAGCGCCGGCTCTGGGGTGTCGCCGCCAACCTCGCGGTCCTCGCGGGCTGGATGTCCCACGACGTCGGCCTCGAACCCACCGCCCAGAAGTACTTCGTCATCGCCGCGCACGCGGCACGCGAAGGCGGAGACCGGCCCCGCGCCGGTGAGGCCCTCTCCCGTGCGGCACGCCAGATGGTTCATCTGGGCCGGCCGGACGACGCCCTGGACCTGATGAAGCTCGCGAAGTCAGGATCCGGGGAGGAGACCCTGCCGCGCACCCGGGCCATGCTGCACACCATCGAGGCCTGGGCGCAGGCGTCGATGGGCCGCGGGCAGGCGATGCGGCGCACGCTCGGCGAGGCCGAGGACCTGTTCGTCTCGGACAAGGGTGACGTGCCGCCGCCGAGCTGGATGCAGATGTTCGACGAGGCGGACATGCACGGTATGCAGGCTCTGGCATTCCGGACGCTGGCCGAACACGATCCGGCAGCCGCCACCACCGCACAGCGCCATGCCAAACAGGCACTCGACCTACGGATAAACGGCCGCCAGCGGTCGAAGATCTTCGACTACATCTCGCTCGCCTCGGCCTGCTTCATCGCCGACGATCCCGAGCAGGCGGACCGCTACGCACGGCTCGCCCTGGTGTCGATGGGGGAGACCTCGTCGCACCGTACCTGGGACCGGCTGCGCGAGATGTACCGGCTCACCGGCCAGTTCGCCGGGTACGCCAGGATCGAGGACCTGCGCGAGGAGATCGAACTCGCCCTGCCTCAGGGCTCGTTCGTCAAGAAGGGCCGAGGGTCCCAGATCTGAATCGGAGCCCTGCCACGGGGCGCACTCCGTACCGTGTGCCCACCGGGACGACGGACAGCGTGGTCCGGCGATCCCTCATGTCCCGACCCGAGCAACCAGCACGCATGCGTCGTCGAGCCGTTCGTTGGCGCCGAATGCGTCGACGACCGTGCGGACACAGTCCTGTGCGGTGCGAGCCCGTGCGAACCGCGGGGCGAGCTCAAGGAGCGCTTCGGGCCCTGCGCTGCGGTCGCTCCGCCGAGTGAGCCCGTCCGTGTGCAGCATCAGTACATCGCCGGGAAGCAGGGCCACCTGGTCCTGCTCGTAGGCGACCCCGGACGCCGCGCCCAGAAGCACCCCGTCCGGTGCGGGCAGCGGGCGCCCCACTCCGTTGCGGAACAGCAGTGGCGCGGGGTGCCCCGCCTGTGCCCAGGCGAGCGTTCCGGTCGCCGGATCGAAGCAGCAGTACACGGCGCTCCCGAGAACGGGCTGTGCCGAGCATTCGATCAGCTGGTTCAGGTGGCCCATCACGGCAGCGGGCTCGATTCCGGCCACGGACATGCCGCGCAGTGCTCCGAGCAGCATCGCCATGGCCGAGGTGGCGGGAATCCCGTGGCCGGTCAGGTCTCCGACGGTGAGCATCGTCCTGCCGTCGGGCAGCCGCAGCGCGTCGTACCAGTCGCCGCCGATCAGGTCGCTGGACCCGGACGGCAGGTAGTGGGCGGCGACCTCCAGCCCGCCGGTTCCCTGGTCGGCTAAAGGCAGCGAGCCGTGCCGAGGCGGCAGAACCGCCTCCTGCAGCTCCACTGCCACCCGGTGTTCGGCCTGTGCCATGCGTTCCCGGTGTCGCAACGAGTCCCGGGTCCGGCCCACGAGGTGCTCGCTGCGGCGGAGGCGGCTGACGTCACGCAGGACCGCCCACATGGAAGTGGTGCAGCCGTCCTTGTCGAGAACGGGCTCGCCCATCATGTGCAGTGTCCGCGTGGCGCCGTCCGGCAACAGGATCCGGAACTCGCCGTCTATCGGCCGTCCGTCCACCAGGCAGTCCGTCACCATCGACGCCAGCAGGGGCTGGTCCTCGTCGACGAGTACGGACGGCAACTCGTCCAGGGACAGCCCACCCGCTCCCGGGGAGCGGCCGAAGATCCGGTACAGCTCCTCGGACCAGCTGACCTCGTCGGTGAGCAGATTCCACTCGGCGGTGCCGACCCTGGTGAGGAGGGAGCCCCCGGTCGAGGGGCCGGCCGGCGCCTTCCCGGCGGCCTCCGGCGCGGAATCGGCCGCCGGCTGGGCGGGGATGCCGTCCCGGAGCTGTCCCAGATGTGCGCCGAGGTCGTCGAGCTGGTGGACGGCCAGCTCGCAGAGCGCGCGCTGCCATCGCACCTGGGGGTCGTCCTCGTCGATGACCGAGGCGTCCCGTCGCACGGCTTCCACGTCTCCGCGCAGGCACCGGGTCCGGTTGATCAACGCGTCGACGGCGTCCCGCTCGGGCGGCTGCGGGGCGGGGCGGTCCGCAAACTGAGGGGACGGCATCTCGTACTCCGATACAGGCGCGGCACGGTCGGTTCGTGGGGGTGGACCGAACACGACTGTTGCACAGGCCGCAGGGGCCCGTAAGGGATTCGGCAACACTCGACAGGTTGTTGCTTCCGGCATATGCCGTCGGCTGTGTGGAGCGGAGGTCCGCCGAACAGCCTTTCCTTTACACAGGAGTTGACGCAAGTCGCCCGGCGTGCGAGCTCCGCCGTACGCCCGCGCGTACGGCTCCCGGACGGCGCACCCCGCCCGGGAGCAGGCCATATGCGCAGGACGGCGGCCTCGTGGATCGCTGGGCGCTTCGGGCGGTGAAACCTGGAATCGGCCGAACGTTCGGAGCGGGGGTCGGCGTGCGTCGGCTGAGTGTTCGGGGGGTGGGGTCTGGATGCCGGGCGCCGCGGACCCGGCCGGTTCCCGCCCGGACGCGGAGCGGGCCGGAGGCCGTGCGGTACCGGCCCGCCGGAGCCGGTAAAGGCCCGCCCGCCCCGTCGGGAATGGCGACGGGCGGGCTCGCGTTGTCGGCATAGAACGAAAACGACACCCATTGCCATCACGGCAACGGGGTCGGAATCCTGTCTGGAGGCCCTCATGGCTCGCAGTGAGACCAGGCCCGTCGTCCTGCTCCGGTCGACAGCCGGAACCGGCCACACGTACGTCACGCGTAAGAACCGCCGCAATGACCCCGACCGGCTGGAACTGCGGAAGTACGACCCGACGGCAGGCGGGCACGTCCTGTTCCGCGAGGCCCGCTGACCCGGCGCGCCGGAGCCTGATCCGGCATGTCGACCTGGATGCCTCCGGCGCGGCCGGAACCGGGTCGCGGCCCACGTCGTCCCTGGTGGTCGTGGTGTGGATCACATGGAGGGGGGTCGGTTCCCGGGAACGGGGAGGGCTGGTTTATTGTTCATCTATACGTGGGATTGAGCGGGCGGAGTCCGCAGAGCGACGACCGCCCTCCACCCCGCGCACAAGCCGCCCCGGCTGGATTCCCCCGATCCGGTCGGGGCTTACCCTTGCCCGCTCGCCCCGGCGTGGCCTGAAGCTTTCGTCGCACGCTGCGCCGACTGCGGGGCGCCCGGGGCCGGCCCCGGGTCACATGGTCCGGGTGAGATCCGTCGCGTAGTGCTCGATCGCGGGCCGGTAACGCCGTACGTGCGGGCTGTCGCTCGTCGCCGCCACCAGACGCAGCAGGATCTGCATCGCCTCGTGGTGATCGCCGGTGTTGTACAGCGCCATCGAGAGGAACGTCCGCAGCGCGCCGTCGTCAGGGAATTCCGACACCCCGCGGCGCAGCGTCTCGACCGACTGTCCGAACCTGCCCAGCACCCGGTAGGTGCTGCCGAGCCCGAGCAGTGCTCCCCGGCGGTCCTCCTCGTCGAGGCCGTCGCCCTGTAGACAGCGCTCGTAGTACGGGACCGCCTCGGCCTCCAGGCCGAGCACGTCGTGGACCCAGGCGGTGTGGTAGGCCACGTCCACCGCGTCGGGGAACGTGGAAGTGAGGGCGAGCAGGCGCTCCCTGGCCTGCTCGGGGTGGCCCTGTTCCCGCAGCCGCACCGCTTCGGCCAGCAGCTCGTCCTTGCTCCGTATGCTCATGCGCACATCGTCGCACCCGGCTCCGGGTGTGGCCGCCGGGGTTGGGGGCATCCGTTCCGCCATGACTGCAGAGGCGGATGGAAGAGCACGACGCGGAAGACTGGGTCGTCTTCTGCTACGCGCGGTGGCATTGGCCGTCGCGTTCCTGGGGCTCGTGGCGTTCTCGTTCGTCCTGGCCAAGATCACGCTGACGCCGTCGCCGGCGTCGGAGGACCTCGTGACCTCCAACCTCCAGCCGGGCCGTTCCCTGCGGCAGTACGCGGAGGACTACACGTTCCTGGCCGCGTGCAAGCAGGCAGGAGGGAACCTGTTGCTCGGCGTGCCGTTCGGCATACTGCTGCCGATCATGGTCCCGCGCAGGCTCCGCATGGTCCGCATGGCCCTCCTGACCGTGCTGGTCATGGCGGTCATCGAACTCGTGCAGGGGGCGCTCGTCGCAGGGCGGGCCTTCGACATCGACGACGTGATCCTCAATACGAGCGGTGCGCTGCTGGGCTACATCGTGCTCGGCCGGCGGGTCAGCCACCGCTACCACACCCTCTTGGACGAGCCGCCCGCGGCGGACACCGCGAAGGCTCCGCCCGCGGCGAAGGAAGGCGCCAAGCGGACCAACAGGGCCTGGGCGGCGAGGAAGGCCCGGGTCGGGACGGCGCCCGTACCGGAGAGCAGGCCGGCATCCGGGAAGCGGGCCCGATCGGAGACCAAGGCGGTGTCGGGGAGCAAGGCGGCAGGGCGGGCCAGGCCCGAGGCCGCCGCAGGCCGGAGCGCGTCCGCGCCGGTTGCTCGCGGACGCGCTCTGATCGCACGGTGGCGCAGTGGCCGGCCGGGCCCGGGCGGGGGAGCGCCCGGAGCCGGCCGAAACGGAACCTAGAGCGCCGGGTAGGCGTTCTTCATGAGCTCCTGGAACTGGGCGGAGAACCAGTGGCCCGAGACCGGCGCGTCGGGCAGCGCTCCGGACAGGTTGTTGCCGTTGCGTGCGTTACCCGTGTAAGTGGGGTCGCACATGCGGTCGAATCCCTTGCCCTCGTCGTTCGGGATCGCCTTGCTGGAACCGTCGGACTCCCCCGGCGGCTTCATCCAGACGTAGGCGTCGATTCCGGCGGCGGGGGCGGCCTTCGGCCGTTCGCCCAGGCCGGCCCCCGACTGGTTGCACCAGTTGCCCAGGTGGATACGGCGGTCGTAGCGGCCCCCGTCCACGTAGGTGTCGACGCTGGTGGTCGCGCCCGGTCCGGTCGGCCGCTGCGTTCCGCCCCAGCCGTTGCGCGAGGTGTCGATGAGCATACCGATGTCGGACTTGAAGCCGACCGAGACCAGCTGGTTGCGGAACGCCTGGGCGAACGACTGCTCGTCCGTGTAGCGGTTCCAGTCCACCCACTTCGACTGCCGGACGGACGTGCCGTTGACCGAGTCACCGATGGAGAAGTGCTTTTCCGTCAGTGCACCGTAGTTGGCCGTGTTGGTGATGAAGCCGTGCACGTCGTTGACGGTCGCGCCCTCGGCGGTCGCTGCCGCGTGGAAGGTGGTGGCCGACGGGGCGAAGTTGTCGTCCCAGCCGATCCAACCGTGGTGCCCCGCGTCGATGTAGTTGTAGACGTTGGGCGCGTCGCCGAGCTTGTTGAGCGCGTAGCCGACTCCCTTGACGTAGTTGCCGTTGGCCTTCATCACGTCGCAGGCCGGGGTGGCGGTGGGGCGGCTTCCGGTGTTGGTGACCAGGTTCGGCAGCGAGTCGATCTCGACCGTGGTGACGATGCGCAGCCCCGCGTACTTCGCGTCGGCGAGGATCGCCGCGATCGGGTCGATGTACTCCGTCTTGTAACGGCCGATCTCCGTCGGGCCCAGCTCACCGTTGGAGGCGAGTGCCGCACAGTCGCGTCCGGGCAGGTTGTAGATCACGAGCTGCACGACGAGCTCGCCGGAGCCCTTCTGGGTCAGGGCCGCGTCCAGGTGGTCGCGCAGTCCCATGCCGCCGGCGACGCCTGCGATGGCGGCGGTGCGGTCCAGCCAGACTCCCGTCGGCTGCTGCGCGATGCGGCTGCCGCCCGGCTCCGCGGCGGCCTTGGCCGACCACTCCGGGTTGACGTAGACCTTGGCGCCCTCGTACGGGTTGTTGACACGGCTGCCGGCGGGCGGGTCCGTCGGGTCCGGCGGGTCGGTCGGTCCCGTCGTGTCGCCGTTGCAGGTGACGCCGTTCAGCTTGAAGGTCGCGGGAACGGTGCTGTTGCCGTTCCCCGTCGCGTTGAAGCCGAAGGAGGCCGAGGCCCCCGTGGCGAGGGAGCCGTTGTACGAGACGTTCTTCGCCGTGACGGCGCTGCCGCTCTGGGTGACGGCGGCGTTCCAGCCCTGGCTGACTTGCTCACCGCCGCCGAAGGACCACTCCAGCTGCCAGCTCGACAGGGCGTCACCCTTGTTGGTGACGCTCACCGAGGCCGTCAGTCCGCCGTTCCACTGGTTCTGGATCTTGTAATCGACGGTGCATCCGGCCGCTGCGGCGGCGGAGGCTCCGAACGGGGCCGCAGCGGCGGCGGAGCCCGCGGCTGCGGCGACAAGTGCTCCCGCTGCTATGAGCGCCGTTCGGGATCGGCGCAGGGTGGTGCGGCTCGTGCGGCTCATACGAATTCCGTTTCCTCAGCTGTCGAGGGCGCGCTGGTCACGCGGCCCGATTCCGTACGGGGTGGGGATACCGTCGTAGTCGCTGTTCAGGGACGGACCTGTGGAGCAGTCCCAGGTGCTCCTGGCTCGTCCGAGGTAGGAGGTCCGCGGTCGTCGAACCACCGCATGACCCCTCGGCGGAGCCGTGGGCGCGGTTGTTCACACCGATCTCGCCTGAGGCGAGGGGGACTTCGGTGACGACCGGCGCGAGCGTGGAGGTGCAGCAGTCCTCGTCCGCGCAGACGTGAAAGTGGTAGAGGTGCCAAGCGCCGGCGGACGGCCCGCCGGGTCGTGATCAGTGGGGCCGGTCGGATCCGGGTCCGGATCCGCTGTGCAGAGCGTGACGTTGAGCGTGAACGCACCGGTCGGCTGCCCCGGGGGCCCGCACCCGCTCCTGACGCCGGCGGTGATGCCCGCATCGTGCGCGGGTGTCACCTTCCGGCCTCCGCTCTCCTCGGTGCCGGCCCCCTGCCCGGCGGCGGCCACAGGGATTTCCGTCCCTGAACCACCGTCCGTTACCCGGGCGAGGCGAATCCGAGGCTCCGGCGACTGGTGGCGGTACCCAGGCCGGTGAGCGTGACGGACCTCTGTGAGCCGCCGTCCCACTGGTGCGCGGTGCCGTACTCGACCGTGCACACGGGGGGCGGATCCGGAGGCCGTCGCCACGGGTGCGGCAGCGGGGCCGTCCGTGGTGAGCACTGCTCCGAGGAGCAGTTGAGCAGGTGCGATGAGTGCGGGGGATGTCGCATGAACGACTCCTGACAGACCGGGCGTGCCCCCTACGGCACGTCGACTGATGGAACCGCTCCCACTGGTGAGGCTTGACGTTAGAGCGTCAAGTGGTGTCGGTCAACACACCCGTTCCCGTCTCTTGCTATCGAAATAATTCGACTCTTCAAGCGTCTTGACTCCGTTTTTCCTCATCTCCATGCTGGGAGCGCTCCCACTGGTTCAAGGATTGTGCTCAACCCGCGCACCCCCATGTATGCCGAGCCGCGAGGAGGTACCCGCGCATGCCGACGGGAACCGCACGAAGAACTTGGTTACCGGGAGGACCCGGCAGAACCGGAGTCGGATCCAGACGGTTGTGGACTGCCCTAGTGGCAGCGTTCGCCCTCCCCCTGGGCATGACCGCCGCGGCCGGCACCCCCGCGCAGGCCGCTGCCGTCCAGTGCAGCGTCGACCAGAAGGCCAATGACTGGGGTTCGGGCTTCACCACCGAACTCACCGTGACCAACCGGGGCTCCGCCGCGATCGACGGCTGGACCCTGACGTACGCCTACACGGGCAACCAGCAGTTGACCAACGGCTGGAGCGGCTCCTGGTCCCAGTCCGGCAAGAACATCACTGTCAGGAGCGCCGCCTGGAACGGCACGATCGCCGCCGGTGCAGCAGTGACGACGGGCGCGCAGTTCTCCTACAGCGGCACCAACACCGCTCCGGGCGCCTTCGCCGTCAACGGCACGGTCTGCGCGGGGGCGCACCAGCCGCCGATCACCGTTCTCACCTCTCCGGCGGCGGGTGCCGTCTTCTCGGCCGGAGACCCGGTACCCATGGCAGCCACCGCGGCTGCCGCGGACGGAGCCGGGATCAGCAAGGTCGAGTTCTACGACAACACGACCCTGCTCGGCACCGACACCACCTCCCCCTACACCTACAGCGCTCAGGGCCTCGCGGCCGGCAGCCACTCCGTCTACGCCAGGGCCTACGACAGCCTCGGTGCCTCCGCGGAGTCCACCCCGGCGGGCATCACCGTCGCCGCAGGCCCGGCCGTCGTGGCCACACCGGCCCAACTGGGCGTCCAGCAGGGCAAATCCGCCACGTTCGATGTGAAGCTGTCCACCCGGCCGACGGCCAACGTCACCGCCACGGTGGCCCGGACCGCAGGCAACTCCGGACTGAGTGTCACCGGCGGAGCGAGCCTCACCTTCACGCCCTCGAACTGGTCCACGGCGCAGAAGGCGACCATTTCGGCCGACGCCTCCGGCACCGGAGCCGCGACGTTCTCCGTGACGGCACCCGGCCACGGCAAGGCCGAGGTCACCGTCACCCAGCTGGCGGCGGCGAAGGAGTACGACGCCCGCTTCCTCGATCTGTACGGGAAGATCACCGACCCGGCGAACGGCTACTTCTCCTCGGAGGGCATCCCCTACCACTCCGTGGAGACGCTGATCGTCGAGGCCCCGGACCACGGGCACGAGACGACGTCCGAGGCGTACAGCTACCTGATCTGGCTGCAGGCGATGTACGGCAAGATCACCGGCGACTGGACGAAGTTCAACGGTGCGTGGGACACCATGGAGAAGTACATGATCCCCACGCACGCCGACCAGCCCACGAACTCCTTCTACAACGCCTCGAAGCCCGCCACCTACGCGCCCGAGCACGACACCCCGAACGAGTACCCGGCGGTCCTCGACGGATCGGCGGCCTCCGGGTCGGACCCGATCGCGGCCGAGCTCAAGAGTGCGTACGGCACGGACGACATCTACGGCATGCACTGGATCCAGGACGTCGACAACGTCTACGGATTCGGCAACACGCCCGGGAAGTGCGCGGCCGGTCCCACCGAGACCGGACCCTCGTACATCAACACCTTCCAGCGCGGATCGCAGGAGTCCGTCTGGGAGACCGTCACCCACCCCACCTGCGACAACTTCACGTACGGCGGTGACAACGGCTACCTGGACCTGTTCACCGGGGATGCCTCGTACGCCAAGCAGTGGAAGTTCACCAACGCTCCGGACGCGGACGCCCGTGCCGTGCAGGCCGCCTACTGGGCCGACATCTGGGCCGAGGAGCAGGGCAAGTCGGGCGAGGTGTCGGCCACCGTCGCCAAGGCGGCGAAGATGGGTGACTACCTGCGCTACTCCATGTTCGACAAGTACTTCAAGAAGGTCGGCAACTGCGTCGGCCCGACCACCTGCCCCGCGGGCAGCGGCAAGGACAGCGCGCACTACCTGATGTCCTGGTACTACGCCTGGGGCGGTGCCACCGACACCTCGGCGGGCTGGTCCTGGCGCATCGGGTCCAGCCACGCCCACGGCGGATACCAGAACCCGATGGCGGCGTACGCCCTGAGCTCGGTCGCCGATCTCAAGCCCAAGTCGGCCACGGGCCAGCAGGACTGGGCCAAGAGCCTCGACCGGCAGCTGGACTTCTATCAGTGGCTCCAGTCCGACGAGGGTGCCATCGCGGGCGGCGCCACCAACAGCTGGAAGGGCAGCTACGCGCAGCCGCCGGCCGGCACGCCCACGTTCCACGGCATGTACTACGACGAGAAGCCCGTCTACCACGACCCGCCGTCCAACCAGTGGTTCGGCTTCCAGGCGTGGTCCATGGAGCGCGTCGCCGAGTACTACCACGAGTCGGGTGACGCCCAGGCCAAGGCGGTACTCGACAAGTGGGTCGACTGGGCCCTGTCCGAGACGACCGTCAATCCGGACGGCACCTACCTCATGCCGTCCACGCTCAAGTGGTCCGGTGCGCCCGACACCTGGAACGCGTCGAACCCCGGTGCGAACGGTGGGCTCCACGTCACGGTCGCCGACTACACCAACGACGTCGGGGTGGCGGGCGCCTACGCCAGGACCCTGACCTACTACGCCGCCAAGTCCGGTGACACGGAGGCGAAGGCCACGGCCCGGGCACTGCTCGACGGCATGTGGGAGCACTACCAGGACGGGGCGGGGGTGGCAGTTCCGGAGACCCGCGCCGACTACAACCGGTTCGACGACCCGGTGTACGTCCCCAACGGCTGGACGGGCGCCATGCCCAACGGCGACACCGTCGACAACGACTCGACGTTCCTCTCCATCCGGTCGTTCTACGAGGACGACCCGAACTGGCCGAAGGTGCAGAGCTACCTGGACGGTGGGGCCGCACCGGTCTTCACCTACCACCGGTTCTGGGCCCAGGCCGACATCGCACTGGCTCTGGGTGCGTATTCCGACCTCCTGGAGTGAGTGACCGAGGGGTGCGGGGTCCGGCGGTCTGCCGGGCCCCGCACCCCGCCCACCGGGGTGCCCGTACATGATCTGGCGTAGTCGACCCGCTCGTTGGACTGAAACGGCCGGAGCGGGTCACACGGAGGACATGACGTCCACAGACGTAAGGACAGACAGCACCCCGGACCCCGCCGGCCAAGCGCCCCGCCGCCGCAGGCGCATGCGCGGATGCCTGCCGTTCGCCGGTGTGTGCGCAGCGGGCGTGGTCCTGCTGCTCGTGGGCACCCGGCTCAGCCTTCTGCCCGGGCTCGGCGGCATGTTCGGCGAGGAGACCAAGGACCGATCCGGGCCCGCGGTGCTCAAGTCGATCCAGGACATGAGCGCGTACGAGGCGGCCTCCGGCAACTTCCAGGTCGTCGTCGACCTCGAGAAGGACGCCAAGTTCCTGCCCGACGCCATCCGCGGCACCCGGACGCTCTACGTGGGCGCCGGCACCGTCGGGGCCTCCGTGGACCTCGGCAAGGTCGCCCGGGACGGGGTGGTCGTCAACGAGGACCGCACCACGGCCGAACTCCGCCTGCCCCATGCCGTCCTCGGCAAGCCCGCGCTGGACCCTGACCGCTCCTACGCGGTGTCCAAACAGCGCGGCCTCCTCGACCGGCTCGGGGACTTCTTCTCCGACAACCCCGGCAGTGAACAGGCGGTCAACAAGCTGGCAGCCAAGCACATAGGGGAAGCGGCGAAGGAGAGCGGCCTCACCGGCCGGGCCGAGAAGAACACGGCCGCCATGCTGAAGGGCCTCCTCGGTTCCCTCGGATTCGACGAGGTCACCGTGCGTTTCGTCGACCCGCCCTCCTGAAACCCCTCCCCGGGCTCCTCGCGTGAACGGCCGTCCTACGCCATACTCACCGAAGTGATCAGTCATTTTGTTGACTAGGTACTTTGAGGAGTGATGGCCATGACCGCCGCCGACACCACGGAACGCTTCCGCTCCGCCGTCGAGAAGCGTGATCTCGCGGCGCTGGACGGACTGTTCACCGAGGACGTCCGGCTCTTCAGCCCGGTGAAGTTCACGCCGTTCGAAGGGCGGCCTATGGTGCTCGGGCTCTTCGGCGTGCTCCTGCGCACCTTCGAGGGCTTCCGGTACGTCGGACACCTCGAGGGCGAGGCCCTCACCAGCGCGGAGGGCGCCGAGGTCCCGTCGGAGATCCTGTTGTTCAGGGCATCCGTGAACGGCAGGGAGATCCACGGGATCGACCTGCTCCAGTTCGACGAGGCGGGCCGCATCAAGGAGTTCACCGTGATGGTCCGCCCGATGTCCGCCGTCCAGGCCCTGGGGGCGGCGGTCCTCGAGGGCCTGGCGGCCGACGGTCTCGTACCGGATCCCGCCGCGGGCTGACACGCCGAGCCCGGCCGTCCTCGGCGGCCGGGCTCCCGACGGCATGGCGTGAGCACTCCGCGCCAGCGAGCAACTACCCTTCGTGTTCGGCCCGTATGTTCACCGGCAATCGAGGGGACCTCCGAATGAACCGCATCCGCACCGCACTTGCGACGATCGGCATCGCCGCAGGGCTCGTGGCAGCCCCCGCCGCGAGTGCCGCGCCGCACCAGGGGACCGCGTCGGCGGCCGTCCGCCACGACCCGTGCACCGGTGAGTACCTCGACGATGCCCGGCTGGGACCCAAGTGGCTGCCGAAGCCGGCCCAGGCCCCCGTCGGCCCGCTGCTCAAGGGGTACAAGCGCACGGGAGACCTGTCGCCGTCCGCCTTCCTGACGAAGTACTGGGAGGGCCCCGCCGGCACGGGCAGCTGGAAGTACCCGCCCAACGACGGCTTCGCCGAGGTCAACGGAGAGATCGACAAGGAGCCCGCCAAGCTGCGCCCGGGACAGCGCCTGGACCGCTTCGGATCGGAGTACGGCAGCTACCTGGCACCGGCCGGGGACGCCTACACCGAGCGGGCCCTGCCTCCGCAGAACCTCAACACCCGTGACGCCGCCGTACCGTGCGACTACCGTGTCTACAAGGTCGCCAAGCCGTTCTGGGTCTGGCAGGGCGGCATCGCGCCGTGGTTCGAGCAGCGCGGCGGCGGGCAGCAGATCAAGCTCGACGCGGTCTTCCTCGACCCGGGTGCCGGGGAGAGGCTCAACGTGAAGTGGCTGCTGGACCACGCCTACCTGACGCCCGCGGGCGCGTAACCGCCCCCATGGAACGCCGTGAACTGCGGGCCGCGCTCCACGCGGCACGGGTGCCCGACGACTACTACCGCATCGAAGGCGTCCACGAACCGGTCCCCACCCCCACCGACTTCCTGTTCCTGAGGCGGGCACCCGACGGGGTGTGGGAGACCGGCGCGTACGAACGCGGTGCGTACGAGGTTCTCGCCCGGCACCCGGACGAGGCCACGGGCTGCGGTCACCTCCTGCACCTGCTGGTGTGAAACCGCTGGCTTGCCGGAACGGCAAGATCACTTGCCCGGGGACGCGGTCGCGCCGAATGATCGTGACGCAGACCGGTACCGGGAACCCCAGGAGGATCCATGCCACAGCCCGCTTCCACACCTGAGCCCTCTTCGTCCGTCCCCGGGGCCGTCCACCGGCTGGTGGACGGCCCCGGTGGCCGGATCCATCTGCTCGAGCAGGGCACCGGCCCCCTCGTCCTCATGATCCACGGCTTCCCCGAGACGTCGTACTCCTGGCGCCACCAGCTGCCGGCCGTCGCCGCGGCGGGCTTCCGAGCGGTCGCCGTGGACGTACGGGGATACGGGCGCTCGTCGGCCCCCGACGATGTGGACGCCTACCGGTTGACGGCCCTCGTCGGCGACAACGTCGGAGTCGTCCATGCGTTGGGGGAGGAGACGGCCACGGTCGTCGGACACGACTGGGGCTCGCCGGTCGCCGCCAACAGCGCGCTGCTGCGGCCCGACATGTTCACCGCCGCGGCGATGCTCAGCGTTCCCTACGCCCCGTGGAACCCGATGCGGCCCACCGAAGGATTCGCCCGCATCGGCGGCAGCGAGGAGTTCTACGTCAGCTACTTCCAGGAGCCCGGCCGTGCCGAGGCGGAGATCGACCCCGACGTGCGCGGGTGGCTCGCCGGCTTCTACTCGGCACTCTCCGCCGACACGATGCCCCCGCCCGACGGTGCGAGTCCCTTCTTCGTGCCCTCGGGCGCCCGCATGCGCGACCGCTTTCCCCGCGGCCCGCTGCCCTCCTGGCTCACCGAGGCGGACCTCGATGTGTACAGCGCCGAGTTCGCGCGGACGGGCCTGACCGGCGGACTCAACCGCTACCGCAACGTCGACCGTGACTGGGAGGACCTGGCGGTCTGGGACGGAGCACGGCTCACCCGGCCCTCGCTGTTCATCGGTGGCGCCCTCGACTCCTCCACCACCTGGATGGCCGACGCGATCGCCGCCTACCCGCGCACGCTTCCCGGCCTGGTCTCCTCGCACATCCTCGAGGGGTGCGGGCACTGGATCCAACAGGAACGCGCCACCGAGGTCAACGACCTGCTGACGGGGTGGCTGCACACCGTGCACGCCTGACAGGTCCCGCCCGTGCCTGCGCGGTCGCGTGTCGGAGTCGAGGGCCCGCACGAGGACCGGCGAAGGTGTGTCCATGAACAGTGCGGACATTCTCGTCGACGCGTTCGAACGCATTCATGAAACGGTGCACGCCGCGGTCGAAGGTCTGGCCCCCGCCGAGCTCAACGCCAGGCTCGACGCGGACGCGAATTCGATCTCCTGGCTCGTGTGGCACCTCACGCGCGTGCAGGACGACCATGTCTCCGACGCGGCCGGCACCGAGCAGGTGTGGTTCGCGCGAGGCTGGGCGGACCGCTACGAGCTGCCGTTCACGAAGGAGGCCACCGGCTACGGCCAGGGCACAGCGCAGGTGGCCTCCGTGCGGGTGTCCTCGGCCGACCTGCTCCTCGGTTACTTCGACGCCGTGCACGAGCAGAGCCTGGCCTTCGTCCGGGGGCTCGACGGCAGGGCACTGGACCGCATCGTCGACGCGTCCTGGTCGCCCCCGGTGACGCTCGGCGCCCGGCTCGTCAGCGTCATCGCCGACGACCTGCAGCACGCGGGTCAGGCGGCGTTCGTCCGCGGCTCGCTGGAGCGTCGGTAGAGAGCGGTCCCGGTGCGTGCGTAGTGCCCCGGACTCGTACCGACCACGCGCTTGAAGTGCCGCGAGAAGTGGGACTGGTCGTAGAAACCGGCGGACGACGCCACATCGGGCGCGCGCATCCCGCCGAGCAGCAGGCGCCGGGCCAGATCGATGCGCCGGCCCGTCAGGTACTGGTGCGGAGCCATGCCGTACTCGCGGCTGAACGCCCGCACCAGATGGGTGTGATGGGTGTGCAGCCGCTCCGCCGCTTCCCGGAGCGTCAGCCCCTCCACGTAGTGCCGGTCCAGCAGAGCCCGCAGCTCACGGGCGACCCGGCGGTCGTGCGCAGGCCGCGGCACGCCGAGCTGGTCGCGCAGATGCTGGGCGAGACGCTCCGAGACGAGGGCGAGACGGCTCTGGGCCTCCAGCTCGTCCCCCGGGCGCTCCAGCGTCAGGTGGAGCTGGTGGATACGGTGCCGCAGCTGCGGATCGTGCAGCGCGGGGCGGTCGACCGCCCGTCCGATGAGCTCCGGGGCGATCTGCGCGGTGTTCAGGTAGAGGACGCGCTTCCGGAAGCCCTCGGGTGTCACCGCGTCGCCGTTGTGCGGAATGTGCGGCGGCAGCAGCGAGACCACCGAGCTGGGCGCCCCGTGCTCATGGCGGTCCAGGTCGTACCGGACCATGCCCTCGTCCACGATGAGCAGCGTCCAGGAGTCATGCGTGTGCATGGGGTAGGCGTGGTCGGCGAAGTGGGCGTGGAAGACCTCGTCGATCCCCTCGACCCGCGGACGCCACGCGGTGATGTCCGGACGTGCAGCCATGAGGAAAGCCTACAAGGAGGGACGACGCGGGCCGTCGTGCAAAGTTCGTACAAGACTCTCGGCCCGCGGCTCGGCAGGCTCTTGGTCATGACCGACGACAACGCCAACGCGCCCGTACGCTTCGACACCAAGATCGCCGTGCTGCTCCGGGACGACCTGGAGACCTGGCAACGCCTGAACGTCACCGCCTTCCTGGTCAGCGGCCTCGGTACGCAGGCGCCGGAGGTGATCGGTGAACCGTACGCCGACGCCGACGACACTCCGTACCTGCCGATGTTCCGCCAGCCCGTGCTCGTCTTCGCCGGATCGAAGGAGATGCTGACCACGGCGCACACCCGGGCGGTCGGCCGGGGGACGATGACGGCCGTGTTCACCTCGGACCTCTTCGCGACCGGCCACGACAAGGCCAACCGGGCCGCGGTGCGGGCCGTCGGGCGTGACGGACTGGATCTCGTGGGCCTGGCCGTCTACGGGCCCCGCAACGCCGTGGACAAGATCCTCAAGGGTGCGTCGATGCACCCCTGACCGGCAGCGGTGCGCTACCGGCGGGATACGCAGGGGTACACCCGTGCGAGTGAATGGCTGCGGTGCCATACTCGGAAGCAGTCCGCAGGGCATGCTTGTCTTCGTCCCGAAAGGTGACGCGTCATGAACTGGGCATCGTGGACTACCTGCGGTGTCTTCGCGGGAACAGGCGGAGTGCGCACCGAAGAGGTAGGCGTCGTGGACGGGGACTTGACCGTGCACACGACATGGTCCGAAGGGCAGGCGGAGGTGGCCGTGCAGTTCAGCGGCGCCTCGGACTGGTTCACGCTGGCGGGCAGTCCGGTGCCGTGCCCTTCCGAGGAAGCCAGCCGTTCCTTCCACCAGAACGTCGTCGAGGCGGTACGTGCCGGGGGCGGTGCCACGGTTCCGGTGCCGCACGCGGTGGAATGAGCCCCGCCGGCTGATCCGTCGCCCGTGCCCCCGGCCTCCGGGCGACGTCCTTCACCCCTGGTCGAAGCGCTCTACGTAACGCCGCTGCCAGGGTGTCTCCACGGCCCGGGGGTGATAGTGCCGCCGGACATGGGCCACCGCCTCGTCCGCCGGGACACCGTCCAGGACGGCGAGGCAGGCCAGCGCCGTGCCGGTCCGTCCCCGACCGCCCCCGCAGGCCACCTCGACGCGGTCCGTCGCGGCGCGGTCCCATGCCTCACGGAGCAATGTCCGGGCCTGCGCACGGTCCGCGGGGAGCCGGAAGTCGGGCCAGCGCAGCCACCGCGCCTCCCAGGCGACCGGGGGCGGCCGCCTGCCGAGCAGGTACACCGCGAAGGCGGGCGCGGGGCCCGCGGGCAGGGGGTACCGCAGCCCGCGCCCTCGGACCAGTCGGCCCGAGGGCAGCCGGAGCACGCCCGCACCCGCCGGATCCCACGTCACCGTCATGATCAGGCCTTCGCGTCGAGGTCCTGCGCCAACAGAGTCGCCAGCTCCTCGACCGCCTCCGGCGCGCCCGCGCCGACGGCGGACAGCACCAGCGCGTCGCCGTGCTGGGCCGCCAGGGCGAGCACCGAGAGCATGCTGCGCGCGTCGACCGGGTCGTGACCGTCGCGTGCGACGCTCACCTTGACCGGCTGACGCGCGGCAGCCTGGACGAACAGCGAGGCCGGACGGGCGTGCAGCCCGCTGCGGGAGCCGACGGAGACAGTGCGCTGGTACATGGGTTCCTCCTGAGGGACGGATTCCGATCCGCTGGTCGCGGACGGGCTGGGAGTCAGGCGGCCAAGGGGACCTTGGGCTCGTCGGCGGCCGTCGGGGTCTCCTCCGGACTGCGCCGCATGCCCTTGAGGATCACGACCAGTGCCGTGGCCACCGCCGTACCCGCGGCGATCGCCAGCAGGTAGAGGAACGGTCCACCGATGAGGGGGACGACGAAGACGCCACCGTGCGGGGCGCGGAGCGTACTGCCGAAGGCCATGGACAGGGCACCGGTGACCGCGCCGCCGGCCATGACCGAGGGGATCACCCGCAGGGGGTCGGCCGCGGCGAACGGGATCGCGCCCTCGCTGATGAACGAGGCGCCCAGGACCCACGCAGCCCTGCCGTTCTCCCGCTCGGCCCGCGTGAACAGCCTGCTGCGCACGGTCGTGGCGAGCGCCATCGCCAACGGCGGCACCATGCCGGCCGCCATCACCGCGGCCATCACCTTCAGGCTGCCGTCCGTCGGGTCGGCCAGACCGCCCACCGCGAAGGCGTACGCCACCTTGTTCAGCGGGCCACCCATGTCGAAGCACATCATCAGGCCGAGGACGACACCCAGGATCACCGCGTTGGAGCCCGAGAGACCGTTCAGCCCGTCGGTGAGGGCCTTCTGGAGGGAAGCGATCGGCTTCCCGACCACGATGAACATGAGGAAGCCGACAACCATCGACGCCAGCAACGGGATCACCAGCACCGGCATGATGCCGCGCAGGGTGGGATGCACCTTCACCCGCTGGATCGCCATCACGACCGCACCGGCCAGCAGACCGGCGGCCAGGCCGCCGAGGAAGCCCGCGTCGATCGTGAGCGCGATGGCACCGCCGACGAAGCCGGGGACGAGCGCCGGCCGGTCGGCCATCCCGTACGCGATGTACCCCGCCAGCACCGGGACCAGGAAGCCGAACGCGGCGCCGCCGATCTGGTTGAGCAGGGCGGCCCAGCTGTTCGCCTCGCCCCAGGCGAAGTGATCGGCGACGGACGGGGCGCTCGCGATCTCGTAGCCGCCGATGGCGAAGGACAGGGCGATCAGGAGGCCCCCGGCGGCGACGAACGGCACCATGTAGCTGACGCCGGACATCAGGTACGTCCGCAGCCGGACACCGAAGTGCCCGGCGGAGCCACCGGACACGCCGGCTCCCGCTCCGGCGTCCGAGCCGTCGTGGTCGTCGGTGAAGCGACTGACCTCGCCGCGTTCGGCCTTGCGCCGGGCCTCGGCGATGAGCTCGGCGGGCCGGTTGATCCCCGCCTTCACCCCGACGTCGACCACCGGCTTGCCACCGAACCGTGCCTTCTCCCGCACCTCGACGTCATGCGCCCAGATGACCGCGTCGGCCGCGGCGACGACCGCCGGGTCCAGGGGCTTGAACCCGGCCGAACCCTGCGTCTCGACACTGATGACCACGCCCTCGGCGCGCGCGGCCGCCTCCAGCGACTCGGCGGCCATGTAGGTGTGCGCGATCCCGGTGGGACAGGACGTCACGGCGACGATCCTGAAGGGCTCGCCGGTCACCGGCTCGTCAGGCACGTGCTCGTCGGCCACGTCCTCCTCGGCCACGTGCTTGTCGGCTACGTGTTTGTCGGCCGTGTCCCGGTCGGCCGACGCGTTCCGCTCGGCCGCGGGGGAGGTGCCGGCCGGTGCGGGGGCCTGCTCGCCGCGGATCAGGGCCGCCGCAGCGGCAGGATTCGCCTCCGCCCGCAGCGCTTCGGTGAAGGCGGGGTCCATCAGCCGCCGTGCCAGGCTCGACAGGATGGTGAGGTGGGCGTCGTCCGCACCGGCCGGCGCGGCTATCAGGAAGACCAGATCCGCCGGACCGTCAGCGGCACCGAAGTCGATGCCCCGCGCGCTGCGGCCGAAGGCCAGCGTCGGCGCGGCGACATGCTCGCTCCGGCAGTGCGGAATGCCGATGCCGCCGTCCAGACCGGTCGGCATCTGTGCCTCGCGGGCCGCCACGTCGGCCAGGAAACCGTCGAGGTCGGTGACACGGCCGGCCGTCACCATCCGTTCGGCCAGGGAACGGGCAGCTTCGTTCTTCGTCTCGGCGGACAGATCGAGGTCGACCAGTTCCGCGGTGATCAGCTCACTCATCGCGGGGCTCCTTGCTCGTGGACCGTCCTGGGGACGGGGCGGGGGACGTGGTTCGTGCGGCTGGACAGTCGCACGACGGTCATGGGGACGGCTCCGTCAGAGCGAGGTCCATGGGGATGTCCGAGGTCGTGACGACCGCGGACAGATCGAGGTCGGCCGGGGCCGGCATGACGCTTCCGGGGAGCTGCACGGCGGCCGCGCCATGGGCCACCGCGGCGGAGAGCGCCGCGTGGCCCGTCCCGCCGGCGGCGAGGAAGCCCGCGAGGGACGCGTCACCCGCGCCGACGTTGCTGCGCACGGCATCCACCCGCGCGCCGGCGAAGTACGCTCCGGATCCCTCCACCAGCAGCTGGCCCGCGGCGCCCAGACTGGCCAGCACGGACCGTGCCCCGAGCTCGCACAGCTCCTGCGCGGCCTTGAGCGCGTCACCGACCGTCGCGAGCGGTCGGCCCACGGCCTCGGCGAGCTCCTCCGTGTTCGGCTTGATCACGTCCGGGCGCTCGCGCAGCGCCGCGACCAGCGCGGCCCCGGAGGTGTCGAGGGCGATCCGGGTTCCCGCGCGGTGGCTGCGGGCGACCAGCTCGGCGTACCACTCGGGCGGCAGGCCGCGCGGCAGACTGCCGCAGCACGCGATCCACTCCGTGCCCGCCGACCGGGTGCGGACGGCGTCCAGCAGGCGTTCGGCCTCTGCCTCGGAGATGTCGGGTCCCGCCGCGTTGACCTTGGTGAGTGTCCCCTCGGGTTCGACGAGGGTGATGTTGACACGGGTGCTGCCGGCGATCGGCACTCCGGCGGCCTCGATGCCGTGTTCGCCCAGGAGGCGGGCCAGCAGCTTGCCCTCCGGCCCGCCCAGAGGTGCGACAGCCACCGTGCGGTGCCCGGCTGCGGCGACCGCACGCGAGACGTTGATGCCCTTGCCGCCCGGATCGACACGGTCCGCGGTGGCCCGGAGGACGGCGCCCCGGGTGAGCCCGGGCAATTCGTACGTCCGGTCCAGGCTGGGATTGGGGGTGACGGTCAGGATCATGCGCGTACTACTTCCGTGCCCCGGCTCTCGATGGCCCGGGCGTCCTCGGGGCTGAGCCCCGTATCGGTGATGAGCAGGTCCACCTGGGCGAGGTCGCCGAAGCGAGCGAAGTGCTCCTGGCCGAACTTGCCCGAGTCGGCGAGGAGCACCACGCGGCGGGCCGCTGTGATCACCGCGCGCTTCACCGCGGCCTCGGCCAGGTCAGGCGTGGTCAGGCCACTGGCGGCGGAGAAGCCGTTGGTGGCGAGGAAGACGACATCGGCATTGATCTCGTTGTACGCGCTCAGGGCCCAGGCGTCGACGGCGGCGCTGGTGCGGTGCCGCACCCGGCCTCCGACGAGGTGCAGCGAGATCCCCGGATGGTCGGCAAGTCGAGCGGCGACCGGCAGCGCGTGAGTGACCACGGTGAGACCGGCGTCGAGCGGCACGGCCGAGGCCAGCCTGACGGTCGTCGTTCCCGCGTCGATGATGATGTTGCCCTCGGCGGGGAGCTCACCCAGCGCGGCGGCGGCGATGCGGTCCTTCTCGTCGGCCGCCACGGTGTCGCGCTCGGCGAGACCGGGCTCGAAACCCAGCCGCCCGGCAGGGATCGCGCCCCCGTGCACGCGGCGCAGCAGCCCTGCCCGGTCCAAGGCCTTGAGATCACGCCGGACGGTCTCGGCGGTCACCTGGAACTCCTCGGCCAGGGACAGCACGTCGACGCGGCCGCTCTCTCCGGCGAGGCGGAGGATCTCCTGTTGACGCTCCGGTCCGTACATGTGGTTACGTTTCCGTTTCATGCCCGAGTCTGTGGTTTCACCAGCAGGCTACGGTCGCATCTCTGGAAAGTAAACACATTCGGAAGATGTGTGGGCATGAACAGACATCAGGACGGCATGGCGAGCAGGGGCGGAGACCTCACTGGTCGGTGCGGCCGGCCGCCCCGTGGGTCAGCGGACGGGCGAGCAGTGGCACCCGCGGCGCCTGGTGCCCGCCGCTCGCCAGCATGCGCACCTCGCCGCGCTCGCTGACCTCCGCACGGACGATCCCGGACTCGTCCTCGTAGACCGGGTAGCCCCCGGCACCGGACCGGGCTGTCAGGTGGACGACGACCACATCGTCCTCGGCAGCCGTCGTCCGGAAAATCAGTTCGTAGCTCTCCGGGCAATTCATGATGACCTCCCGACCGGGAACCGGCTGTACGGCAGACCTCTCATGCTCCCATTGTTTCGCACCGGCGCGCGCGGCGCTCGGAAGCCCTGCCTCGTCACCCCGAGTGACTGCGGATGCGGATTCGGTGAGGCGGAGCGACCATCGTGTGCAAGGGACCGGACGCGTGCTGTCAGCTTCGCACGGCCGCCCGTGACGCCGGGCGGAACGCCGGCGCGATCGGACATCGTCGGCGCGGGGCCATACGCTCCCGGCCGCCCTGTGGAGAGGAACTGCCGTGCTGATGGCCCATCCCGCAACGCTGCGGAATCTCGTCAAGCGCTACGAAGCACTCCGAAGCGCTCGTGCACGGCTCGGAACTCCCGAGAGCGTCCGGCAACTCGAGGACGTGTCCTACACCCTGTGTGTCACCACCGGAACCAGGACCGTCCACGAAGCCCTGCATGCCGCGGAAGCGCAGCTGCGAGCCGTACCGTCGGCGGGAACGGTGATGCCGGCGGCCGTGCCGTCCGACGTCCGGCTCACCGCCTGACGTCCCGCGGACCCCGTACGAAGGGCGCCGGTCCCGAACCGGCGCCCTTCGCCGTGTGGCGGGGCCCGTGGATGCCCGGACGGCCTCCGCCGCGCCCGGGGACCGAGCGGCCCGGCGAATGGGCGGACCGCACCGTCGATCGGGTGACAGCCACCGGGCGGACAACATGACTGATCGCCGAGGCGGCTAGGCATGCGGGTATGAGACTTGAGACCCGCCGAAACAAGACCGTTTCCTCGCGCACCCGCCGACTCCGTGTCGTCGGCGCCCTGTGCGCCGTCCTTGCTTCCGCCCTCGTGACCGGTTGCGGGCAGGACAGCGGTGACAAGACAGCCGCGGCGACCTCAGAGGCTGCGAAGGTCATTCCGAAGCAGACCACCACCCCGTCCGGGAGTCCTTCCAGCACGGCCCAGCTGACCGAGGCCCAGACCCGGCGCAAGGACTTCCTGTCGACCGTCAAGGTCACCTTCGACAAGGCCGCCACGACGGCGGTGGGTGAGGTGTCCGGCGGGAAGCTGACGGAGATCGACCTCGAGGGTCTGGACGACGAGGACAACGCCAGCCCCAGCGCGAGCCCCAGTCAGAGCGCCGGCGGTGACGGAAGCGCCAGCCCGAGCCCCTACGGCACCCCGAGCCCGAGCGGCAGTGCGAGCGGCAGCCCGAGCCCGAGCGGCAGCTCCACGGGCCCGAAGTGGATCGCGGAGGTTGTCGAGAAGGACGGCACCGCGCACACCGTCACCATCGACGCGGTGTCGGGCGACGTGATCGACTCCGTCCCGGACGAGGACCAGACCGACGCCGACAAGCAGCAACTCGCGGACTGGCTCACCAAGGCGACGCAGACGCCGCAGCAGGCGGCCAAGGTCGCCACGGACAAGAAGAAGGGCACGGTCACCTCGGTCGACCTCGACGAGAACGACACCCAGACCCTGGTCTGGGAGGTCGACGTCGTCACTGAGGACTGGAACAGGACCGCCTTCGAGGTGAACGCGGAGAACGGCAAGATCACCGCAGAGGAGACCGACGACAACTGATCCCCCACGACGGACACACAGCGGCGGCGGACCGCATCGCGGTCCGCCGCCGCTGTGTGTCCGTGCCCACCAGCCGCGCAGTCGTCAGCGGGGTCTGCCGGCCGGATCCCGCAGGCCCCCGGTGAGGCGCAGGCAGGGCGGCGCGTCGAGGCGGCGTGCAACAGGAGACGCGGGGGAGCACCGGGCGGATCGCGAACGCTGCCCCGCCTTCCCCGGTCCGGCGCTCCTCCCTGTGGCCCGCCCTCGGTTCAGGGGGCGATGCCCACGCTTTCGAGGCGGCTCCACTTCCGTTCCTGCGCCCTTGTCATCGCGGGCCAGTGCTCCGCTCCCGGCCGCGGGTTCACCCGTGACGCGTAGGAGCCGGGGACGTAACCGGGCCGGAAGAAGCAACCCGTGCCGTAGGCCGCGTCGAAGGAGGGGCACATGGCCGAGACGGAGGCGGGGGTGGGTTTCCGGCCCGTCCGCACCCAGTCGGACAGCGCCTCCACGGCACTGGCGTACTCCGCAGTGCTCAGCCCGCTGTGCTCGCTCTCCTGCGTGAACGTCTGGACGAGACGGCGGTCGCGGTGGGCGCCTTCGAGGGTGGCGCCGTAAGCATCCTCGTGTTCGACGAAGGCGGTGGGGTCGTCGATCGCGTGCATCGTCAGAACGGGGATGGAGACGCGCCCGGTCAGGTCGCTGTCGTACGACAGATCACGCTGTGCGACGGGGTCGGCGGCGAAGCGCTGCACACCGGCGTTGAGCGCCCCGTCGTCGTGGGACCCGCCGTAGCGCACCTTGTCGTTGCTGAACGGGTTCCGTCCGTCCAGCCGTTGGACGATGTCGCGGAAGGTGAAGGTCGCGAAGCGCAGATGTGACTCCAACGTCCGCTCGGGGATCTTCGTCACGGCCAGGATGTCGTCCAGGTTGCGCTGTTGGGCGGGTGTCCGGCCGGCCGGTGGCGTGGTGTAGCCGGTGCACTCCTCGAGCCTGGCGCGCAGACCCGCGGCGGTCATCGTCGAACCTTCCCGCAGCCCCATCCACAGCGGGTACGCGGGCTCGGAAGGGCGCGGGTGGTTTCCGCAGTAGTACTGGTAGACGACACGGAGGTCCACACGGTAGTCGTAGCCCCGGGAACCGCCCGCCAGGACGCCGTTGGTGAGCAGCGCGCCGTCGTAGGCCGGCCTGCCGCCGGCCGCGTACATCTCCACGGCCTTCGCCGCCACATTGCCGCCCCAGGACTGGCCGTGGATCAGCGTGGCCCGCGGGCGTGCGAACTCCTTGACGAACAGGCGGCGCAGGTTCTCCGTGTCGGTGGCCGCCATCCTCGTTCCGTACCCGCCGCGGCGGTAGGAGGACCCTGCCCAGGCATAGCCCTCCTCGACCATGACCGACCAGCGCCCGAGGTCGTCCATGCTCCGCTGCGGGTCCGATCCCGCTCCCAGGTCGGGGCCACCGTGCGCGTGCATGACCAAAGTGCCGTTCCAGTCGCGCGGAACGGCGATGGCGTAGTGGGCGCCGTGGGAGTCCTGCCCCGCATAACACGTGGCCTCGGCCGTCACCTCCGCCGGACAGGGCACCCCGACGGGCGGCCCGGCCGCGGCGGCGGGCCGGGCGGGGCCCAGGAGCCCCGCGCCGAGGAGTCCCGCCAGGCCGCAGGCCACCACGGTGAGCAGTCGTCTGCGGGAACCCGGCCTGATGACGGACGTGGGCACGATGTGTCCTCCTGGTTGCTGAGCGCATGTCGGTGAGGCGGCCGATGCTGGGCCACGCTCCGTCCGATGGCCAGGGGTCACGTCATTGCGTTCATATCGTTTACCGGCGCGCGTGCCTGCCCACCGGGCCGATGTCGCACAGCAGTACGGCGGTGACCGTGACCTCGGCCCCGGGCGCACGTTGTACCGGACGTGCCTCTCTCCTCGCCCAGTACGTCCCATGTCCCGGCCGCCCCGGCGGTGGCGAAGCCTCCGAAGCCCTTCCTGCTGACGGCCCGACAGGGAGAAGCCGCCCGTCGGCTGCTGTCCTACGTCGGCTCGCTGCCGCTCGAAGGGGCCGACGCGCAGCTCCTCGCCGTGGTCGTCGCCATCCGTGCCGCACGGAGTGGCATCGGAAACCTCACCGGGCAGGATCTGCGTTCGCTGCGCCTGGTTGACGCGGAAGGCGCTGTCGCCGCTGTCGGCGCTCTGGGATGGCAGGCGCAGGGTGATCTGATCGAGGGAGACCCCGATGTGCCCGTGGCGATCGCCGTACCGGAGTTCGCGGTCGATTCGGACCGCCCGCTGCCCTTCGCCAAGCTGACCCGGTCCCGGGTGTCGGGGTGGACGAGCCGGGTCCTGACCGCCAAACCGGCCAGGAAGACCTCGGTCGCAGCACGGTTGGCCGCACTGTTCCTGGCCGCCCACGCACCGGCCGACGACCACGGCAGCCTCCCGGCCGGTCTGCCCGGGCACTGTCATGCCGCCCTGCCCGAGCTGCTGGCCAAGGGCTTCCTGAGCGAACTGGACGGCAACCGCTACCTCCTGGGGGACGCGGTGCGGCATCTCTCTGGCATGCACGCCCTGCCGCTCGTCACGCCCCGCACGAAGGCGCCGACGATGACCTGGGACGAGTGGAAGGCGCAGGCGAGTCCGGCGCTGCGCCGGCACGCCGAGGCCGTCGAGAAGTGCACGCTGTGCTCGATGTCCCCCGTGAGGGTGGCGGAGGCCTTCATGCGCACTCCGGTTCCCGCCCAGTTCGACGAGGCGGTGCGGGCCGCTTTCGACGCGTGGAAGGACAGCAATCCCGACGAAGGGCCTCGCGTCGCGCGGTTCGCCGCGGACTTCCGTGCGTCGCACGGCCACGGCCCGTCCGTGAAGCAGCTGTGCACGGGGATGGGATGGGGGAAGCAGCCACGTGGGCTACGGCTCCTGGTCATCCGGCTCCTGATCGCCGATCAGTGGCTGACGAACACGGAGCCCGTGCCGTGGGCCCTCCGCCCGGGCGGAGCCGCCCCCGCCGCGCGGTCCGCCTCGGCCACGCGGTCCGCCTCCGCCACGCACCCGGAGTGAACACGCTTTTGCTCAACAGCGGCCGAGGGTGGTGCACCAGGGCCGAGGGCCCCACCGGTGGGCCCTGACTCTCCGGCGTCGTGCGCGCGATGCGGAGGACGCCGGGCACCGCGGCTCGTCCCCGTGCGTTGGCCGAACGTTCATCGCTTCGGCTTCCAGAGGGTGTTGGGCCAGGTGGAAGGGTTCATTACGGTTGTGGTGGGCATGCCAAGGATGGTCGCGTGCCCCCGCCACGCGCCAACCTGGAGGATGTATGAAGTCCGGAGCCCGCTTCCGCAGGGTGTCGCTCGTCGTCGCCGGCGCCCTTACGCTGGTCATCGGTTCCGCGAGCAGTGCGCTCGCTGCCCCGCCGCCCGCCCTCCCCGCGAACGCGGACGGAATGGAGCAGACCTTCCAGCCTGCCTTCGACTACGACACGGACGGCTGCTACCCGACTCCGGCGATCGGTCCCGACGGGGCGATATCCCCGGGCTTGAACACCACCGGTGCGGTCAACGGCAGTTGCCGTGACGCCGGAGACCTGGACAACACCAACGGGTATGCGCGCTACAAGTGCAACAACGGCTGGTGCGCGATCATCTACGGGCTCTACTTCGAGAAGGACCAGGCGGTGGCCGGCAGCGGGCTGGGCGGACACCGGCACGACTGGGAGCACGTCGTGGTCTGGGTGCAGAACAACGAGGCCCGCTACGTCTCCACCTCGGCCCACGGCAACTTCGACATCTACAACCGTGACCAGATCCGGTGGGACGGAACGCACCCCAAGGTCGTCTACCACAAGGACGGCCTGAGCACGCACTGCTTCCGCCCCGCGAACAGCAACGACGAGCCGCCGGAGAACCACTACCACGGGTGGAGGTACCCCACCCTCGTCGGCTGGAACGGTTATCCCGCGGGCGTACGGGACAAGTTGGTCCAGGCGAACTTCGGCAGTGCGGTGTTCGGGCTCAAGGACGGCAACTTCAACGCCCACCTCGCAAAGGCCAAGCCCGCCGGAATCCCCTTCGACCCCAACGCCTGACGGGCCGGGGCCGATCACGGTGTGACCGGCCGGCAGCCCTGCCCGACGGGCCGGGGCCGGTCACGGTCACGTGCGGCGACGCTGTTCATGGACCGCCTTCACGAGTACGTCGATCGCGGACCGGGCGTCCGCGTCACGCGCGTCGTCGATCGCCTCGAGAGCGGCGGCAGCGGCCTCACGAATGTGATGAGGAAGCCCTTCGGCGGCGGTGAGGAGATAAGCGGCCTTGCGGCGTGCCGTGCGCTCGGCGGGGTTCACCGCATCGGGGCCGGACAGCGGAAAGACGGAGACCCCGTACGCGGATATGCCCAGCACCACCATGTCCCCGATCCCGTCGGCGTACCCGAGGGCAGCGGCCTCGCCCTGTCCTTCGCGGATGGTCGCGATCATTCGGCGGTGGGAAAGCAGCGCGCCCAGGGCGGCGCCGCCTCCCAGCGAGAGCGCGCAGGCGACGGCGAGGAAAGGCCCGTCCCAGACGAATCCGGTGACCGCTCCGAGGCCTGCGAGCGCCACGGTCCAACCGGCCGCCATCCGGGAACCCATGTGCTCGGGTGTGGTGTCCATGAGGGGGAGTGTGTCAGCCGGAGCCGACGGCCCGGGACGGCACCGCAGCGCAGCTCCTCACGGGCGCGTCCGGCCGTCCGCGCCCGACGCGACCGCCCGTCCGTCCACCCGACGCGACCGTCCGGATCCGCGTCCGACGCTCGCGAGCACGGGGCCGTCAGGGTGCCGTCACGAGAAGATGGACGGCGAGCGCGGTGATGAGGCTGCTGGACGCCATGGCGGTGAGGAGCCGTCCGCGAGGGCCGGTCAGCGCCCGGCCCAGCAGTGCGCCCCCACCGGCCAGGAGCAGTTGCCAACTGGCGGATGCCGCGAGGGCGGCGATGACGAACACGGCTTGCTGCGGGCGGTCCGCGGTGGCCGTGACCTCGCTGCCGAGCACGAGTGCCGCGAAGTAGACCACGGTCATGGGATTCATCATCGTGATCGCCAACAACACCGCATAGGCCCGAACAGGGGTGGGAGGCGGTTCGTCGATACGGATCGTCGCCTGCCGGCTGCGGTACCTGTGGACGGCGGTGGCACCACCCTGCATGGCCAGCGCGACGAGCAGGGCGGCGGAGGCCCAGCGGAGTGGAAGCACGATCTGCTCGATGAGGGGGGTGAGCGCGGAGCCTCCGACCACGGCGATCAGCGCGTACAGGCCGTCAGCAGTTGCGACACCCAGCGCGCCGAACACGCCGATTCTCAGTGACGTGCGGGCTGTCAGAGCTACCAGGTACGCCGCGACCGCTCCCACCGGTAGGGCGATGCCATAGCCGGCGAGCAGTCCCGCGACCAGGGCGGCGGTCACAAGTGCGGGTGAGCAGGTCTCTGCGATCGGCTGGACCGCTGCTGGGCCCGCACCGATCGATCGGTGGACATCGGCGACGGAACGGCCAGGGTCGTAGTCATGGGCAGATGGTGGGGCAGCGCGGGCACCCGGGCAAACTGTTTTCCGGAAGGGGCGCCAGTCGGTCACCCCACTCGAAACGCCCCTGCCCGCCGGACCTGCTTCGCCTGCCCTGTGGCGCCGGCGAAGTCCGCCTTCCACGGGAGCAGATGCCCCACGCGGCCTGGAACCGCGACCCGTCTCACGGACGTCTGCCGGCCGTGGGGAGCCGCAGTCGTTCACCCATCTCACCGACAACCACTCACCGAGGATCACGGAAGGGCCGCCGCCACCTTCGGAATCTGGTCGGCCGACATGCTGGCGGCCCCCCTTGAGCCAGTCCTGACTGGTCAACGACGCGCAGCCGGACGCGCTGTCAGTGCTGGATGGGAGCATCACCGCATGGTGATGTGCGACTACTTCTCTGCGGCCGACGACGACACAGCTGTCCGCGTTCTGGAACAGCCTGGCGGACCCGACCCTTCTGTTTACGACGTGGTGGCGCTGAGAGGCATCGATCCCGTTGTGGTGACGGCCCAGCTCGAAGCGATCCTGACCGGCTGTGCCTACGATGAAGCAACCCGACGCCCCCGCTCGGGGCAACTGCTCTCGTCTCCGGAAGCGGAGAGCGCGTTCATCGTGAGTGTCTCCGACACTCTGCAGGAGGCGCTGGCATCGGCCGCGCACGCCTCCCTCGTCGAGGCCGCCGGGCCATGGTCCGAGACCGAGGAGCTCCAGGCATCCGGAATCGCCGCTGACGCCGCAGCCGAGGCGCTGGTGGTGCTGTCGGGTCTGGCCGGTCGCGCACGAGCGGACGGTCGCCGTATGTACTGCTGGTGGGCCCTGTGAGGCTTGATGTGGGTGGCTTGCACGGAGACAACTGCTGGTTCTTCGGTCAGCGTCAGTAGAGTCGCCGCAGTCGCCGCGGATTGTCGGCCAGTTCGTTCGTTCGGTCACTCTGCGGAGCGACTTCCAGGGGGTGGCAGAGGGGATGCACGTCTCGAAGGCGGCAGACGGATCGCCTGCTTCCGCTCCTGGATGCGGCTGGTACGTGTCTGCTCCCGCTCTCGCGGCCTTGGGCGTGTACGGCGGCACAGCGTGGACCATCCGGTCGTGGGCGACTTGCCCACTCGGGAACGACGCGAGCAACAACATCGGGCTGCAGATGATGATGCCTGTCGTGTGGCTGTGCATGACTCTGCTGCTACTTCCGTTCCCACTCACGCTACGACGGCGGACGCTTCGGGGCGGGCAGCCGCTCCTGTGGCTCGTACTGCTCGTAGTCGTCGTCGCGCTGACCTTGCTGTACCGGCTGGGCATGGGTTGGCCGGACCACCCGCCCGGAGGGCCGTGCGTGGAGAGCTATCCGCTCTTCCCGTTCACGGGTGGCACGGGCTTGTAGTCCGCCGAGGAGGTTCTGCCGGATCGATCATGTGCGGAGCCGGATGACGGCGGCTGCGGTGGGGTCCGGGCCGGTAGGCACCCGATTCCTTGTCGCGAACAGGTTTTCCACACAAGGCCGTTGCTGGGGCCTGTGCCGGGCAGGGCCCGGCTTGAGGTGTGGCCTTCGGATGCTCGGACGACTGCTCTGAGATCGTTGCCGTCTTCCGCCGAAGGGCGTCCGCGACCATGCTGGCCAAGTGCCGGGGCGAGCGCCTGCTGACCCGGCTCGACACCGTACGTCGGGACCTGGAGCCGGGGAGGCCCTGACCTCAGGCGCCGGCGCGCTGCATCGGCGGAAGAGGTCATGGATCCGGCCCTACGGAACTCACTCGGCGGGTGTGCCCCATGACGGAACACCGATACAGACGGCGCCACGCTGGTCCATACATCGTCGAAGGGCCCATACGAGGTGCTCTGCCACCCGGGCGGCCCGATGGCCTCACCGTTCCACACCATGCGGTCACGGCCGGTTTGACGGCTCTTAAACCGTGACGCATCGGCCGAGCTCCGGGGCGGTTCCTGGCATCGGCGTCCGGTTCGTGATCGGCTGACAGCGGCAGGTACTTCACACAGTGAGGGAGGAGATGGGTGATGACCGAACAGCGGCGTCCGCTGCCCGACGTCCTCGTCGTCGGTGCCGGACTGGCCGGCATCGTCTGCGCGCTGGATCTGAGCAGGGCCGGGCTGACTGTCGAGTTGCTGGAAGCCTCCGACCGCGTCGGTGGCCGGATGCGAACGGACCGTCAGGACGGCTTCCTGCTGGACCGGGGCTTCCAGGTCTTCAACACCGCCTATCCGCAGGTGAAGAGGCGCCTTGCCCTGCGAGAGCTGCGCCTCCGGCCGTTCACCGCCGGGCTCCTCGCCCAGACGCCCTCGGGTCAGGTGCGGATCGCCGACCCGACCAGGCATCCGGGGGAGGCCGCAGGCCTGCTGCCCGGGCGGGCTCTCTCGGCTCGCGACCTTGCCGCGCTCGTCGCCCTCACCGCGCGTGATGTCCTGCTTCCCGCCGGATCTCTCAAGCGCAGGCCGGACCGGACCACCTCGTCGGCCCTCAGTCACGCCGGAATCTCTCCGCGTGCAGTGGAGGACCTGCTGCGGCCGTTCCTGGCCGGAGTCTTCCTGGAAGACGATCTGGTGACTTCCGCCCGGTTCTTCCACCTTGTCTGGCGCAGTATGGCGCGGGGCTCCCTCTGCCTGCCCGCCGAGGGCATCGGTGCGGTGCCTGCCCAGCTCGCCGCAGGCCTGCCGGACGGTACCCTCCGACTCGGTACCCCGGTTGCCGCGGTGACCGACTTCGGAGTGCTCCTGGAGAACGGCAGTGAACGGCCGGCTCCCACGGTCGTCGTGGCGACGGACGGGCCGACGGCCGCCCGTCTGTTGCCGGGCCTGCCGGTGCCGGACGGCCGTACGGTGACGACCTACTACCACGCGGCCGACGCCTCGCCACTGGCCGAGCCGACCCTGGTCGTGGACAGCAGCCTGGCCGTCCTGAACACCTGTGTTCTGACCGAGGTCACGCCCACCTACGCCCCGCCAGGTACTGCTCTGGTGTCGACCTCCGTACTCGGGGCCGACCTGCCGGGCAGGGAATCGGCGGTACGCGGACGCCTGGCCGAGCTGTACGGCACCGGGACGAGCGGGTGGAAGCCGGTCGCCACGTACACGGTGGAGGACGCGCTGCCCGCCATGACGCCGCCCTGGCCGCTGAGCCGCACCACCCGCTTCGGTGCGGGCCGATACGTATGCGGGGACCACCGGGCGACCGGATCGGTGCAGGGTGCCATGGCATCCGGCACCCGCGCCGCGCGCGAGGTGCGGGCCGACCTGGCCCCGGACACGACGTTGACCGTACCGTCCGGACACGAAGTGCAGGCCGCGACCGGGCCCGGGCGAGTGGAGTAGGACGTGAAAGATCGAGGAGCGCCTCGCGCGGACCGCCGAGGCGCTCGAAGGCGTCCCACGGTCCTGTTCGACGCATAGGCTCCGGACTCGTGCGTCTGCCCTGTTCGTAGGGCGGCAGCCGGGCGGGCGGGTTGGACGCCGTCGTGACGGCGTTCGGCTCGATGGTATTCGGTAGAGCCGCTGCCGCGGGCGACGACCGTGCAGGAGTCCCGTCACCGCCTGTCCCGCGCGATCTGCCACGGCGGACGCGGACATATCCGCCAGGCGTTTCGCGACGGCCAGGGGGACCTGCTCTCAGCCTTTGGCCTTCTCCTCAACACCGACATGCTGTGGAACACCCGCTGCCTGGCCGCCGCCGCGGCTCAGGGCGTGTATCGAAAGCGCTGATTGCGCGCACAAGAGCGGCTGCTAGCGTTCGGTTATGTGAAGGACAGCGTGTACGTGGGCAACGCGGGCGAGGATGCGGCACTGGACCGAGGGTGGCTCCTCGGGCACTTCAAGGACGTTGGCGACCCGCGCCACAGCGCGGCCCTGGAGATAAAATGGGGCGTCCACCCCCGTGCCGATGTGCGAGCGCAGTGGGTGAGGGGCGAGGAACGCACGGCTCTCCTGGTTCTCATCAGCGGCCGCTTCCGCGTCGAACTGCCCGGCCGCAGCGTCCTTCTGGAGGGGCAGGGTGATTACGTTGTGTGGGGGCGCGGAGTCGATCACTCATGGTTCGCGGAGGAGGAGTCGGTGGTACTGACGGTTCGGTGGCCGTCCGTGCCCGGCTATGCAGCGACGGACAACGACCAGGCGCAATTGCGGACCTGACACGCCTGGGCGGTGGTCACAGCCACTCGTTGATGGCCGCGACGAGGAAGGTCGCCTCGTCGCGGACCGCGAGTCGTCGTATCGCGTGGCGACGCCGCGGCGTTCTTCGAGCGTGGCTGCTCTGATCGGCCGAGCTCCCACGACAGGCCCGATGTCAGTACCAGGTGGCAAACTCTGCCTTCATGGACAAGCAGCAGTTCTGGCAACTCATTGAGGCCGCACGCGATCAGGCGGCCAATCCGGACGACGGCGAAGTCGTCGCTCGCGAGGCGACCTTGCTGCTGGCTTCCCGGCCGGTCGAGGAGATCGTCGCCGCTGAACAGGTGCTGTGGGGTCTGGTAGCTGATTCACGCACCAATCCTTTGTGGGCCGCTGCTTACATCGCCAACGGTGGGTGCTCTGACGACGGCTTCGACTACTTCCGCGGCTGGCTGATCGCTCAGGGCCGTGAAGTCTACGAGTGCGTAGTCGCTGACCCCGATGCCCTGGCAGAACTGTCCGTAGTGCAAACTGCCGCAGCCGACGGCGTCGAGCTGGAGGGTGAGGACATGCTGGGCATAGCCTGGAACGCACACGTCTCGGCGACTGGTGATCAGCCACCCGCGAACCCAGCCACCATCCCCTGCCGGGGACTGGACCCCACCTGGAACTTCGATTTCGATGACCACGACGAAATGACTCGCCGACTGCCCCGGTTGTCCGCCCTCTATCCGGAGTAACCGGAAGATCGCAGTCATACGGCGAGGTCCACGGATCTTGAGACCGGCCTCCCGGAGTGCCCGCACCCCATCCCGGAGGCCGGCGACGCGCCCGATCCGTCACACGGCAAGATGCAGGGCGTGATCACCATTCATCTGAAGTACGAGATCGACGCCGACAAGCTCGAGGACTTCGAGGAGTACGGCCGCCGCTGGGTCCTGCTCGTCAACCGTTTCGGCGGGACGCACCACGGCTACTTCCTGCCGAGCGAGGGCGACAGCGACATCGCGTTCGCCCTCTTCTCGTTCCCCAGCCTCGCCACCTACGAGCAGTACCGCATGGACAGCATGTCCGACCCGGAGTGCCAGGAGGCATTCGCACTGGCTCGTGAGACCCGATGCATCAAGCGGTACGAGCGCCGATTCCTCCGGCCGCTCGACGGCGTGCCCCAACCGACTGTCTCGGGGTGACGCGCGGTCTACGAGGCCGGAGGCATGGGCCGCTCGCAACGACGGCGAACCTGGGGTCCTCAGCCGCCCAGGGGGGCTCCAAGATCGACACGGTGGTGCGCGGTCGGCCGTCGGCAGCCTTCCTGCGTGAGGTCGCCGTCTGCTCATGTCCTCCCGGCCGGGAGGAAACTGCTGGTCGGTGAGCCGGGTGCGAGGCCCTGACAGGGAATGTCAGGGCCTCGCACCCGGCGATATCCCCGCTGCGATCATGCTGTAGGCGACCAGCAGCGTGTGGTTGACTCCCGCGCGGTCAGGGGACAAAGCCCCTCCCGGCCTCCACGCCGCCTGGACGGGTAGCACGTACACGTGGGGGACCGTTCCCTCAGACGGAGGAGAACCCTGGTACCGAGTTTCCGTTCAGGGCCCAGAGAGCTGCGGTGTACCAGAGGAGGACTACGCCGAGTACGAGCAGGGCGCCCACCGCCGGGAGGAGCCAGCCGGGCAGGCGCCTGCTGCGTACGACGATGACCTTGGCCACGAAAGCCCCGTAGAGAGCGCACCCGGTGAAGGAGTGGATCGCGACCCGCGGGGATGTCGTCTCGATCCCGTAGGTCGTGAGGCAGTGGTAGGCGATCGGCAGGGAGAAGAGAAGGACGAGGAATCCGAGCACACGGTGCCCCAGGCGCACCGATCGGGGTGCGGAGCGGGCGCCCGGCATGCGGCCGTACATCCAGAGGGCGAGGCAGAGTTGGACGAGGGCGAGGCCGAGCAGCGCGGTGCTGAGTCGGGCCTTGAGGTCGACTGCGGCGGTGCCGTGGGCACCGAAGAGTCCGTTGTCGTAGTTCGGCGTGTGGTGGGTTCCGAAGAGGTAGATCCCGACCCCGACCGCGACAGGCACCAGGACAGCGCACACGGCGGGCACGAAGCTCCTGCCGCCGTGTTTGCCGCGTTGCGCCCTCATGTCCTGCAGCCGACTCAGCTCTCGACCTTATTGCCCTTGGCGTCAAGGACGTACCACTCGGCGCCGAACTGGTTGAGGCCCTGGCCGTTCGTCTGACCGGGCTTCGTGTCGGCGGCGTAGTAGTACAGGGGGTGGCCGTTGTAGGTGACCTGCTCGTCACCGTTGGAACGTTTGGTGATGTCGAGCAGCTTCTTGTTCACGCCGTCGCCCACCTTGGCAGCCCCCTTGGTGAGCAGCGGCGGCCATGCTTTCGCGCAGGCGTCCGTGCAGTTCGACTTGTTCTTCTTGTCGGCCAGGAACAGGTAGAGGGTGTTGCCCTTGTCGTCGACGAGGATGCTGCCGAGCTTGCCCTCGGACTTCGTGTCCACGGTGGCCGGCGCCGAGGGGGAGGCGCCGGAGGCGGTGGGGCCGTGGCCCTCCGCCGTGGTGCTGTCGGAGCAGCCGGTCAGGACGGCGGCGAGCAGCAGTGTGGCGGTACCAGCGGCCGCCGCGGTGGGGCGTTTCATCGAGGCTCCGTGTGTGAGAGTGCAGCGGGACCTCCGGTCTCTCCCCGTCTGCGCGCGTCTCCTCACAGCGCTCTCGCCAAGACCACTCACCCGGAGGGCACGAGTGGCCCGCGCGCGAGGAAGACGCCTCCAGGTCGCGGAGACTCGAACTGGTCCCCGTCCGGGACTCCGGTGCAGCCTGCTGCGGTCAGGATGGCGACGGTGGCCGTGGTGGCCAGGGCGGGATGTCGGTCGGGTGGAAGCAGGTGTCCATGGGGCGGCGTGGTGCCGGATTGCGCCTTGCTGGTGTGGATGTCGCACCGGTGTCGGCGAGGGTGGCGGGGTCGGTGTAAAGGTCGCCGGGGGTGATGGCGCCGGGGATGATCAGATGGGAACAGGACGGCGCCGCGATCCGGCCCGCGCATGTCGGCCGGCACCTGGTTGAGCGCGGTGGCACCACCGCCCCGGACGACCCGAAGGGCTTCCTCTGCTTTGGCCGGAGGATTCCCGAAGCCTGACCGGGCCATCACGAACGTAGGAGGAGGGCCTGTGCGACCAGCAGCAGTCATGCACGTCACCGACGACGCTCACGCCGGCGAGGGGGAGAAACCTTCATGTCAGGTGCTTCTCGGTGCGCCCACGGACCTGGCAAGCGCCCGCGCCGCACGACGCGAGCGTCCCGCCGCGGTGCCCGGCGACGGGACGGGCACCCGAGAGGCGGTGCGAGCGTGACTCGCGTCCTTGTGACCGGTTCCGCGGACGGCCTCGGCCGAGCCACTGCGGATACGCTCCTGTCCCAGGGGCACGACGTGATGGTGCACGCCCGCAACCAGGAGCGTGCGGAGGACCTGTTCGCCCTGGCCGACCGGGGTGCCCGCGTCGTGGTGGGGGACTTCACGCGGCGGGACGCCGTACGGCGTATCGCCGCCGAGCTGAACGACGCCGAACCCCTGGACGTGGTCATCCACAACGCCGGCGTGTGGAGTGGACCCGCGGTCATGCCGGTCAACATCATCGCTCCGTACCTCCTCACCGCCCTGCTTCACGGACCGCGCCGACTGGTGTATCTGAGCAGCAGCTCGCACTTCGGCGGACGACCCGTGCTCGACCGGGTCGACTGGAGGGGTGAGAGCGCAGGCTCCTACGACGACAGCAAGCTGTACGTCACAGCCCTCATGGCCGCGGTGGCCCGCCTGCGCCCAGGGGTGCTGAGCAACGCGGTGGACCCGGGGTGGGTTCCGACGAGAATGGGCGGCCCGGGTGCACCGGACGACCTGGAACTCGGCCATCGGACCCAGGAATGGCTCGCCTCCAGCGACGATCCGCAGGCCCTGAGCACCGGCGGGTACTGGTACCACCGCGAGCGGACGCAGCCGCACCGGTCAGTCCACGACGAAGCGTTCCAGGAGCGACTCCTGCAGCGATTGGCCGAGGAGACAGGCACCTCGCTCTGAGGGGTCGGCGATTCGGCCCGGTCCCGATGAAGAAATACGACACAAGGTGTCGGGTTTCCGGTCGAGCATGGTCGTTGTTCACCGGTCGGTGCCGATGACGGACGTCGGCGGGGCCGTGCAGAGACAGGGAAGCGAACTCAATGGCACTTACACCCGGCACATCGTCACCAGACCTCCAGGGAAGGATCGCGCTGGTCGCGGGGGCTACACGGGGGGCGGGCCGCGGTATCGCCACCAGGCTGGGCGCGGCGGGCGCGACGGTCTATGTCACCGGCCGCACGACCCGGCAACGGCGCTCGGAGTACGACCGGGCCGAGACGATCGAGGAGACGGCGGAGCTCGTCACCGCAGCGGGCGGAACCGGCATCGCGGTGCCGACCGACCATCTGGTGCCCGAGCAGGTCCGCGCGCTGGCCGAGCGCATCGACGCCGAACAGGGACGGCTCGACGTGCTGGTCAACGACATCTGGGGCGGAGAGCGGCTGTTCGCGTTCGACAAGCCGGTGTGGGAACACGACCTCGACGACGGACTGCGGCTGCTCCGGCTGGGCGTGGAGACCCACGCGATCACCAGCCACTTCCTGCTGCCACTGCTGGTGCGCCGACCGGGCGGACTGGTGGTCGAGATGACCGACGGCACGTCCGCGTACAACGACGCGCACTACCGCAACTCGTACTTCTACGACCTGGCCAAGAACAGTGTGCTCCGCATGGCCTTCGTACTCGCACACGAGCTGAAGCCGCACGGAGGGGCGGCGGTGGCGCTCACCCCTGGTTGGATGCGCTCGGAGATGATGCTCGACGCTTTCGGCGTCACTGAGGAGAACTGGCGCGACGCGTTGGCCGCGGTGCCGCACTTCTGCATCTCGGAGAGCCCGTCGTACGTCGGCCGCGCGGTCGCGGCACTGGCTGGTGACGCCGACGTCGCACGGTGGAACGGTCAGTCGCTGTCCAGCGGTCAACTCGCCCAGGAGTACGACTTCACTGACCTCGACGGCTCGCGCCCGGACTGCTGGCGCTACTTGGTCGAGGTCGACAATGCCGGGAAGCCGGCGGACGCGACCGGGTACCGGTGACGGGCACCGATTCCGGGCCCGGGCACCCACAGAGGTCGCAGTGCGACGCGCCGCCCGGCAGTGGGGCCATCGGCCGCACCGGGCGGCCGGGCGTGGTGTGACCGGATGGCAACGCGCATGACCGACACGTTCTCGTGCTCGCGCCACCGGCCGAGTGCGAGACCATGTCGGTCACGAGCGCGCCGACATCCGAGGGACCGGCCACAGCCATCGGCATGCGTACCAAGGTCTGGTACCGCTTCGTAGCACGTGAGGGCCGGCTCCCTCACGACACCGCGGGCCTGTGGGCCAGTCCTTTCCGACGGCACGCGGGCGACGTCGCCCACGCTTCCCGTACATGGTGTGCGCATCGCAAGCAGCGCCAGACGCTTCTGTGCTGCGGTACGACGTCCTCGAACAGGCGACAGAGCAGCGGCGCAGGTCGACGCCGAGGCCCCCCGCAACGTGCGGCTGCGGATCCACGTCTCCCCAATGGGCCTACAGCAGGCGGCGGTTGCTACCTGCCAACCCTGCGAGGTCTTGTGCTCGGCAAGCTGCAGCCGCCGAATCCGCAGGTCCTCAGGTGCCGGGAGTGGCATCGCGTCACCAGCGGCAACCGGTCACATGCAGATCGCCGAGCGTCGTGTGTGGAGGCAGCGGTGTCGAATCTTTTGTGAATCCGAGATGTGAGTACCAGTACTCAGGCTCGCAGCACACTCCCGGACCACGATGGAGGGCACCAGCATCCGAGTCCGGAGGACCCACCCATGCTCAGTCGCCTCGCCGAATCCCTGGTGCCCGTCGTCGGCCGTTTGACGGTCACCACGGACAGCGACGCCGACCTGGCCGAGGGCAGCATCATCGCCGCCAACCACAGCTCCCTGGCCGACCCGGCCGTGGTCCTCGCGTCTCTGCGTCGTCTCGGCGTCGAGCCGGTCGTTCTGGCTGCGGCGGGCCTCTGGCGTATCCCCGTACTCGGGCGAGCGCTTGCCCGCGACGGACACATTCCCGTCTACCGGCGCGACGCGCGCGCTCGAGACGCCCTCGACGGCGCCGCCGAAGCCCTCGCTCGGGGGCGCCTCGTCCTGATCTATGGCGAGGGCGGCATTCCGCTGCGCAGGGACGCGGGGGAAGCAGCCCCGGAAGCCTTCCGCAGTGGGCTGGCTCGACTCGTGGACCGAACCGGAGCACCCGTCATCCCCCTGGGACAGGCAGGCTCTCGCCGTATCACCTCAGGAAGCGTGACCAAGCAGATCGCGGGCCTGTGCACCGCCCCGCTGCGCAGGCCGGGCCTCCATGTCCACGTCGGCGCACCGGTCGTGCTGACGGGGGACGTGCCGAACCGCACCCTCCATGCCCGTGCAGCGGTGACCGATGCGTGGCGGAAAGCCGCAGAGCGTCTCGCTGAACGCATCGCCCTGGCTGCTTGATGATCGGCAGTGAGGAGACCCTGGGACCATTGACAACCATGCCTGATGCCGTGGGCACCAGGTCGCTCTGAGAGGTGGTGCCGGCTCGGCCGCAGCGGCGGCCTGTGCGGCGCGGGGGAGCCGCGTGGTCCGCTCGACTTGGCGCGGGCCGTGGTGAAGCACGTTAGCTTGATCCCCTTCTGTCCGGAATTCGTTTCCTGTCCGGGGGGAGGCACCCTAATGTGGCGCGGTGACAACTCAGATGATCATCCTCAATGGTGGTTCCAGCTCGGGGAAGACCGGGATCGTGCGGTGCCTGCAGGCGGTGCTCCCCGATCCATGGCTGGCCTTCGGGGCGGACTCGTTCGTCGACGCGATGCCCGCGAGGATGCAGGCGTCCGACGCGGGAATCGAGATCGCGGCGGACGGCCGAGTGAGCGTCGGCGCGGAGTTCCGGGCGCTGGAGGCGGCCTGGGGCGAGGGGATCGTAGCGATGGCCGGTGCAGGCGCCAGGATCATCGTCGATGAGGTCTTCCTCGGCGGAGCCGAGTCCCAACAGCGGTGGCAGAAGGCACTCGGCGGACTGGCGGTGCTGTGGGTCGGCGTCCGATGCGAGAGTGACGTCGCCGCGGGCCGTGAGATCGCGCGAGGAGATCGGGCGTGGGGAATGGCCGCGTCCCAGGCGGATACGGTGCACCAAGGCGTGATCTACGACCTGGAGGTCGACACGACGCGCGCCGAATCCCTCGTGTGTGCGCGAACGATCGCTGCTCACGTCAGCTGATCGAAGGATGCTGCTCCGAGCCCCGGACGCCTTCGCATCCACGCGAGGGTTCACGTGTGCGCTGGGAGCGCGACGGCGGTCTGCGAGGACTCCGGGGTCAGGAGTGCGTGCCGTCTGCAGCAACCGAAGCCGTACCGTCTCACCAGACAGTGCGACCTTTCCGTCACCGGTCGAACCGGCACAGCGCACGAGGCTTCCCCTCTTGTCGGCGTACGACTGAGTGCCGTGCCAAGGTCGCGTACCAGCAGGATTCGTTCCGGGGCCGGGGCCACGGGGGTGCAGGACCCGGTGGCCCCGGGGCGTACGACGGGCCGGCTCCGGCGTGGTGCGGTGGTTCATCGCACCACCCCGGGAGGCCTGCGTCGCCCCTCGTCCCGCGGGTCAGTTGCCCTGCCGTTCCTTCCACTCCGCTTGGGCCTCGTTCAGCTGACCGGCAAGAGTGTCGAGGAACTCCTTGGCTGTCATCTTGCCGAGAATCACCTTCTGGAAGCCCGGCTCACTGTCGGCCTTGGAGAGGGTGTTCCAGTCCGGCAGGTAGTACGGGAGCTGGACGATCCTGGTGTTGCCGGAGAAGAGCGCCTCGGCGCCCAACTTGGTGGCCTCGGCCTTGTCGAGCCATGCGTCCTCGGCGGCCTCCTGATTCGCCGGGATGAGGCCTGCGGATTCACTGAACTTGGAGTTGGCCTCGTGGGATGCCGCGTACTCGATGAACTTCCAGGCCGCCGCCTTGTTCTTGGACGACTTGAACAGGCCGAGGCCGGAGACGGGGTTGGAGACCATCACCCGGGTGCCGTCGGCCAGCTTGGGCTGCGGGATTCCGCGGAACTTGTCGATGCCCAGCGCCTGCACGTGGTCCTGGTAGGAGCCCAGATTGTGGTTGAGCATGCCGATGCTGCCCGAGTCGAACTGCGCAACCATCTTGGTGAAGTCGTTGTTGAGATCGGCAGCGGGTGTGACCTTCCGGTACAGGCCGACGTACTTCTCCAGCGCTTCGACGTTCTTGGGATCGTTGACCGTGGTCTTCTTCTCGGCCGCGTCCCAGAAGGAGTCGATCCCGGACTGCCCGTACATCGCGTCCAGTGCCTGGGCGATGGAACCGGGGCCGCCGCGGATCGTGTAGCCGAACACGTTCTTCTTCTTGTCCGTCAGTTCCTCGGCGGCCTTGTAGAAGTCGTCCCAGGTCTCGGGCTCGTCCAGCTGCGCCTTCTCGAACAGGTCGGTGCGGTAGTACAGGACGCCGTTGGTGGCTGATATCGGCACTGTGTACATCTCGTCCCGGCCGCCGGCCGACTTGACGTTCTCGAGCATCGCCTTGTTGAGCTTCCCCTCCAGGGAGCTGCCCCCGATGCGCTTGTCCAGGGGCTCCAGCGCGTCCTGCGCGGTGATACCGGCGATCATTGCCGCACCCACACCACCGACGTCCGGCAGGCCGCCGCCTTGGATGGCGGTGTCGTACTTGGACTGGGCCTCGGTGGAGGCGAGGCCGACGTACTCCACGTCGATGTCCGGGTTGGCCTTCTCGAAGTCGGCGATGATCTCGTTCCAGACGGCTGTCCGCACACCGCCGTTCTCGTCCCAGAAGACGATGCTTCCGGTGCCCGAGCCCTCGCCGCCCCCATCGGCCAGGCCGCTGCCGTCATCACCGCAGGCGGTTGCGGTCAGGGCCAGTGCCGAGACCAGGGAGATCGCGGATGCGAGTCGGCGACTGCGGTGCATCTTCATGAAGGGCTCTCTTCTCTGCGTGCTCACTGCCGGGCTCACCGGACAGTCGGTGAGGCGAACCGTGCGGGATGTCTTCGGTACTTCTTCGGAAGGGTGGAGGTCCAGCAGCTGAGTGGACTCCGCTCCGGAAGCGGACCCCGGGGTGGTCGGTGAAGCGTCGTCCGATGTCCGGCAACCGGTGTCGGTGCTGAAGCCCGCGCTTACCGGGGGCGCAGGTTGCCGACTCCGCACTGCCCCGGTCCCTGCGCACGTCTGCCCGTGAGCCGTCGTCCTCCGGGGATACGGAAGTCGATTCGCTCGGGCACGTACAGCACGCGGGGACGGGCGGGGGGTGGGTTTGTCGACATGGCGGCTCTCAGATCTCGTATCGCGTCTCATATATGACATATGAAGAACAACGCGATGAAGGTAAGTCGGCCCACCGGTGTCGTCAATGCGCTGGACAAAAGAAAGTTTCCTGGCTGGCGTCGGGCCTGCGGAAACGTCATGTTTAGGGCAGAAATCTCCCCCGGAGACGGGGGCGCGGTCGTATGCGGAGTCCCGGCCTTCTCATGGGTGCGACCGGCCGCCGCAGCGGTTCGGAGCCATTGCCTCCGAGCTGACCGGCATCGGGGCCGACCGGGTCCGGGAGAGGAGCGGCGGGGGCTGCCGGGCGTACGGAAGGGGAGCCTTCGGGCCTCCCGCCATGGGCCCCGGCTTCGGGTGTCAGCTCGCTTCCGGCTGTGTGCCAGGGAGGTGCGCCGAGCGAGTACGGGAGTCGTGTGCCCGGGAGTGTGCGGCGCCCTGACGCCAACGTGGTGAACCACCTTCGGGCTCCCGTCGCACCGGCCTGTGACGTGCCGGCACCCCTTTTCTGCGCAACCACGCCCACGCGATCGTTGTTTTGCCGAGTACGTTGGCAGCCCATGGCTCTTCCCGTCGGCCGGTGGCTTCCTCTACGGTGAGGGTCTGCGCGACAAATCCCGTGCCGCGGTGGATCCCGCGGACCTGACTTCTCCCGATCGCGACGGTCATGGTCGGCGGCACGCCCCTCCCTTCCGATCCGTCGCCCGCCGAAGACCTCGCCGTGCGTCTTGTATGCAGACCTGCCCCTGCCCGGGTCGGCGTGCCGGGTTGCCCGACCATCGGACGACCTGGCCCGGTGACATGCGCAAAGTGCCGCCGACCCTCGGCACCGCGTAGAAAGTGCGGTGAGAGGCGTCGAACCGAGGATGGGCCGCAAGTCCATCAGGCATCTGCCGGACAGGGGATCTGAGCGTCTGCTGTGCTCGATGTGCCACCACCACACGTGCGTGGCGCCGTGATCCGTTGCGCGACGGTCCGCACCCGTCACCTGAGCGAGAGGGAACGGGGAACAGGTGGCCCGACGGGCAGGGCGTCCGGACCAGTCAGGAATCAAGAAGCACTGAGCGCGGCACCGTGCCTAGCATGATCGTCATGGACATCACCATTCACACGAGCTTCCTGCCGCACGTCGACCCGGACGCGTCCCTCACCTTCTACCGCGATGTACTCGGCTTCGAGGTCCGCAGCGACGTCGGGCAGGGCACGATGCGCTGGATCACCGTGGGCCCCGTCGGCGTACCCGGAACCTCCATCCTCCTGGCGCCTCCGGCCGCCGACCCCGGTATCACCGAGGACGAGCGCCGCACCATTGCCGAGATGATGGCCAAGGGCACCTACGGCTGGATCCTGCTCGCCACCCCGGACCTCGACGGCACGTTCGAGAAGGTGCAGGCCGGTGACGTCGAGGTCGTCCAGGAGCCGACCGAGCAGCCCTACGGAATCCGCGACTGCGCCTTCCGTGATCCCGCGGGCAACCTGATCCGCATCCAGGAGCTTCGCTGAGCCGGCCCGGATTCGATCCGCCGTGAACGCGGGGTTCGCGACCGCCTGCGGCGAAGCCGGCGACCGGCCGGATCGTTGACGTTCACCAGCCTTCGGCGGCCGCGCTTCGGGCCACCCGGGCGGAGGGGCGTACGGCCCCGACCCGCAACGAGGGTGCGCCCGCATCCGCGGTCCGGGTCCGCGCGGGTCCGCGGTCAAGGTCCACACGGGTCCGCATCAGCCCGCGCACCGTTCATGTCCGCCCGAGGGGCCCAGTAGCTCAGGGCCCGTTCCTAATCCGGTCGGGCCGGTACCCGGCGTGCTCGGCCCGGACCCTCCTCTTGATCGGCTCGTCGACTTCGGCAGGCCGGTCATCGTCATGAGGTACCTTGCCGCTCGGCCCGGCGTACACCTCAGGTGCCGGGGGACATCTACACAAGGGAGTCCTTCCATGTGTCACCCTTCGTGGGCGCGCGCACGCACCTCGGCCCAGCGCCTGAAGGACCTCGTGCGACTGCGCCGCATCCGTGACCGGATCGACCGGGAATACGCGCGGCCGCTGGATGTCGAGGCCCTCGCCCGCGGCGAGGACATGACGGCCCGGCACCTCAGCCGTGAGTTCCGGCAGGCCTACGGCCGGTCCCCGTACGACTACCTCATGACGCGGCGCATCGCGCGCGCGACGCTGCTGCTGCGTCGTGACGACATCAGCCTGCCCGAGGTCTGCGCCGAGGCCGGATTCTCGTCCCTGGAGACCTTCAGCATCCGCTTCACGGAGCTGGTCGGAAGCCCGCCCAGCGCCTACCGGCGCGAGACAGCGCGTACGCCCGCGGACCTGTCGGCGCGTCACGAACACGGTGACCGGACCGATCAGGAATCGAGAAGCACCGGTCCTCGGCCGCAACTAGCGTGATGACCATGACATTCATTGACGCAGTCACCCTCGACGTGGCCGATCCCACGGCCGCCCAGCACTTCTGCACCACCGCCTTCGGGCTGGACACGCAGATCCGCCTGCGGGCCTCCGAGGCGCCCTCGACCGGCTTCCGCGGGTTCACGCTGACACTCACCGTGTCCCAGCCGGCCGACGTACGCGCCCTGGTCGACTCCGCCCTCGAAGCGGGTGCCACGTCGCTGAAGCCCGCCATGAAGTCGCTCTGGGGCTACGGCGGTGTCGTCCGGGCCCCGGACGGGACGATCTGGAAGGTGGCGACCTCGGCGAAGAAGGACACCGGTCCCACCACCCGGAAGATCGACGAGATCGTGCTCCTGCTGGGAGTAGCGGACGTGATCGCGAGCAAGCGGTTCTACGTCGAACAAGGTCTTGCGGTGGGGAAGAGCTTCGGCCGCGTGTACGTCGAGTTCGCCGCCGGAGAGGGCCCCGTAAAGCTGGCGCTTTACAGGCGCCGCGCCCTTGCCAAGGACGTCGGCGTCTCCGCCGACGGCAGCGGATCGCATCGGCTCGCGATCGGTGGCGAGGCCGGACCGTTCACCGACCCGGACGGGTTCGCATGGGAGGCCGCCTCGCTGACACCTGCGCCCTGAGGTGTCACTGCTCTCCACCTGGCCGGGTAGTCCGGCGGGTTGGTGGACGGCGCCTCGCCGGTGCAACGTGCCTGCCCTGAGCTGACCGGAGTACCGTCGCCGCGTCACCACCGATCGGTGCCCCGACCCTGGCGGACGCGATCCGCGCAGGCACCTACGATGTGCTGCCATGGCACGCTTCGAGGACCTTCAGCACTCCCTCTGGGACACCAGCAGCGCCTACGGAGTCCAGCCGCCGCTCACCGCCCAAGCGATCGTGAACGCCGAACGCCTGTTGGACGTCACGCTTCCCAGTGCCCTGCTCGTCCTCCTGCGCCATCGGAACGGAGGCGGGGTCGCGGACAGCTGGGATGCCTTCCCCACGACCCGCCCGACCTCCTGGAGCCCTGACCACGTGGCGTTCGACTTCGTGATGGGCATCGGACTCCGTGAGCAGAACTGCATCGGGCTCCGTGATCAAAGCCCGTCCATCCTCACGAGCCCCTACCTCGTCGCGGAGTGGGGGCTACCCACTCCGGTGGTACTCATTTCGGAGAGCGCGCCGTGCTGGATCGGGCTCGACTACCGGGTCTGCGGTCGGCACGGAGAACCCTCCTTGACCTGGTTCGACGCGGAACGGCACACAGAGCTGTCCCTCGCTCCGGACTTCCGGTCCTTCCTCGAGGGGCTCACTGCCGCAGCCGACTTCGAGGACACGGGCACGGTGCGCACGTCCGACTGAGCTGTGCATCGCGGCCCGGCACCAACCTCGCACCCGGCTTCAGGCCCCGGCCACCACCTGCCGTGCTGGGGCGATCGAGGCATCGGTTCGGTCCGACAAGGGCGCACGGAGCGTTCCGAGACTCTCCGAAGAGTGTGGCCGGTGACGATGAGGACCAGGCAGGAGAGAGCTTAGGCAAAGGAGATGAATCGGATGGCGAACGCAACTCCATGGCGTTCCGTAGTCGCGTTGATCGCCGCTGGCGCGGCCGTTCTGGGTGCGACAGCGAGTGCGCACGCGGACGAACAGTTCAGTTTCACCGCCGAGAAGTACAGTCAGATCCCGTTCGGCACGGCACAGGCCGACGTCTGGGAGCAGTTGGGCGGTGATCTCACCAAGCCGGGTGACGGCGACGGATGGTGTGAGCGGAGCAGTGCCTCGATCCTCTGCTTCACCGAATCCGCCGACTACGCGCCGTACGGCACCTTCGCCTTCACCGCGGACGGAAAGCTGTGGGGCAAGAACCAGCAGTATCTGTTCAATGCGAAGACACCGTCCATTCGGCTCTCCCACTACAACAAGGTGACTGTGGGCATGACCGAGGATCAGCTCTGGTCGGTCGTTCCCAAGGACTCGTGCGTCCTCAGGCAGGAGGCTTACCCGAACTGGCCGGCGACATCCGGCAAGAAGCTCATGTTCGGGTGCACCGCGGCCACGGGCCTCTTTCCCCCGAACGCGAGCTTCTACCTGACCGATGGCAAGGTGGCGGAGAAGTACCAGGCTCGGCTCACCTGACGCTGCGGCGATACGCGGTCGTATCGCGCCTCTCGCGGTCACCTCAGCGACTACCCGGCCGCAACGGCGAGCGGGTGCTGTTCGCCGCAAGCACGGACACCGAACCTGAGACTCATGTGCCGGTCAAGATGACCGTACGCCTGTTCGTGCTGCAACAACCCGCTTTCTATCAGGGCAGGTTGTGCGACCGATGCACCCTCCAGGACGTACTGGCTGCCATCTTCGGCACCCTGCCCGCGCCCGGTGGCCGGCCAGTACACGCCGATGCCGGCCGCCTCGGCCGAGCGAGCGGCCGAAGACGGCGTCGAGATGCGCCACCCCGGCAGTCAGGACCAGTGGCGCTCACGGTGGGGACGGGCAGCCGCAGCCGCAGTCTCCTGGAGGCGATCTGCGTGAATACGGTGGCCCGCCGCCCGGCCCAGGCTCCCTGCACGGCCCGGCCGGCGAGTCGCCGGCTCACCGTTTCGTCCTCAAGTCGTGGGATCCCCGGAGACCAGGGTGCGTCGCCGGGTCACCCCCTCCAGCCTTCGGCCAGGGCTCAGCCCTTGTTGACCTTGACGACGACGGTGCTGCAGACCTTGTCGGCGAAGGTCTGCTTCTTGGCGTCCCACAGCGGCCACAGCCAGCCGAGGTAGCAGGCGGCGCTGTCCAGGAAGTGTGCGAGCTTACGCACGAACGCCATTCCGAAGCCCAGGGTCCTGCCGTCGGCTTCCCGGTGCAGGCTGATGCCGAGGACCTTCTTGCCGGTCGTCTGACCGGTCTTGCCCTCCAGGTAGAGCTGGTAGATGCCCATGGCGAGGGTGTAGACGATGCCGATCAGGAAGAAGGCCCCGGGCTCGGCGTTCGCCGGGTCGTCGCTGCCCGCGAGGTCGATGAAGCCGAGAGCGTACATCGGGCCGAGGATGATCAGCATGTCGAGCAGGTACGCGCCGACGCGCTGCCCCCAGTGCGCCAGCGGCGGCATCCCTGCCCCTGGGACGCCGGGCATTCCGGCGGGCGGGTACGCACCGTACGGCTGCTGCGGGTAACCGTACTGAGGGGGCACGCCCTGCGGCGCCTGCTGCGGGTGGCTGGGCTGGCCCTGCGGAGGCTGCTGGCTGTAAGGGTTGTTGGGATCGCCGAAGCTCATGGCGAAGCTCTCCAGTTCCGAGATGGGGACGAAGCGACGTGAGCGGAGGGCTAATTCACGCCATAAAGCAGTCGCCCCCCGTGCAGCCGCAGCATTGCGCGCTCATCGTGTTATAAGATCGGCCGCTTGTCTAATCTGATCGGTGGAGACCACGGGCGGTCGGCTCGAGCGGTCGGGCAACCCCGGGCCACCATGCACGCGCCGACGTGGCATCCACGCGGGTGAAGTGGTTCCCGGCATCCACCCCGTACAAGCACAGGGCCCTCATCGCGAAGGGCGAGCAGACCCTCCTCAATCGTCCATGAGTGCTCGTCGCTATGTGTGTGGGGGACTCCTTGTTCGCGAGGCGAGAGCGCTTATCGGCCAAGGGTCTGCACCTCGACTCGCTCTGTCACGGCCCCGGCCGGCATTCGGAACGCCGCCCCTGATTCTCGTGGCGCTTCAAGTCCTCCCGTCCGCGCGACCGAGGCTGCATTCGCAGCGCGGACGGTCACCGAATCGGCTTCCACGGGAGGACACATGTATGAGCGACTGAGGAGAACCCTGCCCGCGATCGGCGCGACCGTGGCCGCGGTGGCGATGTCGTTCAGTGTGACGGGAACCGCCACCGCCGAGGAGAGTCAGGCGGTTCCGAGCCCGTAGATGCACGGCCTTCGTGACACCCCGGCAGCAGGGCCCAATGCGCAGATGCGCGGGCCACCGTTCTTCGACGAACAGGCCCAGCTGTGGCCTGGCGTGACAAGGCGATGTGCCGAGGGGAAGATCCTGACCTTTTCTTCCCTGTGGGCAACAACAATGTGCCGTTGCTGCTCCAGACGGAAGAGGCCAAGGCGGTATGCCACCGTTGTCCGGTCAGACAGGACTGCCTGGACTGGGCACTTGAAGCCGGCCCGGTGGCGGGGGGTGTGGGGCGGCACTTCGGAGAACGAAGGGCTGGTCGTCAGGCGCCGTCTGTCGCGTATGAGTCGATCCGCGGCGGGAGCCAGTCAGTTGGGACGACGCGGCAGGGCGGATTCGTGGGACGATACGTCTGCTGGCAGGGCTGCCCGCTGATCCCTTGTGGGCGCGCGACAGACACGAGAGGGCCTGTCCACCTTCTTCGGCGTGTGCGCGGTGACAGCACAGCTACCCCGCTCGAACTACCCGCGGTTCGACGCCGAACAGGCTGCGCTGGTTGCCGTCACTCGTAATCCCGGTGACGACGGTGTGCCCCGGCAGTCGGGGCACACCGACGCCAACGGCATCGCGAACACCTTCCGTGCTTCATCCCGAGCCCGTGAAACAAAGATCTGACGGTCTCCGCCGGCTCCCTCGATCAGACCGTGGGCACGAGTGGGCTGCACCGGGGAATCGCCGTCTCGCCGCGGATCCGGGATCGTTCCGGAGCCGAGCCAGACGTCCGGATGGCGGGCATCAGTGTCGCTCCGCCGAGATGCGGTACAGCACATTCGGACGCAGCGGCCCCTCCGGCACCTGCGGGTCATCGAAGTCGTCGGCCGGGTCCCGGGTCATGCCGATCCGGCGCATCACCGCTTGCGAGCGGAGGTTGGTGGCTGTTGTGACAGCGAGGACCTCGTGCAGATCCAGGGTGTCGAAACCGTAGGACAGAACGGAGAGAGCGGCCTCGGTCGCGTAGCCCCGGCCCCAGGCCTGGCGGGCCAGCCTCCAGCCGATCTCCACTCCTGTGAACGGCATGCCGTCCTCCACGCGGTCCAGGCCCGCGAAGCCGATGAACTGGCCTGTGGCCTGTACCTCGACGGCCCACCACCCATAACCTCGCTGTTCGAACTCGGCCTGGAACCGTGTCATGGAAGCAGCGCTCTGGTCACGGGTGAGCAGGTCGCCCAAGTGCTCCCGAACCTCTGGATCAGCGTTCATCGCCGCCCATGGTTCAAGGTCGGAGGCAAGCCATCGACGGAGTGTGAGGCGATCGGTACGCAGTTCGGCCATACCGCCCAGCCAACGGGAGCTCCGGCCCCCCGGGCAACCCCTTTTCTCCTCCCGGGCAGTACAACCGGACACGGACGGGGCGACCCGCACGGGGCCGCCCCGTGCCCGACGGGGTTACTGCTGCTGGGCGACCCAGTCGGCGAACCGCGTCTCGGCGAAGTGCGCGTCAGGGCCGGGGAGGAGCGTGGTCTCCTGGAGCTCGGCACCGAAGTAGGGGGCGTGCGGGTCCGCGACGACCTCGCGGGGGTCGCTCTTCGCGGCGAGACCTTTACGGATGAGCTTGTCCAGCTGGAACGTCTCGGGGCCGGCGACTTCCACCACACCGTTGACGGGCGTGCCCACCGCGGTGCGACTCACGAGGGCGGCCACGTCGTCGGAGTAGATGGGTCGGATGCCGACGGGGGCGAGACGCACGGTGTCACCGTCGGTCGCCGCGGCTGCGATGCCCTTCATGAACTCGAAGAACTGCGTGGCGTGGACGATGGAGTACGGGACCCCCGCGTCCTCGATCAGCTTCTCCTGAGCCTGCTTGGCACGGAAGTAGCCGCTCTCCTGGAGCCGGTCCGTGCCGACCACGGAGAGGGCCACGTGATGGGCCACACCGGCCTCCGCCTCCGCCTTCAGCAGGTTTCCGGTCGAGGTGCGGAAGAACTCCATGCAGGCATCGTCCTCGAAGGAGGGAGAGTTCGAGACGTCGACGACGACCGAGGCCCCCTTCAGGACATCGGCCAGGCCCTCACCCGTCACCGTGTTGACGCCCGTGTTGGGTGCCGCCGGCACTGCCTCGTGGCCGTGCTCATTGAGCTTGCTGACCACCCTCGAGCCGATCAGCCCGGTTCCGCCGATGACTACGACCTTCATGATGGGATCCTTTCGGAGTTGTCTCTACGCGATCTGCGCGGGGTTGGCGGTGCTGCTGCACTTCGCGAACCGTCCGCACCAGGTATGACAGGGCAGAGAACGTAGGTGTGACACGCGCCGCGACCCGAGCCGGACATCCCCCGACAAGGCCGGGCGACAAACTGAGGCAGGCGTCCGCGCGCCCGCCTGCCATCGAGAGCGGGCCAGCGACGACGTGCGGGCAGGAGTCGCCGTGAGACGCAGTCGCAGGTGTTTACTCCACAAGCTTTCCCTCGGTCGAGACCTCCTGCATGAGGGCGGAGATCTCGTCGGGGATCGGCGCGATGCTCTCGTGGGTGATGCCTGTCTTCGGAGACCACACGAGATTGACCTGCAGCGCGGGATCCATGGCCGGGTATTCACTGCGGTTGTGGCAGCCGCGGGTTTCCCGGCGCTCCAGCGCCGCTTCCAGCGTGGCCCGGGCCGCGAGGGAGGAGGACTTGAGGTCGAAGGCGTGCGCGAGGTCCTGGAATCCGGCGATGTCGGGGTGGACACCGACGTTCTCCATACGCTTCTCGATGTCGTCCAGTTCAGCCAGCCCGGCGCTCAGCCCCGCCTCGTCGCGTACGACGCCGGCGTGCTCGGTCATGGTGTTGCGGATGGCGCGCTGCAGAGCGCGCACGTTCTCGGTTCCATCGGCCACGAGCAGCTCGTCGACCTCGGCACGTGCCTGGGCGACCGCTGTAGGACAGAGCGGGCCGCACACGTGTGACACGGCCGCTCCCTACAACCTTCGCCGCGGCATGGCCGCCTGAGCAGGCCCGGGTCTCCTTCCCCCGGGCCTGCTGACGCCAGCGGTTGCCTCCCGCCGGCCGCGATCGAGGGATGCGCGAGCAGCAGCCGGTCAAGGTCCGCCCGCAAGGGAGCCGACGCCAAGCCCCAGCCAGCGCGCGCCCATTCCCGGCGACGTCATGCGACAGATGGGAGAGTCGCCGGAACATCCAGGCGCCTCCCCGGCGGCGTCAGCCGTGGGCCGACGTACACGGGCCCGCGAGGGCGGCGGCGCACTGGACAGTCGCAGAAGCGGCCTATGAGATCAGCTGGGCGGGTTGGGAGTCCGTTCCGGCGCGGGCGCGGCTGCGGACGTGCTGGTGGTCCAGCTGGCGAGTATGCCGAGTGCTTCGGCGGAGAGGGAGGCGGGTTCGGGGGTGTAGACGACGAGGCTCTGTTCGGGGTCGTCTTCGGCGGCGAGGACGACGTAGTCCAGGGTGAGGTCGCCGACGAGCGGGTGGTGCAGACGCTTGGTTCCTGTGGTGTGGGCGCGGACGTCGTGGTCGGCCCAGAGCCGGCGGAAGGTGTCGCTGTGCAGGGACAGCTCCCCGATCAGTTCGGTGAGCTGCGGGTCGTCGGCGTGGCGCCCGGCGTACAGGCGCAGGCCCGCCACCGTGTCCCGGGCCACTCGGTCCCACTCGGCGTAGAGGCTGAGGGCAGCCCGGTCGAGGAAGACGAAGCGGGCGAAGTTCCGGTCCCGGTGCGGGCGGGAGGCGAAGTCGGCGAACAGCGCGTAGCCCAGCCGGTTGGCGGCCAGGACGTCCAGGCGCCGGCCCTGGACGACGGCGGGCACACCGAGCGCGTCCAGGGTCCGGTAGAGGGCGGGGCGGACTCGTTGCGGGGCAAGGGGGCGCTTGCGTCGGCTCCGGGCAGCGGTGGTGGGCTGGGCGAGGTCGAAGAGGTGGGCGCGTTCGGTGTCGTCCAGGCGCAGGGCCCGGGCGACGGCGTCCAGGACAGCTTCGGAGACGCCTTGGGTGCGGCCCCGTTCCAGTCGGATGTAGTAGTCGACGCTGACCCCGGCGAGCTGGGCGACTTCCTCACGGCGCAGACCCAAGACACGACGGGGCCCGGCGTGGGGGGTCAGGCCGGCCTGTTCGGGGGTTATCCGGGCCCGGCGGGTACGCAGGAATTCGCGGATCTCGCTGCTGCGGTCCATGCATCCACGGTACGGCGCGCCCGTGGACCTGCCGGGCAGCGAAAGGGGTACTGCTGGACCCCCGGACGAACGCGCCCCCGTACGGGCCTCCGCGGCGGGTCGGCGAGTGGTTGCCTGGATAGCGGGCCTGTTGCACCGCACTGATCATGGCACTGGCAGGCCGACGGCCCTCACACCCTCTGCGGCCCGCACGGTGTGACACCGCCTGCCCCGCGCACAGGGAAGACCCATGGCTTCGAAACTGACCGGCACCGTCGCCCTCGTCACCGGCGCGAGCAGCGGTATCGGCGCCGACCCCGCCCGCCGGCTTACCGACCAGGGCGCCACGGTCGCTCTGGTGGCCCGCCGCAAGAGGGCGCCAGGAGCCGGCAGGCCGGCATGTACGGGTGGGTGGGTGCCATGTACGGAGGGGTGTCCTGGAGCCGGGCGCTGTCGACACCGAGCTGAACTCGCACGACAGCGACACCATCCACACCGAGATCCTCAATCCGTACAACGAGCAGCACGAGCGCCTCCTCCCCGCGGACATCGCCGACGGGATCACCTGCACAGCGAGCCGGTCCCGGCACACGGCCGTCGCCGAACTCCGGGCCCGGCCCACCGACCAGCCCGACCACCGCACGTCACACCACCACGAAGGAGTACCTGATGAAGCACGTATCGCTGAGCGGACTGGACGTCTCGCGCATCGGCCTGGGTGCCATGACCATGGCAGGCACCTACACCACTGGCGGAGGGCTCGATGACAGCGAGTCGATCCGCACCATCCACCGGGCACTCGACCTCGGCGTCACGCACATCGACACCGCCGAGATATACGGCCCCTTCCACAGCGAAGAGGTCGTCGGGAAGGCCATCAGGGGCCGACGCGACCAGGTCGTCGTGGCCACCAAGTTCGGTCTCGTCTCCCACTCCGGCGACAGCCCCGCCCCGGGCGTCACCGACAGCAGCGCCTCCAATGTGAAGGCCGCCGTCGAGGGCTCCCTCCAGCGGCTCGGCACCGACCACATCGACCTGTACTACCAGCACCGCGTCGACCAGAACACGCCCATCGAGGAGACCGTCGGCGCTTTGGCGGAGCTGGTCGCCGAGGGCAAGATCCGCTACATCGGCCTCTCCGAGGCCGGCCCCACAACGATCCGCCGCGCGCACGCCATACACCCGGTCGCCGCCCTGCAGACCGAGTACTCGCTGTGGACCCGCGACGTCGAGGACGAGATCCTCCCGCTGCTGCGCGAGCTAGGCATCGGATTCGTCCCGTACTCGCCGCTCGGACACGGTCTGCTGACCGGGCAGATCCGCTCCGTCGACGACTTCCCCGACGACGACTGGCGGAAGACCAACCCGCGGTTCACCGGCGAGAACTTCCAGCGCAACCTGGCAATAGTCGACGAGGTGCAGGCGATCGGCGCCGAGATCGGCGCGACGCCGGCACAGACGGCGCTGGCGTGGCTGCTCACCCGCGGTGACGACATCGCCCCCATCCCCGGGACCCGGCGAGTCGCGCGCGTCGAGGAGAACACCGCGGCCGACGGCATCGAACTCACCGCAGCGCAGTTGGAGCGGCTGAACAACCTCACCCCCGCCGCAGGCGAGCGCCACGACGAGGCGAACATGGCCGCCATCGACCGCTGACCCACCCACAGACCACGGAGTGCATCCCGCTGCGGTCGCCGGGAAGCGCATCCCGGTTTCAGCCAGGGTCGAACAGCGGGAGAGCCGGTGCGATGGTCCGCGCCGGGAATGCCGGGTCGACCGCGCGGGCACGGGGGCCGGGCCGTTGTCGACCCGGATTGCGGTCGACCCGGCCCCTCCCTCCCGCCGTCGCCGGAAACAGGGTTCCCCCTCGGTTCGGCACCTCGGATCACGGCGGACACCCCGTACGTCGAATGACGCTCCCCGTCGGCTGGTGCCCACGGCGGGACCGCCGAACAGCGCAAGGCCTACGCCAATGACCTCGGGACCTCGCACCGTGGGTCGGAGAAAGGGGACCGGGACCGGTTCAACGTGTGGTGCCGGCCTGTACGCCTGCGGCTCCCGCATCCCGGCCGTCCTTCCCTTCTTGTCCGGCCTACCCCCTTTGACAATGCGGAGGATGTCTCCGTATCGTCGGAAGCAGCCAATCGGAGACACCCTCCGCTTCATTGTCCCGCCTGGAGAGGGCGGTCGTGTCACGTCGCCTGATGCTCCTGTGCATGCAGTTCACCAGCGGCTACGGAGCCGAACCCGGGTCGTGGCGCCTTCCCTGGACGAACCTGCGCAGCCATACGGACAGGGACCGGTTCGTGCGGTACGCGCAGGCAACCGAGCGAGGAAAGATCCAGTTGCTGTTCTTTGCGGACACTCCGGTTCTGGATGCGGACCACGAACACCAGGCCCGCATTTTCCGATCGACCCGTTGCTCGTGATGACGTCCATAGCGCGCGAGACGGAGCGGATCGGGCTGGTCTCCACCATCGGGCAGGATGCGGGCCCTGATCACGGGCCGAGGCACGAGACGGCGCACACGCCCTGCTCCACCCGGCACGTGGCACTGCGGGCGATGATCACCGAAACCTGCCCGGGCCGCTCGGCCCCGGGCACACATCAAGGAAGCAAGGAGCAACGATGACTACGCTGGGAATCATCGGAAGCGGCAACATCGGGTCCGCCGTCGCACGGCTGGCGGTGGCTGCGGACATCGAGGTGGTGATCGCCAACTCGCGCGGTCCCGAGAGCCTGACGGACCTCATCGACGAACTGGGGCCGCGCGCCACGGCAGGCACCGCCGAGGAGGCCGCCCGCGCCGGCGAGGCGACCCTGCTCAGCATTCCCCTGACCGCGTACCGCGACCTGCCCGCCGGCCTGTTGACGGGCAGGACCGTGCTGGACACCGGCAACTACTACCCGTACCGCGACGGCCGGATCACCGAACTCGACTCCGAGGAGGTGACCACGGCGGAGCTGGAGCAGCAGCTCCTGCCCGGCGCGCTGCTGATCAAGGCCTTCAACAACATCCTGGCCCACCACATCCCCCAGCTGGCCCGGCCCGCCGGGGCTCCGGACCGCAGCGCCCTCCCCATCGCCGGCAGCGACCCCGACGCGAAGGCCCGGGCGGCTGAACTGATCGGCCGACTCGGCTTCGACACGGTGGATGCCGGAGCCCTGGACGAAAGCTGGCGCTTCGAGCCCGAGGCCGGCGCCTACACCCGTATCTACCTGGCAGATCCCGACGTGCCGGCCGAGCGCATGCTCCAGGCTCCCGCGGCTCCGGTGCCGGCTTACAAGCTGCGCGACGCGCTGCGGACGGCCCAGCGGGTGAAGGTCGCCGCGCGCACCTTCTGACAGCACGTGTCCGGGCAGTGCGGTAACCCCGTGCGCTGTCCGCGAACCTCGGCCCGGCGTCGACCGACGCCGGGCCGAGGCGTCTGGGGTGGGCGCGCCGTGTACCGCTCCACAGCCGACGAGATGCCCGAGTGCGGCACACGTTCCGGGGGCTCGCATGAACAGGGCCCGGTTCAGGCGGACGCCGTACTCCGCGTCGGGGTTCGTGGCGGCGGCGCCTCCGACCCTTTCCCGGATCGCGGCGACGGCCAGGGCGCGCCGCTTGGGCAGCCGCCCCGCCTCTGCCGCCACCAGCGCGCACGGCATCTTCTCGCGCGTGTGAGGTCTGTGCAGTAGCCCGGCGCGCCCGGCTGCCGGTGCAAGGGTTCGGCGAGCGTCCCGGCGTCGAACCCGGTGTCTTCGATCAGCGCCATGGCCACCTGGCGGTCGTGGGTGAGGGTGCGCGTGCCCGGTGGTGAGCTTTCGAGAGAATGCCCTCGCAGGGCCGTGACGTTTCCTCCTGCGGTTACGGAGGGCCTTCGCCGCTCCCGGGGTCCGTGCCCGGCGCGGGCATCTCCCACCCGCTGCGCATGAGGGAAGCGAGTGCGTCGGGCGACGAATCGTCGGCCATGGCGGCACCGTGTGCCCAAGCGGTGGCCAACGTACTGAGGAACAGGTCGCGTCCCCGCACCCAGGATTTGGCGCCGCCGTCGCGCTGGGCCGCTTGCAGGAAGTCCTCGGTGGTCGTGACGAAGCCCTGACAGGTGATCGCCAGGGGGGACGTGCCCTCGGTCAGAGCGGCCCGTAGGGGTTCGGGCATGCCGTCGAAGGCGGTCACCCATTCGCCCAGTGCCTGAAGCCACAGTGCGAGCGCGGCGCGGGAGTCGGTCACCTCGTGCTGGATGGCGGCGCGACGGGCCACAAGCTGTTCGTCGCGCGCCTGCAGCAACGCAGCCAGCAGCGCCTCACGGTTGGGGAAGTGCCGGTAGAGGGTGCCCGGGCCGACACCGGCCCGCTTGGCGATGGCGTCCATGGAGCCGGTGATGCCCTGCTCGGCGAAGAACTCCTCCGCGACCTCAAGGATGTGCGTGCGGTTGCGCTGCTTGTCCGTCCGCTGTCGACGCTCGCCGGTGGCTGCATCACCCATGTCGGTGCACCTCTCGTTGACGATGCGGGGACTAATTCCGTATCGCCGGAACGAAGCGGAGACTATCTCCTTATAGGTTTCGATGCTACAGCCGGGCTCGGCGGGCGCCCATAATTCCGGGGGCAGCTTGGCGAGGCACACAGTGGGGCCCGCACGCCGATGGCCGTCGGCGAACCTCCGTAGCCCAGGGCGGCATACCTTGACGCGCCGGCTCCACGGTCGGCGGCGTGCCCCGCGCACGTACGCGGGGCCTCGACCTATGGTGCGCCGAAGGCGTGCACCACCCCGTTCCCGGCCCGCGCGGAGGACGACTCGGGACTCTGCAGTGGCCCAGTCGGTCTTTGCGGGGCCGGTGGACCTGCGTCGGCCGGCCCCGGAACACGGGGGTGGGTCACGACGGCGTCCGACTCACACCCTGCGGGTGGTGACCTCGGTCCCGTTGACGCCGAACGCCTTCACCTTGATCCGCCTCCTCCGTGAGAAGCCGCTGCTCCACCAATGTGTGCTTCAGGTCGGTGGATCCCTGGGGTCGGGTGCGACACGAGGATGCTGAGTGAGCCGATGAGCTTCGGCCAGAACTTCGGCGTCGACCTGTGCTGGTGCCCTGTCGCCGTATTCGACGATGTCGTACTCGTCGTCCAGGTTGGCAAGTTGTTCGACCAAGGGCAGTTCGTGCCCGAAGCGCTGGTGGATCCGGAGGGCCAGCTCGCGTGGTGTCAGCTCGCCGGCCAGCGTCCGGGCGGCGAGTGCTCGTGCGGCGGCTTCCTGTCCGGCAACGCTGTCCGCTGGGTAGAAGGTGAGGCCGAGTTCGTTGAGTGCTGGGAGAAGGAGATCGGGGACGTCATAATCCGCCTCCGCGCGTGTGCACGCGGCCAGCATCCGCAGAGCGGGACTGTCGAGGCCGGCGACGAGCGCATCACAGGCGCCAGCGACGACATCGGTCGCACGAATCTCGCCCATGCTCCAGAGAACGGCTCGGTCCTGAAGCTCGCGGGCTGTTGGTTCGGTCGACGTCATCTGTCCATGATCTCGTCGCCAGGTCGCGCAAAGCGAGCCGGTTTCACTGCGACACCCGCTCGGCAGCCTCTCCGAAAGCGCGCGTGCCGAGTCCGCGTAGTGGATGGTGGTCCTCTCGCGATGCCGGAGACCACGTGCCCGCCGTCCTCGTGCTTGTTCACAGGCGAGGGGCAGTCTCAACGGACTCGAAGGATGGTATGGCACGCGATGGAGCAGGGAAGCGGGGGAGTGCCGCACACGATGCTCCTGAAGCAGCCGCGCGGCAGTAGCCGGCCCGGCATGCTCGGGGCCCACGGCAGACAGTACGACGTAGTGCTCAGCAACCGCCGCGACCGCAGCCTGTAGGAGGGTGGCCGTCGCCAGACCGAAGAAGTTCACGCCCGCTGTCTCCCTCCGAGAAGCCGCATCGGTGACATCGACCACGGCTTCGGCACCGGGCAGTGCGCTCGTGAGGCACTGCCGCGGGGAGACGCCGACGCCTTCTCCGCGTAGGAGGACCTACCGGACAGCGCTGCATTCGCTCATGTGAGAGCACACCGACGCTACAGGTCTTGCAAGTGCAGACGAACGGGATCGGAATGGTCACCCGTGTCACAGATGCAAGGTGCATCCGGTCATCAGGAAGAACGGTCCTGGGGCGGATGCTGCGGCACGCGGGAGCAGCTGACGGCGCATCCCCCATGACGCGGTGGAACCCACGGAAGGTACAACATGATGTCGGACAACCACTCTGCACACGTGCACGGGACGGACGAGGCGGGGTCGGCAGGCTGGATGACAGCGGCCAGGATGCTGCAGGACACCGCCCCGGTCACGGTCCCCGAAGGTGCCTCGGCAATGACGATCCACGTCGAGTGGGAGCCCGGAGACCCCGGCACCCCTCCGCACCGTCACTCAGGTCCCGCCTTCGGCTACGTCATCGAGGGCGCCGTCCGCTTTGAACTCGAGGGCGAGCCCGAGCGCATCGTCGAGGCCGGTGGAACTTTCTGGGAGCCCGGCGGCGACGCGATCCACTACCAGGACGGCAACGCCCTGACCGACGCGAAGACCACGTTCGTGGTGACGATGTTGTGCGCGCCGGGCAAGCCCATGCTCGAGCTGGTCGACGAGGAGGAGCTGGCGCGGCGTATCCACCTGCGCGCCCCGCGACCGACCAACTGACCTGCTGCCCGAGCCCGTTCAAGGCAGGGGCCTTGAAAGCAGCCTGTCCGCTCCACAGGAGAGCTCGGAGAAGCATGAGCGCCCCCGACGTCGTGTACTGCATGCTCACGGTGCTCTTCGTGGCCGCATCGATCCACGGACTGAGGCAGGGGCTGCTGCGCCAGGAATCGGGATGGCGCAGCAGGGTCGACCATCTCCTGCACGCCGCCATGGCCCTCGCCATGGCGGCGATGCCCTGGAGCTGGGGTCGGGCGCTGCCCCTGATGCCGCAGACGGCCTTCTTCGCTGCTGCCGCGCTGTGGTTCTGTTCGACCGCAGTCAGTCACCGCCGGGGATCGAGAAGGACTACGACCGCCAGGAGTATGCAGGCGGCAGCCGGCATGGCTGCGATGGCTTGGATGTCCCACTCCATGGCGAGCTCCTCGCACGGTGGGCATACGGTGCGCCAAGCCGAGCATTCCGGCCCCCAGGCCGGGGGGATCCGCGGCCGGTGACTTGATCACCGTGGTGCTGGCCCTGTACCTGCTGATCTGCTCGCTGTGGTCGCTGACCCCTGGCATGCCCACGCTTCGGAACATCCCGGACCTCGAGGGTGCACCCCTCGCCGAGCATCCGTACGCCCACTTCTGGGACGGAACGATGGCCCTGGGGACAGTGGTCATGTTGTTGATGCCCCACTGAACAGCCCGTCCCTCCAGTCGGTAGCCGCATTCACTGCCCGGGCGATCCAGGAGATGGGTCGAAGTGACTTGGGGGCGCGGGCGAGAAGGGAGAATCGAGCTATGAGAATGTGCAAGAAGTGCGGTGCGCGAAAGCGTCGTTGGCCCCGTTCCTGCTCCCGGTGCCATCCCGCGTCCGACCGGGCGGAGACGGTCGCGGATGTCGCGGAGGTGGCCGTGGAGATCGGGGTGCTCGGGTGGATCGCGCGAGGGGGCATGGCGGTGGTGCGGCTGGTGCTGCGTGTCCTGAACTGACGGGAACTCACGCGGGGCACGGCCGTCGTGGCGTTCTCCCGGGGCGCTCCACGGCGGCCCAGGGCATTCCTGTCGCTGCGCTCTGACCGTCCGGCTGCGGGCGGCGCAGCTGCGGCCACCGATGCGCCGCCCGCAGCACAGTCGTTCCCGCCGGTGTCTGTGCTGCTGCTTGAGGGCTCGAGGACGTCTTGGCGGGTTCCCGGCAGACACCACGCGAGATACTTACTTCCGTGGGGCGGCGCTGCTTCTCGAGCCGGGGTCTCCCGCCGGGACCCGGCATCGGACTCGGGGCGCCTCGTCCATGTCGGTGGGGGTGCGTGAGCGCCGCCCGCACCGCCCTTGTCCAGCGTCGTCGGGAACGGGTGCGCCCACACCGTGCTGCTCGGATCGATCGGCTCGTCCGGGGCCGAGCCGTGTCCCTCAGGTCCGTCAGCAGTTCGGGTTCGCCGGCTCCAGGCCGGCGACGAGCCGTCCAGCCAGTGGCTCGGCCGCTATGTGTGCTGATTGAAACAGGTCGAGTCCCCGAGGTGAGATCTCCACTGCCCGTGCTCGCCTGTCCCCGGGGACGGACTTGCGTGTGGTGAGTCCCTTGCGTTCAAGGTCGTCCACCACCCTCATGATTCCTGCTTTGTCCAGCCCGGTCGCTGTCGAGAGGTCTCGCTGCACCGTAGGGCCGCGATCGACCAGCACCAGCAGTACGGAGAAGTGTCCGCAACTCGATGCCGAGCGGCCGTAGTGCCTCCATCATCACCGCCATCGCATGCCGATGAGCCCGCCGAAGCAGCAGGCCGAGAGCCAAAGGGGATGCATCACCACGGCATCCGGCTCTGGCGCCCCGCGCAACAGGCTCCGAACCCCCAGTTCCCATGGACATCCCCCTGACGACGAAGAGGTGCAGTCTCGTGCGATCGCGCCCCACCCGTCCCACCCATCCCACCCGTCAACACCGGATTCCGGCTCGCGACGCTCGGGGTGCGGTGCTCGCTCTCGGAGGCACATCAGCCGCATTCGCGTCCCCGGACACTGCCATCGCCTCCGCCAAGACCGCGACCTCGACGGTGTCCGGCGACATCGGCGGCTGGGCAGTTCCACCCGGAGGTGGCGCACGCGGCGATCTACGGATACTGAGGGTCCGAACCGAGCGGGAGTGGTCCGGAACAGGACCCCGGACCTAAATTCGCCGCGTACCGCAGCGGTGCGGCCACCCTGCGAGTCGAGGTGGCCGCACGCACCGTGCCGTCTCTACTTCTTCGGGCTCGTCTGGGCTCTGATGATCACGAGTACCGTGAGTGCGCCGCAACCCAGGCCTGCGAGCGCCCAAGGGATGCTTGGTCTACCGCCGTTGAGGTTGTAACCGATGGTGCAGAAGATGAGCGTCTCGATCAGGACGATGAGCAGCCACCAGCGTTTTCCTGGCATCGGGCCTCTCCTTTCAGTTCATGAGATGGGGCGTGCCTGGCTCCCCACGAGAAGCCAGCTTGCCGTGCTTGTTGGTGCAGTAGTCGGATGAAGGCATGGAAAATCCTCCGTGACTGCCGTTTGAAGGGCGATGGCGTTCACACCGCCATGCTCGGCATCGCCCGGCTGCACAACCCCGCCGTCACGGAACGAGCTGGCTCCGTCTGACACTGAACTCGTCTTCCCCGTTGAGGGCGGTGATGCCATGCACGGACGTGGAAGTTCTCCCGCACTCGCAACAGGTCCGCTGAACACCGTTCGCCCTGCCTTGTATCCGACACCTCGCCTTCGAGCCGGTACTCGGCTACGGGACAGGCCGTCCGTCCTCGCGGTCAGTCGTAGTCCTACGTCCGGTCTGAATCGAGGCCGTCCGCGGCGACGCGGTAAGCGAGGCCGGCCATGACGTCCATGAAGTGGGGTGCGTCGCTCGCCTGGCCGCCGGCCAGGACGAAAGCGAGAGGGCTACAGGGCCGTCGGCAGCAAGATGGATCTTCGGCGTAAGTTCCCCGCGCGACCGGCCGACGGCGTGGTCGTGCGGCTCGGCCGCCGGGGCCCCGTTACGGTTCTCGTGGTCTCGCGATGAGGGTCCCGTCCCTTCGGCCCCGGTACGACTCGAGCCCCGGTCGAGGGAAATCGGAAGTTGTTCCGGCTCCACTCGCGGAGCGATGCGCGGATCTCGGACGTTGGATAGGGTCACGGTCGGGAGGTGCGGGGGAATGAGTTTTCGGTTGGCTGCGTATGCCGTGTGCATCGAAAACGGGCGGGTGCTGCTCGCCCGCTACGTGTCACCGGCAGGCGAGAGTAGTTGGACTCTTCCGGGCGGCCGGGTCGAGCGCGGGGAGGATCCGTTCGATGCGGTGATCCGAGAGGTCGCCGAGGAGACAGGCTGTACCGCGGTGGTGGATCGCCTGATCGGAGTGGACTCACGAGTGATCCCTGCGGCCGAGGCTCGGGCGGGAGTCGAACACCAGAATGTCGGCGTCTTCTACCGGGTCCGAATCACTGGCGGCCGGCTCCGGCCTGAGCCGAACGGCGATATCGTCGAGTCAGTCTGGACCACGATCTCCGACGTCGCTGGCCTGCGCCGATCATCGCTGGTCGACATTGGGCTCTCCCTGGCCCAAGCCCTTCCGGCAACCGGGCACGTCGATCCTGTCCCGGTCGACGGCCTGATCCAACACTAGGCATCACTCATATCTGCCTGGCCTGCTCCCCGCGCCCGCGGGGGCTCCGGGGTTCGCGGGCTCAAGCTGTGACGCAGTTGCTTGATGCACCCGCCCAGTTCGCAGGCCATCTCTGCGCTTCGGCTCCGCCGCCGCAGGCACTCGTCGCCATCACCCGCAGCTACCGGGCCGCGGGATAGACTGCTCCGCCTCACTCTGACCGGAGGTCATGTCAGTGTTTCCCGCACGGGTACTCGCCGGTGTCTCGTTGGCTCCGATGGTTCTCGCCCTGTCCGGCTGCTCTGCCCTCTGGCACTGCACCGACACGAGGGCGGAGCGCGGTGAGGCCGGTGTCAGGGTGCAGGTCGAGGACACGTCTGGTCAGCCTCTCGGGGTCACCGCCGAGGTCGTTGGCTGGCGCCTGAAGACCCACCCGCAAGTGCCCTTCGAAGGTGACCGGGTCAACTTCCACTACCGCTTCGATGGCGCGGACGAGACATCCGGCCCTGCAGTCGATGCCTGCGCGGTCGATAAGGAGCGTGTGGCGTTGGGGTGTCTGACGGTCTATCCGTCCCAGGCGCGGCTCGGGCAGGACGATGCCCTCACGGGCGACGACTGGCTCACCCTCGAACACCCTGAGCAAGTTGCCGAAGTGCTCTTGATCCCCAATGACCAGTCCTACAACGGACCGACCTGCGAGAGAGATCTCAAGGACGGTGGCGGGACGCATCCTCCGGAATCACCCGGTGCGGGCGATCAGCTGTAAGGCGATTGAGCGCGAAGTCCGGGGTCTCCCGGCGCCCCGGTGCTCGCTCTGTGTTTGGTGGTCTCATCGTGCGCCCATCGCTCCGGCTTGACCTTGCTACGGCCGCTCCGAGTCTCAAATCGGCCACCGCATCGCTTTCTTGACCGCGCGGGGCCAGTTTTGGCCGGACCGGGACGGCAGCAGACGGGACCGCGCTTCCTGGCCGACCTTCTTCCAAGCGTGGGACAGCGAGCGCCTGGAGGTGTCCTGCTGGGACGGCACGCTACGCCGGGCGATGCGGACACCGCGCAGCTAGGAGAGATGATCGGCATACACAAGACCGGCCCACTGGCAGCGGCGGAATCCGCGGAGCGGCGGACGGCCTGGTGAACCGCGAGCAGGGCCCACAGCTCTGCTCCCCGCGCACGTGGGGTCCTCGCATCGACGTGCGTCCTGTGGTCGTCGTCGTGTCTGCTGTCCGGTTGCACGGCGGTTTCCTGGGGGCCGCGTCGGGTGTTCCGGCCGGCCGCGGCCTGGCTGTTGCGCCGGGGGTCAAAGCCTCCGGTGTCGACGCGCGTCGAAGCGGAGCAGCACCCGCACCACCCGCCAGACGGCAGCGACGATGGCTAGCACGGTCCCTACGGCGGTCAGTGTTCTCCCTGCGGGTTCGGAGAGACCGACGACCAAGGCCGGGACCAAGAGCAAGCCGAACACGGCCGCGGCCAGAACGGCAGCGGTCACGAGGGCGAACATGATCTCCACCGTCATCGCGTCTTTCTCCCACCGCGACTCCCGTCCTGTAACCATGCTGCCACTTTCACACAGACCGTCAGTTGGCGGTACGGGTGTTCCGAATTCCTGTGCGCCCACATCCGCCTGGCTGACGGCATCGACGCCGTCACCGCCTGCGTCCTGGTGGTGTCGGGTCGGTCCCGGGCGTGTCCGGGGCGGGTAGCTGGCCAGCTACCCGCCCCGGACTCTGGCACCCTGCCACACCGACGTCACGGGCAGTCCTGGGCAGCTGCACGGGGCGGGGGAGGCCGCGTCGGGCCGACGCGAGACACCGGCGTGGGCTTCGGGGTTGTTTCCGTCCTTCGCTGAGTACGGGTTACGGGTTACGGGCGCCGGTGACGGTCCGCTCCCGCGCACTCGTGCTGCCGCCGTGCGCACCGGGCCGGCCGCGTGGCCAGGCCGCGTTGGTAGCCCACTGGCCCACCGCGGTTCGACCAGCGCGAACTCGACGGCCAACGCACGCTCTGCCGACACCGGACAGCGCCGCCCCCCCCGCCGTCCCTGACCACGGTCGGGCCGGCTATGCCCACCAGGGCAGGCCCTGCTTCAATCCCGTACCTATGGGAATGTTCGCGGCCTTCTGTGCCAGCATTCCTCCACTGACCGCACCATCCTGGGGGCCCCTTGTACACCCGCGCCACCACCTCGCTCACCACCGCTGCCCTGCTGCTTGCCGCACTGACCGCCTGCGCCTCGGACGACGACGCGGCCGAGAGTAAACCGTCCTCGTCCGCCGCCGTCCCTTCCGCCAAGGAGAGCGCCGACCCGCCCCGCGACGATGCCGCCGAACTGAGTAACGCCGTGGGCTACTACACGAAGGCGTACTTCGAGGGCGACACCGACACCGCCTACCGCGCCCTGTCCCAGCGCTGCCGGGCCCAGATCACGCCAGAGGCACACGGTGCCGTGGTCACCCAGGCTGCGAAGGACTACGGCCCGGACCATGAGGCGGCGGACATCGGCGCGAACCTCTTGGGGGACACTGCCAGCGTCTCGTACAAGGTGACCGGCCTGCCGAAGTTCGACAAGAAGGAACAGCCCTGGACATGGGAGGACGATGCCTGGAAGTACGACGCCTGCTGAAGCCGGCCAACACACCCACGGCGCCTGCTTGCCGGTGACGTCCGCGATGTCCAGGCCGTCGACAGCCGCGGCTGACCCGCAGGCCGCTGACATCCGCCGCCAGGCGGCGGTGTTTCATCACCGGTGAAAGAAAGCGAGTGGTGCCGGACAGGCAGAGGTATGGAGTTCATGCAGGAGCGTGGGCGTTCCCGGGATCGGGAAGCCCGATTCGAGGCGCTGGTGGGCGTTGTCGCAGAGCCGCTGCACCGGTATCTGCGGCGGCGAGCGGAGCCTGGCGCGGTCGACGACGTGCTCGCGGAGACGATGCTTGTGTTGTGGCGCAGACTGGAGGATGTGCCGGGGTTCGGGGCGGGGCATCGGCCCGAGCCCGCCGGGGTGCTGCCGTGGTGTTACGGGGTTGCTCGTGGCTGTCTGGCCAACGCGCGCCGGGCCGAAGCGCGTCGGCTGCGGCTGGTGGAGCGGCTGACCCGTGCAGCACGGGCTCCTGCGTCGTGGCCGGGGGCTCAGGACATCGGTGAGGGTGAGCTGGACTCCGCACTGGCGAGGTTGAGCCCGGTCGACCGGGCGAGGTGCTGCTGCTCTGGGCATGGGAGGGGCTGGCGCCGCGCGAGATAGCCGAGGCGATCGGAATGACTCCGAACGCCGTCAGCATCCGAATGCATCGGGCGAAGAAAAGACTTGCCGCGATGCTGGAGCGAAAGAACGGCGTCCTGGCCGCACATAAGTCTGGAGAAGGACAAGGAAGGAGCGACCGGTGAACGATGAGGAACTGCTCGCCCGGCTGAAGGAAGCCGACCCCGCGTCGGCCTCGGTGGCTCCTCCACTCGATCCCCACCGGCTGATGGAGGCCACCATGACCGTCGACAGCGATGCGCGGACCCTGCCGTCACCCTCCCACCGGCCCCGCCGCCGTCTGGCACTCGTAGCAGCAGCGGCACTCATCGTGGCGGGTGGCATCGCCTGGGGCGCGATGGGCTCCCACGATGCCACCCCGTCCGCGCTTGTCCTCGAGGCCGCAGGTGAGAGCGGCCAAGCCAGGTGCGCAGGACCCACCGTCAGCAGTCTGCGCGAACGGACGACAGAACACACGACAGCCTTCGAGGGCACGGTGGTGTCCGTCCGTGGCGATCAGGTCACCTTCAGGGTCGACCACTGGTACAGCGACAAAGACGCTCCCACTGTCCGGGTCACCAATATCGGACACTGGGAGGACGGCATCACCTTCCATGTCGGTGACCACGGATTCATCGTCGCTTACAACGGCTCCATCGGATTTTGTGACAACGCGTTCTGGACCGACCCCTCCCTCAGCAGCCTCTTCCACCGGGCGTTCGAACTCAGGGGCTGACGCGGCCTCCCGTGTCGGCGACAGCCACCCCGGTCCAGGCCGCGGGGGCGGACCCGTGGCACAGGATCGGTGGCGGCTTCGGCCGGCTCTTCGGCCGCGGGGCAGGAGCAGGTGGAACGGGAGTGCCTGGACCAGACCCCGGGCCGTACTCGAGAGTGCGAGGGAAGGCGACGAGGCGGAATGGGTGGAGATCGCGCGGGGCTGGGGCCGGTGCCGTGCACAGCGACCTCAGACGGGCGGCGTTCACGGGCCGTCAGGTCATGGGCGGTAGGAGCACGGCTGTGACGAACCGGAGCGCTCATCGTTCCCCGACCACCCGCTGCACACTGTTTGTACTCGCCGGACTGATCCTGTTCGAACTCTGTTGCTCGGTGGCAGACTTGGTAGGTGATCGGTGTACCACGCCGACCACATCGCCGCATCGTCTCAGGGAAGGCGGCCTCAGATGACAGCCGTTGGTCGTGCGCTCGCCCCTCTCCGTAAGGTCTTCACCGCCCATCCACCCGTTCCCGTTCCGCCGCGGGACCCGGCCCGGCCGCGGCACAACGTCTTCGAAGCCGCCGCGACCTATGTGACTGCGAGCGCCGAGGACGACGCGGACCGCCTCGACGAGGCGGCGGGATGGGTCGCGCCCGATGCCCTGGCCTTCGGGATCAACGAGCTCGCCTGCCGAGCAGTGATCGCTCTGGCCAGGGAACGCGGCCAGCCCGTGGAGGCCGTGGCACGGGGTCTACTCGGCCTGCCCGGCGCGGAACCGCCCCGGACGGTATGACAAGAGGGCCCCAGGCACCTGCGCGTACCGGCACGTGCCCTGCCAAGAGCGCCTTTGTGGACGGTCGTACGGGCGAATGGGGTGAGGTCTTTCCCGTCTGGGGCCCGCCACGTGCCCATCACCGTGAGCCGCAGGGCGGTGTTCCCGGTCCGTATGAGGAGACGGGTGGGGAATTCTGGGTGTTTCTCCTGTCCTGACGGCAGGATGGCCACATGACGACACGGCCGACGATCATTGTTGTACGCGGGGACATCACCGACCAGCACGCCGACGTGCTGGTCAACGCCGCCAACTCCTCGCTCCTGGGCGGCGGTGGGGTGGACGGTGCGATCCACCGGCGCGGCGGACCTGAGATTCTCGCCGCCTGTCGAGACCTGCGGGCTTCCCACTACGGCAAGGGGCTGCGCACCGGGCAGGCGGTGGCGACGACGGCCGGTCGGCTGCATGCGGAGCACGTCGTCCACACCGTGGGCCCGGTCTGGTCGGGCACGGAGGACCGGTCCGCGTTGCTGGCCTCCTGCTACCGGGAGTCCCTGCGGGTGTCGTCCGAGCTGGGAGCCCGGACGGTCGTCTTTCCCGCGATCTCGACGGGCATCTACGGCTGGCCGCTCGGCGACGGGGCACGGATCGCCGTGTGTACGGTGCGCGAGGCCGCGCTCCCTCCGATTACCGAGGTCCGGTTCGTTGTCTTCGACGAGGAGGCGTACGCCTGCTTCGACGACGCGCTAACGGCATAGGCAGGGAAGGGAACACCGTGGCAGCGGCCTCCTCCGGCGCCCGGTCCCGCCCCGCGACCCCGGCGCCGGGGTCGCCTGAAAGCGGCTGAGTTCTCCGCGCCGACCAGTTCGGTGGTGCCGGAGGTGTGCGCACGCGGAGTGGCTTCGTTCCCGTTCTGCTGAACAGAGCCAGGTGTGGCAGATCGGACGGCGGGCGCTGGACTCGTCGTCTGGCGGGGAGCACACCGCACCGCTTGACCCCAACGGAGTTCGCGGTCGGCTCGCGGTCGCGTCCTCGACCGGCTTCGGGGGCACAGCACAGACCCTGCCATTGGTGTGAGCACCGCGTGCCGGGTGACTGCTTTCCGCGGGACGTGCCACTGGCCGTGCTACTTACTGCCTTGTTGCCCGGCGCGAGATCGGGTGTCTGTCCGACAGGAAGGCGAGTGATCCCGTGAGAGCTCCGATGGTGCAGTGTATGGCCGGGCTCACCGCAGCGACGGCGCTGCTGGTGTTCGGCGCCGCTCCGGTCGGTGCGGCCGACGTCTGGCAGCAGGTGGGCGCTGATGTCCGGAGCGGTGTGAGCGGCATCGCGCTCGAGGGCCGTACCGCGGACGGGACCGGGGTGGATGTCCTGGCCGTGCACGACAACAAGCGGACCGGCCTCAAACGCCTGTCGAGGATCACGCACCGGGACGGTTCCCACGATGTCTCCACGCTCGTGTGGGAGGGTGCGGAGCCCGTGGACCTGGAGGCCATCGAGGCGATCCCCGGGATGCCGGGTGAGTACCTGGCCCTGGCCGGCTCCGGCATCGTCTACCGCCTGAAGGTCACCGGCACCACGGCCACCGTCGTCTACTACGCGCCGCTGCCCGCGATCGGTGAGGGCGACGACTTCGAGAGCCTCGCGCTCGTGAGTCAGAACGGGAGGCTGGCCGCGCTGTGGGCCGACCGGGGTGCGGGCACCGGCCGTCCCGCCACGCTGTACGCGGCACCGTTGCAGTTCGCCCCCTGGGGCCAGCCACAGTTCGGCAGCGTGACCCGCCGCCCCTATCGGGCGCTCCAGCCGACCGCTGACGCGACGCGGCACATCTCCGACCTCTCGGTGACCGGCTCGGGGCGCATCATCGCCAGTTCGGCGTCGGACGCCGGCGACGACGGGCCCTTCGACTCCGCGGTGAGCGACGTGGGCCGGGTGACCGTGACGTCGGCAGGCGCCGTACGGGTCACGCTCTCGCCTTCCCCCTCGGTGTCGGCCACCTTCTCGCAGCACAAGATCGAGGCAGTGGAGTGCCTGCCCGGATCAGCCGAAGCCATCCTGGGCACCGACGACGAAAACCTCGGCGGATCCGTTCGGACCGTGGCGGTGTGCGCGTCCTGAACCCGACGCATCCCGACGGGCACAGATCTTGCCCGGGGCCCGGTCGCTGCCGGGCCCCAAGCAAGATCTGTGCCCGTCGCCGCGCCGTCGGGGACGGCCTGATGCGGGCGCAGTGGGCCGCCTGCGCACTGGTGGCGATGCCTCGAGTCGGGTGCATGCGGCATCGGTCGGCCCAGACCGTGCTGCACCGGCCTGTGGATGGGTGGTGGCCGGTGAGCCGCGCTTCGTAGCGGGTGTTCCCCGGACGCCTATCGCCCACACCGGAACAACCTCAGTGACGACAGCAGGAAGCTCGTGCTGAGCCGTAGCACGCACTGTCGGTTACGGCAGGCCCCAGGGGGAGCGGCCGGCCGGGGCGTCGTGGAGGTCTTCCTGCAACGACAGCTGCACGCGAATCCGCTTGCCCACAGGCTGGCGTCGTATCTCGAAACTTTGACAGACGGCGAGAACGATCTCCAGACCGTGCTGCCCCACCCGTTGGGGGTCGGCATGCCCGGATGCGGGAAGCACAGGACCGGAGTCCCACATCGCGATCGTCAATGTGTTGCCGCGCACCTCGAGATCCAGCAGACACGGCCCCGGGGCGTACTTGACCACGTTTGTGGCCAACTCGCTGACGACCAGCTGCGCGGTCTCCGAGACCCGTGAAGAGACGCTCACGCCGTGGGCGGCCTGCACGTCTGCCAAGAAGTCCCGCGTGAAAGCCCGCGCGCTGGAAATCTCCCCGGACTCCATGTCATAGGCCGTGCTGGCGCCGGCCGCGACGACGGCCTCACCGGGCTCCTGCTGGTCCTGCCAGGCCCCTTGGATCGTAGCCGTATCGCCCATGTCCCCCGCCTTCAGCACCAGCCCAGTCGCTCTCTCGGATCGCTCCTGCCCCGAAACGCAGGTTTCAGACCGCGAGCCACCATTCCCTGCTGCTCATCCTTCCGGCCTGGGGCGGTCCTGGGGCGCCGCCCCTACTTCACTGGGGTGAAGTCGCGTGCTCCGATGAATTCGGGGCGGCGGATGGGGGCTGCGAAGGGTTCCTGT
>BMWJ01000012.1 GCA_014651175.1 Streptomyces clavifer | reverse complement strand
CCGGTCGAGCAACCGCGATCCCCGTACCCCCGACGCCTTTCAGGCCGGGGACACGGACACAGAAGGCCGACGCAGGATCAAGGTCGGCAGATGGTGTAGCAGTTCCTTCGGGGCCCTGGTGCCGGTACGGCACCAGGGCCCCTCCACGCGTTCCACAGAGAGGTGCAAGTGACAGCAGACGACTCGTTCGGCCGTCTCGACGACGACGACTACCCCGCCTACACCATGGGCAGGGCCGCCGAGATGCTCAATACCACCCAGGGCTTCCTGCGCGCCATCGGCGAAGCCCGGCTCATCACCCCGTTGCGCTCCGCGGGAGGCCACCGTCGCTACTCCCGCTACCAGCTGCGCATCGCCGCCCGCGCCCGTGAACTCGTCGACCAGGGCACACCGATCGATGCCGCCTGCCGGATCGTCATCCTCGAGGACCAGCTCGAAGAAGCCCAGCGGATCAACGCCGAATACCGCCGTGGCGCCGGATCGTCGGGTCCGCCCGCAGCCTGAGGCGGCGTGCGTGTCGCGTATCGGCGGGCTCCCGCACGACAGCCTGGGAGTCCGCCTTCGCCCACGCCATCGCCCACGTCCTGGCGTGGGCGTTCTGCTGTGCCGCAGGAATCAGTGCGACAGGCTCCCGGCGCGCTGCGCGAAGCCCGGTGCCCCCGAGGCCGTCCGGCCGGCGGAGCGGCACGGGCCGCCTTCGTGGCGACGCCGGGGGCACGACCGGTGTGTGCCGGTCGTGCCCCCAGCGCGTGCCCAGGGTTTCCTGAGCGGCAGGTGGTCAGTGGTTGGAGTAGCTGAAGTCGCCCATGGTCCAGGCGCTGACGTCCTCGATGGCCACGCGGTACATTCCGCCCGTCTCCGGGATTCCCACCTCGCCCTGCAGAATCCGTGCCACGTGGAAGTGGAGGTGCGTGGGCGGCCCTTCCCTGCGGTTCGCCGCGGTGAACACGGCGGAGAAATCGCTGAGGCGGGCCGAGTCCGCCAGGACCTCCGACACCCTTTGCCTCCAGACGGCCTCGGGGGCGAGCCGTCCGGTGATGACGGCGCCGCTGGCGACCACGGTCAGAGACATCTGATTGCTGTGCCCGGACTCCACCAGGGCGGCAACGTCAACGAGCAGTTCGTCAGGCTTCGACATGAGAGTGGATTTTAATCACCGCCACGATCCGCTGCCCGCCGCCCCCGGCATCCGCTCTCGCCGCCCCCGGCGCCAGGGAGAGCCGGCCCCGCCCGCAGGCCGGTCACCTGAACGCAGGCGGGTCACCTGAAGGCCGGGCGGTACCGGACGCGCCGCCGTACCGCGTCACCGGCGGGCTGCCGGCCGGGCGGTCACGCGGAACGTGGCCGCCCGCAGCGGGACGACAGGGCAGAGGGCGCCGCGGTCTCAGGTCGACCAGACGACATTGCCGTTGTGCACGATGACCACCTTGGCGTCGGCCCGCAGGATCAGCTGGGCGCCCGGGAAGTCGTGGGTCTTCGAGGCCCAGATCGGGCGGTCGTCACCGTTGTGGATGACGAGGTTGCCGTCGTGCTGGAAGATCGCCCGGTGGTTCTGGCCGAAGGTCATGGACGCCCAGATGGGCTTGCCGTGTTCGTTGAGGAGCACGAGGTTGCCGTCGGTCTGCATGACCAGGCGGATGCGGTTGGTGGTCCACGCCTGATTGACCCCGAGAACGCTGGGCGCGGAGAAGGTCACCGTGGTCCAGTCCGGCTTCGGGGCCGGCTTGGGTTTGGGTGTGGACTTGGGCTTCTTCTTCTCGGCCGTAGCGCTCGGCTTCGGTTCCGGCGCGGGAACGACCGGAGCGGGGACGACGGCCTTCGGGGCCTCGACCTTCTTCGGCTTCTCCTTGCTCGGGGAAGGGCTGGGCTTCGCGACCACGTAGTCGTCGGCGGCCACGGGGGCGGAGTTCGGATGGAGGACGGTGTCCGCCCCACCCGCGACCGGCCCCTTCGCGGAGTTGTCGCGCCCGTCGTCGTTCGCGCTCCCGATGAGCAGCAGGGGTATGGCGATCAGGGCGGCGCCGGCGATGGCCGCCCCCGCCAGGACCGGCGTGCGCGGGCGTCCTCTGTCGAGGCCGGTGGCCGTCCGGGTGTCCGGCGCCGTCCCGACGGCCGCCGCCACACCTATGCCCTCCTCGGGCGCCTCGGCGGCACCGGTGGGGGCCGGGGGCTGGGGCGGGGTGACAGCCGTCTCTCCGGCCGGGGCGGTGCCGGACTTCGCACCGGGGGCGGCGGTGGTACCCGCGGCAGGGGTGGTGCCGGACTCCGCCGCGGGGGTGACAGCGGTCTCCCCGGCCGGGTCGCTGCCGGCCTTCACGTCGGGGGCGGCGGCCGGAGCCGGGGCCTTCTCGGGCGGCGCGGTGCCTGGGGCCGGGGGCCCCGCCTCCGGTGCGTCGGGGGCGGCGGCTGCCGCGTTCGCGCCGGGGGTGGGTTGCTGGGGGGACATGCGGTTACTCCTCCTCGGTGACGGAGCTGCCGTTGGCAGCGGTCGGGCCGGGTGAACGCCGGGATCTCAGGGGCGGGCCGCGTCGCAGTGGGCCGTGCCGGCCCGGACCCGCCGCCGGATCCGGACCTCGTCGTCGGACTCCGCGCGACCCGGCGCGGCAGCGGCCGACGGCCGATCCGACACCTTTCCGAGCTGCGAGGAATCCCCGTACGACTCCCGGCGGGGAGGTCCGGGCCGGAGGGAGCCGACTGTACGACGAAGAGGCCTATGGTGGACCCAACTTAGCCCGTCGCGGGGCGTCGGCTGCTCGTACGTACCAGAGTTCTCCGTCGCTTTGTCCTCCAGTGCCTCACTGCTACCGGAAAGTTCCCTGTTCGGGCGGTGAACGGGCACGCCGGAGGTCGATACGGGCTCTGCCCGGACCGATTCGGGTGGGGCTCATGTGACATCCTGTTGACTCCCCGATCCGATCGTTCTCGGTGTGCGCGCACGGCGCCGGCACCCGAGAACGCGAACAGACCCAAGAGTTCAGGTGGAGATGCGGCCCGGAGAACGGCAAGAGGTCCGGAACGACGCACAGTTGGTCGTCCCCGATGCCTCGGATCCGCGCGTCGACCCCGGGCCACCGGTCCCGGACAGCACGGCGGACACCGACGTCCCAGGGATACCCGAGGCCGTGATGGACGCTGCCCGCCGGGCGCCGGGGCACTGGATCGGAGTGGTGGATCCGGAGTGGACCGAAGAACGGACACCGCCCGAGTGGGCGGTGCTGGGGGAGTGGCAGTCCGACGAGGGCGGGGGCGTGGGCGAGTACCGCGCCAACCCGGCCTACCGGCCCTCGGCACGCGTCCTCGGCTGGCCGGAGCCCACCGACCCGGTGGACGCGGCGGCACAGCGGGCCGCCACCGGCTACGGCACGGTGGAAGCCGCGGTCGCCGCACTGGCGGAGGCGGACGTCACCGTGATGCGCGGGCCGGACGGCGGACCGCTCACCGCCACCGGGCGGGACGGGGCGCCGGCGGTCCTGTTGTTCACCTCGCCGGCACACGAGTTCATGTCCGCGGCACTGCGCCATGACACCCTGTCCGCACGGGAACTGGCCCGCTCACTGGGAGGGCCCGGCACCATGCTGATGGTCAACGCCGGGGCCGCGGCGCCCCTGCTCGTCCCGGCGGACAGCCTCCTCGGCCCCGTACGCACCACGGGCGACGAGAGGACTTCCGCTGCGGGCGCCTCCGTGGGGGAGGGCGCCGGCGGCCCCTCCGGTACGGCTGACCGGACCGGCGCTCCGGCAATGTCCCCTGCCGCGGACCGCACCGACAGCTCATCCGAACCCAGGCCTCATATGACAGGGAGGACCCCGTGACGCGATCGTCCCAGCAACCCCCCGCCTCTCCGAGGGCTCACACGGAGCCGGCTTCCGAGGGCGAGAAGACGGGTGCGGGCAACGCACCCGACGCCACCACGCAGCCCACCACCACCACGCAGCCCACCACCGCCGAGCGGCCCACCGTCACCGCCGAGCCGGAGTCCGAGCCGGCGGAAGCGCAGACCCGGGCCCGAGAGGCCGGTGCGGAGGCCCCGGAGAGCGTGAAGACGCCCGGCGCGTCAGGGAGCGGGCCCGCGGAGGGCAGCACCACCACCGAGCCCGGGACGTCCGCCGGTGCCGTCCACGCCGAACCCGAGGCCGCGTCCGGCGAGCCGGCGGCCTCCGCGGGCGCCCCGTCCGACCCCGACGCCGACCCCGGTGCCGCCGCGGCCGCCCAGAGCCGGCTGCCCGCGTTCGTGCGGACCATGACCGCGACCGCGATCGGCAAGCCGGAGCAGGAGGCCGGGCCGGTGGGCCGGCCCGGCAGGGCGGTGCTGGCCGGGGCCGCGGTCGCGGGGGCGCTGCTCGTGTCGGTGCCCTTCCTGATACTCGTCGGGAACGACGACAAGGGCCCCGAGCAGCCGTCGGTGGCGGCGGCGGGGACCGTGCTCGACGGGAGCGGGCAGGAGGCGCCGGGTGATTTCGCGGTGACCCCCGCCGAGACCAGCAGTGCCCCGTCCGTCGACAAGAAGAAGAACGCGGACACGCCGGTACCCGAGAAGGCGGCGCAGAAGGTCCCGGCGCCGGACACGGCGAAGGACGTGCCGAAGAAGGCCGCAGAGCAGGAGGGCCGGCCGAAGAAGGAGACCACGGAGAAGGAGAGCGCGGCGAAGAAGTCCGACGTCGCCAAGAAGCAGCCTGCGAAGGCCGCTCCGGCCGTCACCTTCAGTGGCCCCGTCTCCTTCCGCAGTCACCTCTCGGGCCGGTGCATCGACGTACCGGGCCACGACTTCAGCGACGGCAAGGCGCTGCACGTGTGGGACTGCAACGGCGCTCCCGCGCAGAAGTGGCAGTTCGCCTCCGACGGCACCATCCGCATCCAGGGCAAGTGCCTGGACGTGGCCAACGCGAACTTCAGCAACGGCACCCCCATCCAGATCGCCTGGTGCAACGGCAACGCCGCCCAGAAGTTCGCCCTGAACGGCAGTCACGATCTGGTCAACACCGTCGTCGGCATGTGTGTCGACATCGCGGGCGCCAACCGGAACAGCGGGGCAGCGCTGCAGCTGCTGACCTGCACGGGCAACTCCGCCCAGAAGTGGAGCACCTGACCGCACCGCCTCGACGCCGGGAGCACCGCTCCGGGGACCCGTACGCACCGGGGACGAGGCATGATGGCATCGTCGGCTCGCCGACACGCGCCCCCGGCACATGGGGGAGTTCGCAGAAGACGCCGCCGTAGCAAGGAGGTTGGTGCGTGTCGCGCCAGGTACTGTCGGTCGGCCCCGCTGACCGCTTCTCGACGATCGGTGAGGCACTCGCCGCAGCCCGTACCGGAGCGCTCATCAGCGTCCGGCCCGGGACGTACACGGAGAACCTGGTGATCCACACCAGGGTCACCCTCACCGCCGCCGAAGGGCGGGGCACGGTCGAGATCCGGCCACGTTCGGGCAGCGTGATCTCGCTGCGCGCCGACGCCGTGATGCTCTCCGAGCTGACCCTGCGGGGCGGTGACGCCGAGCTGCCGGCCGTGGACGTGCGGCGCGGCCAGGCCGCGTTCGACGGCTGTGAGATCGTCGGCGCCGCCTGGACGGCGATGCTGGCCGGGGGGACGGGTTCCCTCGCGCTGCGGAACTGCCGGGTGAGCAACCCGCAGGGCGCGGGCATAGTGGTGACCTCCACCACGCCCACCACGGTGGAGTCCTGCACGCTCGAACACCTCGGCACCAGCGGTCTGGTCCTCGCCGAGCAGGGCGAGGCCCGCATCCGCGACTGCACGGTGCGCGACGCCCGCGGCAACGGTCTCCTCGCCAACGGGGACACCCGCGGCACCGTCGAGGACTGCGACATCTCCTCCACCGACAAGCCCTCCATCGCCCTGGAAGGGAACTGCGCCGTCTCGGTGGTCCGCACCGTCGTGCACGACACGAGCACCGGCGTGCACCTCAGCAGCACCGGCCGTACGACCCTCGAGGACGTCCGCGTCACCGGTGCGTCCGGGAACGGGATAGCCCTGGCCGGGGGTACCGACCCGGTCCTGAAGCGCTGCCGCGTCTCGCGGGTCCGTGGCCACGGAGTAGTGGTCACCGACCGGGCACGGGGGACCTTCGAGGACTGCTGGGTGGACGGCGCGCAGGGCGCGGCGCTGCGGGTCGCCGGGGCCGCCTCCCCGGCGCTGACCGGTCTGACGGTCCGCGACTGCGACGCGGTCGGACTGCTCCTCGAGGAGGACTCGGCGCCGGAACTGGACCGTCTGGAAGTGATCGGCGGCTCACCCGCGGTCGCGGTGTCCGGCGGTGCCAACCCACTGCTGCGCCGGGCCCGGCTGGTGGAGCCCACCGGTGACGGCATCGCCGCCACCAGGGAGGCCCGGGGCCGCGTCGAGGACTGCGAGATCGTACGGCCGACGGGCGCGGGTGTACGCGTGGCTTCCGGCAGCACGCTCTACATGGCCGGCGGCGGGGTCTCCGACACCGTCACCAGCGGCCTGGTCGTGGAGGACGGCGGCAACGTCACCGTCCGCGACTTCCGCATCGAGATGTCCGGCGAGGAGGGCGTGGTGGTCGCCGGTGGCGGCGAACTGACCGCCAACCGCACCGCCGTGCACGCCCCGAAGGGCCACGGCTTCCTGCTCCACGAGGGTGCGCTCGTGTCGCTCAGCGGCTGCGAGGTCACCGGCGGGGCCCAGGACGGCTTCCGGGTGGAGTCCACCGCGCCGGTCTCGATCGTCAACTGCCTCGCCCGGGAGAACGAGGGCGGTGGTCTGGTGCAGACCGCGCCCGGCGAACGCCTCGCGGTCGAGAACCTGAACAGCACGGGCAACGGCAAGCGCGACGCCTGGGGGACCGGCAGCGCCGAGAACACCGACCCGGCCGGCTCCGGCGCGGCGGACGGGCCCGCGACGGACCGCGCGGACGGCCCGCTCGGCGCCCTCAACGCGCTGATCGGCCTGGAGAACGTCAAGCAGCAGGTGGGCACCCTGGTCAACCTGACCCAGCTCGCCCAGCGCCGTGAACAACTCGGCATGCCCGCACCACCGATGAGCAGGCACCTGGTGTTCGCCGGCCCGCCCGGCACGGGCAAGACCACCGTCGCGCGTCTCTACGGCTCGATCCTGGCCGAGCTGGGGTCGCTTCGCAGCGGGCACCTGGTGGAGGTGTCCCGGGCCGACCTCGTCGCGCAGGTCGTCGGTGGTACGGCCATCAAGACCAGCGAGACCTTCCAGCGGGCGCTCGGTGGCGTGCTGTTCATCGACGAGGCGTACACGCTCACCTCGGACAGCGGCAACGGCGGTGCCGACTTCGGCCGTGAGGCCGTGGACATGCTGCTGAAGCTCATGGAGGACCACCGCGACGACGTGGTGGTGGTCGCGGCCGGCTACTCCCGTGAGATGGAGTCCTTCCTCGGATCGAACCCGGGCCTGGCCTCGCGCTTCTCACGGACCGTGGAGTTCGAGAACTACTCGGTGCCCGACCTCGTCGCGATCATGGAGAGCATGTGCGCGCAGCACCAGTACGAGCTGGGCGAGGGGACGGCGGAGGCCCTGGCCGCGCACTTCGCGGCGATGCCGCGGGACGCCGGCTTCGGCAACGGCCGCGCCGCCCGCGGGGTGTTCGAGGAGATGGTGGACAGACAGGCGGTCCGCCTCTCCGCGCAGCCGCAGGTCAGTGAGCGCGACCTGCGTCTGCTGCTGCCGGACGACGTGTCCGCCACCGCCGCCGCCACGGCCGCGGAGACCGCCGCACCGGACGACGACCCGCTGACCCGCCTCGGTGACATGATCGGGCTGGCCGGGGTCAAGCGTGAGGTCGCCGACCTGGTGAACCTCATCACCACGGCCCGTCACCGGGCCGCTGCCGGGCTGCCGGTGCCCTCGCTCAGCAACCACCTCGTCTTCACCGGTCCGCCGGGCACCGGCAAGACCACCGTCGCCCGCCTCTACGGGGAGGTGCTGACCCAGCTCGGTGTCCTGGAGCGGGGCCAGCTGGTCGAGGCGGCCCGCGCCGACCTCGTCGGCCGCTACATCGGGCACACCGCCCAGCTCACCCGCGAGGTCTTCGAGCGGGCCCGCGGCGGCGTGCTGTTCATCGACGAGGCGTACACCCTGACCCCGCGCGGCAGCGGCGCCGACTTCGGGCAGGAGGCGGTGGACACCCTTCTGAAGCTGATGGAGGACCACCGCGACGAGGTGGTCGTCATCGTCGCCGGCTACACGGACGAGATGGAACGGTTCCTCGCCTCCAACCCGGGCCTCTCCTCCCGGTTCCCGCGCCGGATCGCCTTCGCCGACTACTCGTCCGAGGAACTGGTCACCATCGTGCGCACCCAGGCCGCGAACATGGGCTACGAGTGCGGACCCGGCACCGGCCCGCTGCTCAAGGAGTACTTCGACGCCATGCCCCGGGACCGTTCCTTCGGCAACGCCCGCCTGGCCCGTCAGGTGGTCGAGTCGATGGTCACCCGTCAGGCGGGCAGGCTCAGTTCAGTGGCCGTGCCGACCCTGGACGACCTGCGCATCCTCCTTCCCGCGGACGTCACGGCGGCGCAGGTGGCGCCCCGATGACGCCGCCCGCCCGCGGGGCCGGCCGCCTGCTGTCCGGCGCCGGCCTCGCAGCCGCACTCCTGCTGCCCACGGCCGTTCCGGCCACGGCGCAGCCCCTCGCACGCGTCCCGGCCGCCGACGGGAAGAAGGGCCAGGAGCTGCCCGGTATGCCCTCGGCGCTGGACCCGGAGGCCGAGGAGGTGGTCTGCACACCCGCCTCACGCCAGAAGGCGGAGAAGCAGGACTGGTCGCGCCAGCGCCTCGACCTGGACCGGCTGCACCAGCACAGCACCGGGGCGGGCGTGACGGTCGCGCTGATCGGCACCGGTGTCGCCCCCGACGCGGCCGGTCTCGACGGCCGGGTCACCGCCCAGGGCGAGGCCGAGGACGACTGCGTCGGCCAGGGCACGTTCCTCGCCGGGCTGATCGCGGGGAACGGCGGGGACAGCCCCCGACTGGCCGGAGTCGCACCGGGCGCGAAGATCCTGGCCCTGCGCGGTACCGACCGCCGGGGCCAGGCGAGCTCCGCCCTGGTCGTGGAAGCGCTGCGTGCGGCGACCGAGGCCAAGGCCGAAGTGATCGCCGTCGCGGTGGCCCTGCCGCGCCAGGACGCGGCGCTGAGCAGCGCGGTGGCCGAGGCCCGACGGGAGGGCGCGGTGGTGCTCGCCGCGGCCACCCCGGATCCGCCGTCCCGGATCGGCACCGACGAGATACCGGCGCGCACCTACTGGCCGGCCGGCGAACCCGGCGTCCTCTCGGTCGCCGACATGCTTCCCGGCGGCACCCGCCCGGACAGCTCCCTGCCCACCGACGGGATCGACCTGGCGGCCCCGGGCGCAGGGGTGGTCTCCGGCGGCCCCAGCGGCGACGGCCACTACCTCGGGGGCGGCGCCGCGGTGGCCACCGCCTACGCCGCGGGGGCGGCGGCGGCGGTCCGTGCCACGCGCCCCGACGACTCGCCCGAGGCCGTCGTGCGCCGTCTGACCTCCACCGCCTACCCCGCCGACATCCCCCAACTGGACGCCTACGCCGCCGTCACCGCGGTCCTGGGCGACTCCGGGACGTCCTCCGGCGCCGAGCGTGCCGCGGATCCCGTGACGGTCCGCGACACCTCGGCCACCGACCGCGCGACCGGCCGCGCCACGCTCTTCGTCCTGATCGGCTCCGCCGGCGTCCTCGCCGCCCTCTGGGCCGGCTTCGCCCTCTCCCGGGCCCGCGCCCGGGGCTGGCGTCCGGCAGGAACGGGAACGGGAGCGGCGGCGACGGGAGCGGAATGAGCTGACGTACGGCAACGGCCCCCTCCCCCGGAAGTCCGGGTGAGGGGGCCGTTCCCGTGTTCGCTCAGTCCTGCTGCCCCTGGACCTCCTCGACCAGCGCCGTCTGCATCAGCCGCGGCTTGCGGCGGGCGATGTGGAGGGCACGGCCCGGCGGGAGGTTGAGGGGCTTGGCGTTGCCGAAGAGACGGCCCTCCGTGGGCGGGCAGGAGAGCAGGACGGCGGGGTTGTTGGCCTCGTCGAGGCGGCGGATGAGAGCGTCGCTCAGGCCGCGGCCCGCGCCCATGGCGCTGCGGGCGACGATGAGGTGCAGGCCCATCTCGAATCCGAGGGTCAGATTCTCGAAGAGCGGCTCGAAGGGGCTCTGGAAGGAGTTGCCGGAGACCATGTCGTAGTCGTCGACCAGGACGAAGAGACGCGGGCCGGTCCACCAGTCGCACCGGCGCATGCGGGACGGTGCGATGTCCGCTCCGGGGACGCGGGTCTTCATGGCGCGGGCCGCGCCCTCGATGGTGTCCTTCAGGTTGTCCAGCGAGATCACGTGCCCGAGGCGGTACTCCTCGGGGATCGCGTCCACCAGGGTGCGGCGGTAGTCCACCGCGATGATCTTCGCCTCCTCCGGGGCGTACCGGGCGGTGATTCCCTTGGTGATGCTGCGCAGCAGGTTGGTCTTGCCGCTCTCCGTGTCGCCGACCACGATCAGGTGCGGAGTCCGGCTGAAGTCGTGCCAGACCGGTTCCAGGGCGTCCTGGTCGATGCCGAGCGCGAGGCGCATGCCGCCGCCCTCGGTGGGTTCCGGCGCGGGGAGTTCCGCGAGCGGGAGCCGGTGCGGCAGCATCCGGACCTGAGGGGCGGGTGCGCCCTGCCAGTGCCGGGCGACCTCGGCGACCAGATGGGCGACGCCGTCGCCGAGGTCTTCGAGCGAACCGCTGCCGTCCAGCCGGGGGAGACCGGCGAGGAAGTGCATCTTGCTGTCGGCGGTGATGCCCCGGCCGCCGCTGCGCGGCACCGAACGCGCCTTGCGGGTGTCGATCTCGGAGTCCATCGGGTCACCCATCCGCAGTTCGAGGCGGGTGGCCGCCTGGTCACGGACCTGGGCGGACAGCTCCACCCACCGTGTGGTGGTGATGATGAGGTGGATGCCGTAGTTGAGGCCCCGGGCGGCGAGCTCGTTGAACTTCGGGATCAGGTCGTCGTAGTCCTGCCGGACCGTGGACCAGCCGTCGACCACCATGAACACGTCGCCGAAGGGCTCGTCGGGGAACTCCCCGGCGGCCCGGCGGCGCCGGTAGGACTGCATCGAGTCGAGGGTGTGGTCCACGAAGAACTGTTCGCGGCGGGCGAGCAGCGTCATCACCTCGGCGACGGCCCGGTGCACCCGCTCCGGGTTGAGCCGCGCCGCGACGCCGCCGACGTGCGGAAGGGCGGCGAGCTGCGAGAGGCCGCCGCCGCCGAAGTCGAGGCAGTAGAACTGGATCTCGGCCGGGGTGTGGGTGAGGGCGAGGGCGGCGATCAGGGTGCGGGCGAGGGTGGACTTGCCACTCTGCGAACCGCCCGCGACGGCGACGTGGCCACCGGCTCCGGAGAGGTCCACGACCAGGGGGTCGCGGCGCTGGTCGAAGGGCTTGTCCACGAGGCCCACCGGGACCCGCAGCCTGCCGGTGCCGGACCAGCCCGATGCGATGAGGCCGCGCTCCGGGTCGGGAGCGATACCGGGCAGCAGGGCGTCCAGCGGCGAAGGCTCGTCCAGCGGCGGCAGCCACACCTGGTGGGCGGCGGGGCCGGAGTCGCGCAGCCGGTCGAGGGCCACGTCGAGCAGGGCCTCCTCGTCGCCGGCCTCCTCGGGCTCCGGCTCGGGAGCGGGTTCCAGGGTGCGCGGAACCACCCATCCACTGGTCCACGGCACCACCTGGCTGGCCACCCGGGCGCGCACCACGGCGCCGGTACGGCGGCGGTAGGTGCCCGACGAGTAGGCGGCGCGGAACCGGGTCAGGGCCTCCACGCCGGACTTCAGGTAGCCGCTGCCGGGCTGGGCCGGCAGCTCGTAGGCGTCCGGGACGCCGAGCACGCCGCGGCTCTCCATGGCGGAGAAGGTGCGCAGGCCGATGCGGTACGAGAGGTGGCTCTCCAGCTGGTGCATACGGCCCTCGTCCAGGCGCTGCGAGGCGAGCAGCAGGTGCACCCCGAGGGAGCGGCCGAGCCGGCCGATCATCACGAACAGGTCCATGAACTCCCGGTGTGCGGACAGCAGCTCGCTGAACTCGTCGACCACCACGAACAGGCTGGGCAGCGGGGCGAGCTCCGCCCCGGCGGCACGGGCCCGCTCGTACTCCAGGGCGGAGGTGTAGTTGCCGGCGGAACGCAGCAGTTCCTGGCGGCGGATGAGTTCACCGTGCAGGGCGTCCTGCATGCGTTCGACCAGGGCGACCTCGTCGGCGAGGTTGGTGATGACGGCCGAGGTGTGCGGGAGCTCCTCCAGGCCGAGGAAGGTGGCGCCGCCCTTGAAGTCGACCAGGATGAAGTTGAGGGTCTCGGAGGAGTTGGTCAGGGCGAGGCCGAGGACGAGGGTGCGCAGGAGCTCGCTCTTGCCGGAGCCGGTGGCGCCGATGAGCATGCCGTGCGGGCCCATGCCGCCCTGCGCGGACTCCTTGATGTCCAGGTCCACCGGCCGGCCGTCCACGCCGACGGCGATCGGCACCCGCAGCCGGGTGGAGCCGGTGTGCCGGTTGAAGAGGGTGTGCGGGTCGTGCCGGTGCAGGTCGGGGATGCCTAGCAGCGTGGTCAGCTCGACGTCGTTGTCCAGCGGCTGCGCGATGTCGGTGCCCAGACTCATCCGGCGGGAGGTGAGCAGCCGGGCCAGGGACTCCGCGCCGAGGGGCCCGAGCCGGTCCGGCCGGCCCAGCGGTACGGTGCGCTCCTTGCGGCTGCGGTCGGTGCGCACCAGGTTCACCCGGTCCGGCCCGACGGTCAGCCGCAGGGTGTTGCGGCCGGGCCGCCAGCGCAGCGCACCGGACACGTCGAGGGTCAGGGCGTTGCGGTAGCCGTGCCCCTCCCAGCGGTGGCCCTCGGGAACGGTGACGCCGTCCAGGACGACGATCGTGTACGGCTCGTCACGGCCGGGGCGGGCGTCCGGATCGAAGCCGGGGCGCTCGGCGAACTCCGCACCGAGCAGGTCGTCGAGCTCGGTGAGGTCGGAGGTGATCCGGCGGGCCTGGCCGGCGCCGTCCTCCTCGTGCGGGTCCAGCGAGTGCGGCAGCCACTTGACCCACTCCCAGTCGGGCCGCCGCTCGTCGCTGACGCAGAGGGCTATCCACAGCTCCTCGGGCGCGTGGAACACCGCGAGCTGCCCGATCACGGCACGCACCAGGGCGCGCACCGATTCGGTGCCGGGGCCCTCGACCGGATTCTCGCCGGCCTCCCCGGACTCGGCACCCTCCCCTTCGGATGCCTCCTCCGGGCGCAGCATGATCCGGGCCGAGGAGCGCAGGTACAGGCCGAGGGGCTGGTCGGGGATGGTGGAGTAGGCGCGGACGAAGCGGCGCAGGGCGTGCGCGCAGAGGGGCTCGAGGTCTTCCACCGGGCGGGTGGAGACCGGGTTCAGGGTGAGGGCGAGCTGCTGCTCGCCCACCGCGATGCGGACCTCGCCGAAGTCCTCGTCGGCCGGGCGGCGCTCCCACAGCCGTGAGGTGCGGGCCAGCGAGCGGAGCGACGAGGGCTCCGGGTGGCGCCAGGCGAGCGCCCGCTGCTGTTCCGTGATGGTGGAGCGCACCCGCTTGCGGGTCTGCGCCAGGTAGCGCAGGTAGTCGCGGCGTTCACCCTTCAGGCGCTGCTTGCGCTCGCTGGAGCGACGCATGAGCTGGCCCAGCAGCATGGCACCGGCGGAGAGCGCCATGACGCCCATCGCCAGGTACATGAAGACGCCGTTCCCGCCTCCGGGGCGCAGGAACATCAGCATCATCGACACCGACATCAGTGCCATCGGCAGGTAGGTCCAGATCGCCGAGGTGTCGGGCACCGCCTCGGCGAGGACCGGCGGCTCCTGGAGGGTCAATTGCCCCTCGGGCATCTCCGGCCCGCGCCTGCGGGCCGGGCGGCGAAAAAGCACGACACTCAAGGAACAGAACCTCCGGTTCACTGACGTTGCGGCCCGCGCCGAATTTCCGGCGCACCCGGTGGTGGGGAAAGGCCGCATCGCGCTCATTCTCCCGCGTCCCGCGTGATGCGGTGAACGCCGGATGAATGTTTCGAGCGGATAGCGGGCGACGGCCAACTTCCGTGCTGACCAACCACATACCGGATATATGGAGCCCGGTCCCGCAGCACGACCCGGTGGCCGTAGGCAGTAGTGTGCATTCACGGAACGCGGCCTGTCCACGCGGGAGGGGTGGCCGCCGGGCCGGCGGAGACAATTCCCCCGCCCGGCCCCCCGGTTCATGGCCGGGCGGACTTTCCGTACTGTTCGCACATCCCCTCTCGCGGGGGAAGTCTCCTGTCAAAGCCTCCACGGAAGACGAGAGTTCTGCTGATGACCGACAGTGTCGTGGCCGAATCGTGCCGCCTGACCGTACGTGCGCCGAACGTCAGCGTCGATCTGGCCGTGCCCGCCGACGTACCGGTCGCCGACCTCCTGCCCACGCTGCTGCGCTATGTCGGCGAGGACGCGGAGGAAGCCGGCCTGGACCACGCCGGATGGGTGCTCCAGCGGCTCGGTGACGCCCCGCTCGACGAGGAGACCACCCTGGCCCGCGCGGGGCTGGCCGACGGTGCCGTGCTCTACCTGCGCCCGCACACCGAGGCGCTGCCCGAGGCGCGGCTCGACGACCTGGTCGACGGGATAGCCGAGACCGTGGGCCGGCGGCTGCACACGTGGTCCCCCGCGGCGGCCCGCGGTCTGCTCGTCGGCACCGCGGTGGCCACCGTGGTGACCGCCCTCGTGCTCGTCTTCTGGCCGGGTGTGACCACCGGCTCCGGCGGTTCCCGGGCGGCCCTGGCGGCCGTGGTCGGGCTGCTCCTGCTCGCGGGCGCGGGCTCCGCCAGCCGCGCCGTCGGCGACCGCGTCTCCGCGACCGCGCTCGGCCTGCTGGTCGCACCGTGCCTGGCGGTCGTCGGGTGGGTGCTGCCCGGCGGAGACCTGACCGGCCCCGACGCGGCCCAGGTCGTGGGCGCGCGACTCCTGGCAGCGGGCGCCGCGGGCGCGGGCGGGGCGATCCTCGCGCTCGCCGCCACCGCGGTCGGCGCTCCGGCCCTGCTGGCCACCGCGATGGTGTCGGTGGCCACCGCCATCACCGGAACCCTGATGGGGTACTCGGACCTGAGCGTGCCGGCCGCGGTCGCGGTCGTGGCCACGGTGATCGTCCTGGCAGCCGGTGCGGTGGCACCGTTCGCCTTCAAGCTCGCCGGAATGCGCATGCCGGCGCTGCCGTCCTCCGCGGCCCAGCTCCAGGAGGGCATCGACCCCTACGCGGGCGACGAGGTCGCAGCCCGCACCGAACTGGCCGGGCGCTGGGTCACCGCGCTGTTCGCCGCCACCGGCGCCATCGTCGCGGCAGCCCTGGTCGTCCTCGCCGAGAACGCGGACCTGCCCGAGGTGCTGACCGGGCTCGCTCTGAGCCTGCTGCTGCTCCTGCACAGCCGGGGCCTGGTGCACATCGGGCAGCGGCTGACCCTGGCGGTGCCTGGGGTCCTTGGACTGCTGCTGATGGCCCGTGCCTGGGCGATGGACAGCGACGCGGACGGCCGTGTGGTGGTCTTCGGGGTGCTGCTCGCCGCGGCGGCGGGACTCGTGACCGCCTCCTGGACGGTGCCCGGCCGCCGGGTGCTGCCGTACTGGGGCCGTGCGGCGGAGCTGCTGCACACCGCCCTCGCCGTCGCACTGCTGCCGCTCAGCCTGTGGGTGGCGGGTCTCTTCGGCTGGCTGCGCGGCCTGTTCGGCTGAGAGCAGCCGTACGCCGTTCCATGCACAACGAGTTGAGGAGAGGCAGTGCAGTCCAAGCGCGACCAGGTACAGGCCCACGGTTTCATGATGGGCAGGCTCAGCTCGGGCCTGCTGACGGCCGACCCGGACGCCCCGGAGAGCCCGCTGGGACGCACCACCCGAGGCGTGGTCTTCGGTGTGCTGGTGACCGTCCTGATCGGTGCGTGCGCGACCGTGTACGGGTTGCTCCGCCCCGGCGGCAACGACGGCTGGCGTGACGGGAGGCACCTGGTGGTCAACCGCGACACCGGTGCCCGGTATCTGTGGACCGGCACCGACGGCGTGCTGCACCCGGTACGCAACTACGCCTCGGCACGGCTGATCGGCGGCGCCGACCTCAAGACCGTGGACGTCGCCACCGGCTCGCTGCAGGACGTCCCCGTGGGGTCGCCGGCCGGCATCCCCGGCGCACCGGACTCCCTGCCCGGGGCCGGTCAGCTCGACGACGGTGCCTGGCACATGTGCGTCACCGGGCCGGAGGGGGCGGTGCCCAGCACGACCGGTGTCGTGGCGGGCACCGGAGTGGAGGAGCCGGGGGCCACCACCGTGGTCGTCGGGGCGAAGCTGGACTCCCGCGGCGTCGGCGGTGACCGGGGCGTGCTCGTGCGCGGCCCGGACCGTTCCGAATACCTCGTGTGGAGGGGCAGCAGGCTGGCGCTGGACCGCGCCTCCGACGCCCGCAACGCTCTCGGGTACGGCTCCGAGCAGCCGATGCCGGTCTCGGCGGCCTTCCTCGACGCACTGGCCCCCGGACCCGCCCTCGCACCACCCGAGGTCCCGGGGCGCGGCGGGGAGGGCCCGGTGCTCGGCGGTGAAGCCAGCACGATCGGTCAGCTGTTCACGGTCAGCGTGCCCGGTGGCGGCAGCACCTACCACCTGCTGCGCAAGGACGGCCTGGTGCCGGTGACCCGGCTCGGTGCCGCGCTGGTGCTGGGCGACCCGGCCACCCAGAAGGACGCCTACCAGGGGAAGTCGCCCGAGGCGCGTGCGGTCGGCGCCGACGCGCTGCGCACGCACCGGGCGGAGAAGGCGGACCCGGCAGGGTCCGCGGAACTGCCGGAGACGCCGCCGGTCCCGCAGTCGGTGCCGCGCGGTACCGCGCTCTGCGCGCAGGTGGACGGCGGCGACGGCGGCGCCCGGATCGGGTCGGTGCTCGTCCCGCTGACCGGGCTCGGCCCGGTAGCGGTGTCCGAGGGAACCGCCCGGCCCCTGACTCCGGCGTGCGTCCGGACGGACGCCACGGTGGTACGGCCCGGACACGGTGCCCTCGTCAGGGCCCTCAACGCGAGCGGCGCCGCGCACGCGGGGACCACGTATCTCGTGGCGGAGAACGGCGTGAAGTACCGGGTTTCGGCCAAGGACTCCCTGTCGGCGCTGGGTTATGCCGAGGGAGACATCGGCTCGGTCCCCGCGCCGCTGCTGGCGGCCCTCCCGACCGGCGCCGACCTGGACCCGGCCGCCGCCTCGGGCGCCGCGGAGCCCAAGGTCACGGCCCCGCAGTGCGGTTCCGGTGAGCGGTCGGGAGAGGCCGGCGAGAAGGCCGGGGAGAAGGGCGAGGGGAAGGAGAAGCCCGACGAGGAGGCCGACGGGGACACGGCGGACGGTGCGGCCACGGAGGGCGCGGCCGATACGGCCGGCTCCACCCTCTGATTCCGGCAAAAACCGCATACGGCGCCAAGCAAAGTGAAGACGGACCCGGGCGTGACTTTATGCTGAACTCTCGTAGCGCTGAGCTCGATTCAGCATGCATCGAGCGCGCCGGGAAAGCTCAGAATTAGCTCAAATCTTTTGGCTGACCGCCTTCGCGGGGCCCGGCCCACGGGCGTGCCCGTTTCATCGGAAACGGACCGCCCCGGTGACCGTTTTCGCTGGATGGCCGCCCGTTTGCTGACCGCATCGCGTCGTGGCGGGGAGCGGTGCCCCGTGGCTCCGGCCGACTGGGTGGGCAGCATTCATTTCGCGGAAACATTGGGACAACTCCATTGCTGCGCAGGGGTTCCGGTGAGCTGACCTATGCTCAAATCTTTCCTGCATACGTTGCGCCGGGCAGTGGATTCTCTTTAGCCTCAGCGGGCAACGGTGCGAGGAGACTCGCGTGATCGAAGGGAGCGTGACGTGGCGGACACTGGCGCAAGGAAAGCGGACTATGCCAAGGGCTTGGGAGGTGTCTCCTCCCTGGAGTCGGCCCGGGCCGCGGTCGAGAAGATCCAGAACAACGTGGCCGAGGTCGCGGCGCGTTCGGGCGTCGGCGGTGACGAGGGCCAGGCTCTGCTGAAGCTCTTCCGCAGCTGGAACTCCGAGGCGCAGAAGGTCGTCGTCCAGATCAGCAAGATGATCGACGCGCTCCAGGAGAACGTGACCTCGGCAGACCGCCTGGCGAAGGAGAACCAGGACCTGACCGAGGTGCTCAACAGCAAGACCAGTCAGGGCGTCTTCGAAGCGCTGCGCTGACCCACCCCCTGCGGCACCCCGGCCCCCTCAGGGGAGGCCGGAGTCCGTGAGCTTCCCGGGCCACGGCGCCCGGCCCCCCGAGAGGAGATGTCATGGCTGACGGCATCATCGATGTGCAGTACTCCACGGTCCGCAACGCGATCGAGGAGCTGAAGGGCCAGACCCAGCAGATCATCACCACCCTCAACAACCTCGAGGACGAGCTGAAGCCGCTCGTGCTGTCCTGGGAGGGTGACGACCAGGCGATGTACCGCGGAGTCCAGGCGGAGTGGGACCAGGCCACCAAGAACATGGCCCTGCTCCTCGGCGACAGCGGTGAGCTGGTCCAGAGCATCCACGACAACCACTCCCGTGACGAGCGCCGAAGCGCTGACAACTGGGGCAATGTGCGGGCTCGCTGAGGTCTTCCGTCCGGATCGTGCCGGGGCACCGCGCCCCCGGCACGATCCGAGCGGCAGTTCCCCCGGGCCGGCCGGACTCCTCTTCGTCCGGCCGGCCCGTGTTCCGTCCGGTACCGAGCGGCAGGAGGACGTCCCATGGCTGGTGAGAAGGCCGACGTCAAGCATTTCGACCTCAAGCAGATGGAGAACTTCCGGGACAACGAAGTGCAGCCGGTGTACACGAAGGCGAAGAAGCACCGGGAGGACGGCGACGCGCCCCACAGCCGGCCGCTGGGCGACCTCATCGACGGGCACACCAGCGCGGACAACCTCATCCAGGGTCAGCAACTCCTGCGCATCGGCAAGATGACCACCGAGACCCTGGTCTCCGGACCCAAGCTGATCGAGGGCGTCCGCACCGCGGCCGAGGCCATCGACAAGCTGCTGGGCGACCAGATGGAACTCTTCAAAGAGCTGAAGGAAGCGCTCACCGACACCATCGAAGAGGCCAACAAGACCAAGGACAAGAACCTCAACGCCATCGACGCGCAGACGCTGCTGCAGACCTTCGACGAGGTCGACACGCTGACCAGCGGATCCACGGAGACGACAGGTACCTGATCCTGTGCCGTGTGCGACGGCGGCGCCCCGGCCGCCCCGCACACACATGTGAGAGACACCCGGCCGCACGTCCACGGGAAGGGGCGGTGCGCCGGCGCGGACGACAACCGACCAGAAAGGGTGCCCGGTGCCCGATCAGTACGATCCCAACTCCGTCGCCAACGTCGACAAGTACGAGAAGGTCGGCGGAGCGTCGGCCGACACCTGGGCCGCCCTGGTCACCCACATCACCGGCTACCCGGTGCCGGACCGCGCCACCATCTTCGACAAGCTCCGCTCCGACCACGGCGGCAAGCTCTTCCGGATGGACATCAAGGAGCGCAGCCTCAGCCTGCTCGTCAAGGACTCCGGCTTCCTGCAGAACAAGGGCCAGGACTACGACATCTGGTTCTTCGACAGCGGCAAGAAGCGCTCCATCATGCAGGCCCGCATCGTCTTCGAGGGGCGGGTGAAGGCCGGTGAGGAGATCATCTTCGCCGGTACCGACTCCGACGACGTGAAGAACGTGGACGTCCGGGAAGGCAACGAGTTCACGGACTACAACAAAGACAAGATGAGCACCATCCCGCTCGCCCAGTACATGAACGGGCCGCGGGCGGCGCTCCTCGAGCTGCTGACGGGCGGCACGCAGAACGCACGCTTCAGCAACCTCGGTGTGGCCGAGGAAGCCGTGGTGGACCTGAACTCCTTCAACCAGACCGGGGACTCCTTCGACTTCGCGGCCAAGTTCTTCAAGGACCAGGCACCGGTGCTCAAGGACTGGGAGGACCGCTTCGGCCGGGAGGACGCCAGCTGGAAGGGTGAGGCTGCTGAGGTCTTCCGCAGCCTGCTGAAGAAGGTCCGCGAGAACTACGACGCCTATGTCGAGACCTTCAACTCCTCGGCCGGCACGGGGAACGAGACCGCGACGGGCAACACGGTGTACTCGCGCGCGCTGTCCCTGGGCCGCTCGTACCTCGTGGACGCAGCCAACACACTGCTGGCGGCATGGCTGGAGTGGGCCAAGTCCCCGTACTACGACCCGCACCGGGTGCTGCGCTACGTCCTGGACGACCTCGCCCAGTGGGTGGACACGGAGAACGTGGCCAAGACGGACATCAAGTCCTACACGAGCCGGTACATGACGACCGTCTCCCACAGCCCGCAGGGCGGCTTCTCCCAGGTGCACCCCGAGTACGGGGACCTCACCGACATCGCCAACTGGGCGAAGGTCGGCGACAAGGCGGTCGAGATCTGGAGCAAGGGCGTCGACGAACTCCTGGTCACCCCCGCCCGCGGGGTGCAGTCGACGCTGAACAACCACTTCCTGGACCTGGGCAAGGACTTCGCCGACAACGTGCCCAAGCCGAAGTCGACCGGCACGGCCTCGGAGGAGTACGAGAAGAAGAAGCTCGAGGAGGAGAAGGAGGAGATCAAGCGGCAGAACGAGGAGAACAAGAAGTACCAGGACGAGCTGCGCGAGGAACAGAGAAAGCAGCGCGAAGAGGACAAGAAGTACCAGGACGAGCTGCGCGAGGAGCAGGAGCGGCAGCGCGAGGAGGACAAGAAGTACGCGGACGAGCTGCGCGAGGAACAGAACAAGCAGCGCGAAGAGGACAAGAAGTACCAGGACGAGCTGCGCGAGGAACAGCGGCGCGAACAGGAGGAGGCCAAGAACCTCCAGGACGAGCTGCGGAACGAGCAGAACCAGCAGCGCGACGAGGACAAGAAGTACGCGGACGAGCTGCGCGAGGAACAGCGACGGGAGCAGGAGGAGGCCAAGCGCGAGGCCGAGGAGCAGCAGAAGTCCATCGAGGAGAGCCTCGGCGGCATCAACGATCCCAACGCGCTCAACGAGCAGAACCTCAACGACCTGCTGAACATCCCGGTCACCGAGAGCAACGGCGACCTCGGCAACCTCAACAACCCGGGCGGCAACGGCGACCTGGACAACGTGATCACCGAGGAGCTCGGCAACCTCGGCGACGTGAACAACCAGCAGTCGTCCGCGGCATTCCCGCCCCCCGTCAGCCAGAACCTCGGCAACCTCGGCGGCCTGAACAACGGCCCGGGCGGAACGAAGAACGCCACCGACGCGGCCAACGAGGCGATCACCCAGGAGCTGGGCAACCTCGGTGGCCTGAACAGTGGCGAGCGGCCGAGCCTGGAGACCCCGACCGGGGGCAGTACGCAGCTCGGCGGCGGCGAGCTCACCACCGACTTCCCGGACGGCAGCAGCACGTCATTCGACCCGGACAGCGGGCTGCTCACCACCACGAGCCCGGACGGCAGTGTCACGACGCAGGACCTGGGTGAAGGCATCCGCGTCACCAACCCGGACGGGTCGGTGACCTCGCTCGGCGACGACGGCAAGCTGACCACCACCTTCCCGGACGGCACCACCCAGGTCGTCGACCCGGCGACCGGTCAGGCCGTCACCACCGACCCCGACGGCACCGTCACGACCGAGAACCTCGGCAACCTCGGCGGTCTCAACACGGGCAACGGCGGCCTCGGGGACCTCGGGGACCTCAACTCCCAGCTGCCCACCGACTCGATCGGTGACCTGGGCAACCTCGGTGACCTGAACAGTGGCGAGCGGCCGAGCCTGGAGACCCCGACCGGGGGCAGTACGCAGCTCGGCGGCGGCGAGCTCACCACCGACTTCCCGGACGGCAGCAGCACGTCATTCGACCCGGACAGCGGGCTGCTCACCACCACGAGCCCGGACGGCAGTGTCACGACGCAGGACCTGGGTGAAGGCATCCGCGTCACCAACCCGGACGGGTCGGTGACCTCGCTCGGCGACGACGGCAAGCTGACCACCACCTTCCCGGACGGCACCACCCAGGTCGTCGACCCGGCGACCGGTCAGGCCGTCACCACCGACCCCGACGGCACCGTCACGACCGAGAACCTCGGCAACCTCGGCGATCTCAACACGGGCAACGGCGGTCTGGGCGACCTGGGCGACCTCTCGAGCCTGGACGGTCTGGAGACCCCGACGGGCGGGCAGACCGGGCTCGTCGACGGTGACTTCGCCACCATGTTCGCGGACGGCGGCTCGACCTCCTTCGATCCGGAGAGCGGGATGTTCACCAGTACCGCCGCGGACGGCTCCACCGTCGAGACCGACCTCACCCACGGGGCGAGGGTGAACAACCCCGACGGCTCCACGACGTTCCTGGACAACGGCAAGCTGACCACCACCTTCCCGGACGGCTCCACCCAGGTCATCGACCCGGACACCGGCGTCGCCACGGTCACCGACCCGCAGGGCAGGACCGAGACGGTGGACCTGAAGGACCTCAACCTGCCCGTCAGGACGGACAGCTCGGGCATCCTCGACGGGCTGGGCAGCCTCGGCGATCTCGGTGGCCTCGGCGGGGGTGGCGGCGGCGACGGCACCACCAGCCGCGACGTACCGTTCTCCGAGCTGGGCCTCGGTGGTGGCCAGGCGACCGCCGGTGCGTCCGGCGGCGGCATCCCGGGTGGCTCCGTGTCCCTGGACGGCATCGGCGCGAACGGAGTCGCCCCCCTCTCCGACAGTGTCACCGCGGGCGCGGGAAGCCCGCTCACCGCCGCCACGGGCGGCTCCGGGGGCACCCCCGGAGCGCCGGGCATGCCCGGCAGCCCCGGCATGCCGATGGGCGGCGGCATGGGCGGTATGGGCGGGGGCGGCGAGAAGGGGAACGGCGAGCGGGTGCGTTCCGTCCTGGTCGACGCGGCCGAGGAGAGCGAGCGCCGCAACCGTCGCCGGCGCAGCCCGTGGAACAGGCAGGAGGACAGCGACACCTTCCTGTCCCCGGCCTCCCGGGTGACGACCACCGGAGGCGACGCCCCCCAGGAGGAGGCGGATCAGAGCGGCAGGCCCGTCACGTCCGCCGACTACCTCGAGGAGGACGCGGACGTGTGGGGTACCGAGGAGGGCGGCACCCCGGCCGTCATCGGCCGGTGATCCGCGGCCGGTCGCGCCGCGCCGACGCGTGGAGACGCACACGACCCACCCCGGCTTCCGCAGCGGTGTCCACACCAGGCAAGATCATCGGAGCAGTCGACGGACCGGAGACCGCGTCCGGACACACTGTCCGGACGCACGGGCGGCCGGATGTGCGGGAAGACCGACGGAGAAGGAGGGAGTGGGCGTGACGGAACCACTGGAGAAGCGCCTGGAGAAGGCCATGGTCGAACTGCAGGCGGCCCAGGAAGCGGTCGCGCGCACCGAGCGCGAGCTGCGGACCGCGTCGTTCACGGCGCTCTCCTCCGACCGCGCGGTCCGTGCCACCGCGGGCCCGCAGGGCGAGCTGAGCGGCATCGAGTTCCTGGAGAACAAGTACCGCGACATGTCTCCCCAGGAGCTGGCCGCCAGCGTCCTGGAGGCGGCCGGTGCGGCGCGCCTGAAGATGAACCGGCACGTGATGAAGGCGATGGCGCCCTTCACCGAGCCCAGCAGCAACGTTCCGGAGCTGAAGGGCTTCGAGATGGACTGGGAGCGCATCTTCGGCCCCGAGGTGCTGCGCGACGACGCCGAGGACACGGCACGCGGTGGCCAGGCCACTCCCGGCTGGCGGGACGCGATCGGCGAAGAGGGAGAGGACTGACGATGGGACAGCGGTACTACGTAGACCCGAATCGCATCGAGGCCCTGGCCAAGCAGCTGGAGGAGATCGGCACCCTGACCAGGAGCATGACCGAGGAGTTCCTCGACGAGCTGGCACCCACCGTGAGCTGGCCGGGCACGGAGGGCGAGTTCGCGGAGAAGGCCAAGCCGCAGGAGCAGAAGGAGCGGCAGACCACCAAGGACACCATGCTGTCCATCCGCGACGCGCTGGTGGGCATCACCGACGCCACGGTCGGGCAGGTCCGCATGATGAAGGACACCCGCGACCGCAACATCGAGAGCGTCGAGCAGGGCACCAACCGCATCAACACCGATGGACTCGACGGCCCGGGCGGGCATGGCCGCCGCTGACCTCCGCGCCGCAGGCCGCTCCCGCACCACGCCGGGAGCGGCCGCTCCGTCCTGCCCGCGCGGGCTCCGGGGCGGCACCCGATGAGCATCCAGGTCTCGCCCGAGGTCAACGCGATGATCTTCATCCTCACCGGGGAGAGGCTCATGGACGCCGACGAGGATCTCGCTTTCGAGAGCCGTCGGCCCTACTCCGGCCTGGGGCGAAAGCTGGACAGGCTGTCCTCGCTCATCGACAAGTCGGTCCACGACATCGGCGAGTCCATGCCGGACGACCTCGCCAAGTCGTACGGCAGGGCGATGGGCATGCTCATCGACGACGGCGGCAAGAACTACCTGCGCGACTTCGCCGAGCAGCTCGACAAGATCGCCGAAGGCCGGCGCAAGACCTCCATGGACATCATGGAGTCCAAGTGGCAGGTCATCGCCGAGATCATCCGGCTGCTCATCGAGATCGCCATCTACCTGGCGATGTCCTTCTTCACCGGTGGCGCCTCGGCCAGCCAGATCATGCTGGCCAAGATGCGCAGCCGGTTCTTCATCCTCACCACGCTCAGCCACCTGCTCCAGCGGCTGCATCTGGCACCCTCGCTGACCGAGGCGTTCGCCGAGGCGTTCACCACCTTCGCGGTGCGGCTGGCGATGATGAACTTCGCCCCGGACGGCCGCCGTCCCGACGGCATCGACTGGAGCGACATCGGCAAGGCCGCCGCGTTCGGCGCGGCGGCGGGGTTCCTCACCAGCGTCTTCGACCAGTTCGCGCGGAGCATCGTCAAGAGCTTCGACAACAACTTCCTGAAGAACGCCCCCGATCTCGACTTCAAGAACAACCCCAACCTCAAGAACAACCCGAACCTCGATCTCAACAACGGCCCCCAGCCCAAGCCGACCCCCGGACCGAATCCGAAGCCCGACCGCGACAACCTGCTCAACGACCGCCCCGACCCCACTCCGTACGGGAACGGGCCCAACCCCTCCAACAACCTGCCGGTCACGTTCCGGAACAACCCGCTCTCCTTCCGGAACAACACCGAGTTGTGGCGGAACAACCAGATCCTGCGCTTCAACGCCGACCGGCCCGGCGCGCTGGCCGGGCACTACGGGCTCAAGGGCGTCACCGACTTCCTCGCCGCCGGCTCCGGCGAGGCACTCGCGGAGATCCTGATCAAGGGCGCGTTCGACGGTGACTGGTCCACCAGCTGGTCCACCTTCGTCGGGGCGGGCATCAGCAGCCAGGTCGAGGCCACGCTCAGCGACACCGCTGTGAACAGTGCCGCCGAACTGCGCCACGCCATCGACAAGCTGCGCCACCAGCCGCCCACCGTGTCCGGCGGCGCGGGCGCCGGTGACTCGGACGGCTCCTCGCGCTCCGGCGACGGTCCGGGGCGCGCCGACGGGCCCTCGGGCAGGGACACCACGGGCGGTGACGGCCCCGCGCTCTCCTCGCCCCCGCCGGTCGCGCAGACCGTCGGGCAGGGGAACGCCAGCGGCAGCCAGTCGGCCCCGCCCCACCTCTCCGAGAGCCCGCCGCCGTACCTCTCCGAGAACCCGCCGCCGTACACGAGCCTGGACCCGCCGCCGTACTCACCGGGCCCGCTGCCCGCGACCGCCGCCGAGAACGCGCTGTGGCAGCAGGTCCACCAGGGCTCTGGCGAGATCCGTGAGCAGGCGCTGCGTGACCTTGCCGCCCTGCGCGGAGCCCAGCCGCCCGGCAGCGCCGAGATCGGTGTCCGCGACAGCCTGCACAGCAACCTGTCGCAGGTGCCCGAGGTCCGAGTGGTGCCCGCCGGGAACAGCCCCGCGACCCAGGTCGACACGGACGAGGTCCGCCGCGCCCTCGACGCCTTCGGCACCCAGGTCACGGTGGACGCCCCGATCGCGGTGGGCGCCGCCGGGACGGGGGGCGGCCCGGTTGCGGAGGGCGCCTCGAACACGGGGGGCAGTCCGGTCGCGGAGGGCGCCTCGAACACCGGGGGCAGCCCGGCCACGGGGGGCAGTCCGGCCACGGGAGGCACGGGCACCTCCGGCAACGGCCACGCCTCGACCACGGGCAACCCCGCCGCCGGCCCCACCGGAAACGACGCCGATCCGGTGGTGGAAGACGGCCCGGACGCACCGGTGCAGGATGCGGTCGGTGGGCAGGGTGCCGCGCCCGCGACGACCCCCGAGAGCGGTGCCGCAGGTGGACCGGCCGACTCCGCTGCGGTGTCCCCGGAGAGCAACGTCCAGGGGGCTCCGGAGGGCACTGCCCAGGGTTCCCCGGAGAGCAACGCCGATGGCGCTCCGGAGAGCAACGTCCAGGGATCTCCGGAGGAAGCGAGCGGGCAGGACGACCGTGCGACTGCGGTGCCGGGCCAGGGGAACGGTGCTCCCGTCGCCACGGGCGGCAGCCCTGCCACCTCCGCCGCGCCCGGCACGGGGAGCGGAGCCCGGCCGGGTGGCGTCCCCACCGCCGGAGGTGCCCAGGCGGCCCCCTCCAGCACCACCTCCCCCCAGGGTACCCGCGCCCCGGAGGGCTCGGCTCCGGTGGACGGCTCCTCCACCGTCACGGACGGCCCCGCGCAGACCACCCTCACTCCGGAGGCCGTGGACGCGTCCGGGACCGACGTCACCCCGGACTCGGGAGACGGCGTCCGGGCCCCGGTCATCGACACCACCGTCGACATACCCACGGTCGACACCACCACTGCTCCGACCACCGGCCCCGTTACCGGTCCGGCCGTCGACACCGCCGCCGCTCCGCCGAAGGTGAGCACCACCGGTTCGTTCGCCGGCACGGACGACGGACGTGTTGTCGGCGGCCCGACCGATGTGAAGTCCGAGTCCGCGCCCTTCGGGAACCCCGAGTCCACCCCTGCGCAGCCCCTGACGATCGTGGTGTCGGAGCTGCCGCCGCCGGGGGAGGGGTCGCGCGAGGCGGCCGAGCTGCTGGACGGGGCCGGGACCGACCGGGCCGTGGTGCTCGGACCGGCGGTCACGCCGGACGGGGCAGGACGCCCGGTGCGTGCCGCGGTCGAGCTGACCCGCGAGGGGCCGGGCGCCCCGGTCCAGGTCCGCCCGCTCACCGGACCGGCGCCCGCCGCGACGGCTGAAGGCACCACCGGTACCACCACGGACACCGCGTTCCCCGGCGCGGACGTGCTGCTGCCGCTCGCGGACGCCCTCGGCCCGATGTCCCGGCCCGCCACGCAGAGCACCGCGACGGCCTACAGCGACCCGTTCATGACCTCCACGGACGTGTCCCCGACGACGGCGCTCCCGGAGAAGCCGGCTCCCGTACGCAGCACTGGAGCCGGTCCGGACTCCACCGCAACCGCCGTATTCGCCCCGGACAAGCTCGCGACCCTGTCGCGCCCCTGGACCGAGACGGCCGCCGACGTGTACCTGGAGTCGGACAAGGGGGACAGGAGCGACGACGGGACCGGCGGGCAGGTCCCCGGCCCCGGCGCGGGACACGGCTCCGGAACCGGAGGCATCACTCCGCCCCCGCCCGCGCCGGACAGCTCCCCCACGACGCCGTCCGTGCCCCTCCCCACGCCGTCCGCCCGGATCGTCATACGCCCCGTCGACGGCGGTGCCACCGACGGCGGTGCCACCGACGGCGGTGCCACCGACGGCTCCCGGCGGCTGTGGGCCGAGCCTGTCGTCCTCACCCTGGACGGCCTCACGGTGCCCCTCAGCCAGGTGCGGCGCCTGGTGCCGGATGCGACGGTGCAGCCCCCGCCGGGCCGCGCCGTCCACACGCTGACCATCTCGCAGGACCCGGCGGAGGACGGTACGGCCCGTGAAGCGGGGCGTCGGGCGTTGATCGGTCTGGACACCTTCCGCGGCGTACGCACCGTGTCCACGCCCGGCTCGCCCGCCCTGTCGCCGTCGGCGAAGCCGGTCGCTGGTACCGAAGGGACGCCCAGCACCACCCGCACGGTCTTCACCGGCCCGGCAGCCCCGCTCCCCGGCGCAGACACCGACCGTGGTGCCGACTACGTGGTGGCACACGCCACCGAGCGCACCGTCACGCTCGGCACCGACGACGCGGCGCGGCCCAGCGTGAAGGTCAGCGGTGTGCAGCTCGGCGAGATCCTCAAGTCATGGGCGGTGGAAGGCGATCAGGACCGTCCCCTGGTGCTGTACTCCTGCAAGACCGGACGGCAGCCGCAGATCGCGGGCCTGCCGGTCGCGCAGCATGTGGCGAACCGCACCGGGCGCCCGGTGTACGCGCCGACCACCGAGGTGGGAACGGCCCGCGACCGGGACGGCAACGTCCGCGCGGTGCTCACCGAGGGTGCGGACGGCCCGGGACGGTGGCAGCTGTTCACCCCGGAGCCCAGTGGCGGGGACCTGGACCAGTCGGCGCGCGATGCCGGTCTGCACGCGGGGCCCGGCCCGGCCGACGTGTTCGCCCGCGCCCGCACCCTCCAGCAGATCCGCACGCTGCGCGGCGCTCTCGGCCCGGACGCGGAGCAGCGCCCGGAGAACCGGGAGCTGCTCGCCGGGCTCGCCCATGTGGACGGTCTGCGCTGGCTGAGCACGGACAGCGCAGCCCGGTACGGCGACGGCCGCATGACCCCGGACCTGCTGCGCCGGATGACCACCGACTGGCTCTCCGCCACCGGCGCCACGGCGGCCGACCCGTCCGTGGATCCCACCCCGGAGCAGTACACGGCGTTCCTGCGCGCGGCGGCCGCGCTGCGGGCCGGTGCCGGCCCCGACACCACGCTCGACGAGCTGCTGCCCCCGCCGCCCCCCGTGCTGTCCCCGACCACCCCGGTCACTCGGGACGACGTGCGCGGACTCGCGTACGCGCCGGCGGCGGGCATCGCCTGGTCGTTGTCGAGTGCGCCGCTGCCGCTGTCCGAGCTGGCCCTCAGCCCCGAGGACACCGCCGAGCTGGCCCGCCGCCTGCACGACCCGGCGCCCACGACCACCGGACACGAGGTACAGCCGACGCCCGAGCCGCTCGGGGTCGGTGAGGTCGATTCGTACGCGGCGCGTCATATGTACGGGATGCGGGAGAAGTCTTTCAAGGAGTTCCGCGATCTGGCGTGGGACAGCAATACGGTCATTGATGTGCGTCCGACGAATCCGCTGGCTCCGAAGTGGATCGAGGCGGGGGCGGTGCCCAAGCCGCCGGAGATCAAGGCGAAGACGGTCAACGAGGTTGATGTCTTTCTGGGTGCTGATCCGGCGAACGTCGGGTTGGTCGGTTATTTCAAGCCGGTGCTTGCTGATGTGGACAGTGTTCCGGTGGGTGAGCGGGACAGGGTTCTGTCGCGTTTCAATCAGCGGTTGACGGAGTTCAACGAGCTGGCCGGGAAGATGGCCGGGTTCGAGGCGGACAATCGTTTTGTCGTCCGTGACGGTGTGGTGTTCGAGGTGGGTGAGGGCGGTGGGCAGCGTCCGCTCACCGGTGACAATGACGTGTTCGACATCACCACGCCTGACGGGACGCGGGTCGAGCCTTCGGCGCATGATGCGTTGATCAGCAGGATGCGGGCGAAGGACATGGCCGTGACGCACGGCGCGCACATGTTCTGGAATCCGCCGACGGCTTTCGACAAGTCGATTTTCGACAAGATCGTCGGTTCTCATCAGGGTCCCGACGGTGAGCCGTTGCTCCGGTTCCGTCGCGAGAGCAACAACGCCGAGCTCACCTGGACCGAGCCGCTCGGGGTCGGTGAGGTCGATTCGTACGCGGCGCGTCATACGTACGGGATGCGGGAGAAGTCTTTCAAGGAGTTCCGCGATCTGGCGTGGGACAGCAATACGGTCATTGATGTGCGTCCGACGAATCCGCTGGCTCCGAAGTGGATCGAGGCGGGGGCGGTGCCCAAGCCGCCGGAGATCAAGGCGAAGACGGTCAACGAGGTTGATGTCTTTCTGGGTGCTGATCCGGCGAACGTCGGGTTGGTCGGTTATTTCAAGCCGGTGCTTGCTGATGTGGACAGTGTTCCGGTGGGTGAGCGGGACAGGGTTCTGTCGCGTTTCAATCAGCGGTTGACGGAGTTCAACGAGCTGGCCGGGAAGATGGCCGGGTTCGAGGCGGACAATCGTTTTGTCGTCCGTGACGGTGTGGTGTTCGAGGTGGGTGAGGGCGGTGGGCAGCGTCCGCTCACCGGTGACAATGACGTGTTCGACATCACCACGCCTGACGGGACGCGGGTCGAGCCTTCGGCGCATGATGCGTTGATCAGCAGGATGCGGGCGAAGGACATGGCCGTGACGCACGGCGCGCACATGTTCTGGAATCCGCCGACGGCTTTCGACAAGTCGATTTTCGACAAGATCGTCGGTTCTCATCAGGGTCCCGACGGTGAGCCGTTGCTCCGTTTCCGTCGCGAGAGCAAGAACGCCCTGCTCACCTGGACCGGGCCGTCCGCACCACCTCCCGGCCTGCCCGCGACCGCGTTGGTCTCGCAGGAGGACGTGCGCGGACTCTCCTACGCGCCGTCCGCGGAAGTGGCCTGGTCGTTGTCGAGTGCGCCGCTGCCGCTGTCCGAGCTGGCCCTCAGCCCCGAGGACACCGCCGAACTGGCCCGCCGCAGGCCCGATCTGGTCCCGTCCGTGCAGAGCCGGCCGGAAAGCCTCGCCGAGAGCATGGTCCTGCTCAGCAAGGGCAAGGGCCCCGTGACGGTGCCCGACCCGACGGACCTCGTCCGGGCGGACGGTCTCACTTTCCGCCGGATAGCTGCCCGCGGCGACGGGAACTGCCTCTTCCGGGCGATTCTCGACAGCGCGCGCGGCCGGGACGTGCCGCCCGCCTGGGCCGCGCGGAACATCGCCGGGCTGCGCGGTCTGGTGCGGGACCGCGTCACCGGTACGGAGCTGGGGGCCGTCGCCGACACCGCCGTACCGGACCCGGTGTTCAGCGTGGTGGACGACCTGCGGATGCGCGCCCTGGCGGGCGTGGACAGCGTGGACAACGAGGAGGAACACCAGAGGATCACCGAGGAGTGGAACCGCGTCGCACGGGAGGTCGTCACCGAAGGCAATGCCGACCGGTGGCAGCAGATCATCGCCGACAGCGACTATCCACAGCTCGCCCAGGTGGCGCCCACCCCCGCCGACGCCCGGCGGCTCGGCGGGCGCGGCCTGCTCGCCGCCGCCGCGGAACGCCCCGGTCTGTGGTCGTCCCCCTTCGCCGACCTGCTCCCGGACGTGCTGGCGCACACCCTCGACCTCGATCTGCGCCTCGTCCGACCCCACCCGCAGTCGGCGGACGCGCTCCTCGTCAACCAGTTGCATCCGGGCGGCACCAGCGGCACCCTGCACCTGGCCTACAACGGAACCGACCACTACGACGCACTGGTGCCCACCACGGAGCCGGTCCCGGACCCCACCACCGGGCCGCCGCCCGTCTCCCAGGACCCGGAGGAATCCGACCCCTTCGGGGAATGGCTGCGCGGCATGGGCGGCATCAGCGACGTGTACGGGCCCGATGCCGCCGACGAGACCCCCGACCGGGGTGACCCGGTACCGCTGGAGACCCAGCTCGAACGGCACCGCCCGGCACGGCTGCTGACCGGCCAGGACGCACGCCCGCCCGGCCCCGTGCCACGCACGGTCACCTTCGAGGACGGCAGCCGGCTGCCCACCGTCCTGATCGACCCGGGCGCCGATCCGGACGACGGAGCGCCGGGCGGCCGGGCGGACCTGACCCCGCGGACCGGGCGGACCGGACTCTTCACGGGCCCCGGCCTCCTCACGCTGCGCTCGCCCGAGCAGGTGGCCCAGGAGATCATCGGCAAGCTGCCCAAGAAGCTGCGCGCCCAGTTCGACGAGGCGGAGCTGCTGCGCCTGCTGACCCATCAGCCCGCCGCCTTCACCGCCCCGCGCGGCGCCCGCCTCGTGGGCCGGGAGAAGTCCGGGGTCGGCCATGAGATGACGGTCGAGGCCGTCCCGTACCACCGCTGGGAGCGCTTCTCCGACGTCAACGGCGGTACCACCCGCCTGGACACCATGCGGCGTGGCCAGGCGGGTACCGGCGGTGGGCGCAGTGTCGGCTTCGGGCGCCGGATCGCCGCCGGGCTGAGCATGGGCCCACCGCTGAACTGGCTGTTGAAGATCGGGCTCTCGCTCGGCTGGACCCGCAGGACCGACTACACCCAGGGCACCCAGGCGTACAACCAGTCCGAGTACCGGGCCGTGGAGGGCTCGCACCTGCACCTGGACGACGTCTTCTACCGGGTACGCGTGGAGCGGGTCACCGAGGCGCCGAAGACCGACGGCCGGGGCACGGAGCCCGGCACACCCGCGCCGGGTCTCCGCTGGCAGCGCACGGCGGTGCACAACGACGAGTTCGCCATGCGGGACGGGCTGAGCTGGCGGCTGCCGTCCGACTTCACCCTGCCCTTCAAGGGGCCCCGGCGGGCGCCGCGGACGCTCACCTTCCCGGACGGGGTCGAGCCGCGGGCCACCGATGTCACCGGGCTGCACCTCCTGGACCCACCGGAGGACCTGGCACTCGCCCTCTCCGGCGCGCGGCCCGGCAGCTCGGCGCACCGCACCCTGGTCTCGTATGTCCGGCCGGGCCGGGTCCTGGCCCTGTTCGGGCGGCTCTCCGGTCCGGTCAGCGGGCCTGAACTGACCCGGGGCAGCGGCCAGCACCCGCTGGGGCACCTGGTCGTGGAGCGGTCGACCCCGCACCGGGCCACCCTGGTCACCGAGTCCGTCAAGGCGGAGATACGCGACCTCACCCAGACCACGTACCAGAACGAGCGGGGCCACGTCCGCGACACCCGCTTCGGCATCCAGGTCACCTCCGGGCCGAACTACACCGTCCCCGGCCTGGAGACGGACATACGCATCCAGGGCGGCCCATTGGTCCGCGCGGACTTCAGTGCCGGACGGGGGCACTACCTCGGTACGGATGCCGCCCGCAAGACCACCGGCCGCGTTCGCAACCACCCGGTCGCGCTCTACCGGGTGGAGCGCACCCTGATGGTGCGCATGGCCGGCGAGCCGCGGTCCGCGGTCCGTCCGGTCCGCGTGGTGAGCCTGGACTGGATCTCGACCCAGGACGCGCGCCGGCTCGCCGGCTGGGACAGCCGCACCCCCGGACAGGCGGGTCCGAATCCGGACGCCGAACCGCCGGTGCCGTGGTACCTCACGCAGGAGGACCCGGTCCACCTGAGCGGCCAGGTCCGTGCCGAGGGCTTCCTCCCGGAACGCCCGCAGAACCCGGTCACGACCGGGAGCCAGGACCAGAGCCGGATCCAGCCCCTGCCCCTGCCTCAGCCCCAGGACCAGAGCCAGGTCCAGGACCAGAGCCAGGTCCAGGTCCAGGTCCAGGTCCAGGACCAGGTCCAGGACCAGATCCAGCCACTGCCTCAGCCCCAGGACCAGCCGAAGGACCAGAGCCGGGACCAGGTCCAGGACGGCGGGCCCGCCCTCCAGGGTCCCGCTCCCGGTCCCGCTCCCCAGGACCCCATGCGGGCCTTCGCGGACAGCGTCCTGGACACCCTCCACCACTCGTACCCGTCGTTGTTCGTCCCGCCGTTGATGCTGCGGCACCCCCGGCTGGCCAAGTTCTGGTACGGCGACGGGCGGATGCGGACCGCGCTGCACAACGACCGTCAGGTCCGCGAGGCGCTGAACCGGCCGAGCCTGGCCCAGAGCCTGGACGACCTGACCACCACCGGGGTGCCCGTCACCCTCACCGAGGACGGCAAGGTGCGCCGCGGCCACCACACCCTGATCCTCCGGGCACGGCTCACCGACCGCCGGTTCGAGACCACCATGAGCGAGCGTTCGCTGCGCAACGCGGTGATCGGTACCGAGATCTCAGGGCAGGGCCAGCAGGCGTCCAGCACCCTCTCCGCAGGTGTCGAGCTGGGCATCTCGCCGCGTGACCACGACAAGGTGCCCGAGGTCGGGCTGCCGCGCCGTGCCGGCAACGTGTCCGTCGGCGCGCGTTACGCGCTCACCGACCAGAAGGCCACCCGCAGCACGGTCGCGGTCGCCCACGACAACCTGACGTTCCAGAACGGCGCCGACCTCTACAGCTACCGGGTGGAGCTCGGCGCGACCTTCGAGGGCCACCGCCGCCCGCGCGGCTGGGCCCGGCTCGCCACGGTCGGCCTGCTCGGTGCGGGCATGTTCGTCAGCAAGGTCGAGGAACGCCCGCTGTTCGCCCGCGGGAGCGAGACGGTGGGCCGGGTGGAACTGGCCGTACCCGCGGCACACGGATCCGACCGGCACGCCCCCGCCGACCCGCCGCCCACCGGGCCGGCACCCGTACCTGCGCCCGCCACACAGCTGCTCACCGCGACCGTCGCGGACCAGCTGCTGGACGGCACGACGCCGTCACCGAGGACGGGCCCGGCAGACCGGCTCCTCACCAAGAAGCTGCTGAGCTCCCCCCACGTGGTGCTCAGCACCGAGGGCGGCCGGGAGCGCCAGCAGCTCATGCAGGACACGGCGGACCGTGCCTCGGGTACCTCCTGGCACGTCAGCGCGCCCGGCGCCCCGGTACGCACCGCCATACGCCGTGCGATGGCGAACCTCGGTGTGGCCGGGCAACTCGGCCAGTACCTCGGCCCGTTCGGCTCCCGGGTCACCGGACTCAACGGCGCGGGGCCTCTCCGGACCCACTACCTGAAGGCCGCGATCCGCGGCGAACTGCAGAACCTGCGGGTCAAGAGCGACCCGAAGCCGGCCAGCTTCGAGGCCACCATCGGCAACGAGCACCGGATCGCCGGCAGCGCGAGCACCGTCTCGCGCAGCACTCTCGGTCTCCAGGGTGCCTACATGCCGCTCCAGCAGGCCCCGGGCGGGCAGGACCCGAACCAGCAGGCGGTCGTCGGCACCTACTCGAACGCCCTGCAGTACGCCTGGGGCAAGGGCCGCGGTGTCTCGCAGACCCTCACCCGGGGGCGCAACACCACCCTCACCTTCGCCGGGCGCATGTATCTCGTGGTCGCCGACGCCGCCGAGACGATCGCGGTGCGGGACCGCTGGACGGCCGCGATGGGCACGGTGGGCACCCGTGCCGGCACCCGGGTCAGCTCCGCGGCCGGGCGGCTCTCCGAAGGTCTCGGCCGCCGTCTCGCCCCGCGCGGGGCCGCCGCCTCACTGCAGCGGATCCGCGACGCGGTGATGTTCCACCTGCCCATGCAGGACGTCATCGAGGCCGGCCTCGCCCCGGACGGCCTGGCCACCACCACCCCGCGCAACCTCGGCGGAGGCTACCGCGTGCCCCCCTTCCTGCGAGGCCGCCGCTTCCCCACCCACCCCAGCGGCCAGCTCGACGCGAGCCCGGCAGTGCCCCAGCTGATGGAGCGGATGCGGAAGATCGGGGTGCCCTCCCACGACCGGGAGCAGGTCCTCCAGCGGCTGTCCCCGGACTTCCTCCGCTCCCACGTGCACGAGCTGACGACCGGTGGGATGACTCTCCCGGTCCACTACCGCACCTGGCGCAGCCCGCACCGTCTGCCGGTCGGGGGCAGCCCCGGACAGGTCCTGTTCAAGCTGACCCCGATCACCACCACCGTGGAGCGGGTGCGCACCGGATTCGAGCTGGAGGACTACCGCAACACCGCCCGCGACGACTCCGGCACCGTCTCCCAGGACCGCGGCGCCGACCTGACGTTCAGCGCCGGCCAGCGCGCGGCGGACAGCGGTGTCCTGATCGCCAACCCCTCCCTCCAGGGCACTGCGGCGAAACTGCGTGCGAGCAACCGGACCGAGACCGCCGGCAGTACCGCGATGCCGAACATCGCCACCACCCAGACGCACGCCGAGATCGTCACCGGGTACACGCTGACCGTCACCATGACGGACGCGTCCGGCGACCCGCTCGCCCCCCGCGCCGTCACGCCGGTCGGCAGCCTCAACGAGATCCTCCCGACCAACCTGCTCACCCCGGACGGCGACGGCGCCGACGACGCGCTCACCGAGCAGGACGTGCCGGAACCCCGACGCGCGGTGCAGATGCTGACAGCCGACCAGGCCCGCCCGGAGGGCATCGCCGCCTGGCGTGCCTCCGCTACCGGCGGTGCCAGCACCGGCACAGGTGCCCCGGACGTGCTGCCCTTCGACGACCGGATCGGCTCCGGCATCCTCGCCGTGGACATCCGTGGCGCGGCCAACGTGCAGGACGCCCTGACCCTCGCCACCGCGCGCGCCGACGGCCTCGGCGACGGTGACCTCGGCCAGCGGCACACGGGGACCACACTCGCCGCACGCGTACGCATGGCCCGCCACACCCCGCTCACCCGCCTCGGCACCGCCCCCGGCCAGGCCCAGCAGGAGGCCACCAGCCAGGTCGGCCTGACCTCCGGCTTCCTCGAGGCCCTCGGCGCGAACGGCTCACCGCTGCCGACGCAGGCCTCCGCCCGCCTCTTCGGACAGTTCCACACCGCCGACTCCCGCCTCTACGCGAAGATGCACCGCAACGGGGCCCGCCTGCTCGCCGTGGAGAACAAGCCGCGCATGGAGGCCATGCAGCGGTCGAAGACCTCCGACGCGTCGGAGGCGGGCATCACCGACAACGTCGAAGGGGCCGCGGGTACGGCGCCGCTGGCGGGCAACAGCAACGCCGGTATGACCAATCCGGGTGCCACGGTCCCGATCGCGGGCTCCAACGACGGCATCACGGCCAAGAGCACCGCCGACACCACTCTGGGAACCCACCTCAAGGTGGTCACCGACCGCAGCATGCTCTTCGCGCTTCCGGTGAGCTGGCTGTCGGTGGCCGAGGTGGACCACCGGCTCACCGACAGCCGTCCGCTGCGCGCGCTCGGCAACGCCGCACGCGGCCCGCGTGCCGTCGAGGCCGAGACCACCGCCCTCGTCTGGCTGCGCGAGGACATCGCCCGCGAGTACGGCCTCCTGGACGACTCCACCTTCCCCGCCGAGGCCGTCAAGGCCTGGGACGACCTCGCCAAGGCGGTGGGCGACCTCGCCAAGGCCGAGAGCGGCTACTACGACGCCCGCGCGCGTGCCCGGGAGACATGGCTCGACCTGAGCGCGGAGGAACAGGCCGCGCTCGGCGACGGCGACCCCGACCGGGCGAAGCCGCCGCAGGGGGACGCCGCCCCGTCCCCGTCCGTGGTCGCCTGGCAGGCCTCCCGTGACGAGGTCGACCGCTGGAAGCAGCGCACCGACGCCGCGGCCTCCGACCACCACCGGCTGCACCTCGCCGCTGCCCGCCTCACCGCCCACCACCAGGGTTCCGCCTCGGTCACGGTGCCGGACCGGCCGCAGGAGTACACGACGCCGGAATGGCGGTCCGAGGCGCCCGCGCCGTACACGATCAGCGACGGCACCCCCACTGCCCCGCGCACCCTCACCTCGCCGGACGGCGCCACGGTGCGCGAGGTGCACGACATGCCGCACGACGGTGCGTCGTTCTTCCACGCGCTGCTCGCCGCCGCCCAGGACCGGGGCCGGCTGTCCTACCTGCTCGGCACCGACCTCGCCGACCGCTTCATGGGTGACCCGGCCGACCCCGCGGTCACCGCCGAGGCCATCGACGCCGCCCGCGAACGCCTCGCCTGGGCGCTCGGGGAGGACAGCAACAAGGACCTGCTCGACGCCCTCGCCATGGATGCCGCGGACACCTTCACCCAGGACGAACTCGACGAGGCGGGAGTGAAGCTCAGTCCGGCCCAGCAGGCCGAGTTCGACGCGTTCGGCCGCCTCCCGCAGAACTTCTGGCCGGCCTCCGGGCAGCGGGTGGCACTCGCCCTGGTGGCCCTGTCCCGCCCGTTCGCGAGCGAGCCGCGGCCGGACGGCACACCGGTCCCGGACGGCGAACCGGCCCCGCCCGAGCGCCGCGCCGGCGACCACGGCGGCGCCGACCTGCTGCCCGCCCTCGCCGCGCGGGTCCTCGGTACCCCGCTCACCGTGGTGACCGGTGAGGGACGCGAGCAGCTCTTCCTCCCGCACGGCAGCGACCCGGCCGCCGTCGACCCCGTGGGCGATCCGGTCCTCTTCGCCGCCGACGGCTTCTTCCACGCCGCTCTTCCGCCCGGCACCCCGCCTCCGGTCGCCACCCCGCTGCCGGCCCCGGCCATCGCGGCCGCATCCGGCACGGACACCGGGACCTCCGGCGACACCACGCGCACGGCGCAGCAGCCGCCCGCGCACCGCAGCCACACCAACCCGCCCTGGATGCCGCCCACCGACAGCACCGGACCGCGCTACCGCCTCGACCGCGACGGTGTCCTCACCGCACCCGACCGCGCCACCTACACCCAGGGCACCCCCACTGGCCGAGGCAACGGCTTCTTCGGTGCGCTCTCCACGGTCCTGAACCAGGCCGCCGAGCAGCCCGGACTCGCCGGCGCCGAGGCCGCACGGCTGCGCATGCGCGCCGCAGCCACGCCCGCCCAGCTGATGCGCCTGAACGGACTTCCCGGCGACCCGTCCGAGCGCGGCTCCCTCTTCACGCCTCCGCCTCTCCGCCACCGCCCCGGCGCGCCCGCGCCGACCGCGGACGCCCGCGAAAGCCACCTGCGCCGCCACCTCACCGAGGCCCCGTGGGGGCCCGTGGCCGACCGTGCGGTGGCCGAGTGGGCAGCCGCCGCGACCGGTGCCACCGTCACCCTGATCGAGGAGAACGGCACCGCCCACACCTATCCCGGTCCGTCGGCCGACTCCGCCCACCTCCGGCTCCGCCGTCGCGGCGGCGACTTCGTCCCACTGACCCAGCGCACTCCGGCCCCCGAGGCGGTGGCGCCGCAGAGGCGGGACACTCCTCCGCCTCCGCCCGCGCCGGAGCAGGACGCGGCCGTGGTGCTTCCGCCTCCGCCTGCGCCGGAGTTGGACGTGGAGGACGCGGCTGTGGTGCTTCCGCCTCCGCCCGCGCCGGAGCAGGACGCGGCCGTGGTGCTTCCGCCTCCGCCTGCGCCGGAGTTGGACGTGGAGGACGCGGCTGTGGTGCTTCCGCCTCCGCCTGCTCCGGAGTTGGACGTGGAGGACGCGGCCGCCGTACCGCTGCCCGTGTCCCCGACGGGCAGCGACGTCCCGGGGCTCGAGGGCGAGGAAGAGGCGTACGAACTCAGCACGCTGTCCGGTGCCGATGCCGAGGGGATCAAGGCGACGGACACGGCAGAGGCCGGACCGCTCCTCCTGCCGCCGTCCGCGCGATCCCGGCGCTCCGAGGCCGAGGCGCTGGCGCAGTTCCGCTTCACCGACGACACGAGCGACACCGACAGTGACGGCGAGAGTGAGGACGGCGCACCGGACACCGCACACGAGGCCTGGCTCGACCTCCTCTTCGGGCCCGCGGCCAGGCACGACTACTCGCACGAGACGCTCGTCGACACGGCTTCGTCGCTGCGGGACCTCGCGCGGGACCACGCGGATCCGTCGTTCGTGGCCACCGGCGTGCTCGACGAACTGCACGACCTGACCAGGCAGGTGCTGGGCCTCGGCCCGGACACCGAGGTGCACGCGCGGCACCTGCTGCTCCTCGGCTCCCTGGCCCTGAGCGCATCGCCCGACGAACTGGCCGACGCCCGCGCCCTCACGTCGTACCTGACGCGCCACGACGCGGCCCTGGGCCGGGGCACCCGGCTGGTGGCGGAGGACGGTACCGGGCGCAACTGGACCGGCACCGGGGGCCAGGCGCCGCCGCTGAACTCCTACGCGATGCAGAGCGAGGACGGCGGCCTGGTCACCTGGACCGCGCCCTGGTCGGATCCCTACGTCGTCCTCGCCCAGGAGAGCGCGGACTCCGTCCAGCTGGTCACGCCCCGGGGCAGGCTCACCCTGGACGACCCCGGTGAGTTCGCCCGGCTCCTCGCGCGGGACCCGGCGCGGCACCCGGGAGCCGATGTCGTCCTGGCCTTCCCCCATGACGACATCGCGTTCCTGGCGCGGCACGTCGCCGACCTGACCGGCTCCAGGGTCTGGTACTCGGAGCACGGCCCCCGCCCGTCCACGGACTGGCGTTCCGGCACCGACCACATCACCGTGGGGTCCGTCCCCGGCGGGCCCGGCACGGCGTGGACGTCCGTCGGGCCGCACCAGGACGACGACAGCGAAGGGGACGTCGCCGACATCGTCGACCTGTACGAGGACGGCTCCGAGCACGCCGAAGGGGCCGACGCACGCCGGCCCAAGCACCTGACCACGACGGACTACGGCGTCGTGGACCACCGCGGCGACGGTGTGCTCTTCCGGAAGCCCGGAGCGATCCGGGGCGCCTGGCAGACCCCGCGGATCCTGGAGGTCACGGAGGACGCCCCCGAACTCGCCATGTCCGTCCAGGACCACCGCGAGACGCCGGCCACCGAGCGGCCCGCCCTGCGGATCTCGTCGGACCGCACACTCGCGGTCGAGGACGGTGCGTACGGGCAGCAGGTTTTCGCGACGGCCGAGGCGGTCGCCCGCGCCTCCGCCGACCTGGCGCGTTCGGGCCTCGCCGTGCGGCTGCGGACCGACGAGGACCTGAGCATCCTCCTGCCCACCCCCGACGGGAACAGCAAGCAGCTGTTCCGTGTGACACCCGTCTTCCTGACCCGGTCGGGCCAGTCCACCGAGGAGGTCTGCAGGGACTTCGCCGACATGCTGGCCGACAACTCCCGCACGTCGCACATGGTCTTCCGCAACCCCCGCAGCGGCCTGGTGGTCACCGCACCGGTCAACGCCTCCGACGGGGTGGAGGTCACCGGGACGCACCACCTCGCCGACGCCCTGAGCCAGGTCGCGGACGGCGACGTGTCACCGGACACGGCGGATCCGGCGTGGGCGGCCTCCTTCGTCCGCCGGGACGACCGGCCCACCGGCGGCGACGACGGTCCGCTGCCCGGCCGCGCGTACGGCAGCGCGCTCAGCCTCGCCCAGCAGGTCGACCCGCGCCGTGACGTCCTGTCGGACGCCGCGAGCCGGATCGGCGTCAACGAGCACGCCTGGGCCGGTGTCGGCGAGGGCTACGTCGTCCAGTCCGTCGCGGCGGCCGGCGCCGAGGGCCAGCCGAGCCTGGAGCACAACTACGCCAAGCCGCAGACCGCCGCCAGCCGCGCGCACTTCGGCTACCACTTCGCCACCGTGGTCCTGGCCAGCGAGGACGGCAGCCACCAGATCTCCCTGGAGAACCACGCCCGGGCCTCGCAGCGCAACCAGCGGCACCGCAGGGCGGTCACGGCGAACCTGAGCGAGCACGGCCTGGACGATCTGCGGGAGATCGTGTCGCAACTGCGCGAGGAGATCGAGCGACGGCAGGGAACCGACACCGACGAGCACCTCACCGAGCTGCGCGGACACCTCGACCTCGCCCTGGCCCTGGTGAGGGCGAAGCAGGCCCAGGCGGAGATGCGCGCGGCCGCCCCCGGCTCACCCGAGCGCGCCGCGGCCGAGCGGACGCTGGAGGGCGCCACCCGCGCCGCCGCGTCCCGCGTCGGACAGCTCGAACGCGTCATCCAGGGCAAGCACCAGTGGTACATGCGGATGTACTCGCAGCGGCCGGGCGAATCGGCCCACGACACCAACGCGGAACTGCTGGACGACAAGCCCTCGGCCGAAGCCAATCCGCTCACCGCGGTCGTGCTCCGCGGCCAGCACGCCCCGCCGGCGTCCATCTCCTTCCCCAAGGGCGCCCAGCAGACGCCCGACAGTGCGACGCACTCCCTGCGGCACCTGGCCAAGGTGGTGGCCAGGACGGCGATGTGGAACGCCGGTAACGGGTTGCCGCTGCCGGACGTCAAGGTGACCGGCCTGCGCAGCGGGCGCCTGACCGGCCGGGACCTCGCGAAGACGCGGGCCGAGGCGGTCACGGCCTCGTTCCGGCAGGAGCTGGCCGACGCGCTCGCGGCGCTCCAGGACGGCACCCCGCAGCCGCACGTCACCGCCGACCTGGTGACGGTCGTGCCGGTCTCGGTACGCGGCCGACAGCCTTCCGACGGGGACACGGGCGCCTCCACCGTGACCATCACGGTCGACGACCACCGCGGTGGTCCGCGGCACATAGCCACCCGCGGCCGTCTGCGCGGCGGCTCACGCCACGGCGGTCTCGACCCGATGGCGGAGCAGTGGCCGATAGGAATGTCGATCACTGTCATGCGGCCCCGCTTCGGCGCTGTCGACCCGGCCTTCGTCGTGCCCGCCTCCGAGGCCCCCGCGACGGACCTCCCCACGCCGGCCGGGTCTGCGCCGGACGGGTCCGCGGACAGGGTGACTGCCGGGACCGGGAAGGGCAAGGCCCCGGACACAGCGACCGCGGACGACACGCCGCCGACCGCCGACCCGAGGCAGTGGTTCGCGTACACGCGTGCCGCCGAGTACCGCTCCGAGCCGTTGCGCTACGAGGTGGCCGACACCGGGCACATCAGGCTTCCCGACGGGGAGGAGATCCCGCCGACGGGCTGGACGCGGTACGGCCACGACTTCGTCCACGGGGCGACGGGGGCGATCCTGCGGGGCGACAGCGGCTGGATCGGTCACGTGGCCAACCTGGACACCCTCTGGCCCGCCATGGCGGACCTGGACCCCGACACCGCGCCCTACCGGATCGTGGCGGACCCCTCCGCCCTGTACCTGGTGCCGGAATACGGCGACATGGCCCTGCGCATCCCGCTGCGGGAGTACGCCGGCTTCGCCGTGCCCGGCGACACGTCCCTCACCGCGACGCAGCCCACACCCGTGGCGCCCGCGGACGGCACCTCCGCCCCGGCCACCGGGCCCGCGCAGCCGCCCCGGGCCCGCCTCGACGACCGGCCGCGGTACGTCGTGCGATCGGCCTTCGACGTCCGGCGCTTCACCCACGGCGGCGAGAACGTCACCGACCTGACCGTGCGTCTCGCCGTCCGCGCGGGGGACGGGCAGGCCGACACCGACGCCGTCATGGCGCGGGTGATCGATGGCGTCGAGGAGTTCTACAACCGGCCGGGGCACCAACTGCCCAACGGCGACCGGCTGCACGTCACCGTCGAGCAGGCCGGACCGGACGAGAACCCCCACCTGACGGTCGACCTCGTCGACCGGGACCAGCAGATGAACCAGCGGGCGTGGTGGGCCGACGCCGATCCGGTGGAGTTCGCGCACGAACTGGCGCACCAGCTGTTCCTGCGGGACGAGACGCGCGACGCGAGCAACCCCGGCCGGCTCCACGCGCCGGGCAGCCTGCTCGGCCCGTTCCGCGACCAGGCGCCCGAAGGCCTCGCGCAGAGCGGCCTGCGCCCGCGCCACCTCCAGCTGTGGGCCGCGGTGACCGGGGACATCGAGCTGCACACCGCGCCCGACGGGTCGAGCTGGACCGACGCACGGACGAACGCGCCCGCGGAGATCCGGGAGCAAGCCTGGGTCGACCCGGTGTCGCTCCCCGCCGCCTCCCCGCAGACCGGTCCGGACGGCGCGGTGCCGCCCCCGCTGCCTCCCGGCAACCCCCTGTCCACGCTGGCGGAGGCGTCCGACGAGTCGGAGCCGGAGTCCGAATCGGACTCCGACGACGAGGACGAGCGCCCGCTCTGGGCCGACTCCGGCTGGCTGAACATGCTGTTCGGCCCTCACCTGGGCAGCGTTCCGCGGCTCCGGCTCCGGGAGACCTCGGAGGCGCTGTACGACCTCGTCCGGGAGGAGGCCGGGGGACAGGAGACGTCGCAGGCGCTGCGCACCGGCCTGAACCGCGTCACCCGGCGGGTTCTCCACATGAGGAGCGGGCCGGGCGCCCCGGACTTCCTGCTCCTCGGCTCGCTCGCGCTCGACGCCTCTTCCGACGACCTCGCGAGCACCGACGACCTCGCCCTGTACTTCATCGAGCGTCAGATCGAGACCGGGCGGGGCGCCCTGGACGAGGGCACGCTGCTGCGCGACGACGAGGGGAGCGCCGTCGGGCGCGACTTCACCGGGCCGGGGCAGCCCACCCCCGAGCTGGAGTCCTACCCCGTGCGGGGCCGGGGCCGGGTCGTCCCGCGGCCGGCCCCGTGGCAGAACCCGTACCTGGTCGTGGCCAGGGCGGCAGGCCGCGCCGTCGAGATCTCCATGCCGGGGCGGACCTTCCTGGTGGACAGCGCCGAAGAGCTGGCCATGCTGATCTCGTACGACTCCGGGCGGCCCCGCGGGGCGGACATCGTCCTGGCGCTCCCACCGGCGTACGCCGCCACCGTCGCGACCCTCGTCGCCGGGACGACGGGCCGCCGCGTCTGGTACCCCGAGGCGCCGGTCACCGTGACCATGCACCCGACGACCGGGACCCGCCACCTCATGATGGACCTGGGCGACGGCGACACCGGTGCGGGCTGGGCCGCGTACGCCCCGCCGGCGGACGGCGGCCTGACCGGAGCCCGCGACCCCGGCAGCGCGGGCGACACCCACAGCCTGTCCGACCCGGACAGCGACGACGGCTCGTCCAGCGACGGGGACGCAGAGTTCGACCGCCTGGTCGAACAGGCCGTCCTGGAACGGCAGATCGAGGGACGCCGTCCCCGGCCCCTGACGACCCGCGACTACGGCGTGATCGACAAGCGCGGTACCGGTGTCCTGTTCACCCGGCCGCTCCCGCAGACCGTCGGGGACGTCCGGGCCGGTGACGGCACCGGGCCCGACACACCCGCACTGGCCCTGCCGTACCAGGGCCAGGAAGACATCCGCATGGCCGACCGGCCGCCGCTGCACATCTCCGAGGACCGGACGCTGGCCATGCTCGCGGCCGACGGCGACGGCACGGCCGGCCGCAGCCGGCAGGTGTACGCCACGCGCGCGGCGATCGAGCGCTCCTCCGCGCGGCTCACCCGGGCCGGGGCGGGAGTACGGCTGAGGACCGACGAGTCGGTGGGCGTGCTGCTGCCGAAGGAGGACGGTTCGTACGGCGAGCCCCTCTTCCGGGTGGAGCCGGAGTTCCTGACCGGATCCGGTGGTCCGGAGCACGCCTTCACGCGGGACTTCGCCCGGATGGTGGCCGGTGAGGCGGTCGCGCCCCTCTCCCACATCGCCTTCCGGGGCCCCACCGGCGACATCGTGTCGACGGCACCGGTGAACGGGCAGCACGGACGGGAGGTCACCGGGACCCACCACCTGGCCCTGGCACTGACGGAGGTCGCCGAGGGCACCCGCCCCGCCCGCGACGTCACTCCCCGCTGGGCCTCCCGCCAGGCGGGCCGGGACAACCGCTTCGCCGGCGGTGTGGTGGGCGCCCCCACGCCGGGTGAGCGCTACGGCAGCGCCCTGAGCTACGAGCCGCAGGACAACCCGCTGCGCACCCCGCTGGGCACCGCCGCGCGGCGCATCGGCGTCAACGAGTACGCGTGGGCGGGGGTCGGCGAGGGATACCTGATCCAGTCGATCAGCACCACGAACGACAGCGGCGCCCAGTTGTTCACCCACAACCACGCCAAGCCCGGCGACCGGGTGGGCCCCCACGCCCCGTACCACTTCGCGCAGGTGGTGCTGGCCGCCGAGGACGGCACCCACCAGATCACGCTGGAGAACGAGACCCACTCCCGGACCGGGATCCCCGCCGCGGCCCTCGACGACGTCATCGACGAGAACCTCGACCGCTACGGCGAGGACGAGCTCCTGCGGCTGGCCGACGAGGCCGGGCAGCGCGCCACCGAGGCGCGGCGCAGCGGTGCCGGCGAGGCGGAGACCGCCCGCCTCGACGACTTCGCGCGGGCGGCCCGGGCCCTGGCCGACGTCCACCGGGCGGAGCAACTGCCGGTTTACTTCGACGAGGACCGTCCCGAGCACGCACTCGCGCTGCGGGAGGTGGCCGAGGCCCGTTCCCGCGCCAGGGAGCTGATCACGGCCGCCGCGCCGGTGCTCGAGAGCAAGGACCAGTGGTTCTTCCGGGCGTACAGCAAGCGGCCGGGGGAGTCGGCGCACGAGGCCAACGCGGCCCTGCTCTCGGACACCTCGCCCGCGGTGGCCAACCCGCTGACGACGGTGGTGCTGCACGGCCACACGCCGCGCATGCACCAGCGGACCGTCCGCTTCGAGGAGGGGAGGCGCGGCACCCCCGTCGACGCGGATGCCACGATCGACGGCCTGGCCCTCTCACTGGCACGCGCGGGGCTGTGGAACCGGGCCCACGGCCTGCCGATGCCGGCGGTCACCCTCACCGGGCACGGCAACCGCTCGCTGGCCAGCGGCCAGGAGCGGGCGGACGCCGTCGCCAAGGCGCTCGCGGCCAGGCTGGCCCAGGTCCTGGACACCTTCCAGGCCGGCCACGACGGGCCGCGCGTCGGCGTACGGGACTTCGCGCTCACCAAGGCCGCCAAGCGGGTGCGCAGCGCCACCGACCCGGCCCAGGGGCGCGTGGTGACGATCGACATCGACGACCGGCGCCTGGTCGCGCCGGGACAGTCGGGCACCGCCACGCCCGTCGGTGAACCGGCCCGGTCCGACGAGCCCGCGGTGACGCGGCCCACGGCGGACGAGGTGACGACGATCGACGAGCCGGCGGTCGCACCGCCCGCGACCGGCGGTCCGGTCACCACGCGGTCCGCGTCCCCCGAGCCCGCGACCACCACCCGGCGCGCCGGGTCCCGCTCGCCGGGACGTTCCGCGCAGCCGAGCCCCGAGCGCAGGAACAGCGACGCGCCCCCGTGGGTCATGGCGCGCATCCGCTACGCCGAGGAGTCCGTCGCCTTCGACAAGCGGCTGGGCGAGTACCTGGCGGAACACGAGGCGGTGACCGCCGAGTACCGCAAGATGGCGAGTGCCGCGTGGGCGGCGGCGCGCCAGAAGTACCCGCGCGCGCTGGCGACGTTCGGAGACACCAGCAAGTTCAAGGCGGGTGTCGTCGGCACGTCGCGTGAGGCGCTCCAGCGGGTCATCAGGAGCGGCAACCTGCGGGAGCTCGTGGCGTTCCTGTACGAGGGGATCTCCAAGGACCTCGTGCCGGAGATGCTCGGCGGCCCCGAGGAGCAGCACCCGGAGATCGCCGCGGAGCGGCCGAGCCGGCGGCAGCGGGAGGCCTACGCCGCGTACATGCGGAGCGCCATTGAGATCCAGGAGTCGGCCATGTCGCCCGCGGAGAAGCAGGCCGCGGTCAAGGCGCTGCCGCAGCCCGTGGCAGACCCGGCCCACCCGGACACCGCTCGTCCGCCGCTCAGCGAGGCGGAGCGCCGGTTCGCCCTGGACGAGGCCGGACTGACCTGGATGCCCGCGACGTCGGTGTACGACATCGCGATGGGCGCCGACTTCCAGGGGCTCTCCGAGGACTCCGGCGGTCTGGTGGCGACCGGCACCGCCGGATCCACGTACCGCTTCATGCTGCACGCCGCCCGCATGCGGGAGCAGTGGGGCCTCGACCTGGACCTCGGCCTGATCCGGGCCGGGATGCTCGCCATCTCGCTGACCGTGGGCCACCACACCGCCCACGAGGTGATGCGCGGTGCCCAGCTGGCACTGAACGACGTGCCCGGCCACGACCCCGCCCTGGACTACGCGGACAACTGGGGCCGGTACTGGAACATCCACCCGTTCGACGAGCAGGACCTGCGGGAGAACGTCGCGCGGGACGGGCTCTTCCCCGACGAGCACGCCCAGGCCCTCCTCGACGAGCTGGACCCGAAGCCGGGCACCGTGACGCGTCAGGACGGCCCCGGCTCCCGCACCGCTCTCCCGCACCGCCAGGGACGGGCCCCCCGCCCCATCCACACCAGGCCCGTCGCCACCGAGCCGAACCACCCGGCGCCCCAGATGCCGCATCCGCCCGCCACGCACCGGGGCACCGCCGCCACGCCCCCGGAGGTGTCGCCCCACGAGGCGGAGGACCACCGCACGGCCGTCCTGGACGCGCTGTACGGCCTGGGCGCCCTGACCAACGTCGACCGGGACCGGGCCGCCGCGGGGCTGGAACGACTGGACGGGCTGCGCGCGGCGGACCCGGAGCTGCGCGGCGGCTTCCTGGACCTGGACGCGCTGGTCCGCAGGGTGCTGCTGCTCGATCCCTCCGACACGGTGAACGCCGCGGCGCGTGGAGCCCTGGTGCGGCTGGTGACGGCCCCCCTCACCACGGGCGCCACCACTCTGGCCGCGCTGTCCGCCGCCTACCTCGCCCAACGCGGTGCGTTCCATGCGGACTTCCGGCTCACCGACGCCCAGGGCCGCCCGCGCGGCTGGAACTGGCTCGGCCGGCCCCTGCCCGCCGACTTCGATCCGGGCAGCACCGGCCGGGTCTCCCGCGCCCCCGACGGATCGACCCGCCACAGCGGGCTCGAGACCGCCCCGTGGCTCCCCACGCCCGGCCACCCCGACCCGTACCTCGTGCTGATGGGCGCCCGGTCCGACGGTGTCGTGGTGCGCGGGCTCGGCGGGTTCGCGCGTCCCGTACCGCCCGAGGTCCTCCACGAGCTGATGGCCCTCGACCGGAACCAGGCGGACCGCCCCGGGCCGCTGCTGCTCCACGTCGCCCGTCCCACCGCCGCGTCCCTGGACCTGCCGCGCGGCCTCGCCGACCGGCTCGGCCGAGAGGTGTGGGCCACCACCGGCCGGTCGGCGATCGGGCGCCTCCCCGAGGCCCCGGACCGCTCGGTGGTCCTGCTGCTGGACGAGGAGTCGCAGGCGCCCAGGGGTCAGTGGTTCGCCAACACGCCCGCCATGACGTCCACCCCGCCCGCAGACACGGGGGACGACCAGATCAGCGCCCTCTCCGTCGCCCACCACGGCAACCGGTCCACGGGCTACATCTCGATGGACCTCGCCGGGTCGGACGACGGCGGCTGGTCGCGGACGCTGACGCACAGCCGGCTCGGGAGGGTCACCTCCTACACGTTCCAGCGCACCTCCTACGACCCCAAGGGCCCGACCTCCCCCGTCCCCTGGGTCGAACTCAACCTGCCGGCACCGTACTTCCCCAACAACCACGGTCTGCCTGGCTCCGTCACCTGGCACACCCCGGAGGGGGAGCGGACCGACGACGGGCCGCAGTTCGCCCGCAGGCTCGCCCGCCGCCGCAGCCTGGCCTCGCTCGCCCCCGAGCACCCCGTGGCGCTGCTCGTCTGCTACGCGGCGGCCGCCCCCGGCATCGGAGAGATGCACGGGCTGCACATCGACGGTCCGCTGCCGTTCGTGCCGGACCCGCTCGCGGCCGTCGCGGTCGGCCAGCACACGGCCAACGAGACCGGCCGCACGGTGTTCGCGACCACCCTGATGAACGCCGCCGTCCAGTCACGGACCGACGACCAGGACACCTACCTCAGCCTGCACACCGACGCCCGCGGCAACGCCCACCCGTGGGTGATGTTCCGGCCGGAGCCCGCCGGGGACGCGCTGGACCGGCGGGCCCGCGACGCCGGGCTGCACGAGGGTCCCGGGCCCGTCCCCGAGGCGGCACGCGAGCGGACCCTGAGGCTGGTCCGGGCACTGCGCCAGGCCTTCGGCCCCACGGTCGACGAGAGCCCGGAGTACCCGGTGCTGCTGCGTGGCATCGGCGCGCTCGACCTGATGCGCGAGGCCGATCCGAACCTGGACCGCGACGGTGCGCGCGCGTTCACCCTGGAGCTGTACGAGCAGCTCCTGACCGGCTTCCACACGGGCGGGCTCCCGCAGGGGCGGGCCCCGCAGTTCACGCCCGACGGCCACCGGGCCCTCCTGGCGGAGGCGGCCCGCCGGTGGGACGCGGGGCTGCACGGTCCCCTCACCGACTGGATCGCGCTGCCGCACCTGGTCCACATGCTGTCGGACCTCGCCTCCACGCCGCACCGCGAGGACGTCGCCCGGCACGTCCTGGGGCTCGACGTCTCGGCCCAGGTGGGCGAGGCCGAGTGGTCGCGGCTGCTGTGGGCGTCGTACAAGGTCGCCATGGTGACCGGGCACGTGGATCCGGGCGCGTTCGCCGCCGCGGTGCTGCACCTGCCCGCCCCCGACCCGGCGCGGTTCGGGGAAGCGGTCGTCGTCGCACGGCGGGCGGCGGCCGTCGGCCGCGACCCGTGGCAGCTGAGCGAGGTGGCCGCACACCACCTGGAGCAGCAGGGCGCGCTGGAGTCCGACCGGCTCCTCACGGACGACGACGGCGAGGCGTGGGGCCGGGCGCTGGACGGCGTATCGCGGCCGCACGGCACGTTCGACCCGGGCGTCGTGACCCTGCTCGGATACGCGCCCGACGGCTCGCTCGCGCCCGTCGGCACCGAGCCCGCGCCCTGGACGGCCGACCCGCACCGCCCGAGGCCCTTCGTGTACGTCGCCGACGGTGACGCGAACGGGCTGTGGATGCAGGGAGCGGTGCCGCCCCAGGAGTTCGGCGAACTCGTCTTCCGCGACCCGGAGCTGCTCGCCGAGGACGGGTACGCCGAGGTCATCGCCGTGGTTCCGCACGGCCGGCCGGCGGGTGCGCAGCCGGCCGAGGGCAGTGTCCCGGGCGAGGGCGCCCGGAACTCGGCCCGGAACTGGTGGGCCACTCACAGCCCCACCACGCTCCATCACGACCCGGCGACCGGGACGTACACCGTCGCCCTGCTGCCGGGCCCGGACGGGCAGCCGGCCACCGCAGGCACCTGGGGACGGATCACGCCGTCCGGCGGAGACGGCTCCACCACCACGGGCACGGCGGTGGCGACCAACGCGCGGTCGCCCCGTACGGCCGTGGTCGCCGGAGCCGGCACGGACCTGGACGATGCCTGGGACGCGCACGCACGGGCGCTGACCGCGCTCGGCGGAGCCGCCGCCGCGGCCGCGACGACGGAGCGGATCAGCGGCGACGAGACGGCGGTGGCGGACGCCTGGGCCGGGGTCGACGGGGCACGCCGCGCACTGGAGGACGCCGAGGCGCGGCTGTGGACCCTGGGTGTCGCTCCGGAAGACCTCGGCGCGGCACGGGAGGCCGGCCGCGGCGACACCACCGACGCCGGTGACGCGGCCCCGGCCGTCCCGAGGGACGCCGGTGAACGCCGTTGGATCGCGGGGCAGCTGACCGAGGCCGACCTGCCGTCCACCCCGCCGCTGCCCACCGGGGAGGAGACCGTCGGTCCGCGGGAACTGGAGGCCGGGGGCATCACGCTCTCCGTGGGCCAGCGGACGGAGATGGCGCTCCGCGGCGACGACCGGCTGCCCGCGAGCGCGCTCGCGCCGCTGGACCTGGTCCGGGTGCGGATGGCGGGGCACGGCGCCTGGACGGCCACGGCGGACAGGGCCGCCGCGAACGCGTCGCGCCGGCTGTGGACGCGGGCGCACGCCGACTTCGCGGACGCGGCACCCGAGGGCACCACCGCCGCCGACACCACCCGCGCCTGGGACGCTGCCGTCTCCCTGGTGCTGCCGGCGGAGCCGCACGACGTCCTCGCCGACTCCCGGTACGCCGGTGACGGCTTCCGCGAAGCGGTGAGCCGGGTCGCCGGCCACCTCCTGGAGGCGGGGACCGGCACCGGGCCCGCCCCGGCGTCCGCCACGGAGCTCGCCGACACGCTCCGACTCGGCCTGGGCCTGCGGCAGCGCTGGACCGCGCCCCCCACGGACAGCGGGGAACCCGGGGAACCGGAACAGGTGCCGGTGGCGCAGTCGGGGGCCGACGCCGACATGCCCGACTTCGACATGTCGGTGCCGGCCGACCCCGGCCCGGACTCCATCGACTTCGGTGACTTCGACCTGTCGGCCTGGGACGGCCTCGACGTCGGCGACTTCGATTTCGACTTCGACTTCGACCTGCCAGGAACGGACCTCGCCGGCCCGACCGGTCCGGACGCGGCCGACGTCGACATGACCGATCCGGAGCCGACCGGCCCGGACATGACCGAGCTGGACACGGACGGCGGACAGCCGGTGTTCGTCGCGCCGACGGCCACCGCGGCGGCGGCCCGGCCGCTCGCCCCCCTGCCCCGGCTGAGCCTCGTGCCGTACGCCATGGGCGAGACGCGCCCCTCGGCCGACGCACAGGAGAGCGTCGGACGAGTGGCGTTCCAGGTCGCGAAGGCCGGTCTGCGCAACCTGCGCACGCGGGTACCGCTGCCGAGGATCGACATCGCCGGGTACGGCGCCGATGCCCGCGGGGCCGGCACCGCCCAGGAGCGGGAACAGGCCGCCCGGCAGACGGGCGACCGGCGTGCGCGGACCGCGCACGAGCTCTTCGTCCGGGAGCTCGACGACGCGCTGAGCGCCCTCCAGAAGAACCTGCCGGCCGGGCGCACCCGGCTGACCGCGAAGGACTTCAAGATCACTTCGCGCGGCCGGGCACGCGTGCCCGGCCAGGGCGTCACCGTGGGCTCGTCCGAGCCGGTGAGCCGCACGGATCTGGGCCGGCAGGCCACCATCGCCCTCACCTCGCCCGGGCACGCGGTGGCGGTCGACACCTTGGACGCGCTGCGCCGCGACGACCGCGCGCTGCGCGCCGGCGCGTTCGACGTGGACGCGGTCGCCCGGCGCATCCTCCACCTCGACCCCCACGTCCTCGTCGACCCGGAGATGCGCAGGGACCTGTACACCATGGTCGAGCGGGCGCTCGCGGCCGGGCGGGCCACCGGTCTGGCCGCACTCACGGCGTTCCACCTCGAGGAGGAGGGCGTGCTCGCGGCGGACCGCGCCCGGTACGTCGCCGTCGGCGGGAACCGGGTGCCGGGCCTGAACTGGTCCGGGCCCGACACCGTCGAGCTGGACACCATGCTCATCGAGAGCCTCACGCCCGATCAGGCGGGCGGCTTCGCCCCCACGGGCGGCTCGGACTTCGCCCCGTGGATGTGGGACGCCGTGAACCCGTACGCCGTCCTGGCCGACGGACGCCACGACATGGTGACGGCACGGCTGCCCGACGGGACGACCCGGGACCTCGACGTGGACGAGTTCGTCGAGTTGGTCGCGGCCGACCTGGCCCGGCAGGGCCTGCCGACCACGACCCCCATCGTCCTGGCGGTCCCCTTCGCCGGTGACCGCTACCTTGAACTGCCGAGGAAGCTCGCCGGGCGCACCGGTCACACCGTGTGGGTGCACAGCGGCCTGGCACGGCGCAACCCCGATCCGGCCGCGGTGAACACCATCGCCGTGATCCAGCGGGACGGGATGCCGCACGGCTCATGGATCCCGGTCCGGCCCGGCCTGGCACCCGACGCGGAGGACGGCGCCCCGGACTGGCACCGCGACGTGCTGACCCAGCCCATCGTGAGCGCGCTGACCGGGCAGCAGATCGGCCGCAGTCTGCACGAGCCCGGCGAGCTCACCGAGTCGTCGCGCGAGGACAACTTCGCCCGTCTCGACCAGATGAAGGTGTTCGTCCACTACAGCCCCGCCACCGGTGCGTATTCCGCCAAGCTTCCGCTGGCGGACCCCGGCCCGAAGGAGAAGGCGTACCACCTGGCCGGCCACGGTCTGCCGGGCCGGCTGATGCTGCCCCTGGCCGGCGGCGGGTCGAAGTCGGCCGACCGGCACGAGGCCGGCCAGTGGCTGCGGCGGCGCAAGAGCCTCTCGAGCCTGCCCGAGGACCACTGGATCGACATGGTGGTCTGCTACTCCTCGATTCCGCAGGACGGCGCCACGCAGGACCTCTCCCAGGTCAGCACCGCCGTCCCCGTCCCGTTCGCAGCCGATCCGCTGTCGGACGACGCCCTCTCCATGGGGCAGCACCTGGCGAACGAGACGCGGCGCACCGTGCGCATGTCGTACGCCGTGCAGGGCACGTTCACGTACCAGGGCGACCCCGTGCGGGTGCTGTTCACCGACGCGAGCGGACGCCAGTGGTGGTGGGAGACCAGCCGCCCGGAGCCCGACGAGGCCGAGCTGGACCGGCTGGCGGGGCTTGCCGGTCTCCCGGGCGAGCCGTCGCAGCGGAGCCGCACCGAACTGCTGCGCGTGGTGCGGGCCCTGCGGCTGGTCCTCGGTCACGACGTGGAGGACGCCGACGACTTCGCGACCCTCGTCCGCGGGGCCGCCGCGGTCGTCGACATGTGGTACGCCGACCAGGGCCTCGGCCCGACCGGACCGTTCTCCGTGGACCTGCTGCGCCGGGTGATCGCCGCCCACCCGGAGGCCGCGGCCGGGGTGGACCGGCAGGCCACCCGCCGTGTGCTGGCCGCGGCGGCACAGGCGCGGCAGCCCGGATCCGCCCTGCCCGTGACCGGCTTCGTCGACCTTCCGGTGCTGGACTCGGCCGCCAGGTGGCTCACGGACACGACGGCGGTGGACGCGACGGCCGTCGCCGCGCTGAAGCTCGCCGACACCGGTCAGGTGGGTGCGGCCGAGCGGGCGCGGATGTTCTGGGCGCGGGTCAAGGCCGAGGAGACGCTGCTCGCCGCCGGCCCGGACGCGGACGCGCTCACCACGAAGGTGCTGCACTTCGACCCCGCCGTCGACGTGGACGACGGGATGCGCGGCGCGGCCTTGACCCTCCTCACCCGCGGGTTCGCGGCCGGCCGGAACATGTCCGACCCGGACGTGGCGGCCGCGTACGACCTGGAGGCGCGCGGCGCCTTCGACGAGCCCCCGACGTTCACGATGATGGGTTCCCACACGGGCGAGGGCCGCGACTGGAAGGACGGGACGGCGGCGTTCCCCGGGCTGGGCCGGTTCCGGGCGCCGAGCGGTCTCGCCGACGCACCGTGGGCCGGGCAGGACGTGTACGGGAAGGACAAGCCCGTCCCCTACCTGGTGCGGGCGTACGTGGACCTGCAGGACAACGACCACCTCGAGGTGGGCTTCGGCGGCGGGTCGTACCGGGTGCGGGCCGCCGAGTTCGCCGAACTGCTCGCCGCGGACCCCGATCTGCGACGCAAGGACCTGAACACCCCCGTCCTCCTGGTGCTCGAAGGGCTCGACGGGCCCGCGTCCGGCCTCGCGGACCTGATCGCCCAACGGCTGGGCCGGAGCGTGTGGTGGAGTCCGTTCCCGGCGGACCTGTCCGGGACGGACGACGCAGGCACCCCGGTGCCCACCCTCGTCGACTCCCTGATCACCCTGACCAGCCCGACGGCCGCCGACTGGCAGGAAGCACGGCCCGTCGCCCCGGCCGGTACCCAGGAGGGCCTGCGCCCCGTCGCACCGCCGCTGCCCGCCGGGCAGCTGCCCGGTACGGCGGGCCCGGCCGAGGACGGCGCGGTGGCCGGTGACCCCACGGCCGCGCGCGACCTGCCGACCGGAGCCGATGCGACGGTGGCCCCGCCCGCGAAGGCCCGCTCCTCGGCCGGAGACCCCATGCAGGGCGTGGAGATGACCTCGGCGCCGACGCTCACCCCGCCGGTGCGCACGGCCCCGGCCGCTCCGCCGTTGCCCGCCCTGCCGACGCGCAGCCTGGTGGCGTACGGGCACGGGGCGACGACCCCGTCGACGAACGGTGCGGACGGGCTGCGCAGGCTGGCGGCCCAGGTGGCCGCCACCGGGCTGCGCAACCGGAAGGCGGGTGCGTCGCTGCCGCGCGTGGCCGTCACCGGCTACGGCGCCGACGCGCGCCGGGGCGAGCCCACCGAGCAGGCCGCGACGGGGACGCGGCGCGCGCAGGCCGCGCGCAACCTGTTCCGGCGTCTGCTGGCCCGCGCGCTGGACGACCTCCAGCAGGACCGCCCCGTAGGCGAACCCAGGCTGGCCGTCGAGGACTTCACGGTCGGCGCACGGGGCGCGGCACGCGTCCCCGCCGACTGGGTGGGCACGGGCGCGCTCGACGGCGTGACCCGGGTCGAGCTGGGGCGGCAGGCCACGATCGGCATCTCCCAGCAGCCGGACGCTTCAGCGGTGCAGACGCTGGATTCCCTGCGCCGACACGACCCGTCACTGCGCGACCGCCCGCTGGACATCGACGCCCTCGCCCGCCGCATCCTGCACCTGGACTCCGGCGCGAGCGTCGGACAGGACCTGCGAGAGGAGCTGTTCGCCCTGGTGGAACGGTCCAGGGCGGCCGGAGCGGCGACGAGCCTCGCGGCGCTGGGCGCCTTCCACCTCACCGAGCTGGGCGTGAGGGCGCCGGGCCGCGCACGCCACTTCACCGTCGGGGGCGGCCGTGTACCCGGCCTCAACTGGGACGAGGACGCCGTCGCGGAGCTGGACACCGCCAACAGCGACGTACTGGAGGACACCCCGTCCGGCACGTACGACGTCCTCGACACCGTGCGGACCCCCTGGGCGCCGGGCGTGACCCCGTACGTCGTGGCCGCCGACGGTCAGCACGACCGGGTGGAGGCCCGGCTGCCGGACGGCTCGACGCGCGACCTGGACGTCGACGAGTTCGTGGAGCTGGTGGCGGCGGACGTGGCAGGGGAGGGGATCGCGCAGGGCACCCCGATCGTGCTGGCGATCCCCTTCGCCGGGGACCGCTACCTCGATCTGCCGCGCAAGCTCGCGGACCGCACCGGACTGACGGTGTGGGCGCACAGCGGCGATGTGACGCTCAGCTCGGCGCCCGGCGCGGCGAGCACCCTGGACACCGTCCGGCGCCCCGGCGTCCCGCAGGGCGACTGGATCGCGAGCGAGCCCGGCCTGGCGCCCGACCCCGACGACGACGCACCGGACTGGCACCGCGACGTGGTCACCCGTCCCCTCGTCAGCGCGCTCAGCGGGAAGCAGATCGGCCGTGCCTCGCACCACCCCGCCGAGTACGCGAAGCACTTCGAGGACGACGGCCGCCATCTCGACCGGATGACGACGTTCGTGCACCACTACCCGGCCACGAACGAGATCTCCCAGGAGCACGACCTGCCGCGCCCGGGCCCCGAGGACACCGCCTACCGCCTGGACATACACGGTGAACCCGGCCTCCTCCAGCTGGCGCTGCAGGACGGCACCGTCCGACTGGCCGACGAGCGGGAGGCCGGGGCGTGGCTCAAGCGCCGCAAGAGCCTGGCGAGCCTGCCCGCGGACCACTGGATCGACCTGGTGGTCTGCTGGAGCGGAGCTCCCAGGGGCAGCGCGGTACCGGCCCCCGACACCGTGGGCGACGCCTTCCCCGGCCCGTTCGTCCCCGACCCGCTGCGCGACGTGTCCATGGGGCAGCACCTGGCGAACAGCACGGGGCGCACCGTCCGCCTGGCGTACAGCTCGCAGGGAACGCGGTCGGCCAACGGCCGCTACACGCGCACCCTGTACGCCGACGCGCAGGGACGCCACCGGGCGTGGGACCTCTTCCGGCCGGAGCCCGCGGGCCCCGCACTGGACCGCCTGGCCGGGATCGCCGGATTCACCCCGCACGACGGACACCCGACGGAGGAGACCCGCGAGAGGACGCTGCGCCTGGTGCGGGCGCTGCGGCTCACGTTCGGCCACGAGGTGGACGCCGCGCCCGACTTCGGTGATCTGCTGCGCGGTGCCGCGGCGGTGGACCACATGTGGCGCAGCGACTCCGACTTCGACACGGCCGGCCCGTTCACGCTGGACCTGCTGCGCCGCGTCGTCGAGGCGCACCCCGGGGCGGCGTCCGGCGTGAACCACGAGAGCACCCGCCGCGTGCTGAAGGCCGCCGCCGAGCAGTGGACGATGTGGCCCGGGGACGTACTGGTCGGCTTCGTGGACCTGCCGGCCGTGGAGGCCGCCGCCCAGTGGATGCGGGACGGCGACCCCGTGGCCGAGGCCGCCGACGCCCTGGACATCGATCCCGACGCGGTCGGCGAGACCGAGCGGTCGCGCATCTTCTGGGCCCGGGTCAAGGCCGAGGAGACACTGCTCGCGCTCGGCGCGGACCAGGACGCGTTCATCGCACAGGTCCTCCACCTGCCCCCCGGCTCACGGACGGGCCACGCGGAGCGCGGGGACGCGACGGACCTGCTCACCCGCGCCTTCGCCGCGGGCCGCCAGGCGTCCGATCCGGACGTCGCGGCGGCTTACGACCTGGAGGAGTCCGGGGTGTTCACCACCACCGGACTGCGCACGGTCCAGGGCGGTGCCCGCGGGGGCCGCGACTTCACGGGTGGACAGCCGCCGTCGAGCGTGGACCTGGCACAGTTCCGCACGCCCGCCGCGTTGGTGGACGCGCCGTGGGAGCAGGGGCCGGGCGTGCCGGCCCCGTACCTGGTGCGGGTCGCCCCGGACGCGCACGACCCGGACCTCCTCCAGCTGTCCTACGACGGTGAGACGGCCGGCGTTCCCACCGGCGAGCTCCTGGACCTGCTCGCGAACGACCTCCCGCTGATGCGCAGGGACCTGACCACCCCCGTCGTCCTGGCGTTCTCGGGACCGCCCGCGGACGCCGGGGACGTCGCCCACCGGATCGCCCAGGGGCTGGGCCGCACCGTGTGGTGGACCGACTTCCCCGCGGACCTGTCCGGGGCCGGCGACTCCGGACAGCCGGTGCTGACCCTGCGCGACTCGGCCGTCGTCGGGAGCGTGCAGGGGACCGACGTCTGGCACGACGCACGCCCGGTCCAGCACGCCGCGCCCGGGGACGCGCCCCGCACGCTCCCCGCGCCGGTGCCCCGCTCCACCGGACGGGGAACCGTCACCCCGGACCCGGCCCCGGAACCCGTTACGGTCCCGGCCCCGGCCACGGATTCCGGGACGAGGGGCGCCCTCCCGTCGGGCACCCGGGCGGTACCGGCCGGACGGTCCGCCACTCCGGAGCCGGCCGCCCGCACGCTGCCGTCCGACCCGGACTGGGCCTTCGCCCCGGCTTCCGACACGGCGTCCGCCCCGGCCTCGCCCGTGTCCTCCTCGGGGACCTCCGATGCGCGGTCCATCAGCCCGCTCCCGTCCACGGGCGCCGTGGACGCCGCCTCGGACCCGCTGCTGTCCGGCGCCACGCTGATGACCGACGCCCACGGCGCCCCCCGCGGGCGCGACTGGACCGGCTCCGGGACGAGGAGCGTCGACGTCTCACGCATACAGCTCCACGAGCTGCGGGACGGAGAGCTGCACAGGGTCTCCGACGAGCCCGCCCCATGGGGTACCGAGGCGTACGTGGTGGCGACCGAGGGCGGCTGGGACGAGTCCCTGATCGCCGACGGCCGGGAGCTGGATCCGCAGGCGGCGGCCGCCCTCCTCGCGGCCGATCCCGTGCTGGCGTCCCTGCCGCGCGACGTCCCGGTGGTGCTGGTGAGCCCTTACGCGGGCTCCCAGTACGGGCAGTTGGCGCGAGCCGTGGCGGAGCGGCTGGGACGCAGGGTCTGGGCGCCCAGCGGCGACGGACGCCTCCTGGCCCCCGTGAGCGGGACCACGGCCGACGGGACGCCCGCCGCGGCGGGCGCGCACGTGCCGTCGCTCGTCGACGCGGATCCCGACGACGCGTACGGCGACTGGGTGCCGTTCGATCCGTCGCCGGACGGGACCGGCCCCGCGGTGGACCGCGAGTGGGTCACGGCGGACGGCATCCGGTTCCGGGACAGCGATGTGGAGACCCGCCCGCTGGTCGGCGCGGACCACCGCTTCGAGGGCCGCGAGTCGATGCCGGACGACGGGCGCAGGCGGCTGCGCGAGCGGCGGCTGCGGCTGTACCGCGGCATGCGGGAACGCGCGCACGTGCTCCGTCTCGGCGACGCCTACCACCAGGTCGACTCGGAGGAGACCACCCCGGACCCGGAGGCGTCGGTCCACACCTTCCACGCCCACGGCGTCCCCGGCGGGCTGAAGCTCGTGCACAAGGACGGCCGGGTGCTGCTGCTGGGCGCCGAGGACGGCGGACGCTACATCGGCGGGCTGCCGGAGCTGGTCGCGCGGGCGGCCGGGGACGAGCTGCACGTCGCGAGCTGCTACGGCGCCGTGGCGGGCGACCCGCTGCGCGAACAGTCCCTCATCAGGCCCGCGCCGCCGGTCGAGGACCCCCTGGAGGAGGTCGCGCTGGCGCAGCACGCCGCCAACCACAGTGGGCGCACCACCACCGCCGCCACCGGCAGGACCGGCTACAACGACACCGTGCGGCTGCTCGCGGCGACGCCCGACGGCACCCTGTCGCGCATGGAGACCTTCCTGCCCGAGCCGGTGAACCTGACGGCCGAGGTGACCGGACAGGCCGGGCTGCGGCCCCTCCCGCATGCCACGGGTGTCCCCGCCTGGGACGACGAGGGGCCGCGCGCCCTGAGGCTCGTACGGGCACTGCGCATGGTCTTCGGCCACGAGGCCGAGGCCGACCGCGGTGTGCCGGGCGGCCGGTACGAGCGGCTGCTGCGCGGGATCGGCGCACTGGAGACGCTGCGGGCGAACGACCCGGCGCTGAGCCCGCTCACCCCGCTGCGCATGGAGTTGTGGGAGCTCCTGGCGTCGTCGCCGGACGGGCCCGCCCCGGTACCGGCCGACTTCGAAGCCGTGCTCGACCGCGCCCTGGCGGCGGCGCCGGACGCCGCGCTCACCGCCGTATGGGACGCGCCCGCGCTGCGGGCCGCGCTGGACCGGCTCGCCTCGGGCGGCGACGGAGCCGCACGCGCCGTGCTCAGGATGCCCACCGGCCCGCTCACGCCGCGTGCCCGTGCCCGTGCCCTGTGGGCGATGACCGGTGCTTCGCGCCTGCTGGACGCCAAGTCCCCGTCAGAGCTGCGGGAGTTGGGGCGCGCCGTGCTTCACCTGCCCGCAGGGTCCCCCTGGGACGCGCCGGCGGAGACCCGGCTGCGCGAACTCACCGAACAGGCCGCCGCCGCAGGACGGGACATCGGCCGCCCCGGCGAACTGTCCGTGTTCCACCTGGAGACGCTGGGGGCGTTCGCCGGCGAGAGCCGTATCCGCACCCCCGACGGGACGCTCCAGGGCCGCAACTGGGGCTCCACACCGCTCCCCGGCGGGCTGGAGCCGTCACGCCTGCGCGTGGTCGGGACCGGCCCCGGCGAGAACGCCACGACGCTCGAATTCGCCCCCTGGGCGCAGGAGGGCGCCACCGCCCCGTACTTCGTGCACGCGGAGACGAATGCCGCCGGCGCGGTGATCCTGCGGCTGCCGGAGGGCACCGTGCAGATCAGCGCAGAGGAGTTCTACGAGCTGCTGGAGGCCGACCCGGAGCTGCCGCTGATCGGCCGGCACCGCCCCCTGGCCCTGCTGGTGCCCGGGCTCGGGACCGGAAAGGGGCACGCGCAGCAGTACTTCGCGGTCAGAAACGACCGGACCGTGTGGAGCTACGACGGTGCGCTCGTGCTGTCCGGGGGCGGCGCCACGGAGCCGGGCCTCGTGACGGCCCTTCCGCAGCCGCGGCGCGAGGCGCGGCCGGGGACACCGGGGACCACGGCCCCGGGCCGGCAGCGGCCCGGCGTCTGGCGCCGCACCGTGCCGCGCCTCCCCTCCGCCGAACCGGCCGCCGACGCGGACACGTCGGACGCCGTGGGGACCGCCGAGTGGCACGCGGGTGCCGACGGTGAGCCGCCGGCGGCCCAGCCCCTGCCCTACTCGGCGGACGGGCAGTTCGACCTGCGGTTCGCGGAGACGCTGGAGGCCTTCCCGGTGGCCGACTCCACCGACCGGCACACGGTGTGGGGCTTCGGCCAGGACGATCCGGACTTCCACGTCTTCGCGGCAGAGATACCGGCCCTGGGACTGCGGGGCGAGTACAGGTCCGAGGGCCCGTCCGCCGGCGGCGTCACCGACATGTCCGGACGGGTGTACACCGAGGGCCCGGCCTGGGACTGGTACATGCCCGGCCGCGGGCTCGTCGCCTCCTCCCGCCTGCTGACGGTGCCGCACACACCGGCCCCGGACGGCCCCCCGCCGGTGCCGGCCGGCTGGCCCGCCACCGGGCCGGTGAGCCCGACCCCGCCCGTCGACCCGGCCATCGTCGCCGCCGACCCGGCCGCACTGGCCGGCAGCACGCTCCCCGAGGCCCTGTGGCGCGACCACGACGCCCCGCTGTACCGCTTCAGCCCCGACGGGCCCGAGCGGGTCTTCCGCGAAGGGCTCAAGCCGTACGGCCCGGAGATGGTGCACCTCATCGACCACGTCTACGGCGGCAGCGCCCTGGTCCCGCACACCGTCTTCGCGAGCACGACCGCGAGCCGCACCTACGTGCGCGACAGCGCCCGCTCGAACCCGATGGGCGCCCCCGCCCTGTACCGCCGTTACCGCTGGCGCTACGACATCCAGGCACCCGGCGGCATCGACGTGAACGCCACCCTGGGCCTGGCCTCTCCCTTCCCCGACCAGGAGGAGGTGCTCTTCCCCGGAGGCATCGGCCGCGGCTTCATCCGCGGCGCGCAGCCGATGGAGTACGGCGTCCCGGTGGGGCCGTACGTCGCCAATCCGCACTTCGCACCGGTCGCTCCGGGCGCCGTCGTCGGCCGGACCTCCGTCGTGGACGCGGACTTCGCGGGCCCGGGAGAGCCGGCCGCCCAGGTGCTCGAATCGTTCCCCGCCCTGTCCCTGGACTCGGACGCCGACGACTCGGATGTGGACGACGATCCGAGGCCGTTGCTGTCGCGGGACGACGACTCGGATGCGGACGACGATCCGAGGCCGTTGCTGTCGCGGGACGACGACTCGGATGCGGACGACGACCCGCGGCCGTTGCTGTCGCGTGACGACGAGTCCGACTCGGACGACGAACCGGCGCCGCGGCCGTCGCCGGGCCGGGAGCCGTCCACGGACCGCGAGGCCACCCCGGTGCCGGGGGGCGCCCGACGGGGCGCCGAGCCTGCGCAGACGCCGGAGTCCGAGGAGCGGACCGAGCAACTCGCCGCACCTCCCTGGGTCCTGGCACGCGTCCGCTACGCGCAGGAGGCCCTGTACTTCGAGCAGAGCCTCGCCGCGTACCTGGGCGAGAACGCCCGGGTCAACGACGAGTTCGGCAAGGTCGTGCGGGCGTTCTGGGCGATCGCACTGCACAACCGCACGGACTACCGGCAGTTCGGCAGCAGGAGCGGCGAGGACGCCGGATCCGTCGGGACCTCGTACGAGAAACTCGCGCGGGTGGTGGAGTCCGGCAACCTGCGTGAGCGGGTGACGTTCCTGTTCAACGGTGTGGCGAGGGACCTCGTCCCGTACCTCATGGGAGGCGTCGAGCCCCAGCACCCGGTGATCGGACTGGAGCGCCGCGACCGGCACCGGACCGAACAGCTCCGGCGGTACGAGCGGGAGCGGGCCGAACTCCTCGCGGCGGGTCTGGACCCCGAGGACGAGGAACAGGAGATGGAGGAGCTGGACGCGATGCTACGGACACCGCTGCAGCCCCACGAGGTCTGGCCCGCGCTGAGCCCGGCCGAACGCCGTCTCGCGGTCCGGGACGGAGTCCTGCTCTGGTCGCCGGCCGGGCTGACGCACACGCTGCCGATGGCCGCCGACTTCCAAGCGCGTTCCGAGGACTCCGGTGGTCTGGTGCTGACCGGCACCTCGGGCAGCGCCTACCGCATCATGACGCACGTGGCCCGGCTCACCCGGCTCGCGGGCGTGCCCGTGGACCTCGGCCTGATCAGGACCGGACTGGTGAGCGTGCTGGTGGGCGTGGGCCACCACAGCTTCCACGAGGTGATGACCGGCGCCCAGCACGCCCTGGACGAGAGCGACCGCACTGCGGCCCCGGTCTATGAGAACAACTGGGGCCGGTACTGGGACGTCCACCCGCTGACCGAGGAGGAACTGCGGACCTTCGTCGCCCGGGAGGGACTCTTCCCGGACGAGCACGCACGGGCTCTGCTCGCCGCGTTGGAGGCCGCGAAGGCCGAGGGCGCCCGGCGTGCCGACGGAACGGGGGCGGGGGACGACGACCGCGCACCCCGGTGATGAGATGTCATCGTCGTCTTCCTCCGCGAGCCGGGCATCCGCCCGGCGTGAATGACAGGAGTGCCCCCTGTGCCGACCTCTGGCGGACAGCCGGAAGGCTCCGTCGCGCCGATACCCGCCACCGTCGCCCGGGGCATGCCGGACTTCCCCGTGCCGCCCGAGGACATCGTCGCGGCGGCCCGTACCGCGCCCGACCACTGGCTGTCGATGACCGACCGGCACTGGCTCGGCCAGACGGACGAGGAGCCCCCGCCGCCCTGGGCCGTACTCGGCCGCTGGCGCAGTGACGTGCACGGCGAGATCGTCGAATGGGAGACCAACCCGGACTACCGGCCCTCACCCGCGGCGCTCGGCTGGGCTCCGCCGGTCAGCGACGCCGACGCGGCCGTGCACCTGGCCGCCACCGGTTACGGCCCGGACGCGGACGTCACCGAGGCACTGGCGGAGGCCGGCCTCGTGGCCGTGTGCGTGGACGGGGGAGGGGAGCCGGCGTGGACGCGGGCACCGGGCGGCGCGCACGTGGTGCCCGTCTTCCCGGTGCCGCCGCAGGAAGCGGTGGACACCCTTCCCGCGCATGTGATGATGACGCTTCCCGACCTCCTGGACCGGCTCCCGCCCGGCCGGGACGTGATGTTCCTCAGCTCGTCCGCCCCCGCTGCCCTGCTCGTCCCGGCGGACGATCTGCGGGCGCGGTGGGAGGAGACGAGGGGCGAACCCGCCCCCGGCGCCCCGGCACCGGCCGTCGGGCTCCCCCGTACCTACCCGGATACCCCCAGCAAGCGAGGCCAAGATGAGTGAGTCCGGCGCCGGAACCCCTGCCGTCACCCCCATGGACCCCGCGCCACCCGAGGAGTTCGTCCGGGCCGCCAGGCTGGCACCCGACCACTGGCTCTACCTGTCCGATCCCGCCTGGCAGGGGGAGGGCCCGCCGCCGGAGTGGGCGGTGGTCGGCCAGTGGCGCTCCGACTCGGAGGGCGAGATCGTCGAGTGGGAGGACAACGAGGACTACAGGCCCTCACCCGAGGCGATGGGCTGGCCCGAGCCGGCCGACGACGTGGACCGTGCCATCCAGCTCGCCACCACCGGATACGGCCCGGTGGAGGACGTCACCGCCGCGCTGGCCAGGGCCGAGGTCGCGGTGCTGGTCACGGCGGGCGGCGAGCCGGTGAGCGCCTCCGCACCCGACGGCACGGCGGTGGTCCCCGTCTTCACCTCCCCTCGCCACCTCCAGGGCGTCGGGCGGCTGGGGTTCGAACAGCTGCCGGTGGTGGACCTGCTCGGCCGTATCCCCCCGGACCACAGCCTGTGCCTCAACAGCTCGGCCCCGGTCAGCATGGTGCTGACCACGGAAGGGCTCGCGGAGGTGCTGCAGGAGGCGGCGAAGGACGTGACGGCGGAGGACGCGTCGGGCGCGGGCGGGGTCTGAGAGGCCCGAGACCGGGAACGGGCCCGCACCGCACCCGCGGATCCGCTGGCGGACAGCCGACAGCGCGGTCGACTCCGCCGACTTCATCGCAGGGATCGAGATCGGCTTCGGCCAGAGCCTCGACAAACTTGCGGCCACCCTCGCCGCGGGCCCGCACGACACGGACAGTGCTGATACGAGGAGCGCGACATGACCGACTCGACCGGCCGCAGGGTGACCGCCAACCTGGCCCTCAGCCTCGACGGGCGTTACCACGGTCCCGCCGGGGCCCATGATTTCGGTGCGTTCGCCCCGTACGTGACCACCGAGGTGGCGCGAAACCACCTCACCCGTATCTGGGAGGGCGCCACGACGGCGCTGCTCGGCAGGGTCAACGCTGAGGGATTCCTGGGGTACTGGCCGTCGGTCGCCGCGGACGAGAACGCCGATCCGCGTGATCGTGGATATGCGAAGTGGCTGGTCCACACGGAGAAGGTGGTGTTCTCGACCACCTTGGCCGAGGCTCCGTGGGCACACGCCCGCGTGGTGAACGCCCCCGCCGCGGACGTCGTCGCCGACCTCAGGACCACGGGTGAGGGCGACATCCTCGTCAACAGCAGCGCCAGCGTCATCAAACCGCTCCTCGCGGCAGACCTGCTGGACAGGCTGTACCTCATGATCTGCCCCGAGATCGTCGGCGGCGGACAGCGGCTGTTCGACGACGGCCTGCCGCACTCGAAATGGAAGATCGTCCGTCAGGAGACCGGCGATCTCGGTGAGATGGCCGTGGTCTACGACCGACTGCGCTGATCCAACCGCTCGGTGCACCGAGCGGGCGGCGCGACCGGCGGTCCGGCGGGCTGAGGGGAGTGGCATCGCGACGCTCCTCCACCAGCCCGACTGGCCTCCGCCGCCGGCCACTCGGTCGGACAGCCCGCGACCGTCAATGGCCGTTGTCCCAGGGCCTCATGCATCTGCCTGCGGTGGTGCTCGGACTCTGCGGCTGGTGCCCGGGCCAGGTCGCCGGGGCGCCGCGTCGGTCACGCGGTACCCGTCCTGCCGACTGGCTGTTTTCAGTCACCCCTCTGTCATTTGGCTCAATCTGGTGCAATGCTGAGCTCGCGCGGGCCCGGACGCCCCCGAGACCGGGGACCCCGCACGGCCCCGCCTTCATGCTTCGGCAGGGGCGGGGCCCGCCGCTTTTCCGGCCATGGGCGGGCAGGGCCCACGGGTGGCCGTCGGTGCCGGCGTGCGGGGATGCGTATGCGGTCCCCGTGCACCTCTTCGGGGCGGTGGCGGCCGGGGCGCCTCCTCCGTGGAGCATCGCCCGCTGGGGCCTGTCCGGCGGACCATGCTGGAGGACATGGTGCCCGGTACAGCGCACCCGGGGCCCCTCACACCGAGCCGGCCGCAAGGCCCCCTCGACGCGACACGACCCACCGGGCCCGGTGGGCATCCCCCGGGCTTCACCGGGGGCCGGCCGGGGGGCCGAGGGGAGGACAGCTGGATGGGCGTGGGCCTCCGGTGTTGGTGGGATGGGAGAAACGAAAGGGGAAACACCATGCGCGTCCCTGTTTCACGCCGGGCTGTCCTGACCGTCGGCATGGCCTCGGCCCTGGTGGGCTTCACCAGGGGGCCGACGGCGGCGTCAGCACCCGCCTCCAGGGGCCCGGCCGCACCACCCGCAGCCGCCGCGACGAACGGCGATCTCCGCCGGCAGGTGAACGCGATCCTGGCCACCGGCGTCGCGGGAGTCGGCGCGGAGGTGGTGTCGCCGTACGGCCGGCGCCACGCGTTCGCCGGGACGCCGCGCGAAGGCCGGTTCCGGATGGGGAGCCTCACCAAGACGTTCACGGCGGTGGTCGCACTCCAGCTTGCCGACCTGAAACTGGATACCCCCGTACGGTACTGGCTGCCGGAGGTTGCGCGGGACATCACCGTGCGCGACCTGCTGCGCCACACCAGCCGCCTGCTCGACCCCGAGATCCCGGCGCTGACCAGCGCAGAGGGCTACCGGGCGGAGCGGCTGCGGAGTTATACGCCGGAGGAGCTGGCAGGAGCGGCGTTGCGGCTCGGGAGGGCACCGGAGAAGTGGTCGTACGCCAACACCAACTACCTGCTCACCGCGATGATCATCGAGCGGATCACCGGCCGGAGCTGGGCCGTGGAGATCACCGACCGGATCATCCGCCCCTTGGGCCTCGAGGCCACCAGCGCCCCCGACGAGTCACCGTTCGTCCCCGGCCCACACGCGCGCGGCTGGGCATCGTTCGGCACCGAGACGCCGCTCAACGTCACGCTTCTCAACCCCAGCATGGCTGTTGGTTCCGGTGCCCTCATCAGCAGTGTCCGCGACCTCAGCGTCTTCTACGCCGCGCTGCTCGGCGGGGAGCTGCTTCCCCCGCCGCGGCTCGCCGAGATGGCCGCCACCGTCCCAGCGTCCGGGATCGGCATCGAGGGTGCGCGGTACGGCCTCGGCCTCGCCGAACTGCCGCTCCCCGGCGGCGGCAGCTTCTTCTCCCACTTCGGCGAACTGCTCGGCTACCACGCGTGGGCCGGTGTCACGGCGGACGGCTCGCGCACGGCGGTCGTGTACGTCACCGGGGATGTCACCGGGGCGACCATGGGCGCGATGTCCGCACTCATCGAGGGCGGCGTCGGCGGCACGCGCTGAGCCCTGATGGGGGCACGGTCGCCCCCATCAGGGCCCCTCCCGGGCGGTGCAGCTGCTGAACTTGATCAGGTGAGATGTCGGGCTGTTCGCCGGATGGCGTGCGGTGGCTCCAGGAGTCCTGGGAGAGAGTGAACCGTCTTCCAGCTCCCGAAGCAGGGAGGCGGGTCCCGCCAGGGAAGGCCGGTCCGTTGACGGGAGAGAATCCCGTTGATCACTCGACGGTGACACTGCCGGCGCCCGCCCCGCCCGTGATCCGTCGGCACGTGCGGCTCCAGCCGAGCCCACTCCTCATCCGAAAGATCTCCCCACCCCATGTCCCGCGGAACGGGTTCCCCGAAGGGGCGTCGCACGACCCATCGGACAGCCCCTGGGTCGGATGACCACCAGGGCACTGGGCCGCAGCGTCCCCGGAGTACACGCAGGTGGCGAGCTCTCCCCGGGTCGGGCGGAGGGACGGCAGGGCCATCGGTCCTCGGCAACCGGCAGCAGGACGTGAAGGGTTGTCGGGTCGAAGCAATCATTCCGCATGCCGCACGAGCCTTGTCAGCCCGACGGAAGCGGCTCTATTGTCGCGGACAGAAAGCGCTTTCCCCGTTCTTGAGCCCCGCTCCGGCGGGTGCGGCCGCCGCCGCGCCTGCCGCAGCTTCCGCATGGGCCGATGTCGGTCTCGTGCGGGTTGCGCTCCGGAAGCCGACCGCCATGACCGAAGGGTGCACGCCGTGCCGAAGACGCAGTGCGCCACCCGCCGGGGCTTTCAGGGCGACGGCCTGCAGTGTCCGGCGGCCGCTCGCGCCGCCGGCTCCGGTGCCGGTCGTCGTCCGAGGCGTCGCGGTCCGGCGGAAAGTGGGAGCGCGACCACGGACGGCGCGCCGGGACACGCAGGCCGGGTCACGACGGGACGGCAGGCTCGATCGCGCCCGGGAGCAACGCCGTAACCGGCCGACCGGCCCGGCTCGGTGCAGCTCGGCGGACGCCCGGATCCGCCGTATTGGAATGACATGTACATGGCATTCATTTCTGCTCGACATTCGCAACGAACAGGGAGAAATGAGCATGAGGAAACCAGTCGCGCTGCGACTCTGTGCGGCACTGGCCACGACGGCCCTGGCGGCCGCGACCGGTGTGCTGGTGTCGATGCCCTCGGCCTCGGCGGCAGTGACCGGTAGTGCCACCGGTTACGCGACCCAGAACGGCGGGACCACCGGCGGCGCCGGCGGGCAGACGGTGCGGGCCACCACGGGGACCGCGATCCACGCGGCCCTGTGCGGCCGGGCCAGCAGCAGCACCCCGATCACCATCGAGGTCGAGGGCACCATCAACCACGGCAACACCACCAAGGTGTCGGGCAGCAGTTGCAACACCGCTGCGGGCGTGATCGAGCTCAAGCAGATCAGCAACGTCACGCTCGTCGGTATCGGCAGCGGTGCCGTATTCGACCAACTGGGCATCCACATCCGCGAGTCCAGCAACATCATCATCCAGAACGTGACCGTCCGGAACGTCAAGAAGTCCGGCTCGCCCACGTCCAACGGCGGCGACGCCATCGGCATGGAGAGCGACGTCCGCAACGTCTGGGTCGACCACACCACGCTCGAAGCGTCGGGCGGCGAGTCGGAGGGCTACGACGGCCTCTTCGACATGAAGGACAACACCCAGTACGTGACGCTGTCCTACAGCACCCTGCGCAACTCCGGTCGCGGTGGCCTCGTGGGGTCGAGCGAGACCGAGCTTTCGAACGGCTTCATCACGTACCACCACAACCTGTACGAGAACATCGACTCCCGCGCACCCCTGCTGCGTGGCGGCATAGCGCACATCTACAACAACCACTACGTGAAGCTCAACGAGTCCGGGATCAACTCCCGTGCCGGGGCGCGCGCGAAGGTGGACAACAACTACTTCAAGGACTCCAAGGACGTCCTGGGCACCTTCTACACCGACGCGGCCGGCTACTGGCAGGTCAGTGGCAACACGTTCGACAACGTGACCTGGTCCAGCCGCAGCAGCGAGAACAACCCCGCCGGGCCCAACCCGCAGTCCAACACGACCGTCAGCATCCCGTACTCCTTCAGCCTGGACGCGGCGGCCTGCGTGCCGGACGTCGTGGCCCAGACGGCAGGTGCCAACAAGGGCCTGAAGGTGTCGAACGGCAACTGCACGCCGCAGAATCCGACCCCGACCCCGACCCCGACCACGCCCACTCCGGGCCCCACCACGCCGACGCCGGACCCGACCCAGCCCAGCGGGACCAACCTCAGCCTCGGTGCCGGCGCCGACGGTTCGAGCAAGGCCGCCGGGACGAGCTACGGCAACGTGCGGGACGGCAACCTGAGCACCCACTGGTCGCCGGCCGGCTCGACGGGTTCCGTCTCGGTCAAGTGGTCCTCCGCCACCGCCGTGTCCAGCGTCAACATCCGTGAGGCAACGGGTTCCGTGGGCGCCATCGGATCCTGGAGGGTCCTCAACGGCGACAACGGCACGGTCCTGAAGTCCGGCAGCGGTGCGGGAGTCATCGCGGTTCCCAAGACCTCGCTGAGCAAGATCACGTTCGAGATCACCAGCTCGACCGGCACCCCGAAGATCGCCGAGTTCGAGACGTACGCCGGCTAGCAGTCCGGTCCCGGCGTCAGGCCGGGACCGGCACCGATCGAATGCGCCGACCCGGAAGCAGTGCGCGTGGCGACGACACCGCCACCTGCTTCTGACGGCGGGCCGGTGGGGGGCCGTCGTTCGCGACGGCCCCTCACCGGCTCTGCGTGCGCCGACTACGCGCCCGGAGCCTTGCGCCAGGTCTCCGGCTGCCAGATCGCGGAGCGCTGGAGCGACTGCGGGCAGTGCTTGAAGACCTCGTCTATCTCGATCAGGATCGCGAGGTCCGGGAGGCGGCCCTTCACCGTCATCGCGTCGAAGAACGGTGCGGCCGTGAGGATGCGTGCCCGGCCGTTGAGCCGGAGGACTTCCTTGCTGCCGGGGATCAGGTGCAGCAGGCCGACGTGCGGGTTCTCCAGGATGTTCAGGAGGCTGTCGCCCCGGCGATTGCCCTGACGTTCGGGCAGGGCGATCGTCGACCCGTCCACGACATGGACGAAACCGGGTGCGCCACCGCGCGGCGACGCGTCGCAGTCGCCCGCGCTGTTCGAGGTGGACAGGATGCAGAACGGGGAGTCCGCCAGTACGGCGAGGTCCTCGGCGTCGAGCTCCTGCCTGACCTTCTCGATGACGATCGGGTGCGGAGTGCCGAGCAGCTCGCGGAGTTCCGTGCCGGAGCCGAGCTCGACGTAACCCTCGCGGGTGACGGGAGCCGTGGCGAGGGCGGGCGAGGGGCCGTGCGACATGCGTACTCCGAGGTCGAGGGAGGGCGAAAGGCCCGCTGGGGGACCGGTCCCGGGCCGGACGGGCCCGAACGGGGCCGGGGTCGGATCCGGTCCGCGTCTGGTTCCAGTGGCTGTTTCTGTGATATTAGGGTCACCTTACTTGAAGCTTTGACGACGTCGCCGCGGGGGTCTCGACGGGTGACGAGCGCGCGCAAGATATTGACATGTCCTGGACTAGTCAGGATCCTGAGGGGGACTGCTTCCATCGATGTAAATCCCTATCGCCGTCATTCCCCCGCCGGCTCGGCATCGCAGCGGAGGCCAACCATGGGACGGGACCATGAAGCTCTCTCGCCTGCTTTCCGGCGCCGCCGCCGTCGCGCTGTCCGGCATCCTCGCTGCCGTCATGTCCCTGTCGTCCGCCGAGCCGGCTCAGGCGGAACAGACCATCCGGGCCGCGGACCCGAGTGTGATCCGGGTGGGCAGCACCTACGTGTCGGTGCAGTCGACCGGTGGGGGCATCGCTGTGCGGAAGGCGTCGTCGACGGCCGCCCTGGCGTCGGCGCCCGCCCGGCAGGTGTGGTCGGACGCCGCCGGCCGCGGTGAGGTCTGGGCTCCGGAGATCGTGACGGACGGCGGCCGCTACTACATCTACTTCACGGCCGGCCGCGGCTCGGCCCATCGCATGTACGTCATCAGCTCGGCCGCCGCGGACAGCGGATACACCGGCGAGACCCGGCTGGCACTGCCGGACGACAAGTGGGCCATCGACGGGACACTGTTCACCTTCAACGGGCAGCGCTGGTTCGTCTGGTCCGGCTGGGCCGGCGACACCAACGTCGAGCAGAACCTCTACATCGCCCGGATGAGCAGCCCCACCACGCCCACCGGTGCGCGGCACGTGATCTCGCAACCGCGGGAGAGCTGGGAGCGGGTGGTCGGCAACCCGTTCATCAACGAGAGTCCCGAGGCGGTCAAGGACCCCAACGGCCGGCTGCACATCGTGTACTCCGCCAACGGCAGCTGGAGCGACCAGTACTGCCTGGCCGACCTGCGGCTGCGGGCCGGCGGGGACCCGACGTACGTCTGGGACTGGTACAAGTCGAACGGCTGCCTGTTCGGCTCACACCGCGCGACCATGATGTCGGGCTGGGACCCGACGCTGTACGTCAACGGTCCCGGCCACCACAGCTTCGTGCTGCTGAACGGTGACATCAACACCAGCCCGCCCGCGGGCCCGAGGTTCCCCCTGATGTTCCACGCGGTCCCGAAGGGCACGCCGTACGCGTGGGAGAACCGCTACTGGTACACCGGGACGTTCGCCTGGTGGGGCAACACCACCTACAGCCGCGCCAACGTCCCCGGCCCGACCGCCGACACCGGCTGGAGCCTCAAGTTCTTCGAGTAGGACGGCGGGAGCGGTGCGGTGTTCCCCCGCACCGGAGCAGGCCGCGGCAGGCTGCCCGGCACCCGGTCCGGGCAGCCCCGCACTTCCGTGGGAGTCGTCGCGACGACCGTGGACGGGTGGCCCGCGAGCCGCACGGGCAAGGACGGCCAGGCCCGTGCGGGGCCACGGCCGGGGATGACGGGACGCATCCGTCCGGCCCGATATTCGGCTGCGTCGGTCCGCGGGATGCTCCCATACTGAGCGGGCTCGATCTTCCGCGTCCCGAAGGAACACCTCCGCGTGCAGGCTGCCGTCACGGTCACCCCCGCCCAGATCCCCGACCTGCTGCTCGGGCTCGCCACCGTGCGGCCCGTCTTCCTCTGGGGAGCGCCCGGCATCGGCAAGTCGTCGCTCGTACGCGGCTTCGCGGAGTCGCTGGGCCTGGAGTGCGTCAGTCTCCTCGGGACGCAGCTGGCACCGGAGGACCTGATCGGTGTGCCGCAGATCCGCGACGGGCGGTCCGTCTTCTGCCCGCCGGAGAGCATCGCGCGCGACGAACCGTACTGCCTCTTCCTCGACGAGCTGAACGCCGCCACCCCCGATGTCCAGAAGGCCTTCTACTCGCTGATCCTGGACCGGCGGATCGGCTCGTACGAGCTCCCCGCCGGCTCGATCGTCATCGGGGCCGGCAACCGCGCCACGGACAACGCACTGGCGAGGCCCATCGCGTCCGCGCTGGTCAACCGGCTGACCCACGTGCACCTCCGGGCGTCGGCCGCGGACTGGCTGGTGTGGGCGGGGGAGAACGGCATGCACCCCTGGGTGACTGACTACGTCACCGACCGCCCGGACCACCTGTGGTCGCAGCCGCCGAAGACCGAGGAACCGTTCTCCACGCCCCGTTCCTGGCACATGCTGTCCGACGCCCTGCACTCGTTCGGGCCGGGCATCGACGAGGACACGCTGAAGGTGATCGTGCACGGCACACTGACCCCCGCACACGCCGTCTCCTTCTGCGGGTACGCGAAGATCGTGCGCCACACCTTCGGCATCGAGGCGATCCTCAAGGGCGAGGCCTCCTGGCCGGCCAGGATCGAGGACCGTGACCTCCTCTACTACCTGGCCGAAGCGTTCCGCGGCCGACTGGTGAAGGAACTGCCGCGGCAGAAGGAGCACGTCTCCGAGTCGATGCGGCAGACCTCCTACCGGGCCAAGTCGCTGCTCGTGCGGCTCGCCGAGATCTCGGTCGAGGTCGCGCAGACCGTCATCGCGGACGACGCCGAAGGCCGGCCCGTCCTGCCCGCGTGGTTCCTCGTCGAGGCGGCCCGTGACATGCCCCGGCTGGTCGAGGCCCGGCGGTGACCGCCACGTCCCGTCGAGGCGGGAAGAACAGGGACGACGAGACCGACCGGGCCACCGAAGCGTTCGCGGCAGGCCTCGCGCTCCTCAACCGGAACCCGGCCTTCGCCGCCGTCCCGCTGTCCTGCTGCCGCAAGACCCGGTGCGCGCTCACCCCGGCCGGGGGACTGGCCGTCGTCACCTCCGGCGGCTTCGTCCACGCACACCCCACGAAGCGGGCGGAGCCTGCCGAGTGGGCGTGGGTCCTCGCCCACTGCGTGCTGCATCTGGGCTTCGGCCATCTGCCCGCCTCGGCGGACGACCCGCGCGTACAGCCCGACCGGTACGAGGTCGCGGCCCGGTGCACGGTCGTCAACCGCTTCCTGCTCACCTTCCCGGTGGGCCGTCCCCCCGACGACCTGCCGGCCGCGTACCCGGCGGGCGACGAGGAGCAGCTCGCCGCCCGCTGGCGGCGCGACGGCATCCCCGCCGCCTACGAACGGTGCGGGACCGCAGGAAGCCACCCGGACCAGATCCTCACGACGTGGAACACGTGGAACACCGCCGTTCCCGACTGGGAGAACGCCTTCGCCCGAGCTCTGACCCGCAGCGTCTCCACCGCCATGGACACGGCGGGCGGCCGCGTCGACCGGGAGACCGGAGCGCGCACGCCGCAGCAGCCCTGGGACCGCGCCCTGAACTGGTTCGTCTCCTCCTACCCGCTGCTCGGCGGGCTCGCCGCGGGGCTCACCGTCGTGGCCGACGCAGAACTGGCCCGGGCCCAGGGCATCGCGATCGCCGCCGTGAGCTCCGCCGCGGGCGAGATCTACGTCAATCCGCTGTGCGCGTTCACCGACGAGGAATGGCGCTTCGTCCTCGCCCACGAGATGCTGCACGCCGCCCTCCGCCACGGCGAACGCCGAGGTGGCCGTGACCCGTTCCTCTTCAACGTCGCGGCCGACTACGTCGTCAACGACTGGCTCGTGCAGATGCGCGTCGGCGACATGCCCGAGGGTCTGCTGTACGACCCGGAGCTGCGGGGACTGTCGGCGGAGGAGGTGTACGACCGGATCACGGGCGACCTGCGCCGACGGCGGAGGCTCGCCACGCTGCGGGGGAAGGGCGTCGGAGACATCCTCGGAGAGCCGCTCGCGCACGCCGGCGCCCGCCCGTACACCGACCTCGACGACTTCTACCGGCGTGGCCTGGTCCAGGGCTTCGATCTGCACCAGTACGGCGAGCGCGGGCTGCTGCCCGCGGGCCTCGTCGAGGAGATCCGGGCGCTGGCCCATCCGCCCGTGCCGTGGGACGCGCGACTGGCCCGCTGGTTCGACGAGTACGTACCCCGGCCGGAGCCGGTGCGTTCCTACGCCCGCAGCGCCCGGCGGCAGGCGTCGACGCCGGACATCCCGCGCGCGGGCCGGTACTACCCGCCGGAGGAGACGGCCCGTTGCACGTTCGGAGTCGTACTCGACACCTCGGGCTCGATGAGCGGCATCCTGCTCGGCAAGGCCCTCGGCGCCATCGCCTCGTACGCGGAGGCACGTGACGTACCGGCGGCCCGTGTGGTGTTCTGCGACGCGGCGGCGTACGACGCGGGATATCTGCCGCCTGCCGAGATCGCCGGGCGGGTACGGGTGCGCGGCCGCGGCGGCACCGAACTGCAGCCGGGCATCGATCTGTTGCGGAGGGCGGAGGACTTCCCCCCGGCGGCCCCGGTCCTCGTCATCACCGACGGCTGGTGCGACACCCTGCGGATCCGTCGCGAGCACGCGTTCCTGATCCCGCAGGGTGCCTCGCTGCCGTTCACCCCACGCGGCCCGGTGTTCCGGCTGGGCTGAGGACGCGGGTGTCCCGGGCAGCCGCCCGGGGCCCTGCGGCCCGCCGGGCTACGGCTTGCGTCCCACCGCCACGTAGCCCGCGCTGATGATGTCCTCCTGGCCGGGGATCGGGTCACCGAGTTCGGGATGCCATGCCTCGGCCGCCACGATGCCGGGCTCGACCACGTCCAGCCCCTCGAAGAACGCGGCGAACTGGGCGCGGTTGCGGGGCGCCAGCGTCAGCGTGTTCTTCCTGTACATCTCGTCCACCTTGCGGGCCTCCTCCGGGTGGAAGTCGGCGGTGAGGTGGGATATAACCACATGACTGCCCGGCGCCAGCACACCGGTGAGCCGGTCCACCAGCTCGTAGGCGCCGTCCTCGTCGCTCACGAAGTGCAGCAGCGAGATCAGCGACAGCGCCACCGGCTTGCCGAAGTCCAGGGTCCTGCTGGCGTGTTCGAGGATCGCGTCCACGTCGCGGGCGTCGGCCTGCACGTAGTCGATGGCGCCCTCCGGAGTGCCGCTCAGCAGCGCTTCGGCGTGGGCCAGCACGATCGGGTCGTTGTCGCAGTAGACGACGCGGGTCGTGGGTTCCGCCTTCTGGGCCACCTGGTGCAGGTTGGGTTCGGTGGGTATCCCCGTCCCGATGTCGAGGAACTGCCGGACGCCCTGGCCGGCCAGCCAGCGGGTGGCACGGTGCATGAAGGCACGGTTCACCTTCGCCATCACCGGGACACCTGGTTCGACGGCGAGCATCTGGCGGCCCATCGCCTCGTCCACCGGGTAGTTGTCCTTGCCGCCGAGGAACCAGTCGTACATCCGGGCGGGATGGGGCTTGCTGGTGTCGATGTGCAGCGCGGCGGCGTCGTTGCCCGGTCGGGACATGGCGAACTCCAGGGTGCGTGAAGACGGAGTGGATGATCGGCTCGCCCCAAGAATAGGCAACGCGGGTTCTGTGGAGCACGTGTTCGTCCGTGCGGCCCGGACCGGATGGGTCGAAAGCGCTCCGTCGGCACGGTTCCCCTCCTGATCCGTACGCCGGCCCGCCCACGAGGTCACCGGGATATCCGCACGCGAGGGGTCTCCTGCGGGCAGCGGGCAGGTCCTCGGACTCGCGGGCGCCCTCCGGTCAGTCCGCGGAGGCCCGAGCCGTGCGGCCCGCGGAATCCGGGCGGAGGACGGTTCGCGTTCACTTTCCGCCCCGGAAGCCCTCGCTCCGGCAAGGCGGCCGGGCGTACCGCCCCGAAACCTTCACAGTGTCTCCATGGTGTCACGGGGTCCAATACGGCCCTAAGTGCGCGGTAGGTATAAGGAATTACCCAAACTCGCAATGATAAGATCATCCGACTTCCAGTTGGGCTGACGGTGTGGGGGGCACCCCTGAGGGGTGCATTCCGTAGTTCCACTTTTGGAGTGGCCTTCCCGGCCGTGTCCGCACCGTGGTACTTCCAGCCCCGGTCTGTGCGGCATGCCGAGCGGGTACCAAGACGTATCCATAGCCATGGCACTTGAAGTGAGTCTCATGACATTTCCCAACGGCCCCACGACTTGGGCACTGGCTGCCGTAGCGCTGGTCGCACTCGTCGCTGTGGGCGCCGTCCTGCGGGCTCGCAAGACCAATATCGGGCTGCGCAGACAGAACGCCCAACTGCTGCGGGAGCGCGAGACGCTGCTGCAGCACCGGGAACAGCTCCAGGCGGTGAACGCCGACCTTTCCCGTCGCCATGACGCCGAGCTGTCCGAGGTCCGTAAGGACGCCGAGGAGGAGACGAAGACAGTCCTCAAAGCCGCGGTACGCACCCTGCAGGGTCTCGCGGACGAACAGCAGCTGGTCATCGAGAAGGCGCAGACCAAGTACGGCGACGATCCCCGGATCCTCGCCGACCTGATGGCCATCGACCACACGAACAGCCAGTTCGGGCGGCGGGCGCAGGGCATCGCGGTGCTCTGCGGCGGCTGGCTCGGACGACGGGAGACCGTCGCCTCGGCCTACGACGTGGCCCGCAGCGCCCAGGGCCGTATCCGGCAGTTCGACCGGGTGCGGATCAACGGGCAGGTGAACTTCTCCGTGGTCAGCCGGGCGGTGGAGCCCGTCGCGGTGGTACTGGCCGAGCTGCTGGCCAACGCGACCAATTACTCCGCGCCCGGTACCCCGGTCGAGATCAACATCCAGGCGGTCCCGAGAGGCGTCTGCATCATCGTGGACGACGCCGGCCTCGGCATGGCGCAGGAGGAGAAGGACCGCGCTGCGGCACTGCTCGCTCCGCAGGCCGCGATCAGCGTCTCCAGCCTCGGCATCCCCCCGCAGTTCGGGTTCGCCGTCTCCGGTCTGCTGGCCGCCCGTTACGGATTCAAGGTCTCGGTCGACTCGGTATCCCCCTATGGAGGCGTGCGCGCAGTGGTTCTCCTGCCCGATGAGCTGCTGAGCGGTGATGTGCCCCCGCCCCCCGTCGCCCGAGAGGCGTACCGGGAGGAGGCGCCGGTGCCCCCGCTGCAGGAGGCCCCCGCGCCGGCCCCCACCCCGCTGTTCCCCTCCGCCGTACCGCACGCAGCCGCACGGCCGGTCAGCCAGGCCACCACCGCGGGCGGCCTCCCCAAGCGCCGCCGTCAGAGCCCCGTCTCCGTGGTGCCCCCGGCCGGCTCCGAGCCCGAGCCGGTGTCCGGCAACGAGGCCACGGCGTCCCGACTGGGTGCGTTCCAGCGCGGAACCCGGTCCGGGCGTGACATGACGACCATGGAAGGACCTGAGAACCTGTGAACCCCGATCTGTCCTGGGTGCTCAACGACGTACTTCAGGTACCCGGCGCCCAGCACGCGATCCTCGTCTCCGCCGACGGTCTGCTGCTCGCCAGTTCCGACGAGATCGGCAGGGACGACGCGGAGACCGTCGCCGCGGCGATGAGCTCGATGCAGTCGCTGAGCCGGGCCGTCGCCCCGTTCGTCGGACGGCAGTCGCCCGGCAGATGGCGGCAGACGCTCCTCGAGTACGAGGGCGGCTGGATCTTCCTCATCGCGGCGGGCAGCGGCGCCTACCTCGCGGCCGCAGCCGTGGCGGACGTGGACATGGAGGCGATGTCCTTCCGCATGCAGCAGCTGGTCAGCGCACTGGGGAAGGCGATGTCCACACCCCCGCGCCAGAGTGCGGGAAGCGGCACGTGACGTCGCCGGGCGAGGAACAGCAGGTCAGCAGCGGTTTCGTCCGGTCCTATGTCATCACCGGCGGACGCGGGCTGCCGGAAGCGGACGAGCTGACCCTCGTCACGCTGGTCACCATCGCTCCGGACCGGGAGCCGTACCGGAATCCGAGCCCCGAGATCCAGGCGATCTGGGACCTCTGCTCCGGCGGCTACCTGTCGGTCGCCGAGGTGGCGGGCCGCCTGGAACTCCCGGTCGGCGTGGTGCGCCTCCTGCTGAAGGACCTGACGGACCAGGGGCATTTACTGCGTCGTAAGGTGCCGCCCCCGCTCAGCTCGTTGACAAGAAGATCCTCGAGGAGGTGTTGCATGGACTCCAGGCCCGCTTCGGCTGAGAACATCTATGTGTCGGACGCGGTACAGCGCGCGGTGAAGATCCTGGTGATCGGGCACTTCGCCGTGGGCAAGACGACGATCATCGGCACTCTCTCCGAGATCAAGCCGCTGCGCACCGAGGAACGGATGACGCAGGCCGCCGCCGACATCGACGACCTGAGAGGCGCTCCGGGCAAGGAGACCACCACGGTCGCCCTCGACTTCGGCCGTCTGACACTCAGCGACGAGCTGGTGCTGTACCTCTTCGGTACACCCGGCCAGCAGCGCTTCGTCGAGCTGTGGGAGGACATGGCGCGCGGCTCGCTCGGCGCCCTGCTCCTCGTCGACCCCGCCCGGCTCGCCGACACGTTCCCGGTCATCGACCTGGTCGAGAAGTACGGGCTGGAGTACGCCGTCGCGGTCAACAGCTTCGACCCCCACACCCGGCACGAGGAGGAGGAGCTGCGTGAGGCCCTCGACCTGCTGCCGGACACCCCGGTCGTGTACTGCGACGCCCGGGACCGGGACTCGTCCGCGAGGACGCTGATCACGCTGGTCCGGCATCTCCTCGCCCGGGCGGCCTGACACCGTTCCCTTCCGCCGTCCACCGCCGTGCCCGTCACGGCCCGCGCATCTTGCAGAGGAAGCACACATGGACTCTCGTCCGAGAGCCACTGACGACAACCCGCCCCCCGAGTGCCCGATGCACCGGGGGCGGCAGACCTCCCTGTACGGGGAGGATTTCGCGGCGGACCCGCAGCGCGTCTACGACGCGTTCCGGGCGCACGGCCCCGTGGCGCCGATCGAGCTGGCGCCCGGTGTCGAGGCGAACCTGGTCGTGGAGCACGAAGCGGCTCTGCGCGTGCTGCAGAACCCGGCCCTCTTCGCCCGCGACTCCCGGCGCTGGAACGCACTGCAGGAGGGCAGGATCGCGCTCGACAGCCCGGTGCTGCCGATGATGGCCTACCGGCCCAACTGCCTGTTCACCGACGGCACCGAGCACCTGCGTCTGCGCAAGGCGGTCACGGAGAGCCTCGGCCGCCTCAACGCGAGCCGGCTGAGCCGGGACGTCGAGCGCATCGCCGACTACCTCATCGACCAGTTCATCGAACGCGGCAGCGCCGACCTGCTCAACGACTACGCCAAGCTCCTGCCGCTGCTGCTCTTCAACCAGCTCTTCGGGTGCCCCAGCGACATCGGCGACCGGCTGACCCGCAACATGTCGGCGATCTTCGACGGCGAGGACGTGCTGCGGGCCAACGCCGAGCTGACGGCCTGCCTGATGGAGCTCGTCGCGCTGAAGCGGCGCGTGCCCGGCGAGGACATCACGTCCTGGCTCATCCAGCACCCGGCGGGCCTGCGGGACGAGGAGCTCAAGGACCAGCTGGTCATGCTGATGGGCGCGGGCGTCGAGCCGGAGCGCAACCTCATCGGCAACGCGCTGCTCCTCATGCTGTCCGGTGACACCCCCGGGTCGGACCGGGCCGGCACCGGGATGCTCGTCGAGGACGCGCTCAACGAGGTGCTCTGGGACAACGCGCCCATCGCCAACTACGCGACGCACTTCCCGGTGCGGGACGTCGATCTGGGCGGGACGATCCTCCAGGCGGGCACTCCCGTACTGATCAGCTTCGCCGCGGCGAACAGCGACCCCGCGCTCACCGACGCGCGTCGGACCCTGAGCAAGGGCGCCCACCTCGCCTGGGGGGCCGGCCCCCACGTCTGCCCGGCGAAGTCCCCGGCGCAGCTGATCGCCCTGACCGCGATCGAGAAGATCCTCAACGTCCTGCCGGACGTGACGCTCGCTCGTCCCGCGGCGGAAGCGGAATGGCGCCCGGGTCCGTTCCACCGGGCCCTGGTCTCCCTGCCGGTCCGGTTCACGCCGGGCGCCGTGCGGCACACCACCACGAACGGACAGGCCCAGTCCGCTTCGCTGACGGTCGACCATGTCGGTCCCGCGCCGACGTACCGCGAGGCCTCGGAGCCCCAGAAGAAGACCAAGGGCTGGTGGAGCTCCTTCCTGGACGTCTTCCGGGTGTGAGTCCCTGTTGCCACCGCGTCACGTGCTTCACGCAATCACCACGTGTCGCGGTGGCAACAACGGCCCCGACTGTGACATGGGTAACACCCATTGATGCATGGTGCTGATAAGTGGAGGGGAGAGTCCTGGCGGTAACCAAGCGTCAAGGCAAGGATCTCTGCGTGAGCACCGTCCGCGAAACCGCCAGACCCCCCGTTGATCGCCGCACCCTTGTCCCACTCCTGCGACGCCTGAACTCCCCCGGCGGCCAAGCCGATCCCTATCCTCTCCTCGGAGAGCTGAGATCCATGGGAGACGTCGTACCCGCCCCCCTGGGGCGGCGCGTACTTCGTCACCGGATTCGATGCGTGCAACCACGTCCTCCGCGGCCGCGAATGGCTCGCGCCGGACTTCGCCTGGCAGGAGCGGCAGGCGCACAGCGAACGCTGGGAGGCGCCCGCCACCCAGGAGATGACGAAGACCCTCTCGCGCCTCAACGCCCCCGAGCACACCTGCCAGCGGCGCAGCCTGGGCAACCTCTTCGACCGCGCGACCATCGAGCGGATGACCCCGCACGTCGACCGGGAAGTCACCCGCCTCCTCGACACCCTGGCGGAGCAACTGCGCTCCGGAGGAGCCGATTTCGCGCAGACGGTCAGTGAACAGCTGCCGATCGGCACCATCGGCTCGTGGCTGTCCCTTCCCTCCGAGGACCACCCACACCTTCTGGAGATCACCCACAACCAGGTGTACGCGCAGGAGCTGCTGCCCACCAGGAGCCAGCTCGCCGTCTCCGCGGGGGCGACGAAACAGCTGCGGACGTACTTCACCGAGCTGATCAGGCAACGGCGCGCGGCTCCCGGGGACGACGTGCTGAGCGGCTGGATACGCACCTGGGACGAGCTCGAACCCGACCGCTACGCGGCGGACGAGGCGCTCTACCGGCTGACCATGTTCATCACGATCGCCTCACTGGAGACCACCGCGACGCTGCTCTCGTCCGCGGTGTGGCACCTGCTCGACGAACCGAGCCGGTGGACATGGCTGAGGGAGAACCCCGAACACGTCGAGGCGGCCATCGACGAGGCCCTTCGGTACGATCCGCCCATCCACATCAACACGCGTGTCGCCGCCGCCGATACGGTGCTGGCAGGGGTCCCGGTGGCGAAGGACAGCATGGTGCACGTGATGTACGGTGCCGCCAACCACGATCCACGCCGTAACCCGGATCCCCACATCTTCGACCTGCTCCGTGCCGGCAGCCACCTCAGCTTCGGAGGCGGTGCGCACTACTGTCTGGGCGCCTCCCTCGCCCGACTGGAGACCCGCTCCATGCTCACCCAGCTCCTGAGCCGTTTCCCCACGCTGCGCGTGGTTTCGCCCCCGGTGTTCGCCTCCCGCATGGTCTTCAGGCGAGTCACCTCGCTGGGCGTGGCGATATGAAGCTCTCGATGCCCGGCTTCCTCCAGTCCCAGGGTCCGTCCGCCGGCCCGGTGAGCAGCCTGCGCGAGGGACCGGTCCTGCGCGTGCAACTGAACGACCCCGAGAGCGGGAACGTCGTCAGCGGCGCGATGCTGGACGCTCTGCTGGACGTCCTGGCCGTGCCGGACCCCGAGGTGAGTGTGCTCGTCCTGAGCGCCGCCGGGGATGACTTCTGCCTCGGAGGGGACCGCGCCGAGTTCGCCGACTGGCTGGACGACGACCCCACGGGCCGTGGCATCCGCATCGCCGGCGACAAGGCGCGCCGGGTCTGCGAGGCCCTCTCCACGAGCCGGGCGGTGACCATCGCCGCCGTGCACGGCAAGGTCATCGGCGCGGGGCTCGCTCTCGCGCTCTCCTGCGACCTACGGGTCGGTGCCGATACCGCGAGCTTCAGACTGCCGGAGCTGGCCCTCGGGCTGCCCACCGCCTGGGGCGGGGTGCTTCCCCGGCTGATCCACGAGGTGGGTGCGGCTCGCACCCGCGAACTCATCCTCACGGGACGGGCCTTCGACGCGGCGGAGGCGTACGGATTGTCCGTTCTGCAGCGCGTGGTGCCCCGGGACGCGCTCGACGAGGCGGTCACCGCGTGGACCAAGCCCATAGTCCGCCGCCCCGAAGCCGCCCTGCGGGTGACCAAGGCCGTGCTCAACTCCTACTCGGCGCCGACCCGGCTGGGCGACCCGTCCCTGCTCGACGCCGAGCTGCTGGCCTCCGTCGCCGCCGCGACCAGGCGGCAACGCGGCACGGGCGGCACGGAGCCCGTCCCGATCCGGTAGGGACGCGCCCGCAGCGAGGGTGCCACCGCCCGTCCCGGGGGACGGCAGGGAGGGCAGGCGGCTGTCGAGCACCCCGCCTCCGTGCGCGCGGAGCGTCCGGAGCCGGCTTGCGGCCGGGGACGGGGGACGGCAGGGTTCGGAGGCGTGGCCACTCTGCTGATCGTCCATCACACTCCCTCGCCCAACTGCCAGGCGCTCTTCGAGGCCGTCGTCTCCGGCGCGACGACGGACGGGATCGAGGGCGTCCAGGTCGTACGGCGTGCGGCGCTCGCCGCCACGGCGTCCGACGTGCTGGCCGCCGACGGCTACGTCCTCGGCACTCCGGCCAACCTCGGCTACCTGTCCGGTGCGATGAAGCACTTCTTCGACCAGGTGTACTACCCCTGCCTGGACGCGACGCAGGGCAGACCCTTCGGCTCCTACGTGCACGGCGGCAACGACGTCACCGGAGCGGTACGGGCCATGGACGCGATCACGAAGGGCCTGGGATGGCGCCGCGCGGCGGACGCCGTGACGGTGACGGGGGAGCCCGGCAAGGCCGCCATCGAGGCGTGCTGGGAGCTGGGCGCGACGATCGCCGCCGGGCTGATGGACTGACGACCGCCGCCGTGCCCGTGGGCCGGCCCGCCCGTCAGAGGTCGCCGGGCTCGGCCACCAGGTCCGCGTCGCGCATACCCGGCAGGACATAGCCCTCGCCGTCGTCCCACGGGACGTCCAGGTCGTCCATGTGCACCCGCCACTCGGCCCCCGCGACGGCACGGCGCAGCTCCGTCAGGGAGTCCAGCACATGGGCGATCACGGGCAGCAGACGGCCCGGTTCGAACGGCATCTTGGTGGAGCCTGCGAGGACCTCACCGCTCTCGCCGTCGGACCGGTCGTACAGGTACAGGCCCTCCTCCTCGTCGTACGGGAAGGAAGCCGCGCAGGCGGTGACGATGCGCGAGACCGTAGCCGTCTCGGACGCGGTCAGCGGTTCCGCACGAAGGGCGGTGTAGTAGAGGGAGACGCTCATGCCGTGAGCGTAGGACAAGGGTCCGACAGTGCCGGTTCACCGCGTTCCGCGTGGGCCGCGGGGCGGTCACGTGCCGGTCCGGGGCGCGGCGCCGGCGGGGAGGGTCAGGTGCGGTCGATGTGCACGCTGGTCGACTTCACACGGGCCGTCGCCTGCATGCCGACCTCGAGGCCCAGCTCCTCCACCGCCTCCCGGGTCAGGAGCGAGACGAGCCGGTGCGGGCCCGCCTGGATCTCGACCTGGGCCGCGACATCGCCCAGTTTCACGGCGGTGACGATGCCCGGGAACGCGTTGCGCGCGGAGGTGTACGAGACCTCCTCCTCGCCGGTGCCCGCCTGGGCGACCTCGACGGAGAACGCGGCCAGGTCGCGCCCGTCGACCAGCCGGCGTCCGCCCTCGTCGCGATGGGTGGCGACCCGGCCGGCGTCGGCCCAGCGGCGGGCGGTGTCGGGGCTGACGCCGAGGAGTCGAGCCGCCTGCCCGATCGTGTAGGACTGCATGTGCCACACCCTAGGCGCCGAGGGTCCGGCCCCGCGGATCGGCCGCCCGTCGGCCGCACGAGTGGTCCTGCCACGGGTCCGTCCGGCGGGACCCCGCCTGGCCCGGTCGTGCGGAGCGGCCGTACGCCTGCTCCCGGACCCCACCGCGGTGCGCGTCCCGGGCCGGCCGGTGTGATGTTCGCAGCCCGCCGTTCGCTGGGCCTGTGGGAGGAACGGGTCCTCCCACAGGACAGGCGGGGAGTCGCAGATGTGGGGACGGAGCGTGAGCGTCCGGAGCCCGGCGCACGGACGCGCGTTACGAGGCGTACGCGTGCGGGGGGCCGGCCGGTGACCGGATGGCCCATCGAGGCGCTGGAGCGCCTGCTGCCGACGACGTACGGCATCGACGAGCAGGTCGACTGGGCCGTGGCCGAGGCACGGTGGGGCGCCTGTTTCCCCGCCGACTACAAGGCCTTCATGAGTGCCTACGGGGAGGGGTCCGTGGACGACGTGATCGTCGTGCACCGGCCGATGCCCGCGGACACGCCCGACGGGTGCCACGCCGCGGATGCCATGGCCGACGGGACCGGTGCCGTCCGCGAGGTGTGGCGCGTGGAGGCCGACGAGATATGGGCCGATCCGGCGGGACCCGACATGGTGCTCGACCCCGGCGCGCTGCTCGCCTGGGGTACGACCACCGAGGCGGACATCCTGTGCTGGCTGACGACGGACGAGGACCCCGACCGCTGGCCCGTGGTGGTCTGCGGCCGTCACACCGTGCCGACGTTCGCGCTGTACCGGTTCGGGATGGCCGAGTTCCTCCGCAGGCTGCTGGCAGGCTGCTTCGATTCCGTACCCCTCAGCGTGGAGGGGGTGATGGCCCGTCGGTCGCACGCCTTCGTGAGCCGGGCCGTTCAGCGGGCCCGCCGCCGCGCGGGCCTCGACCCCTGGACCGGGGAACCGCAGGGCAGCTGAGCGGGCGGCGCGGAGTGTTCGGTGCGGTGGGCGGTCCCGGGGGCCGTCGCGGCGTACGGGGGCGGGGTGCGGGTCCCTGGGGACCCGGTAGGGGCGGCTTCCCCCGGCAGGGCCCGGTGAGGTTCGTACCGGGCCGGGCCGGGTAGGGCCGGTGGGCTGCGCGCAGGGTCAGTGCTGCGTCCAGGTGAGCTTGTCACCGCCCACCCACCGCACCGCGTCGGGGTCGTCGAGGTCGTGGATCGTGATGCCGGCGGCCTGCGCGGCGTACAGCACGTCCGTCATCGAGGTCACCCTGCCGACCATCTCCCCGTCGGCCTCCAGGATCCGGAAGGGCGGATCGCCGGGCTGTACGGGCAGAACGGTGATCCTCGGATGTGTGGGGCCGGGGTGCGCCCTGTCGGTCATGCGCTGATCGGTTCCACGCGTGCTCCTCCGGTACGCCCGGAACCCTCCGCGTGAGCCGTATGCCCGGTTTAGGATGCTATACGCAATTCATCCAGTAATTCATATAGGGCTATTTCGTGCGACCCGTGGAGCTTCGGAAGGGTGCAAATCACCCTTTTCGGTCTTGGTGACCAGGGTCACCCCACCGCCTCCCGGACGCATCGACATGTCGACCGGTTCCCTTGTGCGCCAACAAGGTTGGCACCCCGGCTGTGGGCTTGCTTACATGAATTCACTTGGATCGATCTTGCAAGTGAATTGTGATCACCAATTCCGGGCTTGTTCCTTTCGCTATTTCTCGCCTACGGTCACCCTCACTCCGGATGGAACGCCGAATCCTGCCGCCGTCCGGGAACCCGACTACATCTCGTACGGCAGGAGCGGGGGACCCAGGTAAGCGCCGATCCGGTATCCGGAGCGGCTCGGGGTGAAGTCGCATTCGTATGCGACCGGGCATCTCCAGCCCGAACCCGACAGCTCACTTCGCAGGCGGCGGAGAGGAAATCACCATGCCCGAAATGGGTAAGCACCTTCGTTTCAGGACCAGTTCGCTGACCCGCGGCATCATCGCCGTGAGCACGGGTGGAGCCGCTCTGGCCCTTCCCGTGATCGGCGCGACCGGAGCCTTCGCGGCGCCGGCGCAGCCGGTCGCCGTCGAAAAGGCGGCCACGTCGACTGCCGTGTCCGGCAAGGCGATTGCCGCACAGAAGTCGACGCCCGTCACCTATTCCGTGATCATTGGTGATTCCCTTTCCAAGATCGCGCGTGAGCATTCCGTCGACGGCGGCTGGAAGGCGCTGTACGACGACAACCGAAAGGCCGTCGGCGCAAACCCCGACCTCATTCACGCCGGTCTGAAGCTGACGATCGGCGCGAAGGCGGCGGACAAGGTCGGAACGGCGGACAAGGCCGAATCCAAGGCGTCCGGCTCCGCCGACCGTGCGGAGCAGAGCGCCGACCGTGCCGACCGCTCGGACCGTACGGACACCGCGCTCGCCGCGCAGGGCGCACCCGCGGCAGCGCCTGCCGCCGCTCCCGCCGCCGAGCCGACCGCGTACACCGACGACCTCGACGGCTGGATCAAGGAGTCGCTGGCGGTCATGGCCGAGCACGGCATCCCCGGCAGCTACGACGGGATCCACCGCAACATCATGCGTGAGTCCTCGGGCAACCCGATGGCCATCAACAACTGGGACTCGAACGCCGCCGCCGGCATCCCGTCCAAGGGCCTGCTGCAGGTCATCGACCCGACCTTCCAGGCCTACCACGTGCCCGGCACGTCGACGGACAGCTACGACCCGGTCGCCAACATCACGGCCGCGTGCAACTACGCCGCCGACCGGTACGGCTCGATCGACAACGTGTTCGGCGCCTACTGAGGCCTGACCGTGTGACAGCAGTGCACGGCCGACGGGTGGTGCGGGTTCGAAAGAGCCCGCACCACCCGCCTTTCCGTGCGGGGCCGCGCCCCGGAGCGGTGGTGTCCAGGCGCCGACGTGCGGCACGAGCGTGCCGCGGGTGCGGTCCGACCCGCTGCGGCGACGGGCATCCGCCGCCTTCTCCGGAGGGAAGACCTCCACGACCTCCACCGTCATGGGCCCACGTGCGGATGCCGGCGTTCACGCCCGGGCCGTTGGCCGGGACCGCCCTCGCCGTCCTCGGCGAGCCCCGCTCCGCCGGACGGCGGACCAGCCCCCGCGATCGGGTGGATGACCGGCCGCGCGCCGGGTGCCCGCGCCGGTCGGCCCCGGCGCGAAGCCGCCGCGTACCGGTGACTTCCGCGGCCGTTGCGCCCCGTCGGACCCCTGGCGACTGGTCACGTACAGGTTCGTCGACCATACTGCCCGCCGTGGAGCAGCGTATAGATTCCAACACGAAACCCGAGTTCGCCGCGGGCACGGACCCGGCGTACATCCCCGGCCTGACGGCCCCTGCCCCCGCGCGGACGGAGGGGGAAGCGGAGAAGGCGCCGGAAGGGCCCGAGGCGCCCGAGGCGCCCGGTGCGTCCGCCGAGGACGAAGCGACGGCTGTCGCCGAAGGGGCCGAGACGGCGGACGCGTCCCCGGACGCCGAGCGGGACGCCACCCCGGAGGCGAGTGAGGACGCTGGCGAGGGGGGCGGCGCCCCGGCCGAGGGGCCCGTCTTCGCCGTCAGCGACCGGCGCGGATCCATCACGGTGGACCGGGACGGCGTCCGGTTCACGCTGGACGACCAGGAGGCTGAGTTCGACTGGGCCGAGATCGGCGCGGTCGAGGTCAAGACCGCCCGCTTCGGGCGCCGGTTCACCGTCACGGTGCACGTGTCGAGCCGTCGGTGGTTCAACGCCGAGGTCGAGGCGGAGTCCCGGAGCAGCCTCAAGGAGTGGACGGCGGAGCTCGACGCGGCGCTGGACGCCTACTTCGAAGAGAACTGATCACGGTACGGCCCGTGGAAGCGGCGTGCCGGGCGGGCGAACCGCCCGGCACGCCGTCCGCCGTGCCGTGGATCAGCCCGCCGCGGCCCCGTCGAGCACCACCGACCGGGTGAGGTGACGGGGAAGGTCCGGGTCGAGGCCGCGGGCCGCCGCGCGGGCCACGGCCAGCCGCTGCACCCGGACCAGTTCGGCCAGCGGGTCCAGGCCGCTCTCCACCCAGCGGGCACCGGTCGCCCGTACCTGCTCCGCGAGGCCCTCCGGTGCGGGGCCGAACATCCAGGTCGCCGTCCCGGCCGTGGCGATGCTGATGGGCCCGTGGCGGTACTCCATCGCCGGATACGACTCCGTCCAGGACAGGGACGCCTCCTTCATCTTGAGCGCCGCCTCGTTGGCGAGCCCGACCGTCCATCCCTGGCCCAGGAAGCTGAACTGGGAGCACTCCAGCAGCCCTTCGGGCAGCGGATCCGCCAGCGCCGCCTCCGCGTCCCGTACGACGTCCTCGGTGTGCAGTCCGAGGTGGGCGCGGAACAGGGTGAGCGCGGTGGTGGCGAACCGGGTCTGGACGACGGACCGTTCGTCCGCGAAGTCCAGCACGACCACCTCGTCGGCTGCCGTCATCACCGCGGTCCGCGGGTCCGCCGTCACCGCGACCGTGCGGGTGGTGCCGCGCAGCCGGGTCAGCAGGTCGAGCACCTCGGTCGTGGTTCCCGAGCGGGTAAGGGCCACGACGCGGTCGTACGAGCGGCCGAGAGGGAACTCGGACGCGGCGAAGGCGTCGGACTCCCCCTGCCCGGAGTCCTCGCGCAGCGAGGCGTAGGCCTGTGCCATGTAGTACGACGTGCCGCAGCCGACGACGGCGACGCGCTCACCGGTGGCGGGCAGGACCGCCGCCCGGTCCGCCGCGACCTCCTCGGCACGCCGCCAGCACTCGGGCTGGCTGGCTGTCTCGGTTTCGACATGGGACATGTCCGCACTCCGCTTCCGCTGCTGTTCGCACTGGGATGGCTGGATGGAATCGTTGCCTGTCTGCTCAATTTTGCATATTACATGGCCCAATCGAGCAAGAACAAGCAAAGGAGGCGTGATTCGAGCGGTAACGCGACAGCTGTTTTCAGCCATGCTCGGTGGGTAGTCGGCGCGATGAGGTTCCGCCGTTCCTGTGTGGGTATCTGCGCCGTTGTTCGGTATCCATGGGCGATATCACCGAAATGCTCAGAATTTCTCGCCCGTGCCCGCACCCCCGTAACCCCGGACGGTCACCCTCATGGGGTGATCATTCGAGCCGAAGGGCGATTTTGCGTCAACGGGTCCACGAGTTGGCTGACTTCGAACGCGCGGCCGGATCGAGGTCGGCATAATCACCCCATGTCGATCACGGGTGGGGACATCGTCGACCTCGGCACGGGTCTGTACGCCTGGCTGCCGCCCAGGCGGGGCCGGGGGCTGGCCAACTGCGGACTCCTGGTGTCGCCGCGCGGCGCGCTCTGGATCGACGCCCCGTACGACCCGGTGATGGCCGGGCAGTTCCTGGCGGAGAGCGAGAAGCGACTGCCCACCGGGGTGAGCGTCGACCGGGTGATCGTCACCCATGCCAACGGGGACCACTTCTGGGGTGCCGGGGTGCTCCCGGACGCGGAGATCATCGCGACCCGGGACGCCGAGGAGCACATCCACTACGAGCCCACCCCGCAGCAGCAGCACGCCCTCGTGGCAGGGAGCGATCCGGCCACCCCCCTCGGCGCGTACCTGGGCCGTCACTTCGGGGTCTTCGACTGGTCCACCACCGAGCCGGTGCTGCCGGACACCTACGTCACGGGAGAGCTCGAACTGACCCTGGGGGACTGTGCGGTCCAGGTGTCGGCCCTGCCGCCCGCGCACACCACGGGCGACCTCATCGTGTACCTGCCGACGCAGCGCACGGTGTTCAGCGGAGACGTCGTCTTCTCCTCCACCCCGCAGCAGCCGGGGGACCACCCGGTGCACTGGGCCGGCCCTCTGAGCAATGTGATCGACGCCTGCGAGCGGGTACTGGCCACCGGCGCCGAGGTGATCGTGCCCGGCCACGGGCCGGTGCTCGACCCGGCCGGGGTGCGGGAGCACATCCGCTACCTCGCGTACGTGCGCGAGCGCGCCCACACCTTCCACGCGGCGGGCGTGCCCGCGTTCGAGGCGGCGCGCCGGGTGATCCGGGAGGGGCGGTACCCCGCACTCGGGCTGCCGGAACGGCTGGTGGTCACCATCGGGAGCGAGTACCGGCACCTCGACGGCTCGGCGCTCCCCGGAGTCCTGCAGGTGATGTCCGAGGTCGCGGCGCTGGCGCAGGAGACCGAGGCGTCGCGCACGAGCGGCGGACCGGAGTGACGCCGGCCCGGAGCGAAAGACGGATACCCCGCCGCCCCGCGGCGTGTTCACCGTGCCCTACAACAGAGACGCGGTGACGCCGTGCTGGGATGGATCGTCGCACTGGTCGCCTTCGTGGCGGCGATATGGGCCACCGTGCAGACGGACCGGGCCCGCAAGGACGCCTACGGCGCGGCGGCCCGCGCCGAACTGACCGACCGGCAGCTGAAGGCCGCCGAGGCCCGCACCCTGGCGCTCACCGAGGAGATACGCCAGCTCGGCCAGAAGCGGATCCCCGCGGCGGCCACCGCCCTCTCCCACCGGACCGCACCCGTGCCCGGACTGCGGGAGGCGGCCGACATCGAGGGCGACGCCGCCCGTCTGCTGACCGAGGCCGTACAGGCCGCGGGCACCGCCGTCCTGGAGGAGCGCCGACGGGTCGACGCGGCGGCCCGGTCGGCCATGCGCGGCACCTCCGCCAAGATCCAGTCGCTGCTCAACCAGTCACAGCACCTGCTGCACGAGCTCCAGCACGAGTACGACGACCCGCGGATCCTGCAGCTCGACTTCCGCAACGAACTGGCCCTGCGCCGCACGCAGGCCACCGCCGTGCTCTGTGACGCCTGGCCCGGCCTCGCCCGGCAGAACTCCTCGCTCGTCGAAGTGGTGCTCGGCGCCCAGTCCCGGGTCGCGGGGTACGAGCGGATCAAGGTCGCCAACCACCTGCGCCAGGAGCGGCTCGCCCTGGCCGCCCGGGCCGCCGAGCCCTTCGCGATCGCGCTCGCCGAACTGCTGGCCAACGCGACGGCGTACTCGCACCCCGACACCGAAGTGCCCGTGACCGTCCAGCAGACCGCGGGCCGCGGCGCCCTGGTCCTGGTCGACGACGCCGGGATCGGCATGGACGACGACGCCCTGAAGCGGGCCCGTGCGCTGCTGGCCGGACCCGACGAGGTGCTGCTCACCGAGCTGGGGGACCCGCCGCAGACCGGGTTCGCCGTGGTGGGCCGGCTCGTCGCACGGTACGGCTTCAGCTGCCACATCGAGTCGTCCCCGTACGGCGGCATGCGCGCGATGCTGCGCATCCCCGCCCATCTGCTGACCGTGATGGACGACGACCGCACCCTGTCCGTGCTCGCGCCGAAGCCCATGCACGCGCGCCCCGGGGTGCCGGCCGCTGCCGGGGCGGGCGCGAAGGTCCCGGGGGACGACGCGACAGTGATTCCCACGCCCGGCCGGGCCGCCGACCCCGACCCCGCCGGGGCCGGGACGGGCAGCCCCGCCGCGCCCGCGGCCGAGCTGCCCAGCCGGCGCCGCAGGACACGCAGGGCACCCGCCGCCCCGGCCGCCTCACGCGAGGAGGCCGAGGAGCTCGTGGCCCGCACCCCCGAACAGGCCGGAAACTCCTGGGCGGCACTCCAGGAAGGCACCCTCAGCGGCAGGAAGGCACCGGGCGGGGACGCGCCCGGCGGAGGCGTCCCGACGCCCCCGGCAGCCTCATCGGACGACCAAGGAGACGAGACGTGAGCACCACCCCCACCACCGGTGACCTCGCCTGGGTGCTGACCCCGCTGCTGGAACTCCCCGGCGTGCAGCACGCCGTGGTGGCCACCGGAGACGGGCTCGTCGAGGGCGCCTCTCCCGGGCTGGACCGCGCGTCCGCGGAGCGCGTCGCCGCGATGACGGCCACGCTGCACGCGTCGGCCCGCGCCTTCACCACCGCGTTCACCGACGCCGAGTCGCCCCGCCTGGCCCAGACGGTCGTGGAGTCGGAACTGGGCTTCGCCATCGTCGTACCCGCGGGCAGGAACACCACCCTGGCCCTGTTCGCGGCTCCCGACGCGCACCTGGGGAACATCGCGTACCAGATGCAGGTGCAGGTGACCGCGCTGACGCGGGCCATGCACGCCCCCACCCGCCAACCGGACGCTGCCTCGCGGCCATGACCCCCGGCCCAGGGCGCCGCCTGATTCCCGCGTACCTCGTCACCGGTGGCCGCTCCGCGCCCACCGGTCCCGCGCTCGACCGGCTCGCCGTCCTCATCCGTACGGATGCGGCACTCCCGCCGGACACCGGTTCGGAGCACCGCCGGCTGTGTGAGCTCCTGGAGCCGGGAGCCCTCACCGTCGTCGAGTGCGCCGCCCATCTGGACCTGCCGGTCAGCGCGACCGTCTTCCTGGTCACGGACCTCGTGGCCGCAGGTCGTCTGCACGCTCGACCACCGATCCCCAGTGCCGGTGAGCTCGACCGGTCGCTCGTCGAGAGGCTGCTCGTTGGACTCCGTTCCCTCCACTGACCGGGGCGGCATCGGCTATCTGCCGAGTGCCGCCGAGACCCTGATGAAACTCGTCGTCACGGGTCCCTTCGGCGTGGGCAAGACGACCCTGATCCGTACCCTGTCGGAGATTCCGACCCTGCACACGGAAGAGGTGATGACGCAGTCCAGTACGGGACTCGACGACACCGCCGGCCTTCCGGAGAAGAGCACGACCACGGTCGCCATCGACTTCGGCCGGCTGACCGTCCAGGACGACCTGGTGCTGTACATGTTCGGCACCCCCGGGCAGGAACGCTTCTTCCCGCTCTGGGAGGACATCGCACGAGGTGCGCTCGGCGCCCTCGTCATGGTCGACACCCGCCGTCTCGAGGACTCCTTCGCCGTCATGGACATGGTCGAGGAGCAGGGGCTGCCGTACGCCGTCGCCGTCAACCGCTTCCCCGACGCCCCCGCACACACGGACGAGGTGCTGCGCAAGCACCTCGACCTCGACCCACGGACCCCGCTGGTGCAGTGCGACGCCCGCGAGCGACGCGGCAGCATCGATGCCCTGATCGCCCTCGCCGAGCACGCCCTGACCCGCCTGCCCCCGTCCCAGGAACCGTCATGAGCCTGTCCGCGCCCTCGCCCCACGAGCCGCTCGCCCTGTACGGCCCCGACTTCGCCGCCGACCCGCACGGCCACTACCGCCGGCTGCGGGCCCAGGGGCCGGTGGCCCGGGTCCGCATCGCCCCGGGGACCGACGCCATGCTCGTCACGGACTACCAGGCGGCCGTCGACCTGCTGCGCGACACCGACACCTTCACCAAGGACCCGCGTGCCTGGCAGGAGGGGGTGCCCGCCGACTCACCGGTCCTGCCGGTGCTCGGCTACCGGCCCACCGCGATGTTCACCGACGGCGCCGTCCACGCCCGCTACCGCGACGCCATCAACGACACCCTCGGCCTGATCGAACCGCACCTGCTGCGGGCCGAGGTCTCCCGGGTCGCCCAGCAGCTCATCGGGGAGTTCTCGGCCACCGGAACCGGCGATCTCATCGCCCAGTACGCACGCCGGCTCCCCCTGCACGTCTTCACGGCGTCCTTCGGGGTGGCACCCCGGGACCGCCGGCGGATCGTCCTGGGCGTCGCGGGCATGATGGACTCGGCCGCGGGCGCGGCAGACGCGTACGCCGACCTGGTCGGCGTCGTGGCCGACCTCGTCGCGGACCGGCGGGCCAGGCCGGGCCGCGACCTCACCACCTACCTGCTCGGACACCCTGCGGGCCTCGACGACGACGAGGCAGTGCGCCAGATCACACTCATCATGAGCGCGGGTCACGACCCGACGACGAATCTCATCGGCAACGCACTGCTGCGCATGCTCGGTGACGCCCGGCACGGGGTCTCCCTGCACGGCGGAGCGACGACCGCGCAGGACGCGATCGCCGACGTGCTCTGGCGGGACCCGCCGATCGCCAACCTGGGGGCGCACTACCCGCGGCACGACACGGAGTTCCACGGGGTTCCCCTGCGGGCCGGGCAGTTGGTCCTGGTCTCCTTCGCCGCCGCCAACACGCAGTCTCCCCCCGCCGGTTCGGACGCCGCCGCGCGTTCGGGCGACGGCGCCCATCTCGCCTGGTCCACCGGCCCGCACCGGTGCCCGGCGAAGCAGCCCGCCCTGCTGATGGCGATCACCGCGATCGAGCAGATAACCAGCCAACTCTGCGACCTGGAACTCGCCGTCGACGCCGCTGAACTGATCTGGCGTCCGGGCCCCTTCCACCGCGCTCCGGCCCATCTTCCGGTCCGTTTCACCCCGCTCGACACGCTCCCCGAACAGGACATCCGTCGCGCTTCGGAGGGCGCCGATCACGTTCCGGCCCGTGTCGGTGGTACGCCGAACGGGTGAGGGACGAGACAATTGCGGCATGGACAGCGAGCGCAGCCGGCGCACAGCCAACCGGCATACGGACGGGGTGGTTCTGTGAGCAGGTACGACAGGTACGACAGGTACGACGCCACCGACGAACAGTGGGAAGGGCTCGCCCAGGTCGTACCCCTGAGGGGGCGCAACGAATGGCCGTCCCGGGTCGACCACCGTGCGGTCCCCGCGGAGGAGACCGCCGAGCAGCGGCGCATGGTCGTCCTGCGGGTCCAGGTCTTCGCGGACGCCCGCGAGGTGGCCGAGTACCTGGTGGCCCAGATCCCGGTACTGCTCGACCTGACCGGGGCCGAGAACGACGTGGCCAAGAGGATCCTGGACTTCAGCAGCGGCGTGGTCTTCGGGCTCGGCAGCGGGATGCACAGGGTCGACCGCAACGTCTTCCTGCTCGCTCCGGTGGGCATGGAGGTCGAGGGGGTCACGGCGGCGGGCGTACCTCAATCGTAGGAAGGTTGAACGGGCGGAACGGTTCGCCGGTCGCGGGCGTGCGTACGGTCCGCTCATGACTGTGATCTCCACGGGGAGTTCCACGCCCACGTCGTCGTACGGTCGTGCGGCCGGTCCCGGCCGCCCCGCACGGCCCGCCCGCCCCGCCGTCAGCGAACTCCGGCTCGCCGCCTTCGCCTCGCACCGCCGCGCCGTCATCCCGCTCGGTCCGCTCACCCTGCTCGCAGGGAGCAGTGGCACCGGCAAGTCGACGGCCCTGCGGGCGTACGAGGCGCTGGCGCGGCTGGCCGCGGGAGACCCGCTGGAGGACGTGTTCCCCGATCCGTCGGCCTGGGTGCCGGAACGGGCCGGCGCGGATGCGCAGGGCCGGCGGGGCTTCCGGCTCGGCTGCACCGTGCAGGGGCCGGCGGGTCCGGTGAGGCTGGACCTGGCCGTCCAGGCGGAGCCCACCCTCCGCGTCGTCGGTGAGCGCCTGTCGGACGGCGGCGAGACCCTGCTGAGCACGGCGCTGCGGGATCCGGGCCGGTCGGCCGTCCAGGCGGCCTGGTACACCGCCGGGGCGGTCCCGGTGACGCGGGCCCCGTTCCCCGACGACCGGCTCGGCACCGCGCTGCTGCCGCTGCGGGTCGCGGGCACGACGGACGGGGAGCTGCGGGTGCTGGCCGCCGCCGAGCAGGTGGTGGTGGCGCTCCGGTCGGCCTTCGTCTGCGATCCGCAGCCGCGGAGGATGCGGGCGACGGTGCCGGTCGGTGAGGGGCGGCTGACGTCCAGCTGCGACAACCTCGCCGAGGTGCTGTACCGCACCCGCAGCCAGTGCGCACAGCGGCACGCACGGCTGGTCGCCAGCGCGCACACGGGGTGCGCGGGGGAGGTGACCGGACTGACCGCCGAACTGCTGGGGGACGGTACGGTACAGGCCCGGACGGAGCGCGGGCCCGGGTACAGCACACCCCTGGGGCGCCTCGGTGACGGTGAGCTCCGGTATCTGGCCTTCGCCCTGGTCCTGCAGGCCGGCCCCCACGTCCTCGTGGTGGACCCGGCGGCCGAGGTGCCCTCGGCCATGCAGTCCCTCACGCTGCTGGCCGACGGGCTCGACCGGAGTCTGGACACACGGCAGACGGGGGAGCTGCTCGCCCTGGCCGCGTCGATCTGCGCGGCCGGTCACATGCGGCTGCTGGCGACCGTCACGGAGGCGACCGCGGAAGCGGCCCGAGGGGCCGGGGGCGTGACAGTGGTAGACCTGGCACCGTGACGGAATTCGATGTGGCGGGACTGCAGCGACGGCTGGCCGACTTCGCGGCGGCGCGGGACTGGGAGCGCTACCACACCCCCAAGAACCTCGCGGCCGCGCTGAGCGTGGAGGCGTCCGAACTCCTGGAGATCTTCCAGTGGCTGACGCCGGAACAGTCGGCACGGGTGATGGAGGACCCCGGGACGGCGCACCGCGTCGCGGACGAGGCCGCGGACGTCCTGGCCTATCTCCTGCAGTTCTGCGAGGTGTTGGGCGTCGACGTGCTGGCCGCACTGGATGCCAAGATCGAGCGGAACGAGACGCGGTTTCCGGTGCCCGACCGCCCAGATTCACCGAATCGTCACTCTTCGGAGTGATCGACTTATTCACAATCGACTTCCTGTCCACAGATTTCCGATTTCCTCTGGCTTTACGGTGGGGCTCACCTCACTGTGGGTAATGGAAGAGGTGGGCGGGTTTCGCTCGCACGGTCTCGGCGACGGGGGAATCGCATGGAAGCGGAGCGACTGATCGAGGCGGGCCGGCAGGCGCTGGCGTCGAGCCGGGGGGCGCCGGCCGTCATGGCGGAGGCCTGGCAGGCGCAGGCTCTCGCCCGCGCGGTGGGCGGGCAGCTCCTGCGCTGCGGGCCGGCCGAGCTGAGGACCGAGGCGCGCGGCCTCGGGGACATCGGCGGGCCCGGTGCCGCGGTGCTCTACCACCCGCTGGTGCCGGCGGGGAGCGTGCGGGCGTCCCAGCTCTCCGAAGTGGCGTTGGTGCCCCAGGCGTTGGAGGCGCTCGGCCGGCTGCTGGGTGATGTGGGGATCGCACTCGTCGGCGTTGCCTGCGACACCGAGGAGGAACAGCTCTACTGGCAGTGCATCGAGGCGATAGACGCCGTGGACGAGTCGGTGGACCGGGTGCACGGCATGCTGAGACGGCTGGCGGAGCAGGAGCGCGAGCGGGCCCTCGAGCAGGAGCGCGACGGCCCCTACGGGGTGATCCGCGGACCTGCGGGCTTCGTGTCCGGTCCGTCATGAGCGGACGGGCCGGCGGATCCGAAGGTGCAGGATGGAGGCATGGATCTTCGAATCTTCACCGAGCCCCAGCAAGGGGCGAGCTACGACACCCTGCTCACCGTCGCCAAGGCCACCGAGGACCTCGGCTTCGACGCCTTCTACCGGTCGGACCACTATCTGCGCATGGGCGCCGGGGACGGGCTGCCCGGCCCGACCGACGCGTGGATCACCCTGGCGGGACTCGCCCGCGAGACCAAGCGGATCCGGCTCGGCACGCTCATGACCGCGGGCACCTTCCGGCTGCCCGGTGTGCTGGCCATCCAGGTGGCCCAGGTCGACCAGATGTCCGGCGGCCGGGTCGAGCTGGGCCTGGGCGCCGGCTGGTTCGAGGAGGAGCACAAGGCGTACGGCATTCCGTTCCCGAAGGAGAAGTTCGGCCGCCTGGAGGAGCAGCTGGCGATCGTCACCGGCCTCTGGGGCACCGAGACCGGCAAGACCTTCAGCTACGAGGGCACGTACTACCAGCTCACCGACTCGCCCGCACTGCCCAAGCCGGCCCAGGCCAAGGTCCCGGTCCTGATCGGCGGACACGGCGCGGTGCGCACCCCGCGACTGGCCGCCCAGTACGCGGACGAGTTCAACATCCCCTTCGCGTCGATCGAGGACAGCGAGAAGCAGTTCGGCCGGGTCCAGGATGCGGCGAAGGCGGCCGGACGGGCGCCGGACGACCTGGTGTACTCCAACGCCCTGGTGGTCTGCGTCGGCCGGACCGACGCGGAGGTCGCGCGTCGGGCGTCCGCCATCGGCCGGGACGTCGAGGACCTGAAGGCGAACGGGCTGGCGGGCTCGCCCGGCGAGGTCGTCGACAAGATCGGCCGGTACGCCGCCATCGGCTCGTCCCGGATCTACCTCCAGGTCCTGGACCTGCACGACCTGGAACACCTGGAGCTCATCTCGGCGCAGGTCCAGTCGCAGTTGAGCTGAGCCGTGCGGGCCCAGCAGAGTGGAGGGGCCGAGCCGTTCCGGGCCCGGCCGTGACGGAGACAGGAGCAGCTGTGCATTCCCTTCGAACCCCCGGCGTTCCGCCCGGTCGTCTTCTCGGCGACGCGCTTGCCGAAGGGACCGTGGTGCTGGACGGTGGTCTTTCCAACCAGCTCAGGGCCCAAGGATGCGATCTGTCCGACGCCCTGTGGTCGGCCCGGCTCCTGGCCGACGCGCCGGAGCAGATCGAGGCCGCTCACGCGGCGTATGTGCGGGCGGGTGCGCAGGTGCTCATCACTGCCAGCTATCAGGCGACGTTCGAGGGCTTCGGGCGGCGCGGCATCGGGCGGGACCGGGCCGCGGAGCTGATCGCCGGCAGCGTGGGGTCGGCCCGTCGGGCCGGCGCGGTGGCCGGCCGGGAGGTCTGGGTCGCCGCCTCGGTCGGGCCGTACGGGGCGATGCTCGCGGACGGCAGCGAATACCGCGGCCGCTACGGGCTGACCGGCCGGGAGCTGGAGCGCTTCCACCGGCCCAGGGTGGAGGCCCTGGCCTCGGCGGATCCCGATGTGCTCGCCCTGGAGACGGTGCCCGACATCGACGAGGCCGAGGCGCTGTTGCGGGTGGTCGCGGAGTTCAGGGTGCCCGTCTGGCTCTCGTACACGGTGGCGGGGGACCGGACCCGGGCGGGACAGCCGCTGGAGGAGGCGTTCGCCGTGGCAGCGGGTATCGACCAGGTCGTGGCCGTCGGGGTCAACTGCTGCGATCCCGCCGACGCGGACCGTGCGGTGGAGGTGGCGGCGGCCGCGACGGGGAAGCCCGTCGTCGTCTATCCGAACAGCGGCGAGGAGTGGGACGCGGCCGGGCGGCGGTGGACCGGGGAAGGCGCCTTCGACCCCGGGCGGGTGCGGGACTGGCAGCGGGCCGGTGCCCGGCTGGTCGGGGGATGCTGCCGGGTCGGCCCGTCCGAGATCGCCGAACTGGCCTCGCTGCAGGGGCGGACCGGGCCATGAAAATGCCTGGTGGGAGGTGGAGCACGGGACCATACTCGGACGGGTGTTCCTGACTATCAGCACGACCGGCACCCCTGAGCGCCCCGCCACCGATCTGGGCTTCCTGCTGCACAAGCATCCCGAGAAGGCGCAGACGTTCTCCACAGCGCACGGCACCGCGCACGTCTTCTACCCCGAGGCGTCCGCGGACCGCTGCACGGCCGCGCTGCTGCTGGAGGTGGATCCGGTGGCCCTGGTGCGGCGAGGCAAGGGAAAGGGCAGGGGCGGCGCCCCCGACGCGGCGCTCGCGCAGTACGTCAACGACCGGCCCTACGCGGCTTCGTCCCTGCTCTCGGTCGCGATGACGACGGTGTTCAAGTCGGCGCTGAACGGGGTCTGCCGGGCCATGCCCGAGCGGGCGCAGGAACCGCTGCCGCTGCGTATCGAGGTGCCCGTCCTGCCCGCACGCGGCGGCGCGGAGCTGGTCCGCAAGCTCTTCGGGCCGCTCGGCTGGACACGGGTGGACGCCGTGGCCGTACCTCTGGACGAGCAGTTCCCCGAGTGGGGCGACTCGCGCTACGTACGGCTCGTGCTGGAGGGGGAGCTGAGGCTCGCCGACGCGCTGCGCCAGATGTATGTGCTGCTGCCGGTGCTCGACGACGCCAAGCACTACTGGGTGGCGCCCGACGAGGTCGACAAGCTGCTCCGCGCCGGGGAGGGCTGGCTGGCCGACCACCCCGAGCAGAGGCTGATCACCAGCCGGTACCTCTCCCGCCGTTGGGGGCTGACCCGGCTGGCGATGGAGCGGCTGGAGCTGGTGCGGCTGGCCGAGTCGGACGACCTGGAGGTGGAGAGCGTCGACAACGCGGTCGACGAGACCACCGACACCGAGGAGAAGCCGGTCCCGCTCGCCGAGCAGCGCCGTGCGGCGATCCTGGAGGCACTGCGCGCCGCCGGCGCAAGCCGGGTGCTGGACCTGGGCTGCGGACAGGGCCAGTTGGTGCAGGCACTGCTGAAGGACGTCCGCTTCACCGAGATCGTCGGCGTCGACGTGTCGATGCGGGCCCTCACCCTCGCCTCGCGACGGCTGAAGCTGGACCGGATGGGCGAGCGGCAGGCCGGCCGGGTCACCCTCCGGCAGGGCGCCCTCACCTACACGGACAAGAAGCTGAAGGGGTACGACGCCGCGGTGCTGAGCGAGGTGATCGAGCACCTCGACCTGCCACGGCTCCCGGCCCTGGAGTACGCGGTGTTCGGCTCGGCACGGCCGCAGACCGTGCTCGTGACCACGCCGAACGTCGAGTACAACGTCCGCTGGGAGACGCTCCCGGCCGGGCACGTGCGGCACGGCGACCACCGTTTCGAGTGGACCAGGGCGGAATTCGGGGACTGGGCGGAGCAGGTGGCCGGGCGACACGGCTACACGGTGACGTTCGTGCCCGTGGGGCCGGACGACCCCGAGGTGGGGCCGCCCACACAGATGGCCGTGTTCACGATGACCACGGCGGACACACACCCCGGCCGGGCCGGCGACACGACGAAGGAGACGAAGACCGCATGACCAGTACCTCTCGCACCCTGCCGGTGACCGACCTGTCCCTCGTGGTGCTCATCGGCGCCAGCGGATCCGGCAAGTCCACCTTCGCCCGCAAGCACTTCAAGCCCACCGAGATCGTCTCCTCGGACTTCTGCCGCGGTCTCGTCGCCGACGACGAGAACGACCAGAGTGCCAGCCGTGACGCCTTCGACGTCCTGCACTACATCGCGGGCAAGAGGCTCGCCGCCGGACGGCTCACCGTCGTCGACGCCACCAACGTGCAGGCGGAGAGCCGCAAGCAGCTCGTGCAGCTGGCCCGCGAGCACGACGTACTGCCCATCGCCATCGTGCTGGACCTCCCGGAGGAGGTCTGCCTCGCGCGCAACGCCGTACGCCCCGACCGCGCGGACATGCCCCGGCACGTCGTCCAGCGCCACCGCCGCGAGCTCCGGCGCTCGCTGCGCGGTCTGGAGCGCGAGGGATTCCGCAAGGTGCACGTCCTGCGGACCGAGGAGGAGGCGGGCAGCGCCGAAGTCGTCCTGGAGCGCCGCTACAACGACCTCCGGCACCTCACCGGCCCCTTCGACATCATCGGCGACATCCACGGCTGCAGCTCCGAGCTGGAGTCCCTGCTCGGCGAGCTCGGCTACGCCGACGGCGCGCACCCCGACGGGCGCACCGCGGTCTTCGTCGGCGACCTCGTCGACCGCGGTCCCGACAGCCCCGGCGTGCTGCGTCGCGTGATGTCCATGGTGGCCGCGGGCAACGCCCTGTGCGTCCCCGGCAACCACGAGAACAAGCTCGGCCGATATCTCAAGGGGAGACAGGTACAGGTCAGGTACGGCCTCGCCGAGACCATCGAGCAGCTGGAGCGGGTGGACGCCGAGGACCCGGAGTTCCGCGAGCGGGTGAAGGAGTTCATCGACGGGCTGGTCAGCCACTACGTCCTGGACGGGGGCAAGCTGGTCGTCTGCCACGCCGGTCTGCCCGAGAAGTACCACGGGCGCACGTCCGGCCGGGTCCGTTCGCACGCGCTGTACGGGGACACCACCGGCGAGACCGACGAGTTCGGGCTGCCCGTGCGCTACCCGTGGGCGGAGGACTACCGCGGCCGTGCGGCCGTGGTGTACGGCCACACCCCGGTCCCCACCACCTCCTGGGTGAACAACACCCTCTGCCTGGACACCGGAGCGGTCTTCGGCGGCCGGATGACCGCGCTGCGCTGGCCCGAGCGCGAGATCGTCGACGTACCGGCCGAAAAGGTCTGGTACGAGCCGGTGAAGCCGCTGACCACCGAGGCGCCCGGCGGCCGGGAGGGACGTCCGCTCGACCTCGCCGACGTGCAGGGCCGCCGGATCGTCGAGACCCGGCAGATGGGCCGCATCGCGGTGCGTGAGGAGAACGCGGCGGCCGCGCTCGAGGTCATGAGCCGCTTCGCCGTGGACCCGCGACTGCTGGCCTACCTCCCGCCGACCATGGCCCCGACCTCCACCTCCCACGAGGACGGCTTCCTGGAGCACCCGGCCGAGGCCTTCGCCCAGTACCGGGCGGACGGTGTCACCAAGGTCGTGTGCGAGGAGAAGCACATGGGCTCGCGTGCGGTCGCCCTGGTCTGCCGCGACGCGGAAACGGCCCGCGAGCGCTTCGGGGCCGACGGTCCCACCGGCGCCCTTCACACCCGCACCGGGAGGCCCTTCCTGGACGACACGGCGCTGACCGAGGTGATCCTCGGCAGGCTGCGCACGGCCGTCACCGCCGCGGGCCTCTGGGAGGAGTGGGACACCGACTGGGTGCTGCTGGACGCCGAGCTGATGCCCTGGTCGCTGAAGGCGGCCGGGCTGCTGCGCTCGCAGTACGCGGCGGTGGGTGCCGCATCGGGTGCGGTGCTGCCCGCGGCCGGTGCGGCCCTGGCCGCGGCGGAGGCCCGTGGTGTGGACGTCGGTGCCCTCGCCGGCCGTCAGCGGGAGCGGGCTGCGGACGCTGCCGCGTTCACCGAGGCGTACCGCCGCTACTGCTGGAGCACCGAGGGGCTCGACGGGGTCCGGCTCGCGCCGTTCCAGATCCTCGCGGTGCAGGGGCGTTCGCTCGCCCCCGTACCGCACGACGAGCAGCTGGCCTGGCTGGACCGCCTCGTGGAGCACGACCCGACCGGGCTGCTCCAGGTCACCCGGCGCCTCGTCGTCGACACCGGCGACGAGGACTCCGTGCGGGCGGGTGTCGACTGGTGGCTGGAGCTGACCGGGCGCGGCGGCGAGGGCATGGTCGTCAAACCGCTCGGCGCCCTGGTCCGGGACGCGAAGGGCAGGCTCGTCCAGCCGGGCGTCAAGGTGCGCGGCCGTGAGTACCTGCGGATCATCTACGGCCCCGAGTACACCCGGCCGGACCATCTGGAGCGCCTGCGTTCGCGCTTCCTCGGCCACAAGCGGTCGCTGGCCCTGCGGGAGTACGCCCTCGGACTGGAGGCGCTCGACCGGCTGGCCGACGGGGAGCCGCTGTGGCGGATCCACGAGGCGGTCTTCGCGGTGCTCGCCCTGGAGTCGGAGCCGGTCGACCCCCGGCTCTAGCCGGCGGCTCTCTCGTTCGGATCGGGCCGGGCTCGCCTGCCACGGGTCCGGCCCGACCGGCCGGCCCGATCGGACCCGACCCGACCCGCCGGGCTCGACCCGATCCGGCCCGATCCGAACGAATGACACCGGTTCCCGGCCCCGTCCGGGAACCGGTGGGCGGTTCGCAGGGTGAACGGTGCTCCACGCGGTGAGGATGGATACATGGGATTCCATGTCGATTCCGAGGCCGGGCGGCTGCGCCGCGTCATCCTGCACCGCCCCGATCTGGAGCTGAAGCGGCTCACCCCCAGCAACAAGGACGCGCTCCTGTTCGACGACGTGCTGTGGGTGCGCCGGGCCAGGGAGGAGCACGACGGCTTCGCCGATGTGCTCCGCGACCGGGGTGTGGAGGTCCATCTCTTCGGTGACCTGCTCCGGGAGTCGCTCGACATCCCGGTGGCCCGGCGGCTGGTCCTCGACCGGGTCTTCGACGAGAAGGAGTACGGGCCGCTCGCCACGGAGCATCTGCGCGCCGCCTTCGAGGAACTGCCCGCCGCCGAGCTGACCGAGGCGCTGGTCGGAGGGATGACCAAGCGCGAGTTCCTGGAGCGGCACGCGGAGCCGACCTCCGTCCGCTTCCACGTCATGGATCTGGACGACTTCCTCCTCAACCCGCTGCCCAACCACCTCTTCACGCGGGACACCTCGGCGTGGATCTACGACGGGGTGTCGATCAACGCGATGCGCTGGCCGGCCCGGCAGCGCGAGACCGTGCACTTCGAGGCGATCTACCGGCACCACCCGCTGTTCACCGGTCCGGAGGCGGGCGCCTTCCACCACTGGTCGGAAGGGCAGCACGACTATCCGTCCACCATCGAGGGCGGCGACGTCCTCGTGATCGGACGGGGCGCCGTCCTGATCGGGATGAGCGAACGCACCACCCCGCAGGCGGTGGAGATGCTGGCCAGGGGTCTCTTCGACGCCGGCTCGGCTCGGACGATCGTGGCGCTCGACATGCCCAAGCGCCGTGCGTTCATGCACCTCGACACGGTCATGACGATGATCGACGGCGACACGTTCACGCAGTACGCCGGACTCGGGATGCTCCGTTCCTACACGATCGAGCCGGGCAGCGGTCCCCGCGAGCTGAAGGTCACCGACCATCCGCCCGAGCACATGCACCGGGCCGTCGCCGCGGCACTCGGACTGGACGCGATCCGGGTCCTCACCGCCACCCAGGACGTCCACGCCGCCGAGCGCGAGCAGTGGGACGACGGCTGCAACGTGCTGGCCGTGGAACCGGGCGTCGTGGTCGCCTACGAGCGCAATGCCACCACCAACACCCATCTGCGCAGGCAGGGGATCGAGGTCATAGAGATCCGCGGCAGCGAACTGGGCCGGGGCCGGGGCGGTCCGCGCTGCATGAGCTGTCCCGTGGTGCGCGATCCGGTGTGAACCCGCTCGGCGACGCACCGGTGGCAGCCGCGCGTCGCCCACACCAGGGGCCTGTATAGCAATGCAGTGCCTCGTATAGACTTCCAGGGTCAACGTATGCATGCCCGCAGCCCGACCCGGGAGCAGTCACCATGGCCATAGACCTCGCAGGCCGCCACTTCCTCAAGGAGCTGGACTTCACGGCCGAGGAGTTCCGCGGCCTGATCGCCCTGGCCGCCGAGCTCAAGGCTGCGAAGAAGGCGGGCCGGGAGGTGCGGCGGCTGACCGGCAAGAACATCGCGCTGATCTTCGAGAAGACCTCGACCCGGACCCGTTGCGCCTTCGAGGTGGCCGCCGCCGACCAGGGTGCGTCCACGACGTATCTGGATCCCTCCGGCTCCCAGATGGGGCACAAGGAGTCGGTGAAGGACACGGCGCGGGTGCTCGGCCGGATGTACGACGGCATCGAGTACAGGGGGGACAGCCAGCAGGCCGTCGAGGAGCTGGCCGCGTACGGCGGGGTCCCCGTCTTCAACGGCCTCACCGACGACTGGCACCCCACCCAGATGCTCGCCGACGTCCTCACCATGACCGAGCACAGCGAGAAGCCGCTGGAGGAGCTCGCCTTCGCCTACCTCGGTGACGCCCGGTTCAACATGGGCAACTCCTACCTGATCACGGGCGCCCTGCTCGGCATGGACGTCCGGATCGTCGCGCCCACGGCCTACTGGCCGGCTCCGGAGATCGTGGACCGCGCCCGCGGGCTCGCCGAGTCGAGCGGTGCGCGCATCACCCTCACCGAGGACATCGCCGAGGGCGTCCTGGGGGCCGACTTCGTCGCCACCGACGTCTGGGTTTCCATGGGGGAGCCCAAGGAGGTGTGGGACGAGCGCATCACCGCCCTCGCGGGCTACGCCGTGACCATGGACGTCCTGCGCGCCACCGGGAACGACGCCGTGAAGTTCCTGCACTGCCTCCCCGCCTTCCACGACCTCGGCACGAAGGTGGGCCTCGACATCTACGCGCGGCACGGGCTGACGGCGCTGGAGGTCACGGACGAGGTCTTCGAGTCCTCGCACGCGGTGGTCTTCGACGAGGCGGAGAACCGCATGCACACCATCAAGGCCGTCCTCGTGGCGACCATGGCCGGTCCGGGGCAGGACGTATGACCATGCGCCCTAAAGGCTGACCATGCGTGTGGGTGGCTACGATGGTGGCACTCGGTGGGGTTCGGGCTCGCACGCTCGAACCCCATTTCCGTGCCCGCGGACCCTCTGCCCGCGCAGGCCGGCCCCTCCCGCCCACAAGCCCTCACCCCCCACCCCCACAAGCAGGCCCCCACAAGCAGGCCCCGACCTGCGAGCCCCTCTCGTACGCAAGCCCATTCGCGAGCCCCTCCCATCCGCGAGCCCCCGCGTCGAGGCCCCCGCGGCACGACCCCCACCCCGTGGACCCCCACGGGCGAGCCCTCACGCGGCCGAGCCCCCCACGGGCTCCCCGCACGCGCCACCAGAGAAGAGAACGTCCCCCCATGAGCCCCGCCCCCCACACCCCGACGAGCCCTTCGCGCGCGACCCGGGCTCGCATCAAGAGCCCTGATCTGCTGGTCGCCGAGTCCGGCGCCGACCTGGAAGGGCACGGCCTGCGGCGCACCATGGGGCTGTTCCAGCTGGTCTGCTTCGGCGTCGGCGCCATCGTCGGCACCGGCATCTTCGTCGGCCTGTCCGACAGCGTCGCCGAGGCCGGGCCCGCCGTGGTGCTCTCCTTCGTCCTGGCCGCGATCACCTGCATCTTCACCGCCTTCTCCTTCGCCGAGCTGGGGGGCGCCATTCCGGTGTCGGGCAGCTCGTACTCCTTCGCCTACGCCACGCTGGGCGAGCGCGTCGCGTTCCTCGTGGGCTGGTGCCTGCTGCTGGAGTACGGCGTGTCGGTCTCCGCGGTCGCGGTCGGCTGGAGCCAGTACGTCAACGAGCTGCTGAACAGCGTCGTCGGCTGGGAGCTGCCCGCGGCGGTCTCGTCCGGGCCCGCCGACGGAGGTGTGATCAACCTCCCCGCCGTCGTCGTGATCATGATGGCCGCCACCCTGCTGGTGCGCGGGATCAGGGAGAGTGCGGGAGCCACGGCGGCCATGGCCGTGCTCAAGATCGGTATCCTCGTCGCGTTCTGCGCGATCGCCTTCACGGCGTTCGAGGACGGCAACCTCTCTCCGTTCGCCTCCCACGGCATGGCCGGGGTCACCGCCGGTGCGTCGGTGGCGTTCTTCTCGTACATCGGCTTCGACGCCATCACCACCGCGGGCGAGGAGGTCAGGAACCCCCGGCGGAACATCCCCCTCGCGATCATGATCTGCATCGGCATCGTCACGCTGCTCTACTGTGCGGTCGCCCTCGGGGCCATCGGCGCGCTGGGTGCGGACGCCGTGTCCGACAAGCCGGCCGCGCTCTCGCTGGTCGTCAACCAGGTCACCGGTTCGACCGTGGGCGGCGGGATCGTCGCCTTCGGCGCGGTCGTGGCGATCGCGTCCGTGGTGCTCGCGGTGATGTACGGCCAGACCCGGATCCTGATGTCGATGTCCCGCGACGGCCTGATTCCGCGGGTCTTCGAGCGCGTCTCGCCGCGGACCCGCACCCCCGTGGCCAACACCTGGATCGTGGCCGCCCTCTTCGCGCTTCCCGCCGCGTTCGCGTCTCTCGACGTCGTCGTGAACCTGACGACCATCGGGACCCTCGCGGTCATGGCGGTCGTGAACATCGCGGTGATCGCGCTGCGGCGCCGCAACCCGGAGCTGAAGCGTTCCTTCCGGGTGCCGCTCTACCCTCTCAGCCCGGTGCTGGGCGTCGCGTTCTGCCTGTATCTGATGTACGGGACCGGCTGGACGACCTGGGTGCAGTTCGTGGTCTTCCTGACCGCCGGTGCGCTCGTCTACGCCGGTTACGGCCGCGGCAGGTCGCGGCTGGTCAGCTCCGCGGGGACGGGCCCGGCTGCTCCGGGATCGACGGCAGGGTGAACCACACGGCCTTGCCGCGCTCCGTGGTGCGGTGACCGCACGCGGAGCTGAGGGTGCGGATCAGGAGGAGACCGCGGCCGTGCTCCTGCCAGGGGTCCGTCTCGCTGCCGGGGCCGGGGCGGGACAGATCGCCGGGCGGGTCCGGGTCGTGGTCGTGGACCTCCACCTGGCAGCCGGCCGCCATCAGCTCCACCACCAGCTCGATCGGCCCGGAGCCGTCCGTGTGCTCCACGGCGTTCGCGACCAGTTCGGCGGTGAGCAGCTCGGCCGTGTCGCTGTCCGCCGGCGCCTCGATGTCCGCCAGCGCCGTCCGAACGAGGGCGCGCGCGATCGGCACCGCGGCCGTGGAGTGCGGCAGGGCGATGCGCCAGGAGGCGGGTGCGGGCGGGGGAGTGGGGGCGTCGGGCGGCACGGGCGGGTTTCCGTTCGGGAGCGGGACTTCCTGTACGTGACTGCTGTTCCGGGGCCCCGGTTCCCGGCCTGTTGTTCCAGACCGGTGTTCCGGGACCGCGATAACGGGGGGACGGCTGCGTCAGAAGTTCCGTATCAGTACTTCCTGCGTTCAACCATACGAAGAGCGGCGCCGGAGACATAGAGGCGACCGACCGGCGCAAAGGGGACCTTCGCCACATCGGCCCCGCCGATCGCTTATCGCGCTCTCATGACGGAAGTCACGTATGAGTGATAACTTCGAAGCGGATCAGTAGCAGCCCGACGGCTGGAGGGGACCCTTCCATGAGCCCGTTCACCGGCTCCGCCCCGCGCGCGGAGCGCTGGGAGCACCTGCGCCTCACGCTGGACGACGGGGTGGCGACCGTCACCCTCGCCCGCCCCGACAAGCTCAACGCACTCACCTTCGGCGCCTACGCCGACCTGCGCGACCTCTTGGCTGAGCTGTCCCGCGAAGGCCGCGTGCGCGCGCTCGTGCTCGCCGGTGAAGGCCGTGGATTCTGCTCCGGCGGTGACGTCGACGAGATCATCGGCGCCACGCTCGCGATGGACGCCGCGCAGCTCCTGGACTTCAACCGGATGACCGGCCTGGTCGTCCGGGCGCTGCGGGAGTGCCCCTTCCCCGTCGTCGCCGCCGTGCACGGGGTCGCCGCGGGGGCCGGAGCCGTGCTCGCCCTCGCCGCGGACTTCCGCGTCGCGGATCCGTCCGCCCGCTTCGCCTTCCTCTTCACCCGGGTCGGCCTCTCCGGCGGCGACATGGGGGCCGCCTATCTGCTGCCCCGTGTCGTCGGCCTCGGCCACGCCACCCGACTCCTGATGCTCGGCGAACCCGTCCGCGCCCCCGAGGCGGAACGCATCGGGCTGATCAGCGAGCTCGTCGACGAGGGCCGGGCCGACGCGCAGGCCGCGGCGCTCGCCCGCCGGCTGGCCGACGGCCCCGCCCTCGCCCTCGCCCGGACGAAGGCGCTGCTCACCGCCGAGCTCGACATGCCGCTGGCCGCCTCCGTGGAGATGGACGCCGCCACCCAGGCCCACCTGATGACCGGCGAGGACTACGCCGAATTCCACGCCGCCTTCACCGAGAAGCGGCCGCCGAAGTGGCAAGGCCGGTAGCGCGGTGTCTCCTTCGGGGCCGGGACCGGACACCGGGCGGATCGCGGTCATCGGCGGCGGGCCCGGCGGGCTCTACGCCGCGGCCCTCCTGAAGCGGCTCGACCCCCGCCGCGAGGTCACCGTCTGGGAGCGCAACGCACCCGAGGACACGTTCGGCTTCGGGGTGGTCCTCTCCGACGAGACGCTGGGCGGCATCGAGCACGCCGACCCCGTCGTGTACGGGGCACTGCGGGACGAGTTCGTCCGCTGGGACACCATCGACGTCGTCCACCGGGGCGCCGTCCACACCTCGGGCGGCCACGGCTTCGCGGCCCTGGGACGGCGCCGGCTGCTGCAGATCCTGCACGAGCGCTGCGAGTCCCTCGGCGTACGTCTCCGCTTCCGGACCGCGGCCCCGCCCGCCGCCGAGCTCGCCGCCCGCCACGACCTGGTGATCGCCGCCGACGGGGTGCACAGCGCCACCCGCGAGGCCCACGCCGCCGCATTCGGCCCCCGGATCACCACCCACCGCAACCGCTACATCTGGCTCGCCGCGGACTTCGCCCTCGACGCCTTCCGCTTCGAGACCGCCGAGACGGGGCACGGCGTGATGCAGCTGCACGCCTACCCCTTCTCCCGCCCGTCGCCCGGACCCCGCACCCCGTCGACGCGCTCGGGCGCGCCGGACGGGTGCGGAGCCTCCACCGTCATCGTCGAGATGCGCGAAGAGGTCTGGCGGGCGGCCGGACTCGACACCTGCGACACCGCCGGGTCGGCCGAGCACTGCGCCGAGGTCTTCGCGGACGCCCTCGGCGGCCGGCCGCTGCGCTCCAACAACTCCTCCTGGCTCACCTTCGCCACCGTCACCAACTCCCGCTGGTCGCACGGGAACACGGTCCTCATCGGCGACGCCGCCCACACCGCCCACTTCTCCATCGGGTCCGGCACCAAGCTCGCCGTCGAGGACGCCCTCGCGCTGGCCGCCTGCATCGAGGAACAGCCCGGCCTGCCCGCCGCGCTCGCCGCGTACGAGGCGGAGCGCCGCCCGGTCGTCCTGTCCACCCAGCGCGCCGCAGCGGCGAGCCTGCGCTGGTTCGAGGAACTCCCGCAGTACGTCGACCAGCCGCCCCGGCGGTTCGCGTTCAACCTCCTCACCCGCAGCCGCCGCGTCACCCACGGCAACCTCCGGCTGCGCGACCCGGGCTTCACCGGTGCCGTCGAGCGGGATTTCGGATGCCCGCCGGGCACGCCGCCGATGTTCACCCCGCTGCGGCTGCGCGGCCTCGAACTGCGCAACCGCGTCGTCGTCTCCCCCATGGACATGTACTCCGCCGCCGACGGGATGCCCGGCGACTTCCACCTCGTCCACCTCGGGGCCCGGGCACTCGGGGGTGCCGGTCTCACCATGACCGAGATGGTGTGCGTGAGCCCCACAGGCCGCATCACCCCCGGCTGCACCGGACTGTGGACCGACGGGCAGGAGGCGGCCTGGACCAGGATCACGCGCTTCGTCCACGACTCCGCTCCCGGCGCCGCGATCGGCGTCCAGCTCGGGCACTCCGGTCGCAAGGGCTCCACGAAACTGATGTGGGACGGCATCGACCAGCCGCTGGACGAGGGCAACTGGCCCGTGGGCGCCGCCTCCCCGATCCCGTACGCGCCGGGCGTCAGCCAGATCCCGTACGCCCTGGACCGGACCGGGCTCGACACCGTCCGCGCCCAGTTCACCGACGCCGCCCGGCGGGCCGCCCGCTGCGGATTCGACCTCCTCGAACTGCACTGCGCGCACGGCTACCTGCTCTCCGGCTTCCTCTCCCCGCTCACCAACCGGCGCACCGACGCCTACGGCGGGCCGCTGGAGAACCGCCTCCGCTTCCCCCTCGAAGTGTTCGACGCGGTCCGCGAGGTGTGGCCCGAGGACCGGCCGATGACCGTCCGGATCTCCGCCACCGACTGGGCCGAGGGCGGCACGAGCGCCGAGGACGCCGTCGGCGTCGCCCGTGCCTTCGCCGGACACGGCGCCGACGCCATCGACGTCTCCACCGGCCAGGTCGTCCCCGACGAACGGCCCGAGTACGGCCGCTCCTACCAGACCCCGTACGCCGACCGGATCCGCAACGCCCTGGACGTCCCGGTCATCGCGGTCGGCGCCATCTCCTCCTGGGACGACGTCAACTCGCTGCTCCTCGCGGGCCGCGCCGACCTCTGCGCCCTGGCGCGCCCGCACCTGTACGACCCGCACTGGACCCTGCACGCGGCCGCAGAACAGGGCTACGAGGGTCCGGGTGCGCCCTGGCCCCTCCCGTACCGCGCGGGCAGCCGCACCCCTCCGACGGGCCGCACCGACGCACCCCGGCCCCGGCTCACCCTGGGCTGAGCGTCAGGCACTCGTGGCAGCGGCAGGGCGTGGGGTGGGGGAGGCCCTCCCAGCGGGCGAGGCGTTCCCCGGCCGCCTGCCGCTCGAACCGGGCGGCCCGTTCCGCGGTGTGCTCCCGGCCGTCCCAGCCCCGGCCGGCGTCGTTCTCGGCATCACGCCGGAGAATCGCGGGGCTGCGGACCAACTCGGCCCGGAAGGTGTGCAGGTGCCGTGTCGCCAGATCGAGTGTGATGTACGTGCCGGTGCGGCGCCCCCGCCCGATGGCCGTCAGCACGTCCGCGCCACCGGGGCGGTGGCCGATCACGTACACCTTCGAGCCGCCACGACAGGACTTCGTCCCCGGACGCAGCTCCTGACCACCCTCCCCGTACCGCCGCCAGCGCACCACGTTCGCCGCTATCAGCCACCGCGGCTCCGGCGCCTCTTCCCCGTTCACACCACCACCACCACGCCGGCCGGCGACCGGTCAGGGTCGGCCCCGGGGCCGCGCTGGCACGCACCGTCGCCCGTCGGATGCGCGAGGCCCGTGCGCGACAGCACCTCCCGCCGAGCCACCCGCGCCGCCCCCGTCGCCTCCCCGTCCGTCCCGCGCCCTCGGCCCGGCATCCCCTCGCCGCGGGCGGGCCGCCCGCCCTGCCGCAGGGATGCCGGGACCGTGAGGCGCGGAGGGCCGGACGGCCGGCGGCGCCCCGGCCGTGTCCGGGAAGACATCGACGTCATCGGTGGAGGTCCAGGTCATGCCTCATCATGCCTGGTCGGCGGACCGGCGGTCACCCGTGTTCCATCAGGTGGTCCCCGTGCGGACGAACGGCGCCCCGGCGTCCCGCAACCGGGCGTGCAGCAGACCGAACACCTCCGCCGAACGGGCTCCCGGCCAGTCCTTCGGCAGCAGCTCCTCGGGCAGGCCGGGGTCCGCGTACGGCAGCCGCCGCCAGGAGTCCAGCGCCGGCAGGTAGTGCCGGTACGCCTCCTCCGGATCCGGAGGTGTCCCCGCGGGCCGCTCCTCCCAGGACCGCAGCACGGGCTCCTGCCGCTCCAGGAAGTCCAGATGGAGCCGGGCGACCGCGTCCAGGTCCCACCAGCGCGCCACGGACTCCCTCGTCGCGGCGAAGCCGAGGTGCTCCCCGCGGAACAGCTCGACGTACGGGGCGAGTTCCAGCCGCTCCAGGGTGTGACGGGTCTCCTCGTACAGCCCGGCGGGAGCGATCCACACCCCGGGCGCCGCCGTGCCGAAGCCGAGGCGGCCGAGCCGTGAGCGCAGCAGGTGGCGCTTGTGGCGTTCGGCCTCCGGCACGGAGAAGACGGCGAGCACCCAGCCCTCTTGGAGCCGGGGCGCCGGATGCCGGTAGATCCGCCGGTCGCCGTCGTCCAGGAGCTGACGGGCGTCGGGCGACAGCGCGTACCCGGCCGCCCCGTCCGGCGTCCGGGCGGGGACGAGCAGCCCGCGGCGCTTGAGCCGGGAGACGGAGGAGCGCACGGACGGGGCGTCGACACCGACGGCGTGCAACAGCCGGATCAGCTCGGACACCGCCAGCGGGGCGTTCCCGGGGGAACGCCCGTACGCGCCGTAGAGGGTGACGATCAGGGAACGGGGGGTGTGCTCGGCCACGCGGTCACTCTAGAGCGCCCGTGCCGCGCAGCCGGAAGCGCTGCAGCTTTCCGGTCGCGGTCCTGGGGAGCGCGGGCAGGAACACGAAGTCGCGCGGGCACTTGTGCGGAGCGAGCTGGGACTTCATGTGACCGCGCAGGGCGTCGGCGGACCGCTCCGCACCCGGGCGCAGCACCACGTACGCCGCTACGATCTGGCCGCGCAGCTCGTCCTGCCTGCCCACCACCGCCGCCTCCACCACCTCGGGGTGGCGCAGGAGCGCCTCCTCGACCTCGGGGCCCGCGATGTTGTACCCGGACGAGATGATCATGTCGTCGGCGCGGGCGACATAGCGGAAGTACCCGTCGGCCTCCCGGACGTACGTGTCGCCGGTGATGTTCCACCCGTGGCGCACATAGGCGCGCTGGCGGTCGTCGGCGAGGTACCGGCAGCCGACCGGACCGCGCACCGCCAGCAGGCCGGGCTCGCCGTCGGGCAGCTCCCGGCCGTCGTCGTCCACCACCCGCGCCCGCCAGCCGGGTACGGGCACGCCGGTGGTGCCCGGGCGGACGGCCTCGTCGGACGCGGAGATGAAGATGTGCAGCAGCTCGGTGGCACCGATGCCGTTGATGATGCGCAGACCCGTCCGCTCGTACCAGGAGTGCCAGGTCGCGGCCGGCAGGTTCTCCCCGGCCGAGACGCAGCGCCGCAGTGCGGACAGGTCGTGGCCGTCGAGCGCGTCGAGCATCAGGCGGTACGCGGTCGGCGCGGTGAACAGCACCGACACCCGGTGGGCCGCGAGTGCGGGCAGCAGCTGCCCCGGGCCGGCCTGTTCCAGCAGCAGCGCCGAGGCGCCGGCCCGCAGCGGGAAGATCACCAGCCCGCCGAGTCCGAACGTGAAGCCGAGCGGCGGGCTCCCCGCGAACACGTCGTCCGGGCCCGGCCGCAGGACGTGGCGGGCGAAGGTGTCCGCGACGGCCAGCACGTCGCGGTGGACGTGCATACAGCCCTTGGGCCGCCCGGTGGTGCCCGAGGTGAACGCGATGAGCGCGACATCGTCGGCGGCGGTGTCCACCGCCCGGTAGGCCCCCGGCCGGGCCGCCATGAGCGTTGTCAGGTCGTCGGGCGAGTCGCCGCCGTACGAGGTGATCCGCAGCCCGGGTACCCGCGCCTCCACCAGGTCGTCGACCGACCTGACGTCGCACAGCGCGTGGCCGACCCGGGCGAGCGAGCAGACCGTGGCGAGCTCCGCCGGGCGCTGCTGGGCCAGGACGGTCACGGCGACCGCGCCCGCCTTCATCACCGCGAGCCAGCAGGCGGCGAGCCAGGGGGTGGTGGGCCCGCGCAGCAGCACCCGGTTGCCGGGGACGACACCCAGGTCGGCGGTCAGTACACGGGCGATCCGGTCCACCCGGTCCCGCAGCTCCCCGTAGCTCCAGACGGCGCCGTCCGCGGTGCGGAACGCGGGACGGTCGGGGCCGAAGCGGTCGGCGGTCCGGTCGAGGAGCTCGTGTCCGCAGTTCAGACGGGCCGGGTACCGCAGCTCGGGCAGGTCGAAGACCAGCTCGGGCCACTGGCCGGCGGGCGGGAGGTGGTCGCGCGCGAACGTGTCGGTGTGCGCACTCGCGGTATCCGACGGCTTCATGAAGCATCGCCCCCTAGTCGCCCTTGGAGCGTATCGTTTGAGTGACGGTAGTCAACGGTCCGCGATAAGTCCGCGACGAGTCAGCGACACGGCGCGGCAGGAGAGGCGCCGGTATGACGGCATTCTCGCTCGAACCCGGGCAGACCGCCTGGGGTGACGAGCTGTACGACCTCGCCCGGGCGCACCTGCGCCCGCTCGCAGAGAAGGGGGACCCCGGCCGGGTCAACCGCCCGCTGCTCGCCGCGCTCGGCGAGCGGGGACTGCTGGACCGGATGCTGCGCTCCGGTGCACTGGACCTCTGCCTGCTGCGCGAATCGCTGGCGCGCGGCTGTACCGAGGCCGAGACGGCTCTCGCCCTGCAGGGCCTGGGCACGTACCCCGTCGTCCAGGCGGGCACCCCGGCCCAGCGCGGGCGCTGGCTCCCCGAGGTGCGCGCGGGCCGCGCCGTCGCCGCGTTCGCGCTGAGCGAGCCGGGCGCCGGATCCGACGCGGCGTCCCTCGCGCTCGCCGCCCGGCGCACCTCGGACGGCTGGCGGCTGACCGGTGAGAAGTGCTGGATCTCCAACGCCCCGGAGGCCGACTTCTACACCGTCTTCGCCCGCACCACCGAAGGCGCCGGAGCCCGCGGCGTCACCGCGTTCCTCGTCCCCGCCGACCGTCCGGGGCTCAGCGGCACGCCCCTGGACATGCTCTCCCCGCACCCCATCGGCACCCTGGACTTCGACGGCGTACCCGTCACCGCCGAGGACGTGCTCGGGGAGCCGGACCGGGGGTTCCGGGTCGCCATGGACACCCTGAACCTCTTCCGGCCCAGTGTCGGCGCGTTCGCCGTCGGCATGGCGCGCGCCGCGCTCGACGCCACCCTGGAGCACACGGCGCACCGCACCGCGTTCGGCGGCCCGCTCAAGGACCTGCAGGCCGTCTCCCACCAGGTCGCCGAGATGGCCACGCGCACCGAGGCCGCCCGGCTCCTGGTGTACGCCGCCGCGGCGGCCCACGACGCGGGTGAGCCCGGCGTACCCCGGCGCGCCGCCATGGCCAAGCTGTACGCCACCGAGACCGCGCAGTACGTCGTCGACGCTGCGGTGCAACTGCACGGCGCACGCGCCCTGCGCCGCGGTCATCTGCTCGAGCACCTCTACCGGGAGGTCCGCGCGCCCCGGATCTACGAGGGCGCCACCGAGGTGCAGCGCACCATCATCGCCAAGGAGCTGTACGCGACCCAGGAGACGCACGCATGAACCCCCTCACCCGGATCAACCCCACCGAGCTCGCCCCGCCCACGGGCTTCTCGCACGCCGTGGCGGCCACCGGCGGCCGGCTGGTCTTCCTGGCCGGCCAGACCGCCCTGGACGGGGACGGCAAGGTCGTCGGCGCCACCCTGCCCGAGCAGTTCGAGACGGCGCTGGGCAACCTGCTCACCGCCCTGCGGGCGGCGGGCGGATCCCCGGCGGCCCTGGCCAGGGTCACCGTGTACGCCACCGATGTGGCCGACTACCGCTCCCACGCTCCCGAACTGGGCAGGATCTGGCATCGGCTCGCGGGGCGCGAGTACCCGGCGATGGCGGTGATCGGGGCGGTCAGGCTCTGGGACGAGCAGGCCCTGGTCGAGCTGGACGGCATCGCGGTGCTGGACTGAGCCCCCGGACCGAGGGGGACGTTCCGGCGCCGCGGGTGCCCGTCACGGAGCTCGGCCACCTCGACGGTGCGGCCGCTCCGGGCGAGCGCGACGGCGAGGGCCGGTCCGCCGGTACCGCCGCCCTGTACCAGTACACGCAGGGGTGTTGCCGTCCCAGGTCGTCCCAGGGGGCGTCACACCCGCTGCCGGTACCGAAGGCGTCGAAATCCCTGCGCACGGGCGCGGTGAGCTGCGGCCGACCGTGCGACGACGGCCCGGCCGTTCCCCCGAGTAGCGGCGCACCTGCTCCGGGGTGAGCCTGGAGTGGCAGGCATCCATCCCCCGCGCAGGGAGGGAGAGCGGTGACAGGCGAATCGCCCCCGCGCCCCGCGACCGTGTCGCACGAGGGTGACGGCATCACCGTGGGCTACGACGCGCACCCCTGCCCGCACGCGGCGGAACGCCTCCACGGGATGCCCGACGTCTTCCAGGAGGGCCGCGGCCCGTGGATCACGCCCCGGCGCACCCCGGCCGGCGACGTGGCCGACGCCGTCCACCGCCGCCCGAGCGGGGCGCCGCGCTGCCACCGCACCGACGGCATGCCCGACGAGGTCCCCGATGCGCCGATCCACGTCTGTCCGCACGGTGACGCCGTCGTCCAGGTGCGCGGGGACCCGTAGGCGGCCGGCCGCCTACGGGTCCCCGCGCAGGAGACCCGGATGAGGGTGTGTGGTTGCGGGCATACGGGGCATGCGCCGTTCTGTGATCACAGTGGAGCGTGCGCCCGCCACGTCCGGGCGGGCTGGACAGCGATGCCCGGGCCTCCTTCGGGCCCGGACCGGCCGGAAACAGTGGCCGGGGGGCCGCGCGGCGCGCCGGACGGGTGAACGGGGCCGGGCGATATATCTGTATTCGGTGCCCTATGCCCCGGACGCCTCCTCGTGATCGCACTCATCGTCTGCCACTTCGTCCTGGCGGCCTGCGCGCGTCCGCTGGTGCGGCGGCTCGGCAGGCGCGCCTTCGTCGTGCTCGCGCTGCCCCCCGCGGCCGCGACCGCATGGGCGGCGACCGAGTGGAGCACCGCGGCGGCCGGCCGGGCGGTCACCTGGACGTGGGAGTGGATCCCGGCCTACGACGTCTCCCTGGGCCTGCGCCTGGACGCGCTCGCCGAACTGATGGTGCTGCTCGCGGCCGGGGTCGGCACGCTCGTCCTGCTGTACTGCGCCTCCTACTTCACGGACGACTCCCCGCAACTGGCCTCGTTCGCCGGGAACCTGCTGGCCTTCGCGGGGGCGATGCTCGCCCTGGTCCTCGCGGACGACCTCATCACCCTCTACGTGTTCTGGGAACTGACCACGGTCTTCTCCTACCTCCTGATCGGCCACGGCAGCGAACGCAAACAGAACCGCCGCTCCGCCCTCCAGGCCCTCGTCGTCACCACGCTCGGCGGACTCGCCATGCTGGTCGGCTTCCTGATCCTCGGCCAGGCGGCCGGCACCTACCAGATCTCCGCGATCGTCGCGGACCCCCCGGAAGCGACCCTCGCGGTGTCCGTGGCCGTCGTCCTGGTCCTGTGCGGGGCGCTGTCGAAATCCGCGATCTGGCCGTTCAGCCTCTGGCTGCCGAACGCCATGGCCGCGCCCACCCCCGTCAGCGCCTATCTGCACGCCGCGGCCATGGTCAAGGCCGGTGTCTACCTGGTGGCGCGGCTCGCCCCCGCCTTCGCCGACGTGCCCGTCTGGCGGCCCGTCGTCCTCGTCCTCGGCGCCGCGACGATGCTGCTCGGAGGATGGCGCGCACTGCGCCTCAACGACCTGAAGCTCGTCCTCGCCTACGGCACGGTCAGCCAGCTCGGCTTCCTGATCGTCCTCGCCGGGGCCGGCACCCGGGACGCCGCACTCGCCGCCGCCGCGATGATCCTCGGCCACGCACTGTTCAAGGCCGCGCTGTTCCTCGTCATCGGCATCGTCGACCACGCGACCGGCACCCGCGATCTGCGCAGACTCTCCGGCGTCGGCCGCGCGCTGCCCCACGTCACCACGGTCGCCGTGCTCGCCGCCGCTTCCATGGCCGCACTGCCGCCGCTCCTCGGCTTCGCCGCCAAGGAGGCCGCGTTCCACGCGCTGCAGCACGGCGACACCTCGGACCGCTGGGTGCTGGCCGTCACCGTCGTCGGATCCGTGCTCACCGTCGCGTACACCCTCCGTTTCGTATGGGGCGCGTTCTTCCGCAAGCCGGGCGTCGCGGACACCTCCGTACGCCGGGTGAGCGCCGCCTTCCTGGCCCCGCCCGCGCTGCTCGCCGTGGCCGGACTGGTCCTCGGCCCCGGAGTCGCGTGGACGGACCGGCTGTTCGCCGCGTACGCCGACACCTTCCCCGCGCCCGCCCACCCCTACCACCTGGCGCTCTGGCACGGCTTCGGAACGGCCCTGCTCCTGTCCGTCCTCGCCTGGGCGGGCGGCGCCCTGCTCTTCGCGGGGCGGACGACCGTCACCCGGGTCTCCCGCAGGATCGCCTGGCCCACCGCCGACAGCGTCTTCGGCCACCTCCTGCTCGGCCTCGAACGCTTCGCCCTGCAGGTCACCGGATTCGTCCAGCGCGGCTCCCTGTCCGTGTACCTGGCCACCACCCTGCTGGTGATGCTGGCCGGACAGCTGGCGGTGCTGATCACCGACCGCCCCTGGGAGGGAGCGGTCGCCCCCCGGGTGTGGGACACCCCGCTCCAGGGTGCCGTGGCCGTGCTGACCTGTGCGGCGGCCCTGCTCTGCCTGACCGTCAGCCGCCGGATGAAGGCCGTCGTCCTGGCCGGGCTCACCGGGTACGGGGCCGCGCTGCTCTTCGTCGTCCAGGGCGCGCCCGACCTGGCGCTCACGCAGTTCTGCGTCGAGACCGTGTCGATGATCGTGTTCGTCCTGGTGCTGCGCCGGATGCCCGTGCACTTCCAGGAGTCGGTCAGCTCCTGGCGGCGTGCGGTGCGCGTACCCGTGGCGCTCGGCGCCGCGGCTACCCTCGGCGTGGTCGTGTGGGTCTCGGGCGCCGCGCGCACCGCGGAACCGGCGGGCGCCGCGATGGTCGAGGAGGTCGCCCACCACGGGCTCAAGGACGTGGTGGCCACCATCCTCGTCGACCTGCGCGCCTGGGACACGATGGGGGAGTCGGCCGTGCTCGCCGCCGCGGCCATCGGCGTGACCAGCCTCATCTATCTGCACCGCCGCAGCGAAGGGCCCATGACCCGGGAGGAACTGCACGGCGCCACCGCCTGGACGCTGACGGGCCGCCGGCTGACCGGGCTGCCGCAGGGGGACGACACCGCCCCCGAACGTGACTGGCTGGCCGCCGGCTCGACCCTCGCGCCCGAACACCGTTCCGTGGTCTTCGAGGTGGTGGGCCGCCTGGTCTTCCACCCCATCCTGGTGCTCTCCCTCTATCTGCTGTTCTGCGCGGAGAACATGCCGGGCGGCGGCTTCGTCGGCGGACTCGTCGCGGGACTCGCCTTCATCACCCGCTACCTGGCCGGCGGACGCTTCGAGCTCGCCGAGGCGGCACCGCTGCAGCCCGGCCTCTTCACCGGCCTCGGCCTCTTCCTGTCCACCGGGGTCGCCCTCCTCGGCCTCCTGGAGGGCACGGTGCTCCACGCGTGGACGTACAAGGGCCACCTCCCCCTCTTCGGCGACTACCACCTGGCGACGCCGGTCGTCTTCGACTTCGGGGTGTACCTGCTGGTCCTCGGCGTGGTCCTGGACATCGTCCGGGCGCTGGGAGCCAAGGTCGACCGGCAGATCGAACGGGCGGCGGGCGCACTCGCCCCCGCGCCCGGCACCGGAGCGGGGGGTACGGCCCGATGACCGTCAGCGTCTCGCTCCTCGCCACCGCCGTGGTCCTCTGCGCGGTCGGCGGCATCCTCATGCTCACCCGGCCGCTCACGCGCATCCTGCTCGGCGTGGTCATCGCCGGCAACGGCATCAACCTGCTGGTCCTCTCCTCGACCGGATCCGCGGGAGCGGCGCCCCTGCTCTACGGCGTACCGCTGCGGCGGGTCACCGACCCGCTGCCGCAGGCCATCGCGCTGACCGCCCTCGTCATCACCCTCGCCACCACGGCCTTCCTCCTGGCCATGGCCTACCGCAGTCACCAGCTGACCGGCACCGACGAGGTCCATGACGACCTGGAGGACAGGCGCATCGTGCTCCGGACCGAGGTACGGGGGGAGTGGGCCGAACTGCGCGAGGAGTACCGGGCGGAGCCCGGCCGTACGCCGGACGAACGGACCCGCTACCGCGAGGAGCGCCACCGCCTGCGCGCCCGGCTGCGCGCCGACCGCGCACTCCAGGCCCGCGGCCGGGACGCGAACGGCGACCTGTGGCACGACGTGCTGGGAGCCGACCCGGAGGACTACCCGGGCGGTGCCACCACACCCGGCGCCACCGGAACACATGGCCAGGACCCCGACCGAGGAGCCGCCGGATGAACGCGCTCGTTCCGCTGCCGGTGCTGCTGCCGCTCTGCGCCACCGGCCTGAGCCTCGCCTTCGGCACCCGGCTCGCCCGCTTCCAGCGCATCATCAGCGTCGCCGTGCTCACCGCCGTGCTCGGGCTCTCCGTCACCCTCATGATCGCGTCCGACCGCGAGGGCCCGCTGTCCGTGCACCTCGGCGACTTCGCCCCGCCGCTCGGAATCACCCTGGTCGCCGACCGGCTGTCCGGCCTCATGCTGACCGTCTCCTCGGCCGTCACCCTCGCCGTGCTGGTCTACTCGCTCGGCCAGGGCATGGCCGACCGGGACAAGGAGACACCCGTCGCGGTGTTCCACCCCGCCTACCTCATCCTGGTGGCCGGGGTGTCGTGCACCTTCCTCGCGGGCGACCTCGTGAACCTCTACGTCGGTTTCGAGATCATGCTGGTCGCCAGCTTCGTCCTGCTCACGCTCGGCGGCACCGGCCCCCGGATCCGGGCCGGCTCCACCTACGTGATCATCTCGCTGCTCTCCTCCATGCTGTTCCTGACGGCCATCGCCATGACGTACGCCGCCACCGGCACCGCCAACTTCGCCCAGCTCGCAGTCCGGCTGCCCGACCTCCCGATCGGCGTCCAGACCCTGATCCAGGCGATGCTCCTCACGGTCTTCGCCATCAAGGCCGCCGTCTTCCCCCTGGCCGCCTGGCTCCCCGACTCCTATCCGACCGCGCCCGCGCCCGTCACCGCCGTCTTCGCCGGCCTGCTGACGAAGGTCGGCATCTACTGCATGCTGCGCACCGAGACCCTGCTCTTCCCCGGCAACCGGCTCGGTGACCTGCTGATGGCCGCCGCGCTCGCCTCGATGGTCGTCGGCATCCTCGGCGCGGTCGCGCAGACCGACCTGAAACGGCTGCTGTCCTTCACCCTCATCAGCCACATCGGCTACATGGTCTTCGGCATCGGCCTCGCCACCCGGGACGCGTACGGCGGCGCGATCTTCTACGTCGCCCACCACATCACCGTCCAGACCACGCTCTTCCTCGTCGCCGGACTCATGGAGCGCCGGGGAGGCACCAACGAGCTCACCCGCCTCGGCGGACTGGCCAGGAGCGCCCCGCTGCTCGCGGTCCTCTTCTTCGTCCCCGCGATGAACCTCGCGGGGATCCCCCCGCTGTCCGGCTTCATCGGGAAACTCGGCCTCATGCGGGCCGGTGTCGCCGACGGCGGGGTCTGGGCCTGGATCCTGGTCACGGGAGCGACCGTGACCAGCCTGCTGACGCTGTACGTCATGGCCAAGGTCTGGAATCTGGCCTTCTGGCGCGCCGAACCACCGGACCTGGCGGCCTTCGGCACGGTCCTGGAGTCCGCGGACGAGACAGAGGACGACACCGACCTGGGTCCCGACCGCATCCCCGGCACCGGCGACGAGGGGGTGACCGGTGCGCCCGGGCCGGCCGGACAGGTCGTCGCGGCGACCCTGCACGGGCAGTCCGTCACCACCACGACCCGGCCGCCCCGTGCGATGACCGCGGCCACCGCGGGCGCCGTCGCGTTCGGCCTCGCCTTCACCGTGCTGGCCGGACCACTGGCCGCGTACACCGACCGTTCGGCCGCCGAGCTCATCGCGCGGACCCCCTACGTCGAGGAGGTGCTCGGCCGGTGAAGCGCTTCGTCACCCTGTCCTACCGCGACCCCGACCTGCCACCCTTCAGCTGCGCGTTCCCCGGCCGCCGGGGCCGCGTGCTGGACCTGCCGCTGATCGCCTGGCTCACCCTGATCTGGGTGCTGCTGTGGTCCACCCTGACCTGGGCCAACGTCGTCACCGGGGTGGTCGTCGCCGTGGCCGTCTGCCTGGCCTTCCCGCTGCCGAAGGTCGACCTCGGGCTGCGGCTCCACCCGTGGGGCATCCTCGTCCTCGCCGGATACCTGCTCTACGACATGTACACCTCGGGCGTGCAGGTCACCCGGCAGATCTTCGCCGGACGCCCGCACCGGCCCGCCGTCATCGGCGTACCGCTGCGCTGTCGCAGCGACCTGATGCTCGCCGCCACCGCCGTCGCCGTGTCCAACGTGCCCGGCGGATCCGTCATCGAGGTGCGCCGGGCCACCGGCACGCTCTTCCTGCACGTACTCGACGCGGACCGGCCGGAGGCGCTGGAGGCCGCCCGGCGCTCCGTCTGGCGGCTGGAGGCCCTGACGGTACGGGCGTTCGGGACCCGGGACGAGATCGACCGGGTGTCCGCGCCGCCGCCCCCGACCGAACCGCCCGGCGAAGGGGAGGCGCGGTCATGAGCGGACCCGAGACCGTCGACCGTGTGCTGCTGACCGCCGCCGTGGTGGTCCTCGTCGTCGCGGGGATGCTGCTGCTCGTCCGCATCTGGCGCGGCCCGTCCATGCTGGACCGGGCGATCGCCCTCGATGTCTGCGCCGCCCTGATCATCGCGGGTCTCGGCGCGAGGTCGGCGGCGGCCCTGGACTCGTTCTACTTCCCGATCATGCTGGTCCTGGCCTTCCTCGGCTTCACCGGATCGGTGGGCATCGCCCGCTTCATCGCCGTACGCGACCGGCCGCCGGCCCATCGGCGACCCGCCGGGAAGGAGGGCAAGGGATGAACGTCCTGCTGCAGATCATGGACACGGCCGGTGCCGCACTGGTGTTCGTCGGGGCGGTGATCTGCCTGCTCGGCGCGATCGGCATGCTGCGGCTCCCCGACGTCCTGTCGCGCAGCCACGCCGCGACCAAGCCGCAGACCCTCGGCCTGCTGCTGGTGCTGGCGGGGGTCGCGCTGCGCCTGCGCGGCGGAATGGACCTGGCCACGCTGGCCCTCATCGGCTTCTTCCAGCTGCTGACCAGCCCGGTGGCGTCCCACCTGGTGGCACGGTCGGCCTACCGGACCGGCCAGGTCGGGCACAGCGAACTGCTCTTCGACGACCTCGACGAACAGCTCACCGTGGCCGAGGAGGAGCCGGAGCCCGGGCCCGGCCCGAAGCCGGGCCCGGAGCGGGACTGAGTCCGTTCAGGCGCCCGGCAGCCGGTCCAGGAAGCCGCTGACCGAGCTGATCCGGCCGTCCCCGGCCAGAGTGATCACATCGAACCCGGCCACCGGGGCCGAGCCGTCGGCCCGGGAGACCAGGTCCCAGGTGAACCGGACCAGGTCGTGGTGCGCGTCGGGCGTCCCGGAGGGTACGAAGTCGAAGCCGGGGAACTGTTCCCGCGCCCCGCCGATCACCGCGGCCAGGCCGTCGTGCCCCCGTACCCCGGCCAGCGGGTCCGTGTAGGTGGCGTCCTCGGTGAAGGCGACCGCCACCGCCTTCGCCCGCTCCTCGGCGGTGTCCGCGTTCCAGGCGGCGAAGTAGCGCTGGACGGCGTCCTCGTGAACGGTCATGGCCGGTTCCCTCCAGGGTGTCCGTGTCCCGCCGCCGCGGTGGTCCGCGGCGACGGGAACAGCCTGTCCCGGCGACCGCGGCGCGTCGATTACCTGCCAGGTCATGCGGCCGGACGTCCGCCACCGCCCTCGCCCCTCCCCGTATGTCTGCCATGATGCAGCGGACAGTTCGGCCGGGCGCTGGGGGGCGTATGGAAAGCACGGGTACGGTGCTGCGCGCATTGCGCGGTGCGCAGAAGTCGTCCAAGGGCGTCTCGCTCTACTCGCGGTACGTGAACAGGCCGGCCGGACGCCTGCTGGCGGCAGTCGCCCACCGGGCCGGTCTGGCGCCCAACCAGGTCACCCTGATCAGCGCGGCCTTCACCTTCGCCGCCCTCGCCGCCGTGGCGCTCGTGGAGCCGTCCTGGTGGCTGGGGGCCGCCGTGTACGCCGGTCTGGCCATCGGCTTCGCCTTCGACTCGGCGGACGGGCAGCTCGCCCGGCTCACGGGGCGGGGCGGCCCGGACGGTGAGTGGCTGGACCATGTCGTGGACTGCGCCAAGATGATCCTCGTCCACACGGCCGTACTGATCTCCTTCTACCGCTTCGGCGAACTCCCCTCCGAGGCATGGCTGTTGCTGCCCCTGGGATTCCTGTTCACCGCCGTGCTCACCTTCTGCGCAGGCCTCCTGCGGGAACAGCTCGGCAAGGCTGCGGCCCGGACCGCGCCGGCGTCCGGTGGCGCCACGGCCCCGGTGTCCCGGATACGGGCCGTGGCGCTGCTGCCCGCGGACTACGGGGTGTTCTGCCTGGTCTTCGCGCTGCTCGGCGCACCCGCCGCCTTCCGGGCCGGGTACGCCCTGCTCGCCGCGGTGCACGCCCTGTTCCTCGTGGCCTTCCTGGCCAAGTGGTTCAGGGAGCTGAAAGCGCTCCGGGCCGGCTGACGAGCACGTCCAGTGCCCGGCGCAGCTGGGTGCTGGACGTGTGCACCGTGTACGGGAAGTAGACGACCTCCACTCCCACCTCGGCGAAGTCGCGCTCCAGCCGTTTCCCCCTCTCGGTGCCCCGCCAGTCGTCGCCCTTGAAGATGACGTCGAAGCGCACCTGCTGCCACGTCTCGACCTTGTCCGGCACGGTCTCCACGAACGCGGCGTCCACGAAGCGCACGCTGCGGACGATCTCCAGGCGCTCGGTCAGCGGAATCACCGGCTTGTGGCCCTTCGCGAGCGAGGCCATCTCGTCGGAGACGATCCCGGCCACCAGGTAGTCGCACTGGCTGCGGGCATGCCGCAGGATGTTCAGGTGGCCGACGTGGAACAGGTCGTACACCCCCGGTGCGTATCCGACCCTGTGCTGCACCATCCGTTCTCTCCCCCCACGGTGGAACTGGTCCAACGACCTTACTGTGAAGAACACTTGTGCAACGCGTGAACGGATAAGCTCAAGGGGAGGCTGTTCCGGGGGGAAGGCGATCGTCCGATGTCCGCTGTTGAGCGTCACCGACTGTTCGAGAACCGCAGAGTTCTCGTCGTCTCCACCAACTACGCCCCCGAGCTGACGGGCATCGGCCCGTACGCCACCCAGCTCGCCGAGCACTGGGCGGCGTCGGGTGTCCGGACCCAGGTCCTGACCGGAATGCCGCACTACCCCGCCTGGCGCGTCGACGAGGAGTACCGGGGTGTGTGGCGCAGGCACGAGGTCCGGGAGGGTGTGAGCGTGCACCGGCGGCGCCACTACGTGCCGCCCCGGCAGAGCGCCCTGCGCAGGGCCGCCTTCGAAGCGTCGGTGCTCGCCCACGGGATGCTGGCCCCGCCACCGGGGCGCCCCGACGCGGTGGTCTCCCAGATGCCGAGCCTCGCCGGCGGCGTCATCGCCGCCCGCGTCGCCCGCCGCCACCGCGTCCCCCACATACCCGTCGTCCAGGACCTGATGGGGGCCGCCGCAGCGCAGAGCGGCATCCGCGGCGGGGACAGGGCGGCGGCGGTCGCCGCGGCGGCGGAGCGGTACGCCCTGCGGGGCGCCGCCCTCGTCGGCGTCATCCACGAGAGCTTCGTGCCGGGAGTCACCGCCCTGGGCGTGGACCCCGGGCGCATCCGGCTGGTCCCCAACTGGACCCATGTGCAACGCCCTTCGGGCGACCGCACCGCCACCCGGGCCCGGCTCGGGTGGCGCGAGGGCACGCCCGTGCTGCTCCACTCCGGGAACATGGGCCTCAAACAAGGGCTCGACGTGCTGGTCGGGCTGGCCCGGCTGGCACCGGACATCCGGGTGGTGCTGATGGGCGACGGCAACCAGCGCGCCGGGCTGCGCGAGCTCGCAGCGGGACTGCCCAACATCGACTTCCTGCCGCCCGCCGGGGCCGACGAGTTCACCGATGTGCTCGCCGCGGCCGATGTGCTCGCGGTGACCCAGCGGGCCTCCGTGCTCGACATGAGCGTGCCGTCCAAGCTCACCTCGTACTTCGTCTCGGGCCGCCCCGTCGTCGCCTCGGTGGCCGACGAGGGCGGCACCGCCGACGAGGTGCGCCGCTCCGGTACCGGGGTCCTCGTCGCCCCCGAGGACCCGGCCGCGCTCCTCGCCGCCGTACGGAAGCTCGCCGACGACCCGGAGGCGGCGGACGCCCTGGGCGCGCAGGGGCCCCGGTACGTCGCACACCACCTGAGCCGGGAGGCGGGCCTCGCCCGGTTCGACGCCCTGCTCACCGAGGTCCTCGGGGACGCACAAGGGAGAGCAGGCCGATGACGCATCCGATCCGCACCGTGGAGGACCAGGACGAACCGGCCCTGCTGCGGGACCAGTTCCGCCAGCTCCTGCGCTACCGCGCGCTCCTCGCCGGGGGCGTCGTCGTCGGCCTGCTGGGCGGCGGCTTCCTGGCCCTGAGCGGCGAGGACACCTACACCGCCACCGGCGAGGTACAGGTCCGCTCCGCGACCGCCGACCCCTTCGCCACCGGTGCGTCGGCGGACAAGGGCATCAACATCGGGTCCGAGCGGCAGACCGCCGTCAGCGACACCGTGGGCACCCTGGCCGCCCGCTCCCTCACCGCGAAGGGCGACCGGGTCGGCGCGCGCAAGCTGCTCGCCGGCCTCCAGGTCACCAACCCGCCCAACACCCTGACCCTGCGCTTCTCCTACACCGCCGGCACCCCCGCCCTGGCGAAGGACCGGGCCGGGGCCCTCGCCAACGCCTACCTCCAGATCCGCAGGCAGCGCACCGAGGGCAGCATCGAGAACATGGCCGAGGGCTACCGCGCCCAGCTCAAACCCCTGGTGGAGCAGCGGGACCAGCTGGAGGAGCAGACGGGCGGGACCACCGCGGAGGACACGGACAGCGCCCGCGCCAACCTCGTCGTCGCCATCTCCGAACTCAACCGGAAGATCGTGGAGCTGAAGGCGCTCGACACCACCCCCGGCTATCTGAACAAGAAGCCCGTCGAGCCCACCGCGCCCACCGGCGCGGGCCTGCCGCTGCTGCTGGGACTCGGCGGAGTGGTGGGACTGGCCCTCGGGCTGCTGCTGTCCTGGGTGCGGCTCGTCTTCGACCCGGCCGTACGCTCCACCCGCGAGCTCGTCCGCTCACTCGGTGCCCCGCTGCTCGGCACGCTGCCCCGGGAGCGCGGATCCGCGCGGGAGTTCCTCGCCATCGGACGGAGCGGCAGCCGGCTCGCCGAGGAGTACCGTGCGGTCGCCTTCCGGCTCGCGTACGACCCGGCGTTCGCCCGCAGCCGCAGGCTGCTCGTCACCGCGCCGCGCGGCGACAACGCCGCCGCGGCCGCCGCGGCCGCCAACCTGGCCGCCGCCTTCGCCGAGATGGGCCGCGAGGTCCTGCTCGTCGAGGCCGACCTGCGGACACCTTCGCTGGCCTCCGAGCTGGGTACGGCGGCGAAGGACGCCCGGCCCCGCTGGGCCACCACCGAGGACGAGGACGGCAGCTGGCCGTCGGGCAGCCGCTCCACGGTCGACGTACCGGGTTCCGGCGCCTTCACCCTGATCGCCGGCCGCCCCGTCGACAACGTGCCCCGTGCGCTGACCTCGGCGCCCGTCGGCCGGATCGTCGCCGAGGGCGACCGGCCGGGAACCGTCGTCATCGTGCTGGCCCCGCCCGTCCTGTCGTACGCGGACGCCGTGGCCCTGGTCGACCGGGTGGAGGGGGTCGTGATCGTCTGCGACCCGCGCGAGGTGCACCGCAGCGACCTGGAACGCATCCGCGAGATCATCGGCGCGTCCGGCGGTTCGGTCCTCGGAGCCCTCCTGCAGCCGGGCCGCAGCCGGCTCGCGTTCAAGGAGGGTCGCCGGGCGCACCGGAAGTCCGGGGGCAGGCGGCGCGGGGGCCCGGGACCGGGGGCGCCCGCCGCCACCGACGGCTCCGGATCCGATGCCGCCTCCCCGGCCGACGGCACGGACGGTCCGGAGACCACCGGCGACCCCACCGAGACACTCGGACTGCGCTTCCCGTTCGGCACCCCCGCCGGGCGCCGGTGAGGGCACGTACCGCGATCGTCTGCTCGGTCGCCGACCAGGGCGTCGCCGCGCTGACCAACATCCTGGTGCTGGTGGCGGCGGCCCGGCTCTCCACCGTGTCCGACTTCGCGCGCTTCTCGGCCGTCTACCTCGTCTTCACCGTGCTGCTCGGCATCTCCGGCGCGTACACCGGGCAGCCGCTGGTACTGCGGCGCGGCGGGGACGCGGAGACCGCCGGGGCGTGCAGGTCGGCCGTCCTGTTCACCCTGCTGGCCGCCACGGCCGCGGGCCTCCCGCTCGCCGCCGTGTGCCTGCTCCTGCCGGGTGACACGGCCCGTGCCCTGATGATGCTGGGCCTCGTGCTGCCCGTGGTCCTCGGCCAGGACGCCATGCGCTACGCCTTCTCCACACTCCGGCTGCCGCACGCCGCGCTCGCGGGCGACACCCTGCGGCTGGCCTGCGTCGTGGGCGCGCTCGCCGTGCAGCCCCACGGGACGGAGGCGGCCCGGCTCGTCCTCGTCTGGGGGCTGTCCGCGCTGCCCGCCCTGCTCCTGTCCGGCATCCTGCTGCACCGCCCGGCGGCCGGAACACCGCTGCGCATGCGGGCCCTGCTGCGGCGCGGGCACCTCGGCCGCCGCTTCGTGGTGGAGTTCGGCGTGGGCAACGCCACCAGCCAGCTCTCCGTGCTGGGGCTGGGCGCCGTCGGCAACCCCCTGGTGGTCGGCGCCCTGCGGGGGGCGACCACGCTCTTCGGACCCCTCAACGTGCTCTACACCTCCGCCACCGGCTTCGGCCCCCCGCTCCTCGGCCGGCTCGACGGCGAACGCCGCCAGGTGCGCGCCACCGCCGTCCTCGCCGCCGTGCTGGCCGCGACCGCCGCGGCCTGGGCCACCGTGCTTGCGCTGCTGCCCGACGCGGCGGGCCGGCAGCTGCTCGGCGACACCTGGCCGACGGCGGCGGCGCTGCTGCCCGCGACCGGCAGCCAGTACGCGGCGATGGCCGTCGGCACCTGCGGGCTGCTGGCCCTGCGGATGCTGGACCCCCGCACGACCCTGTCCGTCCAGGTGGTCTTCTCGCTCCTCGCCGTCGTCCTCCTGGCCGGCGGTTACGCGCTCGCCGGTGTGCCGGGGGCCGCCTGGGGCCTGTGCCTCGGCTCCGTCTGCAAGGCCGTCGCCACCTGGACCCGGGTGGCCCGGCTGCGCCGCCGGAAGGACGCGCGGCCGGACCCGGTCACCGCGGACGCGGCCGGTTCCGTCTGAAGCTCGTCACCAGCAGCAGGCACAGCGCGGCGATGGCCAGCTTTCCCGCGGACTGCAGCAGCGGGCCGCGCAGCAGGATGAAGGTGTAGCCGGCGATCAGCGGCGCGGCGACGGCCAGCACACTGCCCGGCCCGTCCCGGAGCACCGCGAGCGCGTACCGCCGGTCGGTGCGGGCCGCCCCGTAGCCGATCAGCGCGAGGCCGCCGACCATGCCCGCCGGGCCGAAGTCCACCCAGAACTCGGTCCACAGCGGAGCCGAGAGGTTGGTCATGTTCATACCCATCCACTGGCCCACCCGGACGCCGGTGTCCTCCGGCTTCCCGCTCCACACCGCTCGCGGCACGAAGAACAGTCCGGTGCCGGCGAGTTGCCGGCCGTAGGTGTGGCCCCTGGTGTCGACCCAGGAGATGGTGTTCGCGAACATCACCGTCTGGTCGTAGTCCTTGGTGGCCAGCGGCTCGAAGGCGGACGCGGACTGCACCGGCCGGTACCCCTCGTCGTCGTACCGGAAGCGGTCCGCGTACGGGAACAGCACCAGTGCCCCCACCACGCCCACGGCCAGCACCGAGCGGTACATCGCCGAGCTGCTCGGGAACGCGGTGAACAGGAGCGAGACGAGGACCGTCAGGAACCAGTAACGGGCGTTGGAGATCGGGTTGTTGACGACCAGGTTGAGGGCCATGAGCGCCGTCCAGACCAGGACGGCCGAGGGGGAGCGCCGCGCCCGGTGCGAGGTCACCATGCGCCGGGTGTAGAAGAGCAGGGCCAGCAGAGCGGGCACCGTACCGAAGCCCTTCAGAAAGGCCGATCCCACGTTCGACTCGGTGGCCGCCACCCCGCTGACCGCGACCGACGCGCTGATCTCCTGCCGGCTCGAGAAGAAGATGGCGGGCCCGCCCAGCTTCACCACGTAGTACCCGCTCGCCGCGAACGCCAGCAGCACCAGCAGCCGCAGCCTGATCCGGTGCGCGGTCGCGGGGCCCTTCCCGTCCGCGGTGCCCGGCCGGCGGGTCAGCGGTCGGCGGGACGCCAGCAGCGCCCCGAGGTCGAACGCGGCGCAGCCCACCAGGATCAGCGAGACCGCGGTCACCAGGTCCGACCGGGGCCCGACCACCGGGGTCGGCGTCTGCCCGATGACGGCCTGCGCGAACGGCGCAACCCCCATCGCGATGTACACGAACATCCAGAACACGCCCTGCAGCAGCCGCCGCCGCGTGGACAGGATCATCGTGGCGAGCCGGGCCCCCGCATAGCAGGTCAGGACCAGCTGCAGCCAGTACGCGTTGTCGCGGACGCCCGAACCGGGCTGGGCGGCGATCACCGCGGGCAGGAAGCAGACCAGGCCCAGGATGAGCGGCACCGACAGCGCCCGGGACAGCATCGTCCACGCCATGGGTTTCGCCGGGGGCAGCAGCACCGGTGGGCGGGGGCCGGCCCCCGGGTCCGGTACGGACGCAGCCGCGGGTGCCTCGTGCACGGACGTCATGGCCCCCCGATCGCCCGACCTCATGGTCGATGAACACTCTAACGAATCAACCCACTTGGGGTGATGTGATGACTAGTCTGTGAACGGTCGGCCTAGGTTGAGGGGAACCCTGGTGAAGGTCCTGCACATCGTCACACTGCACACTCCGGACCACGCGTTCGGAGGTCCGACGAGGGTCGCGCTCAACCTGTCGAAGGTGCAGCGCGCCCACGGCGACGACGCCCGAATCATGGCGCTCGGTGACGGCTTCGGCGGCGTACTGCCCCGCGAGGTCGAAGGAGTGCCCGCGCACCTCTTCCAGGCCCGCCACCTGCTCCCGGTGTTCGAGGTCAGCGGCATCACCTCGGGCGCCCTGCTGCGCACCGCGCGCCGCATGATGCGGGGTGCCGACCTCGTCCACGTCCACCTGATGCGCGACCTGGTGACCCTGCCCGCCGCGCTGCTGGCCCTGGCCACCCGTACGCCCCTGGTCGTCCAGACGCACGGCATGGTCGACCCGACCGAGAAGCGGGTCGCCCAGCTGACCGACCTGCTGGGCGTCCGCACCGTGCTGCGCCGCGCCGACGCCGTCCTGCACCTGACGGAGACGGAACGCGTGGACGTGAACGCCGTCGCCGCACCGGTCGCCCTCACCAACACCGTACGGCTGGTCAACGGTGTGCGTCCGCAGGAACGCAAGCCCGCCCGTGAGCCGGGCCGGCCGCCGACGGTCCTCTTCCTCGCCCGGATCCAGGAGCGCAAGCGCCCCGAGGACTTCGTCGGCGCGATGCCGGCCGTCCTGGCGAAGTACCCCGACGCGCGGTTCGTGCTGGCGGGCCCGGACACCGGTGCCCTGCCCGGTACCCTCGCGCTGGCCCGCCGTCTCGGTGTGCTGGACTCGCTGGACCACGTGGGGCCCCTCGGTCACGAGGAGGTGCTGGCCGCCGGGCGGCGGGCCGACGTGTACGTCCTCCCGTCGATCGAGGAGCCGCTCGGTGTCTCGGTCCTGGAGGCGATGTCCGTCGGCACCCCCGCCGTCATCACCCGCACCTGCGGTCTCGGCCCCGACGTGGCCGCGGCCGGTGCGGGCCGGGTGATCGACAGCCGGGTCGGGGAGGACGCCGCCAACGCGGAGAAGGTCGCCCGGGCCGTGCTGGAACTCCTGGAACCGGAGGCCGGCGAGCAGGCGGGCAGGGCCGCGTGGGACCTGGTCAACAAGCACTTCACCATCGAGGCCGTCACCCGCACCCTCCGGCAGACCTACGAGGACGTGGTCCGCCGGAGGGGGTGACGGTTCAGCCGGTCCTGCCCTCGCGGGACTTGAGGGCGATCTGCCAGCGGTAGAAGCTCATCGCCAGCGCGAAGTCCAGGCCGGCCCGGCCGTCCAGGAAGCCCCGCCGGTAGACGTACATGTAGGCGAACGACACCAGCGGCTTGAACGGCGCCTTGTGGAAGAGCTGCCCCTGACGGGACTTCACCTTCCGCACCTGCTCCTTGACCTCGGGGTGGTGCTCCAGCCACGCCTCCCAGTCCGAATAGCGGTTGTGCCGCTCGAACCAGGCGGTGACGGGGTCCAGGTCCTGGTGCTCGATGGGGTTCTTCAGGGAGCCGGCCGTGGCCGCCACCGGCTGGTAGTGCCCCTCCACCTCACCGATCCCGGGCGCGGCGAGGTCGCCGACCTCCGGGTAGTGGCAGCGGGTGCGGTCGGTCAGCGACCGCTTGCGGATCGTGTAACCGTGCCGCAGCCGCTTGCCCGAGAACCAGTAGCCCAGCGGGATGTCGTACGCGGCCGGCCGGGCGCCGGCCGGGTCTGCGAAGACCTGGCGGAGCTCGGCCAGCAGCCCCGGGCCGAGCCGCTCGTCACCGTCCAGCAGCAGGATCCAGTCCAGGTCCGTGCGGACGTTCTCCAGGCACCACTGCTTCTTGCGCGGATGGCCCCCGTCCCAGGTGTACGTGACCACCTCGGCCCCGCACTCCTCGGCGATCTTCACCGTGTCGTCCGTGCTGTGGGAGTCCACCACGACGACCGCCTCGAAGTGGCCGAGCACCGACTTCACCGCCTCGGCGATGTTCAGGCCCTCGTTCTTCGTGGGGATCGCCACGGCGATGGGGAGCTTGCTCAACTTGTCTCTCCTTCGGGCAGCCAGGCGTAGCAGCCTGTGGAGGTGAACGTGCGGGCGGCCTCCGGGACCGTGAGCTCCACCCGCTCGCCGGTGGCGGAGGATCCCGACCCCAGCGCCTTACCCTTCGCTCCCGTCACCTGCCAGCTGCAGTCCTTGGTGGGGGAGGGCGCGTGGTAGCGGCCCGGCCGGAGCCTCGCACCGGTGTGCGTACCGTCGGCGTAGCCCAGCGCTGCCTCGTCCACCAGGTCCTGGTACCGGGGGCAGAGGTGGGTCACGGCCGGTTCGGCGTCGGCGACCTCTCCGGTGAGGACCGCCCCCACGGCGATGTCCCGGTCGGCCCTGACCAGATAGCGGAGCCGGTCGCACGTCTCCTGGCCGGTCTGGAGCACGGCGGCCGGGTCCATCCCCTTCGGGACGCGGTCGGTCAGGTACTCCTTCTGCTTCTCGGTGAAGGAGCCCGTGGCCGGGGTGATCCCCGCGGCGGGCTCCTTCGGCGGGACGCTCGTCGTCCCGGTGTCCGGGCCGGACGGGCCGGAGGAGCCGGACGGCTCGGCCGCCGGCCCGGCGACGGCGGGCGCGGAGACGGCCGCCGCGGACGGTGTGCCGTCCGCGGCGGCCTCCTTGCCCCCGTCGGCGGACGAGCCGCAGGCGGCCAGCGCCGCCGTCGCGAGTGCGACGACGGCGCAGGCCAGGAACGGATGCCTCATCAGCCCGTCCTCAGGGCGTAGTGCGCGCTGATCTGGGAAGAGGTCAGCGCGGTCGGGTAGACGGCGGTCTCGTCGATCTGCCCCGCGAAGAAGTTGCTGGTCGGACGGTTGGCCCAGTTGGTCAGGTTGTCCCCGCCGACCCGCCAGTAGCCGGGGTAGTTCTCGTTGGCGGTGTAGAGGAAGTTGGAGGCGCGCAGCTGTCCGTCGACGTACAGCGCGATACCGCCGGTGCCCTGGGTGGCGACGACGTGGTGCCAGTTGCCGTCGTTGTAGGCGCCCGACGTGGTGATGGTGCGACGGCCGCCGCTGTAGACCCCGAAGACCAGCCGGCCGTCGTTGGCCATGTACACGTGCTTGTCGAAGCGGGTGCTGTTCTGCATGGTCAGGTTCCCGAACCCGATGATCTTGCCGCCCCGGTTGGTGGTGGTCTTGATCCAGGTCTCCACGGAGAACCGGGTGGGCTGCGGGTGCTGCCGGTTGCTGTAGGCGTACTCGGCGGCTCCGTCGAAGCCGATCGCGGTCGAGTCCCCCGCGACGGCGGCCGGGGTCTGCTGGTAGGCGGGCGCGTTGCGCAGGAAGCCGTTGTTCAGCCCGCCCGTGGTGTCGGACGCGAAGGTCGAGGTGCCCTCGTCGTAGCGCCAGTAGAGCGAGGCGCCGTCGGACAGCACCCTGGCCGGGTAGCGCTCCGTCGCCCCCGCGACGGTCGCCGACTGGGCGGCCGACTTGGCACTGGTGTTGGTCCCGTCGCTCACGCTGATGCGGTACGAGTGGGTCTCGCCAACCGCCACATCGGTGTCGGTCCACTTCAGCTGGGGCCGGTCCCAGAAGAGGGAGTACCCGGTGGTGGTGTGGACGGGGGTGCTCGCCCCGTCCTTGTAGATCCGGTAGGTCAGCTCCCCGTCGTCCGTGTCGAAGCTGGTCTGCCAGTTGACGTCGATCCGCCCCGGGGCGACCGTGGAGAGGCTGACGTTGGGCACCCACGGGGCCCCCGTGTCCGGGCCGTCGGCGAACCGGGTCAGGCCCTGTTGCCCGGAGCCGTTGACGGTGGTGAACTCGCCGCCGACCCAGAGGTAGTGCCGGCCTCCCTTGTCGGTCTGGGCCATCACCCGGGGGCCGACGGGTTCGCCGATGCCGTCGTTCGTGTCCGGGAACCAGGGCAGCAGCGTCGGGTCGTCGACGGACTGGGCCAGCAGGTGCTTGCGCGGCTGGTCCGGGAACCCGCCCATGCTGGAGCAGTCATGGGCGTGGCTCCCGCTGTACAGCACGCCCGAGTGGACCAGGACGGCCTGGGTGGCTCCCAGGCAGGTGTCCCGCCAGCGCTGCTGGTAGTCGTCGAGGTCGATGGCGATGCGGCCGTCGAAGACCCCGCCGCCGGTGCCCTCGTTGGCGGTGTACAGGCCGGTCGCGTCGGTCGTGAGGTCCTGCACGGTGGAGGTGTTGGGGATGAAGCCGGGGTAGCTCCTGGTCAGCGCCCCCGTGGTGGCGTCGACCACGGCCAGCGCGTGCGAGGTGGTGCCGTTGACGGTGAAGAAGTCGCCGCCGAGCGCCACGTGCTGCCCGTCGGGCGTCACCTGCACCGCCCGGGCGACCTCGTCGGCGTTGGCCGTCCAGGGGAGCAGACCGGCGCCCGCCGCGGTGACGGCGGCGAACTTGTTCCTGGTCTGACCGCCCACACTGTTGAAGTCACCGCCCAGGTAGACGGTGTCCGCGGTGGCGTCCAGGGCCCGTACCGTGGCCGAGACGGAGATCTTGAAGTCCTGGCGCGGGGTGCAGGTCGCCGTGTCGATGGCCGCGACATTGCTGACGCCCTCCCCGTTCACCGCCCCGAACTGTCCGCCCGCGTACAGCGTCCCTCCGTCGGGCGACAGCACCAGGGCCCGGACGGTGGCCGTCCCCGAGGCCATGGTGAACGACAGGCTGCATCCCGTCGGGGCGCCGGTCGCCGCGTCGAACGCGGCGAAGTTCACGGCAGGCTGCTCGGACGTGCCGGCCGCCGCCTCCGGCGGCCGGACGGTGGAGAAGGTGCCGCCTGCGTACACGACGCCGTTGTCCGCGGCGGCCAACGACCAGACGATGCCGTTGGTCTGCCAGGTGGTGAGGTCGTCCGCGGTGATCGACACCGGAGAGGTCAGCGCAGCCGCCGGGGAGGCCCCGGCGGCGGTCGCGGTCAGGGCTCCGGCGAACAGGCAGAGCGCGGCGGAGGCGGCCCGCACACGGCCGCGTCCCCCGAGTCTCCGCCCCGTACTTCCGTTCATCATTCAGCTCCGAAGGTGAGAACGAGCTGCGGCCGGTAGGCCGCGGTTGCCTCGCTCGACCAGATGCGGAGACTGTCCGTCCCGCTGCTGGTCAGGGCGAGTGGGAAGAGGGAGCCCAGGGCCCCCTCCAGAGCGGACGCGTCCAGGTCCACCGAGTGGTCGGTGGAGGCCCGGGACGCGCCGGTGATGGTCCCCAGCGCGGACGCGGCAAGCGTCGGCCGGGTGTTGTAGGTGACCGCCGATTCGGTCCACGCGCCGGTGACCGGCACGATGCTGTGGCTCTCGGCCGAGCCCGCCGTCGGGTCCGACGACGTCCGGAAGGCGAACCGGGCGCCCTTGAGCACCTGGCCCGCGGGTGCCTCGGGCAGGGCGAAGCGCAGGTAGCTCTGATACGCCGTGGTGCCGCGCGAGGCGAGCTGACCGTCGTTGTAGTTGGTGTTCGGCGCGACGCCGTTGACGTACGCGTCCTCGGACGGGGTGAGGGTCAGGGTGCTGTCGCCGGGGCCCGCCGGGGTGTCCGCCAGGCCGTGGTGCGCGGCCACCTGCGCGGCGGTCAGCGCCGAGGGGTAGACGGCCGTCTCGTCGACCTGCCCGGCGAAGTAGGTGCTGGCGGGCAGATTGGGCCAGGCATTGCTCATCGCGTCACCGCCGACCCGCCAGTACCCGTTGTACGAGCGGTTGCCGGTGGCCGGATTCGTGCCGGCGGCGGCCCCGTCCACGTACAGCACCATGCCGGACGGTCCCTGGGTGGCGACGACGTGGTGCCAGTCGCCGTCGTTGTAGGTGTCCGTCGTGGTGACGGTGGGACGGGCGCTGCTGCTGCCGGTCTGGACGCCGAACGCGAGCCGGCCGTTCGACGTCAGGTAGACCAGCTTGTCGGAGACGGAGCTCGTGTGGCCGCGCGCGGTGCCGATGTTGTTGCCGAATCCGACGATCCGTCCGCCGGCCGTCGACGTCGTGCGGAACCACGTCTCGACCGAGTAGGGCGTGGGCGAGGTGTAGTGGTGCAGCCGGTCGCTGTACACGTACTCGTCGGTGCCGTTGAGGGAGAGCGCCGCCGAGCCGGCCACGGCGGACGGGGTGGCGCGGTACGAGGGCGCGTTGGCGTACACCCCGCCGTTCCCGCTGTCCGAGGCGTCCGCGGCGAAGGCGCCGCCCGACTCGTCGTAGCGCCAGTACAGGTCCGCCCCGTCGGCGAGCACCTTCTCCTGGTACGGGGAGGCCGAGGAAGCGGCGGTCACGGACGCGGTCGCGGAGAGCCCGCTGGTGTTCGTGCCGTCGCTCGCCGTGATCCGGTACGTGTACGTCCGGCCCGCCACCACGTTCCTGTCGGTGAAGGTGAGCTGCGGCCTGCTGAAGAACAGCGAGGAGCCGGTCGTGGTGTGGACGGGGGCCGAGCCGCCGTCGCGGTAGACCCGGTAGGTCAGCAGGCTGTCGTCCAGGTCCAGGCTGCTGCGCCAGCCGACCCGCACCTCACCGGCCCTCGGCGCGGACGCGCTCACCACCGGTGCGGCGGGCGCACCCGTGTCCGGGGTGTCGGCGAACCGGGTCAGCGCCTGCTGGGCGACACCGTTCACCGTGGTGAACTCGCCGCCCACCCACAGGAAGTCACGGCCGCCGCGCGAGGCCACGGTCAGGGCCCGCGGCCCGACCGGCTCGCCGATGCCGTCGTTGGTGTCCGGGAGCCAGCCCAGCAGCGCCGGATCGTCGACGGACTGGGCGGTCAGGTGCTTGCGCACCTGGTTGGGGAAGCCGCCCATGGAGGAGCAGTCGTGGACGTGGCTGCCCGCGTACAGGACACCGCGGTGGACCCGCAGGGCCTGGGTGGCGCCCTGGCAGGTGTCCCGCCAGCGCTGGTCGAAGTCGTCCAGCCCCATGGCGAGCCGGCCGTCGAAGGACGCGCCTCCGGCGCCCTCGCCCGCGACGTACCAGCCGTCCGAGGCGGTGTCCGTGACGATGTCCTTGACCACCGCGGACGACGGGATGAAGTTGCCGGTGTAGGCGCGGGTCAGCGCGCCCGTGGACGCGCTGGTGACCGCGAGCGCGTGCGAGGCGGAGCCGCCGAGGGTGAAGAAGTCACCGCCGATGAGCACGTTCGCCCCGTCCGGGGTCACCTTCAGCGTGCGTCCGGGATCGTCCGCGTCCGGGTTCCAGCCGGTCAGGGCGCCGGTGGGGGTGACCGCACCGAAGAAATTCCGGGTCTGGCCGTTGACCGACCGGAAGTCGCCGCCCGCGTAGACCGTGCCGTTCCCGGCGACGTCCAGGGCGCGCACGGTCGCGCCGAAGTCCGGCGAGAAGCCGGGACGTAGCCGGCAGGTGGCGGTGTCCATCGCGACGAGGCCGTTGGCGGCCGTTCCGTTGACGGCGTTGAAGTAACCGCCCGCGTACAGCGTGGACCGGTCGGGGGACACGGCGAGCGCGCGCACGGTGGCCGTGCCGCTGCTCCGGGTGAAGGAGAGCGAACAGCCGGTGGGCGCCCCGGTGGCCGCGTCGAACGCGGCGAAGTTCACCGCGGGCGTCGTGTTGCTTCCCGTGGGGGAGCCGGCCGGCCGGACGGTGGAGAAGGTGCCGCCCGCGTAGACCACACCGTTCGCCTCGGCGAGCGACCAGACGATGCCGTTGGTCTGGTAGGTGGAGAGGTGGTCGGCGGTGAAGCCGACCGGAGGGGTGAGTGCGGCGGCCGGGGGAGCGGCGACGGCGCTCAGCGCGCCCGCCGCGATGCCGAGGACCGCGGCGAACACGCCACCCGTACGTCTGAGACGTCCGGGTCCCCTCATCGGTCCGTCCGTACGACAGCTCCGGTGAGCTGGTCGGCCAGCAGCCGGACGTCCGCGTCGACCATGATCCGGGCCAGCTCCCGCGACTTCACGTCGGGCTTCCAGCCGAGCAGCTCCTCCGCCTTGGACGCGTCACCGATCAGTGCGTCGACCTCGCTGGGACGCTCGTACTTCGGGTCGTAGCGGACGTGCTCCGTCCAGTCCAGGCCCGCGTGCTCGAAGGCGTACTCGAGGAACTGCCGGACGCTGACCCCCTCGCCGGTGGCCACCACGTAGTCGTCGGGGGTGTCGCACTGGAGCATCCGCCACATCGCCTCCACGTACTCGGGGGCGTACCCCCAGTCCCGTACGGCGTCCAGGTTCCCCAGGTGCAGGCGGTCCTGGAGTCCCGCCTTGATCCGGGCCACGCCGCGGGTGATCTTGCGGGTCACGAACGTCTCCCCGCGCCGCGGCGACTCGTGGTTGAACAGGATCCCGTTGACGGCGAACATGCCGTACGCCTCACGGTAGTTGACCGTCGCCCAGTACGAGTAGACCTTGGCCACGCTGTACGGGCTGCGCGGATGGAACGGCGTTCTCTCGTTCTGCGGAGGCGGGTTGGCACCGAACATCTCGGAGGACGAGGCCTGGTAGACCCGGGTCTCGATGCCGCTGGCGCGGACCGCCTCCAGAAGCCTGATGGTGCCGAGACCGGTGACGTCGCCGGTATAGAGGGGTGCGTCGAAGGAGACCCGGACGTGCGACTGCGCACCCAGGTTGTAGACCTCGTCGGGGCGTGTGTCACGCAGCAGGTTCACGAGCGCCACGCCGTCGGAGAGGTCGGCGTGGTGGAGCACGAAGGAACGATTCGCTTCCTCCGGCCCCTGGTAGATGTGGTCGATGCGCTCCGTGTTGAAGCTCGACGAGCGGCGTATCAGTCCGTGGACCGTGTACCCCTTCTCGAGCAGCAGCTCCGCCAGGTACGAACCGTCCTGACCCGTCACGCCCGTGATGAACGCGGTTTTTGCCATGACTCCCCCCTTCTGTGTTCGCCCGATGGGCGGTTGGTTCACCGAAATATCTTGATCTGAGCGCATTGCGGCAAAAGGTCACCTACGTGCGGTACTGCTGGCACAATCCGAGCCATGACGACTGATCTCCCCGGCACTTCCCAGGAATCCGTCCGCCCCCTCCTGCGTCCCGGTGCCCGCATATTCGTCGCGGGCCACCGCGGTCTCGTCGGCTCGGCGCTGGTGCGCCGCTTCACCGCCGACGGGCACGAGGTGATCACCCGCGGCCGCCAGGACCTCGATCTGTGCGACGCGGCGGCGACCGGGGCGTTCCTGCGGGACGCCCGCCCGGACGCCGTGGTCGTGGCCGCCGCCAGGGTGGGCGGGATCATGGCCAACAGCACCTACCCGGTGCAGTTCCTGGAGGAGAACCTGCGCATCCAGCTCAGCCTGATCTCGGGTGCGCACGCCGCCGGGACCGAGCGGCTGCTCTTCCTCGGCTCGTCCTGCATCTATCCCAAGCACGCCCCGCAGCCGATCCGCGAGGACTCGCTGCTCACCGGCCCGCTGGAACCCACGAACGAGGCCTACGCGCTGGCCAAGATCGCCGGGATCGTGCAGATCCAGTCGTACCGCCGGCAGTACGGTGCCTCGTACATCAGCGCCATGCCCACCAATCTCTACGGCCCCGGGGACAACTTCGACCTGGAGTCCTCGCACGTGCTGCCCGCCCTCATCCGCCGCTTCCACGAGGCGAAGCGGGACGGGGCGCCCGAGGTCACCCTGTGGGGGTCCGGGAGCCCGCGCCGCGAATTCCTGCACGTCGACGACCTCGCCACCGCGTGCGCACGCCTGCTGGAGGCCTACGACGGGGACGAGCCGGTCAACATCGGCTGCGGCGACGACCTCACCATCAGGGAACTCGCCGAGACCGTAAGCGAGGTGACGGAGTATCAGGGCCGCATCGCCTGGGACACCTCGAAGCCCGACGGCACCCCGCGCAAGCTCCTCGACGTGTCCCGCCTCTCCTCCCTCGGCTTCAAGCCGCAGATCCCCCTGCGGGACGGCATCGCCCGCACGTACGCCTGGTGGCTGGGCCGGTCGGCCCCGCGCGGCTGACCGGCCGGCCCGGTGGCCGCGGTCCCCCTGGACTCCCCGCACGCGTTCCCCCGCCGCCTCAGTACGCCCCGCGGCCGTCGGTGACGGCGCGCACCGTACGGGCCAGGAGTCCCATGTCCGTGGCCACCGACCAGTTGTCGACGTACCAGAGGTCCAGCGAGACCGTCTCCTGCCAGGAGAGGTCGGAGCGACCGCTGACCTGCCACAGACCGGTCAGCCCCGGCCGGACCACCAGGCGCCGCAGCTCCCGTTCGTCGTAGCGCGAGACCTCCTCGGGGAGCGGAGGGCGCGGACCTACCAGGGACATGTCACCCCGTAGCACGTTGAGGAGCTGCGGGAGTTCGTCGACGGAGGTGCGGCGCAGCGCGTGGCCGATCCGGGTCACGCGTGGATCGCGACGCATCTTGAACATCGGTCCCTCGCTCTCGTTCGCCGACGAGAGCTGTTCCCTGCGCGCTTCCGCGTCGGCCACCATGGTGCGGAACTTCCACATGGTGAAGGGCCTGTTGTGGCGCCCGTGGCGGGTCTGCCGGTGGAAGACGGGACCCGGAGAGGTGAGCCGTACCGCCAGCGCGACGCCGAAGAACAGCGGTGCGAGCACCAGGAGTCCGAGAGCCGCGCCGCCCCGGTCCACGAGGGCCTTGACCGCCGCCTGCGGGCCGCGCCGCAGTGGCGGGGCGACATGCAGCAGGGTCAGTCCGGCGGCGGAGGCCGGGCGCACCCGGTCCGCGGCGATCCCCGACAGCCCCGAGAGCACGCAGAGCGCGATCCCGCTGTCGTGCAGGCCCCACGACAGCCGGCGGAGCCGGTCGTCGTCCAACTGCGGGCCGGGCGCGACGAGCACCAGGTCCGCATCGTGGGTGAAGGCCCCTCCGAGCACCGTGGACACGTCGTCGTCGGCCCGCTCGGGAGCGAGCCGCCCCGGCACGGGCGTCTCGAAGCTCGGTGCCCCCGGGCCCACCGGAACCGCCGCGACCACCGCATACGGATGGTCCGCACGGGAGTTCAGCAGCCCCACCGTGCGGTCGAGGCCCGCGGCCCCGCCGACCACCAGCACCCGCCGGGCCGTCCGCCGCCGGGCGGACAGCCACTGGGCCGCCCCCGCGGCGAGCGCCGCCACGACAAGGCCGGGCACCAGGGCGGTGACGGTGGTCGCCGGGTCGTAGGACCCGCCCGTCACGGCCAGGAGCACGACGAGCAGTCCGACGAGCACCAGCCAGTCGCCGAGGGCGTTCCCCCGGACCCGGCCGGCGTCGCGCGCCGTCGCGTACCGGTCGCGCGCCGCTCGCACGCCCGCCCACGCCAGCGCGGCCACCGTGGCGGCGATCAGTGGTCTCGGCTGATCGCCGGCGCGGAGCACCAGCCAGGCGGGAACTCCCAGGCCCAGCAGGTCCGTCAGGGCCAGGAGCGGCAGGTGCCGCCCCGGCTTCCACTTCGTCCTCGGCCGGTCCGCGCGGTCACGCGGGACGGCCGGGGCCCTCCACAACTCCTCCGGAGTCGCCGTACGGTTTCGGGCCGCAGCGGTACGCGGTCGCGGTGCGCCCGCGAACCCAACGGACCCGGATATATCCGATTCAGGTATTTCGACATGCCCCATGAACCCCCCAGTCACAGTTGCATCCCCGCAAACGGGGCGCATCCGTCGATCCCAGGGATGACGGATGCGCCCTCGCTCGGTGCACGATATCCACACACGTGCCATTTCGCTGGAGTTCTCGTGAAGTTCAGACAGGCCGGATCGCCGGGCTCGCGCAGCATTCCGCATGTGATCTCGGAGCCTGTGCGCAGTTGTTCGAATTTGATGGTTTCGGGCAAGCGCTTCCACCGGGTGCTCCCGGGACCCGCACCCCGCCGGGGTCTTCCTATGCGCCTCGCGGACGGCCTATGCGCATGTCCCTCCCAGGCATGGCCCCGCCCCGAGGGCGGCGGTTCAACTGGTCCCCGAAAACCCGGAACCGGTCGATTGCCACATCACCCACACGGGAGGCGCCCGATGACAACACCTCTGGCCGACTACGCGCAGTTCGCCGGGAAGCGGATCGCGATCGTCGAGCACATGCAGAACCATCCGTTCGTCCTGGGTCTGCGGCAGGCGCAGGAACACGGTCTGGAGGTGTGGCTGCTGACCGGCGACCGGTCCTGGTACACCCACGGCCACGACTGGGACAGCCACCCCCTCGCCCGGGTGGACCGGGTGATCGACGTCGACACCACCGACCTCGAAGCGGTGCTGTCCGTGGTCACCGGTGAGGACGGGAACTCCCTGGTCGACGGGCTGACCTCGTTCTCGGACTACCACACCGAGCTCGCCGCGCACGCGGCACGGCGCCTCGGCCTGCCCGGCCCCGACCCGGCCGCCGTACGGACCGCCAACATCAAGGACCAGCTGCGGATCGCGCTGGGCGACGAGCCGTTCAACATTCCGCACGTGCTGGTGAGCCACAAGGCCCAGCTCGACGAGGCGGCCCGCCGCCTCGGCTTCCCGATGATCGCCAAACCCCCGGCCGAGGCGATCAGTTACGGGGTCCGCAGGGTCGACGACATGGAGCAGCTCACCGAGGCGTGGGAGGAGCTCTCCGCCGTGCGGCACAGCCTGCGCGGCCAGCCCAGGAGCGGGGACGTCCTCCTGGAGCAGTACGTCGAAGGGGTCGAGGTCAGCGTCGAGACGATGACGGTCGACGGGTACACCCACGTCTTCGGTGTCACGTCCAAGGACCTCTTCGGCGACCCCGCCTACATCGAGTGCGGGCACACCTTCCCCGTGCCGCTGGAGGACGAGGAGCGCGACGAGCTCTACTCCGTGGTCCGCGGCACCCTGGAGATGATCGGCTACCGGCACGGCCCCTGCCACACCGAGGTCCGCCGCACCGAGTCCGGCTGGCGGATCATCGAGGCCAACCCGCGCACCCCGTCGAGCTGCATGACCATGCTCGTCACCGACGTCACGGGCCGCAGCCCCATCCTGGACGCCTGGCTGCTCACCATCGGGGTGACCCCGGCGATCGAGCCCGTGGTGCACTCCGGGGGCGCCGCCGTGCGCATGATCTACCCGACCCGGCGTGGCGTGCTCACCCGGATCGACGGACTGGAAGCGGCGGCGGCGGTGGAGAACGTGCAGGTGCTGCTGCACGTCGAGAAGGGCGACGCGCTGCTCCAGCGGATGGACAACTCCTCCTGTGTCGGATTCACGTACTGCAACGGCCCCGACCGGCTGACCGCGCAGGCGCTGGCCGACAAGTCGGCGGCCCTGCTCGACTTCGTCGTCGAGGAAGAGCTCCGGTGAGCCCGGACACGGCACCCGGCCCCCTACCCGACGCGGAGCCCGCCGCGACGTCGGGCACGGCAGCCGGCGCGACGCCCGGCGTCCGGCCGGTCGCGGACGCGGCCGGTCTGGAGGCGGCGGGCTGGAACGGGCTCCTCGGCGTCGAGGACTTCTTCCAGACACCCCGCTGGCTCACCGTCCAGGAGCGCAACTCCGGTACCACGATGGACTTCCTGGTCCGTGACCGCGGCGGCGCCCCCGTCGCCGGCCTCGTGACCGCCTGGGCCGACACCTCGGTGGCCTGGCTGCTCGCACGGCCCGACGCCATGCTGAAGCGGGCCGTGGAGCAGGAGGTACCCGAGGCGCGGGAGCTGCTGCACGATCTCGCGGACGGCGACCCGGCCACCCTGCTGCCGTCCCTGGTCTGCGGCGGCCGCCACCTGGGACGGACCCGGACCCTCGCCACCCCCGACGCCACGGAAGCCGATATGGAGGCCCTGCTGGAAGGGGCCGAAGGGCTCGCCGCGGAGCGGGGGGCGGCCTCCGTGTGCTTCCCGCACGTGGACCTGCGCGACACCGGACTCGTGGCCCTGCTTGAGAGCCGCGGGTACCGCCACCACACCTCCGACCACTACGCCTGGCTGGACATCCCGCCCGGCGGGTACGACGAGTTCGTCGAGGAGATGAGCGCCCACCGGCGCCGCCGCGTCCGCCTGGAACGCCGGGCGCTGGACGAGGCGGGCGTCGAGGTGCACGTCGAACCGCTCACCCGGGCCCTCGCGCCCCGGCTCGGTGAGCTCGACGCCAACCTGCTGCTCAAGTACGGCAATCCCGCCAGTGCCGAGGGCTCCGCCGGAATGATCGGCCGCATCGCCGACGTGATGGGCGACGACGTCCTGGTCTCCGTCGCCCGGCAGCACGGAAGCATCATCGGCTTCGGCATGGTGCTCCGGTCGAAGGCGCGCGGCGACGAGCAGTGGTTCGGTCACCGGGCCGGATTCGACTACGAGGCCCAGGGCAAGCTGCCGCTCTACTACGACGTCCTCTACTACCGGGTGCTCGACGCCGCCGCCAAGGAGGGCGCCACCGTCCTGCACGCCGGTATCGGCAGCATCAAGGCCAAACTGGCCCGCGGCTGCCGGTCCAGTGAACAGCGCTCGTACCTGCTGCGGCTGCCCCGTACCGGCGCCCCCGCCGGCCCACGCGGCGCACGAGAACGGGAGACCCCCACACGATGAGTGCCGGTACCGACCCCGCCCCGACGCACGGCGCACCCGCCCCGGCCCCCGGAGACGCGCACGACCCGGGGCCCGGCGGCTGGAACGCGGCCGTCGGGGCGATGGTGAACCTCTCGGAGCAGCGCGGCGGAACCCTGCGCCTGGTCTCCTCCGCCGACGTCGACTCGCTGGACCCCGCCCGGACCTACTACGTCTGGGTGTGGCTGCTCCAGCGGATGCTCAACCGCACCCTGATGGCGTATCCGACCGAGCCGGGCACGGCGGGCCTCACGCCCGTCCCCGACCTGGCCGAGGGCCCCGGGGTGCCCGGCGACGGCAACCGCACCTGGACCTACCGGCTCCGCGAGGGCCTCCGCTTCGACGACGGCACCCCGGTGACCTCCGCCGACGTGCGGTACGCCGTCCAGCGGATCTTCGCCCAGGACATGCTCCCCGGCGGGCCGACCTATCTGGTGCCGCTGCTCGACGACCCGGCACGCCCGTACGCCGGGCCCTACCGGGACGGCGACCCCGAGGCGCTGCCCGCCGTGCTGACCCCGGACGACCGCACGATCGTCTTCCGGCTGCGCACGCCCTTCTCCGACTTCGACCACCTGATGGCCCAGCCGTGCGTCGCCCCCGTGCCCCGGCACGCCGACACCGGCGCCCGCTACGGTGACGCCCCGCGCTCCACCGGCCCCTACCGGGTCGCGGACCACCGTCCCGGCTCGCACCTCCACCTGGAACGCAACCCGCACTGGGACCGGGCCACCGACCCCGTGCGGCCCGCGCTGCCGGACCGGGTCGAGCTGACCATCGGGCTCGGCCTCGACGAGATGGACGAACGGCTGACCGCCGGTGAGTTCGACATCAACCTCGAAGGACGGGGTCTCCAGCACGCGGCCCAGAACCGCCTCGCCGGCGACCCGGTGCTCCGCTCCCGCACCGACAACCCCAAGACGAGCTTCCTGCACTTCGTCTCGCTCCAGCCGCACGTCCCGCCGTTCGACAACCCCCACGTGCGGCGCGCGGTGCACTACGCGGCCGACAAGATCCTCCTCCAGGAGGCGCGCGGCGGACCGGTCACCGGCGGCGACCTGACCACCGCGCTCTTCCCGCCGCGCCTCGCCGCGCACCAGGCGCTGGACCGTTATCCGACCGGCCCGGACCTGCGCGGCGACCTCGACGCGGCACGCGCCGAACTGGCCGCCGCCGGACTGCCGGACGGCTTCGACGCGGTCATCGGCACCCAGCGCGGCAAGTTCCGCCTGGTCGCCGACGCCGTCGTCGAGTCGGTCGCCCGGGTCGGTATCCGGCTCACCGTCAAGGAACTCGACGTGGCCACCTACTTCAGCCAGGGGGCGGGCTCGCCCGAGACGATCCGCAAGCACGGCCTGGGCCTGATCGTCACCGACTGGGGCGCCGACTTCCCCACCGAGTACGGCTTCCTCGCCCCGCTGGTGGACGGCCGGCTGATCCGGCCCGGCGGCGGCAACTGGAACATCGCCGAGCTCGACGACCCGGAGGTCAACGCCCTGATCGACGAGAGTCTGCACACCGAGGACCCGGCCGCACGCGCCGAGCTGTGGCGCGACGTGGAGCGCCGGGTGATGGACCACGCGGTCATCCTGCCGCTGGTCCACGACAAGACCCTCCACTACCGAAGCCCGCGGGTCACCAACGTCTACGTCCACCCGGCCTTCGGGCTGTACGACGTGCAGGCGATGGGGGTCGCGGGGACACGCACCGACCGGGAGACCGACACCGTATGAATGACATCGCCCACGAGCTCCGCTTCGTCCCGTTAACCGCGGACGACGCGCCCGTGCTCGCCGCCTGGCTCAGGCTGACCACCGAGTCCGCCGACGACGTCCCGCTGTCCGCCGCACCGCCCTGCGCGGCGGACCTGGCCGGTTCGGTGCGCTTCGCGCCGCCCGGCACCGCCCTGGTGGGCGAGGCCGCCTACCGGGACGGGGAGCTGATCGGCGCGATACGCCTCGTGCTGCCCGACGGGGCGCCCGTCGCCGTCGTCGACCAGCTGCTGGTCGATCCGGCGCTCCGCCGGCAGGGCGTGGGCACGGCCCTGGCCGTGCGGGCCCGGGAGCTCGCGGCCGCCCACGGCCGCACCGCCCTGGTCGCCGACCTCGTGCAGGCACTGCCGGGGGGACCGGACCGGGACGGGGGGCCGGCGGCGTTCGCCGCGGCCGTGGGCGGCGCGCCCGCGGCCGGTCCGGAGGGCATCCACCAGTGGCTCGACCTGGACCGGCACGACCCACTGGCCGACGGGGTGCCCGAAGTCCCGGCGGGCTACCGGCTGGTGACCTGGGGAACCATCACCCCGGACCGGTTCGCCGTCGCCGTCTCGGAGCTGGGCCAGACGCTCGGCAGCAGCGATCCGCAGAGCTGGGACACGAGCCCGGAGGCGATCCGCACCAGCCACGTCCGCCGCTACGAACGCATGCGGGTCGGCCGGGGACGCCGGGCCTACCACGCGGGCGTCGTCCACGAGGAGACCGGCGAGCTGGCCGGCTTCACCAGCGTCTCGAAGACCACCGGCAATCCGGAGCACGCGCTCCAGGGCATGACCGTCGTGGGCCGGGACCACCGGGGGCACCGCCTGGGACGGCTGCTGAAGCTCGCCAACCTCGCCCACGTGCGCGAGTACGAGCCGTCGGTGCGGCTGATCGAGACGGCCAACGCCGACGACAACCACCCGATGATCGCCCTCAACGAGGCCATGGGCTTCGTACCTCAGGAGCGCTTGGTCTCCTGGGAGGCACCCGTCTCCTGAGACGTGCCCGGCTCCCGGGAGCCGGCCGCCGGCTGCGGCCCCTCGCCCTCCGTCACGGGGCGGGGGGCCGCAGCCGTACCCGGGGAGCGGTCGCGCAGGAAGCCCGGCAGCCAGCCCGTGCCGATCAGGACACCGCCGACGACCGCGACCCCGCCGGCCACCGCCCAGCCGGTCGGCCGCTCGTCCAGCGCCAGCCAGGCGCCCGCCATGCCCACCACCGGCACCAGCATCGAGAACGGTGCCACCACCCCGGCCGGATAGCGCTTCAGCAGCGCCGTCCAGATCCCCGAGCCGACGACGCTGCCCAGCACCGCGATGTAGACGAGCGCAGCGAGGCTGGGCCAGCCCTCCGCGCTGAACGAGGTCCCCAGCGCGCGCCAGCCCGTGCCCGGCCCCTCCATCACCGCGGACAGGGCGAGCAGCGGAAGCGGCGGGACCACCGCCATCCACAGGGCGAAGCGCAGCGGGAACTCCGGCCTGGCCTGCCTGCTGGACAGATTGCCGCACGCCCAGCCCAGCGCCGCCAGTACGGTCAGGACGACCGGCAGCAGCGGCGCGGTCCGCGCCCGGTCCACGGCGATCACCGCCATGCCCAGCACCGCGAGGCCGATCCCGGCCATCTGCCGCCCGGAGACCCGCTCCTTCAGCAGCAGCGCCCCCAGCAGCACCGTGAACGGCGCCGCGGCCTGCACCACCACGGAGGCCAGCCCCGACGGCATGCCCCGGTCGATCGCCAGGAACAGCAGCCCGAACTGCACCGTACCGAAACCCAGTCCGTACCCCAGCAGCCAGCGCAGCGGCACTCCGGGGCGCGGGACGAAGAGGATCACCGGCACCGCGAGGACGAGGTAGCGCAGGGCCGCGAGGAAGAACGGCGGGAAGTGGTCGAGCCCGACCCGCACGGCGAGGAAGTTCAGCCCCCACAGCACGGCCACCAGCACGGCCAGGAGTTTGTCGCGGGCGGTCACCGCTGCGGACCGGCGAGCAGTCCGGACTCGATGACCCGTCCGCCCATGCCCCGGAGGAACTGGCCGTCGCCGATGAGCTTCTGGTCGTCGGCGGCCTGCTGGAGCACCAGGACGTACCGGACGCCCTCGGGGTCCTCCAGCAGCCAGCAGAACATCATCACCCCGGGGCAGGAACCGCCCTTGAACACCGCCCTGGGCCAGCGGGCGGCGTCGATCGGAACACCGGGGTAGGCGGTGAGGATCGACTCGACGGCCCCGCTCGTGTCCGCGGCCCCGTCGTCCGCGAGTGCCAGCAGGACCCGCATCACGTCGTACGCGCTCATGTGCCAGTCCAGGCCCAGCCGGTGCACGGTGGGCCCGAGGTCCGAGCCCCGGACGGTCATCGGACCCGCGATCGCCTCCACGAGGCGCCGGCGTCCCGCCTCGTCCGCGGCGGACCACTCCTCGCGCAGTTCCGGCGCACCCCAGCCGAGCTCGAAGACCTCGTGGCTGGTCAGGAAGGGCCGCAGCAGCGACGGGTCGCTGTGCCCGGCCGCCTCCGCGGCGCGCTCCACCGCGTCCCGGCCCACCAGGTCCTGGATCAGGTCGGCCGCCGTGTTGTCGCTCATCGCGATCATCTTGTACGCGGTCTCGCGGACCGGGACCCGGGTGCCGTCGGGCAGCTCCTGCATGTCCCCGGTGGGCAGACTGCGCAGCTCGGGCGTGACGGTCACCTCGTCGTCCCAGCGGACGGTGCCCGCGGCGACGGCGGCCACCAGGGCGCGCATCAGATACAGCTTGTACGAGGACCCGTTGGGCATCGGCCGGTCCGCGTCCTTCGCGTACAGGGTCTCGACCGTCCCCCGCTCCACCCGCGCGGCCAGTGCGGACCAGGTGACGCCCGGCTGCTCCAGCGCCCCGGCCAGTGACGCCCAGTCGTGGACCTCGGGCGTCACGACCTCGGGCCCGAGGTGGAGGACCCGGATGAGCCCGGAGGAGTCCAGGGTGAGGGACAGGGTGGAGCGGACGCCGGTGGGTCCGGCCAGCGTCACCCACGACTTGTGGGCGACCGGCTGGTAGTCGACGACGGTGAACGGCCCGTGCTCGCGCCACTGTTCGAGGGTGGCGACGAAGCCCCGCGGGTGGCGGGCGAGGAACACGGGCACGAAGTGCCCGGTCAGATCCTCGTCCGGGAGGCCGGGGGCGGTGAGCAGCCCCGCCGCCCACCGGGTCCGGACGCCGAGGGGGGTGTCGTCCCCGGCGAGTGCCGCCGCGGCCCCCGTCCGGGGGGCGCGGGCGGACGCGGCGGAACCGGGCAGATCGATCATCATCGCTCCTTGTCGGCCGTTCCCGACCGCTGATCAGTTCTCGGTGACAGTGATGGCGGCGCAGGGACAGAGCTCGGCGCAGAGCCGGACCGTCTCGTGCAGTGCGGACGGGGGTTCGGCCAGCAGCAGGACCACCGTGCCGCTGTCCGGGTCCTGGTCGAAGACCTCGGGGGCGGTCGCCGCGCACCGGCCCATCGCGCAGCATGCGTCGGTGTCGACGGCCACGCGCAGCCCGGCGCTCACCAGGTCACCGGCAGCGCGCCGAGCCCGTAACTGGACACCTCGTGCCGGAAGTCCAGCTCGTCGAACGGGACCGCGAGCCGGGCGCCGGGCATCCACCGCAGCACCGCGGAGAGCATCTCCTCGATCTCGACCTTGGCGAGCCACTGGCCCAGGCACTGGTGGATGCCGTGGCCGAACGCCAGATGGCGGCGGGCGTCCCGGTGCGGGTCGAGGGTGTCGGGCGAGGCGAACACCGCCTCGTCGCGGTTGCCCGCGGAGAGCGACACCACGACGCCCTCGCCGGCCCGGATCGTGACGTCGTCCAGCTCCACGTCCTCCAGCGCGGCGCGGGCCAGCCCGTTCTGCACGATGGAGTGGAACCGCAGGAGCTCCTCCACGGCCTTGGGCAGCAGCTCTCCGCCGTCGGCCAGGGAGGCGGCCAGCGAGTCGGCGAGCCCCTGGTCGGTCACCAGGCTCAGCAGGCTGAGGCTCGCCTGGCTCGTCGTCGTGCCGTGCCCGGCGACCAGCAGCAGCCGGCACATCGGGACCAGTTCCTCCACGGTCAGATTCCCCGGGCGCACCTGGTCCAGGACCAGCCGGCTCACCAGGTCGTCGCCCGGTTCGCGCATCCGCTCCTCGACCACGTCGCGCAGCAGCCCGTCCAGTTCGTCGCGGGCCGCCGCGACCTGGGCGGGAGCGTATCCGCGGTCGATGAGGACGGCGGCACGGTTCTCGATCAGCTCACGGCTCTCGGCCGACACCCCGAACAGCAGGGCGATCACCCGGGACGGCACGGGAATCGTCAGGCCGCGGACCAGGTCCACCGGGCGTTCCCGGGCCACCAGATCGGCCATGATCCCGTCCAGCGACTCCCGCAGCACGGGGCGCATCGCCTCGGCCCTGCCGTGCAGGAACTCCCGGGTGAGCATGGACCGCAGCCGGGAGTGGTCGGGGTCGTCCATGCGGATGAAGGAGGCGGTGTGCGGCTGGTCCCGCACCAGGACGGACGTACGCGTCATCATCGGGAAGCCGGGGGCGCTGGTCACCGCGGTGAACCTGCGGTCGGCGAGCACCGATCGGACGTGCGGGTGGGCGGTCACCAGCCGCACCTGGCTGCCGTCCCACATGGTGATCCGGCTCGCGGCCCGGCCCGATCTCAGCTTGGCGAGCTGCGGCGGCGGATCGACCGGGGAGACGCGCTCCATCGGATAGGACGGCGGTGCCGCCCCTTCACGGATCGCTGCGTCGTACGTCATTGTGTCCCACCTATCACTGCACGGGCGTGCCGACGTGAAGTAGCGGTCACAATCTGCCCTGCCCGGCCGGGCTCGTCCGGTTCCGGCGAACGGTCGCGCATAACCGGTCCGGGACGCACATAACCAGAGGCCCCGGCAGCGATTCACCCGGCGCCGACACGGCTGGTACGGTCGCCCCGCCGCACCGTCGGACGTTTCCAGCCACCGGACCACCCATCCGGGTCCGACCACTCCAACCGCCAAGAGAACGGGGCACGATGACATCGTCGCTGCAGGGGAAAGTCGCGCTCGTCACGGGAGCCAGCTCAGGAATCGGCGAGGCCACCGCACGGGCCCTGGCCGGTGCCGGAGCCGCTGTCGCACTCGCCGCCCGCCGCACCGAACGGCTGCACGCACTGCGTGACGAACTGGAGGCGGCCGGCGCCCGCGTGCACGTCCTGCCGCTGGACGTCACCGACGAACAGGCCGTCGCCGACGCCGTACGGTCCACCGTCGACGCGCTCGGCAGGATCGACATCCTGGTGAACAACGCCGGGCTGATGCTGCTCGGACCGGTCGAGGGGGCCGACACCACCGACTGGACCCGGATGATGGACACCAACGTCATGGGCCTGATGTACATGACGCACGCGGCCCTTCCGCACCTGCTGGAGAACGCCGGCACGGTCGTGCAGATCTCGTCGATCGCCGCCCGTGTCGTCGGCCGCGGCAGCGCCGTGTACAACGCCAGCAAGTTCGCCGTGAACGGCTTCAGCGAGGGGCTGCGCCAGGAGGTCACCGAGCGGGGCGTCCGCGTGGTGGTCATCGAGCCCGGCACCGTCGAGACCGAACTGCGCGACCACATCACCCACGCCCCGTCCAAGGCCGCGATCACCGAACGGGTGGCGAAGATCCGGCAGTTGCAGGGCGAGGACATCGCCGCCGCGGTCCTCTACGCGGTCACGGCGCCCGCGCACGCGACGGTCAACGAGATCTTCATCCGTCCCACCGACCAGGCCTGACACCCCCGGCACCGCACACGCACGGCGGGTCCCGCGTTCGCGGGGCCCGCCGTGCTGCTGTCCGCGGCCCCCCGCCCACCGCGTGAGGAGAGAGAGGAGAGAACGCCTGCCTAACGTGAGCCGGAACAGGCCGTCACAGGTGAAGAAGAGGCGTCATTCTCCGGTTCCAACCGATAAGGAAACCGTCAGTGTCTTCTGCGATGCGATTGACTTCTGTTCCCGACCGGTTGACCCAGCTGCCGTTCGCGCGGCCGGATCTCCTGCTGCTGGACGCGGTCGGACAGTACGGAGACCTCGCCGAAGCCGCCCGCCGGGCAGGGATGAGACCGGGCGCCGCCGAGCGGCAGCTCGACCGGCTGGACCGGGCCACCGGTCTGCGGCTGACGCTGCGCGGCCACCACACCGCGCGGCTGACTTCGGCGGGCTCCCGGATGCTGGTCGCCGGACGCCGGTTCTTCCGGCAGGTCGACCAGGCCGTCCAGACCGACATCTACGGGCGGGGCACGGAGGCCCTGAACGCCCCGAGGATCCTGAACATCGCCTCCGCCGAACCCCTCATGGAGGACCTCGTAGAGGATGCCGCGGACGGTCTGGGCATCCTCCTCTCGGTCAGCCACGACGCACCGCACCAGGTGCTCCAGCAGCTCTCCGGCTATCGCGTCGACGCCGCGCACACCTGGAGCCTCGACTCCCTGCGCCACTCGGTCGACCGCACCGTCCGCTCGTACGACGTCCTGGACGACCCGCTCTGGGTGACCCTGCCCGTCGGCCACCCGCTGGCCGCCCGGGAGACGGTCTCGCTCGCCGATCTGCGGGACGAGAGCTGGGTCTCCGAGATCGGCCCGAACGCCGAGGTCCTGGTGACCCGCGTGTACCAGGGCGCGGGACTCACCCCGCCCGCCCGGATCCAGGTCACCGGGGCGTCCGTGGCCCGGGGGATGCTGCGGCGCGGCGACGCGGTCGGGCTCGGCTCCCCGGCGTGCCCCGCCGTCTTCGCGCCCTCGCTGGTACGCCGGTCCGTCGTCGAACGCCCGCGCCGCACCGCCGGGCTGCTGGTCGACCCGTCCGTCGTCCCCCATGCCCTGGGAGGGCAGCTGGCCGCCCTGCTCACCGGGCGCTATCTGAGCAGGTTCGCCGAGCACCACGGGGACATGCTGCGCGATCCGTGGTGGGCCGACTGGTTCCGCCGGCAGACCGCCGAGTGCGAGGCGCGCACCGACGCGGCCGCCCGCAGCAGCGAGACGCCGCCCGCGCTGCCCGCCGAGTCGGCCGAGGTCGACGTCGAGGACCTCCACCTGCTGCGGGCGGTGGCCGAGCACGGCAGCATCAACCGGGCCGCGGCCGTGCTGTCCATCAGCCAGTCGGCCCTCACCCGCCGCATCCACCGGCTCGAACTCCGGCTCGGCGCACGGCTGCTGCTGCGCAGCTCGCGAGGGACCGACCTGACCGGGCCCACACGGCAGTTCCTGACCCGGCTGGCCGGCTTCGAGGCCGAGCTGTACGAGGCGGGCGTCGCCTGCTGGAGCGTCAGCCGGCCGGGAGCACTCGTGGGCGAGGCGGACGACAGCGGCCCGCACCGCGTGTACCGCGGACTGCGGGCCGGGACCGGGCGGGCCCGGCGGGGGGCCGAGCCGGGCCTCGGCACCGCACGCCCCACCGTCGCCGGCCGGGGCTGAGCGGCGCCGGGTGCGGCCGGGGACCTGCGGTCCCCGGCCGGCCGGTGCGCGTCAGCGCGCGCCGAGCGCCACGTAGTCGTACATCCCGAACGATCCGGTGACCTGCACGTTGCGGGCGTCCGGGTGCCGGTACAGCAGGGACCGCGGGTACAGGTACGGGACGATCACCGCGTGGTCCATGGTCAGCCGGTCGATCCGGTGCCAGATGGCCGCCCGCTCGGCCGGGTCGCCGCTGACGGCGCCCTGGTCGAGCAGCGCGTTGATCTCCGGATCGTCCAGCTCGCCCATGTTCTGGTTGCCGCGCTCCTTGATCGCCCGGCCGTCCACGATCTGCTGGAAGAAGCCGTATCCGTCGGGGAAGTCGGCACCCCAGCCGAACATGATGATCCCGATGCCGTTCTCGCGCAGGTACTCAGGGCTGCCGCCGTACCGGTCGAAGTAGTCGCCCGACGGGAAGTCCAGCACCTCGGCCTCGATGCCGACCCTGGCCAGCCCCGCGGCCAGCGCCTCGGCCGCCCGATACTCCTTGAGCCGGTCCTTGCGGGCCGCGATCTTCGTGACGAAGCCGTCCGGCATCCCCGCCAGCACCAGCTCGGCGCGGGCCGCCTCGAGGTCCCCGGTGCCGGCGTCACCGACCGGGTAGCGGTCGAAGGGCGCGTACCCGTCGATCGTGGGCGGCAGGATGGTGGTGGCGATGTCACCGCCGACCGGGCCGCCGTACGCCGCCTGCATGGCCGCCTTGTCCGTGGCGAACTGCACCGCCCGGCGGCAGTGCACGTTGTCGAACGGCGTGATGCGGCTCGACAGGCAGTAGATCCAGGTGAAACCCGTCAGCGGGTTGTCGGCGTTGGCCCGCAGCTCGGGGTCGGCCAGGATCCGCTCCTGCGCGGCCGGCTGGACACCGAAGCCCGCGAGGTCGATGTGGGCCTCGCCGGAGATCAGCATCCGGTCCACCTCGTGCGGCTCCACACCGAGGTGGACCTCGATGCGCCGGGCACGCTGCTTGCGCACCGGGTCGGTCTCCGGGTCCCAGTGGGGATTGTGCTCCAGCACGGCGAGCCTGCCGCGCTCGTAGGAGACCACGCGGTACGGACCGGTGGCCACGGGGCCGAGCCGGTAGCCGATCCCGGTGTCCCGGTCCTTGGGGACCGGGGTGGTGCTCGGCATCGTGGCCAGCAGGTCCATGCCCGCGAACGGCTCGGTCAGCCGGAAGACCAGCGTGCGCTCGTCGGGGGTCTCCAGGGTGACGGGACCGTCGGCCTCCGGCTCGCGCCACGGGCCGCCGTACTCGGTGCCCAGCAGGTGGCGGAAGTACGTCGGGCCGACGCCCAGCACGTCCGTCCCGTAGTTGCTCCGGGCTATCGCGTACTTGACGTCCGCCGAGGTGACCGGGGTGCCGTCCTCGAACAGCAGGCCCGGACGCAGCCGGTAGGTCCAGGTACGCCCGCCGTCGGACGACTCGCCGAGCGACTCGGCCAGGTCCGGCACCAGCCGCTGCCCGGCCTTGCCGGGGGCGGTGTCGAAGGTGACCAGGGTCCGGCCGATCAGGCGGAGGAAGTTCCAGGTGTACGCGTAGTACGTGTTGCCCGGGTCGAGCGAGTCGAAGTCGTCGGTGCGCACGAGGCGCAGGGTGCCGCCCAGGGCGTCGGTCGGCGCGACCACGCCGTCGACGGCGGCGTCGAAGCCGGTGTTCGTGGGGTCCGACTGTTCGGTCTCCATGTACCTGCAGCCCTTCTCGCGGTGATTTCAGCGCCATTCTGCGGTCGGGGCGGGTGCCGTGGAGGAGGCCGGCGGCCGGGCGCATAGCGGACCGCCGGTCGGTATAGCGACGGGAGATCCGGCGGAGAGGCGGGGGAGAGGCAGGACCGCTTGGCTCGCGTTCCCCCCACGCGCGAAAGAGCGTGAACGGACGAGAGGCACAGACGTGCTCAGAAGAAAGAGATGGCAGGTTCCTGTCATCATCGCCGCGGCCACGGCGCTGCTGTCGGGCTACCCGGCGGTGTCGATGGCCAAGAGCCCGACACCCCCGCCGGGCGCGGCGCAGGGATGGTCCGCCGAGGGCGGGCCCGGTGCGAAGGCGTCCGGTCCGGCGGAGCGTCCGGCGGCCGTCCCCGCCGCCGAGCGCAAGGAACTCCTGGGCGGCTCCTACCGCACGTCCGACGACCGGGCCTGGACCACGTCGGGCGACGGCACCGGCTTCCACGTCATGGTCGCCGAGGCCGAGGACGGCTACCGGTGGAAGACCGCGGCGACGCTCTCCGAGCCGGGCTTCGACACCGACACCTGGATCGGCAACGTCTGTGTGACGGCGTCCGGCAAGCGGGCCGCGGTCACGTACGCGCCGCGCACCTTCACCAACGAGCCCGAGCTGATGACCCGCGGTGCCTTCACCGCGATCGTCGACCTGACCACGGGCGCGGTCACCAAACTCGCCGTCCGGTCGAGCCTCAGCTACTTCTCGCCCGGCTGCGGCACCACCGAGAAGGCCGTCTTCTCGCAGTTCTCCGACGACGCGTCCGCGCGCAACGAGACCCGCCTCATCGGTGTCGACGCCGCGACCCACCGGGCCGGCAAGCCGCTGAAGCTGCCCGGCCAGGTCACCTCGGCCGTCCCCGTCGGCAGCGGATACGCCGCCGCGCAGGGCTCCCGCCTGGTCCAGGTCGCCCCCGCGGGCACGGTCCGCGTGGCAGCCCGCACCTCGGCGGTCCCCTTCCAGCTCACGGCCGCCGAGGACGGATCGGTCGTCTTCATCGACCGGCCGGCCGCCGGGCCCGACAGCAAGGCCGACGCCTCCGCGCGTGCGGAGGTCAGGCGGGCCCCCGCCGCGCTCCTCCGCGGCACGGGGAAGCCCGCCGCGACCCAGCGCCTGGCGACCGGCGCCCTCACCGACTTCGACCTCTCCCGGTCCGCCCGCACCGGCACGGTGTACGTCACCGGCACGGCCGAGGCGACCGGCACGCTGCCCGCGTCGGTGCGCATGCCGTCCGGCGTCGCCAAGGACGCGGTCCTCTCCACCCGCGGCAGGGCGGCCGTCACCAGCGCCTGGGCCGACGGCAAGGACTCCCGCATCTCCCCGCAGGAAGCCGCAGCCGCCCGCACCGCACGGACCGAGGTCCGCATCCTGGGCACCGGCAGGACCGTGGTCCTGGACGCCCGTCCCGGCACCCCCGTCGGCACGCCGGCGAAGACGGAAGCGGGCAGGGCGACCTCCCCGGCCCTCACCGGCGGCTCCCCGTCCGGCGCATCCACCCGGGCCGCCGCCGCGTCCCCGACCAACCCGGTCGAGGACGAGCGCTACTGCTCCGTGCCCCGGGGCGACGTGCGCAAGCAGGCCTTCCAGCCCACCCCGCGTCAGGTCGAGTGGGCGGTGGACCAGGCGGTCGTCGGCAAGCTCAACAGCCACGTCTCCCGCCCCGCCAACTGGAAGAACACCGGGATGTCGGCCTACCAGCCGCAGTCCCTCTTCCCGCTGAAGACGCTGGCGGGCGACCCCAACGGGACCCCCGACGCCGCCGACGGGTACCACATCCCCGCGCAGGTCATGCTGGGCATCACCGCCCAGGAGTCCAACATGTGGCAGGCCACCAGGTTCGCCGTACCGGGCGTCACGGCGAACACCCTGATCGGCAACTACTACGGAATCAGCCACGGTTCCGACGGCCAGACCCCGGACCCCTGGGCCATCGACTGGGCGGACTCCGACTGCGGATACGGCATCGTCCAGGTGACCGACGGGATGCGCAAGGCCGGCCGTGAGAAGCCGGGCGAGACTTCGCTGTCCGTGCAGAAGCAGGAGGCGATCGCGCTCGACTACACGGCCAACATCGCCGCCGGTGTGAACATCCTCGTCGACAAGTGGAACCAGACGCACAGTGCCGGCATGACCGTGAACGACGGTGGGCCCGGTTACATCGAGAACTGGTTCTTCGCGCTCTGGGCGTACAACTCGGGCTTCTACCCGCAGTCCAGCGCCGGGTCGCACGGCGGCCACTGGGGGGTCGGCTACACCAACAACCCGGCCAACGCCCTGTGGAAGGCCAACCGCACCCCGTTCCTGGAGAGCGCGGCCGGCAGCGACGACTACTCGCACGCGGCGCACCCGCAGGACTGGCCGTACCAGGAGAAGGTGATCGGCTGGGCAGCCCGGCCGATCTCGGCGATGTTCGCCCCCGGCGACTTCCAGCCCGGCTACCGCGCCGCCTGGTGGACCGCCGTGGACCAGCGGACGCGCGCCAAGCCGCCCGTCGGCCAGTTCTGCGACGCCTCCAACAACTGCGACCCGAGCAAGATCAAGGAGGGTGACACCTCCACCAACGGGGCCTGCCAGCTGAACAACCCGGCCGACGAGTTCTACCTGCACTGCTGGTGGAACAAGAAGACCACCTGGAAGAGCTGCGCGGGCGGCGCCTGCGGATACGCGCTGCACCGCTTCGACGCGACCTATCCGGAACAGCCCGACGGCAACGCGTACCCGCCGCGGTGCGCGAGCGGACTGCCCTCGGGCACACACGTGATCGACGACGTGGCCTCGGGGGTCACCCCGACGGGCTCCCCGGGACGCAGCTGCGGAGCGACCACGTCCCCGGGGACCTTCGGATTCACCTTCACGGCCGACGGGGCGAACTATCCCGGCAAGATCGACACCCATCAGATCGGGGCCGGGTACGGCAACCACTTCTGGTTCTCGCACACCAGGAACCAGGCGACCACCGAGGGCACCCGGATGCGCACGACCGGCACCTGGACCCTCACCAACGGCATGACCGGCTGGTCCCGGGTCTGGGTCCACATCCCGGACCACGGCGCGCACACCCGGCAGGCCTCGTACACCATCGGCGGGACGAACAGCACCAGCCCGGTCCGGGTGCATCCGCAGCGGGTGCTGTCGAACAAGTGGGTCTCCCTGGGAGTCTTCCAGTTCACCAGCACGCCGAAGGTGTCGCTCTCCACGCACGCGGCCGACGGCAACGGCTCCGAGGACGTGGCCTGGGACGCCGTGGGCTTCCAGCCGTTGTCGGCGAAGCCCAAGGACATGGTCGTCGCGCTGGGCGACTCGTACTCCTCGGGCGAGGGCGCGTCGGCGGCCGGCGGGGTCGACTACGCGCGGGAGACCAACTACCGCGACCCCAGCAACCCCTCGGCCCGCAACTCCTGCCACCGGTCCAGCAAGACGTGGTCCCGGCAGGCCACCATTCCCGGCCGGTCGGCCTCGATCGGGTCCATGGACGACAGCCGGTCGGCCGCCATGGACTACCACATGGTCGCCTGCTCGGGCGCCCGCACCTACAACATCGCGACCGTCCCGCAGAACGGTGAACTGCCGCAGCTGTCCCAGGGATACCTGGACCAGAACACCACCCTGGTCACCATGTCCATCGGCGGCAACGACGCGCGCTTCGCCTACATCATCCAGAAGTGCATCTTCGGCGGCATCGGCTGGCCCGAGCTGTGCCAGAACCAGACGTTCGAGGACAACGACTCCCGGGTCGACGACGAGGCGTACCAGGGTCTGGACGTCGGGGTGGCGGCCGAACGCCTCGCCAAGGAACGGGTCCGGCCCGCCATCGTCGACGCACTGAAGAAGATCAAGGCGAAGGCCCCCAACGCCAAGATCGTCCTGATGGGGTACCCGCCGCTCCTCGAGCGTTCCGGGAGCTGCATCCCGGGCATCGGCACCGAGGAGGCCCCCTGGCTGAACGGCATGGCGGCCACCCTGGCCACCGAGATGCAGGGCGCGGCGAACGACGCCAAGGCGGCGGGCGTCAACGTCTGGTACTCCAACCCCGCACAGAACTTCGCGGGCAAGGCCGTCTGCGGTGACCCGGAACAGGTCCACGGCATCGTGCTGGACCTGGTCGAGAGCGACGAACCGGCCATCGACTGGCCGATCCTGCAACTCGGCGCGTCCGCACAGTCCTTCCACCCGAAGATCGGTGGAGCGCGGCTGTACGCGGACTCGCTGCAGCGCACCATGCAGGGCATGGGTCTCTGACGGAGGCCCTCACGGGCCGCCCAGCACGTCAGGGACGAAGCAGAGGGCCCTCCCCGCCGGGGAGGGCCCTCCGTACGAAGGGGTGCGATGACGAAGGTCTCCCGCCGTGCCGACGCCGGCACGGCCGCGGTGCTGTTCCTGCTGGACGTGGTCCTCGTCGTGGTCCTGGTCCTCGGGGTGGCCGTCTCCGGCGGCCTGACCGGCTCCCCGGACCGGGCGGCGGTGGCGCACGAGGCGTCCAGGGCCGCCCTGGTCTGTCTGGGGGCCCTGCTGCTCTCCGGTCCGCCGGCCCTCGCCGTACGGGCCTGGATCGCCGTGGGCGTCCAGGTCGTGGTGCTGGGCGCGGCCGCCGCGGCGTTCGCGGCAGCGGGCGGCGGATAGACGGACGGACACCAGGGAGGGGGGCGCCCGGAGGTCGGACGGCCGGGCGCACGCCGGAGGTCGGACCGCCGGGCGGATGCCTGGGGTCGGACCTCCGGCCGGACGGTCACCCGGATGACCGGTACCGTGCCCGGACGGGGCGGATCCGTGCGGACGCCCGGACGAGGACGGGCGGGCGCGTATGCGCCGACGGTGTGGCCGGCACGGAAGGGCGCAACCGCCGAAGGCACCCGGCGCGGAAAGAGCGCGGGTGCTTCCGGCACGTGTGCCGTCGGGCGACAACGTTTCCCTCGAAACGTTTCCTCAGTACCGGGACATCGCCGGTGAGGCCGTGAGCATTTCGGCGTCCTGGCGCAGGATCGCCCTTTCCAGCATCGTCAGCCTGGGGCCCGGGTCGATTCCGAGTTCGTCGGTGAGGGTATTGCGCGCGCGGCGGAATACCGCGAGGGCGTCCGCCTGCCGGCCGGAGAGGTACAGCGCCAGCATCAGATGGGCGTAAAGCTCTTCCCGCAGTGGATGGAGCGCGATCAGATCGGTCAGTTCCCCGATCGCCTCCTCGTACTGTCCGAGCGATATCTCCAGTGAAATGCGCTGCTGCAATGCCGCGACCCGTTCCTCTTCGAGGCGGGCGGCACGGGACTGCAAATCACTGCTCGAAATGGTCGCGAGAGCCGGGCCCCGCCAGAGTGCGAGCGCTTCTCTGAGCCGCTCCAGCGCATCCTCCGGCAAGTTGTTGCGGAGCAGCCGCTTCGCCGTTACGACGGAGCTGCGGAACGCGTTGCTGTCGATCTCGCAGTATTCCGCGTCGAGTTGGTAACCGGAAGCGGTCGACTGGACGATCTCCTGCGGCGCGCCGACGGATGCCAGTGCCCTGCGGATCATCCAGACACTGGTCTGTAGCTGGCCGGGTGCTGTTCTCGGTGGCCGGTCACCCCAGAGGTGACCGATGAGCTGCGAGGTGGGGACGGCCCGTCCCGGAACAAGTGCGAGAGCTGTCAGAACCCTGAGCTGTCGCTGCCCGGCCAGGGGAACCGGCCGGCCGTTGAATACCATGGAGACAGGTCCGAGTATGCGGACCTGGACGCTGGCCAAAGGGGTTCTCCCGTACTGCCTGTCCACGAACGTATTCCCCCAATTCCGAAATTCTGAGCTCCGCTGCGGTGGTCTGAGGATGCGCTGAACAGAAAGAACTTCGGTGATCAACAACTGTCGGTACTACACGCGTAGCGAGTGCCGTTCTGTCGAGTCAGGACAGTAATCAGCGTGTCCCCCCTCGTCAACGCGTCCTGGATCGGTGCGGCCGGAAACCGACTCATGGCGGTGGGGGGAATGGTCGGTACCAGGCCTTTGGTGCAGGTATACGGAGGGTAAAGACCGACACGAGTCACCGGCTGTCGATGGCGCGGAGTGACTGCCCGTTCGGCAGGCGCTCCGGTGGCCGATACCGCATGGGGCCTGGATCGTTGCAAGGGGTGCGGAGTGTGTGCTTCCGACGGGGCCGGAGTGCGAGCGGTGCGGGGACCTGGATCATTACGGAGTGCGCTGACCCGGAATCGGACGCGCCGGAGTATTGGTCTAGTCCAGTGTTGGCGAAAATTGACTGATGGTCGGCGGAATCACGTTTCCGTTCGGGCGGCCGAAAAGCGATGTCCTGCTTGAGCCATGCCGACGAGGGGGCTGGCGGCGCTCATGTGTCCGCTTCGCCGGTGATGTCCAGTACCTCGAGGTGGCGGGGGGTCAGGACCCTGCAGCCGCCCGGTGCGGCTTGGCGGGCGGCGGCCCGCCCCAGCGCCGACACGGCCTCGGGGGAGGCCGTGCGGAAGACGCCGGAGTCGCCCAGCGGAGTCACCATGTCGTCGTGATGGCCGGGTACCAGCAGCGGCGGCGCGCCCAGCACGGACAGGAGCCGGTCCGGGTAGCCGTGGACGGCGGCGTGCCCGCTCATCCCGATCACCGCCACATCGGGCCGCGCGCCCGTCAGTTCGCGCTCCGCGAAGTTGCTCGTGCCGGTCAGCAGGACCGTCGGGCCGCCCTCCACGGCCACCTGGAACGCCAGGGTCCGGCCCTCCACCAGGTCGCCGAGCGTCCGGGGGCGCGTGGGGGCGGAGTCCCGGTGGCCCGGGGCGAAGGACGTGTAGTCCTCCTGCCGGCTGTGCAGGCTGCGGAACACCTCCACGCTGTACCCGTCGAACTGCAGGTGGTCGCCGCCGTACACCGGGATGACGTCGTTCATCCGCTTCGCGGGGGTCCCCATCGCGGACAGCAGGTGCCGCGAGGTGGTGTCGCAGAGGGTCCGGATGCGCCGGTCGCGCCACCCGGGCCGGGCCAGCAGCTGGGGCACGTCGGCGATGTGGTCGAAGTGCCCGTGGCTGACCAGGATCAGCTCCGGCGCCCCGGCGAGCCCGTCCTCGGCCACCCGTTCGACGGCCGCCGGGTCCAGCCGCAGGGGCAGGGCGCCGTCGAGCGCCCCGCCCCCGTCCGCGTACGGCATCCGGCTCAGATACGGGTCGAACAGGATGCTGCGCCCGGCGAAGGAGAGCTCCCAGCCGGACACCCCCAGCCACCGCAGGCCGAGCGCGGTCCTCGTCGGCACGGCGCGGGCGCGCGCCCCGGGCAGCGGGGCGGCCCCGCCGATCAGCAGCCCCGCCGCACCGGCGCCGAGCGCCCCCCTCAGTACCGACCTTCGCAACTGACCCATGCGCCACCTCGTTCACGTTGTGCTGATCACCGGTCACCCTACGGAGTGATCGCGGTGCGGTGACGCATTTGAGTCAGTGGCGGGGCCGGGGCGCGGGGGCGGCCGGGATCAGGTCGTGTACTCCGAGTTCAGCCGGACGTACCCCTCCGTCAGGTCGCAGCCGTAGACCGTGAACTCACCGTCGCCGATGCCCAGGCCGATACCGATGACGACCTCCTGCCCGCGCATGTGGTCGGCGACCGACGCCCGCAGCTCGGCGTCGCCGGGGCCCCCGGCGTGCTGCGGATAGACCTCGGTCGTACCGAAGCGGACAGTGACGTTCTCCTGGAGGATGTCGGTGTCGTCGGTGCACTTGCCGATCGCCATCGTCACCCGCCCCCAGTTCGGGTCGCTGCCGTGCACGGCCGTCTTGACCAGCGGGGAGTTGACCACGGTCTTGCCGACGCGCTTGGCCTGCGCGGTGTCGCGCGCCCCGCTGACCTGCACCTCGATGAGCTTGCTCGCGCCCTCGCCGTCACTGGCGATGTTCTTCACCAGGGCCAGCGCCACCTCGTACAGCGCCTCCTCGAACTCCGCCGGATCGACCGGGCCGGCCAGCCCGTTGGCGAAGAGCGCAGCCGTGTCGCTGGTGGAGGTGTCCGTGTCGATGGACACCGCGTTGAACGTGCGGTCCATGACGCTCCGGAAGATCCGGTCCTGCTCCGCCTGCTCCAGGCGGGCGTCCGTGGCGAAGAACGTCAGCAGGGTGGCCATGTCGGGTTCCAGCATCCCCACGCCCTTGGCGATGCCCACCAGGGTCGCCGCACCGCACCGCACCCTGACCTCCTTGGGCCGGGTGTCCGTGGTCATGATCGCCCGGGCCGCCCGGTCGAACCCGCCGTCGGGGAACGGCCACGAAAGCGTCTTGATGTGATCGCGGATCTGCTCCATCGGGTACTGCAGGCCGATCACTCCGGTGGAGGCGATCAGCAGCTCGTCCTCGGCGAGCCCCGTCGCCGCGGCCACCGAGTCCCGCACCTCGCGTGCGTTGCGGTCACCCTCGGGGCCCGTGGCCACGTTCGCGTTGCGCGCCACGACGACGACGCCGCGTGCCCGGCCGTCGGCGACGGCCGACCGGCTGAGCACCACACTGGGCCCGGAGAACCGTGACTTGGTGAACACCGCGCTGACCTGTGCCGGGACGGTCGAGGCCAGCACCGTGAAGTCGTCGCGCCCGTCGTCGGACATCCCGACCGGAGCGGTGTGCACCACGAAGCCCTCGGGGTCCCGGGTGGTCGGTTCAGTCATGATCGCCTTCTTTCATATGCGTACTCTCGTATGTCTATTCAGGCACCACGCGGGGGCGGTCCGCAAGCGCCGAACAGGCTCCGGTGCTGCCTTGAACCCCTGTACAGCGCGGTCGGATAGGCGGTGGAGAGGCAGTGGAGAGAAGTCACCGGCACGGTGACGGCAATCCGCTTCCCCGTCGAGATCCTGGAGACGACGCCGCATGTCCCGTGTATCGACCAAGCCCAGCAACAACCCGACGGCCGCACACGCACTGCTCAAGCGCCTGCACGAGCACGGTGTGGAGACGGTGTTCGGTGTCGTCGGCCGTGAAGCCGCCTCCATCCTCTTCGACGAGGCGCCGGGAATCGACTTCGTCCTCACCCGGCACGAGTTCACCGCCGGTGTCGCCGCCGACGTCCTGGCCCGCATCACCGGCCGGCCGCAGGCCTGCTGGGCCACGCTCGGCCCCGGCATGACCAACCTGGCCACGGGTGTGGCGACGTCGATCCTGGACCGCTCGCCGGTCATCGCCCTCGCGGCGCAGTCGGAGTCGCACGACATCTTCCCGAACGACACGCACCAGTGCCTCGACTCGGTCGCCGTCATGCGCCCCATGACCAAGTACGCGGTCGAGCTCCAGCGCCCCGACGAGATCACCGACCTGGTGGACTCCGCGGTCGCCGCGGCCATGACCGAGCCGGTCGGCCCGAGCTTCATCTCCATCCCCGTCGACCTGCTGGGCACCGACGTCGACTCGACGGTGACCCACCCGGCGGCACGGACCCCCTCGAAGCCGGTCGGCGCCGTCCAGGACGGCTGGGAGAAGACGGCCGACGAGGCCGCCGCCCTGGTCGCGGGCGCCGAGCACCCGGTGTTCGTCGTCGGCGCCGCCGCCATCCGCTCCGGAGCGGTCCCGGCGATCCGCGCCCTGGCCGAGCGCCTGGACGTCCCCGTCATCACCACGTACATCGCCAAGGGCGTCCTGCCGCACGGCCACCCGCTCAACTACGGCGCGGTGACCGGCTACATGGACGGCATCCTGTCCTTCCCGGCGCTGGAGACCCTGTTCGGTCCGGCGGACGTCATCGTGACCCTCGGCTACGACTACGCCGAGGACCTGCGGCCCTCGATGTGGAGCCGCGGCGACGAGAAGAAGACCGTCCGGGTCTCCCCGACGGTGAACCCCATCCCCCGGGTCTACCGTCCCGACCTCGACGTGGTCACCGACGTGCTGGCCTTCGTCGAGCACCTCGACAAGGGGACCGCGGACACCCCGAAGAAGACCCCGCACGACATCACCCCGCTCCGCGAGCGCATCACCGAGTTCCTCGCCGACCCCGAGGAGTACGCGGACGGCATGCGGGTCCACCAGGTCATGGACTCCATGAACACGGTGATGGAGGAGACCGCGGAGGCCGGTGAGGGCACCATCGTCTCCGACATCGGCTTCTTCCGGCACTACGGGGTGCTCTTCGCCCGTGCCGACCAGCCCTTCGGCTTCCTCACCTCGGCCGGCTGCTCCAGCTTCGGCTACGGCATCCCCGCGGCGATCGGCGCCCAGATGGCCCGCCCCGGCCAGCCCACCTTCCTCATCGCGGGCGACGGCGGCTTCCACTCCAACAGCGCCGACCTGGAGACCATCGCCCGGCTGAACCTGCCGATCGTCACCGTCGTCGTCAACAACGACACCAACGGTCTGATCGAGCTCTACCAGAACCTCGGCCACCAGCGTTCGCACGACCCGGCCGTGAAGTTCACCGGGGTCGACTTCACCGAGCTCGCGCGGGCCAACGGCGTCGAGGCGGTCAAGGCGGCCACCCGCGAGGACCTCCTCGCGGCGCTGCGCAAGGGAGCCGGGCTCGGCCGCCCGTTCCTGATCGAGGTGCCGGTGAACTACGACTTCACCTCGGGCGGCTTCGGGGCCCTGAGCATCTGATCATGGATCAGACACTTCCCGCGGCGACGGGGTTCCTGGTCTCCGCCCATCCGGGCGGAGGCCAGGGCCTCGCGCCCGTCTTCGCGACCCAAGGGTCCCACGCCCCCGTGGCGCAGGCCCTCCGCTCCCAGACCCTCGACGCCGTACTCGTGCACTCCGGTGCGCCCGAGCGGGCCGTCGCCCGCTCCGGGGACATGGCGCTCGTGCTGGCCGGCGAGCTCTACAACCGGGAGGAGCTCGTCTCCGTCCTCCCGCCCGGTGCCGGGGACGGCGGCGACGCGCACCTGCTCCTCGCACTCCTGAAGGTCTACGACCTGCACGCCTTCCGGCTGCTCAACGGCCGCTTCGCGGCGGTCGTGGCCACCGGTGACCGGGTCCTCGCCGCCACCGACCACGCCGGCTCCGTACCCCTGTACATCCTGCCGGCGCCCGGCCGGGTCCTCGCCGCCACGGAGATCAAGTCGCTCGTACCGGAGGCGGCCCGGACCCCTCCGTCGGGCCGGCCCGTCCCCGAGGCGCGCCGGGTGCGGCGGGTGCCCGGGGTCCACCAGGTGCCCGCGGGGGCGGTGCTGGACCTCGACGTCCGCACCGGAGCCGCCGTGCGCACCCGCACCTGGACACCGCCGGTCTCCCGGCGCGTCATGGCCGAGTCCGACGCGACCACCGCCGTCCGCGAGACGCTGGAGCGGGCCGTCCGGGCCCGGACCGCCGGCACGGCTCCGCTGGTGGTGCTCTCCGGAGGAATCGATTCTTCGGGGGTCGCCGCGCTGGCCGCGGCGCACACCGAAGGCCCGCTGGACACCCTGTCCATGGGCACCGACACCTCGGACGAGTTCGCCGAGGCGGGCGTGGTCGCCACCCACCTGGGCTCCCGCCACCGGGAGATCACCATTCCCACGGCGGACCTGCTCGGCCAGCTCCCGCACGCGGTGTGGGCGTCCGAGTCCGTCGACCCGGACATCATCGAGTACCTGCTGCCGCTGACCGCCCTGTACCGGGCGCTCGACGGCCCGGCCCGGCGCATCCTCACCGGCTACGGGGCGGACATCCCGCTCGCCGGCATGCACCGGGAGGACCGGCTGCCCCAGCTGGACACGGCGGTGGCGCTCGACATGGCCACCTTCGACGGGCTCAACGAGATGACCCCGGTGCTGTCCGGGATCCGGGGGCACTGGTCCACCCACCCCTACTGGGACCGGGACGTGCTCGACCTGCTGGTCGGGCTGGAGGCCGGACTCAAGCGGCGCTACGGCCGCGACAAGTGGGTCCTGCGCGAGGCCATGTCCGGACTCCTCCCCGAGGAGACGGTCAACCGGCCCAAGCTCGGCGTGCACGAGGGATCGGGGACCACGTCGTCCTTCAGCCTCCTGCTGATGGACGCGGGCATTCCCGAAGCCGACATCCACCGGGCCAAACGGCTGGTCGTCCAGGAGATCTTCGACCGGGTCGTCGTCGAGGGGCTGCCGCCGGCCGAGGTGGCGACCGCCGACGCGGTGCGGCAGGTGGCCGACCGGCTGAAGGAGTCCGAGTGAACGGGCAGACCGCCCCCCTTACCCCTACCGGCCGAGAGGAGTGACAGCGCCGTGGAACGCGTCGACACCACGATCTCGCCCCGCTACGCGCAGATCCCGACCTTCATGCGTCTACCCCACGACCCACGCCCCCGCGGGCGCGACGTCGTCGTCATCGGCGCCCCCTACGACGGGGGGACCAGCTACCGTCCGGGGGCACGCTTCGGCCCCCGGGCGATCCGCAACGAGTCCGGCCTGATCCACGGGGTCGGCATCGACCGGGGTCCCGGCACCTTCGAACTCATCGACTGCGTGGACGGCGGGGACATCGACCTCACCCCGTTCAACATGCACATCGCCATGGAGACCGCCCACCGGCATCTGCGCGACCTCCTCAAGGAGAACGCCGCCTTCCTGATGCTCGGCGGCGACCACTCGCTCACCCTGGCCGCCCTGCGGTCCGTGGCCGAGCAGCACGGCCCCGTCGCCGTGGTCCACCTCGACGCGCACTCCGACACCAACCCCGCCTTCTACGGCGGGGAGTTCCACCACGGGACGCCCTTCCGGCACGCCATCGACGAAGGGCTCATCGACCCGCAGCGCACCGTGCAGATCGGGATCCGGGGCCACAACCCCCAGCCCGACTCGCTGGACTTCGCCCGCGGGAAGGGCGTGCGCATCGTCACCGCCGACGAGTTCGTGGAGACCGGCACCGCCGGGATCCACGCGCTGGTCAAGGAGCTCATCGGCGACCGGCCCGTCTACGTGTCGGTCGACATCGACGTCGCCGACCCCGCCTTCGCCCCGGGCACGGGAACCCCCGCGCCCGGCGGGCTGTCCTCCCGCGAAGTCCTGGCCCTGCTGCGCTGCGTCGGCGAGCTGCGGCCGGTCGGCTTCGACGTCATGGAGGTCTCGCCCCCGTACGACCACGCCGGGATCACCTCCGTCCTGGCGACCGAGATCGGCGCGGAACTGCTGTTCCAGTACGCCCGCGCCCACACCAAAGGAAGGAACCTCGCGTGACCGTCATCGACTGCACTGCACTCCGCGACGAACTTCTGGACCTCGTCACCAGGCTGCCCACGATTCCCCGCCAGGACCTGCGAGGCTTCCTGGACGCCGCGCTGGACGCCGCCGGCGACCTGCCGCCGTCCCTCGCCGAGGCCCTGGACTCCTTCAACGAAAGGGGTAACGAGGACGGCTACCTGCTGCTGCGCGGGCTGCCCGTGGAAGCCGCCGAGGACCTGCCGCGCACACCGGAGTCCACCCCGGCGCCGGTGGACCGCCCCCTCCTCACCATGGAGGCGATGCTCGGCATCGTCGGACGCAGGCTCGGTCTGCACACCGGGTACGCGGAGCTGCGCAGCGGCACCGTCTACCACGACGTGTACCCGTCGCCCGGTGCGCACCACCTCTCCTCGGAGACCTCCGAGACCCTGCTGGAGTTCCACACGGAGATGGCCTACCACAGCCTCCAGCCCAACTACGTCATGCTCGCCTGCTCCCGGGCCGACCACGAGCGCCGGGCCGCCACCCTCGTCGGGTCGGTGCGCAAGGCGCTGCCCCTGGTGCCCGAGGGGTTCCGCGAGCACCTCTTCGACCGCAAGATGCCCTGCTGCGTCGATGTCGCCTTCCGCGGCGGTGTCGAGGACCCGGGGGCGATAGCCCAGGTCAAGCCCCTGTACGGCAACGCGGAGGACCCGCTCCTCGGATACGACCGTGAGCTCCTCGCCCCCGAGGACCCCCGGGACGTCGAAGCCGTGGCGGCGCTCTCCAAGGCGCTGGACGAGGCGACCGAGGCGGTGCACCTGATCCCGGGAGACGTCCTGATCGTCGACAACTTCCGCACCACGCACGCCCGTACGCCGTTCACCCCGCGCTGGGACGGGGAGGACCGGTGGCTGCACCGGGTCTACATCCGCACCGACCGCTACGGGCAGCTGTCCGGCGGGGAGCACGCGGGTGACGTGATCTCCTTCACGCCGCGCGCCTGACCGGAGCGGCCCGCCCGGGCGGGCCGCACAGCGCCGGCCCGTGGCACACCGCTCCGGCGGTGTGCCACGGGCCGGCTCCGCCATGTCCTTCCCCCTCTCCGCCCGCTCTCGGCTCGCTCTCCGCACACTCTCTGTGGTAGCCCGACGCCGGGGAGCAGCGGTTAGCGTGTCGGAAGGTGACCGGAGACGGTCCGGTCGCGGGAGAGACGTCTGCGCCAGACGAGGAGACAACCCAGAGTGTCCGACCCCACGCTGCAACGCATGGCACGTCATGACCACCGCAGTTCCCGCCGCCGGGGCAGAGGACCGGTGCTGGGCGTGGCCGCGGCCGTCGTCCTGGCCGGGGGCGCCGGGTGGTGGGGCTACCAGGCGTGGTCCGACGACGGTCCGGACAAGGATCCGGAGATCGTGGCCGCCACGGCGCAGCTGCAGAAGTTCCTCGACGCCTGGGCCGCGGGCAAGTCCGCGGACGCCGGCGCGCTGTCCGACTCGCCGGAGAACGCGGAGTCCCTGCTCACCTCGGTGATGACCAACCTCAAGCCGACGAAGACGGTGCTCGCGGCGGGGGAGGGCAAGAAGAACGACAAGGGCGACGTCGCCGTCCCCTATACCGCGAAGCTCAGCATTCCCGCGGTCGGTGTCTTCCGCTACGACTCCGAGGCCACGGTCGTCCGCAAGGCGGATGCCTGGACCGTCGTGTTCGACTCGCCGACGATCCACCCCCGGCTGAAGCCCGGGCAGACGCTCGCACTGAAGGCGGTGGCCGAGCGGGCCGCCGTACTGGACACCAACGGCGACGACCTGCAGGCCGCCTCGCTGCGTGGTTCCGTCGACGAGCAGGGCAAGGGCGCCTTCGGTCTGGAGGCCCGCTACGACAAGCAGCTGCGCGGCGGCACCGGGGCCACCAGCGAGATCGTGGTCGCCGACCGGCAGTCGGGCCAGGCGCAGGCGTCCCTCACCAAGAGCACGGCGAAGCCCGGCAAGCCGGTGAGGACCACCATCGACCCGAAGGTGCAGACCGCGGCCGCGGAGGCCCTGGACGGCCTGAAGGTGAACGCGGCACTCGTCGCCGTCGCACCCTCCACCGGCAACATCCTGGCTGTCTCCAACCGGCCCGCGGGCGGGCTGAACCGCGCCCTGGCCGGGAAGTACCCGCCGGGCTCGACCTTCAAGGTCGTCACGGCTGCCGCGCTGCTGAAGGCGGGCCTGAAGCCCACCGACGTGGTGAAGTGTCCCAAGTTCGCCCATGTCGACGGACAGAAGTTCGAGAACCAGAACCAGTTCACCCTGCCGGCCGGCTCGACCTTCAGGGACTCCTTCGCCAAGTCCTGCAACACCATGTTCGTGGAGAACCGCGGCAAGGTCGGCGGGTCGGCCCTGCACGACGCGGCGGAGGCCTTCGGCATCGGCGGCGTCTGGGACGTCGGCTACACGACGTACGACGGCTCGGTCCCGGTGAACACCTCGGACAACGACCTCGCGGCGTCGACGATCGGCCAGGCCCGGGTGCAGGCGTCCCCGATGGTGATGGCCTCCATCGCGGCGACGGTGAAGGAGGGGACCTTCAAGCAGCCGGTGCTGGTCCCCGAGGCGGTCAAGAAGAAGCACGAGGCGGCGGCGCGGCTCGACCCGGCGGTCGTCGGCTCGCTGCGGGAGATGATGCGGGCGACGGTGACGTACGGGGCGGGGCAGGCCCTGACAGGGCTGCCGGGGGAACCGCACGCCAAGACCGGTACGGCCGAATTCGGCGAGGAGAAGCCGCCGCGCACCCACGCCTGGATGATCGGCTACCAGGGCGACAGCGATCTCGCGTGGTGCGTGATGCTGGAGGACGGCGGCTCCGGTGGTGCCGACGCGGGCCCCGTCGCCGCGAAGTTCCTCAAGAGCCTTGGAGGCGCGGGCGCGAACTGACGCGCCGAGCGTCCCCGGCCCCGCCCCCCGGCCCCGTCCCCCGTCCCTCGCACGGGGGACGGGGTCGTTCTTGTGTGCGGGTGGGTGACGTACTGTCCGGCCCGCACTGTTTATCCGTATGCTCCTGACCGGCTTGTCCGTCCGTATCAGGAGGTTTCATGCCATCTCGTGCGATGTACTGCTACACCTGTGGCTCCGACGAGGAGCACCGGTCCCTCACCGTCACCGAGAAGGACTGGCTGAAGAACCGCACGGGCCGCAGGGGCGTCGAGGAGTTCTTCATGTGCAAGGCGCCGGAGTGCCGCAATCTGCGTACCGGCTTCAACAAGCACCCCTTCGACCCCGTCATCCGCGTCCCGCTGCCCGACTGACCGCGGGGATGCGGTGCCCACGGGCCGGCCCCGCTCCCGTGTCTCAGGGAGTGGGGCCCCCGGTCGGCAGATAGCCCTGCTGCACCGCGTGGACACCCGCCTGGAAGCGGCTGCGGGCGTCGAGGTGGCCCATGAGGCCGGTGGCGATGCGGCGGGCCGTGCGCGGGGAGACGCCGAGACGTTTGGCGATGGCCTCGTCCGTGTATCCCCGCGCCAGCAGCCGCAGGGCCTCGTCCTGCTGACGGGTCAGCGAGCACGCCTCGTGCTTCTCGGCCGGGCCGAGCGGCTGGGCGCGCCCCCACACGCTCTCGAACAGCGCCTCCAGGGCGGTGATGAGCCCCCGGCCCGACACGACGAGCGCGCCCAGCGAGGAGTCCTGGTCGTCCAGGGCCACCAGGGCGAGCCGGTGATCGGTGATGATCATGCGCGTGCTGAGGGAGGGGGCGGTGCGTGTCTCTCCGCCGATCGACGACAGCCACTTGACGTGCGCCACCGTGGGGGCGTGATTGCGGATGCTGTCGAGGTAGACCGTACGCATCCGGACGCCGCGGGCCAGCAGGCGCTGGTTGAGCGGCCGGGAGGCGCGCATGTTCTCCTCGGTCTGCGCCCCGCCCGTGGCGAAGGTCAGGATCTCGTCCTCCACCTCGTCGTGCAGCCGGGCCAGATAGTCCCGGACGTGGTCCACGCCGTCCAGGTGGACCACCGGGGACTCGCCGGGCACGGGATGGGCGGGGGTGAACTCGCTGAGCAGCTCGGCGACCGCCGCCTCGCCCTCCTCCATCCGCTGCCTGCGGGCGGCGAGCTCGGCCCGCTGCCGGGCCAGCAGCAGCTCCAGGCCCAGCCGGGGATTGACCACGTGCATCCGCTGCGGGTCCCCGTCCGCCGCCGGGCGGACCAGCGACAGGCCGCGCAGCAGGCCGACGGCCCTGTCGAGCTGATCCGTGGTCAGCCCCAGCCGTGCACGGTGCTCCTCCGGGGTCGCCAGGGGGCTGCCGAGCATCGCCCGGTACACCGTCTCCGTCAGCGGGTCCAGACCCAACCGGTCGAGCATCGTCCCCCCTCGTCACGACACAGGCGCCTGCTCCGGTCCCACTGCTCGACCCGGGCAGCGCTCGTCGTCCCTCCGATGACGCCTGGGGTGTTCCGTCGGATCGTGCCGGGCTGACGTGTCCCGGCACCGCGCCTCGCCGCGTTGCCGGCGGTCGCACGGCGCGGATCCCGACCCTCCGATCCGGCCCCGCCCGAACGAAAGACCCCAGTGAAGATCATGGCACGCGCGGGCCGCTTCGGACATGGGGCCGAAGCGGCCCGCGCCGGGCATCGCGGGGAATCCGTACGGCGGCTGTACAGGGTCTGTACGGAAAGCGGACGGATTCCGGGCAGGACGCGGACCGGATTCGGGCAGGATCCCGACGGGCCTCTGGACGGAAAGGGCCATGGCCCCATCGGTCCACCGGTCTTGCCTTCACCGTGTCGTCACTTCCGTACAAAACTCACCATGCTGTCCACCGGTCCCCACAGATGGTTGGAAGGGCTCCTCACATGATTCATGTCCACCGTGCCTCCTGTCTGGCCTTCGGTGCCCTGGTGCTGGCCGGCGCCGCTCTCGGCGCCTTCGCCGTGCCCGCCCAGGCCGCGGAGGTCCGCGTCTCTGCCACCCACACCACCCCCTGCCCGCCGCAGCCCCCGGCCCGCCCCGAGGTGCCGAGACCCGGCCACGACCCCCACGACTTCGGCTGGCAGTAGGCACGGCACCCGTGCGGCTCGACCCGGACGTGGAGAACCCCAGGGAGGAAGGGCGGACGACGGTGCGATTCCAACTGCTCGGGCCCTTGAGCATCACCGACGGACGGGACGTGGTCGTGCTCCCGCCGTCCAAACCGACCGCTCTGCTGGCCGCGCTGCTCATCCGCCCGGGCTCGGTGGTCTCCACCGATCATCTGCGCGGTGTGGTGTGGGGCGAGGATCAGCCCGCTACGGCGAAGGCGGCGCTCCAGAGCTGCGTCCTGCGCCTGCGCCGGATCTTCGCCAAGTACGGAATCGAGGACCAGGCCGTCACGGCGGTCGCCGGCGGCTACCGCGTCCGGGCGGACGCCGGGACGCTCGATCTGCTGCACTTCCGTCAGCTCGTCGACCGCGCGGCCGGGTCGGGGGAGGAGTCCGAGCTGTACACGCTGCGGGCCGCCCTCGCACTGTGGCAGGGGCCGCTGCTCGCCAACGTCCCCTCCGACCTGCTCCACCGCGACGAGGTGCCGAGGCTCGCGGAGGAGCGGCTGAGGGTGCTGGAGAGGGTCGGCGACATCGAGCTGGAGCACGGGCGCTGCCGCGAGATACTCGTCGATCTTTGGGAGGTTACGCGCGTATACCCCGCCCATGAGCGCTTTTCCGAGCAACTGATGCTGGCCCTGTACCGGACGGGCCGGCAGACCGAGGCCCTCGCGGAGTACCGCAGGGTCAAGGGCCGTCTCCGGGAGGAACTGGGCGTCGACCCCCGGGCGGACCTGCAGCGGCTGGAGCTGGCGATCCTGCGCGGTGACGACCTCGGGACCCTCGACACCGGGCGTGCCCCGGTCTCCCTCGCGCCGCCCGCCCTCCCGGAGCCCCGTGACGCCTCCCCGGAGGGCGGAACCACGGGCGGGAAGCGGCGGCCGACCGCCGCTCCGCCGGCCCCTGGCGCGCCCCTGCCCGCCGTGCCCTGCTTCACCGGGCGGGAGGCCGAAGTGGAAGCGCTGGTAACACTGCTGACGCGACGTCAGCAGTGCGGGACGTCGGTCGTGGTGCTCTCCGGGGCTCCCGGCATCGGCAAGACGGCCCTGGCCCTGCACGCGGCGCACCTGGCCGGCGGGCACTATCCCGAGGGCTGCCTGCTGCTGCCACTGACCCGCTCCGACGGCACCGCGCTCCCGGCGGAGGAGGCGGCCGAGGAACTGCGCCGTGCCCTGCCCGCCCGGCCGGGCGAGGGAAGCGGCCGCCTCCTCGTCCTCGACGACGTCGTCCACCCCGACCAGGTGCGTCCGCTGCTGACCGCCAACACGGGCGGCGCGGCGATCGTGACGAGCCGGATGGGGCTGGCCGCACTCGTCGCCACGCACGGCGGTGCCGTGTTCCGGCTGGGCGCCCTCGAACCCGAGGAGTCCCACGCGCTGCTGACCGCCGTCCTGGGCGGTGAACGCGTCGGTGCCGAGCCCTCGGCGGCCCGGCGACTGGCCTCCCTGTGCGGCCACTTCCCGCTCGCCCTGAGGATCGCCGCCGCCCGCCTGCTCACCAGGCCCCGGCTGCGGATCGCCGACTGCGCCGACTGGCTGCGGCACGATCTGCCGGCCCGGCTGACGCTGGCCGACGACCCCCGCATGTCCGTGCCCCTCCTGCTGGACGGGGCGCTGCACCGGCTGCCCCCTCCGCTGGCCGACGCCCACCTCCGGCTGGGGGCGACGGCCCACCTCCCCCTGACCCCCGGGCGGGCCGCCGACGTCCTCGGCATGCCGGAGGAGACGGCGGAGGCGGTGATGGAACAGCTCCTCGACGCGGGCCTGCTGGAGGAGGGCCCGCCCGGAGCGTTCCGGATGCACGAACTCCTGCGGGCGCACGCCCGCCGGGCCGCGCCCCGGACCGCGCATCAGCCCACCGTGCTCCGCCCGCCCCGCCGCGAGGAGAGCCGGCAGCCGGCCGACCGGCCGCCGGCCGCCCTGCGCTGACGGCCCGCACGCCGTCCCGCGCCCCGCACCACCTCGCCCAGCCCCTGTACGGGCCCAGACCCCGGGCCGCCCCGTCCGACCCCAGACCAAGAGGTGTGACGCACGCATGGCCACGACACCGTACGCAGAGACCGCCGGAACCAGACCCCGGGTCCGCCGCGACGTCCTGTTCACCCAGACACCCGACGGCGTGATCTTCCACAACGCCGACGGCGGCTTCCAGCTCACCTCCCCGTCCGCCTACCGCTTCGCCACCCTGCTCGTCCCGCACCTGGACGGCAGCAGCTCCGTCGACGAGATCTGCCAGGGGTTCGGGGAACGCCAGAAGGCCATGGTGGGCGAACTCGTGAAAGCGCTCTACGCGCGTGGTTTCGCCCGGCCGGTCCCGGCACCCGACGATGCCGACGGCGCCCTCGTGACCGTGCCGGCCGTCGCCTCCCGCTTCGCGCAGCAGATCGCGTACGTGGACCACTACGCCGACGCCGCCGAGGCCCGCTTCGCACGCTTCCGCGCCACCCGGGTCGCCGTCCTCGGCGACGGCCCCGTCGCCCGCTGGTGCGTGCTGTCCCTGATACGCAACGGCTGCGCGGCCGTCGCCTTCGACGCCGCCCTCGCGGACGGCTCCGCCGGCGTGACGTCCCAGCAGTTCGAGGCGATCCACCAGGAGGCGGCGGAGCTCGCGGAGCACGACTGCCCCGTCGAGACGACCCTGCTCCCGGCACGGCAGGCCGGCTCGCCACCGCCCGGCTGGGCGGCGTACGAGGGCTACGACGTCGTCGTGGCCGCGTCCGGCCCCGACGTGCCCCGGACCGTGCTGGCGCTGCTGCGCGAGGGGGTTCCGCAGGGCCGCACGCTGCTCCCCGCCTGGACGTTCGGCCGCAGGGCCGTGGTCGGGCCCGTGATGACCCCGGACGCGGCGGGCTGCTGGTCCTGCGCCGCCCTGCGGCTGGGCGGTGCGGGGGACAGCGAGCCGAGCGCCGCCGCGGACCTGTGGAGCGGTCTGGCCCTGGGCACCGGCACCTCCGGCGATCAGCCCGCGGGCCCGCTCGCCGCGATGCTCGGCAACCTGCTCGGCTACGAGGTGTTCCGCCTGGTCACCGGTGCGCTGCCGGCCGAGACCCGGGGACAGGTGCTGATCCAGGACATGGCGTCCTTCGACGTCGCCTCGGAACCGCTGCTGCCCCACCCGCGCTGCCCGTTCTGTGCCGGCCGGACCCTCGCGGGCGGCCCGGAACCCGTCGACCTGGCGTCCGCCCCGGCCCGTCCGGCGTTCCTGCCGACGGTCGCCACCGCCCCCGACGACGAAGCGGCCGAGGGCCCCCTGGCCGAGCTGGAGCGCCGCTCGGCGCTGGTCCGCCCGCACACCGGAGTCTTCACCCGGTACGCGGACGAACCGCTGACGCAGACACCCCTGAAGGTGGGGTCCGTCGTGCTCGGCCTCGGCCCCGGAGTCACCCGGACCGTCACCGCCTTCGACGTCCACCACACCGCCGGCGCCCGGCTGCGCGCACTGAACGCCGCCGCCGTCCTCTACGCCGAACACGTGGTGCCCGCGGCCCCGGCGGCGGACGCACCCGCCGGGGAGCTGCCCGGGGCCGGCCCCGCCGTGCTGACGATCGCGTCGGGCACCGGCGGCGACGGGACCACCGCATGGGTGCCGGCCACCTCGCTCGTGACGAAGGAACAGGTACGGGTGCCCGCCGGGGCCGTACGCCCGTTCGGCCCGGACAACCGTGACCGCCGGTTCGAGCCGACCCGCGCCGGTGCGGGCGCGGGCGCGGACCTGCCGGAGGCCGCCGCGGCGGGCCTCCTGTCGGCACTCGCCCACGACGCCCTCCGACGGGCCGTCAGGGGCGCCGGGGACACGGCGGTGATCCCGCCCCCGGCCCTCGGCGAGGACCCCGAGGTGACCTTCCTGCTGCGGTCCGCGGGCCATCTCGGCATCACCGTCGACCTGTTGGACCTCGGGGAGCGTGCGCACTCCGGCGCCTGTGTCGTCCTCGCCCGGACCGGCGGGGACGGGACGCCCGCACGCTGGGCCGTGGGCGCCGCCCTGGACCTCGGGGCCGCCGCCGTCGACGCCCTGCGCGACCTGCTCGGTCAGGTGCAGCTGGCCGCCGAGGGCCTGGGCGCGCCCGACACCGGCGACCCGCTGCTGCGTGACCTCGACGCCGCCCTGGTCCCGGTCACCGCGACCGCCGCAGCCGCGTCCGGGGAGCCCACGGACTGGACCCGGATCCTGGAGCGCCTCGCCGACGGCGGACGGGACGCGCTCGTCGTGCCGACGCACGCGGCGGACCTGCCCACCGCCGGCATCCACACCGTCCGCGTCCTGCTCACGGTGGCCACCGATGCACGCTGAGACCGTGGCCCGCCCCGGACGGGCGGATCCGCCCCGGGAGGCGGCCGCGCGGGCGGAGTCCGCCCGCCGGTTCGCCGGTGCCCTGCGGGAAGCCCTGGAAGAGGTCCGCACCGGACCGGCCCCCGCCCCTGCGGTGGGCGCCCTGGGTGTCAGGGACGCGTACACCGCCCCTGCCGCATCCCGGGAGCACGTACCGGTACGCCTCTACGGGCGTCAGGTGCTGGTCGGGCCGTGGCCCGCGGCAGGACGGGACGCGGGATGCGGGACCTGCCTGGAGCGGCGGTGGCAGGGGGTGCGCTCCGTGCCCCTGCGCGAAGGACTCGAACTCGGCTCCGGCACCCGGTCGGTGGCCCCCTGGCCGTACGCCACCCCGTTCGCCGCCACCGCCGTGGCCGCGCTGATGGCCGCCGTCGCCGAGGAGGCCGCACGGCCGGACGCCGACGGCGCCCCCTACCCCGAGGTGCACCTGCTGGACCTGGACGCCATGACCGTACGCCGTCACCCGCTGGTGCCCGACCCGGAGTGCCCCGCCTGCGGTGCGCCGGGACCGGACACGGCCGAGGGCGCCGCGCTGACCCTGCGGCCCGCGCCCAAGTACCGGCCGGGCGCCTTCCGGGTCCGCCGGGTCGAGGACTACCGGCTGCCCGTGGACGCCTTCGCCAACCCGCACTGGGGGGCGCTCGGACCGTCCGTCATCTGCGACGTCGCGTCGACCACGACCTCCGCGACCGTCGGCTGCTTCTCGACCCGCTCCGGCGCCTACCTGCGCGAGACCTTCTGGGGCGGCCACGCGGACAGTTACGCGCACAGCCTGCGCATCGGCGTCCTGGAAGGACTGGAGCGCTACGCGGGAATGCGCGCCCGCGGCCGGACCACCGGTCTCGTCGCCTCCCTGGACGACCTCGGGCCGGACGCCGTCGACCCCCGCCTGACCGGCCTCTACTCCGAGGACTTCTACCGGGCCAACCCCCGGGTGCGGCCCTTCACCCCCGACCGGGAGATCCCCTGGGTGTGGGGCTGGTCGCTGCGCGACGCCCGGCCGCGCCCGGTCCCCGAGATCCTCGCCTACTACCACGCACCCGGCCTGGAGAACCGGTTCGTGCAGGAGAGCTCCAACGGCTGCGCCTCGGGCGGCAGCCCGGAGGAGGCCGTCTACTTCGGGCTGATGGAGGTCGTCGAACGGGACGCTTTCCTGCTCGCCTGGTACGGGCAGGTGCCGCTGACCGAGATCGACCCGGCGACCAGCGCCCGCCCCGGCACCCGGCACATGGTGGACCGGCTCGCCATGTACGGCTACCGGGCCCGCTTCTTCGACACCCGCGTCAGCTTCCCCGTCCCCGTGGTCACCGCCGTCGCCGAACGCCTCGACGGAGGCATCGGCCGCATGTGCTTCGGGGCGGGCGCCGGACTCGACCCCGAGTCGGCCCTGGACTCGGCCCTCTGCGAGATCGCCACCGACTCCGTCAACCTCGTCGGCCGGACCCGGCGCGACGAGACCCGGCTGCGCGCCCTGGCGCAGGACTTCGACCAGGTCACGAGCCTCCACGACCACCCGCTCGTCTACGGCGTCCCGGAGATGGGCGCGCACGCCGACTTCCTGCTGCGGCAGCCCGACCCGCGCCCGGCCGTGGATGTCGCGGGCCTGCGGTGGCCGGACGCGACGGGCGCCGCCGTCAGCCCCGACCTGCGGGAGGACCTGCTGCGCGCGGTGGGAGCCGTCACCGACGCCGGGTTCGACGTGGTGGTCGTCGACCAGACCCTGCCCGAACAGCGCGCCCTCGGCCTGCACACCGTGAAGGTGCTGGTGCCCGGCCTGGTCCCGATCGACTTCGGCTGGTCCCGGCAGCGTGCCCGGCACCTGCCCCGCACACGCACCGCACTGCGCGAGGCCGGACTGCGCGGCACCGACCTGACCGCGGACGGGCTCAACCCGGCCCCGCACCCGTTCCCGTGACGGACGTCCGTACCGACCGCCCATCCGAAAGGGGAGACCCCATGGGGTACGCCCACGAGTACGCGCACGCCGTCATGCACCGCGGCCGGATCCCGATGGAGCCCGCCGACTTCGTCCCGGACTGGGCCGACGGCCCCCGCAGGGGCAAGTTCTACCCGGGAGCGGAGACCTACCCGCTGCCGGACGGAGACGGCCTCCCGGGCGCCCCGGTCGGCAGGGGCCTGCTCCCGGCCGCCGGGAGCGAGGCGGACGGACAGCCGGGCGACCGCCCGGCGGGATTCACCCTGCCGCTGCTGTCCGGGATGCTCAAGGACTCCTACGGTCTGACCGGCCGCCGCCTGGGCGTCCAGGCCAACAGCGACCTGTCCGGGCTGCCCTTCTACACCCACGCCAACTGGTCCCGGGGCACGGCCGGGGGCGGCGGGCTCTACCCCGTCAGCATCTACTGGGCCTGCGGCCCGTCCGGGCCGCTCACCCCGGGCATCCACTACTACGACGTCCACCGGCACGCCGTGCAGCGGCTGCTGGCCGGTGACGTCTCGGGCCGCGTGCGCGAGGCGCTGGGACCGGACGCGCCGGCCGAGGCGCTGGACACCGACCAGTACCTGGTCCTGGGCGTCAAGTACTGGCAGAACGCGTTCAAGTACAACAGCTTCTCGTACCACGTGGTCTCCACGGACCTCGGCACCGTCCTGCAGACCTGGCGGATCTGGGCCGGTGCCCGCGGGCTGCGGACGGCGCCGGTGCTCTGGTTCGACGAGCCCCGGCTGAACGGCCTGCTCGGCGTGGCCGGTGAGGAGGAGGGCGTCTTCGCCGTCGTCCCGCTGCACTGGGACCCGGCCGCGCGCCGGACGTCCCCGGCCGGGCGTGACGCGCCGTCCCCGGCCGCCCCCGCCCCGGGGTCCGGCCGCGCGCACCGTCCTGCCGTCCGGCACCGGGACGTCGAGCGCTCCCGCACCGTGCTGGAGTTCCCGACCGTGCGCGCCATGCACGCCGCGACCGTGGAACGCGCCGCCGACCGGCCCGCACCCGGCGCCCTCGCCGCCGCCGCGGCCCGCCCGGCACCCGCCGGAGGGACCCGCGCCGCACTGCCCCCACCCGCCTTCCCGGAGATGCCGGTACGCCGGGCGCTGCGCGGGCGGCGCAGCAGCTTCGGCCGCTTCGACGCGGCCCGGCCGGTCACCCCCGCGCAGCTCTCGGCAGTCCTGGCGGCCTGCGCGGCGACGTCCCTGGGCGGCGACGCCGACCCGGCGGGCACCGTACGGCTGACCACCCTCTACGCCTTCGTCAACCACGTGGAGGGCATCGAGCCGGGCGCGTACGCCCACGACCCGGACACGGGCGACCTGCGGCTCGTCGAAGCGGGCCCGCAGGGGGCGTTCCTCCAGGAGAACTACTTCCTGGCCAACTACAACCTGGAGCAGGCGGGCGTCGTCCTCGTGCCGGCCGTCCGCACCACCGCCGTCCTCGACGCGGTGGGGGACCGGGGCTACCGGCTGGCCGTCGGCACCGCGGGCGCCGTCGCGCAGACCTTCTACGTCGCTGCCGCCGCGCTCGGCCTGGGCGCGGGGGTGGCCCTGGGCTTCGACAACATCTCGTTCGTCGAGAAGCTCGGTCTGGGGGACGGTGACGAGGCCCCCCTGCTGATCATGCCGCTCGGCCACGAGCGCCCCGGGCCTGCCGACTTCCACCACGAGATCGCCTGACGGGGGAGACTTCCGATGACACTCACGACGTCCGACACACCGGTCCCGCCCGGTTCCGAAGCGCCCTGCGAGCTCCCGGCCGCCGCCGTGGAGTGGCAGCCGGGCCGCCGCTTCGTGCTCCGTGCCGCCGGGCTGCCCGTGGAGAGCGTGCACGGCCTGCGCTGTCCGGGCACCCGCCGCTGGGCCGACGAGGTCCTGGACGGGGAGGAGCGCCTGCGTACGGGCGGCGCCGCCCTCAGCGATCTGCTGCACGGCCTGGTCCGGGCCGCCGACGCCGTCGGCCCCGACGCCCGGCGGGCGCTGCTGGCGCTGCGCCGCCGGGTGTTCAACAACCGGCTTCCCGTCGACCCCGGTGCGGCCGTCCGCCTGGTGACCGGCCTCGACGCGGAGGCCGGTGCCCGGACCGCCGCGTGGCTGCGCGACCGTGCCGGCCTCACGGAGCTGCGCGACAGCGGTGCCGCGCTGCTCACCGCCGAACTGCGCACCGCCCGGAGCGAACTGCGCACGCTCCTGGCCGGGGAACGCCTCCGACCGGGGCTGCTGCTGGCCTCGCCGACGCTCGACAGCCGGCTCGACGCCTATCTGCGCGACACCGGTGACGAGCCGGCTAAACGGATGCGGAAGATGGAGCGTTCCGCGCTCGCCTACCTCTACCGGACGGCCTGCAAGACCAGCCCGTTCAGCACCTTCACGGCCGTCGCCCTCGGCACCTTCGACGGCGACCCGGCGGACGACCGGAGCGCCCTGCGCACGGGTGAGGACTGGACGAGCCACGTCCGCCTCAACGTCGTCGCCCTCGGCCGGCTGGCCGACCTGATCCTCGCGGACCCCGTACGCCGCCAGGACCTGCCCGTCGTCCTCTCCCCCGGCTGGGGCCGCGACGACGACCGGATCCGCTACGTCCGGCAGTGGGTGACGGCGGGCGACGACAGCGCCGCCGTCACCTTCGACTCGGTGCGCGACCGGCTCTTCTACCTCCGCAGCAGCGGCACCCTGGAACGGCTCCTCGGCTTCTTCGACGGCCGCACGGACCTCCGTCACCGCGACCTGGTCGACTGGCTGCGGGCCGAGCACGGCGCCGAACGCACCGAGTGCGAACGCTACGCCGCGGCCCTGCTCCAGCTCGGCATGGTGCAGGTGCCCTGCCTGCGCACCGACGTGCACACCCCGGATCCGCTGCGCTCCTTCCAGGAGGCACTGCGGGGCCTGGGCGCGCCCTGGGCGGACCGGGTGGCGGCGGGCCTGGACGGCCCGGCCGCCTGCCTGGCGGCGTACCCGGCCGCCGGGGTCGACGAGCGGCGGACCCTGCTGCGCACCCTGCGCGAGCAACTCCTGGACACACAGCGGGAGCTGGGCGCGGCGGATCCCGGGCTCCCGCAGACCCTGCTGTACGAGGACGTCAGCGCGGGGGACGGCCTGGTCTGCGGCCCCGGCGTGCTGACCGGGGCGACGGGGCGGGCGCTGCGGGCGATCGAGGGGGTGCTGCCGATGTTCGACATGACACTGCCCCAGCGCATCACCCTGAGGGGTTTCTTCGTGGCCCGGTACGGGCGCGGCGGCCGGTGCGACGACCTGCTCGGCCTCGTCCACGACTTCCACGAGGACCTCTTCGACCAGTACGTCTCCTTCACCTCCAAGCGCGCCGCCTTCGACGAGGACGGCACGTACGTGCCGGAGGAGAACTGGCTCGGGCAGCCCGCGCTCAGGACACTGGACGACGCCCGCCGCCGGTTCGTCACCGGTATGCGGAAGCTGTGGGCCGAGGCGGACGGAACCGGGGAGATCAGGCTGCCCGAGGAGCTGATGGCCTCGGTCGCCGGTGAACTCGCCCCGCTGACGGCTGACTTCACCCCGCAGAGCCACCACATCCAGCTGTCCCGTCCCGCCCCGGACCGACCCGGTGAGTCCCTGGTCGTCCTCAACCGCTCGTACGGGGGAGTGGCGTTCCCCTTCAGCCGCTTCACCCATGTGTACGACGGCCCCGGCGACGCGGGTGACCCCGGGCTCTCCGGCCGGCTGCGCGCGGAGCTCCGCGCCCGGCAGCCGCGAGGGGCGGTGTTCGCCGAGCTGACCGGCGGACCTGTCACCAGCAATCTCAACCTGCACGGACGACTGACGGACCATCAGATCGTGTGCCCCGGCGAGACCGGCACGGTCCCCGAGGCCGACCGGATCCACCTCGACGACCTGTACCTGGAACACGACGAGGAGGCCGACCGCCTCGTCCTGCGCTCCCGCAGGCTGGAGTGCGAGGTCGTCCCCGTCTACCTCGGCTATCTCGTGCCCGTGGCCCTGCCGGAGATCCCGCGCACCCTGCTGCTCCTCTCGCCGAGCACCATGGCCCCCTCGAACGTCTGGGGCGGTGTCCCCGAGAGCGAGCCCGTGGACGGCGTGACGCGCCGGCCGCGGGTGCGCCACGGTGATGTCGTGATCAGCCGCCGCAGCTGGACGGCGGAGGCATCGGCGCTCCCGGTGCGCCGTCCCGGGACGGGCGAGGAGGAGTGGTACCTGGACTGGCAGCGCTGGCGCCGTACCCACCGGCTCCCCGACCAGGTCTTCGCCACCGTGACCCGCGACGGCCGGGCGGCCCTCGGGGCCAAGCCCGCCTACGTGGACTTCGGCAGCCACCTGTCCCTGACGGCGTTCGACGCCCTGGTGGAGCGCGGGCCCGGCACCCGGGTGGTCCTGCGCGAGATGCTCCCGGCCGAGGACGGGCTGCACCTGACCTCGGAGCGGGGCAGCCATGTGGCCGAGCTGGCCGTCGAGACCTTCACCTTCCGCACCAGCACCGAGGACGGCCCGACATGCCGGAACTGACATCGCCCCGCCCCGCCCGCCCGGCCCCCGGCACGGCGGACGGGGAGTGGATCGCCCTGCACGTCTTCTACGCCGCCAGCCCCCGGCCGATGCTGGTCGACTGCGTGCGCCCACTGGTGGACCGGCTCACGGAGGAGGGACTGCTGGCCGGCCACTTCTTCATCAACTACTGGCTGGAGGGCCCGCACGTCCGGCTCCGGCTGCGGCCCGCGAGCGCCGCCGCCGCACCCGAGGTCCGCCGCAGGGCCGAGGAGGCCCTCGGAGCGTTCCTGCGCACCCGCCCCGCGCTGTACGAGGTCGACTCCGGCTTCCTCAAGGACTTCTACAACGCCCTGTTCGACATCGAGTTCCCCGGGGAGGACCGGGGCAGGTACATGGGCGAGGACGGCCGGATGAACCTGCGGCCGAACAACTCCTTCTCGTACGAGGCCTACGCCCCCGAGTACGCCAAGTACGGCGGGCCCGCCGGGGTCGAGCTCGCCGAATGGCACTTCCGGCACTCCAGCGAGCTGGTCATGGACGCCTTCCGCACCATGAACCTGCACCTGCGCACCGTGCTGCTCGGCACCTCCGCCCAGCTGATGATGGTGATGGCGAGCTGCTTCCTGCCCGAGAAGGACCGCCTCGCCGCCTACCTGGACGGCTACTACGAGTTCTGGCACCGGGCCTTCCCCGGCACCGGGTTCATCGGCTCGCAGGAGTACGAGCGCAACTACGCCGAGATGGCGCCCTCGCTGGGCCGCCGGTTCGCCGAGATCCACGCCGCGGTCTCCGGCGGCGAGCCGGGGAGGCTGCCCGTGTTCCTGCGCGGCTGGGCCGCCCACTGCCTGGAGCTGCGTGCGCGGGTGGCGGACCTGGCCACCCGCGGCGAGCTCGCCTTTCCCGCGTGGGAGGGGCCCGCCCGGGAGGACACCGGCCAGGAGCGCGCCGATCAGGGGAACGCCGTCCCGCTGGAGACGCTCACCCATGTGCCCGCGGTCCTGCCGCGGCTGCTGTCCCCGTACATGCACATGACCAACAACCGGCTGCACGTGACGATCCGCGACGAGGCCTACCTGTCCTTCGTGCTCGGCCAGGTGTTGCGCGAGCAGCCCATGAGCGGGACGGGAGCGGCGGGTGCGGACGGGCCGGGGGGCACGGGCGGGTCCGGCGGCATCGAGGCACACGCATGACCGCCGCCCCCGACCGGTCCGCAACTCCCGGTCGGTCCACAACCCCCGACCGGTCCGCCGCCCCCGACCGCCCCGTCGCCCCGGCGGCAGGCGCCCACGCGGCGGCCCGCGCCTACCGGCCCGCACTGCGCGAAGGCGTGATGCTCAGCCCGCCCCTGCTGCGCGGCCCCCGCACCGTGCACCTGGTCAAACACCCGTACAGCGGCGCCGCGTTCGAGGTCGGGATCAAGGAGCACTTCGTCATCGCCCGGCTCGACGGGACGCGGAACCTCGACGACATCGGCCCCGCGTACGCCACCCGCTTCGGTCGCCGCCTCGCGGAGGACAACTGGAACCGGCTCCTCGGACTCCTCGGCGTGCGGGGCCTGCTGTCCGGAGCCCCCGACCCGCCACCCGCCCCACCCGCCCCGCCCCGCACCGGCACCCTCTGGCGGGGCACCCGGCGGATGGTCGCCGACGCCGACGCGACCACCGCCCGGCTGCACCGGCTCCTGCGGCCCCTGCTCCACCCCGCCGTACAACTGCCCCTGCTGGCGGCCGTCCTGGCCATGCTGGTGGTCCTCGGCCTCCGGGCCGGAGAACTCCTCGACGGAACAGCCGAGTTGATCCGCAGCCCGCTCGCCCTGGCGGCGGTGGCCCTGCTGCTGTGGTTCAGCATCACCCTCCACGAGCTCGCCCACGGCGTCGCGGCCCAGCACTACGGTGGCCATGTCGCCGAGATCGGACTGCGCTGGAGGTTCCCGGCCGCGATGCTCTACTGCACGGTCGACAACTACCTCTTCCTGCCCGGCAGGCGGGCCAAGCTGGTGATCGCCGGTGCGGGCGCCTACGTCAACCTGCTGCTCCTGCTGCCCTTCGCCCTCTGGTGGCTGCTCCTCCCGGGGCACGACCCCGCCCGGCCGCCGCTGGCCGGTCTGCTGCTGCTCGGCGGCGTCCAGGGACTCAGCAACCTCGTCCCCCTCCCGCCCCTGGACGGCTACCGGATGCTCGGCCACGCCCTGGGCGTCGCCCACCTCGCCCCCGAATCCCGCGCCTACCTGCTGCTGCGCCGGGGCAGGGGCGGGACCGGGGCCACCGCCGCCTACCCCCGCCGGGCCCGCCGCCTCTACACGGCGTACGGGATCGGATCGGCGGCCCTGCTCCTCCTCGCCGCGGCCGGCACCTGCACGGCGGCCCTCCTGCTGCTGCTCCGGTGAACCGGCCGCACCCCGTCCCCGCCGACCCCGACCCGAAGGACCCACGCACCACATGAGTGAGGTACAGGCCATGCGAGCCACACCCCCCGAAGGCACCACCCCGTCCGCCGCCGTCCAAGTGATGGGGGTCTCCAAGCGGTACGGAGACCGGCAGGCGGTGGACGACGTGTCCCTGGAGATCCGCCGCGGGGAGTTCTTCGGCCTCCTCGGCCCCAACGGCGCGGGCAAGTCCACCCTGGTCGAGATCATGGAAGGACTGCGTCGGGCCGACTCGGGCTCCGTCGCCCTCTTCGGCGAGTCCCCCTGGCCGCGCAACACCACGCTGCTGCCCCGCCTCGGTGTACAGACCCAGTCCTCGGCGTTCTTCGTGCGGCAGACCGCGCACGAGCACCTGCGCACGGTCGCGGCACTCTTCGGCGCCTCCCGGACGGCAGTCGACGCGACCCTCGACTCCGTGGGACTGACCGAGCACCGCGACATACAGGTGGAGAGCCTCTCCGGCGGTCAGCGCCAGCGCCTGGCCATCGCCTCCGCGCTCGTCCACGGCCCCGAGCTGATCTTCCTGGACGAGCCGACCGCGGCCCTCGACCCGCAGGCCCGCCGCGCACTGTGGGAGGTGCTGCGCGGGCTCAAGGCCGAGGGCCGCACCATCGTCTACACCACGCACCACCTCGACGAGGCGGAAGCCCTGTGCGACCGCATCGCCATCATCGTGGACGGCTCGATCGCCGTGACCGACTCCCCGCACAACCTCGTCGACGCCTCCGAGGCACCCAGCCGGCTGATGCTGCCGCTGGGCAGACTCGACGAACAGCAGGCGGCTGCCATACCCGGCGTCGACCGCGTCACCGTCCAGGGCGGCTCCCTCGTCCTGGAGACACGGACGTCCGGACGGGTGCTCAGCGCCGTCGACCGCCTCACCGGACTGGACGGCGTACAGACCCGCTCCGCCAGCCTGGAGGACGTCTACCTCGACCTCACCGCCCGGCTCGCCCGGGCCCGGCAGACCCCCGGCGGCCACGCCGAGACAACGGAGCAGCAGGCATGAGCGCGTACACCGCACTGACCGCGGCGGGCTACCGCGCCCAGGTCCGCGACCGGACGACCCTCTTCTTCACCTTCGCCTTCCCGCTCCTCTTCCTCGTCGTCTTCGGCCTTATCTTCCGCGGCCAGGACGTCGAGCAGAGCGGCCTGTCCTACATCTCCTACACGGCGGCCGGCGTCCTGTCCTGGGGGGTGGCGAACGCCGCCGTGTTCGGCATCGCGTTCACCCTCATGCAGTGGCGGACCGACGACATCCTGCGGCTGATACGGATGTCCCCGGCTCCGCTGTCCGCCGTCATCGGCTCCCGCTACGCCCTCGCCCTCGTCGTCGGCCTCGTCCAGTCGCTGCTGTTCGTCGGAGTGGCGATGCTGCCGCTGTTCGGCCTGGAGCCCGCGTCCGGCTGGCCCCTCCTGATCCCGGTGATGACCCTGGGCATCACGACGTTCCTGCTGCTCGGCGTGATCATCGGCTCCTTCGCCAACACCCCCGAGTCCGTCGCGGCCGTCGCGAACTTCCTGATGCTCCCCATGGCCTTCCTGTCCGGATCCTTCTTCCCGATGGACGCCATGCCCTCCTGGCTGCAGAAGGTCTCCCTGGTCATGCCGCTGCGCTACCTCAACGACGCCGTGTCCCACGCGCTGACCGGCCGCGGCGACTCCTCCGACGTCGTGATCGGCTGCGCGGGCCTCGCCGTCTTCGCCCTCGTCCTCGGCGCCGTGGCGATCAGGACCTTCCGCTGGACGAAGGCCTCATGACCACCGCCACGCGGCAGCAGCCGCCCCCGCCGGCCCCACCGCTGCCGCACCCGATGCACCGCGCGCGGGCGGTCCTGCACTCCGCCCTCGCCGACCGCCTGGGCCCCGGCACCCTCCACGTCGTCCCGATCGGCGCCACCGACGCCACCGCCCACCTCGGCGACCGGGGCGCGCCCGACCCCTGGGCCGCCGACCGCCCCGGTGCGCGCGTCCACCTCACCGCCTCCGCCGTACTCGTCGGCCCCTGGGGCGGCGACGGCACGGCACCCGCCTGCGGACGCTGCCTGGCGATGCGCTGGCAGCGGCTCCGCAGCCGCAGCGAACGCGACGCCCTGGAAACCGGCGGCCCGGACGGCCCCCGGCCCGTGGGGGAGTGGCCGCTGCTCACCGACCACACCCACGACGCCGTCGCCGCGCTGTACGCGGCGGTCCTGGGCAGCCCCGACGCCGTACCACCCGCGGCCAAGGGCGCCGACCGGGCCCTGCCCCAGGTGTCGCGCCTCGACCTGAAGACCCTGCGCATACGGACCTTCCCCCTCCTGGCCGACCCGCTCTGCCCCGACTGCGCGCCGCGCCCCGGCACGGCGGAAGCGACCCCGCACGCCCTCGTCCCGCGGCCCAAGCCGGACCCGGACACCTACCGGCTGCGCCCCGCCTCCGCCTACCCGATCCCGGAGGAGGCCCTTGCCAACCCGGTGTGCGGCGCCCTCGGCGGCGGTACGTGGATCGACGTCACCTCCCCGACCACGGCCCCGGTCGCCGGCAGCGTCTTCGTGCGCGGTTACGCCGGGCTCAACGACGTCACCTGGAGCGGCCAGGAGAACGCCTTCTCCACCAGCCGCACCCTGGCCTTCCTCGAAGGCCTCGAACGCTACGCCGGAACCCACCGCCGCGGCCGGACGACCCCGGTCACCGGCTCGTGGAACGAGCTCGCGGCCCACGCCGTCGACCCCGCCGTCTGCGGTTTCTACGACCCCCGGACCTACCGCGACGACCCGCTGGTCGACCCCTTCGACCCCGACCGGCCCATCCCCTGGGAGCGGGGCTGGTCGCTGCGCGACGAACGCCCCGTACTCGTGCCCTCCCGCCTCGTCTACTACAGCGCCGGGCTGGCCGCGGACAACTTCGTCTTCGAGTGCTCCAACGGCTGTGCCATCGGAGGCAGTCTGGAGGAGGCGGTGCTGGGCGGACTCCTCGAACTCGTCGAGCGCGACGCCTTCCTCAACGCCTGGTACGGCGCGGCCCGCCTCACCAGGATCGACCTGGACACCGTGGGCGGCCGTACCGCCGCGGCCATGGCGGAACGGGCCGCGCTCCAGGGCTACGACGTCCATGTCCTCGACAACCGCATCGACCTGGCCGTGCCCGTGGTCACCGCCGTGGCCGTCCGCCGCGACGGCGGCCCCGGCATGCTCTCCTTCGCGGCGGCCGCCTCGCTCGACCCGCTCGCCGCCGTCGAGGGCGCACTGTCCGAGGTGCTCACCTACATCCCGCACCTGTCCCGCCAGACCATCGAACGCCGGGGCGAACTCGAAGCCATGGCCGACGACTTCCACCGGGTCAGGCACCTCAAGGACCACGCCCAGCTCTACGGCCTGCCGCGGATGGCCGAGCACGCCCGAAGCCACCTCGAACCGACGGCCGTCCGCCCCTTCGGCGACGTCTACCGCGACTGGCAGGACGACGGGCGCCCGCGCACCGGAGATCTGCTCGACGACGTCCTGGCCGTCCGCGACGAGCTGACCGGGGCCGGCCACGACGTGATCGTCGTCGACCAGACCACCCCGGAACAGGAACGCATGGGACTGCGCACGGTCAGCACCCTGGTGCCGGGGCTCCTGCCGATCGACTTCGGCTGGAACCGGCAGCGTGCCCTGCTGATGCCGCGGCTGCGCACCGCGCTGCGGCGCGGCGGCCACCGCGCGACGGATCTGACCGACGCCGAGATCCGCCGGGTCCCGCACCCGTTCCCCTGAGCACCGCGAACGCCCGGTACCCGTCGGGAGACGGGTACCGGGCGCGAGGGACCGCTGCTGACGCCGGATCAGGCGGAGCAGGAGGTGGTGCTGGTGGTGGAGCTGCACGTCGAGGTCGAGCTGGTGCTGGTGGAACCGGCGAGCACGACCTCGCTGGCGTCCGAGTAGTCGGAGATCTCGAAGGTCTCGGCCTCGAGCTCGAGGATCTCGTCGGCGAGGGTGCTCAGGTCCTTGTTCATGCGGTCTCCTCCGTTGGTGCCGTCGTCTCCGGCGGCCGCCTGCTGGGATGTACGCCACTCATTCCACCGGGTGCCGCTGACCGTTCGGCACGCCTCGCGCACGCACATCGCTGGCACCCGACGCCAGCACCCCGACAGCACCCCCTAACTCCCCTCCACAGGAGCCCTCATGGCCTCGCCCGCCCTCCCGCCCCACCCCGTCCTGAGCAGGGCGGGAGAGGTCCTGCGCCCCGCCCTCACCCTCTACCTGGACGTGCACCGCCACCCCGAGCCGTCCGGCCGGGAGAGCCGTACCGCCGCTCTGCTCGCCGAACGGCTCGCCGCCTCCGGCTGCGACGTGACCCGCGACGTGGGCGGCCACGGCGTGGTCGGCGTCCTGCGCAACGGCGAGGGCCCCCACGTGTACCTGCGCGCCGAACTCGACGCCCTGCCGATGGACGAGCGCACCGGCCTCGCCTACGCCAGCGCCAACGGCTCCATGCACGCCTGCGGCCACGACCTCCATCTCGCGGCGGCGGCCGGCACGGCGGACCTCCTCTCCCGTACCGCCGACCGGTGGCGGGGCACCGCCGTGGTCGTCGGACAGCCCGCCGAGGAGACCCTGACCGGGGCCCGGGCCATGCTGGCGGACGGCCTCTACGAGCGGTTCGGCAGGCCGGACGTGGTCCTCGCCCAGCACGCGGCCCCGCTCCCGTCCGGAATGATCGCGCACGGCACCGGCCACGGCCCGGTGGCGGCCGCGAGCGCCGCGCTGACCGCCGTCCTGCACGGCCGCGGCGGCCACGCCGCCACCCCGCACCTGACCGTCGACCCCGTGGTGACGGCGGCGGCCGTCGTCACCCGCCTCCAGACCGTGGTCGCCCGCGAGACCGCACCCGGTGACCGGCTCACCCTGACCGTCGGCACGCTGCGCGCGGGCACCGCGGTCAACGTGGTGCCGGACACGGCCGAGCTGGGCATCGGCATCCGTGCGGCCGACGACGCGGCACTGGACCGCGCCCTCGCGGCGGTGGAGCGGATCGTACGGGCCGAGTGCGCCGCCTCCGCCTGCCCCCGCGACCCGGAGCTGACGGTGCTCTCCCGCTCGCCCGCCCTGTGGTGCCACCCCGAAGCGACCCGGACCGTCCGCGCCGCCCACACCGCCCTGTACGGCCCCGAACGGGTCGGTGACTGGCCACCGTCGATGGCGGCCGAGGACTTCCCGCTCTTCGGCGACGCGGGGGCGGGGATCCACGCCGAAGCGGGCATCCCGCTCGTCTACTGGATGATCGGGGTCATGGGCCCGAAGCAGTGGGCCGAGGCGGCGGCCGGCCTCCCCCCGAACCACTCGCCCCACTTCGCCCCGGACATCCGTACCGCACTCCCGCCCGCGATCACCGCCCTGACCGCCGCCGCCCTCACCCGCCTCGGCGGAACCGCCGAGGCGCAGGCGATGGCGCACGAGGGCGGGTGAGGGCGGTCGCGCCACCACTCGCGGGTACCGGCCCCGGTCGCGACGAGGAGGGCTTCACCGGCTCATCGCGGTAGAGGGGGTGGACGGCACCTGTCGGCTTCCTGGGTCACCTGCGGTGACGGCTCGCCGGGGTGGACCCCCTGTCCGCGTGTGACGAGCCGTGCGCCGAGGGCGAGCTAGGCGTTCCCGTCGCCGTCGTTCAGTGAACGGATCATGCTCCGCAGGATCCGGAACGCGCCCGCCTGCTCGGTCTCGGTCATACCGGCCAGCATTCTGACCTCGACGGACCGGACCGCCGCGGTCGCCGCCCCGAGGCTCCGTCGGCCACTGGGCGTGAGTCGTGTGGGGAGGGCCTTCCCGACCGGTGCCTTCGCCGGCCTGGTCACGTAGCCGTCTCTCTCCAGGGCCTGGAGCAGCACGTTCATCGACTGCCGTGTCACGAAGGCGCCCCGCGCGAGCTCGGAGTTCGACAGGCCCGGCCGCTGTGCCAGCAGTTCGAGGCAGGAGTAGTGGGTCACGCTCATACCGAGCGGCCGCAGCACCTCCTCCATGGCCGCGCGGAGCGCGCTCGATGCCTCTTTCAGCAGGTAGCCCAGTGACGTCTCCAGGTCGACGCCCGCACCGTTTTGACTCATGTCAGTATTCTGACATAACGTCTGCGTGTCAGGAAGCTGACACGAACAGAAGGAGCACCATGCCTGTCACCGGCCCCGACTTCATCTCACTCCAAGTGCGCGCCCTCGACGATTCACAGGCGTTCTACGAGCAGTACCTCGGCCTCGTCCGCTCGCAGGCCGGGCCCCCGCACGCTGTCGTCTTCGAGACGAAGCCGATCGCGTTCGCCCTCCGCGACGTCGTTCCCGGCACCGATCTGGCGTCCGTCGCCCAGCCCGGCATCGGTGCCGCGATCTGGCTCCACGCCACGGACGTCCAGGCCATCCACGATGCTCTCGCCGCCGACGGCCACACGATCGTCTCCGCGCCGATCGACGGCCCCTTCGGCCGGACATTCACCTTCGCCGACCCCGACGGGTACCAGGTCACTCTCCACGACCGCGCCTGACGGGCCACGCGCCAACCGTCGAACGCTGCTTTACTCGGCCGGGGAGATTCGGCGGCGCGGCCGACGAAGCCGGACGGACCGAGGAGAAGGCGCACCCATGGATATCGAAGCCCTCCGCCACGACACCCCTGGGACCGTCGGGCGGGTGCACCTCAACAACGCCGGGGCAGGCCTGATGTCCCGGCAGACGCTGCACGCGGTGACCGCGCACCTGGAGCTCGAGGCGGCCATCGGCGGTTACGAGGCGGCGGACCGGGAGCAGGAGCGGATCGACGCGACGTACGGGCACATCGCGGAGCTGGTCGGCGGGCGGGCCGACGAGGTGGCGCTCTTCGACAACTCCACCCACGCCTGGCACGCCGCGTTCCACTCCCTCGCCCTCCGCCCCGGCGACCGCATCCTGACAGGACGCGCCGAGTACGGCAGCAACGTCCTGGCCTACCTCCAGATCGCCCGGCGCACCGGCGCCGAGGTCGTCGTGGTCCCGGACGACGCCTCGGGCCGGCTGGACACCACCGCACTGGCCGCCCTCATCGACGAGCGCACCGCCCTGGTCGGCGTCAGCCACGTCCCCACGAGCGGGGGCCTCATCAACCCGGTCGCCGAGATCGGCCGGATCACCCGGGCCGCCGGCGTGCCCTTCCTCCTGGACGCCACCCAGTCCGTCGGCCAGTTCCCCGTCGACGTACGCGAGATCGGCTGCGACATGCTCACCGCCACCGGCCGCAAATTCCTGCGAGGTCCGCGGGGGACCGGGTTCCTGTGGGTCCGCAACGACATGCTGGACCGCCTCGAACCGTTCGTCGTGGAGATCGAGTCCGCGAACTGGGACGGCGGGCGCGGCTTCACCTGGCAGCCGGGAGCACGGCGATTCGCCACCTGGGAGATGGCGTACTCCAACGTCCTGGGGCTCGACTCGGCCGTGCGCCAGGCCCTCGACCTCGGCATGGACCGGATCGGCGAGCGCGCCCTCGCACTCGGCGACCACCTGCGCAGGCAACTGGACGCCCTGCCCGGTGTCACCACGCACGACCAGGGGACCGAGAGGTGCGCCATCGTGACGGCGAAGGTCGACGGCGTCCCGACCGCGGACCTCGCCGCCGCGCTGGTCCGGCGGCACGTCAACGTGAGCGCGACCGTCGCCGCGCACACGCAGTTCGACTCGGAGGTCCGCGACGTGCACCCGCTGGTACGGCTCTCCCCGCACTACTACAACACCGAGGCGGAGCTCGACCGCGCCGTCGAGGTCATCGCGGCACTCGCCCGCTGAGACCCGGCGGAGCCACTCAGACGCGCGAGTCCGCCGCCAGCACGGTGAAGGCGGACCACGCGCCGGGGGAGACCGCGAAGGGAGGCTTGCGCGTGTCCTTCGAGTCGCGGACGAGCACGGCTTCGGCGCCGATGGCGACCTCGACGCAGTTGTCACCGCCACCGCCGCTGTGACTGCTGGTGAACCAGGCCGGTTCCGGGGTGCTCATAGCCCTCCTCGCATTTGTTCCAGCAGGCTTCTCGTGGCGTGATGGCTCAGAGCCTGCGAGCGCATCTTGCCATAGCGCTGGAGCATGTGACTTGCGGCTTTCGCGTCACTGATGAGCGTGCTGCTGCCGTGTCCCTCCACGTAGCCCACCCAGCGGTGATCGGCCGTTTCCGCGAGGTACATCTCTCCCTCGAAACCGGCGTGGTCCTCCTGGACCAGCGGCATCACCTGAATCTCCACGTTGCGGTACCGCCCCACGGCGAGCAGGTGGTCGAGGAGGGAGTCCATGACGGGCGTACCGCCCAGGCGACGTTCCAGCAGGGCCTGTTCGAAGATGAAGCTGAACGTCGTGTTCGGGCGGTCGAGGAGAAGGCGCTGGCGGGCCAGACGGGCCGTCACCTGTCGTTCGGACTGCTCCTGCGTCAGCGGCGGGAGGTGGCGCTCGAAGAGGGCCTGGATGTACGGCTCGGGCTGCAGCAGACCAGGAATCACACGGCATTCATAGGCGTGGAGCGATGTGGTGTCCTCCTCGATCGCGGCCCACTGGAGGAACCAGGACGCCAGCCCCGCCTTCCGCGTCAGGCTCCCCGCCGCCGCCACCAGCACCCGGGCCGCCGTCGCTCCCAGCACCTCTTCCGAGCGGTCCAGCAGATCCCGCGGAGGGAACCGCTTGCCCTGCTCGATCTTGGCGATGTACGCCACCGAATACCGCACCAGCGGAGCGAACTGCTCCTGGGTGAGACGGGCTTCGTCGCGCAGGGCCTTGAGCACGGCCCCGAACGTCCTGAGACTGTCCGACAACTCCGGCTCACCGCATGGTCCGCCGCCCCCACCGGTGTCCGTCGCCATCGCAGCCGCCTCTCCCTGTGCCGTACCCGTTCCGTGCCGTGTGCGTCGTCCGCGCTGCGCCACGACCCGACGGGACCATGGTCACGTACGGTGACGTACCGGGTCCAGTGCGTGCACCAGTACAAGGCGTTCTGTATGGGTGCCGTGCCTGCCGCCGGGCCCTTCGCCCCCCGCAGGGTGAGTCGCATGTCTCGTATCCCGCAGTCGACCGGCGCCCCGGTGCGCACCTTCGAGCAGCGCTTCTCCGCCACCCGGCGCGGAGCACGCCTCGCGCGCCTGCTGGCGGCGCTCCAGCTCGATGACTGGGGGCACCCCCGGGGTGCGGCCGTCCACGACGCCGTCACCCTCGTGGTGGCCGAGCTCGCCGCGAACGCGGTGCTGCACGGGCGCGTACCCGGCCGGGACTTCGCCCTTCTTCTGGCACGCGACGACGACCGGGGCGTGATCCGGATCGAGGTGTCCGACACCCACCCCGCCCGGCCGGTCGGCGTCGTGCCGGCCCTCGGCGGGGACCACGGTCACGGACTGGTCCTCGTCGAGGCGCTCACCGTCGGCTGGGGTGTCCGCGAGCGCGTCGGCCCGGGCAAGACGGTCTGGGCGGAGTGCCGGGCGCGTGAGCGGAGGCAGTCACGGGCCTCCGCTCACACAGGGGTCTGATCCCGTCGGCTCGTGAGGACGACGAGCTGCCGGGTCGCGCGGGTCATCGCGACATAGCGGTCGACCGCCCCTTCGACGCCCGAGCCGAACCTCTCCGGGTCCACGAGCACGACGAGGTCGAACTCGAGCCCCTTCGACAGCCCAGGGGTGAGCGACCGGACGCGGGGCGTCGGCCGGAACGCGGGGTCGCCGATGACGCAGGCGATCCCGTCGTCGTGCGTGGCGAGCCAGGCGTCGAGGACCTGGCGCAGATCCGACGCCGGCCCGTGGACCACGGGTACTCCGCTGCTGCGGACGGAGGCGGGCACGTTGGCGTCCGGGAGCACGGCCCGGATGACCGGCTCGGCCTCGGCCATGATCTCCTGCGGCGTCCGGTAGTTGATGCTCAGGGACGTCAGCCTGATCCGGTCCAGCCCGACCCGTTCCAGCCGCTCCTGCCACGACTCCGTGAACCCGTGCCTGGCCTGGGCGCGGTCCCCGACGACGGTGAAGCTCCGGGACGGGCACCGGAGCAGCAGCATCTGCCACTCCGCGTCGGTCAGCTCCTGAGCCTCGTCCACGACGATGTGGGCGAACGGTCCGGCGAGCAGGTCCGGTTCGCCACCGGCCGGTGCGCTCGCCTCGATCAGGGTGTCCTGAAGGTCCCGTCCGCGCAGCATCCCCACCGCGCCCTCGCTCTCGTCGATCACGGTGTTCTGGAGCAGGCTGTCGATGGCGTCGGCCCTGCGTGCGCGTTCCGCGGCGACGGCCGCCTCGTTGCGGCGCCTGCGTCGCGATGCCTCGGGGTCGCCCACCCGCTGCCGTGCCGCGTCCAGGATCGGCAGATCGGACACCGTCCATGCCTGGGCGTCCTCGCGCTGCAGGCGCCGGACGTCGTCGGGACCGAGCCAGGGGGCGCACTTGCGCAGGTAGGCGGGCACCGACCACAGGTCTCCGACGAGGTCGGCCGCTTCGAGCAGCGGCCACGCGCGGTCGAAGGCCGTGAGCAGCTCGCTGTTCCGCCGGAGCGACCTGCGGATCAGGTCGGCCGGGCCGTCGCCGTCGTACTTGTCCATCAGGAGCGTGAGCAGCTCCTCCCAGACCTGGTCACGTGCCTCGTTGTGCGGAGTGCCTGGGCCCGCCGAATCGAACGCCACAGCCCAGTCGTCGGCGCTCAGCCGGAGGTCGGACCACTGGGTCGTGACCGTCATCCCCTCGGCGGGCGGCTGCTCGTAGAAGCCGACGGCCGCCTCGACCGCCCCGACCAGGTCCGCGGACGACTTGAGACGTGCCACGTCCGGATCGGTCTCCGCCGCTGCCGACGCCCCCTCGGCGACGAGGTCCCGCAGGGTGCAGGTCTGTACGCCCTCCTCGCCGAGGCTGGGGAGGACATCGGCGACATAGCCCAGGTAGGGCTGGTGCGGACCGACGACCAGGACGCCGCCCCGGCGATGGCCGAGGCGCGGGTCGGAGTAGAGGAGGTAGGCCGAGCGGTGCAGGGCGACGACGGTCTTGCCCGTACCCGGACCGCCGTCGACGACGAGCGCGCCCCGGGAGCCGGCCCGGATGATGGCGTCCTGGTCGGCCTGGATGGTGCCGAGTACGTCCCGCATCCGCGGCGAGCGGTGGCCGCCGAGGCTCGCGATGAAGGCGGACTGGTCGTCGAGCGCGGCATGGCCCGCGAAGCCGTCCGAGGTGAACACCTCGTCCCAGTAGTCGCCGATCCGGCCGCGGGTCCAGCGGTATCTGCGACGGCTCGCCAGCCCCATCGGGTTGCCGTGGGTGGCCCCGAAGAACGGCTCGGCGGCGGGGGAGCGCCAGTCGAGCAGCAGCGGGCGGCCCGTGCTGTCCGTGAGGCCGAGCCGTCCGACGTACACGGGGTCGGGGTCGTCCGTGCCGACCATGTGCCCGAGGCACAGGTCCAGGCCGAAGCGGCGCAGTGCACGCAGCCGGGTGGTCAGGCGGTGGACCTCCATGTCCCGGTCCATCGCCTGCCGGCCGATGCCGCCGGGCGCCCTGCGCTCGGCGTCGAGACGATCGGTCAGTTCGGCGATCGACTGATCCAGGCACTCCGCGATGGCCGCGAAGTGCTGCTCGTCGGCGGCGATCAGCGTCGGGTCGGCCTTCGGGGCGAGGCGGTCGGGAAGGTCGAACGCGCTGGTGGTCACGGGGCTCACGTCGTTGGCTCCGATCTGGGTCGCTCGACACCGTTGCGCGCGGCAAGGCGTGGGGACCGGCGTGACGAATCAGGTGGCCCGGCAGGCGACGCCCGCCCGGGTCCGGGTTCTCGTGTTCGGGCGCCCGGCCGGACGTTCCGGCAGGTGCGCGGGGAAGCCGGTGGCCTCGCTCAGCCGACCGCGTCGAACAGCGGCTTCTCGGCCACCGCCGCCCCGTCGGTGCGGATCGCACCGGCCACGGCGGTGGCCCGTGCGCGGACACCGGGGGTCGGAGCGGCCCCGAGGGCGGCCGGCAGGGAGGCGGTGGCCGGAACCGGGCCGTCGTGCGCCGTGCCGATGCCCGGACCGGCCATCCGGCCCGCCCCGTACGGCTGGTCAGCCGGCTGGGGCACCACCACCAGGGGCACACCGACACCGGCCGGCCGCTGCGCGGACTCCTCGTCCGGCGGCGCGCACACCCGTACCTCGGCGCCGAGTGCCCGAAGCCGCACGGCGAGCGCCACCAGTGGCTCGACGTCACCCCGCGACCCGCATGCAGACAGAAGCGCACGCATCTTTCGGATCCCCCATTTCGGCACAGCGTCCGGCCCAGGGCGACGATTCTGCGGCACGAAGGGGGCCTTGCCGCAAGGCCCCCCATGCGCTATACGTTGAGAGTGGAAAGGAGTTGGTACTCCTCTTTTCCCTCCCTCCCTCCCTCCCTCCCTCCCTCCCTCCCTCCCTCCCTCCCTCCCCCGGGCTGACCACCCGCCGCTCCCCGGGTCCTCGGGGCCGGCCCGTGGCCCACCACTGAGAGACCATCTCATTTGGCGAGTCTGCGGTAGCAGATGAAGGTGCAGGCGATGCTGGTGAAGGCCAGGAAGTGGTCGCCGCCGGCGGAGCAGGTGGGCACGACAGCGGCGCGTCCGGGTTCCGGCCGCGCCGCTGTCGAGCTGTGGTCAGCCTTAGGGGAGCCCCCGGGTCAGTGGAGCTTGTTGACGGCGGTCTTCGTGGTGGTGCGGAAGGCGGTCAGCGGGGCGTCCTCGAGGTCGCCCATCTGGCCCCAGCGGACGAGGGTGACGGTGCGGCCGTCGCGGCCGACGGAGAACAGGTGGATGTCGGAGATGCCGATCTGCGGGTCGGCGGTGTCCAGGCTGTAGACCCAGGCGCCCTCCTCGACGGCGAGCTTGCCGTGGGAGGCGCTGACGGCCTGCAGGCCCGGGTTCTGCTGCTCCAGCAGGGGGCCGCAGCCGGCGAGGGCCCCGCGGAGGGTGTCGACCAGCTTCACGGCGTCGGCCTCGGTACGGGCGACGGTGGTGACCTGGACGCCGTTGGTGTCGAGCTCGGTGCTGAACTCGCGGTAGCGGGTGTTCTGCGCCGGGATCTTGTACGGGGCGCAGAGGACGCCGCCGTTCTCCGGGACTCCGGTGAAGACCTGGGTGGCGGTCCACGGCGTCGACGACGGCGGCATCTGGGAGGCGGCGAGGAAGGCGGGCTGGGCAGCGGCCTGCGCCGGGGCTGTGGCGAGGGCCGCGAGGCCCAGTGCGGCAGCGGCTGCGGTGGCGAGTGCGGTGCGGAGCTTGTTCATGGCAGGTGGATCCCCCGTCGGGTCGTTCGTTCGGTCAGTGCTCAACCAGCGTGGGGCCGGCGCCCGCCGGCTGCAACGATCACGCGCCCACCAGCCGTCCCGGAACCATTCCACCCCCGCTGACGTGCAAGGACCTGAAGGATGGGACGCAGGGTCGAGGGGGATGGAATGCCGAAGGACGCCGCCGTCGAGGAGTTCGCGGGGCTCGTGCGCGCGCTGAAGGCGCGGGACGGGAGGAGTTACGAGGCGCTGGGCCGGCGGCTGAGCGTCAGCGCGTCCACCCTCCACCGCTACTGCTCGGGCGCGACCGTCCCGGAGGAGTTCGCCGTGGTCGACCGCCTCGCCCTGCTGTGCGGGGCGGACGAAAAGGAACGGCGGGCCCTGGAGGCGGCCTGGACGGAGGCGGACCGCACCCGCCGCCGAGCGGCCTCGCCCGCGCCCATGCCTGTGCCAGCCGCGCCGGAATCGAACCCGGAACCGTCCGCGCCGGAACCGGGCCCCGGCCCCGCCCCGGACGGATCCGCGCCGGACCCGTCCGCCGCGGATCCGTCCGCGCCGGAGGCGCCCCGCGCCCACCCCCGTCGTGGCGCCCCCGCTCCCCTCCTCGTCGCCGCCGCCGTCGCCCTCGTCGTGCTCGC
>BMWJ01000011.1 GCA_014651175.1 Streptomyces clavifer | reverse complement strand
GGCGATGAGTACCGCACCCGCGACGACGACCCCGATGAGTATGCGGTGCGTGCGTGTCAGCTGGATAGCGGCCACCCGCGGGCTCCTCCCCGCTCTTCTGCCTTCACTGCCTTCTGTCCCTCCAGCACATCCCGTTACACGTCGGGCAACACTCTCACGAGCCGCAGACACGCCGCATCGACCAACCTGTGATCGGCCAAGAGAGACGGCCTTTGCGTCGCAGAGGTCCGGTGCCCGTCTCTGGATCTGGCACGAGCACTTCCGAATCGGGAGCGCGAGGGAGGCCCTCCGAAAGCTCAAGAGTCAGCTCGACGACCGCAAGGCCAAGCACGCCGAGGCGGCCGCGGACGTCATCGAGGAGACGGTCGCGGCCGCCAAGGTGGTCGAGGAGACAGAAGCGACCGAGCCCCCACGGCTGCGCGCGGTATGAGCGTCAGGCGAAGCGCCGACGGCCCGCGCGCAGCACGCGCTGCCCGTTAATAGCCGCCGGTCAGACCTGTTGGGTTTAATGGCTCTAAGTGACCTCTTCCTGCCCTTCCTCGTCCGAGCCCTCCGGGCGGGGGACGGGCTCGAACCGCGCTTCGGACTCCTTGACGATCCGGCCGGCAGGGATAACGTCTCCCAGCTCGATCGCAAGCACGGCGCGTACGAACGCGACGAGCGAGACGGTGCCGTTGAGCAATTCGAAGTGGCGGAACACCCCGTCCGTAAACGCGGCATGGTGACGGCAACCGGCGTGGACGCAGTAGCCCTCGACGGCCAGCGCGAGCCGCCGGAACGCAGCATCCTTCTCCTCAACGCACTGGGCGGGACAGCCGAGGTGATCCAGCGTGATCCGCAGATGGACGGCGTTCTCATCCGCCTTCCCGATGGTCAGCCGCCCGCCGCCAGGCGTGACGTACCGCCCGGCCTTCACCGGAGCGTACGGGTGAATCAGCGGCAGCTTCACTTCCGTCCCATGCAGGACGGGCAGCCCGTCGTACTCGACGTACGGGCTGGCGGCACCGCGGTCCTCTCTCATTTGCTCCTCGTCTTCCCCGCCCGGTCGGCGGGCTCGTGGTCTTGGTCCTTGTCGTCCTGGTGGTCGTCGGCGGGCCAGCGGTCGAACGGTTCGGCCCCGGCCGGGGCCGTTGGCGCCAAGCTGGCCGGCGCCGCCCTTGAGCCGGTGGTGGGCCCGGACTACGGGCGGGGCATCGGGGCGCCCGGCACGTTCCTCAGCAGTGCGGCAGTCATCGCCAGAAGCGTCTCCGCCTCGGCCCGGTCGTAGGAGAAGTCCTTAGTGACCGGGTCGTTGTGCATGGCGCCGGACGTCTGGCTGTAAAGGGCGTCCTGGATACGCCACCAGCGCTCGGTCTGGTTGCACTGGTTGGCGAGCTTCTTCGACCCAGGCCTGTCCCAGTCCACGTTGTGCTGGATCCACTCCAGCGCCCGCCGGATCTCCAGGATCGACGCACGGATCTCCCCCGTGGTCAGCAGCCGCTGGGCTTCCCGCAGCAGTCGGCCGACCTCGGCGCGCTGCGGGTCGCTGAATGGGAAGGGCACGGCCATCTCGAAGGCCGCGGACGGCCCGAGCTGTGCGATCTGCTGCTCCCAGGTGCTCTTGGCGAGAGTGATGATTTCCGTGGCCGGGGCGCACCCCGGGTAGCCGGCCGCCTGCGGCAGGGTGGCGTTGAGGTCGATCTCGAACCGGACGTCACCAGTGCGGGCTTCCTCGATCGCGTGGACCTGCAGCGACGTCAACGGGAACACCAGGTTCACCCGGTGAAGGGTCACGACGGGGGTGTAGGCGAGGTTCGCCGTGGTCCGACCGAGCCGGGATCGCTGCGCTGGCGCGGTGCCGAAGCCGAACAACTCCGCCTCCAAGGCGAGGATCTTTCCTGCCTCGGCGAACGGCGACACCCCGACGGCAAGTTGAACGCTCAGCTCATGGCCGCCCAACGCGCGGCGCAGCCACGTCTGATCGCTGCCAACCGCCGTGGTGAACCGGATATCGTCGAAACGGAGTTCCTGCATGACTCCCCCAGGGATGTGAACGAACCGCTGATTCTGTTGTTCCGTGTGGTTCGGGTTAACTACACCGCGGTCTCCACCGTCGAGTCGTCAACCCACCTTGCCAGCAGGCTGAACACTGCCAGTTGCTCCAGGGCCTCGTGCTCCATGAGCTCGTCGCCCACTTCGTGCGCGATCGGGTTGCGGATTGCCGCGTACGCACCACGGGCGAGCGCGGCCGCCCCGTCGTGCTGGTTCCGCCATGTATCGCCGCCGTCGTTCGCCGACAGGCGAAGTCGCGGCTTGTCGGGCTCCGGGGCCTTGGTACTAAATACGTCCCCGAAGAGTTTTGACTCCGACAGGTCGCGCCGGCTGACCTTCGACTGAGTTTGGGCATTTACCGCCGTCGCGGCCATGCCGACTGCCTGCCGGTAGTGCCCGCTGCTCCAGAGGCCCTGGATGCTGCCCCACACCCATCGGTGCATTGTGGAGGCGTCAAGCTGCGGGGCCCCGGACCCGAGGTTGTCCGCGAGCTCCTGCTCGGCGCGCAACTGGGCGATTGCCCGATGAGCGGCTTCCCGCTCCCGCCAAAACGAAGCCGCGTGCTTCTTCCAGCCGGCTGTTCTCCACCCCGGAAGAGCCTTGTCGAGGATCTGCTCTGCGATCTGTGCTTCGGCCTGGACTGCGGCCACAGGGTTGGCCAGCGCTATGTAGCCGTGCTGCGTAGTCGTAAGTTCGGCCACGTTGATGAAGGTCTCAAGTCTGGCTATGGCCCACTCGCGGTTGATCTGCGTCATGGGCGAATGATCGCGCCTACTGCTGCTCTGCGGGGACGATCTTCTGACGGAAAGCTGGTAGCCGGAGTCGCTAAGTCGGCTCAACGAGAGCTGCTACCAGTCATGAAGAAGCCTGGTAGCAGCGCCGTAACTGCGGAATACGACTGTTCGTCGGTCTCAGACGGTCGGGGCCGGGCACGGCGGCCGCGAAGGCGGGCGGCACTCCAAGCAGATGCTGTGAGGACCAAAGTGAGGGGACCATCCCCGCGGGCGCGGGGAGCACTACTAAGTGGTGGCGCGCCACTGGACCGGGACGGGACCATCCCCGCGGGCGCGGGGAGCACCCGTTGACCTGTCCTCGCAGACGTGGCGAACCGGGACCATCCCCGCGGGCGCGGGGAGCACTGCAGGACGAGGTTGACGGCCAGGCCCCGCTGGGGACCATCCCCGCGGGCGCGGGGAGCACCTCGATGACGCAGTCGAAGAGCGCCTGATTCCGGGACCATCCCCGCGGGCGCGGGGAGCACCCGACTCGTTCGAGGCGGGCTAGGTTCAGTCCGGGACCATCCCCGCGGGCGCGGGGAGCACCCGTATCGGTCTGCGACGTCGCGAAGACCCGCGGGACCATCCCCGCGGGCGCGGGGAGCACGAATACCTCGCAACGTCTTGCCTGTGCCATACGGGACCATCCCCGCGGGCGCGGGGAGCACAAGGGGAGGGTGTAGACCCCGAGGTCACGCCCGGGACCATCCCCGCGGGCGCGGGGAGCACTCGACAGCTGCCACGAGCCTTGCCGCAGCGTCGGGACCATCCCCGCGGGCGCGGGGAGCACGATCGGGCGGACACTGTCGCCGTCGACATCGAGGGACCATCCCCGCGGGCGCGGGGAGCACACCAGACCCGAGCAGTCCCAGCTCGGGTTGCCGGGACCATCCCCGCGGGCGCGGGGAGCACTGAATCTCCACCGTGATGCTGGTGCGGACCCGGGGACCATCCCCGCGGGCGCGGGGAGCACCAGACGTACGTGCCGAGCCCGCCGGAGTCGTGGGGACCATCCCCGCGGGCGCGGGGAGCACACGATCTGCCGGGCGTACCCGCCCGGGTGCTTGGGACCATCCCCGCGGGCGCGGGGAGCACATTCCGACGGGTGCGCCCGCGGGGCCGGCGTCGGGACCATCCCCGCGGGCGCGGGGAGCACACGGTCCGCCCCACCGTGGGCACGATGCTGACGGGACCATCCCCGCGGGCGCGGGGAGCACACGAGCGGTTCCCCGGCCGTGAGCGGGGAGCAGGGACCATCCCCGCGGGCGCGGGGAGCACTCCACCACCTGGCTGCCGCACGTCCAGGTGTGGGGACCATCCCCGCGGGCGCGGGGAGCACAGCCCGTGGACCTTCCCGCGGGTGCGCAGAGTGGGACCATCCCCGCGGGCGCGGGGAGCACGTAGCCCCGCCCGGCCGGCACGCCGTCACCTCGGGACCATCCCCGCGGGCGCGGGGAGCACCTTGAAGCTGCCGAGCCCACGGAGCGCGCGGAGGGACCATCCCCGCGGGCGCGGGGAGCACGCGACCAGGACGTCGTGCTCGCGGGGGTCGTAGGGACCATCCCCGCGGGCGCGGGGAGCACCTGATGACTCCGCCCCCAGCGCGGACGACGAGGGACCATCCCCGCGGGCGCGGGGAGCACGCTGCGCCAGCTGGTCGCGCGCAGAGTTCGCCGGGACCATCCCCGCGGGCGCGGGGAGCACCGGCCCCGGTCTCAACCACCGGGGCCGCGCCGGGGACCATCCCCGCGGGCGCGGGGAGCACTGTCCGCCTCCGCCGTGCTGGACGTGCTCGTGGGGACCATCCCCGCGGGCGCGGGGAGCACAGGTCCGCCTTGCTCACCGCGTTGGCGATCCAGGGACCATCCCCGCGGGCGCGGGGAGCACTGGGCGACGCTCACGGCGCAGCCAGAGTCCACGGGACCATCCCCGCGGGCGCGGGGAGCACCACGGCCGGTTCCCCTCCGTCTCCAGCCACTGGGGACCATCCCCGCGGGCGCGGGGAGCACCAGGAGGAAACACCATGTCCGTGCGGAACTTCGGGACCATCCCCGCGGGCGCGGGGAGCACGTACCGGCCGCCTGCACCGGCACCCCCGTCCAGGGACCATCCCCGCGGGCGCGGGGAGCACGCGGTGTCGAGGTCGGCGGCCAGGCGTTCCCCGGGACCATCCCCGCGGGCGCGGGGAGCACCGTAACTCATGATGGCATCGGCTGGATCATTCGGGACCATCCCCGCGGGCGCGGGGAGCACGTCCCGGGGGTGACCTTGCCCGCATCGATCTGGGGACCATCCCCGCGGGCGCGGGGAGCACGTGCGGGTCTCGTCGTGGACGAGGAGCGCGTCGGGACCATCCCCGCGGGCGCGGGGAGCACCGACCATGTACTGACGGACGGTCTCCGTGATCGGGACCATCCCCGCGGGCGCGGGGAGCACGCGCTGCCGTCCGTGCAGGAGATCCGAGAGCAGGGACCATCCCCGCGGGCGCGGGGAGCACACCAGGGCGACGCCGAAGTACAGCGCGAGCTTGGGACCATCCCCGCGGGCGCGGGGAGCACGGCACCGGCCACGGGACGTTCTTCGCGAGCGGGGGACCATCCCCGCGGGCGCGGGGAGCACCTGATTGACGTCCTGGGTGATTCACTGGGGCAGGGACCATCCCCGCGGGCGCGGGGAGCACATCACGGGCGCCACGATCCGGACCTCCGCCGGGGGACCATCCCCGCGGGCGCGGGGAGCACATCCGGCCGACCAATCGTCGGTCGGAAGTTCCGGGACCATCCCCGCGGGCGCGGGGAGCACCGCCCGGATCTACTCAACACCCCCTCATCCGTGGGACCATCCCCGCGGGCGCGGGGAGCACCGCGCGGGATCCGTATGCCCAGATGACGGAGAGGGACCATCCCCGCGGGCGCGGGGAGCACTTCACCAGGCACCACGGACATGCCGGCCCCGCGGGACCATCCCCGCGGGCGCGGGGAGCACCAAGGGCCAGAAGTTCGCGAGCGCAGCGGGGAGGGACCATCCCCGCGGGCGCGGGGAGCACCGGTCGATGTCGACGTTGACCGCGCACGCGCCGGGGGACCATCCCCGCGGGCGCGGGGAGCACTTCGCGGTCCCGTCCGATGTGGAGGCCCCGAAGGGACCATCCCCGCGGGCGCGGGGAGCACGGGTTTGTCGGGTGGGCGCTGCAGCGGCTCGTGGGACCATCCCCGCGGGCGCGGGGAGCACGGTCAGTCGTCCAATCCGAGTGCGCGAGCGATGGGACCATCCCCGCGGGCGCGGGGAGCACGCCCGGAGCCTTCGGGATGTCCCGCCGCTGGAGGGACCATCCCCGCGGGCGCGGGGAGCACCGGTCCAGCTCGGCGCGCAGCGCGGCCAAGTCGGGACCATCCCCGCGGGCGCGGGGAGCACACCGGAGCGGCCCTGTACGGGGCTCAGTGGGCGGGACCATCCCCGCGGGCGCGGGGAGCACACGCTGCGGATCCGGCGCAGACATGGGCCAATGGGACCATCCCCGCGGGCGCGGGGAGCACATGCCGCGCAGGTTCGGGCCCTGGCTGGCCAGGGGACCATCCCCGCGGGCGCGGGGAGCACCTTGTCGAGCATCATGCCGCCGAGGACGGACTGGGACCATCCCCGCGGGCGCGGGGAGCACGCCGAGTTGTCGCCCAGGTCTGGGCGGATCAGGGGACCATCCCCGCGGGCGCGGGGAGCACGTCCCGGCGTCCGGCGGCGGGTCCCCCTCGGTGGGACCATCCCCGCGGGCGCGGGGAGCACGGCCGGTATGGGCGCCTGGGTGCAGCAGGACCGGGACCATCCCCGCGGGCGCGGGGAGCACTGCCAGGAGGTAGCCATGAAGACGCAGCACGCGGGACCATCCCCGCGGGCGCGGGGAGCACTGGGTCGCCCAGGTGCTCGCCGAAGAGCGGCTGGGACCATCCCCGCGGGCGCGGGGAGCACGAAGGGTTGGACAGGCTGCTGGAGCGCGGGCGGGGACCATCCCCGCGGGCGCGGGGAGCACTTTCCCTGGTGGTTGATGGGCCGGGAAACTCTGGGACCATCCCCGCGGGCGCGGGGAGCACGCTCCCCGGGCTGAACTCTTGGGTTCAGCCCGGGGACCATCCCCGCGGGCGCGGGGAGCACGCCGCCCGTCCGCCGGCGGCCCGCTCCAGTGCGGGACCATCCCCGCGGGCGCGGGGAGCACACTCCGTGACCTGCAGTTTTGCTAAGCCTGGCTGCTGTTTTGGAGTAGTTTCATTGAAGCGGTCATAACACCCAAAAAGCCCTTATCTCCGCCCGAAGCGCCGACGCTTCGCTGCATTGCTCCAGCCCTTCTTCGGACCTTGCCTCGCGGCAGGTTTGTCTGGGCTCGGCCGACGGATCAGAGTGAGACCTTCGTGGTCGACCGGGTGCCAGGCATGATCGTGTGTAAGGAAGGTGAAGCCCTGTTCGTTGTTCGTGGTGTGGGCGAGCAGGGCGCGGCCTTGGTCTGCGTACTCCAGGACCTCTGCCCACAGCAGGGCACGAATGCGTGCGGACGGGTTCCCGATGAACACTCCGGCGGAAATCTCGAGCAGCCAGCGTGTCAGGAAGCCGCGTAGGCCGGCGGGACAGTTCGTGAGGACGATGACGGTCACCAGGTCGTCTCCAGGACGTCGAAGTCCCCTTCCCCGCCGTAGTTGCGGCCTGCTGCCACTTCCTGGCCTCGGTCACTCTGCAGTGTGACGACGTCCGGGGCGTCGTTCGTGGCAGTATTCGCCGCCATTTCCTTTCCCAAAAGGAGCTTCTTGATGTCGTTCACGCAGCGGTCCAGCAGGGACGTCTCGTTGATGCGGTCCCGGAGGGCTCGGCGAGTGCGCGAGCCGACGTCCTCCTCGTCCTCTGCGGCGACGTCGAAGGCGAGCGGGATGCCGATCTCGGTCTTGTACAGGTCGGCGATATCAAGGACGAATGACAGTTCGTGGCCGGAGTGAACGAACCCCAGAGCGGGACTGCAGCCCAGTGAGGCGACGACCGCGTGGGCGATGCCGTAGGTGCACTGGGCGGCGGCGGTAATGGCTTGGTTGACCGCGTCTCCGCTGCTGAAGTCGCCTGGGGTGTAGCGGCGGCCTCGCCAGGGCACTCCAGTGCGGGCGGACTGGGCGCGGTAGCAGTCCTTGAGGCGGCGGCCTTCACGGCCGAGGAGTTCGTGGCGGGTCAGTCCTGCGGGATCCTCGTCCGGAAAGCGCAGGCGGTACATCGCCCGTGCGACGCCGAGCCGGCTGCGGATGTTCGCCCATTGCACGGCCTGCGCCTCGGCGAGAGCGGACGAGCGGGTGAGTGCCCGTCCGCCTGCGTAGTAGCGCACGCCTTGTTCGCCGACCCAGCAGACGGCGGATCCGGTCTCGCCGAGGACGCTCATCGCCTGGTGCGTGATCCGGGTGCCGGGGCCGAGGAGCAGGGTGCCGATGGTCGCCGACGGGATGTGGGTGGTGCCCTCGGCGTCCTCGGCCGTGATGGCGTTGGCGTCGCGGTGCACGACGCAGCGCTCGAGGTAGACGAAGGAGAGTCGCTCCCCGGTGCGCGTGAGCTGGCGTGGGGTGAGGGCTGCGCGGCGGGAGACCGTTGTCATGAGATCACCCTGTTGTCCCGAGAGGTGCGAGGGTGAGCAGGCCGCAGCCGTAGGCCTTTGCTTTGCCGATTCCCTGCCGCAAGGTCCGACGCAGCAGTTCAGGATCGGTGACCTCGAGCCGGCCGTCGAAGGTGACGGTGACCAGGCTGACTGCACCCTTGCGTGCCGGAGTCTTGGCCGGGCCACGGAACTTGTCGAAGGAGAGGGCGCGCTTGTCGTGGACCGTGAGCTCGTATCGGTCGCCGTGGTGGGGCTGCCCGGTGTGGGTCGTGCCGCTGGGGAGCAGACGCCGGTCGTCTGGTTTCTCGAGGACACGGAATCCGCACTGCTCCTGTCGCTTTAGGAGCCATCCCATCTGGTGCACGGGCGTGAGGTGTGCGGTGCGTTTGGTGGGCTCGTCGGCCTTGCGACGGATCTGGTGAACGGGGTTGGCCGTCAGCCTGAACGCCCACTGCTCCCCCGCTGTGAGCCGGTCGAGAAGCGGGCTGTAGGGGCGGCTCTCCCAGCCCGGCGCGGAGCCGGTGGCTGCGGCCGGCCAACCCGCCTGCTCGACGAGATGCGTCATGTCCGGCGGGTCGGGGCTGACCACATAGAGCATGACCTCGGCGCGTGCGGTGTGGTCCAGGCGCCACAGGACACGTGGCCCGTCGGGAGGAGGTGTGTCGGTGGGCAGCAGCGACGGGAAGGAGGACATGACGGCTGCGTGCAGGACCTGCGGAGACGACAGCAGCCTGCGGGCGCCGGGGCGTGCGGTGTTCACGCGGAAGCGGGTGAGGAACATCAGGCGTTCCCTTCCTGGAGGGCGTCGAACGGATCATGCCGAGGCAGCCTCCGACTGGACGGGCCGGGGACGCGCACGGTGTCGCTGACGACGGTGCGCAGGGCGTGTCGGCGGTGTTCGGCGGCGTAGCTGACCGGCTGGTCGCGGAGGGTGTCGGCGAACTCCCCCTCGTCGTTGCGTGCCTCGCGGAGCACGGTCAGTTCGATGTCCGTCCGCTCGCTGTGTTGCCTGCGGTACCAGTTGGACGCCTGCCAGGGCACCTCACCCAGTACGTCCATCAGCGAGGTGGCACCGTCGTGTAGGCCCAGGTCGACGGGCTGAGCAGGCGGGCATGAGCGCCGGCCGAGAAACGGGGCGTACACCGGGTTGCGCAGCGCGGCATGGAGGCCGGACAGGAGCGTGGCATCGCCTTCGACGGCGGCGACGAATACGGCGTCGGCCAGATAGAAGCGCTCTGACAGGGGCATGGACTTTCCACTCGCGCCGTGGTGCGCGGTCTGGAAGTCGCGCACGCGGCTGCCGGGCTGATCGATCCGGACGCCGAACCGGAGGGTTGCCAGCGGCTCGAGGCTTGCGTCGTCGCCTCGTTCGATGCCTGCGGCCGCGGCGAGCAGGCCGATGACCGCGCTCTTGGTGGGAGCGGACTCGGTGGTGCGGCGGGTGAAGCGCGCGGAGGCCCCCCACGACTGCAGGGGGCCCGCGAGCCTCAGGCTGAGCACGCTCATGCGGGCTTCTCCAGGCGCTCTGCGACGGCCTGACCGACAGCGGCGACGAGCTCGCCGATGTTCTGTGCCTCGGTGCCGATTCCGGCGAGTTTTGCGGTGTTCGGGCCGACACGCAGAACCCAGGTGAGGGTGGAGCCCTCGTGGCCGTAGGCGCGCTCGATGTCGGGGATGTACTCCGCGAGGCGTTCGGAGGCCTCGCGGACGTAGCCGCCCTGGTCGCCGCGGACCGGTTCCTCGAAGGCCGCGACGAAGCTGATCGGACGCGTGGTGCGAAGCTTCACGACCACGGCGTCGGGCAGTGTGTGGTGTCCGAACGTGTTGATCTTCCCGGTGGGCAGCGACGCGGTGAAGCCGTGCACGAAGGCCTCCACGGCCCGCCGCACCGGGGTGGCGAGGGGTTCGTCCTCGCGCAGTCCCTCGCCGAGGTTCGCGGCGAGTTGGTGCACGCCGAGGGCGGCGTAGCGGTACAGCGTCGACGAGTTGAAGTCGACCGTGCCGATCATGCCGGCGCCGGTCTCCTCGTCCTTGTTCTCGTCGTCGACGGCGGTGTAGTAATCCGATTCGTTCTCCACGCGGTGGACACTGATGGCGTGGGCGACCTGGACGGCGGCGTCGACGTTGAAGTCGGCGGCGTCGGCGACCATACGCCCGAAGAGCGCGATATCGACGGAGTGGTGGGTGTCCGCGATCTCCTTGGCCTTGGCCTTGGCCTTGGTCTCCTTGTCATTCAGGTATGCCGTGATGTCGGCGGCGCCCTCCACGGCCAGCCGGGCCAGGCCGTCCAACTGGCGGGTGCTGAGGAAAACGAGGTACTTGGCCTCCGGTGCGAGCTCCGGCTCCCCGTCCTTGGCGGCAGTGGCCTTGCGCTTGGGTACCTCCGTCTTCAGGCCCGTGGCCTTCACGGTCTCGTCGGCGATCCTCAGAGCCGCCTCACTGCCGATCGAGGGATCCAGCGCGGTGACCCGTTCGGCGACTGCCTCCACGATCTTCTTCGTCCGTACGCCGAGCTCGCCCGGATCCAGCAGGTGCTCGTCGGAGAAGTAGGTGCGGGCTGCCCGCTTCCATGCCTGGCTGGAGACCCGGGCGCGCGGCACTCCCCCGTACACCGCGGTCTTCGGCGCGCCGGTGTCGTCACGGTTGAGGTTGCTGGGCGGGACGGTCTGGAGAGCGTGTACGTCGAGGAAGATGCGGTTCACGAGGCGTCCTTGTCAGTGTCCGTGGTGTGGGTGGTCTCATCGCCGGCCGGAGACGGTCCGGCGGCCCCCGGCTGCACGGCGTTCTTGTCGTGCCAGGCGTGGAAGGAATTGCCCCATTCACGGCGCACGATGTCGGCGCCGCCGGGCCGCTGCCAGGTGTAGAGCTGTCCGGCGAGCAGGGCGTAGTCGAGGGGGATGTCCGCACGGCGCAGCAGAACGACGATGTCGCGAAGCCGCTGGGCAAGGCTGGTCAGGTCAGGGGCGGTGCCCGCGCGGACCAGGCGCTTGCGCAATGGTTCGTCGATCTCGCCGGGTTTCATCATGCGGCGTACGGCAGTTCCGAGCCCTCGGCGACTGTCCTTCCGGTCGGCCTGGTGCATGCCGGTCGGGCGGGACTGCTGGTGCAGCGCCCACAGTGTGAGGGACACGTGCAGTGCGTCCTCGGCACGCACGAGGTCGAGTTCGTTGAGGGGCCGTGCGTCATCCGGCGGCACGTGCAGGGGGCCGGTGTCGATGAGGCTCCACAGGTCCGGGAGCTGTCCTGCCTCTCGTCCCGCGCCGCGGCGCAGCCGTGCCAGAGCTGCCACGTCCTGGGACTGGTCGGCGAGATAGCCCCGTTGCAGGGGTGTCACGAGCTGGGCGGCGAGCCGTGCGACTTGTTTGCGTGGGGTGAGCGGTGCGGTGACGGTGGTCATTTCAGTGCCTTCGCAGTGGTTTCGGAGTCCGTCCGTTGATCGGTGTCCGGGTCCGTACGGGACGGGTCGGGGTTCCCCAGCTCTCTGCTCAGGGCGATGCGGAACCATTTCTCGGCCAAGGCCGAGTTGAGCCACTCGGTTCCCTTCTTCGTCTCGACGATCCGCCCCTGCCACGCACCGTCCCCCGCGGCGGCCATGAGCCGGTCGCCGAACCCGGCGGCAATCCTGTACACCTGCCGCTGCCACGCCAGGCGCTGTTCGTACGGATCGTCAGTTTTGGCCAGGCTCCGGAGCCATGCACGGTAGGGGGCCTCGAGCAGCCCGTACGCGTGGTCCCGGGCAGTGGCCCGAGGCCCTTCCGTCTCTGCGCCGGCAGCGCGGGCCAGGTTGGTGGCCAGGTCGCCGATGGCGTACACGGCACGGTCTGCGTCGTCGACGGCGGCGATGGCCTGCTCGGCGTAGCGGCGGTCCTGCTGGTGGAGGAGGACGACAGCCATGGACACGGAGTCGTCGACGATCTCGTCGATCACGGACTGCTGGGTGCCGTACTGCGGGCCGATGACGCGTGCGCGCACGAGGAAACCGCGCTCGAGCTTGCCCTCCGACACGAGGCGGGCCACCCACTCCAGCACTCGTGGCCGCAGGTAGGCGGGGGCGTCGGAGCCTTGCCCGGATACAGAAGTGTCGGCGATGAGTGAGGCGATGCCCCGCCATGCCGCTCGCTCGGGGTCGTGGTCGCGTGGCAGATAGACAGGGCTCTCCCGCAGCTTCTTCTCCTGAGCGAGGCTGCGCCGCCAGGCAGTCATCGGCTCGCGGTCGTGCTTGTTACGGGGGCTGAGCGGGTCGCCGTAACCGAGGACGACGCCGTGTACGCCCTGCTCGTCGAAGTGCAGCCGCAGGCGTCGTGTCTGCCAGGTGTACAGGTCGCGAACCCCGCTGGGTGCCCGCTCGGCTCCGCCCGGACCGCAGGGAGCGCGTCGCCAGGCCGGGGCGTCCTGCTCGTCGATCCTGACGCCGTTCGTGTCTTCGGCCACGAGGTTCAACAGCAGCGTCTCGCGCAGCGTGGGGCGTTCGACGAAGACCCCGCCGAGGTTGCCCGCCCAGCCGACGCCGAGCGGGTAGACCTTCCCGCCCTTGACGCGCTTGTCGCCCTCCACGCCTGTTTTGATTCCGGAGGTGTCGTACGCGTGTGCGTGGACGACCCAGCGGGCAGCTTCGGCGAAGGTGAGGCGGTCGACGTCGGGCATCCTGGCGCTGAAGAACGGCTCCCCATTGGGGACGTCGGCCACGATGCGGTTGAGGGAGAACACCTCGTCCTTCGACGTCCGCAGGCCTGCGGTCTGGAAGAACGGCACAGTGGTGTCCAGCAGGTCGAATCGACGAGCATGTGCTTCGAGATAGGGGCCCACGAGGGCGAAGCACTGCTCGTCGGACCACAGATCGGACCAGTCGTCGATGTCGGCGGGCCCGGCGAGTGCGTCGTGGGCGACGGCGAGAAGCAGACGCACCAGGGCGAACTCCTGGGTGGGCAGATCCCCGATGATCCGCCGCAGCTCGGACGCTTGCTCGAACACTTGGCGCAGGGAGAGTTCGTCCTGCTCACCGTTGCTCCTCAGCACAGGGATCCAGGGCTGAGTGGTCAGGTCGAACGACGGCATCCCGTCGCCGATCTTGCTGAGTTCTGACATGAAGTTCCTTGCGGCTAACTCTCGCATGTTGACACTGAGGCCGAAGTCCCGCGGACCAGGTTGAGTTGGCCCGACCGGCCGCCCAACTGAACGCATTACTCAGCGGGCCTGGAGTTGCTCTAGAGTACCGTCAATTCCTTCCGGAGCAACAGTGTCGTGTGGGTGACTGGACGACCAAGCGGTGAGAGGTTGATGAGTTGCATACGTGGGTTCGCTGGATCCTGGTATCAGGGGCTGTCATGGTCATTTTCTGGTTGGGGCTGTTAGTCGGCAGGTGGTTGCCACTCGGGGGCGCCGAGGACGAGAGTGCTCGGTGGGCTGTGGCCACAGCGTGTGCGAGCGTAGTTTCTGCGGTAGCTGGAAGACCGCTGGTTCGATGGGCCGAGATGGCCCCGCCAACCCCTCATGAGGGAGTGAGGCCCATTCCTCAGGAGCCTTCGGCCCCCACTGAGCAGGCAGCAGGCCTGAAGTAAGGTGGAAAGCCGCTCCCCATCCCGATGGGGATGGCCCCAGTGTGGTGGGCGTATCTGATTTGCTCCCCGCGTATGCGGGGATATCTCCTTCTCGGCCGGCACCTACTCGGTCGCACGGGTCACCTCAAGGCCGTCACTCTTGCTGTAGCGGAGGGTGAAGCCTGCCAGCTGGGTCTGACAGTCCTCGTCGAGGGCGAGAATCAGCTGGCCGGCCAGCCAGTGACTGTCTTTCACCTGCCAGGCAGGAAGGTGAAGTTCCTCCAGTTCGGAGATCGCCCGGTCCATCGTCTCGGCGTAGCTGAACTGGATCGGCAGCCGCAGTCCGCAGGATGCGGCGGTACGCGCGGCCAGAGCCGTAGGTACCTGATCTGCAGGCAAGGCGAGGTCAGCCAATGTGCGGCCCCAGCTGTCCGGGACCAGCCACGGGACCGTCGTGAGAGTGCCGTCGGGCTTCTTCTGTACGACGACGACTTCCAGGCTTTCCCTGCTGTCACGTACCTGCGCCTTGCCCCGACTGGTGTCGTCCGCGTCGCCTACTCCTGCGGTGACCCAGCCGAACAGCGGTCGGCCGGGGCGGGCCACCGCACCCAGACGGAAAGTCGCTGCCCGCTCGGCCTGGTCCGCCCGGTACTCGTCGTAGCGGGCACGTGCTGCTTCGACGTTCTGTTCCCAGCCCGTCGGAACAGGAGAGTCTTCGGCGTAGGCGTGCTGCACCAGGGGACTGATGTCGGCCGGCAGCCGTACGGGGCGCCGCGGACCGCCATCGAGATGCGGAAGCAACGCGGCAGCCGACCGCAGCAAGGCATACGCTCCGTACACGGCGACAGAACCGCGCACCGGCTCGGGCACACCGACTGCCCAGTCGACACCGCTGACCAGGCAACGGGCTGCACGAAGCCGTTCGGGACGCTCCGTCTGCTTTTCGCCTCCACGCAGGTGCCTGTGCAGTCGGCCCATACGTTGGAGCAGCAGGTCGGCCGGGCACAAATCGGTGACCAGCAGATCGAAGTCGACATCGAGTGACTGCTCGGCAACCTGACTGGCGACCACCACGTGCCTGGCCGGCCGCCCCTCGGCCTTCTCCGGTGGACCGAACCGTCGAAGCAGCGAGGCGTCTTTTGCCGCACGGTCGACGTCGATGAAGCAGGAGTGCGCGACGGTCACGTGGGCGTCCCCGAACCGCTTTCTCAGCACCTTTGCCGCGTCCAGTACGCGACGAACTGTGTTGCGGACGACGAGGACGCAGCCGCCGTCCTCGAGCGCGTCCTCCAGCCGGTCGGCGAGGAGATCCAGATCGTCGTGGATGCGCTCGATCTCGACGTCCACCCCGCGACCTGAGGCCGGTGGGCGTCGCAGAACGGGGGTTCCGCCCGGCGAAACAGCTGTGAGAAGCGGATAGTCGCCGGCCTGGGAGACAGTGCCGAAGTCGTAGCTGTCGCCCTTGCGCCTACCCGCGTATGCCTCAACGAGCTCGCGCCGCCGAGTGGCCGGGAGGGTCGCGGAGAGCACCACCACCGGGACGCGGTAGGCGCCGAGCCAGGAGAGCACCCGATCGAGGTAGGAGCTCATATAGGTGTCGTAGGCGTGTGCCTCGTCGATGACGACCACTTTGCCGGCGATCGCGAGATGACGGAGAGTCAGGTGGCGGCTCTTCAGGCCGGCGAAGAGCAGCTGGTCGATCGTGCCGGCCACGAACGACGACAGCATGGCCTTCTTCCGGCCGCGCAGCCAGGAGTGCGCAACCAGCTCGGCGGAGGCTGCGCGCCCGCTGCGAGATGGTCGCATTTCCTGTGAGCCGTCCGCCGCGTCGAGGTCGAGGGCCTTGACAGGGCCTCGCTCCATCAGGTCGGTGAAGTCGTCGTTCAGCGCTGACTTGGAGTGGGCCAGCAGGACCGAATGCCGCGCTCCATCGTGTGCGGGAAGTCGCTCGAGCCAGTTCAGAAGACGGGGGAACATGGCGTTGCCCGTGGCCATCGTCGGCAGAGCAAAGAACACACCGCCGGCACCGGACCGTGCGGCAAAGACTTCCGCGGCGCCGAGTGCCGCCTCTGTCTTCCCCTCCCCCATCGGTGCCTCGATCACGAGCAGTCCCGGTTCTTCCATCGTCCGGGCCAGTTCCACGGCCGCCGTCTGGACGGGACGAACTCTGGCCCCAGGAGGAAGCGCAAAGCGGGACGCGAACAGCTCCTGCAGATCCGCAGGCGGCTCCGCTGCCCGCCATGCCCCTGGCAGGTTCAAGCCCCGCCAGGCAGCCGTGATCCGATCCTCGCTGCTCCGGGAAGCGTCCTGAGGGAAATAGGGGAACAGATCCGGATTGCTGGCGATCCAGTCGGAGACGATGACCAGCGCTGTGAGAACAACCTGCACAGGCTGCGGCAGCTTCACCGATCGCCACGTGCCGAGCCTGTCCTGCACACCGAACTCTGCTGCGCAGGCCTCGAGCAGTTCCTGCTGTACGCGTTGCCACAGGACCTCGCTCCTGCCGGGGGTGCGCAGCAGCTGGGGGTGTCTGTCGAGGGCGGTGATCTGACCGTGCTCAGGAGGTACCCCATGGTGCCCACCGACCGCGACGGTGAACTGACCGGCCTGAGAGACAGCCCAGCCGTGTTGGTTCTCCAGCCACTCACCCAGCAGTACCTGCCCGGCCAGCCCGTGCGGTGCCAGTTTCCGGTCCGCACCCATTGACCGCTGGGAACGCATGTCCAGGCCATCGGCTTGCATCGCTTCCGCGAGCGATTCGACCTGGCAGGCGAACGCGGGGGTGGCCTTGCCGATGTCGTGCACGCCGGCCAGCCACACAGCGAGACGACGTGCGTCGTCCGCGCTGTCCGGCAACTCGGCAGCGACCAGCCTCCGGACTGAAAGCGGCAACCACTCGTCCCACAGGCGCCCTGCTACCGCAGCACTGTCCTCCATATGCCGCCACAGCGGCAGCCACCCATCGGAGTCTCGATCGTGCTTGGCCCACACTCTGAGCACAGGACCGCGCAGCCGTGCGCGCATGCCGGTGTGGGGACCCCCCTCGACTGTCATGCCAGATGGATATCTGGAGAGGCCTAGGATCCGCAGGCAAATGAAGAAATAGCGGAGAGTGTGCGCTTACTGTGGCTGTTATTGCCCCGACTGTGGCTAGCCGTCAGTAAGATTGATCGGTTGGGTACTGATAAGGCACCGACAGAAATAGGTCTAGAATGCACTGTATGTCGGCTTCCTTGAAAGTACTCAAAACTGAGTCACTGCGGCGGTAAACCCGCAGGTCGCGGAGTCTGCTCCCCGCACCCGCGGGGATGGTCCCCCGACGGACGCGGCGGCCAGACCGGAGAGGATCTGCTCCCCGCACCCGCGGGGATGGTCCCCCCCATCGTGTCATCTCTCGCCCGCACCACCACTGCTCCCCGCACCCGCGGGGATGGTCCCAACGGCATGACCTGCGGCTGCAAACTCTTCGACTGCTCCCCGCACCCGCGGGGATGGTCCCTGGATCAGCCACGGCAGGTCGCGGGCAATGTCCTGCTCCCCGCACCCGCGGGGATGGTCCCTTGTTCGGGGCCACGGGGACACTGCTCATAGCCTGCTCCCCGCACCCGCGGGGATGGTCCCGGCTGGCGGGACCTGATCGTGCACTGCGAGGCCTGCTCCCCGCACCCGCGGGGATGGTCCCGAGCAGTCCCAGCAGAAGCGCGCCGCCGAGAACTGCTCCCCGCACCCGCGGGGATGGTCCCGCCGTCCTCGTCTGGGACGACACCCGGGTCGACTGCTCCCCGCACCCGCGGGGATGGTCCCGCCCACACGACCATGCCGACACCGAACACGCCCTGCTCCCCGCGCCCGCGGGGATGGTCCCGGGCGGTACCTTCTTGTCGCTCGCGTCACGGACTGCTCCCCGCGCCCGCGGGGATGGTCCCGACCAGGTCGGCGACGCGGTGGCCCTGGTCGGCTGCTCCCCGCGCCCGCGGGGATGGTCCCTGGGTCATTCCCGGGGTGCTGGCGCGATGGGACTGCTCCCCGCGCCCGCGGGGATGGTCCCTTCTTTCCGAGCGCGGCCTTAAGGCCGGCCCCCTGCTCCCCGCGCCCGCGGGGATGGTCCCCGCGGCGGACGGCCGATACCGGTACTGAGGACCTGCTCCCCGCGCCCGCGGGGATGGTCCACCCGGGCGGGGGTGGGGGACGACTCCACCCCGCTGCTCCCCGCGCCCGCGGGGATGGTCCCGCCACCGCCCTCGCGGTCATCGGCTTCACCGGCTGCTCCCCGCGCCCGCGGGGATGGTCCCTCCCGGTGCTGCGCCCCCATGCGGCGGGCAGCCTGCTCCCCGCGCCCGCGGGGATGGTCCCGAGAACGGGGGCCGCTGCATGTCCGAACCGATCTGCTCCCCGCGCCCGCGGGGATAGTCCCGAAGGAGCGAAGAAATGACCGACCTGACCAAGCTGCTCCCCGCGCCCGCGGGGGTGGTCCCATCTACAACACGTATTTGGAAGGCCATTGGGGCTGCTCCCCGCGCCCGCGGGGATGGTCCCAGGAAGCGGCTGCCGCTGCCAAAGCTGCCGAGCTGCTCCCCGCGCCCGCGGGGATGGTCCCGGCACTACCGAACCCAGCAAGGAGACCGACGTCTGCTCCCCGCGCCCGCGGGGATGGTCCCCGGCGCGAAGGTGCCGTGTTGCCTGTCAGGCTCTGCTCCCCGCGCCCGCGGGGATGGTCCCCGGGCGAACATCTCCCTGAACGCCACATCGACCTGCTCCCCGCGCCCGCGGGGATGGTCCCAGTCGGCGACGCCCTCGGGCGCGGCCGGCACCTGCTCCCCGCGCCCGCGGGGATGGTCCCTGGCTGCGGCCGGCGGCAGTGTGCTCGATCAGCTGCTCCCCGCGCCCGCGGGGATGGTCCCTGGCAGGGCCACGACCCGTGGATCAGGTCGAACTGCTCCCCGCGCCCGCGGGGATGGTCCCTTCTCGGCCATCCACATGTGGAACCCGGTGCCCTGCTCCCCGCGCCCGCGGGGATGGTCCCTTCGGCTTGATGGTGTCCGACCACAGGGTGGCCTGCTCCCCGCGCCCGCGGGGGTGGTCCCCCCGCCAAGGCCGGGACCCCGGTGACGTACATCTGCTCCCCGCGCCCGCGGGGATGGTCCCATCTCTTCGAAGCCGTCTGCTGAGATGTCGTTCTGCTCCCCGCGCCCGCGGGGATGGTCCCACCCGTCGTCGGGGTCGTTTTCACCGCGCCGACTGCTCCCCGCGCCCGCGGGGATGGTCCCGCCGTTGGGCACGCCGTACGGCCACCCACCACCTGCTCCCCGCGCCCGCGGGGATGGTCCCTGCGCCGGCCCCGTCCGCGGCGCGTCCTCGTACTGCTCCCCGCGCCCGCGGGGATGGTCCCGCAGGACCGTTTGGCCTGACGCGCGTACCCGACTGCTCCCCGCACCCGCGGGGATGGTCCCGACGAGTACAGCACCGTCCTGGCCGAGCGCATCCTGCTCCCCGCACCCGCGGGGATGGTCCCGGTCGTCGGCCCGTCCGCCTCGGCGGCGGGGTCTGCTCCCCGCACCCGCGGGGATGGTCCCGGTCGTCGGCCCGTCCGCCTCGGCGGCGGGGTCTGCTCCCCGCACCCGCGGGGATGGTCCCGGTCGTCGGCCCGTCCGCCTCGGCGGCGGGGTCTGCTCCCCGCACCCGCGGGGATGGTCCCGGCAGAACGTCGGCGCTCATGCCCGATCACCCCTGCTCCCCGCACCCGCGGGGATGGTCCCGGGCTCCAGCACGTGGCTCGAGCTCCGGTTCTCTGCTCCCCGCACCCGCGGGGATGGTCCCTGACCCACCGACCGGCAGACGTCTGAGCCCGTCTGCTCCCCGCACCCGCGGGGATGGTCCCGTGATCTACGCCGCCGGCACGACCGTGCTCCCCTGCTCCCCGCACCCGCGGGGATGGTCCCGTGACCCACCGTGAGACAACGGGACCCAACCACTGCTCCCCGCACCCGCGGGGATGGTCCCGGCTCCCCAACCCCCGCCATTCGGCAGCCGGTCTGCTCCCCGCACCCGCGGGGATGGTCCCTGGCAACGGCCCGCCGAACGCGGCATCTATCGCTGCTCCTCGCACCCGCGGGGATGGTCCCACGAGGACGACGCAGCTCTGCGCGAGCGGCACCTGCTCCCCGCGACCGCGGGGATGGTCCACGGGGGTGAGGGCGTCAGGACGACGCGCTCACCCTGCTCCCCGTGCCCGCGGGGATGGTCCCTTCGGCGACTTCGCGCTCGTGTTCCCGATCGGCTGCTCCCCGCGCCCGCGAGGATGGTCCCGGATACTTCGCCTTCTCCGGCAGGTAGTCGTACTGTTCTCCGCACCCGCGGGGGTGATCGCGGCCATAGGGTCCACGGGCTTCTGGGCCTCGTCTGCTCCCCGCCCGCGGAGATGGTCCCACGGAGTGAATCGGCCGGAGTCTGACATGCCGCCGCCACATTGGCCGATGGGGAGCTGAGAACCGCAGGTCGCGAAACTTCCTGCTTGCAGACGGCGTCTGAGCCGATAACTCCGTCGATCTTGGCCACGATGTCGCGCTGATACAGATTCAGCTGGGTGGCACAGGCGGGGATGGAGGGCAGGAGTTGCAGGTTACGGGGCTCCGCGTCATAGCCGACGGCACCTTACCGACGAGATGCGGGGCGATGGTGGGCCACTGATCGAGCGCACTGCGTCGGCCGCAGCCAGCTCCCACCCCGCTCGGTCACCATCCGGCTGATCGCGTCGCCGAAGGACAGCGGATCCCGGCCCGCGCCCCGAGGACGGCGGGGTGCTGCCGGGCCGTTCGGCGCTTGGGCTGGGGTGCGGCTTTGGCTGCGGCGCGGGCGGCCCGGTAGGCGGCTCGGGCGAGGTCGACACCGAACGAAACGGTTTCTGTCATGTCAGTACTCCCGTCGAGCCGGCGAGGAAGGCGGCAATGTCGGCGGCCGCATCGTGGTCGCCGAGGTCGTCCAGGCCGCGCTCTGCCTGGTTCGCGGAGTAGGCAGCCAGGCCCGCGGCGAGGCCGTCCAGGACACTGCGCACCAGGCCAGGCCTGGACGCTGAGAGTGCTCCGGACGCCTCCTCCGGGTTCCATCCCTCGGCGGCCTCGTACTGCTTAGCCTCGTGCAGGCTCGAGGCCTGCTTGGCCAGCTGGACTCGGATGTATTCCGCCGGGCGGGCCGGACGCCAGGTCAGCATCCAGGAGTGGAGCTCCGCCGCGATCGTGTCGGCATCCAGACCGGCATCCAGGAGTGGCCGCAGCACGTACTCCAGTCGCCGCAGCCGCACGCCCTGGGTCCACTGCACACGGGCCCGCACCTGCCGGGTGATCCAGATACCGCGTCGCACCTGACGAGCCGTCCGTCGAGGCTCCCGGCCCTTGCTGCTGCTCTTTTCGGAGGCGGAGGATTCGGTGTCGCGGCTCGCGCGCTGGCGCGAGGTGTAGTTACTACCACTCTCAACATTAGCTTCAGGTGATTTGTGGTACTGACCAGGAGATTGGGGCTCATGCACCCCTGAACTGGCTTTATCTACAGGCTTGTTATCCACAGAGGTGCCGCGCTGCGGACTGCGGGCGGCCGACGTCGTGACGGCACGCTCCCGGCCGGCCTCGGTCACCCCGCACACCCGGGCCTCGTAACCGGATCCGGCGAGCCGGTGCCCCATCGCGTGGTCGTATACCGGGGGGATCACCGCGGCGTAGATGGTGGATGTGGCCGTGTACGCGCGACCGGGGAGCCGGAGATTACGTTTGCTGCCATGCCGCCACCACGCCAGTGCGCCCAGCTCGCGCAGCACCTTCACGTGGCGCTTCACAGTGGCCAGAGACAGCCCGGTGCGCCGGGCAGTGGCATCGAGGCCGTACATCACGAGCCCACGCCGGTAGTCCATGCGGTCGGCGAGGTCCAGCGCTACTGCGAGCGTGGTCGGCCCAGATCGCGGGTGGATCCTGGCATCGACCAGCCACATCACAGCCCGCAGCCACGCGCGCGGCTCAGCACGCCGCGACTGGGTGTGGCTGACGCTCTGCGCCTCTCCGAGAACCAGCGAGACCGGCATGAGCGGGATCTCGTCCAGCTCGACATAACGTGCGAGTCGCCGGGATGTAGTCCGCTCAGCGAAGGGCTCCGCGCATGCGCGCAGAAGGTACATCAAGGCTAAATCCCCTGATTAGGGGAGCCGCGACCTGCGAATGTGACCTGACAGGAGCCCAGCGTTGGTGGCAAACCGTGAGAGGGCCGCCTATTCTGGGTACAGGTGACCACGTGGGCCGCGAGGTCCACGGGCATCACCCCCGGCGAGGTCACCTCACCGGACACGACTCGGATGGCTGTGAGAGGCTCGAGTCGACTTAGAAACCGCTTCGTCCTTGCCGGGACGGGGCGGTTTTGTCATTCCCTAGGGGGATCTGGCAAACGGTGGCATCAAGATCACTCCTGAAGGTTGCTGGTGTCCGGGCCGGTCGCGAGCGGGTGCTTGATAGCCAGGCCTGCAAGCAGCCGAATGTATGCCTGGCGGTGCGGCTCCCGAGGCTCGACCTTGCCGGCCTCCCAACGGGCCACGGCTAGCCGCCGAACGCCCAGAAGGTCAGCCACCTGTTGCTGCGTCAGCCCATCGGCCTTGCGGAGGCGGGCACGAGCAGAAGGGGTTGGCAGTTCAGGAGACCGCGTCAAGACGGCATCCACCGCTGCAAGTAGATCCACCACCAACATCTCCTTTGATCATCACCGGGATCGCTTGAAAGATACATCATGAAGTGTCCCGGGAGCCGCAAGGTGCGACAGTGAGTTGCTTGAGTGCTCAAGCCAGCGCATCGGCCCGTTCAGCCAAGTCGAGCAAATCGCGGGTGGCATGCTCACCAGCGATCAGAACGAGCTCTCGAATCGCAGACCGTGCGGCCTGGTGGGTTCGGATGAGTTCGGGAGCGATGACCTCGGCCTTAAGCAGGCAGTTCAAAGCTTCTCCACCGTGCCGCCTCTGGACGTGAGCCCGTCCCAGATCCATCAAGAGCCGCGCTTGCCGCTCTGGAGAGAGAAGCGCGGCTTCGATCTCTGAACCGATATCCAAGGCTTCACCAGCGTCACCCAGCTCCACCGCGGTGCTTACTGCCTGAATCTCTACGTTGACCGGCCCGAACTCCAGATTGAAGTCATTGCGGTCCTTGCCGAGTTGCGCAGCGATCGAGCGTGCTTGATTGATCTCCTCCTTGGCCGCTGTCCGAGCACCAGAGCGAGCTCTAACGAGCGCGAGCGCCAGATGCAGTGAACCCAGCGCTGACAGTGCTTCCGGTGCGCTTCCACCGTGTTCACGCAGGGCATCGATCGCTGTCTGAGCAGCATGTTCTGCCTGTCCAAGACTTCGGAGGCGGACGAACGCCTGCACCATCCTGAAAACGCTGGCACAGACATGCAACGGGTCGCCGGAGCGCTCCGCAGCGAAGATCGCCCGGTCTGCGGCCACCCAGGCGGCGTCCGCTTCGTCCTGTCGGACAAAGGCTGCGGACAGCGCTTGGTACGCGCGTGAGATCTGGAGGTAGAGGCCTGGCCGCTCTTCCGCCGCGGCGGTACGGACCGCTCGCTCGAGTTCAGGCAGCAAGTCCACGGCCAGTACGCCCACGCGAGCCAGCTGGCCGGCATGAGTCAGGTCCCAGAGGTCACCGACATCAGCCTGCAAGGCTTCCACGGATCGCGGTTGGCCTGCACTGGTACCGGCTAGGAGAGTCCGAAGTGCAGGATGCCCCGAGAGCAGCCGTCGAGTTTCGTCCAGGTCGTTGGACAGCGCTGGCCCGCCCGGGCCACTCAGGGGAGTGCCGGAGTCAGTGGGTGCACTCGGCCTTAGCTGCTGGACAGACACTCCCAGTTCATCGGCGATCTGCTGCAGCAGATCCATCCGCTGGACCGGCTGGATGCCTCGTTCCACCTGCGACAGCCAGCTGCTGGTTTTACCGAGTGCAGCAGCGAACTCAGCCTGTGTTCGACCCAGTTCTTTGCGGTACTTCTGAACACGCTGGCCAAACACCCGGTCCTGGGGGTCAACGTCCTTGCCTGTCGGTTTCATGACCCGCCTACCCCAGGGCGCTTTGTGAGCTCGCCTATCTCGTCAAGGAAAGTCACATCGACGGCGGTCAGTAGGGCCTCTCGGGCGGCGAGGAAGTGCTTCGTATGCCCCTGCTCCTCGTGCGCCTGGAAGGCGCTTCGGTCGACGTAGAGCTCGTAGAAGACCCTCACCAGGGGTTCATCAACCGGGGTGTGGACGATGTAGGCCAGCGTGCCGGGCTCAGCCCGGATGCCTCCGATCGCCCCGGAAAGTAGCGCGTCGAACTGCTGAGCAGCTGACGCGTCTCTCAGGGTGAACCGCACCGTCAGTGCAAACCCGTTGCTAGGCACGGAGTCCTCCTCTCTATACAGCGAAACCTCACCCATACTCTCACACCTTAAATTGTGGTGCTAGGTAACAGGGAGAGTGTTGACTAGCACTTTCAGTGCGAGTAGGCTTCGAATTGTTCCCATCTCAGGGCGAACGCCTCAGCTGGGCAACCGCAGCAGATCGCCACTTCGGTGTGCTCCGAGGAGTTGAGGCACCTCTAACTCCTCCTCGGGACCGTGACTGCCGCGTGCAATGTCGCAGCGCGTATGCGCTGTCTGTCCTGTAGGACGCCGGTTCGCCGCGCGGCCTGGAGGGCGGAGAGAGCACCCGCGACACAGCTACCCGTCACTCCGCACATCAGGAGCTCCTAATGTCTGCATCGACCCTTGAGCGCACTGCCCAGCAGCGGGTGCGTCGGACCCGTACCAGGGCCGTCAGCCCCCTGCCTCCCATTGCTGTATCGGCCCTCCGCCCTCACGAGTACGACTTGCGGCCGGCCTGCATCGCGCTGGTCTGCCCGAGCTGCCGGACCTGGGTCCCGATCAACAAGCCGGGCGGTCCGAAGCCCAAGCTGGTTCCGCATCACACGGAACCGGCCGGCACCGAGGACCCGGTCCGCTGCCTCCGCGGCTCGAATCGCCTGGTGATCCTTGATGTGGACATCGAGCAGTGGTGGCAGCGTCTGGAGGAGGGTGTCTCCGAGACCGGCGGCCGCCGCTCGAATCGCGTCACCCGGAAGCCTCGGGCGGCCGTCACTCCCGCTGTCAGCCAGATCCTGGCCCCGCGCCTGATGGATGCCAAGAGCACGCTCAGGCGCTGCCAGGAGCACAGGAAGGGCTGCTCGGTCTGCGCCAAGCCCGACTCCCCCCGCTGCACCGACGGCGACAGGCTCGCGCGCCTCTACGCGTTCAAGGCGGCGCGTACCCGTCCCCGCCGCTCCGCCACCACCCTGGAAGAAACGGCGGAGCGGCAGGAGCGGGGCGCTCGGTCGCTGCGCGAGTTGCAGTGGACGGAGACCGCCGAGTCAGTGAGGAGGGCCGACATTCAGCGTGCCCACGACACTCTCGTGGCGATTCTCCAGTCCCTTACCCCCGAGAAGGCCGGTGGTCCGCAGTTGACCGAGTGGAGGCGCGCCGAGCTCATGAGCGCCATCGCGCTGCTGGCAACGAGAGTCGAGCAGCTCAATCGGTAGTACCTCAGTCCGCATCACCGACCACGGTCCTGGCCACCCCCACACAGGGGTGGCCAGGACCGTGGCTGTTTGTTCGGCAGTTTCAGGGCCACCCGGGCCCGACAGAACCCCACGGAAGGACAAACCCGTGCAGACATCGCAGGCCCAGATCCTCAGCCCGGCGGACCTGTTGGCCGCGTACGAGATGCCGCTCCTCTCCTACGTGCACGACCGCCTCGAACTGATCGACTACCGGCGCGGTCGCGAACTCGCCCGCGCCGCGTGGACGGTGGCGCTCGGCACGCTCCAGCTGGTGCCCGACACCGGCATGGAGGGTGATCTCCCGGCCTGGCTCGCGCGGGCCGCCCGCCAGGTCGTCCGTGAGCAGACCTCGCCGAGTTTCCACGCCCAGCTCCTCACCGTGGCGGTGAGGGAACAGGCGAGCGGATGGCCGCCCCGGCACATCGCGGCCGCTGCCTGATTTCCAGTCCCGACGATCGACCACGGTCCCGGCCGCCCCGCAGTACAGGGGGCGGCCGGGACCGTGGCTCCTCGTACAGCAGCCACGGGGCCACTGGGGCCCTGAACACGACGAACCCCCGGGCTTAGGCCCCCGGGGGTTCGTCTTCGCACGTCACCCTCCGTAGAAGGGCAACACGCGCATGCACAGCATTACATCGACCATGATCCGACCCGCACACGGGGCCGGACTCCCCATCGCTCCGCGCGCCGGCACCATCGACGACATCCGCCGCGAGGACGACAAGCGGGGATACGAGCGGGACGAGACCGACTCATTCCGCCAGCTTGTTGCCGGTCTGGTCGTCGACGGTGACCGCCGCGCCGGATCCGCCGGCCGTCATGCCCGCCGAACCCTGGCCGAGATGTCCCCCGGCTACAAGCGCCAGCCCGTCCTACTCCTCACCCGCCCCCTCACATTCCGGTCGACCAGCATCGCCGCGAACCAGGCCTGCACCTCGTGCCACGGTGCGGGCGGGAAGACGGTGGACACCAGCAGCGACGGGGTGTCCCGGCAGCACTGGCAGTCCTGCGGTGCCTGCAGCGGTTCGGGGGCGGCCCGATGAGTTCCTGCGGACACCTCCCGCGGCTGGTCACCGTCAACCAGACCGGCGCTGACGGCAAGAAGTTCCAGTCGGTGCGCCACGAACCGTGCACATGCGGCGGCAAGAAGTAGCTGCCGGCACAGCTGATACGAGCGGCCCGGGCCGCCCAACACCACGCGGTCCGGGCCATCGACCTACGTGGCCTGACTCACCCGCTCACGCACCTCCTGCTCGCGGCCGCCGCCACGGCGCGCCCAGGCATGGGACGCGGGCCACCGCGTCACCGACGTCACCCCGCACGAGCTGATCGGAATCCTGCCGGTGGCTGACAGCCTCCACACCCGCTACATGGCCGCCAGCGACACCTGGCGCGCCCACCGCAAGGGCTGCGAGCCCTGCCAGACCAAGCAGCCCTGCGAGACCGGCGCCCCGCTCCTCGAGCGGTTCGTCCGACTGCAGGACGCCTACCTCACCCACCTCCGCAACCGCCCCTGAGGAGCACTCATGGAACCCCACTCCCCGCGCGCCGCTGGCACGACCGGGCGTCTTCCGGACGCATTGTGCACGCACACCCCGCAGTGCCCGACCGCAGACAGCCCGGACCGTGAGGCCGCGCAGGTCGTGGCCGCTCACCCGGAACAGGGCTGGAGCCTGTTGTGCAACGCCCTGGTGATCTTCGAGGACACCGGCGAGCTGCTGCCCGACAACCGGATCGTCGCCCCGCACCGGCCGCTCGCCGCGGCCACGGCCTGACGGCTGCCTGATCCGCCCGACCCGACCGCCGAACACCGGCGGTCAGGTCGGGCGGTGACGGGGAGCCGGACAGCCCGGACCAGACCACGAGATCGAGGCCCACATGCCCAAGACAACAACACCCGCCCTCTCCACCGAGACCACTGCTGCGGTGTTCACCGCCGAGACGCTGCGCACCGCGGCCGGCCTCACTGCCGACGCCTACCGGCCGGTGTGGACCGGCCCGTCCGGCGAGGAATCCACCGGCCAGGCCGTCGCCCGACACTTGGACGCCACCATCGCTCTCCTCCACCAGGACGGCTGGGCCCGGACCACGAACTACCGCACCACCCACAGCGAGGACCTGCCCGCCGACGACGACAAGATGACAGTCAAGGACATGCTCCGGGCCCTCATGCGGCTGATCCGGGACGAGACCGACGCCCCGGCTTCACCGCTCTCGCTGCACACCGCGCTGAACCGCGTCGGCCAGGGAGACCACGGCGACACGGACACCGCGTGGATCGCGGGGACCGTGCTGGACGTCGTGATCCGGGCCCACACCGGATCCGATTCCGCCCGCTCCGCGCCGTGGTCGGAGCGGCAGCACCGCACCCACGCGGACATCACCGCCCTGCTGTGCGCGGGCGCCGGGTTCGCCCGCGCCTACGGGCCCGGCCAGGAAACGGCTGCCGCCTGACTCACAGGGAGCGCAACGGCCCTCCGGGGCCTCGGCATTCGAGCTGCCGGGGCCCCGGACGGCCTGGTCACGACCTTACCCACCGCTGTAGATCCACGGTGCCCCTCTACGCGGAGGCGCCCGGAAGAGAGGACACCCCGTGGCCACCAAGCCCGCCACCCGCCGCAGGCGCCAGCCCGCGGCGACCACGAAGCCCCGAGGCACCGGGCGCGCCAAGGCACCGGCGACGCCGGCTTCCGCCGCCCCCAAGGAGACGGTGCCGCTGGTGTTCCCGGAGGCCGACGTGGTCCTGGCCGACGCCGCCGACCGCGCCGCCGACCTCCGGGACCTGGCCGCCGACGACGTCACGCGGATCCTCGCCGACGGCGAGGTGCTTGCCAGCGAGCTGCTGGACGGCGCCCGCGCCGAGGCGGCCTCGATCACCGAGGCCGCCAACGCGGAGCAGTCCCGCCTGTTGGCCGCTGCCGCGACGGACGCGGACCGGGTCCGCACGGAGGCCGCCACCACCGCGGCCGCCGGCGCCGACCAGGTCCGCGCAGCCGCCGAAGCCACGGTGGAGCAGCTGCTCGCCGACGCGCGCACGGAGGCCGACACCGTCACGACGAAGGCGTCCGGCGCGGCCGACCAGGTCCTCACCGACGCCAACGCGGCTGCCGAGCAGCTGCTTGCGGGCGCCTACCGCCAGGCGCAGGAGGTCGCCGCCACGGCGGCCGCGCAGGCGGAGCAGGTCCGTACCGAGGCCGCGCAGACCGCCGCGAAGGCCCTCGCCGACGCGGAGACGCAGCGCACCGAGCTGCTCGCGGATGCGGAGCGCACCGCGGTGGACGCCCGCACCCGCGCCACCACCGACGCCGACCAAGTCCTTCAGCAGGCTCGGAGCGAGGCCGACCGGCTGCGCGAGAGCGCGGACGCCCAGGCCGCGCAGGTGAAGGCCGGGGCTGTGAAGGCGGCAGCCGAGCTGCGTGAGGACGCCAGCCGCGAGCGGGAGGCGTCCCGTGCGGATGCGGCGCGTACGCGGACGCTGGCCAAGGAGGACATCGGCCGGCTGCGGGCGACGGCGGCCGAGGACGCGGACCGTCTGACCCGCACCGCCCGTGAGGAGGCCGACCGCATCCTGGCTACTGCCCGCACCAAGCGGGACGCGGACCTGGCGGAGGCCGAGCAGGCGCAGGCGCAGGCCCGGCTGCGGGAGGCGGACGCGGACGTCACGCTGAAGGCTGCCGACGACATGGTGGCCGAAGCCGCTGCCCGGATGAAGCGCGCTACCGACCGCACCGAGCGGGCGTTGGAACGCAAGCGCCTCAAGCTCGAGGCCAAGGGTGAGCGCCGGGACGCGAGGGAGGCCCGCAAGGCGAAGGTCCGGGAGTTGCGGTCCGCGGACCGCGCCGGGAAGCCGGCCGTGTCCGACCGCGTGAAGCAGTTCGTGAAGGTCAACGCTGAGCGGTTGATGGTGATCGGTCCGATCACCGCCCCGATGGCCGTCGCGTGGACGGGCCAGGCCGGCTTCGCTGAGGACATCCTGGGCTGGGTCGTCCCCTTCACGATTCTGTTCGCCGCCGCGTGGGAACTCAGCACAGCGTTCGTGGGCTGGATGTACCACCAGGCCCGCCAGGGCGGCGACGCAGGCACCCTCTACCGCGTCAGCACGTGGATCTTCGCGCTCGGGGCGGCGGTCATGAACTTCTGGCACGCCTCCGGTGAGCCGGTGCCCGGCAGCCGGGTCTGGGACGCGAAGCAGGAGATCTGGACGGAGCAGATCACCTACTGGAACTTCACACCGAAGGCCGTCGCTTTCGCTGCCATGAGCATCGTGGGGATGGTGCTGTGGGAGCTGTACGCCTCGCTGATCCACCGCCGCAAGCTCCGTGAGGACGGCCGGGTCGCCAAGGCCCGCCCGTCGATCGGGGCGGTCCGCTGGTTCCGCTACCCGGTCCACTCCTTCACCGCATGGTCGCTGGCGATCACGGACCCGCGGCTGACCACGCTGGACCGGGCCTGGACCGCAGCGGGCGCGGAGCTCGCGGACCGCAAGGCGGACCGGACCGGTCTGGCCCGGCACCGGGTGGTCGTCCCCCGCCTCGCGGCCGACGACTACGGACCGGCAGCCATTCCCACCGTCCTCACCCTGACCCGTATGGACCGGTCCGGACCGCTGGACAGCCTGGTTCCGGTCCGCCCGGTCAAGCACGGCGGGTATCCGGTCCGGTCCGGTCCGGGCGAGCGGAACGCGGTCCACGGTCCGGTCCGGACCGCAGGGGCCACGGACCGGACCGGCGGACCGGCGCTCGCCCTGGAGTCCGGTCCGGCCGGACCGCAGGGCGCTGACCTGCTGACCGGACCCGGTCCGGACCGTGGACCTCGGGCCGTGCCCGCCGCCCAGAGCCCGGCGGCAGGCCAGGGGGTGACGGTCCGGACCGCCGATGCCGTTCCCGGACCGCAGGATGTGGACCGGACCGGACCGGCCGGCCAGGAAGCCCCGAAAGGCGATTCCGGTCCGGACCGTGGCGAGGACGGCGGTCCGGACCTCACGGTCATCACGCTCACGGACCAGGAGCGGACCGCGCTGGACCGGCTCCGGACCGCGAACGAGCCGCTGAACCGGACCAACATTGCCAAGGCGGTCCGGACCGAGGGCGGCACCATCGCCACGGACCGCGCCGGACAGATCGCGGTCGCCCTTAAGCAGCACACGGTCCGCTGACCGGACCGGACCGCACAACCGTCCTGCCGGCCGTGGTCGCCCCCGGTCCGCGCTCGCACCCCGAGCGCGGACCGGGGACGGCCACGGCCGGCAGGCCGCTCGCCCGCACCACGCCCTGAGCGCGGACACAGCGGGCCAGGCACACCCCGCCCCGCGCCACGACCGCATCCGTCTCCCCTGCACCGAGCTCGGGCGCCGCCCCGAGCGGCTGGAGACCCGCGACGCGGTTCAGGCGCACGAAGGCCCCCCGCTGAAGCGTGATCAGCGGGGGGCCTCGGTCTTCTGCTCACGCAAGAAAGGAGCACAGCATGGCACCCACGACGACCGGGCCAGCCCCGAAGTCTGGGAGCTTCACCCGTACGACGACCCCGCCGGCGCCCGCGCTGGCACCCCCCACGGTGATCCCGCCGGCCCTGGAGATCTGGGCGCCCGACCCCCCGACCTGGAGCCAGCGAATGATCCCCAAGGGGATCCGGTCCGCGATGGCTGACCTGGGGCTTTGGCAGGAGCCGCGCCCCTTGAAGCCCTCGTTCCACCTGGTCCAGGTGATCGAAGTCCTCACCCGCTACGGCTGGTGCCAGTCCTTCGATTTCTCCCCCACCGGACGTATGCGCATCAGGGGTGCCCAGACCTTTCTGGAATCCACTGGGCACGTCACCACGATCGACCGGGGCAAGGCCGTGAATTACCTCCAGTCTCAACTGGCCCGCCAGGGCGTGAACATGCGGTTCTGGGAGTGGAACGACCTTTCCAGCAACACCTTCCGGGGTGTGGAGGCCACCATCTCGGCGGCCTCTCACATGGCGCGTAAGAACGGGGACTGAAATGACACCGGACGAAGAGAGGGCATTCGAAGGAATTCAGGCCGGAATGACGGCCGGAATGACCTTCGGAACCAGCGCTCCGGACGCTTCCCCGTACGCCGATGAAGGGCCGTACGGAACCCCGGTTATGCACAAGAAGGCCGGTCTGACCCGCCGTGGAAAGGTCGCCATCGCGGTGGCTGGAGTGGCGATGGTCGGCGGCGGAACCATCTGGTTCCAGGTCCATTCGGCGGCCGTCGCGAAGGACGAGAAGGAGGCCGCCGCCCTCCAGATCCAGATGAAGAAGTTGGAACTGGAGGAAATGAAGATTCGGAACCAGCAGGAGAGCACCGCCAAGAAGGCCGCCACCGCTTCCGCAGAGAAGATCCAGGCGGCCGTCGACAAGTGCGTGAAGGACTCCTCCGGCCTGATCGGCAAGGGGTACGGATCGCCCTCCAGGGGCGAGGTCGTGGCGGACTGCAAGCAGCAGTACGAGACCGCCGACGGGTCCGGCATGCGGGCCGCCGGCAACGCTCAGGACGCCAGCAACACGGGCGGCGGCGGGATCAACTCCGCTGCCCTGCTGGGTCTCGTCGCCGGTGGCGGCCTAGCCGTCGCGCTGTTCGCACGCAAGGGCAAGAAGGCCGACACATAGTCACGCACAGTGATTAATTACTCCCTCCCTACCTGGCGGAGAGCGCCGCAATCGGACTCCCATGGTCCGGTGATCGGCCGCTCTCCGCTGGGAGGTAAGGAGTAAGGAACCATCGCGATCACAGAGAGCGAGGAAATCATGGCGACCGATACGGCGCCCCCGGTCCCCGCGGGACCCCCCGATCCGCCCGCTGTGCCGGCAGCCAGCACCGCGCCGGCGCCCACCGGAGACACCGGCATCATGGCCGCCCTGATGGCCGCGGTGGAGCCCGCCCGGCCGGTCACCGCGACCGCCGGGGCCAGGCCGGAGGGTGACGACCCGGCCGCGAAGGCGGACCCCGAGGGAGTGGTGGACCGCTCCTCCCCGGGCGTCACCAGCGAGCAGTTCAAGGCCCCGGAGGATTTGACCGGGGCCGGATCCGACGCCGCCGGTGCCAAGCACAAGGAGGGTGTGTTCAAAACGCTGATCCGGGCGGGCGCGACCCGTTGGGCAAAAGGCGGCGGGACCGTGAACAAGCGGCTGGACCTGGAGAAAACCAGGGCCGGTGCGCACCAGGTGATAGAGGCCCGGACCACCACGGTCATGAAGTCGCCTGGACTTCCCACCCGAAGCGGCTCCGGAGGGGCCGGTGGAGGGGGCCGTAATTCCGGCGGAAACAGCGGCGGAAATTCGGGCCGTAATTCCATCGGGAACGGCTCTACGGGTACCGGACGCGGCGGAAGCGGCGGCACCACCGGAGGCGGCGGGCGCGGTTCGTCCGGCTCAAATGAGAATGGCGGATCCGGCAGCGGGCGCGGCACCAGCGGAAACGGTGGCGGGGGTTCGTCCAAGGACACCAGCACCAAGGGGCCCAAGGACTCCGGGGGTAAAGGGAAGGACGGCTCCTCGGGGAACTCTAGTTCCGGTGGAAAGGCTGGCAAGGACGGAAAGTCCGGCGCCTCCGGAAACGGCGGCGGATCGACGTCGGGCGGATCGTCCGGCGGCAATTCCGGCACCTCGAAGGACAAGGCCGACAAGGACAAGGGCGCGAAGGCTGACCTGACGAAGGGCGGCGGCAGCGGCCAGGGCTCGGGCGGCTCCTCCGGGAGCAGCGGCGGATCCGGGAAGAACGGTGGCTCCTCCGGGAGCAGCGGCTCCGGGAAGAGCGGCTCCTCCGGGAGCGGCGGGGGATCCGGTTCGAGCGGCTCCTCCGGCAAGAGCGGCGGATCCGGCCACAGTGTGAACGGGACCGACAACCGGACCCCGCTCCAGCGTTCGCGGGAGACGGGTCACGGCGACGGGTCCGCGGTTCGTAACGCGGTCGACCACGTGAAGGCGTACGCGCAGGGCACGAAGGACGGCTACCAGGACAAGAAGGGGGAGAACGGCAAGGAGCACGCCCGGCTGGACAAGGCGTACGCCGACCACAAGGCGAAGCAGCCGGAGCCGAAGAAGGACGACCCCAAGCAGGGCGACCCGAAGAAGCAGGGGACGACGGTCACCGGGCCCAGCGGCCAGACGATCGTCATTGCCCCGCCGGAGAGAGGAGACGACGGAGTGAGCACGGACGTGAAGCCCCTCCTGGTCAAGGAGATCGACGCGAACACGCTGACCCTGGGCACGGACGGTGCCCGTGGGTCGGTCAGCCGCAAGGAGCTCCGCAACTTCAAGCAGTACGAACGCAAGCTGGAGGCCAAGGAGAATCACCTGATCAAGGTGGCCGACGCGTGCAAGTCGCTCGAGGCCGCGGCGGAGGACGAGGCGAAGGACTGCCAGGAGCTGGCCGACCAGGCCAAGGCCGTCGAAGGCGGGGAGAAGCTGGCCGCGAAGCTGACGCGGCTGGCCGACGCGGCGAAGGCCCAGGCGACGGAGGCCGCCGAACTGGCCAAGCGCGCGAAGCGGGCGGCGGAGATGTGCAAGGTCGTCATGACCAACATCGGCACCCGGTACGCGCCGCTGTACAAGGCCGTCGTGGACAGCGACGAGACGAAGCCGGCCGAGCTGCGCTTCTACAACGACAAGGGCTCCTACGCGCCCGCCGCGTAGCACCAGGAGGGACAGAAGATCATGGCGGAGCTGACGTACAAGGTCCTGGTCCGGAAGACCGAGGCCAAGGAGAAGACCCTGGCCCGCAACGCGGAGGGCGTCAAGAAGGCCGCGGAGAACATCAAGGAACTGGCCGACGACACCGCCTCCGACGCGGACGCGCTGGGAGCCAAGAGCGTGGACCGCGACTCCATGGCGGAGTGCCAGGAGCTGTCGAAAATCATCCGGGGCGTGTCGGACGGCGCGATCACCTACGCGTCGAAGACGGCCGACACCGCGAAGGCCGCGAAGGCGGCAGGCGACCAGGCCCGCACCACGCACGCCGGGTTTCAGGAAGCCTTCGACCGCTCCGACGTGACGGACCTGGAGAAGGTCAGCCGCGACTGGTTCGAGCAGGAATAGCACCCACCACCACACCACCGGCGCGGCCGACCCTGGGATTCCATCCCTCCGGGCCGGCCGCGCCTTTGCGGATCCCCAGCACCCCAGACAGGAGTAGTCCCCGATGTCCACCATCACCAAGACCGTGCCGAACGCGGAGCCTGCGGAGCGAGCCACCGCGGCGCTCCAGATCGTCCTCCCTGTCGGGGTGGGCATCCTGGCCCCCTACCTGGACCCGAACGCGGCGGCCTACGCCGGGGCCGGCTTCATCGCCGGTGCGACGTTCGCCGGTGCCAACTACATGGGTCGCTTGGGCCGCTGGGCCAACCAGCTCCCCGGGATCGACATCGCGCGGGCGCACCGCGACACCATGGGGATCTCCACGATCACCACCGGCATGGGCCTGGCCCTGGGCCAGCTGGGCGGAGCCGAGGCGTCCGAGGCCCTGATGGCCGGTGTCTTCGAGCCGACCACCGTTCCGGGGATCCTGTCGCTGGGCTGGTGGGCCGCGGTCGTCTTCACCGGCTGGCGTCTGCGCCGCGTCTTCGGCAGGCAGAGGATCGAGGTGGAGCAGGCGCAGCCGACCGGGCAGGCCGCCCCCGCCAACACCGGCACCCCGGGCCCTGTGTCCCTGGCCGACAAGATGATCGCGGCCTGGGGCCGCGTGATCAGCGACCCGAAGAACGGTCGCCACCGCAACCAGGTCCTCTCCGACGTCGTGATCTACGCGGACCGATGGGAGGGACGGGTCACCGCCGCCCTGGGCGACTCCGTGAACGTGTCGAAGGAAGCCGTGAGCAGCCTCTTCGGCCGCTCGGTCGACGACATCACCTTGAAGTACGGCGCGCACTCCGGGGAAGCGTTCATCACCGTCTGGTACACCCAGCGCCCGGAGCTGGACCCCTACACGCTCCAGGGCGCCTGGAAGCGCGTCCAGGCGCGGGTTCTCCCGAAGACCCACCTGGAGGAGGTCGGCGAGGACGTGAACACCGGTGGCCAGGTGGCGCGCGTGGTGGCCGACGACGACCTGGACGCGCTGCCCCGCGTCGTCAACCTCGGGGAGCTGGCCGGAGCGCTGCGCCGCTCCATCGACCTCGTCTCCTACGAGCCGGGACGCCGCGACCCCAGGCGCGCGATCATCCGCATCATGGACCACAACCCGCTGGAGGCCGGCCACGAATTCCAGGGCCTGGAATCCCTGAAGGCCACCCCGGGCGGCTGGGTCAACATCGGGAAGATCGTCTCCGGCTTCCCCGCGAAACTCCAGCTGTTCGACCCGAAGCTGGGCGCCCTCCACGTCGTGATCGCCGGTACCACCGGATCCGGCAAGGGCGGCACGGGCCAGATGATCAGCCTGGCCTACCACGCCAACAAGATGGCCCAGATCTACGGCGACCCCAAGGGCGCCTCCAACCCCGCGATCCCGAAGATGGCCGCCTACAGCGGCCTGACCAAGTACGGCGCCCTGGGCGCCATGCGGCTGTCCTGGTGGGTCCTCCAGCACCGGATCGACGAGGCCGCCCGCCTGGACCTGAAGAACTTCGAGCCGTCCCCGATGCGGCCGTACTGCGCCACGATCCTGGACGAGGCCGCCCAGATGCTCGCCCCCGGAGCGGAGAACCGCAAGGAGGCCATCAAGATCGTCAAGGACGGTGCCTCCCTGACCCGCTCCATGGGCATGCCCTGGGTCCTGATCAACCAGACCGTCAACCTGGACCAGCTGGGCGGCGAGCAGGCCATCCGCGCCAACCTCATCGCCGGCGGGACCTGGATCATCCTGCGCACCGACAGCGACCAGGTGAACCTCGGGGACCTGCCCCCCGGCTTCGACGGGCTGGACCCCTCCCTGATCCCGCCCGTCTGGGTGGAGGAGGACGACGCGCTGGTCTACGACCCGACCATGGCGGAGTCCGACCCCCGCCGCACCTTCGGCCTGGGCTACGTCGCAGCCCCGGGCGGGCGCGCGGGCATGATGCGCATCGACACCCTGGAAGACGCCACCGAGCACATCCGGCCGGAGAACATCATGGCCCCGGTCGACGTGCCCTGGTGGGGCGATCAGGCGCGCATGGAGGAGCTGGCCATGACGCCCATCCCCGGCTTCGAGGAGAAGGACGGCGAAGGCGGCACCGGCGAGGCCGGCATGTCCTTCGCCGGTGTCGACCTCCCGAAGGCCAAGGAGCTCACCTCGGAGGAGAAGGTCCTGGCCGCCCTCCGCGACGAGTCCGACCCCATGTACGTCGACATGCTCGACCAGGGCGACGAGATCGACCCCGAGGACATCGACTACGTCGAACGGGGCAAACTGCAGGCCGCCAGCGGGGTCGCGGAGTCGACCTTCGCGAACGTGCTGAACAAGCTGGAGAAGAAGGGGCAGATCCACCGGATCAAGGAAGGAAAGACCTCGAAGGTGGCCCTGGGCCCCCGGCCGGAAGAGACCGGCGAAAAAGCCGCCTGACCGCTGTCCCACAACGGCGCGCCCCCACACCAGGGGCGCGCCGTCCCCGTCCGCGCTGCCCCGCACCCCGCGGCACGAGCACCCGCCGCCGACCTGACGCTCTGCCTGGTCCTCGCCCACCCCGCCTTCGGGGCCGGCGAGGACCGGACAGGCCGCCCGGCCGCACGCCTCACCCCTTCCGCCCCGTCGACGGGTTCTTCCGCCGGCGGGGCGCAGCACTGCCCGCCATCAACCCTGTTGGAGGACACCCCGTGCTCATCCCCCGCCCGCAGCGCCCGAGTTCGACCGCAGCACGATGCCCGAAGGGCTCGTGACCAGACGGCAGTTACGGGAGATGCAGCTGAGCCCCGGCGACAACGAGGGCCCGGTCGCGATCCTGTGGTGCAGGCTGTGCGCGACCCGCCCGCAGTGGCCCTGCCGTCATCCCACCCGCGGCTTCCTGCTCCGTGTCGACCTGGCGAAGCCCAAGCGCACGCCGACGCTCGCCCAGGAGCGGGCCCTCGATCGAGCGATGGCAGCCAGACAGACCTGTGGCCAGTGCCGGAGGCGGTTCGACATTTGCCTCTCGAAGAAACTCGGCTGCTGCCTGGAGTGCTTCGACGGAACGCCCGTGCACCCCAGCAGCCTCATGACCCTCCCGGCCCCGGCCGTTCACCGGCTGGCCGCGTGAACCGGTCCCGCCCCGACCGCACAGGCCGGGACGGGGGGCCCGCACAACCCGGGCGGCCGCAGCACCGGCAAAGGCCGGCCGCCCGCTCCCTCACCCATCGAGATCAGGAGAACCACAGCATGACGCATCGCCCCGCCGTCTTCGCCGCCCTGCTCGGACTGACCCGCGCCGGGAGCGCGATCGGCGACTTCTGAATCCAGAACGACTTCTGCGCCCGGGTGAAGGGCGCCTCCGACGACCACCCGGTCACGTTCACGGAACCGGTCAAGGTCTATCCACCAGCCTTGCCGCAGCCGAGGAGAAGCTCACCCAGCTCGACTCGAGACAAGAACGCAAGTCCTCTGCGGTATTCCTGGGCATCCCGACCCTCGATCAGATCGTCGCTCGCTCTACCCAAACCGAAGCGTGAGCCATGCGGTCTGTCCTCGCTACTCGTGCAGGTCTTCACCATGCTGGTGGCGAAGCTGAGTCAAGATCAGGCTCCCTAGACCCAACACGCCGAACGCATATCGCTTTGCGTCATCCCGCTTCTGGATGTTATGCCGGTCCACGTTGCCCAGTGCTTGAGCGAACCCCATGCCCAGCCCCCGCCACCCTTCCCACTCGCCAGGCTCTTTACCCAGGCGGTATTGAGCGTCGGATGCGAAGACGTTGGCGAAAAGCCCCTTGCCGACGAGAGTTTGGCCACTATTGCCGCGGGGGCTTCCGCACCATCTCCGAGCGGTGTCTTCGACAAAGATTGCAGTCTGGCTCGCGACTGTCTGCCAGTCTTCATTCTGGACGTGCGTTTGGACATGAGCCCACAGGTCGGGGTCGAAGGCAGTCTCATCCACTGCGTCGTCGCTGGTCCCTACCTCTCCCAACTCGAAGATCGCCGCTTCGATTACACCGCACGCCTTCCGCAGGCCCCCCAAAAATGCCCTACCGAACTCTGAGTCGGAGGTGCGGTTGGTGTATGCCATCAGCGAGTATCGAACGTTCTCGAAGTCGGTCAGCAGGTGGTGATCCTTGCCGAGCGCTCGAATGAGGGTTGACCTCACACGTCCCTTCCAGGATGAGAACTCACCGGGCGGTCGAAGCTCCATCCCGCGGCGATCGGCTTCTTCCTTGAGTCCTGTCAGGACCTCGATAGCTCTCCGGGTTTGCATCGACACACGGTACCGACAGCCAACTCACCTGGCACTGCGTTAGTTCAGAGAAGGGGCGTTCCAGCTCGACTCCGCCTGGCACCACGGTTGGGAAACGGTTGCCGCTCTGGTTGCCACCGCCAAGGCCACCACGCGGTGACCGGCCGCTCCCGGACCCGTCTGGAGCGTGTGCGCGGCTCGCTCGGCATCGCCCAGCTCGCCCTCCAACAGATCGAGGACGACCTGAGCGCCGACGACGTCGACGCCCCCGAGCTCGCCGCGATCCTGCGCGAGCTCCAGGAGGACATCGACGTTCCCGGCGGTCTCTTCCCCGCGCTCGCGCAGCTGGTCACCACCGCCGCCCGCCGGGCGGAGCAGATCGAGCCGGACCGCGACGGTGACGCCTCCTGCCCGCTCCACGAAGCCGCCGCCCTGATCACCGACAACGCCGGGCAGCGCCTCATCTAGGCGGCCCGCGCCCTGCGCCCGCAGGGGGACAGCTGATGGCGAGCGCCAAGGCCACGAACCCGCCCCGGGGGCAGTGCACGCAGTGTTGGTTCCACGCGTACGCCAGCCGCGAGGCGCACGCCGGGCTCGGTACGCGTGAGGACTGCCCGCAGTGCGTGGCCCACATGAACAACGGCCACCCCGACCACATGATCGTCCGCTAACAGCGCGAAGCCGCCGTCGACCACGCCGGGCAGCGCACCATCCGGGCTGCCCGGCAGCCTCGCGATGGTCTGGTCCGCATCCCCTCCGGGAGGCCGTGCCGCCGCCACCGGACTGGCCGCCCCCATGTGGGCGCTGGCCAGCATCCTCGCCCTGCGCGGACTGAGCCTGCGGCCCATCGTGCACAACCACCCACCGCAGTTCCCCACCCAGTTCAGCCCCGCGCTCCACATCCACACCACCCTCCCCGCACCGTCTGCCGCGGAGGTCCCGGACACGCACCCGCTCCACAAGCGCTGACCCGTCGCCCTGCCCGGCCACCCGCCACCACCCGCCATCGACCTGTTGGAGGACACACCATGCTCATCCCCCGCCCCCGCCGCCGCACCGGCCGGCCGCGCCCGCAGCGTCGACCAGACGGCCAGCACAACACCGTGGCTGTTCCCCGGGCAGGAACCCGCCCGCCCTCTCGGAGCCACCTACCTCTATTTGAAGCTCCGTCGACACGGCATCGCGCCTCTCGCCAGCCGGAACAGTGCTCGTCTCGCGCTTGCCTCCGACCTGCCGGCGTCTGTCCTCGCCGACTTCACCGGCACCAGCATCAGCAACGCCACCCGCTGGACCGGATACGCCAAGCGGGACTGGCTCGACTACATCGCCAGCCGCGCGCAGGACCGTCCATGAGCACGCCTCGGCAGCCGAACGCCTCACCCACGCGATCGCCGACGCCGCCCGCCGAGACGGCGGGAGCCTGACCCTCCCCACCCCACCAGCCGACGAACCAGCCCCCACCAGCCTTCCCGAAGGAGTACGAACATGACCCCCCAGCAGCACGACACGAACCTCCCCGACCGGGCTGTCATCGTCCTCATCGGCGCGGCCGGCTCCGGCAAGTCCACGCTCGCCTCCACCTGGCACCCCACCCAGGTCCTGTCCCTCGACCACTACCGGGCCCTCGTCTCGGACTCCGCCGGCGACCAGGAAGCGACCGGCGACGCCGTAGCCGCCCTGCACCACGTACTCGAAGCCCGGCTGCGCCGCGGCCTCACCTCCGCTACGGCACCCGCAGCCGCGGCGGCATCCACACCGTCCTCGACGTCGAGACCGCCCTGGCCGCCGCCGACACCGCCGCCCGCCTGCGCGACCAGCTCGCCACCGGCGAACGCATCTCCGGCCCCGCCGCCGGCCGGGCCCTCACCGCCGCCGCCCAAACCCCCCGCTTCGAAGGCCGCATCGTCCCGCGAATCTTCGTCCACAAAGCCCGCGCCTACCTCGCCCGCAACGGCATCGTTCTCTACGACAACCCCGACGCCCTGCTGATCTGTGCCTGCCAGCACGACACCGCCCTGTGCAACCCAGGCCCCGGCGCAACCGCACCCCGCCAATACGACTGCCGCCCCGGCTGCGGCAACACCGTCCGCACCGACGCCCACGCCCGCCTGCTGCGCCAGCGCGCCGATGAACTCGACCAGCTCGCCGGGCACCTCCCCACCCCGCTCGCTCGGCGCCTGCACGCCAACGCCGACCGGCTCCGCGACACCGCCGCCACCCACGAAGCCACCGCACAGAGTGCCGAGGACCCGTGATGAACCCTGACCACCAGGCCGAACGCACCCGCATCCGACAGGCCATGGACCGGCTCCTTACAGGCCGGGCTACGGTGTCCAACGGCAGCCTCACCGCCGCCGCCCTCGCTGTCGAGGCTGGTGTCTACCGCATGGCTCTGATGAAGCGGCACGCTGACCTGAAGAACGAGTTCTTCGAACGTGTCCGCACCGAGACCGCCCGAATCCCGGAGGACGAGAAAAGGCTGCGCCGCACCGTCGCGCAGCTCAAGCAGACCGTCGCCGACCGAAACGCCGAGATCCAGGAACTGCGCCAGCAGATCACCCGCCGCACCCTCGCTGCCGCAGTCCTCACCCACGACCGCCCAGCAGCACCTGCAACGAACACCAGCAACGTCCTCCCCTTGTGAGGACAGTCCTGAGCATTGCGGGGTGGCGTCTGCGTGGCGCACGATCAAGAACTTTCACACCTCGCCCATGGTGCTCCGAGGAGACCCGGTTCTCGTATGGCTACGGCCAAGTGGCATGTGGCTCTTTGTGAATCTCTGGGCTTCCCAATGCTGCATGCCTTTGCCGGGCGAGCTCAGCTAGGACCTTCGTCAGCTCTCTTCTGGTGCGGCCGTACGTCTTGACGCGGTGGCAATTGGGGCATAGCGCCACCATGTTCCAGGGAAGATCAGAACCATCGTCCTCAAGGGCGTGGACATGGTCCACTTCCAGGATTGCGCTGCCGTCGTCCTTTACATCGGCTGGCTGCCCCGCACACCCTGGGTTCTCGCACAGCCCGCCGCAGCGCACAAGGACGGCGTCCCTTGACTGTTCAATCCGGGCCCGCTTGGAGGAGCCCTTGCGTCGGATCCCGCGCATCGTTGGCTCACGCTGCTCGGCAATGGCGACCAGGCGTCGGTACTCCGAGCGCCTGTCATGGTGCCGTTGCTCGTGGATGACGGCCGGGCTCAGGGGGAGCACCTCCAAGGTCTCCTCGACCTGAACCAGCTTCCCGGCCTCGCATTTCCTGTGTCGAAACTGGCCAGGCTGGAGTCCGCCCTTCTCGCATACGGGGCAGACCCTTCCGTCAGGGTGGTTAAGGGGGATGTTCTTCGCTGTCGAGGCAGCCACTACTCCTACGGCGGCGGGAGTGGTGCTCTCCCCCGTAGACTCGACAGATGTGACCAGCAGAGAGCCGCTGAAGGCCTTCTGCTCGGCTCGGAGGACTAGGAGAGCAGCCTTCTCCTTCTCCTCGGGGTTCGTCAGAGCCTTCTGCGCCATCTGAAGCGCCTGGACGCTGTCGGTGAGCCGGCAGTCCGCTGCCTGGAATCGATGTTGGGCCTCCCGGTGTCGCTGTTCCGCAATCTGGAGCTGTTTCAGCGCGGCAGCATGCCGCTTGGGATTCAGTTGGGCCTTCTCGGTCGCCTGCCGCGCCGCGTCGAGCCTTTGCTGATCAAGGGTGACTGCTTGGGCGTCGCTGAACCGTTGTTGGCGGGCGCGGCTGAATGCGGTGAGAGCGGGCTCAAACCGCTTCCACGCGGCCGAGACCCCAAAAACTGCAGGTGAGGGCATATCGGGACGCGGGGCACTCAGCCGGACAGGCGGCTGCGGCCTGACACCTCGGCGAGTACGTCGGCGAGCAGACGGCAGCGCAGGCGGCAGCGCAGGCGGCAGGTTGGGAGGTTGGAACAGCGGGGTGAGGGACGCCTTCGGGGTCTCCGGTGTTTGCGGCAACATCATCCTTTTGTGCAGGCGGCAGTCGGGCCGGCCCGCCTTGTTTCGTCGGAGGCGAACCCAATGTTGCCCCGTCAGACGCTGCTCTCAGTCGCCTTGACCGAAATGTTGTCTCCCGTCATCGAGCGCAGGGTGGGCAATCTTCAGATCTCGCCATCATCCGGGGTGTCGCCTACGCCCTCGCACTGAGCGATTTCAGCGTGGCCACTGATCGGGTGACCGGGCGGGGCCGGGCGGAGTGTCCGCCGGGGCCCAGCACGCCGTAGTCGCCGCCGCGCGTCCCCGCCTGGAGGGCGAGGGCTTCGGGCAGGTCGTGTTCGCCTCGGACATCGACCGGATCGGCCCGCTCCTGCAGCGTCTCAGCGACAACTGGCATGGGGAGGCGCTGCGCCGTGACCGGGTCGGACGTCCGGACGAGGCGCTGCTGTGCCGGTTCCTGGGTCCTGAGCTGGCCCGCCTGACTGTTCCGGAGGATGGTGGCGCTCCTGCCAGCGGCACCCAGCTCCTTACGGTCCGGATCGGCGGCCACCGCCTGACCCGAGGCTCAGCACCGACGGCCCCAGCGTGCCCGCGCTCGACGTGCTGATGCCCTGCTTCGGCAACGACAACCCCGACGACGAATGCCCGGGACCCGTCTGGGCGCCCGTCCACGACGCCCGCGATATCGCGGGCTGTTCACGTGCGCTCGTCCAAGACCCGGATGTCGTCTGCGCGCGGTGCCGGACGCAGGCATCCGACCCGGAAATCGCCGACCACACGGCCGTGAACCGCCCCACCCCCTTCCACGACGCGCTGGACCACAGCGTGCCCACCGTCCGTACGAGCCTGGAGGGCTGAGACATGAGGAGCTGGACCACCCCGACCACCGCATCGCGGGCACCGAGAGGGCAAGCCTGCTGTTCGCCGACGGGAGCGAGAGCGTCGTCGCGGACTGGCAGCTGATCGAGGACGCCCTGACGCCGAGGGCCGGGTCTATACCACGCTGCGCGGCTGGGTCGTCAACACGCGCATCGACCGGTCAGGCCCCTACGCGCGGATCGTGGACCCGGCGCCGATCGGTGAGGCCCGCCTGGTCTGCGGCCGGTTGCGCGGGCACGACCAGTTGATGGATCTGGCGGTCACCTGTGACGTGTACACCGCCTCGCAGCCCTACCCCTAGTACGCCAGCATCAGCAGGCTCGTGATCGTCGCCGCTCGGGCACCGAGGGTCCCGTTCGGCAGGTAGCTGTCCGCGATGGCGAACACGACGCCATAGGCAACCTGGTCAGAATGCCTGCCGGCAGGTGCTGTGTGAACACGCGACCGGAATGATCTCGGCCAGGGCTCGGCGGATGTGCGGGAGTTTCAGCTTGCGGGTCAGCGCGACCGCCTCGTTGAACGCGGCCCCGGAGGTTGCTGCGACGGCTGCGGCGGGAGCCTGCATCCGCGGTCTGGGCGGGATCAGGGTGCTGGACGCTTCAGTCATGTCAGGCTGCACCTTCTGTGCTGGTAGGAAGATCCGGCTAGGGTGCCGGGATGGTGTTGGGGAAGGTGGACGCCGCGGTGCTGGCCGAGCGGGAACGGATAGCGACCAGGGCCAGGAGCGAGCTGGCTGCTGCGGGTCTGCCAGTCGTCGTTCCTGGGTTGGACCAGATCGTCTCCTCCGGAGTGGAGGTGAGCGTCTGCGAGTTCGATGACTGCTCCGGCGTGAAGGTGACCTGGCGGTGCAGCTCCAGGCTGTGGTTGAGCGCCAAGCAGGCCGTCGACTTCGAGCGGCCCGACATGCCCCTGATTCAGCACCACCGGACAGTGGTCGAGGCGATGACACCGGCGATCAGAACCATCCTGGTCTCGGCGGGGTTCGAGGTCTTCGGCTCGAAGAGCAACCGTGCGCCGCGATCCATCGACTTGTTGTCAGCTCCGGAGGCCGAGGTCACGCCGGTGTGGTGGCTTCGCGACGACGAGTTGGACGGCTGAGGCCCGCCCGTCGCGGGGACCTAAAGCCTGACCAGGCGGAGGTGCCCGGTTGCAGACTGTGTGCCTCGCCTGCCAGGGTCGGCTCGGCGTCGTCGTGCTCAACCTTGTGGGCCAGTATCGCCATCAGGTCGCCGTCGGCGAACCGCTCGACGGTCGCCTCGGGGCCCAACGCCCGGTCGACCGCGTCGATGCCGTGCAGCTTGGCCAGTGCGACCGCGTCGGTCATCTTTGCCGCGACGCGCCGCGCTCCTGTCTCGTCGGCTTCTTGCAGCCACAGTGTGACGCGGAACGAAGGTGGCCGGAGCTGTCAATCCTGACGATCGTCAGGGTCCGGTGTTGCCGTTCGGCTCGGGTTCCCAGCTGTTCCCGCTTCTACGTTCGGGCCTCATGGAACGAGAACCGCGAATGAAAGTCCGAGCCGCTCGGCTGCTCGGCACGTTGGCCGTCCTGGGAGTCGGAGCAGGAGTTGTCACTTGGCTGTCCCCCGGTGGGCTGGGCGAGGCTGGTGCTGTCGAGGTCACGGGCGGAGCTTCGGCATCCGCGTACCGGTCGATGGCCGGGGCGGTGGCGGATGCACCGTCATGGCTGGGCCCGCTCCTGGAAGTGGCCACCGAGGGCACCTTGGTGATCCTCGGATTGTTGCTGGTCTGGATGTGGTGGGCGGCAATCCGCCGCAAAGACACACGGGAGGTCGCCGGATCCGTGCTGACCGGTCTGGGCACCGTCGTGGCCTATGCGGTGAGCGAAGCGGTGAAGCTCGTCGTGGACGAGGAGCGTCCTTGCCGTGCGTTACGCGCGGGCGCCGAATCTGTCGCGGAATGCCCCGGAGCGGGGGACTGGTCGTTCCCGAGCAACCACGCCACCCTGGCCGCCGGCCTGGCCGTCGGGCTCGCTGTGCTGCGGCCCCGCCTCGCCGCGATCACGCTGCCGCTGGCCGGGGCTGCCGCGCTACTGCGTGTGCTGGTGGGGGTTCACTACCCGCACGATGTGCTCGCCGGCGCGACGCTCGGCGGCGCTGTCGTGGCGACGGTGCTGCTCGCGTTCATGCCCCTTGCCCAGGGGGCGGCATCACGGCTGGGAAGGTTGAGGCGGAATGATCCCGGCCTCGTGGGCCACCACCGCGGCAGCGGCCCGGTTGTCGACGCCCAGCCTCGCCAGAATGGAACTCACGTGGGCTTTGACCGTTCCCTCCACCACATGGAGCCGCCGGGCGATCTGCCCGTTGGACAAGCCGCTTCCGAGGAAGGCCAGTACCTCTCTTTCCCGAGCGGTGAGGGCGTCGACCTGGTGGCGGGCGGCGGAGCGCCGGCCGGCCAGGGCGCCCGCGCCCGTAGCGGCGAGGTGCGCGATGACCCGGGCCGCGACCTTCGGTGACAGGTAGGCGGCGCCTTCGGCCACCGCACGGATTCCGGTGATCAGTTCCTCTGGCTCGCCCGACTTGATCAGAAAGCCTGCTGCCCCACCACCGAGCGCCTTGAGGATGTAGTCGTCCTCACCGAAGGTCGTCAGCATGATGATGCTCGTGGCCGGCACTGTGTTGCGGATTTCCACGGCGGCGTCGATGCCGTTGATTCCCGGCATGCGGATATCGAGTACCGCAACCGCGGGACGATGGCGCTGGACCAGTTGCACGGCGTCGTGCCCGTCGACGGCCTCGGCGACGACTTCCATATCCGGATCCGTCGCCAGAACGGCGCGTACCCCTGCGCGGATCATCGGCTCGTCGTCGGCGATCAGCACCCGGATCATCGAACGCTCACGGGGTGATCGTGTCCAGGGACACCAGGGTGTCCTTCCGGAAGCAGAGCTGATAGGAGTCGCCGGACCGGTCGTCGAACCGGTCGTCCGTCATCGCGTAGTACGCGCACGTTATGCCGTCTCCCGTCGGCTCGGCAGTCAGCGGTCGGTAGTTCGTCTGCCGGTCCGGCAGGAGACGCTCCACCTCGGAACGATCTTGTCCTACATGTAGGCGAGCATAGTCGCGTGGGTCCAGAACCGACTGTGACGCCGACATCATCTCCCAGCCCATGAGGGCTCCGCTCAGCAAAGCTCCCGTAACGAGGGGCACCATGACCGCGGCGACCAGAGCCCGGCCGACCCGGCGCCGAGCGCGGCGATGTTCCTGCGGCAGCTCGTAACCGCGAGAGGCTGAGTGTGCGAGCGGCGGCGAGGGTGCGTGCGGGATACGCGCGACGACTACGTAGCCCCCGTCGCGCGGGCCGTGGTCGAACGAACCGCCGGTCAACCGCATACGTTCTTGGAGGCCGATAAGGCCACGCCCCCCGCTCCGAGGCCGGGGCCGCTGGTTGGCCGCAGACGATGGCGGGCCGTTCTCCACGACGACCTTTGTTTCTGTTGCCGCATGCGTCACGTGGACAGTCACGCTCGCGCCGGACGCGTGCTTGACAACGTTGGTCAGAGCTTCCTGCACCACCCGGTGAGCCGCACGTGTGACCACGGCCGGCACGTCGTCCGCCTCGCCGCTGGTGCGCAACTCCACCGTGAGGCCAGCCGCAGAAGCCTCGGAGGCCAGACTCGTGAGGCTGGAGCTGTTGGGGTTCATGGGCGTTGCGTCAGTCTCCTCACGCAGGACACCGATCACCTCGCCGAGACGCTCCACTGCGGTCGCGGCTCTGGCTCGGATGTCCCCTGCGGCCCTTTGGTGGTGCTCTTCAAGGTCCGGCGCGAGTTTGAGTGCGCCTGCCGACAGGGCGATCAGGCTGAGGTCATGGCCGAGTACGTCATGCATGTCCTGAGCGATACGTGCCCGCTCACGCAGCCGGGCTTGATCAGCGATCAGTTGCTGCTCGCGTTGCAGCTGATCAGCAAGCTCCCAACCGGCCCGAACAAGCTGCCGATACTGACACCAGAACCGGCCCACGAACCAGGGCAGCATCGTGGCGGTAACCACCACTCCCACAAACCGGCCGGCCAGGGGGAGCCAAGCAGGAACGACGGAAAGGGCCACCACGCCGGCCGCGAGAATCGCGACCAGGGGGAGCGCTACCGATTTCGTCCGTCCAGGACGTCGTCCTGCCAGGAACGCAGCAACGGCAGTCGGGACGGCCCACCACGGGTTCATCACGCTCAGACCGGCAACCACCGCGGTAGCCGCCGCCAGAATGGTCCCAGGATCAAGTGCCCGCCGTAGAAGAGTGGTTCCGGTCGCAGTCCCACCGTTGATCATTGTGCTGTCCACGGAGGTGACGGTACGGACATCGGGCGCCCTTCGACCACTGCCGAAAGTCCAATCAGCGTCGCTGACCGGCGGGCACTGAGGCCGAAAAATCCCGCTTCGTGCAGGACCTACCGGCTCAACGATCGCCCAGGAACGCGGATCTGGCGGGTGTCTGCGCGGGGCCGAGCTCCCGTTCTGGTCGTACTCCTCAGCCACGTCACCGCGTGGTTGCACAGCGCCACAGGCCCCTCGGCGTGCCTCCACGTGCGCCCGTACAGGAAGCCACGGAACTCCCGTCCCCACTTCCGGTCGGTGAGATCCCGGTACCTGTACCGCTCTTGGATCTCTGCCGCGTGCTCGCACGGCGTCCTGCGGCGCTCCGGGTGCCGCTTCACGCACGAAGCGTCCTCGATCCCCAGCTGCCCGGCCAGGTACTCCACGGCCTCTACGGCACCGCGAGCGAGTCCTCGCCAAGGAAGCGCCCGACGTAGCGGACGGTGTATCTGCACCGCCATGCCCGGCCGGTGCACGTCCGCACGCCGCAGCGCAATCAGATCATGGTCGTCATCATCGCTCCAGCTCCGGGGGCATGGGCACCTCAGTGAACATCCCGTACGCTTCGGCCTGCTCATCAATCCCAAACTCCACGGGCACGCCCAGACCCTGGCCAGAGGCGTGCGCCCGTCGAGTGGCCGCGCGGCACTCTCTGTACCGCAACTACTCACACCCGGATTCAACCTTGGGCCGAATCTCGCCTACCAAGGTGCCGGCGTGGCTAACCACCGGCATCAAGCGCAGGCCCTGCAGGAACTCACCCCACCGAAATGGTCCTAGACCAGGCCTTGGCCGCAGCACGAGCGCCCGTCGAACGCGGCGTCGCGGCCCGAGGTCCTGGCGTATCTTCCGCAGGTCCCGAGGCAGTACCAACTACATGGCGTCAATCGCCAAGGCCGTCCTCACGCCGGAGAGACAACGCTGAAGAGGCTTCAGTCACACCGGCCGTCGACCCTGCTATACGAGAACAGGGCCACTACGGGGACCCCGAGATACCGAGCGCATCGAACAGGGCGCGTACCACGCGGTTGACGCCGCCCGGGCCGGTCAGCAGGGCCTTGTCGTCCCGGTTGGTGAGAAACCCGCACTCTGCGATGAACGCTCGCTGGTTGCCGACCTCGACGGCTTTTCGGGTGCCGTAGTAGTTCTTCAGATTCTCGGTGTAATTGTCGTCCCGAAACCCGCCCGACCAGCCGTGCTGTTCGTAGGCATGTTTCCATGCTTGAGCGAGCGACTGCCCTGCGGCGTTGCGGTAGCCGACGCTCGCCCCGCGCGCGTTCTGATTGGTCGAGCCGTCGCAGTGGAAGGCGACGAACGCGTCGCCGGCGTATTGCTCCACAGGCTCGTCGGCTTTGATGACCCGCAGGTGCCAAGGCTCCGACCCCGGCGGACCGGGCTTTCCGAGTTCCTCGGCACAGGTTTCGGCCACCGCTTTCACGAGCACTTGTTCCCCTGGTGTGCCGGTGGCACCTGATGTACGGAAGCAATGGCCCATCTGCACCACGAGGATCCGTGCGGTCGGCCTCTCCCTCTCGTCCTGAGACCACGGCGGGGCATCGGACTCCTCGGCCGTGGCGTGGACAGCAGCGTCTGCGGCGTCGGGTACAGTCCGGTCGTTTTCCGGGCCGCCTTCGGCCTCGCTGTTGGGCTCGTGTTCGTGAGTCACGTGGGCTCCCGCTGAGTGCCTTGTTCCGCGGTGGCGTACTGGGAACGGTCGAGGTTTTAAGGCCTCCACCCCGTACCTGCGCTGTCAGGCCGACCTCATCGATGCCCTCCCCCGCGGGTCTGCGGTACCGGCGATGGACCGAGGAACCCGCCGAGGAGTGAATGCTCGCCCGTGGCCGTCGTCTCGGCCTGACTGAGGTGCGTGGCAGGCCTTTCGACCACCGTCACACCGTCCGCACCGCACCGCAACACAGACACAGCGCTGTCCATCGTGAGCACGGTCCAGGGTGGTGGTCGGCGCCGGCACGGTGATCGGGAGGTGCTGGCCGCGATCGTGTTTCTGCCACGTCAGGCTGTTGGAGCAGTCAGGCATGACCAAGGTATGGACATAGCGGATCAGCCTGGCACGAGCTGCACGTGACGGGACCAACACCCCCTGTCCGAGGCTCATCCACGCGCCGATAGCGGCCGAGCACCAGAAGGGTTTCCCTACACCTGCCTGATCCACGAACACCTCCCAGCGCCCGAAGGGAACGCGGGCGCCGAAAAGTTTCCTGCGCATGGGCGCAGGGCCAGATCTCGTTCCTGAAAACGATTATCATCATGCTACGGTCGTCGCACGCTCAACCATTGACCCGCCCTTTACCCGGAGTGACCCCGTGCGCGTCCCGTCCCGTCTCCTGCTGCTCCCCGCGGTCCTCGCCGCCTCCGCCCTGCTCACCGGATGCTTCGCGTCCACGGAGGCCACCGGCGCCGGCGCAGGCGAGCGCCTCCGCGTCGCGATGATGCAGCCGCCGCGCTCGGGCCTTTCCCCGCTCTCCGACGACGCGTTCAAGCTGTCCCGTTGGTCCACCGCGGAGACACTCGTGAGCCTGAACGCGGCCGGCGACGCCGAGCCCGCGCTGGCCACCGGATGGAAGCAGTCCGGCCGGAGCTGGACCTTCGACCTCCGCAAGGACGTCACCTTCCACGACGGCACCGAACTGACCGCCGAGGCCGTCGTCCGTTCCCTCACCGAGGCCACTGGCGCCTCCCCCAAGCCCCGCATTCTCGACGGCGTCGAGCTGACCGTGAAGGAAGGGGACCCCGGCACGGTGATCGTCACGACCGCCGAGGAGGACCCCTTGGTCCCCCAGCGGCTCAGCTCCCCGCAGTTGTCGATCCTCGCGGCGAAGGCGTACGGAGGGAAGACGGTGAATCCGGTCGGTGCCGGCACCGGTCCCTTCGAGCTGACCAAGGTCAACGGCACCTCTTCCGCCGCCCTCGACCGTTACGACGATTACTGGGGCGGCACGGCCAAGGCTTCCGGCATCGACGTGACGTTCGTGCCTGACGGCACCGCCCGCGCCGCCGCCCTGCGCAGCGGCGAGGCCGACATCGTCGAGGCGGTACCCGTCTCGCAGGCAGCGCTGCTGGACAAGGACCTGATCACCGAGGTCCCGATGCCGCGCACCAACACGCTGTACCTCAACACGGAGAGGGGCGCCTTCAAGGACCCGGCGCTGCGGGCGGCGGCCCGGGAGGCGATCGACGCCAAATCGATCGTGAAGGGCGTGTACGAGGGGCGGGCCGACGTGGCCGAGGGGCTGCTGGGGCCCGCGCTGCCGTGGGCGGCCGACCTGCGCGAGCCGGCGCGCGGTGCGAAGTCGGCTGATCCGGCGGGCAAGAGCATCACCATCGGTACGTTCACCGACCGGGCGGAACTGCCCGAGGTGGCCGCCGCCCTGCAGCAGCAGCTGCAGAAGGCCGGGTTCCGGGTGAAGCTGGAGGTCCGCGAGTACGCCAATATCGAGTCCGACGCCCTGGCGGGCGCGTTCGACGCGTTCATCCTCTCCCGGGCCACCGTCCTCGATTCCGGCGACCCGGCCGCGTACCTGTACAGCGACTTCGCCTCCGACGGTTCGTTCAACATCCCCCAGCTCGCCGATCCGGCCGTGGACAAGGCCCTGAGCAAGGCGGGCGCGACGCCGACAGGTGACGCCCGCCGCCGAGCCGTCGTCGATGCCGAGGCCGCCGTACTCGCCACCGACGCGGCCGTGCCGATGCTCCACGAGCGCGTGATCCAGGGCGACGCCGCCGACGTGGTCGGCGCCGCCCACGACCCGCGCGAGCGGGAACTGGTCACGCTTGACACCCACGTCAAGTGAGGCCGACCGCAGCGGGGGTGACCCGCGCCGTCGCCCTCGCCGCCGCACTGGCCGCCGTCGGCCTGCTGCCCTGGCTCTCCGGCCGGGACCCGGCCCTGACCGTGCTTCGCGCGCGGTCCGCCGAACAGGAGCCGACCGAGGAGGCCCTGTCCGCGATCCGCCGGGACCTCGGCCTGGAGGCAGGTCCGCTCTCCCTGCTCGGCGACTGGGCCACCGGGCTCCTGCGCGGCGACCTCGGCACCTCCTGGGTGTCAGGGACGGACATCCTGCCGTCCGTCGCCTCCGGGCTCCAGGTGTCGCTGGGCCTGATGGCCGCAGCGCTGTTGGTGGCGGTGCTGCTGGCCGTGGCCCTGGTGACACCCGTACTGGTGCGGGGGCGGGGGTCGGCGGGGGCGTTCGCCGCCATGGCCGCCGCCGTGCCGGAGTTCCTCCTGGCCACCGTGGCGCTGCTGGTGTGCGGAGTGTGGCTGGGGTGGCTGCCGACGTCCGGATGGCAGGGCCCCGAGTACATGGTCCTGCCCGCACTCGCGCTCGGTGTCCCCGCGGGCGGACTGCTCGGGCGGCTCGTCGCGGACGCGCTGCCCGCCGTACTGAACGAACGGTGGGTGGAGCTGTGGCAGGGAGCAGGAGTGAGCCGCACCCGTGTCTCGTTCGCCGCGCTACGTCGCGTACTGCCGCCGCTGGTACCGCAGTTCGGGATGGTTGCCGTCGGCTTGACAGGCGGCGCGGTCGCGGTGGAAACCGTCTTCGCGGTACCCGGCATCGGACGTACCGCGCTGGGCGCGGCCAAGTCCCAGGACCTGCCGCTGCTCCAGGGCGCCGTCCTCGCCCTGCTCGCCCTGGGCCTGGTCACCGGCGCGCTTGCCGCCCTCGTACGACGCCGGCTGCTGGGGCCCGCCCTGCGTGACGCCGGGCTCTCGCTGCCGCCGGCCCGCCCTGTCCGGGCGCACCCGGCGATCCCGGCCGCCCTCGGCGCCCTGCTGCTGGCCGCGATCGGCTGGGGCCTGTTCCGCGACCCCTACGCGGTCGACACCACGGCTCGGCTGGCCCCGCCCTCCTGGTCGAACCCGATGGGCACCGACGGGCTGGGCCGCGACGTGCTGGCCCGGCTCGGTCACGGGGCCGCTTCCACGGTCGGCACGGCGGCGGCCGTGTGCCTGCTGAGCCTGGTGGTCGCCCTGGCACTCGGCTTCGTGCCCGGCATTGCGTCGGGCGCTGCGGACATCGCCAACGCGCTGCCGCCGGTGATCGTCGGCATCCTGGTCGCGGCGGCCGCCGGTCCCGGCACCGGCGGAGCGGCCCTGGCGGTCGCGCTGATCTCCTGGCCGCCCCTGGCCGCGCATGCGGCGGCGCTGGTGCAAGAGGTCCGGGCGTCGACGTTCCTGACCGCCCAGCGCGCCATAGGCGCGCCGCCGCTGTGGATGCTCACCCGGCACGTCCTGCCGTCCGTCGCCGCCCCGGTAGCCCGCCACGCCCTGCTGCGGCTGCCCGGCATCGCCCTCGCCCTGGCATCCCTGGGATTCCTCGGCCTCGGCGCCCAGCCGCCCGACCCCGAGTGGGGGCTTCTCCTCGACGAGTCCCGCGCTTACGTGGAACGCGCCCCTTGGGCTGCCCTCGCCCCGGCCGCCGCACTGGCCCTGCTGGCGGGACTGGCCGTGTCGGGCGCGGCATACGCGCAAGGCCGGGGGGGTCGGCGCACGACCGGCCGCACTGTACGGAAGGAGACCGCCCATGCCGTCTGAAGCACTGCTGTCGGTCCGTGACCTGCGGATCTCGTTCGGCCAGGTCGAGGCGGTGCGCGGACTGACCTTCGACGTACTCCCGCACGAGGTGTTCGCCATCGTCGGGGAGTCGGGGGCGGGCAAGTCCCTCACCGCCCGGGCACTGCTCGGCATGGTGCCGCGCGGCGCGACCGTCGGCGGCAGCGTGCGCCTGCGGGACAACGCCGATCCCGCCGCCGAACGCGGGCGCCGGATCACCCTCGTCCCCCAGGACGCCCTGTCCGCCCTCTCCCCCGTCCACCCGGTCGGCGACCAGCTCGCCGCCGCCGTACGGTCGGTACGGCGCCTGTCCCGCAGACAGGCGCACGCCCGGGCCGTGGCGGCACTGGACCGGGTCGGCATCCCGGACGCCGCGCGCCGGGCACGGGCCTACCCCCATGAGTACTCGGGCGGAATGCGACAGCGCGCGGTGATCGCCATGGCAACGGTCAACGAGCCCGACGTCGTCGTCGCCGATGAACCGACCACAGCACTGGACGAGGAGCGCCGCGAGCAGGTCCTGCGGGTGCTCGCCGAGCAGCGCGAAGCGGTCGGCGCCGCACTGGTCCTCATCACCCACGACCTGGACGTCGTACGGGCCCACGCGGACCGGGTGCTGGTGATGTACGCGGGGCGGGCGGCCGAACTCGGCCCGGTACGGCAGGTACTCGGCCGTCCACGCGCCCCGTACACGGCTGGCCTGCTGGCCTCGCTCCCGCAGGACGGCCCCCGTCGCCGCCGGCTGCCGGTGCTCCGCGGCACCCCGCCCGCGCCCGACGCCCTCGGGCCGGGCTGCGCCTTCGCGCCGCGCTGCCCGCTGGCGACGGACCCGTGCCACGACCGCGAACCCGCCCTCCAGGCCGTGGACGACCGCTTGGTCGCCTGCCACCATGCCGCCGACGTGCCCGACCCTCTACGGAAGTTCGTATGAGCTATCCCCTGCTGGACGTCCGCGACCTCGTCGTCCGCTACGGCCCGGTCACCGCCGTGGACCACGTCACGTTCACACTGGACGCCGGTGAGACCCTCGCTCTCAACGGCCCCTCCGGGTGCGGCAAGTCCTCCACCGCCCTCGCGGTGCTCCAGCTACGCCGGCCCGACGCCGGGACCGTCCGGTTCCAGGGGCGGGAGCTGACGTCTATGACGGAACGCGAACTGCGCCCGCTGCGCCCACGCATGCAACCGGTCTTCCAGGACCCCTACGGCTCCCTCAGCCCCCGCCACCGCATCCGCGACGCAGTGTCCGAGCCACTGAAGGTGCACGGCAGATGGAACCCGGCCCACGGACCCGCCCGCGTGGCCGAGCTGCTCGACCGGGTTGGCCTCGACCCCTCGTGCGGGGACCGGCGACCGCACGAACTCTCCGGCGGCCAGTGCCAGCGTGCAGGAATCGCCCGCGCCCTCGCCTCCGATCCGCAGCTGCTCGTCCTCGACGAACCTGTGTCGGCACTCGACGCCTCCGTGCGGGCCGGCGTGCTGAACCTGCTCGCTGACCTCCAGGACGAACTGGGCCTCGGCTACCTGTTCATCTGCCACGACCGGCCAGTCGTACGGCACTTCGCAGACCGGGTGATCGAGATGCGGGACGGGCGCACCGTCCACCCATGAGGATCGCGTTGAGGCTCATGGGTGGGCAGCGGCGGCGACGAGCAAATCGTTGCCATCTGCTCACACTCCACCGGGCTTCGCGAAACGCAGCCGGGTCCGTCCGTGCGCCAACAGGGGACGGCGCTCGAACGGCAGCTCTCCGTATCGGCTTGCCTGCTGCAACGCAACCATCGCAAGAGTCCGCAGCTCTTCGTAACTGAATTCTCGCGCCGGCCCGCCCACGGTCCCTTCACCATGCGGCAGTCCCTGAACTATGGCGAGGTCATCGCGCTGCACTCTTCACCGGCATCCTCATCACCACGCTGGTGGCCTGGAATGTGATCCATAGCCCCTTGTCGCCCCCGGTTACGCCAGCTATGCCCCACCACCATCGTGACCTCGACCGGTCACGCCTGCCGCACAAGCGTGCCTCGAGTCGGTTTACGGCCCGCGCTTCACAGAAGACCCGCGGGATGTGTGCTGCCTCACCTCAGCCGTCGCACTACCCGACAGTCAGGCCGGGATGTGAACGAGGCAGCGGTTGAGCGCACTTTCGGAGCGTCCGGACAGTTCCTCCCAAGTGCCTTCCTCGGTGACCCGTCCGGCGTCAAGGACCGCGATGCGGTCACACCGGCGGATGGTGGCGCGGCGATGGGTGATGACAACGGTCGTGCGCCCCTCCTGATGCAGCGCCGTGGCGAGTTCGGCGTCACTGGTGTTGTCCAGGCGGGCGGTGGACTCGTCCAGTATCAGGACTCTCGGCTGTGTCAGGAGCGCGGGGGCGAGGGCGATGCGGGCTCGCTGGCCTCCGGAGAGGGTGGCGCCGCGCCCTCCGACCAGGGTGTCCATCGGGGCGATTCGGTCGACGCCGCACAGACGTGCCGTTTCGGCGAGGAGGTCGTCGTCGGCGTCGGCGCGGTGAGGCGAAGGTTGTCGGCGAGGGTGCCGAGGAAGAGAGGTGTCTCCTGTCCCACCAGCGCGGCGGACCGGCGAAGTTCGGCATCATCCACCTCGCGTACGTCGATGGGGGCCCCGTCCGCGGGTATCAGCTGTACCGTTCCGGCGGCTGGGTCCCGGAAGCGCGCCAGGATATGGGCGCACGTCGACTTCCCGGCGCCCGAAGCGCCGACCAGGGCGAGCGTCTGCCCGGCTGGAACGGTCGGGTCGACGCCGTCCAGCACGGGACCGCCGCCGTAGTCGAATCTCACCCCCTGCAGCCGGACGCCCAGGGGGCCGGCCCGGGGGAAGAGAGCGGGGCGAGAGCGGCGGCGGAGCGAGGGCTGGATCCTTGACCGCAGTGCCCACGCGGGAGGCGGCAGCACGCAGGGACACGGCCTGGCTCAGGGACCGGGCCGACTCCGCGACAGGGCCGAGGACGGCGAGGGCGAGGGCCATCGCTGCCGGCGCCCACGCCCTGTGCAGCCGCCCCGAGGTCACGGACTGCGCCACCGCGGTTACCACACCGAGGACGGCCACCACGATGAGAAGGTCACGGACCGAGGCGGCCAGGGCCTCCCAGGTGGCTTCGACGCGTTGGGCGTCGCCCACCCGCCGTCCGCGTTCCGCCAGTCGGCTTCGTCGGTCGTCGAGGGCGCCGAAGGCGAGCAGTTCACGCAGTCCGTCGACAGTCTCGACGGCGTCGGCCGACAGCTCGGCGCCGTCCTGCCGGGTGCGGGCACCACGCCTCGCGCGCCCACGTGCCTCGGCGAAGGGGGTTTCGGTGAGCAGCGCTGCGATCGGCAGCACGGCAGCCAGCAGCCACGGCTCCACCGTAGCGAGGACCGCCGTGCGGCGGTGAAGACCGTTCCCGAAGCGAGGAGCTGCCGCGTCCGGCCACCAGTTCCAGTCCGGCGCACACGACGGCCAAAGCCGACAGTGCTACGAAACGCCACCTCACCGTGCTTCCTCCGTACCAGTCGTCTCGCCGGGCAGTGGCACAGTGCCGCGGGCGCCGGGCTCCTCCTGGCTGTCGTTGCCCCGCCCTCCGGCATGAGGTGCCTCGACGTCCGGACGAGGGGTGTCGGTACGCGGTCCAGGCACCAGCGTGCGCACCGCCCCCGCACCGGTTCGACTGCCCTCGGTCATCCGGTCGCGGCGCCGGGAACGCATCAGGGCGATCCCCGCGGGCACTCCCAGCAAGGCCGTCCAGGCACCGGCCGGCGTCTCCACCGGCGCCAGTGCCAGACGCGCCGGGACGTCGGCGACCGCCACGACCACGGCACCCCACACGGCGGACCAGGGAAGCCAACGCACCGCATCTGCACGAGGGTTGAACCATCGCGCCAGGTGCGGGGCGAGAAACCCCACCCATGCGACGGGTCCGCATACGGCCGTCACGGGTGCGATCAGCACGACGGCGAGGCCAGCGCGGCCAGCCGCGCCCGCCGGGCACGCACACCCAGCGCCTCGGCATCCTCGTCGCCCAGACGCATGACCAAGAGCACAGGCGACAGGCGCACAGAGCACGAGGGCGGGAGCCGCGACGAGCAGCCACGGCCACAGCCCCGTGACGTCCTCCCAGGTCCGGGCGGAGAGAGAACCCAACAGATACCGGTAGATGAGCTGAAGGTCCAACTGATCCGCCATGACCATCAGGACGAGCAGCGCGGCCTGCAACGCGGCGGCCACCGCGGCGCCGGTCAGCAGCACTGCGGACGGGCTACGCCCCAGCCCGGCGGCACGACCGGCCTGGGCAAGAACATCGAGCCTTGGTCGGACCTGTTGACAGTCGTCGACCTCGCGACCGGAGAGGCCGCACGGGTACGCACACGCGCCGGGGAACCGGGGGTGACGGTCCTTGGCGGTGGTGACCCGCTCGTCGTCCTGCGGCACCGGCAACCCGGCGCGCTGGCCGCACACCGGTTCGCGGATCTCCTCGCGGCTCGGCCCGGCTGCCCCACCGTCACGCCTGACATGGTCCTGCCACTGCCTGACGACGGCCACGGTGACGCCCAGGACCCCGACTCAGGCCGCGTGTTCGCCGCCACGAGCGAGGGAGTACATCCAGCACGCAGGATGGCTGACGGATTGGCGGCCGAGGCGGTGATTCCGTGGGAGTCACCAGCCCGAGGCTGGTACCTGCGCCTCGACACTCACCGACGGGCATTGTGGAGCACGCTACGCGGCGGCCACCCGGAGCCGTTGCGGTGGCCGGACTGGACGAACCAGGCGTGGCGCCACGACTTGGTGACGGGGCGCACGCACCTCACGGACCTCGGCCCGGGCCTGGTCTTCCGGCTGGCCCTCGCCCGTGATCACACGGTCTTCACCCACGTCCATCCCGACGGTGACGAACTGGTTCTCCTGTGCGCCGACGAAACCCTGCGCCGCGTCCCCCTCCCCGCCATGGACGGTGCGCCGTCTCGCGGCGGCACTCCCTGGGAAGGCGTCCAACGCCGAGCGGTGGCCGCCTCGCCCGGCTCCGACTGGGTCGCCGTCACACGGGGCGGCCACGGCGAGGTGCACATCTTCGACGCCGGACGGATCACGAGGCGACCCGCCTGAAGACGAGTACACCCCTGCAACATGGAGGCCACGCGATGTTGCATAGCTGGAACGACGGCACCGACGGCGACCCCGTGAGGCGTTGAAGGGGCACTCAAGGTGGCGCACCCCTGTCAGCGCACGGACCACGCTTCACCAGCCGCGGGAGACAGCGGGAGCAGTGTCACCCGCACTACCGGCGCCACGTGCCGCCGTGCCGGCGCCGGACACCCAGCACAGAGTGCAAGGGGAGCAACCACTCCCGCCCGCACGGCTGAAAGACCCCCGGTTCCGGCCGTCCATCCTTTCGCCCATGGTGCAACGGGAACAGTGTGCGCAAGGAGCAACCTCAACCGCGAGAGGACGCCGGAGGGGGCGACCGCAAGTCGGCGAGGAGTACGCCGCCCTCGGGAGGAATCACCGACGGAGAAACAGCGTCATACCAACCGAGCCATTTGATATTGACTATCATTTTCATATAGCGTTCGTTGCCTACGCCGACCCAGGAGGTCTCCATGGCAGTCCCGAAGCGGAAGATGTCCCGCAGCAACACCCGTCACCGCCGCGCCCAGTGGAAGGCCACGACGCCTCAGCTCGTGCCGGTCACCGTCGACGGCTCCGTCTACCAGGTGCCGCAGCGGCTGGTGAAGGCATACGAGCGCGGCCTCCTGCACCCCGAGGACTGATCCTTCATGGCGCAGGACCTGCTGCCCGTCACTGTGCTCTCCGGCTTTCTGGGAGCCGGCAAGACCACACTGCTCAACCAGGTCCTCGGCAACCGTGAGGGCCTGCGAGTCGCAGTGATCGTCAACGACATGAGCGAAATCAACATCGATGCGGCGCTGGTGCGCGGAGGTGAGGCAGCACTCTCACGCACCGAGGAACGCCTGGTCGAGATGACCAACGGATGCATCTGCTGCACCCTCCGCGACGATCTCCTCGAGGAAGTGGACCGGCTCGCCCGTGAAGGGCGCTACGACTACCTGCTGATCGAGTCCAGCGGCATCTCGGAACCGATGCCGGTGGCCGCCACCTTCTCCTTCCCCCGCGACGACGGGGCGACGCTGGGCGACCTAGCCCGGCTCGACACCATGGTCACAGTGGTCGACGCGGCCAACTTCCTGCCGGAACTGGCTGGAGGTGACGGCCTTGCCGAGCGTGGACTCGACCAGTACGAGGATGACGAGCGCACGGTCAGCGACCTACTCATGGACCAGATCGAGTTTGCCGACGTCATCGTGCTCAACAAGCTCGACCTTGCGGACGGACGAGAGCGTGAGCAGCTCAACGCCGCGCTCACCCGCCTCAACCCTGCGGCCCGGATCGTGCCCGTCAGCCGTGGGCGCGTCGAACTGTCCGAGGTCCTCGGTACCGGCCTCTTCGACCTGGAACGGGCCCAGCAGGCTCCCGGATGGGTGCGGGAGCTGAACGGGGACCATATGCCGGAGACTGAGGAGTACGGAATCTCCAGCATGGTCTTCCGTTCAGACCGCCCCTTCCATCCCGACCGCTTGTGGACGTTCGTCACCGACGGGCTCGACAGCGGCCGGTACGGACGGGTTCTGCGCTCCAAGGGCTTCTTCTGGCTGTCCAGTCGGCCGAATGTAACCGGTCTCTGGTCGCAGGCAGGCTCCGTGGCCCGCTTCGAGCCGTCCGGCGCACGTGACTCCATGACCACGCAGGGTCAGGAACTGGTCTTCATCGGTACGGATCTGCGCGCGGAGACACTCCACGAAGCGTTGTCCGCATGCCTGATGTCCGAGGGTGAGGCGCGGCCCGCGGCCGACCACTTCCCCGAATGGGACACGTACGGCATCGACGACTCGTGTGAGCACGAGCACCCGGACGCCTTGGCAGCGCACCCCTGAACTCCGGGCCGGGCGGTGGTCGCAGCCACGGCATCGTCTGGTCCGGCCCATACCGCATACAAGTGGGCCCCGTCGACCATGACATCGGTCGACGGGGTCCATTTGCGCCTGACTGCAGGACTCCCCTCCATCAGTGAGCCGTCACCCGAGCAACGGGTCGGGCACCGCCGCCCCCGCATCCCTGCCCTGCGCCGGCTCACGACCGGTCAGCAAAACCTCGTCGAGTGCCAGTCGGGTGGCTGCTCATCGAGATCCACTCCGGTGAGGACGGGACGATCTCGTTGCGCCGCTCCCCGTAACAGTCGTGCCAGAACCACGACGCGAGGGTGCGTCTCTGAGGTGTGGCGGCCTGCCAAGCGCGCGTTTCCTCCGGCTCCAGCCACCTGCCCGCCTATCGCAGGTCCAGGTGTGCGCCTGCGGAGCGCCAGGTGACCACGGAATCGGGACGGCTGGAAAGCCACAGATGGCCTCGGCTGCGTGTGACTCCCCTCATGACCTTGGCGAGGGCGTCGGCCAGGCGTTGCGGGTGGACGGGACGGCGGGCGCGCCACCGCACAGACTCGACGGAGGGCTCGAGGTGGGTGGATCCGCGCCGGATGCCGGGGATCACCATGGAATCCAGGCGCGCCAGCCACTGTTCACCGAAGTCGGCCGACAGCGGGTACGCATAAGGTGCTTCTCGTCGGCGGACGGGTCGAAAAGCAGAGCGGTACCGTTGATCTGCTCGACCAGGGACGCCACACCTGATGCGTACCCGCTGTCGGCGTCCTTCGCGCGGGCACGTAGAGCACATCGGCGGACTCGACCTGCCGTGCAGCAGCCTCGGCCTGCGTGAGCGGAGCCGTGCGGTCCCAGCCGTTCCACAGGCGAACGGCCTGGTGTACGCAACCGATGTCAGCCATGAACGGCGCCGGGTCGACACCCACCAGGACCGGCGCCGCGCGTAGTGGTGCCCGAGGGAGGTCGCACCGCTTCGGGTTCGCCACAACTCCACGAGAAAGGCCAGGATGTCCAGGTTTTCGGGGAGAGCGAGAATGACATGGTCGCTTCCTGCGGTCCGGCGGAGCGACAGCAGGTCCTGCCGGAGGATCACGGCCGGGCTCCCCGTGGCAGCCTTGGGAGCGATCGTCTCGGTACACGGATCGCCTCCGGAGAGGAAGCGCTGGACCGAGGGACGTTCTTCACGCGTCCATGGACTAACACCGCCAGGGTGACTGCGTCCGTTGACAGCCGCACGAGTCCGTCAACGGCTCTCCCTCGTACGGCCGGCGTGTTGCCCGTGACAACACTGAGCAGCCCCTTGGACAGGTGGGTTCCCATTCAAGTGAGGTGGCGCGACGACGGGGCGATGCCCCTTGGAAGGGTGGCGCTATCAGGGCCGGGCAGGCCTACATAAGCCCTTCTCAGCCCGCATCGCCTAACGCACAACCGGGGCAGGTGCCCGTCGCGGCGACAGCGTGCCGCACGTCCTCGAACCCGTGACGAGGCCCGAGCTGCGCGACCCAGTCCTCCAGCACCTGGCAGAAGAACGCGACGCCGGCTCCGCAGACCCGGCACGTCAAGTGGTGCTCATGGACCGGAGGTAGGTACCGGTACGCCTTCGCCCCGCTGCGCGTGTATACCGCTTCGAGCCTCCCTTCCGCGTCTGCGGCAGCCAGCGCCCGGTACACCGTGGTGAGGCCGATACGGATTCCCTGCTGCGTCATCGACGCGTGAAGGCTCTGAGCACGTACAAACCCTCCGTTCCTTCGGAGGGCGTCCAGTACTTCAGGCCGTCGATCTGCTGCGTGGCGACGTCTGGGTCGATCGGGAACGGCAGCCGACGAATCGCTGGCCATCGTCGCCTCCTTACGTGCAAGTAGGTGCAGTTGCTGGTCAATCAGCCTTCGGAGTCGACCCACGTACGGGCCGTCTCAAAAGGAGGGCTGGCACCAGGAAGGAGAAGCCCAGCACCGGCCGCGGCAAACGCCTGGGGGGCCCGGCATACCGCCTGGCGCTCCTTCAGGCCAGTTGGCCCGAACTCGCCGTCGGTGGATCTGGGGCATCCGCCGTCGGCGGTGCGGTCGGGCCCGCCGCCATGTCGGCTTCCGCCCCTCACATTATCCGAGATGGTAATCATTTCCAATTAGTTCGACGAGCGCCTGGCGCAGGCCGAGATAGTCGCCGTCGACATGGACCCGCTGCTGCTGGCACTGGCCCGCGCCCGTCATCCGGACGCCGCACGGTACGTCGAAGCGGTGATCGGCGAGGAGGGCTGGACGAGCGCCCTCGCACTTCAGGGGCCGATCGACGCGGTCGTGTCCGCCACCGCGCTTCACTACCTCCCCGAAGGCATACTGCGGAGCACCTACGCCGAGCTGAGGACCCTCCTGCGGCCCGGCGGGATACTGATCAACGCGGACCACCTGTCGCAGGGCGGGGCCGGGTTCGCAGAGATCGCAGAGTTCGTAGGCGTCCGCCGGGTCGAACGCCGTCATGCCTTCGACCACAAGGACTGGGAGACATGGTGGTCCGCCATCAAAAACGAGCCCGAGCTGACGGGGCTGCGCGCCGAGCGCCGCAAGCCAGGCCTCGTCCACGCCGACTGCGCCGTCACGCTCGGTCGGTACATCGAGTTGCTGGCCGAAGCGGGCTTCGGCCATGCCACTCCTGTCTGGCAGGTGGGCAACAGCTACGTCCTCGTCGCCATCCGGCAGTAGGCGCACGGAGGGCAGGGGCAATACTGCCTCTGCCCTCCGGCAAAGTACGGTACGGCCGTCACCCCTCGGCGTACCTGAGATGGGGAGCTACGCTGCGCAGCTTCTCGCACGTCTCCTCGATCTCCCGTGCGGGAACGGACTGGCCGGTGACGCCGGCGCCCGCACGGAGCCAGGCCCTGTCCCCCTCACCCAGCAGCGTCCGAAGGACCAGGGCCGCGTCAAGTGAACCGTCCGTGCCCCCTCGGAAGACCGCGCCGCCGTACAGTCCCCGGGGGCCCTCCTCGTAGCGCACCAGTGCGCTCAGCGCAGCCCTCTTCCGTGAGCCCGTGGCGGTGATCGCGGGAAAGAGCGAGGCGAAGGCCGCCCATGGGCCGGTGCCGGAACGGAGCCGTCCCGTGACACGCGAGGCGAGATGCTGCACCGAACCACGTGGCCTGACCGCCATGAATTCCTCGACCACGACGGACCCGGGGCGGCAGACCGCCTCCATCTCGTCACACGCGAGGCGCACGGAAACAGCGTGCTCGTGGATCTCCTTCGGGTCCGTGAGCAGTTCATCCCGCCGTCGGTCGTTCTCCTCCGGGTCAGGTCCCAGAGCGCGGGTGCCCGCGAGCGGCTGCGTGCTTACCCGGCCATCCTGCCGGACCTCCAGCACCGTTTCGGGGCTGAATCCGGTGGCCTTGCGCCCGCCGAGGTCGATGAGGAACGAACGGGCGGGAGTGTTGACCCGTCGGCCGGCGAGGTAGGTCGCTGCGAAATCCGCAACCGGCCCGGCGGGCAGCGCAACCGCACGCGAGACTACGGCCTTCTCCAGCAGTCCCGCCCGGATGTCCGCGACGGTGCGGGCAACCGCTTCTCCGTAGGCTGCGGTGCCGTCGGTGATGAGGTGTTCGGCCCGGTCCGGTGCCACCCCGACGGAGGCGGGCCGGGTGGCGGAAGCAGGGGACTCAGCGAGCAGTTCGCCGACTTTCCGGGCCCACGCCTCGTCGACGGCCCGTATCTCGGCCCGGCCAGGCGTGAGGGACACCTCGACACAGGGGACCAGCGCGTGCAGCAGGGGGCGTGTACCGGCCGCCGCCGGGTCGCCGTGCAGGATGTGTGCGAGCTCGAAGGCGGACCAGCCGTAGAAGCGGCGGTCCTGATGGCCGGCGTCGCCCAGGGCGTCGAGTGCGGCGGCGAACACCTCCAGCGGTCGCTTGCCCGCCTCGGCGGTCCAGGTCCGTCCGTCCGCCCTTGCGGTGACGCTCACAGCGGACGCCGTGAGCGTCACCGCGGAGCCTGCGGCGAAGTACCAGGAGCCCTCCTGTTCGTACACAGCGGACTCGTCGTCCAGTCCCGCGTCCGTGAGGCGCACGGCTGCGGCCGACGGGTCCTCGTAGGGCATTTCCATGCTGCTCGTACATCGGAGCTCGGGTACGGATCTCCCCCATTCCTCCCAGTCGTACGGAGAGCCTGTCGTCATGCTGGTGTGCCTTTCCTGTGGTGTTCCGCTCGTCGTCAGGGCGCGGACGGTGGTCATGGCGTCGTCTCCAGCCGCCAGCCGTGGGCCTGGGTGCGCTGTTCCCAGAAGGAGGCGTAGGTGCCGCCCGCTGTGACCAGCTCGCTGTGGGTGCCGCGCTCGGTGATCCCGCCGTCCTCCAGCACCAGGATCTGATCAGCAGTGACGACCGTGCTGAGCCGGTGGGCGATGACCAGCAGGGTCTTCTCGGCGGCGAGCGTGCGGACCGTCTCGGCGAGCAGGGCCTCGTTCTCCTGATCGAGCGCGGCGGTGGCCTCGTCGAGGATGAGTATCGGGGTGTCCCTGAGGAGGGCACGGGCGATGGACACGCGCTGGCGCTGACCGCCGGAGAGCGCGATGCCGCCCTCCCCCACCCTGGTGGCCCAGCCGTCGGGCAGTTCCTCGATCACACGGTCGAGCCCGGAGAGCCTTGCGGCCCCGGCCAACCGCTCGTAGTCTCCGTCCGGCGCACCGATCCGGACGTTGTCCTCGATCGTGCCCTCGAACAGATAGACGTCCTGGAAGACCAGGGAGACATGAGCGGCGAGCACCTCGGGTGCGATCTGCCGTACGTCGACTCCCCCGATCCGGACGGTGCCGCCCGTGGTGTCCCAGAAGCGGGCAAGCAGCCTGGCGACTGTGGTCTTGCCTGCCCCGGAGGGACCGACGAGAGCGGTCATGCTGCGTGCCGGAAGCCGGAAGCTCACACCGCCGAGCACGGGGCGCGTGGTTCGCGCCTGTTCCTGGGTCGCATCCTTCTCCGCGTAACGGAACTCGACCCCCTCGAACTCCACCTCGGCCCCTTGGGGTACCTGCGGCTCGGCGGGTTGCGGGAACGGCCGCTCGTCCAGGACGGCGCCGAGCCGCTCCAGACTGTTACGGGCGATCCGCATCCCCGCGCCCACGTCTGCCGCCCCGGAGAGGCTGTCGATCAGACGGACCGTCAGGACGAGGAGCGCCAGCAGGGTGGGGACCGTCAGCGAATTGTCCAGGTGCCAGGACACGCCCAGTGCGAGCAGCAGGGCGAACACCAACCGAGCGGCAAAGGCGAAGGAGACCAGGCCGGGCAGGCCGCGGACGATCAGTCGGCGGTCGGCCCGCGACTCCGCGACCAGGGCGTCGTCCATAGCCCCGTAGCCTTCGGTGGTCCGGCCGAAGGCCCGCAGGACGGGCTGGTTCTGCGCGAACTCCACTACACGGTCCGAGGCTTCGCCGATCGCACCGTCCCGGCCCTCGTCCAGGCGACGCATGACGGCGGTGCTCGCCGTGTGTACGGCCAGCAGCACGGGGGCGCAGACGAGCAGCACGAGCGCCGTCCGCCGGTCGAAGAAGAAGGTCGCGATCACCAGGGTGACCGGGGTCAGCAGCGAGCCGACGAAGGGCCTCAGCAGGTGGGCGGGCATGTTCATCACCTGGATGACGTTCTGCCCGGCGAGGCGGCTGAACTCGGCGGCCCGTCCCGCGGTGAACCAGCCGAGGGGCAGGTCCAGTGCCCGCGTCGCGAGGCGACGGTGCAGGACCCGGGAGAGCTGCGAACCGACGGTGAAGCCGCCCTTGAGGGCGGCGCCCTGCAGGGCCGCGTAGCCGAGAGAGATGACGACGAGGGCGGTCAGCCATGGCCACACACCGTCCGGGTGGTCGCCGAGCAGAGCACGCAGCGTGGGCACCAGCAGGGCGAAGGCGACGCCTTGGAGGACGGCCGCGGTACAGAGGAGGACGAGCAGGGTGTTCAGGGGACGTGAGCCCTCGCGCCCCAGGACCTTGTACAGCTGGCGGATCATCGTGAGCTTCCCTCTCGGATGTCGTCCTGGGTTCCGTCCGTGTGCAGGGCGGCGGAGACCCGGCCGGGCGTGGCGAACTGTGGCTCCTCCCGCTGGGCTTCCCATAGTCGGGCGTACCGGCCGCCCCTGGTCACCAGGTCCTCATGGCGGCCCTGCTCGGTGATGCGTCCGCCTTCCAGGACCACGATTCGGTCGGCGGTGCGGACCGTTTCCAGCCGGTGTGCGATGACCAGAAGCGTGCGGCCTCGCGCCAGTTCGGACAGCGCGTCCTGGATCAGCGCCTCGGAGTGCGGATCGGCGTAGGCGGTGGCCTCGTCCAGGACGAGGACGGGGGCGTCGGCGAGCAGTGCCCGTGCGATGGACAGGCGTTGGGCCTCTCCACCGGAGAAGATGACGTCCGTGCCGGCCTCGGTGGCGTACCCGTCGGGCAGGGCCATGATCCGGTCGTGTATGCGTGCGGAGCGGGCGCACCGCTCGACCTCCTCGTCGGTGGCGCCGGGCCGGCCGAGACGGATGTTGTCGGCGACGCTCGCCCGGAGCAGTCGCACGTCTTGGAGGACGAAGCCGATACGGCGGTAGAGCTCACCGGCGGGGATATCCCGGATGTCGGCGCCGCCGATGGAGACCGTGCCTGCCGTGACGTCGTGGAAGCGGGGCAGCAGCGAAGCCAGGGTCGACTTGCCGGACCCGGAGAGGCCGACGAGCGCGGTGACGGTGCCGGGGGCGAGATCCAGGTGGATGTCGCTGAGCGCGTCGGTGCGGCCGTCGTAGGAGAAGGACACTCCGCGCAGGGAGACACCGTTGTGCTCGGGCACGCTCGGTGTCCCTGAGTCGGGCAGGACGGGCGTGTCCAGCAGTGCGGAGATACGGACGGCTGCCGCCTGGCCGGCCCGGATCTGCTGGATGCGGGGGCCGACCACGCCCATAGGGGCGGCGACGGCCGGGCCGAGCAGCAGGAAGGGCACGAGTTCGGCACCGGTCGTCCAGCCGTTGGTCACGGACACCGCGCCCGCCACGGCCAGCAGGAGGAGCACCACGGCCGGGGAGACGATGAGCACTGCGGCGGTCGAGGTGGCGAGCGTCGCGCGGACCCACCGGGAGAAGAAGTCGGCGAAGCCGTCGGTCGCGCCCAGAAAGCGTTCGTACGCTGTGCGCCCGCGGCCGAACGTCTTGAGGACGGCGATGCCACCGGCGAACTCGACGGCCGCGGAGGAGATGCGGCTGAGCGCGGCTCCGTACTCGGCCATCTGCGCCCCCGCTCCGGACATGGCCCTGCTGAACAGGAACACGCCGAGGGCCAGCGGCAGGACGCTAATCAGGGCCAGGCTCGGGTCAATGGTGAACAGGTAGACCAGGGCGAGCACCGGGGCGGTGAGGACGCCGACGACATCGAGGAGTGTGTGGGCCACCAGGGTGTGCAGGGCCCGTACGTCGTCCTGGACCGCCTGCTTGACCTGGCCGGTTCCCCTCGTGGTGATCCAGCCGAGGGGCAGTCGCCCGATGTGCTGGGCGAGGCGTCGGCGGAGTGCGAGCTGGAGGTCGTTGTCCGCGAGGTGGCTGACGGCGCCGGCCGCCGAACCGCACAGCAGGGCGAGCAGACCCGCCGCGCAGGCGAGTGCGACCAGCGGCCAGAGGTCGTCGCCGCCGACCTGGGAGCCGTCGGTGAGACGGTCCGCGATGCGGGAGACGGCGATGAACGGGACGACTCCGGCGAGGGAGGCGACCGTCTGGAGACCGACTGCGAGGGCGAGGCGCCCCCGGGCACCGCTCAGGAGGGTACGCAGCGCGGGCTGCGGGGTGGAGGGGGGTGTGGGGTCCGGACCGTAGCCGGACGGGTGCGGCTTCACTTGACGAGGACTCCGATCTCGGGGATGGCCTGTCCGCCGGCCTCGGTGATGCGGCGGCTGGTCATGCCCGCTTCGGCGGCGAGCCGGGCGACGTCGAAGGTGTGCCAGACGTAGCTGTCGGTCACCTCGCGCACGGTGCGGCCGTCGGACAGGACCTTCCAGGTGGTGGTGAACCGCATGGCGTCGCCCTCGGTGGGCTCGCCGCCGATCCACCACTCGTACGTCTGGCGTCCGATGGTCTCCCTGAGGGACATCACCGGCGGAATGACGCGTGGGGAGGAGACGCCCATCAGTTCCACGACGATGGGTGCGCCGTCCGGCAGGCAGGCGGCGAGCCGCTTCCAGAGAGCCACCCGCTCGGGGACCGTGAGGTGGCCCGCGACGCCGAAGATGACTACGGCGGACAGTTTTTCGGGCAGGGGCAAGTCCTGGGCCGCTCCGTCCACCACGGTGACGCGGCGGCGTAGATCGGGATTGCGGGCGACCCGTGAGGTGAGCATGGCGCGCATCGTTGCGGAAGGCTCCGCCACGATGATCTCCGCCTGCGGCAGTGCTGATGCGATGACCTCGGTCACGCGTCCGGTGCCCCCGCCGATCTCCAGCACGGGGCCGTATGAGGTGTCGACACCTTCGAGGACACGCCTGAGCGGTGGTCCGCTGCTGGCGGTGTGCCGGGTGGCGACCATTTCGTAGAACTCGGCCGAGGTCGAGTAGTAGTCGATCAAAGGATTCTCCAGGAGAACGGACGGGGACGCGGCGGCCGGCGGCGACGAAGCCCGCGAGCTGGCGGAGAGGCTCACTGCTCCTCTGGAGTCGGCGACCCGGCTGGCCATGCTCCACATGCTTTCCGCCGCGACGGACGAGATCACCCGTGAGCTCGCCCCCGGCTCGGTGGATGTACGGCTGCGCGGGCTCGACCCCGATTTCGTGGTGACAGCGCCGCCCACCGACGGCGGCGTCCCCGCGGAGCCGGCGGGGCCCGTCGGACCGCTCAGGGCCCCGGCCCCGGCCCCGGCCGACGGTGACGAGGGCGGCACCGCCCGCGTCAACCTGCGCCTGCCGGCCCACCTCAAGGCCCGCGCGGAGGAGGTCGCGGCCGGCGAGGGCCTGTCGGTCAACGCGTGGCTGGTGCGTGCCGTGTCGGCCGCGGTCGACGGTGGCGCCCGGCCGCGCGCAGCGGAGAAGAGCCAGACCATCGGACAGAGCTTCACGGGCTGGGTGCGCTGAGCGCGCCCCGGGCCCGCACCACTTCACCGACACCACGTCCCACCAGCGGGGACGCCCTGAAGACCCAAGAGGACGGGACAGCCATGCCTTCTTTCGACACCCCCGAACCGATCTCGGCCACGGCGCACGTGGATGCCGGCTCCATCCAGTTCACCGCGGGCGACCGCTCCGACACCGTCGTCGAGGTGCGGCCCCGCGACCCGGACAAGGACCAGGACGTGCGGGCGGCCGAGCAGACCGAGACCACGTACGCGAGCGGTGAACTGGCCGTCAGGACACCCAAGCCCAACCTGTTCGGCCGCACCGGCACCGTCGACGTGACGGTCGAACTGCCCACGGGCTCACGCATCGAGGTGACCGGCGCCTGGGCCCAGGTGCTCGGCGAGGGCCGGCTCGGCGAGGTCCGCGTGAAGACCTCCGCCGGCGACGTCCGCCTGGACACGACCGGCCCGCTGCGGCTGACCGCGTCCCACGGCTCGATCACCGTGGACCGGGTCGAGGGCCCGGCCGAGATCACCACCAGTTCCGGCAGCATGCGTGTCGGCCTCGTCGACGGCCCCGCCGTCCTGAAGAACTCGCACGGCACCACGACCGTCGGCGCCGTGACCGGTGAACTGCGGGTGAGCGGCGCCAACGGTGACATCGAGATCCGGCGCGCCGAGGACTCGGTCACCGCCACCACCGCCCACGGCACCCTGCGCGTGGGTGAGGTGGCCCGGGGCACCGTCCAGCTGGAGACCAACCACGGCGCCATCGAAGTCGGCGTCCGCGAGGGCACCGCCGCCTGGCTCGACGTCCAGTCGGGCTCCGGACAGGTGCGCAACACCCTCACCGCGTCCGGGGCCCCGGAGGAGACCGAGGACACCGTCAGGGTCCGCGCCCGCACCCGGCACGGCAGCATCGACGTCCGCCGCGCCAGGGCCTGACCCCGACCAACGGGCCCCGGCCCACCCGCTCCCCCATCCACTCCAGCCTCCGAACGGGAGAGCCCCATGCCTACTTCTGTCATGCCCACATCCAGATCGGGTGACGGTCGCACGCCGGCGGCCGCCGTATCCGCCGTCGGTCTGCGCAAGTCGTACGGCGACAAGACCGTTCTCGACGGCATCGATCTGCGGATCCCGGCCGGGTCCGTGTTCGCGCTGCTCGGGCCGAACGGCGCCGGCAAGACCACCGCCGTGAAGATCCTGTCCACGCTCATCACCGCCGACGGCGGGCAGGCCCAGGTCGCGGGCCACGACCTCGCCGCCGACCCGCAGGCCGTACGGGCCGCGATCGGTGTCACCGGGCAGTTCTCCGCCGTCGACGGCCTGATCACCGGCGAGGAGAACATGCTCCTCATGGCCGACCTGCACCACCTCTCCCGCAGCGAGGGCCGGCGCACCGCCGCCGAGCTCCTGGAGCGCTTCGACCTCCTCGACGCGGCGAAGAAGCCCGCCTCCACCTACTCCGGCGGCATGAAGCGCCGCCTGGACATCGCCATGACCCTGGTCGGCGGCCCCCGGATCATCTTCCTCGACGAACCGACCACCGGCCTCGACCCCCGCTCCCGCCACACCATGTGGGGCATCATCCGCGAGCTGGTCTCCGACGGGGTGACCGTCTTCCTCACCACCCAGTACCTCGAGGAGGCGGACGAACTCGCCGACCGCATCGCCGTCCTGAACAACGGGAAGATCGCCGCCGAGGGCACCGCCGACGAACTGAAGCGGCTCGTCCCGGGCGGTCACGTCCGCCTGCGCTTCACCGACCCGGCCGCCTACCGGTCCGCCACCTCGGCCCTGCGCGAAGTCACCGCCGACGACGAGGCACTGTCGCTGCAGATCCCCAGCGGCGGCAGCCAGCGCGAACTGCGCACCATCCTCGACCGGCTCGACTCCGCAGGCATCGAGGCCGACGAACTCACCGTGCACACCCCCGACCTCGACGACGTGTTCTTCGCCCTGACCGCCACCACCGTGCCCGCCCGGAACACCCGGAACACCCAGCCCGAGGAGACCGTCCGATGAGTACCCTGTCCCTCGCCGTGCGCGACTCCTCCACCATGCTGCGCCGCAACCTCCTGCACGCCCGGCGCTACCCCTCCCTCACCCTCAACCTCCTGCTCACCCCGATCATGCTCCTGCTGCTCTTCGTCTACATCTTCGGCGACACCATGAGCACCGGCATCAGCGGCGGCGGGACGGGCCGCTCCGCCTACATCGCCTACATCGTCCCCGGCCTCCTGCTGATGACCATCGGCAGCACTGTCGTCGGCACCGCCGTCTCCGTCTCCACCGACATGACCGAAGGCATCATCGCCCGCTTCCGCACCATGGCCATCCACCGCGGATCCGTACTCGTCGGACACGTCGTCGGCAGCGTCCTGCAGTCGGTCGCCAGCGTGGTCCTCGTCGGAGCCGTCGGCGTGGCCATCGGCTTCCGCTCCACCGACGCCACCGCCCTGGAATGGCTCGCGGCGTTCGCCCTGCTCGCCCTCTTCGCCCTGGCACTCACATGGATCGCCGTCGGAATGGGCATGGCCAGCCCGAACGCGGAAGCGGCCAGCAACAACGCGACGCCGCTGATCATCCTGCCCCTCATCTCGAGCGCCTTCGTCCCAGTCGAAGCGATGCCGGGCTGGTTCCAGCCGATCGCCGAGTACCAGCCCTTCACACCCGCCATCGAAACCCTGCGCGGCCTGCTGCTCGGCACCGAGATCGGCCACAACGGATGGCTCGCCGTCGCCTGGTGCCTGGGCCTCACCGTGCTCGGCTACCTCTGGTCGAAGGCAGCCTTCGACCGCGACCCGAAGTAACCAGAACAACCTCCCCACTCCCCGCTTCCGCCTTCCGCCTTCCGCCTTCCGCCTTCCGCCTTCCGCCTTCCGCCTTCCGCCTTCCGCGTGAGCGTCCCCCCGGGGCGGCGTACTCCGACACCGCGTCGGCGTACGCCGCCCCGCCCGCGTTCCCGGCCGCCCGCCGGGACCCGGCAGCCCGGACACCACCGGCCGGAACCCACACCCCCTGCCGCCGGCCTCCCCCGCGAGTCAGGGACCACGGCCCGCGGGGGCACACCGCCACGGGCCGGCCCCACCGCGGCGGGCCCGAAGGCGGGGCCGGGCGCACCTGTACGCGGACGCGGCTGGCCACGGGCCCGGGCGTAGGCTTCGCCCAGCATGAACAGGGGGCGCAGCACATGACGGACGAAACAGCGCAGAGGTGGCAGTCGACCCTCGATTCCGTGGTGGTGTACGCGCAGGGTGCGGTGTGCCGGCGCCTGGCGCGGGGCAGTGTGCCGCCGGACGGCAGGGTGCGGGTGACGGGTCTGCCCCGCTCGCTGGACCCGGCCTCGCTGCGGGTGCGTGTTCCGGACGCTCCCGGGGTGCGTGTCAGCGAGGCCAGGGTGGAGGCCGAGGCCGGGCCGTCCGGCGCTCGTGTGCCCGGCGGGCTGCGGGAGGCGGCCGAGGGGCTGCGCGAGCAGTACGCGGCGGCCCTGCGCCGCCGGGACCATCTGCTGGGCCTGATCGAGGAGATCAGGGCTCTGCGCCCGGTCCCGCCGGCCCGCAGGTCCCAGGACCCGCCCCGTCGTACCCCGGTCGGGGCGTGGCTGGAACTCGCCGGGTTCGTGGACGAGCGGCTGGCAGGGCTGCACACCCGGCTGGCGGAGGCACAGGAGGAGGTGCGCAGTTCCGGCCACGCGCTCGGCATCGCCGAGGACAGGCTCGCCCGCGCCTCGACCGGTACACCCCCGGCACATGTGGAGACGACGCTCTCGGCCCTCCTGGCCGTCGACACCTCCGCCGCCGGTGACACCGCGACGGAGATCGAGGTGGAGGTGGAGTACGGGGTGCCGGGCGCCGTCTGGGTGCCCGCCTACCGCCTGACCTACCGTCAGGGTGAGGGCAGCGGCCGTCTGGTGCTGCGTGCCTCGGTCGCCCAGCGCACCGGGGAGGACTGGAGCGGTGTGTCCCTCGCCCTGGCCACGGCCGACCTGCGGCGCAGCACCGCTCTGCCCAGGCTCCGCTCGGTGCGGATCGGGCGCCGTCAGCCCGCCTGCGCGCCCTCCGGCTGGCGCGAGCCCCCGGCGGGTCTCGCCGGCCTGTTCTCCGGGTACGACGCGGCGGGCCCGTGTCCTGTTCCGGACGCCGGGCCGCCGGCTGCCGGGGCCGGCCCCGTCGCGGCGCCCGCCCCGCAGGCCTACGGCGGTCCTCCCGCCGCGTTCGCGGTGCCGGGGGGTGCCCCGGAGCCCTACGCCGGTATCGGGTCCGGGCCCGCGCCGCCGGTCCGGGCGGGCCGGGGTGCGGGGAGGCCGGGTTCCGCCGGCGGGGCCTTCAAGGCCCCCGCCCCCGCGGCCCCCTCCCCCGCGGCGCCCGTCTTCGGGTCGCCGCGGGCGTCCGGGGCTCCTGGCCGGGCCGTGCCTGTTTCCCCTGCGCCACCCGTCCCTGCGCAGGACGTCCCTGCGCAGGGGGCCGGTGCACCGCAACCGAGCGGCGAGGAGCTCGACTACGGCGGGCTCGTCCTGTGCGGGCCCGACGAGGACGGCGGCCGACGTGGCCTGCTGTTCCCCGGCTCCCCCTTCGACCCGGTGGCGGCCGGGTACCGCCGCCGCGCCGAATCGGTGGCCTCGCTGCCGCTGCCCGGGCACGCCGTGCGGCCCGGGGGGCCGGCGGGTTCCTTCGACCACCGCTTCGATCCGCCCGCCCGCGCCGACATTCCCTCCGACGGCACCTGGCACACCGTCACCATCGGCGAGATCCCGGTCGCGCTGCGCACCGAGTACCTCTGCACACCGTCGGTGGAGCAGACCGTGTACGCGACGTCGGTGCTCTCCAACGCCACCGACCAGGCTCTGCTCGCCGGCCCGGTGGACGTCGTCGTCGACGGCGAATTCCTGCTGACCGCAGCGCTGCCGGCGCTCGCCCCCGGCGGTGTGTGCCGCCTCGGTCTCGGACCGGCCGAAGGCATCGGGGTCACCCGCCGCACCAACCTGCACGAGTCCGCCTCGGGGCTGCGCAGCAACATCACCGTGCTCGATCACCAGGTCCGCGTGGAGGTGGCCAACCGCCTCGCGCGGCCCGTCACCCTCGAGGTCCGCGAGCGGGTGCCCGTCACCACCGAAGCGGATGTCCGCATCGAGGAACGGGCCGGCTGGACGGCACCCCAGGACGGCCCGGGGCCCGACCGTCACGCCCCGGGCACCCGCATCCGGCGGGTGGACCTGCCCGCCGGCGGCACCGCCGTCCTCGACGGCGGCTACGAGATCCGGATCCCGGCCGGGAAGGCCCTCGCCGGCGGCAACCGCAGGAGCTGACCCACGATGACCACGGCCCCGAAGCCGATCGCCCTGCCCGTCACCGCCGTCACCTGCCTGGAGGACCGCGCCCACGTCGAGCGTGCTGTCACCCTCGACCTGGAGGCGGGGATCCAGCGGCTGCGCCTGGGCCCGGTCAGTGCCCTGGCCGTCGACCGGACCCTTCACGCCGAGCTGAGCGCCGACCACCCGGCGACCGTCCTGGACGTGCGGATCGTCCGGAGCTGGACACCGCGCGGGCCGCTGCCGCACGCCGAGGACTCCGCCCTGCGCAGACACGCGCACACCCTCACCCAGGAGCAGCTCGCCCTGGTCCGCCGGCAGGAGCGGCTGCACACCCGCCAGGACCTCCTGGGCCGCCTGGCCGCCGATCTGCTGCGCGAGATCGGTGAGGGTGCCGGCGCCGGGGAGACGGACGGGCCCCGCTGGGCCCGCGAACTGGACCGGGTGGACCAGGAACGCGACACGTGCGGCGAGGAGCTGCGCACCGTGGAGGCGCGGCTCGGGGCCCTGGGCCAGGAGCTCGGCGAGGCCGGGCAGGCCCTGCACGCAGCCGAGGAGGAGCCCGCCGAACTCGTCGGCCACATCGAGCTGACCGTGCAGAGCGCGGTTGCCGGGCCGGTCGGTGTGCGTCTGAGCCACCTGACCCCGTGTGCGCTGTGGCGGCCCGCCTACCGGGCCGTGCTCGAGGGGGACCGTCTGACGCTGGAGACGGATGCGATGGTCTGGCAGCGCACCGGTGAGGACTGGTCGGACGTACGGCTGACGTTGTCGACGGCCCGTTCCGCGCTCGCCACCGTTGCGCCGGACCTGGTCGAGGACCGGCTGACGCTCACGGACCGCTCCGTCGCGGAGCGCCGTGTCGTCGACGTCGAGGTGCGCGAGGAGGAGATCGGGACGCTGGGCCCGGCACCGGTACGGGGTCTGCCGGGGGTCGACGACGGTGGCGAAGCACAGGTGTTGCGGTCCCCTGCGGGGGTCTTCGTGCCCAGTGACGGAACCGCGCACCGTGTGCCGCTGTCCGCGTTCACCACAGCCGCACGCAGTGAGTACGCGTGTTCACCCGAGCTGTCCGACCTGGTCACCCGGGTGGTGCGGTTCGACGGCCCGGCCGGCCATGCGCTGCTCGCCGGGCCCGTGGACCTGGTTCGCGACAGCGGATTCAGCGGCCGCGGCACACTGGACTTCACCGCTCCCGGCGCGCCCGTCGAGCTCGCCTTCGGCAGTTGCGACGACCACCGGGTGGTACGGCATGCCGAGGAGTCACGCAGTAGTGCCGGGCTCACCCAGCGGACCGTCATCACCCGCACGGTGAGACTGCACCTGTCGCGGTTCGGTGCCCCCGGGGAACACGGTGAGCGGGTGGTCGTGGTCCGGGAGCGGCTCCCCGTCTCCGAAGTCTCCGCGGTGGGGGTACGGCTGCTCGAGGAGTCCTGCTCCCCCGCACCCGACCTGGTCGACGCCGAGGGCATAGCCCGCTGGGACGTCCCCCTGTCGCCCCGCGGCCACCGCACACTCACCCTCGTCTACGAACTGACGGCGAACGCGAAAGTCACCGGGCTCTGAGAGCAACGGTGCTGCCGGGCAGGGTCGGGCACCGTACGGAACCGGACCCGGAACCCGGGTCACTGGTCCCCGGCTCCGGGCTCCGGGACCGGGCCGGCTGCCCGGGGTGACACCTCGTGTGGTGCGCTCAGGGAGTGTCGCCGGACCAGTCCCAGCGCCCCGGGTCGCCGGGGCGCTGGTCGTACAAGGCCCGCCCCCCGCCACCGAACCGCCCGAGCTCGGTCTTCAGCGCGGCACCGGTACGGATCGCGTCCCTCGTCCAGCCGGTGATGTCGAGCAGCAGGCCGTCCAGCGGCCCCCCGACCAGTTCGGCGTAGGTCTGCCCCCGCCTCGGTCCCTGGTCCGGGGCCCCCGGGTCCTGGCCGTACACCCGGCCGCGCAACAGCTGCTCGTCGTCACTGTCCATGCCCCCAGCCTTCCAGCCGCCACTGACAGTGCGGACCTGCCGGCCCCCCGACTTCGGCTTCGGCGCCGGGTCGCCCGGTGCTCCGGTGCTCCGGTGAAGGCCCCGCCGCGGGCCGGGGCTGCGGGCGTACGTGCCGGTGTTCTGCCTCGAAGGGTGTGTACGCCCGGGCGGCCCGGGCGTGGTGCGGCCGCGCGGTGCGGGCAGGGGCCGAGGACGGCCGTCCCGTCGCCTCACCCCGCGCGCCGCGTCCTGGCCGCACGTCGTTCCCCGGCCCGGGCGTCGCCCCGGACACCCGATGAGGTACGAAGTCCGGTGTGAACGAACAGACTCGGCCCGCGACCGTTCGCGTGTTCATCGCCCTCGCCCCGCCCGACCACGCGAAGGAGGAACTCGCCCGGGAGCTTGGCCCCGCCTATGGCACACACCCTCACCTGCGGTGGAACCGCATCGAGGACTGGCACATCACCCTGGCGTTCCTCGGGGAGCTGCCGGCCGGGACCGTACCGCTGCTGCGCCGGCCGCTCGCCGACCTCGCAGCCGGCCGCCGGCCGCCCGGTCTGGCACTGCGCGGCAGCGGCAGCTTCGACGACCGGGTGCTGTGGAGCGGAGTCGAGGGAGACCTCGGCGAACTGCACACGCTCGCCGCCGACGTGCGCAGCGCGGTCAGGAACTGCGGTGTCACCTTCGAGGAACGGCCCCTGCGCCCCCATCTGACGCTGGCCCGCGCCCGTCGGGGAGATCGGACCTCGGCAGCGGAGATCGCCGAAGGGCTCGCCGGATTCACCGGCCGCCGCTGGCCTGCCGAACGCCTGCACCTGGTCGGCAGCAACGCCGGGCGCGGCAAGGGGCCGATCCACTACCGCGACATCGAGTCCTGGGCCCTGGGCGACGGGAGCCGCACAGGGGCATGAAACACGACGCTCGTCCTCCCTGCCCCCGGGGGGCCCGGGCCCGCAGCCCACGGACGTCCCCGGCCCACGGACATCCCGTCCCGTCCGCAGCCCTCGGCCGTTTCGCCGCCCCGGCCTTCCGCAGCCGGCCCTGCGGTGCGGGGGCTCACCCCCGCCCCCGTGCCGAGCCACCGGGGACTCGCGGACGGCACGGCTGCGGCACCGGCACCGGCTCCGGCCGCCGAGCCCGTCGAAGCCCACCACGTCCGGGCCGGTGCACCACCACGTCCGGCCGGGCCGGGTCGGGCCGGGCCTGTGCTGCACGGACCGGGAGGGCAGGCCCGGGTGCGGCGTTGAGATGAATGCGCCGTTGAGATGAATGCCTGCCCGGCCGGGAATAGCGGGCGGGGGTGCCTGTTGATCACACCATGACTTCTCTGACGCATGGGGCATGGGGACGGGTGGGTATCTGGAGCAGTGCTCTGCACGCATCGCGGACGGACGACGCGGGCAGGGCAGCGAGCGAGGAGGCGGTCGCCGAGCTCGAGGAACTGGGGTATGGCACGGTCTGGATCGGAGGCAGTCCCACGCCCGACGACGCAGCGGCCGTCGTCGCCGCGACCCGCACGGTGACCGTGGCCACCGGGATCCTGAGCATCTGGGACCACACCGCGAAGGACGTGGCGGCACGGATCGCGGCACTCGAGGCGAGCGCACGCGGGCGGTTCGTCCTCGGCCTGGGCGTCAGCCACGGCCCGATGGTGCCGCAGTACGCGAAGCCCTACAGCGCGATGGTCGCCTACCTCGACGCCCTGGACGCCGCCACCCCGCCCGTGGCCGGCGGACACCGCGTCCTGGCGGCGCTCGGCCCGAAGATGCTGAAGCTCGCAGCCGGCCGGTCGCTGGGCGCACATCCCTATCTCGTCACCACCGAGCACACCGCGGAGGCACGCGAGGCGCTCGGCCCCGGCACGCTGCTCGCCCCGGAGCTGACGGTCGTACTCGACCACGACCTCGACCGGGCCCGCACCACCGCACGGAACATGCTGGGCATGTATCTCCGGCTGCCCAACTACACCGACAACCTGCTGCGCCTGGGGTTCACCGACAGCGACTTCGGGGGCGGCGGCAGTGTCCGCCTCCTGGACGCCCTGTTCGCGCTGGGTGACACCGAACGGGTGAGGACGCGGACACGGGAGTACCTGGATGCCGGTGCCGATCACGTCGCGCTCCAGGTACTCACCGCCGGTGAGGGCGGCGCCGGCCTGCCGCGGGCCCAGTGGCGTGAGCTGGCCGGGGTGTTCGCCGGCGAACTGTAGCGGTGTGCCCCCTGCTCCGGGCCGCCCCCTGAAGGTTCCCGCACCGCCCGCGGCTCGTTGCCGCCTCCCCGGCCGCGCGGCCGCGGTCAGCGGCAGTGCGCGAGGCCGGGCGGCGAGAAGGCGGCGGCGCGGGAACCCGTGGCCGGGGTGAGGCCCGGATCAGCGGATCTCGGTGACCCGGCGTTCCTTCAGGGCGGCGCAGTTGGAGTTCTCCACCGACACGTACACGTTGGCTATGTTGCCGCCCCAGCTCACGCAGTGGCCCTTGCCGTAGACGTAGGCGGGCCCGGCGTAGGAGGTGTAGTTCCCGAAGTCGTCGGCCCACGCGTCGGTGTCGGGGACGTAGACGTACACGGACATGCTCTTGGCCGTGCCCGGGCTGGAACGGATCGTGGCGACACAGTTCTTGCCGTTGGAGGAGTTGTACGTCAGGTAGACGGTGCCCAGTGAACCGACGGGCACCGAGTTCACGGTCTTGTAGGCGCTGCCGCAGACGCCCTGGGGTGTGACGTTGGGTGCGGCGGAGGCGGTCGTGGCCAGGGCGGTCGTGCCGCCCACGGCCAGGGCGGCGACCGCCCCTGCAGCGGCGATAGTACGCGTGATTCCCATATTTCCCCCTTGTGTCCCTGAGAGCGGTTTGCTCCTACTCGATGTGACCCTCGAACGGTGCGGATGGTTGTGCCGGGATCCGACCGGGATACACGGGCCTTCGGGGTGAAGTGGGTTGGCCCGGCGCCCTGTTGATGGCGTCCACCGGTTCGCTCGGGGCCGGTCCGGCCGCGTCCGGGCGGCCCCGAAGGCCGGGGTGGGCCGCGTCCCGCCCTGGTCCTGCCGGCCTCCGCCGGACCGGGTCGGGACGGACGGGCCGAGAGCATGTGCCTTGCGCCTGCGGGGGCCGGTTCGCAGCCCCGGGACGAGTGTCCGGGGCGGGGGCGCGCCGGACGGGCAGGGCAACCGGGCAGAGGACCGGGGCGGGGAGGGGGGGTGGGGTGGGGTGGGGTGGGTGTTCCGGGTGGGTGGGCAGAGGACGGGGCGGGGTGTCGCGGGTGGAGAGGAAGGGTGCCGCCGGGCGGGGCGGGCTCGGGGGCTGCTGTCGTTGCCGGAGGGGTGCCGGCCGGGTGGGCGGTTCGCTGCCCGAGGTACCGGACGCTGTGCGGCCGGGCACCGGCGTGTGCGGCCGGGTCTTGGTGCGTGGTGTGCGGCCGGGTCTTGGCGTGTGCGGGGAGGGCTCGAGCCGGTGTCGAGCGGGAGGCCCTAGGGTCGCCGGCATGCGGATCTTCGTTACCGGCGGTGCAGGATTTATCGGGTCCCAGTACGTCAGGGCGCTGCTGTCCGGCGAGCTTCCCGGGTCGGACGGCGCCCGGGTCACTGTCATCGACAAGCTCGGCCACGGCAGCAACATGGACAACCTCGCCCCGGTCGCGGAGCATCCCGGTTTCCGGTTCGTCCACGGTGACATCTGCGATGCGCAACTGGTCGACGAGGTGGTGCGCGGGCACGACGTGATCGTGCACTTCGCCGCCGAGTCGCACGTCGACCGGTCGATCGATGACGCGCGCCCGTTCGTGACGGCCAATGTGCTCGGTACGCAGGTCCTGCTGGACGCGGCCCGGCGGCACGGGGCAGGGCGCTTCGTCCATGTGTCGACGGACGAGGTCTACGGTTCCATCGCGGACGGGTCGTGGACCGAGTCGCAGCCGCTGGCACCGAATTCACCGTACGCGGCGTCGAAGGCGGGGTCCGACCTGCTGGTCCTTTCCGCGCACCGGACCCACGGGCTGGACGTCGTGATCACCCGGTGCTCGAACAACTACGGCCCTTACCAGAATCCGGAGAAGGTCATCCCGCTGTTCGTGACGAACCTTCTGCGGGGCCGGCGGGTCCCGTTGTACGGGGAGGGCGGAAACGTTCGTGAATGGCTTCATGTCGCGGACCACTGCCTGGCCATTCAGCTGGTTCTGCGGGGCGGGCGGCCCGGTCGTGTCTACCACGTGGGCGGCGGCACGGAGCTGACGAACCGGGAGCTGACCGGGCGTCTGCTGGAGAGCTGCGGGGCGGGCTGGGACAGGGTCGAGCGGGTCGCCGACCGGCTCGGCCACGACCAGCGGTACTCCCTGGACATGACCAGGATCCGCGATGAGCTGGGGTTCGTCCCCCAGCAGTCCTTCGACACCGGCCTCAAGGACACGGTCGAGTGGTACAGGGAAAACACTTCCTGGTGGGACCGGTAGAAGTCCGGTGCCCTGCGCGCAGGGTCCCGGAGGCTTTCTTCGTGATGCGTGCGGTGGCCCCCGGATCTCGTGGTGCGGTCCTGCGGCGGCCCGGGCTTCCCTCACACAGAAATGAACAAGGGTGATAGATATGGCCGACCGGAAGACACCGGGGACCGGCAGGGAAGTACGGCCGGTGCACTGTGCCGGGGACCGGCCCGGCAAGGACGCCCCCGAGGTTGTCGAGGCCGGTGTCCCCGCTTTCCCGCCCGGCAGCGTACCGGCAGACGGCCGGCGCCCGCAGGTGAGCGCCGCCGTCCGGGGCCTGACGGCCCAGCAGCCGGGGCCGGTGATGCTGCCGCCCTGTGCCCACGGGCTCCCCCGGGGGCCGCGTGGCCGTCGGGGTCCCGCGATGACCGGCGCCGGGCGGGCACGGCCCGCACACCGGGAACCGGGCGTGGCCCACTCCCCCATCCGAACAAGGAGTTCTCTGCGATGACCGCTCAGATGACCATGGAGGCCCCGGTCAGGGCGCGCCGGGCCGGACTCGTCCTGGCGGTGTGCTGCCTGGGGCAGCTGATCGTGATCCTCGACGCTTCGATCGTGAACGTCGCCATCCCCTCCATCCAGGACGCGCTGCACTTCACACCGGGCAGCCTGACCTGGGTGTACAACGGGTACCTGATCCCGTTCGCGGGTTTCCTGCTGTTCTCCGGGCGGATGGTCGACCTGTTCGGCGGCCGGCGTCTGCTCCTGATCGGTACTGCCGTGTTCACGGTGTTCAGCTTCGTCGGGGGGATCGCCCCGAACGCGGCGACGCTGGTCCTGGGGCGCGCGGGGCAGGGCTTCGGCGGTGCGGTCATCGCGTCCGCGACCCTGGCCGTGCTGAGCTCCACGTTCACCGAGCCGGTCGAGCGTGCCAAGGCGTTCGCCCTGTGGGGTGCGGCGTCCGGGAGCGGCGGGGCGATCGGTGTCCTGAGCGGCGGGGCGATCGTCGAGTGGGCGTCGTGGCGGTGGGTGTTCCTGGTGAACCTGCCGCTGGGCCTGCTGATCGCGGGTATGGCCGTCATGTCGGTCACCGCCGCCCCGGGCGGCGCGGGCGGCCCGCGTAAGAAGGCCAAGCTCGACGTGCTGGGGTCCCTGTCGGTCACCCTGGGGATCGCCGCCCTCGTCTACGGGCTCGCCGAGGGGCAGCACTACGGGTGGGGATCGGCGCGTATCGTCACGTCGCTGACGATCGGTGTGGTCCTGCTCGCGGTGTTCGTGCTCGACCAGGCCAAACTGGCCGAGCAGCCGCTGATGGAGCTGAGCCTGTTCCGTAACCGCTCGGTGTGGGCGGCCAACCTCACGATGCTGGCCTTCGGTGCGGCACTGCCCACGATGTTCTACTTCCTGACCCTGCTCTACCAGTCGGTGCTCCACTACAGTGCCATCCGTACCGGGCTGGCGTTCCTGCCCCTGACGGTGTTCGCGTTCATCGGTGCCGCCGCGTCCTCGAGCGTGGCACCGCGCACCGGTCCCCGGCCGATGATGCTGGTCGGGCTCCTGCCGATGATCGCCGGGCTGGTGTGGCAGTCGGCGGCCGACGAGCACGCCACCTACCTCGCCGATCTGCTGGGCCCGACCCTGCTGTTCGGTGTGGGTCTGGGCATCGTGGTCACCTCGGTGGCGGGCGCGGCGACGGCGGGTGTGCCGGAGGACAAGCACGGCCTGGCATCGGGGGTGCTGAACACCTCGCAGTCGCTGGGCGGCGCGGCCGGGCTCGCAGTCATGGTGGCCCTGGCCCAGACCCGTACGGCGGAGGTCGCCGGTGACGGTCCTCCGGACGCGCATGCGTTCGTGGCCGGGTACGGGGTCGCGTTCCTCGCGACCGGGGTACTGCTCACCCTGAGCCTCGCGGCCGCGGCGGCGGTACCGCGCGGCCCCCGGTAGCCCCAGCGGCCCCCAGGGCCGCACACCCCACCCGTACGGTCACCGCCCGGCCCACCGCGGCCCCCCGTTTTTTTGGCGGTCCGCTGTCCGGGACGGGCTGCGGGCAGCCCTCGCCGCCCGCAGCGGACCAGCAGTGAGAAGCCCGCCCGGCCCACCGGGCGGGCTTCTCACTGCCCCCGGGCCCGAGTGAACCCCGAACACCCCCGGAGCAGCACACAGACACCGGACAAGTCGCAGGCCGCAGCAGACGGAAGCGGAGGCGGAGGCGGAGGCAGAGGCGGAGGCGGACGGCCGCAGGTGCAGGCGCGGGGCGCAGGCAGAGGCAAAGGCAGAGGCAGAAGCTGAGGCAGAAGCGGAGGCTGAGGCTGAGGCAGAAGCGCAGGCTGAGGCAGAAGCGCAGGCTGAGGCAGAAGCGCAGGCTGAGGCAGAAGCGCAGGGCGCAGACGAAGGCGGACGGCCGCAGGACCGCAAGGCCGCAAGGCCGCAGGACCGCAAGGCCGCAAGGCCGCAGGACCGCAAGGCCGCAGGACCGCAGGCAGGGGATCTGTGGGGAGCCGTGTGCGAAGCGGGAGAGCGAAACCAAATCCGGGAGAACCCTGCCGGGGAGGGCGGGGCCCTTGTGGAACAGGGCCGTGAAGCGGGGCGGGCCCGCGGTGTGGCGGTGGGTGGTCTCCCTGGCCATGACGACAAGAGGGACGCCCAGGGCAGGCACGCAGGCACCATCCCCCGCAGGCACCATCCCCCTGCCCTGCTCCGCCTCGCACAGCGGGTGGGCCGGCGTCCTCTTCTTCGTGCTCCGCGAGGGAACCTTCCACGGATCCCGGCCGGCCACCGACATCAGCCATTCATCGGGCCGGCACGCCCTCACAAGGGTTGGGCACGACCACGGCCAGTGGCCCGGGGCAAGGCAGGAGTGATCCGGGAAGTACTCGATGTGCCGGCGGCAGCCCTCGTTCGTCTCCGCAACCGACCGGAGTCCGTCACCGCGAACGCTCAGGCCCGGCCGGTCACCCCCGGTGAGCGGAACGCCGCGCCCCGAACCGACTCGGACACACACGCACACGCACCCGGCCCCACTGGTGCCGGCCGCCTCGGCCGAACAGAAGCCTGCCCGTGCCAGTGCCGCCGAAGCCCGCTCAGCCGAGGCAGTGGTTTCCCTGCCCCTCCCCCGAGACACGGCCGGCCGGGTTCCGCAGAGCCACCCCACCCGAAGCATCCGGCCCCTCCTCATCGGAGAAGAACAAAACCCTCGCCCGCCACCACCGCCCTCCCCCCTCCGTCCCACAACGGCCGGACCCGGCAACCAGAGCCGAGCCCCGGCCGGCCGGGCCCGGGCCACCACGCAGCCGGCCGCCACGGACACCCCACACCCCCGACGAACACCACAAGGGCCCCCGGGCCCGGACCGCGCCTGCGGCCCGCAACACCCAGAGCAGCAGCCCGGCGCCCACCCGGCCTCGATCGGCGCTATAGGCGGCGTCCTTAGCCTCCCGAACATGCGAGGCATCATCTTGGCCGGCGGGACCGGCTCCCGGCTGTGGCCGGTCACCCAAGTCATGTCGAAACAGCTCATGCCTGTATTCGACAAGCCGATGATCTACTACCCCCTGTCCACCCTGGTACTGGCAGGCGTGCGGGACATCCTCGTCATCACCATGCCCTCCGAACGGGACTCCTTCGAGCGGCTGCTGGGCGACGGATCGCAACTGGGCCTGCAGATCCAGTACGCGACGCAGCCCAGCCCCGGAGGCATCGCGCAGGCGTTCCTGATCGGGGCGGACTTCATCGGGGACGAACCGGTCGCGCTCATCCTCGGCGACAACATCTTCCACGGCGTGGGCCTCGGGGAACAGCTCAAAGCACACTCCTCCCCCCAGGGCGGGCACATCTTCGCCTACCCGGTCGCGAACCCGAGCGCGTTCGGCGTACTGGACTTCGACCGCGAGGGACACGTCCTGTCCATCGAGGAGAAACCCGCACACCCCAAATCCAGGTACGTGGTCCCCGGCCTCTACTTCTACGACAACCGTGTCGTGGAGATCGCAGGGTCCCTCCTGCCCAGTGCACGGGGCGAGCTGGAGATCACCGAGGTCAACCAGGCCTACCTGCGCCGCGGTGAACTCGCCGTGACCGTCCTGGACCGCGGAACCGCGTGGCTGGACACCGGGACGTTCGCCTCGATGGTGCAGGCCTCGGAATTCGTCCGGGTCATCGAGGAGCGACAGGGCCTGAAGATCGGCTGTGTCGAGGAAGCAGCCTGGCGCAACGGGCTCATCGGCGACGACCACCTGCGTGAACTCGCCCAGCCCCTCCTGCCCAGCGGCTACGGAACCTACCTGACCGGCCTCCTGGACGCCGCCGCCGAAGACATCCAACAACCCGCCCCCACCCCGGCAACGGCATCACCGGCACCGGCTACGGCGTCGGCATCGTCGGCCCCGGTGCCGGATCCGGCGTCGGATCCGGTGCCGGTCTCGGCCCCGGCGTCGGATCCGGTGCCGGTGTCGGTGTCGGGTCCGGTGTCGTCGGCCCTGGCGTCGGAGGGCCCGCGGCAGCCCGCCCCGGCCACGGACGAAGAGACCCGCCACCCCACCCCCGCCGGACACAGCCGGCAGCCCACCCCGCCGCACACCTCCCCCCAGCCCACCCCCGCCAAGGAAAGCCGCCAGCCCACCCCCGCCGAACAGACTCGCCGCCCGGTCCCGGTCGGCGCCGGCGCCACCGGGTGAGAAGGAAACTCATGAAGATCGAAGAACTCGGCATCCAGGGCGTCCACCTCGTCCGGCCACAGGTGTTCGACGACCCGCGCGGCGCGTTCCTGGAACTGTTCGTCGGCCACAGACTGTCCGCGCAGACCGGCCGCCCCATGGACGTGGCCCAGGTCAACTGCTCCGTCTCCCGGCACGGCACGATCCGCGGGATCCACCTCACCGCAACCCCGCCCGGCGAAGCCAAGTACGTGACCTGCGTGAGCGGCTCGATCATCGACGTCGTCGTCGACGTCCGCACCGGCTCACCCACCTACGGGGCATCCCTCGCCATCCCCCTGGACGACACACAGCACCACGCCCTGTACATCGCCGAAGGCCTCGGCCACGGATTCGCCGCGGTCAGCGACACCGCCGTGGTCACCTACCTCTGCGACAACACCTACACCCCCGGCCAGACCATCTCGATCAACCCCCTGGACCCCCAACTCGCCCTGCCCTGGCCCGACCTCGACGACATCGTCCTGTCCGACAAGGACCGCACAGCCCCGACCCTCGCCCAGGCCGAAGCCCTGGGCATCCTCCCCCACTACACCACCCCACACACCCCCGCCCGCCCGGCAGGACAACGGCCCGCCCTCCACAAGTGACACAAGGTCACCCAGGAGCAACCCGCCCACCGACACCAGGAACAGGACCAGGAACACTCATGAAGAGGCACATCGCCTTCCTGAACATCCCCGCCGCCGGTCACGTCACACCGACCCTGGGCGTAGTCGAAGAACTCGTCAAGCGCGGCCACAAGGTCAGCTACCTCGCCGCCGGCCCCGTCGCCGAACGCATCGCCTCCACCGGCGCCGAGATCATCCCCTACACCTCCGCCCTCGACCCCCGCACCATCGCACCGACCGGCGCACAGGACTGGCTGGCCCGCGTCCTGCTCGGCGCGGTCCGCGAAGCAGCCGCCACCGCACCCGTCCTGGAAGCCCACTTCGGCGACGACCTGCCCGACTGCCTCGTCTACGACATCTCCATGCAGTTCCTGGGCCGCGTCATGTCCCGCAAACTCGGCATACCCGGCATCCAGCTCTACCCCGTCCTGGCCTCCCACCAGTACTTCTCCCAAGCACACGACACAGCCGAAGGACTCTTCGGCGACCTCACCCGCGAACTACGCACATTCGCCGACACCCACGGCCTCCACGACACGCCCCTGGACGAACTCATGTCCGACGCCCCCCGCAACATCTCCTTCATGCCCCGCGAGTTCCAGACCGACGCCGGCTCCTTCCCCGACGACCAGTACACCTTCGTCGGGATCCCCCTGCGCGAAAGCGACCTCCAGGGCACCTGGCGGCCCACGAACAACAACCCCGTCGTCCTGATCTCCCTGGGCACCACCTTCAACACCCAACCCGAATTCTTCGCGATGTGCGCGAAAGCATTCGAAGGACTCCCCTGGCACGTCGTGATCGCCGCGGGCCCCGGCGTCGACCTCGAAGCCGTCGGTGAACTCCCCCCGAACGCCGAGATCCATTCCTGGCTCACCCTCCAGGCCGTCCTCGAACACGCCGGCGCGTTCGTCTGCCACGGCGGCGCCGGCAGCACCATGAACGCCCTGTATGCCGGAGTCCCTCTCGTCTCGGTCCCCCACAACGGTGACGAAGAAATGATCGCCGCACGAACCGCCGAGCTGAAACTCGGCCGGGTCCTGACCCCCCACGACATCACCGCCGACACGCTACGCGCAGCCGTCCAGGACGTCGCTACCGACACCACCATCCAGACCAACGTACGCACCATGCGTCACGCCATGCACGAAGCCGGCGGCGCTCCCCGCGCAGCCGACACCATCCTGAACCACCTCACCACCACCCCATAACACCCCACCACCCCACCACCCCCGCACCGCCACCCACACAACCACACCACCCACAACCCCCTGCACCACCACACCCACAACCCCCTGCACCACCCCGGCCCGCACCCACACACCGCCACTCACACGACCGCACCACCCACAGGGCTGCCACCACAACCCCGCTCTACAGCACCACACCAGCCCCCTGCACCACCAAGGCCCGTAGTCACCGGAGAAGAAGGAAACGATGAACACACACGACCTCACCACCAAACTCGCCCCGCACAACATCTACCTCGAAATCCAGCAGTTCTACGCACTCCAGCTGAAAATCCTCGACCGCGGCGACGGCGAACAATGGGCCCGCACCTTCACCCCCGACGGCGTGTTCCAGGCCGCCGACATGCCCGACCCCCTCACCGGCCGCGCAACCCTCACCAAAGCAATCGAACACCAAACCCTCAAACACGAAGGACTCATCCTCCGCCACTGGCTCGGACAACTCACCATCGAACAACTCGACGACAACACCGTCCACGCACAGAGCTACGTCATGGTCTACGTCATCCCCAACCAAACCCTCCTCGACGGAGACGTCCACTTCCGCCACCACACCCTCTGCAACGACAAACTCACCCGCACCAACGGAACCTGGCACGTCAACAACCGCTACGTCACCACCGACGGCAACTACAAATAACCCCCACACACCAACAACAACACCACCCACCACCCCACACCACCACAACAACAACAGCGGCAGCAGACCATGCGCTGGGCGAGTTCGGCGGGCGAGCCCTGCTTCCAGGCGGTGTTGTCGCCCAGGCCGGCTCTCAGCCGGTCCCGCAGGCCTTGCTCGCCCTCGGGGCCACGGGTGGTACTGAGATGGCGTCGATCATCGGCAGGTCCGGCTCCGGCGGTATGCCGTGTTCGGCTGCGCCCACGACCGACCCCCGCTTACGATCCGTCAGCAGGTCGACACACCGTGAGAACACCGCAGGGCGCTGGGGATGCAGGAGCGACAGTGGATCACCACCCGCTGGAGCGAACTGGACTCCCTCGCCGCAGAGTTGGCCGCGCAACTCCAGGAGGTCCAGGCCAAGCGGGATGAACTGGCGATCGTGGAGCGGGTGTTGTACCGTCCGGCCGAGCAGGCCCTCGCCGACGCCGCGGCTGTCACTCCGGTACCGGCGAAGATGGCCGGGCGGGCAGTCCTACTCATCCCGCTCCGCAGCGACGCGGCCAACGAGGGCGCGCTGCCCCGACGACTACCGCAAGGTCCGCGCGATCGTGCGGGAGGCTGACGGCCCGGTGCAGGTCAGGGCGTCGGCGAGCGGCTGGGCCTGGACACCTCGGTGCGCGGCAAGCTGGAACCTCTGCGGGCGAAGATGACCAAGCTCGCCGACCGCGACTGTCTGCACAAGCGGGGCGACGTGCGGTTCACGGCACGTCCGTAGTCGCGCGGGGCGCGCCCTTGCTGACGGGCCCTCGTTTGGTGTGAAGAAAAACATCAGTTCCGCGAGGGCCCTGACGGCCTTGTCTACACCGCCCGCCTGCCGCTGTCGAGTGCCACCCTGAACTGGCTCGCCGACCTGATACCCGGCTACCTCAACAAGATCGGCTCGCGGTGGCGTCCTGCCCGCGGGGAAGATCACCACCATCGTGCTGGCGGTGCTGCGCTGCTACCAGCGGCTTGGCGACCTGGCCGGCGGCAACGGCATCCACCGCACCACCGTGACCCGATGGGTGAAGGAGGTCGTCGGCCTGCTCGCCGCCCGCGCCCCACGCCTGGACCGGGCCCTGAAGAAGATCGCCCGAAAGGGTGGCGACATCGTGCTGCTGGACGGATCGGTGATCCGCACCCGGCGCAGAACCGGGAGGGAGAACCGGAAGAACTACTCCGGCGAGAACAAATGCCACGGCCTGCTCGTGATCGCCGTCACCGACGACCGGGGCCGACTGCTGTGGATCTCGGCGGCCGCCCCGGGCGCGCCTCGGAGATCACCGCCTGCCGGCACGACAAGCTCACCCGGAAACTGCGGAAAGCCGGGCTCGGCGCCATCGCCGACCTGGGGTTCGTCGGCCCCGACGACGGCGGCCCCGACGGTGATCACAGGCTACAAGACCGCCCGAACCGACCCGGCCCCGCCAAAGCCGCTGACGGTACGACAGGTGACCGGCTGGCTCACCCGACGCCCCGCCGCCCTGAGCGCGGAAGACCGGGCCAGCCTGAATGACGTTCTGGCCCGCTGTCCCGAACTGGATACGCCCGCCGGACACGTCCGGGACTTCGGCGAGATACTCACCGGCCGCCTCGGCTCCACGCTCCCCGCCTGGATCGACGCAGTCGAAGCCAGCCAGTTGCCCGGACTCACCGGGTTCGCACTCCACCTGCGCCGAGACCTCGACGCCGTGGCCGCCGGTCTCACTCTGAACTGGAGCTCCTGCAGCATCGGGGCGCCGTGAACCGCATCAAGAAGATCAAGAGACAGCTCTACGGCCGAGCCGGATTCGAACTCCTTCGTAAGATGATCTTGCTTCAATAGCGCGTCGCCCTGGTGCCGGCTCGCCAGCTTCCCGGCCCCTTGAGACCAGAGTTCGGACGTCCAGATCCCGACAGGACGGCCACGCGAAGGGAACCACAACTGAGGCTGTGAGTCGCGACGCCTCTCGTCAGCCTGCCCATCCCAATGGAAACGGCCCTCGGCATCAGGCCACAGCACGGGGAGAGGCGGCCGCCGGTAGAACCCGATCGCCTGTCCGAAGAAGGTCCGGTGCCAGCTGCGATCGATCTGCCTGAGCGCGACTTGATACCCGTGGACAACATCAGGATGGCTCTGGCCGTCCGCCAGCACTTCGCCTGCGGCGGACTTCTCTCCGAGCGTGTTAAGCATGCGGTGCATGGCGTGGACATCGAGCCCGAACATGGCGAGTTCGGGTCCGCCGTGGGTGTGCGCGAGGCCGATCGTGTAGGCGAATCCAGGACCGATCTCGTCTTCGGGAACCATCACGACGTGCCATCCGTACTGCCGCACATGCTCGATGACCGTCAGATCCATGCGGTCCGCTTCATCCCGGTCGCCGTAGTCATGGCAGAGGACACAGCGGCACTGGAACGGATCATCAGTCATGTGCGGAGGTCACGAGGTGAGCGTTCAGGTCGAGCAACCGGGGTTTGGGCCCTCTCAATCGAACAGCGACGTCACGCTTCGCGACGGCTCCCCAAGATCTGTGCCAAGACCCGTTCTCGTGGACAAAGCCAGCCAATGTCGGTGAAAGGTAGGAACACCTCCCGACCATCAAGGCCAGACCCTCGGCCTGGCGACCGGCCGGCTGAGGACCAGGCCGGCCGCGGCCCTAGAGTTCGGGATCATGACGAGGACCACGCCACCGCGCCCGCTCGACGTCGAGGCGCTCTTCCCCGGGATCGCGGCCCACCGCGGCACGACTACCCGGTTGCACCCGCGGCCGGGCAGCCCTGACGTGTCGGTGAGCTCCGTGGGCGGGCCGATGCTCTGGCCGGCGGACGAGCCGTGGCCGGTGTGCACCGATCCGCACCCCCACGGGCGTGGCCGGCGCCCCGCGGACATCCACCGGGAGCGGCAGCTCCTGGCCGCCGCGTGGGCCCGGGACCCGGGCTCCGGCCCCACGGACGAGGAACGGCGGCTCCTGGAGGAGCTCAGGCGCAGGCACCGGGCGGCAGGGGAGGGCGGGGAGACAGATCCGCTCCCGATGATCGGTCTGGCCCAGCTGTACCGCCGGGACGTGCCAGACCTGCTCGCGGGGCCGGAGGAGTGCGATCTGCTCCAGGTCTTCTGGTGCCCCTTCGACGCGCACGGCGAGAACCGGACCGGCATGCTGCTGGACCTGCGCTGGCGCCGGTCGTGCGAGGTCGTCAGGGCGATGGCGCAGCCGCCCGTGCCGGAGGTCGTGGGCTTCGAGGGTTACGTACCCGAGCCGTGCGCGCTGCACCCCGAGCAGGTGGTCACGTACCCCTTCGCCGAGCTGCTGCCCGGAGAGCTGTGCGCCCGGATCGAGGCCAGGGAAGAGGCCCTCGAAGAGGAGGCCGAGGAAGCGGACGCGGAGGAATGGGACTGGCCGACCTACCAGTTCGACCTGTCCATCCCGCCCGGCTGGCGAGCCGGGGGCTACGCGTCCTGGAACCTGACCGACGCCGCCGCCACGGACTGCCCGGTCTGCGCGGCCCCGATGGAACTGCTGCTGACCATCGCCAGCTCGGAGTGGGACGGCGGAAGCGGCAGCTGGATACCGCTGGAGGAACGGGGCCCGGCCGTCGGCGGGGGCGGCGAGCCCACCGGGGTCACGGTGGGCCGCTGGGGCAAGCTGAACATCTTCGCCTGCCCCGCCGACCCGCGACATCCGCACCTCAGAAGCATCCAGTAGCTGCCGCACGGACCATCGCACACGAACCCTGGCTATGGCATCGGCGCGAGACATCCGGATGCAGTCGGCCAGGGGTGGCGGCATCTCGACTGGGATTTCCCCAGCCGGAGCACCACCGTGCTGGGGCTGATCTCACGTGCCCGGCCCGTGCACCGCGGCCCACGACCCGACCCGGTGGTCATCGACGACAACGTCGGCTACGGCAGCACGCTGCGCGCCGCGCGCGCCCTGGTCGAACAGCTCGGCGGGCGGGCCGTCACCCGCAGCGTCGAATCCGCCTGGACTCTCTACCACCGGTCCGGCGGCACGACATCGCCGACGCTGCAGACCTGCCGACCTGCCGACCTGCCGACCTGCCGACCTACCGACCCGCGCCCCAACCTGCACCACAGCATCCACAAGCGTCTGACCGGACACCTGCTGCGCGGCGACACCGGAGCCTGTCTGCGCGCCGGAGCCCTCACCCTGCGGCGGGGCCTTGAGGCGCTCGATCTGTGCAGCCCGCAGGTCCGGAATTACGCCCGTTTCCCGAAGCTCGGTCAACCGGCGTTCGAACTCCCGCCGCGCGGTGATGCCGTCGGTTCGCGATGAGTCCCGTGGTGCTCGACCCGGCCCGAACCGCATTGTTGCGCTCAGGAGGCGCGGTGAAAGCGGTGGTGTAGGTCGCGCACCTGCTCCGCGAGGCCGGGAATCGGGCCCTCCACCACGAGGTCAGGGACGATATCTTGGATCGGCAGGGCCCGCACAGGAGGCGCGGGAATATCCAACTCGGCGAGCCAGCCTGTCAGTTGCTCGGAGGAGCTCACGTACACGATGCGCCCCAGCCCGACCCAGCCATGCGCGGCGGCGCACATCGGGCAGTGCTCACCAGAGGTGAAGACGGTCGCAGCCGCTCGTTCCGCGGGGGACATGTTCGCCGCGGCCCACCGAGCCAGCTCGAACTCCGGATGGCGGGTCCGGTCGCCCGAGGCCACACGGTTGTGGTCCTCGGCGAGGACGGTCCCGTCCGCGGCGACGAGCACGGAGCCGAACGGCTCGTCGCCCACTTCCAGGGCTTCGGTCGCCAGTTCCACGCAGCGGCGCAGATGCCGCAGCTCAGCGTCGGTCACCATGTTGCCTCCAGCCCCTGTGCCTCAGCGGATGCTAGATCCTCGATCCGCTCGAAGCATCCGAATTCAGCTCGCGGTAGTCGTGTTCGATGCGCCACCGCAGCTTCGCGAGGCGGACGAGATCGCGGGCGGGAAGGTCGGCAGGCAGGTTGGAGATCCAGTACTTGACCGGCTCGTTCTCACCTACGGACCACTGAGCGACAGCCATTGCGGACCGGTGACTCCGTCTGGTGCGGGTTTCGGGCGGCGGCCGGCGAGGCGGACCCGCAGGAAAACCAAGCGGGCGGACACGGCAGCCTTCGGACCCCCTGCGCCAGGTCAGTCACCACGACCGCGCTGCCACGTCCCGCAGCCAGGATCTCCCGCGCACCACCCACCCGGGGACGCCTGCTGTGACTCCGGCGTTCAGGATGTCGCCGATACGGTCTTCTGCTCCTCCAGTGCCTTGGCCTCCGCCGCCAGCCGGTGGCGGCGCGTGGCCGGGCCGAAGATCGCCAGCACGATAGCTCCGACGGTCCAGGTTCCGGCGATGAACATGAAGACCGCTTCGTAGCCGACTCCGTTGTAGATGCCGGCGATCATCAGCGGGCCGGCCGCGTTCGACAGTCGCCCAAGGCCGTAGGCGATGCTGGTGCCGAGGGAGCGGCCCCGGGTGTCAAAGAGTTCCGGCGAGTATGCGTAGGCCAGGGCGGTGTAGCCGCGCTCGAAGAGATTGACCAGGAACCCAAAGACGACGATCAGCACCGGGGTGAACGTCAGCCCGTACATCAAACCGGTGACGGCGATGATCAGGCCGAAGACCACCAGGGACCACTTGCGCTCGAACCGGTCGGTGACCATCGCCGCGAGGAAGGAGCCGAGCGGTGCGCCGACCGTCGTCAGCGCCACGTAGAAGATCGAGTCCTCCACGCTGATGCCTTCGGCGGCCAGCAGCGTCGGCGCCCAGCTGGAGTAGCCGAAGAAGCCGATGGTCTGGGTGATCCACAGGACCGACAGCAGGATCGTGGGGAACAGGAACTTCTTATCCTTGAGCATGCCCAGACCGGACCTGCCGGCCGGGCCCTGCGGCTGCGGTTCCTGTGCGGCGGGCAACTCACCGTGCTCGAGTGTCACGCCGGCCTCGAGGCGCGTCAGGACAGCGTCGGCCTCCTCGTGGCGGCCGCGGGACTCGAGCCACTGCGGAGACTCCTCGAGTTTGCGCACGAAGAACAGGAACAGCACACCGAGAGAGCCCCACAGGTAAACCAGGCGCCAGGACCAGTCGGACATCGGCACCACCGCGGAGGCGATCAGGTTGGTGACAGGGGTACCGCAGATACCGATGACGATGGCATATGCCTGGAACTTGCCGCGTTTGGCGCGCGGGTAGAGCTCGCTGATGTAAACGACGGCCACGACGGTCATCGCGGAGAGTCCCGCCGAGGTCAGCACACGGAAGACGCCCAGCGACCAGATGTCCCAGGCGAATACGCACGCGAAGGACCACGCGGTGAACCAGACCGTGCTCATGATGAGCATGCGCAGGCGTCCCAGCCGGTCGGCCAGTCCGCCGGCGACGACGGCCCCGAAGAACATGCCGACGAAGGACAACGAGATCACATAGGCGATGTGGTTGACGTCGATGCCCCATTGTTCGCGCACCACGGGGGCTGTGATGGCGAAGGTGTTGATGTCCGCGAACTCGAAGAAGTACGCGAACGCCACCGCGTAGAGGGCGGTCTTGTGGAACTTGGATATGGGCAACCGGTCGAGCCGGTTGGCCGCGTTGGTGGCGGGTTTGTGCTGCACTGCACGCTCCTGGGGTGGGGACGCGGCACCATTGCGGGGCCGGTGGTTTGCCGTCAGCCGGCCTCTTCCGGCCAGTACAGGTGCCGAGGGTTGTCGACCAGCAGAGCCTGCTGCCGGGTAGACGTCGTGGCGATATGCGGAATGTGGTCGACGAGCAGACCGTCGTCGGGCATGTGGTTCTTGAGGTTGGGGTGGGGCCAGTCGGTGCCCCACAGGGCCCGGTCGGTGAACTCGTCGACGACCTTGCGGGCGAACGGCACGACATCGCGGTAGGCGTGGCGCTCACCGTTCAGAGCGGGCGGTCCTGTGACGGTCAGGCGCTCGGGGCAGGAGACCTTGACCCAGACGTCGTTGGTCTCGACGAAGCGCAGGAAACGAGCGAACTCGGGCCCGTCCGGGCTTCGTGTGACGTCGGGGCGGCCCATGTGGTCGATGACGAGCGGGACGGGCAGGGAGGCGAAGAACGTCTCCAGGTCGGCCAGGTCCGCAGCCTCGAAGTAGAGGACGACGTGCCATCCCAGCGGTGCGATCCTGCGGGCGATGGTCGCCAGTGCCTCGGTGGGCGCGGCATCCACCAGGCGTCGGACGAAGTTGAAGCGCACACCTCGCACTCCGGCGTCGTGCAGGCGTCGCAGTTCCTCTTCGCTGACGTCGGGGCGCACGGTCGCCACCCCGCGGGCCCGATCGCCGGCAGTCTGCAGAGCGTCTACCAGGGCGCTGTTGTCGGCACCGTGGCAGGTGGCCTGGACGATGACGTTGCGCGCGATGCCGAGGCGGTCTCGGAGGGCGAACAGGTCGTGCTTTGAGGCGTCGACAGGCGTGTACTTGCGTTCGGCCGCGTAAGGAAACTCGGCGGCGGGGCCGAATACGTGGCAGTGGGTGTCAACCGCCCCCGTCGGCAGTGGGAAGGCGGGCTCGGTGGGTCCGCGGTACCAGTCGAGCCAGCCCGGGGTGATAGCGAAGGCCGGGTCAGTCATCGGGAGTGCTCCTCGTGCCGTCAGTCGACGTAGGTCAGGCCGAGCTCGGCCAGGGGGCCGCGCATGGCGTACATGTCCAGGCCCAGTTCCCCCTCCACGAACCGTTTCCGCTTTCCCTCCTCGGCGGCCTCGCGCCTCGCGGCAGCTTCGGCCACCGCGACGGCCTGGGGAGCGGGGACCACGACCACGCCGTCGGCGTCAGCGACGATCACGTCACCCGGGTTGACCAGGGCGTTGGCGACGACGACGGGAACGTTGACCGAACCGAGCGTGGCCTTGACAGTGCCCTTGGCGTTGATCGTGCGAGCGAAGACGGGGAAGTCCATCTGCCGCAGCTCGTCGACATCACGGCAGCCACCGTCGATGACCAGGCCCTTGGCCCCGCGGGCTCGGAGGGAGGTGGCGAGCAGCTCTCCGAAGAAGCCGTCCCCGCTCTCGGTGGTGCAGCCGGCGACGACCACATCGCCCTCCCGCACCTGCTCGGCGGCCACATGCAGCATCCAGTTGTCGCCGGGCTGCAGCAGCACGGTGACAGCGGTGCCGCAGAGCTTCGCGCCCTCGTAGACGGGCCGGATATACGGACGCAGCAGGCCGAGTCGGCCCATGGCCTCGTGGACCGTTGCGACCCCGTACCGGGACAGGGCCTCGACCGCCGCGCGGTCGGCGCGTTCTGTCCTGCGGTGGACGACTCCGAGTTCGTACATGATTTGACTCCTTGCGCTGTCGTTGGTGATCGATTCGAGAGCAGAACCAGGCCGTGTGGGGCCGGGGGCCCGGGGGCTCAGCGGCCCTGGGCGGTCAAGCGGGCATCCAGACGGGGGTAGACAAGCCTGGCATTCCGTTCCTCGACCGCGGTCAGTTGTTCGTCGGACAGGCCCGCGTTCTCGACGTAGCGGCGCGTGTCGTCAAAGTGGTGGCCGGTGTGCGAGTCGATGCCACGGACGGCCCCGATCATCTCGGAAGCGAAGAGGATGTTGCCGTGCGGGACCACTTCCAACAGCAGATCGACGCCTGGCTGGTGGTAGACGCAGGTGTCGAAGAAGACGTTGCGCAGCAGTGATTCCACCGCCTCGGGCTTGCCCAGCGCCTGCGCCAGGCCCCGGAATCGGCCCCAGTGATATGGCACGGCGCCGCCGCCGTGCGGGATGATCAGGCGCAGCTCGGGAAAGTCGGCGAACAGGTCCCCGGTCAGCAGTTGCATGAACGCGGTGGTGTCGGCGTTGAGGTAGTGCGCCCCGGTGGTATGGAAGGCCGCATTGCAGCTGGTGGAGACGTGAACCATGGCGGGCACGTCCAGCTCGGCGAGCTTCTCCCACACCGGGTACCAGGACCGGTCGGTCAACGGTGGTGCGGTCCAGTGGCCGCCGGAGGGGTCCGGGTTGATGTTGACTGTGACGGCGCCCAGCTCCAGCACGGCGCGTTCGATTTCGGGGATGACCGTAGCCGGATCGGTTCCCGGTGACTGCGGCAGCATCGCACCGGGGGCGAATCGCCCGGGGTACAGCTCGGCGACACGGTGGCACAGGTCGTTGCAGATGCGGGCCCAGGCGGAGGAGGTGGCGAAGTCACCGATGTGGTGGGCCATGAACGAGGCGCGAGGAGAGAAGACGGTGACGTCGATGCCGCGCTCGTCCATGACACGGAGTTGGTTGGTCTCGATGGACTCACGGATCTGGTCGTCACTGATGGCGGGCCCTGCGCGGTCGGGTGCCCGTGCCCGATCGGTGAGCGCGGCGATCTGGGCCCCACGCCACTCCCCCAGCGGGGCCGGCGCCGTCGTGTAGTGGCCGTGGACGTCGATGATCACGCGGTGTTCTCCTGAGTGGTGGGGGCGGGGTCCCAGAGGGAACGGGGTACGAGCAGGTCGCCGGCCATGATGAGGCGGGCGGTGCGCAGCAGCGCGGAGCGCGTGACCCGCTGGGGAACGTCCGGGGCGAGGCCGAGGGTGACGCTGAACTCTCCGGACGGGTGCTCGACGGAAATGGCGGGCTCCGTGCCGGAGACATCGGCGGCAACGTCGCGGGCGACACTGCCTTCGAGTACACAGGCAGTCGCGGCCGTGACTGCGGCGAGCACGCCGATGGACTGGTGGCAGACCCGTGGGATGAGGCTGCGCGTGGAGAGGGTGCCTCCGTGACGCGGCGGCGCCACCAGCGTCATCTTCGGGTAGTTCTTCTCCGTGACGTCGCCCAGGCCCATGGCTTCGCCGCAGATCAGGCGCAGGGCCTCGACACGGGCCCTGAGCCCTTCGTCGGCGTCGATCTGTGACGGTATCTCGTAGCCGGTGGCGCCCAGGCGCTCGGCTGTCACGATCACCAGGGGCTGGCCGTTGTCGATCAGGGTGACGTCCACGGCGCCGATCCCGGGGACCTCGACGGTGTCGCGTGCATGCCCAGTGGGGAGCAGGGAGTCGGCGACGGAGCCGGCCGTGTCCAGGAAGCCGATCTCGACCGGAGCGGCAGTGCCCGGGACACCGTCGATACGGGCCTGGCCCCGGTAGTCGACGTGCCGCGCCCCGTCCGTGTCCAGTGGGGTGGCGACGGTGATCTCGGCGACCATGCCGGTGTTGCGGGTACGCACCCGGGCGGTGGTGCGGTCGGCGTCGGGGACGACCATGCCGGTTTCGACGGCGAACGGCAGCACCGCGGCCAGCATGTTGCCGCAGTTGGAGGAAGTGTCGGCTGCGTCCCCGCCGGGCTGCACTTGAACGAAAGTCCACTCCAGGTCGACGCCGGGTTCCGTGCCCGGGCCCACGATGCCTATCTTGCTGGTCAACGGGTGCCCGCCGCCGATGCCGTCGATCTGGCGCGGGTCGGGTGATCCCATCGCGGCCAGCAGTACGGCGTCACGGAGCCTGGTGTCCTTTGGCAGCACTCTCGCGTCGAAGAACGGCCCTCGCGACGTACCGCCTCGCATGAACAGGCACGGAATCGCGGTCTGGGAGCCGTGTCGGCGCGCCCCGCGGGACCGGGCAACTGCTTCGGCAGGCATCGGCACTCCTTCGTCGACTGGGGATACGCAGAGGAAGCTAGGTCATCAACCAGATTGTTGACAAGATGTTTGGCGAAATTACAAAAAAGTTCGTCGGGGTCGCGGCCGGAGTCCTCACGAGGCTCTAGGCTTCACATGCACTGACCTGCCGACGAAAGAGGTCGAACGAGTTGACGGACAAGCTGACGGGCGCAGCCGGACGCCAGTACGTGACCGACGCCATCAGGCACTCCTTGCGCTCCGGGGACCTGGTACCCGGGCAGCGACTCGTGGAGAACGACCTCGCCGAGTCCTACGGGACGACTCGCAGCGCGGTCCGCGAGGCTCTGCAGGACCTCGCCGCCGAGGAGATCGTCGAGATCATCCCCCGCCGCGGCGCGCGCATCCGGGCGGTCTCCATCGACGAGGCCATACAGATCACCGAGTGCCGCTCCGCGCTGGAGCAGCTGTGCGCCACGAAGGCCGCTACGCAGGCGAACGAGGCACAGCGTACGGAACTGCGTCGGATAGGCACGGAGATGCGGCAGGCCGTCGCGGACGGAGCGGTACACACATACTCCGCCCTCAACCAGCGCCTGCACGAACTGGTGGTCGAGGCCAGCGGTCAGGAGGTCGCCAGGCGCCAGCTCGAACGACTCAACGGACCGATGGTGCGTTATCAGTTCCGGCTGGCCTTGCGCCCCGGCCGTCCCGCCCAGTCACTGCAGCAGCACCTGGACATCATCGACGGGATCGTCAGCGGTGACGCCACGGCAGCGGCACGGGCTGCTGCCGTGCACTTGAACGACGTGATCGAACAACTGCGGTCGTCGGCCACCACATCATCCGCAACGGCACCAACCCGCACATGAACCGCCATCGCGTCCGGCAGGCTGACGAGGCACACAGCCCGCTGTTCGCATGGCCATAACTCGATTCGGTGGACGGATGTGCCGCCGACGCGCGGGCGCAGTCAGCGCATGGTCGTCGCGGGAGTCGAAGGTCTGCTGGCGGGCCACGTGCTCGGCGAGCTCCGGCCGTTGAGCGCGCTGCGGGCGCCGCCGGATACTGACGGTTGCGACCAGCGACGTTGACACCCATTTCGGCATAGTCGCGGTCTCGACATAGGTCGATCGATGCTGATATCCGCATAGATCGACGAGCTCGGCTACATGGACTCGACCGCCGCGGCGCCGAACTCCTCTTCCAGGTATTGACCGAACGCGAGGAGAAGAACAGCGTCGCCATCGCCTCCGACGAGCCCTTCGGCGGCTGGACCAAGACCTTCACAGATCCCCGCCTCGACGCGGCCATCGTCGACCGCCTCACCTTCAACAACGCGATCATCGAGACCGGCACCGACTCCTACCGCCTCGCCAGCACACGCGCCCGAGCTGAAGAGCCCGCAAAGGCCGGCTGACCCCGTGCTCCCGCATCCGGGCCGCCACCCGGAGTGCGGCCCGGATGGGACACCGAGGTAACCGTAATGAAACGGGTCATCACCGGTCGAAACCGCGCTTTGCTCCAGGTCATCCACGAACTGCTCGTGCACTCGAAGCTCGTGTCCCCTGCCAGGACTCGCCAAGACGATGGTCTTCGCCTCCCCGAGTGCCGTGGGGCCGGCCCTCAGTAGCTCGCGCGTGATCACCACTGCGTCGAGCACCTCGACCCGACGCTCACTCAGCAGCCTCTGCACGACAGCCATCCCACCAGCAGTCGTCAGCAGCGGTCGGCACTCATCCACGAGCGCCTCAAGCCTGGCCGTCCTCTCCGGATGCAGCCCTCTGATCACCATCGCAGTGCCTCCTCGCCTCGCAGCTCCGCGGGTCGTCCCCGATCATGGCGTTCCCGTGGTTGAGCTACAGGCGTTCTCGCAACTCGCGAGCAATGCGAAACGCGGCGTCGCGAGGCTGAAGTCTTGGCGGATCTTCCGCAGGTCCCGATGCAGCCCCAACCGCATGACGTCAATCGCCAAGGCCATCATCCTCACGCTGGAGGGGCAACGCTGAAGAAGCTCAGCTCAGCGAGCGCCTCGTCACAGAGTCCGTTCGTGAATCGTCGGAAGAATCGTCTCGGCTATGTCAAGGAGTGCGCTGTCGTCCGGGAGGGCTCCGGACTTGCTCCACACGGTGATGTCGTAGTAGCCACCACGGTCATTCCCGTCGAGGGCCACGGACAGTGTTCTGGCCAGGGGGCCTTGCCCGACGGATCCTCCGGATCCACCGCTCCCGAGATTGAACTCGAGCGCCACGGTGTGATCCGAGGAGAGGACCCCGGGCCGACCGAGGACCGAGAGCGTCTTGACGTCCGGCTCCTCCCCGAACTCCATCAGTTTCACGTACTGGGCGATCGACATCTTGTTGTACGTGGCGGAGACGTTCACGGTGTAGGTGTCGAACTGGACCTCCGCCGCTGGTTGGGCGACCTTCCCGTCCGTCAGGGGGGCGGTGTTGTTGGTGCCCGATGCCATGGTCGCGGTCTCCGCGGGCGTTCCGAGGAGCTGGGCCAGGTCTGACCTGTTGAGAGCCTTGCACAGCTCGTCGCCGGTGACAGCCTGGGACGTCTTGTCGTAGGCGCTCGGCAGCTCCTCGCCTTCCCCGCTCGAACATGAGGCGGCGGGCGGCGTGCTGTCTTCGTCGGGGGGCAGCAGATGCGGGCCCAGCCACAGCGCGACCCCGAGGGCCGCGAACACGGCCACGGCCGCGACAGCCTGGCCCAGCGCGTTGGGTTCCTTCTCCGGATCCGGATCCGGGACGAGACGCTGCCCCGCAACCTGCGAATGCGGCTGGACAGCAGCATCGGACACCGCCCCGTCCACAGAGGCGGCCGGACTCGGGTTCCGGCGTGCGCGCAGGGCTTGGACCACCGTGTGGACGCGCGCCGCGGTGACCACCAGGAACACCACGCCGATCCCGGCTGCCGCCCATTCTTCTTCGCGGAGGGCGAGATACATGATGCGTACGCCGAAAACGGACCCGACCACGATGAACAGAGGCTCACGGACCCAGAAGGGCAGGAGACGGAAGAGGAAACCGAGCATCCGGCGATCTCACCAGGACAAGATCGTATTGGCTGTGACGGAAGCCATAGTTCCGGCTCGGGACTCAACCGTGATGAAGCGTGGACTTGCGGTGCCCTCGAGCCTCGCGGCCAGAGCGTTCCCGTAGGTCGGCGCCGTCACCACACTGTCCTTACTCGAACTCCGGCGCCTCTCAAGCTTGACTCTGTCGGGAATCTTGGTGGATCGGCCCCGTCGGCCCCCATACGTCGTGGGAACGTTCCACCATGATCGGCGTGCCGCTACTCAGGTTCCGGGAGCCCACGCGAGGATTGCGCGGACGTCGGTGGAGCTGTCGACCTGCTCGCCCGTGGAGTGCTCAGTTGTCTTTCGCTGCCGGGGCCGAATGGCCGGCGTCCGCCTGGTCATCTGCGACAGCCACAGCGGCCTGGTCAAAGCCATCCGCAAGGTCATACTTGGCGCCGCCTGGCAGCACTGCCGAGTCCCCTTCGTCCGCAATGTCTTCGCCGCCATCCCGAAAGGCTCGGCGGAGACGGTCGCCGCCACGATCCGCACGATGTTCGCCCAGCCCACCGCGGACAGGGTCCGCACTCAGCTCGACACCGTCGCCGAGATGCTCGGCCGGCAGTTCCCCACGGTCAGAGAAGTGCTGTCGGGGGCGAAGGAAGACCTGACCGCGTTCGCGGACTTTCCTCGTCAGCACTGGAAGAAGATTCAGTCGACGAACCCGCTGGAGCGGCTGAACGGGGAGATCAAGCGCCGCACCGACGTCGTCCAGGTCTTCCCGAACCCGGCTGCCGTCCTCCGCTTGGCCACCGCGGTCCTCGCCGAACTCCACGACGAGTGGATCGCCTTCCCCCGCCGCTACCTCTCCAACGAAAGCATGGACGCCCTCTGCACCGACGGGCCAACCGTCCTGCCCGCTGCATCAAACGACCGATCGCCAACACCACGCAAAGGGACGTGACCTGTACGAGGGAGCCGCACGATGCCTCCCGTGGATACCTCACGGGACGACTTGCGATGCGGGCTCTGTGGGCAGGTTGTGAATGCCCGGCACGAGCAGCACCACGAGGGATCGGCCGTCGGTGCGGGGAGGCGTGTTGAGTATGTAGTGATCGGACTGCATGGCGCCAATGCCCTCTATCACGCTGCCGATGAGCCCTCTCGGACCCGCAGGACCAGTGCCGCCAACCTGGCGAAGGCACTGGGGGTTGGGCTGCCGGATCTTCCTGGCCGCCATTACACGTGCTGGGAGGTGCCTGGGGAGTACGGCGACGTCATCCGCCAGCGTCGTGGAGCCGGAGGCCCTCCCGGTTACGGACACGATCCCTGCTCTGCTACGCGCTCCTCAGGGAGTCGCTGCGCGGAAGCCCGGCCGATACCGGCCTCGACACGGCACCCTCACAGCCCGCGTCCTCGACACCCTGCTGCACGGGGCGGGCCCACGCGGTTGAGTCGTCCGCCGACCCGAGCGGCCCATGCCGGAAGCGGAAAGGCGGGTTTCCGCCACGTAGGGCCGCGAGGCGCATGGAGAAGATGTGGGGGGAGTGTCGAGAAGAGGCGACTCAGGACCGGCAGCGGCCTGAGCCGCTGATCCGCACTGTGGCAACGAGCGAACTGAGTGGGGCCTGGTGCCCCTGCGCCGCATGGGAAGGAGCTAGGAACGGCTGGCCGAGAGCGCCCCAGTGGACCGTGCTTCTGGAACAGTGAGCGCGCCGAGTCCCCTCGCAGGGGCGCGGGGCAGGGGCACGGCGCACGGGCACCGCGGGGGGGGGGGGCGGGGGCAGCTGCCTCACGTAGTCGCGGTTGTGCGGTGCCGCGCAGCGGAGGGGAACCGGAACAGCCCGCCCCGCAACCGCAGGCATGGAACGTCCGTACCACAGCACCGGATCGCGCTGGCAGCACCCACCTCGTCCACAGGAGGCACGCCCATGCACGTCCGCACCCCAGACTCGTCGAGCAGACCCGTACGGGCCGTGCTGCTCGTCCTCGGTATGCTGGCCACGCTCCTGGCCGCGGCTCTTCCTGCCGCAGGATCCGCCCAAGCCGCGGTTCCCGACCGCTGGGGCTTCGCGTATCTGGACGACCCGACCCCTCCGCCCGGCTACGCGCCCGATCCCTCACGCCAGTGGGGCAGTTGGGTCTCCCCGTCCACCAACCCCGTCAAGGTGGACCAGATCGGCCTCGGGTCGTACGTCGTGCACTTCCCGATGATCGGCGGTGTGGACGGAATCGCACACGCCACCGCGGTCGACAGCACCGGCCGCTGGTGCCAGATCGTCGCCTGGAAGGACGTGGGGTCCGGCGAGGACGTCTACGTGAACTGTTACCGACCCGGTGGCGCGCCCGACAACTCCACCTTCACCGTCCTCTACACCAGCAGCAGCGGCACCCCCGCGACACCTTCCGGCTCGTACGGCTACCTCTACTCGGACACGAGCGGGATCGCTCTCACCCAGTACAACTCCACGGGAGCGGTCAACTCGGTGAGTCACGGCGCGACCGGCGTCTGGAAGGCATGGCTTCCCGGCCTCGGACTGTCCAGCCAAGCCGGAAACCTGCAGGTCACCGCCGTCGACACTCGGCAGGGCGCACGATGCAAGGTGTCCGACTGGGCACCGGGCACGGCCGGACAGACCGTCCAGGTGGCCTGCTACGACGCATCCGGCGCTCCGTACGACACCAGGTGGACGCTGAGCTACTCCCACCTGCGGGCGGTCCACGGCCCGGCCTTCCCGCCCAAGGCATTCGGTTACCTCTGGTACAACGGATCACTGCCCACTCTGACCAACTACAACTCCAGCGGAGCCGCCAACACCCTCGGCGGTTCGGGAGCACCCTTCGTGGTCACCATGCCGTCGATCGCCGTCCCGTCCGACACCGCTCAGACCACCGCCTACGGCCGCGGGGCCGACTACTGCGGCCTACACGCGCCCTGGGACCGGAGCAGCGGAACCGTCCGGCTCTACGTCAGTTGCTTCGGCCCCGGCGGGGCACCGGTGAAGGTTCCCTTCTTCACCGCCTACACCTCAGCCCGCTGACCCCCTGTCGCTCGGGCTCGCCGAAGCGGCGCGTCGGGCGGTCGTTCAGCCCCAGCACCAGGTGGATTGCCTACGTGCGGAGGCGATGAGCGAACCTGTGGTTTGGGGTCGGCGAGCACGGTATGCGTCACGTGGCCTGGAGCGACTTGGCTCTGGCCGATCACCGGCGCCGTTACCTCGCCGACCCTCATTCCTATCTGCGGCACGTCCTTGACCGAGCGGGCGCTCCTGGAATGCTCGGCCGGGCCACAGCTTCCGGTCAGTGCCGACTGCCCGCCGGTGACAGAGCCTCGTCCCGGCCCCGGAGGCCCGCCGGGGCGGCAGACGCGGGCTGCGCTTCATGATCATGCCGCTGCCGGGGCGCCGAGTGCCGCCGCCAGAGTGTGACGGTGGTAACGACCGTGACGGCGATTGCGGCCAGGGCCGGTGCGCCCAGGGTGAGGATGCGCTCCAGCGATGCTGCGACTGCGTATCCGGCGCTGATCTCCACGGTGGCCCACAGGCAGGCTGCGGTGACGCTGTAGGGGGCGGTAGGGCAGACGGGTGGCCCCCGCGAAGTGGGGGGCGAGGGTCCGGACCACGGGCAGGAAGCGGGCGATGAAGATGGCCCGGCCTCCGTGCCGGTTCATCAGCCGCTCCGCCTGCCGCCAGGCAGCAGGCGGAATACGGCGTCCGATACGACCGGTACGCAGACGCGTGCCGAGGAGTTGGCCGGTGCGGTGGGCGAGGAGATCACCTGCGACCACGGCGGTGGCAGCCGTGGCGACGATGAGAGGGAGGCTGATTTCGCCGCTGCGGGCCAGGGCGCCGGCCGTCAGAAGCAGTGTGAGGGTGGGGATGAACGCGCCGACCAGGAGAACGGAATCGGCCAGAATGGCACCCGCCACCACCGCATAGGCGAGGCCATGCGGGAGGTGACCGAGCAGCTGGGAGACCGCGTTCACCGCCGGGCCTCTTCCGGTCGCGGGGCGGAAGGCGCGTCGGCCCTGGCCAGGGGGCGCTGCAGGTGCCAGACATGGGCGGGGCAGTTCATGATCCGCTCGACGTCTTCCGGGGCGAAGTTGGTCAGCGGCAGACCGGAAACGATCACGTCGTAGAGGTGAGGCGTGTCGAACTCCTCGATCAAGCTCTGGTGCGCCGTTGCCCGTCCGGAAGGGCCCATCAAACTCGGCGCGCGGCGGCAATGATCGACCGTCGACCGCTCTCGCTGCCCGCCTTCTCCGAGCCCGCTTCCGACGCTCCCGCCCCCGCCCGGGCGGGGGCGCCGGCTGATGCCGGTCGAGCAGGGCGCCGACTTCCGCCAACCGCCCGGCGAGCCCGCACCCGCCTCGGCCCGACGTCCGCTCGCCCCCGGCGGCCTCGCCTCCTCAGACCCGGACCGCCATATCTGAGCGATACCACCACGGGGTGCGCCACGTCCAGGACCAGCTCACCACCTAGCCACACCGCCCGGTGGGCCAGCGCCTCCGCCTGGACAGTGGTCGTAGTCGGCCCGGCTCCCGCCTCGGATACCGTGTTCCTCTACGGGGTGCCATAACGGATGTGACGCCCCCCACAGGAGGTAGCCAGCGTATGAGTTCAAAGCGCAGCAAGAATCCAGCCCTGCCCGTACTTGACGACGCCTTCCGACTCGCGTCGGTCAAGGACGCCGAAGAGTCCACCCGTGACTTGGCCGCGCGGCTGGCCACCACCGAGCTGCGCCGCGTTTCCCACCCGGGCCGGATCACCTGGGAGCCGACCGATCAGGCCGAGCCCGTACCGGTCCCGCCGACCGTGGTCGACGGTGACGGGGACCTGTGGCTGCGGGACCGGGGCACTGGCACCTGGACTATGCCCGAGTTCAACCCGAAGGAGTTCCCTGCCCGCTGTGGCGAGGTTCTGACGTGGAACCAGCTTGCCCTCGAGTTCGGCCCGCTAACCGCACTGGCTGACGACCGCCGCATCGGCGGCGGTCGGCGTCGCTGACCGCGCAGCCTTCTGGGATGACCGCGCCCCTAGGCACTGTTCCTCGGATCTCGCGACGTGCGTGGGATGTTGGGGGCAGGCTGTCTGTATGGGCCGTGGGGATCTGACGAATGCGGAGGGGGACCGGCTGGAGTCGTTCCTGCCTCCTGGTGGGGCCCGCGGGCCGGTGGAGTGACCACCGTCGGGTGATCAACGGGGTGCTCTACCGGGTCCGGACGGGCGTGCAGTGGAGGGATCTGCCGGAGCGGTTCGGGCCGTAGGAGACCGTTTACAAACGCCATCGCCGCTGGTCAGCGGATGGAACATGGACGATGCTGCTGTCGCGGATCCAAGCGGCCGAGGACGCCGCGGGCCGGATCGACTGGGACGTCTCGGTGGACTCGACAGCTGTGCGGGCCCACCAGCACGCCGCCGGCGCGAGGAAGGCGCCGGCGGTCGCGGTCCCTCAAAAGGGGATCGCTGAGAGGGGGGACGAACCAGGTCGATCCAGTGTTGAGGAAACTGACGGTCCGGCTGGAGGAAGTGGTCAGATCGGATGGTGTCTGGGACGTTCCCGCGGCGGATTCACCACCAGAATCCACCTTGCCGCCGACGGGCGATGCCGGCCCCTCGCCCTCGTCCTGACACCCGGACACTACGGTGACGGGCCCCCGTTCGAGCGAGTGCTGGAGCAGGTCTCCGTGCCCCGTATCGGAGTCGGCCGACCTCGGACCCGGCCCGACCATGTCCTGGCGGACAAGACCTACGCCTCTCGGAAGAACCGAACCGTCGTCACCTGCGACGACGCGGAATCCGGCACACCATCCCCGAACGCCTCGACCAGCAGAGACACCGCAAGAATCGCGGTTCCCGAGGCGGCCGTCCCACCGGCTTCGACAGCGAGCGGTACAAGAAGCTCAACACCGTCGAACGCGCAATCAACCGCCCGAAAGGCTTCCGCGCGGTCGCCACCCGCTACGGGAAACGCGCCTACATCTACCTCGGCACCGTCAAGCTCGCAGGGATACGCGGCACCGTTCCGACACGTCAACCACTGTGAGACCGATCTCGATGATCTCGTTCACAGAGCCGGGCAACCGCATCCATCCCAACAGGTCGCTTCCACATCGACGACGTTCAACAGGGCGGATTCGTGGCGCATGGGTCCAGGGTAGAATGCGATCCTGGTACTGGCTCCTCAATTTCCGCATGTCCATGCCGTCGACAGCAGTTACCACCAACAGCACCCTTTTCGAGCAAAACCTGACGCCTTGACTCTCGAGGTGCGGCATCTGCCACCCCTGCGAGAGCACACATCACGGCCCGTGCGGTCAGCGGGGCGAGTCCTCGCGTACCCCTGTGATCAGGGCGAAGGCCTTAGCTCGACATTCCTGCCCTGGCTGCCACGCTGCCGCGGCTGGGCCATCCGCGGTCAAGTCCCCCTACCTTCGGCAGATTCTCTTACGAGCCGCAGAAACTCTTCAGGGGCGTCCCTTGTTGATGCTGTCGCCCGCCCGGCGCGACAATCGCGGTAGCCACGACAGCAGGCGACAGGATTGATCGAGGATGGGAAAGGTGGAGCGGTGGCGCTGCATCCTGAAGGCATGTTCACCAGCGGGCCGATCGCGCACCTTGTCGGGCTCGCCGCGGGCGGGCCCGACCCGCTGGAGTGGGAGGTGCTGCGGTTCACGCGGGTCACCCGGACCGATCACTGGGACGTGACCTGGCGGCACACCGCACAGCCGCTTGCCTCACAGCTGGACTACCTGGCCACGGCCTTCAGCGAGAAGTTCTTCGCGGCCTGCCCGCCGGACGCACGCCGGGCGTGGACCGCGGCCGCCGGGCCAAGGAGCGTGCCGGAGTTCATGTCCGAACTCGCGATGCTGCTACGACTCGCGGACCGCCAGTGGCCCGCCGGATACGAAGACGTCCCGTTGGCCCAGTGGGAGGTGCTGGCCCAGTTCCCGCTGCTGCTCGCGTTGGACTCCTGGGCGCACGACGGGGAGCACGTATCGTACGAAGCAGCCCTGCTGGCCTACATCGCAGCCGAGCACCCCTTCTGCTACTACGAGTTGATCCCTCGTGTAACCCAGGCGCTGGAGGTAGGGGCACTCAGCACGCAGTGCGACGCCTTCGCCAAGTCGTTCCTGAGCCTCGTCCCAGCCGCGACGCCCGAAACCCTCGGTACCCTGGCCCGGGTCTCGTTCGCCCATCTCACGGAGCACCATGGCTGATCGGCCTGAACCGCACACCACCACGCTCCACGACCAGCCGTTTCCCGAACTGCTCGGATACCCGTGCGACGTAGTGGTCAGCAGCGACGGACAGTGGATCGCGAGCAGTTCGGTGCTGCACCGGTACAGCCGCGTCGCCGTGTACCGCGCCGCCGACCTGTCCTGCGCCCACTTGCTGACCTTCACGACGGAGGCCGAGTCGATCGCCTTCCACCCCACGCTGCCCCTCCTTGCCATCGGCCTCGACAACGGCGACGAGTACGACCGCAAAGGCGGCCTCACCCTGCTTGAGTGCGACACGGGCCACCGCGTCGACTTCGCCGACCCGGCGTGGGGCATCGAGCCGGTCCGCTGGCTGGACGACCACACCCTCGAACTCAACTTCTTCACCATGGACAACGAGGGCGCCCCCTGGACTGCCCGGGCGACGGTCGTACGGGCGAACTGGCGCAACCTCCCCTCCGATGCCCTCGACCTGACCGCCCTCGACCGGACACCGCACACCCCCGAGATCCCGAGGGTGTACGACTGCATATCGCCTGCGCTGCCGCTGCTGCGCACGCTGGCCGAGCGGGCCGGACGCAGTTACGACGCGCAGGGCGGGGTACGGGCCGTGGCCGGGCTAGGCGACGGCCGCGTGCTCGCCACTCGTAAACACGTGGCCGTGGAGTGCTGGGCCGCGGACGGGACAGCGATGTGGAGCGTGCCCGCGCCCTCGGCGAGCGGCGGCACCCGGATCGCGGTGGCCGCCGACGAGCGGAGCGTGCGTGTGGCCGTCTCAGGCCCGGACGCCCGTACCCGGACCGATTTCCTGCTCGTGGACACGGTCGACGGCACCGTTCTCGACCGGCACTCCGTGCCGTTCTCGGCCACGATGTCCGCCCGTTCGGACGGAGTCTGGGCAATCCGGGACGCGTACGACCGATGTATCGGGACGGATCCGCCCACCCCGCCCAGCACACAGATATTCGCCGCCGACGGCAGCCACCGGATCGGATCGGTCCACGTGCCGGACCGATACGACCTTGTTCCGCTCCAGGCCCGCCGGTGCCCCGAGCTGCTGTACGTGCGGACCGGCGGGAAAGTGGTCGCGCTCGCCCCCGACGCGCACGAGACCATGCTCTTCTCCGTCGACGCGCCGCTCGGTCGGGTGGTGTACGTGTGCGATGCCGCCGGCGCCGCTCTGCTGCACGGGCGCACTGAACTCGTACGCCGGGGCTTCCCGTCCGGTGAGGTCCTCTGGAACAGGCCGTTGGAGTCCGAGGTCATCGACCTCGACTCGCATGCCGGGATCCTGTACGCCCTGTGCGCAGACGGAAGCCTCGTATCCGTCGACGCGGCCGACGGCACAGTACTCCCCCGGCGTCCGCTGCCCCCGTACGGATGGCTCTCCCTGCACGTGGCACCCGACGGCACGCCCCTCGTCGGCACCACCGCCGGCCAGATCTTGCGCCGGCCGACGATGCGCGTACCGAGCAGGGCAGCCGACCGGTGACACGATGCGGCAGGGGCCCGGACCGTGACGCGCGGTCCGAGCCCCTGCTGCCGTAGGAGCCCTCGGCCTCCTCAGCTCTCATCGGCCGCGCCCGCCCTCGCTACGTTCGTTCGTCGGGGGACCGGCGCTTGTGACGGGCTGTCTGCGTCAACGGCACAGTTCATGCCCGCTGTCGGAGTGACGGGTTACCCCGGACGAACGACAGCCTCCGATGCGCCGCGTGAGTCCCCGCTTGCCAGACCCGACCCGTGCCGGGGCATGGCCCGGCACGGGCGCGCGTGGTCAGTGGGGTCGGGGCAGAGTTGCGCCGTGCGGGCACTGAACGGTTTCTTGTGTGTCAGCGTGGTCCTCGGATGCTGTCGATGATGCGAGTCCAGTTGTCGCTGCCGTGCCCGTCCTCGATCACCCGCCGATAGTGGGCTTGCACCGCGCGTGGAAGAGCCAGGTCGAGCCCGAGTGACGTGCTCGTCTCGACGATGTGGTCGGACGTCGCACCCATCATGGTGACCGTGCTGAGGTCACCGGGGTGCTTTCCGTCATCGAGCGCGGCGCCGGGGTTTTCTTCACCAGCCCTCACGATGTCGCCGATCGAGTCCGCGAAGGAGAGCAACTCCGGCAGCGCCTCCTCGGCCGTCACCCCCGCGGTGCCCAGCATCGCGGTGGCGTGCATCAGGCCGGACAGGGTGGTGAGGAACACCGCGAGCTGGGCCTGGTACATCATCTGGGCGAGGCCAGGATCCTCGCCCAGATGCCTTGGTGTGCCGAGCAGCGTCAACGTCGGCAGATGGCTTTCCCACGCCTCATCAGGACCGCTGTAGTAGACAAGGGCTGCCTCCGTACCGACCATCGGCGCGGGGACCATGACACCTCCGGTGAGGAAGGCGGCGTCGTGACCCGCCGCCCACGTTGCTGCCTCGCGTGTGCGGTCGGGGGTGTCGGAGCTCAGGTTGACCAGCGTCCGACCGGCGAGCGATGCGGTGGCGCTGCCGAGAACGTCATACATGGCCTGGTAGTCGGTGAGACTGAGGAGCACGAGGTCACTCGCCTCGACCGCCTCGCTGGGAGTCGAAGCACGCGTTGCTCCGGCGGTCACGACAGCGTCGGCCCGGCCGGCGGTGCGGTTCCAGACGGTGACCGGGTGGCCGGCGCTGAGAAGGGTGTGAGCCATCGCCTGGCCCATGGGGCCAAGCCCGATCACGGTGACAGGGCTCTTTTGCCTGGTGGTGCGGTTCCGTTGTTCGTTCACCCCTCCATCCTCGGAGAGCGCCACTAGTCTCGGAAGTACCCACTATTTTCTGCGGTACTTACCTTTTCGTAAGGGGATCAGCAATGGCCAAGGCGCCCAGATGCGGGCCTTACATCTGCGGCATCGACGCTGCGCTCGATGTGCTGAGCGGCAAGTGGAAGGGAATGATCCTCTGGGAACTGGACACTCACCGTGTACGCCGCTTCGCCGAGCTCCGTCGCGGCCTTCCAGGAGTGAGCGAGAAGATGCTGACGCAGCACCTGCGTGAGATGGAAGCGGACGGTCTCGTGCTCCGAGAGGTTCATGCGGAGGTGCCGCCGCGGGTGGAGTATTCCCTGACGGAGCACGGGCGCATGCTCAATCAGGCGCTGGGGCCGCTGGGCGCCTGGGGAGATGAGCGGATCCGGCGGGAAGGCCACGAAACGATCACTGTGGTCGCGACTTCGCAAGGCTAGTGACCTGAGCCTGAGAACCCCCGCCCGCGCCGGTGTGAATGAGCGTCGTGGACCACCTGCAGCCCTGCTTCCGGACCTGGACACGGGGCTGCGCACCCTGAGCACGACGCTGCCTGAAGGCCGCGGTCGCCGGCCCGGTCGCCTGTCCGACTCCCAGTCGGTGCGGCCTCAGCCCTCGCGCAGGGTGGGTCCGGCTGGAAGGGAGGTTGCCGGCCGCCCCCGAGCGTTCTGTGGCCGGGCGGGTGCCAGGATTCCGTGTCACCCGCACCGGGCCACGGGCGGCCCGCCCATTCGCACTCCGGGATCGCGCCTTCCCAGTCGTCAGTGCACCGGTCGGCCCAGGCACGGGCCACCATGACCGGTCGGGTCAACACGGTGTCGGCGAACGACTGGACCCGCATCACCAGACCGAGCCCGTTGACTCCGGGGTTCCCCCGCGGACCGTAGGACACATCGAGCACTTCGCACCTGTGAGCGTGCAGCAGGAAAACCGTTCCAGATCGGCGGGGACACATCCGGACAACTCCCTTCCCCAGAGGGTCACCTGGGGTCCGCGGACCGCGTCGATCGCGACGCAGTGCAGCTGGCCGTCGGCGAAGTAGGCGTACACGGCGGGCTGCGCACGACCCACGCCGAACTCCACCCCGAGGGTCTCCGGGAAACCAGGATCGGCCTGGAACTGTCGGATCTCGGTCATGCCTGGAAGCGCTGCGCCGACCTCAGCGATACGCATGCCGAAACGCAGCGGCCCGACACCTTCCAGGGGCACCAGTTCCCAGTCCAACCGGCTGGCCCTCTTCGCGGCGCCCCGAGGCACTGCTGCCGCCATTTCTCCTTCCGCCCCCCGTCGCTACCGAGCTGCGCCGATCCTCGGCACCAAGCCTCACCCCGGCATTGCAGCAGGCTCAAGATCATTTAAGCAACCCCTGGCGCACTGGTCTCAGAAAGCTCCAGGGGTAGGCCTGCACAGCGGCTGTGTGGGGAGCCGAGGTTATACAGAAGGGCAACGACTGCCGCCAGCACTTCCGCCGAGGGAGCATTGAGCCGACACACGCAAGCGCCGTCGGCCTGGGCGGCTTCGGTATCAACCTGAGAAGTGTGGAGCAAGCGTTCGCGCCTACGTCACCCCGTCGGGTCGCAGCCGGGCCAGGGGCCGAGCCCGAGGCTTGCTACGCCATAACGGCGCATAGGCGCAATGTCTGGATCACCCGCGACAGATGCCGGCCCGGGTGTGCCGGAGAGCCGGTTCGCGTCCCCGTGCAGGGTGAAGGGCTTGACGGCCTTCGACCGCGAGACGCCTGGTGGACACGGCGGCGGTGCCCGGAAGTGCCACACCTGCTGTCCAGCAGCCGGTGCAGCCCCAATACACGCTGAACTGCAGATTTCTCCTGCCCGGAACGAGATGTCCGTGTCAGGCCACACCGCCGTACGTACCCCGGGGGGGGCGGGCAGAGGCACATGGGTGCGCGGACTATGCGTCAGCCTGCCGGTCCGAGCGCGCGAACGTGCGCACACGCGGATGCGGATGAAGCGGCGGGGATGCGCATGCGGCGCAGAAGATCACGTGTGGCGCGCAGGGTCAGAGTGCTTCGCCAAGTGGTACCGGGGTGACGGGATCGGAGGTGCGACAAGGCGCGGGTGCCGAGCCCGGTGGAGTGGAGGTGGTCGTCGATGTCGACGCCACTGATCACGCCCTCACCACACGCGGTGCAGACCCGGTAGTGGATCTGGCCGACGACCTTGCGGACATGCACCAGGAGCAGACATTCCTCACCCGGACCGGCTCTGTCGGGGACATGAGTGGAGAGGAACTCGACATCGCGGTAGGCGAAGATCCTGAGGCGAAGCCGCTTGCCGAATCCCGTGCGGCGCCCGTGCTTCGCTCCCCGTGAGGGCGGCTCGGAGGCGGAGCGGAAGAGGGTGCTCGAGGGACGTGCGTGTTCTCCGGACATAGACATCGTGTGCCCAAATGACCGCCTCTCACCCTCCTGCGCTGTCTCCCGCAGCGTGCTCAGCCGCCGATCGGGCCTGTATCCCGCGTACGAACCCCCTCTCGTGGCCGAGGGCGGCCAGGCTTTGGAGGCCGGCACAGCACTGCGGAGCCCTCGTTCGGTCCCCCGCCGACGGCTCGCCCTGGTCGTTGCCACGCGCCGGCCCTCGGAGCCGGTCGCCATGGCGGCCCTGCCCGGCTGAGACGGCAGCCGGGATCATGCTGTTCCGTCGCGGCCCCGGGTCGACGCGAAAACATGCGTCCGACTACGGGGTGTGCGGAAGCATGCGGAGTCCAGGCGTCCGGATACCAGGTCGTCGGTGGGCGGTTCCGAGGACCGCGCCGGCTCCCTCCCCCCCTTCGGCTCTTTCACGGAGCACGACCCGGCATAGAGGCGACGTCGTCGGGCACACGGCAGGTCCAACGTCGATTTGAGGAGTCCGTCATGATGGTTGTCGGAATCGTTGCCGTGTGCGTCGTCCTGGTCGTTCTGGCCTTCTTCGTTCCGCGCCTGTCGCGTCATCCGGAGCGGGGCACTCAGCGCACCCTGGGGCTGGGTTCGCGCGCGGGCGGCAAGGCACCCGGCGTGCTGGGGCGCATCTTCAGTAAGCCTTTCCGCAGCAGCTCCAAGGCCGTCGGCCACAGCGGCTCGGCCGGCCGTCGCGCCCGTGGTCGTATGCCCTTCTGACGGCTTGCGGTTCCGCCGCAAAGAGATCTCGCCACCGAGCGGATCCTCGTCGCCGAGCAGTACCAGGGCATGGGCGACGGTGAGTCGGGCACGACTGGTCCGCATGTCGAGAACTCAGCGGTTCCAACCCGGGTTCGCCTCGGCTCGAACCGCAGAGCTTCGCCTTCACGGTGCTGCTCGCGTCCTCTGAGGACCGAATCGGCGCTCCGGTCAGTCTCAGCACCACCTGTGGGACTGCGGACGGAGCGCGTGAAGGCCGCGAACAGTGGCCAGCGCGGCAGCGTCGAGAACGGACACTGCACCGGGTGCGGGCCGCGAGGGCTTGCCGGTCCGGCAGTGCTCAGCTACGCCTTGGGGGCCCGCGCCGTCCAGCCGGGCCCCCGGCCATGAACTCCTCGATCAGCTCCGCCGCATTGGCGTCCGCGGTCAGCCGGAACATCGCATCCGGATCGAACATGTCGTACAGAATCACGGGGACCGGCCGGCCCAGCACCTCCACGATCCTGCCGCTCTCGTGGAGGCGTTGGGCCGCCCTGACACACACCTCGTAGAACCACTCCACCAACTGCGAGTCGCAGTCGTCCGGCTCATCGTCATCTTCGTACCAAAGCCCCCGGGACTCCGCCTCCCGCCGGTGGAGTTCGACACCTTCAGGGTCGCGCCCGACGAGCCGGACTCCTTCGAGGCCGGTCTCCGGGAAGCACGCATAACTCCAGCGCGACTCCCAGGAGTCCGAAAGCCTCTCCGCCTCTTCCGCGGCGTCGGCCTCGGTCGTGTAGCCGACCGCCACGTACGGCCATCGTGGATCCTGGTCGACGCTGTCGATCCGGAACGTCACCGCGTAGATGCCGCCGTCCGGCGGGAACTCCCCCACGACGTCGTCAGCGACCCGTTCCACATGTTCCTGAAACGCCATATGACTTCCTCCCCGAACAGGTCAGAAAGCATAGACCCCCGCTGGGCGAAGGCAGATGCGTAGGGCGCCACGCTGCGGGCGGGAGCAGCGTGGCCATCCCCCACTCACCGGCCGGGAGGCGGCGGCCTTCCTCAACAGCCACCGGGCGTCACAACCAAACGGTCCGATTCTGCGTCCTCCTCGCAGTACCCTCTCCGGCCACGCAGGTACGGAGCAACGCCTGGAGGAACATCATCGCCGCATCCGCCCCGCAGCAACCCGACCATGCTCCACGCCCCCGCCGGATGGCCGCAGTCGGCTGGACGCTGTTGGGCTGCCTGGGCGGTGTCGTGCTGACCACCGCATTCGTGACGGCGCTGTGGTGGCCGCGCACAGAGGTGACCTACCGCAGCAGCGCCCCCTCATCGGTGGCCTACGACGACCAGTCACCGCACTTCCTCGGGCTGGTGCACAAGCACACCCTGTCCGGACGGAACACGTACAGGCTGGTCGTCGGCAGGGATTCCAGCCTGTCCTACGGACATTGGGTGGACCTCGACGCCGTCCTGGGAGCCAAGGGGATCCGGTCCGCCACGTGGACTGAGTCCGGAGTGCGCGTGCGTTTCCCGACCGGTCACGAGATCTTCGTGCCTGCCCGTTCCTTCATGTACGGCAGGTGACCCCACCAAGCCGCGCGGTGCCCGCACGCGGAATGCCCGTGTGAGCGGTGGACCTGGGCGCAGAAAGGGGCGAGCAGGCGGGCCTGGGGCAGTGCGGACGGCGCCGGACCGAGGGGTGTCAGCGGGCGCGACGGATGCGGATGGGGCCGCGGGCCTTTGCCGGGTCGACGGGGTTTCCCCCCTGAGTGATCTCCACCTCGCCTGCCGTGACCAGCCTCCGGGCCGCACGGCGGGCCGGCTCCATGAGTGCGCGCCAACCGTCATCGTCCCCTTCGTACGCCGCCCGTGCCGCGTCGGAAGGGCAGATCGTCGCAGTGGGGGCACGACGCTCCAACAGCTCCAGGATGACCTGTTCCAGGTGCCGGTCCGTCTGCCGTTCGGTGTCCGTCACTTCACCAGTGTGGCACCGACGGGAGCGAGGAGCAGAAGTCGACGGGGACCGGTGGCGCGTGGCGCCGGGCGGTACCGCTCGTCAGGGTGGGGCTGGGACGCGCCTCCGGCTGCCGACAGGCTGCGGATCGGGCGGGCCGGGCCAGGAGGATGTCTGGGGTCACGACCAGCGCCCTCATGCCACAGGAAAGGATCTCCGGTTCCTCGGGCGTCGCTGATCAGGCAGTGCACTGCCGACCCTGCCCAGGCCTGCGGAGCGAGCTGCGCAGGCCTGGGCGGTCTCGCTCCGCGATCAGGAGGCGGTGATGTTCTCCGCCTGAGGGCCCTTCTGGCCCTGGGTGATGTCGAAGGTGACCGTCTGGCCTTCCTGCAGCTCCCGGAAGCCATTGGCATTGATGTTGGAGTAGTGCGCGAAGACGTCCGGCCCGCCGCCGTCCTGCTGAATGAAACCGAAACCCTTTTCGGCGTTGAACCACTTGACGGTTCCGCTGGCCATGCTCGTGCCTCTCGCGTTGGTATCCGGGTCCGCACCTCGCGGCCTCGGAGATGGCTTGGTCCGCACCACGCAGAGAAGTGCCCGCGCGGAAGCGCGGGCAGGTTGTGCGGACCACGACATCTGACGGTGACGCTACACGGGGAGACCGTTCGCCACCAGAGAGCAACGAGGAGTATGTCTCGCAATCCTGACTCCGCGTCTGCCGGCTGCGGTCGACGGGCAGCTCGTGGGTCGTTCGGAACACGCCGATCAGGGAGCGGGCTCTAGGGCGCGCCGCCCATAAGCTGTTGGTTCTCAGCCCTCGCGAGGGCTGAGAAGATCCAGGATCGCGGCACCGGTCGCCGTACGGGGCCGGGCAGGGCACGACACCAGGACCCTGGCTGGACAGAGCCAGGACCGCGGACCGGGAGCTGCCGGCCGATGGACCCGGCTCGCGGTAGTCGCCCGGCGCTCAGCCTCGTCATCACGTCGGCGGTTGCGGATTTGCGGTCGCACTCAGGCCGTCCAGGAGCAGGTCGAGGCCGGCGGTGAACTGATCGCGGTCGTCGTGATCGCGCAGGTCGGCGGTGGCGCGGGTCAGGCGAGGGTACTCGGCGAGCTCGAGCTCCTTCCACCGTTCGGGCTCATCGACCTCTCCGACGGCGGCCCCCCGGGCCGGCAGGGGGCAGGCGAGCAGTCCAGAGCAGCGCCCCGACCGGCCCGTCGTTGCCCCCGCAGTAGGGCTGCGCTCACGCGGCACGACCCCCGCCTCCCCTGGAGGGTCGACAGCCGGTGGTCATCCGCAGGGGGTGGCGTCACTTCCTGGTCGACGTGTGCGAGGGCGTCCCCGATATCCGCGAGGGTCACTGCACCCGGTGGTCCGCCGCCTCCTCCGGGACGGCCCTCTCCAGCTCATCTCATGTGCGTTCGCTCGCCGAGGCCGCGACGACACGCGGAAACCCTGCGAGGCCTCACCCGTCGCCGCTTCGCGATGCGGAACAGCACGTACGCGGCAGCCCTCCCGAGACCGCGCACGTGCTGTGACAGAGAAGCTGCGCGCTGGAACCGTGATCGGCGATTCGGAGGCCAATGTCTCACTGCTCACCGCGCAGGAGTTCGTCACCACCTCGCGCCCGCCTGGGAGTATGAGGAGTCACCGCTGTCGCACCTCCTGGAGTACGCCCATGACCCGTCGTCACCTCATGCTCTCCGCCGGGCCCGTGCTCCCGAGCCGGGGCGCCACGGGGCGGGGCGCCGGAGGGAGTCGCCGCCGTGCTGGTGCGGTCGGTTCGAATTCCGTGGCCGCCCGAACCGCACGCACTGCTGCGCCGTGTCGCCGACTGCCCGCGCCGGCGGCCGCACCGGCACCTCTGAGGCGGGCCGCGCGCTGACCGGGGACGCGGGCGGATCACGGCCACGGACGCCGTCGTCCGATCCCCGGTCCGGCCCTCGCCGATCAGTCGCCGGACCCTTACGACTCCCCCTCCCCCACGCCCCCGGAGCCCTGCCATGCCACGCGTCCTTCTCGTCGAAGACGACCCCTCGGTACGCGAGGGTGTCGAGATCGGGTTGCTCCGACGCGGGCACGAGGTCCTCGCCGCTGAGACCGGCGAGGCCGGTCTGGAGGCACTGGGCGCCTTTCGCCCCGATCTCCTGCTTCTCGACCTGATGCTGCCCGCCATGAGCGGTGTCCAGGTGTGCTGCCGGGTACGCGAGACCAGCCAGCTGCCGATCATCATGCTGACCGCACGCGGCGACGGTTCGGACATCGTCGTCGGCCTCGACGCGGGTGCGGACGACTACATCGTCAAACCCGCCCGGACCGAGGTCATCGAGGCCCGTATACGTGCGGTGCTGCGCCGCATCGAATCCCCGGTCGACGCGAGACCCGCCGTTGAGCGCCACGGTGAACTCGACATCGACCGCGCCGGACACACCGTCTTCACGTCGGGCGAGCACATCGCCCTCGCGCCCTCCGAGTTGAAGCTGTTGCTGTACCTTTCCGCGGTACCCGAACAGGTCTTCAGCCGCCAGCGGCTCCTGGAAGAGGTCTGGGGGCACAGCTACCACAGTGACGTCCGTCTGGTGGACGCCTGTGTACGCCGGCTGCGCACCAAGATCGAGGATCCGTCCTCCGGTCCTCGGTACATTCAGACCCTGCGGGGCTTCGGCTACCGCTTCGGTCCGCTGTGAGGATGCCTGGAGCGACAGCCGCGTTCGGGCTGCGCACCCGGCTGGTGATCGCGTTCCTGCTGGTGGCCGCGGTCAGCGCCGTCACGACGGCTGCGTTGACCTATCGGGAGGCACGGAGTGCGGTCCTCGTGCGTGCGCAGGACACGGCCGTCGCCTCCTTCCGCGAGGAGGTCGAGCAGTTCGTGCCCAGCCTGCCCCTGGACCCGGATTCGCTGCGGTGGTACCTCTACGACATCGCGGCGCGCGCCAAACCCCACCCATGGATCGTCTTCGCCGAGTACGGCTCGTTGCGCGCCTCCTCGGGTGACCGTCCCGTCTCCGGCGTCCTGACCCAGGAGCTGCGCCGCACCACGCTCACGTCGCCGCACGGCAGCTTCGAGCGGGTCGTCAAGGACGGGAGCGCGTATCTGACGATCGGGATGCCGGTGATGACCCGGGTGGTCGCGGGTGGCGACGCGGTGCCGAGCGGACTGGTCCTCTTCGCTGTGATGCCCATGACGAACGAGGAGGTGGACATCAACGCCCTGGTGACCGCTGCCCGCGACGGCGCACTGCCGGGGCTGGCCGTGGCCCTGGTGCCCGCACTGCTCGCGTCGCGCAGCGTGTTGCGCCCCGTCCGTGAGCTTCGGCGGGCCGCGCGCTCCATGGGCGGTGGGCAGCTCGACACGCGCATCCCGGTACATGGCCGGGACGAGATGGCCGACCTGGCCAGGACGTTCAACGAGTCGGCAGCCCGCCTCGAACGCTCCGTCGAGGAGTTGCGGGAGGCGGGGGCGCGGGCCCGGCGCTTCGCCTCGGACGTCTCGCACGAGTTGCGCACCCCGCTCGCCGGTATGCTCGCCGTCACGGACGTGGTGGACGAGGACGCCGGGACGCTCGCCCCGGACACCGCTCGGGCGGTGCGCCTGATCAGCGCCGAGACCGGCAAACTGGCCGTCCTCGTGGAGGATCTGATGGAGATCTCCCGCTTCGACGCCCGCGCGGCGGAGCTCAACGCCGACGAGGTGGATGCGGCCGAGGCCGTGCGCAGCACCCTGTCCGGCAGGCAATGGCTCGGCCGGGTCCGTGCCGAGCTGCCTGACGGTTTCCGTATCCGCCTCGACCCTCGCCGGTTCGACGTCATCGTGGCCAACCTGGTCGGCAACGCCCTTCGCCACGGCGCCGAACCGGTTACTGTGCGGCTGTCGGTGCGCGGCGACGTGTTGATCACCGAGGTCCACGACAGCGGCCCCGGGATCGCCCCGGACGCGCTGCCGCACATCTTCGACCGTTTCTACAAGGCGGATGCCGCACGTACCCGCTCCTCCGGCAGTGGCCTGGGGCTCGCGATCACCGTGGAGAACATCCAGCTGCACGGCGGCACGATCAGCGCGGAGAACGCACCCGGCGGTGGCGCGCTGTTCACTGTGGAGCTGCCCTTCGACGGGCCCGCGTCCGGGTGCGGCGCGCCGGGCGGCCCCCTGTCTGCGCAGAGTGGCAGGAGGCCGGCGGCCGGCCGCGCCCGGAAGGAGACCACCGCGTGAGCGAGTGGGTGTTCCGGGCGCGCCGGGCGGTCCGGCTCGCCGCGGTGCTGGTGCTCGTCGGCGGGCCGCTCGTGGGCTGCGGTATTCAGGAGACGGACGTGATCGAGGCCGGCAAGCCGGCTGTGGCCGATCTGCTTCCCCCGCGCGAGGGCCGTGTGTTGTTGTTCTTCCTCTCCCCCGACGACGAACTGCGGCCCGTTCCACGGACCGTCGATACACCGTGGCGGGGTGGTTCCCTCGAGGGCTCAGCCGGGCCGGGTGATCCCTCGGTCCTCGCGGACGAGCCGGACGGGCGTGACGGCCTTGGCGGCGGTTCGCCCTCGTCGAGTGGGGGGATGAGCGAGAACCTCTCGCCGCTCGCCGCCGTGAGGGCCCTGCTCGCCGGGCCGGACAAGGCCGAACGACGGGCCGGGTTCCGCAACGCTCCCTCACTGCCCCGCGTGGCGGAGGACGCGGACCGGATGGTGAGGGGTGACCGCACCGTCGAGGTCGGGCTGGACCTGCGGGTGGCACGGCTGACCGCCGCCGCCCGCGACCAGATCGTCTGCACGGCCGCGTACGCGGCGCATGCGCAGGGGGCCGTGTCCGTGAGCCTGGTCGGGCAGGAAGGCCGCCTTGCCCCAGCAGAGTGCCCCGTTCGCGCGGTCCCGGTCCCCGCACGCTGAGCCGTGGCGGAAGGCCCGCGAACACCCGATCACCAGGCGCGGAGGGCCCGTGCGCGAGCGGTGTCACCCGGGCCGCCTTCGGCCGCGCCGGGCCCGGGTACGCAGCCGGCCGATGGACACGGGGAGGGCCCCGCGTCCTGACACCCGGCAGCGTCGACGGGCTTCACGGTGGGCCCGCGCGGGAGGGCAGTGGCCCGCCGGAACCTCCGTTCCGGCGGGCCACTGCCCTCGACTCACCCGGGACCGTGTCCCGCAGGCCGCGGTCGCCCGCACTCGTGCGCCCCCGTCGGTTCCGATTCCGAGCGCCTCACCTGCCGAAGAAGGCGTCGTGGATCGTCACCGTCGACTGGTTGCCGTCGTTGTCGGTGACGACGGCCTTCAGGGATATCGCCTTGCCCTTCTCCGGGGCGCGTACCGTGATCCTGTCCGCCTTGACCGGGGCGGGCAGCCACTTCGTGTCGTCGTACGACACCAGGACCTGCAGGTCCTTCAGGTTGGTGCCGGCCGCCGCACCCTGCACCTCGACGGGGACGGTCTGCTTGCCGCCTGCCGGAACGGTGGAGTCCAGCGCGAGCCGGGGAAGGAAACGGACCGTGGACACCGGGAGCTTGGTCGGGCTGTCGGTGCGGGCCGAGTTGAAGGTCCACGAGGCGTCGATCCGGGTCCCGGTGCGGTTGAACGTCGGGTTCCGGTGAATCGTGGTCGCCACCGTGTACGCAGCGGCTTCCGACGGCAGTGTGAAGGGTTCCTGGTCGATGGCAGCGTCCTTCTGTGCGTACAGCCGACCGTTGCGGTGGATGGTGGTGCTCGCACCCGAGTACCGGGCGACCCCGAAATGGCCCGAGCCGTCACTGACCAGAGGCAACGCGCCGTAGATGTCGTCGCCGTCGCGCACGAGTGCGTCGTCTGCTTTCATCCGCGGCCCCATGACACCGACGTTGAAGTCCTCGGTGTACGTCTCCCCCGCCGCGAACCGCCGCGGCTCGTCGAACTGGTAGGCCGAGTCGAAGCTCCAGTATCCTTCCGGGTCCGTCTCGCCCACGACACCCGCGACGATGTTCCATGCGGCCCCGTCGGCCGTGGACAGATACACATTGCGCGTTCCCGGTGTCGACCGCACCGTGTAGGCGGCCTCGACGCCCCCTCCGTAGTCCAGGATGCCGTGTGCCGCGAGGGCACCGTCGAGGCCGGGTACGGACGACCCGGTCCTCGCCTTCACCAGGGCCATGTCCTTGAGCGTGTAGGTCTTGCTGTAGCCGGTGGCCAGTTCCCGGACCGGGCCGCCGGTGAGGACGTTGTACTCGCTGGTACCCCGCTCCCAGTGCGCGGACCACTGCTGGGCGAGGGCGCCGTCGTCCATCGCGGAACCCTGGTACGCGGTGCGGAGGTTGTCGAAGCTGCTGAACTCGCCCCCCTCGATGATGAACGTCTCGGGTGTGTCCAGCGTGTACATCATTCCGGCGCGCGTGGGGCGTGCGGACGCGTCCGGCACCTCGAAGGAGACGGGCCGGGTGGTCCGGGCATCGAGGGTGACGGTGGTGGGACCGGTCACCGCGAGCTGCGGATTGTTGATCAGGTCGGCGCCCTTCCGCGGGGCCGCAGGGTCGACCAGCATGTCGGCAGCGAGGCTGTAGGTACCGCGCGGCAACCGGACCGTGGTGGTGCCCGACGACAGGTCCGGGAAGAACCGCTGGCCAGCGGCGGACCCGCGGTAGCCCTTCAGGTCGGCCTGCCAGGTAGTGCTGGCTGCGCCGTCCCGTCCGACGGTCTTGAAGGTGACGTCGTACGACTCGCTCTCACGCTCCACCGCCGCAGCGGTGCGCACGGTCTGGCCGTCTCCGGATGCGACGACCGTGGTCGAGTACGAGCCGTCGACCGTACCGCCGAGCCGGGTGTCGGCCGTCAGGTCCACGACGGTGTCGCCGCCCGCCGGGACCGTGATCCGCTGCGCCCCCAGGGTGAAGAAGCCGGTCGGGGCGGGTTGTCCGTCGCCGCTGGTGGGCGCCGCCAGCGACAGGTCCAGCGTCACGTCGACGGTCCCGTTGTTCCGGTACCTCACCTGCTTGGTGACGGGTGTGTCGTCGGTATGGGGCCACGCCTGGGTTCCCAGGACGACCGAGCCCGGTTCGGAGACGAGCGTCTGGTCGATCGCCTTGTCGACGGTGAGCCGTCCCGCGCCCTGCTGGAACACCGAGTGGGAGCCGTCCTTGGCCGAGCCGGTCAGGACAGCCTTGATCTGGGAACCTGTCCAGGTGGGGTTCTTCTGCTTGAGGATCGCCGCGGCACCCGCGACGTGCGGGGTCGCCATGGACGTGCCGCTCAGACTCACGTATCCGGGAGGGTTCTGCCCCGAGGTGCCGGTCGCAGCGGCCGCCGTGATCTCCACGCCCGGCGCAGTGATGTCGGGTTTCACGGCGCCGTCCCCGGTGCGGGGCCCCACGCTGGAGAAGTCGGCCATCAGGCCGTCGTCGTCGACGGCGCCGACCGTCAGGGCTGCGTCGGCGCTGCCCGGTGACGCGACGGTGCCCCGCCCCGGCCCGCTGTTGCCTGCGGCTATCGCGAACAGGACGCCCTTTTCGGCGGAGAGCTTGTTGACCTGCGCTTCCAGTGGGTCGATCCCGAGGGTATCGGGGCTGCCCAGACTCATGTTGATGACGTCGGCACCCTGCGCGACGGCCCAGTCGACCCCCGCGAGGATGCCGGAGTCGTCACCGACGCCCCGGTCGTCCAGCACCTTGGCGTTGATCAACTGGGCTCCGGGTGCCACTCCCTTGAACCGGGCGTCCTTGGACCCCGCGCCTGCCGCGACCGAGGCGACGTGCGTGCCGTGTCCGACGCGGTCCCGGGCGTCCGGGGAACCGCTGAAGTTCCGCTCCGCCACGACCCGGCCCGTCAGGTCCGGGTGGGTGGCGTCGATCCCGGTGTCCACGACGGCGATCTTGACACCGGATCCGTCGTAGGAGCGGGCCCAGGCCGCCGGGGCGCCGATCTGGGCGGTGCTGCGGTCGAGCGACGCCTTCCGCGAGCCATCCAGCCAGATCTGCGCGATACCGGAAGTCGTTGCCGCCGAACCGTCGTTCTGCTCACGGGTCAGGGCGTCCCACAGCGAGCCCTTGCTGTCGGTGGCGGCGGCACTGGTGACGGCATCGGCGTCGAGGGCCGACAGGGTCCGGCGGAGAGTGGTGCCGTCGGAGGAACGAACCCCGGCACGGGCGGACTTGGCCGCCGATCCCCGGTAGCCCACGATCACCTTGAGCCCGGCCCGGTTGGCCTTGCGGGCCTCCGGTTCGGCGAGTTCCGTGACGTCGAACAGCCGCTGGTCCAGCGTGCCGTCGGCGATCAGCCGCCGGGCGTCACGTGGCACCGCATAGGTGTGGCCGTTCTGGGTCCGAGTGAAGAAGGGCATGTCCTCCCGGCCCTTCGCCCGCTCGATACCGCCGACCCGGCCACGGGAGTCCACGTCGACCCGGTCGCCGGTGATCAAGGTGACGGTGTGCACGGTCCTGCCCGCTGTCCCCAAGTCCTCGGCCTCGACAGGGGATGGCGTGTCCGGGCTGGTGGTCGTCGACGATGCCGGGCCGGTCATGCCCGCCGTCAGGACGACGGCTGCCGCGGCGACGACGGCGTACGCCTTCTTTGATCGTTTACGCAAGATTGTCCCTGCTCAGGAGTGAAGCGGGCGGGCGAAGGCCCAGCCCGCACGGGGACGTGTTCGAATCCGTACGTCCCTGGGCCCTGAAGTATTCCGGGGTCGCTCAGACGCACTCAATGATCGTTGTGTAACAGCCGTTCGAGCATGACTGCGAACACCGGAACCCCTGGTGATCACCGAGCACGCGATGGGTGGCAGCGATGAGCAGCCGGTGCTCTCCCACCCGGTCGGGTCCGGTGCCGTGGTTCGGGTCACGCGCGCACAGTGCGACGGGAGCTCATCGTTCAGGGCGCAAAAGTCCGTTTCGGCAGGGTCGTTGCGTCTCGATGAGGTACACGCCCTGGGCGAGTTCCGTCAGCTGCTGCGGGCGCACAAGGTCGACCAACCGCACGCACTGGGGGTGGGCCGACACCAGCTGTCGGACCGAGGCCGTCGACCAGGGCGCCGGCCTCGGCATCGACGTCGAGGTCACCCGCCGCGAATCGCGCCAGAAGGGATTCGAGGGCATCCCTCGGCGCCGGGTCGTCGAGAGGACCACGGCCTGGCTCATGAACGACCGTCGCCCCGCCGGCGACTACGAAACCCACCCGCACTGCTCCGAGGCCACGATCCACCTGGCGATGGCCGCCCTCACGAGCCGCGGACTCACCCGCGAACCAACCCGGAACCGGCGAAACAGCTGAACGCCGGCGGAGTCGGCTCGCCCTCGTGTGCGTCACAGCAGGCAGGGATACAGGCTCACGCTGTCGCGCTCGACGCTGATCTCGACCCACGTCCCGTCAACCGCAATGGGTGGCGGCGGATCGGCGACGTCGAACAGGATCTGCGAGCCATCCACGTCCAGCACCACCCCGCCGTCACCCGTGAGTCTGAGACGACCTCGGAAGACGACCTGACGGCCGTTCACACTCAACGCGGGCGAGGGAAATTCCGCTGGTCGAGTGTTACCACCCCAGGCCACGTCGTCATCGACGGTCCACTCCACATGACGCTCGCAGCCCACATCCGTCGGGGCTCCGCACCAGAGCGCGACGGCCACACCCGCCTCCGAGCGCACCCGAACCATCGCAGCGCCGCCGGAGATCTGGCGCACTGCTTCTATGTGGACCAACACCCCGCAATCATCCATGCAGGGCCGCCGCACCAAACACCCCCCGTCAACACCACAGAACGCTCTTGGGCTCAGGCCCCATGTCGCCGCTGCCCCGGGCCGGCCGGGGCAGGGAAACCCGCTCGACCTGACCACGTCCGTGTGGAGATCATGGGGCATGGAATTCCTCTGCTACCACCGCGACCGGCCCGGCTCGCTGCCGCTGCGCGACGCACTTCTGGAAGAGCACTGGTCATTTATGGACCGGTACGCGGAGGAGATGATCGCTCGGGGTCCGACCCTCGCCGACGACGGCGACACACCCACCGGAAGCGTGCACATCGTCGACCTGCCCGATCCCGCCGCTGCCCGCGCGTTCGCCTTCGACGAGCCGAATTACCAGGCCGGCGTCTACCGGGACGTGCTGCTGCGACGGTGGCGCAACACGCTGAGGAGCACCATGTGGGACTTCCCCGGCGGCAGGACCGGCGGCAACCGATACCTGGTGCTCGGCCTCGGCACGGGGCCGGCCGCCGACCTCGTGGTACCGCCCGACCACCGGGACCGGTTGATCGCGTACGGGCCACTGCTGTCCGACGACGGCACCACCTGGCTCGGCACGGCCGTGTTGGCCAGGGCACCGGACCCGGACACGGCTCGCGCCATCCTCACACCGGACCGGTACTCCACCATAGAAGTGCACAACTGGCAGTTCGGTGGGCGCCCTTCATAGCCATGGCCTTCACCTGGCGCCACCGCCGAGGACATCCGGATCCCTCGGCCTCCCCGTGCCGCACCGGAATTCACGGCGACATGGACCTGGTGCACACCAGTGGGCTCGTGGGCTCGCGCTGAAGAACCTTCAGTCCGCACGAGAGAGCGGAGACCGCCGTGCAGCGCGCGGCGGGCCCAGGTACCGGGCACGCAGCGCGCGAGCAACGTACACGTTCCTCATTCCGCGCCCGGACGGCGGAGCTCGCGTGCAGTCCTCGTGACCCGGCCGGGGCCGGACCACGGACGTGCGGGGAGGCGTGGTCCGGCCCCGGCCGGGTCACTCCGGCCGTCGGACCCGACCACGCCCCCGAACCCGGGTCCGAGCCGGGTTCACGGTCCGCGCCAGAGATTGGCGAACGCCGAGTTCTCGATGGACCGCCTCTGGCGCACGGCCTCCAGCTCCATCACCGCGTCGTGGACAACGGCCACCACCGTCGTCACCGCCTCATCATCGAGGTCGGACTCGTCCTCGGATCGCTCACCGTCGATCCCCACGACCGCGGCGAGGGCTGCCAGGACGGGTTCCCGCTCCTCCCGGCGCTCGGTTGCCCGGCGGCGTGCCGGCGTATCGGCCGGCTCGACGCGCTCCGGGCCGAAGGGCAACCGGCCGTCCCGCTTCCGCGTCAGCTCACCGGCCTCCTCGAGGGCGGTCTGGTACGCAGCCGAGAGGTCTCGGCCCCGGCGCCACAGCCAGTCCTCGATCCGCTCGTGGGGCGCCTGTCGAGCGAGCCCCGCCTCAGCCTCGCTCAGCAGCCCGTCGTCCAGCGCCGGCGGTGCACCCGGCACGACGCGGTCGCCGTCGACGGTGACCGCCCCCGCTGCGATGAGATCGATGAGCTCGGCTCCCGCGAGTGCGAGCGACAGGTCGCCCTGTCCCACGGAAGGCTTCGACCTCGGGTCCATGGCGATGATGAACAGGTCTTTCGCCGTGGTCATGAACGGCTCCCCTCAGAACATCGACAAAGGTTCGTCGCCCCACCGGTCCGGTCCGCATCCGAGCTCGGCCCGGCGGCGACGCGACTGTCCACGATCAGTATCGCCCCGGCCGCCGCGGCCAAGCCCTCGTGCACGCGAGTGAAGGGCTCACCGGACCCGCCGGGCCCGGCCCGCGGCCATGCCGTGACCACGTCCCGTGAGCGGCTGCCGGAGCCGACGTCCGCGGTTCTGCCGGACCATCCGGACGGGCGCGGACGGGCGGCTCCCGGAGCGCCTTCACCCCACCCTGACGCCGATGATGCAGGTGTCGTCGTCCGTGTCCGACTCGCTGTGGGTGAGCAAGCGATCGAGCCTCCGTTCCAGTGAAGGTGCTGCCGCCTTCGCCGTGGTGAGGAGCTGGGACAAGGAGTCCTCGACGCTGGTGTCCCTGCGTTCGATAAGCCCGTCGGTGTACATCAGGAGGGTGTCGGAGGGCTCGAGCTGGATCTCCTCCTCCTGGTACTCGGCCTCTGCGAGGGCACCGAGCAGCAGCCCTCGCAGCAGCGGCAGCTTGAAAGCCTCTTCCCCCCGCACGAGTACGGGGGGAAGATGGCCTGCCCTGGCCCAGCGCAGGATCCGGGTCTCGGGGTCGAACAGCCCGCAGACCGCTGTGGCCGTGACCTGTTCGGTGAGGTGGTGGGCCACGATGTTCAGCCAGGACAGGAGCTGCCCCGGACCCGCCCCCGTGATGGCGAGGCCGCGCATGGCGTTCCGCAGGACGACCATCCCCGTCGCGGCCTTGATGCCGTGGCCGGCGATGTCCCCGACACACAGGAGTATCTGCTTGGAGGGCAGAACGACGGCGTCGTACCAGTCGCCTCCCACCTCGGACTCCGTCTCGGCCGGACGGTAGCGGACGGCGACCTCGAGGCCGGGTGCGTCGAGCGGCGCCTGGGTCGGCGGCATGATGGCGTGCTGCAGCTGCAGCGTCAGCCGATTGCGTTCCGCCGATTCCTGTTCCGAGTGGGCGAGCTGGTCACGGGTCGCGGCCAGAGCCACCTCGGTCCAGTGCTGGGAGGAGATGTCCTGGTAGGCCCCTCGGACCGCGAGCAGGCGGTCGTCCGCACCGAGCACCGGTTCGGCGATCACCCGGATGTGGCGGGTCACCCCGTCGGGCCGCACCAGGCGGAATGCGGTGGAGGCGGGCTTGCGGTGGTAGAGCACCGCGCGCAGGAACCGGCCGATGGCCACGGCGTCGTCGGGGTGCGCGTGGTCGGCAAGGTCGTGGAGGGAGACCGGGGTATCGGTAACGGAACGCCCGTACAGCGAGAAGAGCGGTCCGTTCCAGGTGATGCCCCCGGTGACGAGATTCTCCTCGAATCCGCCGATCCGGCCCAGACGCTGTGCGTGCTGGAGGAGGCTGGCGAGCCGGGCGGTCTCGTCCTCGATGCGCCAGATCAGCAGCACACTGCCGTTGTATCCGGTGATGCTGAGGTCGGCGACGGAGGACAGGGGCACGTCGTCGATGAGCGCGGTCAGCGTCATGTGCCGGGCCCGGAAGGGCTCCCCCGTGGCATAGACGCGTGCCGTCTTCTCGAAGAGTTCGCTGTCACCGGCGGCCATGGGGTAGGCCTCGAGCAGGAGAGCCCCGTCGACCGCGCCCCGGGAGCGCCCTGCCGGGTCCAGGAAGTGGCTGTTGACGTGCCGGATCCGGAAGTCGACGAGGGTGCCTTCGTTGTCCAGGTGAGGTGTGAGGACCAGAGCCGGGTCGTACAGGCCTTCGGACAGGTGCACGAGCTCGGCGACGCCGGCCGGTTCCCGGTCGTTCGGATGAGGCCCGCCGACGGGCAGGCTCTCAAGGGTGTGGGCGCACAGCTCGGCCAGCGCCTCGATCTGGCGGACGACGGCAGGGGGGTGGTCGGGCAGGTGCTGGGGCCAGCAGATCTCCAGCACCCCGTGCATGCGGCCCCCGGTCCCGGCGGGAAGGGCGACACGGCCACTCTGCGGATTCTGCCGGTGGCCGATGGACGGGACGCCGGCCTCGGCCAGTGAGGGGACCCGGACCGTCCGCAGGTCGGTGAGCGCCTGGCGTGCCACGGTCGCCACACCGGGCGGTACGTAGCGCCAGCGCTCGGCCTCGCCGACGGCGAAACCGGCGTGGCCGCACAAGGTGAGCGAGGCGTCAGGACCCGCGGCCCAGACGGCCACTGCCGTGGCGCCCAGAGGCGCGAGTGCGTGCTGGAGCAGGGATTCGGCGACGGCCTGGGTGTCGCTCGCGGCCAGCGCGGCGCACTCGGCGGTGCGCAGGCGCACGGCGACGGAGCTGCCGTGGTGATCCGCCTCCTCGTCCTCGGAGCTGCCGTTCGTCTGCCGGACGAAGTCCTCCGCGGCCCGGGCCACGTGATCGCGTGCGGCCTCGTTGATGATGTCGGCGGCGAGTTCGAGCGGGGACAGGCCGGCCTGGTCGGCCAGCTCGGTGAGCTGGCGTGCCGCCTGGGCCGGACCGCATCCGAGCCGCTCGATGAGAATGCCCTTGGCCAGCTCGATCAGGGCCCGCCCGTCAGCCTCGGCATGCGCCTCGCGCACCTCGGCCCGCAGGCGCTGCACCGTGGCGGCGAGGCGTCCCACGGCGGAGACCGGGCCCTCGGACGCATCAGGCACGAGGGCGCCGGACTGCTCCCCGCGGCCCACACCGACCGCTTCGCTCCGGGTCATGACACCACCGGCGCATCGTCGGACTGGACGGTCAGCCACTGGCGAACGCAGGCGATGAGGTCGTTGGCGTCCAGCGGCTTGGTGACGTAGTCGCTGGCCCCGGCCGCGAGGCTCTTCTCCCGGTCTCCGGGCATGGCCTTCGCGGTGACGCTGATGATCGGCAGAGCGGCGTGTTCGGGCAGCTCCCGTATCTTCAGCGTCGCGGTGTAGCCGTCCATCTCCGGCATCATCACGTCCATCAGGATGAGGTCGATGTCCGGGCGCTTGCGGAGTGCCTCGATCCCCTTGAGGCCGTTCTCGGCGTGCAGGACGTTGACGCCGTGCATCTCCAGGATGCCGCTGAGCGCGTAGAGGTTGCGCGCGTCGTCGTCGACGACGAGGACGGTACGGCCGTGGAGGCTGTCGTCGATGGCTTCGGGGGCCGCAGGGCCCATCTCCTCGCCGCGCACCAGGGGGACGACGGCACCCGGCTGCTCGGCCGACAGATGGAGGGCGATGCGTTCGCGGAGCTCGTCCAGGCTGGAGAGGAGTTCCAGCGGGCGGACCCGGCCCCTGGCCTGGAGTTCCCGCTCGTGGGCGGCGTCCATACGGCGGTTGTTGTGCGCGAGCACGGGAACGGTCTTCAGGGCGGGGTCTCCGTCGACCGCGTCCAGGAACCCGCGCGCGCCGTCGTCGGCCATGTCGAGTTCGAGGACCACGCAGTGGAACGGTGCCGCGGCCAGGGCACTCGCGGCGTCCTGGGGGCCGACCGCGGCGATCACCTCGATGTCCTCGCTCCCGTGGCTGCCGGTCAGTTCGGCCACCGCGCTCTCGGCGACGAGGGACAGCAGGCCGCGCGGGCGCTCCTCTATGACCAGGAGTCGGCGCGGCTTGCGCGGTGCGGGCTCCACGGGTCCCGACTGCCTGCGGCTTTCGCGCGCCTCGTCGTCGGGGGCCGGAGCCACGGCAGAGGTGAGTTCGGCCGCGGCCTGGTCCTGGAAGTCGGCGCGTGCGACCGGCAGGTACAGGGTGAACGTGCTGCCCTCGCCGGGGGCGCTGCGTGCGGTGAGAGCGCCGCCGAGAAGGTGGGCGATCTCCCGGCTGATGGACAGCCCCAGCCCCGTGCCTCCGTACTTACGGCTGGTGGTGCCGTCGGCCTGCTGAAACGCGCCGAAGATCGTTTCGAGCTGCTGCTCGGCGATGCCGATGCCGGTGTCCTGCACGCGGAAGGCGACGACCGCTCCTCCACGGTGCACCGCGCCGGGGAGCTCGCGGTCGGCCGCGGGCTCGATGCGCAGTTCCACGCTGCCGCGTTCGGTGAACTTCACCGCGTTGGAGATCAGGTTCCGCAGGACCTGCCGGAGCCGGGAGTCGTCGGTGAGCAGGTCGACCGGCACACCGGGGGCGGTGGTGATGGTGAACGCCAGGCTCTTCTGCGTGGTCATGGGCCGGAACGTGGCCTCGACGTAGTCCAGGAGCTGCCGCAGCGTGAAGCGCTCGGGGTTGAGGTCCATCTTTCCGGCCTCGACCTTGGAAAGGTCGAGGATGTCATTGATCAGCTGGAGCAGGTCGCTGCCCGCCGAATGGATGATCCCGGCGTACTCGACCTGCTTGACCGTGAGGTTGCGGGTCGGGTTCTGGGCCAGCAACTGGGCGAGGATCAGCAGGCTGTTGAGCGGGGTGCGCAGTTCATGGCTCATATTGGCCAGGAACTCCGACTTGTAGGTGGAAGCGAGCGACAGCTGCTGGGCCCTCTCCTCCAGCTCCTGGCGCGCCTGCTCGATCTCCAGGTTCTTCCCCTCGATGTCGCTGTTCTGGGCTGCCAGCAGCGCCGCCTTCTCCTCGAGTTCCGCATTGGACCGCTGGAGCTCGTCCTGCTGCACCTGCAGTTCTTCGGAGCGTGACTGGAGCTCGCCGGTGAGCCGCTGTGACTCCCCGAGGAGTTCGTCCGTGCGCGCGTTGGCGACGATGGTGTTGACGTTGACGCCCACCATCTCCATCAGTTGCTCGAGGAAGTCGCGGTGGACGGTCGTGAACGGGGTGAAGGAGGCCAGTTCGATGACGCCCAGCACTTGGTCGTCGACGACGATCGGCAGCACGATCAGGCTGCCGGGGGGCATCGGCCCGAGTCCGGAGGAGATGCTGATGTAGTCGCCGGGGACGCCGTCCGCGGCGATCGTACGGCGGCTGTGGGCAGCCTGGCCGACGAGGGACTCCCCCATGCGGAAGCGACCGTGCTCCAAACTGCCGACGGGCCGGCCGTACGAACCCACGACGCGCAGTTCCGTGCCCTCGGGAGTCTCCTCGGCGAGGTAGAAGGCACCGTACTGGGCGGCTACGAGCGGGGTGAGCTCGTCCATGACCAGCTCACCGACGATGTCCAGGTCGCGGTGCCCCTGCATCAGGCCGGAGATGCGGGCGAGATTGGACTTCAGCCAGTCCTGTTCCTGGTTGGCCCGGGTCGTCTCGCGCAGGGATCCGACCATCGAGTTGATGTTGTCCTTCAGTTCCGCGACCTCGCCGGAAGCGTCGACCGTGATGGAACGGGTCAGGTCGCCTTCGGCGACCGCGCTCGCCACCTCGGCGATGGCCCGCACCTGGCGGGTGAGGTTGCCGGCGAGTTCGTTCACGTTCTCGGTGAGGCGCTTCCACGTGCCGGACACGCCCTCGACCTCGGCCTGGCCGCCCAGACGGCCCTCACTGCCCACCTCGCGGGCGACGCGCGTCACCTCGGCCGCGAAGGAGGACAGCTGATCGACCATGGTGTTGATGGTCGTCTTCAGTTCCAGGATCTCGCCGCGGGCATCGACATCGATCTTCTTGGACAGATCGCCGTTGGCGACCGCGGTGGTGACGAGGGCGATGTTGCGGACCTGGCCGGTCAGGTTGTTCGCCATCGAGTTGACGTTGTCCGTGAGGTCCTTCCACGTGCCCGCGACGTTCGGGACGCGGGCTTGACCGCCCAGCCGCCCTTCGGTCCCGACTTCGCGCGCCACCCGGGTCACCTCGTCGGCGAACGCGGACAGGGTGTCCACCATGGTGTTGATGACCTCGGCGAGCGCCGCGATCTCGCCCTCGGCGTCCACGGTGATCTTCCGGGACAGGTCGCCCCGGGCGACCGCGGTGGCCACTTGGGCGATGGAACGCACCTGTCCCGTCAGGTTGGAGGCCATCACGTTGACGTTGTCGGTGAGGTCCTTCCAGGTACCCGAAGCCCCGCGGACGGTCGCCTGCCCGCCCAGCTTGCCCTCGGTCCCCACCTCGCGTGCCACACGCGTCGCTTCGTCCGCGAAGGCGGAGAGCTGGTCGACCATCGTGTTGATGGTCTCCTTCAGCTCCAGGATCTCCCCCCGGGCCGTGACGCCGATCTTCTGCGACAGGTCACCCTCGGCCACGGCGGTAGCCACCTGGGCGATGGAACGGACCTGCGCCGTGAGGTTGCCGGCCATGAAGTTGACCGAATCGGTCAGGTCCCGCCAGGTACCCGAGACACCCTTCACATCCGCCTGCCCGCCGAGAATGCCCTCGGTGCCGACGTCCCGTGCCATACGGGTCACCTCGTCGGCGAAGGAGGAGAGCTGGTCGACCATCGTGTTGATGGTGTCCTTCAGCTCCAGGATCTCGCCGCGGGCGGTGACCGTGATCTTCTGCGACAGGTCGCCCTGGGCCACGGCAGTCGTCACCTGGGCGATGTTGCGGACCTGCGCCGTGAGGTTGCCGGCCATGAAGTTGACCGAATCGGTCAGGTCCCGCCAGGTACCCGAGACACCCTTCACATCCGCCTGCCCGCCGAGGTTGCCCTCGGTGCCGACCTCGCGGGCCACGCGGGTCACCTCGTCGGCGAAAGCGGACAGCTGGTCGACCATCGTGTTGATGGTCTTCTTGAGTTCGAGGATCTCGCCCCGGGCATCGACATCGATCTTCTGCGAGAGGTCGCCCCTGGCCACCGCGGTGGCCACGTGGGCGATGTCGCGGACCTGGGTGGTGAGGTTGCCCGCCATGGCGTTGACGGAGTCCGTCAGGTCGGCCCAGGTGCCGGATACGCCGGGCACCTCTGCCTGGCCACCGAGCGTCCCCTCGGTGCCGACCTCCCGAGCCACGCGGGTCACCTCGGACGTGAACAGGGAGAGCTGGTCGACCATGCCGTTGAACACGGTGGCGATTTCGCCGAGCAGTCCCTCGGCCCCGTCCGGCAGACGCGTACCGAAGTCTCCGTCGCGCACTGCTGTGAGCCCTGCCAGCAGCTGGCGCAGTTCCGGCTCGCCCACCTTCCCCGCTCCCCGGGCACGAGGGCGCTGCACCGGCCGCTTGTTCTCAGCTGTCGTCTCTGCCATGGCCAAATCCTCAATAGGCTCGCCCGGCATCCGCCTCAAAGCGGCATGCCACCCAAAGGGCCCGTATTGCGCGCCCTCCCCCTCCGACGTCCCCCACGTCGGCAAAAAGTTGCCGTTAGGCAACTGTGAAGCAGAGTACCCCGGTGTCGGCCCGAGAAGTCATCCCCCTCCGGTCGGTGCGAGGCGCTGTCCGTCGTGGAGGCGGCCTTGCACGGGGGCATGCCCGGCTCGTGTCAGCTCGGAGGGGCAGGCCCGGAGAAGAGACAGAACCATGGAGTGGACTCCTCGACGAGGTGGTGGAGGCGAGGCCTGTGGCGATCAGGGTCCAGTAAATCCGGACGACGTGGTCGAAGGAGTCCCGAAGCGGGGACGCCGCGGCTCGGAGGAACGCCGCGTCGGCAGGCTCCGCCCTCCCCTGCGAGAGGGCTCCCCTCGCGCACGTCATCCGGATGCATGAGCGCGATGGTTCGAGCCGATTGACAGCCTCGGAGTCCTGAGCGATGCCGATGTCCAGCTCCGAGAAGCAGCTGTTGGCCTCCGGGTGTCCCCTCGGGCGCAGCCGAGGTGCGCTCCGCCGCCGAGGAAGCAATATCAGCGCGACTTCGGCCTGACCGTTGTGTCAGCCTTCGGTCATGCCTGAGCTGCGGGAACACGCCGGACGTCACTACGCTGTCCAGCACATCTACTCCCTGTCCGAAGACTCCTGGTGCCTGGAGCTGAGCGAGGCCGTCCCCATGGACACCGAGCCCTCGTCCCCCCTCGTGCACCGGAACGGCAGGATCTTCCTCGCGGCATTCGTCCCCGACGAGGATCCGGACCTGGAACCGACTCTCCGCATCGACAGCCAAGGCGAGCGAGTCGTCCCCTACGACATCATGTGCTGGTTCATGGAGCAGGTGGCCGAGCAGGTCGCACGTTGCCGGACCGCGTTCTCGCATGGAGATCTTGACGTCATGGAATGATCCTGAAGTGGCCGGCGTGATACAGCCTCTGAGCCGATGGGCCCCTCCACCGGGTTGCACGAGCGGTGCTGTGCGAAGCGCATGACCGCATCCCGGCTCGAAGAGCGGCGGCCGAGCCTGATTCGCAGGCGCGCTGTGCGGTACGTGCACGGGCCTCGGTGAGCTGTGTTTCCCCACCAGGCCCGGTACGGTCGGCGAGCTTGTCGAGGTCGGCACCCAGCCCGATGAGGAGCTCGTCCGCGTCGAAGCCGCGGGCGCAGGTGAGCGATATCCCTCGGAGCATGCCCGGAACAGCGGCTGACCTGCCTGTGGCGCTGTGTTCACCGACCCAGGCGATTCCGTCACTCATACGGTCTCCACTTACAGCGGCTCGGACGATTTCGTCCAGTCCGGTGTCGACGGTGCAGTAGGCGAAGCAGTGCACGATGCCGTCGAGCCGGAGAACATCGCGCCGAGGAAGGAGCCCTACCCACCAGCGAGGTGGGGGCTGATAGATATCCGTCCCCACCTCGCGCAGGTCCGACGACGCGTGCTCGGGCTGCCGCTGGGGCTACTGGGTATGACGTCGCCGGCGCGCGCGCTCGAGCTCAGCGGCGTCCGACATCCAAGAGCCGTGCTGTTCGAGGCCGGCGCAGCCGCTGCGGACGAAGGTGCTCACCAGGTTCCGGTACCCGCCGATCCCGTCGACCAGGCTGTACTCGACCCGGTACTCCGGCTCCGAACCACCTTCCCCCTCGCGCACCGTCGTGACCCGGGCTATGGAGTCCGCGTAGAAGTGGAGCTGGATCCCTTCTCCCAGCGCCTCGTCCTCGATGGTGAACACTTCGTTGTCCCCGGCAGAGCGATCGCCGACGAACTCCCAGAATTCCGCGGTGGCAGTGCGGGGGCTGTCCGGGAGCCACTTCTTCTCGACGCCCTTGTCGTCGGTGAACGACAGGGCCCTCTTCCTCGCGGCGCGGTCGCCGGCAGCCCCCTCGTCGTCCTCCATGGGCGTGCTCCTGGAGCGGTCCGCGGCCTCCGAGCACATCAGGAAGCTCACGGTACGCACCGCGTCGTCGACGAGCTCAGGGTGTGCGCCGCGCACGGCTGCGTCGACTGTCGCCGCCATTCGATCCCAGTCGCGCTTGTCCGTGGCGCGCTTTCCCCTTCGCGGATCGCGGGCGATCCGCGTCCCGGCGCACGCCTGCTCCGCGGTGGCGATCACACGCATGACCTCGGGCAGCAGCGCCGGGGCGACGGCGTCGGGCATGCGCCTCGGAATCGTCGCGCCGTGCAGGTACTGGCCCGTGTACGTCAGGATCGCGGCGTCGAGTGGACCGAGTACCACTCCGCGCTCGGCGCGACGGCGGTCCGCGTGGTACTTCTGAGCTCGTTTCCCGTTGGACGTCTCTGTCGCCGCGCGCATCGCCGCGCAGACCTGACCACGCTCGAGCAGATCGATGTCAGCCCCATGGGCAATGAGCCGACCCCTGTCCCACGGGATGCGCTGGAAGAATGAGTCGACGTCCGCGGGCTCGGAGAGGAGGATCGGGTCCAGGAGCGCAACGGCAGCGTTCTCGTCGAGCAGGCCCCGGGTTCCGGCGGCGTCGCACAGCGGAAGTACCGCACTCCACAGCAGCAGGTGTCTGGCCAGGTCCGCCCGGATCACCGCAAGGTGGGCTTCCTCGATCGAGAACGTGAACGTGCGAGGCTCATGGTTGGCGTCGGCCCCGGCACCGAGCATGAACCGCAGTTCACCGTCCTCGCGGATCACGTTCGGGATCCAGCCACTCCTGCGCGTGAAAACGATGTCTCTCATGGGGCCAGTCTTCCCCATCGGACAAGACGGGCGAGCCCTGCCTGCACCGATCTGACCGGCCGCATGCGTCTACACCCACGCCGGCTGGAGCGAACAGGCTCGTCATGGTCGAGTCCGACATGAACCTGAACGCCGTCGTGGTCCGGTACAGAGCCACCCCGGTCCGGCACCGATCTCGACGAGAAGTGACCGGAGGGAGACCGCCGACTACGCACACCAGAGGGATACGGCATAGCTTCACCGGTGGACTTGCAGACAGGTCTCTTCCAGGACTGCGTCGGCTGCACGCGGTCGGCCTCGGGCCCCGGCAAGCATCACGGCGAAGCTACGGCACCGTCCCAAGGCATCTGTTCATGACCACCGCTCGAATTCGACGTCGAGGCGCTTGTCGGTGCGCACCCAGACTTCACCCTCGGCGGCTTCGGCCGGGGCGTCGACTCGTTCGATACCGAGGAATTCGATCAACTTGAGCAGTTCGGCTCGTTCAGCTCGGGCGTCGCCGACGCCATGCGAGTCGAAGAAGACGTAACACTCGTTGCTCGGGTCTACGGCACCCGAATCCGCCCATATCCGAGCAACTTCGCGGATTGCCGCGGCTTCGGTCGTGATCGTGGCAGCGCGAGTGGCACCGCGGGTCTCCGGTGACGCGTCGAGGTCGGCGAGGTCCGAGAACCACTGGCCGAAGTAGTCCAGGCCGGCATATCCGTTCTCGAAGAACAGCATCGCGCTCGGCAGGTAGCGATTGGCTCTATCGACCTGGAGGTATTCCGACCGAGGATTATCCGCCACTTCGGTCCGGCCGATCACACCTTGACCGGGCATGAGCACCAAGCTTTGACCCGCCGAGTCATCTTCGATGGTGTAGGTGCCAGAATGTCGCTCCCGGAAGAACGCAGAGAATGCCACGTAGGCTTCCTGCGGATCGCCCACAGACACCCGCTGATCGTTGCCGTCGCCGACAGCGAAGACGAACTGCTTCGGTCCGGGGTTGTACGGGCGAGCCATATGTGTCCTTCGTTTACATGTGATACCTCCACCAGCCTAGTCGAATCAGATTTGATCAAGCCAGGCACCAGCAGGCTCATAAAAGCGTTGGGCCAACCGCGGGCCCTTGACGAGCGCCGGGCCGACAGCCGGCACGGGTGACTGCTCGCGGCCTGGCGATTCCGGGCCTCTTCGCCGGCCGTAGGTCATTCGATCCCGAGGGGTCCGATGCCCAGGTCCTCACGCATGCAGCGGCGCATCTCAGCCATGGCGGCGCGGCGCTGCTGGATGAAGGCCCTGTCCTCGGCGGAACCGACTACGACCCCGCGGGCATAGGCGTCGCGCATCCGACGCAGGCTGTGAAACGCCTCGTTCCCGGCCGCGACGACGCGCGGCGGTCCCACGAGCCAGAGTTGCTCGCTGACCATGTGCAATCCGGTTCCACGGAAGGCTTCGCGCACTGCCGCATCACGCGCCGACTCGGACATGTGATCGCCCAGGGCAACAGCCCGTATCTCTTCCCCCGCGTCTTTGAGGGTGGAGGCGTACTCGGTGTACACGGCGCGCCGGACTTCCAGCGCGTGACGTGCTTCCTCCCGCCGCCACCTGTTGCGATCGGCGATCAGGGTGGCAGCGATGCCGATGGCAGCACCTGTCAGCGTGGAAAGCAGAGGCATCCATTCCATGCGCCACATGCTGTCTCAACTACTGCTCCGACACCAGCGACCCTCACCATCCACCATGGTGATCACGAACCCTTTGCCGCGTGCCAGGCCGACGGACCCCACCGGGAGTCAGTGTGCCGGGTGGTCACCACACCCCGTCGCGCCCCGCCGCGCCCTCGGTACTCTCGCGCAGGACCAGCCCGTGGGCCACGACGCGGTCCTGCGGGCGCGCCGAGCCGGGGCGGCTCGGACCCGTCCGGCCGGGTGTCCGGGCGCGTCTCCTCGTCGATGCGGCGCAGCAGGTCCACCGCGACGCGGGCCGCCCGACGTGGCGAGCCACGCGAAGCGCTGGGCACTCTTCACCTGCTTGTCCGCCGGTGAGTTCCGTCCAACAGCCCTGTTGCCCGGTCATGTTCAGTGCTTCTTCCGTTCGGGTCGACGGCTCCGGCCCGGGTGGCACCGAACCGTCCCCGGCAGAGACCGGGTGGGGCTGTCACATCTCCGGTCGGTACGGCTGCGCCCGCACAGAGGTTGGCCGCAGGCGGCTGCCGTCGCGCCGGGGCCGCACATGCCCTCGGGTGGCAGCCAGTCCTCGCGCGGCTCCCCGTCGAGGAGAGCTTTGCGGACGGTGGGCTGTGGTGCCCCGGTCGTCCGGCCGGTGCGGCCGGTCCTGCTCACGCGCCGGCGCGAGCGGGGAGAACACAGTGGTGCGACCGGGCGGTCAGCCCGCGGCCGTGTTGTAGTTGACTATGCGCTCCACCATGTGAGCGACCGCACCGGTCAGTGGACTGTCCACGCCCTTGCTCACCACGTCGGGCAGGCGGTGCGCCTCCTCCTCGGAGACCGCGACCATGCCCCAGAACGCGTTGAAGCCCGAAGCGTGCGCCGGCTTGTCCTCGGCTGCCCCTACTGTCAGGACACCGCCCCTCTCGACCAGACCGAGCGCGCCCATCTGCTGCAGCATGACGGGATCCCGCTCTTCGACCGCCACCACGCTCCAGCCCGACACATCGGTCCGTCGCAATGCGGCGAGAAGGACACCGGCACTACCAACGCCTGAGACAACGATGTCAGGCAGCACGAGGGCTACTGGGCCCTGCGTCATCGGCAGGGCGGACCGGATGGCTCCGTCGAGCCCCGGTTCGAGCGACTCGTCCTGGTAGACGAACACCATCTGAAAGGTCTCGGCATAGCGCGCGAGGTAACTCACCGTGTCCAGCTTGTGTGTCCTGAACACGACCACCAGGCGCACGTTGAGTCCGCTCTCGGCCAGTTCGACAACGGACTTCAGGCTTCGGTCCAGCACAGTGACCCCAGGAGCGAGACAGTGCAGCTCCTTCGAGTAGGGCGCACCGAAGCGCGTTCCGAATCCGGCGCAGGGCAAGATGATCGAAACATCGGGGACGGGCACGGACGATCTGCGCATTGACCGGCTCTCAGGTTGTGTTGACGATCGGGAACCTTGCATGGCTCACCGGGTTCGGGCAGCCGAGGCCGACGCCGTGCAGTCGCTCCGGACGACGCGCCGGCTCTCACCGTAGTCACCGAGGACGGCTCCACGCGAGAGGAAGCGGTGATCAACGAGATCTCGGCGAGGGGCCTGGACGGTTTGCTCGATGCTGCCCGGATCGGGGCTCTGCCGTCGCCGCGCCCGGGTGGCTTGTGCACCGGCGACTCCCCCCGCCCGCAGCTGCGTTCACCTGCGCCCGTGCGGAGCAAGGCCCGCCATGGGCCGGGGCATCGGGTGCCGGCGCGGCGTTCACCACCGGGCGACGTACACTGCTGCCGCTCACCGGCAACGGCCTGATCTGGCACCGTTCATGAGGATCACTCAGAACCTGTGCGTGCGCAAGCTCATGCCTACGGGAAGACGGAACGGAAGAGGACGCCGAATGCGAGTGCTGCTGTCCACATACGGGACTCGTGGCGATGTCGAACCGCTGGTGGCACTCGCGGTGCGGCTACAGGAGCTCGGCGCGGAGGTGCGGATGTGCGCCCCGCCGGACGAGGAGTTCGCGGAGCGGCTGGCCGGTCTCGGTGTGCGGCTGGTGCCGGTCGGGCCACCCGTACGGGAGTTGATGCGCGGGACGACTCTGCCGACGGCGGCGGAGCTGTCCCGGTACCGGACCGAGATGGTCGACACGCAGTTCGACGTCTTCCCGGAAGCGGCTGACGGATGTGACGTGCTGGTGGCGGCAGGCCTCGCGCAGATCGCCGCGCGGTCCGTGGCAGAGGCTGCGGGCATCCATTACGTATATGCCGGCTATTCGGCGGTCAACCTGCCGTCGCCGCACCATGCACCGCCACCGCGGCCCGGCTGGCCGGAGCCTGAGGTGAACGACAACCGCACGCTGTGGGAGCTGGACGCCCGCAACGTCAACGCGCAGTTCGCCGAGCCGCTCAACAGCCACCGGACGTCGCTGGGTCTGCCACCGGTGGACAACGTCCGCGACCATGTACTCACCGACCGGCCGTGGCTGGCGGCGGACCCGGTCCTGGGACCGTGGCGGGAGACCCCGGGCATCGACGTGACACAGACGGGTGCGTGGTACCTGCCCAACGAACACCCCCTCCCTGCCCCCTTGCTGACGTTCCTGGACGCGGGCGCACCGCCGGTCTACGTGGGCTTCGGCAGCTTGCGCCCGTCGCAGGACATCGTCCGCAAGACCGTCGAGGTGATCCGCGCACGGGGGCAACGCGTGCTCGTCTCGCGTGGCTGGGCGGAGCTGGATCTGGTGGACGACGGAGACGACTGCTTCGCCGTCGGCGAGGTCAACCATCAGCGTCTGTTCGCCAGGGTGGCCGCTGTGGTCCACCACGGTGGCGCGGGCACGACGGTGACGGCCGCGCGGGCGGGTGTGCCGCAAGTGGTGGTGCCTCTCCAGCTGGCGGACAACCCGTACTGGGCCGGCCGGGTGGCAGACCTGGGTATCGGTGCGGCGATCGATGGTCAGGCGCCGACCACCGAGGCCATCTCCGTCGCCTTCGAGACGGCCCTGTCACCCGGGGCCCGGGCGCGGGCCGGCGCTCTGGGCGGCCGGATCCACACCGACGGAGCGGAGGTGGCGGCGGGACTGCTGCTCGACTCCCTCCGGTGAGCGAGGCCTGCTCGGTCCTCCGGCCGCCACGCCTCCGTCCGCGGCACCGGAGTCGGCGGCTCACCGTCCTCAGCTCCGCCGCGGAGATGAGTGGGAGCGCTCATGCCCGGGCAGCGCCCGCCTCCGATGACGAAGGTCACCATGTAGGGGGAGCGGGGACTATCATTTTCCCGTGGGCCGGGCCGGCGCCCGCAGGGTCACCTCGGGCAGCACCGAGAAGCAGCTCGCCGGGCTGGTCACGGCGCCCCTGCGCCGCCGGGACTCCATGTGCACGGGGCCGCGCCGCTCGATCCGGCCGACGGCCGCGCCTTCCAGACGGCCGGGCACGAACGACCGCGCCCTCCAGACGGCCCGGGACGAACGACCGTGACCACCGTGTGGCGGACGACCGCCTCCCGTCCGGACGAGGCTCCGCACTCTCCGCCTGACAGGCAGGGGTCCTCAACGGGTGAGGGTGCGCGGGGCATCCGTCGGGGCCGGCGTACCGGACCCGGCAGGCCCGGACCGCCTACACCTCGGGCTCGCCGATGACACACGGTCCCCCGGCGGGCCCGTCGCCGGCAGGCCGGATGGGGCGGCACGCTACGCCGCCACCGGCTCAGACGGTGGTACCTCGCTGGGGACGGGTGCCGTTGATGGCGACGCGTTGGCCGTAGCGGCCGTGAGGGAAGTAGTCCCAGACCGCGTGGTGCTGTACGCAGCGGTTGTCCCAGAACACCAGAGTGCGCGGCTGCCAGCGTATGCGGCACTGGAGCAGGGGTGTGCGGGCTATGTGCGCGTAGAGCATCTGGAGGAGCGCATCGCTCTCCGGCCGTGCCAGCTGGGTGATGTGCGAGGTGTAGGGGCCGTTGACGAAGAGCAGCTTGCGTCCGGTCTCCGGGTGCAGGACGACCACGGGGTGCTCGGTGCGGGGGACGTCGTACTCCGGTGGTGGGGTCTGTCCGGCGGTGGCCCAGGGCAGGGCGCCGTCGTGCAGGGCGGTGAGCCCGTCCAGGAAGGAGCGCATGGCCGGGGAGAGGAGTTCGTAGGCCACGTGCATGTTGGCGAAGAGGGTGTCCCCGCCGCTGCCCAATTCGGGGGTCTCCGTGATGTACAGCATGGAGCCGAGCGAGGGCTCCGGGTCGGCGGTGCCGTCGGCGTGCCAGCCGTTGCCCGCGATGGCCCGGGATTCCTTGGTGGCCCTGATCTCCAGGATGTGCGGGTCGGAGTCTTCGGCCGCGAGTGCCACCGGGTGCAGTTCGCCGAAGCGGGCGGCGAACCGCTTGTGCTGCTCGGGGGTGATGTCCTGGTCGCGGAAGACCAGCACGTGGTGGGCGAGGAACGCACGCCTCAGTTCGGCTTCCTGGCTGGACGACAGTTCACGGGACAGGTCGAGGCCCGTCACCTCGGCGCCCAGCAGCGGAGTCACGGGCGTGACGGAGATCGTCTCGTACGGCTCGGTCGAACGGGTCGTCAGGCGTTCGACCGCCTGGAGTGCGTACTCCTCCATGGAGGTACCTCTTCTGCTCGTGGTCGATGTCACTCGTGCGTGACGCGATGGGTGCGAACGGTGGTGGTGACGGTCAGCGCGGGGTCCGGAGTGCCGTGTCGGCGTCGGTCCGGTGCCCGCCCCCCGCTTCTTCCCCGGGAGCGGCCGCGTCCTGCAGGATGACGGCGGCCACGGACTCCACGTGGGGCGGGGCGACGAGCGTGTAGTGGTCCGCGTCGATGCGGTGTGCGCGTACCGGCGACGGTAGGTGGGCGTCCCACTCTTCGTTCGGCACGGGTTCCGGGGCGAGCGACGGCACGTCCGGGACGGTGCGTTCCGCGATCCACAGGGAGCTCGGGGTGCGGCTCAGGCGTGGCAGCCGATGGCCGGCCATGGCCACCAGGTTGATACGGCAGCACCGGGCCAGGCGTTCGGCGTAGTCTCGTCCGCTCTCGCTCACCCCACCCGCACGGTTGCCGCCGAGTTCGCGTGCGAAGACCGCGTCCATCTGCTGATCGTCGTAGGCCGCGGCCGCCGCGCCCGCGCCGGGCGGCGGCGGGTCCAGCAGGTAGAGGCCGGCCACGGGTCGGTCGTGCTCCTCCGCATGGGCGGCCATCGACAGGGCCATCCATGCACCGAAGGACCAACCGGCCAGGAACAGTCGCCCGTCGGTTCCGGCGAGCTCGGCGCGGATCGCGTCCAGGTAGTGTGCGGCGCGGTCGGCGAGTTTCACGCCGGGCCGGTCCGGCGCCGCGCGCAGTGCGGGGTCCGCGATCAGGCACACGGTGAGCCGGTCGCCCAGGGCGGACACGAGCGGGCGGTAGGCCTGGATGTCGCCGCCGACCGGATGGACGAGACAGAGCACGTCCGAACCGGCGACGCCTCGCTGCCACACCTCGACCTGCACCGAGGGATCCGGGGTGGCGGATCGTTCGGCGTCCGCGGCGGTGGCGTCGATGAGGTCGGCGATCTCGGCCACGCTGACCCGGTGGCTGAAGCGGGAGAGGTCGAGGTCTGTACCGAAGCGCTGCTTGATCTGGTCCACGAGTTCGAGCAGCATCAGTGAATCCGCACCGAGGTCGTACAGCGACACGTCCGTCCCGACGTCGTCCACACCGAGCAACCAGGCGACGACGTCGCCGAGTTGCGCGACCCGGTCGCGGCCCGGAGGCAGGTGCGGTGTCGGCTGCGCTCCCTCCGCTGGGCCTCGTGCCGTCTCCACGCCGGCGGTCGGGGGGCGTTCGTAGAAGCTACGGGCCTGGGAGAGGTCGGTGGTGTTGACCCAGAGGTGTGGGAGTTGCAGCCGCATGGCCTGCTCGAACACGGCCGCGCCTTCGTCGGAGGTCAGGCCGGTCAGAAGGTGCCTCCGGTGCTGTTCGTCGTGGCCGAGCGCGCTCCGGGCCATTCCGGCCTCGCGCCAGATGTCCCAGCCGATGCCCGTGCGGACGGTGCGGCTCGTGCCGTTGCCCGCCCGGTACTGGGCGAATGCGTCCAGGCATCCGTTGGCCGCGGCGTAGTCGAACTGTCCGACGCCGCCGAACAAGGAGGCCATGGACGAGCAGTAGACGGCGTGGCCCGGGTCGTACGCGTCGATGAGCTGCTCCATGAGCAGGGCGCCACGCAGTTTGGCATCCGTCCCTGCGCGGGCGGATTCCGCTTCGCGCAACGCGATCAGCCCTCCGGCGGCCGTTCCGGCCGCGTGCACGATGCCGGCCAGGCCACTGTCCAGGTGCGGTGCCAGGCGAGCCGCGATATCACCCGTCTCCTCTGCGGCGAGGTCAGCCCGCACCAGCGTGATCCGGTCGTTCCATGGCGTCAGGGCCGGCGGGAGCAGGGCGTTGCGGGACAGCAGGACGAGTCGGCTCTCCGGACGCCGGAGGATTCGGGCGGCGATGACGGCACCGATGCCGCCGGTGCCGCCGAGGACCAGGTATGTGCCGGTCCCCCACGCCCACGCTTCACGGGAGTGGTCCGCTTCTGTCCTGAGCGTGGGGTCCGGGGCCGCCACGGGGTGGATGGCGCGGTGCCACCAGAAGGAGTCGCGCAAGGCGACGACGGACGTTTCCGGCGGGGCGTCGAGGAGGAGGTCGGGCAGGAACGCCGACCATGCGGTGGGATCGGGGCCGGGCAGGTCCAACCAGCGGAGCTCAGCGCCCAGTTCCTGGTTCGGTACCTGTGTCGCGGCTGCCAGCAGACCGGCCTCCGGGCGCCGGACCGGGCCCGTGACCGGCTGGGCGCCGCAGGACAGCAGCCACACCCGGGGCCGGTCCCGTTCCCGGCCGTGCGTCCGCACGACGTCCGCGACAGCCCGGGACAGGGCGGCGACGGTGTCGAGGCAGGCCCACCGCGCCGTGTCGAGGGACCGCTCGCCGACGTCTCCGTCGATGGCCAGGGGCAGCGCGTGCAGCCAGTCGACGGCGGTGCCCGCCGGGCCCGGTGCGCTCGCCTCGGCCAGCACGGCCGCCAGGTGCCCGGCGTCGGCGGGGTCCGCCTCGTAGTGGTCGTCGTCGATCCGGATGAGGTCCTTGCCGGGCACCAGCCACACCACTCGTGCGTAGCGTCGCTCCAGTTCCCGCCACGCCGCCGGGTCGGTCCGCCCGCCTGCGACGATGACGGCGGTCCGCGTCACGGCCGACTCGTCGGTCCGGGCCCTGCGGAGCCGCGTCCACTGCGGCTGGTGCATCCACCGGTCGGCAGGGAGCCGCTGGGGGTCCGGGGTACGGCCGGGCACCGGCGCAGGTGTCGCAGTCGGTGGTGTCGCAGAGGTGTACGCAGGTGTCCGCGGCGCGGGGCTCGCGCGCGGGAAGTCGTAGTCCGCCAGGTCGAACGCGGGCGGTGGGAAGTCCCAGGGCGCGGGTGCCGGGCCGGGCGTCCAGTTGACGGTGTGACCGGCGGTCCACGCCGTGGCCAGCTCCTGCGCCTCGCTGCCGGATGCCGGGATGCCGGTCGGCTGCACGGCCTGCGGGTCGACGGCACGCAGCCAGGCGACGGCCGTTTCGGCGTCCTCGCATACGGCGGCGGCCCGGTACGCCCGTACGGGCCGGCCCGCCTGGAGGTGGCGCAGCACCTGGGCGTATCGGCTCGGGTGGGTGCCGAGGTAGGCGGCGATCCGGTGGGCGTCCGCGCACAGGGCGGCGGGCGACTCGGCGGACAGTACGAGGCAGGGCTGGGGCAACCGGACAGGTTCGTCGCGCGGCTGCGGTGTCGTGTCCGTACCGGCCGGACTCTCCACCAGCAGGTGGGCGTTGGTCCCGCCGATGCCGAAGCTGCTCACGCCCGCGACGCGCGGCGTGGCGTGGGGCCAGGGCTGTGCCGCCACCGGTATCCGGAACGGGCCCGCGTCGATGGCCGGGTTCAGGCGGTCGAAGTCGGCGGTCGGCGGAATGGTGCCGTGGTGCACGGCCAGCACCGCCCTCACCAGCCCTACCACACCGGCGGCCGCGCCCAGGTGCCCGATCTGGCTCTTGACGGAGGAGAGGGCGAGTCCCGCGTCGTCGGCCAGTCCGTATCCGGCACGCAGGGCGGCGGCTTCGACCGGATCGCCCAGGCGGGTGCCGGTTCCGTGGGCCTCCACGTAGCCGACTTCGGCGGCGGCACGGCCGCTGCGGCGCAGGGCGGTGCTCACCGCGGCTCGCTGTCCGGCCAGCGAGGGCGCGCTGTAACTCATCTTGTCCGCGCCGTCGTTGTTCACGGCGGATCCAGTGATCACGGCGTAGACGGTGTCGCCGTCGCGGCGGGCAGCGGCGAGCGGTTTGAGTACGACGACGCCGACACCGCTGGCGCCGACGGTCCCGGCGGCGTCCGCGCTGAACGGACGGCAGTGGCCGTCCGGGGAGAAGATGTGGTTCGGCCGGTGGGTGTACCCGTCCGTCAGCTCACGGTCCACGAGGACGCCGCCGACGAGCATCACGTCGGCGTCGTCCTGCCGCAGCAGGCCGGCGGCGAGGTGGACGCCGACGAGGGAGCTGGAGCAGGCGGACTGGACGGTGAGCGCCGGTCCCCGCAGGCCGAGGTGGTAGGCGGCCCGGGTGGACAGGAAGTCCTTCTCGTGGTGCAGGGCGAGCCGGAAGGAGTCGGGCAGTGCGGCGGGGTCGGCCTCCCGCAACAGGCTCTGGAAGTAGGTGTTCTCGCCGCACGCGGCGAGAAGTCCGACGCGTCCGGCGTCGGCGTCGGCGATGCCGGCGTGTGCGAGCGCCTGTACGCAGGCCATCAGCAGGTGCCGCTGCTGCGGGTCCATGAGCCGGGCCTCGTGCGGGCTGATGCCGAAGTGGCCGGGATCGAAGGCGACGAGCCCGTCCATCTGGCTGCGGGCGCCCACCAGTCCGTCCGCCGTCGGGAAGTCCTCGATCCCCCGCCCGCCGGAGGTGACGAGGTCCCAGAAGGCGGCGAGGTCGACGGCGCCGGGCAGGCGGACGGCCATGCCGATGACGGCGACGGGCTCGTCGGCGGGGGCAGGGCGTGTGCGACCGCTGTCCGGGACAGCCTGGACCGGCGTGGAGCGGTCCGGGCCGGGGGTGGCGGGTGGCACGGCGGACGTAGGGGTTCCGGGGGTATCGCCATCGTCGGCCGCCTGTGCACCGCGCTCCTCGATCAGGCGCGCCAGGGAGTGGATCGTCACGTACTCGAACAGCTCCGGCACGCCGAAGTGCAGATCGCCCTCGCCGGCGCAGCGCAGTTGGAAGCGCATCAGGTCCAGGCTGGTGGCTCCCGCTTCGAAGAAGCGCTGCCGCACACCGGGGCTTCGGCCGGTGGCCGCCAGGAACAGCTCGGTGAGCCTTCGTTCCAGCGCGGAGCGTGCCGGGGCGGCCTCGTCGCGGGGGCGCAGTTCGTGCCCGGGGGCGGACAGGGCACCCTGGCGGTCCACCTTTCCGCTGGGTGTGCGGGGCAGCCGGGTCAGGCGACGGAAGCGGCTGATGCGGGCGTGCGGCGGGAGCAGTGCGCTCAGGTGGCGGTCGAGCTCGGTGATGTCGGGGTCCTGGTCGGCCTGGAGGCAGGCCACCAGGGAGCCGTGCGTCTCCGTGACGACCGCGTTGGTCACTCCGGGGTACTGCAGCAGCGCGGCTTCGACCGCGCCCAGTTCCAGGCGGTGTCCGCTGATCTTGACCTGGTCGTCGATCCGGCCCGCGTAGTACAGCAGGCCCTGGCGGTCGAAACGGGCGAGGTCGCCGCTGCGGTAGAAGGTGCCGGCCTCGGGGTCGTCCACGAAACGGGTGCGGTTCAGCCCGGTGTCGTCCAGGTAGCAACGCCCGGCCATGGGGCCGCCGAGCCACAGGTGGCCGGTGGCTCCCGGAGGAACGGCGTGGCCGTCCTTGTCCACCACCCGGAGCAGGGCGCCCGAGACGGGCCGTCCGATGGCTGGACGCAGTGGCCATCGGGCCGGGTCACCCTCCAGGCACAGGCCGCTGACCACGTGTGTCTCCGTGGGGCCGTAGTGGTTGAAGAGGCGTGCCGCGGGCAGTCCGGCGAACCAGTGGCGGATCGCGTCGGTGCAGACCAACTGCTCACCCGCGGTGATGACATCGCGTAGCCGGGAGGGGTGGCGGCCCGTCCGTACGCCGTGTTCCGCGAGGAGTTGCAATGCGACGTAGGGGAGGAAGAGGCGCTCGACGCCTGTGCTCTCCAACTGGTCCAGGAGAGCGGGCATGTCCTGCCGCCAGGCGGGGTCGACGAGGCGCAGGAGTCCGCCGGAGCACAGGGTGGTGAAGATCTCCTGGAAGGAGACGTCGAAGGACAGCATGGAGAACTGCTGGGTGACGGCCGGGGCGGCCAGTCCGCCGTGGTCGCGCTGCCAGGACAGCAGGTTGCACAGGGTCCGGTCGGGCACCTGCACACCCTTGGGTGTTCCGGTGGAGCCGGAGGTGAACAGCGTGTACAGGGGGCGCAGCGCCCGGTGTCCTGGGGCGGGCTCCGCAGCCGGGGGGTCCGCCTGACACACGAGCGGGTGGCGAGGCAGGCTCGCGGGTGCGAGGGTGTCGAGCGCGTCGACGCGCTCCGGTGCCACCAGGACACACACGGGGGCGGCCTGGGCGATCACTTGGCGCAGCAGGGACGGCGGGTACGACGGGTCGAGTGGCACGGCGGTGAGGTTGAGCCGGGCCGCGGCCAGGAGTGACACGACGTGCTCGACCGAGGGCTCCAGGTACAGGGCTACTGCTGCCGGGGCGGCCGGATCCTCGGGCAGGTAGGGGCGCAGCCGCTCCGCCAGCACGGCTGCCTGTGCGTCGAGTTCGGCGTAGCTGAGGGTGGTGCGGCCCGTCGCGACAGCGGGGGCGTCGGGGGTGCGCCGCACCTGGTGTTCGAAACCCTCGGCCACGGTGGTGAACTCCGGTGCGGGTTCGGGTCCTCGGCCGTGCTCGGGGAGCGTACGGCGGTACGGGGCCACCAGGTCGCGCAGGCGGACGTCGGCGCCCTCGGCCATCAGGTCGATGGCCTGTCCGAGGAGTCGGGCTGCTGCCCTCACCTCCTCCTCGTCCACGTCCTCCCGGTACTCCCACAGGCAGTCGAGTCCGGAGGCGTGCTCGACGACCGAGAGCGTGATCCGGCACTTGGCTCCGAGCGGGCTGGGCCAGAGCGGGCCGACGGTACAGCCGGGTAGGCGCAGGGCCGAGAAGTCGGTGTTCTCCTGGACGAACAGGTAGTCGAAGAGGTCGCCCCGGGCGCCGGCCGGCCGGTCCGCCACGACGTCGGCGAGGAGGACTTCCTGTCCTCGCAGGACCTCCTCGGACATCGCCGCGTGCCGGCCGAGAAGGACGCGCAGCGGGGCCTCCGGCTCCATGTCCAGGGGCAGCAGCACGGTGTTCGCGAGCATGCCGACCGTGTCCGCGAACTCGGGGCGGGGGCGGTTCGCGACCGGTGCGGCCACCAGGGGCCGGGTCTGGCCGGTCACGCCGTACAGGCTCCAGGCGTACGCGGACAGCAGCAGCTGGAAGCGGGTCTGGCCGTGCTCTGCGGCGAGCCGGTCGAGTGCACCGCGCCGTGCCGTGTCGAGGGTGGCACGCAGCAGCCGGGCCGAGGGCCGGGCGGGCGCGGGGGGCTCCGTTGCGGCGGGCGCGGGGGGCTCCGTTGCGGCGGGCGCGGCCTCGGCGCCCTGTTCGTAGTGCGCGCGCAGGCGGGTGCGCTGTTCGTCGTAGGCCGGGGTCGCGCGCCAGGTCCGCTGCCAGTGGGCGAATTGCGCGACGGTCGTGGCCGGGCCCTGCGTGGGAGAGGGTTCGGCACCCTCGTCGCCGTCGTACGCCGCGTCGTACGCCTTGCTGAGGTCGTGCAGGAGGATACCGAGCGAGCAGCCGTCCACAGCGATGTGGTGCAGGTGCAGCAGCAGGGTCCCTCCGTCCGCAGCGCCTCGGGCCGGGTCGGCGGACACGGACGGCAGCCATGTGGCCCGGCACGTGTGCGGGGAGCGCAGGTCGAAGCGGTGGGAGAAGAAGCGGGCGGCCGGGGCCTGCCACGGCTCGTCGGCACCGGTCTCCCGGGGCTGCCACGGGTCGTAGGGGGCCGCCACCTCCTGCAGTAGTCCCTGCGCGGTCGGGAGGAGGCGGGTGCGCAGCGAGGTGTGGCGCTCCACCAGGGTCCGTACCGCCCGCCGGAGCGCGGGGAGGCGCACGGTCCCGCGTATCGCGAAGGCGAGTGGGACGTCGTAGGCCGCGTCCTCGGGGTCACGTTCGTGCAGGACCCACAGGCGTTCCTGCTCGCTGGAGGCGGGCGCGGTGGGGCCGGGGGCGGCGACGGGGACGGGCGGATGGATGTCACCGGCGGCGTCGGGGGCGTGCACGGCGTCGGCGAGGGCGGCGAAGTCGGCCCGTAGGACGAGGTCCTGGGGGACGTCCACGCCGAAACGGCGCTGGATGTCGAACCGCAGGCGCAGCGCCTTGAGCGAGTCCCCGCCGCTGGGTATCCAGCGGTCGGCCGGGTGCAGCTCCGCGACACCGAGCACTTCTGCGGCGAGGTCGAGGATCTCCCGCTGGGCGGCGGTGGCCGGCTGGTCGCCGCGGTGTTCGCCACGCCAGGGTGTCTGGGCCTGTGCGGTGTCGAGCAGGGCGGCCTCGTCCGCCTTGCCGTTGGCGTTCAGGGGGATCCGTTCCACCCGGTGCGTGCGGTGGGGGCGCATGTACGCCGGGAGGGTGTCGGCGAGATGCTGCTCGTAGGCCCCGTAGGAGAGGTCGCCCCCCAGCACGAGGAATGCGATCAGTTCGTGCTGGTCGGCGTCCTCGCGCCGGGTGCACACGTGGGCCTGGCGCACGGCGGGGTGGGCCAGCAGGTGCCGTTCCACCTCCCCCGGCTCGATACGGAAGCCGCGCACCTTGACCTGGCGGTCGGCGCGGCCGAGGTAGGTGACACGGCCCTCCTCGTCCGCCCGTACGAGGTCACCGGTGCGGTACCAGCGCTCCTCGCCGCCCTCCGCTCGTGGCAGGAGTACGAAGCGCCGCTCGGTCTCCTCGGGAAGATTGCGGTAGCCGAGGGCCAGCGCCTCGCCGGCGAGCAGGAGTTCGGCTGTCTCACCGGGTTCGGCGACACGCCGGTCAGGGGTGCGCAGGAGGATTCCGGTACCGGGCAGGGCGGTACCGATGGGGACGGTGTCGGCGACGGACTCCCGGGCGATGGGGTGGCACAGGGCGAACGTGGTGGCCTCGGTGGGTCCGTAGGCGTTGAACAGGACCGTGGCACTGCCCGGGTTGGTCTCGTACCAGCGGCGCACGACGTGGGCGTTGAGCTGCTCGCCGCCGATCAGCACCCGCCCGGCGGTGGCGAAGCAGTCGGGCACCGCCGCCACGACGGCGTTGAACAGGGACACGGTGATGAACATCGAGTCGATGCGCAGGTCCCGGAGGGCGGCGGCGAACAGCGTGGGGCTCTGCACCACCTCGTCGTGGAGGACGACACAGACGCCGCCGGTCAGCAGCGGGGTCCAGACCTCGAAGCTCAGTGCGTCGAAGGCGGGGTTGGACAGGCAGCCGTAGCGCGTGTCCTGACCTTCCATCACATACCGTGCGCGGGCCAGCCGGAGCACGCCCGCGTCGGTGACCTCGACGCCCTTGGGAAGGCCAGTGGTCCCCGACGTGTAGAAGACGAAGGCGGCCTCGGAAGGGGCGCCCTGGCTCGGTCCGTTGGACGTGGCCACGTCGGCGGGTTCGTCGTCGCCTCCCGTCAGCCGGTCCACGTCGAGTGCGGGGAGGGAGGCCGGCAGGTCGATTCCGTCCGACGCCGCGTGCACGACAGCCACCGCTGCGGAGTCGCCGAGTATGTGCCGGCGGCGCCGGTCGGGGCTGAGACGGTCCAGCGGTACGACGGTCGCCCCGGCACGGCGGATGCCGAGCATGACGCAGACGAGCCGCCACGAACGGGGAAGGCAGACGGCGACCGCCTGACCAGGACGTACGCCGGCGGCGCGCAGGCCGGACGCCACCCGGCCGCTGAGGCGGTCGAGTCCGGCGTAGTCGATGACGACCGTTCCGTCCTCGACTGCGGGGGCGCCGGGGGCGCGCCGGGCCTGGGCGAGCACGGCCTCGGCCAGGGTGGAGGCCGGCGGAAGCGGGTGGACGGCCGGGGAGGGGGAGTCCGCGCGTGCGTCGGCAGGCTGGAGGGGGCGGTCGTGCATCACGCCTCCCGGGCCGGAAGGACGTTGCCGGTGACCGACGGAGCTGCGTGGTGCGCGAGTTCGGCGGCGATGATGTCCGCCACGTGTGGCACCTCGGCGCTTTCCAGTATCTCCCAGTGGTCGCAGTCCATGGTCTCGATCCGGAGGTCGGCGCAGCGGCGCCGCCAGAAGTCGCGCACCTCCGCGTGGAAGGGGGTGTCCTCGCGCCCGGGCACCGCTTGGGCGAGGACGACACGTGCACCGGAGGTGGCCGGGACGTGGTCTCGGGCGGTCATCCGGTTGTGGTTGTAGATGTGGAAGTACCGTTCCACCTGGGCGTCCTCGATACCGGGGTACATGCCGTTGAACCGCACCAGTTTGTCGCGGAACTCGGCCATGTCCACGGGTGCGATGGCGGCGCGGGCGGCCGGGTCGTCGGTGGCCTGGGTGTCGAGCAGGACGACGCTGACGTCGGTACGGCCGCGCAGGGCGAGCCTGCGCCCCATCTCGTGGGCGACGAGTCCGCCGTAGGACAGGCCGGTCAACACGAGCGGCCCCGGGCCCAGGGGCTCCAGGAGCCGCAGGTACGTCTCCGCCATCGCCTCGACGTCCGGCAGGTGGTTCTCGCCTGCGTTCAGCCCTGAGGACTGGATGCCGTGCAGGGCGACGGACTCGGGCAGCAGTCGGGTCAGCGGCAGGTAGCAGAAGGCCGTGCCTCCGGCGGGGTGTACGCAGATCACGCGCGCGCCGGTGCCACCCCGGAACTCGATGACGTTGCCGGTGGCGTCGGGTGCCCCTTCCTCGCGCAGCACTGCGCCGAGTGCCTCGATGGTGGGCCGGAGGATGATCTCGGCCACCGGTATGGACCGGCCGAACGTTTCGGCGATGCGGTGCGCCATCTTGATCGCGGACAGGGAGGTGCCCCCCATCTCGAAGAAGTCGCCGCTGATGCCGATGTCCGGGGCGAGCAGGATCTCCCCCCATATCCGGTACAGGCCGTGCTCTATGTGGTCGCGCGGGCTGGCCGCGTTGACCCCGCGGGACGCCTGGGAGCGCGCGAGCAGGAGCAGCGCCTCCCGGTCGGGTTTCCCGCTGCGGTTGAGCGGCAGGGCCGGCAGGTCCACGAAGGCGGCCGGGACCATGTAGTCGGGCAGCAGGCGGCCGATCGCGGTGCGCCAGTCGTGGGTGGTGCGCTGTGCCGCCTCGCCCCTCCCGACACAGGCGACGAGCCGGGGCTGTCCGTCGGCGTCCGGGTCGGCCAGGACGACTGCCTCACGGACACCGGGGAGCGTGCCCAGCGCGGCCTCGATCTCAGCGGGTTCGATCCGGAACCCGCGCAGTTTCACCTGGTCGTCGGCGCGGCCCGCGTAATGGGCCTGACCGTCGGGGAGGCGGCGGGCGAGGTCTCCGGTGCGGTAGACGCGTTCTCCGGGGAGGAACGGGTCGGGCAGGAAGCGTTCCTCGGTGAGGTCGGGGCGGTTGAGGTAGCCCCGGGCGAGGCAGTCACCGCCCAGGTAGACCTCGCCGACCACGCCGGGCGGCACCGGTCGCAGATCCGGGTCGAGCACGTACAGCCGGGTGTTGCCGAGCGGACGCCCCACCGGGCACTGCCGCTCCAGCGGACCGGGCTCGTAGTAGGCGGTGCTGTAGAGCGTCGCCTCGGTGGGTCCGTAGCCGAAACAGATCCGCAGACCGGGCAGATGCCGGGTCAGGCGGTGGAGGGCGGCCCCGGTGAGCGACTCGACGCCGGTGAGCAGAGTACGCAGCCGGAGTCCCGCCAGCCGCCGGGCGGGGTCCTCGTCGATCCACTTCACGTACGCGGGTGGCAGGAAGGCCTGGGTGATGCCGTGCTCGCGCATCCACGTCATGAGGGCAGCCGGATCACCGCGCAACTCCTCGGGGACGATGTGCAGCGTTCCGCCGGTGATCAGCGGGAGCAGCAGTTCGTGGACCGAGGCGTCGAACCCGATGCTGGACCAGGCGGAGCCGGGCTCGCCGGGTCCGGAGCACATTCGGGACTGCCAGTTGGCGAACAGGTTGAGCACGCTGCGGTGCTCCACGGCGACGCCTTTGGGCCGTCCGGTGGAGCCGGAGGTGAAGATCACGTAAGCGAGCCGGTCAGGGGCGTGGCCGATGCCGGCCGTCGCCCGCTCGTCGGTTCCCTCGGCCTCGACTGCCGCCAGGTCCAGCCACTGACCGGGGCGTCCGTCCTCGGCACGGTCGCTCAGCACCAGGGGGCAGTCCGCGTCCTCGGTCATGGCGGTGAGCCGGTCGTACGGCTGCCCGGGGTCGAGGGGGAGGTAGGCGGCACCGGCCTTGAGGATGCCGAGGATGCCGACGGCCAGCGCGGTCGTGCGGCTGACGTGCAGGCCGACCACGTCGCCGGGGCCCACGGAGCGGGCGGTGAGGGCGTGGGCGAGGCGGCCGGCCCGGCGGTCGAGGGCCGCGTAGTCGAGGGTGTCGTCGGTGCCGACGACGGCCGTGTGGTGCGGCCGGGCGCGCACCTGAGCCTCGAAGAGCTCCACGAGCCCGGTGGCCGCCAGGACGGAAGACGGCGTCACCGAGCCTGCGGGTGCACGGGGCGCGGGCTCCAGCACGCCTCCGGTGGCATCCCAGTCGCGCAGCAGGCGCAGCCGTTCCTCGTCGTCCATCAGCTCAAGCTCCCCGATGGTCCGCTCGGGTGCGCGTGCCATGTCCCGCAGCAGGTGTTCGAGGTGTCCGGCCCAGCGCCGCGCCGTCGCCGGGTCGTACAGCGAGGTGGCGTAGTCCAGGTGGCCCTGGACGCGGTCCCCGGCATCGACCGCCACCAGCGACAGCTCGAAGCGGGCGGGAGCGTGACCGATCGGCAGGGGGTGCACCCGCACTCCGGGCAGGTCGAGGAGGTCGTGCCGGTCCGGCTGCCAGGCGAACATCGTCTGGAAGAGGGGGGTGTGGGCGGCGCTGCGAGGCGGGTTGACCAGCTCCACCATCCGCTCGAAGGGCAGGTCCTGGTTCCGGAGCGCTTGGCGTACGACGGCGCGGGTCCGCGTCAGCGCCTCGGTCACCGTGGGTGACCCGGACAGGTCGACCCGCAGGGGCAGCGAGTTGACGAGAAAACCGATCAGGCCTGCGGCGGCGGGTCCGCGACGGTTGGCAACCGGGCTGCCGACAACGATGTCGCTGCGTCCGGAGAGCCGTGAGAGCAGGATCGCCCATCCGGTCAGAACGGTCACGAAGAGCGTGGCTCCGTGCCTGCGTGCCATGGCACGCAGCTCGTCGGTGGTCGCGGGATCGACCGTGAACTCGATCCGGCCGCCCTCGTACGCCTGCTCGGCGGGGCGCGTGCGGTCGGCGGGGAGCTCCAGCACGGCGGGGGTACCGGCGAGAACACCTTGCCAGTAGGACTCCTGGCCGGCCAGAGCACCGCCGGTGACAGCGTCGTGCTGGACCTGCGCGTGGTCGGCGTACTGCATGGCGAGCGGAGGCAGCGGGTCGGCCCCACCGGATGTCCGGGCCGCGTAGAGCCGGCCGAGTTCACGCATCATGACGCTCATCGAGTGTCCGTCGTACACGGTGTGATGGAACGTCAGCATGAGTAGCTGGCTCCCTGCCCCCAGAGTGACCAGGTGGCCGCGCCCCAGCGGGCCGGCGGCCAGGTCGAAGGGGGTGCCTGCCTCCTCCGACCGGAGCGCTTCGAGGCGCGCGTCGGGATCAGCACTGTTCGTCAGATCGACGAGAGCCAGGGAGAATCCGGCGCCGGGCGGGTCGATGTGCTGCCACACCTCCCCGTCGTGCTCCACGAGGCGTGTCCGGAGCACCTCATGACGCTCCGTCAGCAAGTCGAGGCAACGGGCCAGGGCGCCGCAGTCGAGCGGCCCGTCGAGCCGGAAGGCGAGCGGCTCGTTGTACGCGGCGTTCCCGCTGGGGAGTTGGGCCAGGAACCAGAGGCGCTTCTGGGCGAACGAGGCCGGCCTGATCGACGCCGGGGCACCGGGATCGCGTCGCCCGACCGGCTCCGGAGCCGCCGGCGTGGGGGGACTGACATGGCGTGAGGCGTGTGGCACCGGGGGGCTGCCTTCCCGACTGTGTGCGTACGTGAGGGGGGACCGCGCGACCCCGCGCCCCGCTGCGTGGTGTGAGCTCGAGCCGCGAAGCCGCTGGTGCACAGGATCGACCTCATGCCGACCGTGTGGCGGGTGCTACCCCGCTCGCACCGGCCTCACGACCGAACAGAGGCGATCAGGGCTGCCGTCCCGCGATGATTGATCATGCTGATCCGGCCTGTCAACAGTTCACTGACGGGCCGAGGGGAGGAGATCCGATCACTTGGGTGGATCGTCGCATTCCGAAGTTCCCTCGGACACCGACACCCTCCAGGCACAGCACGCGGGCATCCGCGCGCTCCCCGCTTCATCGCCGGGCGTCGCGGAAGCCTCCGCCCGCCCCGGCTATTCTGGCTCGTCCTGAGCAAGCCAGGAGGGCCCACCATGCACAGCGACCCGCCATCCCTGCCCGAGCGGATCAACCTCTCCGGCGAGGGACTCGTTCTGCGCGACTGGACGGAGGGCGACCTTGCCGCGATGCGGGAGCTGTTCGACCACCCCGACATCGCGTACTGGACACCCATCGTCTCGCCGTTCGACGAAGCCGCCGCCCACGCCCGGTTGGACCGCGCACGACAGCTCCGGAAGGACGGCACGACCATCCTGCTGGCCATCACCACCGACGGCGGCGCACCGCTCGGCGAGGTCATGCTCCGGCGCGCCCCCGAAGGCACGGAGCTCGGCTACGCGGTAGGCCCGGCGTACCGGGGCCGAGGGCTCGCGACGCGGGCGGTACGGCTGATGGCGACGTACGCCTTCGAACAGCTGGGCGCGGCGCAGGTCATCCTGGAGCTGGAGGCGGACAACGCCGCGAGCGTCGCCGTGGCGACCGGGGCGGGCTTCAGGCTGCTCGACGTGCCGCTGATCACGGGCGAGGAGAAGGGCCGGCCGTACGCGCTGGAGACGTGGGGCCTGGACCGCCCCTGACCCTGGCTCCGTCACGACCACCCGGCGGCCCGCTCCGGAGCCCGGGGACCAGCGGGAAGACGGGGGTTCCGCCCCGGGTGCCTTGCCGCAGCAGCCGGGCCCTGTGCGGAAGCGGGTCACAGGGTCACCCCGGCGCCGCCGACAGCCGACCTGGCGCCGCACCCTGAGTCGTCCCCCGTCACGGCCCGGCAGCACACCAGAAGGACGAGGCGCGCCGAAATCCCGCTCACCCCTCGATCAATTGTCACGACCTATGGATCACTGAAGTGACGTCCTGACGCTCCGGTGCCATCGGAGCTCGCCGCACGGCGGCATATCGAGAACAGCCAGTGTCGTTGCACCCTGCCTTCATGACACGGGCCCCGAGATGTCACATTCCGCCACCATCGATGTGAAGTGCATCTCAGCCCGGGTCACTCGAGTCGGCATGCGCGATCATGACGGAATGGATGCTCGCTTCCTCGGCACCGCCGAGTTGACCGACGCCCCGTCCGTGGCGGTCGTAGTCGACGTCATGCATGCTTTCACGGTGGCTGCCTGGGCCTTTGCCCAAGGGGCGGACAGCATCGTTCTTGCGGAGTCGCTGGACGAAGCCATGGTCCTCAAGGCCACCCACCCGGATTGGGTGGCACTCAAGGACGGTCCACCCGCGGCGGGGTTCGACACCGTCAACTCGCCGGGTCTGCTGAGGTCGATCGACCTCGGCGGACGCACCGTCGTGCAGAAGACCACGGCAGGGACAGTCGGCGCCCTCGCGGTCAAGGAGGCGTCGCTGGTGTTGTGCGCCGGCTTCGTGGTGGCGGAGGCAACGGCTCGGGTCCTGCGGACGCAGCAGTGTGAAAGCGTCACATTCGTGGTCACCGGCGACGGAGGGCAAGCAGACGAAGATCTGGCGTGCGCCGAGTACATCGCCGGGAGGGCAACCGGCGCCGGGACGCCCGCAGCCGATTTCCTCCGCCGCGCCGGCACGTCGCGCGCGGCCGCCGAGCTGAGGGACGGGGCGCGCCAAGGGGCCCATCCTGACGACGTCGCCCTCTGTCTTGAACTCGACCGGTTCCCCTTCGCCATGGTGGCGACCTTGGAGGAGTCGCTCATGGTCCTCCGTCCGCACGCCGTGCCCGCACCGGCAGACGAGGCTGCAATCTGACTGCAGGTGCGGCTTGCCACGCGCCACCGTGCGAGAGGCGGCATCCGGTCGAGTACGCGGCATCAGCCGCATCTCGCGATGACAGGGGACCGAGGTGGCGGTGGGCAACCGACGGGCAGGGTGCGGGCAGCGGCTCCGCTGAGTCGAATGAGCTCCTCGTGCCGGGGCGGGAGGAGGACCAGGTCTGGGGCGAGGAAGCCTGTGAGCCCGTCGATCACGATCGCCATCAGGCAGGACAACGGCTCCGCACGGCACGCAGCGCGTACCACGGCAGGCCGGACCGCAGTGCGTCCTCGCCCGCTCGCCCAGCCACAGCGGTGATGCCTCCGGATCAGCCCGAGGCCAGCTGCTCCCCGATCTCCTTGATCCAATGTGCGGTCTTCGCCGGGTCGTTGAGGGTCTCGGCCCACGCCTCCGGCTCCAGCTTGTGCTTGGCGGGGCCGGATTTGAGAGCGATGAGCAGGGCCCTGGCGGACTCCCGCATCTCGGCCGTCGTGTTGCCGCTCCCGGAGATGTCGGGGCCCGCCGCCAAGGCGTAGATCTCGCGCGCCATGGCCTGGCGTTCGCCCTTCGACACCTTCTTCCAGAACTTCAGGGCATGCTTCAGTGACTCCTTGCGGGACGCGGCCTCCTCAGGGGTCTCGCCCTTCGGCGCCCAGCGCTCGGGGTGGTGGACCTCCTCGTAGCGCTTCGTGGCGGCGCGGAGCGCCTTGTACATGGTGACGCCGAGGACGAGGCCGGCCCCGGCCCCTGCGAGGCCCCATCCGACCGGGTTGCTCGCGAGCCCGACTGTTCCCGCCGCTACCGCCGTCACAACGCCCGCCGCGGCCTTGGTGGACTCGCCGCCACCGCCGATCGTCTCCTTGCCCATCTTGGCGATCTGCTTCTTCTTCGCGTACCCCTGCACCGTGCTCAGCATCTCCACGTCCTTCTCGGCGCGCTGGAGGCTCTCGGCGGCGTCACGGGCTTCACCCATCGCCTCCCAAGCGGCGTCGACGGCCTCGGAGACGAGCTCCAGCCGACCCGGGCCCTCATGCCCCCAGTAGGCGTCCAGCGCGACGTAGGCCTCCGCTGCGGCCCAGTTGGCCTGCTCCCGCGACTCGTTCAGCCGGGCCAGTGACCCCGCGTGGACGAGATGGGGGTCTCCCAGGCTCTTGACCTGCTTGTACTTGCGGGCCGCTCCCCCGACGCGAAAGGCGGACCGCATACCCTTGATCGCACCGATGGAAGCACTGGCGATACCGCTCGCCTCGGATGCCACGGCGGCGTCCGCCGCTTTCTGCATCTTGGTCACCTCCTTGGCAATGGCAGCGCTGTAGCTTCCCGAGCCGGCCGCACCGACGACCGTGTCGGCACCCTTGGTCTTGGCCTTCTTCTTCGCCGTGTGGTGGTTGGCTCCGGTCTCGTACTTCTTGGCGTCCTTCATGTTCTTGTACGCGTCCATGCCGCTGACCACGGTGCCGGCGGCCTCCGTCAGGAGGTTCCCCGACGCTGCGGAGGTCCCCGAGGCGGCGGCGGAGTGCTTGAGGCCCTCGTTGGCCGCGACGGCGGCCTGCTGGGTGAGCCCCGCGTTGCTGGGAGTCTGGAATCCCTTGATGAAGGTGTCGATGGGCTCGAGATTCTTCTTGAACCTGTCGAGGAGCCCGGCGAGCCGGTCGCGATAGTCCTTCTTCTTCGCCGGGGCGGACGTGCTGCCGCTCTCCGCCGCCCTCCCACCCGAGGTGTCCCGGGCACGCTGCACCGCCGCGGTCGTGGCCCGGTTGCCGGCGCGGGACTGCATCTCGAGGAGGGCGTGCTCCGTCGAGCGTGCGGACGTATTCCCGATCCTGCTCCCTTCCCGACGCTGCCGGGCCGACGTCAGGACTGCTACGGACTGCCGTGGGGACGTGCGCTGGATCGGAGTGCTCATGGATATACCTCGCTAGTACCGGACCGGCCGAGGCGAAGGTAGCCAGGCCTGGCCAACGGCAGGGGTGCAGCGGGGAAATTCCGCACGGATGCTGTAGGACGCGTTGTGGTGGACGCGATCGGTCGTCACACCACCTGATCGCGGTGCATTGCGTAGGGGCGGCCACCGGGCGTCCTCGCGCAGGATGAGGGATCTCCCGGTCCCCAGGGTCCGGACGTGGGCCAGCGGCCGACGAGGTGTTCGCGGATGCCACAACCGCTGCACGCCGTCCCTCTTCGGGGCGAAGCCGTCCGCACCGGTTCGGCTCGCGGTGTCGTGGCCATGGTCGTGGTCGTCGATGACGTGCTCGACCCGATCGCGCCGTGTGAGGTGGTGGCGAACAAGCGCATCAGTAGCAGTCGGCCGAGACATGCGAACCCGGCACGTCCGGTGCCGCCGGGGTCAGCCGGCACCCAGCAGACGGGGAAGGTGCACACCGAGGTGCGCGCAGCACGTCGCCCCAGGGCCGCTCGTTCGGATCATGCTCGGCTCTCAGCACCGGTCCGCGCCGCGGACACGCCTCGTCGGTAGTGACGAGCAGCGCTGACCTGGCGCCGGGAGGCAGGCGCAGGCGTGACACGGCCGCGCCGCCGGCGGTCGTCCGCTTTGCTGCCGCTCTGAGTGTTTGGAAACCTCAGGCCGGTAAAGACGGCACCTAACACCAACTTTATACACAGAGGTAGGAGACGCATCATGGGCATTCTGGCCTGGATCATCATCGGACTGCTCGCCGGCCTTATCGCCAAGGCCCTGATGCCGGGCAAGGACCCCGGCGGCATCATCATCACGATGCTCATCGGCATCGCGGGAGGCCTCCTCGGCGGCTGGCTCGGCAAGGTCATCTTCGGCGTCGACTCCATCGACGGCTTCTTCGACCTCTCGACATGGATCGCCGCTATCGCAGGCTCCATCATTCTTCTCGCCCTGTACCGGGTCATCACCGGGAACCGGCATTCCCGTCGCGCCTGACCCGGCGGCCCGCACCATCTCAAGTGGCTCCCCCTCACACCGGAGGGCGGAGCCACTTGCGGTTCGGCGGATCCGTGTACCACCTGCAACCGCATGATGGAACAGCTCTGCCGGCGTCTCGGCCGACGATCCGACGAGGCTGTGGTCTTCGCGCCGCCCGCCTTCGCGCCGCCCGCCCCGGCGACGGCCGCACAGCTCACTCCCTCGGCTTCACCGGAGGCCGCACCCACGAGGCAAAGCGCTGACCAGGGGTTGCGTCGTCCCGCCAGTAGCGAAGAACGGTTTCATGCACGACCTCGAACCGTTCCGCGGCAATGAGACAGGAGACGGGCGCCCGACCGCCCGCATCCGCTTCGAAAGCGACAAGCACGGGCGGCTCCTCGCCGAGCTGACGAACAACGCGCACCAGTTCCTGGCTCGTCGCCACCCGGAAGACAGGGTCGTGAAACATCACCGGACAACTGACGAAGGCCGGATCGCTGAAGACCAGCTCCAAGCCGTGGTGGTAGGTGAGGTCGTTTCCGGCCGCAAGACGGAACTGACCGGCATTCCAGGCCAGGACCTCCCAGTCCCACCAGGCCCCCTCAGGAAGTTGGACACCGGCCTGCTCGCGTTGCATTCCGCCTTCAGCCCTCCACTCGGTGCCTGCGGGATCGACGGGCCACACGACAGGGAATCGGAGTCCGGAATTCGACTTCTCACACCCCCGTGGTCATCGGACAGGCCCGCAGAACGGACCCCGGAGCGCACCTCCGGACCGACCTTACCCATGAGCGGTGGAGCATCACGCGCGGCCCGTGCCGTAGAAGCGGACGTAGTCGACCGTCATCTTCGCGGGCGACGGCGTCGAGGAGTCGGGAGAGCCGGGCCAGTCGCCTCCCACGGCGACGTTGAGCAGCAAGTGCATGTCCTGTTCGAAGACCCAGTCGCGTGGCGTCGGCAGCTTCGACGGAGTCAGGGTGAGATACGGCTCCCCGTCCACGGACCATGTGATGCGGTGAGGCTCCTTGTCGACGGCGTAGGTGTGGAACGCCTGCGACGCGTCGGCCGGAAGAGTGGCGGAGCCTCCGATCCCGTTCTCGTTGAAGTAGGTCGGCCCGTGGGCGGTGCCGTAGACCGTTCGCGGTTCACCGCCGACCACCTCACAGATGTCGATCTCCCCCTGCCCCGGCCATTCGACGCCGTTGTCGCCCAGCATCCAGATCGCGGGGAGCAGCCCCGTTCCCGTGGGCATCTTCGCGCGGACCTCCACACGACCACGGGTGAGCGCGACCTTTCCCTCGGTGGTCAGGCGGGCCGACGTCCAGGTGCAGAACTCCTGTGTGTAGCAGGGCAGCTCGGATTCGGCGGGAGCCGGCCTCGCCGAGATCACCAGGTTTCCCGTGCCGTCGAGGGCCGAGTTGGCCACGTCATCCGTATAGAACTGCAGCTCGTTGTTGCCCCACCCCTCGGCGTCCCGGTTTCCGGTTTCGGTGTTCCAGGACTCCTCCGACGGGCGGGCGGCCGCCGATCCGTCGAACTCGTCCCGCCAGAAGGGCCTTTCCTCGGCCGAGGGAGAGTGCGTGTCGGCCGGAGCGGCCGAACATCCGCACAGCAGTCCGCCCAGCACCAACAGGAGTGCCGGGAGCCGTCGATTGATCACGCGAGCTGCTCCTGAGGGGTCGTGCGGAATGCGGTGCGTACGGTCTGCCCGTCCGGCGCGTGGTGCCGGGGCCGGGCAGGCCAAGAGCCGCACACCGTAAGAATTTTACGAAGCAACACCATTCGTGGCGACGGCGGGTGTGCGGTACGGGGGACGGGGCGCCCCGCCGGCGACGAGTACGGCCATCACTGCCCGTAGCCAGGATCGGCTCATCGGCGCTGTACGCACTGGCGGGGACGTCGGCCCGGCCGTCCGGCGAAGCCCGTGCTGGAGGGCCGTCCCGTGACGGCAAGCGTGCTCTGCCGTTGCCGGGGTGCGGCCGGTCGTGGACGGGCGAGACGGCGCGCGCATGCACCCTGCCTGCGTGGTGGTGAGCTGCCCAGCCGGTCGCCCCGGCGCCTCAAGGCCCGTCAAGTCCCGTCCGGCGAGCCGAGAGGTCACCTACCGGTGGCGCCGAAGGAGGCACGGGCCGGATCGCAGCAGCGCTTCTGTGTTCCCGGCAGCAGCACTACAGGATCAGACGGCTGCCGCGATGTTCGTCGGCAGGGGGCGCGCGGGACCACTGCTCGCGCGCTTCTCCAGGTGGTGTGAGATCACTACGTCCTGTGGCGGCACCGCTGACGCGGGGCTGTAGATGCGGTCGGCAAGGCACTGCAGGGCACGCTCGGCGATCTGCCGTTTGTCCGGCACGACCGTGGTCAGAGGCGGATTGGCGTACCTTCCGTCCTCGGTTCCGTCGAACCCCACCACGGCGAGGTCCTGCGGGACGCGTACGCCTCGCTCGTGGGCGATGTGCAGTGCCCCCAGGGCCAGTTCGTCACTGAAGGCGAAAACCGCGTCCGGGCGCGTGTCGGCCTCCAGGAGAGCGGCCATTGCCGAGGCCCCGTCAGCTCGGTGCAGAGCCGTCACGGCCTTCTCCAAGTGGGGGTCCGGAAGCAGCCCGGCGCGTCGCAGCGCCTGGTGATAGCCCGCCAGGCGCTGCCTGGCTGTCTCGTTGTGCAGGTGGGGCTGCACACCGATCGCGGCGATGCGCCTGCGCCCCGACTCGATCAGATGAGTCGTCGCCCCATCAGCCGCGAGAACGTTGTCGACGGCGACGCGATCCGCCAGTCCCCGGGGCGGCTGCTCCCCCAGGAGGACGACCGGGACGTCCCGGGACCGGTCGCTCAGTTCCTCCGGACCGAGCGACCAGGGACTGATGACGAGACCATCCACCAGACGGCTGCCGACGCCCTCCAGGAGGCGCTTCTCGGCGTGCGGGTCTCCGAAGGTCTGGTCGATGACAACGGTCCACGAGCGCTGTTGTGCGGCCTCGACGATCAGACTGGCGAGTTCGCCGAAATAGGGCGAGTGCAGTTCCGGAATGGCCAGGCCGATCAGGCCGGTGCGACCGGCCCGCAGACTGCGGGCGGCCATGTTCGGGCGATACCCGAGCTCATCGAGGGCGGCCTGGACCCGCGCCCGCGTCTCCGCGGCCACCGGGGCCGAGCCGCTGACCACATTGGACACGGTTCGTGTCGATACCCCCGCGAGGGCGGCGACGTCCTTCAGGCGGCTGCTCACGCGCCCCATCCTCGCACGTGGCACCGCTGGCCACCAAGATTCCACACGACTATTGCAACGTCGCATTCAACGTTGCAATATGGCTGCACCTTCTAGCGCAAGGAGCCACACCATGGGCGTACACACCTTTCCCGGCATCTCCGCCGAGAGTCTGGACATCGACGTGTCAGCGGACATCGACAATCTCTACAGGGACGGCATCACAGCGCGAAAAGGGGCGTTCGCGACAGAGTGGGTCAACCGGCTCGGCGAGGACGTGAACCGAGCCTTCCAGGAGGCGCTTGCCCGCCCGGGCGGGGCTGTCGGACGCGGCCCGAACCGTTACTACGTGGAGGTGCACCCCGAGCAGATCCGGGGATTCGTGGAGCTGGTCGACCACCCGTGGGTGCGCTCGCTGTGCACCGCGGCACTGGGGCCGGACTACCGGATCGTGGAACTCGGGTTCGACGTGCCGCTGGAGGGCGCGGTGAATCAGCCCTGGCACCGCGACTTTCCCATCCCGGAGGAGACGCGCCGTGAGCGGCGCCTGACCTCCCTCGCCGTCAACGTGACGACGGTGGACACGGGCGAGGACATGGGCCCGTTCGAGATCGCGCCCGGAACCCAGTGGGACGACAGCCCCGAGTTCGGGCACGGCATGTTCCCGCCCAAGTCGCTCTACGGCCGGTACGAGGAGCGGGCCGTCCGCAAGTACCCGCAGCGCGGCGACATCTCGGCCCGGTCAGCGCTGACCATCCATCGCGGCACCACCAACCACTCCGCACAACCCCGCCCCGTGCTCGTCCTCGGGGTGGACGGGCCGGAGGCGCACAACGGGGACCGGCACGACACCGCCGTGACCCGCAGCTACTGGGAGACACTCCCCGACCGGGTGCGTCGGCACCTCGACTGCCCCATCGTGGACGAGTTGACGCCCATGACGCAGAAACACACCATCGAGGGCCTGGTCATGGGCGACGCATGAACCCCCCGGCAGCGCCGATGCCCCACACCCTGCTCCACCTGCACGAAGGCCTCGGCCGGTCGTCGCCCACTCGGGGACGCTCGCAGCCCCCTCCCGGTCGGCGCCGCGACGGGTGCTCCGGGTCCGCCCGGAACACGCATCACCGACGCGGGACCCGTACCCGTCGGAATGCGCTCACGCTCTCCCGTCCGAGAGCCCCCAGGACGCGTTGTCACTGGTGAATGCCATGATCGTGGTCGCAGCGCACACGCTGATTTCACGATCCCGGGACGGCTCGCATGGACACGTGGCAAGAGCTTGCGGCACTGGTGGAGGCGCGGTTGGAGCAGGCATCGTCCGCTGAGCGCGGCGTCTTTGCCACTGGCGTCGCGGAACGCCTCATGCGTTGGCACGAGGCGCTGCCCGCGGACGAGCAGGCGCCGTTCACCGTGAGCCTTCGCCCTCTGCTGAACTCTGTGTGGGAGGGTGTTCTCGGCGACCCGACGGCCTACCCGGCCGTGAAGCGCGGTGTGGCCCAGTACATGCTCAGTGAGTACTGCCACAACGACGGCCAGGACGGGCCCGACGATGCGGACGAGTCGGCCGCCGCGGCTACGTTGCATGCCGCGCACGCCTACCTGTTCGGTTGCCGCGACTTCGCGAACTGGACCAGTCAGCGAGCGGTGGAGGCGGTTGATCAACAGCTCGAGTACGCGGCCGAACGGGAAGACGTCGAGCTCGCGCATGATCCGGACGAGGCACTGGCTTCCGAATTGCGCCGGCAGCTGCGGGATCTCGACCTCGTCGCGAACTACGCGAAGGAGCTTCGCCATAACGGAACCGGACTGCTCGTCGACACCTCGATCCGTCTCCGTACGGAGCTGAGGAGCCCTCTCTCCAGCCAGGCATGATTCCTGGTCGGGCCTCCCGAACCGCTCAGGCCGGCCACGTCACGCCAGTGACCCGGCGCGGCGGGACGCAACGAAGGGAGAGGTGAGCAACAGGAACACGACACGCTGGTCGAATCAGCCAACCCGAGCATTGCATGACTACCGCACGGCAGATGGTCTGCACGTGTTCCGCTTCCCGACGGAGAGCCGGCAGTCCCGCGGCAGGCCGAACGGAACCGGTCGGCCGTAGGCGATCGCGTGCACGTCTCCCCCAGGATCGCCCATTCGCGCCCGTCTGCCCGCCTTCCTCCCCGTGCGTTGCGGGCCGCGTCCCACGACTGAGCCGGTGTGTCCCGCCGGTCCGTGACCTCACCCGTCCGACAGGCGCCCGTCCTGGATGGCCGCAGGGCGGCCCGTGCGGCACCATCGCCGCAGAGCTGCCAAGACCGGGCGTCGCACGGCCGGGGCGGAGACCAGGACCACCGTACGGGTGGGGTACGCCGCCGACCTCCCCTTCTCCCGACACCACGCGCCTCCGGCATGCGCCGGGGCCGAACGGCGGTGATGCTGGCGGAGCCGGGCGAGTGCCGGCGGCCCGAGGTGCCGGTGAGAGAGAGGACGTTGCCATGGCCGACAAGCGGAAGAACAAGAAGCTCTCCAAGGGCGACGACGTGACATGGAAGAGCCATGGGCAGGACGTCGAAGGCACAGTGACACGGAAAGTCGACGAGCGGACCGAGGCCGCCGGCCGAACCGTGGACGCCTCCAAGGACGAACCGCAGTACGAGGTGGAGAGCGACAAGACGGGCAAGTCCGCGGTACACAAGCCCGGCTCACTCCGCAAGAAGGGTGGCGGTTCATGAGCGGCAAGCACGACGAGGAGCGGCAGGAAACCCTTGATCAGTTCGGCGAGGCGGTCAACATGACGGCCGGCGAGCTCGAGAAGTGGCTCAAGACTGACGAGTCGCGCGAGGTGGGTCAGAAGGATGGCGGTGGCGAGTCGACGGGCCACGCTTCGGGCCGCCGGATCGTGGAGTTGCTGCGCACCAGGAAGGCGGACCTCGGCGACGGCGATCTCGCCCACATGCGCAAGGTCAGCGGCTACGTCCGACGGCACGTCGAACAGCGGCCCGAGGGAGATGTCACGGACACCCGGTGGCGCTACTCCCTGATGAACTGGGGTCACGACCCCGGGAAGTAGCCTGTCGCCCCCTCCCCGTTACCGGCCGGGCGGCGGCCCGCACACCGTGCTCGTACACGGCGCGGCTTGTGGCACAGATGTGCGGTTCCTCGCCGGAGGTTCTTTCCGGTTCGGACGGCTGTGTGCGACCGCGCATGTCCGGGAGACCCGATCTGGTGAACGACCTGGTCCAACCGGCAAGCAGCGATCATGGTGCCGAAGCAGCGACAGCCGGAACAACGTCGGAGCGAGACAGGGACTGACCAGGGGCGCCCCCCTCGGCAGGGCGCGTGGTCGGCGAGGTACGGGAAGAACCCCGCGTCGCGCGGCTCGCCCCCTCAGCGTCCGCTGTCGCACGGCGCGTGCCTGCTTGCATGGCCTCCGAACCCCGGATGCCTCGCGCACCACCACGAGGCAGGAACGGCTCCAGCCGATCTCGCTGAGCACGTCCTGGGCCCGGTGCCGGGATGGCTCCCCGACACCGGGCCCGGTGGCTCTCGCCGATCCCGTCGTGTGCGCCCCTCACCCAGCGGGTTCGCCATGCCTGTCCGGCTGTGTACAGAGGCCCAGGAACGGAGATCGACGCTCCGCGTTGGCGCCGCCACCGCCCTTCGGGTAGTGGCGACGCAGGTTGGCGGCGGTGACGCGGTCGAGCGTGCGGTCGGGCAGTATCCGGGCCAGCCGGGTGACCAGCGCGGCATCACGGCCGATCGTGTAGCGGGTGCGCGGCCTGCGGGTCGTCACGGCCTTCGCGATGACCCGGGCGGCGGCGTCGGCGGTCACACCCGACGACGTACCCGTGGCCATCAGCGTGTTGGTCGCCTCGACCAGGCTCCCGTAGCGCTCATCCTGCTCCGGCGTCATATTGGCGGCCAGATCGTTCGCCGTCGTGATCCCGCGGGCGGCCATCTCCGTGCGGACGCCGCCCGGCTCGACCACGACCACGTGCACGCCCAGCGGTGCGACCTCCCGGCGGAGCGAGTCGCTGACCGCCTCCAGAGCGAACTTCGCGCCTGCGTACGCGCCGTAGGTGGCCATGGCGACCTTGCCGCCGACCGAGCTGATGTTGATCACGCGCCCCTTGCTGCGCAGCAGCGCGGGCAGGAGTGCCTGGGTGACGGCGATGTGGCCGAACAGATTGACCTCGAACACCCATCGCCACTGCGCCATCGGCAAGGACTCGACCGGTGCGTTCACCTGTATGCCGGCGTTGTTGACGAGCGCGTGCAGGGCGCATGGGTCGCGGGCGACCCGTGCCGCGAGTGCCTCCACGTGGTCGGACTTGGTGATGTCGAGGATGACCGGCTCGATGCCGGCCGATCGTATGGCGTCCGCATCGCGGTCGCGCCGTACCCCGGCCAGGACGTGGAATCCCTGGCCAGCCAGTTCACGTGCGGCTGACGCGCCCATGCCCGTGGAGGCCCCGGTTACGACGATGAGCTTCTCGTTTTCAGATGACGTTGTCACCTGAATGACAGTAGCAGTTCGGATGACACCGTCAACTGTAAGATGGGCGTCATGGTCACCCGTGCGGAGTCCGCCGCCCTCACCCGCCGCGCTCTGCTCGACGCGGCTGCCGAGCTCCTCGACCTCGGCGGCCCCGAAGCGGTCACCTTGCGCGAGGTGGGCGCGCGGGCAGGCATGACACGAGGCGCGCCGTACCGTCACTTCGCGGACAAGGACAGTTTGCTGACCGCCGTCGCGACCGAGGGCTGGGATCGGATCAGCGACCAGGTGCGCGCCCTGCGGACCGATCCGGCGCTCTCGGCCTCCGAGAGGCTGTGCGGCGCTCTTCACGCTCTCATCGGTGTCGGCCGGGGCCAGCCACACCTGTACCAACTGCTGTTCAGACGGCGCGGGGACCGTCCTGGGCAACGCGGCGAAGGGCTCGATCGCGTCCGGCGCCTCTGCGCACCGGCGGATGACACAGCTGCGGCCGTCCGCGCGACCGAACGCTTCCAGGACGAGTTCCTGGCCGTCGTCGCCGCCCTCGTGGGCGCACAGAACGCACGGCACTACGGCGCCCTGCTGCTGACCAGCGCCCACGGCATCGCAGGCATGGAGCTCAGCGGCCACCTCGCCACAGACGTGTGGCGCACCAGCGCCGACGAGCTCGTGGACACCGTCGTCCGCATGGTCGCGAACGTCGGCGAAACGGCATAGCGCCACCCCCCGCGGCTCGTTGTCGCCCCCTACGTCGCCCGTGCGCGATCCGAGCCGCCTACGAGGGCACTGTCCCGGACGCCGCCGTCCTGTCGTCCTGAGCAGGGGGCGGCAACCACGTCGGTCGGGACCGACATCGGCCCCGGAGCCGTGTGCCTCGGCCCTGCTCAGGATCCGTTCATGAATCCGCGGGATGGTCCGACGGTCGACCGCCGACGAGCCCGCCACCCTCGGCGCTTCGGAGCCGGCGCGCGACCGCGTTGGGAAGCAGGGTTCACGAAGTCGGCGCACCGGATCCTCGCGGACACGGCCGGTCGGGGCGCCGCGCCCGGAGGGATCGGGCCACCCTCTTCGGACAAGGACGAGGACGCGCACGCGTGGAAGGACCGGACGCCGTGCCCAGGTGACGGATCCTGGTATCGGCCGGGCCGTCACAGCCGTCCACGGGCCGTCCGGGCTCCTTCCGGACCCGGACGGCCCGCCTCCATCGATGAGGGCGGTCAAGTGCCCGGGCCGTGCGGGACGGCCCGGTCCCGGCGGCACACGGCGGCGCTCCACGTGGCACTGCGCGTGTGGGCGCAGCGCGCGGGGTTCAGCGGCTGACGGTGTGTCGCTTGTTGGGGACGCAATGCGTCATGGTGAGGCCGGTGACGTCACGGGGCGGATTGTCGCCGAGGCGGGCGAGCCGCTTGCGCTCCTCGTCATCGAGATTCTGCGTGAGGAGCGGTGACAGGTGTGCGACGTCCCCGGCGCCGATGCCCAGACCCTCACCGACGCGCAGGCCGAGCTCGTTCTCCGCCATCAGGCAGTGCCAGACCATTCGCTCCTGGACCGGGCGGGTGCACTGGGCGAACAGGTCAGTGAAGTTCTTGACCAGGTCGTCGCGCTCCCACTGCTCCATCAGCTGATAGCGCTGGCCGGCCTGCAGATAGTCGTTCGTGCGCGGAATTCTGGCCCGGGTGAGACGGCCGTGGATCTCTGGTCCCTGCTCGTCATGTGTGGGGTACGAGCCCTCTCTCAGACCTCCGGTGATCGACGGTTCGTAGTTGACCTCGGGGTTCTCGCCGCCATGGCCGTTGTCGTACGCCATCAGACCGTCCCGCTGGTTGGTCGCCACGCGGGCGTGCTTGGCCTGGTTGACGGGAAGCTGCAGGTAGTTCGGGCCCACCCGGTACCGCTGCGTGTCGCTGTACGAGAAGGTCCGGCCGACCAGCATCTTGTCGTCCGAGAAATCGAGCCCGTCGACCAGCACACCCGTTCCGAAGGATGCCTGCTCGTTCTCCGCGAAGTAGTTGTCCGGAACCCGGTTCAGGACCATCCGTCCCACCGGCCGGGGCGGGAAGTCCTGCTCCGGCCAGGTCTTGGTGTCGTCCAAGGGGTCGAAGTCGAGCTCCGGGTGTTCGTCGTCGGACATCATCTGGACGAGGAGCTCCCACTCGGGGAAGTCGTCACGCCCGATGGCCTCGTAGAGGTCCTTCGTCGCGTGCCCGAGATCGGACGCCTGCACGTTCGCCGCGTCCTCCTCGGTCATGCTGCTGACGCCCTGCTTCGGCATCCAGTGGTACTTGACGAGCACGGTGTCGCCGTCGGCGTTCACCCATTTGTAGGTGTTGACGCCGAACCCCTGCATGTGGCGGTAGTCGGCCGGGATACCGCGCGGGCTGAACAGGTTCACCAGCATGTGCATGCTCTCCGGGGTCTGCGACATGAAGTCGAAGATCCGGGCGGGCTTCTGCTCGTGGCTCACGGGATCGGGCTTGAGGGCGTGGATCACGTCGGGGAACTTGAGGGCGTCGCGGATGAAGAAGACCCCGAGGTTGTTGCCGACCAGGTCCCAGTTGCCGTCCTCGGTGTAGAACTTCACCGCGAACCCCCGCGGGTCACGGGCGGCCTCGGAGGAGTCCCTGCCCCCGATCACGGTGGAGAACCGCACGGCTACGTCCGTGCGCTTCCCCGCTTCCTGGAACAGCTTGGCACGCGTGTACTTTCCGATCGGTTCGTCGCCCCACTTCCCGTACGCCTCGAAGAAGCCGTACGTGGTGACTCCGCGGGCGTGCACGACGCGCTCCGGGATGCGCTCCCGGTCGAAATGACTGATCTTCTCCAGGAACTGGTAGTTCTCCAAGGTCGCGGGACCTCGGGCTCCCACCGTGCGCTGGTTCTGGTTGTCGTATACCTGATGCCCCTGCCGGTTGGTCAGCACCGGCCGCCCGGTGGTGTCCTCGCCGGACGCTCCCTTTTCCGCACCGCTCACAGTCCGTCCCTTTTCTCTTTCGAGGTCATGTGGACCGACTGATTCCCCGATCAGTGCGACGGGTAGTCGAAAAGTGACAATATCCGCCATACGCCGCGCCAGAACGGTCCGACTGGCTGCCGAACCCGCCGTCGGACGATGCAGGCACACGCTGCGGCCGGTCCGACTCGCCCCGCGCACGGGCCACGGCAGCGCAGGCCCCTGTCCGGCCTGCGCCCGCGCGGGCACGCCCCGTGTGACGAGGGCGGCGCGGGGTACGCGGCTCAGCGAGTGACTCACACGTGCATAACGGCGAAACGGAGACGACGGTGCTGCTGGCCCACCCCGCGGTCCTACGCAACCTCATCGAGCAGTACGAGACTCTTCGTATTCTGCAGGCGGAGAACGGAGACGAAGAGGTTCGCCGGCGGCTGGACGACATCGTCTACACGCTCTGCGTCTCCACCGGCACCAGTGATGTCGACGCCGCTCTGATCGCCGCCCGCCACCGGCTGCCCGGCGCCCGCCCGGAAGACGACTCGCTGCGCACTGCGGTGGAGAGCGCCGCCGGAACGACCGGCGCCGACGAGTTGCACGGGCCGTCGCCGGTCTGACAGCGGAAGGCCCCCAACCTTGCGCTCGCGACCAGCCAGCCATCCTGTTGCAGTAGCGACGGCTCGTCCGTAACGACGGCTCGTCCGTCGACCTTCGGATCGTCCGGTCTTCGGGGGGGGCCACGGACGCCGGACAAGTCCTTATAGCCGAGGCCGGGGCTGCCGGTGCTGCCTGCGCGTCCCCCGTCGGAGACCGTTGCGCCTACACGGCGCGCAGGCCGTCAAGCCCGTGGCGCCAGACATCCGGGGGGCCGGGCTCCAGGGCGCTCTCCGACCCGTGCTGACCTCGTTCCGGAACTCGGGCCGGGCGACCCGACCGGCCGCCGCAAGCCCGCCCTGAGCCGCGCTCACCGTGATCAGCGCCGTAGCACCGGACCGGACCCGGGGCACATCCACCACCCGGAACCCTTCTGAACCGGGCGCGTGACCTGCGGTATCGCCGTGTGAAGTAAGGTGACGAGCCGTACGAAGGGTGGATGTGCATTGGTAGTTCGGGTCACCATGGCCGATGTCGCCCGCGCTGCAGGAGTTTCGACTGCGACCGTGTCCTACGTTCTCTCCGGTAAACGGGCGGTCGCGGAGGAGACCCGGCGGGCGGTCGAAGCGGCCATCGCCGAGCTCGGGTTCTCCGTCAACACGGTGGCGCGGAGCCTGCGAACGGGCCGTTCGAGCATCGTGGCACTGATTGTGCCCGACCTGTCCAACCCCTTCTACGCCCAGCTCGCGGCCTCCCTCCAGGAGGAACTGAGAACGCTCGGTCTCCACGTCATGGTCTGTGACACGAAGGCGGACCGGGACGAGGAGCGGGCGTATCTGCGCGAGGCGGTCCAGCAGCGGTTCGCGGGTGTCGTGATCACTCCGTTCCGGCTTGTGGCCAAGGACTTCCTGCCCCTGTCCGAGGCCGGTGTCCCCGCGGTCGTCAGTGCCGACCTGCCCTTCGGCGAGATGGACCTGGTGACACCGGACGCGAGGGCCGCCATGCGTGCGGCGCTGACAGAGGTGACGCGGGCAGGACGCCGCCGCATCGCCATGATCGCCGGCCCCCGGGACGCCACCGGCGGTGACCCGCGACTGGAGCTGCTGCGAGCACTGGCCGTCCAGTTCGGCATCACGCTCCCTGGCCGGCTGATCGTGCGCGGTGAGCATACCCGGGAGGCGGGGGCAGCGGGCTTCGCGTATCTGATGGGGATGAAGCATCGGCCGGACGCGGTCTTCTGCGCGAACGACGTCGTCGCGATCGGCGCGATGGACAAAGCAGAGGAACTGGGTGTCGGCATTCCCGGTGACGTGGCACTGGTCGGCCATGACGACGCGTCGTTCGCGTCGCTGGTGCGTCCCCGTCTGACCACGGTCAGGTATCCGGCTGCCGACGTGGGAAGGGCTGCGGCGCGGCTTCTCGTCGAGCGTGCCGATGGTCGAGTGGCGCGGAGGACCGTGCGGGTCAAGGCGGAGTTCATCTCGCGCGGAACCATCTGATTCCGGTCCTTCCCTCGACCCGCCCATCCTCCGATCGCACCGTAGGCACCCGACCCGTCCAATGACGGCGAACTGCCCTCTCGGACCTCCGCCGAACAGAACACTCACGAACTGAATCGTTTTAGACGTAATCGATTACGTCTTTTCCTGCATCGGGCGGACAGTCGACATCCTGGCGGAGTATGCGCAGCTCAAGCGCCATGTCCGGCGGTCAACCCCTCACTCCAGCGCATCACGAACAGGTCGCGGTGTCGGGCAAAGTTTGCCGGAGGTGTTGACTTTCGTTGATCTCTGTAGTGAAAGTAGCCGCCGTCACCCACTCAGGCGTGACACCCCCGGCTCAAAGGAGAGCGATCTCATGGCAGTTCGCAAGCGCGTTTCGGTCACCCGTCGCAGGTCCGTCGTCCGAGGCGGCGTGGCCGGGGGCGTGGTTCTCGTCCTTGCGGCACTGACCGCGTGCAGCGGCGGTTCGGACGACAAGGCCGACGCGGCAGCGGGCGCCGCATGCGAACCCGCCTCGGGCAAGGTCTCTCTCGACTACTGGTCGTGGGTGCCGGGCATGCAGAAGGCCGTCGACGTCTGGAACGGCGAGAACCCCGACATCCAGGTCAAGCTGAAGACGACGCCGTCAGGAAACGCCGGTTCGTACCAGAACCTGTCCAACGCCCTGAAGGCCGGCAAGGCCCCCGACCTCGGACAGATCGAGTACGACTCGCTCGCCAGCTTCCGCCTCAAGGGCGGACTCATCGACATCGCGAAGTGCGACGGCGTCGAGGAAGCCGGCTCGAAGTTCGTCGACTGGACCTGGTCACAGGTGGACTTCGGCGCCGGGGGCGAGGACGGTGTGTGGGCGGTGCCCCAGGACACCGGCCCGATGGCGCTCTTCTACCGCAAGGACGTCTTCGACAAGCTCGGCCTGGCCGCGCCGACGACCTGGGAGGAGTACGAAGCCGCAGCCCGGAAGATCAAGGCGGCGAACAAGAGTCAGTACATCACCCACTTCTCGCAGACCGACCCGAACTGGTTCACCGGCCTGCTGTGGCAGAACAAAGCCCCCATGTTCGAGCGCAACGGCGACAAGTGGAAAGTGACCGTCGACCGGCCCGAGAGTCGCGAAGTGGCCGACTACTGGCAGAAGCTCATCGACGACAAGCTCGTCGCCACCGATCTCCAGGGCTTCTCCCCCGCCCTGTACAAGTCCTGGAACGACGGTGAGGTCGTCACATGGATCAGCGCGGCGTGGGGGTACAGCACCATTCGCGACAACGCCAAGGCAACCGCCGGCAAGTGGGCCGTCGCACCCATGCCGCAGTGGGAGAAGGGCCAGAAGCAGGCGGGCAACTGGGGTGGTTCGACCACCGCCGTCCTCAAGGACAGCCAACACCCGGCCGAGGCGGCGAAGTTCGCGCTGTGGCTCAACACCGACGCCAAGGCACTGGAGATCCTCAACCAGGAGGGCGGTCTCTACCCCGCAGCCAAGAGCGGTCTGGAACTGCCCGCGCTGAAGGAGCCGGTCGACTTCTACGGCAAGCAGCCGATCTTCGACGTGTTCGCACAGGCGTCGGGGAACGTGGACACCGACTTCACCTGGGGCCCGACCATGACCGACACCTACCGCTTCCTGAGTGACGGCACCGCCAAGGCCACCGGCGGCGGCAGCACGCTGGGCGACGTGCTGAAGGACACCGACTCGCAGAGCACCGAGTCACTGCGCAAGCAGTCGCTGGACGTGACGGACTGACTCTCCGGCCGGTCTTCTCCCGCTCCGCCCCGCTGGTAGGACCCAACCCGAAAGTCACCTGTGAAGACCACCCGAACCCCGGTGGCGGCGGCTCCCCGCCGCCACCGCACCCTCGCACCGTTCGCGTTCCTCGCCCCGTTCCTGATCCCGTTCGTGCTGTTCACGCTGGTGCCGGTCGGCTACGCGTTCTGGCAGAGCCTGCACAAAACCGAGCGCCGTGGCGGCACCTTCGGCCGCGCCGAGACGGTCTTCGCGGGGTTCCAGCAGTACGCCGACGTCATGGCCGAGCCGTTCTTCGTCGACAGCCTGATACGCGTGGCGCTCTTCGGCCTGGTGCAGATACCGGTGATGCTCGCCCTCGCGCTGACCCTCGCACTGCTGCTCGACTCCGCCGTGGCGCGCCTCAAGCGGTTCTTCCGCCTGGTCTACTTCGTCCCGTACGGCATCCCGGGCGTCGTGGCCGCCCTGATGTGGGCCTTCCTGTACGACCCGCAGCTGTCCCCCGTCGTCGACCTGCTCCGCTCGGCGCAGGTCGACGTCGACCTGCTCGGCCCCGACGCCATCCTGTGGTCGATCGGTAACGTCGTCACCTGGACGTACACCGGCTACAACATGCTGATCATGTACGCGGCACTGCAGGCCGTGCCCGCGGACCTCGGTGAGGCCGCCCGGGTCGACGGGGCGGGAGCGTGGACGATCGCTCTGCGCATCAAGGTGCCCGTCATCAGGCCGGCCCTCGTGCTGACCGGCGTCTTCTCCCTCATCGGCACCTTCCAGCTGTTCACCGAGCCGCAGGTGTTCCGTGCCATCTCCACCAGTGTGACCAGCACGTACACACCGAACCTCGCCGCGTACTCGCTCGCGGCGGGTGACCACTACAGCGAAGCCGCGGCCCTGTCGGTGCTCCTCGCCGTGGCCACCTTCGCGCTGTCCTTCCTGTTCCTCCGCTTCACTGCCAGGAGGCAGGGATGACCCTCCTCACCCGTACCGAGGGCGCACACGCTCCCGCGACCACCCGTCCGCGTCGCGGACCCGCGCTGTCGAGCGTGCCCGTGCTCGTGTTCATGGCGCTGGTCGCCGGCTACATGCTGCTGCCCGTCTACTGGCTGCTGATCGCCGCGACCAAGAGCCAGAGCGACCTGGTCACCACAGCCGGCCTGCTCCCCGCCGACTGGCACCTGGGCGAGAACCTCACCGCTCTCTTCAGCCAGCAGGACGGCATCTACCTCCGCTGGCTCGGCAACAGCCTGGCGTACGCAGGGGCCGGCGCGGCGGTCGGCACGCTGCTCGCCGCGATGGCCGGATACGCCCTGGCCGTATACCAGTTCAAGGGCCGGGAGGCGATCTTCTCGGTGATCCTGGGAGGCGTCCTGGTGCCCGCCACCGCCTTGGCGCTCCCTCTCTTCCTGCTGTTCGCCGAGGTGGACGCCACCAACACCTTCTGGTCGGTGTTCCTGCCCAGTGTGGTCAGCCCGTTCGGTGTCTACCTGTCCCGCATCTTCGCCGCCGCGTCGATCCCCGACGAGGTCATCGAGGCGGCCCGGATCGACGGCGCCGGCGAGTGGACCATCTTCCGCACCATCGCTCTGCGCCTGATGTCCCCGGCCCTGGTGACCGTCTTCCTCTTCCAGTTCGTCGTCATCTGGAACAACTTCCTGCTTCCTCTGATCATGCTTCAGGACGATCGGCTCTACCCGGTCACCCTGGGCCTGTTCACCTGGCAGTCCCAGACCAGCAGGGCCCCGGAGCTCCAGACCCTGACCCTGGTCGGCGCGCTCGTCTCGGTCGTCCCGATCGTGATCACCTTCCTGCTGCTCCAGCGCTACTGGCGCGCGGGCCTGGCCGCCGGGGCGGTGAAGTCATGACGGATCCGATGAGCACGCTCGCGGACCGGCTCGGCGGGATCGCCTACGGTGGCGACTACAACCCGGAGCAGTGGCCCGAGGACGTCTGGCACGAGGACGTACGCCTCATGCGCGAGGCGGGAGTCAACCTCGTCACCGTCGGGGTGTTCTCCTGGTCCCGCATCGAACCCCGCCCGGGAGCGTACGACTGGGCGTTGCTCGACACGGTCATCGACCTGCTGCACACCGCCGGCGTCGCCGTCGACCTCGCCACCCCCACCGCCGCCCCGCCACCCTGGTTCAGCAAGGCCTACCCCCGCTCACTGCCGCTGACCGCGTCGGGTACCCGGCTGAGCCACGGCAGCAGGCAGGCGTTCTGCCCCAGCAGTCCCGATTACGCCCGGGCCGCCGACGCCGTCGTGGGCAAGCTGGCGAGACGCTACGCGGACCATCCGGCCGTCGTCATGTGGCACGTGCACAACGAGTGGGGCAACCACAACGCCCTCTGCTACTGCGACACCAGCGCTGCGGCATTCCGTACCTGGCTGCGCGACCGTTACACGACGCCGGCCCGGGTCAACGACGTCTGGGGCACCGACTTCTGGGGACAGCGCTACGGCGACTGGGAGGAGATCGACCCGCCCCGCGACACCACCGCCTTCCGCAACCCCGGCCAGGAACTCGACTACCGGCGCTTCTCCTCCGACGCCCTGCTCGCCCGGCACCGTGCGGAGAGCGCGCTGCTGCGGGAGGCCTCCCCCGGCATCCCGATCACGACCAACCTGCTCGGCACCCTGGAGAAGAAGGTCGACGGGCACGCCTTCGCCCGGCAGTCGGACATCGTCTCCGTGGACCATTACCTGGTGGCGGCGGACCCCGGCAACCACATCGACCTCGCACTCAACGCCGACCTCGCCCGCGGCATGGCCGACGGCCGCCCCTGGCTGCTCATGGAGCACTCCACCTCCGCGGTCAACTGGCAGCCCGTCAACGTGCCGAAAGAGCCCGGCGAGATGCGCCGCAACAGCCTGACCCACCTGGCCCGCGGCGCCGACGGCATCCTCTTCTTCCAGTGGCGGCAGTCCCGGGCGGGCGCGGAGAAGTGGCACTCCGCGATGCTGCCGCACGGCGGCACCGGTACCCGCACCTGGGGCGAGGTCAGCTCCCTCGGCGCCGAGCTCGGCGCCATGTCCGAGGTGCGCGGCACCCGTGTGCAGGCGGACGTGGCACTGCTCTTCGACTGGCACGCCTGGTGGGCACTGGAGCTGGAGGCCCGGCCCTCGCAGCACCTGCGCTACCTGGACACGGTCAGGGACTGGTACGGGGCGCTGTGGGACCTCGGCGTCACCTGCGACCTGGTCGCACCGGACACCGACCTGAGCCGGTACCGGGCCGTCCTCGCGCCGAGCCTGTATCTGGTGTCCGACACGGACGCCGACGCCCTCCACTCCTATGTGCGGGGAGGCGGCCACGCCGTCCTCGGCCCTTTCAGCGGGGCCGTCGACACCCATGACCGGGTGCGCACCGGCGGGTACCCCGGTGCGTTCCGCGACCTGCTGGGCCTCGTCGTCGACGAGTACCTCCCGCTGCGGCAGGGCGAATCGGCCCTGTTGTCCGACAGCTCCCGCGCGCTGCTGTGGTCCGAGCGGGTCGCGTCGCGCGGCTGCACCGCCCGGCTGCGGTTCGCCGACGGCCCCGACGGGGGCCCCGCCCGCGGCGGCCCCGCCGTGACCCGGCACTCCTACGGCGGCGGCGTCGGCTGGTACGCCGCGGCGGCGCTGCCCGCGCAATCCCTGCGCGATCTGCTCGACGCTGTGTGCCGGGAGGCCGGAGCCGAGCCCGCGGCGGCCGTACCACCCGGCATCGAGGCCGTACGCCGCCGCGCCGGCGATCGCTCCTACCTCTTCCTCGTCAACCACACGGACCGCGAGGTGCGCATCCCCGTCGCAGGCCACACAGCGCTCGACGGTTCGGCACTGCCGGAGTACGTGAGCCTCCCGGCGGGGGACGTCGTGGTCCTCAGGGAGCGGGCAGTACCCCAACAGGCTTCACTACACCGGGAAGGGGCCCGCTGACGTCCGTTGTCGAGAGCATCCGCTTCCCCGGGAACGGGGAAGCGGATGAGCGGCGTACGACCGCGTGCCCGTACAGCATCAGGGCGTGCCGGGCACGCGGTCCCGCGCGGCACGCCCGCCCGTGTTCCTCCGAAGTCCTCCACCGGGACCGTAGGAACAAAAAGGGGCGGGCCTCCAGGGCTCGCCCGGCCGACCGGTCCCTCCTCGCGGCCACCGATGCGGTCGGCGGCGGATGGGCACGGGCTTCGGGGCCCGGTTCAGCAGCTCAGGGCTGAGCGACCCGGGCCCGGATGCCGATGCGTCCGGGCCCGGGTCAGCTGACCAGCCACAGCGCGCAGACCGCGGCCAGTGTCGCCGTCGCGGACAGCACCAGCCCCGTCCACAGGAAGCGGCCCATGTCGATCCGCGTCCCGTGCAGCCGGCACCGCTCGAACCACAGCAGCGTCGCCAGGGAGGCCCACGGAGTGACGAGCGGACCCACGTTGACACCGATGAGCAGCGCCAACAGCTGCTCACGGTTCCCTGCCGGGACGACTGCCTCGCCCGCCACGTAGGCCGGCAGGTTGTTCAGGACGTTCGACATCCCCGCACCCACCGCGGCCGACCGCACCATTCCCGCGAACCCGTTGTCGGAGCCGAGAGCCCGCTCCAGCATTTCGTGCAGACCATGCGCGTTGACCGTCTCCACCACCAGGAACATGCCCGGCACGAGAACCAGCAGCCGCCACGGCACCAATGACAGCCGCAGTTCCCGCCCGCGCCCCCGTACGGCGAAGGCCGCGACCACGACCACCATCGCGGTCAGCGACGCAGCCCAGAGCGGAACGTCCGCGAGCAGGATCGCCAGCAGGAACCCCGCACATGCCACCGCGCAGATCCGCAGCAGGACGGGATCCTCGGCCACCGGGGCCGCCGGCGGGGTGTACCGGTCCTGGCCGCGCCGCCCACGCCTCCAGTAGAAGGCCCACAGACACGCCGCCGTCACGCCGATCGCAGCGAGCTGGGGCAGCCACATCACCGCGGCCAGGCCGGACGGGGAGAGCGCCACCCGGTCGGCCGCCAGCAGGTTCGTCAGATTCGACACCGGCAGCAGCAGACTCGCGGTGTTCGCGAGCCACACCGTCGTCATCGCCAGCGGGACCGCCGCGATACCCACCCGGGCGGCCAGCGCCAGCACGACCGGGGTGAGCAGGACCGCCGTCGTGTCCAGATTCAGCGTGATCGTGGTGAGCGAGGCGAACAGCACGCACAGCACGAAGAGGAGCACGTACCGTCCGCGACCCGCTCGGGCCACCCAGGCAGCCACCACGTCGAAGACCTGTGCCCGGCTCGTCAGCTCAGCCATCACGATCACGGTGCCGAGGAACACCACGAGCGGACCGATACGCCGCATCTGCTCCGCGGCCGGCTCGGTGGGCAGCAGACCGGTGACTACAGCGATCAGCCCGAGGGCCAGCAGGCCGCCCGCGACCCAGTCGAGCGGATGCAGCCTCCGCGCGATGCCTTTCGGCCCGTCACCCCCGGGCCCGACGGACCACAGTTGCCGCCAAGAAGAGTCTCTCGCCATGGGGTGATGCTGTCAGGCATCGGACTCGATCGAGGCGCAGCAGAGATCGATCCGCTCATCAGCTGTCCGACCGCGGGCGGGCCGCGGGCCTCCTGGACGGCACGGACGCACTCGGCAGCCGGTTGCCGCTTGCCGCGCGGTCGTCCCGGCCTGGGACGTGAGCCGGGGTCTGATCAGCAGGACCGCGGAGGGGGCCGGGGATGGCGGTCATCACGCCGGCTGTCGCCCCCCGGTCGGGCGACAGGTACCGGCCGCCCCGTCGACGGCCGCGTGTGACGCCTCTGTTGTCGTGCTGCGACAGAGCGAGCAGGCTCCGCGGCGAGAAGAGCGTCAACGTGGAAGGGCCGCCCCGCACACGGCTGATTCGGGCAGGCCGCCCTTGTCTCATGCGTTGAGCCAGGCGGCGAGGGCGGTCAGTGCGCCGGGGGCGATGCCGTGGCCGACCGGGTCGCTCCGCGTGCTGGCGGAAGCACCGGACCCGGTCGTCAGGTAGTCCCAGGTCCTGTCGAGCAGTTCACGGGGGATGACGCGGTCGTGCTCGCCGTGGGCGACGAATACCGGGACCCCCGCCAGCCGTCCGGCGTCGGTTGGCACCCCCGCCTCGAACGGCAGCGTGCCGTAGAGGATGGCCCCGCCCGCGTACCGAGCGGGATCGTCCAGCAGCAGGCCGCCGGCGAAGGCGGCTCCGCCGCTGAAGCCGACGAGGAACACCGGGCGGCCGGGCGGAGCCACCTCGTCGAGCCACTGTGTGAACCAGTCCATGGTTGCGCGGAGCGACTGCGGAACCGGACGCCCGATCCCCCGGTTGGCGAACCAGGCGAACCCGCCGTTCTCCGCGATCGGCGCCCGCACCGCGGCGTACGAGAGCGAGTCCGGCAGGGCGTCCGCCAGCCCGATGATCTCGCCCTCGTGCGAACCACGGCCGTGCAGCAGCACGACCAGCGGGCCTTCCGCGTCCCCTCGGGTCGCGACGACAGGCGCTCCGAAGGCGCTCATGAGGTCCCTCCCGCGGTGAGGTCGGGGGCGGATATCAGGGTGATGTCGGTCATGGTTCCGATTCCTTCAGGAGGTCGGGCCGAGCAGCGCCCAGCCCGTCTGCCAGGCCCAGCCGTTGCCGGCGTTGAGCGAGATGTTGAGGAAGGCCATCTCCTCCAGCGCTCTGGCCATGCGCAGTCCACCGGCGTCCACCGGGCTGAAGCCGAGGGAGGCGAGGAGCTCGGCGACGGTCCTCTTGGCCTCGGCATCGTCACCGGCATAGAAGCCGGTGAGCCGCAGATCCCCTTCGACGGGAGTGCCCAGCCGGCCGGCGAAGACCGTGTTGAACGCCTTGACCACCGGTACGCCGGGGAGACTGCGCTGCAGGCTCTGCGCCGCGGCCGTTTCCGCGATGTCGAGGTCGGTGTAGGTGGCGTTCAGCGGGTTGGTGGCGTCGATGACGATCTTGCCGGGCAGTGCGGGAGCGAGCTCTCGGGCGACGGCCTCCACGGCGTTGCCCGGCACCGCCGGGACCACGACCTCCGCGTCGGCGACGGCGGCGGCGTTGTCCCGCGCCGCGTGCGCGCCCGTGGCGGCGGCGACTGCCGACGCCTTGTCGGGGCTGGTCGCGCTGATCGACACAGCATGTCCCGCCCGGACGGTGGCCGCACTCAGGGCGGAGCCGACGTTTCCGGCTCCGATGATCGCGATGCGCATGACTACCACCTCGTTAGTTGACGTGTCAGATATTCAACCGTATCAAATTTATCTGACGTGTCAGCTATTCAGCCTTATCATGGAGCCATGCCCTCCCCCTCTCCGATCGACGACCCGCTGATCACGACGTTCGGCCGCCTGCTGGAGGCGTCCGCCAAGCTGGAGCGGCGGCTCGGCGCGTCCCTGCACGAGGAGACCGGACTGCCGCATGTCTGGTTCGAGGTGCTGGTCCGCCTCGCGCGCTCCGAAGAGGGACGACTGACCATGGGCGCCCTGGCCGACGACATCGCACTCACCACCGGCGGCATCACCCGGCTGATCGACCGGATACGGGAGGCGGGCTACGTCGAGCGCCACCCGTGCCCCACCGACCGGCGGGTGACCCACGCGGTCATCACCGACACGGGCCGGGGCATCCTGGACCGTGCCGCGGTCGTCCACGCGCGCAACCTGCGCGAGGCGTTCTCCGGCTTCGACGACGCCACGCTGTCAACCTTGGACACTCTCCTGGACCGGCTGCGCGACGCCGCCGCACCGCCTGACTGAACCGGACGCCCTGACCGGATCCGCACGCTCCGCCCCCGGCATCGTCGTCGCGCACCAGGCCGCGGGCCGCTCACCGGTCGTACGGTCTTCGCCGCACCCACCAGACCGCTCCGGTACCTCCACGAGTTCGGCCACCCCGGGGGCGCGGCGCCCTGCGTCTCACCAGGACCGGTTCAGACCTCCAGGTGGGCCAGCACCGAACGCATCGCATGGTGTACGGCCTCGCGTGACTCCTCCGTGGGGTCGAGGGTCTCGAAGCTGTGGCGGCCATGGGGCACGTCGACGACCTCGACGGCCGCCCCGCAGGCGCGGGACGCGTCCAGGAACTCCTCGACCGTGGCCGCGATCCCCGACATCTCGCGCCCCACCCTCGTGATCAGGACGGGCAGCGTCCCCGCTTCCGCCACTGCCTCCACCGGGCGGAAACGCCTGTCGACCGGCCCCCAGCCCGGGAGCGGTACCAGGACCGGATAGCTGGCCGCGAGGCAGCGCAGCCACTCCGGCGGCAGCCTCAGCCACTCCGCCGCCAGCAACCCGCCGCCAGAGAAGAACCACAGGGCGACGCGGTCCCCGTCCACCCGGGGATCGGCCCTGATCAGGTCCAGCGCGGCGGCCACGTCCGCCGCCGCTCGTGCGTAGTCGGCCATGTCGTGCAGGCGGTGATCGAGGATCGCGCCCACCAGGCCCTGCCCTGCCGCGTACCGGGCGTACCCCACCAGGCCCGGCCAGTCCCGGGGGGTCGGCAGTGCCTCGGCGGGCACCGGTCCGCCGTGCACGAACAGCACAGCCGGCCGCGGTCCGCCGGCGCCGGGCAGGTACAGGTCGAGGTTCCCGGTCCGCTCACGGGGGATCTCCGGCACGTCCAGCACGAACGGCCTCAGGTGTGCGGGCGGCTCCGCGGATCCTGCCGCCACCAGCCGGTGCCCCTCGCCTGCGGCAGCCCGCAGCAGGATCTCCGCCAGCTCGGCGGGGAGGGACAGCATGGGCCAGTGTCCGGTGGGGAGTTCGAAGAACGTCACCCCGGGTGCGGTCAGCGCCTGGAGCGCGGGGTCCCCGAAGCCCACCAGCATCTGAACCATCTCGATGCTCGCGCCGTTCCCGTTGCACAGCACACCGGTGACGGCTGTCGAGGCCGCCGCGCCGGTCAGGCGCAGGGGCTGGAACAGGGTCCCCAGCGGCTGCGGTTCCGCCAGGGCCGTGAGCCGGTCCAGCGCAGGGTCGGGGATACCCGCGGTACTCCCCCAGCGCTGCCACTCGTGGCGGTCCGGGGAGGGCAGCACTTCGCCGTCTCCGACCAGCACGGCGCGCTCCGCCAGTTCCTCGCGCAGCGACTGGTCGGCTACCGCGGCCAGGGCGGGAATTCCGTCCTGCGGCATCCCCGAGTCCAGGTAGACGATCCGTTCGACGCGCCCCGCCCGCCGGTCGGCGGCGCCCAGCGCCGGGTGGATGCCGTAGTCATGACCGACCAGGACGATCTCCCCGCCGCCAGCGGCTCCGACCGAGTCGATCACGGCGAGCACGTCCGCGATGTGGGTCTCCAGGTCGATGTCCGCCGGCGCCGTCCCGGTGGTCCCGCCGAGTCCGCCGAGGGCCACCGCACGTACCTCGGCACCCGCCGACGCCAGGTGCGCGGCGGTCTCCTCCCATACGTGTGGACCGGTGAACATGCCGGACACCAGAATGAATACGGTCATGGGCTTCTCCTCCGTGCGCCGTCGGCGGCGGGCCGTCCACGATCGTCCGCCGCGCTCGCCGGTACGGTAGAAGCTCCCCCTGAGGGAGGTTCAAGTGTTCACGTCGCACGACGGCCTGTGCAGCATCGGCGAACTCGCCGAGCGTGCGGGCGTCACCGTCAAGGCCGTCCGCTTCTACTCCGACCGGGGCTTGCTGCCGGAGGCCTCCCGCAGCGCCGGCGGGCACCGCAGGTACGGCCCCGAGGCGCTCGGCCGGCTGCGTCTGGTCCGTTCCCTGCGCGCCCTCGGCCTGCCGGTGCGCGAGGTGCACCGCATCGTCGACGAGGAGGAGGACGGGGCGGACAGTGTGCTGGAGGACGCCGTCGCGGGCCAGCTGCGCGAACTCGGCTCCCAGCTCCAGGCGTTGCGCTGGCGGGAGGCGGCGCTGCGGCTGGTGCAGGAGTGCCCGCCCGAGGACCGGGCGGACCGGTTGCGTCTGATCGGTGCGGTGACCGCGCCGCCGAGCACGGCGCCGCTGGCCCGGTTCTGGCGGGCGTGGCTGCCGCCGCGGATGCCCACCCGGGCGACGGCAGCGTTCCTGGAGGCCGCGGTCCCGGAGCCGCCCGCCGACCCGAGGCCGGCCCAGGTCCTCGCCTTCGCCCGGCTCAACGCCCTCGTGACCCGTCCGTGCACCGGCGCCGAGCGGCCTCAGCCTGCGGCACACAGGGGTGCGGGGGCACGCGAATCGGCCGTGCTGTACGCCGGACTTGCTCAGGCGTACGAGCTGGCGGGCACCCAGCTGCGCCGGGGCCGGGCACCCCGTGCGGGCGAGGAGCTGGACAGTTTCGTGGACGCGTACGCGCGAACGAACGGCAGCCGGGACACTGCTGACTTCCGCAGAGTCCTGGTCGGACAGCTGTCGGTCGACCCGCGGATAGACACCTACTGGGAGCTTGTCGCCGAGGTGATCACCCCGTCGGGCGGCCCCCCGGAGCCCACTCCCGGTTCCGCGCACGACTGGCTGTTCACGGCACTGGAAGCCCAGACGACAGGGGCGGCCTGACCGACGGCTCGTCAACGGAGGTGACCGCGGTGACCTGCGGGGAGCGTCCCGGGACGTGGACCTCGACTGTCCGCTCGCGACGCTCCGCTGGTTCCCGTGCCGCCGATGACATGGCCGGGTGCCGGCGTCGGCCGCTGAGCCGATCGGCCCGGGCACGCCCCAGGGGACGGCACGCCCCCGTTCTCGTACGGCGGTGTGCCTGTCACGCACCAGTACGACGCCGGTTCAGGGCGCACCGGCCGGTCGCCGCGCCGCGAGCGGGGAGCCGGGGCGGTCGCCGGGCGGCACGGACGAGGCTGTCAGGTCGTCCCAGTGCACGGTGCGGTCGCACCAGCGGCGCAGAAGCGTGCGGTCGTGTCCGACGGCGAACAGTCCCGCTCCTGTTGCCGCGCGGTAGTCCTCGATGGCCTCGACGAGCGCCGCGGTGGTGGACGCGTCCAGCATGGCGGTCGGCTCGTCGCAGATGAGCCATCGGGGGCGCAGGACGAGAGCGCGGGCGAGGCAGGCACGTTGCAACTGGCCGTCGCTCACCTCGTGGGGCCGACGGCGCAACAGGTCCGGGGTGAGGCCGAGGGGCTCGGCCAGTTCGGCGACCCGGTCGGCGGCCTCCTCACGCCGGCCGGTGGCCCGGAGCGGTTCGGCGATCAGATCGGCGAGCCGGAGTCGGGGGTCGGAGGAGAGCCTTGGCTGCTGGAAGACGACGCCGATGGCGGTGCGCCGGGCGGGCGGGGCGTGATGGCGCCAGCCCCGGACAGGTTCGCCGTCCAGCACGAGGGTGCCGGAGTCGGGGCGGTGCAGCAGGGCCGCGACGCGTGCCAGGGTGGACTTGCCGCATCCGCTGGGGCCGAGCAGGCCGACGGCCTCGCCCGGCTCGATGGTCAGGGAGATCCCGCGTACGACAGGGGCCCGGCGGTCGTATCCGGCGGTGATGGAACGCAGTTCAAGCACGGATCTCCTCCGGTCGGTGAGGGTGGTGGCAGGCCACGGAGCCCGTCGTCGGCGGGCGGTGCGCGCAGGCGTCGGTGACCCGTGCGCACCGAGTGGCGAAGGCGCAGCCCGCGGGCAGGTCGCCGAGTTCGGGTGGCATACCGGGGATGGGGGTGAAGTCCCGTTCGGGCAGGGCGCCGAGCAGGCCCCGGCTGTAGGGGTGGCGGGGACCCGGCAGGCCGAAGAAGGAGTCGGCCTCGGCCACTTCGACGAGCCGTCCGGCGTACATGACGGCCACCTTGTCGGCTATGCGCTCGGCAGCCGTCAGGTCGTGGGTGATCATCAGCAGGGCGCGTCCGGTGTCGCCCTTCGTGCGAGTCGGGGTGTCGACGTGACGGCGCAGTTCGTCGACCGTGTGCTCGACCAGGTCGCGGTCGAGCCCGCTCGTGGGTTCGTCGGCCAGCAGCAGAGGGGCACCGCCGACGAGCGCCAGGGCGGTGGCGGCACGCTGGGCGAGACCGCCCGACAGCTCGTGCGGGTAGCGGTCCAGGTGCCCGGCGGGGAATGCCGCCCGTGCTGCGGCGTCCTCTCCCGCGGTCCGTACGGAGGCGCGCCCCCACACCCCCGTCAGCTGACCGACCGTCTCCTCCAGTTGCGAGCGGATGGTGCGTACGGGCGTGAGGTGCGCGGCGGGGCTCTGCGGGATCAGCCCGATCATCCGGCCCCGTACCTGCCGGGCCAGCGTGCGCTCGTCGGCCGCGAGGAGGTCGAGGCCACCGAGGTGGGCCCGCCCCGCGGTCTGGGCGTTGGCCGGAAGCAGGCCGAGGAGGGCGGAGGCGAGGACGGACTTGCCGCATCCGCTCTCGCCGATGAGGGCGAGGCACTCTCCCGCCGCTACGTCGAAGTGCGCGTCGGTGACGGCGGCGACGTGGTGTCCGCCCGGCATGAGGAACCGTACGGACAGCCCGTGCACCGACAGGACGGGGGGCTCGGGTCGCTGGGTCACAGCATCAGTTCCGATCGGCGGCGGGGGTTGAAGCGTTCCCGCCAGGCCCCGGCAAGTCCGGCGATGGCGAGAGTGGGAACGATGATGAACAGGCCGGGGAAGAGCGTCGGCCACCACTGTCCGGCGAGCAGGGAACCGCGTGCGCTCTGGACGAGGGTGCCCAGGCTCGCCGTGCGGGTGGGCAGCCCGAGTCCGAGGAAGGAGAGGGCGGACTCGTGCCACATCGCGTGCGGGATCATCAGTACGGCGGCCAGGGCTGCGTGCGGCAGCACCCCGGGCAGCAGGTGCCGCACCGTCACCCGCCACCGTGACGCGCCGCCGGACACGGCCGCGTCGATGTAGGGGCGGGACCGCAGGGAGAGGACCTCGGCACGGACGATGCGCGCGGTGGAGAGCCAGTGGGTGAGCGCGACCGAGATGACCACGGGCCAGACGCCCGGCCGGAACAGGGCGATGATGAAGATGCCCAGCAGCAGATGCGGTACGGACGAGAAGGTGTCGACGAGGCGCATGACGACCCGGTCGACCCAGCCACCCAGCGCTCCGGCGCACGCGCCGACCGCGGTGCCGATGACGGTCGCCGTGAGAGCGGCCGCCACTCCGACGAGCAGGGACACCCGCAGCCCGTACACACAGCGCAGCAGCAGATCGCGGCCCACGTCGTCCGTGCCGAACGGGTGCTCCCAGGAGGGGGGAAGGAGCTTGGCGGACAGATCGACGGCCTGCTGGTCGAGCTGGACGACCGGGGGGACGAGGAGGACGGCGAGGGCCGTGGCGGCGATCAGCACGGCGGAGGTGCGGACGCGGACGGTACGGGTGGACTGGCGGTCGGTGCGGCGCGACCGCCAGACCGGTCCGTCCTGCGTGCCGGCCGTCGGGCCTGCTCCGGCGTCAGTCATGGCGGTCACAGTTCACTCAGCTTCACTCTCGGATCGGTCAGGCCGTACAGCAGGTCCGCCAGGAGGTTCCCGACGAGCACCGCGACGGTGGCGAGGGTGGTCAGGGCGGCGAGTAGCGGGAAGTCCACGGAGGTGGCCGCTTCGACGGTGGCCGCCGCGATGCCCGGCCAGCTGAAGACGCTCTCGACCAGCAGTGCTCCGGTGATGAGTTCGGGGACGCGGGACCCGATGAGGGTGAGCACCGGGAGCAGGCCGGAGCGCAGGGCGTGACCGAGCAGTACGGTGCGTTCGCTCAGGCCCCGGGCCCGGGCCCCGCGCACCGGGTCCTCCGCCAGCGCGTCTGCGACTCCCTGGCGCACGTACAGCGCGAACCAGGGGACTTGGGCGAGGGCGAGCACGCCGGCGGGCAGGATCACATGGCTGAGTACCTGTCCGGCGGTCACCCGTTCGGCGGAGGTGTCCGTGAGGCCCCCGGCCGGCAGCAGGTCCCACTGGAGGGCGAACAGCCAGATGGCGAGCAGGGCGACCCAGAAGACGGGGGCGGCCTCGATCGAGTAGGCGAGCGAGGTGACCGCCCGGTCGAGCCACGATCCGGGACGGCGGGCCGCGAGCACTCCGGCGAGGGTGCCGACGAGCACCGCGATACCGAAGGCGACCGTGCACAGCAGCGTCGACCACACGAGTCGTTCACCGATGACCTCGGTGACCGGCTGGCGCATGACGCTGGAGTGGCCGAGGTCGCCGGCGGCGGCCCGGGTCAGCCAGTCCCACCAGCGGACGGCGAACGGGTCGTCGGCTCCGAGGTTGGCGCGCAACCGGTCCAGGGTCTCCTGGTCGGCCCCGAGCACGGCGGTGCCGCCGAAGGCCTTGACGGGGTCGAAGGGGGAGGCTGCGGCGAGGGCGAAGACGCCGAAGGTGACGACGAGGAGCACCGGGACGGCGGACAGGGCCCGCCGGCCCACGAGTCGTCCCATCGCTCCCCGGGACGGCGAGGTCATCCCTTCGGCTTCCAGTCCTCGACGTTCCACCACGGGCCGCTGGCGAAGCCGTGCTCGTGCGGCTCGGTCTGCGTGGTCAGCCCGTCCCAGCGGTCGGCGAGCACGTACAGATGATCGATGTGGGTGAGGAAGGTGTAACCGGGGTCCTTGACGAGTTCCTGCTGCACCGTGTGGTAGGCGGCCTTACGGGACGTCGGGTCCTGGCTGCGACGGCCGCTGTCGAGAGCCTGGTCCACGGCCGGATTGTCGTAGCGGCCCATGTTGTTGAAGCCGTCGCCGGCGAGGGTGGAGTGCAGCATGGTGTAGAGCCCGAAGTCGGGGTCGCCGGTGCTCCCGAAGCCCGCGAGGACGGCGTCGTCCTTCATCCGCGGCTCGATGACCTCCCAGGTGGCGCTCTCGACGGTGACGTCGATGCCCGCCTTCTTGGCGTCGGACGCGTAGGCGAGGGCATGGTCCTGGCGGACCTTGTCACCCGAGGGGTGGAGCAGGGTGAATCCGGCGCGGCGGCCGTCCTTGCTCCGGATGCCGTCCTTCCCCGCCTTCCAGCCCGCCCCGTCCAGGACGCTCCGCGCCCTGCCGAGGTCCTGGGCGCGTTCGACGTCCGGCGCGAACCAGGGGTCGCCGACCGGGACGGGCCCGTAGGCGGGGCGCCCCGCGCCGTCCAGGATCTTGTCGACCATGGCCTCGCGGTCCACCGCCACGTCCAGGGCCTGACGGATGGCGAGGTCACCGGTGACCTCGCCCGCGGTGGGCAGGGTGACGGTGCGGTTGTCGTAGGACGTCGCCGTGTACGTCTTCCTGGTGTCGTCGTCCTTGAAGGTGGCGGCGAGGTTGGGCGGCAGGATCGCTCCGTCCAGGTCCCCGGAGCGGAGCCGGGTGGCGCGCACGTCGTCGTCCTGGACGATCGCCATGGTGAGCGTCTCCACCTCAGGCGCTCCGCCCCAGTAGTCGGGGTTGGCCTTGAAGGTCAGCTTCTCGCCCTTGCGCCAGGAGGACAGGACGTACGGCCCGGTTCCGACCGGTTTCGTGTTGAAGGAACCGGTGTTGGGGTCCTGCTTCCCGGCGATGTGCGCGGGGACGATCGGCAGCACGGTGCGACCGGCGAAGGGCGCGTACGGGTAGGCGAGGCGGAAGACGACCTTGTCGTCGCCTTCTGCGCTCACGTCCTCGATGGCGTCCAGTTCGCTCCGGGCGGTGCTGTTCGTCTTCTCGTCGAGGACCGTGCGGTAGGTGAAGACCACGTCGGCGGGGCTGAGCGGCTCGCCGTCGCTGAACTTCACCCCTTTGCGCAGGGTGTAGGTGTACGTGAGTCCGCCGTCGCCGACCTCGGGCAGCGCGGAGGCGAGCGCCGGTATCAGCTCCATGTCGGCGTTCCGGGCGAGCAGGCCGTCGAAGAGCTTCGAGTTGCCGTCCTTGCCGTAGCCGAGCAGCGGGCTGAGGGTGTCCGGTTCCGAGGCCACCCCGACCACGACGGAGCCGGCGGTACTCCCGCCGTCCGCACCGCTTCCCGGCGCCGAGCACGCGGCGAGCGCCATGCCCGATGTCACCGCGACAGCAACGGCCGCCCGTATCCGTCGTCTCGTCATATACCTCACGCCTCTCCTGCAACACTTAAGTTATTGCATGCTATGCGCAGGAAGCGGCGTAGGTAAGAGGGCCGCGGACTACCGGGCGTTCGGCCGCAGTTCATGGCAGGTCTGCGGGATGACGTGGTGTCCCGCGGCCGCGTTCGGGCGGGGCGGGCCCGCGGTCCGGTGACCGAGGACCCGCCCGCGCGTCAGCGGCGCGTGCGGACCAGCAGGTACACGAAGTACGGGGCGCCGATGACGGCCGTCATCAGTCCGGCACCGAGCTGGGCCGGGGCGATCACCGTACGGCCGACGAGGTCCGCGAAGCAGACCAGCACGGCACCGAGCAGGAGCGAGACCGGGACCACCCGTGCGTGCCGGCGGCCGACGAGGGCGCGTGCCGCGTGGGGGGCCACCAGACCGACGAAGCCGATGGTGCCCGCCGCAGCCACTGCGGTGGCGCTGAGCAGGACGGCGACCACCAGGAAGCCGAGGCGCGCCCGGGTGAGACCGAGGCCGAGGAGCCTCGGGGTGTCCTCGTCGAGGGCGACGAGGTCCAGTTCCCGGCGACGCACCACCGCCAGGGCCGCGCCGGCGGCGAGCACCGCCGCGACCGGCAGCACGTCGGGCATGTTCCGCCCGTACGTCGACCCGGACAGCCAGGTGAGGGCCTTCGTCGTGTCGAACGGGTCGCTGAGCACGATGACCAGGCTGATCAGCGCCGCCGCGGTGGCGGACACCCCCACCCCGAGCAGGACCAGCCCGTTCTGCCGGAATCCGCCCCGCGCGGCCAGGCCGAAGACGATCGACGCGGCGACGGCCGCCCCGCCGAACGCCGCCCCCGCGACCTCCCACGAGCCAGGTGACTGCACGGTGGTGACGAGCAGGACGGCGCCGAGGCCGGCGCCCCCCGAGACGCCCAGGACACCCGGTTCCGCGAGCGGGTTGCGCGTCACGGCCTGCACCAGGGTGCCCGACAGGGCCAGCGCCGCACCCGCGAGGAGTGCGGCCGTGACCCGGGGAACTCGGGTGTCCAGAACGAAGGTGACGACCCTTCCGGCCCGGCCCTGTGCCCAGTTCACGACATCGCCGAGCAGTAGTTTCGAGTCTCCGAGGAGCACGGCCGCGATCATCACACCGACGAGGACGACGGCGAGGACGATCACGGTGGTGAGGAACGCGGTCCGACCCGGGATCCGCAGGCGGTCCGGTGCGTCCGCGGCGGCGGTGTCCCGGGTGCGCAGCGCCATCACGACGAGGAACACACCGCCGACGACGGTCGTGACGACTCCGGTCGGCACCTCCACGGCCGTGTCGGCGGGGACGATCGCCCGTAGCAGTACGTCAGAGCCCAGGACGAGTGCCGCGCCCACGAGGCCGGCGACCGGCAGGTTCACCCGGGACCGGACGAGCCCCCGGAACCGGCGGGTGAGGGGGCGTACGAGCGCGGGTGCGCAGAGGCCCACGAAGCCGATCGGACCGGCGAGCGTGACGGCCGCAGCGGCGAGCAGGGTGGCGAGGACGACGGTGGTGATCCGGGTCCCCCGCACGGGTACGCCCAGTCCCCGGGCGGCGTCGTCGCCCAGGGCCAGCGCGTCGACGCGGCGGGCGACGAGCATCAGCCCGGCAAAGCCGAGGGCGACGACCGGCGCCATCTGGACGACCCCGTCGAAGCCGTTCTGGCCGACGCCTCCCTGGCCCCACCGGTAGAGACCTTCGGTCCGCTGGGGGTAGAGGAGCAGCAGCGCCTCGGTCACGGCGCCCAGCCCCAGCGCGAGCGCGCTGCCCGCGAGGACCAGCCTGACGGTGCCCTTGCCGAGCCCGGACAGTCCGAGCACGACCGCCGCGGCGGCGAGTCCTCCGGCGAAGGCCGCACCGGACGAGGCGAGGAGGGGAAGGGTGGTTCCGGTCACGGCGACCACGCCGAGCGCCAGATAGGAGCCGGCGTTCACGGCGAGGGTGTCCGGCGAGGCGAGCACGTTCCGGCTGACCGCCTGAAGGGCGGCGCCCGCCATGCCGAGGGCCAGGCCGACGAGGATGGCGGCGGCCATCCTCGGAAGCCGGGACGCGACGACGACGGAGGAGTCCGCGGCGCCGGCGTTGCCGGTGAGCGCGCTCCAGACCTCCGACGCACCGACGTCGGCGGTGCCCTGGGTGATGTCGACGGCTGCGAGTACCGCGACCAGCAGCACGAGCGTGGCCGTCACGGCGACCGCGCCCGTCGTGGCCGCGGCGGTGCGGTCACGGCCGACCGCGGTCTTGTCGATGACGGCCACGGCCGGCTACTTCTTCGTCAGGGCGTCGACGAGGGAGTCGATGTACGCCTCCATCGAGCGGGGGCCACCGAACATCCAGACGCCGTCGGGCAGCCGGTGCACGTTGCCCGCCTTGACGAAGGGAAGCGACTTCCAGACGGCGTTCTTCGCGAGGGGACCGGTGAACGCGTCACCGTCGGCGTCGTTCGCGACGTACGGGAAGTGCACGTCGCCGAGGCCGGTGAGGCCTTCGACGTCGGTGGTGGCGAGGCCGTAGCTCTCGTCGCCCTTGACGGTCCAGGCGTTCTTCAGGCCGAGCTTCTCGTTGACGGCACCCAGGAGGGAGCCGCTGGTGTAGGCGCGGATGGAGACCTGGTTGGACGCCACGTAGCCGTCGGCGGAAGCGATTTCGGCACCGCCGAGACCGGCGTCCTCGAGGGCCTTCTTGCCCTCGGCGACACTCGCCTCGAAGTCCTTCTTGGCGGCGTCGGCCTGGGCCGTCGTACCGGTGGCCTTCGCGATGAGGTCGAGGCCCTCGTTCATCGTGCCGATCTGGTCGGCGGCGTCGGCCGCCGTGATCTCCAGGACGGGGGCGACCTTGCGGAGCTGCTTCACCACGGCGGGCGAGAGGTCGCTGGTGGCGACGACGAGATCGGGAGCGAGGGCCGCGACGGTGTCGATGCTCGGCTCGCCACGGGTCCCGATGTCCTTGGGGTCACCGGTGAGCGGGGCCGCGGTGTTCCACGCGGTGTAGCCCTTCACGTCCGCGACGCCGACGGGGGCGACGCCGAGGGTGATCAGGTCCTCGACCACGTTCCACTCGGTGGCGACCACCTTCTTGGCGGGGCCGTCGAGCGTCACCTTCGTGCCGGTGGCGTCGGTGAGGGTGATCTTCTCGGCGGGCTTGTCGGAAGCCGCGGAGTCGTCGGAGGAAGGCTCTGTGGTTCCGCATGCGGCCAGGGAGAGGGCGGCGACGGCGACGGCGGCCGTGGTGAGGAGGTGGCGTCTCATGAGGAGGTACTGAGCCTTTCGGATCTGGAGTGGTGTCTGCCGATCGCGCGGGTGCGCAGACGGCCGGTCGAGGGATCGGTGCCGATGTCGATGCGAATGCCGTAGACATCCGACAGCAGCTCCGGCGTGAACACGTCTTCGGGCACACCGTCGGCGACGATGCGTCCCGCGTGCAGCAGTGCGACCCGGTCGGCGACTGCCGCCGCCTGGTCGAGGTCGTGGAGGACGACGCCCACGGCGATTCCGTGGTCGTCGGCCAGATCGCGTATCAGGTCCAGGAGTTCCACCTGATAGCGCAGATCGAGGTAGGTGGTCGGCTCGTCGAGGAGCAGGACGCCTGTCTCCTGCGCGAGGCAGCTGGCGAGCCATACGCGCTGGAGCTGGCCGCCGGAGAGCTGGTCGACGCCTCGCCCGGCGAGGTCGGTGACACCGGTGAGGCCGAGCGCCCGGTCGACGGCGGCGGTGCCGCGCGGGTCGGGGCGGCCCCAACGGCCCCGGTAGGGGTAGCGGCCGAAGTCGACCACGTCCCGGACGGTGAGCCCGCCCGGCGTGGACCGGGACTGCGTCAGCAGCGCGACGCGCTGCGCGAACTCACGGGCGCCGAGCGCGAACCCGTCCGTGGCCTCGTCCGTCCCCGCGTCGACGGTGAGCGAACCCGTGCGCGCGGCCTGCAGGCGGGCCAGCGTCCGCAACAGCGTCGACTTCCCACTGCCGTTGGGGCCGACGAGGACGGTCACCTCGGCGGGCCGCAGGGCGATGGCCGCCTCGTGCACGACGTCGACCCGGCCGTACGACACGCTCACCCCGTCGGCGGACAGTCCGTGGCCACGCGTACGTGGCACACCGGTAGCCACCAGGGCATCCGAAGCACCGGAAGTGCTCTCACCAGCTCTCATGCGGTTTAGGCTAGCCTAACCTTAGGTGCCCGGTGACCAGTACCCCCGGGGAAATCAGGAGGCGCCCCCGGGCGCGCGAGGGCCGGTAGCACCCCTCCCAGGACACGGAGGGCCTGACGGGGCGCGGCGGGCAGTCGCGGAGCCGGACGGCCGGCACCCCACACGCAGGGCACGAACCGCACCTGGAGCGAACGGACTTGACCCGGTCCGCCTCACCCGGGCCGGTGCGCCGAAGAGGGACGGCCCACGCGCGCCGCGCAGCGGCCGCCGCCTTCGGAAGGCCAGGTACGCCGACCCCGGGAAGGCCGCCGAACAGCGGGGCACACCGGTCCACCCCCGCCACAGCGGCGCCGCGAACTCGCCGGCGGCCGCACCGGACCGACCCGCTCCACGCATCACCGAAGCCCCCGCCCGCCCGGAGCCGGATCGAACCGGGGCTCCCCTTCCACACCAACAGGCCCGAGATGTCCGTGTTTTCGACATGTGCAACCAGGGGTTGACCACTCCGGGAAGTGCCCCTAAGTTTCTCGCAGCCCACTGGTACATCGATTAACCACATGGTTAACGTCCTGGTTGGAGACATCCCGCTGTGCGCTCATCCCTGAGTCGGCGCGGTTTCCTCGCAGCAGGCTCCGGCCTCGCCGCCGCTACCGCACTCCCCGCTCTGTCCGGCTGTTCCACACTCGCCTCGGCCGATTCCGACCCCGGCACCCTGCTCGTGCACACCCAGCTCGGCACCACCGCACCGGGCTCCCCCACCTACAAAGCCGCCGTCAAGGCGTTCGAGGAGGAGAACCCCGGGCTCCGGGTCAAGAACCTCGTCAACGGCGACGATCTGCCCCAGGTGTACGAGACCTCCCGGCTGGCCCGCAAGGAGCCGGACGTGGTCATGGTCAATCTCTACGACAAGACGCTGGCCTGGACCGATGTCGGTGCCACCGTCGATGTGAAGGGGTATCTCGACGACTGGGGGCTGCGCGGGCGCGTCCTGCCCGCCGCCCTGGAGGAGTGGACCGACGGCAAGGGCCGGCTGCGGGCCTTCCCCTACTTCGCCACCAACTGGCCCGTCGCCTACAACACGGCCCTGCTGGAGCGGGCCGGCGTCGATTCCGTTCCGACCACCGGGGACCAGCTGATCGGTGCCGCGCGCCGGCTGCGCGCCAAGGGCATCGCGCCCGTCACCGTCGGCGGCAACGACTGGACGGGCCAGAAACTGCTGGCCCAGATCATCCAGACCTTCCTCACGCCCGACGAGGCCAGGAAGGTCTACTCGACCGGTGACTTCAGCGGCAGCAGGGGCGCCCGCGAAGGCATCGACTACTTCGTCCAGCTGCGCGACACCGGCGTCTTCGCCGACAAGGCGCAGGGGCTGACCTCCGACACGATGACCACGCAGTACAACACCGAGGCGGCGGCGATCCAGTCCGCGATGTCCTCGGCGCTGGCGAAGGTCGCCCCGAAGCCTGCAGGGCACACCGCGATCGGCGGCTGGCCGCTGGCCCTCGGCGCCTCGCACGACAAGCCGACGATCATGCGCTCGTACACCCTCATCGGCTTCTGGATCAGCCCCAACGGCGTCAAGAAGCTGTCCTCGGTCGAGAAGTTCCTCCGCTTCATGTACCGGCCCGAGACGGTCTCGCGCTTCATCACCGAGAGCGGGCGGGACATGGCGCTCGTGACGGACACCGTCAGCAAGCAGTTCCCGCTGGTGGCCGAGGCGCAGCAGCTCGGCGACCGGGTCGGCCAGGTCCTCCTGCCCGACCTGTACGTCCCTCCGACGGCGACCCAGCCGCTGATCACGGCGACCAGCACCGCCTTCACCCGGGGGACGAGCGCGGCCGCCGTGCGTTCCGCCCTCGAATCCGCCTACCGCACGGCCTGATCCGCGCGCCCGAGCCCTCTGCGAGTCCCTCATGACGTTGCTCTCGTCCGCCCCGGGCGGCGCCCCGGTCCGCCGGCCGGACCCCCCGTCGCCCTCCCCCGCCGCCCCCGTGCGCCGCAAGCAGGGCGGGGTCGTCCTGGCCGTACCGGCCCTGGTCTGGTACCTCGTCTTCATGGTCGGCCCGCTGGTCGCCATCTTCGTCATCGCCGCCCTGCACTGGCCGGGCATGCTCCAGCCGGTGTCGTTCGCCGGTTCCGGCAACGTCCGCGCCGTCCTGGACGACCCGGTGTTCTGGGACGCGGTGGAGAACACCGCCGTCCAGCTCGTGGTCGCGCTGCCCCTGATGATCGTGTGCGCGTACATGCTCGGGTACTACGTCGCGCAGAAGCCGCCGGGCCACCGCGTCCTGCGGTACCTGCTCTTCATCCCGGGCCTGATCTCCACCCCGGCCAAGGCGATGGTCTTCTACGCGGTCCTCTCGCCGGACGGCCTGCTCAACGGCGGTCTCGAGAAGGTCGGGCTGGGTTCGCTGACCGACGCCTGGCTCGCCTCGCCGTCCACCGCCCTGTACTGCCTGATCGTCCTGGACGTGTGGAGCGGCATCGGCTTCACGGCCGTGCTGTTCGCCGCCCGGCTGGGGAGCGTGCCGGACGAGATCGGTGAGGCCGCCCAGCTGGACGGCGCCGGACACTGGCGCGCCATGTGGCGCATCCACTTCCCCGTCATCCGGGACTTCGTCGGCGTCGTGACGATGCTCCAGTTCCTGTGGACCCTGTTCGGTTCCGCGCAGAACGTGCTGCTGCTGACGCAGGGCGGCCCGGGAAGCTCCTCGACAACGTTGTCCTTCCTCGTGTACCAGAAGGCGTTCATCGCGGCCGACCTGGGCTACAGCCAGACCGTCGGTGTGGTCCTGTTCCTGGTCGGTCTGGCCGGGCTGCTGACCATCCGTCGTGTCTTCCGCCAGAACTACTGATCGGAGCGGTCCCATGAAGTTCGGAAGGTCCTGGCTGCCGGCCCACATCCTCGCGTGGCTGTACGCGGCACTGCTGGTGGTCCCCCTCTACTACCTGCTGGTCTCGGCGTTCAAGACGAACGACCAGATCTTCGGGAGCCCGTTCTCCCTGCCGACCTCCCTGTCCCTGAACAATTTCGGGGAGGCGTTCACCTCCGCCGACCTGGGCCCGGCCATCGTCAACTCGGTGCTGGTCACGGTGCTCGCGCTGGCTCTCACCCTGGCACTGGCCATTCCGGCGGCCTTCGCGATCGCGCGGACCGAGGGACGTCTCGGCGCGTTCGTGGAACGGGTGTTCTCGCTGGGATTCCTGGTCCCGACGTTCGCCGCACTGTTCCCCACGTTCCTGCTCGCCGCGGCGACCGGGCTGTTCCACACCCGGGCCTTCATGGTGCTGTTCCTGCCGGCCACGGCGATGCCGCTCTCGGTCGTGATCCTGGTGCAGTTCATGCGGACCATCCCGCACGAGATGGAGGAGGCGGCCCGCCTGGACGGCGCCTCCACCTTCGCGGTCCTGCGGCACATCTACACGCCCATGTGCGTGCCCGGCATCGCGACGATCCTCCTGCTGAACTTCCTGACCTTCTGGAACGAGTACCTCTACTCGCTCGTCATCGTCGGCCCGGACCCCGAACAGCGCACCGTGCAGGTGGCCCTGCCCACCCTGAAGTCCCTGACCGGCACCGACTACGGCATTCTGACCGCGGGCACGGTACTGACCCTGGTCCCGGTCTGGGTGGTGTACACGGTGCTCCAGAAGCGCATGCAACAGGCTCTCGTCAGCGGGGCGGTGAAGATGTGAAGGCACGTATCGAGGGACATCCCGAGGACGTCGCGGGCGCGTCGCAGGGGCCCGGTGCCCCGGCCGCGCGCCCTGACGGGGTCCCCTCCGCCAGGCAGGGGGCCCGGGCGGGTTCCGAGGGAGCCGCCCGGCCCACGATCAAGGCCGTGGCCGCCGCGGCCGGGGTCTCCACCGCCGCGGTCTCCCAGGCCGTCAACGGCACCGGGCGGATCTCGGAGGCCACCCGGCGCCGGGTCCTGGACGCGGCCGCCGAGCTGGGCTGGTCACCCAGCGCGTCCGCGTCGGCTCTGCGCCGGGCACGCACCCGTACGATCGCGCTGGTCGTCCGGCGGCCAACCGACGTGCTCGGCGCCGACCCGCACTTCAGCGAACTGATCACGGGCCTGGAGGGGGAGCTGGCCCCCCGGGGCTACGGTCTGCTGCTCCACCTGGTCGCCGACATGGCCCAGGAGAGCGCGTTGTACGAACGACTGGCCGCGGAAGGCCGGATCGACGGCGCGGTACTGACGGACGCACGGGCGGACGACCCGCGCCCGCACCTGCTGCGGGGCCTCGGACTGCCCGCCGTCCTGCTGGGCGCGCCGGACCCCGCAGCCCCGGTGCCCGGCGTCGGCCTCGGGCAGCAGGACGCCGGTGTCCGTGAGGCTGTGGCGCACCTCCTGGAGCTCGGCCACCGGCGCCTCGCGTACATCGCGGGCCCGGCCGAGCTGGTGCACACCGGGCTGCGCCGGACGGCGTTCGAGGACGCGCTCGCCGGAGCGGGACTGCGAGCCGTCGCGGTCCGGCACACCGATTTCACGGAGCGGGCGGCCGTCGCCGTCACCGAGGAGCTCCTCGCCCTGCCCGACCGGCCGACCGCGCTGGTGTTCTCCAACGACTCGATGGCCGTCTGCGGCATCGGTACGGCCCAGCGCGGCGGACTGCGGGTGCCCGAGGACGTGTCGGTGGTGGGCTACGACAACCTGCCGCTCGGCCGCTGGCTGCACCCACGGCTCACCACCGTGGACCAGCAGGTGCAGCGGGTCGGTGCCGCCGCCGCCCGCGCACTGCTCGCAAGGTGCGGCGAGGACGTGCCCCCGCCCGTACTGGACGGACGCCCACGCCTGGTCGTACGGGAGTCCACCGGTTGCGTACCGTCCGCGTCCTGAACACGGGCCGGCGGTTCCGTGCCGCTCGCGGCCCGCCCGGGCACGGCCATGCCCTGCCCCGCGGCCCGAACGGCCCTCCGCCGGCCGCACCGGCCCCACCCCCGCACTTCGAAGAGGTCAGAGAAGGACCATGCGACGCCACAGCGCCCAGCTCACCCACGACTCCGCCGTCCTCCCCTGGCTCGGCGCCAACTTCTGGTCCCGCACCGGTGGTCCGCTGATGTGGCGGAACTACGAGCCGGAGACGGTCCGCGAGGAGTTGGCCGTCCTGCGGGACCACGGGCTGAACATGACCCGGTCCTTCTTCTACTGGCCCGACTTCCACCCGGAGCCGGGGCGGATCGACGAGGAGCTCTGCGACCGCTTCCGTGACTTCCTGGACGCCCACACCGAGGCGGGGATGGGGACCGTTCCCACCTTCATCGTCGGCCACATGTCGGGCGAGAACTGGGACCCCGCCTGGCGCGGGGACCGTGATCTGTACGAGGACGTGTGGCTCGTCGGGCGGCAGGCGTGGTTCGTCTCGCAGATGACCCGCCGCTTCAAGGACCATCCCGCGGTCACCGGCTGGCTGATCACCAACGAGATGCCCGGCTACGGCCGGATCTACCAGGTCGACCCGCCCTCCAGCGATGTCGTCACCGCCTGGGCGCAGTTCATGTGCGACGCGGTGCGGGCCGCGGGCGGCACCCAGCCCGTGTCGCTCGGGGACGGCGCGTGGGGCATCGAGGTGACGGGCCGCGACAACGGCTTCTCGCTCCGCGACACCGCCGAGTACGTGGACTTCGTCGGCCCTCACGTCTACCGCTCGGACACGGACCGGCCACGCCAGCACTACCGTGCCGCGTTCGAGTGCGAACTCGCCGCGGTCACCGGGCAGCCTGTCGTCCTCGAGGAGTTCGGGCTCTCGACCGACACGGTCTCGGCTGCGAACGCGGGCGTGTTCTACCGGCAGACCCTGCACAATTCGCTGCTCGGCGGGGCCACGGGGTGGATCGCCTGGAACAACACCGACTACGACGATCTGTGGGAGCAGTCTCCGTACGATCACCACCCCTTCGAGATGCACTTCGGCATCACCGACCGCACCGGCCGCCCGAAGGAGCCGTTGCGGGAGCTGGCCGATTTCGCCGAGGTGCTGGAGCGGGTCGACTTCGCCCGCTGCCGCCGGGCGGACGCGGACACCGCCCTGGTCGTGCCCGCCTTCCTGGAGCGCGGCTACCCCTACAGCCGGCCCGCCGACCGGCCGCTGATCTTCACTTCGCTGCACCAGGGGTACGTGGCCGCACGCGGCGCGGACCTGCCCGTGGCGTTCTCGCGGGAGGCCGACGGTCTCCCGGAGGACGCCGCGCTGTACCTGCTCCCGTCGACGCGCCAGTTGACCACCCGGACCAGGCGGGATCTGGAGCGCCGGGCCCGCGGGGGTGCCACGGTCTACCTGTCGTTCTGCTCGGGCGAGCACCCGGCGACGCGTGGTCCGTGGTTCCACGACCTGGACGGTCTGTTCGGTGTGGAGCACCAGCTCTCCTACGGTGTCGCCGAACCGATCGAGGACGACGTCCTCGAGATGACGTTCCTCGAGGACTTCGGCTCACTGGCCGCGGGCGAGACGCTGGTCTTCCCGGTCGCCGGCAACGAGGACAGCCGCGCCTACCTGCCGGTCGTGCCGGCCGGTGCGCGGGTCGTGGCCACCGACGCGCACGGCCGTCCGGCGCTGCTGTGCCACGAGACGGGCGAGGGCCGTACCGTCCTGGCCACGTACCCGCTGGAGCACATGGCCGCCCGCACGCCCCGCGCCAACCCGGAGCAGACGTACCGGCTGTACGCGGCGCTCGCCGACCTCGCGGGGGCCGCACGGCCGGTGACGGTCGACACACCGTACGTCGCGGCGGACACCCTGGTCCGCGAGGACGGCACCCGGTACGTGTGGCTGGTGAGCCAGGCGGCCGAGGAGCTGACCGTGCGCCCGTCGGCCGATGGGGAGCTGCGCGAGCTGACCGGCGGCGATCCGGTGCGGGACGTGGTGATCGCCCCGTACGGGGTGCGTGTCCTCGAACTGCGCTGAACGTCCGCGCCGGACCCGGGGCCTGCTCCGGGTCCGGCGCGAACGGGCCTGTCTGCCACGTGTGTCGCCGTACCGACGCGTCCACTCCCCGCTACCTGAAAGTGAGCCCCCGATGTCCGAGCCGCTCTTCCGGGACCCCACGGCGTCCGTCGCCGACCGGGTGCGCGACCTGCTGGCGCGGATGACGCTCACCGAGAAGGTGGGCCAGGTCAACCAGCGGATGTACGGGTGGGACGCGTACGAACGCACCTCCTCGGGCCACCGGCTGACCGAGGCGTTCCGGACCGAGGTGTCCGCGTACGACGGGATGGGTGCGCTCTACGGACTGCAGCGGGCCGACCCCTGGTCCGGTGTGACGGCGGCCACCGGCATCGGCGCGGCGGACGGCGCACGGGTCTGTGACGACGTGCAGCGGCACGTCGTGGAGAACACCCGGCTGGGCATTCCCGTCCTGCTGGTCGAGGAGATGCCGCACGGCCTCCAGGCGCTGGACGGCACGCTGCTGCCGGTCAACCTGGCGGTCGGCGCCACCTGGAATCCGGAGCTGTACGAGGAGGCCGTCGCGTCCGCCGCCGCGCAGCTCCGCTCACGCGGGGGCCACGTGGCACTGGTGTCCGCGCTGGACCTGGTGCGGGATCCGCGCTGGGGCCGCGCGGAGGAGTGCTTCGGCGAGGATCCCTACCTGGCGGCACAGTTCACCGAAGCCCTGGTGCGCGGTGTCCAGGGCCCGCCCGGCGAACTCATCGGGCCGGACCGTGCGGCCGTCGTGCTCAAGCACTTCGCCGGGCAGGGAGCCACGGTCGGCGGCCGTAACAGTGCGGCCACCGAGCTGGGCGCACGTGAACTGCACGAGATCCATCTTGAGGCCGCCCTGGCAGGCGTCCGTGCCGGGGCGGCGGGTGTCATGGCAGCGTACAACGAGTTCGACGGCGTGCCGTGTGCCGCGAACCGGGAGCTGCTGACCGGGATCCTGCGCGAGCGGTGGGGGTTCACCGGTCTGGTGATGGCCGACGGGCTGGCGCTCGACCGTTTGGTGCGGCTGGCCGGGGACCCGGTGGCGGCCGGTGCGACGGCGCTGGAGGCGGGGACCGACCTGAGCCTCTGGGACGACTGCTTCCCCCGGCTGGAGGAGGCGGTGCGCGGTGGGCTGGTCGCCGAGCACACCCTCGACACCGCGGTCGGGCGGGTCCTCACCCTGAAGTTCCGGTTGGGCCTCTTCGAGAACCCGTACACCGGGAAGCGCGCGCCGGCACCGGGGCCGGAGCTGCTGAGCGAACGCATCGCTCGGGAATCCGTCACTCTGCTCGCGCACGACGGTACGACGCTCCCGCTGACCGGCGGCGTCCGACGCGTCACGGTCGTCGGCCCGAACGCCGACTCCGTACCGCAGCAGATCGGCGACTACACCGCGCCCCAGCGGCCCGGCACGGGCATCAGCGTCCTCGACGGGCTGAGGGCCGCGGCTCCGGAGGGTGTGGAGGTCGTCCATTCCCGGGGCAGCGATCTCGTCGGCGGCGACCTGTCGGCCGTGGCCGGAGCGGTCGCGCAGGCTGCGGGGGCCGATGTCGCGGTGCTGGTCCTGGGCGGTTCGAGCGCGCGGGAGTCGGGAACGCGCTTCGACGCCAACGGGGCGGCGGTGGTCTCCGTGGGCAACCCCGTGGGGATGACCTGCGGGGAAGGCGTCGACCTGGCCGAACTGGGGCTACCCGACGGACAGTCGGCGCTGCTCGACGCGGTCGCGGCGACGGGGACCCCCGTGGTCGTGGTGCTGGTCCAGGGGCGTCCGCACGCACTGCCGGATCTCTCGGACCGTGCCGGGGCGGTACTGAGCGCCTGGTACCCCGGGCCATGGGGAGGGCGCGCGGTGGCTGACGTGCTGTTCGGCGCGGCGGAACCGGTGGGCCGGCTGCCCGTCTCCGTCCCCCGGTCGGCGGCGCAGTTGCCCGTGTTCTACAACGGGAAGGACCACGGCTACCGCGGTTACGTCGACCAGCCCGCCACCGCGCGTCATGCGTTCGGCCACGGGCTGGGCTACACCACGGTCGAGTACGGCGAGCCCCGGCTGTCCCGCGCGTCCGTGGCGGCTGCGGAGTTCGCCGGCGGAGCGTCCCCCGGAACGTACGAGCCGTTGTTGTGCACGGTCGAGGTCCGCAACACGGGCGACCGGTCCACGCGCGAGACGGTGCAGCTGTACGTGCGCCGGGTGATCGGCGGGACGTCGTGGCCGCGCGTGCGTGAACTGCGCGGCTTCGCGCAGATCGTGCTGGAGCCCGGGGAGAGGGCCGAGGTCTGCTTCCGGCTGGGGGCGCGGACCCTGGCCTCCGTCACCCGCGGGTGGGAACGTGCGGTGGAGCCGGGAGAGTTCGCGATCGAGACGGGCCCGTCCTCGGACCGGACCCGCGGCGCCCGACTCCTCGTGACCGTGCCGGCGACCGGCGCCCGACGGTAGGCGGGGGCGGGGGCGAAGTGCGGTGTCCGGGGCCGCTCCGCCGAGCCGGTGCGGCCGCCCCGGCTCGGCGCCTCGCGCGCAGATTCGTCCCCGCCGGGCACGGGGCGTCGGGCGGAGCGGAGATGTGCGTATCCGAGGAATCGCGGGGAGAGCCGTGACAGGCTGCCTCCAGGACCGCGTATCCGCGGAGCGGCCGCCGGGGCCCGGCCTGCTCGGGCTCCCCCGGCGGCACGGCCCGTGCCCCGCTCACCCCCGAGACTGGAGAGCCCTGTTGAACACCTCACCGGTGAACTCCGCAGCCGACCGGCCGCACCGCATGGACCCGGCGGGCGGCTGTCCGCACGCGGCCAACGCCCGGCTCCTGGCCCGGGGCGCCGTGACACCGGTGGTCCTCCCCGGTGAGGTGGCGGGCATGGCGGTGCTGGGTCATGACGCGCTCCGGGAGTTCCTCGCGCATCCCGACGTCGCCAAGAACGCCCAGCACTTCGCGGCGCTCCAGGCCGGTGGGATCCCCGACGGCTGGCCGCTGAAGACGTTCGCCACGGTGCAGGGGATGACGACCGCCGACGGTGCCGACCACCGACGGCTGCGGTCGCTGATGAGCAAGGCGTTCACCGCGCGCCGCGTCGAGGAACTCCGGCCGCGTATCGAGGCGCTGACGTCCTCGTTGCTGGACGGCCTCGATGAGTCCGCCGCCGACGGTGTCGCCGATCTGCGCACGCACTTCGCGCTGCCGTTGCCGATGGGCGTCATCTGTGAACTCCTGGGCGTGGATCCCGGACACCATGACCGGCTGCACCACCTGTCCAACCGGATCGTCGCCACGGACATCGGTCCGGCGGAGGCGATGGCCGCCAACCGGGAGATGGTCGAGGTACTGGGCGCGGTCGTGGCCGCCCGGACGGAGGGTCCGGGGGACGATCTCACGAGCGCGCTGATCGCGGCCCGCGAGGAGAACGGCGACCGGCTCGGCCCGTACGAACTGATCGGGACGCTGATGCTCATGATCATCGCCGGCCACGAGACGACACTCAATCTGATCACCAACGCCGTGCGGGCCCTGTGCGCCCACCGTGATCAGCTCGACCTGGTGCGGTCCGGCGGGGCGACCTGGGCGGATGTGGTCGAGGAGACGCTGCGCTGGGACAGTCCGGTCAGTTACTTCCCGTTCCGCTACCCGACCCGCGACCTGACGCTCGACGGCACGGTGATTCCCAAGGGGACCCCGGTGCTCGCCGGTTACTCCGCGGCGGGCCGCGACACGAAGGCCCACGGTCCCGGTGCCGCGCACTTCGACATCACCCGTGGCAGCGAGAACCGGCACCTCTCACTGGGCCATGGTGCGCACTACTGCATGGGCGCCCCGCTGGCCCGTACGGAAGCCACCGTCGCTCTCGCGCAGCTGTTCACGCGCTTCCCCGACCTCGATCTCGCCGTCCCCGAGTCCGAGCTGCCGCGGCACGCGTCCTTCGTGGGCAACAGCGTGCAGCGGCTGCCGGTGCGGCTGCGCCGCTGAGACCGGGCCCACCCGGCCGCCGCGGCTCCGGGGCGGGAGGCGTCGAGGCGACCGGGTCCCTCAGGGACTCACCAGGCGCAGTTCGGTTCCGGAGGTGCGTACACCGTCGGCTGCCGCGTCGGCCAGTGCGCTGTCCGTGATGACCGTGTCGAACGCGTTGAGGGGCGCCACACGGTACTTGCCGAAGGTTCCGTACTTCGATGATCCCGCCACGAGCACGGAGGTGCCCGTGCACTCCATGGCGGCCTGCTTGACCTCGACCTTGGGCTCGGAGGGGGTCGTCACTCCGCGGAGCAGGTCCCACGAACTCGTACTGATGAAGGCCATGTCGAGGGCCAGCTGCCGCAGGACGGTGGCGGCCAGGCGGCCCACGCTCGACCGGTTGGAGGGCTCCACCTGTCCTCCGACGTGGATGATGTCGAGGTGGGGCGCGGACATCAGCGCGTCGACGGTCGTGAAGTCGTTGGTGACGACGGTCAGCGAGGTGTGGTGGACCAGGAGGGGCACCATGGCGAGCAGGGTCGTGCCCGCGTCGAGGTAGACGGTCATGCCGTCCCGCACCAGCTCCGCCGCTGCGGCGGCCATGGCCTGCTTCTCGGGCCGCTCGATGAGGGTTTTGGCCTGGTGGCTCGGTTCGCTCTGCAGGTGGCTGGCGATCCTGGCACCGCCCGGCACGGAGAAGACCAGTCCCTGGCGCTCCAGTTCGGCGATGTCGCGGCGCACCGTCATGTGTGAGACGCCCAGGATCTGGGTGATTTGCTGCACGCTGAGCACTCCGTCACGGCGCAGGTGCTTCAGCAACTGCTCACGCCGCTGGTCGGGGATCAGCGGCGGGGAGTGTTCCTCGGCCATCTTCGGTGGTCCTTCCTGTTTCGCTCCGACCAAGTCGGTCGCTGGCGATTGTGCCGTCCCTGTGCGCCCGTCGCTCACGCCGGGGCACTCCACCGGACCGGACGGCTGTCTCCCGGCCGCGGGCCGCGGCCGGGAGACAGCGTGGGGACCGGTTCCCGGCCGGTACGGTGACCGGCCCTGGTCAGCCGCCCACGAAGGTGCCGAGCAGCAGGACTCCGCCGAGGCTGAGCAGCGACTGGAGGGAGAGCATCAGTGTCCAGGTGCGGAACGTCTGAGACACGGAGAGCTGGAAGTACTCCTTGAAGAGCCAGAAGCCCGAGTCGTTGACGTGGGACAGCATGACGGCACCCGAGGCGGAGGCCAGCACCATCAGTTCGGGCGAGAGCCCCGGGTAGGCGCCGAGCAGCGGGGCGACGATGCCGGTGGCGGCGGCGGTGGCGACCGTCGCCGAGCCGAGGCAGATCCGCAGCAGCGCGGCGACCAGCCAGGCGAGCAGCAGCGGCGGGACGGACCAGTCGACGGCGTAGTCGGAGATGAGCTGGTCGATGCCCGTGGCGGTCAGCATCGCCTTGAGGCCGCCTCCGGCGCCGAGGATCAGCACGATGCCGCCGACGGGGCCGAGTCCCTTGCCGGCCATCTTCTGGAGCTGGCCGAGGCCGAAGCCGGAACGGACGCCGAGGGCGAAGAAGGCGAACACCACGGCGGCCAGGAGCGAGAGGACGGAGGAGTCGCAGGCCTCGAACAGCGCGTGCGGCAGGCTGCCCTCGGCGGTGTTCGATGTGCCGACCGTGCCGATCAGCATGAGGACGGGAGGCAGCAGCACGGTGATCAGGGCGAGTGCGAAGGACGCGGGCCGTCGCTGGTTGTCCGGGAGGGGCTCCGGTTCGGGGACGGGGCCCTTGTCCAGGTCGGGTGCGGGCCCGAACCAGCGGCTGGCGACCTTGGTCAGCAGTGGTCCGCTGACGACCGCGATCGGGATTCCGATGATGAGGCCGTAGAGGATGGTGAGGCCGGTGCTGGCACCGTAGGCGGAGACGGCGAGCGTCGGGGAGGGGTGCGGGGGCAGCAGACCGTGCGAGATGTAGAGGCCGGCTGCCATCGGCAGTCCGACGTACAGCAGGTGCGTCCCGGTGCGCTTGGCGACCGCGTACACCAGGGGTACGAGCATCACGAAGCTGACGTCGAACAGGTGGGGCATGCCGATGAGCAGGGCCGCGGCAGTGATGGCGGTCGGGATCCACTTGACCGGCCGGGCACCGATGAAGGCGGTGGCGATGCGGTCGGCCCCGCCGGAGCCGAGCAGGATGCCGCCGAGGATGGTGCCCAGCCCGATGGTGGGGCCGGTGCTCTTCAGGGCGTCCCCGAAGCCGTTCTGGAAGTTCTCGACGGTCTGGCCGGGTCCGATTCCGGCGGCGAGCCCCAGGCCCAGAGCGGAGATGCTCAGCGCCAGGAAGGGGTGCAGTTTCGTCTTGGTGATCAGCAGGATCAGGACGACGACCGCTGCCGCGCCCAGCAGCAGGTGCTGGAGGTCCGTGCCCACTAGCGTGCTCCGCCGGTGACGGTGGCCCGGGAGGAGCGGCCCAGGGTCCAGGCCTGCCGCAGGTTCTCGTCCGCGTCGGCGAGGTCGGCCATCGTGATCAGTTCACCTGCGGCGACGGGGCGGGCGAGGGTGGCGTGGGCGGCGAGGTAGAGCGGGGCTATGTCGGCCGGCGTGTCCTCGTCGCGCAGCAGGACGGCCTGGACGCCGGTCACGTCGTGGTGGTGCCCGCCCATGGTGAGGACGGTGCCCTCGGGCAGGTCGTGCTGCGCGCGGCCGGCCAGTGCGGCGTGGGCGCGCGGGTCGGTGCCCCCCGAGGGGCGGTGGTGCAGCACGGCCGACAGGAGGGAGAGCGGGGTCTCGACGCCCATCAGGTGGTAGGGGAGGTAGATCGCGGCGTAGCGGCCGTCGCGGCTGACGACGTGGCCCTTGCCGCGCAGGGTCTCCCAGGTGACCTGGTCCGTGGTGCGCACGACGACGAACACGCCGCCGGCGAAGGACGCCTCGTCGGGCAGGCGCAGTGCGCTGAACACGTCGACCGCACCCGGGCGGTGGAGGACTCCCCCGTCCTCGCGGAGGGAGTAGATGTCGGCGAGCTCGGCGATGCGGGCCACCGGGTAGTGCAGGCGTTCGACATCGGGGCGGAACCCGGTGTTCGTGGCGACGACGGCCATCTCGCAGTAGTCGGCGGTGGCGCCCACGGGCAGCGCCGCCACGGCCGCCGCGCGGGCGGCGAGGGTGGCGCGGGTGTCCTCGCCCAGGGTGAGCAGGCCGGTCAGCTCCGGGGCCGGGACCGTCGTGTCGAGCTGGGTCACGGTGCCTGCGCCGGGGTCGAGGACGAGGTCGTACTCGCTCGACTTCCCGATGGCCACGATGTCCAGGCCCAGCAGTTCCGCCCAGGTCACCAGGGCGATCAGGTTGGCGGGCTGGTCGCCGTCCGCCGTCGTGTAGACGACGCCGTTCTCCTTCGCCAGGTCGGCGAGGTGGAGTCCCGCGACGGAGTCGACCTCCTTGCTCACCATGGCCACGTGCCGGCCGTGCGTGAGCGCCTCGTGGGCCATCGCGTATCCGTCGGCGGGGCTTCCGGTGGCTTCGACCAGGATGTCCCAGGGTGCCGCGTGCAGCAGGGCGTCGTCCGCGACGAGCACGACGCACCCTTCGTCCGCGGCAGTTGCCACGTCCCGGGCCGTGCTGCAGACACGCAGCTCCGAGGGGCGGTGGCCGAGGTCCAGGAGCATCGTCCGAAGGCGCTCCACGTCGCGGTCGCAGAGGACGGCGGGCGTCAGCCTGTCGAGGTGCCGGGTCTGGGCCAGCAGGGTCCGGGCGAAGCCGCCGCCGGCTCCGGACAGTGCGTACCGCACGGTCCGGTCGCCGGTGTCGGCGAACAGGTGGTGCAGGTTCATGGGCCCTCCTGGATGACGCGAGCAAGGTGATGACGCGAGCGGTGTGGTGATGCGCTCCCGGCACGGGCGGTCTCGTCAGCACGTACGAGGGCCACCAGGAGCGCGTTAACAAGATGTATCAGCAGATCCCATTCACGTAAAGTCTGTTAACATTTTTTCACATCCACTGATCGGCGCCGCCTCCGTCAGGTACGACGCCGCACCACACCGAACGCAAGGAGGCCTGATGCCGACCCTCGGGGCCATCGCCGACGACTTCACCGGAGCAACGGACCTCGCGACGATGCTCGTCGCCCGCGGGTACCGCACCGTGGTGACCGTCGGCCCCGACACCGTCGCCGACGACCGCGCCATGGCGGACGCGGACGCCGTGGTGGTCGCGCTCAAATCGCGCACCGCACCCGTCTCCGAGGCGGTCGCCTCCTCGCTCGCCGCGTTCCACGCACTACGCGCGGCGGGCTGCAGCCGTTTCTACTTCAAATACTGCTCCACCTTCGACTCGACCCCGCAGGGCAACATCGGCCCGGTGACGGACGCGCTGCTGAGCGCGACCGGCGAGCGACGCGCGGTCGTCGTGCCCTCGTTCCCCGGCACGGGCCGCACCGTCTACCGCGGACGGCTCTTCGTCCACGACGAGCTCCTCGACGAGAGCCCGATGCGTCACCACCCGCTCACACCGATGCGGGACTCCCACGTGGGACGGCTCCTCGCGCCGCAGACCGCGCACCCGGTGCGGCTCATCGACCTGGAAACCGTACGCTCCGGAGTCGAGGCGCTGAAAGCGGCGCTGGACGATCCCGCCCTGGCCGACGCGCTCGTCGTGGTCGACGCCACCGAGGACGAGGACCTGCGTACCGTCTCCGCGGCGACCCTGCACCACGGGCTGGTGACCGGCGCCGCCGGACTCGCGCTCGGGCTGACCGGCCCACGCCCCGAGGCCTCGCGTGCGGAAGCCGCCTCACGCCCCGGCGATCCGGCGGTCGTCCTCTCGGGCAGCGCCTCCGCGGCCACCCGGGCCCAGGTGGCCCACGGCCGCGCGCACCTTCCCCACCGCAAGCTCGAGATCGCCGCCCTTCGGGCGGACTTCGACACCACGGTGGAAGAGCTGACGACCTTCGCCCGCGACTGCTGGCGGGACGACCCGGGACGGCCGCCCCTCATCTACGCCGTCGACGACCTGCGGGACCTGGACGAGACCGGCGGGGAAGCCACGCCCGCGGCCTCCGTCCTCGTCGAGAAGGCTCTGGCCGCCTGTGCCGTACGCCTGGTCGAGGCCGGCGCACGGCGGCTGCTCGTCGCGGGCGGGGAGACGTCGGGCTCGGTCGTCACCGCGCTCGGCGTGCGCACGCTCACCATCGGCTCCCCCATCTCGCCCGGCGTCACGTGGGCCGGGGCGGACTGCGGTGCCGGGGGTGCCGGGGGTGCCGGCCAGACGGTCGACGTGGCCCTCAAGTCGGGCAATTTCGGCGACACCGACATCTTCACCGCGGCATGGAGCGCCCTCGCATGAACGACATCCGATCCGAGCTCGCCGCCGCGGGCACCCACCTCGCCTCGCTCGGCCTCAGCCCCGGCTCCTCCGGCAACCTCAGCGTCCGCGAGGGCGCCCTCGTCCACATCACCCCCACCGGGGCGGACCTGTCGGACCTCACCCCTGCCGAGCTCAGCGTCCTCGACCTGACCGGAAAGCACGTCGACGGCCCGAAACCCTCCAAGGAGTTCCCCCTCCACACGGCGTTCTACCGCCGCGAGCCGGGCGCCCGTGCCGTCGTCCACCTGCACTCCCGCCACGCCACCGCGGTCTCCTGCCTGCCCGCCTGGAGCGAACGCAGCGCGATACCGCCCCTGACCCCGTACTTCGTGATGCGTGTGGGCCAGACGCCCCTCCTCCCCTATGCCGCACCGGGCGACATCGGGCAGGCGGCACAGATGGAGGCCCTGACGTTTCCGTTCCGAGCCGCCCTGCTGCAGAACCACGGCCCCGTCGTCGCCGGCCACTCCGTGACGGCGGCCGTGGACGCGGCCGTGGAACTGGAGGAGGTCGCCGCGCTGCTCCTCGCACTCGGAGACCGGACTCCGCGGCTCCTCTCCCCCGAGGAGATCGCCCCGCTGGCACGGAAGTACGCCTCACCGTGGACGGACAGCCGCTGAACCCGGCACATCCCCGGCGGCCCTCCGGGGCGCACGCCCCGCGCAGGTGCGCAGCGCGCGATCGGACCATCCGCCCGGACGGCACGCAGACCGGAGCCCGGCACGCCTGCCCGGAGCCGACCCGCTCCGGGCGCAGCACCGGCGGCGGCGCCCACGCGCGGCGGTGGCCTCAGTCCGTCGCCGCCGCCCGCCAGGGCCGGAAGAACGCGCGCAGCTCCTGTGCGTAGAGCTCGGGCTCCTCGAACGGCGCGAAGTGTCCGCCCCCCCACGGGCTCGGTCACCCGCACCGTGTTCGCGGTGCGGTCGAGCCATGCCCGCGGTGGGCGCACGATGTCACCGGGGAAGAGCGAGAAGCCGGAGGGCACTTCGACCCGGCGGGCGAGCTGGGCGGGCGGGATCGCCGCGTTCGCGCGGTACATGCGTATGGACGACCCGATCGTCTCCGTGAGCCAGTAAAGAGTGACGTTCGTGAGGAGCTCGTCCTTCGTGAAGCTCCGCTCGACATCGCCGTCGCAGTCGCTCCACGCCCGCAGCTTCTCGACGATCCAAGCGGCGAGCCCGGCCGGCGAGTCGGTGAGTCCGATCGCCGCGGTCTGGGGCTTCGTGCGGTGCATGGAAGCGTAGGCACCCTCGGTCGCGCCCCAGGCGCCGGCCCCCTCGATCCAGGTGACCTCCTCGGGTGCGAGGTCCGCCGGGTCGCCGGTGTGGACGGGCAGACCCCCGTCGGTACGGTGGACGGCCACGACCCGGTCGGGGTGGTCGAGCCCGAGGTATCGGCTCACGTGACTGCCGATGTCCCCGCCCGCCGCGCCGAACCGGGCGTAGCCGAGGACGCTCATGAGTTCGGCCCACAGACCGGCGACGGCGATGGAGTCGAGGGGCGGCCCGACGGGCCGGTCGGAGTACCCGTAGCCCGGCATGTCCGGCACGACGACGTCGAACGCGTCGGCGGGGTCGCCCCCGTGCGCGCCGGGGTCGGTGAGGAGCGGGATGACCTTCGTGTAGCGCCAGAACGAATCCGGCCAGCCGTGGCTGAGGACGAGCGGCAGGACCGGCCCGGCCGGCGCGACGGCCCGGACGTGGACGAAGTGGATCCCGAGGCCGCCGAGCGGGACGCGGAAGTGCGGAAGCCGCGCGAGCGCCGCCTCCTGCGCCGGCCAGTCGAACTCGTCCGCGCGGGCCCCTCTCCCTCCTGCCGTTGACCACCGCTGGACGTCCGTGCTCCGACACCCGGAACCCGCGCCGTTTGTTGAACTTTCACGCAACCTGTTAGGTTCTCTCGTGAGCTTGAACTTTCAAGCATGACTCGCCAACGACCGAAAGGCCCGCGTCCCATGCCTGCCACCCCCCGCACCACCAGCTCTCCGCAGCCCGGCAACCCGTCGCTCCGCGCCTATGACGGGGGCCTGCTCCTGCTGCGACTCGTCCTGGGCCTGACCGTCGCCGCACACGGGGCACAGAAGCTCTTCGGCTGGTTCGGCGGCGGCGGTATCGAGGGCACGGGTCAGTTCTTCGAGATGAGCGGCTACCCCTCCGGCGAAGCGATGGCCGTGGTCGCCGGACTGAGCGAGATACTCGGCGGACTCGGTCTGGCCCTCGGCCTCCTCACCCCGCTGGCCGGCGCGGCCGTCTTCGGCACGTTGGTCAACGCGGTGGCCGTCAAGTGGGGTGGGGGCTTCTTCGCCCCCGAAGGCGTCGAGTACGAGGTCCTGTTGGCCGCGGGCGCGGCCGCACTGGCGCTCACCGGACCCGGCCGGATCGCCGTGGACCGCTTCCTTCCGTGGCTGCGGGCCCACCGCCTCGCATACGGTGTGGCAGCCGTGGCGCTCGGCGCGGTATCCGCCGGCCTCGTCCTGCTCATCCGTAACTGAGGGCAGGGAACCCGTCGACCGGGCAGGCACCCGGACGGCCCGTAGCTGCCTGGTGCCTGCGGTAGGAATGCCTGACCGGCTCCCTCCCCTCGAGGAGGGCCGGTAAGTACCCGAGCGCCAGGTGCCTCCGCGCCGCGGTCGCGCCGCCGCGGTGACGGCGTCCGGGACTGTGCGTGCGGTTGCCGGGCCCGGGTGAGCTGCGGGTCGTCGCCCGGGCCGCCTCACCACCGCGGCCGGACGCCCGTCCCGCGAGGGGCCCGCACCGACAGCTGGATCAGCGATCCCCATCCGGCCGACGGGCCCGGCCCGGCAGTCAGCCGGCTTGTTCGGCCGCGCCCGAGGACGGCGACATTTTTCCGGTCCGGACCTCAGCGCTTTCCGGCGCCCTGAGCCCGCGCACCGCCGGAGAGAGAAGCGCTGCGGCACTGGCAAGGACGATCAGGACCGCGCAGGCTGCCAGGGCCGGTCCGGCACCAACGGAATCAGCTGCCGGACCGGCCACGAGGAGACCGAAAGGCGCGAAGGCCAGCGAGCCGAACCAGTCGTAGGAGCTCACCCGGGAGAGAGATTCCTCAGGGATCTCCCGCTGAATCGTGGTGACCCACAACACCGCGACGACATCCGAGGCGATTCCCGCGCAGAACATGGCTACGGCGATCAGCCACACCGGTGCGCTCCCTGCCAGCAGGGCGATCGGAACGGCGGCGGGGAACGTGGCGAGGACAGCCACCAGCACGGGGCGCCGGACCCGCACCCGGGCGGCCAGGCCCGCTCCCGCGAGGGTGCCCAGCGCCTGTGCGGCGACGATGACCGACCAGGCCCGTGCCCCGCCCGGACCCTCATCGGCCACGAGCGGGCCGAGGACACCGACGGTGGCGTTCAGCGCGGCGACCACGACCGCGCACTGGGCGACCACCACCCACAGCCACTGCCGGGAGGAGAACTCCAGCCAGCCCTCGCGCAGATCCGCCCAGCCCGACGACGCCTTCGGCGGCCGCCCCGCCACCCGAAGCCGGAGCACCAGGACCGCGCTCACCGCGAAGGAGACGGCGTTCAACGCCAGCGCCCAGCCCGCACCGACGAGCGCCACTGTCACACCCGACAGCGCCAGGCCCAGGAGGAGGGCCGTGTTGGTGCCCACCCGTAGGAGGGCGTTGGCCTGCTGGAGCCGCTTCCCGGATACCAGCAGCGGCAGCACACCGTCCATGGCCGGCGCGAACAAGGCGGTCGCTGTTCCGGCTACGGCTGCTACGACACACATCGCGGGCAGGGGCGCACGTCCCGTCAGAACCATGACGGCCAGCACCCCGTACGCCAGCATCCCGACCCAGTCGGCCAGGGCCATGAGCCGCACCCGGGACATCCGGTCCGCGATCACCCCACCGACCAGAATGAAGGCCAGCTGAGGCAGCGCCTGGCAGGACAACACCAACGACAGCCGCCCCGGACTCGCTCCGGGCAGCTCCAGGACGGCGAACGCGAGCGCCACCCGGGCGAAGCCGTTCCCCAGGACCGAGATGATCCGAGCGGAAGCGAGCAGGGCGAACTGCGGGTCACGCCGCAGTGGCACCGGATCCGAGGCATCATTCACGGGCACCGACCCTAGGCCACCGCAGCGTACCGACGCAGCTGACCAGCCGCTTCAGGACACCGGTACCAGGGCGCGGCGCGCGCGTACACGTGCCCCGGCACCGTGAAAGGTGCGTGGCAAGGGGTGGCCGGCGCAGCAGGAGCGCGGGCGTCGCCCTCGTGTCCGCGGTCGCCCTCCGTCCGACGCCGTCCGGCAGCGCGACGAGGCCGCGCGGCCCGGAGTGGTGGAGCCCTCACGCCCGGCCCGGGCGGACCCGGGGGTGCGGCCGGCATATGTTGATGCCGTGGAAAGAGGACGCCGGTGGACCGCGATCACGCTGTGGGCGACGTGGTGGGCGGTTGTCACCGCGGCCCTCTGGTTCCTGGGCGCGGTCTTCGATCAGCGGCCGGACCTCGTGGGGTGTGCGGCAAGCGCCGTGCTGGTGATCGTCGTGGGTGAAGTCGCCGATCGACTGCGGCGGCGCTTCTACCCCCGCCGCAGGACGCGCTGACCCTTCGACCGGTCGGCAGGTTGTTCGTCACCCCGCGGAGGCGGGTCCGCGTCCGCCACGGTATGCAACGAAGCGTGCACCCGAGCCGATGCGGCGGGAAACAACTTCCCGTCCCCCAGTGTCTCCTCCTCGAGTGCTCGTCCTGCGGACGCCTCCCACAGGACGGTGCGCGTCCGGCGCGCACGGATCGGCGCGCATACGGCCTGTTCGGCCGTGCCCGGCCGATCCATGGTCCGACAGCACATGGATCCGGCCGCGAACCGCGTGAATTCTGGTGGTCTTCCCAGTCGACCGCACAACAGGAGCCCTGCGATGAGAGACGTGACCGTGACCGACCTGCGAGGAGAACTCGCCGTGGTGACCGGGGCGAGCGACGGTCTCGGCCTGGGCCTGGCCGTGCGGCTCGCCCGGGCGGGTGCCGAGCTGATCCTTCCGGTGCGCAATGCGGCGAAGGGGGCTGCCGCTCTCGACCGCATCCGTACGGACGTCCCCGGAGCTCGGCTCTCCACCCGCGTCCTGGACCTGGCTTCCTTGGCGTCGGTCGAAGGCCTCGCGGACACGTTGAAGGCGGAAGGCAGACCCATCAACCTCCTGATCAACAACGCCGGGGTGATGACGCCCGCCACCCGGCACACGACAGCGGATGGATATGAGCTGCAGTTCGGAACGAACCATCTGGGCCACATGGCGCTCACGAGCCGTCTGCTGCCGCTGCTGCGGGCCGGACGGGCTCGCGTGACCACCGTGACCAGCAGCGCGGCACGCAACGGCACGATCGACTGGGACGACCTGCAGAGTGAGAAGCGGTACGCACCGGTACGCGCCTACGGCCGGTCCAAACTGGCCAACCTGCTCTTCGCACTGGAGCTGAATCGCCGCAGCACGGCGGGCGGGTGGGGCATCGTCGGGAACGCCGCACATCCCGGCACGACGCTGACCAACCTCTACGCGTCCGGCCCGAACCTCGGCCGCACCCGTCCCGAGAGCGACCACTCCGAGCACAGCCGCCTGCTGGCGGCGGATCTGTACAGCGCCCACGCACGTGACGGAAGCGACTCGCGCACAGCAGAGCTCGTCCGCGCACTGCGGACCGCGAGTCCCGAGTTCGAAACCCTCTGGGCCGAACATCCCGTGCTCGGCCCCTACTGCGCGCCGAAGCGTTTCCAGCATCCGCAAGTCGGAGTACTGGAGCTCCACTGTCAGACGCTGGTCGACCCTGATCAGTCTCAGCGGCTCCTGGTCTTCACACCGGTGGCCGGTACGGAGAGTTACGCGAATCTCCAGCTGCTGTCGGTCCTGGGGGGCCACCTCGGCCGTCCGTGAACCGGAGCCGAGACATCACGCCCGCGGCCATGTGCTTACAGCGCCAGGGGGTGCGCCGGAGCCCGTAATGCCTCACGCAGGTCGAGGTCGATCACCCCGTGCGTGCACCGCAGGACGACCGCATCACTTCGCAGCATCGCGCTCGGTCACGTGTTCGCCGACATGGTCGGCGACGGCCGCTGCCAGCAGGGCAGGCAGCAGGCCGGGGAACCGGGCGTCGAGGCTTTCGCGGCGTAGCGTCACGAAGCAGCGGGTGCCCTCCTGCCGGGTCTGCGTGACGCCCGCCTCACGCAGCACCTTGAGGTGATGACTGAGGGTGGATTTGGCGATGGGAGCACGTAGCTCACCCCATCCGCGTTCATTGCCGTCGGACAGCACCCGGACGATTCCGAGCCGCGTCGGGTCGCTGAGCGCTCCCAGCACGCTCGGCAGGGTGATCGTACTGAGGGCGGGTGACGACGAGTGGTCCGGCATGGCGATCAGGCTACCGCTTGTTCGGCAACGGACGAACGATACGGCGTAGCGGTCCGGTACCCGAGGCCCGCCGGTCGACATCCGCGCGACACGCAGGCCCCCGGCGCCCGCGCACACTGATGTCACATTTTCCCCGGCCGCGCTGTCAGTAGTCCGTATCTGCAACTCGGCCAGGAGAACACCATGGATTCACGTCTCAACTACTTCGGCAACCCTCTCGCAGGCAAGGTGCTGAAGCACATCAACTCTGCGGGCAAGAGCGTTTCGGACTCGGGCCTGCCGTCCGCGACGCAGGAGCTGGTGAAGATCCGCGCCAGCCAGATCAACGGCTGCGGTTTCTGCACCGACATGCACACCAAGGACGCCGCTGCCGCCGGCGAGACGCAGTTGCGGCTCAATCTGGTTGCCGCGTGGCGTGAGGCCACGGTCTTCACCGAGGCCGAGCGCGCAGCACTGGAGCTTGCGGAGCAGGGCACCAGGATCGCCGACGCGGCCGGCGGTGTCACCGACGCCGCCTGGGCGAGCGCCGCCAAGCACTACGACGAGGAACAGCTCGTGGCACTCATCTCCCTCATCGCCATCATCAACGCCTACAACCGCATCAACGTGATCAACCAGCAGCCCGCCGGCAGCTACCAGCCCGGCCAGTTCGGCTGACGGGAGACATCCGGGCCGGTCGGGCACGCGGGGTTACGCCTCCCCGGCCCCCCTGCCGCAGGGGGGCCTCCCGCCGATGTCGCGAGGCCCGCCCCTCCCCCGGAGGGGCGGGCCGGTCACCGGCGTGACACCGATGCCCGCCGCCCGCTTCGGCGCCGCGACCACCCGGCTCGCGCAACGGAGACGCACGCGTTCCGCTGTCAGCCGAGTGTCACTGCTCAGCACGCCTGACCAGAGGGTCCCCTCCGGGGTGCCACTGGAGGGAACCCTCCAGTCGTCCGGCCCGGGCCCCCCTTCCCCCTCCCGCGAAGACCAACGGTGCACCGATGCGCCCCGCGAAGCGCCGGTCAACCTCTGCTAAGTTGTTCGATGTTTTACGAACATCGAACAATTATCGACGGACAGGAAACCCATGCCCAGCACTACAGACCTGCCCTTCTCCGACCGTGTCGCCATCGTCACGGGTGCGGGATCGGGCATCGGCCGCGCAACAGCGGTCGCCCTGGCGACGTCGGGGGCGCGTGTCCTCGGAGTGGGACGCCGGAAGGAAGCACTGGAACAGACGGCCCGCGCCCACTCCGGCATCGTGATCCTGCCGATGGACATCTGCGCGGAGGGCGCCGCGGAGCAGGTGGTGGGAGAGGCCGTGGACCGCTGGGGCCGGCTCGACCTGCTCGTGAACAACGCCGGCATCACCGCCGTGATGCCCTTGGCGGAGACGGACCGCTCAGTCATCACCATGCTCTTCGAGCTCAACGTGACCGCTCCGAGCCTGCTGGCCCATGCAGCCCTCCCCCACCTGCTGGAGTCCTCGGGGTCGATCGTCAACGTATCGAGCACCTACGGACACCGCCCCCTGGCAGGTGGAGCGCACTACGCCGCCACCAAGAGCGCAGTGGAGCAGCTCACCCGGAGCTGGGCACTCGAACTGGCCCCGGCGGGAGTGCGGGTGAACGCCGTCGCTCCCGGGCCGACCACGACGGACGTCCTGGCCGCGGCGGGACTTCCGGACGACACCGTCGACGAGATGTACACGTACGAGCGCGAGCGCATCCCCACGGGCCGGCTGGGCGACCCCGGTGATGTCGCGGAGTGGATCCTGCGTATCGCCGATCCGCGGGGAACGCACGTCACCGGTCAGGTGCTCACGGTCGACGGAGGTCTGGAACTCATCTGACCGCGAGTGGAGTTCGCGCGCCGCGCGAGCCGGTGCGGTGCGACACGACGACCCACAGTTCGTGCACGGCCTGCGCGGCGAACCGATCACAGGACCTTCCCCCGTTGATGCGGCCGAAAATGTGCGGTCCGAACGCTGTGGCGCGGCCGGAGCAGCGACCAGGACCGCGCACCGGACCCGGGTGTCCGTGCGCGGCTGGAAGCGCACCCCGGCTGTAAGAGTGGCGGGTACGGTGGTGGCCTCGGCGCCGGAAGGGACGACCATGCACACTGAGGACGACACCGGCTCCCTCGACCGGGCGACACGGGATTTCCTCGCAGCGCGTCCGCAGCTCTTCGGAATCGCCTACCGCGTACTCGGAAGCGCCGTGGAGGCCGAGGACATCCTTCAGGACGCGTGGGTGCGGTGGCAGAAGGCCGACCGCGCGGACATTCGCGAGCCGAAGGCCTTCCTGACCACCGTCACCGCACGTCTGGCCATCAACACGGCCAAGTCCGCCCGGGTCAGGCGGGAGTCGTACACCGGACCGTGGCTTCCCGAACCGGTGGACACCAGCCTGGACCCCCAGGTCGGCGCGGAGCGAGCCGAAGCCGTCGAGCTGGCGGTTCTCCTCCTGCTCGAGAAGCTGAACCCGGTGGAACGGGGCGCGTACGTCATGCGCGAAGCGTTCGACTACCCGTACAGCCGGATCGCCGACATCCTGGAGACGAGCGAGGCCAACGCGCGTCAGCTGGTGAGTCGCGCACGCAAGCACCTGGCTGCCGAGCGCAGGGAGCGCGTGAGCCGTACCGAGCATCAGCGCCTGCTGGAAGTGTTTCTCGCCGCAGCTCAGACAGGCGATCTGAAGGTGCTCGAGGAAGTCCTGTCAGCGGACGTCGTGAGCTACTCCGACGGCGGAGGAGCGCGGGGCGCATCGAAGATTCCCGTCGTCGGGCTTGCTCACGTCGCCCCGTACCTTGTGGCCTTCGCACCACGATTCTGGCCCGGGTCGGACGTTCGCTGGGTCGAGGCGAACGGCCGCCCGGCGGTCCTGGTCACCTCCGAGGGGAACGCGGTGGCTCTGCTGTGCGTCGACGTGTCGGCCGAGGGGATCGACCGGATCATGTGGGTGATGAATCAGGCCAAGCTGGCACCCTACGTGGCGTCGTTGGACAGCTGAGCACCTCTCGATCCGTACCTCCCCTCGTTGGTGGTCACGACGTGGTCCGGTTCTCGCGCCGGCTTTGTGTGGCCGGACACCGAGTGCGGGGACGCTCCTGTCATACGCAGGGCCGTACAGCGCGCGCCTGGCGGTGGAGCGACGGGCATGGATGGTGCACCGCGCCCATCACGGATGTCCGGCCCACCTCCCTACGAGTCACGAGCTCGCCCGCGCTCGGAAATCCATCCGTTACGCGGTGTCCGGCATGTCCTCGTGGGGCAGGTCGAACAGGCGCTGCCTCCGCTGCTTGTTGTGGTGCCGCAGTGCGGTCACCCACGGCCACAGATCCTGGGGCAGAAGCTGGGGACAGACGATGCTGTGCGGGATGCGGCAGAGGGTGCCGGTGAGCGGCTCGGCATCCCACAGATTCATGGCGATGCCGTCCGAGGTGATGATCCACCGGCGTCGCGGCGGAACGGTGTGTGCGGGGATGAGTACACGAGGTTCGAGGAGAATCCAGTGCCCCGGGTATCCGGTGTGACGCCGATCCTGCGGAAGGTCGCAGTACGGACAGTCGGGGGGCGCGGGTGGGCGTGGGGCTACGGCGCCTTCGAGGAGCGCGTGGAAGGCGTGGGTGAGGCTGCCGGGATCGTTGCCGGGGCCGGGCTGGGCGTTCTCTATGTCCCCCATGTCTGTAAGGGTCCGGTACTGGCAGTCAAGCCGGGTAGGGCGCGATTCGGCCACACCGCGGCGGTTTCCTGCGCCATCCGCGCGCATCAACGACGGCCGCCCCGGTATCTGTTCCCCGCAGTCCGCGCCGCTGGCGCCCTGAAGAGCTCTGTTCCCGGCAGGGCTGTTCGGCAACTCGGCGACGAAGTAGCTTGGATCAGGTGATCGCGCGTCTGAGGATCGCGTCGCGTAGGCCCGCAGGGCCTGTGGCTGAAGGCGGAATCGTCTGTGGAGTCAAGGACGGGTGCAGGCAATGGTCACCGCGGGAACAGCTCGGCTACTGCTCGGCAACGGTGGTGAGGCCGCGCTCGAGCTGACCGTGGAGCCCTGGGCGGAAACGCATCACATTCCTCCGAAGCACACGTGGGTCGTTGTCACCCACTCGCCTGCAGCTGATGGATCATGGTCCGGGACTCTGCGCGGGGATGAACCGTTCCAGGTCGACCATCGACCCGAATCGGTCACAGTGTGGGTCAACGGCGACTGCTTCCACCTCAGCGACACGGTGGGGAACCCGGTCGACTCGGCCGACTGGCAGTGCCCTGCTCAGGGTTCTGACTCTGACTTGATCAGGAGTCGCGCCGATACGGCGTGAATTCATGAGTGAGCCGTCGTCCGGCACTGCTCGGTTGCGGGGCCATGATCAGCCGACAGGTCGGAGGTTGAGCGTCGGCTTCTTCTGCCGGTTGATCAGAATAGGCGTGTACGCATGTCCTGCGTCAGCTTCTCAAGGCTCTCGCGCAGCCACTGGCTGCGGACGGCTGGTAGCCGGACCAGAGTGTGGTGGAAGACTGCCGCATCGTGTCTGAAGAGGCTGCGGGGATGCGGTGCCCCCGGATCGTCACGCAGGACGCCGTCGGGCATGACGCCCGACGCGGGCGCATGCAGGTGCGGCTCGGGAAAAGCCAACCACCACCACACCCCGAGCGGCAGAGGCACCGGGTGCACCGTGGCGTCCCGGTTGGGCGGGGCCCAGTTCTCCCCCGTCTGCGGATGGACGGGCACGATGAGGATGTCAAGGTCCGCTTCCGGGGCCGGCAGCCCGGGCCCGGCCAGGACGGCGCGCCTCGCCGGCGGACCTGCTGGCAGCAGGGTGTCGAGGCCGCGCTGGAACACCTCCGTGCTCAGGCCCCCCGGGACGGTCACCGGTCGGCCCCCCGACTCCGCCAGGAGATGAGCGAGCGCTCGGCCGGTCGCCGCCTCCCACTGCGGGCTCCAGGACCACCAGTGGTGCGACCCCAGCTGCGGTCCTCCCCAACCGGTGATCGGCTCGAACGGCGGTGTGCTCCTCCCCTCGGCCGCCAAATCCGCCCAGGAAAGCGGTGCGGCGTCGGCGCCGTCGACGGGACGGCGACGCACCGCTTCAGGGGCGAGCCACACCGCCTGCCAGAGCGAGCAGTCGTCGATCCTGGTCGCCACGGGCAGGCCGCACGTCTCGCAGGCCAAGTTGGGGCCGTCAGCACCATCGAGGCCGCAGCAGTAGCCACCGCACTTCTCCGGGATCAGCACGGTGCCGCGGATATCTCCGGGCGCGATGACGACAGCCCCGGGCGCGCCGTCGGACAGGAAGTGGACCGGTGCGTAGATGCCGCGCGCGGCCGCCTCGTCCGGATCGATCTCCTCCCACCTACGCCACGGAGGTCCCGAGGGCTCCGGCTCCACGGCGAACGTGCCCGTCTCCATAAGGACCGGGAGCTGAATCCCGTTCCCGTACTTCTGATGGGTGTGAACCGGTAGGACCACCCGAGTCAGCGGGGCGCTCAACTCGGCGCCGCACCCCGCACACATGAAGACGAACACATGTCCTCCGGTTGAAAAACAGCATCGTCGCACCTTGGCTGCGGCAGGGCCATGGTGTTTCTCGTTCGCTGCGGGGCCCGAGCGCCCGCTGGCGCGTCGACCACGGGATCCAGCGCGAACAGCGCGTTCGCCCCGCGGCCGAGCACCACCTGTGAGGGTGATGGCTCGCCGCAGCGTTGCCCGCGCCCCAAGAGCTCTCGTAACAAAGCGTTCGCGGTGACTACTGAACAGTTCGGATGGTGTGGTCGCGGAGACGACACCATCCGAACGGCAGGGTGATTTCTCAGCAGGCGGAGCCCGGAGGAGGCTGGGGACCTCCCAGAGGCGCCCAGGACGAGATGACATCGTTCATGCTTGAGCCGCCTACGTAAGTGCCGGCAAGGTTGGCGAGGCTACCGCCGGGCGGCACCGCAACACCACGGCCCTCGAAGTTGTTGTCTGTGTAGAAGCAGATCGTCTGAGCACCGTTGTTGCGGATGGACGAGATGCTGTCCCGCAGACCGGGGCTGACCTGCTTGAGAACGTCGCCCACGTAGCCCGGGACGTTCGATGTGCAGTTCTGCTCGTAGGCGTCTTTACAGACAGTGATTCCGGTGGCCGCTGCTCCCGCCGTGGAGGCTGATGCAGCGCCAACGAAGGCACCCATGAAGCCAATCGTCAGTGCGAGACTTGCGGTCACGCAGGCACGTCTGTTTTCGCGCATTCCCATAAGGCACTCTCCTCTGTGTTGGGCTCGTCCAGCTGTGTAGCCGTCTGTCGAGCGTTGTTATGTGTCTGCGCCCAGGTGCCCTCGGGTGGGCCACCTGGGCCGGCGACGACTCGTCAACCTGTAGACCGAGCGCGGACTTGCGTTGTGACACGTACGCGGCCCCGGGGTTCGCATACAGAAGGCGGCCGTACCGCCCGATCCGGCGACGCAGCTCTTCGCCCAGGACGCCCGGCCCGGCCCGGACTCTGCTGTCGCTCTCCCGCAAGGCGGTGGCCTACCCCGCGGTTCCCCCTGCACCTGGTCGCAGACTGGCACGACAGCCACCGACCGCTCGGCTGAACCAGGACAACCGACGAGTTCCTCGACGCAGCTGTCGCCTACTGCGGCCACTTCTTGACCACCGGTGCCCTGCGGGTCGCGTAGTCGTCGAGGACCGCGTGAGCGGACGGTGGCCTGGTTCGCCGGGTGCCGCCGTCCTCACAGCCCTACGAGCACGAGGCCGAACACGTCCTCGCGTCCGCCTGCATCCTTCGGCACCCTCATCCGCTGTCGGCGTCTGGACGATCGGGCTGCCTCATGCGAATCCGAGGAAGCCCTGGTCGGTTCCGTCGAACTGGAGGCACGAGTCGTGACTCAGGGACGAGCCCGTCACAGCCACTGCCAGCACAGGCGTACACCACCTCGAAACGAAGTGCGGCTTACATAGGGGCGCAGAAGTCACCTGCTTGCTCCTACCCCCTCACCATTCATCACCCGCACACAGAGGTCGTCGAAAGCCAATGCCCCTGACAGCCCAGCCCTGCAAGGCATTCCCCATTACTGCATTCGATTTCCCCTGGGCGGCCACTGAGCCACCCCTACGCCAAATCGACCATGCCCACGCGACGGGAAAGTCACCCGACTGGCGGCCCCCACGACGTACGCCGAACCACGGCGCTTCGCCCACCTCCACGCCCGGCGGATGCCTGCCCGAATGCTTTCCTGTGGCTCGGACGAGACCATCGGCTTATTCTGATCCGGCAGAGCTCTGGAAGCAGAACAATTCGACAATGACCAGGTATCTGCGGCTGTTGTCTCAAGTGCGCCAACGCACTCCTATTCGCCTTTTCGGGAACGAGTGACTACGCGCTCCGAGGGTTCGCGCCCCTTTCCTGAAGGAGCTTCACGCGCTGTCCAGCGGGAGATGTTTCCGCCTTGCGGTGAGACGGAGGTTTGGGCCATGGTCAGGGCAGCGGAATGCATGGAAGAGCCCACCATCGAGGATGGTGCCGCGGCGTGGCGTATCGCACGCGATTCCCGCGTGCTCGACGTGAATTCCTCCTACAGCTACGTGCTGTGGTGTCGTGACTTCGCGGCGACCTCTGTGGTCACCCGCGACGAGAAGGGCCAGGCCGTCGCCTTCGCGACGGGGTACATCCGCCCCGAAGTGCCTGGCACGCTCGTCATCTGGCAGATCGCTGTGGATGAGCACTGGCGCGGTCGCGGCCTGGCCGGCTCCATGCTGGATCACCTCGCCGACCGCCTGCTGTCCCGTGGCGTACTCCAGTGTCTGGAGACGACGATCGGTGCCCGGAACGAGGCCTCACAGCGTCTGTTCCTCGCATTCGCCGAGCGACACGGGGCGCAGTTGGAACGTGAGCTGCTGTTTCCCGCACACATGTTCCCTGACGCACACGAACCTGAGTACCTGCACCGTATCGGACCACTGATTCGACCCTTCGTCCCGCCGCTCGGAACCCAGCACTCGGATACTCGCCACACTAGGAGCGCGTCATGACTACCCCCCATGCCCTGAGTGTCTTCGAGAGCCTTGAGTCGGAAGTCCGGAGCTACTGCCGTGGCTGGCCCGCGGTCTTCGACCGTGCGCAGGGCGCCCGGCTGACCGACGAGGACGGACACTCGT
>BMWJ01000010.1 GCA_014651175.1 Streptomyces clavifer | reverse complement strand
GCGCCTTCGACGCCCTCAAGGACAAGGAGAAGGCCGAGGAGGCGGTCATCCGCCTCGAACACGCCCAGCCCATCCGCTTCGGGGCGGAGGGGTCCAAGGGCGTCGTCCGGGACCCGGTCACGGGTGATCTGCACGTCGTCGCGGTGACCGAGGAGAACCAGTCGCGGATCCTCGTCCACGACGCCCACAACCCCAGCCCCACGACCGCCTTCGCCCTCTCACGCCTCGCCGACCCGGACACGCTGCACCACACCCCCATCGGGGTCCTGCGCAGTGTGGAGCGCCCTGTCTACGACAGCCTGATGTCCGACCAGCTGGACACCGCCGTCGAGCAGCACGGCAAGGGCGACCTGAGCACCCTCCTCGCCGGCAACGACACCTGGACCGTGGTCGGCTGACCGGCCGCCACCCGGGGCCGCGGAGGCCCGGAACACGTACGACGAGGCCCGGAGCCGACCCGACCGGTCAGCTCCGGGCCTCGTCGTACGCCTCGCGCGCCGCGTGCACGGCGTCCACGCGCCGCTCGGTCCAGCGGGCCAGGCCCCAGACCTGGTCGGCGGCCTCCCTGCCGAGCGGGGTGAGCGAGTAGTCCACCCTCGGCGGGATCACGGGCTTCGCGTCCCGGTGCACGAAGCCGTCCCGCTCCAGGGTCTGCAGGGTCTGGGCCAGCATCTTCTCGCTGACGCCGCCGATCGTGCGGCGCAGCTCGCTGAAGCGGTACGAGCGCTCCAGCAGCGCCGCCAGCACCAGGACCCCCCATCGGCTGGTGACGTGTTCCAGAACCAGCCGGGAGGGGCACATGGGCTGGTTCACGCTCGGAGTCCGCTCGGCACTTACGCTCATGCCAGTACCTTACTTCAAAGTGGGTACTTTCGTTTGGTTAGTGCCCGTCCTACAGTGAGTGGACAGTCCGTACGAGGAACAGCGCGTCCCAGAAGGAGCACCCCATGAGCATCGTTGTCACCGGAGCCACCGGCGAGCTCGGCCGTCTCGTCGTCGAGCAGCTGCTCGACACGGTCCCGGCCGACCGGATCGCCGCAGTCGTCCGCAGCGAGGAGAAGGCCGCCGGCCTCGCCGCCCGGGGCGTCGAGATCCGTATCGCCGACTACGACCGTCCGGAGACCCTCGCCGGGGCCTTCGAGGCGGGTGACCGCGTCCTGCTGGTCTCCGGCAGCGAGGTCGGCAAGCGGGTCCCGCAGCACACCGCGGTGATCGACGCCGCCAAGGCCGCGGGCGTCGCGCAGCTCGCCTACACGAGCGTGCTGGGCGGACCGGCAGCGGACTTCCAGCTGGCCGCGGAGCACCGGGTGACCGAGCAGCTGATCCTCGAATCGGGACTGCCGTACACCTTCCTGCGCAACGGCTGGTACACCGAGAACTACACGGCGAACCTGGCCCCCGTCCTGGAGCACGGGACCGTCGTCGGCAACGCGGGCGACGGTCGCGTCGCCTCCGCCACCCGGGCCGACTACGCCGCCGCCGCTGCCGCCGTGCTGACCGGCGAGGGCCACCTCGGCGCCGCGTACGAGCTGAGCGGTGACGTCGCCTGGTCGCTGGCCGAGTACGCCGCCACGGTCTCCGCCGCCACCGGCAAGGAGATCACGTACACCGAGGTCCCGGCCGCCGCACACCAGGAGATCCTGGTGGGCGCGGGCGTGCCCGAGGGCTTCGCCGCGATCCTCGTCGACGTCGACGAGGCGATCGGGCGCGGGCTGCTGGCGGGTACGAGCGGCGACCTGGCCCGCCTGACCGGCCGGCCGACGACACCGCTGGCCGAGACGGTGGCCGCCGCGGTGGCCACGGTGTGACGCAAGCCGACCCTGTCACGACCGTCTCCGTGAGACGGCTATGACACGGAGGCCCTTCCGGCGCTACCGTCGTGCGGTCGGCCGCTCGCCGGCACAGCGTGCCGGGAGGGCCCGTGAAGCAAGAGAACGACCAGCGGGCCGGCCTGCTGTACGGAGTCGGCGCGTACGGGATGTGGGGCCTGGTGCCCCTCTTCTGGCCACTGCTCGAGCCGTCCGGCGCGGTGGAGATCCTCGCCCACCGGATGGTCTGGTCGCTGGCCGTCGTGGGGGTCGCCCTGCTGTTCCTGCGCCGCTGGGCCTGGATACGCGAGCTGGTCGGCCAGCCCCGGAAGCTCGGACTGATCGCGATCGCCTCGGCCGTCATCTCGGTCAACTGGGGCCTCTACATCTGGTCCGTCAACAACGGCCATGTCGTCGAGGCGTCACTCGGCTACTTCATCAATCCGCTGGTCACCATCGCCATGGGCGTCCTGCTGCTCGGTGAGCGGCTGCGGCCCGCGCAGTGGACCGCGGTGGCGACAGGCTTCGCCGCGGTGCTCGTGCTGGCGATCGGGTACGGGCAGCCGCCGTGGATCTCACTGGTGCTGGCGTTCTCGTTCGCGACGTACGGCCTGGTGAAGAAGAAGGTCGGCATGGGCGGCCTGGAGTCCCTGGCCGCCGAGACCGCCGTCCTGTTCCCGCCCGCGCTCGGCTTCCTGCTGTGGCTCGGCGCGCGCGGCGACTCGACCTTCCTCTCGGGGGGTGCGGGGCACGGCCTCCTGCTCGCCGCGACGGGCCTCGTCACCGCGATCCCGCTCGTCTGCTTCGGTGCGGCGGCGATCCGGGTCCCGCTGTCCCTCCTGGGCCTGCTGCAGTACCTGGCGCCGGTCTTCCAGTTCGGGCTCGGCATCCTGTACTTCGACGAGGCCATGCCGCCCGAGCGGTGGGCGGGCTTCGCCCTCGTCTGGGCAGCACTCATGATGCTGACCTGGGACGCGCTGCGGACCGCACGGCGGACACGGGCCCGGGCACTGCGCCTCGCCGTGCCGGCCGCGGAGGCCGGGGCGCCCGTCGACACGGCACCGGCACCGGACACGACGGCCGGCACCGGAGCCGCACCCTCCACGAGGACCGGCACCGAAGCCTCACCGGGCACCGGCACGACGGCCACGGAGCGGACCCCGGCGCCCTGACCGGCGCCCTCCGGCTCGCCGGGCCGGACGGACGACACCTCCGCGCCGCGTGGGCGTCCGGAGCGCGGGCGGCCGACCGGATGGGTGAGGCATGCATGGTGGACGGCACACGCAAAGGCTGATTGAGTGCCCCGGATGGGGACCGTTCTGGCGGACATGAGGCACGTTCCGTGGCATGAGCTGCGCCATGCCCATGGTTCCGCGTCCCAGGTCCCCGGCATGCTGTCGCGAATAGCCTGGGGTGACAGTGAGTCCGCCGAGGACGCGCTGAGCGACCTGGGCCGGTGGATCGGCGCCATGACGGTGTTCGACTCCACGGTGGCCACGGTGCCGTTCCTGTGGGAGCTGGCCGCCGTGCGGACGGTGAAGGACCGCGTCGGCGTGCTCGGCCTGCTGCGGACGATCCTCTCCCACGGGCACGCGCACCACCCGGAGTGGACACGGGACGCCCACCGGGCGGTCCTGGCCGGACGGGCGACGGCCGAGCGGCTGACCGGGGACGGCGACCCGTCGGTGCGCCGGTCCGCCCAGGAGCTGCTGGCCTCCCTCGACACGCACGTCTGCGGGTCCTGCCCACCGGCCCGGGGCCTTCCGGCCGGGCCGGACCGGACAGGGAAGGCCGGACGCGTCCCGCTCACGCCGGGCGCGCCCGTTGCCACGGATGCCGTACAGCCGCTATGAACGGTGTCCATGACCCTGCACTGGAAGCTCGTCATCGATGCCAACGACCCGCACGCCCAGGCCGACTTCTGGGCCGAGGCCCTCGGCTACCTGATCGAGGACAACAGCGCCCTGATCGAGGAGGTGCTCCGCTCCGGGGCCGCGCCCGAGTCGGCCACGGTCGAGTCCCACGGACGCCGCGCCTGGCGAGATCTCGCGGCGGTGCGGCATCCTGACGACCCGTACGAGCAGAAGAGCGGGACGGGCCTCGGACGGCGCCTGCTCTTCCAGCGGGTGCCGGAGCCGAAGACGGTGAAGAACCGCCTCCACCTGGACGTGCACACGGCCCCCGGGCAGCGCGACGCCGAGGTGGCCCGGCTCGCGAGGCTGGGGGCGGGCGTGCTGCGCACGGTGGAGGTGCCGGGCGGTTCGTGGCAGATCCTCCTGGACCCGGAGAGCAACGAATTCTGCGTCCACTGAGAGGGCTGACCGTCCGCGCAGGTCAGCGGCGTACGGCTGGAGGCCGATCTCCCTAGGCTTGCCCCATGCCGACGCCACCCGCATATTCCCTCGTCGCCACGGACCTCGACGGGACCCTGTTGCGTTCCGACGACACCGTGAGCCCCCGCTCCCGCGCCGCCCTCGCCCGCGCCGCCTCGGCCGGCGCGCGGCACCTGATCGTCACGGGCCGGGCGGTTCCCGGCATACGCGCGCTGCTCGCCGACCTCCGCTACGAGGGCCCGGTGGTCTGCGGCCAGGGAACCCAGGTGTACGACGCCGGGTCGGCCCGCATGCTGAGCTCGGTGACGCTCGACCGCACGCTGGCCGACGCGGCGCTCGGCAAGATCGAGGCGGAGGTCGGCCAGGTGTTCGCCGCGGTGGACCAGGACGGTCCCGAGGGACGGACCCTGATCGAGCCGGGCTACCTGATGCCGCACCCCTCGCTCCCCGCGCAGCGGACCGGCCGCCGCGAGGAGCTGTGGGCGGCACCGATCATCAAGGTCCTGGTGCGCCACCCGGAGCTGACGGACGACGAACTGGCCGCCGCCGCGCGCGGGGCCGTGGGCGACCTGGCCGGCGTCACGATGGCGGGGCCCGGCACGGTCGAGCTGGCGCCGCACGGCGTGGACAAGGGCACCGGATTCGCCCTGGCCGCCGCGCTGCTCGACTGCGACCCGGCGGACGCGGTGGCGTTCGGCGACATGCCCAACGACCTGCCGATGTTCCGGCGTTCGGGCCACCGGGTGGCCATGGCCAACGCCCACGCGGAGCTGCGGGCCGCGGCGGACGAGGTGACGCTGTCCAACGAGGACGACGGCGTCGCCCTCGTGCTGGAGCGGCTGTTCGGCTGAAACCACCACTCCCGATTCAATGCGTGTGCATATAATGCGAACGCTGGTTACATTCGCATGCAGCTAACTGGGGAGATCACCTCATGGCCACGCGCAGCTTCCTCTTCCTGCTCGGCAGCAGCCGCGCCGACGGCAACACCGAAGCGCTCGCCCGGCTCGCCGCCGAACAGCTCCCGGCAGGGTCGCGGCAGCGGTGGCTGCACCTGCGGGACCTGCCACTGCCCGACTTCGAGGATCTGCGGCACGCGGACGGTGGCCATCCGGCCCCCGAGGGCCCCGCCGCGACCCTGCTGGAGGCGACGCTGGCAGCGACCGACGTCGTCATCGCCTCGCCGCTGTACTGGTACGCGGTGTCCACCTCCACCAAGCGCTACCTGGACCACTGGTCGGGATGGCTGGAGGCACCCGGCATCGACTTCGAGCAGCGGATGGCCGGGAAGACCCTGTGGGGCGTCACGGCGCTCGCGGACGACGATCCGGCGGTCGCCGAGCCCCTGGCGGGCACGCTGCGGGCCTCCGCGCAGTACCTGCGGATGCGGTGGGGCGGGGTGCTGCTGGGCAACGGCAGCAAGCCCGGTGACGTCCTGTCCGACAGCGCGGCGGTGTCCCGGGCCGCGGCCTTCTTCAGCTGACGCCGCCCGGGGAGACGCCGGCCGACTACTCCCCGGCGCCCAGCGACCGCAGGACGTGGGCCACCAGGGAGGCGACCGTCGCCTCGTCCTGGGCGGGCTTGCGCAGCACGTGGCGGTAGTAGACGGGCCCGTAGAGCATCTCCACCGCCAGCGGGAGATCGGCGGTTTCCGGAATCTGCCCCTGCTCCTGCGCGCCGCGGAGGCGCGCCACCGCACCTTCGACGCGCGGGCCGACCAGCTGGTCCCTGACGGCCGCCGCGAGGTCGTCGTCGTGGTGCATCTCGGAGAGGATCCCGGCGTAGGCCGGGCCGTAGGGCGCCGTGGACATCAACCGCACCGCGCCGTTGATGTGCGTCCGCAGGTCGGCCGCGATGTCGCCGGTGTCGACGAACGGTGTGGCACCGACGAGCGCCTCCGTGAAGGCCTCCAGCAGCACCGCGCCCTTTGACGGCCACCAGCGGTAGATCGTCTTCTTGCTCACGCCGGCGCGCGCCGCGATGGCTTCGACGGTGACCCGGCCGTACCCCTTCTCCGTGCACAACTCCAGGGCGGCGTCCAGCGTCGCCCGCCGTGATCGCTCGCTGCGGCGCAGGGAACTCGGCGATGTGATCATTCGGTGAGCATAGGGGGATTCAGGCCGCGGCTTATTGACAGCCCGTCGCCAGAAGTCGAACAATGACCAGGCAGAAACGGAACGTACCGTGTCGTGACGTTCCGTGCTGTACACCGTTCGTGCCGTTCGTGCCGCGACGAGCCGATCGGGGGACGGCTCGACCGGCCGACGGCACGGACGGTCCCTGACGAGTCCGTCCCGCAGGGCTCAGACGGTGATGTCCCTCGTCGTGAACCGTGCCCAGGCCGCAGAGCCGAACACCGCCGCGTACACCGCCTGCAGACCGAGGTTACCGACGATCTCGTCCCAGCGGACCGGGTCGCGCAGCAGGTCCGTGAAGGACAGCCAGTAGTGCGGGAAGAGATACGGGTGGATCCCCTCCAGCTGCGGCATCGTGTCCAGGATCTGCACGGTGATCAGCACGCCGACCGTGGCCGCCATCGCCGCGATCCCGCTGTCGGTGAGCGTCGAGACGAACAGTCCCAGGGCCGCGAACCCGGTCAGGGACGCCGCCACCACCACCGCGATCAGTCCGGCCCGCAGGAGTCCCTCACCGAAGCCGATCCGGGTCCCCGAGATCGTGGTGACCTCGCCGACGGGGAAGAGCGCCGCCCCCACCGCGAGCGCCGAGACCGCCACGACCGCCGTCGCCACGAGGCAGAACACCAGCACGGACGCGTACTTCGCCACCAGGAGCCGGGTGCGGCCCGCGGGGGCGACCAGCAGGTAGCGCAGGGTGCCCCCACTCGCCTCACCGGCGACGGAGTCGCCCGCGACGACGCCGACCGCCATCGGGAGGAAGACGGGGAGCGTCGCGGAGAGTGCGGCGAAGACCAGGAAGAGCCCGTTGTTGGTGATCTGGGCGAGGAACGCGGGGCCGCCTCCCCCGCCCGGCCCCGAGCCGTCGCCCGTCTCGATCCGTACCGCGATCCCGACGAGTACGGGGACGGCGGCCAGCACCGCCAGCAGGGCCAGGGTGCGCCCCCTGCGAAGGGTCATGGTCAGTTCGGAGCGGAGGATCCCAAGGGTCCACAAGGCGCGGCGTGGCACGCGGGGTGCCGCCGCGACGGACTCAGCCTGCGACATCGAATCCCTCTCCGGTGAGTGCGACGAAGGCGTCCTCCAGCGAGGCCCGTTCGACACCGAAGGACCGTACGCGGACGCCACCGCGCACCAGGGCCGCGTTGAGGTCGGCGAGTTCCACGCCGCCGGGCGGCGCGTCGGCGCTCACCCGGTCCCCGTCGGTCAGGAGGCCGGTCGCTCCGTGCTCCCCGAGGATGCGGGCGGCGGCGCCCGGGTCGGGGGTGGTGACGGCGAGCCGGCCGCGCGCCCCCGCGGCGAGATCGGCGACCGGGCCCTGGACGAGGAGCCGGCCGCGTGCCATCACCGCGGCGTGGGTGCAGACCTGTTCGATCTCGTCGAGCAGGTGGGAGGAGAGGAAGACGGTCGTTCCCTCGGCCGCCAGCTCGCGGATCAGGGAGCGGATCTCGCGCATGCCCTGCGGGTCGAGACCGTTGGTCGGCTCGTCCAGGACGAGCAGTCTGCGCGGCTGGAGGAGCGCGGCGGCGAGTCCGAGGCGCTGTTTCATGCCGAGCGAGTACGCCTTGGCCTTCTTGCCCGCGGCGGCCGCGAGGCCGACCCGCTCCAGGGCGCGGTCGACGCGTGCGCGGCGGGTGCGCGGATCGGCCGCCGCGTCCGCGGAGTCGTAGCGCACCAGGTTGTCCCGGCCGGTCAGGAACCCGTAGGGGGCGGGGCCTTCGATCAGCGCGCCGACGTGCGGGAGGACCGTGCGGGCGGCGGCCGGCATGGGGCTCCCGAGGACGCGCGCGGTGCCGGCGCTCGGGTCGATGAGGCCCAGGAGCATCCGGATGGTGGTGGTCTTGCCGGAGCCGTTGGGGCCGAGGAAGCCGAAGACGCTGCCGCCGGGGACGCGCAGGTCGAGCCCGTCGACGGCCGGCCGGCCGCCGCGGTAGCGCTTGGTGAGGCCGCGGGTCTCGATCACGGCCGCGGCCGTCTCCCCGCCGGGCCCCGCCACCCGTGTCCCGGCCGCCGTGTCGGTCATGGGCTCTCGTCCTCTTCCCGCCGTGTACGCACCGCCCCGCCGTACGGAGGGTACGGCGGGGCGGTGGCGTACGGCGTGTACTACTTGGCGGTGTCGGCGGCCTTCACCAGCGCGTCCTTGGTGACCGCGCCGATGTAGACCTTGCCGTCGTCCGTCATCAGCGCGTTGACCAGGCGGGTCTTGAAGACCGTGCCCGAGCCGAAGTCGCCGGTGACCTTGTCGCCGAGGGCGTCCAGGAACTGCTGGGCCTGGGCGGGCACATCGCCGGAGCCCCCCGCGGGGAGCCCGGAGCCACCGGGGATGTCGATCTCGGCGACCGCGCTCCAGCCCTCGCCGATGACGTTGAGGCCCCGGAAGTCCTCCAGCGCGGACAGGTCCTCGTGGGCCTTGTCCGCCGCACCGTCCTTCTCCGCCCCGGCCTTCAGCTCCTCGGCCTCGGTCACCTTCGCGCCCTTGGGCGGGGTGAAGGAGAACGAGGACGCGTCGGGCTTCGAGAAGTCGACCTTGGTGAATCCGGCGTCGATCGCGGCCTTGCCACCGCTGCTCGGGGCCAGGGTGAACTTGAGCGGCACGCCGTTCCGGGCGTCCACCGCGACCCGGATCGAACCGATCGTGGAACCGGACTGCTTGGGCTTGATCAGCAGCTGGTACGCGTCGCGGCCGGCCACCTGCGCCGTGCCGTCGACGGTGACGGACGTGGTGTCGCCCACCGCGGCGAGGGCCTCCTCGGCCAGCGCCTTCGGCGTGGTCGGCACCCCCTCCGGCGCCGTGCGCTCCTCGGCCTTCCCGCCCTTGGGCCCGGCCTGGCCGGACTGCGCGTGGTACGCCTCGTTGCTCGCGCTGTCGTACGCCCAGACCTCGCCCGCGTTGTGGATCAGGCTGTACTCGGAGCCTTCGCCGAGGATGGACAGGCGCTGCTTGTCGGGGCCGTCGGCCGCTACGCGGAGCGTGTGCGTACCGGAGGCGAGCTCCATCAGCTTGGTGTCGGGAGCGGCGCTCGACGTGCTGTCGGCCGCGCCGGCGCCCGGCAGGAAGGAGTCGGTGAGCCCGCCGAAGGACGGGATGCCGAGGTCGGTGCTGATCTTCACCGTGCCGGAGAGCTGCTGCTCGTCCGACGCGGCGATCCTCTCGATGAGTTCCTGCGCCGTGATCTTCGGCAGCTGGGGGTCGCCGGAGTCGGCGAGTGCCGGGACGAGTCCGATCGTCGCCGCCGCCACTCCCGCCACCGCGACGGGGACGATGTAGCGCGCTGCCTTGCGCCGGACCACGACAGTGCCCGTGGCCTCGCCGGTGGTCTCCGCGCTGTCGTTCGGTGCCATGTGTGCCCTACCTCCGTGGTCGGCGGCTGCCATCCCGTTGCACTCGTCCACTCCCCGCCGCCATTCTCACCCGATGTGGTCAGGAGTGGTTGTTCTCCATCTGACCAAATCGAACGGCTTCAGGCGTCAGCCCGCGGGATCAACTGTGCCTACCCCTCCGGTATGACACGGAGGGGCAGGAAATCGGCCATCCAGTAGGGGTCGGCCGAACGGGCGGGGGCTCGCGCGGCCGGCCGGGCGTCAGCCCGCGCGGTGCACCACGGCGTCGCACAGCTCTTCGAGCGCGGCCTTCGCGTAGCACTCGGGCAGTGGTGCCAGCGTCGCCCGCGCCTCCTGCGCGTAGCGGATGGTGTCCCGCCGCGCCTGCTCCAGCGCCGGGTGGGCGCGCAGCCTGCGCAGCGCCTCCGCGAGCCGGTCGTCGTCGCTGAGGTCGCCGTCGAGGAGCTCGACGAGCTCCAGGTCGTCCGGTCTGCCTTCGGCCTCCGCCCGTGCGCGGAGGCGGAGGACCGGAAGGGTGGGGATGCCCTCGCGCAGGTCCGTGCCGGGCGTCTTGCCGGACTCGTGGGAGTCGGAGGCGATGTCGAGCACGTCGTCGGCGAGCTGGAAGGCGATGCCGAGCCGCTCGCCGTACTGGGTGAGGATGTCGACGACGGATTCGTCGGCGCCCGCCATCAGGGCGCCGAAGCGCCCGGACACGGCGACCAGCGAACCGGTCTTGCCGCCGAGCACGTCCATGTAGTGGTCGACCGGGTCGCGGCCGTCGCGCGGGCCCGCGGTCTCCAGGATCTGGCCGGTGACCAGTCGCTCGAACGCCTCGGCCTGGATGCGTACGGCCTCGGGGCCGAGGTCGGCCAGGATGTGCGAGGCGCGGGCGAAGAGGAAGTCACCCGTCAGGACGGCGACGGAGTTGCCCCAGCGGGTGTTCGCGCTCTCCACCCCTCGGCGTACGTCCGCCTCGTCCATCACGTCGTCGTGGTACAGCGTGGCCAGGTGGGTCAGCTCGACGACGACGGCCGCGGGGACGACTCCCGGCGCGTCCGGGTCACCGAACTGGGACGCCAGCATCACCAGCAGCGGCCGGAACCGCTTGCCGCCCGCGCTGACGAGGTGCTGGGCGGCCTCCGTGATGAACGGGACCTCGCTCTTCGTGGCGTCCAGCAGCCCCGCCTCGACAGCGGCCAAGCCGGCCTGGACATCGGCCTCAAGCGCCTGGTCCCGCACGCGCAGTCCGAACGGCCCGACGACGGTCACGAGGGGATCTCCTGTCTGCTGACGATCACACGGAATGTCGATGTGTCGGTGTCCTCACTCAAGTCAGCGTATCCGGTCGCCTTTGGATCACCGTGGGCGCCTTCCCGCCACCGCCGGTATGTTCGGGATCAGCTCATACGATCAGGAGTTGCCGCTTTGTCCCACACCACGACCGGTACCGAGCCGGCCAGCCCGCCTCCCGGTGACGACCATGCCTTCTTCGGCCAGCCACGGGGCCTGATGACCCTGTCCGGCCTGGAGGTCTGGGAGCGGTTCTCGTTCCTCGGGATGCAGGCCATCCTGGTCCTCTTCTTCGCCGACACCGTCGCGAACGGCGGCATGGGGATGGACCCGGGCACCGCCGCCTCCGTGTCCGCCGCGTACGGCACCCTCGTCTACCTGGTCTCCGTGGCGGGCGGCTGGCTGGCCGACCGGATCCTCGGCTCCTACCGCGCCGTCCTGTACGGCGGCGTCCTCATCGCCTGCGGCCACTACGCGATGGCCGTGCCGACGGCCACGATGACCTGGGTGGGCCTCGGCCTGATCAGCGCCGGAACGGGTCTGCTCAAGCCCAATGTGGCCTCCATGGTCGGCAAGCTCTACGGCACCGAGGACGAGCGCCGGGACGCCGGGTTCGCGCTCTACTACATGGGCATCAACATCGGCGCCTTCGCCGGTCCGCTGGTCACCGGCTGGCTCGGCGAGCACGCGAGCTGGCACTGGGGCTTCTCGGCCGCCGCGGTCGGCATGACGCTCGGTCTGATCCAGTACGTACTGGGGAGGCGTCACCTGGCCGGGCGAAAGCACGGCGCCGAGTACGCCCTGGCGCCCGGCCCGATGCGCCGGGCGGTGCTGCGGATCACGGCGGGCGTCGTCGTGACCGCCCTCGTGGCGACGGCCCTGACGCTGGCCGGGTGGCTCACCATGGACCGCTTCGTCGACGTGCTCACCCTGGTGTCGGTGATCGCACCCGTCGTGTACTTCGTGGTCATGTTCCGGAGCCCCCGGGTGACCGCGGAGGAACGCGGCCGGCTGCGGCCGTACGTCGTGCTGTTCCTCGCGTCCGTCGTCTTCAACTTCATCCTCTTCCAGGCGTACTCGACGATGATGCTGCTCGCCTCGACCAACGCCCGTACGGAGATCTTCGGCTTCCACTTCCCGGCGAGCTGGTACGCCTCCGCGCTGGGCGCCTTCGAGGTCGCGCTGGCGCCCGTCGTGGCCACCGTGTGGGCCCGGATGGGGCCACGCCAGCCGCACGCCTCGAACAAGATCGCGATCGGGGTGATCCTCGGCGGCCTGTCCTTCCTCCTGATGGTCCTGCCGACCTCCGGACACGCCGACGACACCTACCGGATGGCCGCGTGGTGGATCGTCGGCTCCTACCTGCTCCTCGGGCTCGGAGACGTCCTCCTGGAGACCTCCGGCATGTCCGCCACCACGAAGCTCGCCCCCAAGGCCTTCGCCAGCCAGACGATGGCCCTGTGGTTCCTGTCCCTGGCCCTCGCCAACGGGATCCAGGCACAGATCGTGAAGCTGTACGGCGAGGTCTCCAACCCCGCCTACTTCGGTGTCAATGGCGCAATCGCGGTGGCCGCCGGTGTGGCCGTCATCGCCGCCGCTCCCTGGCTGAAGCGCACCATGCACCCCGTCCACTGAGGTATGCCATGCAGATCCGCACCGAATTCCCGTACGAGACGACCCACGAGGACCTCTACATCCCCTTGTCGGACGGCACCCAGCTGTACGCCCGGATCTGGCGGCCGGTCACGGACGAGCCGGTGCCCGCGCTGCTGGAGTACCTGCCCTACCGGCTGAGCGACTGGACGGCGCCGCGCGACTGGCAGCGCCACCCCTGGTACGCGGGCCACGGCTACGCCTCCGTGCGGGTCGACGTGCGCGGGCACGGCAACAGCGAGGGCATGCCGGGCGACGAGTACGACGCGACGGAGCTCGCGGACGGCGTCGCCGTGGTGCACTGGCTCGCCCGGCAGGAGTGGTGCACGGGCCGGGTCGGCATGTTCGGCATCTCGTGGGGCGGCTTCAACTCGCTCCAGATCGCCGCTCTGGCCCCGGAGCCGCTGAAGGCGGTCGTCACCGTCTGCTCGGCGGACGACCGCTACGACAACGACGTCCACTACATGGGCGGCTCCGTCCTCGCCGTCGACATGCACGCCTGGGCGGCCACCATGCTGGCCTTCGTCTCCCGCCCCCCGGACCCGGCCGACGTCGGCGACGACTGGAAGGACATGTGGCTGAGGCGGCTCGAGGCGGTCGATCCGTTCATCCACACCTGGCTGTCGCACCAGACCCGTGACGACTACTGGAAGCACGGCAGCGTGTGCGAGGACTACGGCGCCATCGAGGCGAGCGTCCTGGCCGTCGGCGGCTGGCACGACCCGTACCGCGACACCGTCCTGCGGCTCGTCGAGCACCTGGACCCCGGGAAGGTGCGTGGGCTGATCGGGCCCTGGTCGCACCAGTACCCGGACCGGGGGCTGCCGCCGGGGCCCGCGATCGGTTTCCTCCAGGAGACGCTGCGCTGGTGGGACCAGCACCTCAAGGACGAGGACACCGGGGTGATGAACGAGCCCCTGCTGCGGTCCTGGATCAGCGGCTCGCACCGCCCCGCCACGGTCTACGAGACGCTGCCCGGCCGCTGGGTCGGCGACGCGCGGTGGCCGTCGGAGAACGTCGCACCGGTGGCGTACGCCCTCCAGGGGGGTCCGCAGATCGTCCGCTCGCCGCAGCAGACGGGGCTGGACGCGGGCCGCTTCTTCCCGTTCGGCAACGACGCCGACCTGCCCCCCGACCAGCGCGACGAGGACGCCAAGTCGGTGTGCTTCGAGTTCCCCGTCGCCGAGGCGCCCATCGAGATCCTCGGCAGGCCCCGGGTGAAGCTGCGCGTCCGGATGGACGTACCGCGCGGCCAGGCGATCGCCCGGCTGTGCGACGTGGCCCCGGACGGCGCCTCGACCCTGGTGACCCGGGGAGTGCTCAACCTGTCGGCCCGGCACGGGCGGGACCGGTCGGAGGACTGGCCCGTCGGCGAGACCGAGGACGTGGCGTTCGAGCTGAACGGCGTCGGGCACACCTTCCCGCCCGGCCACCGGATCAGGCTCGCCGTCTCGTCCTCGTACTGGCCGTGGATCTGGCCGCAGGCCGGCTCGGACGGCTTCACGCTCGACGCGGACGGCAGCCTCGTCGAACTCCCGGTGCGCCGGCACACGGAGGACCCGGCGATCACCTTCGGCGAACCGGAGCAGTCGGAACCGCTCGGGGTGGTCTTCCCGGTCACGCTCGACGAGCAGCGCCCGGAGCGTCTGGTGGTCCGCGACGTCGCCAAGGGCGAATGGCGCCTGGAGGTCGATCCGCGCTACGGCGGTACGCGGGTCTACCCGGACGGGCTCGAATTCACCGAGGACGCGGTGGAGACCTACACGGTCCAGGAGGACGACCCGCTGTCGGCACGGGCCCGCTCGGACTGGACGATCCGGCTGCACCGGCCGGAGATGTCCTGGGACGCACGGGTCGAGACGCGTTCGGAGACGAGCGCGGACGCGGACGACTTCATCACGTCCAACGAGGTCGTGTGCAAGGACGGCGACGAGATCGTCTTCCACCGGACCTGGGAGAAGAGGATCCCGCGCACGGCCGGGTGACGGGCCCGGGCAAGGGGAGTACGGGGTGACTTTCCGGGCATTACGCAGGCTTGAGGCACTGCCGCGGGGTGGCGTCGCCGACGTAACGTGTCCCTCAAGCGACCTGGAAAGCGAGGCAGCAACAGATGCCCGAGCAGAGCAGCCCGCTCGATCTGGCCGAGGGCGACCCCTTCGGTCCGCACCACCTCCCGTACGGCGTGTTCTCCACCCCCGAGCACCCGGACGACCGCAGGGTCGGTGTCCGCATCGGCGGCCACGTGCTGGACGCCGGAGCCGCCGCGCAGGCGCTCGGATCGCCGTACGCCCGACTGCTGGCGCAGCCCGGCCTGATGCCGCTCCTGGCGGCGGGCCGGACCGCCTGGCGGGACGTGCGGCGCGCGCTCACCGCGTGGGTGACCGTCCCTGCGCACCGCCCGGACATAGAGCCCCTGCTGCACCCGCTCGACGCGGTGACGATGCACCTGCCCTACGAGGTGGCGGACTACGTCGACTTCTACGCCAGTGAGCACCACGCCACCAACGTCGGCCGGATCTTCCGGCCGGACGGCGCGGCGCTCACCCCCAACTGGAAGCACCTGCCGATCGGTTACCACGGGCGTGCGGGCACGGTCGTGGTGTCCGGCACGGAGGTGGTGCGCCCGTCCGGTCAGCGGAAGGCGCCCAGCGACCCGGTCCCCGTCTTCGGCCCCTCGGTGAAGCTGGACATCGAGGCCGAGGTCGGCTTCGTCGTCGGCGTCCCTTCGCGGCAGGGCTCCCCGGTCGCGCTCGGGGACTTCCGCGAGCACGTGTTCGGGCTGAGTCTGCTCAACGACTGGTCGGCGCGGGACATCCAGGCCTGGGAGTACGTGCCGCTCGGCCCGTTCCTCGGCAAGTCCTTCGCGACCTCCGTGTCGGCGTGGGTGACCCCGCTGGAGGCCCTGGACGCGGCCCGCACGGCGCCGCCCGCCCGGGACGTCGGGCTGCTCCCCTACCTGGACGACGCGGACGAGGAGGAGCCCGGCGGCTTCGACATCCGGATCTCGGTCGCGATCAACGGGCAGGTGGTCTCCGAACCGCCGTTCTCCTCCATGTACTGGACGGCGGCCCAGCAGCTGGCGCAGATGACGGTGAACGGCGCCTCGCTGCGCACGGGCGACCTGTACGGCTCCGGCACCGTCAGCGGCGCGGAGCCGGGCGAGCGCGGCTCCCTGCTCGAGCTCACCTGGAACGGCCGCGATCCGCTGGACCTGCCCGAGGGCAAGCGGACGTTCCTGGAGGACGGCGACACCGTGACGCTGTCCGCGTGGGCGCCCGGACCGCACGGGACGCGGGTGGAGCTCGGGGAGGTCACCGGACGGATCGTGCCCGCGCGGTGAACGACCGGCCGACGCTCCCCGAAGAGCTGCCGCTGCCCGCCCTGGACCCCGTACGGGGCAGGCCCCTGTGCCGGGTCCGGTGCCTGGAGTAGGCGATGGCCGAAGCCGTCCTGGCCGCGCCGGAGCTGGAGCTTCAGGCGCGGATCACCGGGGAGGACGTCCGGGTGCACGTGGTGAATCCGCCGGATCCGCCGGACCCGCTCCTCGCCGTGCTCCTGCGCGGCATGCCGGGGACGGGCCTCCGCACGGACGCCCTGGTGCAGCGCGGCGTCCTGCGCAGGGAGACCCGCCGCTTCCTCGGCCTGCTGCGCCACCAGGTGCGCACCGGCGGCACGGCCGCCCCGCCGACCGGAGCCCTGGGCGATCCCCACGCCGAAGTACGCAAGGCAGCGGTGCTCGCGCTGCTCCACCACACGGCCGCCCGTGACACCCCCGGGAAGCCCGGAGCGCTCGCCGACCCGGGCGCGGACGTACGCGCTTACGCGGCAAGGGGGCGGTGGTCAACGACGCGTGAGTCGTGCACACGTGCGGGTGGGCTTGCTCCGGTTGTCGGCGGATACGCTGGACGAACCCGCGAGACTCCTTCGTATGGGAGCACCGATGAGCATCGAACCCGAGGCACCCGAGCCGCGATGGGCGGTTCCGCCCGTGGGCGGCTGGACCGCCGATGACCTGGACACACTCCCGAATCTGCCTCCGCACACGGAGCTGATCGACGGGAGTTTGGTTTTCGTGAGTCCGCAGACGCTGTTCCATTCACGGGCGGTCAGCTTCTTCGAATGGCAGCTGCAGTCGCTGGCGCCGCCAGAACTGGAGGTCGTGCGCGAGTTCACCATCGACATCGACCGCTACAACCGGCCCGAGCCCGACGTCATCGTCGTCGACGGCGAGATCATCCAGAACCCGGACCAGACCCGTTTCCCCGCCGAGTCCGTCCAGTTGGCCATCGAGGTCGTCTCGCCGGAATCACGCTCACGGGACCGGGAGACCAAGCCGGTGAAGTACGCCCGGGCCAGGATTCCGCACTTCTGGCGGGTGGAGAATCACGACGGCCGTGCCGTGGTCTACGTCTTCGAGCTGGAGCCGGCCACCGGAACCTACACCTCCACCGGGATCTTCCACGACCGGATGAAGGTCTCCGTACCCTTCGAGATCGATCTCGATCTCACCGCCATCACCCCGCGCCGCCGGGCGGCGCGGGAGTAGACCCGTCGCCGCCCGTCGCACGCTCACTCGAACTCGGGCGGTTCCTCGTCCCAGCCGAAGTGCGCATCCGCGTCCTGCTCCGCCCGTGCGGCCCGCACCGGTCGCGTCGGCTCGGCGGCGCGCGCGGCTTCCGGCCCCGGCGGGACCACGGCCGGCCGGGCAGCGGGTTCCGGCACGGCGGGGGCGGGGTCCGCGCCGTCCGGGCCCGGCGTCGCGTCTCCCAGCCCGGCCAGCACCTCCAGCACACCGTCGCCGTACGTCGCCAGCTTCTTCTCGCCCAGGCCGCTGATCCCGCCCAGCTCCGCGAGGGAACCGGGGCGCAGGGCGGCGATCTCGCGCAGCGTCGCGTCGTGGAAGATCACGTACGCCGGGACTCCCAGCTCCTTGGCCTGGGCGCCGCGCCAGGCGCGCAGTGCCTCGAAGACCGGCACGGCCTCCGCAGGGAGGTCTGCCGCCGCCGCAGCCGACTTGGCCTTGCGCTCTCCCGAGCCGCCGGACCGGGAGGTCGGCCTCTTCGGCTCCTTGCGCAGCATGACCTCGCGCTCCCGGCCGAGCACGGAACCGCTCTCCTCGGTCAGCACCAGCGTGCCGTACTCCCCCTCGACCGCGAGCAGCCCCTGGGCCAGCAGCTGGCGCACCACGCCGCGCCACTCCGCCTCGGCCAGCTCCTCGCCGATGCCGAACACCGAGAGCTGGTCGTGGTCGAACTGGATGATCTTCGCGGTCTTGCGGCCCAGCAGGATGTCGATGATCTGCCCGGCACCGAACTTCTGCCCACGTTCCCTCTTCAGCCGGACCACGGTGGACAGCAGCTTCTGCGCCACCACCGTGCCGTCCCACGTCTCGGGCGGGGTGAGGCAGGTGTCGCAGTTGCCGCAGGTCTGCTCGCCGGGCTCCTGCCCGAAGTACTTCAGGAGCTGGGCGCGGCGGCACTGGACGGTCTCGCAGAGCGCCAGCATCGAGTCGAGGTGCGAGGCGGCCCGGCGCCGGAACGCCTCGTCGCCCTCACCGCCCTGGATCAGCTTGCGCTGCTGGACGACGTCCTGGAGCCCGTACGCCATCCAGGCCGTGGACGGTGCCCCGTCACGGCCCGCGCGGCCCGTCTCCTGGTAGTAGCCCTCGACGGACTTCGGCAGGTCGAGGTGGGCGACGAAGCGTACGTCGGGCTTGTCGATGCCCATGCCGAAGGCGATGGTCGCGACGACGACCAGGCCCTCCTCGCGCAGGAAGCGCGACTGGTGCCGGGCGCGCGTCGCGGCGTCCAGGCCCGCGTGGTACGGGACGGCCTCGATGCCGTTGCGGCAGAGGTACTCGGCGGTCTTCTCCGTCGAATTGCGCGACAGGCAGTAGACGATGCCGGCGTCGCCCGCGTGCTCCTCCTCGAGGAAGGTGAGGAGCTGCTTCTTCGGGTCGGACTTGCCCACGATGCGGTACTGGATGTTGGGCCGGTCGAAACCGGCGACGAAGTGCTTCGCCTCGGACATGCCCAGGCGCTGGGTGATCTCCCCGTGCGTGGCTTCGGTGGCGGTGGCCGTCAGCGCGATGCGCGGCACATCGGGCCAGCGCTCCCCCAGGACGGACAGGGCCAGGTAGTCGGGGCGGAAGTCGTGGCCCCACTGGGCGACGCAGTGCGCCTCGTCGATGGCGAAGACGGCGATCTCGCCGCGGGCCAGCAGGGAGAGGGTGGAGTCCAGGCGCAGCCGCTCGGGGGCCAGGTACAGCAGATCGAGCTCGCCCGCCAGGAACTGGGCCTCCATCGAGCGGCGCTCGTCGAAGTCCTGCGTGGAGTTCATGAAACCCGCGCGGACACCGAGCGCCCGCAGGGCGTCCACCTGGTCCTGCATGAGGGCGATCAGCGGCGAGATCACGATGCCGGTGCCGGGCCTGACCAGGGCGGGGATCTGGTAGCAGAGGGACTTGCCGCCGCCGGTGGGCATGAGCACCACGGCGTCACCGCCGGCGACCACGTGCTCGATCACCGCGCCCTGCTCGCCGCGGAACGCCTCGTACCCGAACACCCTGTGCAGCGTCTGCTGCGCGGCGCTCTCGGTCGTCACACTCATCGTTCCCGTCCGCCCGTCCGTACCGTCCGTGTCGCTGTCCAACCGTCCACAGCAACCATAGGCGCCGTGTACGACAACGCCGGACGGGCTTGACTTCCAGGGCCCGTCCGGCGTCGTCGTGGTGCTGCTGTGCGTTACCGCACGAACACTCCCGCCTGGCTCGCCAGGTCCAGGAAGTACTGCGGGGCCAGGCCCAGCACCAGGGTGACCGCGACACCGACCGCGATCGTGGTCATCGTCAGCGGGGACGGGACGGCGACCGTGGGGCCGTCCGCCTTCGGCTCGCTGAAGAACATCAGGACGATGACCCGCAGGTAGAAGAACGCGGCGATGGCCGACGAGATCACACCGACCACCACCAGTCCGCCCGCGCCGCCGTCCGCCGCCGCCTTGAAGACGGCGAACTTGCCGGAGAAGCCCGAGGTGAGCGGGATGCCGGCGAAGGACAGCAGGAACACTGCGAAGACGGCCGCCGTCAGCGGGGAGCGCCGGCCGAGCCCGGCCCACTTCGACAGGTGCGTCGCCTCACCGCCCGCGTCGCGCACCAGGGTGACGACGGCGAAGGCGCCGACGGTCACGAAGGAGTACACGCCCAGGTAGAAGAGGACGGACGAGACGCCCTCCGGGCTGGCCGCGATGACACCGGCGAGGATGAAGCCCGCGTGCGCGATCGAGGAGTAGGCCAGCAGCCGCTTGATGTCGGTCTGGGTGATCGCGACGATCGCCCCGCCCAGCATCGTGACGATCGCGACGCCCCACATGACCGGACGCAGATCCCAGGTGAGGCCGGGCAGCACCACGTACAGCAGGCGCAGCAGCGCGCCGAACGCGGCGACCTTCGTGGCCGCGGCCATGAAGCCCGTCACCGGGGTGGGCGCGCCCTGGTAGACGTCCGGGGTCCACATGTGGAACGGGACCGCGCCGACCTTGAAGAGCAGCCCCATGAGGATCATCGCGGCGCCGATGAGCAGCAGCGCGTCGTTGCCCATGGTGGACGCGAGCGCGGGGTCGATCTCCTGGACGGTGCCGTCGACGACGTTCGCGATGCCGGCGTACGAGACGGTGCCGGCGTAGCCGTAGAGCAGTGCGATGCCGAAGAGCAGGAACGCCGAGGAGAAGGCGCCGAGCAGGAAGTACTTCACCGCGGCCTCCTGCGACATCAGCCGCTTGCGGCGGGCGACGGCGCACAGGAGGTAGAGCGGGAGGGAGAAGACCTCGAGCGCGATGAAGAGGGTCAGCAGGTCGTTGGCGGCCGGGAAGACCAGCATGCCCGCCACGGAGAAGAGGACCAGCGGGAAGACCTCGGTCGTGGTGAACCCGGCCTTGACCGCCGCCTTCTCGCTGTCGCTGCCGGGGACCGCACCGGCCTGCGCGGCGAAGGAGTCCACGCGGTTGCCGTGCGCGGCCGGGTCGAGGCGCCGTTCGGCGAAGGTGAACACGGAGACCATCGAGACGAGCAGGATGGTGCCCTGCAGGAACAGGGTGGGTCCGTCGACGGCGACGGCTCCCATCGCGGCGATCTGCGCCTTCTCGCCGGCGTACCCGCCGGCCGCGAGCCCCACGACCGCGGCGAACGCGGCGGCGAGGGCGACGACCGTCAGGAACACCTGCGTGGTGTACCGGGCCCGGCGCGGGACGAAGGCCTCCACCAGGATGCCCAGGACGGCGACACCGACCACGATCAGGACGGGAGCCAGTTGGGCGTACTCGATGGTCGGGGCGGTGAACTTGTCGCCCGGCGCGGCCGTCGTCACCTCGCCCGCCCTTGTCCACAGGCTGTGGACAGCTGTTGCGCTCACTTGGCGGCCTCCACCTCGGGCTGGGGGTCCTTCTTCTGTACGTCCTGCATGGTGTGCTGCACCGCCGGGTTGACGACCTCGGTGAGCGGCTTCGGGAAGACGCCCAGGAAGATCAGCACGGCGATCAGCGGGAGGGCCACCGCCAGCTCACGGACCCTGAGGTCGGGCATGCCCCCGATCTTCTCCCCGACCGGTCCCGTCATCGTCCGCTGGTAGAGGACGAGGACGTAGAGGGCGGCGAGCACGATGCCCAGGGTGGCGATGACGCCGACCACCGGATACGCGCTGAACGCGCCGACCAGGACGAGGAACTCACTCACGAACGGCGCGAGGCCGGGCAGCGAGAGCGTCGCCAGGCCGCCGATCAGGAACGTGCCCGCCAGCACCGGCGCCACCTTCTGCACCCCGCCGTAGTCGGCGATGAGGCGCGAGCCGCGCCGGGTGATCAGGAATCCGGCGACCAGCATCAGCGCGGCCGTCGACAGCCCGTGGTTGACCATGTAGAGCGTGGCGCCGGACTGGCCCTGACTCGTCATCGCGAAGATGCCGAGCACGATGAAGCCGAAGTGCGAGATCGACGCGTAGGCGATGAGCCGCTTGATGTCGCGCTGGCCGACCGCGAGCAGCGCCCCGTAGATGATGGAGATGAGCGCCAGGACCAGGATCACCGGTGTGGCCCACTTGCTGGCCTCCGGGAACAGCTGGAGGCAGAAGCGGAGCATCGCGAAGGTGCCGACCTTGTCGACGACCGCGGTGATCAGGACGGCCACCGGGGTGGTCGCCTCGCCCATGGCGTTGGGCAGCCAGGTGTGCAGTGGCCACAGCGGGGCCTTCACCGCGAAGGCGAAGAAGAATCCGAGGAACAGCCACCGCTCGGTGCTGCTCGCCATCTCCAGCGAGCCGTTGGCCCGGGCCTCCGCGATCTCGGAGAGCGAGAAGCTGCCCGCGACCACGTAGAGCCCGATGACGGCGGCCAGCATGATGAGCCCGCCGGCGAGGTTGTAGAGGAGGAACTTCACGGCCGCGTAGCTGCGCTGGGCCGCCGCGTTCTCGTCGGTGCCCGCGTGCGCCCGGTCCCCGAAGCCTCCGATGAGGAAGTACATCGGGATGAGCATGGCTTCGAAGAGGATGTAGAAGAGGAAGACGTCGGTGGCCTCGAAGGAGAGGATCACCATCGCCTCGACCATCAGGATCAGCGCGAAGAAGCCCTGGGTGGGCCGCCACCGGGAGGATTTCGTCTCCAGGGGGTCGGCGTCATGCCAGCCGGCCAGGATGACGAAGGGGATCAGCAGCGCGGTGAGCGCGAGGAGCGCCACCCCGATGCCGTCGACCCCCAGCTCGTACCGGACGCCGAAGTCCGCGATCCAGGCGTGCGATTCGGTCAGCTGGTAGCGGTCGCCGCCGGGTTCGAAGCGGACGAACACGATGCCGGCCAGGACGAGGGTGCCCAGCGAGAAGAACAGCGCGAGCCATTTGGCCGCGGTGCGCTGTGCGGCGGGGACGGCGGCGGTGACGATCGCGCCGATCGCCGGGAGCGCCGCCGTCGCTGTCAGGAGGGGAAAGGACATGGGATCAGACCGCCCTCATCAGCAGGGTTGCGGCGATGAGGACCGCCGCACCGCCGAACATCGAGACCGCGTAGGAGCGGGCATAGCCGTTCTGCAGCTTGCGCAGCCGGCCGGAGAGCCCGCCCATCGAGGCGGCCGTGCCGTTGACGACGCCGTCGACCAGCGTGTGGTCGACGTAGACCAGGGAGCGCGTGAGGTGCTCGCCGCCGCGGACCAGGACCACGTGGTTGAAGTCGTCCTGGAGGAGATCCCGGCGGGCCGCCCTGGTGAGCAGCGAGCCGCGCGGGGCGACGACGGGTACGGGCTTGCGCCCGTACATGGTCCAGGCGATGGCGACACCGATGACGAGCACCACCATGGTGGCGGCGGTGACGGTGGTCGCGCTGACCGGTGCGTGTCCGTGGTCGTGTCCGGTGACGGGCTCGAGCCAGTGCATGAAGCGGTCGCCGATGGAGAAGAAGCCTCCCGCGAAGACCGACCCGAAGGCCAGCACGATCATCGGGATCGTCATCGACTTCGGTGACTCGTGCGGATGCGGCTCGTGGCCCTCCGCGTCCGGCTGCCAGCGCTTCTCGCCGAAGAACGTCAGCAGCATCACGCGCGTCATGTAGAACGCGGTGATCGCGGCGCCCAGCAGGGTGACGCAGCCGAGGATCCAGCCCTCGGTGCCGCCCTTGGCGAAGGCCGCCTCGATGATCATGTCCTTGGAGAAGAAGCCGGACAGGCCCGGGAATCCGATGATCGCCAGGTAGCCGAGGCCGAAGGTGACGAAGGTGACCGGCATGAACTTCCGCAGGCCGCCGTACTTCCGCATGTCGACCTCGTCGTTCATGCCGTGCATGACCGAACCGGCGCCGAGGAAGAGCCCGGCCTTGAAGAAGCCGTGGGTCACCAGGTGCATGATCGCGAAGACGTAGCCGATGGGGCCGAGGCCGGCGGCCAGGATCATGTAGCCGATCTGCGACATCGTCGACCCGGCGAGGGCCTTCTTGATGTCGTCCTTCGCGCAACCGACGATCGCACCGAAGAGGAGGGTGACGGCACCGACGATGACGACGACCAGCTGGGCGTCCGGCGCCGCGTTGAAGATCGCGCCGGAACGGACGATGAGGTACACGCCCGCGGTCACCATGGTGGCGGCGTGGATGAGGGCCGAGACCGGGGTCGGGCCCTCCATCGCGTCACCCAGCCAGGACTGCAGCGGCACCTGGGCCGACTTGCCGCAGGCCGCGAGGAGCAGCATCAGACCGATCGCCGTGAGCTTGCCCTCGCTGGTGTCCCCGGTCGCTTCGAACGCGGGGCCGAAGGCGAAGGTGCCGAACGTGGTGAACATCAGCATGATCGCGATGGACAGGCCCATGTCGCCGACCCGGTTGACCAGGAAGGCCTTCTTGGCGGCGGTCGCCGCGCTGGGCTTGTGCTGCCAGAAACCGATGAGCAGGTACGACGCCAGACCGACGCCCTCCCACCCGACGTACAGCAGCAGGTAGTTGTCCGCGATGACCAGGATGAGCATCGCCGCGAGGAACAGATTCAGATAGCCGAAGAAGCGGCGACGGCGCTCGTCGTGCTCCATGTAGCCGATCGAGTAGATGTGGATCAGTGTGCCCACACCCGTGATCAGCAGGACGAACGTCATCGACAGCTGGTCGAGCTGGAAGGCCACGTCGGCCTGGAACCCCTCGACGGGAATCCAGCTGAACAACTTCTGGTGCAGGGTGCGGTCGTCGGCGCCCCTGCCCAGCATGTCGACGAACAGCACGACACCGACGACGAAGGACGCGGCGGCGAACAGGGTGCCGATCCAGTGGCCGGCCCGGTCGAGCCGGCGGCCACCGCACAGCAGGACCGCCGCTCCGAGCAGAGGCGCCGCGACCAGCAGCGCAATCAGGTTTTCCACGATTCCGACCCCTTACAGCTTCATCAGGCTGGCGTCGTCGACCGAGGCCGAGTGGCGGGAACGGAACAGCGACACGATGATCGCGAGCCCGACGACGACCTCCGCGGCGGCGACGACCATCGTGAAGAAGGCGATGATCTGGCCGTCGAGGTTTCCGTGCATCCGGGAGAACGCGACGAGCGTGAGGTTGCAGGCGTTGAGCATCAGCTCGATGCACATGAACACCACGATCGCGTTCCGCCTGATCAGCACGCCGGAGGCACCGATCGTGAACAAAAGGGCCGCGAGGTACAGGTAGTTGACCGGATTCACTTGGCGACCTCCTCCCCATCTTCTGCGAGGTCCTTGCCCGCGCTGTCGTTCTTCGCGAGGCCGTCGTCCGCGCGGTCACGGCCCAGCCGCTCCCCGGAGCGCTGTTCCAGCGCCTTGAGGTCGGCCAGCGACTCGTCCGACACGTCGCGGATCTGGCCGCGCCGCCGCAGCGTCTGCATGACGGTGAGCTCGGACGGGGTCCCGTCCGGCAGCAGTCCGGCGATGTCCACGGCGTTGTGCCGTGCGTAGACGCCGGGGGCGGGCAGCGGTGGCAGGTGGCTGCTGCGCACCCGCTCCTGCGACATCTCCCGCTGGCTCTTGGCGCGTTCGGTGCGCTCGCGGTGCGTGAGCAGCATCGCGCCCACGGTCGCCGTGATCAGCAGGGCACCCGTGATCTCGAACGCGAAGACGTACTTGGTGAAGATGAGGTTGGCGAGGCCCTCGACGTTCCCGCCGTGCCGGGCGTTCGCCGCACCCAGGCCGTTGAAGCTGCTCAGCGACGCCTGGCCGATACCGGCGATCAGGAGGATGCCGAAGCCGAGGCCGCAGGCGGCGGCCAGCCAGCGCTGGCCCTTGAGGGTCTCCTTGAGCGAGTCCGCCGCCGTGACGCCGACGAGCATGACCACGAAGAGGAACAGCATCATGATCGCGCCGGTGTAGACGACGACCTGGACGATGCCCAGGAAGTAGGCGCCGTTGGCGAGGTAGAAGACGGCCAGCACGATCATGGTGCCGGCCAGCGACAGCGCGCTGTGCACCGCCTTCTTCATCAGGACGGTGGCGAGCGCGCCGACGACGGCGACGGTGCCGAGCAGCCAGAACTGGACGGCCTCGCCGGTCGAGGTGAGGGTGGCCGCTGCGGCCAGGCCGGAGGTCATGCGTCCGCCCCCTTGTCCGATTCGCCCTTGGAGACGGCCGTCTGGCGCTCCGTACCGGACGCGGCCTCGGTCACCAGGCCCCGGTAGTAGTCCTGTTCGTCCATGCCGGGGAAGATCGCGTGCGGGCTGTCGACCATGCCTTCCTCCAGCCCCGCGAGCAGCTCGTCCTTGGTGTAGATCAGGCTCTCGCGGGTGGTGTTGGCGAGCTCGAACTCGTTCGTCATGGTCAGTGCCCGGGTGGGGCACGCCTCGATGCAGAGCCCGCACAGGATGCAGCGCGCGTAGTTGATCTGGTAGACGCGGCCGTAGCGCTCCCCCGGGGAGTAGCGCTCCTCGTCGGTGTTGTCCGCGCCCTCCACGTAGATGGCGTCCGCCGGACACGCCCAGGCGCACAGCTCGCAGCCGACGCACTTCTCCAGTCCGTCCGGATGACGGTTGAGCTGGTGCCGGCCGTGGAAGCGCGGCGCCGTCACCTTCTGCGTCTCCGGGTACTGCTCGGTCAGCCGCTTCTTGAACATGGCCTTGAAGGTCACGCCGAAGCCGGCCACCGGATTCAGGAACTTCTCCCCTGAGGACTCCGGGTGCTCTGAGGACTCAGACACCGTCAGCCTCCTTTCCGTCACTCGTACGTCCGCCACTCGCGGTTTCGTCACCCTGAGTATCCGGCCCGCCACTGACAACGAGCTCGCGCTCGCGTCGTGGCCTTCGGCGCGGCACCGGGGGCAGGGTCTGGCCGGGCAGCGGCGGCACCGGGAATCCGCCCGCCATCGGGTCGAACGCCGGCTCGGGTCCGGCCTCGGCCTCGACGGCCTTGGCCTTCCGGTCCCGGAAGATGTCGGCGACGAAGGAGATCAGCAGGATCGCGATGACGGCCCCGGCGACGTACAGCACGATCTTCGAGAAGTCGTACCCCTCGTTGCGCAGCGCCCTGACCGTGGCGACCAGCATCAGCCAGACCACGGAGACCGGGATCAGGACCTTCCAGCCCAGCTTCATCAGCTGGTCGTAGCGGACCCTGGGCAGGGTGCCGCGCAGCCAGATGAAGAAGAACAGCAGCAGCTGGACCTTGATGACGAACCAGAGCATCGGCCACCAGCCGTGGTTCGCGCCCTCCCAGAAGGTGCTGATCGGGTACGGAGCCCGCCAGCCGCCCAGGAAGAGGGTCACGGAGACCGCGGAGACGGTGACCATGTTGACGTACTCGGCGAGCATGAACATCGCGAACTTGATCGAGGAGTACTCGGTGTTGAAGCCGCCGACCAGGTCACCCTCGGACTCCGGCATGTCGAACGGGGCCCGGTTGGTCTCCCCGACCATCGTGACGACGTAGATGATGAAGGAGACCGGCAGCAGGATGATGAACCAGCGGTCCTCCTGCGCCTCCACGATCTTCGAGGTCGACATCGAGCCGGAGTAGAGGAACACCGAGGCGAACGCGGCGCCCATGGCGATCTCGTAGCTGATCATCTGGGCGCACGAGCGCAGACCGCCGAGCAGCGGGTACGTCGATCCGGAGGACCAGCCGGCCAGCACGATGCCGTAGATGCCGACGGAGGCGATCGCGAGGATGTACAGCATCGCGATCGGCAGGTCGGTCAGCTGCATCGTCGTGCGCTGCCCGAAGATCGACACCTCGTTGCCGGACGGGCCGAACGGGATCACCGCGATCGCCATGAACGCGGGGGCCGCGGCGATGATCGGCGCCAGGATGTAGACGACCTTGTCGGCCCGCTTGACGACGACGTCTTCCTTGAGTATCAGCTTGATGCCGTCGGCGAGCGACTGGAGCATGCCCCAGGGACCGTGCCGGTTCGGGCCGATGCGCAACTGCATCCAGGCGACGACCTTGCGCTCCCACACGATGGAGAAGAGCACGGTCACCATCAGGAACGCGAAGCAGAACACCGCCTTGACGACGACGAGCCACCAGGGGTCCGTGCCGAACATCGAGAGATCCTCGGCGGCGAGGACGGCACTGTGCGGTGCCGTCGCGAGTGGGACGAGGCCAGTCACGCCCGTACCTCCGATGCGGCGTCGTGGGAACCCGGGGCGGCGGGACCGATCCGGACCAGCGCACCGGGGACCGCACCCGTGTCGGCCGGGACGCCCCGGCCGACGGAGTTGAGCGGCACCCACACCACACGGTCCGGCATGTCGGTGACCACCAGCGGGAGTTCCGTGGTGCCGGCCGGGCCGGTGACGGCCAGCAGGTCGCCGTCCTTCACACCGGTCTCGGCCGCCGTGGTGGCGGACAACCGGGCGACGGCCGCGTGCCGGGTACCGGCCAGGGCCTCGTCGCCCTCCTGCAGCCGGCCCCGGTCGAGCAGCATCCGGTGGCCGGCGAGGACCGCCTCGCCGTCGCCGGCCCGGGGCACCGGCCGGGACGTCGCCCGCGGGTCCTCGGCGTGGGTACCCTGCCAGCCGCCGAGCCGGTCCAGCTCGCGGCGCGCCGCACGCAGGTCCGGCAGGGCGAGGTGCACGTCCAGTGCGTCGGCCAGCATGTGCAGCACCCGCGCGTCGGTCGGGCAGAGCGTGCGCGGCAACTGCTCGGGCTTGAGCGCGGCCTCGAACATGCGCGCCCGGCCCTCCCAGTTGAGGAAGGTGCCGGGCTTCTCCGCGACGGCGGCGACGGGCAGGACCACGTCGGCGCGCTCGGTGACCGCGCCGGGGCGCAGCTCCAGCGAGACCAGGAAGCCGACCGCCTCCAGCGCCTCCACGGCGCGGGCCGGGTCCGGCAGGTCCTCGGGGTCGACGCCCGCGACCAGCAGCGCGGCCAGCTCGCCGGTGGCCGCGGCCTCCACGATCTGGCCGGTGTCGCGGCCGAAGCGGGAGGGCAGTTCGGCGACGCCCCAGACGGACGCCACCTCCTCCCTGGCCCGCGGATCGGTCGCCGGACGGCCGCCGGGCAGCACTGACGGGAGCGCTCCGGCCTCCAGGGCACCGCGCTCACCGGCCCGCCGCGGGATCCACACGAGCGTGGCTCCGGTCGCGGCGGCGGTCCGTACGACGGCGGTCAGCGCACCGGGCACTCCGGCGAGCCGCTCGCCCACGACGATCAGGGCGCCCTCACCGCGCAGCGCCTCGGCTGCCACGGCTCCCTCACCGTCCAGGCCGACCCCGCCCGCGAGCGCGTCCAGCCACTCGGTCTCGGTGCCGGGCGCGGCGGGGAGCAGGGTGCCGCCCGCCTTCTCCAGGCCCCGGGTGGTGTGCGAGGCGAGAGCGAACGTCCGCTGTCCGTGCTTGCGGTGGGCCTTGCGCAGCCGCAGGAAGACGCCGGGCGCCTCCTCTTCCGACTCGAAACCGGCCAGCAGGACCGCCGGGGCCTTCTCCAGCGAGGTGTACGTGACCCCGCCGCCGTCCAGGTCGCGTCCGCGTCCGGCCACCCGCGCGGCCAGGAAGTCGGCCTCCTCACCGCTGTGGATCCGGGCGCGGAAGTCGATGTCGTTGGTGCCGAGGGCGATCCGCGCGAACTTGCTGTACGCGTAGGCGTCCTCGACGGTCAGCCGGCCGCCGGTGAGGACGGCGGCCCTGCCGCGGGCGGCGGAGAGGCCGGCCGCCGCGGCGGCCAGCGCCTCGGGCCAGCTCGCCGCTTCGAGGACACCGTCCGCGTTGCGCACGAGCGGAGTGGTGAGCCGGTCGCGCTGCTGGGCGTAGCGGAACCCGAAGCGCCCCTTGTCGCAGAGCCACTCCTCGTTGACCTCGGGGTCGTTGGAGGCGAGCCGCCGCATGACCTTGCCGCGCCGGTGGTCGGTCCGGGTCGCGCAGCCGCCCGCGCAGTGCTCGCACACCGACGGCGTCGACACCAGGTCGAAGGGCCGTGAGCGGAAGCGGTACGCCGCCGAGGTGAGCGCGCCGACCGGGCAGATCTGGATGGTGTTCCCGGAGAAGTACGACTCGAAGGGGTCGCCCTGTCCCGTACCGACCTGCTGGAGGGCGCCGCGCTCGATCAGTTCGATCATCGGGTCGCCGGCCACCTGGTTGGAGAACCGGGTGCAGCGTGCGCAGAGCACGCACCGCTCGCGGTCCAGCAGCACCTGGGTGGAGATGGGGACGGGCTTCTCGAAGGTGCGCTTCTTCCCGTCGAAGCGGGAGTCGGCGCCGCCGTGCGACATCGCCTGGTTCTGCAGGGGGCACTCGCCGCCCTTGTCGCAGACCGGGCAGTCCAGCGGGTGGTTGATGAGCAGGAGCTCCATCACCCCCTTCTGGGCCTTCTCCGCGACCGGTGAGGTGATCTGCGACTTCACGACCATGCCGTCGGTGCACGTGATGGTGCAGGACGCCATCGGCTTGCGCTGGCCCTCGACCTCGACGATGCACTGCCGGCAGGCGCCGGCCGGGTCGAGGAGCGGGTGGTCGCAGAAGCGCGGGATCTCGATGCCGAGGAGCTCGGCGGCGCGGATGACCAGGGTGCCCTTGGGGACACTGATCTCGATGCCGTCGATCGTCAGCGTGACCAGGTCCTCGGGCGGGATGGCCGCCTCGCCGCCCCCGGAGGGCGCACTCGTGGTGACTGTCATGCGTTCACCCCCCGGTGAGCGTTCTTGTCGTCGGCCCAGACGGTCGACTTGGCGGGATCGAAGGGGCAGCCCTTGCCGGTGATGTGCTGCTCGTACTCCTCGCGGAAGTACTTCAGCGAGGAGAAGATCGGCGAGGCGGCACCGTCACCGAGGGCGCAGAAGGACTTGCCGTTGATGTTGTCGGCGATGTCGTTGAGCTTGTCGAGGTCGGCCATCTCGCCCTTGCCGGCCTCGATGTCGCGGAGCAGCTGGACGAGCCAGTAGGTGCCCTCACGGCACGGTGTGCACTTGCCGCAGGACTCGTGGGCGTAGAACTCGGTCCAGCGGGTGACGGCCCGTACGACGCAGGTGGTCTCGTCGAAGCACTGCAGCGCTTTGGTGCCGAGCATGGATCCGGCGGCGCCGACGCCCTCGTAGTCCAGCGGGACGTCGAGGTGCTCGTCGGTGAACATCGGGGTGGAGGAGCCGCCGGGGGTCCAGAACTTGAGGCGGTGGCCCGCGCGCATGCCGCCGCTCATGTCGAGCAGCTGGCGCAGCGTGATGCCGAGCGGGGCCTCGTACTGGCCGGGGCCGGTGACGTGTCCGCTGAGCGAGTACAGCGTGAAGCCCGGGGACTTCTCGCTGCCCATGGACTTGAACCAGTCCTTGCCCCGGTTGAGGATCGCGGGAACCGAGGCGATGGACTCGACGTTGTTCACCACGGTGGGGCAGGCGTACAGACCGGCGACCGCGGGGAAGGGCGGACGCAGCCGGGGCTGGCCGCGCCGTCCTTCGAGCGAGTCGAGCAGGGCGGTCTCCTCGCCGCAGATGTACGCGCCCGCACCGGCGTGGACCGTGAGTTCCAGGTCGAGTCCCGGGCCCAGGGCGTCCTTCCCCAGGTACCCGGCCTCATACGCCTCGCGCACGGCCTCGTGCAGCCGCCGCAGGACGGGCACCACCTCGCCGCGCAGGTAGATGAAGGCGTGCGACGAGCGGATCGCGTAGCAGGCGATCACGATGCCCTCGATGAGGCTGTGCGGGTTCGCGAAGAGGAGCGGGATGTCCTTGCAGGTTCCCGGCTCCGACTCGTCGGCGTTGACCACCAGGTAGTGCGGCTTGCCGTCGCCCTGCGGGATGAACTGCCACTTCATCCCGGTGGGGAAGCCGGCACCGCCGCGTCCGCGCAGACCGGAGTCCTTGACGTACGCGATGAGGTCGTCCGGCGACATGGCCAGCGCCTTGCGCAGCCCCTCGTAACCGTCGTGGCGGCGGTAGGTGTCCAGGGTCCAGGACTCCGGCTCGTCCCAGAAGGCGGAGAGGACGGGAGTCAGGAGCTTCTCCGGGCTGGTCCCGTTCTGGTCGATCTCGGCTGCCAAGGTCATCACTCCCCCTCCTCGGCGGCGGGCCCGGCCGGGTGATCCGGATCGGAGGCCGAGGTCTGCTGCGGCGCGTCGTGCGAGCTGAGGTGCTCGGCGCCCTTCTGCGGACGGTCGCCCGGGGCCTCGCCGCGAGGTGAGACCACGCGGGCCTGCGGGGCGGCCTCGCCCTTGGCGAGCTTCAGCCCGATCAGTGAGGCGGCGCCCGCTCCGCCGGTCGCCTCGACGGCGCCGGGGCGCTCGTCGGGGAAGCCGGCCAGGATGCGGGCCGTCTCCTTGTACGTGCACAGGGGCGCGCCGCGGGTGGGCTCGACGGTCCGGCCGGCGATCAGGTCGTCGACGAGACGGGTCGCGCTCTCCGGCGTCTGGTTGTCGAAGAACTCCCAGTTGACCATCACGACGGGCGCGAAGTCACAGGCCGCGTTGCACTCGATGTGCTCGAGGGTGACCTTGCCGTCCTCGGTCGTCTCGTCGTTGCCGACACCGAGGTGGTCCTTGAGCCGGTCGAAGATGGCGTCGCCGCCCATGACCGCGCACAGGGTGTTGGTGCAGACCCCGACCTGGTAGTCGCCGCTCGGCCGGCGCCGGTACATCGTGTAGAAGGTGGCGACCGCGGTGACCTCGGCGGTGGTGAGACCGAGGAGCTCGGCGCAGAAGGCCATGCCCGTGCGGGAGACGTGTCCCTCCTCCGACTGCACGAGGTGCAGGAGCGGCAGCAGCGCGGAACGGCTGTCGGGATAGCGGGCGATCACCTCCTTCGCGTCCGCTTCGAGCCGGACGCGTACGTCGGCCGGGTAGGCGGGGGCGGGGAGCTGCGGCATCCCCAGACTGACTTCCTGCTTGGGCGCGGTCACCGGTCGACGCCTCCCATCACGGGGTCGATGGACGCGACGGCGACGATGACGTCGGCGACCTGGCCGCCCTCGCACATCGCCGCCATGGCCTGGAGGTTGGTGAACGACGGGTCACGGAAGTGGACCCGGTACGGGCGGGTGCCACCGTCCGAGACGACGTGCACGCCCAGCTCGCCCTTGGGGGACTCGATGGCGGTGTACGTCTGTCCGGCGGGGACCCGGAAGCCCTCGGTCACCAGCTTGAAGTGGTGGATCAGGGCCTCCATGGAGGTGCCCATGATCTTCTTGATGTGGTCGAGCGAGTTGCCGAGGCCGTCGGGGCCGAGCGCCAGCTGCGCGGGCCAGGCGATCTTCTTGTCGGCGACCATGACCGGGCCCGGCTCCAGCCGGTCCAGGCACTGCTCGACGATCCTGAGCGACTGGCGCATCTCCTCCAGGCGGATGAGGAAGCGGCCGTAGGAGTCGCAGCTGTCCGCGGTGGGCACGTCGAACTCGTAGTTCTCGTAGCCGCAGTACGGGTCGGTCTTGCGCAGGTCGTGCGGGAGTCCGGCGGACCGCAGGACCGGGCCGGTGGCGCCGAGCGCCATGCAGCCGGCCAGGTCGAGGTAACCGACGTCCTGCATGCGGGCCTTGAAGATGGGGTTGCCGGTGGCGAGCTTGTCGTACTCCGGCAGGTTCTTCTTCATGGTCTTCACGAACTCGCGGATCCGGTCGACCGCGCCGGGGGGCAGGTCCTGGGCGAGTCCGCCGGGCCGGATGAACGCGTGGTTCATCCGGAGGCCGGTGATCAGCTCGAAGAGATCGAGAACGAGTTCACGATCGCGGAAGCCGTAGATCATGATCGTCGTCGCGCCGAGCTCCATACCGCCGGTGGCGACGCACACCAGGTGCGAGGAGATCCGGTTGAGCTCCATCAGGAGCACGCGCAGGACGGTCGCCCGGTCGGGGATCTGCTCCTCGATGCCGAGGAGCTTCTCGACACCGAGGCAGTACGCCGCCTCGTTGTAGAACGGGGTCAGGTAGTCCATGCGCGTGACGAAGGTGGTGCCCTGGGTCCAGTTCCGGAATTCGAGGTTCTTCTCGATGCCGGTGTGGAGGTAGCCGATACCGCAGCGGGCCTCCGTGACGGTCTCGCCGTCGATTTCCAGGATCAGCCTCAGCACACCGTGCGTGGACGGGTGCTGCGGGCCCATGTTGACGATGATGCGTTCGTCGTCCGACGCGGCGGCGGATTCGACGACCTCGTCCCAGTCGCCGCCGGTGACTGTATATACGGTCCCCTCGGTCGTGTCGCGGGAGTCCGACAGGGGTGCCGCGGCGGGACCCGACGAGGGGTGGTGGCCGGGAGACGGGTGTGATCGGGGAGTAGTCATCAGCTGTACGACCTCCGCTGGTCCGGAGCCGGGATCTGGGCGCCCTTGTACTCGACGGCGATGCCGCCGAGCGGGTAGTCCTTGCGCTGCGGGAAGCCCTGCCAGTCGTCCGGCATCATGATCCGGGTCAGGGCGGGGTGCCCGTCGAAGACCAGCCCGAAGAAGTCGTAGGTCTCGCGCTCGTGCCAGTCGTTGGTCGGGTAGACCTCGACGAGGGACGGGACGTGCGGATCGCTGTCGGGGGCGGACACCTCCAGGCGGATCAGCCGTCCGTGGGTGAGCGACCGCAGGTGGTAGACCGCGTGCAGTTCGCGGCCCTTGTCCCCCAGGAAGTGCACACCGCTGACGCCCGTACAGAGCTCGAAGCGCAGGGCCGGGTCGTCGCGCAGGGTGCGCGCGACCTGGAGCAGGTGCTCGCGGGCGATGTGGAAGGTGATCTCGTTCCGGTCGACGACCGTCTTCTCGATGGCGTTGGAGGGAAGCAGGTCCTGTTCCTCCAGGGCCCCTTCCAGCTCGTCGGCCACCTCGTCGAACCAGCCGCCGTAGGGGCGGGACGAGGCACCCGGCAGGGTGACGGTGCGGACGAGTCCGCCGTATCCGGAGGTGTCGCCGCCGTTGTCGGCGCCGAACATTCCCTTGCGTACGCCGATGACCTCACCGGTGTCGTCGCGCGGGGCGGGCACCTGGCCGCTGTTCGTGTTCTGGTCGTCGCTCACCGGAGCAGCCCCTTCATCTCGATCAGGGGCAGTGCCTTGAGTGCCGCCTCCTCCGCCTCGCGGGCGGCCTCCTCCGCGTTGACCCCGAGCTTGGAGCCCTGGATCTTCTGGTGGAGCTTGAGGATGGCGTCGATCAGCATCTCGGGGCGCGGCGGGCACCCCGGCAAATAGATATCGACCGGAACAATATGATCAACACCCTGCACAATGGCGTAATTATTGAACATTCCGCCGGATGACGCACAAACCCCCATGGAGATGACCCACTTGGGGCTCGGCATCTGGTCGTAGACCTGCCTCAGGACGGGCGCCATCTTCTGGCTGACCCGCCCCGCCACGATCATCAGATCCGCCTGCCGCGGCGAACCGCGGAAGACCTCCATCCCGAACCGGGCCAGGTCGTAACGCCCGGCCCCGGTCGTCATCATCTCGATGGCGCAGCAGGCGAGGCCGAAGGTGGCGGGGAAGACGGACGACTTCCGTACCCAGCCGGCGGCCTGCTCGACAGTGGTCAGAACAAAGCCGCTTGGCAGCTTCTCTTCGAGTCCCATGGTGTGCCCCTCAGCCCCTCAGTCCCATTCCAGGCCGCCCCGGCGCCACACATACGCGTAGGCGACGAAGACGGTGAGCACGAAGAGCAGCATCTCCACGAGCCCGAAGATCCCCAGGGCGTCGAAGGTGACCGCCCAGGGATAGAGGAAGACGATCTCGATGTCGAAGACGATGAACAGCATCGCCGTCAGGTAGTACTTGATGGGAAAACGGCCGCCTCCGGCTGGAGTCGGGGTGGGTTCGATACCGCACTCGTACGCTTCGAGTTTTGCCCGGTTGTACCGCTTGGGGCCGATAAGCGTGGCCATGACCACGGAGAAGATCGCAAACCCCGCCCCGAGGGCGCCGAGCACGAGGATGGGCGCGTAGGCATTCACGCTCCTCGCTCCTTCCAGTCGTCCTTGACCGTTGGACCGCATCGGGCGACCGGCTCGCCACCTCATCAAGATCGTGCACATGTGAGGCAGTTCACAAGCCCGACTGCCCCGCATCCTATGCCTGCCGTCCTGTGATCTGCGACACGGGGTGCGCCACCACCTTTGTGATCTCCACCACCTGACGAACGATCATGAAGCCGGATGAGCGGTGATCTTCGTACGCGAAGCGGCCGAGTGGTTACGAGACGTGACATCTGGTGGCGTCGGTGCTGGTCAAGGGCGTGTGGCACTACCAATGGACAGCCGATACAAGCAAATTGGTGATGGCCGGTATGTGGGTGATATAGGCATCGGCCGCACGTGAACCCACCCGGACGAGGGGGTTCCGGGTACCGATGTGGACAATGTGCGCGCATTCACGAACTTCCGGGCGTGCGTGGGGACGGACGGACCGCGGACCGCGCCGCCGGGCGAGCACTCGGGGGTCCGGGGCGCGGACAACGGAGCCGCCCCGCCCCGGACCTGATCGACGGTCGGCCCCGGGCCGGGACGCCGGCGGACCCCCCGGCGTCGCCCCGCGGTCCGCCGCGCCCCTCCGGCCGGATCGCCGGACCCCCTCCGGCCGACCCCGGACCCGACGGCCGACGCGCCCTCCGGCCGGCCCGGGACCGGGCACCGGTCACCCCGGACCCGACGCCGCACGCGTACGGGCCGGACCTCCGGAGGAGCACCGACAGGGCTCCGGCCGAACGGACCTGACCCACCAGGAGGTCATGCGGCCACAACAAGCCAACCTCTCCCGGCTCCCCTTCGGGACGCGGGTGCGCGGTTGCCGCTCGCGGGGGAGCCATGCTGTGACCTGCGTCACTGCACATGTGCTCCAAGTAAAGCGGGCTTGGCCATCCGTGTGAACGGATGGTAAGTGACGGGCAATTCGGGCGTATTGCTGAAACGCCGTGATCACGACCTTGATCACGTGTGACCGTTTTGCCCGTTACGGCGTCAATAAGGGCCGCAAATAAGCGGATTCACAGGTTCCGAACGTAACTGTGTCGCAACACACGTTTCTTGACGGGGCCCCCTAAGGCCCTGATAGCGCTAGTACCCATGTCCCACACCGCTCACATACCCAGCCACCGGAAGCCGCGCCAGAGTGCCTCGAAGACGGCACTGCGGGCAGGAGTTGCCGGTGGCGTCCTCAGCACCATCGCGGTCGCCGGCGCCGCCGGACCGGCCCAGGCCGAGCCGGTCACCCAGACCCTCGAGATGCCCACCATCACGGCCGGGCTCTCCACGACCGTCGCAGCGTCCGCCCAGGCGACGCAGCAGGTCGCCCTCGACCTGGAGACGCAGGCGCACGAGGACGCCGCGGCGGCCGTCGCCGCGAAGACCGCCAAGAAGGCCAAGGCCGAGGCGGTCCGCAAGGCCGAGGCCGAGAGGAAGGCCGAGGCGGCCGCGAAGGCGAAGGCGGAGGCCGCCGCCGAGCGTGCCTCCCGCACGGCCGAGCGCACCACCCTGAGCGCCTCCTCGGGCTCGTCGGGCTCCACCACGTCCGCCTCGTCTCCGTCGTACTCCTCGAACGCCACGGGCTCCGCGGCGTCCGTGGTCGCGTTCGCGCAGGCGCAGATCGGGGACGCCTACGTCTCCGGTGGCACCGGCCCCAACTCGTGGGACTGCTCCGGGCTGGTCCAGGCCGCGTTCCGCACGGTGGGCGTCGACCTGCCGCGCGTCTCGCAGAGCCAGTCGACGTTCGGCACCCAGGTCTCGCTCGACAGCCTGCAGCCGGGCGACATCCTGTACTGGGGCGGTGCGGGCAGCGCGTACCACGTCGGGATCTACGTGGGCGGCGGCCAGTTCGTCGGTGCCCAGAACTCCAGCACCGGTGTGGTGCAGAAGTCCCTGGACTACGACCCGCCGTCGGGCGCGGTCCGCGTTCTCTGATTCACAAGCACGCCGGACGCTTCAGCACGGCCGTGGGCCGTCACTCCCCCGCTCGGGAGTGACGGTCCTTTCGTGCGCTTCCTCGCGTCCCCTTCACACCCCGCGTGCCCCGGTCGAGGCGTCGGCCTCCGAGCACGCGCCCACTTCCGCCGCGTCCGCGCCCACTTCCGCCGCGTCCGCGCCCGCTTCCTCCGCGCCGCCGCCCGCGTTCTCCGGCCGGCGCGGTCCCGGCACCACGGCCGCTGCCCGGGCCGCCGCCTCGCGGCGCAGCAGCAGGAATCCGGCCACGCACGCGAGGCCGGCCAGCACGAAGCCGTACGGGGGCGTCGACCCCGAGGGCTGCGTCTCGTACACGAGCGCCGCCGACAGCACCGCCACCACGTTCCGGACGCGGCCCTCACCCGCGGTGGCCGCGACCACCGCCGTCCCCCACAGCAGGTACCACGGCTGCACCATCGGTGAAAGGGCCACCAGCACCAGCAGCGCCAGGCCCAGGGCGTGGACCGGTTCCGTGCGGCCGGTCCAGGAGCGTCGGGCGAGGACGGCGATCAGCACGAGGGCGACCAGCAGACCCAGGTTCTGCACGGCCGACTTGACCGGATCGGGGTCGGTGCCGAGGAGCAGCCGCAGCAGTTCGCCGAGTCCCAGTCCGAGGTCGCTGCTGACCGACAGGGCGGTGTGTATGCGCCCCGCGACGCTCTGGGTCCCCAGCCAGCCGAACCCGGTGCCGCCGAGGAGCGTGGCGAGGACGGCGACCGCCCCGGCGACCAGCCCGGGCCCGAGCAGCCCCTTCGCCACCCTCCGTACGAGCGGGCCGGTCGCGGCCCGGCCCACCACCACGCCGACGAACAGCAGGGCGACCGCCGCGGGGGACTTGACCATCATCGCGAGCCCGATCAGCGCCGCGCCGGTGATCCATCTGCCGCGCAGCGCGAGCACCGCACCCGCCAGCATGAGGCCCGTCATCAGCCCGTCGTTGTGGACGCCGCCGACCACGTGCATGAGCAGCAGCGGGTTGAGCGCCCCCAGCCAGAGTGCGGCGCCCGCGCTGCGGCCGTGCTCGCGGGCGAGGTGCAGCAGCGCCCACGCGATCAGGGCCAGCGCACCCAGGGCGACGATCCGCAGGCCCAGCACGGCGGGCACGATCGTGCCGCCCGTGGCCCAGGCCACGCCCCGCGCGAGCACGAGGAAGAACGGGCCGTACGGTGCGGGGGTCTCGGTCCAGTGGCCGCCGACACTCGCCGCGGCGTCCCCGCCGGGCCCTGCGGGGTCCAGGACCGAGGGCCCCGTGCCGTAGACGTCGTGGCCCTCGGAGACCATCACGCCCTGGGCGATGTAGCTGTAGACGTCGGCGCTGTAGAGCGGCGGCGCCAGGACGAACGGGGCCGCCCACCAGACGAGGGTGACGAGGGAGTGGCGGACGGAGGCGCCCGCCCTGCCGTACAGCCACCAGGAGACGACGAGCAGGGTCAGACCGCCGTACGCCAGTGCGTAACCCGCCGCGGTCACCACGGGCCCGTGCGGGACCCACAGGCCCCACGGGTCACGGGCGGGCAGCGTGCCGACGGCCCAGCCGCCCGCCGCTGCCGCCGCCGAACCGGCCGCGCCCAGCCGGCGGCAAGCGCCGACGCTCCATGTCCCCGTGGTCCGCATGGTCCGCAACCTACCGCAGCGGGCGCGGACCGCCGCCGGGCCCCGGGGGGGGCGCTCAGGCCTTCGGGGCCACCTTCGAGAGCCCGTTGATGATGCGGTCCATCGCGTCGCCGCCCGTCGGGTCGGTGAGGTTGGCGAGCATCTTCAGCGTGAACTTCATCAGGACGGGATGGGTCAGGCCGCGCTGGGTCGCGATCTTCATGACCTTCGGGTTGCCGATCATCTTCACGAACGCCCGGCCCAGCGTGTAGTAGCCGCCGTAGGTGTCCTTGAGGATCTTCGGGTAGTTGTGCAGGGCCAGTTCGCGCTGGGCCGGGGTCGCGCGGGCGTGCGCCTGGACGATGACGTCCGCGGCGAGCTGGCCCGACTCCATGGCGTACGCGATGCCCTCGCCGTTGAACGGGTTGACGAGGCCGCCCGCGTCACCGACGAGCAGCAGGCCCTTGGTGTAGTGCGGCTGGCGGTTGAAGGCCATCGGGAGGGCGGCGCCGCGGATCGGCGTCGTCATGTTCTCCGGGGTGTAGCCCCAGTCCTCCGGCATGGAGGCACACCAGGCCTTGAGCACCTCGCGCCAGTCGAGCTCCTTGAAGGCGGAGGAGGAGTTGAGGATGCCGAGGCCGACGTTGGACGTGCCGTCGCCCATGCCGAAGATCCAGCCGTAGCCGGGCAGCAGCCGGTCCTCGGCGCCGCGGCGGTCCCAGAGCTCCAGCCAGGACTCGAGGTAGTCGTCGTCGTGGCGGGGTGACGTGAAGTACGTACGGACCGCGACGCCCATGGGGCGGTCCTCGCGGCGGTGCAGGCCCATGTTGAGGGAGAGCCGCGTGGAGTTGCCGTCGGCGGCGACCACGAGCGGGGCGTGGAAGGTGACCGGGGTCTTCTCCTCGCCGAGCTTGGCGTGGACGCCGGTGATGCGGCCGGTGCGCTCGTCCTTGATCGGCTCGCCGACGTTGCAGCGCTCGTGGAGCCGCGCGCCGGCCTTCTGCGCCTGGCGGGCCAGCTGCTCGTCGAAGTCGTCGCGCTTGCGGACCAGTCCGTAGTCCGGGTACGAGGCGAGATCCGGCCAGTCCAGCTGGAGGCGGACGCCGCCGCCGATGATGCGCAGGCCCTTGTTGCGCAGCCAGCCGGCCTCTTCGGAGATGTCGATGCCCATGGAGACGAGCTGCTTGGTGGCGCGCGGGGTGAGGCCGTCACCGCAGACCTTCTCCCGCGGGAAGGCCGTCTTCTCCAGGAGGAGTACGTCGAGTCCGGCCTTGGCGAGGTAGTACGCGGTCGTGGAGCCGGCTGGGCCCGCCCCGACGACGATCACGTCCGCGCTGTGTTCGGAGAGGGGCTCGGTCACGGTCGGATCTCCCGAAGACTCGAATTCGCGTGCCGCGCGGCACATGTCGCGTGCAGTCTATGGGTGGCTGCTGATCAACCTCCCGAAGGGCTCCCCGATGCCGACCGTGCCGTACCCGACCCCGTCCGTTCATCTGCGCGTCCCGACCGACGAGGACGCCCTGGCCTGGCACCGGGTCTTCGACGATCCGGAGGTGATGGAGTTCCTCGGCGGACCGCGGGCGGAGTTCTCCGTGTACGAGGAGCTGACCGCGCGCCAGCGCAGACACGACGCGGAGCACGGCCACTGCCTGTGGACGGTGCTGGACGACGCCGGGGAGGTCCTCGGCTTCACGGGGGCCCAGCCGTGGCCGCACACGTCGTTCGGCCCGGTGGGCGAGACCGAGATCGGCTGGCGGCTGGGCCGGGCCGCCTGGGGCCGCGGTTACGCGACCGCGGCTGCCCGCACCACGCTGGAGCGGGTGCGGGACACCGGAGTGCGGGAGATCGTGGCGATGATCAACGCGCGCAACGAGCGCTCGCTGGCGGTCGCCCGGCGGCTCGGCATGCGGCAGGCCGAGACGTACACGATCCCGGTCTCCGAGCAGGCGGCGTACTGCTTCCGGCTGGAGCTGTGAGCCGGCGGCCCCTCAGTCGCGCACACCCCGGTGCAGGGCGACGACGCCGCCCGTGAGGTTGCGCCAGGCCACCTTCGACCAGCCGGCCTTCTGCAGGCGGGCGGCGAGACCGGCCTGGTCGGGCCAGGCCCGGATCGACTCGGCGAGGTAGACGTACGCGTCCGGGTTGCTGCACACCGTCCGGGCGACCGGCGGCAGCGCCCGCATCAGGTACTCGGTGTAGACCCGGCGGAAGGGCTCCCAGGTCGGCTGCGAGAACTCGCAGATGACGACCCTGCCGCCGGGCTTCGTCACCCGGTACAGCTCACGCAGCGCCTGGTCGGTGTCCTGGATGTTGCGCAGCCCGAAGGAGATCGTGACCGCGTCGAAGGTCTCGTCCTTGAACGGGAGTCTCGTGCCGTCGCCCGCGGTGAACGGCATCCACGGGTGGCGCTCCTTGCCGACCCGGAGCATCCCGATCGAGAAGTCGCAGGGCACCACGTAGGCGCCGGCCTGCGCGAACGGCTGCGAGGAGGTGGCGGTCCCGGCGGCCAGGTCGAGGATCTTCTGGGCCGGCCGGGCGTCCACGGCCTTCGCGACCTCCTTGCGCCAGAGCCGGGCCTGCCCGAGGGAGATCACATCGTTGGTGAGGTCGTAGTTCGCCGCCACGTCGTCGAACATCGAGGCGACTTCGTGCGGCTGCTTGTCCAGGGATGCTCGGGTCACCCTCCCATTCAAGCAGCCCCGCCCCCGGCTCCTCCCGGCGGCTTGACGCCGGCCTCAACCATTCCGGCCCGGCAGCACTCAGTAGGGGTAGGAGCGCCGAGGAACCGGAGAGGGGGCTGACGGCCCGTCGCGCGCGGCCGGGACGGTCGCCGTACCGCGGTGTACGCGCGGTGGCTCCCCGAAGTCCCGCGGGACGGCGGCGGGGGCGTCGCGGACGAGCTCCCGGTCCACACGAAGCAGCTGCCCGTCCGGGGTGGCCGAGGACCGCTCATCACAAGATCACAGATACTGACGGGACCATGCACACCGACCCCGCACGCCGCATACGGACCGCTGCCACGTCTCGCCGCCCGGCGGGCACGGCAGCTCCCGCCCCGCCCGGCTCCCCCGGGCGCCCGCCGTCACGGCGGCAGAGCCGCCATCAGGTCCGGCAGCAGTCCCGCGTCCGCCGCAGACGCCGGCAGCGACGCTCCATGCTCCTCTTACTGACGTTCGCCGGCGCGGTCGCCGCGGTGTTCCTCTCCTTCGACCCGCCGTGGCAGCGGGACGCCGGTCCGGCGGCCGCCGCCGACCGTGACGCCTCCCCTTCGCCGGCCCCGCCCGCTCCCACGGCGGCACCCGAGGCCCCTGCCCCCGCCGAGGCCCCGCCGAGTCCGGAGACGTCGGAAGAACCGTCGGTGCCCGTGTCCGGCCCGGGCACCTTCACCGTCGCCCGTGAGGGCGTCACCCCCGCGGCCAAGGGCCACGCCTACCGCGTCGAGGTCGAGGACGACAGCGGAGTCGATCCCGACCGGGCGGCCGAGGACATCGCCGATGTCCTCGCCGACGCCCGCGGCTGGGGCCGGGGCGGAACCCGGGCCTTCCGCCAGGTCGACGACGACTCGGCCGGGCTGGTGATCCGCGTCGGCACTCCGGCGACGACCGACCGGCTGTGCGGCGCCTACGGCCTGAAGACCCGCGGTGAGCTGAACTGCCGTGGCGGCAAGCACGTCCTGGTCAACCTGCGCCGCTGGCAGCTCGGTTCACCCCAGTTCGACGGCCCCCTCGCCGACTACCGGGCGCTGATCGTCAATCACGAGGTCGGCCACTGGCTGGGGCACGGCCACGAGACCTGCCCGGGACCCGGCCGCCCGGCTCCGGCGATGATGCAGCAGATCAAGGGCTTGAAGGGCTGCGTGTCGAACGCCTGGCCCTACACCTCCGGCGGAGAGTACCTGGGCGGCCCCTCGGTCCCCTGACGCACGGCGCCCGCTCAGCTCACGCGGAAGACCAGCCGCCCGCCCAGGACCGTCGCGACGCAGCAGGCCGCGCCCGCCTCCACCAGCTCCGCTGCGTCCCGTACGCCGAACACCGCCAGATCCGCCGGGTCCCCGACCGCCGGCGGTCCCCCGGTGCACGCCCGCAGCCCGGCCGGATCCCGGACCCCGGCCAGCGGGTCGAGGCGGGGCGGCAGGACCGGGCCGGCAGCGGGCGGATGGATCCGCAGGCCCGACCGGGACACCGCCAGCCGCACCGAGGGCCGGGTGAACGTCCCGGCGACGGCGGTCGTGCCGTGCCGCAGCATCCGCTGCAGCCCGCGCCGGGCGCTCGCGCCCCACCGGGCGTCGTCCGGCGCCAGTGCGGCGACCGCGTCGCCGGTCAGCGGCCCGGTGCCCAGCTCGTCCGCCTCGCGCGGGTCCGGGTGGTAGACGGTCTCCAGCAGGGCCGCCGCCGTGACGTTCGCCAGCCCCGGGGCGATCGCCCCGGACCAGCGCCGCACCCGGGCCCGCGGACGGGCCGCGGTCACGTCGGCGTACGGGCCCACCGCGACGACGAAGCCGCCGTCCACGGCCACGGAGTCCCAGCCTTCCGGGGCACCGAGGACCGCGTCGGCGGCATGGATCGTCAGCACGGGCCGACTAGTTGGCGTCGAGGAGCTTCAGCTCCGGGTGCGCCGTGCCGCCCGCGATCGCCGTGGAGGAGATGTGCGAGACGACGCGCTCGTCGACCGGGTCGTCGTGGACGACGAGGTGCTCGTACGTCGTGGCGCGCTGGGCGGGCACCCGGCCCGCCTTGCGGATCAGGTCGATGATCTCCAGACGGTTCGAGCGGTGCCTGGCACCGGCCGAGGAGACGACGTTCTCCTCCAGCATGATCGAGCCGAGGTCGTCCGCCCCGTAGTGCAGGGACAGCTGCCCGACCTCCTTGCCCGTGGTCAGCCAGGAGCCCTGGATGTGGGCGACGTTGTCGAGGAACAGCCGGGAGATGGCGATCATCCGCAGGTACTCGAAGAGCGTGGCCTGCGTCTGTCCCTTCAGCTTGTTGTTCTCCGGCTGGTAGGTGTACGGGATGAAGGCACGGAAGCCGCCCGTGCGGTCCTGTACGTCGCGGATCATGCGCAGGTGCTCGATGCGCTCGGCGTTGGTCTCGCCGGTGCCCATCAGCATGGTGGAGGTCGACTCGACACCGAGGCCGTGGGCGATCTCCATGATCTCCAGCCAGCGCTCGCCGGACTCCTTGAGCGGGGCGATCGCGGTGCGCGGCCTGGCGGGCAGCAGCTCGGCGCCGGCACCGGCGAAGGAGTCGAGACCGGCGACGTGGATCCGCTGGATGGCCTCCTCGGCCGAGACCTTGGAGATGCGGGCCATGTGCTCGATCTCGGAGGCGCCCAGCGAGTGGATGACCAGCTGCGGGAACGCCTTCTTGATGGCGGAGAAGTGCTCCTCGTAGTACTCGACGCCGTAGTCCGGGTGGTGACCGCCCTGGAACATGATCTGGGTGCCGCCGAGTTCGACGGTCTCCGCGCAGCGGCGCAGGATGTCGTCGAGGTCGCGGGACCAGCCCTTGGCCGTGTCCTTGGGCGCCGCGTAGAAGGCGCAGAACTTGCAGGCCGTGACGCACACGTTGGTGTAGTTGATGTTGCGCTCGATGATGTACGTCGCGATGTGCTCCGTACCGGCGTAACGGCGACGGCGCACGGCGTCCGCGGCAGCGCCCAGCGCGTGCAGCGGTGCCGACCGGTACAGGTCGAGAGCCTCCTGGGGGGAGATCCGCCCGCCTTCGGCGGCGCGGTCGAGGACGGGCTGGAGGTCGGCCTTCTCGGTCACCGGGCTGTCACCTTTCGGCGGTTTTTCTACGGATCCACGGACCGATCCAGCCTACGCCAGCCCCTGCCGGGGTCAGCCGCCGGACCGGGTCAGCACACCCTTCGGTGTGCCCGCGGCCTCCTCGTGGGAGCGGTAGAGGACGGTGCTGGCGGAGGTCAGGGTGAAGTCCAGGTCGGACTCGCTGTCCGTGCACAGGGTGGTGTCGGCGTTGGCCGGGTCGGCGCGCTCGCGGACCTTGAGCGCGGTGGGGGTACCGGAGACGAGCCTGCCGACGCTCTTGCAGACGACGCTCGTTCCGAGCACCTCCAGCGTGTACGTCAGCCGCACCACGTCCTGGCCCTTCCTCGCTTCGGTGAACACGGCGGTGACGGTGCCGTGCGGCAGTCCGCTGCGCTCGGTGGCGGGGCCCTTCCAGGTGCCGGCGAACGCCTTCGGCAGGGCGCTCACCGGTCCGCCGTCCGCCGGGGACGACTCCTCCGGGCGGGCCGTCCCCGGCGGGCTCGCGCCGCGGGTGGCCGACGGGGGCTGCGCGGCCCCGTCGCTGCTGTGCCGGTCGTCCGCGTCGCCGCTCCGGAAGAGGTCGCCGATCGTCCCGGCGCCCAGGGTGACCGCGGCGAGCGCTCCGGCGACGGCGAGCGCGACGGTGCAGCTCACCCGCCTGCCGCGCCGCTCACCGGGCCGCGCGTCGGCGTTCATGGTGACGGCGACTCGGGCGCCGGACCCGTGCTCCGCGCCGCCGCCCCCGGTGAGCGGCCCGGCGGACGGGGGGACGGACGGCGGGGGCGGCAGGGGCGGGCCGAACGTACCGAGCGCCGCGCTCCCCAGTGACGCGCTGCTGAACGGCACCGGGCCCGACTGCACCGGGGCCTCCTGCGGCTCCAGGTCCAGCAGGGCCACGGCGGACCGGCTGACCTCGCGCACCAGGGAGCCGGGCAGCCATCCCGCCGCGACCAGCGCGGCGGCCCCGCCCGGAGCGAGCCTGCGCGCCAGCTCCGCCGGGGCGGGCCGGTCGGCCGGGTCCTTGGCGAGACACCCGGCCACCAGCTCGCGCAGGTCGCCCTCCAGCTCCCCCAGTTCGGGTGCCTCGTGCACCACCTTGTAGAGGAGTACGGCGGAGGAGTCGCCCACGAAGGGGGCGCTGCCGGTCGCGGCGTACGCGAGGACCGCTCCCAGGGAGAACACGTCGGCGGCGCCGGAGATGTCCAGGCCACGGATCTGCTCCGGCGCCATGTATCCGGGTGAGCCGACCGAGACGCCGGTGGAGGTGAGGGAGACGGTGGCGCCGAGGGCCCGGGCGATCCCGAAGTCGATCAGCCGGGGGCCGTCGAGGGCGAGCAGGACGTTGGACGGTTTCACGTCGCGGTGGATGAGGCCGTGCGCGTGCACCGCGTCGAGGGCCTCGCCCAGGCCGGCGCCCAGGGTCCGGACCGCGTGCTCGGGCAGCGGGCCGTGCCGGGTGACCGCGTCGGAGAGCGGTGGTCCGGCCACGTACCCCGTCGCCACCCAGGGGATGGGCGCGTCCGGGTCGGCGTCCAGGACCGGGGCCGTCCACTGCGCGCCGAGCCGTCGTGCGGCGTCCACCTCGCGCCGGAACCGGGCACGGAACTGCTCGTCGAGGGCGAAGTGGGGGTGGACGACCTTGACCGCGACGGTACGGCCGCCCGTGCTGCGCCCCAGATAGACCCGGCCCATTCCGCCGGCGCCGAGCCTGCCGAGCAGCCGGTAGGAGCCGATCGCGTGCGGTTCGCCCGCTTCCAGCGGCTGCATATGGTGTCTCCCCGTGTGAACCCAGGTGCCTCCGACCGCAGCCTAGGGTGCCCGGGTCCCAGGGTCACGAGAAGCCTTCTGCCGATTTCGCCCCTTAGGGCACGAAGCGCGGTTTTCGCCACTGCGAAAGGCGCAAATACATCGCTCACCGGTGTTCGTCCGCGTTCACCGTAGCGATACCGAACGCAAACCGGAGGCGTTCCGGGCACCATCCGCTATTCGTGGCCCGGATGCGGGGGACGGGCGCGCGGCCATTCGCCCCCTTTCACAAGAACGCGTGCCGGCGGGGGAATGCCGGAGCCGTCGGCCACCGGGCGACAAAGGGCCGCCCCGGAATGGGAGCGGGAAGGCGCGGGAAGCCGGGAGAGGGAACCGGAATGGTACGGGATTCATCTACTCCCGCACCATTCCCGTTCCGTCCCGCCGGCGCGGAACGCCATCGACCGCCGAACGTTATCGACCGGCGAACGCCGTCGACCGCCGCCGCCGTCGACCGCGAACGGCACCGGGCGCCGCCGGCCGCCGTCAGCCGCCGAGCAGCTCGACCCGCACATCGGCCGGGAAGCCGGTCGTCGGGCCGGTCCTGCGGGCGAACTCGCGCACACCGGCCAGCTGGTCCGGGCCGAAGCGGAAGTCGAGGGTGGTGAAGTAGCGTTCCAGCACCTCGGCGTCGAAGGCCTCCCAGCGCGCCGCCTGCTCCGCGACCTTGGTGACCTCCTCCAGCGAGACGTCGCGCGAGGCCAGGAACGCCTCGTGGACCTTCTCCACGTAGAGGGGGTGCGCGGCCAGGTAGTCCTTGCGGACCGCCCAGACCGCGAAGACGAACGGCAGTCCCGTCCACTCCTTCCACATCTGGCCCAGGTCATGGACCTGCAGGCCCAGCCTGGGGGCGTCGTGCAGATTGGCACGCAGCGCGGCGTCGCCGATCAGCACCGCGGCGTCGGCCTCCTGCATCATCAGCCCGAGATCGGGCGGGCAGGTGAAGTAGTCGGGCGTGACGCCGTAGCGCTCGGACAGCAGCAGCTGGGCCAGCCGCACAGAGGTGCGGGAGGTGGAGCCCAGTGCCACCCGGGCCCCGTCGAGCTGGTCGAGCGGCAGCTGGGACACGATCACGCACGACATGACGGGCCCGTCGCAGCCGACCGCGATGTCGGGGAGTGCGACCAGGTCGTCGGCGTTGCGCAGGTACTCGACGAGGGTGACGGGACCGATGTCGAGATCGCCCCTGACCAGCTGCTCGCTGAGTCTCTCCGGGGTGTCCTTCGAGAGCTCCAGGTCGAGCAGGGTTCCGGTGCGTGCCAGACCCCAGTAGAGGGGCAGGCAGTTCAGGAACTGGATGTGGCCGACGCGCGGCCTGCTGCGACGGTCGTCGCCTTCTACGGGAGAGACGGTTGAATTGTCCACATCGCGAGGCTAGACCCGCCCTCTCCGGCGGGCACCATCGGGGCGCCCGGACGGCTCCCCGGGGGGCCCGTCCGCCGGCGCTCCGGCGGGTCAAACAAACATCCGAGTGAAGTGATCTTTGCCTCTACCGCTCCTCGCGGACTGCGTGCTAGGCTCGCCCGCAAGTTGCAGTTTGGTTTCCCTTGCAGTACAGAGCCTGCGGAGCATGTAACCCGCAGGCTTTTGTAGTTTTCAGACTTGTTTGCAGGTTCTGGAGCAGGGCAACCCTTTGGCCCAAGGAGGGCTTATGGCTACCGGAACCGTCAAGTGGTTCAACGCTGAAAAGGGCTTCGGCTTCATCGCCCAGGACGGCGGCGGCCCGGATGTCTTCGTCCACTATTCCGCGATCAACGCGTCCGGGTTCCGCTCCCTCGAGGAGAACCAGGTCGTGAACTTCGACGTCACTCAGGGGCCCAAGGGTCCGCAGGCTGAGAACGTCACCCCGGCCTAGTTGCCCGGGTCGGCCGATCGCGGCCGGCTATGCAGTACCCAAGGAGCCCCGTTCCCCCGCCCCGGCGGGGGAACGGGGCTCCTGCCTTTCCCGGAGGAGCCGGATCCGCCGGGACGGGGCGGAGCCCCGTGGGACCGGATGCCGGAGCAACGGGAGACCGGCCCCACGTGCCCGCCGGACAAGGAGGACCGGGTGACGGAGCTCCAGCAGCCGGTCACGATCTGACACGGCGTCATCGTCCGTACGGGCCCTCGCCCCCGAATCGTTGCCGAGGGCCGGTACGGAGCAACACCCAGTGCTGACGAGTCCGCCTTCGACAAGGCAGACTGCTGAGCGCGATACCAGGTAGGGCGCAGAGCGGGATCAGCAGCACCGGCGGGGCAAGCAGGACAGGGGGCAGCAATGGACCGCGACAAGGGGCCCGGCGTGCGTGTGCCGGACCAGCGCGCACCACGGGAGGAGGCGGCCGGGGGCGAACTCCGCTTCGAGGTGCTCGGCCCCGTGCGCGCCCGGCGCGGCAACCAGGTGCTCCCTTCGGGGTCGCCGCAGCAACGGGCCCTGCTGGCCGCCCTGCTCCTGCGCGACGGCCGCACGGCCACCGCGGCCGAACTCATCGACGCCCTCTGGGGGGACGACCCTCCGTCCCAGGCCCTGGCGACGGTCCGGACGTACGCGTCCCGGCTCCGCAAGACACTCGGCCAGGACACCCTGGTCAGCGAGTCCGGCGGCTACGCCGTCCGCATCCACCGCGACGCCCTCGACCTCACCCACGCCCAGGACCTCGCCGCCGAGGCGGAGAAGTCCCGCAGCCGCGGGGACCGGCCCCGGGCCCGCACCCTGATCAACAAGCTCCTCGGGCTGTGGGACGGGCAGGCGCTCGCCTCCGTACCCGGCCCGTACGCGGACAACCAGCGCAGCAGCCTGGAGGAGTGGCGCCTCCAGCTCACGGAGACCCGGCTCGACCTCGACCTGGAGGTCGGCTGCCACGCCGAGGCGGTGTCCGAGCTGACCGCGCTCACCGCGGCGCACCCCCTGCGCGAACGGCTGCGCGAACTGCTGATGGTCGCTCTGTACCGCAGCGGCCGGCAGGCCGAGGCGCTCGCGGTGTACGCGGACACCCGCCGGCTGCTCGCCGAGGAGCTGGGCGTCGACCCGCGCCCCGAGCTGGCCCAGCTCCAGCAGCGGATCCTGCGGGCCGACGAGGACCTGGCGCGCCCCGTCGACGAGCCGGCCCCGGCAGCCACCCCGGTCCGCCCCGCCCAGCTCCCCGCCACGGTGCCGGACTTCACGGGCCGGGCCTCCTTCGTGCGCGAGCTGGGCGCCCGGCTGGTGACCTCCGAGGGGTCCGTCATGGCGGTCTCCGCACTGGCCGGCATCGGCGGCGTCGGCAAGACGACCCTGGCCGTGCACGTCGCCCATCAGGCCCGCCCGCACTTCCCGGACGGCCAGCTGTACGTGGATCTCCAGGGCGCGGGAGCCAGGGCGGCCGAACCGGAGACCGTCCTCGGCTCGTTCCTGCGGGCCCTCGGCACACCTGACTCCGCGATCCCGGACTCGCTCGACGAGCGGGCCGCGCTCTACCGCTCCACCCTGGACGGCCGCCGCATCCTGGTCCTCCTGGACAACGCCCACGACGCGGCCCAGATCCGCCCGCTGCTCCCCGGTACGCCGGGCTGTGCGGCCCTGGTGACCAGCAGGGTCCGCATGGTCGACCTGGCAGGCGCGCACCTGGTGGACCTGGACGTCATGTCTCCGGAGGAGGCCCTCCAGCTCTTCACCCGGATCGTCGGCGCGGAACGCGTCAACTCCGAGCGCGAGGCGGCCCTGGACGTGGTGGCCGCCTGCGGCTTCCTGCCGCTGGCCATCCGCATCGCCGCCTCCCGGCTGGCCGCCCGCCGCACCTGGACGGTCTCGGTCCTGGCCGCGAAGCTCGCCGACGAGCGCCGCCGGCTGGACGAGCTCCAGGCGGGCGACCTCGCGGTGAAGGCCACCTTCGAGCTCGGCTACGGCCAGCTGGAGCCGGCCCAGGCCCGTGCCTTCCGCCTCCTGGGCCTGGCGGACGGTCCCGACATCTCCCTCGCGGCCGCGGCGGCCCTCCTGAACCTGGAGACCCACACGGCGGAGGACCTGCTGGAGGCCCTGGTCGACACGTCCCTCCTGGAGTCGGCCGCGCCCGGCCGCTACCGCTACCACGACCTGGTGCGCCTCTACGCGCGTTCCTGCGCGGAGCGGGACGAACAACCCCCGGCGGAGCGGGAGGCGGCCCTGTCGCGCCTGCTGGACTTCTATCTGGCGACGGCGGCGGGGGTGTACGCGCTGGAGCGGCCGGGGGACCGGACGGTCGAGCACCTCGACCCCACGGAGTACCCGGGCATCACCTTCGCCGACCACCGGACAGCCCTCGACTGGCTGTACACCAACGCGGGTTCGCTCCTGTCGTGCGCCCATCAGTCCGCTGCCCGGGGCACCATCCGCCGCAGCGTCGACCTGATGCTGGCCGCCAAGGACCTCGCGGAGTCCGGGGCCAACTCCCGCCAGTTCGAGGCAGCGGCCATGGCGGTCCGGGACGCCGCCGTCGCAGCCGGGGACCCGCGCTCCGAAGCCCGCGCACGCACCACGCTCGCCCAGGTGCACAGCACGGCCGGCCGCTTCGGACAGGCCGAGGACGAAGCGCGGCGCGCCATGCTGCTGGCCCCGGCCACCCAGGACGTCTGGACCCACTGCAACGCCCCGAACGAACTGGGGATCATCGCCGGATACCGGAGCCGGCTGGAGGAGGCGGAAGGCCTGCTGCAGCAGGCCATAGCCGCGTTCAGGGCCGACGGAAACCGTCCGGGTGAAGCGAGCGCCCTGTGCAACCTGTCGCGCGTGCAGCTCGCCATCGGGCACACCGAGAGCGCGGTGGAGCTCGCCGACCGAGGGGTCGCCCTCTACAACAGGCTGGGACTGACTCTTCGGCTCGCCAACGGCCGGTACACCCTCGGGCTCGCGCTGGCTCGCGCCGGCCGTCAGGACGAGGCCCAGGACCGGCTGCACGAGGCGCTCGCCGTCTTCCGGGACAGCCGCCAACGGCTGTGGGAGGGCATGACGCTCTTCAGACTGGCCGAGGTGCACCTCAGCGCCGACCGCTCCACCCAGGCCGCCGCCCTCGCGGAACAGGCGTTGACGGTGCTCCTGCACATAGGGGGCGAGTGGCGACGCGCCAACGTACTGACGGTGCTGGGCCAGGCGTTGGAGCGGATCGGACAGGCGGACCGCGCGCAGGTGTGCTGGCGCGAGGCGCTCGCGACCCTCGACCACCTCAAGGCACCCGAAGCCGACGCCGTCCGCCTGCTGCTGTCTCCCGTGACGTCGTCGAGAAACCGCTGACGGATCCGTTCATCAATCGTTTATCACCGCCCGGCACTCTGGTTCCTGTCGAAGCGTCGCGTCGGGGGGCAGGCGATTCGACGGTCGGACCGCGCACTAAGGTGAACGGCTCTGAACAGCCCGTCCGGCAGTCCACGGGGGAACAGCCGGACGGGCTTCGCCGCCTATCCATGTACCGAAAAATGGAGTTCACGATATGAGCGACGCCAAGAAGATCACGGTGCCGAAGACGGGCGCCGTCAAGCCGGCGGACAGCCACATGACCGGCGAGCCCGACATCACCACGCAGGACAGCCACATGACCGGCGAGCCGGACATCACCACGAAGGACAGCCACATGACCGGTGGCGACCCGCGCTAGTCGGACCTACGACGGGGGGAGCGGCCGCGGCGGCACGGAGGGGGCGCCGTCGCGGCCGCCGTACGTCCTCGTCCCGGTCGGCGCCCGCGACGGTGTTCGACCGGTCGGGCACGGGACGGCCCGCACGAGGACGACGCTCTTCGCGGAGGCCCTCGGTCCCGACCAGACCGCTGAGGCCCCGGCCGACGATGCCACGACCCGGGCCGCGCACACACCGCAGGGCCCGAGCCGACCGGCTCGGGCCCTCGCCCATGCTCCCCGTGGCCACGGTGCACCTCTGCGGTGCCGTGCCGGGACGTGTCAGTAGCGCAGCTCCGCCGTCACCAGGCAGCGCTTCACGCGGGAGACCGAGCGCGGGCTGTCCATGCGGACCGGCAGGGTCTTCGCCTCGTCGTAGCCGAGTTCGACCGTGGCCTCGCCCGTGTCGACGGTCCGGCCCTTCGCGTCGACGAACGTCACGTCCACGTCGTACGTGTGCGAGCCCGTCGCGGTCGAGCGGATCTCCACCGTCGACGAGGTCACCGCCCTGCGCTTGCCCTTGCGCGGCTGGGCACAGCGGACGACGCGGGTGACGGGTGCGTCCGAGGCGGTGGTGGTGGGCGTCGGCGTCCCGTACGTGGAGCCGCCCGAGGAACTCGACGAGCTGTCGTCGTAGTCGTCGTCGTGGTAATCGCCGTTGCTCTTCTTCGAGTTGGAGCAGCCTCCACCGCCGCTGGACCCGCCGCTGCGGCTCTTCCCGCTCTTGCCGCCGTGGCTGGACGTCGAGAACCCGGTCAGTGCGAGCACCACCACGACCAGTACCGCCGCGAACCTCATCTGTCGCCGCACCATCGATGCAGCCCCCTCGCTGTTGTCGGCCCTCTTCGGCGGTAGCGCAGCCGCGCCCCACCACACAGCACAGCTTGTCCCGCCCAGACCCTCGATCCAGTCATGGCCCTGTCACGGTCTGGTCATGGTCTCCGGATGGCAGGGGCCACCGGCGCGGCGTAGCGTCGGTCCGGGGACCGGTGCAGTTCCGTGCGCGGCACGCAGGCCCGGGAGGCCGACCATGATCCGCAATGTCCTCGGCTCCGTCGTCGCCCTCCTGGGCGCGGCGGCTGCCGTCCAGAGCCCCTTCCACAGCTGGTACGGCGACCGCCTCGGGCGGGCCTACCGGATCCAGGACCTCTTCGGGGGCATCGGCGGCGTGACGTCCGCGGTGCTGGGCTCGATCCTGCTGCCGTTCCTGTTCGCCGCCCTGGTGGCCCTGGTGGGCGTGGTGCTGCGCTCGCGCTGGGTGGTGGCCCTGGCCGGACTGATCGTGCTCGGGTTCACCGTGCTGTGGATGGTCCGGCAGGGCCAGGCGGCGGGAAGCCTGACGGTCGACAGCGACGGGTCCGGGCTCGGGTGGGGCGTCGCCCAGGCGGCTGCCGGCGGAGTACTGCTCCTGCTGGGAGCGCTGCTGATGTCCGGGCGCGGCGTGCGGGACCGGCATGCGCGCGATCCCTACCCAGCCCCCTCGGACACCCGTCCGGACACCTGGCCCCCGACCCAGGAGCCGGGGCCGTCGGTGCAGACGTCGCCGCTGCCGGAGCCGGAGGCCGATCCGTACACGGGCCCGGGCACCGGGCAGCACCGGGCCCCGCGGTCCGACGAGGACACGGCCCCCCACCCGGTGGCCCGGGACGAGGACCGCGACCGCTACCACCCGCCGCACCCCTGAGGCGGTCCCCCGCCGGGGCGGGCGCCGCTCAGGTCCGTACCCGGTTCCCCGTACCCGTCCCCTTCAGCGCGTCCAGTGCGTACACGCACCGGTCCTTGCTGCACGCGTACACGACGCCCGCCTGCGCCACCGGTGAGCCCGTGATCTCGCCGCCCGTGGCGAGCTTCCAGCGGAGCTGGCCACCCGCCGCGTCCAGCGTGTACAGCACGTGGTCCGCCGAGCCGAAGTGCACCCGGCCGTCGGCGACCACCGGTGCTCCCACCACCTCGCCGCCCGCCGCGAACCGCCACTTGGGCGTGCCGGTCACCGCGTCCAGCGTGTACAGCGCGCTGCCGCTGCCGACGTGCACGTTGCCCGCCGCGACCAGTACGGGCTCGATGGACTGGCGGGACTCCGTCGCGATCCTCCACCGGTCCTTGCCGGTGGACGCGTCCAGCGCGTACACGGTGCCGAGGTAGTCGGCGAGGTACACCCCGCCGCCCGTGACCGCGGGCCCCGGCGCGAAGGCGGGCGGCGACAGGAAGACGGCGGGCGACTCGAAGTGCCAGCGCACCCGGCCCGAGACCGTGTCCACGGCCAGCACCCGGGTCCCCGCGGCGACGTACACGAAGCCGTCCGGCGCCGGGGTCACACGCACCGGCACACCGCCGCAGGAGGCCGCGTCGCCGATCGGGTACGACCACCGCTCCACGCCGGTGCGGGCGTCGACGGCCCGCAGCCGGGCGTCCTGCCACAGGTACACCGTGCCGTCGTGGAGGACGGGCCCGGCCTCCGGCGTCTCGAAGTCCGTCTGGAGGCCCGTGGCCTCCCACAGCTTCTCGCCGCTGGACGCCTCCCACGCCTGGACCCCGCCGCCCCGCGTCCCGGTCAGGACGGTGCCGCGGTCGGCCTTCAGGGAGTACACCCACGCGTCCGTCTGCAGCCGCCACCGCTCGGCCCCGGTCGCCGCGTCCAGGGCGTACAGGGACGGTCCGTCCGAGGCGTGGATCCTGCCGCCGTCGACGGCCATCGCCCAGGCGACGTCCCTGGTCTTGAACTGGCGCCTGCCGTTGCCGACGTCCAGGGCGTGGACCTCGAAGGACGTCACGTACAGCAGGTCGCCGACGACGACGGGCGTGCCCCACACATCGTTCGACATGCGGAAGCGCCACGGCCGCCAGCGCTCCGGCGCGGCGGGCGGGGTGTCGGGTGAGGGCGTGGGGGCGGGCACCGGAGCCGTCGGGTGGCCGGCCGCGCCGTTCAGCCCGGCGGGCGGGCGGACCCAGCCGGTGGCCGGGTCGGCGTGCGCGGCGGCCGCGCCCCGCACGTCCACCGGGCGCGGGCCGGGGCCGATGGGCCTCTTCGCCCCGGGCAGCTGTACCGGACCGCCGTCGGGCGCGGGGGCGGTCCGGGCGTCGCCGCCCCAGGCCCCGCCCTGGCCGGCCCCCGGGGGCGGCTGCGAAGGGGGAGGCGGCACGACCACCGGCGCGGGCGCGGCCGCGATCGCGCGCCCGCCGCCCCGCCGCTGCTCGATCATCGCGGTCGCGACGGTCGGCAGCCAGGCCGACGCCGTACCGCTGTCGTCGCTGCCGGAGGCGAACAGGTGCGGGGCCAGCTGGGCCTGCAGGTCCGCCGGGCTGGGCCGCCGCGTCGCGTCCATCTGCATGCAGGACTCGATCAGCGGTCTCAGATCATCGGGGAGCCCTTCCGTGTCGGGCCCCTCCCGCAGCAGCATGAACACGGTCTCGACCGGATTCGCCCCGTGGAACGGCGCGTGCCCCGTCGCCGCGAAGACCAGCGTCGAACCGAGCGAGAAGATGTCGCTGGCCCCCGTCACGCTGCGCGAGTCGCGGGCCTGCTCGGGGGACATGTACGCGGGCGTGCCCACCGCGACGTTCGTCATGGTCAGCCGGGTGTTGGAGACACCGGACGCGATACCGAAGTCGATCACCCGCGGTCCGTCCTCGACCACGAGCACGTTGGACGGCTTCAGGTCGCGGTGGACGAGGCCGGCGCCGTGGATCGACTGCAGGGCCTCGGCGATGCCGGCGGCCAGCCAGCGCACGGCCTGCGTCGGCATCGGCCCGCACTCACTCACTATCTCCTCGAGCGAGGGTGCGGGGACATAGGCCGTCGCCAGCCACGGGACGGCCGCCCGGGGGTCGGCGTCCACCACGGCGGCGGTGTAGAAACCGCTGACGGCCCGGGCGGCCTCCACCTCACGTGTGAAGCGGACCCGGAACAGCTGGTCCTCGGCCAGTTCCGTACGGACCGTCTTGATCGCCACCCGACGACCGGACGCCGATCGTGCGAGATAGACCAGCCCCATGCCGCCGGCGCCGAGCCGTCCCAGCACCTCGAACGGGCCGATCCGCCTCGGGTCATGCTGCGTCAGCTGCTCCACTTGCCTGCCACCTCCCCGTACGGGCCCCAAGAACAGAAGCCCGCGAAATCCCGCCCTGTGCAGCGTCTCACCACTCGGCACCACTGGCGGTGCGCACCCCGATTGTTGCTGGCTCGGGGCCCGGTTGCGAACCCGGGTGCGGATCGGGGTGTCTTGTGGCACTCCATCCCTTTCAGGACAGCACCCGGACGGCACCCCGCAGCGGTCCCGTCGGCTACGGGAGCAGCTCGGTCGGCTGCAACACGGCGAAGGCGGCGCCCTGATCGTCCTGGAGGACGGCCATCCGCCCGTACGGGATGTCGAACGGCGGAGCCGAGATCCGGCCACCGAGGCGTACGGCGGTGTCGGCCGCCCGGACGCAGTCGGCCACGGCGAAGTAACTGAGGAAGTAGCTGGGCAGCATCTCGGGGAACGCGTCCGTGATGACGCTGCGCCCGCCGATCGCGGTGTCGGGCCCCGGCTCGGTCCCCGCGGGGGACCACATCCGGAAGTCGGCCCCGGCCTCCGCGGCGCCCGGATCGCCGCCCGGCGCCCCGCCGAGGTCCAGGTCGGTCCCCAGGAAGCCGAAGACCTCCTCGTAGAAGGCGTCCACCCGCTCCGGCTGCCGGGTGTAGACCTCGGTCCAGCAGAAGGCGCCCGGCTCGTTCTGCTTCTCGAAGCCCGCGCGGTCGCCCGCCTGCCAGAGGCCGAAGACGGCACCGCCGGGGTCGGCCGCCTGGGCGAGGACGCCCGCCCTGCCCGCCCGCACCGGATCGGTGATCACCTGGCCGCCCGCCGTGCGGATCAGGGCGACGGTGGCGCGGATGTCGTCGGTGGAGAAGTAGACCCCCCAGGTCGTCGGCATGCGGCCGTCCTGCTTGGCGGCGAGTGCGGCGACGAGCCTGCCGTCGCTGTACGCGTCGGCGAACGGCATCCCGTCCCCCGCCCGGAAGGTCCAGCCGAAGAGCCCGCCGTAGAAGCGCTTGCCCGCCTCGAGGTCGGAGAGCTGCACATCCACCCAGCACGGCGCGGAGTGCGCGAATGCGGCCATGACCCCGGATCCTTCCTTCGCGGTGACGCCCGTCACAGTCAACGTAGCGTCGGGCGCCGCGCCGCGCGCTCCGAAGCGCTCCAGGCCGCCGGAATGGAACGTTTGCCCGAATCGTGAAGAGGTGGTGCCGCACTGGACGAGAGTTGTCCACCGAAGTTATCCACAGGCTGTTGATAAGATCATCGCATCGAGCACCGTCCGCCGGGGCCGGCCAGGGCCCCCGCGAGGATCCGGTGCGACCGACGGCCCCTTCCGGTAGCCGTCGTGAAGCCCCTGCGCGTGCCGCCGGGAAAAGCGCTGCTCACCCCGCCCCCACTGGGACGTTCCCCATTTGCAGTCGGTCAGATCGCGCTCCGATCCGCCCTCGGTAAGCTGACGGCATGACAGGACAAGTGCGCACCGTTGACGGCCGCGTGGCCGGTCGGCGAGGCCAGGCGACGCGGCAGAAGCTGCTCGACTGCCTCAGCGAAATGCTCAGCGCCTCTCCCTACCGGGACGTCAAAGTCATCGACGTGGCCCGGAAGGCAGGGACTTCACCCGCGACGTTCTACCAGTATTTCCCCGACGTCGAGGGCGCCGTCCTCGAACTCGCCGAGGAAATGGCCAAGGAGGGCTCCGAGCTGACCGAACTGGTCGCCGGACGCTCCTGGGTCGGCAAGGCGGGCCGGCAGAGCGCCGAAGAACTCGTCGACGGATTCCTCGACTTCTGGCGGCGCCACGACGCGATCCTCCGCGTCGTCGACCTCGGCGCGGCCGAGGGCGACAAGCGGTTCTACAAGATCCGCATGAAGGTCCTCAGCTCGGTCACCGGCTCCCTGACGGATTCGATCAAGGAGCTGCAGGCCAAGGGCAAGGTCGACAAGGAGGTCAGCCCCGCAGCGGTGGCCGGCTCCCTCGTCGTCATGCTGTCCGGGGCCGCCTCCCACCAGAAGGGCTTCACCACCTGGGGTGTGAAGCAGGCCGAACTCCGCCCGAACCTCGCCCTGTTGGTCCACCTCGGCATCACCGGCAAGAAGCCGGCCAGGTAGGCGCCGGCCAGGACTCCCGCACACGCCGGGCGCCGCGCGGACCCTCCGCGGTTCCCCACGTCCTGTCTCACCCTCGGCGGACCACCCGTGTGGTCCGCCGTCGGTGTTCCCGCACCCGCCGGGCGGACGGCTCCGCGACCCTGTGGAATGGGTGCATGAGCGATGCACAGAAAGCCTTCCGCGACCTGCTCCACGCCCAGCGCGTCTGGGACACCCCCCTCCCCCGCTTCGACGTGTCCGCCGCACCCGCGGACCCCCTCACCCTCTTCCACGCCTGGTTCGCCGAGGCGGTGGCCGCCGGACAGGCGGAGCCGCACACCCTGACCCTGGCGACCGTGGACGCCGAGGGCCGGCCCGACGTGCGGACCCTGATGCTGCACGACGCGGACGAACGCGGCTGGCACTTCGCCACCCATGCCACCAGCGAGAAGGGCCGCCAGCTCGCGGCCCGCCCGCACGCGGCCCTCAACTTCTACTGGCCCTCCCAGGGCCGCCAGATCCGGGTACGGGGCACGGTCACCCCGGTGGGCCGTGCGGAGAGCCTGGCCGATCTGCACGCCCGGTCGACGGGTGCCCTGGCCGCGGCGCTGACCGGCTCGCAGAGCGAGGTGCTGCCGTCCCACGAGGACCTCGTCCGGGCCTCCGAGGACGCCTGGGAGCGCGCGCGGGCCGAACCGGACGCCGAGGTGGAGAGCTGGACGCGGTACGTGGTCGAGCCGCGCGAGGCCGAGTTCTTCCAGGGCGACGCACAGCGACGGCACGTACGGCTGCGCTACCGCCTGGAGGCCGGCGGCGCCTGGACGCGCGAGCTGCTCTGGCCGTAGCCACCGCACCGGGCACCTGACCGGTATCAGCCGGAAAGGAGCACTATGGGAGACAGGTGAGCCGTTGGAGGCACCCATGGCACGAACCCGTTCCCGCTACGCCCCGGACCGCGGTCTGACCACCCGCATGGTGAGCACCATGTTCTTCATCGGGCTGCTCTACGTGGTCCTGGTGGGCGTGCTGCTCGCCGTCCTGCGCGGTGCCTGGCCGGTCGTCCTGGTGATCACGGGCGGCCTCTTCGTCGCGCAGTTCTGGTTCAGCGACCGCATCGCCGCGTACGGCATGGGCGCGCGCGAGGTCACCCCGCAGGAGGCGCCCGGACTGCACGGCGCCATCGACCGGATCTGCGCCCTGGCCGACATGCCCAAGCCCCGGGTGGCGGTCGCGCGGAGCGACGTGCCGAACGCGTTCGCCACCGGCCGCAGCGAGCGGACCGCGCTGGTCTGCGCCACGACCGGACTGCTGCGCAGACTGGAGCCCGAGGAGCTCGAGGGGGTCCTGGCCCACGAGATGTCGCACGTCGCGCACCGCGATGTGGCCGTCATGACGATCGCCTCGTTCCTCGGGGTCCTGGCCGGCATCGTCACCCGCGTCGCCCTGTGGGGCGGCTTCGCCCGCAACAGCCGGGGCAACGACCCGGCGGGCGTCATCATCATGCTCATTCCGTTGATCAGCGCTGTCGTCTACGCCCTGAGCTTCCTGCTGACCCGCCTGCTGTCCCGCTACCGCGAGCTGTCGGCCGACCGCACGGCCGCGCTGCTCACCGGCCGCCCCTCGTCGCTCGCCTCCGCCCTGACGAAGGTGAGCGGCCAGATGGCCCGGATCCCGACGGAGGACCTGCGCAAGGCCGAGCCGTACAACGCCTTCTACTTCGTGCCCGCCTTCGCGGCCAAGGAGTCGCTGGGCAGGCTGCTCTCCTCCCACCCGACGCTCGAACAGCGCCTGGACCAGCTGGCGCGCATCTCCGCCGACCTGTCCCGCCCGTAAGGAGCTCCCGTGGGCCTGCTCGACAGCATCCTCGGCCGCAGCAAGCCGGTCCGCCCCGACCTCGACCAGCTCTTCGCCGTCCCGTCCGCGGCCCTGACCCTCCAGGCAGGCACCGGATTCGCGCCCACCGGCCTGGGCTCGGTGTGCTTCGCGGGAGTGGAGGGCGGCACGTTCGCCCGCATCCAGCAGGACGTACGGGAGCTGCTCGACGCCGACACGGGGCGGGGCGGGGTCCCGGTGGAGTTCGACCGGGACGCGTACGGCTACACCTGGCTGCTCGCCCGGCACCCGGCCGACGACACCGCCGCGCTGGTCAACGACCTGCACGCGGTCAACACCCTGCTCCAGGACGGCGGCTTCGGCCCGCACCTGCTGTGCTCGCTCATCGGCTTCCGCGACGCGGAGGGCCGGGCGCTGGCCCTGGTCTACCTCTACAAGCGCGGCACCTTCTATCCGTTCGCCCCGGTGCCGGGCGGCGAGGAGCGGCGTGACAACCAACTGGAGCTCGGGGCCCGGGCGGTGCTGGGTGACGACCTCCGGGTGGAGAAGGACCTGGCCCGGTGGTTCCCCGTCTGGGGCGCACCAGGTTGGTGAACGGTTGTGCGCAGGACCGGCCGAAAACAGCCCCCGGGCACACAGCAACCACGCATCCGTGATCAATTCGCAACCGATTCCGGTCTTGACCGAGACCCATCAACGGCATGCCGGATTACGCTCCGAAGCATGTCAGACAGCACATCCGCCCCCGGTGGCCCCGCAGTTCCCGCTTCCATCGACCGCACCGACGACCGGCCGGTGTACGTGATCGGCGGTGGTCCGGCCGGGCTCGCCGCCGCGGCGGCCCTGCGGGAGCAGGGAGTGAGGGCGGTGGTGCTGGAGAAGTCCGACAGCGTCGCGACGTCCTGGCGCCGCCACTACGACCGGCTGCACCTCCACACGATCCGGCGCTGGTCGGCCCTGCCGGGGCTGGCGATGCCCCGCAGGTTCGGGCGCTGGGTGTCGCGCGACGACATGGTGCGCTACCTGGAGAAGTACGCCGAACACCATGAGCTGGAAGTGGTGACGGGCGTCGAGGTGTCCCGCGTCGACCGCGCCGCCGACGGGTCCGGCTGGCAGCTGAGCGCGACGGGGGGCCGGGTGCTGACGGGCCGCGCGGTCGTCGTGGCCACCGGCTTCAACCACACCCCGCGGATCCCCGAGTGGTCCGGCCGTGCCGGGTTCACGGGCGACCTGGTGCACGCCGCGGAGTACCGCGCCCCGGCCCCCTACGCCGGCAAGGACGTGCTCGTGGTCGGCATCGGCAACACGGGGGCCGAGATCGCCGTGGACCTGGTCGAGGGCGGTGCCTCCCGGGTGCGGATCTCGGTGCGCACCACGCCGCACCTCGTGCGCCGCTCGACGGCGGGCTGGCCCGCGCAGGCGACCGCCGTCCTGGTCCGCAGGCTGCCGGTCCGGCTGGTCGACCGCGCCGGGAGCCTGCTGGCCCGCGTCGCCGTCCCCGATCTGTCCGCGCAGGGCCTGCCCCGCCCGGACACGGGCCTCTACTCACGGGTCAAGGAGGGCGCGATCCCGGTTCAGGACGTCGGGCTGATCGACGCGGTGAAGCGCGGCCGGGTGGTCCCCGTCGCAGCCGTCGAGTCCTTCGAGGAGGACACGGTGGTGCTGGCCGACGGAAGCCGGATCACCCCCGACGCGGTGATAGCGGCGACCGGCTACCGGCGCGCACTGGAGGGCCTGGTGGGCCACCTCGGCGTACTCGACTCGCGCGGCCGGCCCGTGGTGCACGGTTCCCGCACCCCGGAGCAGGCACCGGGGCTGTACTTCACCGGGTTCACCAATCCGATCAGCGGCATGCTCCGGGAAATAGCCCTGGACGCACGGAGGATAGCCGGGCGGCTGAAGGGCTGACGGCGGGCACGACGGGCCTCAGGGGGCCGTCCCTCGGACCAGGATCCGGACGTCTCCCCCGTCCGGATCACCGAACAGGACGTACAGCTCGGGACGTTCGGCGGTTCCGCCCACCGTCCACGTGTCGAGCGGACAGCCGTCTTGGAAGACCACGAACGAGACCGTCCCCCTGACCGCGCCGTCCCCGGGGGCGTACGACCACGTGCCCGTGCCGTCGCAGCGGCCCTCCTCGTCCCAGGATCCGTACGGCACTCGGGAGAACACCGCGCCTCCGCCCGCGTCCAGACGGATCTCGGCCCGTCCGTCCTCGCCCTCCCAGACGCCGGGCATCTCCGCCTCCGTCAGGCGCGGGGCCTCGTACGCCCCCACGACGCCGGTGGCGAGTGCGAGGCCGCAGGCCGCCATCGCGGTCACGGTGAGCAGGAACCCCGCGGGCAGCACCCGGAACCACACCTCGCCCCGCCGGTACGGCCGCCCCCGCCGCCGCTCCCCCCTGCGGAACCACGCGACGCCCAGCAGCGGCAGGGCACCGCTCCCCGCGATCCAGGCCCAGGAGTGCAGGTACGGGGCACCGGCCGCGGCGGGCGCCGCCGCGTACACCGCGCCGAGCGCGACGACGGATGCGGCCCGCCACTGCCACAGCGCGCCGTTCGCACGGCGGGCTGCCGCCTGCGCCGCGAGATCGGCCGGCATCGTCATCAGGAAGGTGTGCACCGACCCGAGGAACAGCAGGAGCGGCGGACCGAACACGAGCACGCACAGGAGCCCGAGCGGTGCGCCGGGCGCCCTCTCGTACTCGTCGTTCCGGCCGAAGCCGACCACCAGGGAGCCCGCGAGCAGCGCTCCCAGCTGTGCGGCACAGACCAGCATCGCCACCGTGCCGTCGGGCCCGACCGCCCCGGATGTACCCGCTCCGCGCATACGCCCCCCTGCCGTGGGACCGAACGGTAGCGGGCCCGTCCCGTTCACGGGTCAGGCGGGGGCCTTCGGGGCCCCGGGCCGGTCCGTCGGCTGCCCGCGGATGACCAGGGCCATCAGGGCCGCTGTCGCGCACAGCGCCCCCGAGGCGTACCAGACCACGTCGTACGAACCGGACACGTCGCGTGCCACGCCACCGAGGAACGCCACCAGCGCCGCGCCCACCTGGTGCGAGGCCAGGACCCAGCCGAAGACGATCGCGCTGTCCTCGCCGTAGTGCTCACGGCACAGGGCCATCGTCGGCGGGACCGTGGCGACCCAGTCCAGGCCGTAGAAGACGATGAAGAAGATCATGGGCGGGTGCACGGCCGGGGCCATCAGCATCGGCAGGAACAGCAGCGAGACGCCGCGCAGGGCGTAGTACACGGCGAGCAGCCTGCGGGCGTCGAAGCGGTCCGTGAGCCAGCCGCTGAAGATCGTGCCGATGATGTCGAAGACACCGATGACGGCCAGGAGCGAGGCTGCCGCGGTGATCGCCATGCCGTGGTCGTGTGCCGAGGGCACGAAGTGGGTGCGGATCAGACCGTTGGTGGAGGCACCGCAGATCGCGAACGAACCGGCCAGCAGCCAGAACGGCCCCGTGCGCGCGGCGTCGAGGAGGACGCGCACGGTGCGGGTCGCCGCGCCCACCGCGGGCGCGGGCTTCTCCACGTACGTGCCGCCGTACGGGGCGAGGCCCACGTCGGCCGGGTGGTCGCGCATCAGGAGCCAGACGAACGGGACGACGACGAGCGCGGCCAGGGCGACCGTCACCGAGGCGGGGCGCCAGCCGTGCTCGTCGACGATCCAGGCGCACAGCGGGAGGAAGACCAGCTGGCCGGAGGCCCCGGCCGCGGTCAGGATGCCGGTGACCAGGCCGCGGCGGGCGACGAACCAGCGGTTGGTGACGGTCGCCGAGAAGGCCAGTGCCATGGAGCCGGTGCCCAGACCGACGAGCAGGCCCCAGTAGAGCATCAGCTGCCAGGACGCCGTCATCCAGACGCTCGCCAGCGCTCCGGCGGCCACCGCCGTCAGCGCCACGACCACGACCCGGCGGATGCCGAAGCGGTCCATCAGCGCGGCGGCGAACGGCGCGGTGAGCCCGTACAGCGCCATGTCGATGGAGACGGCGAGGCCGATCTCCCCGCGGGACCAGCCGAACTCCGTGTGGAGGGGGTCGATGAGGAGGCCGGGCAGGGAGTTGAAGGCCGCACCGCCGATGATCGTCACGAAGGTGACGGCCGCGACGATCCACGCCCGGTGGATCCGCGGGCGGGAGGGCCGGCGGGGCGGGACGGCGTCGACGGGGACGGGGACGGGGACGGCCGCCGGTCTGCTTGTCGGGTTCACGCGGACCAGCATCCTGGTGGCCCCGGTCCCTCCACGAGTGGCTGGACAGACACCCTTCGCAGGGATCGGGCCACCGGGTCAGTCGCGGGTGCGCGCGGAGGCCGCCGTGTGGACCGCCCAGGCCAGGCCGGCCCCCACCGCGTACCAGAAGAGGTCCGGGGCGTTGAACGTCGAGCCCAGGACGAGCCGCGCGACCGTGCTCTGCCGGGACAGGTCCTCGGGTACGCCCGTCAGCTGGGCCAGCTCGACCGCCCAGCTGAACGCCAGCGCGGCCACGGCGGCCGTCACCGGGCGCACCCGGGGGGCCACCAGGACGACCAGCGTGTGGATCAGCACCGTGTAGAGGGCGGACCCGGCGTACTTGGCGAAGTCCCCGCCCGCCACCGACCGGACGCCCAGCCCGGCCGCCACGGTCACGAGGGCGGCTGCCGCCGCCACCGCCCGGGTCAGGGTCGCGGAGGGAATGAATGTGCGGGCTGCCGACTTTTCGTTCACAGCAGGGACATGTATCAGCTGAGAGTCGGTGGCAGCCAACCCGAGAGGAAGAGGAATCCGCGTGCCGCACCGCGTCGTCGTACTCGCCCTCGACGGGCTGCTCCCCTTCGAACTGGGCATCCCGCAAAGGATCTTCGGCCGTTCGCTGAGCTCCGGACCGGTCGGCGGTGGCCGGAAGCTGTACGAGGTAATGACCTGTTCCGCCCGTCGGCCGGGCCCGGTCCGCACCGACGCCGACTTCAGCATCCTGGTCGAGCACGGGCCCGAGGCCCTCGCCACCGCCGACACCGTCGTCATCCCCGCCTCGCACGAGCTCGGCCCCGTCCACACGGAGGGCAGGCTCACCGACGAGCTCGGCGCCGCGCTCGCGCACATCAGGCCGGGGACCCGGATGGTGTCCATCTGCACGGGCGGGTACGTCCTCGCCGCGGCCGGATATCTCGACGGCCGCCCCGCCACCACCCACTGGTCCTCCGCCGACCACTTCCAGCGGCTCTTCCCCCAGGTCCGCGTCGACCCGGACGTGCTGTTCATCGACGACGGGGACGTGCTGACGTCCGCGGGGGTGGCCGCCGGGATCGACCTCTGCCTCCACATCGTGCGCCGCGACCACGGCACCGCCGTCGCCAACGACGTCGCCCGCCGCACCGTCGTACCGCCGCACCGCGACGGGGGCCAGGCGCAGTACATCCAGCGGCCCGTACCGGAGGCACAGCTCGCCACCACGACGGCCGCGCGGGCCTGGGCGCTCGGCCGGCTGGACCAGCCGATCCTGCTGCGTGACCTGGCCCAGCAGGAGGCGATGAGCATCCGCACGTTCACCCGCCGCTTCCGCGAGGAGGTCGGGATCAGCCCGGGGCAGTGGCTCACCCAGCAGCGGGTGGAGCGGGCCCGGCAGCTGCTGGAGTCCACGGACCTGTCGATCGACCAGGTGGCACGGGACGCGGGCTTCGGTACGGCCACCTCCCTGCGCCAGCGTGTGCAGGCGGCCCTGGGGGTGTCACCGATGGCCTATCGGCGGACGTTCCGGTCGACGGCCGCCGACGGGGCGCGCGGGACAGCAGGTGCCGGGCGGCCATGAGCGCATACTGGGTCCATGGACTCGTCCATGCGTGCAGCCCCTCACCTGCGCGAACGCCTCGGCAGCGCCGTCTTCGCCCGCGTCGCCGGTCCCGCGGGGCCGGAGAACCGCGCCCGCATCCACGACACCCCGGGCCCGCGCTGGTTCGGCCCGCACCGGCCGATCCGCACCGTCCACGGCGACGCGTCCATGTTCATCGGCGGCCTCCGGGCACTCCTGCTCCAGTCCCTGCACCCGTTGGCGATGGCCGCCGTGGCGGCCCACTCCGGATACCGCGGCGATCCCTGGGGACGGTTGCAGCGCACCAGCACCTTCCTCGCGGTCACCACGTACGGAACGGCCGACCAGGCGCAGCAGGCCGTCGACCGGGTGCGAGCCGTACACGGCCTGGTGCACGGAAGGACTCCGTCCGGAGAGCCCTACGACGCCACCGACCCGCACCTCCTCGGCTGGGTGCACGTGGCCGAGGTGGAGAGTTTCCTGCTCGCCCACCAGCGCTACGGAGCCGCACCGCTCGACGCCACCGGATGCGACGGTTACCTCGCCGACACGGCACGCGTGGCGGAAGCACTCGGTGTCATCGATCCGCCGCGCGACCGGAAGGAACTCGTCGCCCGTCTCGGGGCCTACCGCGGTGAACTCCGCCCTACGGAGGAAGCACGCGAGGCGGCGCGCTTCATCCTGCTGCACCCGCCGCTGCCCCTGGTCGCCCGTGTGCCCTACGCGCTGCTCGCCGCGAACGCCGTCGCCGCCCTCCCGCGCTGGGCCCGTACGTCGCTGGAGCTGCCCCGCCTGTCGCACCCGGCCGAAGCCTGCCTGGCCCCGACCGGGCGCGCGCTGACCACCGCGATCCGCTGGGCCATGGCGCCACCACGCCCGGCGTCGTGATCGCCGGCGCCACGAGCCGTCGCCGCCCGGCCCCGCCGTCCGTCAGCCGGGAGGTGCGGTGCCGGGTGCCGGAGCATCCGAGCCCGGCCTGATCCGAACCGGGTGGCCCTAGACCAGGGGGGCTGCCGGCCGGAGGCCGGACCCGGCCTTCACTCCGTCCGGCTGTTCCTTGATCAGCCGGACCAGCGGGGGGCCGCCCCGGTCGATCTCGCACCAGATGCGCTTCCCGGCGCCTTCCGGCTGCCAGCCCCAGCGATCCGCCAGGCCGTCCACCAGCTCCAGCCCGCGGCCGTTGGTGTCCTCGCCCTCCGCGTGACGCGGCTGGGGCGGACGACAGCTGGTGTCGGTCACCTCGACCCGCACCGTGCCCGTCGCCCCCGTCGGTCCGAACAGCATCCGCAGCACGGCGGGGCAGCCCGTGTGGACCACCGCGTTGGTGACGAGCTCCGAGATGAGCAGGATGATCGTCTCGGCGAGCGGCTCGTCCTCCATCCCGGACCCGATCAGCCGCGACCGCGCCCATCTGCGGGCCCGCCCCACTTCCGCGGGATCCGGCCCGACCTCCAGCTGAACCTGAAGCACCTGCACCGCTCACACCATCCGAACCGGCGGACACATCGCCTAGCGCCTCCTCAGGGTCACGGAACGTGACTCCCCTTCGGGACAGCATGGTTGACGTACAGTCACCGCAACAAGCGCTTCGGGCATATTCCAGCGCGAAGGAGTACGCGTGGCCCATACTGTGCGACGCGTGCTGCGGAGAGTCGAACAGGATCGCCCCGTCGCCTCGGGGAAGGGCTCCCCGGCAGGCCCGGCGCATCTCCGTGGGCCACGAGCGGGGCATGGCTCCCGGTCCGGAACGGCCGCACGGGCCACATCCGGATGCTCCGGTTCCAGAACCACTCGCACCCGACGGAGCGTACCCGAGCGGTCCGGCCGACTCCGCCCGGTGACGGATCGCTCCCGGCACACCCCCGTGCCCCGGTGCCGTCCGGCTGCGCTGCGTCACCCGCGCACGCACCGGCCGCACGCCTCCGGTCAGCCATGACGGCCCTGCGGACGGCGGTACGGGCCGGTCCGGGAGGGCACCCGGCCGGCCCGCGGGGCGGCGCGAACTGCTCGCGCCGTCGGGCGTGTTGTGCGGCGGCGCTACGCGTCCGGTTCGATCACGGTGAAGTACGCGGCGAAGGCGTCGACCGCGTCCGCTTCGGCGACGGTGCCGTCGCCGTCGGTGTCCAGGCTCCGGGCCGCGATGCTCGCGACCTCGTCCTCGGCACCCAGGACGCGCAGGGCGCGCTCCACCGCGGCGACCGGGGCCGCGGCCGGCCCGTCGGCGTGCCCGCCGCCCGCCACGGCGATCGCCGCGCGCAGGAAGGGCCTGGCGATCTCCGCGAACCGCTCGGGGCTGTCGCGCAGCCGCTTCACGGCTCCGCCCACGAACTCCTCGCGATTGACGCGCTGGTCCCCGTCCACGTCGGCGATCCCGGCCATGCCCTGCCAGAAGGCCTCGGCGCCCGTGTAGAGGGCCTGACCCTTGTCGCAGCGGGCCGTCGTGCCGAATTCGGTGAGCAGACGGGCCGCTGCGGCGTTGAAATCGGCGCGATCGATGTAGCCGTTGCCGTCCTGGTCGAAGGCGGCGAACCGGTGCGCGATCTTGCGCTCGTACTCTGCGCTGTCCATGCGGGGAGCGTACGACGCCCCGGGGCGTCACGTGTCACCAACCCCCGTCGCACGTATCGGAACCGGGTGCCGGCCCGAGGTGTTCAGGCGGTGAGCGGCTGGGCTTCCTCGTCGGTGGCCGCATCGGCGTCGGGGTAGACCTCGAAGAGTCTGCGTACGCCCAGGGCGCCGAGCACCTTGTTGACGTGGGAGCCGTCCACCGCGCCACGGGCCGGGAGGATCAGCCGCAGCCGTCCGCCGCAGGACTTCATGAGGCGCCGGGAGGCGATCAGGACGCCGACGCCGCTGGAGTCGCAGAAGAGGACGCCCGAGAGGTCGAGGACCACGTCGTGCTGCCCCTCGGCCACCGCCCCGTGGACGGACTGACGTACGACGGGTGAGGTCACCAGATCGAGTTCACCGCGTATCCGCAGCACGGTCCACGCGCCCTGCTCGGTCTCGTCCACCTTCAGCGTCACGCGACGGGGCCTTTCGTTCCGGTGGCATCCGGAGGATCCGGAAGTTTCCGTTCCTCCTCGCGGGTGCCCACGTTGCGCCTTTGTGAAACTCCGGCGCGCTCAGCGCCCCCGCACGGGATTCATCCAGAAATGATCACCGGCGACCGGTTTACCCGGCCAGGAAACGGCAAAGCGCGCTGTGTTCCCTATCATTCAGCGCCACTCGGGGGACGTACTTGGCGCAAAGGTGCGTGCTCGCCGGAGCCCGCCCACTACATTCGGGGTGACGAGGGGCACAGGGCTGGGGGCTGGATGGCGAAGGACGCACCACCGCGCTGGGACCGCCGGATGCAGCAGCGGCTGACGCGCGGCGAGGCGGCGGCGCTCGGCGAGCTCTACGACCGGTTCGCTCCCCTCGTGCACAGCCAGGCCCACCGCATGCTCGACGACGAGGACGCAGCCGACCTGGTGACCCGCGAGGTCTTCCACTTCGTCTGGGAGAACCCGGGCGCGTACGACCCCAAGCAGGGCTCGATGAGGTCCTGGGTGGCATGGCTCACCCACCGCCGGTCCGTGCAGCGGCTCCGCGGGACGCACGGCGCGGACGGCGCCGGTACGGGCCACCGGGACGCCCTCGCAGCACCCGCGGACGGCTCCGGCGCGGACCGGCAGGAGGCGGACGGCCCCCGTACCGACAGCCCGGACGCCCTCGCGGCACCGGCGGACGGCTCCGGCGCGGACGCCCGTGAGCGGGAGCTGGAGCACCTGGTGCGCAGGGCCACCGTCGCCGCCCGCGCCGACTACATCGTCGCCTCCATGCCCGCGCCGCTGCGCGCCGCGCTGGAGCTCGCGTACGTCCAGCGCCGGGACTACCGGCAGACCGCCGCCGACCTCGGCGTCACCGGCGAGGAGGCCCGGCGCCGGCTGCGGCTCGGGCTCCAGCTGCTCGCCACCGCGAACACCCACCCGCAAGCGGGCTCCTCGCCTCCCGGATACGGACACACCCCATGAGCGGCGGCACCGACGGCTCCGGCCGCGACGACAGGCTCCACGGCGAACGGCGCATACCGGCCCCGCGGGCCCCCGCCGACGACCGCGCGTACCTGCCCGCTCCGCCCGTCGTGCCGCAGCTCTCCCACAAGGTGCTCACCTCGCTGCTCGGCGCCTGGGCCCTGGCAGCCTGCTCCGCCGAGGAGACCGCGGCGGTCGAGGAGCACCTCACCTCGTGCGCCCCCTGTGCCGACGAGGCCCTGCGGCTGCGGGACGCCGTGGGGCTCCTGCACACCGACGGCAGCCTGGATCTGGACCCGATGCTCCGGGCCCGGGTCCTGGAGAGCTGTCTGAGCCGCCGTCCGGCCCGGATCCCCGTCCCGTCCTGGGCCGCCCCCTACGACACGGAGACCGCCCGGCTCGACGCGCTCCTCCGGGACATCGGCAGCCCCGAGTGGCACGCGCCGGTACGGCTGAAGTGGTTCGACGGCGAACGTCAGACCGGCCGGAAGACGACGGTCGCCGGGGTGATCGGCCATCTGACGGCCGTCGACGGCCTGGTCTCCACCGCTCTCGGCCTGGACGACCCGCTCGGTTGCGGGGACAAGCCCCTGTCACCGACCGAGCGCACCGAAACGTATTGGTCGGCCGCTTACCGGCCGCCCACCCGGGCCGTCCGGGAACCGTGGCGCGACCAGAGCCACACCCTGGTGCGCACGGTGTCGTTCGCCGGCCGGAGCGTCTCGGAGCTCTCCGTCCCGTACGGGGACTTCGCCCTCCCCCTGACGGACTCCCTGCTGGAACGGGCCTTCGAGTGCTGGGTACACGCCGGGGACATCGCTGACGCGGTGGACTATCCGTACGAGCCTCCCGCCGCAGCCCATCTCCACCGGATGATCGACCTCGCGGTCCGGCTGCTGCCGGCCACCCTGGCCGGGCGCCGGCGTGCGGGGCTGGCGGGTGCGGCCCGCCACCTGGTCACGGCCGGGTCCCCGGGCCGTTCCCTGCACCTGGAGGTCGAGGGCCGGGGCGGCGGCGACTGGTACATCGCGCTGGACTCGCCCGCCGCGGTCGGCTCGCCCGGTCACACGGTGGCGCAGGTCGCGCTCGACGGTGTGGAGTTCTGCCGGCTGGTCGCCGGGCACGTCCCGCCGGTGGAGGCCGCCGCGGGGCAGGAGGGCGACCGCGAGGCGATCAGCGACGTGCTGTTCGCCGCGGCCTCCCTCAGCAGGCTGTGATCCCGGCTACGCGAAGACCACCGTGCGGCGGCCGTTGAGCAGGATGCGCCGCTCGGCGTGCCACTTGACCGCGCGGGCCAGCGCCTGGCACTCCACGTCCCGCCCCACGGCGACGAGCTGGTCCGGCGTGACGCCGTGCCCGACCCGCTCCACCTCCTGCTCGATGATCGGCCCCTCGTCGAGGTCGGCGGTCACGTAGTGCGCCGTCGCACCGATCAGCTTCACGCCGCGCGCATGGGCCTGGTGGTACGGCTTCGCGCCCTTGAAGCTCGGCAGGAAGGAGTGGTGGATGTTGATGATCCGGCCGCTCAGCTGCTTGCAGAGATCGTCCGAGAGCACCTGCATGTAGCGGGCCAGGACGACCAGCTCCACGTTCTCCCCGCGCACCAGCTCCAGCAGCTGTGCCTCCGCCTCCGCCTTGTTCTCCCTGTTCACCGGGATGTGCCGGAAGGGGATGCCGTACGAGGCGACGAGCTCGGCGAAATCCGTGTGGTTGGAGACGACGGCCACGATCTCGACCGGCAGCGCACCGATGCCGGACCGGAAGAGCAGGTCGTTCAGGCAGTGGCCGAACTTGCTGACCATCAGGACGACGCGCATCCGGTCGGACGAGCCGTGTATCTGCCACTCCATCCCGAAGGCGTCCCCGATCGCGGCGAAGCCGGCGCGCAGCTTGTCCACGTCCACCGTGACGTCCGCCGAGAAGTGGACGCGCATGAAGAAGAGCCCGGTGTCGTGGTCGCCGAACTGCTGGCTGTCCTCGATGTTGCAGCCGGTCGTGAAGAGATAGCTCGACACGGCGTGCACGATGCCCTGTTTGTCGGGGCACGAGAGTGTGAGGACGTACTGCTCGGCGGTGGCGTCCGAGGCAGCGGCGGTAAGGGATTCGGCAGGCTGCGGCGCGGTCATCCCCGTAGGGTGCCACAGGTCGGCCGGCGTCCTCCGTCCGGATCGGGCCGGACCCCGCGAGCCGGTCCGGACGCGGTGCCCCGGGTCAGGCGGATCCGGTCATGATGCGGAGCACGTCGAGGGAGCGCGGCGGGACGTCCGGGTCCTCGGCGTCGTTGGTGGCGAGCATCACATGGGCCTCGCGGGCCGCCTGCACGGCCTCCGCCCAGCCGTGGTGCTCCAGATAGGCGGAGACGGGGGCGTCCGCGCCGACCTGGTGCATGATGCGCAGCACGCGCAGCGCCGCCACGTCCACGAGGGCCGCCTCGGCCGAGTCGCGGAAGATCGTCCCCACGTATTTCTCGGCGGACCAGTTGTCCAGCCAGGTGTCCTCGACCAGGCGGCACACGGCGTCGGTGACGTCGCCGTAGCCGGCGCGGCCGGGGAGCCAGCACTCGTGGTGGAAGACGGGGTCGGAGAGCATGTGCAGCGCCGAGCGCACGTTGCTGCGCCAGCGCCACCACGGCATGTCGTTGAGCGGCATGCCACCCATGGTGGAGGAGCGACGGCCGCGACGGGAAGAGTTCTCCGAACCTTGCTGCACGGTTGTCGATCGTACGTTCCTCGTCCCGGTGTGCGCACGGCCCCCCGTAATTCACCTTCACGTCACCGAGCGTTGAACACGGCACACTGCGGCGTTACCCGTGACGCGGAAAAGTTCATGCCCATGACCGGATGGCGACGCCTCATCACTCCCCGCCCCTGCAGACTCCTCACGAGCACGGTGGCGGCCGGCGCGCTGCTGACCACCGGCTGCGGTGTCGTACCCGGTCTCCCGGGAGGCTCCGGGGACACCGTCACCGTGATGACCTGGGCGCCGGACACGCCCGGGGCCGCCGTGAACATGGCGGGCATGCCGGCCATGGCGCGGACCTACGCCCGCTGGATCAACGACCGGGGCGGGATCGACGGGCACGAGCTGCGTGTGCTCACCTGCAACGAGGCCGACAGCCCGACGGGGGCGTCGAAGTGCGCGCGGCAGGCGGTCGCCGAGGACGTCGTCGCGGTCGTCGGCTCGTACAGCAGGCACGGGCGGGCCGTCCTGGCGCCGCTGGAGGCCGCCGGGATCCCGTACATCGGCGGCTACGGCGCCTCGGCCGACGAGTTCACCAGCTACCTGTCCTATCCCGTCAACGGCGGCCAGTCGGCCCTCCTCGCGGGGAACGGCGAGCAGCTGGCGGCCGATTGCGACCGGGTCTCGCTCGTGCGGCCGGACTCGCTCGTCGGCGACGGCATGCCGGGCCTCGTGGACATGAGCCTCACCCGGGCCGACCGCCCGGCGTCCTTCGACATCGTGGCCCCCGAGGAGGCCACGTCCTACGACTCCCAGGCGGCCGAGGCCCTGAAGGAGGCGGGCGACGGCTGCGTGACCGCGGTGCTCGGCAAGGGCACGGAGACGTTCTTCGACTCGTTCCGCCGGCTCGAACCGGAGAACAGCGGCGTACGGATCTCGTCGGTCCTCGGCAGCGTCGGGCAGCCGCTCATCGACCGCACGGGCGGCCGGAACAGCCCCTTCGAGGGGGCGTACGTCACCGGCTGGTACCCGGAGTCGGGCGATGCCCGGTGGAAGCCGATGCGCCAGGTGATCCGGAAGTACGCGTTCGGCGACAACAGGATCGACCCCGACGACACGGGCGTGCAGACGACCTGGATCGCGTACACGGTGCTCAGGACGGTCATCGAGGCGCTGGACCAGGAGACGATCACGGCGGGCGGAGTCTCCGTCAGCCTCAACCGGGGCACCGAGGTGGACACGGGCGGGCTCACGCCGGTCCTGCGCTGGCGCTTCCAGGACACGGTCGGTTCGGCTGCGTACCCCCGCATCGTCAACGGCCGGGTGACGTTCCAGGTGGTCCGCGGGGGGCGTCTGGTCGCCGATCGGAAGGGCTTCGTCGACGTGACGGAGACCCTGGTGGACGCCCGCATCAGGGGCTGACCGCCTACGGCGACGGCCCCCGTCGCCCGTGGTCCCGGGCAGCGGGGGCCGTCGTCGGCGGTGCGTGCGTCAGAGGTCGGTCGGGGTGTGCTTCGTCAGGCCGTACTTCTCCGCGATGGAGTTCCAGAGCCCCGACGCCTTCTGCTTCTCCCGGGTGGCCACGCCGCTGGCGGCATTGGCCTTGCCCTTCTCGTCGGTCGACCTGGCCTTGCCGCCCTTGCAGACCTTCTTGTTGTTCCTGGCCTGGTCGGCCCAGGCGGCGTAGTGGTCGTCCGCCTGCGCCGAGGCCTGCCAGGCCGCGGTCAGCGCGGACTTCAGTTCGGCGTGAGCGGGCAGCTGGTCGATGCTCAGCCCTTCGAGCCGGGTCACCAGATCACGGCGCTGCGTCGCCGCGCCCCGCAGGTCGGTGGCCGCCTGGTCCAGCGCCTGGCAGCTCTCGATCCTCCCCACGGCGCTGATCACCGTCGCACGGCTGTCGTTGCTGTCCGCGAGCAGCTTGTCGAGTCCCTGCGCCTGCGGCTCGGCGGGGTCGGCCGCCGCCGGGGCGGTCGCCTCGCCCGCGGGTGAACTCTGCGCGGACACCGACTGCTTGTCGTCCCCCGACTTCTCGTCGCCGCCGCTCATCAGGGCGCCCGCGCCCAGTCCGATGACGGCGCAGCCGATGACCACGGCGGCGATGAGCGGGATGTGCGCGGAGCGCCTGCGCGGCGCCCCGCCGCCCCCGTGCTCGGGTTCCTGGGTGTTCCGGACCCCCTGCGGCCCCGACGGGGACGGCTGGGCCCCCTGCGGAGGCTGGTGCTGCCGGCGCGGGGGCTGCTGGTGCGGGGGCTGCTGGTGCGCGGGGCCGACCTGGGGCATCTGCTGCGTGGCGCCCGCGGGCCCCTCGTCGCGGAACAGGCTGTCGAACTCGGCGGGCGGCTGCCGCTCGCCGGGGGGCCCGGGCCGGATCCCGTACGGGGCGCCGCCGGGCACCGGCGGTATGTACTGGGTCGCGTCGGCGTCGGCCCCCTGGCCCGACTGCCCGAGGTACTGGGTGGACTCCGCGGGGTGCGTGGGCGGCAGCCCGCCGGGCACCGGGGCGATGTACTGCGTGGCGTCCGCGTCCCCGCCCCCCGGCATGCCGGGCACGGCCTCCGGCGGCAGCGGCTGCGCGTACGACTGCTGAGGGCCCTGCTGCTGGTACGGGTCCTGCTGGTACGCGTCCTGCGGGGACCCGTACTGCTGCTGCGGGGGCGCGTAGGACTGCTGCTGCGGGTCGTGCGGGGACGCGTAGGACTGCTGCGGGTCCTGCGGGGACGCGTACGGCTGCTGGGGGTCCTGCTGGGACGCGTACGGCTGCTGGGGCCGGTACTGCCCGTACGCGTCCGGCTGGTGCTGCTCGGGCGGCAGCTGACCCGGTGCCCGGCCGTCCTGGTGGGCGTCCGGGCCCCAGGGCCCTCCCCACGGCTGCCCGCCCGCGGGGGCGGCCCGGTCGGCCGTCCGGCCGCCCTCGGACCAGGGGGCGCCGCCCTCCGCGGGCAGCACGACACCTTCGTGGGCGGGTCGTACAGCAGGGAGCTGCTCGTCACCCTGTCCGCTCTGCGTCACCGGGACTCCTACGTGTGAACCAACGGAATCGTCGGCTCAAGCTACCGGGTGGCAACCACCCGGCGCCAAGCGCCCGAAGGCGCTCACCACCCCTTCACACAGCGGGTAACACGCAGCGCTCCCCCGGCGCTGTTCATGGTCGATTCGCGGAATCGGCAGCTCAGGCAGCCTGCAGCTCCATCCGCTCACCGAACTCCCGGACGGCGGAGGTCTCTCCGAACGGCACGAGCCGCTGCTGGAGGTCATCGAGATATTCGGCACCCCGGCTGGAGCGCACCGTGCTCAGGAGCTCCATGGCCCGCAGCCCCGTGTGGCACGCCTGCTCCACCTCGCGCTGCTGCACCTGTGCCGTGGCCAGCAGCACCAGGCCGATGCCGCGGCGCCGGGTCCGGGACTGCGGGAGGGCCGCCAGGGCCTCCTTCGCCCGGCGCGCGGCCGGCTCACCCTGCCCCAGGTCGCGGTGGCAGTGCGCCAGCTCGTCCGCGAGGTAGCCGGCGTCGAAGTGGGCGATCCAGGACGGGTCGTCACCGGTGTCCGGATCCGACTGCTCCAGGGACGCCAGCGCCCGGCCGGCCGCCACCTGGCACGTGCGCGCGTCCCCCATCAGCGCGTGTCCCCGGGCCTCCGCCGCGTGGAACATCGCCTCCGCACGCGGTGTCACCCGCCCCCGTGCACCCTCCTGCGCGGCCCTCGCCAGCTGGGCGATCTCGCGCGGGTTCCCGAGCTGGGCGGCGAGGTGGCTCATCGAGGCGGCCAGCACATAGCCGCCGTACGCCCGGTCGCCGGCGGCCTGGGCCAGGCGCAGGGCCTGGATGTAGTAACGCTGGGCCAGTCCCGGCTGGCCGGTGTCGACGGCCATGTACCCGGCGAGCTCGGTGAGCCGCGCGACCGCGCCGAACAGCTCCCGGCCCACGGATTCGCGGTACGCCCCGGAAAGGAGCCCGGACACCACGCTGTTGAGGTAGTGCACGAGGACGGGCCGCACGTGCCCGCTGCCGAAGCGGTGGTCCAGGTCGACGAGCGCGGCCGTCATGGCGCGCACCGCCTCCACGTCCGGCATCCCGACCCGCGCCCCCGCGGTGCGTGCTACCTGCGGGTCCGCGCCCGTGATCAGCCAGTCGCGGCTGGGCTCGACCAGCGCGGACGCGGCGACCGCCGAACCGGACAGCAGATCACGGCGGCCCACGTCGCTGCGCCACAGCTCGCAGACCTGCTCGACCGCCCCGAGCACGGTGGGCGCGAACTGGAGGCCCACGCCCGAGGCCAGGTTCTTGCCGTTGGCCATGCCGATCTCGTCGATCGTGACCGTACGGCCGAGCTTGCGGCCGAGCGCCTCGGCGATGATTCCGGGCGCCCGTCCGCGCGGCTGCTGCCCGCGCAGCCAACGGGCCACGGAGGTCTTGTCGTAGCGGAGGTCGAGCCCCCGCTCGACTCCGACCATGTTGACGCGGCGGGCGAGGCCCGCGTTGGAACAGGCCGCCTCCTGGATGAGCGTCTGGAGCCGTTCGTTCGGCTGGCGGGCGACGAGAGGCCTGGCTGCCATGTTTCCCCCTGGGACCGCAGTGATCATTGGTAGGGATCACTGCCCGGCATATGGACAAGAAATGCGCATATTCATCTGCATTGGGTACGAGCGAAGGCGAGTTGGCACAGTCCTGCAAGTGGTTACCCGCGCTTCGGTGCACTGCCTCACGCGCGCCCCCGCCCATGCCTCCGTGCGCCCCGCGTGCAGGATCGATCCGCCGTAACCGACGTCCGTGCGCCCGTAACCCCGGGTGGCGCCGGAAGTTGTGCTGTTCGTGGAAGAGCCCATCGGAGTGACGGAAGCCGCGCAGGTCGCGCAGGTCGTACAGGTCGTTCAGGTCCCCCAACAGCGGGGGGAGACACCGCTGGACGCCGCGGCGCGGTATGCGGAGGTGCGGCACTGGGACGTGTTCCCCGGCACCTGGCTCGACGTGGTGGGCGGGGCGGAGCGCTGCTCGTGCGGGGACACCGGCTGCGCCTCCCCCGGGGCCCATCCCACGCGCCCCGACTGGGCCGGCCAGGCCACCGGGAGCGCCGCGGCGGCCCGTCGGATGTGGTCCCAGCGCCCCTCCTCCTCGGTCCTGTTGCCGACGGGACGGTCCTTCGACGCCCTCGACGTACCGGAGTCGGCGGGCTTCCTCGCGCTGGCCAGGATGGACCGGATGGGCCTCGGGCTCGGCCCGGTGACCCGCACCCCCGACCGCCGGATGCTGTTCTTCGTGCTGCCGGGCGGCGCGGCCAAGGCCCCCGGCCTCGTCCGCGGGCTGGGCTGGGACGCCGACTCCCTCGACATGGTGGGACGCGGCGAGGGCCATTACGTGGCGGCGCCTCCGACCCGCGTCGGGGGGCGCGGCGCCGTGCAGTGGGCGCGGCGCCCCACGCCGACGAACCGGTGGCTGCCGGACGCCGAGGAACTGATCAGTCCGCTCGCGTACGCGTGCGCGCGGGAGACGGCGGACGCCCGGACTCGCCTTTCGTAGGGTGGTCCCCACACGCGGGGATATCGAAAGGCAGTGCCATGCCGGAGCAGACGGACATCACGGGCGGAGCGAGCACGGCGGGCGGTGCCTCCACGGCACCGCCCGCCGTGCGGGTCCAGGGGTTGTGGAAGCGGTTCGGGGATCAGGTGGCGGTCTCCGGAATCGATCTGGAGCTGCCCGCGGGCAAGTTCATCGGTCTGGTCGGTCCCAACGGTGCGGGGAAGACGACCACGCTCTCCATGGTGACGGGGCTGCTCCGGCCCGACATGGGGAGCATCGAGGTCGGCGGTCACGACGTGTGGCGGGACCCGGTCGCGGTGAAGGCCCGGATCGGGGTGCTGCCGGAGGGACTACGGCTGTTCGAGCGACTCTCCGGGCGTGAACTCCTGGCCTACACCGGACGGTTGAGAGGGCTGCCGGGAGTCGAGGTCGACAAGCGGACCACGCAGCTGCTCGATGTCCTCGATCTGGCGGGGGCACAGCACAAGCTGGTCGTGGACTACTCGACCGGGATGCGCAAGAAGATCGGTCTCGCGGCGGCGTTGCTGCACAATCCCGAAGTGCTCTTCCTCGACGAGCCGTTCGAGGGCGTGGACCCGGTGTCGGCGCAGACGATCCGCGGGGTGCTGGAGCGGTACACGCGCTCCGGCGCGACCGTGGTCTTCTCCAGCCATGTGATGGAGCTCGTCGAGTCGCTCTGCGACTGGGTGGCCGTCATGGCGGCGGGCCGGATCCGGGCCCGGGGCACGCTCGCCGAGGTGCGCGGGGACGCGCCTTCGCTGCAGGACGCGTTCCTCGAGCTCGTCGGCGCGGGCGCCCGGGACACCGGGCAGTCCCTGGACTGGCTGGGCGGTGCCCGATGACCGTCCTCGACAGCCCGGCGGGGCACGCCGTCCCGGCGGCCCCCCGCCAGGGCCTCGTGCCCGTCTTCGTACGGCTCAAGCTGACGCTGCTGCGCAACGGGCTGCGCCAGTCGTCCGGGCGCCGGGCGGTCTACATCACGTCCCTCGTCGTCACCCTGCTGTTCGCCGCGGGTCAGGTGGCCGGGCTGGTCGCGCTGCGCGGCCACGCCCAGGCCGAGACCCTCGTGGTGCTGCTGACCGCGGTGGTGGCGCTCGGCTGGGCGGTGATGCCGCTGTTCTTCCCGAGCGGTGACGAGACCCTGGACCCGAGCCGGCTGGTCATGCTTCCGCTGCGGCCCCGCCCGCTGATCGGGGCGCTGCTGGTGTCCTCGCTGATCGGTATCGGGCCGCTCTTCACGCTCGCGCTGGCCCTCGGTTCGGTGATCGCGGTGGCGCGGGGTGCGACGGCGGTGGTGGTCGCGTTCGTCGCCGTACCGGTGACGCTGCTGGTCTGTGTGGCGCTGGCCCGGTCCGTCGCCACGGCCAACGTGCGGTTGCTGACCTCACGCAAGGGGCGCGATCTCGCGCTGCTCAGCGGGCTGGTGATCGCGGTGGGCATCCAGTTCGTCAACTTCGCCGCTCAGCGCCTGGGCCGGGCCGGCGGTCTGTCCTCGCTCGAGCCGCTGGCGGACGTGGTGCGCTGGCTGCCGCCCGCATCGGCGCTCGGCGCCGTGGGTTCCGCGTCGGAGGGGGCGTACGGGGCCGCAGCCGGGCAGCTGCTGCTCTCCGTGCTGGCGCTGGGGGCCCTGGTGGGGCTGTGGCAGCGCAGTCTCTCGAAGCTGATGACGTCGCCGGACGGTTCCACGATCGCCGCCGCGGGCCGCGACGCCGGTTCCGAGCGGTCCGGACTCTTCGCGCGGTTCCCCGAAGGGCGTACCGGGACGGTGATGGAGCGCAGTCTGCGGTACGTCGCCCGGGACCCGAAGACGAAGGCGACATGGGTGGCGGCACTGGCGATCGGCCTGATCGTGCCCGTGCTCAACGCGGTGCAGGGGTCCGGCTCGGTCTACCTGGCCTGTTTCGCCGCCGGGATGCTCGGCATGCAGATGTACAACCAGTTCGGGCAGGACACCTCCGCCTTCTGGATGGTGGCGCTGTCGATCTCGTCCTCCCGGGACGCCTATGCCGAACTGCGGGCGCGGGCCCTGGCCCTGCTGCTGATCACCCTGCCGTACACGGTCCTCGTGACCGCGGTGACGGCGGCGGTGCTCGGGGACTGGGCGGCGCTCCCCGCGTCCATGGGCCTGTCCCTGGCCCTGCTCGGCGCGATGCTGGCGACGGGCGCCGTGGCCTCCGCGCTGTTCCCGTACTCGATCCCGCAGGAGGGCGCGTTCAAGAACGTGGCGCCGGGGCAGGCGGGGCTGGCCTGGATCTCCATCCTCGGCGGGATGGTGGCGTCCGCACTGCTCTGCGCACCCGTCATCGGGCTGACCGTCTGGCTGCATGGGGCGGATCTGCGGGGCTGGTTGTGGCTGCTGCTGCCGGTGGGCGCGGTGTACGGGACGTTCGTCGGATGGCTGGGGGTACGGCTCGCCGCTACGCGCGCGGCGGCCCGGCTCCCGGAGATCCTGACGGCGGTCAGCAAGGGCTGAGGAGCGGCACTCGGCGCCCCGCGCCACCGCTCCGAGGCGGTCCTCTCTCCGTGCGGGCGCCGGGTCCCTCCCCGGGACCCGGCTGGGGTGGGGACGTGGTGATCGAATCGTTGCCGCACCGCGTACAACCGCGAACGGCCCTCCCCCGTCCCACAGTCAGCCACGCGGACGGGTGCGCCTGTGCACCCGGTCCAGGCCGCAGGGGAAGGACGGGGTCGAAGATGGGGAAGTCGATGTGGAGAGCGGTGGTCGCCGGTGGAGCGGCGGTCGTGTTCACCGGGGTGGCGGCGGCGCCTGCCGGGGCGGCGGAGGGCGGGGTCTCCTTCACCCGGGTCGCGGTGAACGGCGGGAAGCCGATCGTCATCGGGGTGGCCGAGGAGGTCGAGGTGCACGCGGTCTTCCGGATGACGACGAAGCTGCGCTACGACTACGGGCCGACGGTGTTCCCCTACCGGGGGAAGCTCAGCAACACGGACACGCTGCACAGCGCCGTCATCACCAGCGACTGCAAGGTCGTGAACAAGGCGCAAGGGGTCTGCGACTTCGAGGAATGGCTGTACATCGACCCGCGGAACCACGACTTCGGGAACGAGGACGCGGGCACCTGGCGAACCGCCGCCCGGGTCTTTCTCGCCGGTGACGCCCACGACATCGACGACGCGAACCTCCCGCTGCAGCTCAGGCGGGCCACCCGCGTCACCGTCAACGCCGCGCCGGAACCCGTCACGAAAGGCAGGACCCTCACCGTGACCGGGCGGGTCACGCGGGCCAACTGGGACACGCACACGTACCAGGGCTACGCGGGCCGCACGGTGAGCCTGCAGTTCAAGGCGACGGGCGCCTCCTCGTACACGACGGTCAAGAAGGCGACGTCGAGTACGTCGGGGGCGCTCAAGACCACGGTGAAGGCCACCGGGCCGGGGACGTGGCGGTGGACGTACTACGGGAACTCCACCTCCGGGGCGAAGTCGTCGGCCGGGGATCACGTCGCCGTGCGGTAGGCGACGTGCGGTGACCGCCTGCGCCGGACCGGCTCCCGGAGATCCTTACGGCGGTCAGCGAGGGCCGGGGCGGGGGCGGGGCGGGACAGGGCACGGGGCCTACGGGATCGCGGGATCGGCCGCCGACGGGTCGCGGTCGTCCCGGCCCTCCTCCTCGTCCCCGTCGTCGGGGTGGTCCTCGGCGAGCTGCTCCAGGAACGGCTCCACCGCCGTGCGCCAGCCCTCCGGCTGGTCGTAGTGGACGAGATGACCCGCGTCGGCCACCTCCGCGTACTGTCCGCGCGGCAGGACGCGGACCATCTCCTGGGCCTCCGCCCGGCCCAGCTCGCCGTCGATCCCGCGCAGGACCAGGGTGGGGCACCGCACCTGGGCGAGCTCCTCCCAGTGGGCGTCGTAGACCCAGGTGGCCCGGGACCGGAGCATCTGCTCGCGGGAGAAGACGGGCCGCCAGCCGTCGGCCCGCTCGGCCATCACCTCGGCGAAGAACTCGCCGCGGGACGGATTGGGCCGCTCCACCCAGGGGTCGTCCTCGCCGAACCACTTGCGTACGTCGGCGAGGGTCGCGAAGGGCAGCGGCCACGACGCGAACCAGTCCTCCCATTCGCGCTGCGAGGCCGCCCCGAGCGCGGAGGCCCGCATGTCGCAGATGATCAGGGCCTTCACCAGATCCGGACGCTTCGCCGCGAGCTGCCAGGCCGTGAGGGCACCCATCGAGTGCCCGATGAGGACGACGGGGGCGAGGCCGAGCTGTTCGATCGCCGCCTCGGCGTCGGCGACGTACGCGTCACGGGTGTACGGGCCCTCGGCCGGCTTGTCGCTCCGGCCGTGTCCCCGCTGGTCGAGGCCGACCGGGCGGTGACGCTCGGAGAGCCAGCGGGCGGGAGAGGCCCAGTGCGCGGACCGGCCCATCAGGCCGTGCAGCAATAAGATCCCGGGGGCGCGCTCGGACTCGGCGCGCCCTTTGGGCGAGTCGGCGAACTCCCAGGCCGCGAGGCGTACGCCGTCGGTCCCGGTCACATCAACGCGCCGCACCATAGGTTCTGGCACCTCCTTCGGGTTCTCGATCACCGTGTGGTCGCCTCCGCCAGACTATCGAACCTTTATTCGAACAGAGGGGTTCGGCTCGCAACATCCCACGTTCGAGTGACACCACTCCAGGATTGGCGCGAGCCGCCGGGGGGAGATTTCCTCCAGGACGCGGACCGCTCGGGGACAGGGGTCCGCGGAGGCCGACCTCGAGAGCTCGGGGCTCCGGGTCGGCGCAGGGGAGGACCGGCCCCGGCACCTTCGGGCGCCGGGGCCGTCCCCTGTTCCGGAACAGATCGGTCCGCGCGCACGCGGACCCGTCGGGGCGTCGTGCCGGCCCCGTGCGGCAGTGAGGGCGGCCGGGAGCAGGGCTGCCACCTCGCGGTGCACATGCCAGTACGACGGGCGCATTACCCGCTCCCTCCCGACCGCGCGGCAGGCCCTGCCGGCACCCTCGGGTCATATGCCTGGCCACAGCCTGGCACGCGATTCGCCCGGCCGCTGCGATTCCGGACGGAAAACAGAAAGCGGGCGCAACCGTTCACTTCTGCACGTGCATCTGCACCGGTGCCTGCAACTGCACCGGGCACCGGTGATCACATCGGCCCTGCTCAGCGCTTCGCGACGAAGACGTGCGAGGCGACCTCGGTGTTCAGCTCCGCCGCCTCTCCGCTGGAGCCCACCAGCACACCGCCGGCGGACTCGGTCACGCTCACCACCGAGCCGGGCTGCACGCCCGCACGTCGCAGCGCGTACATCAGCTGTGCGTCGGTCTGGATCGGCTCACCGATCCGGCGCACCACCACGGTCTTGCCCTCCGGGCCCGGGTCGAGCTCGGACAGGCTCACCATGCTCTCGTCCAGGAACGGATCGGCCTCGGACTTCTCGCCCAGCTCCTCCAGGCCCGGGATCGGATTCCCGTACGGAGACTCCGTCGGGTGCCGCAGGAGCTCCAGAACACGGCGCTCCACGGCCTCGCTCATCACGTGCTCCCAGCGACACGCCTCGGCGTGGACCTGCTCCCACTCCAGGCCGATCACGTCGACGAGCAGGCACTCGGCGAGCCGGTGCTTGCGCATCACCCGTGTCGCGAGGCGGCGCCCCTCCTCGGTCAGCTCCAGGTGGCGGTCGCCCGCGACCTGGACCAGCCCGTCCCGCTCCATGCGCGCCACCGTCTGGCTGACCGTCGGACCGCTCTGGTCCAGCCGTTCGGCGATCCGGGCGCGCATCGGGACCACGTTTTCCTCTTCGAGCTCGAGGATGGTGCGGAGATACATCTCCGTTGTGTCGATCAGTCCGGACATACGTGCCCCTCGATGCTGTGACATGAAATCGTCGTGCGATGGCCCTTCCGCCAATTCTGACGCATACGGCCGACAACCGTGCCGTGCTCTCCGAAGCATCTCCGCGGGAGCGGTGCCGGACGGTTGACAGGTCAGTGGTCCAGACCGCAACGTGATCGCGGCACAGACACCCCACCCCCGTAGGAAAGGCCTCCTCGATGAGCGACAGCAAGCTCGCCGGTCAGTTCTTCGACGCCGCGATCGGCCTGCTGGAGCGGGTGCGCGACGAGGAGGCCGGAGCCGTCGCGGCCGCGGGCGCCGCCATCGCCGACACGGTCGCCGCGGGCGGCCGGCTCTTCGCCTTCGGCGCCGGGCACTCCTCGCTGGCCGCGCAGGACGTCGTCTACCGGGCGGGCGGGCTCGCCCTGATGAACCTGCTCGCCGTGCCCGGCACGCTCGGCGTCGACGTCATGCCGGCCACGCTCGGCTCCGCGCTGGAGCGGGTGGACGGGCTCGCGGGAGCGGTGCTCGACTCCAGCCCCGCGAAGTCCGGCGACCTCCTCGTGGTCATCTCCCTGTCCGGGCGGAACGCGCTGCCCGTGGAGATGGCGCAGAACGCCCGGGCTCTCGGACTGACGGTCGTCGGGGTCACCTCGGTCGCGTACGCGACGGGCACCCGGTCGCGGCACGCCTCGGGGGGCTTCCTGCGGGACCACTGCGACATCGTGCTCGACAGCAAGATCGCGATCGGCGACGCGGAGCTGACCGCGGAAGGCGTCGAGGCGCCCTTCGCACCGGCGTCGACGGTGGTCACCAGCGCCCTGATGCAGGCGATGATGGCCACGGCCGCGGAGCAGCTGGTCGCCCGGGGGATCGAGCCACCGCTGCTGCGGTCGGGGAACGTGGACGGCGGGCACGAGTGGAACGGGCGCGTGATGCGGGAGTACGGGGACCGGATCTTCTACCGGCACTGAACGGTTCCGTCCTCGCACGCCGGACAGCACGCCGACCGGCACGCCGGAAGGGATGCGCCGGACAGGCCGGCCGGCCACGCTGTGCGGGCCCCGCCCTCAGCCGTCGGACCGGCCGAGGCCGCCGCCGGGGCGGTCCTGGTCGCCGAAGCCGGTGGTCAGGTGGGCCAGGTCGACCGCCGAGGCGACCCGCACCGCCACACTCTCCGCGTACATCGCGTCCGGGCGTTCGAAGGCGCCGCGGTTCGCCGCGCGCAGGAACGTCACCACGCCCAGCGTCCGCCCCCGGCTCCGCAGCACCGCGCACAGCGCGTGCACCGAGTCGCGGGGCCACTGGCGCTCCACCGCCCACGCCTCACCCGCCCCGGTCCGCGCACTGGCCCGGACCGATCCCGTGCGCTCCACCGCCTGCAGAGCGGGATGCCCGGGCCCGTACCGCGCGGGAAGCGCGCCCCCGGACACCGGCAGGCAGGGGCCGGGGGCGTCGGACGGCGTCGCGGCGGCCCGGACCAGCCGCTCCCCGGCCAGCAGATCCACCACCACGTGGTCGGCGAACCCGGCCAGGGCGTAGTCCAACGTGGAGGTCGCCGCCTCCACGGGGTCTTCGCACTCGGACGCCTGGCGGGCCGCCCGGTGCAGCTGGTTCGACCGGAAGCGCACCCGGTCCGCCTCCTGCTCCGCGAGCTTCGCCACCGTCACGTCCCGGAACAGCCAGCCGACCCCCAGCGGAACCGGTTCTTCGGCGAGCGGTGACGCCAGCCGCAGGAAGCCGCTGCGCCAGCAGCGCCGCCGGTCGCCCTCCGCCGTCCGCAGCGTCACCCACAGCTCGGCCGGAGCGGACGGGGCGCCTTCGGCGAGCACGTGCTGCAGCGCCCCTTCCAGGTCCTCGACCCCCTGCACGACCAGCTCGCCGAGCGGGCGCCCCAGCAACGCCGTACGCCGGCCGCCCAGCGCCCGCGCCGCGTAGGCGTTGACGACGGTCGGCCGCAGGTCGACGTCGACGAGGACCACGCCCCACGACGCGTCCTCGAGCAGCGCCTCACTGAGGGCGATGGACCGCTCCAGATCGATCTGCGCGTGCACCTCGCTGAACGCGCAGTACACCCCGGCGGGCTTCCCGTCCTCGCCGCGCACCCCGGACGACTGGGTCCGTACGAGCACCCGCCCGCCGTCCTTGCGCAGCAGCGCGAATTCGTGGACCTGCCGGCCGGGGGTGCCCATCGCGGCCATCAGCCACCCCTGCACGTCCCCCGCGTCCGCGCTCCGCACCGCCCATCCGGCGAAGCCGGTGCGCCCGACGGCCTCGGCGGCGGACCAGCCGAGAATGCGCTCGGCCTCACGGTTCCAGTGGGTGATCGCGCCGTCCGCGTCGAACGCGCAGAGCGCGGCGTCCATCCCGTCGAGCAGCGCCGCGAGCAACTGGGACCCCGGGACGGTCCCTGCCGGGGGCTCGCGCCCGGGGTCCTCCTCGGGGCCGATCGCGTCCGTGGTGCCGCTGCTCCTGGAAGCACTCACTCCGTACCTCCCGCAGGACGTGTTCCGCATTGCCGCACGTCAGACCATTGAACTCGAACGTGAGCCACCGCACAGCCACTTCCTGGAAATCCGGCGGCCACCTCGGCCCGATTAATCGGTTGTGCGTCCCCGGAGGCGTTCCTAAGGTGTGCGTACACGCTGAAAGGAGGTGATCCGAAAAGTGCAGTCTTATCGGATTCGTGAGGTGGCTGCGGGCTGACAGCCCGTCGTCGCACCCAGTGCACGTCGGCGGGCTGCCCGCCGGAACCCAAGCAGTCACCGACCCGCAGGCTCGCCGGTAGGTCCGGCCGGCCCCTCCGTGAGGAGGGACCAGAGCCTGCGGGTTTCCGCGTGTCCGGGCCCGGCGTGCCCGGGACCCGTCGGAGGGCCTACGGGCAGAGCCGCTCCACGCTCCAGTGCGCGCCCTCGCGGACGTACCGCAGCCGGTCGTGCAGCCGGTTCTCGTGTCCCTGCCAGAATTCGATCGCCTCCGGTACGACGCGGAAACCGCCCCACTGCGGGGGTGCCGGGACCTTCTCGCCCTCCGGGTAGCGGGCGGCCAGCTCCTCGTAGCGCCCCACCAGCTCCTCGCGCGAGCCGATCACCGTGGACTGCTCGCTCGCCCAGGCGCCCAGCTGGGAGCCGTGCGGGCGGGTGCGGAAGTAGGCGACCGTCTCCTCGCGGCCCACGCGGGCCGCGGTGCCGGTGACGATGACCTGGCGGGCCAGCGGGTGCCAGGGGAAGAGCAGGGAGACGTACGGATTCGCGGTCAGCTCGCGGCCCTTGCGGGAGCCGTAGTTGGTGAAGAAGACGAAGCCGCGGTCGTCGTAGTGCTTCAGCAGCACCGTGCGGGAGGACGGCCGGCCCTCGGGGGTGGCCGTGGAGACCACCATCGCGTTCGGCTCGTGGAGCGCCCCGCCCGCGGCGACCTGGCGGAACCAGTGCGCGAACTGGTCCATGGGATCGGCGGCGAGGTCCTTCTCGGTGAAGTCCTCGGAACGGTACTGCTCGCGCATCGCGGCCGGATCGGTGGTGCAATCGGAGGCAGAGGCGTGAGAGGAGGCGGAAGCGGAGGACGGAGTGGCATCAGCTGTGCGCACGACGGCCATCCTGCCGCAGCGGGCCGGTACTCCCCGCAGGGAGGGGGCGGCGCGGCCGCCCGTTCGGGCATCGGGAGGCTGTGCCGGACGTCACCCTTCCCCGCGTCGTGGGAAGCCGCCAATATCGTGGGCAGGCCCGTGTGGCCTGCATACACCCGCCGAGCCGAGGGAGCCGCCCGATGTCCGACTTCGTACCCGGACTTGAAGGAGTCGTCGCGTTCGAGACGGAGATCGCCGAACCCGACAAGGAAGGCGGCTCGCTCCGCTACCGAGGCGTCGACATCGAGGACCTCGTCGGCCACGTGTCGTTCGGCAACGTGTGGGGACTCCTCGTGGACGGGGCGTTCAACCCCGGCCTGCCGCCCGCCGAACCCTTCCCCATCCCCGTGCACTCCGGCGACATCCGTGTCGACGTGCAGTCGGCGCTCGCCATGCTGGCGCCCGTGTGGGGGCTCAAACCGCTGCTCGACATCGACGCGGAGACCGCACGCGACGACCTGGCGCGGGCGGCCGTGATGGCCCTGTCCTACGTCGCGCAGTCGGCGCGCGGCCAGGGACGGCCGATGGTGCCGCAGAGTGAGATCGACAAGGCGCAGTCCGTGGTGGAGCGGTTCATGATCCACTGGCGCGGTGAGCCGGACCCCAAGCACGTAAAGGCCGTCGACGCCTACTGGACGTCGGCCGCCGAGCACGGCATGAACGCGTCGACGTTCACCGCCCGCGTGATCGCGTCGACCGGCGCGGACGTGGCTGCGGCGCTCTCGGGTGCGGTGGGCGCGATGTCGGGTCCGCTGCACGGCGGAGCCCCGTCCCGGGTCCTCGGCATGATCGAGGAGATCGAGCGCACGGGCGACGCCACGGCCTACGTGAAGCAGGCCCTGGACCGGGGCGAGCGCCTGATGGGCTTCGGCCACCGCGTCTACCGGGCCGAGGACCCCCGCGCCCGCGTCCTGCGCCGTACCGCCCGTGAGCTGGCGGCCCCGCGCTTCGAGGTGGCGGAGGCCCTGGAGAAGGCCGCGCTGGAGGAACTGCACGCCCGCCGCCCGGACCGGGTGCTGGCGACGAACGTGGAGTTCTGGGCGGCGATCGTGCTGGACTTCGCCGAGGTCCCCGCGCACATGTTCACGTCGATGTTCAGCTGCGCCCGCACGGCCGGCTGGTCGGCACACATCCTGGAGCAGAAGCGGACGGGCCGCCTGGTGCGCCCCTCGGCGACGTACACCGGCCCGGGCGCCCGCGCCCCGCAGGAGATCCCGGGCTACGAGCAACTGGCGGACCTGGGGAACTGACGGGCCGGGGCCCCGGTCAGGGCGTACGACCCGCCCCCGCGGCTCGTACCGGCCGGGGCTCCCCGGCGTACAGGTACGCGGGCGCCCCGCACCGCGAGCGGGTGCCTACGGTGCGGGGCGGCCGTCGTCCGCCCCGTCGGCGTCGAGCTCGGCCGCGCCGTCCTCCCACCGCTTGCGCCGCTCGGCGGCGGACTGCTCCCACCAGGCGGTGCCGCGCTCGCCGAGCGCGACCTTGGCCGCCTGCACCCGGCTCCGGGCCCGCTTCTCGGCTGCCGTGTCCTCGTTCCGCAGCGCGGCGGCCACCGCGCGGCGGGCGGCCATGAGGTGACGGCGCAGGCCGGCGGCGACGTCCTCGGGAATCTCCGGGTCCGTCGCCCGCCAACGCCGGCCCTCCACCACGATGTACCGGCCGTCGGGCGTCCGCTCCGGCTGCGCACGGGAGTTCATCCGGTCCATGCTGCCCCACCCCGGGCCCCGTTACCGGCCGGCCGGGCCACGGCCCCGGGTGCGGGTTTCCGGAAGCGCCGCGTCTGCCCACCGCGCCTCGGTCCCCCTCCCCGAGGAGCTCCGGAGTGCGCGCGAGGGGCCCGTCCCGGCCCGCACCGCCGGTTCGTGCTCGAGTCGAGCGCGAGAACAGGCCACGCCGGCAGGGGAGTCGGCGTCGGGCAGCCCGCGGAGACCTGCCGGGGCGGCAGCCTGACGCGCACCCACCGTTGCTCCCGGTTCGCCCAGCGTGTTGATCATCACGCTGCGCAAAGTGATCACTACGACTAGCTTTCGGATGTGATCCCCCTTCAGATCGAACGCACCGAGACCCCCCTCGCCGAACTCACGGACATCCTCTTCGCGCATCGACTCGAATCGACCCACGAACGGTGGAGGAGCCTGTTCGGCTCCACACCCTTCGCGTTCCGGGAGGGCCTGAGCCATCAGGAGCGCATAGCGCTGTCCTACGACCGCCTCCGACTGGTGAACGCCGAAGTCGCCGACCCCCGGCATCTGGTGGCCGACCCCGTCGAGCTCACCGCGCTCCACGAGTGGGCCGGCATCGTGGACCCGGGCATGGCGACCGTCGCCAGCATTCACTACAACCTGTTCCTCGGCAGCCTGCAGGACCACGACCAGGCCGGGCGGGACGTGTCCGCGTTCCTGCGGGCCGATCGCGTCGGGACCTTCCTGTGCACCGAGCTCGCCCACGGCAACGACGCCGCGCAGATGGAGACCACGGCCACGCTCGACCGCGCGTCGGGCGAGCTCGTCCTGAACACCCCCACCCCCGGGGCGGCCAAGTACATGCCCAACACGGGCCCCACCGGCGGAGCCAAGAGTGCCGTCGTGGCGGCACGCCTGATCATCGACGGTGACGACAACGGTGTCTTCCTCTTCCTGACCCCGCTGAGCGACGAGGCGGGGCGCCCGCTGCCGGGGGTCGAGGTGAGCCCGCTGCCGCAGGCGGCGAGCAGCCCCGTCGACCACTGCACCACGGTCTTCCGGGAGGTCCGCCTCCCCCTCGGCGCCCTCCTCCAGGGCGACCACGGACGCCTCACTCCGGAAGGGGAGTTCAGCAGCTCCCTCGGCAGTCCTCGCAAGCGGTTCCTGCGGTCCATCGGACGCGTCACCATGGGAAAGCTGTGCATGAGCGCGTACAGCCTGGGCGTGACGCGCCATGCGCTGACCGTCGCCATGCGCCACGCGCACTCCCGGGTCACGTCCGGCATGACCAGCGGCCAGAAGGTGCCGCTGATAGCGCACCGCAGTCACCACGCCCCGCTGCTCGACGCCGTCGCGACCACCTACGCGGCCACGCTGCTGCACCGGTCCGTCGTACAGCAGTGGACCTGGGCCGAGGAATCCGACCGTGAGGCGAACGAGCGCCTGACCGCCATCGCGAAGGGGTGGATCACCTGGCAGGCCCGTACGGTCATGACCGAGTGCCGGGAGCGGTGCGGAGCCCAGGGTCTGCTGCTGGCCAACGGCATAGCGGGGCAGCTCGCGGCCAACGAGGGCACCATCACGGCCGAGGGCGACAACAAGGTCATCTGGGTGAAGGCCGCGGGCGAGATGCTCCTGGGCGGTTTCGCGCCGAAGCCGCCCAGCGAGATCGCGCCGGAGCACCGTGCGCTGACGGATCCCGAGCACCTGCAGGACCTGATGGCCGATCTGGAACGCATATGGCACGCCCGTGCCCGGAAGCGGCTCCGGGAGCGGGCGGCCTCGCCCATGGCGCGATGGAACGCGGCCGTCACACCGGCTCTGCACCTGGTCGACAGCCACGTCCACCGGCTGGCCGGTGAGGCCCTGCTCACCGCCCTCAGCCAGGCCGCTGCTCCGCTCTCCCGCGATCTCCTCAGAGGGCTGCACGCCCTCTTCGCCCTCCGCTGGATCGCCGCGCACAGCGGTGACCTCCTGGCCGAGGGACGGATGACGGCCGCTCAGGTCCAGGAGCTCCCCGACGCCGTCGAGGACGTCGTGGCCGCTCTGGCACCGCACGCGCTCACGCTCACCGACGCCTTCGCGGTGCCCGACGCGCTCCTGGACACCTATCCCATGCTCAACCCTTGAGCTGAAGGAAGGCTGCCACCGCGTCGCAGCCCCGTCGGCCGCCACGCACCGCCGGCGGCCGGCGGGGCCGGTCAGAAGTAGAGCGCCCGGTGCATCGCGTACGTGAATCTGTCGCCCGCGCTCAGCGTGCGCACGATCCGGTCGCAGAAGGTCTCGTACTCCTCCTGCTGCGTCCCGTCGAGGGAGATCGCCGTCGCCCTGCCGGCGGGCGCCGCCCGCCTCAGCGATCCCAGGAGGCGAGGGGGTGCCTGCAACTGCAGGACGTCCACCACGCGACGGAAGTCGTCCACCGTGTTCCGGCCGTGCTCGGCGATCTCGCCGAGGGCTCGGGCCAACGGGCCGACGCCGTCGGATTCCGCCTCCACCAGCAGGGCGTGGCAGGCCTTCAGCACCGCGATGCTCTCCGCGTTCATCTCCACGGCGTGCAGGCAGGTCAGCGGCGCACCGCCCCGGCCGAGGAGTGTGTACCCTTCCCGATCCCGCGGCCGAGGGGCCCTGCGGACCGCCATCTCCTGCCAGTGGAGGCACGGAGGCATCCGGTACTGGATATCCGCCCAGCCCTCGTAGGCGGTACGGATGGTCTCCGCGTGGCCGGGAGGGAGATCCCGCAGGTAGAAGTAGTACAGCGAGTGGAGGAGCGGATCCTCCATCGCGAGGAATCTGGTCATGAAGACGGGGTCTTCCGGCACCAGGACGTGCATCAAGCTCAGTTCCTCATCGCCGGGCTCGAAGGGACGGTCGGGGCACGCACCCGTGCTGCGGGGTCGTCGGGGAACGGGCTCGGCCCGCGTCCCTCGTGCCGCATGGGGTGTCCGACATCCGCGGGCCCGGTATCGGCTCGCCGGTCCGCCGTGGCCGAGGGTCTCCCGGTCACGGTCGGCGCGGATGCGGCACACCTCGCCGCCCTCGGCCCGGACCCATCGGCCGATGCCTGCGGAACGATCTCCCGGGAACGAGGACGCACCCTGTGACCTGCGATGACGGTATTCCACAGGAAGCACGTCGGAAGCGGCCGGCAAGGCACTCGCGCAAGATGATCTTCCCATGCCGCAGGGGTGGTTCCCGCCATCCCCGAGGGCTGGGGCATGAAGGCGTACTACCGCCGTGCCGTGGGGAGTTGGTCGCACCGGCCGCCCGCACCGGGCCGCCGTCGCCGGCCGGCGACGGTCGCGCCGCGGGAGGGAGCGGAAGGGAACGACGTCGTCCCACCGCCCCGGGGCACCGCGGCCCCGCGTGCCACCCGCGGTTGCTCAGCCCAGCACGTCGTCGAGCAGGGCGGCCCACTGGGTGACGACCCGGTGGCGGCGTGCCGCGTCGTCCGTGAGGACGTTGGCGAGGCCCAGGCCGCGGGCCATGTCGAGGAGGCCCTGGACCGTTTCGCGGACGCCGGGGCGGTTCTCGTCGGCGCCGAGGAGTCCGACGGCGATGCGGTGGGTCTCCCGGCCGACGCGGGCTTCCAGTTCGGTGACGCGGGGGCGGAGCTGCTCCTCGTTGGAGGCGGCGACCCAGAGCTGGAGCGCGGCGCGGAAGAGCGGGCCCGTGTAGAGGTCGACGAGGGCCGCGAGGACAGCCGACCGGTCCTGGACGGGCAGGGCGCGCAGGGCGGCGGAGCGTTCCTCGGCGACGTACTCGACGGCACCGGTGAACAGGTCCTCGCGGGTCGGGAAGTGGTGCTGGGCGGCACCGCGCGAGACCCCGGCGCGCTCGGCGACGACGGAGACGGTGGAGCCCGCCCAGCCGTGTTCGGCGAGGCAGGCCACCGCTGCTTCCAGCAGCCGTTGGCGGGTGGCGCGGCTGCGGTCCTGCTTCGGAGCCTTGGGGCTCGTGGGGGTCACAGCAGCCATGCGGGGTCCCGTCGTTCCAGGAAGGCCGTCATCCCCTCCCGTGCCTCGTCGGAGGCGAAGAGTGCCGTGGAGCGGGCGATGAGGTCTTCGGCGTACTGGTCGAAAGTCTCCAGCACAGTAGCCGTGACCAGCTCCTTCGATGCCGCCAGCCCCTGGGGGGAGGCCCTGCGCAGTCCGTCCAGCACCGGTACGAGCGCCTTGTCCACGTCCTCGGCGGCGAGGCTCACGAGGCCGGTCCGGGCGGCTTCCGCCGCGTCGAAGCGCTCGCCGGTGAGGTAGTAGCGGGATGCCGCGCGGGGGTCCAGCCGGGGCAGCAGGGGCAGGGAGATGACGGCGGGGGCGAGGCCGAGGCGTGATTCGGTGAGCGCGAAGGAGGAGTCGGGGCCCGCGACGGAGATGTCGCAGGCGGCCAGCAGCCCGAGGCCGCCGGCCCGGACGTGCCCGGTGACCCGGGCGACGACCGGTTTGGGCAGGGTGACGATGCGCCGCATGAGGGCGACGAAGTCGTGCGGGTCGGCCGGTGCGGTGAGGTCGGCGCCCGCGCAGAACGTGTTGCCGGTGTGGGTGAGGACCACCGCCCGTACGGTGTCGTCCGCCGCGCACCCGTCGAGGGCCTCGGCCAGACCGGACACGAGCCGTGCGCTCAGGGCGTTGCGGTTGGCCGGGGAGTCGAGCGTGAGGGTGGTGACTCCCCGGTCGTGGACGGGTGCGGCGAGGGTCATCCCTGCTCCTCCCTGCCACGGGCGGGTGCGGGGGCGGGTGTAAGTGCGGCTGCGGGTGCAGGTGAGGGTGCGGCTCTGGGTGCGGTAAGAATCACTGCTTCTTCTCCCTGTCGCGCAGCTCCCGGCGCAGGATCTTGCCGGAGGCGGCACGCGGTACGGCTTCGATGAATTCGGCCCGTCGGACCTTCTTGTACGGGGCGACGCGCTCGGCGACGTAGGCCATGACGTCCTCGGCCGTGAGGTCCTGGGCGGCCGGCCCGCGGACGAGGTAGGCCTTGGGGATCTCGTTGCCGTCGGCGTCCAGGACACCGATCACGGCGGCGTCGGCGACGGATTCGTGGGTGAGGAGGAGCGCCTCGAGTTCGGCGGGGGCGACCTGGTAGCCCTTGTACTTGATGAGCTCCTTGACCCGGTCGACGACGAAGAGCCAGCCGTCCGCGTCGACGCGCCCGACGTCGCCGGTGTGCACCCAGCCGTCGCTGTCGATCATTCCCGCGGTGGCGTCGGGCCGGCCGAGGTAGCCCTTCATCACCTGGGGTCCGCGGATGAGGATCTCGCCGTCGGTGTCGATGCCGAGGTCCGTCCCGGGGTCCTCGATGGACGCGATCCGCATCTCGGTGCCCGGCAGCAGCTTCCCGACGGCTCCGGGCGGCGGGTTCTCGGCGTCGAGGGGCACGACGTGGGTTCCGGGCGACAGTTCCGTCATGCCGTACGCCTGCCGCACGGGCGGCACGCCGAGGCGGGTGGAGCAGGCCTCGGCGAGCTCGGCGTCCAGCGGGGCGGCGGCGCTGACGATGTACTGGAGCGAGGACAGGTCGTAGGTGCCGACGGCCGGGTGCTTGGCCAGGGCCAGGACGATCGGCGGGGCCACGTACAGCCCGGTGATGCGGTGCTCCTGGATGGCTCCGAGGAACTGGTCGAGGTCGAAGCGGGGCAGCACGACGACGGTGGCTCCGCAGCGCAGCGGAACGTTCATGAGGGCGGTCAGCCCGTAGATGTGGAAGAAGGGGAGCACGGCGAGGATGCTGTGGCCGGGCTCCATGGGGATGAAGGGGCGCAGCTGCTCCAGGTTGGTGCCGATGGAGCGGTGCGTGAGCATGACGCCCTTGGGGGTGCCGGTGGTCCCGGAGGAGTACGGGAGGGCGGCGATGTCCTCGGCGGGGTCGAACACGATCTCGGGTTCCGGGGCGGTGGAGCCCAGCATGTCGAGTACGGACGTGTGGCCGTCGGCCTGGTCGCAGACGAAGATCTCCTGGATGCCGCCCGCGAGTTCGGCCGCCCGGCGGGCGACGTCGAGGAACAGGGACACGGTGACGATCCAGCGGGCGGCGCAGTCCTTGAGCTGTTTGGCGAACTCCTCGGCCGTGGCCAGCGGGTGCACCGTGGTGACGGAGGCCCCGGCGCGCGTGGCCCCGTAGAAGACGGCGGGGTAGGCGATCGTGTTGGGGCTGTGCAGGGCCAGGACGTCGCCCTTGCGCAGTCCTGCCCCGGCGAGGTGGGCGGCGATGCGGCGGTGGAAGGTGTCGAGCTGGGCGTAGGTGACGGAGAGGCCGTTCGTGCCGTCGACCAGGGCGACGGTGTCGCCGAAGGCCGCGGCCCCGCCGAGGACCGCTTCGTGGATGGGGATGTCGAGAGCCGGAACGTCTGCGTACTCACTGCGGAACACCATGGTGGTCCCCTGTCGTCGCGGTGCGGCGGGCACGGCGCCCCCTCGGGAGGCGGGGCCGCCGTGCGGGTGTGAAGAGCAGGGTCGCCCCTGTCGGTACGGAAGGGGGAGACCCCGGACATGAGTCGTCAGTACGACTTCGGCAGTCCCAGCGACTGGTGGGAGACGTAGTTCAGGATCATCTCCCGGCTCACGGGCGCGATGCGGGCCACGCGTGCCGCCGTGACCAGCGAGGCGAGGCCGTACTCGCGGGTGAGGCCGTTGCCGCCGAGGGTGTGGACGGCCTGGTCGACGGCCTTCACGCAGGCTTCGCCGGCCGCGTACTTGGCCATGTTGGCCGCTTCGCCGGCGCCGATGTCGTCGCCCTCGTCGTACAGCCTGGCGGCCTTCTGCATCATGAGCCGGGCCAGTTCCAGCTCGATGTGGGCCTGGGCCAGCGGGTGGGCGATGGCCTGGTGGGAGCCGATGGGCGCGCCCTTCCAGACGGTGCGGGTCTTCGCGTACTCCACCGCCCGTCCGACGGCGTACCGCCCCATGCCGATGGCGAACGCGGCGCCCATGATGCGCTCCGGGTTCAGGCCTGCGAAGAGCTGGAGCAGACCGGCGTCCCCTCCCTCGCTCCCGGCTTCGCCCGCGCCGGAGGCACCCCCTCCGACGAGCGCGTCGGCGGGCAGCCGTACGTCGTCGAGGACAAGCTCGAACTGCTTCTCGGCCGCGTACAGCTCCATGTCGATCGCCGTGCGTCCGAAGCCCGGGGTGTCGCGCGGGACGATGAAGAGGCAGGGCTTCAGATTGCCCGACCGCGCGTCCTCGGTGCGCCCGACGACGAGGGTCGCGTCGGAGATGTCGACGCCGGAGATGAAGACCTTGCGGCCGGTGAGGAGCCAGTCGTCCCCGTCGCGGCGGGCGGTGGTCGTGATGCGGTGCGAGTTGGAGCCGGCATCGGGTTCGGTGATGCCGAAGGACATCGACAGCGTGCCGTCGGAGAGGCCGGGGAGCCACTTCCGCTTCTGGGCCTCGGTGCCGAAGCGGGCGATGACCGTGCCGCAGATCGCGGGTGAGACGACCATCATCAGCAGGGGTGATCCGGCCGCGCCGAGCTCCTCCAGGACGATGGAGAGCTCGGCCATGCCGCCGCCCCCGCCGCCGTACTCCTCGGGGAGGTTGACGCCGAGGTAGCCGAGCTTGCCCGCCTCGTCCCACAGCTCGCGCGGGTGCTCGCCCTTGCGGGCGAGGTCGGCGGAGTACGCGCGGCCGTACCGCTTGCCGAGCGCGGCGACGGCGGCGCGCAGTGCCTTGTGCTCTTCGGTTTCCAGGACGGTGCTCATGCGTTCTCCTCCGGGGCGGTGGAATCCGGTGCGGCGGTGTCGCTGACGACGGCGAGCAGGGCGCCGACCTCGACCTGGAGGCCGGGGGCGGCGTGGAGCGCGGTGAGGGTGCCGGAGGCGGGGGCGAGGATGCGGTGCTCCATCTTCATCGCCTCCAGCCAGATCAGCGGCTGCCCGGCTTCGACGGCCGTGCCCGGTGCGAGGCCGTCCGCGAGGCGGACGACGGTGCCGGGCATGGGGGCGAGCAGGGAGCCGGGCTCGGTGCGTTCGGCGGGGTCGGTGAACCGGGGCAGCACGGTGAAGGTGTACGAGCCGCCGGCACCGTCCACGTAGGCCCGCCCGTCGTGGACGGCGACGGCGAAGTGCCGGGTGACTCCGCCGGCTTCGAGGGTGACGTGGCCGGGTGCGGCGGCGACGACGCGTTCGCCGGTCTCCGGGTGCGGGCCCGCCCGCCCGGTCCGGTAGGCGATCGCGTACTCGGTGCCGTCCGGCTCGCTGCGGTAGCCGGCGGTCATGGGCTGCGAGGCGAGGTTGCGCCAGGCGCCGAAGCGGCCGGGCCCGGTGGCGGGCCGGGTCGCGGCCCGGGCGAGCGCGGCGGCGGTGGCGGCGAGGCGGCGGCCGTCCTCGTCCTCGGTCCGGGTGAGCGCGGTGAGGTGCCGGTCGTAGAAGCCGGTGTCCGGGCGGGCCCCGGCGAAGTCGGGGTGGCGCAGGGACCGTACGAGCAGGTCGCGGTTGGTGACCGGACCGTGGATGCGGGCGCGTTCGAGGGTGCGGGCGAGGAGGCGTACGGCTTCGGCGCGGGTGCCGGCGTGGGCGACGGCCTTGGCGAGCATCGGGTCGTAGTGGACGCCGATGGTGTCGCCGCCGGTGTAGCCGGTGTCGAGCCGCAGGCCGGGTCCGTCCGGGACGTCCAGGGCGTGCAGCGTCCCGGTCTGCGGCTGCCAGTTCGCGGCGGGGTCCTCGGCGTAGAGCCGGGCTTCGACCGCGTGCCCGTGGGGCGTCGGCGGTGCGGCGGCCGGCAGCGGCGCGCCCTCCGCCACGCGCAGCTGCAGGGCGACGAGGTCGAGCCCGAACACGGCCTCGGTGACGGGGTGTTCGACCTGGAGTCGGGTGTTCATCTCCAGGAAGTACGGGCGTCCCTCCGCGGATACGAGGAACTCGACGGTCCCCGCGCCCCGGTAGCCCACCGCCTGGGCGGCGGCGACGGCGGCGTCGTGCAGCCGCCGGCGCAGTCCGTCGTCGAGGCCCGGGGCCGGGGCCTCCTCGATGACCTTCTGGTGGCGGCGCTGGAGGGAGCAGTCGCGGGTGCCGAGCGCCCACACCGTGCCCTGCGCGTCGGCCATGACCTGGACCTCCACGTGCCGGCCGCGTTCGACGTAGGGCTCGGCGAAGACCTCGCCGTCGCCGAACGCGGAGGCGGCCTCGGCGGAGGCGGCCGTCAGCTCTCCGGGCAGCTCGCCGAGGTCCCGCACGATCCGCATCCCGCGTCCGCCACCACCTGCCGAGGCCTTGAGCAGCAGCGGCAGATCCGCGGCCGTCGCGCCCGCGGGATCGACGGGCGCGAGGAGCGGGACCCCGGCGGCGGCCATCAGTTCCTTGGCCCGGGTCTTGGACGCCATCAGTTCGATGGCCTTGACCGGCGGCCCCACCCACACGATTCCGGCGTCCTGCACCTGCTGGGCGAAGCCGGCGTTCTCGGAGAGGAAGCCGTAGCCGGGGTGCACGGCGTCGGCACCGGCCGCGCGGGCGGCGGCCACGACGAGGTCGCCGCGCAGGTACGTGTCGGCGGGGGACGCCCCGGGGAGCCGTACGGCGGTGTCGGCCTCCCGGACGTGCAGGGCTCCGGCATCCGCGTCCGAGTACACGGCGACGGTGGCGATGCCCAGCTCACGGCAGGTGCGGAAGATCCGGCAGGCGATCTCGCCCCGGTTGGCGACAAGGAGAGTGGTGATCATCTGGGCCTCACATCCGGAAGATGCCGAAGCCGCCGCGGGCGCCCTCGACCGGTGCCGTGTGGATCGCGGACAGGCACATCCCGAGGACGGTCCTGGTGTCGCGCGGGTCGATGACCCCGTCGTCGTACAGCCGCCCGGACAGGAACACGGGCAGTGACTCCGACTCGATCTGCTGCTCCACCATGGCGCGCAGTCCGGCGTCGGCCTCGTCGTCGTAGGGCAGGCCCCGGGCGGCGGAGGAGGCGCGGGCCACGATGGACAGCACCCCGGCGAGCTGCTGGGGGCCCATGACGGCGGACTTGCTGCTGGGCCAGGCGAAGAGGAAACGGGGGTCGTAGGCGCGGCCGCACATGCCGTAGTGGCCGGCGCCGTAGGAGGCGCCCATGAGGACCGACAGGTGCGGGACCCTGGAGTTCGACACCGCGTTGATCATCATCGCGCCGTGCTTGATGATGCCGCCCTGCTCGTACTCCTTGCCGACCATGTAGCCGGTGGTGTTGTGCAGGAAGAGGAGCGGGATGTCGCGCTGGTTGGCGAGCTGGATGAACTGCGCGGCCTTCTGCGACTCCTCGCTGAACAGCACACCCTGGGCGTTGGCCAGGATGCCGACCGGGTAGCCGTGGAGCCGGGCCCAGCCGGTGACGAGGCTCGTCCCGTACAGCGGCTTGAACGCGTCGAAGTCCGATCCGTCGACCAGCCGGGCGATGACCTCGCGCGGGTCGAAGGGGATCTTGAGGTCCCCGGGCACGATCCCGACCAGCTCGTCCTCGTCGTACTTCGGCGGCTCGGCGGGCGCCGGATCGGCGTGCGCCTTGCGCCAGTTGAGCCGGGCGACGATGCGTCGGGCCTGGCGCAGCGCGTCGTGCTCGTCGAGCGCGAAGTGGTCGGCGAGCCCGGACGTGCGGGCGTGCATCTCGGCGCCGCCGAGCGATTCGTCGTCGCTCTCCTCGCCGGTGGCCATCTTGACGAGGGGCGGGCCGCCGAGGAAGACCTTGGACTGCTCCTTGATCATCACGGTGTGGTCGGACATGCCGGGGACGTACGCGCCGCCGGCGGTGGAGTTCCCGAAGACGACGGCGACGGTCGGGATCCCGGCCGCCGAGAGCCGGGTGATGTCGCGGAACAGCGCACCCCCCGGGATGAAGATCTCCTTCTGGGAGGGCAGGTCGGCGCCGCCCGACTCGACGAGGCTGACGCAGGGCAGCCGGTTGGCGAAGGCGATCTCGTTGGCCCGCAGGGCCTTCTTGAGCGTCCACGGGTTGGAGGCTCCGCCGCGTACGGTCGGGTCGTTGGCGGTGATCAGGCACTCGACCCCCTCCACGACCCCGATCCCGGTGACGAGCGAGGCGCCGACCGCGTAGTCGCTGCCCCAGGCGGCGAGCGGGGACAGCTCCAGGAACGGGGTGTCCGGGTCGATCAGCAGCTCGATGCGCTCGCGGGCCAGCAGCTTGCCGCGCTTGCGGTGCCGCGCCACGTACTTCTCGCCGCCGCCCGCCAGGGCCTTGGCGTGCTCGGTGTCGAGCTCGGCGAGCTTCGCGAGCATGGCCTCGCGGTGGGCGGTGTACTCGGGTCCGGCGGTGTCGAGTGCGGTGGGCAGGACGGTCATGCGGTCACCTCCGGTTCTTCCAGGAGCGCTGCGGGGACGGGGAGGTGCCGGGAGCGCAGCCACTCCCCCACCGCCTTGGCCTGCGGATCGAAGCGCGCCTGTGCGGCGACCCCCTCGCCGAGGAGGCCGTGGACGACGAAGTTGAGCGCCCGCAGGTTCGGCAGGACATGGCGTACGACGGTGAGTCCGGCGGTCTCCGGGAGCAGTTCCTGGAAGCGTGCGACGGTCAGCTCGCGGGCCAGCCACCGCCAGGCGTCGTCGGTCCGTACCCACACACCGACGTTGGCGTCGCCGCCCTTGTCGCCGCTGCGGGCTCCGGCGACGCGGCCGAGGGGGACGGTGCGGGCGGGGCCGGGCGGCAGGGGCTCGGGAAGTCCGGGTTCCGGCAGGGGTTCGAGCTCCTTGCGGGGCCCTTCTGCGGGGACGGCCAGCCGCTCCCCGTCCGGCAGGACGGCGACGTGCCCGACCTCTTCCACCGGCACGTACCGGGCCTCGAACACCCCGTACGGGGCGCCCTTTCCCGGCGGGGCCGTCAGGTGGAAGCCCGGGTAGCTGCCGAGGGCCAGCTCGACGGCCGCCCCGGACACCGCACGGCCGACCGTGTCCGCGTCCCCGTCGCGTACGACGAGGCGGAGCAGGGCGCTCGCGGTCTCCTCGGTGGGGGCGTCGGCCCGGTCGGTACGGGCGAGCTCCCACCTCACCTCCGCGGGCCGGCGCTCCCCCGGGCCAGGGCATCGGCGAACTGGTCCTTCACGAGCCGCGCCTTGGCCTCGATGTCGAGGCCGGTCAGCACGAAGACGACCTCGTTGCGCCATCCGCCCAGCCGGTTGAGCCCGACCTTGAGCGTGGGCGGCGGGGCCTCGCCCCGCACCCCGGAGATCCGTACGCGGTCCGGCCCGCCCCGCGTCAGCCGTACGGTGTCGAGCCGGGCGGTGACGTCGGGGCCGGCGTACCGGGCCCCGGCGGTCTCGTACAGGAGCTGGGCGGTGACCGTCCCGACGTCGACGACGCCTCCCGTGCCGTCGTGCTTGGTGATCACCGAGGTGCCGTCCTCGTGGATCTCGGCGAGCGGGAAGCCGGGGCGGCGGAGGTCGTGCGCCCCGAAGAAGGCGTAGTTCCCTCCGGTGGCCTGCGTCCCGCACTCCAGCACGTGCCCGGCGACGACGGCCCCGGCGAGGGCGTCGTGGTCCTCGGGCCCCCAGCCGAAGTGGGCGGCGGCGGGTCCGGTGACGAGGGCGGCGTCGGTGACGCGTCCGGTGACGACGACGTCCGCCCCGGCGCGCAGGCAGGCCGCGATGCCCGCGCCGCCGAGGTAGGCGTTGGCGGTGAGGAATCCGTCGGGCGCGGGCAGGGCGTCGCCCTCGACGTGGGCGACCCGCACGGGCAGGCCCGCCTTGTCGGCCAGTGCCCGTACGGCGTCGGCGAGTCCGGCCGGATTGAGCCCTCCGGCGTTGGTGACGATCTTCACGCCCCGCTCGTGGGCGAGGCCGAGGTTCTCCTCCAGCTGCCGCAGGAACGTGGTGGCGTATCCGCGGCCGGGGTCCTTGAGCCGGCTGCGGCCCAGGATCAGCATGGTGAGTTCGGCGAGGTAGTCCCCGGTCAGGACGTCGAGGGGGCCGCCGGTGAGCATCTCCCGTACGGCGTCGAAGCGGTCGCCGTAGAACCCGGAGGCGTTGCCGATCCGCAGCGGCCGCGTCATCGGTCCCCCTTCGGGGAGCGCCCGGGGCCGGCGGGTCCGGCGAAGGCCTGGGCGATGTCCAGCCAGTGGCCGGCGTCCGCCCCCACGGCCTCCAGGGCGAGGTCGTCGCGGTGGGCCCGCTGGGTGACGAGCAGGCAGAAGTCGAGCAGGGGGCCCGTGACGCGCTGGGCCGCGTCCTCGGGGCCGTACCCGGTCACCTCGCCGCCCGGCCCCTCCAGCTCCACCCGGAACGGCTCGCCCGGCGGCTGCTCGCCCCGAACGAAGTAGGCGTAGTCCCGGGCCCGCACCCCGATCCGGGCCACGTGCCGCAGCCGCGCGGTCGGCTTCCGAGCCACCCCGAGGGCGTCGGCGACGTCCTGCCCGTGGGCCCAGGTCTCCATGAGCCGCGCGGTCGCCATCGAGGCGACGCTCATGGGCGGTCCGTACCAGGGGAAACGCGCCCCGGCAGGCGCGTCCCGCAGGGCCTGGTGGAGCCGCGTCCGATCCTGCCGCCACTGCGCGAGCAGGGCTTCGGGCGAGAGGAGGGCGACCCTCTCGGCCGCCGCCCGATCGACGAAGCTCTTCGGTGCGGCGAGCGCCCTGTCCACCTCGGCGGCGAACCCGTCGGGCTCGGTGACGGCGATCAGCGCGACCTCGTCGGTCCAGTTCAGATGGGCGATCTGGTGCGCGACGGTCCACCCTTCGGCGGGTGTCGGCCCCGCCCATCCTCCGGCGCCCAGTCCCGCGACCAGCAGGTCGAGTTCGTCGCTCTCCAGGCGCAGGTCGTCGAGCACGGCGACGGTCACGGCTGCGGCATCGGACACGGTGCACTCCCTCGGGGCGTGGCGGTGTGCCCCGGAGCATGCCAGCGCCCCAGAAAACAAGCAAGCATGCTTGCATGGTTTTTTCGCTGGGAACAACCGCGCCCGGAGAAAGGCCGGTTCAGGTGGCGAGCGGGTGCCCGGTCGTAGCGTCCACGTGGTCCGGCAGGTCGTCGTGCCGGTCACCCACGCTGGGCGTCCCGGTGGGCTCGAACATCAGGATGGCGGCGCCGGACGGAGCGTGCGGCTTGTGCTCCACGCCCCGGGGAACGGTGAAGACCGCGCCCTGCGGGAGGAGGACCGTGCGTTCGCCCGCGGGCTCCCGCAGCGCGATGTGCAACTCGCCGTCGAGGACCAGGAAGAACTCGTCGGTGTCGTCGTGGACGTGCCAGACGTGTTCGCCCGCGACCTTGGCGATGCGGACGTCGTAGTCGTTGACACGCGTGACGATGCGGGGGCTCCAGAGGGCGTCGAACGAGGCCAGGGCCTTGGCAAGGGAGATGGGTTCGTTGCTCATGGGTCCATCGTCGACCGGTACGACCGCCGGCACGAGTGCCAGGCATCGCCTGTGACGAAAAACGAACCGCCCTCAACCGCGGAGGCGGTCCCCCGGTCAGGCGCCGCCGGTCACCCCGCAGCCGGGGACGGGCGGCCGGCGGACGGTCAGCACCACGGACTCCTCCTCCGCGTACCGCGGCATCCGTCCCCGCGTTGCCCACCTACACGCTGTCGTCCATGGCCGCGGACCGTGGCAAACAGGGACCTTCCACCTGCCCTACGTATGGCAGGTGGTACCCTGTGGGGCATGAAAAAGACGACGGTGTACCTTCCGGAGGACCTGGAAGTACGACTGGACGCCGAGTCGTCGGCCACGGGGATCAGCAAGGCCGAGCTCATCAGGCGTGGCGTCGCAATGCTCCTCGAGAACGCTGAGCGCCCGAAGGGGACCCAGAGGCTTCCGGTCTTCGACAGCGGGCGTCCGCTCACCCCCGAGGCCATGGACGACACCCTCTACGGGCACATCAAGGAACGCGCGGCACGGCGTTGATCATCGTTGCCGACACGTCCGCCCTGTACGCCGCCTTCGATGCGGCACAGCCGGAGCATCCCGAGGCCGCAAAGATCCTCGAGCACGAGAGGCTCGCCATCTCACCGCTCGTCGTCACCGAACTGGATCACCTGGTGCACCGGGACCTCGGCTTCCCGGCCGCGATGCAGGTGATGGAGGCACTGAACTCCCGCATGGCGGACGGCCAGTACAGGCTGGCCGAGCTGAAGCCCGCAGACCTCGGTGCGGCGCACCAGGTGCGCCGCACGTACGAGGGGCTGAGGCTGGATCTCGCGGACGCGGTGGGCGTCGTCCTCGCGGACCGGTACAGGACCGATCGCATCTTCACCCTCGATCAGCGCGACTTCCGGGCCATCACACCCCTGACGCCCGGATTCGCCGCGTTCCGCATCCTGCCCTTCGACGCCTGACCCACGCCTACTCGGTACGGTCGCCCTCGGCCTGCGAGGGTTCGGTCCGCGGGACGTCCGGGTGGGTCTCGGCGGCCCGGCCCGCAGGTTCGTCGCGGTCGCCCTCGGCCTGCGAGGGGGTGTGCGCGTACAGCCCGTCGTACTCATCGGTCTCCTTCACGGATCCCATGGGCGGGCCTCCTTCCTCAGGTCCCTTCCATCCTCCCTCTCCGCGACGTGGCGCGCACCGCGCCCATGCTGGCGCCGATGACCAGGGCGATGGCCAGGGCGTCGGTCGTGGAGAGCGCCTGGTCGAGGATGAGGAAGCCCGCCGTGGCGGCGATGGCGGGCTCCAGGCTCATCAGGATCGCGAAGGTGGGGGCGGGCAGCCGGCGCAGGGCCATGAGCTCCAGGGTGTACGGGAGGACCGAGCTCAGCACGGCCACCGCCACACCGAGGGCCAGCGTGGACGGGACCAGGAGTCTCGACCCGGCCTCCATGATGCCGAGGGGCAGCGAGAGGACCGCGGCCACCACCATCGCCAGGGCCAGGCCGTCGGCCTGCGGGAAGCGGCGGCCGGTGCGCGCGCTGAAGACGATGTACGCCGCCCACATGGCGCCCGCCCCCAGGGCGCACGCCGCCCCCACCGGGTCCAGACGGTCGAATCCCCCGCCGCTCAGCAGGAGGACACCGCCGAGCGCCACGCCCGCCCAGACGAGGTTGACCAGGCGGCGGGAGACGACCACGGAGAGGACCAGCGGGCCGAGCACCTCCAGCGTGACGGCCGCGCCCAGCGGAATGCGGTCGGCGGCCTGGTAGAAGAGCGTGTTCATGGCGCCCATCGCGATGCCGAACGCCACCACGGTGCCCCAGTCCGCGCGGGAGTGGCCGCGCAGCTTCGGACGGCAGATGACCAGCAGCACGAGCGCGGCGGCGACGAGGCGCAGGGTGACCACGCCGAGCGCACCCGCCCTCGGCATCAGCAGCACCGCCACCGCCGCGCCGAACTGCACGGAGAGCCCGCCCGCGACCACCAACGCGACCGGCCCCAGGGCGGCCCTGCGGGCGCCGGGGCGGCCCGGTCGGCCGTGGCCGGGCTCGTCGAGCGCGGACACCGCCTCCGGTACGGCGACGGCTGCGGCCGGCTCTGCGGTACTCCGCGGGTCGTTCACCTGACACCTTTCAAAAGTTCAACATACTGCACTACGAAGTCTACGATACGGCACCAGACCGACGGCCCCCACCTCCTCACCGTAAGGACGCGCGCGCCGCACGTGAAATGCCGATTGCGCTCCCGTTATGCTCCCCACGCATGAGCACAGGACAGGGCGACGGCGAGGCCGGCGGACGCGGTGTCGACGTACGCCATCTGCGGGCCTTCCTCGCGATCGCCGACGAGGGCAGCGTCACCCGGGCCGCGGCGAGGCTCCGCCTCAGCCAGCCCGTCGTATCCCGGACGCTCGCGTCCCTGGAGAAGCACCTGGGCGTCCGGCTCGTCGACCGGTCGACGCACCATCTCGCCCTGACCGCCGAGGGCGTCCTCTTCCGGGACAAGGCGGCCGCCGCCGTCGGCGCCTTCGACGAGGCCGTCGACTCCGGACGGCTGCGCCACTGGCCGCTGCGGCTCGGGCACGCCTGGTCGGCGTTCGGCCCGTACACCACGCCCCTGCTGCGGACGTGGCAGCAGCGCCATCCCCTGACCCCGCTCGAACTGCGGAGGATCGACGACCGTACGGCGGGGCTGACGCGGGGCGAGGTCGACGCGGCACTGCTGCGGGGGCCGGTGGACGCCCCGGGGCTCGTCACGGAGCTGCTGTTCACCGAGGACCGGGTGGCGGCCGTCGCCGCCGACGGCCCGCTGGCGGCCGGCCGGTCGCTGTCGCTCGCGGACCTGGCCGGGGAGGCCGTCGTCCTGAACACGGTGTCCGGGACCACCACGCTCGATCTGTGGCCCCCGCACGCGCGGCCGGCCGCCACGGTCACCGTCGCCAACACCGACGACTGGCTCACCGCCATCGCCGCCGGGCGGGGGGCGGGGGTCTCCGGCGCGTCCACAGCCGATATGCACCCGCACGCCGGGGTCGCGTTCCGGCCCCTCGACGACGCCCCGCCGCTGCCCGTCCTGCTGGCCCGGCGGGACGGGCCCGGGCACCCCGCACTGCCCCGACTCGTGTCACTCGCACGGGAGATCGTCGGCCGGTCCCGGCCGTGAGCGAGGCGGCGGCGACCTGACACCCGCACCCCGCGGAAGCCGCCCCGCGCGCCCCCGGAGGCGGCGCGGCGGATGTGCTACTTCGCGCAGACCGCCTTGTCCGCCTGGACCTGCTGGATGTCGGCCGGCGCCTTCTCCGGGGCCGCGAGCGGAGTGCCCCCCTCCGTGAAGTCGGGGCCGAGGGTCAGCACCATCGGGTCCATCTCGCCCGCGTCCGTCGTGGTGGGCTTCATCACCGAGGCCGACAGGCCCATCAGGTCGGCCAGCCTGCGCGCCTGGTCCGCCTGGTTGGGGGCGTAGACGAGCTGGGTCTTCTTCACGTCCTGGGGGGCGTTGGACTTGTTGGCGGACTTCAGCACGCCCTCCTCGTTCTGCAGCCAGTCCAGGGCGTTCTGCGCGGACCCGGACGGGGCGCCACCGTTGTAGACGTCGACCCGTACGTCCGCCGGGTCGGCCATCTCGCCCTTGAGCTTGGCGGCCGCCTCCGCCTTCGCCGCGGCCTTCTCCTGCTTCTTCACCGCGGTGAAGGAGACGTCCTCGCGGATCATCGAGAAGACCTGGGGGGCCTTGGACTCGTCGAGTATGACGGTGGCCTTGTCCTGCGGGTTGTCGAGCACCGGCACCGTGGTGAACGTGATGTTCTTCGGGTCGACCGAGGCCAGCTCCATGCCCAGCTTGCGCAGCTCGTTTATGTCGGCGATCTTGTCGTCGACGGTGAGCGCCCCGGTGGCCGCCTCGGCGAGGCTCCACATCTTGGTGGGACTGGTCAGGGTGTCGTTGGACTTCAGCTTGCGCATGAGCGATCCCAGGAACTGCTGCTGGAGCTCGATCCGGCTGAGGTCGCTGCCGAAGCCGACGGAGTACCGGGTGCGCAGGAAGGACAGCGCCTCCTCGCCCTCCAGCGTGTGCTTGCCCTTCGCGAGCTTCAAGTGGGACTTCTCGTCGTCGATGTCCTTGTCGAGGCAGATCTCGACCCCCTCGACGGCGGTGCTGAGGGTCTTGACCGCGTTGAAGTCGGCCACCATGAAGTGGTCGGCCTTGACGCCGGTCAGCTCCTCGACCGTGCGCATGGTGCAGCTGGGGGTCCGGTCGAACTGCCCCAGGCTCGTGTTGAAGCGAGCGTTCGCGGTCCCGGGGATGTCCTTCGTCGAGCCGTCGTCCTGCGCCGTGGGGCAGTCCGGGACGGTCGACACCAGGTCGCGCGGAATGCTCAGCGCGGTGGCGTTCGTACGGTCCTTGGAGACGTGGAAGAGGATCGAGGTGTCGGCATGACCGACGCTCTCCTTGTCCCCGTAGCCCTCGTTCCCCGCACCGGTCCGCTTGTCGGTCCCGATCACCAGGATGTTGATGGCCCGGTCCTTGCTGAAGCCACCGGTCCCGGCCCCGTCACTGGAGACGGACGTGATCTTGCCGTTGAAGTGCTCGTAGACGAAGTAGCCCGTGGTCCCGACGCCCACCAGCAGGAACGCCATCACACCGCCGGTCCACACCAGGGCCTTCTTCTTGCCGGCCTTCTTCTTCGGCTTCGGCCTGCGGCGCCCCGTGGACACCGCGGCACCCCGGCCGCCTCCGGCGGACCGGTTCGCGGCACGGCCGCCCGGCTTCCGCTCCGGCTGCTCCGGCCGGGGGTCGTCGTCGGGCGCGTCGGTGCCACTGCGCGCGGTGCGCTGGCCCGGCACGGATGCCCGCCCGCCCGGGGGCGGTGCGGCGGGCTTGGAGCGGCGGCGCGACGCCGGCGGTGCCGGGGCGCCTCCCGGGGAGGACGGTGCGTCCGATCGCCCTGTGGAGGGGGTCAGTCGCAGTTCGTAATCACCGGTGTCCGGGTTGAGTACCCACTGGTCTGCGGGGTCGATTCCCTCGTCCCGCCCACGGCCTTGCGCGTCCACGGTTGCCTGCGTCCTCCGTCGGGGCCCACGCCGGCGCCTCCCCCTTCAAGGCGCGCGGTGCGTCATACGGCAGTGCGCGACCCGGGGGGCCGGCTGCACCGGAGCGCTCACACTAGCTGGCCACCCGCCGCTGAGCGACGATCGTGACAATTCCAGCCCCCCACAGGGGACATAACGTCACATAAAGCACGCAATTCATGCCCACCCCACCCGTTCACCCCCACGGCGACGACCGAAACACTCAGCCAGAGTCACTTTCAAGCCAGATTTCAAACAGAAGTGGCCACAAGGAACCCCCAAACAACTCGTCAATTCTCCTATAGTTGCCATGACTTGATCAGGAACAATCAGCTCCAGTTGTGACACTTTCGCTGCAGTCACACCGAGTGTCCCGGTTGTCCCTTCCCCCCGAACCGTCCGCCCCGAGGACTCCGATTGCGCCCTTCACTCCGGCCAACCGCACTCGCTCTGCTGATTTCGGCAGCCGTTACCGGTTCCCTGTGCCTGTGGGCGGTCGCCGCCGCTCCCACCTCGGTACGGACCCCGCTGTTCTGGGGGGCGAGCGCCGCTGCCGTACTGCTGTGCGTCGCGGTGACCGTCACCGTCCACACGCTCGCCACCGCGCGCAACCTTCGCGCGCTGCGGGCCACCGACTCCGAACGCTTCACCGCCGAGACCTCCCGGCTCGTCTCGTCCTCCGCGGCCGAGGCGCAGCGCTTCACCGCGGAGACGGCCCGGATCAGGGCGGCCGCCGCCGCCGAGACCGCCCGCGTCACCGCCGAGGCCAACGGCCTGGTCGCCCGCGCCACCGAGGAGGCAGCCGAGCGCGGCGACCGGCTCACCGCCGAGGTCGCACGGCTCACCGCCCGTGCCCGGCGCAGCGAGACCGAGCGCGCCGCGGCGGTCGCCGCCTGCGCCAACGCGGCGGGCCGCATGCAGGCGCTGTCCACGAGCATGCTGGCCGACCTGCGCGAGATGGAGCACCGGCACACCGCCGAGGACGTGCTCGGCGATCTGCTGCACCTGGACCACCGCACCGCACAGGCGGGCCGTCTGGCCGACTCCATCGCCGTGCTGACCGGCGCACGCTCCGGCCGCCGCTGGGCGAAGCCGATCGTCATGGAGTCGATCCTGCGCGGCGCGATGGGGCGGATCGGCGGCTACCAGCGCATCCGCCTGCACTCCACCAGCGATGTGGCGATCGCCGGCCACGCGGCCGAGGGCGTCATGCACGCACTCGCCGAACTCCTCGACAACGCCGCCAACTTCTCGCCGCCCACGGCCGAGGTGCACGTGTACGTCGAGGAGGTCCCGGCCGGCATCGTCGTCACCGTCGAGGACAGCGGCCTGGTGATGAGCGATGTGCAGCTGCGCCGCGCGGAGCGTGCCGTGTCCGCCGAGAACCAGGACCTCACCGGCCTCTCCGGCACCCGGCTCGGCCTCGCCGTCGTCGGCCGGCTGGCCCGCAAGCACGGTCTGACCGTCTCCTTCCGGCCGTCGGCGCGCGGCGGTACGGGCGCGCTGATGATGCTCCCGCAGGAGCTCATCTCCCGCGCTCCGATCCCCGCCCCGGTCTCCGCACCCGCCCCGGCCCCGGCGGCCGGCCGCCCCGAGCCGGAGCCGGACCACGCGACGGCCGCCGCCCCGGGCTCCTCCGCAGCCGCGAAGGGCTCCGCGCCCGGGTCCGTGACCGGTTCCGCCCTGGGTTCCGCGCCGGAGCCTGCGGCGGAGTCCGGCTCGGAGTCCGCGTCCGAGTCCACCGGCGCCGTGCCCCAGTTCGGCGACAGCGGTCTGCCCAAGCGCCGCCGCGGCCGCACCCTGGCCGCCGCCGAATCCCGTACCGGCAACGCCACTCACGGCGGCGCCGACTCCCCCAGGCCCCGTGCCACCGACCCGAAGGTCCAGGCCGCGCGCTTCAGCACCTTCAGCCAGGCGGTACGAGCCAACACCCCGCACCCGGAAGGCAACACCCGATGACCGCGACCACCGACGAGAAGCTCAACTGGCTGCTGGAGGGGCTCCTGGACCGCACGCCCGGCGCCCGGCACGCCCTGGTCCTGTCCAGGGACGGCCTGAAGCTGTGCCGCACCCCCGAGCTCTCCGTCGACCAGGCCGATCAGCTGGCCGCGATCTCGGCCGGGATCCAGAGCCTGTCGCACGGCGCGTCCATCGAGTTCGGTGACGGCACCGGTGGCGTGCGGTCCGCGATGGCCGAGTTCTACGGCGGTGTGCTGTTCATCGTCGAGGCGGGCGCGGGCGCCCACCTCGCGGTCGTCGCCGCGGAGGACTCCGACGTCGGTCTCGTCGGTCACAACATGAGCGAGCTCGTCGAGCAGCTCGGCGAGTACCTCGTCGCCCCGCCCAGGACCCCCGCGGAGGCGGGCGACGCAGCGGCCCACGCCGCGGAAACCGCGGACGTATGACGTCGCCTCCGCGCCCCCGCCCCGGACGGGACGACGACCCGGACCGGCTGTACACCCTCACGGGTGGCCGCAGCCGGTCCGACTCGGCCGCGTTCGACCTCGTGACGCTCGTCGTCGCCGAGTGCGATCCGAACCCCGGGATGCAGTCGGAGCACGTCGCGATCCTGCGGATGTGCCAACGCCCCACCGCGGTCGTCGAGATCTCGGCAACCCTGAACCTGCCCGTCAGCATCGTCCGCATCATGCTCTGCGACATGCTCGACACCGGCCGGATCAGCGCCCGCCACCCCCGTACTGCCCGTGTCGCGGACCGGCTCCCCGACACCGACACCTTGGAACAGGTACTCGTTGGACTCCGCAACCTCTGACCGTGCCGCCCTGCAGGCGACAGCCGACAACGGACTGAAGATCGTCGTCGTCGGCGGCTTCGGGGTCGGCAAGACCACCATGGTCCGTTCCGTGAGCGAGATCCGTCCGCTCAACACCGAAGAGACCATGACCCGCGCGGGCGAGGCCGTCGACCACCTCGACGGCGTGCAGTCCAAGACGTCCACCACGGTCGCCTTCGACTTCGGCCGGATCACGCTCGACGCGCGCTCGGTCCTCTACCTCTTCGGCGCCCCCGGACAGGAACGCTTCTGGTTCCTGTGGGACCGCCTCTTCTCCGGGACCCTGGGCGCCGTCGTCCTCGTCGACACCCGGCGCCTGGCCGACTCCTGGTACGCGATCGACCGGCTGGAGCACCACGGCACCCCGTTCATCGTCGCGTGCAACGACTTCGGCGGGCCGCTCCACTCCGAGCAGCAGATCCGCGAGGCGCTGGACCTCTCCCCCGACGTCCCGCTCGTCGAGTGCGACGCCCGGGACCGCTCCTCCAGCAAGTACGTGCTGATCACGCTCGTCGAACACCTCCACGCACTCTCCGTCGCCCGTGCGAAGACCGCGGACGCGGCCTTGGCAGGAAGCCCTGCCCCGGCGGCCGCAAAGACCCCGGAGCCAACGCTGTGACCCAGTGCCCCGTGTCCCACGGTTCCGTCCCCCTGTCCGGGCCACGGTTCCAGACCGAGCCCGCGCAGGTGTACCGGGAGATGCGCCGCGACCACGGTTCGGTCGCGCCGGTCGTGCTCGACGGCGACATCCCCGCCTGGCTGATCATCGGTTACCGCGAGCTGCACCAGGTCACCAACGACCCGGTGCTCTTCAGCCGGGACTCGGACCTGTGGAACCAGTGGGACAACATCCCCGAGGGCTGGCCGCTGCGGCCGATGATCGGCCGCAAGCAGCCGTCGATCCTCTACACGGTCGGTGAGCGGCACACCGTCCGCGCGGCCATGATCAGCAACGCGCTGGAAGCCGTCGACCCGTTCGCGCTGAAGGGGTACGCGGAGGAGTTCGCCGACGGTCTCATCGACCGGTTCTGCGCGACCGGACGGACCGACATCATCGCCGAGTACGCGATGCTGCTCCCCGCCCGGGTGCTGGCGAAGCTCTACGGGTTCAGCGACGAGGTCGGGGGGCCGCTCGTGGGAGCGCTCAACGACATGATCAACGGCACCGAGCGGGCCCTGGCCGGCCAGCAGCACCTCGGCGGGGCCATGTACCAGCTCCTGGCCGACAAGCACGCCGAGCCCGGCGACGACGTCGCGACCAGGATGCTGAACGACCCCGGCGGCTTCACCGACGAGGAGATCGCCCAGGACCTCATGGTCATGATGGCGGCCGGTCACCAGCCCGCCGCCGACTGGATCGGCAACTCGCTCCGGCTGATGCTGATCGACGACCGCTTCGCCGCATCGCTCTCCGGAGGCCGGCACAGCGTCGCCGAGGCGATGAACGAGGTGCTCTGGGAGGACACCCCCACCCAGAACGTGGCCGGCCGCTGGGCCTCCCGCGACACCCACCTCGGGGGACGGCACATCCGCGCCGGCGACATGCTGCTCCTCGGCATCGCCGCCGCCAACGCCGACCCGCAGGTACGCACCGACGGCTCCACGCTCACCGGCGGCAACAACGCCTTCCTCTCCTTCGGCCACGGCGAGCACCGCTGCCCGTTCCCGGCCCAGGAGACCGCCGAGGTCATCGCCCGTACGGGGATCGAGGTGCTCCTGGACCGGCTCCCGGACATCGACCTCGACGTGCCCGAGAACCAGCTGACCCAGCGCCCGTCCCCGTGGCTGCGCGGGCTGGCGGAGCTGCCGGTGCGCTTCACCCCGACCCCTGCACTTGGAGGCCAGAAATGACCCGGATCGTCCTCGATCCCCTCGTCGCGGACCTGGACGGTGAGAGCGCCGCACTGCGCGCCGCCGGGCCGCTGGCCGAGGTGGAGCTCCCCGGCGGGGTGCACTGCTACGCGGTCACGCATCACGCCGAGGCGCGCCAGCTGCTCACCGACCCCCGTGTGGTCAAGGACATCAACGTCTGGAACGCCTGGCAGCGCGGCGAGATCCCCATGGACTGGCCGCTGATCGGCCTGGTCAACCCGGGCCGCTCCATGCTGACGGTCGACGGCGCCGACCACCGGAGGCTGCGGACCCTGGTCGCGCAGGCGCTGACGGTGAAGCGGGTCGAGCGGCTCCGGGCGGGCATCGAGGCGCTGACGAACGCGAGCCTGGACCGGCTCGCCGCGCTGCCGAAGGGCGAGCGCGTCGACCTCAAGGCCGAATTCGCCTACCCGCTGCCCATGAACGTCATCAGCGAACTGATGGGCGTGGACGCGGCCGACCACCCGCGGCTGAAGGAGCTCTTCGAGAAGTTCTTCTCGACGCAGACCCCGCCGGAGGAGGTGCCGCAGATGATGGCGGACCTCGGCAGCCTCTTCACGAAGATCGTGGACGGCAAGCGGGCGAACCCGGGCGACGACCTGACGAGCGCGCTGATCGCGGCCTCCGAGGACGGCGACCGCCTCACCAACGAGGAGATCGTCAACACGCTGCAGCTGATCATCGCGGCGGGTCACGAGACCACGATCAGCCTGATCGTCAACGTCGTCGAGGCGCTCCAGACCCACCCCGAGCAGCGCAAGCGCGTGCTGAACGGGGAGGTGCCGTGGGAGAACGTGATCGAGGAGACCCTGCGCTGGAACACTCCGACCACGCACGTCCTCATCCGCTTCGCGACCGAGGACATCGAGGTCGGCGACCGGGTCCTGCCCAAGGGCGAGGCGCTGATCGTCTCCTTCGGGGCGCTCGGCCGCGACGAGCAGCAGTACGGGCCCACCGCCGGCGACTTCGACATCACCCGCTCCCCGAACCGGCACATCGCCTTCGGCCACGGCCCGCACGTCTGCCCCGGTGCCGCGCTGTCCCGGATGGAGGCCGGAGTGGCCCTTCCGGCGCTGTACGAGCGCTTCCCCGAGCTGGACCTGGCGGTACCGGCCTCCGAGCTCCGCAACAAGCCGATCGTGACCCAGAACGACCTGCACGAGCTCCCGGTCGACCTCGGCTGATCCTTCTGTTCGGTATGTCGGCCACGGGCCGTGTCGCTCGTCTCATCCGACGGACACGGCCCTCCACCGGGTCACGGAGGGACTACGCTCCGGATCGTGGCCGATATCAAGATTCCCGCTGACATGAAGCCCGCCGACGGACGTTTCGGCGCCGGACCCTCCAAGGTGCGGACGGAGGCGCTCGACGCGCTGGCCGCCACGGGCACCTCTCTTCTCGGTACGTCCCACCGCCAGGCCCCGGTCAAGAACCTGGTCGGCGAGGTACGCGACGGTGTGCGCAGCCTCTTCTCCCTCCCCGAGGGCTACGAGGTCGTCCTGGGCAACGGCGGGTCCACCGCCTTCTGGGACGTCGCGACGCACGGTCTCATCGAGAACAAGTCCCAGCACCTGAACTTCGGCGAGTTCTCGTCCAAGTTCGCGAAGGCGGCCAAGCTCGCCCCGTGGCTGGCCGACCCGACCGTCATCGCCTCCGAACCGGGTACCCACCCGGATCCGAAGGCCGAGGCGGGCGTCGACGTCTACGCCTTCACCCACAACGAGACCTCCACCGGTGTCGCCGCCCCGATCACGCGGGTCGCCGGCGCCGACGAGGGTTCACTCGTCCTGGTGGACGCCACCTCCGGTGCGGGTGGCCTGCCGGTCGACATCACCCAGACGGACGTCTACTACTTCGCTCCGCAGAAGTCGTTCGCCTCCGACGGCGGCCTGTGGATCGGCGTCTTCTCCCCGGCGGCCCTGGAGCGCGCCGCGCGTGTCCACGCCTCCGGCCGGCACGTCCCGGAGTTCTTCTCGCTGCCGACGGCGATCGACAACTCCCTGAAGAACCAGACGTACAACACCCCGGCGCTCGCCACGCTCTTCCTGCTGAACGAGCAGCTGAAGTGGATGAACACCCAGGGCGGCCTGGACTTCACCACCGGCCGCACGGCCGCCTCCGCGCAGAACCTGTACGGCTGGGCCGAGGAGTCCAAGTACGCGACCCCGTTCGTCACCGACCCGGCGAAGCGCTCGCAGGTCATCGGCACGATCGACTTCGAGGACGGCATCGACGCGGCGGCGATCGCCAAGGTGCTCCGCGCCAACGGCATCGTCGACACGGAGCCCTACCGCAAGCTGGGCCGCAACCAGCTCCGCGTGGCGATGTTCCCGGCGATCGACCCGGCGGACGTCCAGGCGCTCACCGCGTGCATCGACTACGTGATCGACAAGCTGTAACACCGCCGCGTACGAGACGGCCCCGCACACGTGATGAGTGCGGGGCCGTTCCGCGTCATCCGGTCGGGTGACGCACCGCCTACGGGACGAAGTGGGGCGCACCGTCCTACGATGACGTTCTCGACACCAGCCCATCCCAGGAGGCCCGCAATGTCTGCAGCAGCAGTCGAGCACCCCTGTGACGATGAGCCGGAACCCATGCTCGTGACGGCCAACCACCTCACGGAGCAGCTTCCGGGTTATCGCGTCGAGATCATCGGAGGCGTCATCACCGTGGCCCCACCCCCGGACGGCCCGCACGCCAATGCGCTGACCACACTCATGATCCCCTTCCTGGCCGCAGGTCTCCACAACGACGAGACCAGGGTCCTCCAGGCGATCGGCCTGTGGCTGCCCGGCGGCCCCGAGGACTACGCCATCCCGGACCTGGCCGTCGTCGACGCGGATTTCGACGAGCATCTGATCGAGAACAACTGCTACGACCCGGCCGTGTTCCGTCTCGTGCTGGAGGTCACCTCCAGCAACTACAACAACGACCTGCGCAACAAGGTCACTTCCTACGCCGAGGCGAAGGTCCCGGCGTATGTGATCGTCGACCGCAGACACAGCAGGATCCATGTCCTGACCGTCCCCGCCGGCGGCACGTACGACAGCCACCAGATCTACGCTCCCGGTCAGACCGTCACGCTCCCGGAGTCGATCGGCGCCGAGGTGACGCTCGACGTGGCCGCCCTGGTGAAGGCCGGACGGCCCCGCGGCTAGGTTCTGCCCGTGCCGGCCACCACGCCGCCGGACGTGACGAGTGCCGTGTGCCGTGCGTTGCCGGCCCTCAGCCCGCTTCCTGTTCCCCGGCTCCCTGCGCGCCACCCGCACCCCGCGCCAGGACCTCGCGGAGGGCGAGCACCCCCGCACGCCACTGCTCGTCCTGTCCCACGTCCGCCCACAGCTCCCGCAGCTCGGACTCGTCCGCGACGACCCGGTCCAGGGCCAGCACCGCCAGGGGACCCAGGTCGGGGGCGAAACGGGGCAGTGGCTCGTCGGGGCCGTACGCGGTGTCCACCGGGGTGCCGCCCTGCCGTTGGGCCGCGAGCAGCGCCGCCGAGGCCACCGCCAGGACAGCGCCGTCGGCGTCGAGGTACTCCTCGGGTCCCGTCCCGACGACGAAGGTCAACGCCTCCCTGATCACGCTCTCGCGCTTGTCGGACGGCGCGTCGTCCAGACTTCCCGCGAAGTCCGCGGCCGCGTCGCTGTCGAAATGGCCCATGCCCCAGGTCCCCATCGGAGCCCCCTCCTCAGTCGGTGTCACCATCCTGCCGCCCACCACTGACAACGGGCTTCCGCGCCAGCAGGAAGGCCTGGCGGGTCGTCTCGGGGAATTCGCCCGTGTCGTCGATCTCGCGCACCACCCGGGCACTCACCGTCAGCCCCGCCCCGGTCAGGCGTCCGGCCACCCACTCCGGATCGCGGCGGCGGAAGTCGAGGTCGATGTCGTGCCCGAACCCCTCCGTGCGACGCAGCACCCCGTCACCCGCCTGGAACCCCAGCAGGAGGTGGCCGCCGGGGGCGAGCACCCGGAAGAACTCGGCGAACACTCCCGGAAGTTGCCCGTCGGGTACGTGGATCGTGGAATACCAGGCCAGCAGCCCGCCGAGTCCGCCGTCCGGCAGGTCCAGTGCGAGCATGGACCCCTCCTCGAACCGCAGTTCCGGGTGATCGCGCCGGGCCGCAGCCAGCATCCCCGGGGACAGGTCGATGCCGAACACGTCGGCGCCCAGACCGTGCAGAAAGCCCGTCACCCGGCCGGTGCCGCAGCCCACGTCGGCGAGCGGTCCGCCGCCGTTGTCCCGTACGAGCTCGACGAACGCCACCAGCAGGGCCCGGTCGAGGGGCTTGGCGGCCAGCTCGCCCCGGAAGCGGGTGGCGTACTCGTCGGCGATGGCGTCGTACGACGCCCGGGTGCTCTGGAGGAAGTCGAAGGCGGTCACGGTCGGGCACTGTAGCGGCACCCCCTCGCCCCGGGCACCCGTGTGCCGGCGTACGGGCGTGGTGTGCGGCTCGCCCGGGGGCCGTTCAGCTCCCGCCCGTGACGCGGACGACGAGCACCGCCACGTCGTCGCGCTGCGGGACGTCCTCCAGCCCCAGGGAGAGCGCCTCCAGGAGGTGCGGCAGTGGCCGGTCGCCTTCGGCCGACAGGGTGGACGCCGTCTGCCGGATACTCACGTCGATGTCGTTGTCACGGCGCTCGACCAGCCCGTCGGTGTACAGCAGGAGCACGCTGCCCGGGAGGAGTTCGTGCGTGTGGTCGTGGCGGGCGGGGCCGTCCCTGGAACCGAGCAGGAGGAGGTCGTGCTCCCCCAGGGTCGAGACCCGGCCGTCGGGGGTCCGCAGCAGCGGGGGTGGATGGCCGGCGTTGGACCAGGTCAGCCGCCACCGGTCACCGTGCGGGTCCAGACGGGCGTGCACGGCGGTGGCGCCGGGGCCGAGGGGCAGTGCGTCGAACGCCTGGTCGACGGCGTCCAGTGCGGCGGCGGGTGAGTGGGCGGGATGTCCGAGGCTTGCCTGGCGGAGCATGCTGCGGACCTGGCCCATCACCGCGGCGGCCTGGACGTCGTGGCCGATGACGTCCCCGACGGACAGCATCAGAGCGGCCCGGTCGGCCGCCGGGTGCGGCAGCAGGTAGGCGTCGTACCAGTCGCCGCCGACCATGTCCTGGTCCGTGGCCGACAGGTAGAGGGCGGCCATGTCGAGGCCCGGCACGGTCGGGAGCTCGGTCAGCATCGCGGCCTGCAGCTGTTCGGCGGTGCTGAGACGGACCTCGACGAACAGGATGCGCTCCACCGCCTGGCTCACGTACCCGGCCACCGCGGTGAGGACCGCCTCCTCCGTCACCTCCAGGATGTGGGCGGCGTCCCAGCACCACATCAGCACTCCACGGCCCCGGGACAGCGGCACGCAGAGCGCGGAGTGGAGCCCCAGGGAGTCGTACCCCGCCACGGCCTCGGGGCTGAAGCCGGCCACGAGGGCGTCCCGGTCCGGGACGAAGACGGTGCGCTGCTCCCGCATCGCCCGCGTACTGGGGAAGGCCGCGTCCCTCTCCAGACGGTCGATGACGGTCTCCACCGGCAGCACGTTCTCCGGGTCGACCACCCGCCACAGCCCCCGGTGGTCCGCGAGCAGCAGTCCCACGTAGGACGGTTCGGCGGGCCCGCGGAACAGCCGGCGCAGTCGCCTGGTGATGTCCGTCAGGTCACGGGAGTGGCCCAGTTCGACCGAGGAGCGCAGCAGCAGGCCGGCGTGGTCGCGGTCCTGCCTGATCCGCTCGCTCGCGATCCGCAGACGCAGTTCCACCGAACAGGCGGCGGTGAGGTCACCGAGGTCCTGCAGTTCGTCCTCGGTCCACTTCCGGGGCACGTGGTCGATGGCACACAGCGACCCGAGGACGTGTCCGTCGGCGTCGGTCAGCGGCATGCCGGCGTAGGCGATCACCTGGAGGTCGGGGATGGCCAGGCTGTAGCAGGTGAGCGGATTCTGCCGCGCGTCTTCGAGGATCAGGGGCCGGCCGCTGGCGACGACGTGCTGGCAGAAGGAATGACTCAGGGGTGTCCGGCGCCGCCCCGCCCAGGGCTCGGCGAGTCCGACCATCCCGGGAAAGACCTGCCGGTCCGTCTCCAGGAGCGACACCAGTGCGACCGGGACGTGCAGGAACCGGGAGACCAGCCTCGCGAACCGGTCCATGCCGGGATCGGCAGCGGCGGTGAGCCCTGCGAGCCGCAGGGCTTCCAGCCTCCCCAGTTCGCCCACTTCAGGGCCTCCGTCGATCGCTTGGCGGGAGCTGCGGCGTGCACGCACCCCGCCCTCCGACGGTATAAGACAATTCCCGCCATGTCGTGATCAGTGACCGTGCTCCCGGTCCGGCGCCCGCCCCGGGTCGGCGCCCACCCCGGCGCGAGAGCCCCGGGGCAGGCGCCCAACACCCCCGCCGCACCGGCCCGCGCGCCGCGGCCCGGCAGGTCAGCGGCTGAGGCGCTGGAACCTGCGTACGGCCAGCGGCAGGAACACCAGGGTGATCACCAGCGGCCACACCAGCGCCATCAGCAGCGCGTGCTCCTCGACCCAGGTGCCGCCGCTCGCCACGGGGTTGCCGAACAGCTCCCGGGCCGCGGTCACCGTCGAGGAGACCGGGTTCCACGCGGCGGCGGTGCCCAGCCAGCCCGGCATCAGCGAGGGCGCCACCAGGGCGCTGGAGATCATCGTGACGGGGAAGGCAACGGCGTACAGGCCACCCGCCGACTCGGGGGTGGGAACCATCAGCCCCAGCCAGACGCCCACCCAGATCAGGCTGAACCGCAGCAGCAGGAGCAGCCCGAAGGCGCCTGCGGCCTCCAGCGGTCCGCCGCCCGCCCGCCAGCCGATCGCGAGTGCCGTGAGCGCGAGGATCGTCAGCTCGGCGCAGGCCACCACGAGGTCCGCGGCCCCGCGCCCGACGGCGACGGCGGAGGGGGCCATCGGCATGGACCGGAACCGGTCGATGACCCCCTTGCCCGCGTCCGTCACCACGGCCATGGCGGTGCTCATGAAGCCCATGGTCATGGTCGTGGCGAACATGCCGGGCATCAGGAACTCCCGGTAGTCGCCGCCCCCGGGCACCTTCATCGCGCTGCCGAAGACGTATCCGTAGAGCAGTACGGAGACGATCGGGAAGCCGAGCTGCCAGACGATGGCGAGGGGCTGGCGCTGGTAGTGGGTGAGGCTGCGCCGGGTGATGTTCCAGCAGTCGGCGAGCAACCAGTGGGCCCGGCTCCGCTCGGGGCCGGTGTGGGCGTTCAGTTCGAGCGCGGTCATGCCGCGACCTCCAGATCCGTGCCGTGTCCGGTCAGGCGCAGGAACACGTCGTCCAGGCTGGGCCTGCGCAGCCCGATGTCCTCGACCGCGATGCCCTCGTCCTGGAGGGCCCGCGCCACTTCGGTGAGCGCGGCCACCCGGTCGCTGACCTGGGTGTGCACGCGCCGGCCGGTGTCGTCCGTCACCACGAGCCCGCCGCCGGCCACCCGGCCCACGGCCTTCGCCACCGCGGGGAGGTCGGCCGCCTCGGCGGCGACGACCTCGATGCGGTCCCCGCCGACCCGGTCCTTCAGTCCGTCCGGGCTGTCGTCGGCGATGGCCCGGCCCCGGTCGATGACCGTGATGTGCGAGGCGAGCCGGTCGGCCTCGTCCAGGTACTGCGTGGTCAGCAGTACGGTCGTACCGCCCGCCACCAGGGCCCGTACGGCGTCCCAGACCTCTCCCCGCCCACGCGGGTCGAGCCCGGTCGTCGGCTCGTCCAGGAAGAGCACCGCGGGCGCGAGGATCATCGAGGCGGCCAGGTCGAGCCTCCGCCGCATGCCCCCGCTGTACTCCGTGACGCCTTTACCGGCGGCCTCCACCAGGTCGAACCGCTCCAGCAGCTCACCGGCCCGCCGCCGCGCCCCGGCACGGCCCAGGTGGAACAGGCGGCCGAACATCTCCAGGTTCTGCCGGCCCGTGAGCACCTCGTCCACGGCGGCGTACTGCCCGGTGAGCCCGATCCTGCCCCGTACGCCCCGCGGTTCGCGCGCCACGTCCAGTCCCGCGACCTCGACCCGGCCGGCGTCGTACCGGAGCAGGGTGGCGAGCACCCGCACGGCCGTGGTCTTCCCCGCGCCGTTCGGCCCGAGCAGGCCGTGCACGGTCCCGGGGCGGACCGCCAGGTCGAATCCGTCGAGCGCGCGTTTCTCCGCCGCCCCCTTCCGGCCCCCGTAGCGCTTCACGACTCCTTCGGCCAGCACCGCGTATCCGGATGCGGACATGGCTCACTCCCCTCTCGGCCGTCGCTGCCGACAGCCACTGAGTACGCTGTACCCAAATGAGAGTACACCGTACCCAGTTCTATGCGGGAGGCTTACCCTGAGGCCATGACGAAGAGCGGACCGGCAGCGGCGGCAGACGGCACCACCACCGGCAGCGGCGACATCGCGCGCAGCCTGGAGCTGCTGTGGGGCACCGGTGAACGCCCCAGCCGGGGGCCGAGGCCAGGCCTCACCCTGGACCGGATCGTCGCGACCGCCGTGGACGTCGCCGACGCCGAGGGGCTGGCCGCCCTGTCGATGCGGCGGCTCGCGGCCGAGCTCGGGACGGGCACGATGAGCCTCTACCGGTACGTCCCCGGCAAGGGCGAACTGCTGGATCTGATGCTCGACCGCGTCCAGGGCGAACCGCTCGCGGCGGACGCCTCACAGGTACCGGACGACTGGCGGCGGGCCATCGACGAGATGGCCCGGACCTACCGGGACAACCTCCGCGCCCACCCCTGGCTCCTCAAGATCAACCAGGCGCGCACCGTCCTCGGTCCCAGCGCCCTGCGCGGCATGGAGCTGGCCCTGACCGGTCTGAAGGACATGGGTCTCGACGGACCCGAACTGATCGGCGTGATCATCACGGTCAACAGCTACGTGGAGGGCTTCGTCCGGACGGAGAGCCACGCCACCGAGGCCGCCCGGGAGACGGGCCTCAGCCACGAGGCCTTCTGGGAGAACCAGCGCCCCTACCTGGAGCGGGCCATGCTGAGCGGTGCCTATCCGCGGATAGCCGCACTGCCCCACGACGCGTTCGGAGACGGGTTCGACCACTTCGCGTTCGGCCTCGGCCGTCTCGTCGACGGCTTCGAAGTGCTCGTGCGGGAGCGCGCGCGGAAGTGACGCGGCACCGGATCCGTGGACCATGGAAGGTATGGAGACGATCCGCGAGCTCGAGCCGTTCGTGAAGCAGTACGCCGTTCTGCTCAGCTCCCGGCGTCAGGACGGATCCGAGGTCCACACCCCCGTCAACATCGCCGTCGAGGGCGATCACGCCTACATCCGTACGTTCTCCTCGGCCTGGAAGGTGGACCGGATGCGCAACCACCCGGTCGTGCGGATCGGTCCGTGCACGGTGGGCGGCCGGCCCACGGGGCCGCAGATCGAGGCCCGGGCCCGGCTGCTCCAGGCCGGTTCGGCGGAGGAAACCCACGCGGCGCGGATGATCTCGCGCAAACACCCGGCCCTCCAGGGGGTGGTGGTACCGCTGGTCCACCGGGTGAAGCGGGACCGGACGCTGCACTACGAGCTCCGCCCGTTCACCGACGACGACTGATCCCGCGCCCGGCCCCGCGCCCCGCCACCACCCGGCCCCTCGCCCCGCCGTGTCCGCCACCGCGGACGGCCCGGGTCGCATCACTCCCGGCCGCGTCTCCCCCGGCTCATCACCCCTGGCCGCGCCGCCGCTTGACGCCGATCGCGGCCAGCACGATCACGCCGATGAGCACGGCGCCCCCGGTCACACCGAGCTTCCCGTCCCCGCCGGCTCCGGAGGAGGACGCCCCGTCCTCCCCGGAGGGCGTCTTGCTGCCGCCCCCGTCGCTTCCGCCGCCCTCGACGTCCACCCGCACCACTTCGCTCCGCTCCCCCTCGGAGCCGAACATCATCGCCGAGCCGTCCGCCGTGTACGTCACCGACTCGGACTGCCCCTGGATCGGCGCCCTCACCCGGTAGTCCGCGCCGAGCCTGCCGTCCTCGAAGGCGTATCCCCGGGTGCTGAAGTAGGAGCGGAGCAGCAGGTCCTTCCCGTCCGGCGAGAACGCCCCGTCCGTCACCCACGGCACCTCGCCCACCCGCCGGAACACGTTGGCCCCGCCCGTGGTGAGCTTCGCGGGGCCCTCGTAGAGACCGCCGCCGTCCTCGTTCTTCGACGCGATGTACACCCGCCCCGTCTTCGGGTGGACCATCAGCGCCTCGGCGTCGCGTGCCCCGTCGGCGTACTTCACGTCGAACTGCGTGGCCTGGACGGTGGCGTCCGCGAGCTGCTTCGGCTCGGGGAAGCGGTAGATCCAGACGTGGTCCCACGACCCGCCGAGGTTGTCGCCGATGTCCCCGACGTACAGACTGCCGTCCGGCCCGAGCGAGATCGCCTCCACGTCGCGGGGCTCCCCCACCCCCCGCATGGTGATCGTCGCGACGGTCTTCCCGGTCCGGGAGTCGACGGCGTAGACGTAGGGCCCGTCCTCGCTGTCGTTGTGCGTCCAGTAGACCCCCGGGTGGAGGCGGCTGGCGGCGAGGCCGCTGGACTCGGTGATCCGGGGGTCCTCGATCGTGAAGGTCCGGTCGGCCCCGTCCCCGTCGTCCGCCGCGGCGGGCACCGCCCCGGTGAGGAGGAGTACGGCGGCGGCAGCGCAGACAGTCAGCGATCTCATGGCACAAGTGTCCACCGTCACGTATCAGGCCGGAGCCGTGATCGGCCATGATGGCGCCATGCGTTTTCTCTTCGTCGGCGACTCCATGACCGTGGGCAAGGCCGGTGACTTCACCTGGCGTTACCGCATGTGGCAGCACCTCGAAGCGACCGTCGGCGACGGCGGGTACGCGATCACGGGCCCGCGCGCCGGGCTGTACGACACCGGGGCGGACGCCCCCCTGTCCCACGCGTACGGCGACCCGGCCTTCCCGGCGCCCGCGAGGCGGCACCTGGCCGGGTGGGGCGAGGGCTGGCTCCACATGGCTCCGGTCATCGCGGACACGGTCACGGCGGCCCGCGCGGACATCCTGCTCGTCTCGCTCGGCCTGATCGACCTCGGCTTCTACACGGACAGCGAGCAGACGGCCGGGAACGCACGGGCGTTCGTCACCGCCGCCCGGTCCGCGAACCCGCACGTCAAGATGGTGCTGCTGCCCGTGATACCGAACATACGGGCCGAGTCCGACGCACCCTTCGCCGCCGAGTGCGACCGCTTCAACATGCTGCTCGCCAAGGTGGTCGCCGACCTGGACGACCCGCGTTCCCCGCTCCTGCTGGCCTCGCACCCCGCGGGATACGACCTCCGCACGGACACGTACGACGGCACGCACCCGGGCCCCAGCGGCGAGCACAAACTGGCCGGGGCCTTCGCGGACGCGATGCACCAGGCGTGGGAAGTGGGCGGCCCGTACGCGGGCGTGCCCGCCTTCGCCTGAGGCGCCGCAGGGCCCGCCCGGAACCGGTCCGGTGGGGGACGGCGACGGCGTGGACGGCAACGGGGAGGAACGTGCGATGACGAAGCCGGAGAACAGCGGCGGGCCATGGGGTTCGCGGAGGGGGCGGGTCCTCGGGCTGCTGGCCGTCCTCACCGCCCTCCTCCTGGTCTTCCACCCCGCGGTGCCCCAGACGCCCGGCCACGCGGGCAGCCTCCTCGAAACGTTCCTGCCCTGGCTGGGCCTGGCCGTCCCCGTCCTGCTCGTCCTGGCCCTGCTGCGCCGCTCGTACGTCGCGCTGACCGCGACCCTGCTGCCGGCCGCCGCCTGGCTCGGCCTCTTCGGCGGTCATCTGCTCCCCGCCAATGATTCCGCGCCCACCCTCACGGTCCTCCAGCACAACGTCAGCGACGAGAACCCGGACCCGGCGGGCACGGTGCGCACGCTGCTCCGGGCCGGGGCCGACCTCATCGCCCTGGAGGAGCTGACGCCCGGCGCTCTGCCCGCGTACGAGGCCGCCCTGTCGGCGGACTATCCGCACCGCGCGGCCCGGGGCACGGTCGGGCTCTGGTCGAAGCACCCCCTGTCCGACGTACGGAAGGTGGACATCAAACCGGAGTCCGTCGGGGACGGCTGGGACCGCGGGCTGCGGGCGACGGCCCGGACGGCACGGGGCGAGGTCGCCGTGTACGTCGCGCATCTGCCCTCGGTCCGGCTGGTTCCGGGCAGCGGATTCAGCTCCGGCCCGCGGGACGAGAGCGCGGCCCTCCTCGGTGCGGCCGTCGCCGCCGAGCCGCTGGACCGGGTGATCCTCCTCGGAGACCTCAACAGCACCCTGGACGACCGGGGGCTGGAACCGGTCACCTCACAACTGGCCGGGGCCGAGTCCGGCTTCGCGTTCAGCTGGCCGGCGAAGCTGCCCCTGGCCCGGATCGATCAGGTCATGGCCCGGTCGGCGACGGTCACCCGCGTCTGGTCGCTGCCCGGGACGGGCAGCGACCATCTGCCCGTGGCCGCCCGTATCAGGTTCTGACCTGCATCCGCACCGGCCCGGACGGATCTCGGGCCGCGCCGTGGACACCATCGGGGACGGGCAGCCGACCCTCCGGGTCCTGACCGCGGGCGACCGGCGCGAGGTCCGCCGCGGCCCCCGAACGACGCCACCGGCCCGTGGATCCCAGGGCCGGCATCGGGCCAGGGGTCGCCACCCGCGTGCAACGCGCCCGCGACGGGAAACGCCGGCCCGCCCCTGACCGCCGACATCAGTCCGGGACGACGACAATCCAAGCTGTCGCCGACCTCGTTGACAGTTTTCCTTGTCAAGCGATCCGATCGACAGATATCCTTGTCGCATGGACGACGCAGCGGCGATCCCCGTCCCCGACAGGGACGACGAGAATTTCTGGTCCACCGTCACCACCCTGGTGGAACCCCCCTGGAGTGAACCCACCGACGACGACACGTTCACCATGGACGACAAGGTGCTCGAAGCGGCCCGCGCGCTGGCCGAGCGGATCTCCACGCGCGCACTGGCCTACCGCACCGCCGGCAAGCCCTTCGACGCCGCCCTGATGGCCTCCCCCGACGTCCAGCTGGCCCTGCTGCGGTCCCTGCACGAGACCAGACGGTCCGTCGACAGGCTGGCCGAGAGCGCCGCCACCGTCGCGGGCCGCAACGGGGCCAACTACACCCAGCTGGGCGCCGCCTGGGGCGGCATCAAGCGCCAGTCCGCCCGTCTCAAGTGGCCGTACGCCGTGGTCAAGAAGTCCGCCGGCGAGTCCGTCCCCCTCCGTTACGCAGGAGGCTCGGCCGTCATCCACCACGACCCGGACGCCGACGCCTGGTGGTACACCGCCACCGCCGCTGACCAGCGGGAGGAGGAGTCCGAGGCCGTCCACCCCACCTCCGCCGAGGCCATCGCCCGGGCGACCGAATTCCTCCTGACGCACCCCCTGCCCGGCCGTCCGGCGCCCGCCTGACCCCGGCCGCCCCGAAGGCCCGCCGGGTCACCCCACCCGCCCCGGCGGGCCTCTGCGGCACACGCCGCGCGCCGTCAGCCGGCCCCGGATGTCCTCGGGCCGCTATCCGGGCTCCCTCCCCAGCATCGCCAGCCCCAGCTGGGTCAGTTCCGCCGACACCTCTTCCGGCCGGGCCCTGCGGGGACGGCGGCTGTGGTGGGCCATGAGCTCGTGCACCGTGGCGACCATCACCATCACCACCACCCGGTGGTCCCGCTCCTCCGCCTCGCCGCGGACCGCCGCCCGCTCGGCCTCACCGGTCAGGAAGTCGGCCCACAGGTCCCGCCACCGCTTGCAGTGCTCGTCGACGGCCGGACTCACACCCAATACCTCGACGAACGTCACCCGGGCCTCGCGCAGGTCCCGCGTCACCGCGGACACGTACGCGTCGAAGAGGATCCGGAACCGCTGCTCCACCGGGCAGTCATCCATCCCCGGCGACAGCAGCGCCTGTTCCGCCGCCCGCAGCCCGGACGTCGTCACCTGGTTGTGCAGGGCGATCAGCACGCCCTCCCTGGAGCCGAACTCCTCCCAGAGCACCTCCTCCGGGACTCCGGCCACCTCGCAGAGCGCCTGTTCCGACGTCTGCGCGTAGCCGTAGACGCCGAACATCTCCCGTCCCGCGTCAAGAAGCTGCTCTTGGGCCCGCACACGAGCCCTGTCGACGGTGCCGGTCACCTGGTCCACCGGGACATCCACCACGGATCCTCCTTCGTCTGCCACATCTCCGACTGTCGCGGCGACGGCTGAGCGGGGTCGCGAGCGCGGAAGAGGGCTTCGTCACCTCTGCATGGCGCGTGCGCCATTGTCCTCGCCCCGCTGCCCGGAAGGGTGCTGCGCCGCGCCGCCCTTCCGGTGAAGTCCTCTGGCTGCCCGGCCAGTTGATCGTACGGTCAGCACGGATCACCGGCCGTTGCGGCGACTGCCGCGAACCGCTCCCGCCACGACCGGTCCGCCGGGAGCAGCGCCTCCCGCGCCCGCCGCGCCTGCCACTGCCGCACCGCCTCCTCGCGCCGGCAGTCCCCGCAGTGCGTCTCGCCGTCCAGCGCACGGAACACGTGGTCGTCCCCGGGTCCGGCACAGGCGATCAGCGGGGCGACCCGCAGCGCCTCGGCCCGCGGATCGGGTCGCGGCTCGGGCCGGCGGACCTCCTCCGGCATCTTGTGCACGAGCCGGTACCGCAGGAACCCGACCGCCGACCGCACCCCGCCCTCCGGCAGTTCGCTCGTCAGCACCTGGCGCAGCTGGGCCGCCGTGATCCCGCGCAGCAGCCACTGGCCCGCCAGGGCCGCGAGGCCGCGGGCCTCCTTGGCGCCGAGGTACAGCTCGCGGCGTACGTGCCGCAGCGACAGCAACACCTTCTCGCCCTCCACGACGTCCGCCGACTCCGGCTCGGGCTCCGGCTCCGGGGCCCGCTCCGGACTCGACTCCGGCGGCGGCCCAGGTTCCGGCTCCGCTTCGGAGGGTGGGCGGGGATAGTTCTTCTCACGTTCTTCGTCTACCGGTAGTTGGCGGCCGACCGCCCGATCCGCTGGCGCACCGACCACCGGAGCCTGCACACCCGGAGGCACCGTTGGGACCGGAAGGGCCGCCGGTGCCCCCTCGGAGGTCCGGATCCCGGTCACCTCCTCCGCCGTCAGAGGCACGTTGGACAGCAGCTGCGCCGTGGTCCACAGCCCGCGGTCCCCCTGCCGCCGCTGCTCGTGCAGGAAGCCGTGGCCGAGGAGGAGTTGCTTGGTCTTCTGGTACGCCCGGCCTGTGATCCCGAGCTGCCGCGCGAGCTCGCTCAGCGGCTTCTCGCTCTGCTCGTCGGGGAGGCCCTGCACATAGAGGAGGAGGACTTTCGCGTCGCTGGTGAGTCGCGGATGGCGCACGACATCGTGCGAAGCCTTGGTGAAGCGCCGGGAGGGCGCGATAACATGCCGGATCATCTCGGTGGGTTCTCTCCACTCGTGGGTGTAGGTCCCCGGGCCGGTGTTGGTAGCACCTCCGGGGGCCGCCCTGCGCACCCGTGCGCACAGAGCGTAATGACACGATCACGTTACTGCACGACGCGCACACCCCTTACACATATGCCGTAGGCACACGCATTCGATCAGGCACCCTCCAGGGTCAGGGTCGCCAGCTCGTGCAGCAGCCCGGCATCCACGAACGGTGTCTCGGCCGTGGGCCGCGAGCGCCACTCCAGCGGCCACGTCCGCCCGTCCAGGGCGGGCACGCCCACGAAGGCGTCGCACCGCGCGTCCCTGCCCATCAGCCGCGCCCCGGCAGGCCACCGGTACACGGCCGCGCTGTGCGGCGGCAACAGGAAGTACACGCTCCGCTCACCGGTCCCGGACCGCACGATCGGACCCGCGCGGAAGTCCGTGAACCGCATCAGCTCGGACGCCACCTGCTCACCCGGCAGCCCGGCGATGCGCACGGTGTCGAAGTGGATGCCCGTGTGCCGAAGGGCGTGCCCACTGGCGGGGACCCAGGAAGGCGTCGGGCCCGGTGAACTCTTCTGTTCCATGAGCAGAGCCTGACGGCCCTCACCTGCGGTGACCAGCGTCCCGGAACGACTGCGCACTGTCGTGTACTTGGGGGGTGGAGTTGCGCACTCCGGTGAACCGGGAAGTGGTAACGCGGAAATGTTCGGCACGGCGGCCGGCACGTCTCGGTCCGGAAGAGGCCCGCCGATGAGTTTTCGCCCCCGCTCCGGTCTACCCCCTGCAGTCGGCTACCGATCACCCGGAGGAAACATGTCCACAGCCAGTGGGAGAACCGTCGAGACCGAGGTCCGGTCGAGCGACGGCACATCGATCGCCTTCGAACAATCGGGCCGTGGACCCGCGTTGATCCTGGTGTCCTCGGCCCTGGCCGACCGCTCCGACACCAGGAAGCTCGCGGGCATCCTCGCGGGGCACTTCACCGTCATCAACTACGACCGCCGCGGCCGGGGAGCCAGCTCCGACGGTGCCGCGTACGCCGTGGAGCGGGAGGTCGAGGACATAGCGGCCCTGATCGGGCACGCGGGCGGCTCCGCCTCCGTGTTCGGCAGTTCCTCCGGCGCGGTCCTCGCGCTGCGTGCGGCCGCCGCCGGTCTGGACGTGGACCGGCTCGCGCTCTACGAACCGCCGTTCTCCGTCACCCAGGACGACTTCGGTCCGCCCGAGGGCTTCGCCGGCCACATCGGCACCCTGCTCGCCGAGGACCGGCGCAGCGAGGCCGTGAAGGCGTTCATGGTCCAGGCGCAGAACATGCCCGCGTTCATGGTCGGATCGATGCGGCTGATGCCCGGCGTCTGGCGGACCCTCACGGGCATGGCCCACACCCTGCCGTACGACCTCGCCGTCATGGGCGACACCCAGCGGGGCAGGCCGCTGGAGCCGAAGCCCTGGTCCGCGGTGAAGGCCCCGGTCCTGGTGCTGACCGGATCCCGGAGCCCGGAGGGATTCGGACGGGCCGCACAGGCACTGACCGAGGTACTGCCCGATGCCCGGCACCGCACCCTGAAGGGGCTCAATCACGGAGCGGTCGTCATGGCGCCCAGGAAGATCGCCCCCGAGATCATCGAGTTCCTCGGGGCCCCGCCCGCGCCCTAGGGGTACCCCGGGTTCGCGCCCGCCCGCCCGCAGAAGCCGTGCCCGCCGCGGTCCGGGCGAGCGAGCGGGGGGACCGCCGCCGTGAAGTCCGGCAGGGAGCAAAGCGGTTGCCGCGACCGCCGGCCGTCCCGCACCATTTCCGTCTGTGACCACCATGGACGAGAACGACACGGCACGTCGCCCGCTCGCCCTGATCACCGGAGTGGGCCGCACCGTCGGCATCGGTGCCGGCATCGCACGGCAGCTCGCGGCGTCGGGCTGGGACATCGCCTTCACCTACTGGAGCCCGTACGACCGGCGCATGGACTGGGGGGTGGAGCGCGGCGCCACCGACGCGATCGGCCGGATGCTCACCGAGCACGGCGCCGCCCACGTGGCGGTCGAGGCGGACCTCGCGGACCCGGACGCCCCTTCGCGGATCTACGACGAGACGGAGCGGCGCCTGGGGCCCGTCACCGCGCTCGTGATGTGCCACTGCGAGTCGGTCGACTCGGGGCTGCTCGACACCACCATCGAGAGTTTCGACCGGCACTTCGCCGTGAACGCCCGTGCCACCTGGCTGATGATCCGCGAATTCGGGCTGCGCTTCCGCGGCGCGCCCGGCACCGGCCGGATCGTCGCCCTCACCAGCGACCACACGGTCGGCAACCTCCCGTACGGCGCGAGCAAGGGCGCCCTGGACCGCATCACCCTGGCCGCCGCGCACGAGCTCTCCCACCTCGGCGTGACGGCCAACTCCGTGAACCCCGGCCCGGTGGACACCGGCTGGATGCCCGACGAGGCGAAGGAGGTGCTCACCGCGGCCACTCCGCTCGGCCGCCTCGGCACCCCGCAGGACACCGCGCACCTCGTGGACTTCCTCTGCTCGCCGCAGGGGCAGTGGGTCAACGGGCAGCTGCTGAAGAGCAACGGCGGTCTCGGCCAGTGACTACAACCATGACCATTCCTCATAGGTCTTGATCGTCGGCAGACGCATTCCTGCCACAGACGATCAAGACCGAAGGAACGAATGAACCGATCCAGAGGCACGACGGTCGCCACCGCGAGCGCCGTCGTACTCGCCACCGCGGGCAGCCTGCTCACCGCGGCAGCCCCGGCCTCCGCAGCCGTGACCTGCGCATCGCCCGTCTTCAAGCGGACGTTCTACGCGAACACCACGTTCACCGGGACTCCCAGGGGCACGGACTGCGACTCCGTGATCGACCAGAACTGGGGCACCGGCGCCCCCGGCGTCAAGGGCATGCCCGCGAACAACTTCGGCGTCCGCTGGTCCATGACCCGCGACTTCGGCTCCGGCGGGCCCTTCGCCTTCAGCGCATCGGCTCTCGACGGCATACGCGTCTACGTCGACGGCGTCCGCAAGGTCGACGTGTGGAAGAACGTCTCCTCCACCGTCTCCAAGACCGTCAACGTGACCATTCCGGCGGGCAAGCACAGCCTCCGGGTCGACTTCGTCAACTGGACCGGCGCCGCCGGCGTCAAGTTCGCGTACACACCGCGCACCACGGCGGCCGTCGACAAGGTCAAGCCGCTCGTCCCCACCGGGACGACCGCGGCCTACGACACGGCGACGTCGACCATGCGGGTCGGCTGGGCCGGGAACAAGGAGATGGACCTCGCCGGGTACCGCGTGTACCGGCGGCTGAAGGGGGCCTCCTTCCCCACGAAGCCGATCGCGACGACGACCTCCACCACGTGGACCGACACGACCGTCCCGAAGGACGGCAACGTCTACTACTACGAGGTCCGCGCCCACGACAAGGCGGGCAACACCTCCGCGGGCACCGCCGACCTCGGCGTCACCACCGTCGACCGCATCGCCCCGGCCGCCCCCAAGGGCGTCGAGGACAACTGGGCGATGGGCTCCCCCACCAGGATCACCCTCTACTGGGACAGCAACACCGAGCCCGACCTCGCCGAGTACCGGGTGTACCGCTCGACCTCCGTGCCGGTCGCCCTCACTCCCGCCAACAGGCTGGCCTCCTCGGGCGGCGGCTACACCGGACCGCTGCCGCAGACCGGTGACATCTACTACTACGTCGTCACCGCCGTCGACACGCACGGCAACGAATCCCCCGCCTCGGGCACCGCCGAGTACTACTCGGACGACCTCACCGGTCCCGTCGACACCCCGCTCGGCGCACACGCCTCGGAGGGCGAGACCGGGGTCACCGTGACCTGGGACGCCTCCGAGCAGACCAGCCGCGACTTCGCGGGCTACTCGGTCCACCGGTCGCCCAAGCCGCGCTCCGCGGGCACCAGGGTGTCGGAGATCGCCCAGGGACTGCGCGACACGAGCACCTTCGTCGACAACACCGCGACGCCCGGCAGCACCTACTACTACTGGGTGGTCGCCAAGGACTGGGAGGGCAACCCGGGCACCCCCTCCCAGGACCTCCAGGTCGCCGTCACGGGCAACACGACCTCCCCCGCCGCGATCGAGGGCGTCACGACGGTCCCGAAGGAGAACGGCGTCACGGTCTCCTGGCAGGCGAGCGTCGACCCGTCCCTCGACCACTACCGGGTGCTGCGCGGCACGTTCGCCGACGGGGAGTGGACCTACACCCCGGTGGGCGACCGCACCAACGAGCGCCCGTGGCTCACCGGGACGACCTGGCACGACGTCACGCCCGCCGACGGCCAGCAGGTGCGCTACGCCGTGGTGGGCGTCGACCAGTACGGCAACCAGCTCACCCCGGACACCGGCGCGGCGGTCACCGCCGTCACCGAGCTGGACCTCCGTCCGACCGCCCCGCCCGCCACCGGCTCGCCCTTCACCTGGATCCGCGCCAACGGGCCGAGCTACTTCGACCTGTACCTCGAGGACACCACGAACGAGAACGGCAGCGAGGCCACCGGCTTCGCCGTCCACCGCTGGAACCCGGCGAACGGGACGTTCGACCTCGTCGGCACGGGTGGGATCCACCACCCCATGTCCTGGCACGACGCCCACCAGCCGACGGCGACGACGCTCTTCTACCGCTTCACCGTCCTGTACGCGGACGGCACGGAGTCGGGCGCGAGCCAGTTCGCCGGCGCCATCGCCTGAGCCCGCGAGCCGTACCCGGGCCGTCGGTCAACGCCCCGGGTACGGCTCCCCGCAGGCACTGCAGAACGCGGGGTTCCGGTCCGCCGACAGCCGCCCGCACTCCGGGCAGACCAGGTCCAGCATGCAGGGGGCCTCGCCGCCCTCGTGCGTCGTCGCCGGCACCCGCACCGCGGGCTTGATCATCAGCCCCGGCCGGCGACGGTGCACCGTCAGGTACGTCAGCCCCTCCGGCCCCGCCTCCAGGGCGCGGCGGGAGGTGCGGGGCAGCCAGGTGACCGTGGTCGGGGCGAGGTCCAGGGTGTCGCCGCCCGTACGCAGGCTGCCGCCGCCCGCCAGGACGACCAGCAGCACGTCCAGGACGTCCTCCTGGTGCTCGCCCACCCCGGCGTTCGGCGGCAGGTGCACGACGTTGGCGTCCAGCTCCCTTCCCTGCTCGGCGAGGTGCCACAAGGCGCCGCGCTCGCCGGGAGCGGCGGAGGCGAGGAGCTCGTCCAGCACGGCGAGCACCTGAGGAGTCGCGTTCACGCGGCGACCTCCCCGTCGTAGCGCCCACGGGCCTCGTGGACCCGGTCGAAATGCGTCTCCGCCCAGACCTTCAGCGCGGACAGCGGACCGCTCAGGCTGTGCCCGAGCTCCGTCAGCCCGTAGTCGACGCGGACGGGGACGGACGGCGTCACGGTGCGGGTGACGAGACCGTCGCGCTCCAGCGAGCGCGGCGACTGCGTCAGCATCTTCTGGCTCACCCCGGCGATCCTGCGGCCGAGGTCGCTGTAGCGCATCGGTCCGTCACGCAGGGCGCTGACGACGAGGCCGACCCACTTGTCACCGAGGAGCCCGAGCAGCTGGTCGGTCGGGCGGTCCCCGAGGAACGCGTCGTACGCGGATGGGGCTTCTTCGCGGCGCTGGGCCGCGGTGCGTGTCGCCATGGGCCTGGCTGCCTCCGGTCCTGCCTGTGGGTGGCCTACGCACCCAGGAGTTAACTCCTCCCAGGTTAGTGGGCCGGGAGAAACAGGTCGTGGAGCCGGCCGCGGACGGCGACGGGCTCGGCGAGCTCGTGAAGCCGGTCGACGCGGGGCTTCTGACGCCCCGGGGGGCACGCACGTACCCCCTGGCGGGCGACCGACGCGTACGGCCGCCTCGCGGAGGGCGGCGTACGGGGCGGCTCGTCCTGGCGCCCTGAAGGAACGGCTGGTCGGGGCGGGGCGGGGCGGACGGCACGCCTCCGTACGTGGAGGTTCCCCGCGCCTGGGCGAAACCGTCGGACGGGGCCGACGACGGCGGTACTCTCGGCCGAATGATCCAGCCCACGCCCTCGACCGCGGCCGTGCCGGATGCCGAGTGCGAGGCCCTCACCCGGACCCTGCGACGCCGCGGCACCGTCGTCCTGTCGGTGTTCGCGGTCGTCTGGGCCTTCGCCGGAGCGTCCGGGCTCGCGTCGCCCGGTGCGGCCCTGACCGTCGAGATCGCCGCCGTGCCGCTCGCCGCCGCAGCGGTCCTCCTTGCCTACCGCAGGGGAGCCGCCCCATCGCCCCGCATGGTGGACCTGCCGCGGAACTGGGCACGTTCGGTCGGCATCGTGAACGTCGTCGAGCTCGTGGCGGTCTTCGCCGTGATCGCGGTGGCCAACGCCTCGGGCCACCCGGCGTTCGTGCCGCCGGCCATCGCGCTGGTCGTCGGACTGCACTTCTTCCCGCTCGCCCGCCTCTACGACCAGTGGCAGTACCGGGTGACGGCGGTCGTGCTCAGCGCGGTCGCGGTCACCGGGCTCGCGCTCATCGCGGCCGGCCTGTCGGACGAGAGCGTGCGCGCGGTGGTGGGCCTGGCCTCCGCGGTGACCCTGTGGGGCTCCGCGTACCACGTGGCGGTCAAGGGCTGACGGTCCCCCGGCTCCGCCCCCGCACCGGCCCGGCAGGAAGAGGGCCGTGGGTAGGGTGGGCGGGACGGGCCACCGTGGACCGGAACGAGGAGCAGACGTGAGCGAGCCGGCGAACATCGCCCTGCAGCAGGAGATCGCCCGGGAGTTGGAGGTCGCGGAGACCTTCGACGCCGCACAGGAGATCGAGCGCCGTGTGGCCTTCCTCGCCGAACGGCTGACCTCCACGGGGCTGCGCTCCCTGGTGCTCGGCATCAGCGGCGGCGTCGACTCCACCACCGCCGGCCGGCTGTGCCAGCTCGCCGTCGAGCGCGCGCGGGGCGCCGGTCACGAGGCCCGCTTCTACGCGATGCGCCTCCCCTACGGCGTCCAGGCCGACGAGCACGACGCCCAGCTCGCGCTCTCCTTCATCCGGGCCGACCACGTGCTCACCGTGGACATCAGGCCCGCGAGCGACGCCACGCAGGAGTCGCTGCTCACCGGCGACGTGACCTTCCGCGACCCCCATCACCAGGACTTCGTGCTCGGCAACATCAAGGCCCGGCAGCGCATGATCGCCCAGTACGCGGTCGCCGGGGCGCACAACGGCCTGGTCGTCGGCACGGACCACGCGGCCGAGGCGGTCTCCGGCTTCTTCACCAAGTTCGGGGACGGCGCGGCCGACGTCGTCCCGCTGACCGGACTGACCAAGCGCCGGGTGCGCGCCGTCGCGGAGGCGCTGGGCGCGCCCACCGAGCTGGTCTGGAAGGTGCCGACGGCCGACCTGGAGACGCTCGCCCCGGGCAAGGCGGACGAGCACGCGCTCGGGGTCACCTACGACGCCATAGACGACTTCCTGGAGGGCAAGCCGGTCGACGAGCGGGCCTTCGACACGATCGTCGGCCGCTACCGCCTCACGGACCACAAGCGTCGGCTGCCCGTCGGCCCGTAGCGCCGTCGGCCGGCCGCACTCGGGCGGGGGCCGGGGCGGAAGGGCGGAGCCGACCGGATTCGAACCGGCGTCCTCGCGGTTGTGGAGACCGGCGCGACGACCTCTGCGCTACGGCCCCGCCCGGCCCGGAGGCTATCGTGCGCCCGCACGCGCAGGGGCCGCCGACCGGAGCCGGGCCCTCCCGGCCGGGCGGGTGCGTGCACCGGGCCGCCCGGCACACACGAGCAGGCGAACCGCCGGAGGGGGAGGAGCGCGGTGGACAGGACACCCGACGAGACGTACCCGCCGATCGAGCCGTACGACCACGGGATGCTGGACGTGGGCGACGGCAACCTCGTGTACTGGGAGGTCTGCGGCAACCCGGAGGGCAAGCCCGCCCTCCTCGTCCACGGCGGCCCCGGTTCGGGCTGCGGCACGCTGTTCCGGCGGTACTTCGACCCGGACCTCTATCGCGTCGTGCTCTTCGACCAGCGCAACTGCGGTCGCTCCACCCCGCACGCGAGCGACCCGGCCACCGACCTGCGGCACAACACGACGGCCCGTCTGATCGCCGACATGGAGCAGCTGCGCACGCACCTGGGTATCGGGAAGTGGCTGCTGTACGGGGGCTCCTGGGGCTCCACACTCATCCTGGCGTACGCCGAACAGCATCCGGAACGGGTCTCGGAGATCGTGGTCTCCGCGGTGACGACGACCCGGCGCAGCGAGATCGACTGGCTGTACCGCGGCGCCGGGCAGATCTTCCCCGAGGCCTGGGACCGGTTCCGGGCGGGCGTCCCCGAGGCCGAGGGCCCGGGGGGCCTCGTCGCCGCGTACGCCCGGCGGATGGAGAGCCCCGACCCGGAGGTGCGCGCGAGGGCCACGGCCGACTGGTGCGCGTGGGAGGACGCGGTCGTCTCCATGGAGACGCACACCGGCCCGTCCCCGTACAGCGACCGGCCCGACCGCGGCCGGCAGGCGCTCGTCCGGATCTGCTCCCACTACTTCGCGCACGCCGCCTGGCTGGAGGAGGGACAGCTGATCCGTGACGCCGGCCGCCTCGCCGGCATCCCCGGTGTCCTGGTGCACGGCCGCTTCGACCTGGGTGGACCGCTGACCACCGCGTGGGAGCTGGCCAGGGCCTGGCCGGACGCGGAGCTGACGGTCATCGACGGCGCGGGCCACCTCGGCGGGCCCGCGACCAGACGCGCGGTCGTCGCGGCACTCGACCGGTTCGCCCGGCGCGCCTGAGATCACCCCTTGCTTCGAGCGCGCTCGAAGGAGTTGGCTTGGGGGTCATGAAGTACACGCAGCTCGGACGCACCGGACTCAAAGTCAGCCGCCTCGTCCTCGGGACGATGAACTTCGGCCCCCAGACCAACGAGAGCGACAGCCACGCGCTCATGGACGCCGCCCTCGACGCGGGGGTCAACTTCTTCGACACCGCGAACGTCTACGGCTGGGGCGAGAACAAGGGCCGTACCGAGGAGATCCTCGGTACATGGTTCGCCCAGGGCGGTGACCGCCGCGACAAGGTCGTCCTCGCCACCAAGGTCTACGGCAACATGGCCGGCGAGGGCGACGCCTGGCCGAACTACGACAAGCTGTCCGCCGTCAACATCCGGCGGGCCGTCGACGCCAGCCTCAAGCGCCTCCAGACGGACCACATCGACCTGTACCAGTTCCACCACGTCGACCGGTCCACCCCGATCGAGGAGATCTGGCAGGCCATCGACGTACTGATCCAGCAGGGCAAGATCCTGTACGCGGGCTCCTCCAACTTCGCGGGTTACAAGATCGCGCAGGCCAACGAGGTCGCCAAGCAGCGCGGCAGCTACGGCCTGGTCAGCGAGCAGTGCATCTACAACCTGATGGAGCGCGGGGCCGAGATGGAGGTCATCCCGGCCGCCCAGGAGTACGGCCTCGGCGTCATCCCGTGGTCGCCGCTGCACGGCGGGCTGCTCGGCGGCGCGATCCGCAAGGAGCGCGAGGGCGGCGGCGCCCGGTCCACCTCGGGCCGGTCCGCGGAGGCCCTGGCCGACCCGAAGGTGCGGGCGCAGGTCCAGGCGTACGAGGACCTGCTGGAGAAGCACGGCCTGGAGCCGGGCGAGGCGGGCCTCGCCTGGCTGCTCAGCCGCCCGGGGGTCACGGGGCCGATCTCCGGCCCGCGCACCCGGGAACAGCTCGACTCCGCACTGCGCGCGGTGGAGCTGGAGCTGTCGGACGAGGTGCTGAGCGCCCTGGACGAGATCTTCCCCGGCCCGGGTCCGTCGCCGGAGAACTTCGCCTGGTAGCCGGATCACACGCGTCCGCCCCGGCGGGTTCAGCCCTCCGCGGGCTCAGCCCCCGAGGGCGGACGCCGCCGCGACGACGACGAACATCAGTACGAGCACGGCGGCCATGATGCGGTTTCTGGTCTTCGGATCCACCCGACGAGCGTAACCGGCCCGCCCACCGCTCCGGCGTCCAGCCCCGCGGGCCCGCTCACCGCCCCAGCGGCCAGGCCCGGACCACCTCGTACCGCGGCTGCTCCCCCGGCACCCCGTCCACGGGCGGCCGGCTGCGGACGAGGCTGAGCTCCCCCGCCTCCCAGCGCATGCCCTCGAAACCGGCCAGGGCCTCCGTGAACGGCCTCAGATCCACCTGGACGCGACTGCGGGCCAGGGTGAGGTGCGGGGTGTAGCGGCGGTGCTCCTCCATCGGCAGCCCAGCCCGGCGGGCGGCGGCACCGGCCCGCGCGGCCAGCAGCCGCAGCGTGTCGAGCCCGCCCGCGGCCCCCGCCCACAGCGCCCGCCCGTCGAATCTGCCACTGCCGTGGACGCGCAGTGGGAACGGTTCGGTCCGGTGCGCGGCCCGCTCCATCCGGCTGTGCAGATCCGGCAGCACGTCCTCCTCCACACCCCCGAGGAAGGCGAGCGTGTAGTGCCAGCCCGCGCGGGCGGTCCAGCGGAGGTGCCCGGCGCCGGGCACCTCGTGCAGCGGGGCGACGGCCCCGGCCAGCTCGTCCGCCGCGGGCGCGGGCGGCAGGACGGCGGCGAAGAGTCTCTGGCTGCTCATGCGGCGAGTGTCCCAGCGCCCCCGCGTGCCCTGCCGACCGGACCGGTCGTCCGCCACACGGCGCGCCCGCGACCCGTCCGGCAGGCCGGGACCCGCTCGCCGGCCGCCCCCTACGGCACGCGTGCGGCGGGGAACGGGCGAGCGACGAGAACAGGCCAACGGCATGTGCCGGGCGTGTCAAACCCTTCCCGCTCCGGCTCCATCAGATGTGGTGAACCCCTCTGACCGGAAGAGTGATATGCCCGGATCGCCCCCCATGATGACGTCGTTCCGCCCATTCTTTCCCCAAGGAGCACGACCATGTCCGAGACGACCGAGCCCAACGTCGGTTCGTTCACCCTCGACGGTCCGCTGACCGCCGAACCCGCCGGGACGATCGAGGTACCGGAGCACGAGGAGTGGCAGCTGCCGCACGGCTTCGCCTGGGTGTTCCCCGGTGAGGGCAACTCCGCACTCGTCCGACCCGTGATCATGGCCGACGGCTTCAGCCTCGGCCGGAGCAAGCTCGACGTGCTCTACCAGGGGCTGGAGCGGGGCCTCTTCCCGTTCGTCAGCGAGCTGCGGCGCCGCGGCAGGGACGTGATCCTGCTCGGCTTCGACGAGCGCAGCGCGTCGATCCTGGACAACGCGGAGACGGTCACGGCCGCCGTCATGCGGGCACAGGCCGAGCAACTGGGCGACGCCCGCCTGGTCGTCGGCGGCTTCAGCATGGGCGGCATCGTCACCCGCTACGCACTCGCGAAGCTGGAGACGATGCGGATGGACCACCGGACCGCGCTGTACTTCTCCTACGACAGCCCGCACCGCGGCGCTTCCGTCCCGGTCGGCGTGCAGGCGTTCTCGCACTTCATCCCGTTCCCGAACGACTTCTCGAAGCAGATGGACAGCCAGGCCGCACGCCAGATGCTGTGGCAGCACTACGACAAGGACACCGGCAAGATCGGCGTCGCCCCGGAGCGCGCGGAGTTCCTCACCGCCCTGGACCGGGTCGGCGGCTGGCCGCGGATCCCGAGGAGGATCGCCGTGGCCAACGGCCGCGCGGACGGGGTGGGCCTGCCGGACGTGAAGCCCGGCGAGGTCGCGCTGCGGATCGAGCGGATCTACCCGGGCACCACCTTCTACACCCAGGCCCAGGGTGACGACGTCACGGCCGCCTACCTGAACCGCAGGTTCCCCAAGGCCGAGAAGACCATCGCGACCAACGGCTTCCCTGACCTGGACGGCGCGCCGGGCGGAACCCTGCACACCTACAGGATCCTCGCCGACTCGATGAAGAAGCTCGGCGGCAAGGCCGACCTGCGGCACGAGGACGTGTGCTTCGTCCCCTCGGTCAGCGCGGTCGCGATCCGCGACGTCGAGAAGCAGGACGACCTGTACGCGGCCATCGACGGGCTGAACCCGGAGGAGAGCGAACTGGACGAATTCCTCTGCTCGTCCACGACCACCGCGCACACGGCCATCACCGAGGAGCTGTGCACCTGGCTGATGGACCGGCTCCCCGACTGACCCCGCCGGGCGCCGACCGCGCCGACCGCGTCCGGAAACGGGAACGCCGCCCTCTCCGGCGAGGAGAAGGGCAGCGTTCGCGGGACGGCTCAGGCAGCCGTGGCCAGCTGTTCCCGTGGGACGAACCGCACGTGCGGGCGGCCCGGACGCAGGTCGACCTTCAGGCGCAGGCCCCCGACGCGGGTCAGGGCGAAGCCGACACCGAGCGCGGCGAGCATGGAGATCGCGCCGCCGGCCGCCATGCCGGTCCGGGCGCCGTAGACGTCGCTGATCCAGCCGACGATCGGGGCGCCCACCGGCGTACCCCCGACGAACACCATCATGTAGAGGCTCATCACCCGGCCCCGCATCTCGGGGTCCGCGGCCATCTGGACGCTCGTGTTGGCACTGATGTTGGTCGTCAGACCGATCATGCCGATCGGGACGAGCAGCAGCGAGAAGAGCCAGACGGACGGCGACAAGGACGCGATGATCTCCAGGGCGCCGAACAGGGTGCCCGCGGCCACCAGCATCCGCAGCCGCGAGGAGCGGCGGCGGGCTGCGAGCAGGGCTCCGGCCAGGGAGCCGGCCGCCATGAGGATGTTGAAGAACGAGTACATCCCGGCGCCGCCGTCGAAGATCTCGTCCGCGAAGGCCGTCAGGAAGATCGGGAAGTTGAAGCCGAACGTACCGACGAAGCCGACCAGGACGATCGGCCAGATCAGCTCGGGCCTGCCGGACACGTAACGCAGGCCCTCACGCAGCTGTCCCTTGGCCCGCTTCACGGTCACGGACGCGTGGAGCTCGCTCGTACGCATCATGAGCAGGCAGACGAGCGGGGCGATGAACGACAGCCCGTTGAACATGAAGGCCCAGCCGCTGCCGACCGTGGTGATCAGGACACCCGCGACGGCGGGACCGATGAGCCGGGCGGACTGGAAGTTCGCCGAGTTCAGGCTGACCGCGTTGCGCAGCTGCGCGGGGCCGACCATCTCGGACACGAACGACTGGCGCGCCGGGTTGTCGACGACGGTCACCATGCCGAGCAGGAACGCGATCAGGTAGACGTGCCAGACCTCGACGGCGCCGGAGAGGGTCAGCACGGCGAGTGCGATACCGCACAGGCCGAGCGCCGCCTGGCTGATGAGCAGCAGACGCCGCTTCGGGAGCCGGTCGGCGATGACGCCGCCGTACAGGCCGAAGAGCAGCATCGGGAGGAACTGGAGGGCCGTGGTGATGCCGACGGCGGCGGCGGACCCGGTGAGGCTCAGGACGAGCCAGTCCTGCGTGATGCGGGACATCCAGGTACCGGTGTTGGAGATCACGGCGCCCGTGGCGAACAGGCGGTAGTTGCGGATCTTCAGCGACGAGAAGGTCCCGCCGGTCTTGCTCTCGTGGGTGGACGTCGGTGCGGGGGCGGAGTCTGCTCCGGATCCCGTACTCAAAAGGGTTCGCCTCCTCGGGCGTATACGACGTACGTACTGACGGGGACGTGACGGCGGGGCGCGACCGGCCGCGAACTGCGGCCCGTGCGCCCCGTCGGGTCAGAGGTGGGCGAGCTTCTCCAGCACGGGAGCTGCGTCCCGCAGCCTCTCCCACTCGTCCTCGTCCAGGCCCTCGGCGAGGTCGGCCAGCCAGGCGTTCCGCTTTGAGCGGCTCTCGGCGAGCATGGCTTCCGCCTGCTCGGTCCGGCTGACCATCTTCTGCCGACGGTCATCGGGGTGCGGTTCCAGTCTGACCAGCCCCTTGGCTTCCAGCAGCGCGACGATGCGGGTCATCGACGGCGGCTGCACGTGCTCCTTGCGGGCCAGCTCACCGGGGGTGGCGGAGCCGCAGCGGGCAAGTGTGCCGAGCACCGACATCTCGGTCGGGCTCAGCGACTCGTCGACGCGCTGGTGCTTCAGGCGACGGCCCAGCAGCATCACGGCGGAGCGGAGGGAGCTCACGGCGGCGGCACTGTCACCGTCGTGGATCAGGTCAGGCATGTTTATTAGCGTAACTCATTAGCTTCACTAAAGACCAGTCGGTGGTACACGCGCAAGAAAACGAGCACCCGAACGAGTGAATACGAGCCGGAAACAGCACCGAAACGACCAGGTGTGCCGCGACCCTGCTTGGCATGGGATCGACAGTGCTCAGCCTGCGCATAGACGGTGAGCTGCTCGACCGGCTCCGCCGGCACGCCGCCAGACGCGGCATGACCGTCCAGGACTACGTGGTCCGGACGCTCGTCCGCGACGATTTCGACGAACGCTTCAACGCGTCCGTCGACGAGACGGAGAAGTTCTACGGGGCGGATCCCCGTCACGCGGAACCGGCCGACCGGGTCCGCGCGACGGAGGTCCGCCCCGTAGGGGTGGAGGCTTCGGACGCTACGACGTGAGGCCGAGCGCCGGCATCGCGTAGTAGAAGACGAAGACCGCCGACACCGCGTACATGGCCACCGGGACCTCACGGCCGCGGCCGGCCGCCAGGCGCAGTACGGAGAAGGCGATGAAGCCGATGCCGATGCCGTTGGTGATCGAGTAGGTGAGGGGCATCATCAGCATCGCGAGGAAGGCCGGGATGGCGAGCGTGTAGTCGCTCCAGTCGATGTCCCGCACGGAGCCCGCGAGGATCAGGAACCCGACCGCGACCAGCGCCGGAGTGGCGGCCTGCGAGGGGACCATCGTCGCCAGCGGCGTCAGGAACAGCGCCACCGTGAAGAGCAGACCGGTCACCACGCTCGCGAGTCCGGTGCGGGCGCCCTCGCCGACGCCCGCCGTCGACTCCACGAAGCAGGTCGACGCGGAGGAGGAGCTCGCGCCGCCCGCGGCGACGGCGACGCCGTCGATGAAGAGCACCTTGTTGATGCCCGGGAAGTGCCCGTCCTTGTCCATCAGCTTCGCCTCGTCGCCGACGCCGAGGATGGTGCCCATCGCGTCGAAGAAGCAGGACAGCAGCACGGTGAAGACGAAGAGGATGCCGGTCAGCAGACCGACCTTGCCGAAGCCGCCGAACAGGCTGACCTGGCCGAGCAGCCCGAAGTCCGGGGAGGCCACCGGATTGCCGGGCCACTCGGGGACGGTGAGCCCCCAGGCACCGGCCGGGAGGCCGGCGACGGCGTCGATGACGAGCGCGACGACGGTCATCGCGACGATGGAGATCAGGATCGCGCCCGGGACCTTGCGGACGATCAGCGCCAGGGTCAGCAGCGTGCCGATGACGAAGACCAGGACGGGCCAGCCGTTGAGGTGGCCGTCGCTGCCGAGCTGCAGCGGAACAGTGGTGTGCGCGGCGTCCGGGATGCGGGAGACGAAGCCGGAGTCGACCAGGCCGATCAGCAGGATGAACAGGCCGATCCCGATCGCGATGCCCTTGCGGAGCGACTTCGGTACGGCGTTCATCACGCGTTCGCGCAGCCCGGTCGCGACGAGCAGCATCACCACGATGCCCGCGAGGACCACCATGCCCATCGCGTCGGCCCAGCTCATCCGGGGGGCGAGCTGGAGGGCGACGACGGTGTTGACGCCGAGACCGGCGGCGAGCGCGATCGGCACATTGCCGATGACGCCCATCAGGAGCGTGGAGAACGCCGCCGTCAGCACGGTGGCCGTGACGAGCTGGCCACCGTCGAGCTGGTGCCCGTACATGTCCTTGGCACTGCCGAGGATGATCGGGTTGAGCACGATGATGTACGCCATCGCGAAGAACGTGGCGAAGCCACCGCGGATCTCGCGCGCGACCGACGACCCCCGCTCGGAGATCTTGAAGTACCGGTCCAGGCCGCCGGAGGGCTGCCGGGGAGCCGGGGGCGGCGTGGGGTCGACCTGAGCGGTGGCCGAGGGGGGCATGTGTGACCTTCAGTCGTGCATCGGGGGAGTAAAAATGGTCAATTTTGGATGTTCACACGAATAATTCGAGTCATCCGTAAGCAGATTCAGTATGAATACATAACTCAAAGATCGCTATCTCCGCGCGTAGACCCTTGGGCCGTCTGCCCCGGCAGCCCCTGCGGACCGGGGCCCTAGACTGAGCCCATGGAGAAGTGGACCCCGCAGCACGAGGCACCCGAGCCCCTGGAGGGCCCCGTCGTCGCCACCGTCACCGGCGGCACGATCCTCTGGTTCGTCCTCTTCCTGGTACAGCTCCCCTTCTACGGGTGGTTCGACGACCACGGGCACACCTGGTGGGTGTGGACCTGCCTGGCCGGTGCCGGACTCGGACTGATCGGCATCTGGTTCGTCCGGGCACGGGACGCCGCGATCAAGCGGGCCGCGCTCGCCGACGCGGGGCCGACCGCCTCCGGGGACGCCGGCCCGCGGCGCTGACGTACGACCACGGGACCATCCCGCTCCTCCCCCGGTCTGATCTTCCGCACCCCGGCGGGTGAATCACCGGTTCCGCCCGTACCGTCGACTCCATGACGCAGCGGGCACTCGACTCCTCCGGTGAGCAGCCGGACCCCGGAACACCCTCCCCTCCGCCCGAGCCTCCCGGGGGCCTGAGCACCGCCGAGGTCGCCGAACGGGTCGCCCGGGGCGAGGTCAACGACGTACCCGTCCGCTCGTCCCGCTCCGTCACCGAGATCGTCCGCGCGAACGTCCTCACCCGGTTCAACCTGATCATCGGCGTGCTCTGGGTGATCATGCTCTTCGTCGCGCCGATCCAGGACAGCCTCTTCGGCTTCGTGATCATCGCCAACACCGGCATCGGCATCGTCCAGGAGTGGCGCGCCAAGAAGACCCTGGACAGCCTGGCGGTCATCGGCGAGGCGAAGCCCACCGTGCGCCGCGACGGGGTCGCCGCCGAGATCTCCGTCTCCGAGATCGTCCTGGGCGACCTGGTCGAGCTAGGCCCCGGCGACAAAGTGGTCGTCGACGGTGCGGTCACCGAGGCCGACAGCCTGGAGATCGACGAGTCGCTCCTGACCGGCGAGGCCGACCCGGTGCTCAAGCGGCCCGGCGACCCGGTGATGTCCGGAAGCTTCGTCGTCGCCGGCGGCGGGGCGTTCACCGCCACCAAGGTCGGCCGCGAGGCCTACGCCGCGCAGCTCGCCGAGGAGGCCTCCCGCTTCACCCTCGTCCAGTCCGAGCTGCGCAGCGGCATCAGCACGATCCTCAAGTACGTGACGTGGATGATGGTGCCGACCGCGATCGGGCTGATCATCAGCCAGCTCGTCGTCAAGGACAACAACTTCAAGGACTCGGTCGCCCGCACCGTCGGCGGCATCGTCCCGATGATCCCCGAGGGCCTGGTCCTGCTCACCTCGGTCGCCTTCGCGATCGGCGTCATCCGGCTCGGCCGCAAGCAGTGCCTCGTGCAGGAGCTGCCCGCGATCGAGGGCCTGGCCCGGGTCGACATCGTCTGCCTGGACAAGACCGGCACCCTGACCGAGGGCGGCATGGACGTCACCGAGGTCCGGCCGCTGAACGGCTCCGACGAGGTCTACGTCCACCGTGTCCTGGGGGCCCTCGGCGCGTCCGACCCGCGCCCCAACGCCAGCCTCCAGGCCATCATCGACGCGTACCCGCCGAACGGGGAGGCCTGGGGCGTCACCCAGGCCATGCCGTTCTCCTCGGCCCGCAAGTACAGCGGCGCCGCCTTCACCGAGGGCGACGGCAGCACGTCCGCCTGGCTGCTCGGCGCCCCCGACGTACTGCTGGCCGCCGACGACCCCGCCCTCACCGAGACCGTGCACCTCAACGAACAGGGGCTGCGGGTCCTGCTCCTGGCCCGGGTGCGGACCGGGCTGGACGCCCCGGACGCCGCCGCGGGGGCCGAGCCCGCCGCGCTGGTCGTCCTGGAACAGCGGCTGCGGCCGGACGCCGGCGAGACCCTGGCCTACTTCGCCGACCAGAACGTCGCCGCGAAGGTGATCTCCGGTGACAACGCCGTCTCCGTCGGCGCCGTCGCCCAGAAGCTGGGCATGCCGGGCGCCGAGCACACCCTGGACGCCCGCAAGCTGCCGGCCGACCGCGACGACATGGCGACGGCCATCGAGCAGAACGCGGTGTTCGGCCGTGTCACCCCGCAGCAGAAGCGGGACATGGTCGCGGCACTCCAGTCGCGCGGCCACACAGTCGCGATGACGGGCGACGGGGTCAATGACGTACTCGCGCTGAAGGACGCCGACATCGGGGTCTCGATGGGCTCGGGCTCCGAGGCGACGCGCGCCGTGGCCCAGATCGTGCTGCTGAACAACAGCTTCGCCACGCTGCCGTCGGTCGTGGCCGAGGGCCGCCGGGTCATCGGGAACATCACCCGGGTCGCCACGCTGTTCCTGACGAAGACCGTCTACTCGGTGCTGCTGGCGATCCTGGTGGTCTGCTTCCAGGTGGAGTACCCGTTCCTGCCGCGCCACCTGACGCTGCTCTCCACGCTCACCATCGGTGTCCCCGCGTTCTTCCTGGCGCTCGCGCCCAACAAGGAGCGCGCCCAGCCGCACTTCGTGCGCCGCGTCATGCGGTATGCGATCCCGTCCGGGGTCATCGCGGCGGCGGCCACCTTCACCACGTACCTGGTGGCCCGGCACCACTACGCCGGCACGGGAGCGCTGGACGCCGAGACCAGCGCGGCCACACTCACGCTGTTCCTGGTCTCGATGTGGGTCCTGGCGATCATCGCCCGCCCGTACACCTGGTGGCGGGTCGCCCTGGTGGCGACGATGGGCCTGGGGTTCCTGATCGTGCTGGTCGTGCCCTGGCTCCAGGACTTCTTCGCCCTGAAACTCGTGGGGACGACGATGCCGTGGGCCGCGGTGGGGATCGCGGCGGTCGCGGCGGCCGTCCTGGAAATGGCCTGGAGGCTGGTCGGCCGCCGCTTCCCCACATAGATCGTGAAGGTGTTGCCCGTCGACTACTTCACGTCGACGAAGTCACCCGCGGCCGTGACGGTCGGGGTGGTGGACGTACCGGCGAAGCTGTAGCGCCAGTAGCCGTCCGCGGACGCCTTGACGGTGGTCTTCAGCGCACCGGTGCTGCTCGACTTGATGGTCTTGACGGTGGTGTAGGCGGTGCTGGTCTTCTTGCGGAACTGCAGCTTGACGGCCTGGGTGGCGTAGCCCTTGTACGTGGCGGTGTCCCAGTTGGCACGCGAGAGCTTGCCGGTGACCGTGATGGTCTTGCCCTTCTTGACGGGCTCCGGGGCGGCGTTGACGGTGATCTTGGAGAGGCGCTGCAGCTTGGTCTTGGCGAAGGCGTGGTTCTCGACGAGCTGGCCGTCCTTGCTCGCCACCGCCGCGCCGACCTTCCAGGTGGTCGCGTCGGAGTTGATCAGCCACGCCGGGTCGATGGTGATGGTGACCGTGCAGGTGGACGTCGTGGCGTTGACCGCCTTGCACTTGGCGGCGTCCTCGTTCTGCCCGAAGCCGAAGCTGTCGTCGGACTCGACGTCGCTGCCGATCCACACGAACCCGCCGGCACCCGCGATGCCCGAGTCGTCGGTGGCCGTGATGGCCAGGGTGACCGTCTTCGGTGCGGTGGTACCGACCACGATGGCCTTGCCACCGTTCACCACGGCCTTGGTGATCTTCAGGTCGTCATCGGCGGTGATCGAACGGGCGGCCATACGCCCGTTGGACTGCTCCGGGGCGGAGAGCCCGAAGTCAGGCGTCCAGGTGCGGCCGTCGTCGGCCGTCGCGGCCGGGACGCCGAAAGCGGACAGAGCCAGGGCGCCGGAGACAACGGCAACAGTGGCACGAATACGCATGTGTTCCCCAGTGGAGAAGGGGGCCCGTGGCAAGTAGTGAGGCCGACGGGTCCCATGTGGTCTGCGAGTCTGGTGACTCGCAAGACCAGACGAGTTTCACATGTGAATGGTTGTACGAATCGACGACTTTCCTGTGAAGATCACATGATTCGGAAGATCGCAGGCGTCAGTCGAACCAGCGGTCGCGGGCCAGCTCCTCCGTGCGCGACGGATCCTCCAGCAGCGCGGCCACCTCGAACCGGCGCGGCCACTGGCCGGCCGCCCACGCCAGACCGGCCGCGACACCCTCCAGGGTGGACGCGTGGACCACCCCGTCCCGGGTGCGGCGCCAGTCCAGCTCCACACCGCCCGCGCGCAGTTCACCGTGCTCGACGTACGTGTCCGGGGTCCCCGCACCGAGCAGGATCCGCACCGCGTCCGGCACCCGGTGCTCCTCACCCTCGGACGTCACCTCCGCCTCGATGCTCTCGCCGAGCCGCCGCACCTGGAGCAGCTCCGCCAGCTCGGCCGCGCGGGCCGGGGCCACCGGCAGCAGCGGGAGCCCCGCGGTCAGCGGCAGCACGTCCGGCGCGTCGGCGATCACGGCGTCGGAGGCCTCGACCACCCGCACCTCGTCGTCGACGACGGCCCGCAGCTCGTCGGGCAGGGTGACCTGCTCGGGATCCAGCTCGGCGAGGGCCGTGTAGAGCGAGTGCAGCTGTACGGGGCCGACGGGGCGGTCCTCGTCCGCGAGCCGGCCCAGCAGCTCGGCCGCACCGCCGGGCTCGTCCAGGAGAGCGGCCACGGACGTCCGTACACCCAGTGCGCGCAGCACCTGGACGTCGTCGAAGCCGGTCGCGTCGGCGGAGTCGTACAGCCCCGCGAGGCGCGGGTCCCCGCCCGCCGCGCGCAGGCCCGCCGGACGGCGGCCGCCGAGCACGGGGTGGTCGCGCAGCCACCATGCGGTGTAGGGGCGCACGGACTGCGTCGTCCCGTCCGGGAGCAGCACGCGCACGGGCTGGGTCAGCGCGTCGCGCAGCGGCGGGCGGGCGAGCATCGCGAGCGCCTGCGGCCAGGCGTCGTCGTCGACGAGGTCGAGGTCGCGCACGGCGACGAGCTCCGTGGCGACGGGCGGTACCGGCGTGTCGGGCAGTTGGTCCAGGACGTCCTCGCACCACACGTCCACGGCGTCGAGCAGCCCGGCGTCGTCCGGCTCGGCGAAGTCGGTGTCGCGGGGCTCCAGTTCGTCCGGATCCAGCACGACGTCGGTGGCCCGTACGAGCGCGAAGGTGGCCAGCACCCCGCAGGCGGTGAGGGGCTGCTCGCCCCAGCGCTCGGCCAGCTCCCCGTCGCACAGGGCGAGTTCACCCTGACGCATGACCTGGGCGAACGGGCTCCCCGGCAGCACGAGTTCACCCGCGGGGGCCGGTTCGCCGTCCTCGTCGGGCAGGGCGAGGGCGCCCAGCCAGGGCTCCTCACCGGGTTCGAGGTCCGCGTCCCGCACGAGCGTGAGGACGGTCTCGGCGAGCTCCTCCCCGTCCAGGGCGTCCTCGTCCCAGATCTCGCCCGCGTCCAGCGAGCCCGCCACGGCGGCCCGGACCTGCGGGGTCGTCAGGACGGCCCGCGGCGTGGCCGGCAGGGCGCCCAGCTTCTCCAGCAGCGGATGGGCGGCGTCCGGGTGGGCCACCTTCAGCCCGAGCCGGGACAGCCGGGCGAGGACCGGGGCGGTCAGCGCGTCGGGCAGCGGAAGAAGGACCTGCCGGGGACCGATGGTCGTGCGGGGCGCGTCGTCGGACGCGCCGTCCCCGGCGAGCGGTACGGGAAGCCCGGAGAGGCGGTCCGGGTCGACGCCCGCCAGGCTGTCGTACAGCCGCCGCCACCAGTCCGCGGCACGCTCCAGACCGGCCAGGCGGTCGATGGCCTCGGTCAGCGGGACGCGGGCGACGCCCAGCGTGCGGAGCTCGGTGCGGCGCTCCAGGCCCGCGGGCAGCAGGCAGGGCAGGACCTCCGCCAGGACGCGTACGGTCTCGGCGCCCACACCCTCGACGACCTCGGCCTCGATGGGCCTCAGCGCGGTCGTCGCGGGGCGGGGAGCACCGGCTCCGGTGGCGTCCCAGTCCTCCCACCGGTCGGGCTCGGCGGCCGGGTCCCGGGGGGCGGCGGGCTCCAGGAACGCGATCCGGGGCAGCCGCTCCAGGACCGCGGCCCTCAGCGCCCCGTCCAGCTGCCCCTTGCCGAGCGGGCCGGGCACGAGCGCGATCGTGGCGATCGACACGGGCTCCCACCCGGCGAGCAGCTCCGCGTACGCGTCGGCCGCGCGCTGCACCAGGAAGTCGGTCAGCGGGCCGGGCGCGGGGTGCCTGCGGGTGGTGTCGAGCGGCAAGGAGGCGATGAGCAGCGCGGGAACGCCGAGGGGCTCGTCGGTGGGCGTCGGCGCGTGCACGACCGGGGCGGTACGGGGGCTCTCGGGCGCCCCGTCCTCGCCGACGGGCACGGCCCACGTGACCGACCAGAAAGGCCGGAGCCGCTCCTCGACGGGCCGGTCCGCCAGCAGGGAGGGCTCGACGGGTCCGTGACGGGCGACGGTGCGCCAGCGGTGCAGACCGTGCGTGGAGTCGTCGATGTGCGTGTACGGGCCGTGCAGCGAGCGCCGCAACGTCCTCGTGCCGTCCGGACCTTCGATGACGATCTCTTCGAGGCCGGGAAGGGTGAGGAGGAGCGCGTCGTCGACACCGGCGAGCAGCCGCCCGACGAGGTCCTCGGCGACGCCGTCGCGCAGGGGCAGGACGACGACGGTGTCGTACCCGTCGGGAGCGGTGCCCTCGGCGGGCAGCGGGAGCCGGAGCAGCGGTACGTGGCCGTCGCGGCGGCGGAGCTCGTCCCCGAGGCCGGGGCTGCCGACGGCGGCCTGCCGGGCGAGGTCGCGGGCCTCCGGGAGGGACCAGCGGACGCCGCCGTGCCGCCCGATGACGGCGGGCTCGTCGCTGACCGCGAGCACGGCGGCGAAGCCGACGCCGAAGCGGCCCACGGACGACTCGTGGCCCTCGCGCTTGGCGGAGGCCCGGAGTGTGCTCAGCGACTCGACGCCGGTCGCGTCGAGGGGGGCGCCGGTGTTGGCGGCGGCAAGGACTGCGGAGCCGTCGCCCGCCGCGTGCAGGGTGAGGCGGAGCCGGCCGGGGACGCCCGCGCGGGCGGCGGCGTCGGCCGCGTTCTGCGCCAGCTCGACGACGAGACGGTCCCGGTAGCCGCCGAGGACGAGGTCCTCCTCGGCGTTGGCGTCCTCACGGAAACGGGCGGGACCGGCACCCCAGGCGTCGAGCACGCCGCGCCGCAGCCGTGCCGTCCCGAACGGATCGGCCCCCTCGGTCGCATTCATGCTCACGCTCGTAACTCCGCTCTTCCGGTGACCCGTGACGCCCAGTGTGCGCCCGAAGGTACCGCGACCGGAGCCGCCTCCACCGTCGGGACGAGCGCCCTCGCCCCCGGACGTCCGGGCTCCGCCCCACGACGACCCGGCCCGCACCGGCCCGCGGGAAGCCCGCCCGCCGCCCGTGGAATCCCCGCGCAGGGCCGCACCGGGCCCGCCCGGTGCCCCGAGGACATCCCGCGCAGGGCCATACAGGGCCCGCCCGGCGATTGCGGACAAACCCCCATCGAGGCGCCCCGAACCAGACCGCCCCCGGGCAGCCCCACCCAAGCCCGTCCGGCGCTTGAGGGCCTCCCCCTCACAGGGCCCACACCAAGCCCGTCCGGCGATTGAGGACACACTCCCGCCGGACCCGGGCGCACCGCAGGCCCTGCCCCCGGCGGCCAGGAGCGTCAGGAGTGGCCCAGGTCCTCCGTCGCACCGTCCGCCACGGCCGGCACCGAGCCGGAGTCGTCCGCGGGACGCAGCGAATAGTCGTCCACCTGCAACGTGTCCAGCGCGTGCGGCGTCGGCTTCGTCTTCGGCATCACCGCAGCCTCGGAGTGCCCCCCGCAGCCGTAGGCCAGCGAGACCACGCGGCCGTCCGCCGGAGCGAACTCGTTCGCGCACACCCCGAAGGCCTGCTTCAGCGAGCCCGCCATCGGCACCAGGAACGCACAGCTGACACAGGACGCCGGCGCGGCCTGCGCCATCGGCGTCTTCGCGCCGAACTCCTCGTCCCACCGGTCCGCCGCCAGCCGCAGCCCGTACCGGGACAGCACCCGCGCCCGCCGTGTGCCGAGCTCCTCCGCGACCGAGGCGATCGAGCCGCGGCTCGTCCCCGCGGGCCGGACCGTCAGCTCCGCGTCCTCCACGTCCACGAGGGCCGCGAGCTCCTGGGACACCTCGGAGACCGCCGAATTCGGCAGGGGCTCGTCCTCGCCCGCGTAACCGGGCTCCAGACGCGGGTCCTCCGCCTCCGTGGGCAGCAGGTCGCCGGGCCCCATGTCGCCGGGCCGCAGCCGCTCGCTCCACGGCACCCACTCCGGGGCCAGCAGTGCGTCGGACCCCGGGAGCAGCACCGTTTCGTCAAGGGTGACGTTCTTGGCGCGGGAGGCCCTGGCGACCGTCACCGCCCAGCGCCAGCCCCGGTAGCCGGGCTCCTTGCACTCGAAGTAATGCGTGACGACCCGGTCACCCTCGGAGACCAGCGCCAGATGTTCACCGACCACTCCGGGCCAGGCGGCCTCCTCGGCCGCCTCGCGGGCGAGGTCTACCGCTTCGGCACACAGGCGGTCGGGGGCGGGGATACGGGCCGTACGGCTTCGCGTCGTCGCAGCACTCACAGGTCTCGCTTCTCTCCATACGCCGTCTCACGAGCGCGCCGGGAGCCCATCGGTGTCCGATTTCAGCCATGACAGGTGCGGGCGGAGCGGACCTGGGGGCCGCGTCGACGTCCACACCCGTTGTGCCTGCCTCGGGCGCGCCTTCTGCCACCCATTCTGCGGGATCGAGGAGAGGCGCGCGGCCAAGAACAACCGCTGGTGGCGCGTGAGTGCACGCTACCCTCTCTGCCGCCCCGCGCCCACCTGCCCGTCCCAAGAAGGACCGGAACAGTGCCGGATCCACAGCTGAGCAGGGACGGAGAGGGACGAATCCGGCTCGCGGAATCCTGGTCCACGCGCCCTTCCGGACGCCGCTCAGCCATGCCACCGCTTCCCGGACCACTCACCCGCAGGGGGATCGGTCGCCGCGCCCCGGCCCGATCATGGTTCGTGACGGCGGAGCGTGGGGCACTATGACCACGTGGCTGCCGCCAGGTCCTCCGACGGGGCCGGCCCGCTCCGCAGAGGGGGCCGGGCGATGGCCCGTGCCCTGCGGACCCCGTTCACGGGCACCGCGAAGGGCATCCGGAAGGCGACCCACGCCCACGGGGCCGGCGAGTCCGGCCTGGGCAAGCTGATCGAACTGCACGCGGTCAACGGGGCGGGCGACGTCATGATCACCGTGGCGCTCGCCTCCACGGTGTTCTTCTCCGTCCCGACGGACGAGGCACGTGGGCGCGTCGCCCTGTACCTCGCCGTCACGATGGCCCCCTTCACCCTCCTCGCCCCGGTGATCGGCCCGCTCCTGGACCGCCTGCCGCACGGCCGCCGCGCCGCGATGGCCAGTGCGATGTTCGCCAGGGCGGTGCTGGCGATCACCATGTCGGGGGCGGTGGCCACGGGCGGCCTGGAGCTCTATCCGGCCGCCCTGGGCGTCCTCGTGTCCTCCAAGGCGTACGGGGTCGTGAGATCCGCGGTCGTACCCCGTCTCCTGCCACCCCGCTTCTCCCTGGTGAAGGCCAATTCCCGGGTCACCCTCGCCGGCCTGCTGGCGACGGGTGTGGCGGCCCCGATCGGGGCCGGGCTCCAGATGATCGGATCGCCGTGGCCTCTCTACGGCGCCTGCACGATCTTCCTCGGCGGGACCGTCCTCGCCTTCACCCTGCCGCCCAAGGTCGACTCCGCGAAGGGCGAGCGCAGGGCCCGCCTCGTCGTGCCGCACGGCGAGGAGGCGCCCCCGGCGCCACGCCCGGCCGACACCAGGGACGGCAAGAAGAAGAACGGGAGGAAGGAGGCCCGGGACAGGCCGCCGGGGCTGCGGTCCGTCGGCCCGTCCGTGCTGCACGGCCTCCAGGCGAACGCCTCGCACCGCGCCCTCTCCGGCTTCCTGATCTTCTTCCTCGCCTTCCTGCTGCGTGAGCACCCGCTCTCCGGACAGAGCGCCGCCGTCTCGCTCGGCATCGTGGGCGTCGCCGCCGGGGTCGGCAACGCCTGCGGCACGGCGGTGGGGTCCTGGCTCCGGGCCCGCGGCCCCGAGGTGATCATCGCGACGGTCCTGGGGCTCGCCCTGGGCGTCGCCGTGCTCGCCGCCGTGTTCTTCAGCACCCTGATGGTCGCCGCACTGGGTGCGATCGCCGGGTTCACCCAGGCCCTGTCGAAGCTCTCGCTGGACGCGATGATCCAGCGGGACGTGCCGGAGGAGGTGCGCACCTCGGCGTTCGCCCGGTCCGAGACCCTGCTCCAGATGTCCTGGGTGGTCGGCGGCGCCATCGGCATCGCCCTCCCCCTCAACGGAGTACTCGGCATGTCCGTCGCCGCCGGCATCCTCGCCCTCGGCGCCGGCGCCTCCGTACGGGGTCTCCTGGGCGCCGCACGGCGCGGCACACCACACCCCCGCGTGGCGTGAGCGGTGACGACCGATAACCTTCGGCGCATGACCGTTGCGTTCTTCTCCGGTAAGGGCCGTCGAATCGGCGTCGCTCTTGGTGCCGTGTCCGCGGGACTCCTTGTCCTGTCCGCCTGCGACAAGCCGACGCCGCTCGCCACCGTGACGGTCGGCGACAACTCGGTGAACACCGAGGCCGCCTGCTACAACGACGGCAAGGCCCTCAAGGAGTCCGAGGTCCAGGGCTGCCTCAACAAGAAGGCGGAGAAGTCCGTCAAGGTCGCGATGGACGACAAGGTCCGCTTCGGCGTCGACCCGGAGATCGCGGACAACGGCTGGACCCTGTTCATCAACGGCCAGCAGGCCGAGCAGGAGCCGTACAAGAAGACCTACCGCTCCATCCCGGGCAGCGCCTTCTTCGCCAGCCAGACCGGCGAGGAGACCGCGTCCAAGACGCAGATCAGCATCGTCGAGACGAAGGGACAGAAGCTCACGGGCGTCTGGCACTTCGAGCTCAAGAAGACTTCCTGATCCCCTGACCTCCTGAAGGACCACCGCTGTGCGGGTGCTTGTCGTGACCGCCGTCCCGGCCGAACGGGACGCGGTCACGCGTGCGTTCGGGGGCCCGGCCCAGGTGCGTGAGGTGCCGGGCGCCGAGGTGCACCGCGCAGGTCCGTTCGACGTCCTCGCGGGAGGGGCGGGCCCGGCCGCCGCGGCGGCGGCCGCCGCCTTCGCCCTCGCCTCCGCACCCGCTGCGGATCCGTACGGTCTCGTCGTCTCGGCGGGCATCGGCGGCGGATTCAGCCCCGCCGCGCCCGTCGGCTCCCTGGTCGTGGCCACCGGCATCGTCGCCGCCGACCTGGGCGCCGAGACCCCCGACGGCTTCGTACCCGTCACCGGTCTCGGCTTCGGAAGGGACTCGTTCCTGCCGCCCGCCGCCCTCGTCCGGGACGTGGCGGCCGCCACCGGCGCCCTGGCGGGACCCGTGCTCACCGTCTCCACCGTGACCGGCAGCGCCGCCCGCACCGCCGTGCTGCTGGCCGCGCACCCCGGGGCGGTCGCCGAGGCCATGGAGGGCTTCGGCGTCGCCGAGGCCGCGTCCCGGATCGGCGTCCCGGCGCTCGAGATCCGGGCCGTCTCGAATGCCGTGGGCCCGCGCGACCGTGCCGCCTGGCGCATCGGCGAGGCCCTGGCCGTGCTCACCGAGGCGTTCGGGAAGACCGCACCCGTAGTAGAAGGTTGGACCCAGCATGACCGACACGACCGAAACCGGGACTGAAGCCGCCGCACCGAGTGCGAAGCTGCGGATCGCCTTCTCCCCGTGCCCGAACGACACCTTCGTCTTCGACGCCTGGGCCCACGGCAGGATCCCCGGCGCGCCCGCCCTCGACGTCACCTTCGCCGACATCGACCTCACCAACGGAATGGCGGAGCGCGGCGAGCTCGACGTGCTGAAGGTCTCCTACGCCGTCCTGCCGTGGGTGCTCGACGAGTACGCCCTGCTGCCGTGCGGCGGTGCGCTGGGACGGGGCTGCGGGCCGCTCGTCCTCACGAAGGAGCCGGGCACGGACCTGACGGGCAGGACGGTCGCCGTACCGAGCGAGCGCTCCACCGCGTACCTGCTGTTCCGCCTCTGGGCGGCCGAGGTGGTGCCGGGCGGCGTGGGCGAGATCGTCGTCCTCCCCTTCGACGAGATCATGCCCGCGGTGCGCGACGGCCGGGTGGACGCCGGGCTCGTGATCCACGAAGCGCGCTTCACCTACCGCAACTACGGCCTCCACAGCCTCGCCGACATGGGCGAGCACTGGGAGTCGACCACCGGTCTGCCGATCCCTCTCGGCGCGATCATCGCCAAGCGGTCCCTGGGTGAGGAGATGCTGCAGGAGCTCGCGGACTCGGTCCGCACGTCGGTGCGCATGGCCTGGGACGACCCGGAGCAGTCCCGCCCGTACGTCCTGGAGCACGCGCAGGAGATGGACCCCGCCGTGGCGGACCAGCACATCGGGCTCTACGTCAACGAGTTCACCGCCGACCTCGGCGACAACGGCTACGCGGCGATCCGCGGGCTGCTGACGCGGGCGGCGGCCGAAGGGCTCGTACCGCCGCTGGGCCCGGACGCGCTGTCCTTCGGCGCCCGCTGACGGATTCGGCGCCCGCTGACGGAACGGACGCGGCCCGGCGGGCGGCCGTACCGCACGCCGGGCCGGCGCACGCCGGGCAGCGGCCGAAGGTCCGGGGCCGTCCTCCCGGCCGCTCAGACGTCGAGCTGGTCGGCGACCGCTCTCAGCAGGCCCGCGATCTTCGCGCCCGAGGCCTTGTCGGGGTAGCGGCCCCGCTCCAGCATCGGGGTGATGTTCTCCAGGAGGGTCGTCAGGTCCTGCACGATCGACGCCAGCTCGTCCGGCTTGCGCCGCTGTGCGGCGGCCACGGACGGGGTCGGGTCGAGGATCACCACGGACAGGGCCTGATCACCGCGCTGGCCCGCGACCACGCCGAATTCGACACGCTGACCGGGCTTGAGGGCATCGACGCCGGCCGGCAGTACGGACGAGTGGACGAAGACGTCGGCGCCGTCGTCGCGCGAGAGGAAGCCGAAGCCCTTTTCCGAATTGAACCATTTGACCTTACCCGTGGGCACGTCTGTCCTCGTCCTCGTACTCGTCGGTGCGTGGGAGAGCCGCGGAAACGGCTCCGGATAGCAGTACAGCGGGTCTCCACGACCCGCCGGTCCCAGGCTAGTGGCCCGGGGGCCGGAGACAAGACGTCGCCGACGGGTTCCGCCGGGGTGGGAACTACCCTGGCCGGGTGAGTACTACTCCTTCAGGCGCAGGCGACCGGCTCGTACAGGTCGGCGCGATCGTCTTCTTCATCGGCGCACTGGCCACACTGGTCACTGTGGCCCCGCTGTTCCTGGGCACCGATCCGTTCCCGTCCGTGGCTTATGCGGTGTGCATGCTGATGGGCCTGGGCTTCCTCATCGCCGCGGCGGGGGTGGTGCGGTCGGTGTGGAAGAGCTCCCCGAAGCGCGCCGCCGCCCGCTAGGCGGGCCCGTCAGGAACGTCCTGCCCAGGTCCGCAGCCACGCCGGGAACACGGTGAGATTTGGCAGGATCACGTCGGCACCGGCCGCCCGGAGCTCGTCCGCGTCGCACGGCCCCGTGGTGACGCCGACCGACAGGGCCTGCGCCGCGTGCGCCCCGCGCACGTCACCGGTGTGGTCGCCGACGTAGATGTGCGCGCCGTACTCCAGGAGCGCCTGCGCCTTGCCCTCGGCCCAGAGCCCGCCGATCAGCGCGTCCGGCTCGATGCCCAGGTGCTCGAGGTGCAGCTTCGCGTTCGGTTCGTACTTGGCCGTGACGACGAGCGCCCGCCCACCGAGGGCCCGCACCGCCTCGACGGCCTCGCGGGCGCCCGGGAGCGCGGTGGTCGGTGTGATCGCGCGTTCGGGGTAGATCTCGCGGTACCGGTCGGCGGTCGCCGCGATCATGTCCGCGGGGAACCAGTGGGCCAGCTCGTCCTCCAGCGGAGGGCCGAGACGGCTGACGACCAGGTCGGTGTCTATGGCGTATCCGGTCTCGGCGGACAGGGCGAGGTAGGCGGACCTGATTCCGGGCCGCGAGTCGATGAGCGTCATGTCAAGGTCGAAGCCGACCGTCGGGGCAAGTGGGGGCATGGAACCATTGTGCCGAGACGGGTGGGCGAGGGCGCCCGCCCCACTGCCCGGGCCCACGCGGCCGTGACGGCCTGCCGCGGCCCGGCACCGCGGGCCCGGCACCACGGCCGCCCCCGGCACCCGGCACGGGTGCACCCGCCCGGGCGTCCGGAGCGGCCGTCCCGGAAGCGCCCCTCACCCCCGCAGGTGCCGCGCCCGCCACACCAGGTACACCGCCGACGCCACCGCGGCCGTGCGCAGGACCACCGGCCACGCCTCCGTCATCGCGTCACCCATCGCGCCCTCCGCCAGGGGGCTGCCCCAGCGGCCCGTCGTACGGCCCCACAGCCACACGAAGGCCCCGGCCACCACCACGCCCGGCAGGCCCATCGCGATCCACTTCGCCTCCGCGCGCGAGATCCGCCGCGAGCTGTAGGCCAGCAGCCAGCCCGCCGCGAGCGCGATCCACGAGCCCAGCACCGCCCCGGCCACCAGCAGCGCGGCGGCCAGAAGCAGGAAGGGGTTCCCGAGCGCGGGCTTCCCGGCGACGACCGCCGGGGCGGGTGCGGCGCCGACGGGCCTGCGACGGCGGAGCCGCAGCCGCTTCCGCCTTCCGGAGCCGGCGGCGGACCCCGGGGCCGGGGCGGCTTCCTCCTCGGCCCCGGGGTCCGCCGGCGGCTCCGTCTCCGCCTCCACCACCGGTCGCCGGGGCCGCAGCAGCTCCGGGCTCTCCAGCCCGCCCACGAACCCCGGCACGGCCGTACCCGGATCGCCCTCGCCGAACGGCCCCGGCTCGATCCGCCACCACTCGGGCTCCCCCGACGGCGGCCCCGCCTCGTCCAGACCCACCATGTGCGGGGCCGAGGCGGACGGCCAGCCGGGCACCGGGCCCTCGCCGCCGGACCGTTCCCCGGTCTCCTCCCGGGTCGCGCCCCCGTCCGGTTCCCGCGCAGCGCCCCCGTCCGACGCGCGCTTGCGCAACGCGTCTTTCCGGAGCACGCCCCGCCGCGGCCGGGGCACCGCGCGCGGCTTCGCGGGGGCCGCGTCCGGCTCGGCCCGCGGGGCCGGCGGCCCCGCCTCTCCGTCGCCCGACTCGGCTGCCGCGGCGACGAGTTCGTCCGGCGGACCGAGCCGGCCGAGAATGCGCCGGACCACTGCCGGAGAGTCCGAACCGTTCGTCCCGCGCTGACGGTCGATCTCGCCCCGCACCGTCGCGACAAGTCTCATCCGGGCGCCCGAGGACAGCTGTTGCCGCTGTGCCAGGTCACCGATCCGGCTCAGATAGTCGTAGACAAGCTGGTCGCTCTCGATCCCCACGCGTTGGTTCTCCCTCTACCCGCCCTGCCCCGACGGTAGCGTTCCAGCGGCTACCGTGGGACGGATGGGGACGACCACACCACCGCGCACGCTCGCCGAAGCCCTGCGCGCCCGGGGCGACGAATCGCTGGCGGGGCTGCTGCGTGCCCGCCCCGACCTGCTCAGCCCCGTGCCGAACGACATCACCCAGCTGGCGACGCGGGCCGGCACGCGCGCCTCCGTCATCCGCGCGCTGGAGCACCTGGACCGGTTCGCCCTGCAGACCGCGGAGGCGCTGGCCGTGGCGCCCGATCCCGCTCCGTACGACGCGCTGCTCGCGCTCCTCACCGGTGACGGCGAGGGGGACGGCGACCGCCGCGACGACTCCGGTGCGGCGATCACCGCCGCTCTGCCCGCCGCGCTCACGACCCTGCGCGAACAGGCCCTCGTCTGGGGCGAGGACGAGCGGCTCCACCTCGTGCGCACCGCACGCGAACTGCTCGCCCCGTCCCCGCAGCACCCTTCCCCCACCGGTCTCGGACCGACCGTCGCCGAGGCGACGGCCGGCATGTCACCGGGCCGGCTGCAGGACATCCTGACCGCCGCCGGCCTGCCGGCCACCCATGACCCGGTCTCCGCCGTCGCCTCGCTGGCCGGCCTCTTCACCGACCGGACGAGGATGGCCGCACTGCTGGACACCGCCCCGGTCGAGGCGCTGTCCGTGCTGGACCGGCTGGTGTGGGGCCCGCCGTACGGGGAGGTCACCCCGAATCCGGCCCCGCCCGTCCAATGGCTCCGCGACCGCGGCCTGTTGCTGCCGGTGTCGACCCGGACCGTCGTCCTGCCGCGCGAGGCCGCGCTGCACCTGCGGGCCGGCCGCGCCCACCGCGTACCGGAGCCCGTGCCGCCGGCCCTCGTGGCGGCGGCCGAGCGCGATCCCCAGGCTGTGGACAGGGCGGCGGCCGGCCAGGCCTTCACCGCGCTGTCCACGATCGAGGAACTGCTGAAGCTCTGGAACAACGGCGGTCCGGCCATCCTCCGCGCGGGGGGCCTGAGCGTGCGCGAGCTGAAGCGGGTCGCGAACGCCCTCGACGTGTCCGAGCCGATCGCGGCCTTCTGGGTCGAACTCGCCTACGCGGCGGGGCTGCTGGCCACCGACGGCGAGGCCGACGAGCGGTACGCGGCGACGCCCGCCTACGACGACTGGCTCGAGCTCCCCGCCCAGGACCGCTGGACCCGCCTCGCCGCCGCCTGGCTGGCCGCCACCCGCACCGCGGGCCTGGTCGGCGGCCAGGATGCCAAGGGACGGGCGCTCTCCGCGCTCGGCGCCGAGCTGGACCGCTCGGCCGCGCCCGAGGTGCGCCGCCGGGTGCTGGCCCTGTTCGCCTCGCTCCCCCCGGGCACCGCCCCCGACCCGCAGACCCTGCTGGCCCGCCTCCGCTGGGAACGGCCGCTGCGTACGGGCGCGTCCGGCACGGCCCCGTCCGCCGGCGACGTCTCCGACCTGCGCTCCCGCATCGCCCTGTGGACCGTCAACGAGGCGGAGCTGCTCGGCATCACCGGCCGCGGGGCCCTCTCCTCCCAGGCCCGGGCGCTTCTCGACGAGGGCCCCCGCGAGGCGGCCGCCCGCCTCGCCCCGCTCATCCCCGAGCCCCTCGACCACGTCCTGCTCCAGGCCGACCTGACGGCGGTGGCTCCCGGCCCCCTGGAACGCCCGCTCGCCGAGATGCTCTCGGTGCTCGCGGACATCGAGTCCAAGGGCGGTGCGACGGTCTTCCGCTTCACCCCCGGTTCCGTACGCCGCGCCCTGGACGCCGGCCAGGCCGCCTCCGACCTGCACGCCTTCCTGGCCACGCACAGCCGTACCCCGGTGCCGCAGCCGCTGAGCTACCTCATCGACGACGTGGCCCGCCGCCACGGCCACCTGCGGATCGGCGCCGCCTCCGCGTACGTGCGCTGCGACGACGAGGCCGTGCTGAACGAGATCCTGGCCGACAAGCGCTCGGCCGCCCTGCGGCTGCGCCGGCTCGCTCCGACGGTCCTGGCCGCGCAGACCGACCCCGGCTCGCTGCTGGAGGCACTGCGCGAGATGGGGTACGCCCCGGCCGCCGAATCGGCCGAGGGCGACGTGCTGATCACCCGCGCGGGTGCCCGCCGCACCCCGCCCCGCACGGCCCCCGCACCCGTCCCCGAGGGCCCTCCGGTCCCCGACGCGACGCTGCTGACCGCCGCGGTGCGGGCCATCAGGGCCGGTGACACGGCCGCCCGGGTGGTCCACAGGGACGCCCCGGAGACGGCGTCGGCCGGCTCGCTCCCCCGCACGACTCCCGCCGAGACCCTCGCCACCGTCCAGGCCGCCGCGATGACCGGGTCCGCGGTGTGGATCGGCTACGTCAACGCGGACGGCGCGGCCAGCCAGCGGGTGATCGCCCCCGTGAAGGTCGAGGGCGGCTTCGTCACGGCGTACGACCACACGGCCGACGAGGTCCGCACGTATCCGCTGCACCGGATCACGGGCGTGGCGGAGCTGGCCGACGACGCGACGCCGTAGGCACCGGGCGTTCCCGCCGCGGAACGGACACGTCCTGGGCCCGCGGAGCGGGGCAGCCACCGGCGGCCTCCCGGCACGGGCCTCACCCGGCCGGTGCCAGCGCCTCGCCGGGAGCGGCCGTCCGGGAGACCGTCGTGCCGGTGGAGGTCAGGCCGATGCCGATCAGCACCATGCGCAGCGCACGCTCCGAAGCGTCGGTGAGGAACTCCCCACCGCGGCTGAGCGCCTCCGCCAGGCCCACCGGTGCGGGCAGGATGCCGCTGTACGCGTCGACGCCCGACGCCCGTACCTGCTGGGCTCCGTCGCCGATCGTCCCGGCCAGCGCGAGCACCGGACGGCCGTGGAGCTTGGCCCTGCGCGCCACCTCGGACGGGACCTTGCCGCGCGGGGTCTGGCGGTCCAGGGCGCCCTCCGCGGTGATCACCAGGTCGGCACGGGCGAGCCGTGCGTCGAGATCGAGGTGGTCGAGCAGCACCTCGAAGCGCGGGAGCAGGCTCGCACCCAGTGCGGCCAGTCCGGCACCCAGCCCGCCCGACGCACCGGTGCCGGGCCCGTGCCGCAGGCTGTCCGGCGGGGCCGCACCCGACACGCCGCACAGGCGCGGGCGTACGTCACGGGCGAGTACGTCCGCCCAGTGGTCGAGCGCCAGGGACAGCTCCTCGACCTGGCCCGGCGTCGCGCCCTTCTGCGGGCCGAAGACCCGAGCCACGCCCTGCGGTCCGCAGAGCACGTTGTACGGATTGCACGCGACGAGCATCTCCGCCTCGGACAGCCGGGGGTCGAGACCGGAGGTGTCGATGCGGGCCAGGCGGCGCAGTTCGCCCCCGCCCCGGGCCAGTTCACGGCCCTCGGCGTCGAGCAGCCTCGCGCCCAGTGCCTGGAGCGCTCCCGCGCCGCCGTCCGAGGTCCCCGAGTCCCCGCAGCCGACGAGGATCCGGTGCGCCCCGGCGTCCAGCGCGGCACGGATGAGCCCTCCCACCCCGTACGTGGTGGTGACCATCGGGTCGCGCCGGTCCGGCGGCACCAGGCTCAGACCGGCCACCGCCGCCATCTCCACCACGGCGGTGCGCGGTCCGTGCGCCGGGCCGCCGAGCAGGGCGAAGTGCGTGTCGACCGGTTCGCCGACCGGCCCCGTCTCCGTACGGTGCACCAGCCTGCCCCCCGTGGCGGCGGCCAGCGCCCGTGCCGTGCCCTCGCCACCGTCGACGAGCGGGATCAGGTCGACCTCGGCGTCGGGGACCACCCGCAGCAGCCCTTCCGCGATGGCCTGCGCGGCATCCTGTGCGGACAGGGACTCCTTGAAACCGCTGGGGGCGATGGCGAACCGGTACGTCGCGGACATGAATGCTCCTGAATGCAGATGAGGGGTGACGGAAGAGGTACGGCGGGGGCGCGGGCGCCCCGGTCAGGGCGCTACGCCCAGCAGCGGCCAGACCAGGAGGGCGAAGAGCAGCACGACCGCCGCGGTCAGCGGTGCCAGCAGCGCCGACAGGCGCAGCAGGTCCCGCGGGCCGTAGGTCGGGATGCCGGGGACGTCGGCGAAGAGGGCCACGGGCTTGGCCGACGCGGGCAGGGTGTGGCAGAAGCCCGCGGCGGCGGTGGAGGCCAGTGCGGCCGACATCGGGTTGACGCCGAGCCCCGCGGCGGCCGCCACGACCAGCGGTACGAGCACGCTGGAACGGGCGGAGCGCGACTGGAGCACCAGGTGCGCCGCGGTGCTGAGGGCGACGACGACCGCCAGGAACACCCAGGCGGGCACTCCGGTGCCGGCGGGCAGCCACGAGACGAGCCACTCCGCGGCTCCCGACTGCGTGAGCGCGGCACCCATCGCCATCGTCGCGGCCATGAACAGCAGCAGCGACCACGGCACCGTCGTCAGCGCGTCCTTCAGCCGGACCGTGCCCAGCACCGGTGACGCGGCGACCACCGCGCCGATCAGCGCGACGAGGGCGGGCGGCACCCCGTGGAGCGGCTCGCTGCACCACAGCACCACCACGGTGCCGAGCAACATCGCGCACCGTGCCTCGCCCGGCTCCAGCGGACCGGTCACCGGCTTGTCGCTGTGCTCCTGGATCTCTTCCACCGAGATGTGGACGGGCCCGCGCCGGTCCGCCCGCCGCGTCGTGGTCAGCAGCACCAGCTCCGCCGCGAGGTGGGAGGAGACGACGGCCAGGGGCAGCCCCAGCAGGAGCCACTGGGTGAAGCCGATGTCCTGCCCGGTGGCCTCCCACAGCACGGAGACCGTGATCAGGTGCGCGCCCGCCCCGATGAGGGTGGCCACCGCCGACAGGAGGATGACCGTGGGGAAGAGCAGAGCCAGCATGACCACCAGCCGCTTGCGGTCGGCCAGCACCTTGGCCAGGGCCAGGAAGACGGGCAGCGCGAGTGCCGCACGCCCCGAGGTCGCCGGAACGGCGAACGCGGTCAGCACCAGGGCCGTCGTCGTCAGGTGCACGAGCTGGCGCACGGTGCGTGCCCCACCGACCAGGAAGGCCGCGGCCCGGCCCGCGAGTCCGCTGCGCGACACCGCGGCGGCGATCACGAAGGCGCAGATCAGGAGCCAGACGGTCGAGTCACCGAGGGTCGCGAACAGGGTGTCGCTGCTGATCACTCCCGCCGCCGCGAGCACGAGCCCGGCGCCCAGCGCTATGTACGTGTCGTCCACGGAGGTCCCGATCCACGCACACGTGGCGACGACGAACACCAGCAGCGTGATCCGGGCGTCCGTGCCGAGGCCCCGGGCGACCCCCGGCACGAGCAGGACCGCGCAGACACTCAGCGCGACGCACACCGACACGGCCTGACGGGTGGTCAGGGTCACCTTGGCTCCTCCACGGGGTGGTCCGGGGCCGGTCCTGGCCCCTCCCGACCAGTCTCGGGAGCCTCGGTGAGCCCCTGATGAGCCGTCCATGAAGGAAAGTTCATGCGCGCGCGGGCGCGGTCACCGCATCCGGTACCCCATGCCGCGTACGGTCTCCAGCCGTTCGGCCCCGAGCTTCTTGCGCAGCGCCCGCACGTAGACGTCCACGATGTTGGACCCCGGGTCGAAGTCGTAGCCCCACACGTGCGACAGGATCTGCTCGCGCGACAGCACCTGGTCGGGGTGGCGCAGGAAGAGTTCGAGCAGGACGAACTCCCGCGCCGTCAGGTCCACGGTGCGCTCCGCGGCCCTGGCCCGCCTGGTACGCAGGTCCAGCGTCAGGTCTCCGCTGCGCAGTACGGTCACCTCCGGCACCCGTGCCGCGGTCCGCAGCCGTAGCCGGACCCGCGCCAGCAGTTCCTCGAAGCGGAACGGTTTGGTCATCCAGTCGTCCGCGCCGCCCTCCAGGCCGGCCACCGTGTCCCGCACCGAATCCCGTGCTGTCAGCACGATCACCGGGGACGTCACCTGGGCCTCCCGTATCTCCCGGAGCACCGAGAACCCGTCGCGGTCGGGCAGTCCGATGTCCAGGACGATCAGGTCGAAGCCGCCCGTGCACGCGTAGTCGACGGCCGTGCGGCCGTCGCCGGCGACCGTCGTGGTGAAGTTGTTGGCCCGCAGGCCCTTCTCGACGAAGGCGGCGATCCGCTCCTCGTCCTCGACGATGAGAATCCGGCTCACGGTCCGACCGCCTCCACATCAGGTTCCGCAACGGGCACGCAGGGCAGCAGCAGGGCGAAGGTCGCCCCTCCGCCGGGGGTGGGACGCAGTTCGACGCGCCCCCGGTGGCCTTCCGCGATGGCCTTGACGATCGACAGCCCGAGCCCTGCGCCGCTGCCGCGCGAACCGCGCCGGGCCGCGCCGCGGCGGAACCGCTGGAAGATCACCTCGGCGTCCTCGGGCCGCACACCGGAACCGCTGTCCGCGACGTACAGCTCCACCTCGCCCGCGTCCGTGAACCGTGAACCGATCCGGACCGTCGCGCCGGGAGCCGTGTGCTGCACCGCGTTCTGCGCGAGCTGCACCATCGCCTGGGTGATGTGCTGCGGGTCGAGGAGCGCCCAGCCGTCGGCGCCGCCGTCCAGCTGCCAGTCCCGCCGTCCCAGCGCCCGTACCTTCACGTAGACGTCCGCGGTCAGCTCGGTGAGCTGGACCGCTTCGGGGTGGGTGAAGTCGGAGCGCTCGGCCTTGGCGAGCAGCAGCAGGTCCTCGACGATCCGGCTCATCCGGTCGAGCTCGTCGGTCACCAGCCGCACGGTCTCCTCGCGTTCGGCGGGGTCGTCGCCCATGAGCTCGAGATGGCCGCGCACGATGGTGATCGGGGTGCGCAGTTCGTGGCCGGCGTCGTCGATGAACTGCCGCTGGGTCCCGAACGCGCGCTCCAGCCGGTCCAGCATCGCGTTGAAGGTCTCGGCGAGCGCCGAGATGTCGTCCCGCCCGTGGACGGGGATACGGCGGGTGAGGTCCTGCTCGGTGAGCTGCGCCGCCGTGGCGCGTACCAGCCGGACGGGTGCGAGTATGCGTCCCGCGACGACCCAGGCGATACCCGTGGTCATCAGCAGGGCGACGCACGAGATCGCGAGCAGGATCCGGAAGACGTCGTTCACCATGGCCCGTTCGCCGTCCGCGTGGAAGGCGACCACGAAGGTCCCCTGCGGAGTGGTGCCGGCGGTGCCGACGTCGACCTTCGCCCAGCGGATCTCGCCCCGCGGCCGCTGGAGGGTCCCCGTGCTCTGCGACGATCCGGTGATCGCCTTCACCGAGGCACGGTCCCGGTGAAGGGGCAGGCCGGTGGAGATCTCACGGTTCTGCCGGAGCGTCGAGGAGCCGGACGTCCCGCTGACGACGGCGAGCAGCTCCTCACCGGTGTCCGCGTACTGCCGCTGCAGATGCACCTCCAGCAGCCGCTGCGGGCCGTCGAAGGGGGCGCCCGTGGCGGGGTCCCTGCCGTGCTCCACGAAGTTCGCGAACTCGCGGGTCTCCTGGGCGAGCAGCGTGCTGATCCGGTGGTCCAGGTCGCCCAGCAGGATGGAACGGGTCGTGGCGGCGACCGCGGCGAGTGCCACGGTCATCACCACCAGCAGCCAGAGCAGGATGCGGACCCGGGCGGAGAGCCGGTGCCCTGCCGGGAGCGGCTCATCCGTCGTCGGTGTCGTCATCGTTGTCGGTGTCGTCATCGTCGTCGGTGCTGTCAGTGGCGGGCGGCTGCGGGACGACGACGTCGCTCGGCGGCGCCGTGGGCGAGGCGCCGTCGGGCACGGTCGTGACGCCGCCGTCCGGACTGCCCGTGCCGCTCGGGCTCGGACGGCCCGTGGCGCCGGGATCCGGGCTGCCCGAGGGCGAGCCCGTGTTCAGCTCGACCCGGCCGGGGACTTCCGGCTTCGTGGGGCTGTCGGCCAGCGCGTAGCTGGTCGCGGCTATGCCCAGAGGGATCGCGACGACGGCTGCCAGGGTGGCGATGCGGTGCGAGAAGGCCATGCGCACAGCCTGCCTGCCGCGTCCGCGGGCCAGGATGAAGCCAGGATGAAGAAACCTTCATGTGGCTCCTCGCGCGCGGTCCCGGCTCATGCCCTCAACGTAGCCCCCCGCTCACGCCCCCGATGCGGCACACTGGACGTTTGGCCGTTCGCACCCGGACGACCACCCCCCGCAGGAAAGGGCCGACGCGCGTGACCGGACCCCTCATCGTCCAGAGTGACAAGACGCTGCTCCTCGAAGTCGACCACGACCAGGCGGACGCCTGCCGTCGTGTGATCGCCCCGTTCGCGGAGCTGGAGCGTGCGCCCGAGCACATCCACACCTACCGGGTCACGCCGCTCGGCCTGTGGAACGCCCGCGCCGCGGGACACGACGCCGAGCAGGTCGTCGACGCGCTCGTGGAGTACTCGCGCTACCCCGTGCCGCACGCGCTCCTCGTCGACATCGCCGAGACGATGGCGCGGTACGGCCGCCTCACCCTGTCCAAGCACCCCGTGCACGGCCTGGTGCTGACCTCCAACGACCGGCCGGTGCTGGAGGAGATCCTCCGCTCGAAGAAGGTCCAGCCGCTGGTCGGGGCGCGCCTCGACCCGGACACCGTGGCCGTGCACCCCTCCGAGCGCGGGCAGATCAAGCAGACGCTCCTGAAGCTGGGCTGGCCGGCCGAGGACCTCGCCGGGTACGTCGACGGCGAGGCGCACCCGATCGAGCTCGACCAGGACGGCTGGGCACTGCGCCCGTACCAGAAGCAGGCCGTCGAGGGGTTCTGGCACGGCGGGTCCGGTGTCGTCGTCCTCCCCTGCGGTGCCGGGAAGACGCTGGTCGGTGCCGGTGCGATGGCGGAGGCCAAGGCGACGACGCTGATCCTGGTCACCAACACCGTCTCGGCCCGGCAGTGGAAGCACGAGCTGGTGAAGCGGACCTCGCTGACCGAGGACGAGATCGGCGAGTACAGCGGTACGCGCAAGGAGATCCGGCCGGTCACCATCGCCACGTACCAGGTGCTGACGACCCGCCGCAAGGGCGTCTACCCGCACCTGGAGCTGTTCGACTCCCGCGACTGGGGTCTGGTCATCTACGACGAGGTGCACCTGCTGCCCGCGCCCGTCTTCAAGTTCACCGCCGATCTCCAGGCCCGGCGGCGCCTCGGCCTCACCGCCACGCTGGTGCGCGAGGACGGGCGGGAGTCGGACGTCTTCTCGCTCATCGGGCCCAAGCGGTTCGACGCGCCGTGGAAGGAGATCGAGGCGCAGGGCTACATCGCGCCCGCCGACTGCGTCGAGGTCCGTGTCAATCTGACCGACTCGGAACGGCTGGCGTACGCGACGGCCGAGGCCGAGGAGAAGTACCGGTTCTGCGCGACGACCGCGACGAAGCGCAAGGTCACCGAGGCACTCGTCCGCAAGCACCAGGGTGAGCAGACCCTCGTCATCGGGCAGTACATCGACCAGCTCGACGAGCTCGGTGAGCACCTGGACGCCCCGGTGATCAAGGGCGAGACCAGCAACGCGCAGCGCGAGAAGCTGTTCGGCGCGTTCCGCGAGGGCGAGATCAGCGTGCTGGTCGTGTCGAAGGTGGCGAACTTCTCGATCGACCTGCCGGAGGCGACGGTCGCCATCCAGGTGTCGGGAACGTTCGGCTCGCGCCAGGAGGAGGCCCAGCGGCTCGGCCGGGTGCTGCGGCCGAAGGCCGACGGGCACGAGGCCCGGTTCTACTCGGTGGTCGCGCGCGACACGATCGACCAGGACTTCGCCGCGCACCGCCAGCGGTTCCTGGCCGAGCAGGGGTACGCGTACCGGATCGTCGACGCGGACGAGCTGCTCACGGACAGCTGAGCCGGAGGCAGCCGGAGTGACGCCGGCCGTCCCGCGGCTCTCAGCGGTGGCGGCGGACGATGCCCGCCTCCTCGGCGTACTCACCGAGGACGGCCACCCCGAACGCGGTGCGTGCGAAGACGCCGACGGCGCGCACCGCGTCGCCGAGGCGGTGGCCGCGGGTGTGACCGGTGGCCGCGGTCGCGCCGTGCGCGGGGCCGGTCCTGCGTGGGTCCAGGTATACGGTGCTCATGCATTCCATGGTGCGCCGCCCCGGCCCGTAGCGGCATCGGCCTGCGGACGGAAGCGCGCGACGGCCCGGGTAGGCCCCAGGTCGCACGCCGTCCCCTACGGGACGTACGGACGCCGCCCTTATTCGGTCGACGCTGCGGGCCGCGGTCGATACAATCGCCGGTCTGCCCGCCTCCCGCACCGTGGTACCGGTCCGCCTCCAGAGCGGCCGGCAGCCGGGGGAGCGCCGCCGACCGGACGGAAACCGGCCGACACCAGCCGCACGCACCCGTCTGTGTGCGCACCTGTGAGCGTCCTTGAGCGGACCGGACCCCCTGGGCCCGGCCCGCCGTCCTGCGTTGAACAGCCGGAGGCAACACCGTGCCCGCGCACGAAGAGACAAGCGAAGACACCAGCGAAGCGACCAGCGGTCCACTGGACGGGGAACGCGCCCACCTCGCAGGATCCCGCGCCGCACTGCGCGCCATGCGCGAGGACGTGCAGGCCCTCGACATCCGCGACGTCACCGCGAACTGGGTCAACGCCGCCGTCCTGCAGGCCCAGATCGACGACCGCATCAAAGCGCTCGCCGACCTCTCCCACACCCCGCTCTTCTTCGGCCGCCTGGACTACCGGCACCCGGTCGGCGCCCGGGAGGCGGAGGGATCCGGGGGCGAGCAGTTCTACATCGGGCGCCGCCACGTCCACGACGCCCACGGCGACCCCATGGTCATCGACTGGCGCGCCCCGGTCTCCCAGCCGTTCTACCAGGCGTCCAGGAACAACCCGCTGGACGTCGACCGGCGCCGCCGCTTCGGCTACACCGGCGGCGAACTGACCGCGTACGAGGACGAGCACCTCACCGACCCGGCGGAGACCGAGCGGACCAGCAAGCTCCTCCAGGCGGAGATCGAGCGGCCCCGCGTCGGCCCGATGCGCGACATCGTGGCGACGATCCAGCCGGAGCAGGACGAGATCGTCCGGAGCGACCTCGGCGGGACGGTCTGCGTCCAGGGCGGACCCGGCACCGGAAAGACGGCCGTCGGCCTGCACCGGGTCGCCTACCTCCTGTACGCGCACCGCGAGCGGCTCGCCCGCACGGGCACCCTCGTCATCGGCCCGAACCGGTCGTTCCTGCACTACATCGAACAGGTCCTGCCCGCACTGGGCGAGCTGGAGGTGAAGCAGGCCACGGTCGAGGACCTGGTGACGGCGCAGGTCGAGGTGCGCGGGACGGACGAGGCCGCCGCCGCCGTGATCAAGGGCGACGCCCGGATGGCGGAGGTCCTGCGGCGCGCGCTCCGCTCGCACGTCACCCTGCCGACGGAGGGTGTCGTGGTGGTGCGCGGCTCGCGGCGCTGGCGGGTGCCGGCGTACGAGATCGAGGAGATGGTCGTCGAGCTGCTGGCCCGCGACATGCGCTACGGCGCCGCCCACGAGGCGCTCCCGCAGCGGATCGCGCACTCCGTCCTCGTACGGATGGAGGAGGCGGGCGAGGCGCCGGACGACCGGGTGCAGAACGCGGTGGCGCGCACCCCCGCGGTGAAGGCGGCCGTGAAGGCGGTCTGGCCCGCGGTGGACCCGGCGAAGCTGGTGCTGCGGCTCCTCGCGGACCCCGGCTTTCTTGCGGCGCACGCGGAGGGGATCCTCACCGACGACGAGCAGAAGCGGATCCTCATGGCCAGGCCCGCCCGCAGCGTGAAGTCGGCGAAGTGGTCGGCGGCGGACGCGGTCCTGATCGACGAGGCCGGCGACCTGGTGGCCCGGACGCCCTCGCTGGGCCATGTCGTCATCGACGAGGCCCAGGACCTGTCCCCGATGCAGTACCGGGCGGTGGGGCGCCGCTGCTCGACCGGTTCGGCGACGGTGCTCGGCGACCTGGCCCAGGGGACGACTCCCTGGTCGACGGAGAGCTGGGCGCAGGCGCTGTTCCACCTCGGCAAGGCGGACGCGGTGGTGGAGGAGCTGACCGCCGGATTCCGTGTGCCGCGCGAGGTGATCGCGTACGCCTCGCGGCTGCTCCCCGCGATCTCGCCCGGCCTGGCCCCCGTGGAGTCCGTACGTGAGGCGCCCGGTTCACTGGCCGTGCGGGAGGTGGCCGGTGCGGACGCCCTGGACGGGGCGGTCGTCGCCGCGTGCGAGGAGTCCCTGGCGCACGAGGGCTCGATCGGCCTGATCGCCGCCGACGCCCGCGTCCCGGCGCTGGCCGACGCCCTGACGGCGGCCGGTCACACCTACCTCTCCCCCGGCGAGGAGACGACCGCCGCCTCGCGCCTGACGCTGGTCCCGGCGTCGCTGGCGAAGGGCCTGGAGTACGACTACGTGGTGCTGGACGAGCCTGCCGCCGTCGTCGACGGTGAACCCGACGAACGCACGGGCCTGCGACGGCTGTACGTGGCCCTGACGCGTGCGGTCTCCGGTCTCGTGGTCCTGCACGCCGCGCCGCTGCCGGAGCAGCTCGGCCGGGGCGGCGACGCCGATCGGGCGCGTGCCGGGGATCAGTGATCGGTGCGGCCCAGGCGTTCGCCCGCCGGAGCGGGCCGGGGGCCCGGTGCGGGGGGTTTCGGTTCGCGGGGGGTGCTGACGGCGGGGGCGAGGAAGACGGAGACGGCGACGAGGACCAGGACGACGGTCATCGCGGCGCGCAGGCCGTAGTGGTCGCCGAGGAAGCCCAGTCCGGGAGGGCCCACGAGGAAGGCGACGTAGCCGATCATCGCGACGAGGCTGACCCGTGCGGCCGAGTCCGGCCCGGAGTCGCCGGCCGCGGAGAGGGCGAGGGGGAAACCGAGTGAGGCGCCCAGGCCCCACAGGAGGACGGCCGCACCGGCGAGGAGGGGATTGTCGGCGAAGATGACGACGGCGAGGCCGAGGGCCGCGGAGAGGGCGCTGGCGCGGACGACGGGGGCACGGCCGTAGCGGTTGATGAAGAAGCCGCCGCCGAAGCGGCCGATCGCCATGGCCGCGGCGAAGCCGGCGTAGACGGCTGATCCGAGGACGGGGTCCATGCCGTGTCCGTCGACCATGAGCAGGGGAAGCCAGTCGTTGGCAGCGCCTTCGGCGAGGGCCATGGTCAGCACGATGCCGCCGATCAGGAGCAGCCGTCGGTCCTTCAGGACCGCCGGGCGCGGCGACTTCTCCGCGGTGCCCGGGTCGGTGCCACGGGTTCGGCCGACGCCGTGGGGGATGGCGCGCAGGGCGTGGGCGAACATGGCCGCGGTGACGACGGCGACGGCCGTCAGGTGCCAGTGCACGGGGAATCCGACGGCGGTGCAGAGAATGCCGAGTGAGGCTCCGACGACGGTTCCGAGGCTGAAGAAGCCGTGCAGGGTGGGCAGGACCGTACGCCCGGTGATCTGTTCGACCTCGGCGCCGTCGATGTTGACCGCGACCTCGCCGCCGCCCATGCCGGCACCGAACAGGAAGAGCCCCGCCATGACGACGGGCACGGAGGACCACAGGGCACCGCAGCCGATCACCGCCATGCTGACGATGACGAGCGCGGTTCCCGCACACATGACCGGCCGGGTTCCGAACCTGGCCACCAGTGCCCCGGAGCTGAGGACGCCGAGCATGGAGCCGACGGAGAGGCCGAACAGGACGATCCCCATCTGCGCGGTCGAGGCGCCCAGTTGGTCCCTGATGTCGGGCGTGCGCGTCACCCAGGAGGAGATCGACAGGCCGGGCATGAGGAAGAAGAGGAACAATGCGGTGCGGCGCCGGCGTGTGGCCAGGTCTGTCACTACGGGCTCGATCCGAACGTGGGACAGCCGAGGACGGAACCACCCCCGGAAAGTATGTACAAACGTACATTCCTGTTGGGGGTGAAGGAAAGGGGAATGCCATGTCGGGCAGTTCGCGGGGCCCCAACGATCCGGGACGTCGGGACCGGATCGTCGAGGCGGCCCTCGACGTGATCGCCGAGTACGGGGTCACCGGCGCCACCCACCGGCGCATCGCCGATGCCGCGGGGGTGTCCCTGGGGTCGATGACGTACTACTTCGAGGGCCGGCAGCAGTTGCTCGTCGAGGTGTTCACGCGGCTCGCGGAGTCGATGTCCGCCCGCTACCGGGAACCGCTGGAGGCGGCCGGGAACGTGGAGGAAGCGCGTGCCGCCGTGGTGGAGATCATCTGCGGCACGCACTGGGGCAGCCCCCGGGAGCTGGTGCTCAGCTACGAGCTGTACGCCTTCGCCTCCCGCAACCCGGCCCTGCTCGACGTGATGCGGTCCTGGATGCGGGCCAGCCGTGCGTCACTGAGCCGGCACTTCGACGCACGGACGTCCAGGGCCCTGGACGCGCTGGTGGAAGGGGTGAGCATCCACAACTCCATGGACGCCGAACCCATGAGCCGTCAGGACGTCGCCGCGGTCGTCCGTGCGGTCAGCACCTAGGCCGTCCTCACCTGCGTGCGAGTACGCAACGGGTGGGAACGGGCTCACGGTTCGACGATGTGCCGCAGGTAGGCGTGGGGATCGGCGAGATAGCGACGCCAGTGGTCCACGATGCCGAGTTCCCGCCAGGCGACCCGGCGCAGCCCGTGGTCGCCGACCTCGATGATGTCCGCACCCGGCAGCGCGGTCAGCAACGGGGAGTGCGTGGCACAGATGACCTGACTGCCCTCCTTGGCCAACCGGTCGAGATGACCGACCAGTTCGAGGCACGACGAGAAGGAGAGTGCCGCCTCCGGCTCGTCGAGCACATAGAGCCCGGCGTGGAGGAACTTTCCGCGGAACGCCGCGAGGAAGCCTTCGCCGTGGCTGACGGAGTCCGGCGAGAAGCCTTCCCTGTCCAGGGCGTCCATCGCGGTCTCGGCACGGAGGAAGAAGCCCTTGCGGTTCGACCAGCTGGCGGCCATACGGCGCCCGCGCCCGGGGGCCGCGTCGAACTTCATCCGCTCGCCGAGCGCCGACTTGTCGCGCGGGGAAGCGTAGCGCCAGTCGTGCGAGCCGCCGTAGGGATCCAGGCCGAACCCCTCCGCCACCGCTTCGACCAGCGTCGACTTCCCTGAGCCGTTCTCACCGACCAGGAAGGTGACCGGCGCGGTGAAGCGCAGCCCTTCCTCCAGCAACTGCCGGACGCAGGGCACCGACCAGGGCCAGGCGTCCTCGTCGTGCGCAGGCCGATGAGCATACGCGCGTTCGATAATCATGTGACCAGTGTCGCCGCAACGGGACATGGCTACGGGCACTGAGCGTCCAAGCGGGCGGTGGGGCACCCCAGTTGACGAGCGGAAACGTGCGGACGGCGCGTCCCTGGAAGCTGCCCGTGGTCGTCCGGACGTCCGCTCCACGCATCCCGTCGCGAGGCGGGCGCGGCGCGTGCGTCGCTCCGGTCGCGGGGCGGGCGCGGCGCGTGCGTCGCTCCGGTCGCGGGGCGGGCGCGGCGCGTGCGTTGCTCCGGTCAGCGACGGGCAGGGGTGGCGGGCGGTTCCCGGTCCCGGGACGGGTGACGCGCGCCGCACCGTCCGGCGCCGCCCGCCACTCCCGCACTCACCCGTCGCGCCGCACGCTCACCCGTCGAGCGCCGCGCGCCACTCCCGTACGGCGGCCACGTCCACCGGGCCCGACCAGCCGGCCGGGCGGGCGGCGCCCCCGATGTGGAAGGCGTCGATGCCGGCGGCCACCAGACGGGGCAGGTGGTCCAGCCGCAGCCCGCCGCCCACCAGGATCTGCGGCTCGTAACCGGGCTGTCCGGAGGCGGTGCGTTCCGCCTCGGCCAGCAGGGTCGGGATGCCCTCGTCGACGCCCTTCTCCGAGCCCGCCGTCAGGTACGTGTCCAGGCCGGGCAGTTCCGCGAGGTGCTTGCGCAGGGCGTCGCGGTCCACCGCTCGGTCGATCGCCCGGTGGAAGGTCCACCGGCAGCCGTCGAGCTCGGCGACAATGCGCTCGACGGCCACCAGGTCGACGTGTCCTTCCTGGTCGAGGAAGCCGAGCACGAACTCCTCGGCCCCTTCCGCACGCATTTCGCGCGCCCTCTCCAGCAGCACGTCGATGTCTCCGACCGCGAACCCGTCCGCGACCCGGAGCATCACGCGCAGCGGGATGTCCACGGCGGCCCGGATCTCCGCGACGGTCTTCGGGGCGGGGGTCAGGCCGTCCGCGGCCATGTCGGTGACCACTTCGAGGCGGTCCGCACCACCCGCCTGGGCCGCGACCGCGTCCTCCGCGTCGAGAGCGATCACCTCCAGGACTGCACGGTTGCTCATGGGGTTCCATTCCTTCGGAGCGGCTACAGGTCTAGTCCAATAACCAGCCTACGGGTCGGCTCCGGAAGGCGCAGCTCCCCCTGCGAACGCATGGGCCTGAAAGATGCGCGGGGTTCCGCAGGTGGGGGCGGGCCCCTCCCGGTCAGGGCCGGGCCACCACGAACCGTACGGGCGTCCCGGGGACCGCCTGGGCCGCCGCCGCCAGCGCGGCCTCGGCGACCACGCCGACGACCGGGTAGCCGCCCGTCGTCGGATGGTCGTTCAGGAACACCAGGGGCCGCCCGTCCGGCGGCACCTGGACGGCGCCCAGCACGATCCCCTCGCTGGGCAGTTCGCCGTCCCGGGAGCGCCGCAGGGCCGGGCCCTCGGTGCGCAGTCCGATGCGGTTGCTCCGCTCCGAGACCCGGTACGCGGCGGTGGTGAGCGTGCGCAGGGCCGCCGGCGTGAACCAGGTGTCCCGGGGCCCCGGGTGCAGGGGGAGGACCAGCTCGGCGGGGGCGCCCGGCCAGGGCACGGCGCCGTGGGCCGGGCAGGGGCGCGCGGGGCCGAGCGGGAGGACGTCGCCGTCGCGCAGTACCGGCGGGCCGAGCCCCGAGAGCAGGTCGGCCGACCGGCTGCCCAGCACCGGTTCCGGGACCAGGCCGCCACCGAACGCCAGATAGGCGCGGAGCCCGTGCACCGCGGGCCCGGCCTCCAGGACCGCGCCGTCCGGTACGCGTACGGGCACGCCCCAGGCCACCGGCCGCCCGTCCAGCGTCACGCGGCAGCCCGCCCCGCCGACGACGGCGGTCACGGACCGGGCGCCGGACAGGCGGACCGCGCAGCCCGTGTGCGTCGTCTCCAGCACCGCCGCATCCGGCGCGTTGCCGACGAGGCGGTTGGCCAGGCGCCGGGCGGGCGCGTCCAGCGCCCCCGCCCGGGGCACCCCCAGATGAGCCCAGCCGGTCCGCCCCTCGTCCTGCACCGTGGTCAGTGCCCCGGCCCGGACGACATGGAGCCCGGGGCTCATCCGCCCGCCCCCGCCGCCACGAACCGCACGCGGGCGCCCGGCCCGAGGAGCGCCGCCGGTTCGCGCGCCGGGTCCCACAGGGCGGCCACCTCCGGCATCCGGCCGATGATCTGCCAGCCGCCGGGCGAGGGGCGCGGGTAGACACCCGTGTAGGGCCCGGCGAGGGCCAGCGCACCGGCGGGCACCCGGGTCCGCGGGGTGGCGCGGCGCGGTACGCGCAGATGGCCGGGCAGACCCGTCAGGTACCCGAAACCGGGCGCGAATCCGCAGAAGGCCACCCGGAACTCCGTACCGGCGTGGATGCGCGGCACTTCGGCGGCGGCGACGCCCCACACCCGGGCGACCTCGGCGAGATCCGGACCGTCGTAGACGACGGGGATCTCGACGGCCTCCCCGGCGCCCCGGTGCAGCGGCGGTATCTCCCAGCACGGCAGCCGATCGGCGAGCGTGCGGTCCTCGACCCCGTCCAGCAGCACCGTCCGGGCACCGGGAACGATCTCGCGGACGCCGCGCAGACCGCCGTCCGCCCTGCGACGCAGCAGCTCGGCGTGGAAGGCCTCCGCCTCCTCGCCGGACTGCAGCTCCACCAGGAGGGCCCGGGGACCGGCCGGCAGCACCCGGACCGCGCTCACGCGAACGCCCGCACGGACACGCCCGCGTCCTCCAGTGCCGCCCGGATGCGCCGGGCGAGCGCCGCGGCCCCCGGGGTGTCCCCGTGGACGCACAGCGACCGCGCGGCGACCGGTATCCGGCTCCCGTCCACGCCGGTCACCGTCCGCTCGACGGTCATGCCGACACTGCGGCGTACGACGTCGTCCGCGTCGTGCAGCACAGCACCCTCCTCACCGCGCGGCACGAGCGTGCCCTGCGGGGTGTACGCGCGATCGGCGAAGGCCTCCGTCACCGCCGTCAGACCGGCGGCCTCCGCGTGGGCCAGCAGCTTCGACCCGGGCAGGCCGAGGACCGCCGGACGGCCACCCGCGAGCAGCACGCCCTCGACGACGGCGGCGGCCTGGCCGTCGTCCCACACGACACGGTTGTAGAGGGCGCCGTGCGGCTTCACGTACGAGACCGTGGAACCCGCCGCCTCGGCGAAGACCCGCAGCGCGCCGATCTGGTACGCCGTCTCGGCCGCGAGCTCGCCGGCCGGGACGTCCATGGCACGGCGTCCGAAGCCGGCCAGGTCGCGGTAGGAGACCTGCGCCCCGATCCGTACGTCGCGGGCCGCCGCCAGGTCGCAGACCCGGCGCATCACGGAGGCGTCCCCCGCGTGGAAGCCGCAGGCCACGTTCGCGCTGGTGACACAGGTCAGCAGCGCCTCGTCCTCGGTGAGGGTCCAGCGCCCGAACCCCTCGCCGAGGTCCGCGTTGAGGTCCATCGGGTACGTCGAGCACGTCGGGTCCGCGGTGTCCGTCACGGCCGCACGCTAACCACTGGCCGCCCCGCACGACAAGACCGGGCGGTTCTACAGTCACCCCATGACCGATGCCTCCACGCTCCGCGCCCGCTGGCAGGACGCCCTCGTCGCCGCCCGGGGCGGAGCCCCCGGCCCCGACCCGGCGCCGTACGCCGACAACCTGCTCGCCCGCTGGGCCGAACCGCAGCGGCGCTACCACACCACCGCCCACCTGACGCAGGTCCTGGACCGGGTCGACACCCTCGCCCGCCATGCGGCCGACCCGGCCCTGGTGCGCCTCGCCGTGTGGTTCCACGACGCCGTCTACCGCCCCGACCGGACCGAGAACGAGGAGCGCAGCGCCGCCCTCGCCGAGCGGGCCCTGCCCGAGGCCGGGGTCCCCGACGCCGCCGCGGCCGAGGTGGCCCGGCTGGTGCGGCTCACCGTCACCCACGACCCGGCGGACGGCGACACCAACGGAGAGGTGCTGTGCGACGCGGACCTGGCGATCCTCGCCTCGGGCCCGCAGGAGTACGCGGCGTACGCGGCACAGGTACGGGAGGAGTACGGCTTCGTCCCGGACGGCGCCTTCCGTGAGGGCCGGGCGGCGGTCCTCCGGCAGCTCCTCGGCCTGCCCCGGCTGTTCCGTACGCCCCACGGGGTGGCGGAGTGGGAGCCGCGGGCCCGGCAGAACCTGACGACGGAGCTGGAGCTGCTCACCCACTGAGACGGGGGAATGCCGAGGGCTGGGACGCTGTTGGCCAGTGTCATGCCCGACTCTGCTTCCAGCCGCCCCCGTATGCCCTTGGCCGTGTACATCCTGGGCCTCTCGGTCTTCGCTCTCGGTACCAGCGAGTTCATGCTGTCCGGGCTGCTGCCACCGATCGCCGACGACATGGGCGTATCGATTCCGCAGGCCGGACTCCTCATATCCGCCTTCGCGATCGGCATGGTGGTCGGAGCCCCGCTGCTGGCCGTGGCCACGCTCCGGCTGCCACGCCGCACGACGCTCATCGCGCTCATCTCGGTCTTCGGCCTGGGCCAGATCGCGGGTGCGCTGGCGCCGACGTACGAGGTGCTCTTCGTCTCCCGGGTGGTGAGCGCCTTCGCGTGCGCGGGCTTCTGGGCCGTGGGCGCGGCGGTCGCCATCGCGATGGTTCCGGTGAACGCGCGGGCCAGGGCGATGGCCGTGATGATCGGCGGGCTGTCGATCGCCAATGTGCTGGGCGTGCCGCTGGGCGCGTTCCTCGGGGAGAGCTTCGGCTGGCGTTCGGCGTTCTGGGCGGTGGGCGCGGCCTCCGCCGTCGCCCTGGTCGGAGTCGCCACACGCATTCCGCGCATTCCGCTGCCGGACGAGAAGCCGCAGCTCAAGCGGGAGGTCGCGATCTACCGCGACCGCCAGGTGTGGCTGTCGATCGTGATCACGGCGCTCGCGGCGGGCGGTGTCTTCTGCGCGTTCAGCTATCTCGCACCGCTGCTGACCGATGTCGCCGGGCTGAGCTCCGGCTGGGTGCCGTGGGTGCTCGCGCTGTTCGGGGTGGGTGCGGTGATCGGTACGACGATCGGCGGCCGGGTCGCGGACGCGCACCTCTTCGGGGTGCTGCTGAGCGGCATCACCGCGTCGACGGTCTTCCTGGTGGCGCTGGCGCTCTTCGCCTCGAACCAGATCGCGGTGGTCGTCCTGGCGTTCCTGCTCGGACTGTCCGCGTTCTACACGGCCCCGGCGCTCAACGCCCGGATGTTCAACGTGGCGGGCGTCGCCCCGACGCTGGCCGGTGCGACGACCACGGCCGCGTTCAACCTGGGCAACACGAGCGGCCCGTGGCTGGGTGGCACGGTCATCGACGCGGACTTCGGGTTCCGTGCGACGGCCTGGGCGGGCGCCGCCATGATGCTGGTCGGCCTGGCGGCCGTCGTGGTGTCGATGCGCCTGGGCGGCAACGGCACACCGTCCCGCCGCGTCGCGGGCGCTACGGGTACGGAGGGCGCCAAGGGCGCACCGCACCTTGCCGATCCCGCGGGCACCCCGAGCCCTGTGGGCACTTCGGGCGGCGCCCCGAGCCCTGTGGGCGCGCCCGCGCAGGTCACTCCGGACCACCGGGCGGGGCGGGCCGCCCCTTCGGGCGTCGCAGCCCCGCGGCAGTGATCCGGCGCACGATCTCCTTCGAGCCGACCTCCTGCGCCCCGGCGCGCACCGCGTCCGCGTAGTGCGCCTCGGGTACGTCGTAGTGGTCGCGCTCGAACGCGCGCGGCGGGCAGCCGATCGCGGCGGCGAAGGCGTGCAGCTCCTCGAACGACACGTCGCTGACCAGGTGCGACCACAGCCGGCCGTGCCCCGGCCAGGTGGGCGGGTCGATGTAGACGGTCACCGGCGCAGCACCGCGGCGAGCCCGCCCACGGGTGCGACGGACACCGTCGCCTTCGTGCAGACCCAGTGCGGGTCGGGACCGAGCTCCGGCTCGACCTCCAGTGCGTGCGGGCCGTCCTCCGTGCACACCGGGCACAGCGGCCAGCGGCCGTAGCGCTCCAGCAGCGCGTCCTGCACGTCCTGGGCTATCAGCCCGGTGACGAACGACACACCCTCGGGCCACTGCTGCACCCACCAGCGCCGATGGGTCACGGCGTCCTCGACCAGCGAGACGATCTCGGCCTCGGCCACGTCCCCCGCGGCCAGGTCGGCCATGACCAACGCCCGCGCCCCGTGCAACTCCCGCTCCACCACATCCAACTCCATCCCCCCATTCTCCCCCTCCCGTCCCCCCGCCCCTCCGGAGCCGCTCGATGGGACTTTGGCGACGCGCAAGCCGGGCATATCCACCATATTTTCGTCCTTAACATCCCATCCAGTCATAGGGGATTGACGAGGAGGCGGAGTGGAAATAACTTTCAAGGGTGACCAATGACGTGAAGGAAAGTTTCAGCGCTGATTCGCCGCCCGCGCCGGCGGCCCTCGCGGCCAAGGTGCGGACCCTCGCCCCGACCATGACCCGCTCCATGCAGAGGGTCGCCGAAGCCGTCGCGGGGGACCCCGCCGGGTGCGCCGCCCTCACCGTCACCGGTCTCGCCGAGCTCACCGGCACCAGCGAGGCCACGGTCGTGCGCACCGCGCGCCTCCTCGGCTACCCCGGCTACCGGGACCTGCGCCTGGCGCTCGCCGGGCTCGCCGCCCACCAGTTGTCCGGCCGGGCGCCCGCCGTCACCGCCGACATCGCGGTCGACGACCCGATCGCCGACGTCGTGACCAAGCTCGCCCACGACGAGCAGCAGACCCTCGCCGACACCGCGGCGGGCCTGGACACCGTGCAGCTCGGCGCCGTGGTGGCCGCCGCGTCGACCGCCCGCCGCATCGACATCTACGGTGTCGGCGCCTCCTCCCTCGTCGGCCAGGACCTGGCACAGAAGCTGCTCCGCATCGGCCTGATCGCCCACGCCCACATGGACCCGCACCTCGCGGTGACCAACGCCGTGCAGCTCCGCGCCGGCGACGTGGCCATCGCGATCACGCACTCCGGCTCCACCGGTGACGTCATAGAGCCGCTCCGGGTCGCCTTCGACCGCGGTGCGACGACGGTCGCGATCACCGGCCGCCCGGACGGACCGGTCTCGCAGTACGCCGACCACGTCCTCACCACGTCCACCGCCCGGGAGAGCGAGCTGCGGCCCGCCGCCATGTCGAGCCGCACGAGCCAGCTCCTCGTCGTCGACTGCCTGTTCATAGGCGTCGCCCAGCGCACGTACGAGACGGCGGCGCCCGCCCTGTCCGCCTCGTACGAGGCGCTCGCCCACCGCCACAGCCCACGCAGCCGCTGACCGCCGGCCGCACCCGCACCCGCACCCGCACCGCTGAACCGTACGAGACCGAGAAAGCAGAGCAGCTGTCCATGACCTCCACCACCGACTCAGGCACCGGCGCCGCCACCCCCGACGGCTACGGCGAGCTGCGCGCGCAGCTGGCCACCCTCACCACCGAGGCGTTCCGCCCGGAGCTCGCCGAGATCGACCGGCTCTCCACCCAGGAGATAGCCCGGATCATGAACGGCGAGGACGCCACCGTCCCCGCCGCGGTCGCCGAGAAGCTGCCGCAGATCTCCGCCGCGATCGACGCCACCGCCGAGCGCATGGCGCACGGCGGCCGGCTCATCTACGCGGGCGCGGGCACGGCGGGCCGGCTGGGCGTGCTCGACGCCAGCGAGTGCCCGCCCACCTTCAACACCGACCCGTCCGAGGTCATCGGCCTGATCGCGGGCGGCCCGTCCGCCATGGTCAAGGCCGTCGAGGGCGCCGAGGACAGCAAGGAGCTGGCCGCCGCCGACCTGGACGGACTGGGCCTGACCGCCGACGACACGGTGGTCGGCATCTCCGCCTCCGGCCGCACGCCGTACGCCATCGGGGCCGTCGAGCACGCCCGTCGCAAGGGCGCGCTCACCCTCGGTCTCTCCTGCAACGCGGACTCCGCCCTCGCGGCGGCCGCCGAACACGGACTGGAGATCGTCGTCGGGCCCGAGCTGCTCACCGGTTCCACGCGTCTGAAGGCGGGGACGGCCCAGAAGCTCGTCCTCAACATGCTGTCGACGATCACGATGATCCGGCTCGGCAAGACGTACGGGAATCTGATGGTCGACGTGCGCGCTTCCAACGAGAAGCTGCGCGCCCGCTCCCGCCGGATCGTCTCCCTCGCCACCGGCGCCGGTGACCAGGAGATCGAGGCGGCCCTCGCCGCCACCGACGGCGAGGTGAAGAACGCCATCCTCACGATCCTGGGCGAGGTCGACGGCCCCACCGCCGCCACGCTCCTGGCCGACTCCCACGGCCACCTCCGCGCCGCCCTCGCGGCCGTACGCACCACCTGACGCACCGCCTGCACCACTCCCCCGCACAGCAAGGCACCACTCATGGCTACTGAAGACAAGAACCGCGCCACCGCCGCCGCGATCCTTCCGCTCGTCGGTGGCGCAGCGAACGTCAGCTCCATCGCCCACTGCATGACCCGGCTCCGCCTGGGCCTGCACGACCGTTCCCTCGTCGACGACGAGGCCCTCAAGGCCGTACCCGCGGTGATGGGCGTGGTCGAGGACGACACCTACCAGATCGTCCTCGGCCCCGGCACGGTCGCCCGGGTCACCCCGGAGTTCGAGCAGCTGGTCGAGGAGGAGCGTGCCTCCGCGCCCCCCGTCGTCCACACGTCCGAGGAGCTGGCGGCGCAGGGCGCGGCGATCAAGGCCCAGCAGAAGACGAAGAACGCCACCCCGTTCAAGCTGTTCCTGCGCCGGATCGCGAACATCTTCGTCCCGCTGATCCCTGCGCTGATCGGCTGCGGGATCATCGCCGGTCTCAACGGCCTGCTGGTGAATCTGGAGTGGCTGCCCTCCGTCACGCCCGCACTCGCGGCGATGGCGTCCGGCTTCATGGCGCTGATCGCGGTGTTCGTGGGCTACAACACGGCGAAGGAGTTCGGCGGTACGCCGATCCTGGGCGGTGCGGTCGCGGCGATCATCGTCTTCCCGGGTGTCGCGAACATCGACGCCTTCGGCCAGACCCTCTCCCCCGGCCAGGGCGGCGTGCTCGGCGCGCTGGGCGCCGCGGTCCTCGCGGTGTACGTGGAGAAGTGGTGCCGCCGCTGGGTGCCCGAGGCCCTGGACGTCCTGGTCACCCCGACCCTGACGGTCCTGATCTCCGGCCTGGTCACGATCTTCGGCCTGATGTACGTGGCCGGTGAGGTCTCCTCCGCCATCGGTACGTTCGCCGACTGGCTGCTCTCCACGGGCGGCGCGGGCGCCGGATTCCTGCTCGGCGGCTTCTTCCTGCCGCTGGTGATGCTGGGCCTGCACCAGGCCCTGATCCCGATCCACACGACCCTCATCGAGCAGCAGGGCTTCACGGTCCTGCTCCCGATCCTCGCCATGGCCGGCGCGGGCCAGGTCGGTGCGGCAGCCGCGGTGTACCTGCGCCTGCCCCGCAACGAATCGATCCGCAGGACCATCAAGTCCGCCCTCCCGGCGGGGCTGCTGGGCGTCGGCGAGCCCTTGATCTACGGCGTCTCGCTCCCGCTCGGCCGCCCGTTCATCACGGCCTGTGTCGGCGGCGCGTTCGGCGGCGGCTTCGTGGGCCTGTTCAACCAGCTCGGCGACTCCGTCGGCTCCACGGCCATCGGCCCGTCCGGCTGGGCCCTGTTCCCCCTCCTGGACGGCAACCACGGCCTCGGCTCGACGATCGCGATCTACGCGGGCGGCCTGGCGGTCGGCTATGTCGCCGGGTTCGTCGCCACGTACTTCTTCGGCTTCAGCAAGGCCCTGCTGGACGAGTTCAACGTCTCGCAGGAGCCGGCCACGTCCAGGGTGGCCGCCACCGGACCGGCCTCCGCCGCGGGTGACACCCCGGTGAAGGAGCCGGCGGGGGTCTGACTCCTTCCGCACCGCTGCCGAGGCGGGGGCCGACCCGGGACACACGGGCCCGGCCCCCGCCTTTCGGCTGTCCGCCCCCGTGTGCCGTCGTCGCGGGCGGGGGCGGGGCCGATGGCTGCGATCGGCCCCCCGGCACGGCGCGAGGCGGGCACGGCACGAGGCCGGGCACAAAAGGGCCCACCTGGCTCCGATGCTCCAACTTCGGCCAGAATCACTGCACTTCATGCATCGGACAGCAGTGGGTGGAATGATGGGAGTGCTTACAGGCGACGGGGGTTGCGCATGGGGGAAGCAGACGGACAAGAACCGATGCGCTGGGACGAGCAGGCCCGTGGCGGCGCCGGCGGATGGGTCCGCGGCGCGGCAGGGTCACCGCCTCCGCCACCGGACGACGGCGGGCCCAGGCCACCCCTGCCGACCAAGGTCATCCTCATGGCCGTCGGAGGCGGCGTGGCCATAGCGGCCCTGGTCCTGGCCCTCTCCTCCTTCTTCGGCTCCTCCGACACCGACGACCCCCTTGCGGCCTCCGGCACGTCCTCGCCTCCGGCACCTTCCACCACGACCTCCGCGGCGGAACAGGAACGGACAGCCGCGTCCGGTGCGGAACAGGCCGCTGCGGTGGACGCGCTGCTGGACAGAAGCAGAACCGACCGCAGTACGGTGATCGCGGCCGTGGGAAAGGTCGAGTCGTGTGCCTCCGCCGCGTCCGTGGCGAGCGCGGGCAAGGCCCTCGACGCAGCCGCCTCCCGCCGTGACGACCTGATCGCCCGCCTCGACGAACTCTCCCTGGACGAGATCCCGTCGGGCCGGGAGGCGGCGGACAGTCTGCGCGTGGCCTGGAGGCATTCGGCGGACGCGGACCGGGCCTTCGCCGCCTGGGCCGACGACGCCGCGGGCTGCACTCCCGGCCAGGTCGCCCGCGGCCCCTCCCACACCCGCGGCGCGGACAGCAGCGCTCTGGCCACAGCCGCCAAGGAGGACTTCCTCCTGGTGTGGGCCGGCATCGCCGAGCAGTACGGACTGCCGGCGCGCGACGCCACCCGGATCTGACGGTCCGCCCGGCTCCACCTGTCATCCCCCCCTGTCCGTCCCGACGGAAGGCCGACTCCTTTGACGACCCAGCCGAACGGTCCCGAGCCGGGCCCCGTACCCGGCCCGCGCCCGGACCAGGACCCGCTGCCACCGGTCGCGCCGCTGCTCGATCCCGGGAGCCGGCTCGGCATGCTCATCCGGTCGCAGGCGGGCAACCCGCCGGGCGACGCCACCGCCTATCTGTGCGGGGCCGCGCACACCGACCGTCCCTTCCGCGACGCGGTGATCACCGAGCTGGCCGAAAATCCGCACCGCATCCCCCCGCCGTCGTACGGGGTGGATCTGGCAGCGGTCCTCAGGGAGTGCTTCATCGCACGCCGGCAGGCCGGGATCCGCGGAGCCCTCCTGCTCGGCCTCCCCCTGCTCCTGATGGCCGTCGACATGGCGGGCGCGCTCACCATGGTGGCGCTGGTCCTCTACATCCGCCTCTTCCTGTACGTCGCCAGAGGGCTCGCCGGCTTTCTGGCGCCCAGCACGGAGCCGGGGAACGCACGGCCCACCGGAGCGGGCCGCGCCATCAGGGCGCTCATCTTCCTGGTCCTCAGCATCTACCTCGCCGGACAGGTGCTGGCAGCCTCGGTGCTCCTGTTCGCCGAAGGGCTGTTCATCAGCCGGTCCGTGTGCCGGTACAACGCCGTCGGCGAATCCTCCTGCACCAGGAATGACGAGCTGAACCTCACCCTGGTCACCGCTCTGCTGGTACTGGTGTGCTGGATCGTGGTGGCGACGGTCTTCCACCACCGCACCACCCGGCTCCTGCACCAGTTCGCCACCGGCCGCACCCCGGTCCGCCAGGATCCCCCCGCGCACGCCGCCCGGCTGGCGGAACTGCGGCAGCAGCAGGCCGACCCCGACATCGTCTTCAGCGACTACGCCCCTTTCGTGGGCGCGGGCATCGAGCTGGACCACTGGTCGTTCGCCATCGAGCTGACCCCCGACGTGAGCCACAAGCCGGACGGCACGACTGCCGACCGGCCCGCCGGGTTCACCGTGCCCCTCATCCACGCGCGGATACGGCGCGAACTGCTGCGGCTCGGCGAGGGCGACGCGTACCCGGGCGACCGCATGCACGGCATCCGTGTGGACGACTACATCGTGAAGAGCGGGCTGCGCCTGGGTCCGTCGACGGACTGGAGCGGCACGGGCCCCGACTCCGCGTTCCAGGAGCTGGCGCCGGACGCCCGGCGGGAGGCCGTCGTACAGCTCGGCGGGGTGCCGGACGGCCCCGCTCCCGCGACCTGGTGGCCGGACAGCCTGGATCTCGCGGCGCAGGAACGCCTGCGTCACTACCTGACGGTCCGGGTGGGCAGCTGGGGCAACGAGGTCGTCCTCACCGTCTTCAGCCGGGTGCAGGTACAGGGCGGCCTGCTGTTCCTGGAGTCGCGGGCGTTCCTGCTGCCGCCCATCGCCCGTGCCTTCCACGCCATCGACAGGGTGACGCCCCCCGACGGCGTGTGGGACTGGTTCGAGCTGGTGCAGCGCGCATCGGCGTCGGTGTTCACCGTCGTGTCCGACGCTCCGATCGACCTGTTCCGCATCTCCCGGACCGCAGGCCGGATCGGCCGCTCCCATGCCTGGTACGCGCACATGTGCGCCACCAACCAGGTGGTCGATCACAGCCCGAAGCGCTCGGTGCGTGAACTGGCCGCGGAACCCGCCTTCCAGCAGTTGTTCCAGGAGATGGACGTACAGCGCTTCCTCAAGAGCATCCAGACCAGAACGCTGACCGCGGTACGCCTGAGCCTGCGCGACGCGGGATACGCCACCGGGGAGTACAACGCCCGCGCCAACATCGTCTTCGACCACTCGGTACACGTCAGCGGGACGGTCAACGGCAACGTCCAGTCGGGCGACCACGCACGGGCCAGCCACCAGACGATCACCACACCGCAGCCGCGCGTCGGGCCGAGGCCCGACCGCGGCTCCACGCAAGGGAGCTGAACGGATGACGACTCCGCAGGACGGCAGCACGCGCAGCATCAACGTTTCCGGCGGCACGATCAACGGCATCGTCCAGACCGGCGACAACAGCCGGGCGGACATGGTCCAGCACGTAGGCGTCCCGGCGACGGAGACCCCCGAGCTCGCGCAGCTGCGGCAGGCGGTGGAGGAGCTGCGCCTCCGGCTACGGGCCCTCGACCCCGGGGAGCTGCCCGCCGGCGCCGCGGCGGACGCCGAGTCGGCACTGGCCGAGATGGAGGAAGCCGTCCCCGCCTCCGGCGAGGCCGATGAGCCCGCGCGGGGCCGTGTCCGGCGGGCCTTCTACGCGGTCTCCGGTGCCCTCGCATCCGTGGCGGGGCTGGCCGAGGCCGTCGAGTCCCTGCGCGCGGCATCGGCTCCGTGGTTCTGAACACGGTAAAGAATGTGTAACCACGTGGTGTAGGCGATTCATTCAGGGGCACCAGAAGCGTCGGAGGTTGATAACAATGGTTCCCCTGCTTCTTGTTCTTCTGCTCGCCCTGATCCTCTTCGGTGCCGGATTCGCGCTCGAGGCACTGTGGTGGATCGCAGTAATCGTCCTCGTGGTCTGGGTGCTCGGATTCATCGTCCGCCCGACTGCGAGCGGTGGCCGACGCGGCCGGTGGTACCGCTGGTAGAACACCTTCACCAGCACGGTTGATGCGAATGGGGTCCGGACTTCATATCCGGACCCCATTCGCATTCCCTTTTCCCGTCGACCCACGGGCTCGCAGATCCGTAACAGGGCACGCAGGACTCAGAGCGTGAATGGCTGTCACGAGAGACCGGCAGCCCCGACGATTCCTGTGGGGCTGCCGGCGGCAAGCGCGCACCACCGGCGCCGACCTGACCGGCCGGTCGTCCGAGGCGGCAGCCGGAAGCAGCAGACGCAGACACCGGAAGGCCGGCGAGCGTGCGCGCCGGGCGCTGCCGCCCGGCCACAGCCTCGACCCGCCGAGAATCGCCGCAACGCCCAGGTCACCGGCCACCCCGCATACGCGGCACCACACTGTGCTGCCCCGGCGATCGCGCGTATCGCGAACCGCGTCGGCGGTCACCGCCTCACCCGGAGCGAGCTCCGCGAGGCGGCCGGGCGACACCGGACTCCGGTCCGCGCCTCACGCCGGGGGCAGCGGCGGTCGGTCCGGACGGCGATCACCCGCGGTGCGAGGAGGCCGGAACCAGACGTGGACGGGGCACCCGGATCCGCCTCTGGAATCCGTCCGAACTTCCGTGTGTAGGCAATTGATTGCCGGGCACCAGATGCGTCGGAGGTTGATAACAATGGTTCCCCTGCTTCTTGTTCTTCTGCTCGCCCTGATCCTCTTCGGTGCCGGATTCGCACTCAAGGCACTGTGGTGGATCGCCATAATCGTTCTTGTGGTCTGGCTGATCGGATTCGTTGTCCGCCCGACCGCGAGCGGCGGCCGACGTGGCCGTTGGTACCGCTGGTAGAACACTTTCACCAGCACTGACGTGTAGGGCCCGGACCCGGATGGCACGGGCCGTACACATTCCTCAGAACAAAATAATTCGAGGTGTGTGAACCCCGGAAAGCCGGGCACGCGAACCTACGAACACCGAATGAACCGTCACGAAAGGAGCCAATGATGAGCGACCACCTGTGGGGTTATAAGCCGACAAGCGGTCACACCGCCGGCGCCGACCTGATCGGCTATTCGGTCGAGGCGACCGACGGCAGCGTCGGAAAGGTCGACAAGCACTCGGACGAGGTCGGCTCGGCCTACCTCGTCGTCGACACCGGTGTCTGGATCTTCGGCAAGGACGTCCTGCTTCCGGCGGGCACGATCAAGGCCGTGGACACCGAGAACCGGACGATCTTCGTGGACCTGACCAAGGACCAGATCAAGGATTCTCCGGAGTTCGACAAGCACAAGCACACGGGCGACCCGGGCTACCACGCCCAGCTGGACAGCTACTACACCAGCCACCGCCTCACGTGAGGTAGGCAGCACCCCGCATCAGAGGCGGGGGTCCACCCGGACAACACGGGCGGACCCCCGCCGTTCAGCTGCGCGGACGGATATCGCCGGTGCGGCGCACAGCGGCCGCACCGGCGACGTCGGGCCCAGCCCCCTCACGGCAGCCCCCTCACGGCAGCCCTCTCACGGCAGCCTTCCCTCCCGGTTGATCTCCTTCACCCGAGCCCTCAGCACGAGCCCCGGCGGAGCCGCCCGGACGGCTTCGGGCGGGCAGTCCCACTCCGCGCCACCCCCCGGCGGACGCAGCTGCACGTACGGCCCGACACGCCCCATCACACGGCCCACCCGCCCGTCCCGGACGTCCATCGCGAACGAACCGGGCTTCGGCATGCACGGTTCGAGGCCCTCAACCGCCATGAGCCGCCACCGCATCCCGCTTCTCGTCCCACACGCCGGCGCCCAGCCGCGGAACCGTGCCGATCGCGCACCGGCCGGGTCCGGTCGGCGGTGCCGGCCGATCGCCCGCGTACGCCACCGGGGCGGTCCGCGGCGACGGCAGCGTCACACAGACCCCGGCCGATCCGGCCCAGAGCCGCGCCACGGCGTCCTTCGCAGCCCGCACTCTCGCCGCTGCCTCTTCGCGCCGTTCCGTAGCCGTCATCATGATCTTCCCCATTTCCACACCGGGTAGCGGCTATGCCTACTCAGCGTGCTCAATTCGATGCCCTCACGGAAGATGCGCAGTTCCAACACCTGCACGGGCGTCACAGTCAGTCGCCGGGCCCGTGCGGCGGAGGCGGGACCGTGCTCGTTCACCCACTGCTGTGGACCGCCCCCCGACCGCCATGGGCGGCCCTCTCCTCGGCCCCCTGTCAGTTGCGTCGGAGTCCTGAGCCGTCCCGCCGGAACGGACCGACGACTTTCGTCGTCGGTCGTCGCGACCAAAGGCCACAGCGGTGCCCGGCCGGGTTCTCTACCGTGGGCGCGTGACTCGTCTGGATTCCCTCACCCCCGCGCCACCCGCCCCCGACGCACCGGCGGTGAGGCCGCGCCGGGCGTTCCGGCCGACCGTGCCGGGGCGTGCCCTCTTCGCGCCCGGCATGTGGTCCGTAGGGCGCGTCGTGGGCGAATCGCTCCTGAGCCTGACCCTCGCGCTGCTGGCGACGGGCACCGGATTCCTGGGCGACGACGGGGCACTGCAGGCCGTCGGCGTCGGGCTGGCGGCCGGGCTGTTGTCGCCCCTGCGCCGGGTACTCCCCGCGTCCGTACTGCTGTTGACCGCTGTCGGCGTCGTGCCGTTCGGTGCTCTCGGGCCGCTCTTCCTCGTCGTCTCCTGGTCGGCCGGGCGGCGGATCGACGGCCTCGGCAGGGCGGTCGGTGTCTTCGCCCTCGCCTATGGACTCACGCTCGGTCTGACCGCCGCGTCGGAGCCCTACCTCTCACCGTCGCTGCTGATCTTCAGCGGGCTGTTCCTGCTGGTCTCGATCATCGTGCCCGGCCTCGCGGGGCGTTACTGGTCGCAGCGCCGCACCTTGACCGACACCCTGCGCGAGTACAACGCGCAACTCCTGCGCGAGCGGGCCATGATCGCCGGGCACGCCCGGATACGGGAACGTCAGCGCATCGCGCAGGACATGCACGACAGCCTCGGCCACCAGCTCGCCCTGATCGCGGTGCACACCGGCGCCCTGGAGGTGGACCGGGAGCTGACGGGGCAGCAGCGCGAGGCCGTCGGGGTGCTGCGCGAGGCGTCGGTGGCCGCGATGCACGAACTGCGCGACGTGGTGGGCGTGCTGCGGGACAGTACCGCGGGATCGCCGCAGCCCTCCGACGCGGGCGATGAGGACCCCGGGACACCGTCCCGCGGGGTGACCGGCATCGACGGGCTGGCCGAGGCGTCCCGGAGGGCGGGGACAGCCGTGGAGGTGCGGCGCTCGGGCGACGTGCGTCCGCTCGCCCCGACCGCCGACCACGCGGCGTACCGCCTGGTCCAGGAGGGCCTGACCAATGCGCACAAGCACGCCCCGGGGGCCTCGATCACCATCGGACTGCGGTACGAACCGGACTCGCTGGTCGTGGAGGTCGCCAACGGTCCGGCGGTGGAGCCGGTGAGCGGCAGTGTGGCGAGCGGCTGCCAGGGGCTGACGGGGCTGGAGGAGCGGGCCCGGCTCGTCGGCGGCATGGTGCACGCGGGCCCGGTGGCGGACGGCGGCTTCCGGCTGGCGGGTGTCCTGCCCTACACGTCGCCGGGAGACGGCTTCCCGAGCCCGCCGCCCGACGACGCCACGGCGACGTTCGTCGCGCCCACGAACGACTTTCGGGCGCAGAGCTCGAAGGGCTCCGCAGGTGAAAGTGATCCGGTCACCGAGTGGAATGAATTCCCGAAGGAGTTGGCCAGGACCATGAGCAGGACCAAGAGGGGCAACGGCATAGCCATCGGCTGCGGGGTCGCGGTGCTCGTCGCCGTGCTGCTGGTGATCGGGGTGGTCGTCGGGGGCATCTTCCTCATGCGTGAGGCGGACGCCGCCATGATCGAGCCCAAGCAGTACGAGGCCGTGGAGGTGGGCCGGTCGGAGTCGGAGGTCCGGAAGCAACTGCCCAGCGGCGACTCGATCCTGAACAGCGACATGGGCAAGGGCGCGCCGCCCGAGCCGGAGGGGTCGACGTGTCTCACGCTTCTCTCCACCGAGTTCGGGAGCGACTTGGACGCGGAGCCGGTGTTCCGGTTCTGCTTCAAGGACGGCAAGCTGATCGAGAAGAAGTCCTTCGAGACGAACTGAGGTTCCCTGCACGGGTTTCCGGCCGGGCACCCGATCGGGGATGATGAACCGGTGCCGGCAGGTACGACCGCTCAGGACCGTTCGGGAGAGTCGTGATCAGGGTTCTTGTGACGGACGACGAGCCGCTCATCCGGGCCGGAATCAGGATGATCCTCTCCTCGGCCGACGACATCGATGTCGTCGCGGAGGCGGCCGACGGCCGCGAGGCGGTCGAACTGGCCCGGTCCCAGCGCGTCGACGTGGCGCTGCTCGACATCCAGATGCCGGTCATGGACGGGCTGACGGCCCTGGCCGAGCTGCGCCGGACCGTGCCCGAGGTGCGGGTGCTGATCCTGACCACGTTCGGGGAACGCCAGAACGTCCTACGGGCCCTGACCGGGGGGAGCGCGGGCTTCCTGCTGAAGGACTCCGCACCGGCGGAGCTCATGCGGGCGGTACGGGCGGCGGCGGCCGGGCACGCCTATCTGTCGCCCGGCGCCACCCGGCACGTCGTGGACTCGCTGGCGTCCGGCGGCACCGCCCACCGCGCGGAACAGGCCCGCAGCCGGCTGGAGAAGCTGACGGAACGCGAACGGGACGTCCTGGCCCTGCTGGGCGAGGGCCTGTCCAACGCGGACGCCGGCCAGCGGATCCACATGAGCGAGGCCACCGTGAAGACGTATGTGAGCCGCATCCTCGCCAAGCTGGAGTGCGAGAACAGGGTGCAGGCCGCACTGCTGGCCCGCGACGCCGGCCTCGGGGCGTAGACCGGCCCGGGACGGCACGCCCGGCGGATCCGTCACGCGGCCTGCGGGCCGCGCGCCCCCTTCCGGGTCCCGCCCGTACGATCACAGGCACCCCTCCGCCGCGCCCGGTCACGGCGCCGCCCCCGAGGGCCACTCGCTCCGTGCGGGCTCCCGCCCGGCCCGATGCGGCCCGCCCGTCTCACACCACGCGGATCACGTGCTTGCCCCGCACACCGCCCGCCTCCAGTGCCCGGTGGGCGGTGGCGATGTCGGCCAGGGGGTGGACGGTGTCCACCACGGGCCGGATCGCACCACTCTCCGCGTACCGGGCCAGTTCGGCGAACAGGTCGTGCTTCGGGTTGCCGCTGAAGAAGCGGACCCGGCGCGGGCCGTGCACCGTCGAGGCGAGCAGGTAGGAGAGGCTCCGGGCCGGGTGGTCCATGTCGAAGGCGATGGAGACCATGCGCCCGCCGGGGGCCAGGAGCCGCCGGAAGGCGCGGTGTTCGGTGCCGAAGGTGTCCAGGACGACGTCGAACGCACCGAGGTCGGCCGGGCCCGTCGTCGTGTAGCTGAAGGCCTCGTCGGCCCCCAGGCTCCGGACGAAGTCGAGGTTCCCGCTTCCGGCGAGGCCGGTGACGTGCGCGCCCAGGGCCTTGCCCAGCTGTACGGCGACGCTGCCGATGCCGCCCGAGGCGCCGCGCACGAGGAGCCGCTCCCCCGGCTGCAGCCGCGCCTCGGCCTTCAGCGCGGTGATGGCGGTCGTACCGGCGGGGAGGGAGGCGGCCTCGATCAGGCCGAGGTTCGCCGGGGCGTGCGACAGTTGCCGGGGGCGGACGGCCACGTACTCGGCGGCGCTGCCGAAGCGGCGTCCCAGGAGCCCCCACACCCGGTCGCCCTCGCGCAGCCCCGTCACGGCGCCGTCGGCCCGGGCGATCTCGCCGGTGAAGTCCATCCCCGTGCGCTGGGGGAAGCGACGGCCCGTCACCAGGCGTACACGGCCGCCCCGGCCGTACAGTTCTCCTCCGTTGACGCTCGTCGCGTGGACGCGGACCAGCACCTCACCCGGACGGGGTACGGGGACGGGAACCCTGCCCTCGTACAGCACCTCGGGAGGGCCGTACCTGTCGTAGAGCGCTGCTCGCATGTCATTCATGTTTTCCACGCTAAACGGGTAAACGGATGGCACTCTCCATTTAGCCCGAAGTGAGAAACATGCCTGCTCAGACCTCTCAGAACGTGCTCCGCGCGGACGCCCGGCAGAACCGCGAACGCATTCTCACGGCCGCCCGTGAGGCGTACGCCCTCCATGGGATCGACGTGCCGATGGCCACGATCGCCCGGCGCGCGGGCGTCGGGGTCGCCACGCTCTACCGGCGGTTCCCCACCCGGGCCGCGCTCGTGAGCGAGTCCTTCGCCGAGCAGCTCGCACACTGCGTGGCGGCACTGTACGAAGGACTGGAGGACCCGGACCCCTGGCGCGGGTTCTGCTCGGTCATCGAGCAGGTCTGCCTCATGCAGGCGACGGAGCGGGGCTTCACCCAGGCGTTCCTCGCCCAGTTCCCCGAGCACACCGAGTACGCCGAGGAGCGCACCCGCGCGGAGCAGGCACTGGCGCGACTGGTGGGGCGGGCCAAGGCTTCCGGGCAGCTGCGCCAGGACTTCGACGTGAACGACATCATCCTGGTGGTGCTGGCCAACTGCGGTGCGACCACCGGGGCGGGCGAGGAGGCCGCCGCCGCGTCCCGGCGCCTGGTCGCCTATCTGCTCCAGTCGTTCCGGGCCGGACCGGCCGCCGGCCCCGGCCCCCTGCCGTCCCCCGTACAGCTGGACCTGGACCGGATCCACGGGCGCTGACCGCGTACGGGGCCCCGCGTCAGCGGACGACGTCGAAGACGTTCTTCTGCAGGCCGTTGGCGTACGCCTCGTGTTCGACGAGCTTCAGCTTCTGGGTGTCCTTGTCCGTGTCGCTGAAGAGCCGCTTGCCCGCGCCGAGCAGGAGCGGGAAGACGAGCAGGTGGTAGCGGTCGATCAGACCGGCGTCCGAGAGGGCACGGTTGAGGGAGGCACTGCCGTGGACGATGATCGGGCCGCCCTCGGTCTCCTTCAGCGCGGCCACCTCGTCGAGCGACCGCAGGATCGTCGTCGGGCCCCAGTCCTCGACCAGGTCGTCCTCGGAGAGGGTCGTGGAGACGACGTACTTCGGCATGACCTTGTAGCCGGCGAAGTCCTCCATGCCCGGCCAGACCTGGCTGAACGCCTCGTAGCTGGCCCGGCCGAGCAGCATCGCCGTCGCTTCCCCCTGCTCCCGCCCCTTGATCTCGAAGGCCTCGGGAAGGAACTCCACGTCCTTGAAGGTCCAGCCGGAGTTCCGGTAGCCGGGCTCGCCGCCCGGGGCCTCGACCACGCCGTCGAGCGAGAGGAAGGCGGTGGTGATCAGGGTGCGCATCGAAGGGTCTCCCAGGTGTCTCGTGTTCTCGGTTCTCACCGGTCGGGGCGGCCCACTGCGGCCGGCCGAACCGGCTGCGGTACGCCCACTCTGCCCCTATGACCGCCGGTCGCGGAGAAACTCATCGATCACCCTCGGTATGTCCCCTGACCAGCCGTCCTGATCGCGGCACCGCCCCGACCGGGGCTCGGGCAGCGGGATCCGAGCACTCGACCGAATACGGGCGGCCGGCCGTCTGCGGCGGGACGCCCGGGTGCGGTGCCCGCCGGAAGACGGGCACCGCACCCTGCCGTGATCACGCGGGGCGGATCAACCCGTTGAGCAGGAACGGCCGTTCAGCTTGAAGGTGCGGGGGTCGGCCGCCGCACCCGACGCCTTGGTGTTGAAGCCGAAGTCGACCGTGGCACCCGGTGCGATCACCCGGTTCCAGGACAGCGGCCGGGCGCTGAGCGTCCTGCCGTGCTGGTCGAACTGCGCGCTCCAGGTGTGGCTGACCGCCTGCGCCCCGGGGAGCAGCCAGGTCAGCTGCCAGGGCGAGACGGGCTCCGCGCCGGTGTTCTTCAGCTTCACCGTGACCGTCGAGCCGCTGCTCCAGGGATGCGAGGTGTAGGTGACCTCGCAGCCGCGCGACGCGTTCCGCCGTCCGTCGCCCGCGTCGTCCAGATAGGAGGCGATGAAGGCGAGCGGCGCGTTCCAGTTGATGGTGACCTCGTTGGTGGCCCAGGAGCCGATGTCGTCGAGGTAGCACATCGCGGGGGCGCAGCCGCCCAGCTTCTCCACGGCGACCGGGTCACCGGAGGCGACGGCCGTGAGGTTGGGGCCGCCCGCGATCGAGCCGGCCGGCGGGTGAGGGAGGTCCGGGTCGTTCTGGTGCGCCCAGAAGCGGTGGTGCTGGTTGCGGGAGTCCCGTTCGCCGTAGCCGGTGACGTACGACTGGTTGAGGGGGTTGCGGCCGAGGAGGTAGTCGGCACCGCTCAGCACCGCGTCCTGGTACGCGGCCTCGCCGGTCAGGTCGTGGGCCGTGGCCAGCACGATCATGTTGTTCAGGACCTGGCTGTTGGAACCCCAGACGTAGTCCTCGTCCTTGGGTGCGTACGGGAGCCCGTACACCTGTGCGCGGGACTGGCTCGCGTAGCGGTCGGCGGCCGTGGTGACGACGGAGCGGACCTCACCGAGCTGTGCGGGCGTCAGCGCGTTCGGCACGGTGGCCAGCGTGAGCACGCCCAGTCCGCCGGTGGAGCCCCAGGAGATACCGCCGCCGGCCGGGAACACCGCGTCGGTGTCGCCGTGCAGCGGGGAGGAGAGCACGGCCTGGCGGAACGCGGCCTCCCCCGTCGTGGTGAACAGCTCCGACGCGGCCCAGTAGAACTCGTCCGAGACGTCGCCGTCGCTGTACGCGCCGCCGCCCGTGCCGTCGTTCGGGTCGGCCAGGACGTCCGGGTGCGCCTCGGCCGCGGCCCAGGCGGTCCGGGCGGCCTCCAGGCACTGGTCCGCGAAGTCCGCGTCGTACGGGGCGTAGAGGCGGGCGCACTGGGCGGCCGCGGCGGCCAGGTTGAGCGTGGCGGCCGTCGAGGGCGGGTGCAGCTCACGCTGCTGGGGGTCGAGGTGCGGGGCCAGCGGCAGACCCGTCCACGCGGCGTCGTGCATCTTGTGGTGGGCCATCCCGGCCAGCGGCTCACCGGCGGGGACCTGCATCCGCATCAGGAACTCCATCTCCCAGCGCGCCTCGTCGAGGATGTCCGGGACGGCGTTGCCCCGCTCGGGCACCCGCAGCGCGCCGTCCCCGAGCTCCGCGGACTCGGCGTCCTCGGCGGTCAGGGTCCGCTCGTACGTGGCCATCAGCTGGGCCACCGAGATACCGCCGTTGACCACGTACTTCCCGTGGTCGCCCGCGTCGTACCAGCCGCCCGACACGTCCAGCCGGTAGTCACAGACACCGGGCTGGCAGGGGACGTCCTTGTCCCCCTTGTTGGGCGCCACCCCGATGTGTCCGGCCGGGCGCGCGTAGGCGTCGCCGACGAGGTCCGCGTCGATGGGGGTGCCGCTGCGGTTGTGGTAGAAGTACGCCAGCGCGTCGGAGCGCAGGCTGTCGTACAGGTCGGCGCGCAGCGAGAACGGCTCACTGGTGTGGCCGTCGATCTCGACGGTGTAGCCGTCGCCGGCCGTGGTGAGCGCACTGAAGTCGAAGGTGTGGACCCGCAGACGGGAGCTCGGGTCCTCCCCCTGCGGGACGGTCGTGCCGGTCGCGGCCGTCGCGCCGTCCGCGGCCTTCACGGACCAGGCGAGCGGCGCCTCGGCATCGGTGACCACCGTGCCCTTCTTGGGGCCGTGAGGCAGATATCCGACCTGGTTGACGCGGACCGGCGACCCGGTGTCCGGCTCGTACACGGGCGGCTCGGCACCGCCGCGCAGCGACACGTCGTCGAGGCAGAAGGTGGTCGCGCTGTCGCCGCCGCCGATCTGCAGGGCGACCTGGGCGTTCGGACGGTCGGCCGCGGCGGTGAAGAAGTGGGTGACCGTCACGGGTTCCGGCCCGACCGGATCGGCGGTGGCGAGCTCTGTGGCGTACGGGGCGGTGGCCTCCTGGACCCGGGTCTGGACGGTGAGGGGCACGGTCGACGTGGCCGTGTAGCTGAGCGAGTAGCTCTCACCCGCGACGATCGGGATGTCGTTCTGGCCGATGATGACGTCCCACGGATTGGTCGTCCCGGCCGGGACGGCGGCGCAGAGCCGGCCCTCGGACACGGCACCGGACGTGTTGGCCGTCCACCACCAGGGAGCGGTGCCGGCGGTGAAGTCCCCGTTGCTGATCTGCTCGGGGCCGGGATCGGCTTCCTCGGCACCGGCCGTGCCGGGCACCGCCAGTGCCGCGGCGAACAGTAAGGCGGCGGCGGACATCCCGAACACGCGCCGCCCGTGCCGGGGGCGGGCGGGCGCGGGCCGCGCGGAGAGTGGTGAGGCATTCACCGGGAGGGCCTTTCGTCGACTGGGTGCGGGTGACGTGGGAGCCGAGGTCGGGCGCGCCGGGCTCGGGGACGCCGGAGACACGGGCGCGGGACGGGAGGGACACGGAACAGACAGACAGACATGGGAGCGCTCCCACTCGCTCCTCCTCGATTGTGAAGGCGGATCGATCGTTCCGCCAGGGGCATGACAGAGAATGTCCGGCGGGAGGCGGCCCGGCCCACAAGCCCGTGCCGCAGCTGCTTGGAAGCGCTCTCAAGCGGACGCCGGGCCTCGGCGTTACGCTGTACGCGACCCGGCGGCGCCTCGCACGCATCGTGCCGCCGCCCCGCAACGAGGAGCGCCCGCCTTGCCTGAGCAGCACCCCGGGTCCCGGCCCACCCTGGAAGCCGTCGCGGCGCGGGCAGGGGTCTCGCGGGCCACCGCGTCCCGGGTGGTCAACGGAGGTGACGGGGTCCGAAAGCCGCTGGTGGACAGGGTGCGCCAGGCGGTCGAGGAGCTCCAGTACATCCCGAACCACGCTGCCCGGACGCTGGTCACCCGGCGGACCGGAGCCGTCGCCGTGGTCATCGCGGAGCCGGAGATCCGGATCTTCTCGGACCCGTTCTTCTCCCTGCAGCTCCGGGGCATCAGCAAGGAGCTGGCCGCCCACGACACCCAGCTGGTGCTGCTGATCGTGGAAGGGCCCGCCGACTTCGACCGGATCGCCCGCTACTTGTCCGGCGGCCATGTCGACGGAGCCCTCGCCTTCTCGCTGCACACCGACGACCCGCTGCCCTCGATCACCCGGCGGGCCGGGGTCCCGACGGTCTACGGAGGCAGGCCGAGCTGGACCGCGGGCCCCGGGGAACAGGCCGTGCAGTACGTGGACGCCGACAACCGGGGCGGGGCCAGGGCCGCCGTGCAGTACTTGCGGGGGCTGGGGCGGGAGCGGATCGCGTACATCGGGGGGCCGCCCGACCAGACGTCGGCCGTGGACCGGCTCGACGGCTACCGGGACATCCTGGTGGAGACGGACCCGACGCTGATCGCCGAGGGGGCGTTCACCGTGGAGAGCGGGGCCCGGGCGATGGCGGAGCTGCTGGACCGGCGCCCCGATCTGGACGCGGTGTTCGCGGCCAACGACCTGATGGCGTCGGGTGCCCTACGGGTGCTGCGGGAGCGCGGGATCCCGGTGCCGGAGCAGGTCGCCCTGGTGGGATTCGACGACATGGACACGGTGGCCGAGGCCACCGATCCGCCGCTGACCACCGTCCGGCAGGAGATCGAGGGCCAGGGCCGGCTGATGGCCCGGCTGCTGCTGCGCGGCCTGGAGAAGGACCGTACGGGGGCCGGCCGGCCGGACTCGGTGATCACCCCGACGACGCTCGTACGGCGGGCCTCGGCCTGAGAGGCACGGGACCCGCCGCACGAAGGGGTGTCCGGAGGTGCGCGTTCAGGATCAGACGTACGGGATCTTCACGACCGCCGCGTCCGTACCGGTCTGCACCTGGGACGTGCCGTTGCCCAGCGCGTTCCAGATCTCCAGGCGGACCGTCCCGCCCTTGAGGTTGCCGAGACTTCCGGTCACCGCCGAGGTGCCCACCGCCTGGGTGTACTCCTCCCACCCCGTGACCGGGTCGGTCGCGAAGTAGCGGTAGGTCTCGGTCCGGTCGAAGGTGCCGTCACCGGTCAGGTCGTAGCTGACCCTGACCTGCGGGGCGAGGCCCACCTTCGTGCCCGCGTCGACCCGCAGGCGGAAGGCGGTGGACGCCCCCGCGGCGAGTGTCCCGTCGACCTTCTTGATCTCGTAGACCGTCGCCCTGTACGGCGTGCCGTCCCGGTTGACACCGTCGGCCGAGGCCAGGGTGTCGGCTCCCGCCGCGCCGTCCGTGGCGGTGGTGAGGGTGCCACCGGACTTCAGCCGGAAGGTGTTCCCGGTGGACGGACCCGGCTCCTCGGGGTCGGGGTCGCCGCCGCCGGTACCCGTACCGGTGGCCGTGGAGCGGGCCGGCACGGAGAGGGTCGCCCCGTCGGAGAAGGTGACGGTGCGGGCGGTGGATCCGTGGTTGTGGGCGCTGTACGTGCGGACGCCGTTCTTGGTGAAGACGGCCGACGTCGGGATGTTCCCGCTGACGGTCATGTCGGGCGCGCCCAGGCTGTCGAGCGTGGCGATCCAGTGGTAGGTGTGCGCCTTGGACTCACCCTGCTCCGGGGTGTAGCCGCCGTTGCCCGCGTCCCACTTGGTCTTGGCGGCCGCCGGATCGGCCAGTGACTCGAACTCCCACAGGAGGTCGCGCCACTCGACGGCCGGTCCGCCGTTCTCCCGCACCAGCTCGGCGAGGTTCCGCTTGATGGCGGCCTTCTCGCGGGCCAGGTGAAGTGAACCGCCGGTCACCGGAAGGACGTTGATGCCGTGGATCTCCTCCGGGTTCGCGGTCCACCAGGTGGAGTACGCGCCGCCGCTGCCCCAGACCATGCCGACCGTGTCGTGCCCGAAGGAGCCCGGGAAGACCTGCTGGTCGGCGTCGAACCAGTACTGCGTGATCGCTTCCGACTCGGTGGTCAGCAGGTAGCTGCCGAGGTCGCGCAGTGTGGTGTCACCGGTCGCGGCGCCCCACAGGACGAGACCCGCGCTCAGGTTGATGGACTCCGACGAGGACTCCTGGTTGTTGCCGGCCGCGAAGCCCTGGTGGCCGGAGGCCCAGCTGTGGCCCGCGTACACGTCGAAGCCGCGCAGGAAGGGGTACGCGGTGTCCGTGCGGCTGGGGTTGGCGGTGTCCCTCACCAGGGTCTTGACCATGGTGCCCCAGGCGGAGTCGGCGGCCCACGCCTGGTCGTACTGGGCGACGATCGCCGCCGCGTACACGTAGTAGCTGTAGTGGAAGTGGTGGTCGTTGAGCTCGGTGTCGCTGCCGTACGAGGCCGGGTAGCCGGTCAGCGTCTTCCAGTCCTTGTCGTAGCTGAACTCGCTCGCGCCGCCCGCCGTGAACCACTCCTGGAGGCGGCCCTTCATCAGGCCGAGCAGCTTGTCCCGGATGCCGGTCTGACCGATCTGGTCGGCGACGGGCACCAGCTGGGCGAGACGGCCGAGCGCCTTGCCGGTCCAGTACGTGTCACTCGCCCCGGAGAACGGGTCGGAGGCGTTCGCCACCTCGTTCAGATATCCGGTCAGCCGCGCCTTGTCGACCCCGCCGGAGGCGGGCAGGGCGGGCAGCACGCCCTGGTTCTTCTGGCTGGTGGTGAAGGAAGCGGACTCCCGGACCTTCATCGTGCCGCGCGGGGAGACGTACGTGTACGGCGTCAGCGCGTCGGTGGTGTGCAGCCACTGGTGGCGGTACAGCGCCTGGAGCGTGCCCCGCTCGGTGCCCTCCTTGGCCTCCGTGGTCAGAGCGTAGGTCGCCTTGACCGTGCCGCCGGTGGACTCCCAGGTCACCTTGGATCCGGTGACGAAGCTGAAGGCGTACTTGCGGTAGGTCGCGAGCGCGTCCGTGGACGGCAGCACGGCCAGCGAGAAGTAGTCCTTGCCGCCGAGCCCGGCGGTGATCGCCGTGCCGGAGACGTTCCAGTCGCTGCCGGTCGGGGCGAACAGGGCGTAGTGGTGGCCCGCGACCGTGATGCCGAGGACGTTGCCGTTGTCCGCGAAGACGGTGGGGGTGCCGGCCGTGGTGATCCGCGCGTCGCCGCCGGAGCCCTTGGCGTACACGAAGGGCATGCCGTGCCCGATGGTCGTGCGCAGGGTGCGGGTGCCGTCGGACCAGTACGGGGTGACCGTCCAGTCGGACCAGGCGTCGGCCTTGGTGTCCGGGCTGTTCAGGCCGTTGAGGCCGACGGTGAGGTCGGCCTTGTGGGCGTACTCGTACTGCCGGCCGTCACCGACGACCGCAGGGGTCGTCGGGTAGCCGACCTCCAGTCCGCCGGAGGTCGCCTGATAGGTCAGCGGATGCCCGTACATCGGGGTGGAGTACGGGTTGTCGCCGTAGCGCTGGTAGGCGAGCGAGGACCACCAGTCGTTCGTGGGCACCGGCTTGTCCTTCGCCGCGGCCGTGAGCTTGGGCGTGACGGGGGCGCCCGTGTTGGTGGTGGGACCGGAGGTACCGGCGGGACGGCTGTCGGTGTAGCTGCCTGATCCTGCGGGGATGGTGGCGGCTGCCGCCGGGGATGCGGCAGGGCCCAGGCCCACGGCGGCCAGGGCGATGGCCAGGACCGTCGCCGCTGCTGGTCTGGAGAGGGAGGCTTGCATGGCAGCACCTCGTCATGGGGGGGGTCGGAGCACCTTCGAGAGCGCTCTCAATTGCCAAGGAACGTAAAACTTCTGAAACGTCAGTGTCAATAGAAGTGACACACACGGTAGTTGGACTCAACGCAAAGCCGTTATGTGTTCGAGTCTTGACGGGGAGTGGACCCTGGGGGACGCTCCAGACGCAGGTTTTGAGAGCGCTCTCAAGCGCTCGGTTCATCCCGAAGCCAAGGGAGGCTTCCCATGCCCATCGCCCGAGCCGCCAAGAGAGCCACCGTCCGCATCGGCGCGGTCGTCCTCGCCGGAACGCTCCTCGCCGCCTGTGGATCCGGCACCTCGGACTCCTCCGACAGTGCCGGCGGGGACGTCACGCTGACCGTCGACCTCTTCGGATCCTTCGGCTACAAGGAGGCCGGGCTGTACGCGGAGTACGAGAAGCTCAACCCCGGCGTGACCATCAAGCAGACCGACACCGAGGACGAGGCCGACTACTGGAAGTCGCTCCAGACCCGGCTGGCCGGCGGCGGCGGGCTCGCCGATGTGCAGGGCGTCGAGGTGGGCCGCATCGCGTCGGTCACCCAGCTGCAGGCCGACAAGTTCCAGGACCTGAAGGAATACGGCGCCGACAAGCTCAAGGACCAGTTCGCCGACGCCAAGTGGTCGGCCGCGACCACGAAGGACGGCAAGGTCCTCGGTCTCGGCACCGACGTCGGGCCGGAGGCGATGTGCTACCGCACCGACCTGTTCGAGCAGGCGGGGCTGCCCACCGACCGCGCGGAGCTCGCCCAGAAGTGGTCCACGTGGGAGGGCTACCTGGAGCTCGGCAAGCAGTACAAGAAGAAGGCCCCCGCCAAGAGCGCCTGGCTGGACAGTGTCGGCAGCCTCTACGGAATCATGATCGGCCAGGAGAAGGAGCGGTACTACGACGCCTCCGGTGAGCTGATCTACGAGAAGAACCCGGCGGTCAAGCACGCCTGGGACACCTCGGTCGAGGCGGCCGAGGCCGGGCTGAGCGCCAAGCTCGACCAGTGGTCGCCGCAGTGGAACCAGGCCTTCGCCGCCGGTTCCTTCGCCACCATCCCGTGCCCCGCGTGGATGCTCGGCTACGTCAAGGGTCAGGCCGGTGACGCGGGCAAGGGCAAGTGGGACATCGCCAAGCTGCCCGGCGGCGCGGGCAACTGGGGCGGCTCCTACCTCTCGGTCCCGCGCGCGGCCGAGCACAAGAAGGAGGCGTACGAGCTGATCAAGTGGCTCACCGCCCCCGAGCAGCAGGCCAAGCTCTTCAAGAAGCAGGGCAACTTCCCGTCCTCGACGGGCGCGATCGCGCAGGTCGCCGACGCCAAGGACCCGTACTTCTCCGACGCGCCCATCGGCCAGATCTTCGGTGACGCGGCCAAGGAGTCCCCGGTCCAGGTGCTCGGTGTGCACGACCAGAACGTCGCCCAGCAGCTGACCAACGCGTTGAGCGAGGTGGAGCGCAAGGGCACCTCCTCGGACAAGGCGTGGGAGACGGCGAAGAAGGGCGTGGCGAACGTGATCGGCTGACACCCGGTCATTCCCCTTGCCGGGCCACGGCGCCCGGTGCCGGCGGTCGCTGGGCACCGGATGCCGGCGCCACGCCCGGTGCCACGGGTCGATGAGCGCCGGACTCCCGGGCGGGCCGCCACCCGTGCGACGCCGGGCCGCCGCCCGTCATCCGCCGGCCGGTGAGCACCGCACGCCGAGTCAGCCGCTCGCCGGCCACGCGTCGATCAGCACCGACGCCGGGCCCGCCGCCCCACCGGGGCCGGTCCGCCGCACTGCCGCGGCGGGTCGGCCCCCGGCCCCGTCACGCCTCCCGGCCGCCCCACTCCCCCGTCCGCAACTCCCCGAAGGGCCGCACCGTGACCCTCACCGCCACCGCGAAGGCCGCGCCCCGGGCGCCCGGAACCGGCTCCGACGACGGTCGGGCCGCCTCCCTCCGGCGTACGTGGCAGAAGCTGTCGCCGTACGCCTACATCGCCCCCTTCCTCACCCTCTTCGCCGCCTTCGGCCTCTTCCCGCTGCTCTACACGGCGTTCGTCTCGCTCTACCGGGTCGAGCTCCAGACGAGCGGCGACATGGAGTGGCGCGGCATCGCCAACTACACGGCGCTGTTCACCGACGAGTACTTCTGGACCTCGCTGCGCAACACGTTCACCATCGGCGTGCTGTCCACCGTGCCGCAGCTCGCGATGGCGCTGGGCCTGGCGCACCTGCTCAACTACAAGCTGCGCGGCCGCACCTTCATCCGGACGGCGATCCTGCTCCCGTACGCCACCTCGGTGGCCGCCGCGACGCTGGTGTTCGCCCAGCTCTTCGGCCGCGATTTCGGTCTGATCAACTACGCGCTGGGGCTGGTCGGGCTCAGTCCCGTGGACTGGCAGACCGGCACGGTCGCGTCGCAGATCGCCGTCTCCACCATCGTCGTCTGGCGCTGGACCGGCTACAACGCGCTGATCTACCTCGCGGGCATGCAGTCCATTCCGGGCGAGCTCTACGAGGCCGCCGAGATGGACGGGGCGTCCCGCTGGCGCCAGTTCATCCACGTGACGCTGCCGGGCCTACGGCCCACCATCGTCTTCACGGTGATCGTGTCGACGATCGGCGCCACCCAGCTCTTCGGGGAGCCCCTGCTCTTCGAGGGGTCCATCTCCGGCGGCATCTCGCACCAGTACCAGACCCTCGGCCTGTACATGTACGAGCAGGGCTGGGGCTTCTTCCACCTGGGCCGGGCGGCCGCCATCGCCTGGGTGATGTTCGTCCTGATCGTGGTGCTCGTCGGGGCCAACGCCCTCGTCGCGCGCCGCCGTGCCCGTAAGGAGGCCGGCCGATGACCACGCTCGCCGCACAGCCGACCGCGCCAGAGACCGTACCGCCCACGACCCCGCGCGGCCGGCGCGGTAAGCCGCGGGGAGCACGGGGCATGCACGGCGGCTGGCTCTCCTACCTGATCCTCGGCTTCGCCCTGCTGATCTCGGCGTTCCCCTTCTACTGGACGATCGTCGCGGCCAGCCGCTCCAACGCCGACCTCGCGAAGGTGCCGCCCAGCCTGCTGCCCGGCCCGAACCTCATCAAGAACTTCGACGCGGTGCTGGAGGAGGCCGCGATCGGCAAGGCGCTGCTGAACTCGTTCATCGTGTCCGGCTCCATCACCGTCGGCACCGTGCTGTGCTGCACCCTGGCCGGATTCGCCTTCGCCAAACTGCGCTTCAAGGGCCGCGGCGCCCTGCTCACCCTGACCATCGGCACGATGATGATCCCGCCGCAGCTCGGGGTCATCCCGCTGTTCATGCTCATCGCGGAGCTCCAGTGGGTGAACCAGCTGCAGGCCGTGATCCTGCCCGGCCTGGTGTCGGCCTTCGGGGTGTTCTTCATGCGCCAGTACCTGGTGCAGTCACTGCCCGACGAACTGATCGAGGCGGCCCGCGTCGACGGCGCGTCCACCGCACGCATCTTCTGGTCCATCGTCGTCCCCGTCGCCCGGCCCGGTATGGCGGTGCTCGGCATGCTCACCTTCATGACCGCGTGGAACGACTTCTTCTGGCCGATCATCGCGCTGTCCTCGCAGGAGCCGACCGTGCAGGTAGCCCTGCGGCAGCTCGGCGGCGGATACGTCCACGACCAGTCCGTGATCATGGCCGGCACGCTGCTCGGCACGCTCCCCGTCCTGCTGGTCTTCGGCCTCCTCGGCCGGCAGATCGTCGGCGGCATCATGCAGGGAGCCGTCAAGGGCTGAGCCTCCCCCACCACCCCCACACGCACCGACTCACCTCCTGGAGTGCCTGTCTCATGACCGCTGTCGACGCCCGCCCCGACACCGTGGCGGGGCTGCGGTTCCCCACCGGATTCCGCTGGGGGACGGCCACCGCCGCCTATCAGATCGAGGGAGCGGCCACCGAGGGCGGCCGCACCGAGTCCATCTGGGACACCTTCAGCAGGATCCCCGGCAAGGTCCGCAACGGCGACACCGGTGACATCGCCGCCGATCACCTGCACCGGATGCCGCAGGACGTGGCGCTGATGAAGGACCTCGGCGTCACCGACTACCGCTTCTCGGTGTCCTGGCCGCGGGTCCAGCCGACCGGCCGGGGCCCCGCCGTCGAGCACGGTCTCGACTTCTACCGGCGGCTCGTCGACGAACTGCTGGCCGCCGGCATCCGGCCCGTCGCGACGCTCTACCACTGGGACCTGCCGCAGGAGCTGGAGGACGCGGGCGGCTGGCCCGAGCGTGACACGGCACAGCGGTTCGCCGATTACGCCGGACTCGTGGCCCGGGCCCTCGGCGACCGGGTGGCCACCTGGACGACGCTCAACGAGCCCTGGTGCGCGGCCTTCCTCGGGTACGGCAACGGGGTCCACGCCCCCGGCCGTACGAGCGACGTCGCCGCCCTGCGCGCGGCCCACCACCTCAACCTGGCGCACGGCAGCGCGACCGATGTCCTGCGGAGCCTGCTGCCGGCCTCCGCCGAGGTGTCGCTGACGCTGAACCTGCACGCCCTGCGCCCGCTGGCCGACACCCCGGCGGACCACGACGCGGTCCGCCGGATCGACGCCGTGGCCAACCGCCTCTTCCTGGACCCCGTCTTCCACGGGCGGCTGCCGCAGGACCTGGTGCAGGACACGGCCGCGGTGACCGACTGGTCCTTCGTCCGGGACGGTGACCTGGAGGTCGTCTCCGCGCCGCTCGACTCCCTCGGCATCAACTACTACTCCCCCAGCGTCGTCTCCGCCGGCGCGTCGGAGTCCCCGTCCCCGTGGGCGGGCGCCGAGAAGCACGTGGCGTTCACCCCGGCGGACGGGCCCCGGACCGCGATGGACTGGCCGGTGGACGCGGACGGGCTGTACGAACTCCTCACCCGGCTCCGCGACGACCTCCCCGGCCTGCCGCTCATGGTCACCGAGAACGGCGCCGCGTACGACGACTACGCCGACCCCTCCGGCCAGGTCCACGACCCGGAACGGGTCGCGTACCTGGACGCGCACCTGTCCGCCGTGCACCGCGCGATCGGGGACGGCGTGGACGTGCGCGGGTACTTCCTGTGGTCGCTCCTGGACAACTTCGAGTGGGCGTACGGCTACGGCAAGCGGTTCGGCATCGTCCACGTGGACTTCGCGTCCCAGCGCCGCACCCCGAAGGACAGCGCCCGCTGGTACGCCGACGTCATCGCGCGGGGCGGCATCGACCGCCCCTGACCCACGTGGTGCGCCGCCGCCGGATCCGGCGGCGGCGCACCACGGCTGCAGCGATCCGTCACCCCTTGAAGTGGACGCCGCTGATGCCGAACCGGTCCTTCACCGGCCACGCGCCGAAGTCGTCGGACCTCAGGCCCCCACCGTCCCGTCGACGCCCTCGCGCAGGAAGTCCGCGTGTCCGTTGTGGCGGCCGTACTCCAGGAGCACGTGCACCATCACCATCCGCAGCGACACCTCCGCCTCCCAGCGCGGCTGGAGACCCAGCACGTCGAGGGACTCGGCCTCCCGCTCGACGCGGCGCGAGTTCTCCACCTCGGCCTCCCAGGCGCCGAACGCCTCCTCCCTGGTCGAGGCGCTCGCGTCGTAGGCGGCCTGGAAGTCGATCCGGTCGGACCAGACCATCGGCGCCGCGTTGTCCTCGAACACACGGCGGAACCAGGCCCGTTCCACCTCGGCCATGTGACGCACCAGCCCGAGCAGTGTCAGCGTGGACGGGGGCATCGACCGCTGCCGCAGCTCCTCGTCGTCCAGCCCCTCGCACTTCATGGCCAGGGTCGCGCGGTGGTAGTCGAGGAAGGCCCGCAGGGTCTCGCGCTCGCCGCCTGCACCGGGCGGCCCGGTACGGGAGTCGGTGGTCACCGGTGTGCTCCTTCTGGACGGGTGCAAGGGGCCACCAGTATCCGGCAGGGGCGAGTAAGGGCACCCCTCTCGCCCCTGCCCCCGGGAGCTTCGCCGTGTCCGCGGCGTCCGGTACGCGGCGACGGGCCGACCGTGTATCCGCGCGGCCCGTTCCCCCGTGGCCGCCGTTGAACGGCGCGACGGAAACGGCGCCCGGGGGACGGCGCACTGCGGGTACGACGCCGGCCCCCGGGACGAATCCCGGGGGCCGGCGTCGTACAGGTACTGCGTGGAGCTACTGGTCCCGAGGGATCAGAAGTCCATGTCCCCGCCCGGCATGCCGCCCGGAGCGGCCGCGGAGGCCTTCTCCGGCTTGTCGGCGATGACGGCCTCGGTCGTGAGGAAGAGCGCGGCGATGGACGCGGCGTTCTGCAGAGCGGAGCGCGTGACCTTCGCCGGGTCGATGATGCCCTCGGCGATCATGTCGACGTACTCGCCGGTCGCGGCGTTCAGGCCGTGACCGATCGGCAGGTTGCGCACCTTCTCGACGATGACGCCACCCTCGAGACCGCCGTTGACGGCGATCTGCTTGAGCGGAGCCTCCAGCGCGAGCTTCACGGCGTTGGCGCCCGTGGCCTCGTCACCGGTCAGGTCGAGCTTCTCGAAGACGGCCGAGGCCTGGAGCAGAGCCACGCCACCACCGGCGACGATGCCCTCCTCGACGGCGGCCTTGGCGTTGCGCACCGCGTCCTCGATGCGGTGCTTGCGCTCCTTCAGCTCCACCTCGGTGGCGGCGCCGGCCTTGATGACGGCCACGCCGCCGGCCAGCTTCGCGAGGCGCTCCTGGAGCTTCTCGCGGTCGTAGTCCGAGTCGGAGTTCTCGATCTCGGCACGGATCTGCTTGACGCGGCCCTGAACCTGGTCGCTGTCGCCGCCACCGTCGACGATGGTCGTCTCGTCCTTGGTGATGACGACCTTGCGGGCGGTGCCGAGCAGGTCGACGCCGGCGTTCTCCAGCTTGAGACCGACCTCCTCGGAGATGACGGTGCCACCGGTGAGGATGGCGATGTCGCCGAGCATGGCCTTGCGGCGGTCACCGAAGCCCGGAGCCTTGACGGCCACGGACTTGAAGGTGCCACGGATCTTGTTGACGACCAGCGTCGACAGAGCCTCGCCCTCGACGTCCTCCGCGATGATCAGCAGGGGCTTGCCCGACTGCATGACCTTCTCGAGCAGCGGAAGGAGGTCCTTCACGTTGCTGATCTTGGAGTTGACGATCAGGATGTACGGGTCGTCGAACGACGTCTCCATACGCTCCATGTCGGTGGCGAAGTACGCCGAGATGTAGCCCTTGTCGAAGCGCATACCCTCGGTGAGCTCGAGCTCCAGACCGAAGGTCTGGGACTCCTCGACGGTGATGACGCCTTCCTTGCCGACCTTGTCCATCGCCTCGGCGATCTTGGCGCCGATCTCGGTGTCGGCGGCGGAGATGGAGGCCGTCGAAGCGATCTGCTCCTTGGTCTCCACGTCCTTCGCCTGCTCCAGCAGAGCGGCGGAGACGGCCTCGACGGCCTTCTCGATGCCACGCTTGAGAGCCATCGGGTTGGCACCCGCGGCGACGTTGCGCAGGCCCTCGCGGACGAGCGCCTGAGCAAGAACGGTTGCGGTGGTCGTACCGTCGCCGGCGACGTCGTCCGTCTTCTTGGCGACCTCCTTGACCAGCTCCGCACCGATCTTCTCGTACGGGTCCTCGAGCTCGATCTCCTTGGCGATGGAAACACCATCGTTGGTGATCGTGGGCGCGCCCCACTTCTTCTCGAGGACGACGTTACGGCCCTTGGGGCCGAGGGTGACCTTGACGGCGTCGGCGAGCTGGTTCATCCCGCGCTCGAGACCGCGCCGTGCCTCCTCGTCGAACGCGATGATCTTGGCCATGTGAAGTGGTCCTCCCGGACAGGGGTGGATTTCTCCGGACCGAGAGGCGCCCGCGACGGACGGCCAGCGTGCTCTGTGGTTCCTTGCCCCACAGAGCCTGCGGGCCTCACCGGCCCGGTCCAAGTTCTGTCACTCTCACCTGGAGAGTGCTAACGCCAATAATTAGCACTCGACCCCTGCGAGTGCAAGCGTCCCCCTCCGTCGGTGGACAACCGGGAGGGGCGCACACACGCACGAAGGGCCCGTCCCCCTCTTCGGAGGTACGGGCCCTGCGTGTGTGAGTGGTGTCGTCGGCCGACCGCGCCGAGCTCAGCCGACGGCGAGCTTGACCATGTCCGCCTGCGGCCCCTTCTGGCCCTGCGAGATCTCGAATTCAACTCGCTGACCCTCTTCGAGGGTGCGGTATCCGTCCATCTGGATCGCGCTGTAGTGGACGAAGACATCCGCACCACCGTCGACCGCGATGAAGCCGTACCCCTTCTCCGCGTTGAACCACTTGACGGTGCCCTGAGCCATAGCCTTACTCCCCTATTACTGGCCCTTGCGCAGGTCCGCACTTCGCGGGCCCGGGTCAGAAGTCACCCTCCGACAGGAGAGGGTGGCGTGCGCCGGAACGCGTCGACCGCGGCCGAATGTATCCGCCCAACTGCCCTCTGCAACAGGTCAATCGGACGAGAATTCTGGGCATGGCCGAATGCCCGGATAGGGGGAACCGTGGATGTTCCGGGGCAAGTCGGGCCTGACAAAGGCCACTTATGCCTCAAGGGGTTCACGCACTTTGGCTGCCTCTTATCGCGACCGGGCGCATTCTCATATGCGGGCGGCGCGGGCAGCTGAGGGGGCTTCCCCAACTGTACCCCGCTCAATCCTGCAGAATTGCCCCCTCCGCTTCTCTCGCGGAGGGGGCAATGATGTTCACGCAATGGAGCCGATGGAGTCGACGGAGCCGGCGGGACCCCGGGCCCCTGCCTCGCACACGACGGCCGGACCCACGTCCGTCAGCGGCCCTGCTCGGCCCCGCCCGGCGGTCAGCCTCCGGCGACGGCCGGAATGATCGAGATGCCGGCGCCGTCCGGGGTGGCGGCCTCCAGGCCGCCCTCGAAGCGCACGTCGTCGTCGTTGACGTACACGTTCACGAAGCGGCGCAGCTTGCCCTGGTCGTCCAGGACGCGGGCCGCGATGCCCGGGTGGTCCTTCTCCAGCGACTCGATGACCTCCGAGAGGATCGCGCCCTCCGCCGGGACCTCGGCCTGACCGCCCGTGTAGGTGCGGAGAATGGTGGGGATACGGACCTTGACGCTCATGTGGGTGCCTTCCTTCGGTCTCGGGTGGTCAGTTGGCGGCGGCGAGGCCCGCGGCGCGGAACGCCTCCAGGCTGGGCCGGATCGTCGCCGCCACGCCGGTCGTCGGGGCGACGGCGTCCAGCGTCTTCAGCCCGTCACCGGTGTTCAGGACGACGGTGGTCAGCGTCGGGTCGAGCAGACCGGCCTCGATCAGCTTCTGCGTCACGCCGACCGTCACACCGCCCGCGGTCTCCGCGAAGATGCCCTCGGTGCGGGCCAGCAGCTTGATCGCGTCGACGACCTGCTCGTCGTTCACGTCCTCCACGGCACCGCCGGTGCGCCGGGCGATGTCCAGGACGTACGGGCCGTCGGCCGGGTTCCCGATGGCGAGGGACTTGGCGATCGTGTTCGGCTTCTGCGGCCGGACGACGTCGTGGCCGGCCTTGAAGGCGGCGGAGACCGGGGAGCAGCCCTCGGCCTGCGCGCCGAAGATCTTGTACGGCCTGTCCTCGACCAGGCCGAGCTTGATCAGCTCCTGGAGGCCCTTGTCGATCTTCGTGAGCTGCGATCCGGACGCGATCGGGATGACGAGCTGGTCGGGCAGCCGCCAGCCGAGCTGCTCGCAGATCTCGTACGCCAGGGTCTTGGAACCCTCGCCGTAGTACGGCCGCAGGTTGACGTTGACGAAGCCCCAGCCCTCGCCGAGCGGGTCGCCGATGAGCTCGGAGCAGAAGCGGTTGACGTCGTCGTAATTGCCCTCGATGCCGACCAGCTCACCGCCGTACACCGCGGCCATGACGACCTTGCCCTGCTCCAGGTCGTGCGGGATGAACACGCAGGAGCGGAAGCCGGCGCGGGCCGCGGCGGCACCCACCGCACCGGCGAGGTTGCCGGTGGAGGAGCAGGAGAGGGTGGTGAATCCGAAGGCGCGGGCGGCCTCGACGGCGATCGCGACGACGCGGTCCTTGAAGGAGTGCGTCGGGTTGCCGGAGTCGTCCTTGACGTACAGGCCGCCGGTGACGCCCAGCTCACGGGCGAGGTTGTCGGCCTTGACCAGCTTCGTGAAGCCGGGGTTGATGTTGGGCTTGTCCGCGACGTCCGAGGGGACCGGCAGCAGCGGCGCGTAGCGCCAGATGTTGTCCGGGCCTTCGGCGATGCGCTTCTTCAGCTCCTCGGGCGAGCCGCTCGGCAGGTCGTACGCCACCTCGAGCGGCCCGAAACAGGACGCACAGGCGAAAATGGGGCCGAGCTCGAAACGTTCACTGCATTCGCGGCAGGAAAGCGCTACGGCGGGACCGAGGTCCACGGCGGAGGAATTGTTGTTTGTTGCAACTGTCTGCACGGCCATGATGGCGGAGGCCCTTTCTCCTCATCTTCCTCGCGACGTATTTCGCCACAAGACGGAATTGGCACCTTCCCCACCGTGACCTCGCGGTCGGCAGGAGGGTTGCCGGGACTTCAACGGGCCGTTCCCTCAGTCCCTCTGGATGAGCGCTGTGGCACCGGACCATGGATCCGGGCATTTATTCGCGGACCGACCCCGACATGCGAGGGCCATCCGCGTTGTTCAAGACTGTAACCGAAGCCCCGGGCGATGGAGATAGTCGTCCGCACCGCGAGATGGATCACATACAGGGAGTATCGACCGTGCTGGAAGAGGTGGAACGCTGGCTGAGCAGGCGTTCCTGGTCAGCCGCCGACCGCCCGCTCGACCGGCTCACGGCCGCCCGGGCGAGGGATCCGCACCGTGCGAGCGTGAGTGTCGTGCTGCCCGCGCTGAACGAGGAGGCGACGGTCGGCGCGATCGTCGCGGAGATCAGGCGCGAGCTCATGGAGAAGGTCCGGCTCGTCGACGAGCTGGTCGTGATCGACTCCGGTTCCACCGACGCCACCGCCGAGGTGGCCCGGCGGGCGGGCGCCCGCGTCGTGCACCGGGACGCGATCCTCCCCTCGCTGCCCGCCGTCCCGGGCAAGGGCGAGGTGCTGTGGCGGTCACTGCTGGTGACCGGCGGGGAGATCGTCTGCTTCATCGACGCGGACCTCAGGGACTTCTCCGCCGACTTCGTCTCCGGGATCGTCGGCCCGCTGCTGACCGACCCCGAGGTGGACTTCGTCAAGGCCATGTACGACCGGCCGCTGGGAGACACCGCGGGCCAGGGCGGCCGGGTCACCGAGCTGGTGGCGCGTCCGCTGCTCAACCTGCACTGGCCGCAGCTGGCCGGCTTCGTCCAGCCGCTCGGCGGCGAGTACGCGGTACGCCGCTCCCTGCTGGAACGGCTGCCCTTCCCGGTCGGTTACGGAGTGGAGCTGGGTCTGCTCGTCGACGCCCTGCACACGGTGGGCCTGGACGCACTGGCCCAGGTCGACGTCGGCGTACGCAAGCACCGCCACCAGGACGGGCAGGCGCTCGGCCGGATGGCCGCGGCGATCTACCGCACCGCGCAACTGCGGCTGTCCCGTGGGCATCTGGTGCGGCCCTCCCTCACCCAGTTCGAGCGGGGCGCGAACGGCTTCGTGCCGCGCACCCACGCGGTGGACACGGAGGAACGGCCGCCGATGCGGGAGGTCGCGGAGTACGCGTCCCGCCGCGCGGCGTAGCAAGACGGCCGGCGTCACGTTTGGCGGGTCCCCGGACGGGCTAGGTTCGGTTACATGGTCTCCGAGCACGCTGCCCAGGTCCTCGTCGCTTCCAACCGCGGCCCGGTGTCGTACGCGCTGCGTGAGGACGGCTCGCTCGACTCGAAACGCGGCGGGGGCGGGCTCGTGTCCGGCCTCAGCGCCGTCGAGGACAAGCTGTGGGTGTGCGCGGCCCTGGGCGACGGCGACCGCGAGGCGGTCCGGCGCGGCGTCTCCGAGCCCGGCGTCCGGATGCTCGACATCGACGCCGGGGTCCACGCCGACGCGTACAACGGCATCGCGAACTCGGTGCTGTGGTTCGTGCACCACATGATCTACCAGACGCCGGTGGAGCCCGTCTTCGACGCGGAGTTCCGCCGGCAGTGGGCCTCCTTCGAGGCCTACAACCGGGCCTTCGCCGAGGCGCTCGCCGAGGAGGCCGGCGTCGGCGCGGCGGTCCTGGTGCAGGACTACCACCTCTCACTGGTCCCGGGCATCCTCCGCGAGCTCCGCCCCGACCTGCGGATCGGGCACTTCTCGCACACCCCGTGGGCGCCCGTCGACTACTTCCGGCTGCTGCCCGACGACATCGGCGAGCAGCTGCTGCGCGGCATCCTGGGCGCCGACCGGGCGGCCTTCCTGACCCGGCGCTGGGCGGACGCGTTCATCGGCTGCTGTACGGAGATCCTCGGCGGCACCGGCCGCACCCGGGTCGGGGTGCACGGGCTGGGCGCCGACGCGGACTTCCTGCGCCGCCGCTCGCGCGAGGCGGACGTGGACGAGCGGATGGAGACGCTGCGGGGGCAGGTGGGCGCCGGGCGGAAGACGATCGTGCGGGTGGACCGCACGGAGCTCTCCAAGAACATCGTGCGCGGCATGCACGCCTACCGGGCGCTGCTGGAGGAGCGCCCGGAGTGGCGCGAGCGGGTGGTGCACGTGGCGTTCGCCTATCCCTCCCGGCAGGACCTCGCGGTGTACCGCGACTACACGGCGGAGGTCCAACGGGTCGCCGACGGGATCAACGAGCAGTACGGCACGCCGGACTGGACCCCGGTCCTGCTCCACGTCGACGACGACTTCGCGCGCTCGCTTGCGGCGTACCGGCTGGCGGACGTGGCGCTGGTCAACCCGATCCGTGACGGCATGAACCTCGTCGCCAAGGAGGTCCCGGTCGTCTCCGACGACGGCTGCGCGCTGGTCCTCTCGCGGGAGGCCGGGGCGTACGAGGAGCTGGGCGAGGACGCGCTCGTCGTCAATCCCTACGACGTGTCGGCCACGGCGGCGGCCCTGCACGAGGCGCTGACCATGGACGTCGACGAGCGGGGCGCCCGTACGAAGCGCCTCGCCGCCGCGGCGACCGCGCTGCCGCCGCAGCGGTGGTTCCTGGACCAGCTGGACGCGCTGCGGGCCTGAGGCGTCCCGTCCGGACCGGGCGGGGCCCGGTCCGGACGTGGTCCTAGGGCGTGCCCAGCTGCTGGGCGAGGGCCTCCAGCAGGCCCACCACCTCTGCCGGTCCCGACACCAAAAGGTCGGCCCGCTCGGCGAGTTCGGGCACCTCGGTGCCGCTGCAGACCAGCAGACCGGCGGTGCCCGCGGTGCGGAGCTCCTCGACCGCGGCGTACGCGGCGAGGTCGCCGAGGTCGTCGCCCGCGTACAGGACGGCTTCGGCGCCGGTCGCGCGTACGTACTCCGCGAGCGCCACCCCCTTGTCCACACCGGGCGGGCGCAGTTCCAGGACGAGGCGGCCCGGTTCCACGATCAGGCCGTGCCGGGCGGCGAGGTCCCCGAGCGGGCCGCGCAGGGCGTCGAAGGCGGCCTGCGGTGCGGAGGCACGGCGGGTGTGCACGGCGACCGCCCTCCCCTTCTCCTCGATCCAGGTGCCGCTGCCCGCCCCGGACTGCTCCAGCACCGCGGGGAGCTCCGCCAGGGCGGCCTCGACGCCGGGGTGCGGGTCGGGGGCTTCGACGGTGCCGGTGACGGCGTCCCAGCGTTCGGCGCCGTAGTGCCCGAGGACGACGAGGTGATCCAGGCCCGGCACCCCTGCGAAGCCGCCGTAGCGGACCGCGAGGGCGGCCGGGCGGCCGGTGATCACGGCGACGGAGGCGACCCGGGGCGCGAGCGCGGAGAGTGCCGGGACGGCGCCCGGGTGGGCGCGGGACTGTTCCGGGTCGGGAACGATGTCGGCGAGCGTGCCGTCGAAGTCGAGCGCGACGACGGCCCGGCCGGGCCGGGCGAGGAGTGCGGCGAGGCCTTCGCGGCCCGCCTGGGTGGACGGGGTCGGCAGGGGGTGGTCCGGATTGCCCATGCCCCGAGCGTATCGGGAGGCACCTGCTGGGGTCCCGGACCCCGGGGCCCGGGTCGCACCCCGGGCGGGCGTGGGACGCCGGGGCGCCTCAGCGGCGGCCCCGCCTCGCGTCCCTGACCCGGCGCAGGCGGTTCACCGTCACCGGGTCCTCGGCCAGCGCGCGGCGGTCGTCGAGGAGGGCGTTGAGGAGCTGGTAGTAGCGGACCGGCGAGATGCCCAGCTGTTCGCGTATCGCACGCTCCTTCGCGCCGGGGCCGGACCAGGAGCGCCGTTCCACGGCCAGGACCGCGCGTTCCTGGTCGGAGAGCGGGGCGGCGGGGTCGGCGGTCATACCGACCAACCTACTCCGCGCTCTCCGCCTGCCGCGCCAGCCCCGAGATCTCCGCGAGCACGCTCTCCGGGTTGCCGTTCGGCTCGACGGCGCCGCCGATCTTCTCCTTGATCGACTCGCTGGCCCGGGCCCAGGAGGTCTTGCCGAACGGGTACAGCGTGGAGTTCGGCAGCGCCGCCAGGAAGTCGTGCAGCGCCTCGTGCTTCCCGTCCGACTCCATCGCCAGGGAGGCGCTGCCGGTCACGGGGAGCAGGTCGTACTGGTCGGCGAAGGCCATCACGTTCTGGTCCGTGTACGCGAAGTCGAGGAACTTGCCGATCTCCTCGCGGTGGCCGTTCTGCTTGAAGCCCATCATCCAGTCGGCCACGCCCATCGAGCCCTTGGTCGGCCCGTCGCGCCCGGGCAGGGGCACCATGCCGACGTCGATGCCCTTCTTCTCGGCTTCCTGCATCAGCGTCGGGTGGCCGTTGAGCATGCCCACCTCGCCCTTGGCGAACGCTTCGAACGCCTTCTCCCGGTCGAGCTTGCCGGGGGCGACGGGCCCGGTGAGGCCCTTGCCGACGAGGTTGTTCTTCAGCCAGCGGAAGGTCTGGACGTTGGCCACGGAGTCGATGTCGTAGTTGCCGATGTCGTCCGTGTAGCCGCCGCCCCCGCTGAGCATCCACATCAGGGTCTCGGCCTGGGACTCCTCGGGTCCGAGCGGCAGGGCGAAGGGGTACGTCACCTCGCGTGCCTTGAGCGCGGCGGCGTCGCTCTGGATGTCGGCCCAGGTCTGCGGGGCGTCGATCCCCGCGTCGGAGAACAGTCCCTTGTTGTAGAAGAGGAGCCGGGTGCTGGCCACGAACGGCAGCCCGTAGAGGCTGCCGTCCACCTTGCCCGCGTCGCTGAGCGAGGGCAGGAAGTTGGACTCGGTGCGGATCGCGAGCGTCTCGTCGGCGGTGTAGAGCTTGCCTGCCTTGGCGTAGTCGGCGTAGGCCCCGATCTGCGCGATGTCGGGGGCCTCGCCGGCCTTCACCATGGCCGCGACGTCACGGTCGACGTCCTTCCAGGAGTGGACGGCGACGTCGACCTTGATGCCGGGGTTGGCCTTCTCGAACTTCCCGGCGAGGTCGCTCCAGTACTTCTCGGAGCTGCTGGCCGCGTCGGTCCCGTAGTCGGCCGCGACCAGCTTCAGGGTGACGTCCCCCGAACCGCTGTCGGTGCCACAGCCCGACAGCGTCGCCGTCATACCGAGTGCGGCTATCGCCGCGGTCAGACCCACCAAGCGCCGCTGCACAGCCCAGCCATCCCTACATCGTTTCCTACCGGTCACCAGTCCTTCGGTGACCGGCGATCCTGCCTCACGACCGGAGCGGAGGTCTACACCACCGCCGTATCGATTCGGCAATCTAGCAGGGTCGTTTTGTATGCATGCTCAACAAACCTCGATAGTGGACTAGACCTTTTAGGGGTCGGCGGGCGAAACTGTCTTCCGTGAGACACGTCATCGCCCTCGATGTGGGCGGCACAGGAATGAAGGCCGCGCTGGTCGGGGCCGACGGCGCCCTGCTCCACGAGGCACGCCGGGCCACCGGCAGGGAGCGCGGTCCCGACGCCGTCGTGGAGACCATCCTCGGCTTCGCCGCGGAGCTCCAGGCGTACGGCAGGGGGCGGTTCGGCGAGGGCGCCGTCGCCGCCGGGGTCGCCGTGCCCGGGATCATCGACGCCGAGCGCGGGATCGCGGTCTACGCCGCCAACCTGGGCTGGCGCGACGTGCCGCTGCGCACGCTCATCGGCGAGCGGCTCGGCGGCATACCCGTCGCCCTCGGCCACGACGTCAGGGCCGGCGGCCTCGCCGAGGGGCGGATCGGCGCCGGCAAGGGAGCCGACCGCTTCCTGTTCGTGCCGCTGGGCACCGGGATCGCCGGCGCCATCGGCATCGCGGGCGGCATCGAGGCCGGAGCCCACGGCTACGCGGGCGAGATCGGACATGTCGTGGTCCGGCCGGACGGCCCGGACTGCGGATGCGGTCAGCGCGGCTGCCTGGAGACCCTCGCCTCCGCGTCCGCGGTGTCCCGGGCCTGGGCCGCCGCGTCCGGGGACCCCCGCGCCGACGCCGCGGACTGCGCGAAGGCCGTGGAGTCGGGCGACCCCGCGGCCCTGCGCGTCTGGGCGGACGCCGTCGACGCGCTCGCCGCCGGGCTGGTCACCGCGCTCACCCTGCTGGACCCCCGCACGCTCATCATCGGTGGCGGTCTGGCCGAGGCGGGGGAAACCTTGTTCACACCACTGCGTGCGGCCGTCGAGGAGCGGGTCACGTTCCAGAAGCTGCCCCACATCGTCCCGGCGGCCCTCGGGGACACCGCCGGATGCCTGGGCGCAGGGCTGCTCGCCTGGGATCTTCTCTCCACGGAGGTATCCGCCTGATGGCCGGACGCGCAGACAGCACGGTTCTCGCAGGTGCCCGGGTGGTGCTTCCCACCGGGACCGTGGAGAACGGCCGGGTGATCGTCGAAGGCACCCGGATCGCCGGCAGCACGCCGGAGGGCGCCCGGACCGTCGACCTCTCGGGCCACTGGGTGGTCCCCGGTTTCGTGGACATGCACAACCACGGCGGCGGTGGCGCCTCCTTCGCCACCGGCACGGCCGAGGACGTCCTCACCGGCGCCCGGGTGCACCGCGAGCACGGCACCACGACCGTCGTCGCCTCCACCGTCACCGGTGACATGGACTTCCTGGCCCGGCAGGCGGGGATGCTCTCCGAGCTGGTGGAGCAGGGCGAGATCGCGGGCGTCCACTTCGAGGGGCCCTTCATCGCCCCGTGCCGCAAGGGCGCCCACAGCGAGGGACTGCTCCGCCACCCCGACCCAGCCGAGGTCCGCAAGCTGCTCGACGCGGCACGCGGCACGGCGAAGATGGTCACCCTGGCCACCGAACTGCCGGGCGGCATCGAGTCCGTGCGGCTGCTCGCCGAGCACGGGGTCATCGCGGCCATCGGGCACACGGACGCCACGTACGAGCAGACCGTGGAGGCCATCGGGGCGGGCGCCACCGTCGCCACGCACCTCTTCAACGCGATGCCCCCGCTCGGCCACCGCGCGCCCGGCCCGATCGCGGCTCTCCTCGAGGGCGAGCGGATTACCGTCGAGCTGATCAACGACGGCACGCATCTGCACCCCGCAGCCCTGCAGATGGCCTACCACCACGCGGGCGCCGGCCGCGTCGCACTGATCACCGACGCCATGGACGCGGCCGGCGTCGGTGACGGCCGCTACCAGCTCGGCCCGCTCGCCGTCGAGGTCAAGGAGGGCGTCGCCCGCCTGGTCGAGGGCGGCTCCATCGCGGGCTCCACCCTCACCCTGGACACCGCGTTCCGCAGGGCGGTGACGGTCGACCGCATCCCCGTCGACGACGTCGTGCGGTCCATCTCCGCCAACCCGGCCCGGCTGCTCGGCCTGTATGACAGGGTCGGCTCGCTGGACCCCGGGAAGGACGCCGACCTGGTGGTCCTGGACGCGGACTTCGCGGTCAGGGGCGTCATGCGCCGGGGCGAGTGGATCGTCGAGCCACCCCTCGGATGAGCGTGGCGACCGCCCGGTGAACACGTAACGAAGAGACGGCGGTTGTCCCGGAGGTCTGGGACGGCCGCCACCCCTTTGGCATGATCACCCGGGCAGCGCCACGGGAGACGGCGCACAGGACCGACACGGAACCGGAGGCCGGTGCGGGTGATACTGACCGTCACGCTGAACACGGCACTCGACCTGACGTACACCGTCCCCGCCCTCGTCCCGCACACCAGCCACCGGATCAGCGAGATGTCCGAACGCCCCGGAGGCAAGGGCGTCAACGTGGCCCGGGTGCTTTCCGCGCTGGGTCACGACACCGTGGTCACCGGCTTCGCCGGGGGCGCCACCGGAGCCGCCCTGCGCGACCTGCTGGGGGCGCTCCCCCGCCGGCCCGGCGACGCACCGCTCACGGACGCGCTCGTCACCGTGGCCGGGAACACCCGCCGCACCACGGCCGTCGTCGACCGCACCACCGGCGACACCACCCAGCTCAACGAGCCCGGACCGCACATCAACACCGACGAGTGGGCCGCCTTCCTGCGGACGTACGCCGATCTGCTCCCCGGAGCCGACGCGGTCGCCCTCTGCGGGAGCCTGCCGCCCGGCATCCACGTCGGCGCGTACGCGGAGCTGATCCGCCTCGCCCGCACAGCGGGCGTACCGGCACTCCTGGACACCAGCGGCGAACCGCTGCGCCGCGGCATCGCCGCCCGCCCCGACCTCGTCAAGCCGAACGCCGACGAGCTCGCCCAGCTCACCGGCGCCCGCGAACCCCTGCGCGCGACCCGTGACGCCCGCCGCCGGGGCGCCCACAACGTCGTGGCCTCCCTGGGCGCGGACGGGCTGCTCGCCGTCACCCCGGACGGCACCTGGCGGGCCGCACCGCCGTCCACCGTGCGCGGCAACCCGACGGGCGCGGGCGACTCCGCCGTCGCCGGACTGCTGTCCGGGCTCGCGGAGGAGCTGGACTGGCCGGACCGGCTGGCCCGCGCGGTCGCCCTCTCGACGGCGACCGTGCTGGCCCCGGCGGCCGGTGAGTTCGACCGCTCGGCCTACGCGGACCTGCTGCCCCGGGTCACCGTCGCCCGGCAGGCGTCCGCCGCCTGAGCGGTCACCGGCCCTCCAGGGCCGGGGGAAAACACCACGTCCCGGCTCGCACGGGGCGAGGACCGGGACGGTGGTGGCGTGCTCGTGGTCAGTTCGACTTCACGTGACCGGACTTCAGCGACAGCTGGTCGAGGTTCGCGTCGCACTGGTCGCCCTCGCGGCACGACAGCATGAGCGTGTTCGACCCCTTGTCCAGCTGCACGTACGCGTACGTCGTCGTCCAGCCCTTCTCCAGGTCGCCCTCCGCGGCGTGCGCGAAGTTTGTCATGTTGATGGAGCGGGGCTCCTCGTCGTTGACCGTGAGGGACGTCTTGGCGTCCTTGCCGGGCACGCCGTACGTCACATAGAGCGTGTACGGGCCGCTCTGGGGCACGTCGACCGTCCACGCGGCGGACCGGCCGACCTCGTTGAGGTTGATGTACTGGCCGTTCGCGCTCTTCGCGCCCTTCACCGAGTTGTCCAGACCGGCCGAACCGCCGAGCGTCAGCGTCGCCGCGTCCTGCTTGGGCAGGTCGACGGCGGGCTTCTCGGACGCCTCGGTGGACTTCTCCGGCTCCGGCGACTCCTCGACCTCGCCCGCCGGGCCCGCCGACGAGGAGGCCTCGCCCTTCTTCTCGTCCGAGTCGTCGCCCGTCATCAGCGCGGCACCGATACCGATGAGCACCACCGCGACCACGGCGACCGCCGCGATCAGCAGCGCCTTGGTGTTGGGGCCGCCCCGGCCGGAACCCGCACCCCGGCCGCCGCCGTGCGACGGCATGGGGCCGGTGGGCGCGCCACCGGGATGGGTCTCCGGCGCCGCGTACTGCCCGTTCGGCCGGCCGTACTGCCCGCCCTGCTGCGGCGGGGGCTGCTGGCCGTAGGCCTGCTGCTGCGGAACCTGCCCGTACTGGCGTTCGCCGACGGTCCGCACCTGGTTGTACGACGTTCTGGGCACGCCGGGCTGCGCGACGGGGCCGGGGTAGCCGTAGCCGCCCTGGCCGGGCGGCTGGGCGCCTGCCGCCCGCCCGTCCTCGTACAGGTAGCCGAACGGATCGTCGTCCTCGGGCTTGCTCGCGCCGTTGTTTCCGGCCGTCATCCCTGGGTCACTCCTCACCATGTCGCCAGCCGTCGCCGACCGGCCGAGCCTACCCCGAACGGAGCAGGCGTCGAATTGCCCTCGGCCCACCCGGAAACCGGGCGGGGTACGGGGACAGCCGGTGCGTGAAACGTCAGCCGGCTCGGCGGTGAACCTTCGACCGGGACCGCTTCTCCACGTACATCCGCTGGTCGGCGGAGCGCAGGACCTCTTCCACGGTCATGCCGCACTCGGCCCAGCCGATACCGAAACTCGCCCCGACCCTGACGGCCCGGCCGTCCACCCGGATGGGCGGAATAATGGCATTACGCAAGCGTACGGCCAGATCTGCGGCATCTGCCGCCCCCAGACCGTCCGCGAGGACGACGAATTCGTCACCCCCGAGCCGCGCGACCGTGTCCCCGTCGCGCACACAGGTGGTGAGCCGTCTGGCGACCTCGATGAGAACCACGTCACCGGTGTGATGTCCGAAACGGTCGTTGATGGACTTGAAGCCGTCCAGGTCGCAGAACAGCACCGCCAGCCCCTTCGCCCCGTCGTCGCGCTCCGTGTCGGGCGCCGCGACGTGCACGTGGTGGTCGTACGGGCCCAGCCCCGGGACCTCCGCCTCGTAGCCGTCCGCGCGGTAGCCGTGCGCGGCCGAGACCTCGACGTCCCCGTACGCCGCGTCCAGTGCCTCGATCGCGGTGGTGGCGACGGAGTGGGGCCTCTCACACAGCCGGGCGCTGAGGCGGGAGCGCAGCTCGGCGCTGTTGGGCAGGCCGGTGAGCGCGTCGTGCGAGGCACGGTGCGCGAGATTGAGCTCGTTGCGCTTGCGCTCCTCGATGTCCTCGACATGGGTGAGCAGGAAGCGCGGGCCGTCGGCCGTGTCCGCGACGACGGAATTGCGCAGCGAGACCCAGAGGTACGTGCTGTCCCTGCGCCCCAGCCGGAGCTCCGCCCGGCCGCCCTCCGCGGAGGTGCGGAGCAGGGTCCCGATGTCCTCGGGGTGCACGAGATCGGCGAAGGAGTAGCGGCGCAGCACGGAGGCGGGGCGGCCCAGGAGGCGGCAGAGCGCGTCATTGGTCCGCAGCAGCCTGCCGTGCTGGTCACCGCCCATCTCGGCGATGGCCATGCCGCTGGGTGCGTACTCGAAGGCCTGGCGGAAGGATTCCTCACTGGCCCGCAGCGCCTGCTGCTCCCTTTCGAGCCTGACCAGGGCGCGCTGCATGTTTGCTCGAAGCCGTGCGTTACTGATCGCAATGGCGGCCTGGGAGGCGTACATCTGCAGAGCTTCCCGGCCCCAGGCTCCGGGCCGGCGGCCGTTGCGCGGCCGGTCGACGGAGAGGACGCCCAGGAGGTCCATACCTCCGCCGGAGGCGTACATGGGGGCGTAGAGGCGGTCCAGGGGGTGCCACTCGTCCTCGAAGCGCGGCTCGGGACCCTCGGTGTGCCACTGCGGTACGTCGTCGTCGAGGAGGACCCAGCCCTCGGTGTGCGGTATGAACCGGAGCCCGTCCCAGGCCTCGCCCATGGACAGCCTGCGCTCCCAGGAGTCACGGGAGCCGACACGGCCGGTGATCAGGGCTTCCGCCGCGGAGTTCCCCGCGAAGGCGGCGACGACGAGGTCGCCGTCGGGGCGGACCACGTTCACGCAGCCCAGTTCGTAGCCGAGGCCGGTGACGATGCCGTCGGCCACGGTCTGCAGCGTGTCCGCCAGACTGCGCGCCGTGTTGAGGTCAGCGACTGCCTGGTGCAACTGCCGCATCGTCGCAAGGCGGACGTACGGCTCCGACTCGGCCTCCATTGCTCGCACTCCCTGAGACCTCGACAGCAACTCCAGGTTTCATATCGACGTACTTATTGCAGTGTCACGCTCACTGAATCACAGTGAGCTGTGCACCCGGTACACAGGGTCAACAAATATTGCACTCTGTGACTCAAGTCACAACAGTTGGTAAAGAGGCCACAGTTGCCCCTGCGGACCGGCATTCTTCTCTGTTCGCAAATCCTCCCGCACGCCGTCGCCGGGCCCCTGGTCCGCGAGTCCTAGGACCGGGCTGGTCCCTCGGCCCGATGCGGGCACGCGACGTCCGGCGCTAGCGTGCCCGTTGTGCTGCGAAAGACTCCCCCCGCCCCACGCCCCGAAGCCGTCCCCCATGCTGAGGGGGTGAGCAACGACGAATTCCGCGCCGCCCTGGCCCGCCTGGCCGCGGGCGTGGTGCTGATCACCGCCCAGGAGCCGCCGCTCGACGAGCACGGGCGGGGCGAGGACGTCGGAATGACGGCGACCGCCTTCGTCTCCGTCTCCCTGGACCCGCCGCTGGTCATGGTCAGCCTGCGCAACGACTCACGGATGGACGACCTGCTGGCCGAGCAGCCGCTGTGGGCGGTGTCCGTACTGGCGGAGAGCCAGCGGCACGTCGCGAGCCGCTTCGCCATGAAGAACCGGATCAGCGACCGGCTGCTGTTCGAGGACGTCCCCTACATACGCGGAGAGGTGACGGGCGCACCGCTCGTCGGCGGCGCGCTCGCCACCCTGGAGTGCCGTACCGAGCAGCGGGTCCTGGCCGGCGACCACACACTGGTGATCGGCCGGGTGCTGACCGCGTCGCTGCCCAGCGCGGACGGCGAACCACTGGCGTACTTCAAGGGCCGTTACCGCCGGCTCGGCTGAGGAACGTACGACCGCACGGCCCGGGGGTTACGCTCGCAGGCATGGTGACGGACCACTTCGCCGACGACCCGCGCACGAACCTGGAGCGGATGCTCGCGGGTGACCTCTACATCGCCGACGACCCCGAGATCGCCCGGCGGCAGCAGCACGCGATGCGGCTGGCCGCCCGGTACCACGCCGCGTACGTCGAGGACGCCGCGACGGCCCGGCCGCTCCTCGCCGAGCTCCTCGCCTCCGTCGGTGAGGGCGTGGAGGTGCGGCCGCCGCTCGCCGTCGACTACGGGAGCAACATCACCATCGGGGCCCGCACCTTCGTCAACTACAACCTGACCGCGCTGGACGTCGCGACGATCACCATCGGCGAGGACTGCCAGATCGGTCCGAACGTCCAGCTGCTCACGCCCACCCACCCCCTGGAACCGCAGCCCCGGCGGGACAAGCTGGAAGCCGCACGCCCCATCACCATCGGCGACAACGTCTGGCTCGGCGGCGGGGTCATCGTGTGCCCCGGAGTGACGATCGGCGACAACACGGTCATCGGCGCCGGCGCGGTGGTCACCAAGGACATCCCCGCGGACGTCGTCGCCGTCGGCAACCCCGCCCGGCCCGTGCGCGCGCTCTGAGGCCGCTCGCACAGCCGGCTGTCGGCTGTCGGAAGGCCGTACGGGCTACCAGTCGCGGCCGGAGCGGCCGCGTTTCGTGTCGCCGCGCTGCTTCTTCTCCCGCAGCCGGCGCTCGTTGATGCCCCGCGGGATCTTCTTCTTGAGGCGCGGCTTCGGCGGCGGTGCCGTGGCCTCCGCCAGGAGCGCGGCCAGTCGCACGGCGGCCGTCTCGCGGTTGCGCCACTGGGAGCGGTGCTCCGAGGCGCGTACGGCCACGACACCGCCCACCAGCCTGCTCTCCAGCCGCTCCAGCGCCCGCGCCTTCCAGACCTCCGGCAGCACCTCGGTCGCAGCCAGGTCGAACCGGAGCTCCACCTGGGAGTCGCTGGTGTTGACGTGCTGCCCGCCGGGGCCGGAGGACCTCGAGAAACGCCACATGAGCTCGGCCTCCGGCAGGGAGACCGAGCCACGGATGACATAGGGCCCGGACATGACACCCATGTTCCCTGCCCCGCAGCCCGTTCGTCACCTTCTTTTGCCATCGTTCGACCAGAAGTTCGGTAAAGAAAGTAAAGCGAGCAGGAACCTCGTGGTCCACTGCCTGCGTTATGACGGGTGACGGTAGCTTTCGTGATGGCACGAAGCCCGCACACGACGAGGAAAGGGACTTCCCATGGCTGTAAGCCTGTCCAAGGGCGGCAACGTCTCGCTCACCAAGGAGGCCCCGGGCCTGACCGCCGTCACGGTCGGCCTCGGCTGGGACGTCCGCACCACCACCGGAACCGACTTCGACCTCGACGCCTCGGCGATCGCGGTCAACACGGCCGGCAAGGTCTACTCCGACGGCCACTTCGTCTTCTTCAACAACAAGGCGACGCCGGACCAGACCATCGTCCACACCGGTGACAACATCACGGGCCAGGGCGAGGGCGACGACGAGCAGATCAACGTCAACCTGGCCGGCCTCCCGGCGGACATCGAAAAGATCGTCTTCCCGGTCTCCATCTACGACGCCGAGGCCCGCAGCCAGAACTTCGGCCAGGTCCGCAACGCGTTCATCCGCATCATCAACCAGGCCGGCGGCACCGAGCTCGCCCGCTACGACCTGAGCGAGGACGCCGCCACGGAGACCGCCATGGTCTTCGGCGAGCTCTACCGCAACGGCGCCGAGTGGAAGTTCCGCGCGGTCGGCCAGGGCTACGCCTCGGGCCTGCGCGGCATCGCCCAGGACTTCGGCGTCAACCTCTGACGCGGACGACTCACCCACGGGAGCCCCCGGCCGGCAGGCCGGGGGCTCCCGTGCGTCCGGACGGCGCCCCGGGCGCCCCGACCCGTCGCGCCGCGGGCCCGTCTCGCCCCTTTCGGTTCCGTCGCACAACCGCGCGGAGCGAGCCGCGCGGAGCGACCCGCGCGGAGCGAGCCACGCGGAGCGAGCCACGCGGAACAGGAGCCGGTCAGCCTCGGGCGGGCCGGCTCCTGCCGTTGAGCCAGGTGTCCCACAGCTCGGTGAGATCGAGGCCGGACTCCCGCTCCGCGTACGCGGTGAAATCGTCCGTCGAGGCGTTGCCGTGCCGATGTGCCGTCAGCCAGCCCCGGACCAGGGTGAAGAAGGCCCCGTCGTCGCCCATCTCCTGCCGGACCCGGTGGACGACCATCGCCCCACGCCCGTACACCGGGGGCCGGGACAGGTCCGCGGGGCCCGGCGGACGGCCCGCGGGAAACGCCCAGTTCGCCTCGTCCTCGTACGCCTCGTCGAAGTGTTCCCGCACGGTGGCGCCCCCGTGCTCCTCGCTCCAGAGCCACTCCGCGTAGGTCGCGAAGCCCTCGTTGAGCCACATGTCCTGCCAGCTCGCGGGCGTGACGGAGTTGCCGAACCACTGATGGGCCAACTCGTGGACCAGCAGGCCCATGTCCGGCGGCCCGGGGAAGAAGGGCCGGTTCTGGGTCTCCAGTGCGTATCCCGCGTCCCCGGGCAGACCGACGATCGCCCCCGTCGAAGCGAAGGGATACGGGCCGAACGTCCGCGCCCCCCACTCCATGACCTCCGGAATGCGGGCCGGCACGACGGCGCTCGACCCCGCCACCCGTGCGTCCACGGCGGTGACCACCGGCAGACCGTCCGCGGTGACGTCGTGCCTCAGTGTGTAGCGGCCGACCGCGACGGTCGCGAGGTAGCTCGCCATGGGTTCGCGGGTACGCCAGTGGAAGACCGTGCGCCCGCTCTTCGTACGACGGGACACCAGCTCCCCGTTCGAGACGGCGGTCCGCCCCTCGGGGACGGAGATCCGGACGTCGTACGAGGCCTTGTCGACCGGGTGGTGGTTCCCGGGGAACCAGGCCGGCGAACCGGCGGGCTCCCCGAGGGCGACCGCCCCGTGCTCCGTCCTGAGCCAGCCCTCCCGGGACCCGTCCGCGTCGGTGACGGTCCGCGGGGCACCGGAGTAGCGGACGACCGTGCGGAAGGTCCTGCCCCTGCGGAGGTGGTCCGCGACCTCGCCGTCCGGCCGCAGTGTCAGCTCGTCGCCCGCCCTGTTCACGGAGGCCGGCCGGCCCTCGACGGTCGCCGAGCGGACGTCGAGCCCGGTGAGGTCCAGGTTGAACGCGCTGAGGTCCTGGGTGGCCCGGGCCGTGATCACCGCCGTACCCCGCACCTGCCCGGCCCCGTCGTCGACGTCGAGGGCCAGGTCGTAGTGCGTGACGTCGTAGCCGCCGTTGCCGAGCCGGGGGAAGTAGGGATCGCGCAACCCTGCGGCACCCGGTGTGCCCACCACCCCGCGGCCCGCCGTGCACGTGGTGGCCAGGGTGACCACGGCGAGGAACAGGGCGGCGCCCGGCACGGTGCGGCGTGCCGCTGATCGCTGATCCACACCGGCGATCCTACGTACGCGCACGGGGTGCCGGACTCCGCCGACGGGAGCCCCGCTCACCCGCGCCACGCTCGTCCGGTCCGCCGGGCCACGGTCCGGAACGCGGATGCCCGGCTCCGGGCCACCGCCCCACCGGCCGAGCCGTCCGCCCGGGCGCGGGCCGCTCACGGGACCGGCGCGGGCGGCTCACCGGACATGACACCATCGAACCGTGCTCGACATCGGCTACTCCCTCTCCCGGCGCTTCCCGGACCCCCCGCAGACCGACTACCGCCGCGCGGACGTCCACGCCCTGCGGCACGATCTGTTCTCCGGCGACGTGTACCTCGCCGACACCAAGGCGGACCGCGAAGTATCCACAGCCTGGGGATGGGTCCCCGTCCTCGACTTCGCCTGGGCCCTCTGCGACATCGTCGAGCAGATCGACCGGGACCCCCGGGGCAACCGCTCGCACCGCCAGCAGTACGCCGAGCTCGACTTCACGGAGTCCTCCGACCGGATGCTCTTCGAACGCCGCTTCGGCTGGGTGGACGTCGAAGCCGACTGGATGCCCGGTGACGAGCCCCCGCTCACCTTCAGCCACTCCCTCCTGCGCCGCGAGGCCCGCGACTTCCTGCACGACCTGATCGCCGACCTGGCCGACATGCACGAAGGCCTCGCCGACAACCCCGTCGTCTGGGACCTCCAGGCCCGCTTCCCCCGCCTCTGAGACCCGGGGTCCTTCGTCCGGGCCGGCCGGAGGAACAGCGGGACCCTCCACCACCCCTGGCTGCGCGAGGTGCGGTGCCGGGGCTCGCGGGACCCGGCCTGATCCGCACGGAGTCCTCGGTCAGGCCTCCACCCGCACCCCGATCTGCGCCGCGAACGCCGGAGCCAGCTCCATCAGCTGGGACGGGCTGATCACCGCACCCGCCAGCCGCTCCACCCCCCGTGCGATGTCGAGCTCGGCCACCGTCCGCAGATCGACCGACTCCATCCGGACGGCACTGAAGTCGGCACGCTTCAGCACACAGTCCCGGAACTCCACCCGCACCAGCTGCGCGTCCCCGAAGTCCGGCTCCGACAGCACGCAGCCCTCGAACACGACGTCCTTCAGCCGTGCCTTGCGCAGATTCAGGTAATCGATCTTCCCGCCCCGGATCAGCACCCGCTCCAGCACCGCGCCGTGCAGCTGCACCCCACCCAGCCGAGCGTCCACCACCTCCACGTCCCGCAGCGACGCCCCCGCAAGGTCCGTACCCACGCCCCGTACGCCCGTCAGCACCGAGTCGATGAACCGGGCCCGCACCAGCTCCGTACGGTCCAGAGCGCATCCCCGCAGCTCGCAGTCCATGAAGCGCGCGCCGGGACCCGACGCGTCCGCGAGGTCCGTCTCCTCGAAGCACACACCGTCGTAATCCCCGTCCGCCTCCAGGCCCTCCCCGTCGTACGCGACGAGCGGGGGCAGCCTCACCTCCGGCCGCCGCACCTCCGCGACCGTGTCCTTCGCGCCCCTGCCGCCCCTGCCGCCCGTGTTGCCTCTCCCTGCCATGCCCCCCATCGTGACGCACAGCACTGACAACGTCCCGGACCCGTGTCACAGAACACCCGCGCCCGACCGTCCCCCTGCAGAACAGCGCCCACCGCGAGGAGACACAGCCATGCAGCGCATCCACATCGTCGGCGCCGGGCTCGCCGGACTGGCAGCGGCCGTCACCGCCGCCGAATCCCGGGCCCCCGTCACCCTGTACGAGGCCCACCACACCCTCGGCGGACGGGCCAGGACCGCGGAAGGCCCCTACCTCACCAACGAGGGGCCCCACGCCCTGTACCGCCGCGGGCCCCACTGGGCCTGGCTCGAACGGCGCAACCTCCTGGGGCCGGTCGCCTCCGTACCGCCCCTCGAAGGCACCCGCTTCCTCTTCCGCCGCAACGGCGCGCTGCGCAGGACCCCGCCCCTCGCCCTGCTCCGTCTCGCCCGCCGCCGTGCCCCCGTCGACACCGACTTCCACAGCTGGGCCAGTCGGCAGGCGGGCGAGGACGGCGCCCGCGCGGCCGCGCACTACATGGGTGTGGCGCTCTTCCACCACGATCCCGGCTCGCTCTCCGCCGCCTTCGTCCAGGAACGGCTCCGCCGCGCCACGGCCCTGCCGCCCGAGGCCCGCTACCCCGTCGGCGGCTGGGCCCAGATCGTCGAACGGATGGCCACCCGCGCCTGGAACCTCGGCGTACGCATCGAGACGGCGGAACGCATCGGCACCGGAGCACTCCAGGACCTCGCCCGCACCGGGCCGGTGATCGTCGCCACCCACCTCGCCGCCGCCCGCACGCTGCTCGACGACCCCGCCCTGACCTGGGACAGCGGCCGGACCGCCCTGATCGACCTGGCCGTGCGGACCCGGCGCGGCGACCCGTTCATCCTCTCCGACCTCGATGCCCCCGGCTGGATCGAACGGTTCACCGCCCAGGACCCCACCCTCGCCCCGCAGGGCGAACAGCTCGTCCAGGGCCAGATCCCCCTCGCCCCGGACGCCCCGCGTGCCGAAGCCCTCCACCGCGCCGAGCAGCTCCTCGACCTCGGCTTCCCCGGCTGGCGCGACCGCACCACCTGGCGCCGCGACTCCCTCGCGGCCGGCCGCACCGGCGCCGTGGACAGGCCGGGCACCACCTGGCGCGACCGCCCCGCCATCGACCGGGGCGACGGAATCCTCCTCGCGGGCGACCAGGTCGCCGCCCCCGGACTGCTCAGCGAGGTCTCCTTCAACAGCGGCATCGAGGCAGCCGCCCTGGCACTCGCCCGGATCGGGAGAGCGGCACCGGAAGGGCTTGGCCTCAAGCGCCCTTGAGGTCAAAGAGTGGCCCACACCGCCACCCGGGGAGCCCGCCGCCGTACGCCTCCACGCCTTCGGACCGCCGAGAACCTCACGTACGAACGCACGGCCGACCCCGTACCCGCCCCCGGCCAGGTCAGGATCACCGTCGCCGCAGCGGGTGTGCACCTCCTCGACGCGGCCGCGGCCGTCGCCATGATCGGCACGGGCCGCACCACGCCCTGGGCATCGTCCGGTTCACCGGCCTCGGCCCCGCATCCGTCGCCGTCGTCCAGCGCTACCCGCTCGCCGAAGCGGCCGCCGCCCACCGCGCACTCGAGACCCGCGGCACGACGGGCAAGGGCGTCCTGATCCCCTGACCGGGGCCCCTCGTCCCCGCCCCCGCCCCGGCTCAGCGCCCCCCGAGCCCGGCCAGCGCCCCGTCCGTCAGCCGGTACACCGTCCAGCCGTCCTGAGGACGCGCCCCCAAGGACTCGTAGAACGCGATGGACGGGGCGTTCCAGTCCAGCACCGACCACTCCAGACGCCCGTACCCCCGCTCCACACAGATCCGCGCCAGCTCCGCGAGCAGGGCCTTCCCGTGCCCGCCGCCACGCCGCTCCGGACGTACGTACAGATCCTCCAGGTACACCCCGTGCACCCCGCGCCACGTCGAGAAGTTCAGGAACCACAGCGCGAACCCGACCACCTCGCCGTCCTCGTCCGCCACCGCGACATGCGCGTACGCCGCCGGCAGCTCCCCGAACAGCGCCTCCCGCAGCTGCTCCTCCGTGGCGTTCGCCTCGTCCAGGGCCTTCTCGTAATCGGCCAGCTCACGGACCATGGCGTGGATGGCGGGGACATCAGCGGCAGTAGCTCGACGAATCATGGGAGCAGCGTAGACACCCGCCCCGGGGCGCCCCCACGTCTCACCCGCGCCCCAGCAACCGCCGGGCGATCTCCACATGGTCTGCCGGCAACCGCTGCCCCCCGCCGCGAATCCACAGCCCGTTCTGCAGCACCCGCCCCAAGGTCCAGGCACGCGCCCGCTCCCGGTCCAGCCCCAGCACCCCCGTCATCGCGTCGAACCGCCACACCACCTCCGAGGCGTCGAAGCGGTTGTCCAGCGCGGGAAACAGCTCGAACCCCGGGTCCCCCGCCAACGGTTTCGGATCCAGCGCGATCCACTCCCCCGCCCGGCCCTCCTCCGCACACCCGGCCAGGATGTTGTCGTAGTGCAGATCCCAGTGCAGCAACCGGTCCCCCGGCTCCCCCGCCACCTCCCGTACCGCCGCGGCGCAGTCCAGCAGCAACCGCCGCTCCCCCTCGTCCGCCAGCGCCCCGACGGCCCTCGGCGCCTCCTCCAGCATCAGCGCGGCCACGTCCCCCAGCCGCCGCATCCCCTCCGGAGCCGGTACGGCCACCAGCCGGGCCAGCGACTCGGCCAGCACCCGTACCGCCACCCGCGCGTCGGCCACCCCCGTCAACGGGCGCCGCTCGTCCAGCCGTTCCAGCAGCATCACCCCGGTGGCGGCGTCGTGCGCCAGCAGTCCCACCACCCCGGCGCCCGCCTCGCCCCAGACCTTCAGCGCGACCGGCTCGCCCACCGTCTCCTCGTCCACCGCCTGCAGCTTCAACGCCGCCCGCCGGCCGTCCGACACCCTCACCACCGGCAGCACCAGCGCACACATCCCGTACAGCGCCGGCCCGTCCCGCCGCAGCCCCCACTCCTCCAGGAACCGCCCGGCCAGCCCCGGAAGTCCGGCGATGAACGACCGTCCCGCCGCGCCGTTGAACTCCGACTGTGACGCAACCAAACCCTCGGGAATCTCGATCACGCTCCCAGGCTAGAAGCCTCCGCGCGCCGGGACCCCCGGAAGCGCAGTAACGTCCCCTCAGCGACTCGGCTGCACACGGACAAGCAGGGGACACATGAGCACCGTCAGTACCGTCAACGGCGGCATATCGTTCTGGTACGCGGACGAGGGCACCCCCGCCCCCCGCGAACCCCTGCCCGGCGACACCACCGCCGACGTCTGCATCGTCGGCGGCGGCTACACCGGACTCTGGACGGCGTACTACCTCAAGAAGGCGGTCCCCTTCCTCAACATCACCGTCCTCGAAGCCAGGTTCTGCGGCTACGGCGCCTCCGGCCGCAACGGCGGCTGGCTCTACAACGGCATCGCGGGCCGCGCCCGCTACGCGAGACTCCACGGCCACGACGCCGCCGTCCGCCTCCAGAAGGCCATGAACGACACGGTCGGTGAGGTCATCGGAACCGCCGCCGCCGAGAACATCGACGCGGACATCCACCACGGCGGCGTCCTCGAGATCGCCCACAGCCCCGCCCAGCTCGCCCGCCTCAAGGACTTCCACTCGGTCGAGATCGCCTTCGGCGAGACCGACCGCGTCCTGCGCGGCGCCCGCGAGACCGCCGAACGCGTCCACGTCACCGGAGCCGTCGGCTCCACCTGGACCCCGCACGGCGCCCGGCTGCACCCCGCGAAGCTCGTCAAGGGCCTCGCCGACACCGTCGAAGCCCTCGGCGTCACCATCCACGAGTCCACACCCGTCACCGAGATCAAGCCCAAGCACGCCGTCACCCCGTACGGCACGGTCCGCGCCCCCTACGTCCTGCGCTGCACCGAGGGCTTCACCGCCGGCCTCAAGGGCCACCGGCGCACCTGGCTCCCCATGAACTCCTCCATGATCGTCACCGAGCCCCTCCCCGAGGCCCTCTGGGACACCATCGGCTGGGACGGCCGCGAAACCCTCGGCGACATGGCCCACGCCTACATGTACGCCCAGCGCACCGCCGACAACCGCATCGCCCTCGGCGGGCGGGGCGTCCCCTACCGCTACGGCTCGGCCACCGACAACGACGGCCGCACCCGGCCCGCCACCATCGAGGCCCTGCGCGACCTCCTCGTCCGCTTCTTCCCCACCACCGCGGGCACCCGCATCGACCACGCCTGGTCCGGCGTGCTCGGCGTCCCCCGCGACTGGTGCGCCACCGTCACACTGGACCGCTCGACCGGTCTCGGCTGGGCAGGCGGCTACGTCGGTTCCGGCGTCGCGACCGCCAACCTCGCCGCCCGCACCCTGCGCGACCTCATCCAGCAGGACTCCGGCCAGGCGGGCCCCACCGACCTGACGACCCTCCCCTGGGTCAACCACAAGGTCCGCCGCTGGGAACCGGAACCCCTGCGCTGGCTCGGCGTCCACGCCCTGTACGCCGCCTACCGCACCGCGGACCGCCGCGAGGCGACCTCCCCACAGGCGGGCACGGACCGGATCGCCAAAGCTGCGGACCGGATCTCGGGCCGCGGCTAGCCACGACGGTCGCCGGGTGTGGAGCGCCGTAACCGAACCGACAGACGGGGGACCGCATCGGAGCAGGTGGAGGCGGCGATGACAGGCACCGGTCCGGATACCCGGGCGGGCACCGGTGGGCCCGGCCAGGCACCCACGAGGCCACGCCCGCCCAGCGAAAAGGCCAGGTCACGGGTTAGGTGACCTGGCCTTCCACGGAGCCCCCTGTCGGATTCGAACCGACGACCTACGCATTACAAGGGCCTGCATGATCATCCCGAGTGATGGTGGACGGTGCCGTGGATTCCTGTTTCCGCTGATCAGAGTTTTGCGGCCATACTTGACATGACGCCTGATCCCTCCCGGTGCCACCCAGTCCGTTCACGCAGCGCTCACGCAGCCAGGGCGTCCGGCGACCGCGCACACGCAGGCTTCCGGTACCGCCAGAAGCGACCACTCGTACGAGTCATTGCCCCTGGCTCGACTCCGGGGTGAGCTGTTTCCATGCATCGCTGGTCTTCTCTGAACAAACGACAGCTCGCCCTGCTCTGCCGACTGGCGAACAGTGAGAAGTCCGAGAAGCCCTGGGACGCCGACGAGTTCCGCGCCGCGTATGCGTTGCGCGACCGAGGGCTGGTGACGATCAAGCGCAGCGACGGTGAGGTGGATGCTCGACTCACCGAGGCAGGCACTTTCTACATCCAGCACGGCCACCACCCGGACGATCCCGCACACGCCACGAACAAGAAGACGGCGGAGGTATAGACGGCGGGCCGAACCCGCTCGGCGTCCTACGCTGACAGGCCAGTCGCACTCGCCCGTCGGACCAAGGCGAAGGACCTCATCGAACGCCTCGTTACGGATAGGCGGGTCACCATCAACGAGCCTGACGAGGCGACGGTAACGGAGTGGCGCCGCGTGATCGACTACGCGAAGCGGCACCCTTCTCACTGAGTGCAAACGCATCGAGAGTCTCCGCATCTGGAACCGCGACCTGCAGATCTCGCTGCTTGAGGGCCCTCACCCCAACTCACTGAGGCAGCGGCCAGATGAAGCACCGCCCGTCCATGCACCCACTCAGTTGCGCTCTCCGCATCCGGTCGTCGCTGCACTGACAGACGACGAGGGCCGACTTGTTATGCCCACCCCGCTGCGCCGCCGGTCGTTGTTACCGCTCCAGGGCCTCGCTGCCGAGGCAGTACGTCGAGGGCACAAGGTGAAGGAGCATGAAGTGCCCTTCCGCCGACGGAGTCGTGCCTACACGTACAACGTGCCTCCCGCTACTCACTCCGTGAGGGCGAACTGAATCTGGGAGTAAACGACTTCACCTACACCGTCACAATCCAGCAGGAGTCCCCCCAGTCCACCGACGCAGAGCGTTCGAAGAGCCTCGTGATCGAACTCGGCTACAGCCGATCCAGTCGTCAGTCCCGATGGGCTGACCGCGAGCGCTAAGCGCTGGAGGACATTCTGGGAGCCGTGCTCCGGGAGATCGAAACCCGCGCCGTAGAGGACGCGGAGCGGAAGGCGGACGAGGAGCGGGCGAAAGCCGAGCGCGAGGCTCGCTGGGGGGGGGCGGCCATGGACAGGGCGAAGGAGCTGGCCGCTCAAGAGCAATACGCCGAGGCGCTCCGCACGCAGGCCCGCCAGTGGCAGGAAGCGGCGGCCCTGAGCGCGTACTGCGACGCCCTGGGGCGTCGGCTGGAAGAGGCGGCCGAGGAAGATGAGCCGGCGGCGTCCTCGGCACGAGGGTGGCTGGCTTGGGCACGTCGTTACGTTCAGAGCCTCGATCCACTGACCCGTCTACCCGCGATGCCTACCGCTCGCGGGTGAAGCCCGAGGAGCTGGCGCCGTACCTGAACGGCTGGAACCCTTACGGCCCCGAAGCGCACCGCGGTTGAGGGTCTCGCTCAGGAGACGGGTTGCCCTCGCGCTCCAGGCACAGCTGCGGCACGACCCACGCCCGCCCACCTCCTGCACGGGCTCACAAGGCAGCCAGCACCCGCGGCCACAGCTCAGACCCGTTCGATCGAACGGGTCTTCTGGTTCGACAGTTCGTTAGTACTGTCACGCCAGCGGGTTCGGTGCCAACCGGAACAGGGTGGTCACGGAGAACGGTGCATGGGTGTCCATTAATATGGGTGATTCAGGATCAGGACATTGCCTCAAGTCACCAGTGGGGCACAGTGGGTGAGCGGCAGTGTTCCGGCAGCAGGTCGCCCGAGTGGCAGTCAAGGATTCACAGCGGCGTGCACCTGCCAGAATCCTTGCCTCCGAAGTGTCGTGCGTGATCTCCTGGAGCTCGTTCAGGCCGGCAAGCGCGGAGGAGTAGGTCGTGGCGAAGGAGAAGGGGGCAAAAAACACGTATGGGGTGCCCCTGGAGCGGAGCGACAACCTCAAACTGGACCAGCACAGGCACCACTGCGAGCCGGAGGATTTCGGCAGGTGGGTCCAGTCCGGATACGGCAAGGATAAGCGCCTGGCTGTTGACCTTTTCTCGGGCGCTGGGGGGCTGAGCCTAGGGCTTGAGCGGGCCGGATGGACCACCGCTGCGGCCGTGGACTTCGACCAACGGGCTCGCGAGACTCACGCGGCGAACTTCCCCGGGATGAGCCTGCGCGTCGATCTCGGGGATGACGTTCAGCGAGACGAGTTCGTGCAGCGAATCCTGGATTCCGGCGCCCGTATCGATCTCGTAGCTGGGGGGCCCCCTTGCCAGCCATTTAGTCGCGCCGGACGCAGTAAAATCCGACACTTGGTTGAATACCACAACCGGGACCCACACGATCTCCGCAAGGAACTATGGCGCGCCTATGTGGATGTGATCGAGCGCCTGCTTCCGCGTGCTGTACTCATGGAAAACGTTCCCGACATGGGACTGAGTGACGATTTCAGCGTAATCCGAATTATCGAGGAAAAGCTGGAAAGCCTTGGATACGTAACCCAGGTGCGCCTTGTGGACGCGTGGAATTACCGCGTACCCCAGCACCGAAAGCGTCTAATCCTTCTCGCGAGGCGGGACGGTGGCGGTTTCGAGTGGGGCATGCCCAAGAAGCAGACCACCCTTCGTGAGGCGATCGGCGATCTCCCCGTCCTCGATCCGCAGCCTTTGCTGCCCGTGGGTGGCCGAGTCTGCGAATACAACGAACAGCAGAATCCGAAGCTTTCCCCCTTCGCCAAAGAAATGCGCAGAAAAGCACCCAAGGGCGTAGTTCACGACCACATGACGCGGCGGGTTCGCGAAGACGACTTCAGAATCTTTACCGTCATGGACTCCAAAACCCTCTATTCCGAACTCGGCGAGAAGCTGAGGGAGGACGAGAAAAAATTCCAGCGGTACGATGCGGAACAATTCACCGACAAGTACAAGAAGCTGGATTGGGAGGAGCTCAGCCGCACCATCACGGCGCACATCGCCAAGGACGGTTATTGGTACATTCATCCCGAAGAGACGCGAACATTGACCGTTCGTGAGGCCGCGAGAATCCAGACCTTCCCGGACCGCTTTCGGTTCGCGGGTACACGGAGTGACGCTTTCCGTCAGATTGGCAACGCGGTTCCGCCCCTGTTGGGCGAAGCTGCCGCTCGGGTTCTCTTGCCGCAGGCTGTTCCCACCAGAGACAAGACCGTGGATAAGTGGCCGAAACTGCGTGAGGAACTGACCCGTTGGGCCAAGGAGCAGCGTGCTGGCAAACAGTGGTACCAGTTCCCTAGCGGCCGGAAGATGAAGCCGCTCGGGGCTCTCGTCATGGCGGTCCTATCGGGGAGCAAGCTGCAGATGAAACAGCTCTCCAACGTAATGGACGAGGTTGCCGGGCACAGAGAACTGTCGCAGGACATCTATCTCGCCCTCCTGAATGCGGCGCCTACGGTGGCGCTACGCAGGCGTCTGGAAGCCCGCCTCGGCTCGGTCGTTGGCAAGCCAGAAGTCTGGGTGAACGCAGATTCGGTTCTTGATCACCGCGAGGCGATGGGGCTCAAACCGGCGGAGCTGGCGTTGTTCAGGCTTCTGGCCGGCGGCGACATAATGCTGGTCAGCCAGAGTGCGCTGCGGGTCGCTGCAAGGGTTCAGCAGAACGAATCCCATCTGACCAACCGACTGACGGAAGGCCGGCTCAACCTCATCAAGCTTCTCGGCGCTGGGCGTGACGCACCGGTGCGCATGGCCGCCATCAGGTTCATCGGTGAGAATCTGTGCCGCGAAAAGCAGCCTGTCTGCGGAAGCTGCCCGCTGAGCGACTACTGCCCGACCCGTCCGCAGGAGGATGAGGGAGTCGAGGCCACCTTCGACGTTGCGGTGACCACAGGCTGACAGGTCCCGATCGGAAGCTGCGGAGCATTGGAGCGTGTGGCGCGGGCGACGCGCTGAGCAGCCCCGTCGGCGTCGGCCTTGACCTCGCACTCCCAGATGCGCACCACGGTCCACCCGGCGTCACTCGCAGCTTTGGTGTTCCTGGCGTCTCTTTCTATATTGGTCGTGATCTTGGCTTCCCAGCGCGAGGCGTTCGGTCCTCGGAAATGCCGCGTACCGTGCGAGGGGCAGCCGTGCCAGAAACAACCGTCGACGAAGACAGCGACGGAATACCGGGGGAGCACGAAGTCCGCGGTGCACCGAGAAGCGACCTTGCGATGCAGCCGAAATCGGAGCCCAAGGGCGTGGACGGCGCTCCTGAGGGCCTTCTCCGGTTCGGTGTCCCGTATGCGGCGGCCTCGGAGCTGTGCACTCCAAGGCGTGCTCACCCATTCTTCGTGTGTACTCACGAGTCCATGTTTCCACTGTGGGCGGCCACGCCGTGGGCGTGCTCCGGGTGGCAGACTGACCTAGATGATCCGAGAACCCGCAGAACTCGACGTCGACGAGACAGGCCGTGTGGAGTTCCCGCTCGGAATCCTCGCCGAAGCAGGCATCAGCCCGGGTACCAAGCTGCTCGTGTTCAGTGACGGGGACGGGCGCATCGTGCTGAGGTGTGCAGAAGACGCGATCAACGACCTGTTGCACGAGGGAACCCTGTAGCTGCAGCCCCGGCTGACCGGGACTGCAGCTATCACGCAGTTTCGCGGTCGAGATCGACGGGCACGGGGTGGAACCCATGCCGCAGGGCCTCTTCGTAGACCTCCACCGCCTGTCTGGCCTGTGCCCCGGTGACCCGTCGCCCCTGGGACAGCCGTTGCGCGACACGGTCGGCGAGTTGCCTTTCCACGGCGCGCAGCACCCTGCCTTCGCGGGCCCAGTCCGCGAGAGCCTGCCACTCCTCGCTGGGGATGTCCTCGACGGCTGCTTCGACTTCGTCGGACTCAGTGCTCTCGGGGGCGGCGATCTCGAAGGGCTCGGCCGTGAGCTCGGCAGCCAGCGCGTCGGGAAGCATCCACGGGATGCGAGACACCTCGTCCCAGCAGTCGGGCTTCTTCGCCCACTCCGACACGTGCCGGTCGCCTGAGATCACCGCCTCCATGATCAAGGGACAGAGTTCGTCGAGGGCACCGTTCAGAGCATCCGTGGTGCCCTGCTCGTTCCAGACCCTGTCGAGGTCGACCCGCTTCTTGGCGGCGAGCGAGAGCCGGGCGACCGTGTAGGTCGTGATCAGCCGTTTGTGGCTGCCGGCTGAGTGTGTGCGGGCGATCCGGTCAGCAGCCTGGAATAGGAGGGCTGTGGCTATGGAGCGCTTGCAATACTGCGCGTCCACGACGGGATCGGATTTCTCGATCCGCTCCATGAAGTGGGCGAAGTTCTTCTGTGCGCCTCGGCTCACCCAGTACGGGAGCTGCTCCCAGGAGTGCACGAAGGTGGCCAGATCGGACTTGCTGAATCTCTGCCGCGTCGGCGTGATCAGCTTGAACTTGCGCTGGGCCGCGCGGGTCTCGTACTCGGCGGACTTGTCGGTGTACTGGCCTCGTGCCCGCTCGTAGAACCATCGCGTCTCCTGGCCACTGCCGTCGGCAGCAGGAGCCCACAGGCTGCGGGAGACACGCTCGAAGGCGACGTGGAACTCGTGGTTCGAACTGAAGTCGACCAGTGTCACCTTGTTCTGGGTGTTGGAGTACTGGGAGATCTTCGGAACGATCGCGGACAGGTACGCAGGATCGACGATCGTGAGCTTCATCTGCACATGTACCCCGTCCAAGTCTCGCTTGTCACGGGTCAGGACGTGGTGCAGCGAGGCGGTGGTCTGGCCGCCATTGACAATCTGGAGGCCGGTCATGCTCCTGATGGCGACGGGGCTTCCGGCTTCGTCAGTCTCGAAGTCCACGTCCGAGGCGGTGGCGGTCACACCGTTGTTGTAGGCGAGGAACTTGCCAGGGGCGTTCAGCAGGGTGTCGCGAATGCCCTTGTTCACGGCACCGCGGGTCTGGAGGAAGGACCGGACGTTAAGTTCGAGTAGCCGGGTCCGGTGCTCCTTGTACAGGTCAGCCAGCTGCCGACCGGGAATCACGGCCAGGACGACCGAGTAGTTCGGCTCGTCGCTGTGGGCAGCCAGGCAGGGAAGGGGGCGCTCGAAGACGACCTTGATGGGCTCGCCAATGCTCCCGGAGGTCTCGTGCCTGTGGAGCCGCGCGAGGTCCCAGAGCTCGTACGTGACGGGGATTCCCTCGAACTCCGTGGGCTCCGGGGCACTCGTCGTGCTGACTCGGTTGCTGAGGAGGAAGAGGCGGATCCTTGGAACGTTCGACAACGCCTTCTCCGCGCCAACGCACATGTCGTGCACGTCGGTGTTGTCCTCCTGGTTGGGGCGGATGGCCCCGTGCTTGCCCAGGAACGAGAACAGCCTGCGAAAGAGCCTGTCAGACTCGGCCTTGGTCAGCTTGCTGCTCGACGGGGTCAGGTTGAAGTCCGTGGTGTAGAGGTCGAGACTGGATCCGTCCTCGGGTAGACCGTAGCCGTAGATCTCCAGTCCCCGGGAGGAGTGGTACGCAAGTGCCGCGTCGGTGACGACACCGGCTTCCTCGAGGATCTCGAGTACGTGCTGGGTGAACGTGTTCGGGATCGAGCCGCCCTCGGCGTCCGCCAGCGCCTGGATGTCGGTGACCAGCGCGCGGGAGTACTCGTGGAGGTCGTGCTCAGCCATGGGTTCCTCGGATCAGGTCGACCAGCGCTTCGGCGGTCACGCTGTGGGTGGCCAGGGCCGACACGTCGATGGTGTAAGTGCAGTTGCCGACCCCGGGCGGCAGTTCGGTCTCGACGATCCGGGGGAACCCCTCCCCGACCGTCCAGAACTCGCTGCGACGCAGGGTGTAGCGATCGTGGTCGTAGAGGTCCCGTTGGCTCGGCAGGTAGCCGACCTGGATCAGCAGGCCCTCGAAGCGCTGGGAGGCGGACGGTGAGGTCAGACGGGCCCGTATCTCGTCCACCAAGGCGTTCAGACTCATGCCGAGCCCCCGCTGCCGGTCGTCGAGGACGACGTGGACCAGTGCGAGGGGCGTCGAGTCGGCCGTGTCCAGCTGCCGCTCGCTCGCGACCTGAACCGTCCGGGGAGAGCGGGCCGTGGTCGCCTTCACCTCGACCGCGGCACCGGGCAGCTGGAAGTCCTGGTTCGTCTGCCGCGGTCCTGTCCAGGATCTGACAGCTGTGTGCTGGTCGACAGTCGGCAGCACGTACTCGAGGAGGAAGTGGAGTTCGCCGAAGAGGCCGCACCGGGCCTGTCGGGACAGGCCCTCGCGCGACAAGGAGCGCAGCAGCTGCTGCCACCGGACGTAGCGGCGAACCGCGGCCTCCGCCGCCGTCTCGGTGGTCGGTGCGTCCCGCACCACCTCTGCGATGTCGGAGACAAGCGGGGTGAACACCTCCGTGAGTTCATCGTCGGTGAGCATGACCTGCAGCTCGTAGTGGTTGCCGGACACCGACGACAGGTTCAGCTGCAGGCCACGGGTGGCCGGCAGTTCGTGGATCTCCTGACGTACAGTGTCGGCGGTCCTGGCGTCGGTGCCGAGCAGCAGCATCCGCCGGAGGGCGGGGTGCGTCACCGACACCTGGATGTCGTGCGGGGAGTCGGGGTGGAGCCGCCGGGTGGATCTGCCCGGGGTCTGCTGGTGGGCCTCCAGCTCCTGCCACACACTCTCGTCAATCACTCTTCTTCCTCGAAGTCGTCGAACTCCATGTCCTGCTTGAACCAGATGTCGTTCACCACGTACTCGGTCTTCAACTGGTGGCGGGAGAACGGGAAGCTGATAGCAAACCCGACCAGCGGAGCGACCGGCTCGGCGTTCCCCGACGACTTGGCCACCTCGGCAGGGCTGAGGGGATACAGCAGAAGCAACGGCTGGTCAGAGCGACGCTGGTGACGCAGGGGCCGACCGCGGGGGGTGTCGGGATCGAGCGGTTCGCCCTTCCTGTTGAGCTTCCCCTTCGCGGCCTCCTGCGTGGCTTCCAGCGCACGCTTGCGCTGGTCCGGGGTCAGGTCGCAGAGCTCGTCGGCGGGGCTGAGCACGCGCTTGATCGTGTAGCGCCCGGGAACGACCTCCGATGACTTGGAGTGGCTGCGGGTGATGAGGCCGACGGAACGGTCTGCGATCTCGGCCGCCGCTCCCTCGGGCAGTCGGCTGGCGAGGCGGATCGTCCAGTTGCCCAGCTCACCCTGCTTGGCGCACTGGCGTACGTACTCCGCGATGAAGGCCGGCCGCACCCGCTGGGCCTGCCGGTCGGTGAGATAGGAGTCGAGAAAACCCTCGGTGACGTCCGAGGCTGCGACGCCGCTCCAGGTGATGCTCCCGCTCCGCTCGTCCACCTTCCCGGCGGAGAGAGCATCGAGGCGCGCGACGAACGACTCGAGGAGCTCGTGGTTGTTACGAACCGCCTTCTCGGAGAGGTCGAAGATGGTCGTCTCGGGAAGCTCACCGGAGTAGCTGAGTCGGACGCGCGTGCCCTGCCTCATCTTGTTGGAGGCCGTGATGCCGAGGCCGAGCGACGACGTCCTGACCTTGAGACCGTACTCGCGTGGGGTGAGTCCCACCGCGGACATCTCCTCAACGTCACGCCGGAGTTCGTCGGTAGCCGCTGTGATCTCCGCGTACTGGCGCTGCAGCGTACGTGTCGTATACAGGCGGCACAGGTCCTCGTAGCGGGGCCGGTAGCCGAACCAGCGGCCCATCTGCAGCAGGGTGTCGTACGTCTTGGAGGCACGCAGGTAGTAGCTGACCGACAGCCCTTCGAGGGTCAGACCGCGGGAGAGCTTCTCGCCGCCGACCGCGATGACCGACAGACCGGTCTCCCGGCGCTCGTAGTACTGGAGGGCGTCCTTCGCTGCACCGTTTACAGCCATGACGGTGATCTTCGCGAGGGCGGCGTGGATATGGGGTTCGACGTCCTCCCAGTCGAGCCTGTCCCCGGTCATGTCCTCGGTGCAGGGGACGAAGTCCTCATCCCAGAGCTCCCGCAGCTCTTCCTCGAGTTCCTCGCGGGCACTGCTGAAGCGGTCTTGGAGAACGTCGAAGAGCAGACGCACGTGGGCGTCGATCTGGTCGCGGACCTGCTGCTGTACGGCCGTGAAGCGGGTGACGTGCACCAGCATGGAGTTGTGCACGGCGACCTGCCCCCGTGCTCGACGCGCCGCGCAGGTCAGGACGAAGGACCGGATGGCCCGCTGCAGCGACTCAGGCAGGGCATCGGGAACCAGGTGGTAGGACTTGTGCTTGTCCGGCACCCAGAGGTCCGTGTCCTTGATGTGCTTTATGAGCGGCAGAGGCTCGATGTCCTCCTCGTCCCCGTCGGTCTGCAGACCAAAGAGACGCTCGGGACCAAGGTAGTTGGACGGCGCACGCAGGGTGCGGATGAAGCTATCCGGGAAGAGGTCGGGACCCAGCTCGTCGTGGTCGGTGTCGGGGTTGATGTAGATGTTCGCGAAGGGGGTCGCGGTATAGCCGACGTAGGACGCCTTAGTGAAGCTGTTGACCAACCGCCTGATGGCCTTGTTGATCGCCGACGGGTTGATGTCGGGCTCCTTTGAGGTGTTCACCCCGGCGTTGTCGGCTTCGTCGTCGATCACGAACAAGGGGAGGTCGGGAACGACCATCCGGCCGGTCTCCGGGTCCTCCACGCCATGGTTGTCGATCACCCAGTCACGCAGGTTGTCGATGATCCGACGGTTCTTCTTGACCACGAGGACCACCGGGACGCTGCCCACCGGCACGTTCGCGGACACCGCCGTCTTTCGGGCGAAGTCCCCCTTCTCGTGGCTGGTGGTGAGCGACGCAGCCTTCAGACGCTTGTCGTGCGACATCGCGCCGACACCGATATGACGATGCGCGTCGTCGTCCGAACGGAACTGGTACTGGGTGTCGAACCCTAGGAGCCCCTCGTCGATACGGAGCTGGGTCTGGCTGCGCAGGTCGTTGTGGATCCCGGCGAACACCACGATGAGCCGGTAGCCGGCGTCGGCTGCCTTCGCGGCGAGCCCGATGAACTGCCCTGTCTTGCCGGACTGGACTTGTCCGATCACGAGCCCGGTCCGGCGCCAGGCGCCTTCCCGCTGAGGGTCTTCCAGCTCACCGAGAACGTCGTCGGTGCTCTGATCGAGCCGACGCACGACCTGCGTCGGGAGCTTGGAGACGCTCAGGAGGTAGCGCCGGTAACGGTCCCAGAAGTGCCACTTCCGGTCGGCCTTTGCGTCGGCGAGCCAGGCCACGTGGCCCTCGTCGTTCTTCATCGCGGAGGAATCAGCCTGGAACACGGAGGCCCGGGCCTCGAGCAGCTTCCGCACCTGGTCCCTCTCCACGGTGATCCCCTGGGCAGCGAGGATACTGACCGCGGTGTTCACCGCGAAGTCGACCTCGGCCGGTGTTGCCTGCCGGTCGCCAGGCAGGAGCAGCACCGCGGTCTGCTCGGCCTTCTCGAGAGTGTCTTCGGGGGCGGTGCTCACAGCGACCTCCAGCGGCCGGGTCGGTACGGAGTGGGGAACTACCAAATGAGGGTCAGGAGTTCCAGAACCCTTGTTGCTCGTCGAAGGGAGGCATGGAGCTGAGTACTCCCCGGGCGTCCTCAGGGGAGCGGCCCTGTCCCAAGAGCGCTTCGTATACCTGGCGGGCGATGTCTACGGTCTCCGGAGCGGCCAGCCCTGGCCCGCCGAAGGGTTCGGGGTCGTCGACCGTGTCGGTCTCGTGGAGCATCCGGAGGGCCGTGACCGGGACCGTCTCCTCAAGGAGGCGGATCAGCGAGTGGACGACGTCCGGGTTGCCGCCCTGACCGTTCGTCGCTGCCCTCACCAAGGGATGTTTTCTGTTGATACGCAGAACGATCCGGCCCTCGTGACGCTTCACGTTCCAGGCGAACTTCAGGGGATCACCGTGCGCCCGCGACACCACCTGACCACGCTGTCGAGCGGAACGGGAAGCCACTTCGCGGGTGTACCTGGCGATCCTGTCCAGGTGACGACGCAAGGAGACGGGGGGAACCACGCTCGACTTGCGCACGTCCACTGCCCAGTCGGCGTCTGCCTCCGCAGGGATGTCCACAGTGATTCGCGCGAGGTTGTACTTCTCCTCGCGCCGCAGACCGCGGATCCCCAGCCAGCCACCGGCCAGGATCAAGCGGTCACGACGGTAGACGTAGAACCCCTGCTGCCCCAGCCATCCCTTCTGGCCGGCAGCCGACTCGTAGTCAGCCTCCGAGAGCCGTTGTGCCGTCGGGAGGACGAAGGGCTCCACACGCACCGACTCCGATCCCAGCGGCAGAGGCTCCCAGGGAATCCGCTGTACCGACGGGTGCGAGGACAGGAACGGGTCCCACGGCGAGAGGTCGGACCCGCGCACTCGGAGCCGGCATCGGGCCGGACGCTGCAGGAATCGGGCGAAGACCATCGCGAGGTGGGCTTCGGTGCGTTCTGCCTCCGCATAGAACTGGGCTTGCGTTTTCTCGTCGTCGCTGGACACGGTTGTGCTGTGGTAGCCCGAGAGCTGCTCCCACAGGACGACAGTCCCATGCTGCATGTCTCCCGCGATCCGTCGTAGGAGGAAGGCGGTCGCGTCGCCGGGGTCGCGGAGAAGTCTCCACTCTTTGTAGTGCTCCACAACGCCAAGGTCCCACGTGCGGACGTGCCAACTTCCGTCTCTGGCCGTGGCGACAGTGAGTTTGCGGCACTGGGAGAAAGAGGCGGACTTCAGCCCCACACCGAAACGGCCGAGATCTGTGGCACTTCGCTCGGCGGACGGCCCGCGGGCCGCCACCGTCATAGCCGTCACGAGCTCGGGCTCCGTCATACCCCGGCCGTCGTCCGTGACAGCTATCCAGGAGGTTTGTCCGTCCCACGTGAAGTCGACGTCGATGTTCTTCGCCTCTGCCGAGAGACTGTTGTCCACGAGGTCGGCGACGGCGGCGGGAAGCGAGTAGCCGAGCGAACTGAGCGACGCCACCATGCCGGCAGGGTCGGGAGCGGCTACGTCGAAGTCCATCTTCACGCTCCGTACCCGGTGTTACCCGGTCAGTCCTGTGCGGTCGGTTCGCCTGTGTGCTCTAGGGAGCGGAAAGAGACAGGACTTCTCGGGCCCCGTGGGACGAGTGCGCCGACACTCGTCCCACGCCAGCCGGAATACCTCGTTCGGAGCATCGTACCGAACGGGGCTCGTTCGGCGTAGGTGATCTACGTGGATGCTGTATCCGGATATGTTGCTCGACCCAAGAGTTGAGGACGCCTCAAAAGTCTAGGCGAGGTGCGAGTCGCCGGTTCTGCGATTTTGCAAGTAGCCGTTGATCCGGAGCAGATGGTGTGCGGGGCTGGGCGCTCACGCCTTCTCGTCATTTCGACACATCGCGCCTCGTGTCCGGCGAGGCTTGAGTGCAACCTGCCTCGGGCAGAGAGCACGGCATGGGTGAATTGATCGAGGAGTGGGCGACGCAGATTGCGAAGGCAGAGCTCAGCAACGCGCTTCCACGGAGGTGGGCGCATACGCAGGGGGTGGCCAAACGCGCGGTCGAAGTGAGTCAGATTCTCGACCAAGACGCCGGCCTCATCGTCGCTGCTGCCACACTGCACGATGTCGGTTACGCGCCGCGCCTGGCAGCGACCGGGTTCCATCCGCTGGACGGAGCACGGTTCCTTCGAGACGAGCACAGGGCTGACGAGCGGCTGGTGCGGCTGGTCGCGAACCACTCTTTTGCGCTCCTTGAGGCCGAAGCGCGCGGGCTGCGAGAAGAGCTCGCGACGGAGTTCCCGTCGTTGGAGCGGCCTCTGCTTGTGGACACCCTCGTGTACTGCGACATGACGACGACGCCCGACGGTGACCGGACCACCGCGCAGGACCGGGTCGCGGAGATCCTCAGCCGCTACGGGGACGACAGTGTGGTCGGGCGGTTCATTCGCCGAGCGGCACCGGAGATCTGCGCCTCCGTGGAGCGAGTGGAAGCCGCCGTGGCGGCTCAGCCGAGGTAGGGGTAAGTGCCGGCGAGGTAGTCGCCGATCTGTTGGCGCATGCTGGGGTGGATGTCGTACTGGTCCAGGTCGCTCGGCTGGACGTAGCGGACGCCGTCGGCTTCGTCGTTGATGGTGGGCTCGCCGCCCACTGGGCGGCCGATGTAGGTGTTCTCGTACTGCTGGCGGATCTCGCCGTCGGTGTAGGCCACGATGTGGTTCGGGTTCGTGTAGACCCCCAGGAAGCCCGTGACCTCGGCGATGATTCCGGTCTCTTCCAGGCATTCGCGCACGGCGCACTGGGCGGCCGTCTCACCGATGTCCTGGGCTCCTCCAGGCAGGGCCCATTGGCCGGTGTCCCTGCGGCGCTGGAGGAGTATGGCGCCGTTGTCGTCGACGACGAGCAGGTTGTTGGCGGGGATGAGCGTGTTCGCCTTGGGGGCCTTGGGGTCGTTGTAGTACTCAGTCCTGCCCATGCGGCGAGGGCCCCTCCTGCTCTGGTGTCCAGGGCCGTGCGGTGGCCCAGACAGCTTCGAAGCTCTGAGCGTAGTTGTCGAACCAGCCCGCCGTGTCTGCTCTGCGGAGATGGAGGAGGGGGTTGGCGCTGGCCGGCTGGCCCCAGACGTGCGGGTTGATCAGAAGGTCATCGTCGTACCGGAACATGGAGGTGTAGAGCGTGGTGTCGTGCAGTCTCACCTCGCAGCCGGTCTCGGACAGCAGGGGGCGGTAGTAGGTCAGGGAGGCGCGGATCTTGGCGGCGAGGGCGTCGCCGATTCCCTCTTCGTGGCCCCGGATTGCTGCTGCCTGTCCCTTCGAATCGCCGAAGCAGAGCCGCACTCGCACTCCGCTCGATGCGCGCTCGGCGAGCATCTTGGCGACGTGCGGGTTGGACTGGGCGAAGAAGGTGCCTGAGAAGACGAGTACGCTGATCTGCTCCTGAGCGCCATTGAGTAGCGACAGCCACATGTCGCGCGGGACGCTCGCCCGGTTCTGGTAGGTCCCGACCAGCTCCTGCCCTGACCCTGCGAGCTGCTGCGGAGTGCTCGGCACCGGTGCGGGCCAGAGGAACAGTTCCTCGACCCGTAAGTGCTTGGCGGCACGGAAGCGGTGGCGAGGATGGGGAACGCGCCCGCCGAGCCACCGGCCAACGGTCTTGGGATCCACCTCGCAGACTTCGGCGAGTGATTCAGGTGGGATGCCGCGCTGGGCGAGCACGGAGTGCAATCGCTCGTTCACAGACGCCATACAAGCCGAGACTGGTCAGGGCGGCAAGGACGTTTCGGGACGTTCCACAGAAGGATGGGGCCATGACCGCTGTATTTACGCTGGGTGCATGGAGCTCATCGTCCTGTGGGACATCGACCACACCCTCATCGAGAACGCAGGGGTCAGCAAGGAGATCTACGCCGCCGCCTTCACGGCCCTGTCGGGAAGGGCGCCCGCGGGGCCGGCGCGGACAGAAGGGCGTACGGACCGGCTGATCATGCGCGACATGTTCGAGCGGAACGGCTTGGCCGAGCCGGACTGGGCAGCGGTCGAGAAGGCACTTGCCGACGCAGGGGAGGCGCGTCTCCAGGACCTCAGCCAGCGGGGAACCGCCCTGCCCGGCGTGCGGGAAGTCCTGAAGGAGGTCTCCGTGCGACGCAGTTGGGTGTCGTCGGTACTCACCGGCAATATCGCGGACAACGCTCGCGTGAAGGTCGCGGCCTTCGGCCTTGATCCCCTCCTTGATCTGCCGGTTGGTGCCTACGGGGCCGATGCCCTTCAGCGCCCCGACCTGGTCGCTGTCGCCCGGGAGCGGGCCCAGCGGCTCCGGGGCGCCCCGGATGGCGTGCCCGTCGTACTGGTCGGAGACACCCCGAGGGACGTGGAGGCCGCACTCTCCACGGGCTCCGAGATCATCGCGGTGGCCTCCGGCGTCCACAGCGCCGAAGAGCTGGCAGACGCCGGTGCCCGTACAGTCCTGCCCGATCTGAGGGACACCGGCCGTGTTCTCGGGATTCTGGAGGCGCTCTCCGCACGCTGCAAACGTCCCAGGACGTCCTCGGAGCGTCCCGATACGCGGTGACGGGGTCCCTCCCTGTCCCGCCAACATCAGGTCTCCCACCAGGCAATTGCACGAAGGAGACCCTCGTGATCAGGGAAGTCACCGGGATCCGCAGGATCCGGATGCTGTACCTGCAGCTGCTGTACCGATGCAACTTCGAATGTCTGCACTGCTTCCACGGCAAGCGGCTCCAGCACGCCGACGCCTTCACCGCAGACGAGGCGATCAACCTCCTCACGCTCATGCGCGACGAGTACGGCACCGAGGCCGTCACCCTGCTGGGCGGCGAACCATTCGTCTACAGAGACCTCACTCAGGTCGTCCGGTACGCCAAGCGGGACCTGGGCATGCAGGTCGAGATCTGCACCAACGGCTACCGCATCGAGCGCCGGCTCACCGAGATCGCCCCCGACCTGGACCTGCTCCGGGTATCGCTGGAGGGCATCGGCACGACCAACGACAAGATCCGGAAGTTCGGAAGCTACCGCAGTGTCCTGAGCGCCCTCGAAATCGCCCAGCAGCTCGGCGTCCGCGCCGGGGCGACCATGACGGTCACCTCACGCAACATCGATGAGGTACTGCCGCTCGCCCGCACACTGCAGCACTACGGGGTGGAGCAGCTGAAACTCCACTGTCTCCGGCCGGTCGGCAACGCAGCCGATCACCCCGAGCTCCTCGTCAACGACGCCACGGCCTACACCCGTCTGCGGGAGCGCCTGGCCTCGGCTGAGCTGGAGATCGAGGTGATCCTCGACGAGGACCTGTCCGAGCTCGGTGCGCCGGACGTCTGCCTCCCCGCCGGAGGCCCTGTGGAGATCGAGCGGATCGAGGCCGACCCGCGCGGCGCGCTCACCATGTCCTGCAAGGCAGTCGGCAAGGACTCGCACGCCTTCTGGTACGACAAGCTCGCCGACCACATCGACCACCGGCCCTCCCCCACTGACGAGCTCACCCTCGCGGTGCCGGATGTGGTGTACGGCCGTGTCTGAGGGTCCGCTGTTCGAGAGCCTCGAAGGTCTCCGCGGCACCGGAAAGTCGACCATCGCTCCGATGCTCGCAGAGGCCCGCGGCGCTGTACTGGTACCGACCGTGCCTCTCTTCTACCAGCCTCTGCGCCGGGAGGTGGATCGGCGTGGAAACACCGAGGCCCGGATGTGCTTCTACCTGTCCGCGCTGTTCACCGTGACCGATGAGATCCGGCGTCTCCTGGCCGAGGGCACCTCGGTGGTCGTGGAGAGCTACTTCGCCCGGTGCCTGGCCAACCACCAGGCACTCGGCTCCAGCCTCGGCGTCAGGCTCCCGCCCAGCCTGCCCAAGCCCTTGACGTACCAACTGACGTGTGGGAAAAGCGAGCGCGGTCGCCGGCTCACCGAGCGCATCAAGCCGGTCTCCCGCTGGGACGTCCTGGCAGAAGAGGTGGCAGACCGCGTTTCCGACGCCTACGCCCAGTTCCCGATGCACCACGTGGACACGACTCATCTGGACCCCGACGAGGTCCTCCAGACGATCCTGTCCATCGACACGCAAGGAGCCCCCCACCGTGCAAACGCAGAGCTTGTGGGAGCACACCCTCACGTTCTTCCCCCAGTTCCTCGCCGCGCTGAAGGAGCGTGCCGCTCCTGACGCCACGGTCATGGTCGTGGGCGCGAGCGACGGAAAGTTCGTCCTACCGCTTGCCGCCGCGGGCTACCAGGTGGTCGCGGTAGAGCACGACCCGCTCGCTCTGCATGGTGGCGAGGTCATCCTCCCGGGTGGCAACCGGGCCCACGCGATGGGACTCCTCGACCGCCTCAAGCTCGAATCCCTCCACGACCGCGTGCAGATCGTGGAGGAGGACTTCCTCCAATGGGAGCCTTCGGGCACGCCCTGCGATGCCATCTGGACCAGCTGCTCCTGGCATTACAGTGCCAACCATCACCGCCCGCTCGCTGATTTCGTCACCCGCATGCAGTCCTCTGTCGGCCAGAGCGGCCTGTACGGGGCGGAGTTCATGATGCCCATCACCCAGCGCCAGCAAGTGATCGAGCACTACACGTCCCCCGAGAAGCTCAGGCGCCACTTCATCGGCGACTGGGACGTCCTGCTGACCCTGCGCACGAACGAGTTCACTGAGCGAGCCCACATCGGCCAGCTCCAGGATCACACCCACCGAATGGGACTGCTCCTCGCGGCCCGCACCCCCTCCTAGCACGAAGGACGAACCCGTGAAGCACGAGTACGAGGCGAAGTTCCTTGCCATCGACGTCGCCGGCCTCCAGGCCAAGCTGACCGCCTTGGGCGCCACGCAAGCGTTCCCGCGCACCCTCCTGACTCGCAAGATCTTCGAGGACGACGCACTCGAAGGAGGCGCCTGGGTGCGGCTGCGGGACGAGGGCACCCGATCGACGCTCACGCTCAAGCAGGTCACCGACGCCACCACGATCAACGGCACCACTGAGATCGAGACCGAGGTCACCGACCTGCACGCCATGGCCGAGATCCTGCGCAGCCTCGGCATGCGCGAGGTCCGGTACCAGGAGAACTACCGCGAGGAATGGCACCTCGGCGAGGTCGCCTTCGACTTTGACACCTGGCCGGACCTCCCCACCTTCGTCGAGATCGAGGGTCCCGACGAGGCATCGGTCCGCCAGGCAGCCGCCCTGCTCGACCTCGACTACTCCGAAGCGCGTTTCGGCAGCGTCGATGAGATCTACAAGAGCGAGTCCGGCAGGGACATTCTGGCCGAACCCACTCTCCTCTTCGCCGACGCCGACAAGCACGCTCTGTCCAGGGCAGCTGTACCCAGCGAGTGATACTTGAGGACCGAGCTGTGTTGATAGAACTGGCCGTGACACCTCGGGTCATACCCGGCATCGCCGAGTTCGCGCGCGGCGGTCTGCCCACCGCGTCAGACACTGACGACGGCAATACGTGGACGGACGGATTCTGCTGGCTCTACTGCGGCCGGCAATGGATCCGTGTTCTATGGATCGGCCCCGTGAGCGTGGCCAGCGTGCAGGCAGCCATGTTCGCCTGCGGCCCGTGCATCCGCGTATTGCAGGAGCAGGTCTGGCAATCCCTTCTCCTGCAAGATGAACCGGCTCGTCGGACCCCGGTGAGCACGGCCCCCGCGCCCGAGCAACCTGGCGGACGCCGTGTCGGGCAGCAGATCATCACCTTCAATCCCGCCTCCCACGTCGAGATCGACCCCGTACGCAAGCCGAAGGCGCTCGTGTGGACGGACGAACGGGTCACCAAGTGGGAGCAGACGGGCGAGAAGCCGTCGCCCGTCATGGTCTGGACACCCCAGCAGACCGGCGCCTTCCTCGACTTCTTCGCTGAGGACCGGCTGTACGCGATGTGGCACCTCATCGCTTTCCGCGGCCTGCGCCGGGGCGAGGCGTGCGGGCAGCCATGGTCGGAGACGAACCTCGACACCCACTCCCTCACCGTCTCCTCCCAGCTCGTCCAGGACGGCTGGGGAATCGAGGCGTCCGATCCCAAGACCGACAGCGGCTACCGCGTGGTCGCACTCGACGACGACACCGTCGATGTCCTGAAGCGCTACCGCGAACGGCAGGGCCAAGACCGCAAGAAATGGGGTACGGCCTGGGTCGAGACCGGCCACGTCTTCACCCAGGAAGAGGGCTCCTGGCTCCATCCGGGCAAGGTCACCGACCTCTTCGAGCGCCTCGTCGCCGCTTCCGGCCTCCCGCCGATCCGACTGCGCGATCTGCGCCACGGCGCGGCGACGCTCATGCTCGCCGCCGGCATCGACATCAAGATCGTGTCGGACACCCTAGGCCACAGCGACACCCGGATCACCCGGGACATCTACCAGAGCGTCCTCCCCCACGTCGGCAGGAGCGCCGCCGAGACAACCGCGAAGCCCGTCCCCCTCCAGCGCAAGGCCGAGGCCGAGAAGGCGGCCCTCAAGGCCGCGAAGAAGAAGGGCAAGAAGGCTGCGGCCAAGAACGCCGGCAGGGCCAAGGGCGGCAAGCCGAGGACGAAGGCGAAAGCCCATCCCGAGGAGGCCGTGAAGGCCAAGCGCCGGAAGCCCAAGAAGTAGGGACCCCTGAGCGGCTCCGCTCACGCACCGCTCACGCAGGCCCGCCCGCCGCGCTGCGGCCATCCGGCACGCCATCCCCGGAACGACAGAAACCCCAGGTCACGGGCTATGTGACCTGGGGTTTCTCGGAGCCCCCTGTCGGATTCGAACCGACGACCTACGCATTACAAGTGCGTTGCTCTGGCCAGCTGAGCTAAGGAGGCATGCCGGAGCAGTCTAACCAACTCAGCGGGCCGGACCTGCGCAATATTCGGGACTCAGGACTGCTGACATATTCGAAAACGCCAGGTAGCGTCACTGCAGGCTCGCTCCCGCGGGCCGCAGCAGACTCCCTTACTCGGATCGTCCGGCACGTTCCTGCCGGTGAAGGAGAAGTATCGTCATGGCCAGTGTCACGTTCGACAAGGCGTCCCGCGTCTACCCCGGCTCCACGAAGCCGGCCGTGGACCAGCTCGAGATCGACATCGAAGACGGTGAGTTCCTCGTCCTCGTCGGTCCTTCCGGTTGTGGCAAGTCGACCTCCCTGCGCATGCTCGCGGGTCTCGAGGACGTCAACGGCGGCGCGATCCGCATCGGTGACCGCGACGTCACGCACCTGCCGCCCAAGGACCGGGACATCGCCATGGTGTTCCAGAACTACGCGCTCTACCCGCACATGTCCGTCGCGGACAACATGGGCTTCGCGCTGAAGATCGCCGGGATCAACAAGACGGAGATCCGGGCGAAGGTCGAAGAGGCCGCCAAGATGCTGGACCTCACCGACTACCTGGACCGGAAGCCCAAGGCGCTCTCCGGTGGTCAGCGTCAGCGTGTGGCGATGGGCCGTGCCATCGTGCGTGAGCCGCAGGTCTTCCTCATGGACGAGCCGCTGTCGAACCTCGACGCCAAGCTCCGTGTGTCGACGCGTACGCAGATCGCCTCCCTGCAGCGCCGCCTCGGCATCACCACCGTGTACGTCACCCACGACCAGGTCGAGGCCCTCACCATGGGCGACCGGGTCGCGGTCCTCAAGGACGGTCTGCTCCAGCAGGTCGACTCCCCGCGCAACATGTACGACCGCCCGGCGAACCTCTTCGTCGCCGGCTTCATCGGCTCCCCGGCGATGAACCTCGTCGAGGTCCCGATCACCGATGGTGGCGTGAAGTTCGGCAACAGCGTCGTCCCGGTCTCCCGTGCGGCGCTCTCCGCCGCCGCGGACCGTGGTGACCGGACCGTCACGGTCGGCATCCGTCCCGAGCACTTCGACATCGTCGAGCACGGCGGTGCCGCCGCGCAGACCCTCGCCAAGGGTTCGGCCGACGCCCCGGCCGGTCTCGCCGTCTCCGTCAACGTCGTCGAGGAGCTCGGCGCCGACGGCTTCGTCTACGGCGGGGCGCAGGTCGGTGGCGAGCACAAGGACCTGGTCGTCCGTGTCGGCGGCCGTGCCGTGCCGGAGAAGGGCACCGAGCTCCACGTCGTGCCGCGCCCGGACGAGCTGCACGTCTTCGCGACGTCGACCGGTGAGCGCCTCACCGCCTGACGTCGTCCTCGCTGTACGGCGGCCCCCGTTCCCCGACTCCGGTCGAGGAGCGGGGGCCGTTCGCGTAGGGCGCGGTGGATACGGGTTTCGGATCAACAGGGGGCGAATACCCCGACACTTCGGCCCATTCACCCCTGCACGTCAACCCGTAATTCGAAAAGCCCCCTCGAACCACCCCCCGCAGGGGTGACGAAATGTCGCCATTCCCTCACTGACCGCTACGCTCGCCTGCGTGACCCACACCGCTCGCCGCATCGGCCGAACCCTCGCTCTCGTACTGCCCGTCGTCATGGTCCTGTCCGGGACCCTCGCGGTCACCCGCGTGTCGTGGTCGGGGGACACCACCGAGTCGCAGCTGCTGACCGCTGCCTCGGAGACCACCGTCTCCAAGCGCGCCAGGACGCCGCGCGCGCCGCAGGACGTCCTGCGCGACAAGCTCCTCGTCGAGATGAGGGAGAAGGACCCGGGCGTCGCCCTCACCGAGCTGCAGCGCACCGTCGAGGCGCGCCCCTCGATGGCCCGGCACTGCATGGCGATCGCGAAGGCGCTGGGCAAGGCCGCCGTCGACCAGTACGGACCGACGCGTGCGCACCGCTTCTCCCGTCCGGTCTGCGACACGTCGTTCGCCTCGGGCGTGGCCCGGTTCAGCTGACTCCCCCGTGCAGGCACGGCATATCGTGCCTGGCATGCATACGTATCCGACGCAGGCCGTGATCCTGGCGGGTGGCCAGGGCTCGCGGCTGCGGCCGTACACCGATGACCGTCCCAAGCCGATGGTCGAGATCCCGGGAACCGGGACCCCGATCATCGGCCATCAGCTTTCCTGGCTGGCCGCCGAGGGTGTCACCGACGCCGTGATCTCGTGCGGCCATCTTGCCGATGTGCTGCAGGAGTGGCTGGACTCGGCCGATCTTCCGTTGCGCGTCACGACCGTCGTCGAGACCGAGCCGTTGGGCCGGGGCGGCGGCCTGAAGCACGCCGCGGCACGGCTGCCCGACCCGTCGGAGCCCTGGTACGCGACCAACGGCGACATCTGGACGCGCTTCTCCTTGCGGGAGATGGCCGCGTTCCACACCGAGCGGGACGCCACGGCGACGCTCGCGCTGGCCCGCCCCCGGATCCCCTGGGGTGCGGTGGAGACGGACGCGTTCGGGCACATCACCGACTTCATCGAGTCGCCGCCCTCGCCGTACCTGATCAACGCGGGGGTGTACGTCTTCGCGCCCGGGTTCACCGCCCTGCTGCCGGACATCGGGGACCATGAGCGGACGACGTTCCCACGGCTGGCCCGTGAACGCCGGCTGGCCGGTTTCCCCTTGCCGCACGGGGCCTACTGGCGGGCGATCGACACCGCGAAGGACCTGACCGAGGCTGCCAGGGAGCTGGGCGCCCAGCAGGGCCGCTGAGACCCCCTGCTGAGCCTCCGCGGGGCATCGGGGCATGTGTGAGGGCGGCCACCGGATACCGGTGGCCGCCCTCACTGTGCGGTGTATGGGTGTCAGCCGAGCAGGCCGCCGATGGGGTTCTGGCCGGCTCCACCGGAGCCGCCCGTGGAGCCACCGTCGGTGGACCCGCCGTCCGAGCCGCCGGTGGTGCCGCCGGAGCTGGTGCCGCCGGTCGACGTGGGGCCCGAGCTGCCGGCCGGGGGCTCCTGCGGAGTCGTCTCCTGCGGGGGCTGCTGGCCGGTGCCCTGGGTCTGGCTGGGCCGGCCCGTGCTCATGCCGGGAGCCTGGCCGGATTCGCGGACCGAGTCGGACCCCGGGGTGGACGCGTCGGCCGAAGGGGTGCTCGGGGCGCTGGACGGGGCCGCTTCGGGGCGGCGCTGCTCCGGGGTGCGGGACGGCTTGCCCTTGCCCGTGGTCTCGCCCGGGAGCGGGGAGCCCGGGAGCTGGTTGGTCGGGTTGCCGTTGGGGCCGGGCACGGTGACGACCTCGGTGGACCGGACGGCGCCGCCGATCATGGAGCCGACCAGCAGGGTCAGTCCGACGACGACGGTGGCGACGACCGTTCCGCGGCGCAGGACGCGGCGGCGCAGGTCCCAGATGTCGGAGCGCGGGCCGAGCTTGCGCCAGGCGTCTCCGGCGAGGCGTCCGTCGACGGAGTAGACGGGGGCGCCTGCGATGACGAGCGGGCTCCAGGCGGCCAGGAAGATGATGTCGGATGCGTCGTACGCGGCGGCGCTGTGCCAGCTGACCGTCACGAGGAGAGCGGCGGACAGCAGGGCCCCGAAGCCGGCGGCGACGCGCTGCCAGAGGCCGAGGACCGTGAGGACGCCGACGACGACCTGGAGGAAGGCGACGGAGAGTCCGGCGCCGACGGGGTGGGTGAGGGCGAAGTCGCGAAGGGGCTCACCCAGGGGCCAGGGGTGCAGCGAGGTGAGCCACTTGACCATGGAGCCGCGGTCGCCGCCGTCGAAGTAGGCGGGGTCGGAGAGCTTGCCCATGCCGGCGTAGATGGAGATGAAGCCGAGGAAGACGCGCAGCGGGAGGAGGACGACGCCGAGGTTCATGCGGCGTCCGGGGAAGTAGGCGTGCCGGACGTTGTCGTTGGCGTGGCGCCGTTCCCCGGCGGTGGTGTCGTCGGGGCTCTCGTCGTCGTAGGTGTCGTGAGGTGCCCGGGGGTCGGTGTCGACGGAGTCGTAGGCGCCGACGGCCTGCCGCATGGGGGGCAGCAGGGGGCCCGTCCGGCCGGGTCCGGGGCGGGGGGCGACGACGACCGGGTTGGGCTGGGTCTCCTCGAGGAGCGGGATGACCTGCGTCCCGCTGTAGCCGCTGCCCGGGCGGGCGTCGAGGTGGCCCGCGGTGGAGTTCCGCACGGCTTGCAGGAGCCCGGTCGCTCCGGGGTCACCCGGCTCCGACCTGCCGCTCCATACGAGGGGGGCCCGCCTGCGGCCGCCCGCGCCGCTCATGGCGGGAATCCTGACCGCTCCGGCGGAGGCCACCGGCCGCAGCCGTGTGCGCTGGCCCGGGGCGAGCTGCACCCGGAAGCTGGCGTGGTTGACGATGACCTGCGCTGGGTCGCTGTTGACCTTCGTCATGCTCAGGGCGGGTTGGTCGTCGAACCGAGGCGTTCTGGTGTCCACACTCATCTAACCGAGTGATGTGTGATTAGGACACTGCCTCGGCACGTCCGAAGTGTCCGAGACCCGTCAATAGTCTGTGACGGCGTGCGGTTCCCCGCGGATCACGTGCGGATCGGGTGCGCCGTCGGGCACCGTGGTGCGTAGACATGTCGCGTACGCCGTCCGGCCCGGGGGTGTACTCCCGGGCCGGACATGACGGTTCACGCGCGGCGGCGTGCGACCTCGTACAGGACGATGCCCGCGGCGACGCCCGCGTTCAGGGATTCGGCGCCACCCGGCATCGAGATCCGGACCCGGTAGTCGCAGGTCTCGCCCACGAGGCGGCCGAGGCCCTTGCCCTCGCTGCCGATGACGATGACGACGGGGCCCGCGAGGGCTTCGAGGTCCTCGACGGTGTGCTCCCCGTCGGCGGCGAGGCCGACGACGGTGATGCCCGCCTTCTGGTAACCCTCCAGGGCCCGGGTCAGGTTGGTGACGCGGGAGACGGGGGTGCGGGCGGCGGTACCGGCGGAGGACTTCCAGGCTCCGGCCGTCATGCCTGCTGCCCGGCGCTCGGGGACGACCACGCCGTGGCCGCCGAAGGCGGAGACGGAGCGGACGATGGCGCCGAGGTTGCGCGGGTCGGTGACGCCGTCGAGGGCGACGATCAGCGGGTCCTCGTTGTTGTCGTACGCGGCGGCGGTGAGGTCCTCGGGGTGCGCGTACTCGTACGGCGGGACCTGGAGGACGAGGCCCTGGTGGTTCAGGCCGTTCGTCATCCGGTCGAGCTCGGGGCGCGGTGCCTCCATGAGGTGGATGTTGCCGCGCTCACCGGCGAGCTGGAGCGCCTCGCGGACCCGCTCGTCGTTGTCGATGTACTGCTGGACGTAGAGGGTGGTCGCGGGGACACCGTCGCGCAGGGCCTCGAAGACCGGGTTGCGGCCGACGACCATCTCCGACGTGCCCTTGGCGCCTCCGCGGCGCGGGGCGGGGCGGCGGGCCGCGGCCTGCTTGGCCTGGGCGCTCGCCACCCGGTTCTTCTTGTGTCCCTTGCGGACGGAGGCGGGCGGCGTCGGTCCCTTGCCTTCGAGAGCACGGCGTCGGTTACCGCCGCTGCCGACCTGCATGCCCTTCTTGTTGGACGTGCGGCGGTTCCTGCGCTGGCTGTTCCCGGCCATGACCTACCTGTTTCGTTGCTTCAGAAAAACGTGTCTCAAGTGAAAGTGTGCCGCCCGGACGGCCGGGCGGCACATTTGCGCTGCTCACGCGGGGTGCGAAGGGCAACCGCTCAGCGCGCGCCGAGGGTCCACCTGGGTCCCCCGGGGCTGTCCTCGATGACGAGGCCGGACTGGTTGAGCTGGTCGCGGATGGCGTCGGCGGCGGGCCAGTCCTTGCGCTCGCGTGCCGACTGGCGCTGGTCCAGGACGAGCCGTACGAGGGTGTCGACGACGCCGTGCAGGTCTTCGCCGCGGTCGGTCTCGCCCGCCCAGTGGGCGTCGAGGGGGTCCAGGCCGAGGACGCCGAGCATGGCGCGCACCTCGGCGAGGCGGGCGACGGCGGCTTCCTTGTCGTCGGCGGCGAGGGCGGAGTTGCCCTGCCGGACGGTGGTGTGGACGATCGCGAGCGCCTGGGGGACACCGAGGTCGTCGTCCATCGCCTCGGCGAACGCGGGCGGCACCTCGGAGGCGGGGGCGACCTCGCCGCCCGACTTCTCGATGACCCGCTGGACGAAGCCCTCGATCCGTGCGAACGCGGACTCGGCCTCACGCAGCGATTCCTCGCTGTACTCGATCATGGAGCGGTAGTGCGGGGTGCCGAGGTAGTAGCGCAGCACGATGGGCCGCCACTGCTTGACCATCTCGCTGACCAGCACGGAGTTGCCGAGGGACTTGGACATCTTCTCGCCGGCCAGGGTGACCCAGCCGTTGTGGACCCAGTACTTCGCGAACTCGTCGCCGAAGGCCTTGGCCTGGGCGATCTCGTTGTCGTGGTGCGGGAAGATCAGGTCGATGCCGCCGCCGTGGATGTCGAAGGCGGTGCCGAGGTACTTGTGCGCCATGGCGGAGCACTCCAGGTGCCAGCCGGGACGGCCGCGGCCCCAGGGCGTCTCCCAGCTGGGCTCGCCGGGCTTGGCGGCCTTCCACATGGCGAAGTCGCGCTTGTCCCGCTTGCCGGTCTCGTTGTCGCCGGAGGGCTGGCGCAGGTCGTCCAGGTCCTGGTTGGAGAGCTCCAGGTATCCCTCGTACGAGCGGACGTCGAAGTAGACGTTGCCGTCGGCCTCGTAGGCATGGCCGCGCTCGATGAGGCCGCGCATCATCTCGACCATCTCGGTGATGTGGCCGGTCGCGCGCGGTTCGTAGGTGGGCGGGAGGCAGCCCAGGGCGTCGTAGCCGTCGTTGAACGCGCGCTCGTTCTCGTAGCCGATGGACCACCAGGGGCGGTTCTGCTCGGCGGACTTCTTGATGATCTTGTCGTCGATGTCGGTGACATTCCGGATGAACGTCACGTCGTACCCGCGGTATTCGAACCAGCGGCGCATGATGTCGAAGTTCAGCCCGGACCTGATGTGCCCGATGTGCGGGGCGGCCTGGACAGTCGCGCCACAGAGGTAGATCGAGACACAGCCCGCGGTGAGCGGCACGAAGTCACGGATCTGCCGGGCGTTGGTGTCATGCAGGCGAATAGTCACCCCTCAAGGGTAGTGGGCCCGCACCAGTGCCCAGCGCCCCTGTGGAAAACGTGTCGCAACTAATCGGTCCCGGTGCCCTCGGGCACCCGGGCGAGCCCTCCGCGGGGCAGGGCCAGGGCGAGTGCGGCACCGGCGAGGGGGACCGCCGCGAGCGCGGTCCACAGGACCGGTCCCGGGGTGCCGAGGAGCGTGCCCGTCGCAGCGCTGCCCACGAGGACGGCGAGGCCGGAGACCGAGGACAGGGCTCCGGTGGCGAGGCCGAGCCGGTGGTCGTCGACCAGGTCGGGTACGAGTCCCCGGGCGGCGGGGATCAGCAGCATCTGACCGAGGGTGAGCAGGACGACGAAGGTCGCGGCGGGGAGCAGTCCTGCGGGCCCGCCGGGGGCGAGGGGTACGGCGGCGAATCCGGCGGAGACGACGGCGAGCCCGGCGACGAGTGCGGTGCGGGGTGCGATGCGGTGGGCCGACCAGCGGGTGAGCGGCAGTTGGGCGCCGACGACGAGGAGGGACGACAGCGCGAAGAGTCCGCCGATCGCGCTCTGCGACCCGGTGACGCGCTCCACCTCGACCGGCAGCGCGAGATACAGCTGGTTGTAGGAGAGGAGGTAGGTGCTGTAGGCGAGGCACAGGACGAGGAAGGGGCGGTTGGCGAAGACCTCGCGGGGGAAGCGGCCGCGTCCGGGCTCGCGGGTGGTGGTGCGGGGCCGGTGCGGCATGAGGCGGGCGTGCCCGGCCAGTACGCCGATGAAGACGAGCGCTCCGGCGAGGCAGGCGGCCGTGAATCCGCCGCCCAGGAACAGGAGGAGGGTGCCGAGCAGGGGCCCGAGGAAGGCTCCGGCCTGGCCTGCGGCGGAGAACACGGCGAGGACCTGGGCGCGCGGGGTTCCGGTGCCGGCTTCGTGTGCGACGGCGGCCCGGGCGGTCTCCGACTCGACGGCCGGTGAGAAGAGCGCGGCGGCGAAGCCGATGAGGACGACGGCGCCGATGACGGTCGCGGTGGAACCGGCGAGGGCGAGCCAGCAGAATCCGGCGATGCGCAGGACGCATCCCGCGAGGACGACCGGGCGGGGGCCGTAGCGGTCGGTGAGGGCGCCTCCGACGACGAAGAGGCCCTGCTGGCTGAAGGTGCGGAGTCCGAGGACGAGGCCGACGAGCCAGCCGGCCATGCCGAGTCCGTCGCCGAGGTGGGCGGCGAGGTAGGGCAGGACGGCGTAGAAGCCGACGTTGAAGGCGAACTGCGTGACGGTCAGGAGCCGGAGGTAGGGCGTGAGGGCGGACCGGGCCGCGCCCGCCCGGACGCGTTCGGGCTGCACGGTCATCGGTGGCTCCTGCCGCGTACGGCCGCCGAGGTGAGCACCGCGAGCGCGCCGAGGGCGGCCAGGGCGGCGGCGGGGGCGAGGACGGCCCAGGGGGCCCGTTCGGCGTACGGCATGTTCTCCGAGAGCATGCGGCCCCATTCGGGTGCCGGGGGCTGGGTTCCGAGGCCGAGGAAGCCGAGGGAGGCGAGGGCCAGGGCGATGGCCGGGACGCGCAGGACGGCGTGCCGGACGACGGGGGGTACGACGCCCGGCAGGAGGTGGCGGCGCAGCAGGTGGGCCCGTCCGGCGCCGAGGACGACGGCGGCCGCGAGGTGCGGGGCGGCCTTCTCCTGTGCGTACAGCGCGGAGGTGTGGGCGGCGAGGGGGGCCCAGGCGACGGCGGCGACGGCGACGGCCGCGCCCAGGGGGCCCGGTCCGGCGATGGCGGCGACGACGAGTCCGGCCAGAACCGCGGGCAGTGCGTTGGCCGTCTCGGTGAGGGCCCCGGCGCCGAGGGCTCCGACGATCAGTCCCAGCAGCAGGGTGACGGCGCCGACGGCGAGGGCGGTGAGCACGGTCCGGGCGGCGCCGTGGCCGAGCCGGGCGAGGATGTCGCGGCCCAGGGAGTCGGTGCCCAGCGGGTGGGCGGCCGAGGGCGCGGCGAGGCGGGCGGCGGCGTCCACGGAGAGCGGGTCGCGCAGCAGGCCCCAGACGACGGCCGCGGCCAGCAGCGCGGCCAGGGTGATTGCGGCGACGGTGACCGGGCGGCGTACGGGCAGGGACGGGTGGGTGAGGGCGGGCAGGGCCCGGTCGGACCGGGCGGGGCCGAGCAGGGCGAGTGAGCCGAGCCGGGCCGCGAGCCCGGCCGCGAGACCCAGCAGGAGCAGGAGCAGGACGCAGGCCTGGAGGACGGGCAGGTCCTGGGCGAGGGCTGCGGCGAGCGCGGTGCCGCCGAGGCCGGGTACGGCGTAGAGGGTCTCGACGGCGACCGCGCCGCCGGTGAGGCCGACGACGATCAGCCCGAGCTGCGGCAGCAGGGTGGGGAGGGTGCGGCGCAGGGCGTGGGCGGCGATGCGGCGCGGCGGGATGCCTCCGGCGGTGGCGGCGCGGGCCCAGGGTTCGGCGAGGGCGGCGGGCAGTGCGTCGTCCAGGAGCCGTCCGAGCAGGGCGCCGGCCGGGATGCCCATGGCGAGGGCGGGCAGGACGAGCTGTTCGGCGCGCCCCCAGCCGAGGGCGGGGAACCAGCCCAGCTGTACGGCGAGGACGGTGGCCAGGACCGCGGCCAGCAGGAATTCCGGCAGGGCTGCGAGGACCGCGGCACCCGCTCCGGCCCGGGTGGTGGTGAGCTCGCGGCGTGCGCCTCGTCGGAGCGTCGGGGAGGCGAGTGCGAGTGCGAGGACCAGGGCGACGGCGAGCGAGACGCCCATGAGGGTGAGCGAGACGCCGAGCGCGGACGTCACATCGGGGCCGACGGGCTGTCCGGAGACCCAGGACTCCCCCAGGTCGCCCCGGAGCAGCCCGCCCGCCCAGTCGACGAGCACCCGCAGCGGGCCGCCGTCGAGCCCGGTCTCGGCGCGGATGGCGTCGAGCACGGCGGGCGTCGGCGGCCGGTCCGCGTAACGGGCGTGCAGGATCGTCAGGGCCGGATCGGTCCGGGTCAGCCAGGGCAGCAGGCCGATCACGGCGACGACGGCCAGGAGGGTGACCAGCCGCGGTCCCAGGTACCGCACCCGGTCAGCCGACGTGGGTGTCGGCGGTGATCAGGGTGCGTTCCATCGGGTCGAGCGCGACGCCTTCGACGCGGGCGTCGTCGTAGCCCTGGACGAAGCGCTCGTGGACGAGCGGCACGAGGGCGTCGGCGCCGAGCACCGCGGCCTCGGCGGTCATCTCGGCGCGGTGGCGCTCCTCGGTGCCGGCCAGGGAGGCGGCCTCGGCGACGGCGGCGTCGACGCGCGGGTCGCAGAGCTGGGAGATGTTGAAGCTGCCGTCGCAGGTGAAGTCGGAGGCGAGGTAGGAGACGGGGTCTGCGGTGTCGAGCAGCGTGTTGCGGGCCTGGATGAACGCGTCGAACTTCCCGGCGAGCGCGTCCGCCTCCAGCTGCGCGTAGTCGCGGACGACCTGCTTGACGGTGAAGCCGCGCTTCTTGAGCTGCTGCTGGACGATCGTGGCGACCTCGGGGAGTTCGGGCCGGTTGGTGTAGGTGGCGAGCACGATCTCCTTCGTCTTCGCCACCTCGTCCCGTCCGGCGGCCTCGGCCCGGTTCGTGGGCGCGGTGCGGCCCTTCGCCGCCCAGGGGACACCGGGGCCGAGGAGGCCCTGGGAGGTGTCGGCCCGGCCTTCGTAGACGCCGTCGACGAGGGCCTCGGAGTCGATCGCCTCGCGGGCGGCGGCGCGCATGGCCGGGTCGGCGAAGACACCGCGTGCGGTGTTGAGCGACAGGCCGTTGGTCCGGGCCGAGGGGAATGCGTGGACGAACCCGTCGCCGAGCAGCGACGCCTGCGCGATCGGTACGTACTCGGCGACGTCCACGGCGTCCGTGCGCAGGGCGTTGGCGCGGGCGGTGCCGTCGGCGACGAAGGTGACGTCGACGCCCGGGGACTTCGCCGTGTCGCCCCAGTAGTCGGCGTTGCGCTCCAGGGTGGCGGCGACCGCGCCCTTGACGTCGGTCAGGGTGAAGGGGCCGGTGGCGTGCCCGGCGGGGTTCACCTTCCCGCCCTGGTAGGCGTCGGCGGACAGGATCGTGAGGGAGGGGTTGGCGAGCCGCTGCGGGAGCAGCGGGTCGGCGTCCTCGGTGACGATCCGTACGGTGCCGGGGCCGGTGGCCGTCGCCCGCAGGCCGGTGTCGGACAGGACCCGGGGCAGCGGGGATGCCTTGCCGGCTGCGGTGAGGGAGCGCACCACCGCGTCGGCGTCCACCTCGGTGCCGTCCTGGAAGACGGCGTCGCGGAGGGTGAACGTCCAGGTGGTGGCGTTGTCCCGCTTCCAGGACGCGGCGAGCGCGGGCTGGGGGGCGCCGTTCCTGTCGAGGGTGGTGAGGCCCTCGATGACGGCGAGCCGGCTGAGGGTGACCGCGTCGTCGCCGTAGGGGGACATGGCCTGGGCGGGCGGAAAGGCCATGACGACCCGGAGCCGGCCTCCGCCCTCGGAGGCACCGTCGCCGCCGGAGGAGCAGGCGGCGAGAGGCAGCAGGAGGGCTGCGGCGATCACCGGCAGGGGTGAACGGCGGCTTCGGAGCGTAGGCATGGCGGAACCCTCTATGGAAACGATTGTCATCGGAGCGGCTGGTGGTTCACACGGCGGCCGGCATCGGCATCGGCAGTTCGAAGTGGATGATGCCCTGGCCTCCGCCGGGCAGGGTCCGTTCGTCGCAGACCTCGCGCGCCAACGACCGCCAGAACGGCTCGGCGCCCGGCACGGCCGGGTCGGTGTGCAGGTAGAGCGAGGTGTAGCCGCCCGCCCCGGCGGCGAAGGCCCCGAGCTCCCGCACCAGCCACCGGGCCAGCCCGTGCCGCCGGTGCTCGGGGCGTACGTAGATCCGGCACAGCTGAGCGGTCGTCCCGGAGGGGAAGCGGTCGGCGACCCACTGCGGATTGGGCGGCGCCGCGGGGCCCCGGTCCCGCACCGCGCCCGTGGCGACGATCTCGTCACCGTGCCGCACGACCAGCAGCGTGCAGCGGTCGGGCCTCAGATAGGCGCTCTCCGGGTCGATGATGTCGGCGTGCCAGCGCGGGACGTAGCCGGAGCCGAGGTCGCGGTAGACGGTGTCCAGCATGACCGCCCGTGCGCCGCCGAGGTCCTGCGCGGTGGCGGTCCGCAGCTCGTACCCGCCCGTGTGGGCGGGCGCGTCGTACCCACCCGCGTGCGCGTCGTACCCGCCCGTGTGGGCAGGCGCGCCCGGAACCCTTGTCGCCTCCGCGGTCGCCCTCACGGACCCTCACCCTCGCTCCCGGCCCCACGGGCCCCGTACGGCACATCACCTGCCGTATCAGCGTACGTGCAAGTAATGCGCAATAAGAGGGCGGGGCGACGCGGGGCCGGTGGGCGGCCCGGACGGAGTCAGCCGGCGGTGCGGTAGACCAGGGCTGTCGCGATACCGGCGATGCCCTCGCCCCGGCCGGTGAACCCGAGGCCGTCGGAGGTGGCGGCGGAGAGCGAGACGGGGGCGCCCACCGCGTCGGACAGCACCTTCTGGGCCTCGTCGCGCCGCTTGCCGATCTTCGGGCGCAGGCCGACGACCTGGACGGCGACGTTGCCGATCCCGAAGCCCTCGGCACGCACGATCCGGGCGGCCTCGGTGAGCAGGGTGACCCCGGAGGCGCCGGACCACTCGGGGCGGCCCGTGCCGAAGTGCTGTCCCAGGTCGCCGAGCCCGGCGGCCGAGAACAGGGCGTTGCACGCGGCGTGCGCCACCACGTCGGCGTCGGAATGGCCGGCCAGACCGGGCCCCTCGCCCTCCCACAGCAGGCCGGCGCACCAGAGCTCGCGGCCTTCCTCGAAGGCATGGATGTCCGTCCCGATCCCGACGAGCGGAATCACGGGCGCCGGGGCCTGCTGCTGCATGTGCTCAGAATCCATCGTTCGCCCTCCGGCGTGCGAGAACGGCCTCGGCCAGGACCAGGTCCAGCGGCCGGGTCACCTTGAATGCCTCTTCGTGCCCCGGGACGACCACGACGGGTGCGCCGAGGCGCTCCACCATGCCGGCGTCGTCGGTCGCGCCCTCTCCGTCGACGGCCACGGTCCTGTGGGCCCGGACGAGCGTGTCCCGGTCGAAGCCCTGCGGGGTCTGGACCGCGCGCAGCCTGGCCCGTACCGGGGTCGAGAGGACGGGCTCGGGCTCGCCCGGCGCACCGGGTTCGACCTCCTTGACGGTGTCGGCGAGCGGCAGCGCGGGGACGACGGCGACCGCCCCTTCCCGTACGGCTTCGACGACCGCGTCGACGGTGTCGACGGGCACCAGGGGGCGGGCCGCGTCGTGGACGAGCACGACGGAGACATCCTCGGGCAGGGCGTCGAGGCCGAGGCTCACGGACTCCTGCCGGGTCGCACCGCCCGGGACGACGAGGTAGTCGGTGCGCTCGGGCAGGGAGTGATCGGCGATGAGGTTCTTGACCTCGGGCGCGCCGTCCGGGGGTGCGACCACGACGACGAGGCTGACGGCGCGGGACGCGGCCATCGCCCGTACGGCGTGGATCAGCATGGGGGTCCCGCCGAGTGCGCGCAGCGCCTTGGGGGTTCCGGGGCCGAGCCGGACTCCGCGGCCGGCCGCGGGGATCACCGCCGCGGTGCGGGTCGGGCGCGGTTCGGCTGGCGTCGGGGACATCGGTGACATCGGTTGCACTCCGAAGCTTCGGCAGGTTTGTTGCCACGGCCGACATGGGTATGGCCCCAGCGAGCCGGGCGCGACGCCTTGACCTGACCGGGACCCCTTCCGTGACCCCTGGTCGGGCAGGCGGCGGCGAGGGCTTGGTTGAGCTTGCTGAGGGAAGCACGCCGACGGCACGGATCCGACGGGATCCGGTCGGCTTCGAGGCGGCGGACCCGCCGTGGGATCTCATGGATGCTGCGGCATGTCCGGACATGCCGCAGCGCCCGGCGACCTACCGTCCAGGACGGTGTGTCAGCGGGCACCGCGGCACATACCTACGACCGGCGTGATCCGGATTCCGGTGCGATCCGGACGCCGGCGTCAAGCGTCAGGACGCGAGGACCTCGTCGAGCAGGGCCTCGGCCTTGTCCTCGTTGGTGTTCTCCGCGAGGGCGAGTTCGCTCACCAGGATCTGGCGGGCCTTGGCGAGCATGCGCTTCTCACCTGCGGAGAGTCCACGCTCGCGCTCACGACGCCACAGGTCACGCACCACTTCGGCGACCTTGATGACATCGCCGGAGGCGAGCTTCTCGAGATTTGCCTTGTAGCGTCGGGACCAGTTCGTCGGCTCTTCGGCGTACGGCGCGCGCAGCACCTCGAAGACCCGGTCCAGCCCCTCCTGCCCGACTACGTCACGCACACCGACGAACTCCGCATTGTCCGCCGGCACACGAACCGTCAAGTCGCCCTGGGCGACCTTGAGCACCAAGTAGGTCTTGTCCACGCCTTTGATCTGGCGAGTTTCGATAGCCTCGATCAGCGCGGCCCCGTGATGGGGATAGACCACGGTGTCGCCAACCTTGAACGTCATGTGACAGGTACCCCTTCCGTGGCTATCCAGAGTAACACGAGAACGGCTTCTCCTGAATGGCGTTTTCGCAGGTCAGAGCATATCTCAGGGCTTGACAACAGCAACACGAACGTGCTGCGGAAGGCCGCCGGAAGGCGATATTCGCAGGTCGGAGCAGGCGTGCGGTCGCACTGAAACACGTGCGTCACATGGACCGGAACCCGCTCAGAAGGGGCTGAACGTCCCGTTTTGCCGGATTACGGATCTGAACTTTCCCTCCCCCGTTCGGACATCGATCACCCGTACGGCCCTTAGTCTCGATGGCTAATGAAATTGATCAACGCCCGACCGCCGGGTGGATTATGCGCAAGGAATGCGCCACCGCCGGGAGAATTGATCACGCGCCCGGTCGCGCACCGATCACGGGCGCTTTGTGAACGCGGTGCGAAACGGCGAGATCGGACCGGCTGTCAGGTCGGGCGCCCGTAGGGGCGGGTCGGGTGCGGGCCCGGGACGGCCGCTCGGTAACCTGAGTCCGCTGACACACACTTAGGGCGGCTTTACGTCGCTCGGCCTTCCTGTCCGCAGAGTCCGAAGTCCGCAGTCCGAACGTTCAAGGAGTTGCCGCCGCCGTGAGCCGCAGCCTTCGACACGGCGCCCTCGCCGCCACTGCCCTCGTGTTCTCGATCGGCACGCTGTCCGCGTGCGGCGCGGGCAACAACGCAGAGACGCTCAAGGTCAGGCCGGACAACGCGGCCACCACCGTCGACCGGATCAAGATCCAGAACGCGAACGTCATCATCCAGCCCGAGCAGGACGCCGAGGGCCCTGCCGTCGTCGCCGCCACGCTGTTCAACGACGGCCCGAAGCAGGAGGTCCTGGAGACCGTCACGCTGCCGGGCACCGGCGCCACGGTGAAGCTGCAGGCAGCTGAGGGCAAGGGACCGGTCGTGGTCCCGGCCGGCGGCCGCGTCATCCTGGGCGGCAAGGGCAACGCCTCCGCCGTGATCGAGAACGGCCGGCAGGCCGGGCGCGCCGGCGACGTGCAGAACGTCGTCTTCGCGTTCAGCAGGACGGGTGACGTCCAGCTGGGTGCCGCGATCGTCCCGGCGACCCACTTCTTCAAGGAGTTCGGCCCGAGCGCGCTGCCGGCGCCCTCTCCGAAGCCTTCGGAGAGCGCCTCCGAGACGCCCGGCGAGCCGTCGGGCACCCCGGCGGAATCCGAGTCGGCCTCCGAGTCCGGCTCCGAGGCGGAGAGCGGCACGTCCACGGAGTCGGACGAGGCGTCCACCTCCCACTGACGCATGGTGCTGCGAAGGGGCGTCTCCGGCCGGAGACGCCCCTTCGCGCAGCGGTACCGCGGCCACCGGGCCCGCCGTCCGGCTCCGTGCCGGGGTGCGCGCGTCAGGGACCGCCGTGCCGGTTTACGGCTCGAACTTGTAGCCCAGCCCCCGCACCGTGACCAGGTACCTCGGCGCTCCCGGGTCGGGCTCGATCTTGGCCCGGAGCCGCTTGACGTGCACGTCGAGGGTCTTCGTGTCCCCCACGTAGTCGGCACCCCAGACCCGGTCGATCAGCTGCATGCGGGTCAGTACGCGGCCCGCGTTGCGCAGCAGCATCTCCAGGAGGTCGAACTCCTTCAGCGGGAGGTCGACCTTGCCGCCGGAGACCGTGACGACGTGACGGTCGACGTCCATCCGGACCGGGCCCGCCTCCAGGGCCGCCGGAGTGACCTCCTCCGGCTCGCCGCGGCGGCGCAGGACCGCACGGATGCGGGCCACCAGCTCCCGCGAGGAGAAGGGCTTGGTCACGTAGTCGTCGGCTCCTATCTCCAGGCCGACGACCTTGTCGATCTCGCTGTCCTTCGCGGTGACCATGATCACCGGCACGTTGGACCGCACCCGCAGCTGTCGGCAGACCTCCGTACCGGGCAGGCCCGGCAGCATCAGGTCCAGCAGGACGAGGTCGGCGCCGTTGCGCTCGAACTCGTCGAGGCCGTCCGGGCCGGTGGCCGCGATGGCCACCTCAAAGCCTTCCTTGCGGAGCATGTAGGACAGGGCGTCGCTGAAGGATTCCTCATCCTCGACGACAAGCACTCGGGTCACGGAAGAGCCTCCGGGGCAGGAAATGGTTCAAAAGTATCGGTCTCGTACGGTCCATCGTCGTCAACGGCACCGTTGACGATGAGCGGACCGCCGCTGGTGCGACTCCGCACGACACCCGATTCGGGCAGTCGCAGGGTGAAGGTGGAGCCCTGTCCCTCGGAGCTCCAGACAGTGACCTCCCCGCCGTGCGAGGCGGCCACGTGCTTGACGATGGCGAGGCCGAGACCGGTGCCACCGGTGGCCCGTGAGCGGGCCGGGTCGACGCGGTAGAACCGCTCGAAGACACGCTCGCGGTCCTTCTCGGAGATGCCGATGCCCTGGTCGGTCACGGCTATCTCGATCAGATCCCCGCCGGGTGCGACCAGCCGCCGGGCAGCGATGCCGACGCGGGTACGGGCGGGGCTGTAGTTGACGGCATTCTCCACGAGATTGCCGAGGGCGGCCGCGAGCTGGCCACGGTTCCCCCAGACGAAGAGGCCCGCGGTGCCGCCCGACGCCATGGTTATCTGCTTGGAACCGGCCTGCTGCCGGCACCGGTCGACGGCCTCCGCGACCAGCTCCTCCACCCGTACGGGCTCCGCGTCCTCCAGCGGGTCGTCGTTCTGTACCCGGGAGAGGTCGATGAGCTCCTGTACGAGGTTGGTCAGGCGCGTCGCCTCGATCTGCATGCGCCCGGCGAACCGCTCCACGGCCTCCGGGTCGTCGGACGCGTCCATGACGGCCTCGGAGAGCAGCGAGAGCGCGCCGGTCGGAGTCTTGAGCTCATGGCTCACGTTGGCGACGAAGTCGCGCCGGACCGCTTCTATGCGGCGCGCCTCCGTGAGGTCCTCGACCAGCAGGAGCACCAGCCGCGACCCCAGCGGAGCGACCCGGGCCGAGACGGCGAGCGCCTCCCCCCGTCCCGTACCGCGCCGCGGGAGGTCCAGCTCCACCTGCCGTATCTCACCGTCGCGCCGGGTGTCCCTGGCCATGTGGAGCATCGGCTCCACCGAGAGGCGTCCGCCCCTGACCAGCCCCAGCGCGTAGGCGGCGGAGCTGGCCTTGACGACGCTGTCGCTCTCGTCGAGCACGACGGCGGACGAGCTGAGCACGGAAAGGACGGTGTCCACCCCGGGAGGCAGGGGGGCATTGCTGTCGGGCCGCATGGACGTACGCGTGGGGCGCTTCTGCTCGCGTTCACTCCAGCGGAACGCCAGCATCGCGATCACACCGGTGCACAACCCGGCGATCGCAGCAGCTGCGGCCACTGCCGCGTTCACGTCCATGCTTCAAGGTTATGCGGGCGTGCCGACACTCTCCCAGCCATCCGGGTGCCATCTCGAACACTCGTCGCCCAGAGTTCACCGAGGGGATAGTGGTGGTTCATTTAGGGGGCCGGATCCCGACGCGTTGGCCGCGCACCGTGGGAGCGTGGGGGTCGGCCCAGAGACCCCGGCCTCAGTAAGGATCTGGAGAGGGACTTCCATGCGCGACGCTTATCACGAGGAACTCGATTCGATCGGCGAGGACCTGGTCGAGATGGCCAGGCTCGTCGGATCGGCGATCGGACGGGCCACGACGTCCATGCTCGACGCCGATCTCAAGCTCGCCGAGAGTGTGATCGCCGCGGACCAGAGGGTCGACGACCTGCAGCACAACCTGGAGGCGCGGGCCATCGCGCTGCTGGCCCGCCAGCAGCCGGTGGCGACCGATCTGCGGATCGTGGTCACCTCACTGCGGATGAGCGCCGACCTGGAGCGCTCGGGCGATCTCGCCCAGCACGTCGCCAAGCTGGCACGGCTGCGCTTCCCGGCGTCGGCGGTGCCGCACGACCTGCACGCCACCATCCTGGAGATGGGGCAGCTGGCGCAGCGGCTGATGGCGAAGGCCGCCGAGGTCATCATCACGAAGGACGTCGACCTGGCGCTCCAGCTGGAGCAGGACGACGACGAGATGGACCTGCTGCACCGCACGCTGTTCCAGCACCTGATGGACGACCGCTGGAAGCACGGCATCGAGACGGCCGTCGACGTGACGCTGCTGGGCCGCTACTACGAGCGCTTCGCCGACCACGCCGTATCGGTCGCCAAGCGCGTCGTCTACCTGGTGACGGGTGAGCACGCGGACGAGATCCAGGCGGCGGCGCCGGTGGAGGGAGCGTAGCGGCGCAGAAGGCGCTTGGGGGGTAGCACGTTTGTCCCGGCGCGCGTGCGCTGTTGATGCGCCCGCCCGGTTGGGCATGCAATGGGACGGGGGCGGCACGGATGCCGTACGCCCCCGTCGTACGCATGCGTCGTACGCCGTCGAGTCGTACGCCCTGAGGAGGGACCATGGCCGATTCCCCCATGACCGAACCCCAGCAGGAGACCCCGACCGAAGTGGTGCATCTGACCGTGCTCGGCGCCTGCGGCTGCGGCTCGGGCTGCGGGTGCGGCTGCCAGTCCGGCGCGCCGTGCCAGTGCGGTGGATGCTCCGGCTGACCGGAGACGGCCGGTGGTGCCCCGCGGCGGACGGACGTCCGCCGCGGGGCACTGCAGGCCCCGCCCCGCTCGGGGCGCCTGTCCCGGTCGGGGGGCCTGTCCCGGTCGGGGCGCTCAGACTTTCGGTTCGGCGAGGGGCTGTTCCGCAAGGAACCGTTCCGCGGAGGCCTGTTCCGCGGCCGGCCGGCCGGACGGGGCCGACGCGGCACCCACGGCATCCGGAGTGGCGGTGGCGGTCACCGGAGCAGACCCGGCGCCCACCGGAGCCGATCCGGCAGTCACAGGATCAGGCAGGTTGCGCATGAGCAGCCAGTAGCCGCCCGCCGCGACCGTGCCCAGCACGGCGCAGGTGCCCCACAGCCAGTCGGCGCCGTAGTGGTCGATCACGAAACCGGACATCAGCGGGGCGACGAGCGCTGCCGCGGACCAGGACATCGTGTACATGCCCTGGTAGCGGCCCCGGCCGTGTGCCGGGGAGAGCTGCACGACGATGCCCGTCTGCGTCGGCGCGTTCACGATCTCGGCGATCGTCCAGACGCACACCGTCAGTGCGTACACCCCGACCGATCCCGCGAAGGCGGTCAGCCCGAATCCGTACCCCGCGACCACGGACGAGATGATCAGCAGACGGCGCGGGTCGCGGTGCTGGATGAAGCGGGTGACGGGAATCTGCAGGGCCACGATCAGCACACCGTTGACGGCGATGGCCGTGCCGAAATCAGAGCTGGAGAGCCCGTCCGTGCCCATGGCCACCGGCAGCCCCACGTACCCCTGCTGGAAGATCAGGGCCACCAGGAACGACAGTCCGACGACTCCCATGAAGCGCCCGTCGCGCAGGACCGTGCTCAGCCGCACGTCGTCCGGGGCCCGCGTGCCGGCCGCGAGGGGCACCGCCTCGGGCCGCGATTCCGGCACCTTGAGGAAGACCACGACGGCGCACACCAGCGTCATCACGGCCTCGCCCACGAACCCGGCCAGGTAGCTGTACTCGGCGATGAATCCGGCTGCGGCCGAGGAGACGGCGAAGCCCAGGTTGATGGCCCAGTAGTTGAGCGAGAAGGCCCGCACCCGGTCCTCGGGCCGGACGATGTCGGCCATCATCGCCTGCACGGCCGGCCGGGACGCGTTGCTGGCCATGCCGACCACGAAGGCGACACCCGCGATGGCCCCGGGATGGACCATGAAGCCGAGCACGGCCACGGACACGGCGGTCGAGAGCTGCGCGATCAGCATGGTCGGCCGACGACCCAGCCGGTCCGTCATCACCCCGGCCCCCAGCGAGGAGATGACCCCGCCGAGCCCGTGGAGGGCGACGACGAGTCCGGCGTACGAGGCCGAGTAGCCCCGGTCCAGGGTCAGGTAGAGCGCCATGAACGTGGCGACGAAGGCCCCGAGACGGTTGACCAGCGTGCTGGTCCACAGCCACCAGAACTCCCTGGGGAGCCCGGCGACCGTCTCGTGCGCCGCCTTTCTCAGACCGGCGACGTACATAAGGCTTCCCCCCGAGGACGCACACAACGGATACGGGCTCTGCTCCTGTAAGCGGCCCGATGGCTGTCCGAACATTACGAAGCGCGGATCCCCGGCCGCCACTCGATTGACGCCGACCGTCAAACGTCACGCCGTACCCGCAGTACGGACGCCCCTGTCCGCCCTGTGACCGGGCGCGCGGAGGCTGCACGGGTTCGATTACGCTCGGACCCATGGCCGACGCACCGTACAAGCTGATCCTCCTCCGCCACGGCGAGAGCGAATGGAACGCGAAGAACCTGTTCACCGGCTGGGTGGACGTAGACCTCACCGACAAGGGCGAGAAGGAGGCGGTCCGCGGCGGTGAGCTGCTCAAGGACGCCGGCCTGCTCCCCGATGTCGTGCACACCTCCCTCCAGAAGCGCGCGATCCGCACCGCACAGCTCGGGCTGGAAGCGGCGGACCGCCACTGGATCCCCGTACACCGCTCCTGGCGGCTGAACGAGCGCCACTACGGCGCCCTCCAGGGCAAGGACAAGGCCCAGACCCTCGCCGAGTTCGGCGAGGAGCAGTTCATGCTCTGGCGCCGTTCGTACGACACCCCGCCGCCGGCCCTCGAGGACGGCACCGAGTTCTCGCAGAGCGCCGACCCGCGCTACGCCTCCATCCCGACGGAGCTGCGCCCGCGCACGGAGTGCCTCAAGGACGTCGTCGACCGCATGCTGCCGTACTGGTACGACGGCATCGTCCCGGACCTCCTCGACGGCAAGACCGTCCTGGTCGCCGCCCACGGCAACAGCCTGCGCGGTCTGGTGAAGCACCTGGACGGCGTCTCCGACGACGCCATCTCCGGCCTCAACATCCCGACCGGCATCCCGCTCGCCTACGAGCTGGACGCCGACTTCCGCCCGCTGAAGCCGGGCGGCACGTACCTCGACCCGGAGGCGGCGAAGGCGGCCATCGAGGCCGTGAAGAACCAGGGCAAGAAGAAGTAAGCAGAGCTGAACTGGCCCCCCACCTGCGGGTTCTCCGCGTGGTGGGGGGCTTTTTGGTGGGCTGGGCCGTCTGTGGGCCGTCAGGCTTGACCGCGCCAGAAGCGCACGCGGATGTCGAGCATGATCAGTAGCGCCGCCGGGATGGCGATCTCAGGGGATGCGTCTGCCCACAGCGCGAGTGCCCCGCCACCCGTGCCGATCAGAACAATCGGTAGATCACGTGGGTGGACGTCGATGCTCATGCCCGTACGTGGGACCATGAAGTTCTCCTGCTGTGCTTCGGTTACACCGGATCAAGGTCATGACTGAAAAGCGACACGGAGGCGAATGCCGCCCCTGGCCGGGCGGCATTCTTATGCCGCTGAGACTTTCCCATGAAGATTGCTCCGGCGACAAACTCCCAGCTTGCTGGCGGCGCTACGGAGAAAAACCGTGCGGAGCCTTCGAGTTGTACATGCATAACAGCATGCGTGCGAAAGGTGCTGCCCTTGCTGTCCAGTGCCGTGGACGAATCATCCCAGCAGCGGGACGGGGTCAGGTGGGGTGGTAGGCCCGGGTGAGAGGCGGTGGGCCCGCAGGTGGGAGGAGCCGGTACGTTGCGGTGCCTTCTGCTGGGAGATTTCAGCGAGCTTCCTAGCTAGCTTTCTGTCACGACAGAAAGAATTGCTTGCGCGACAGATACGTTCCACCCACGGGCGGTACGTACCATCCATGGGTGGAACGTCGACCAGCTTGCCGAAAAGTCCCTTGACGCTGCTTTATGGGCTGGCAGAGAACGGAGTAGACGTTGGGTAAGCAGCAGCGACTGCATTTCGAGTCCGCTCCTGGCTCGATGGCATCAGGTGCGCGTACACCCGCAGCGTCAGACCCGGATCCGAGTGCCCGAGGTACTCGGCGAGCGCCTTGATGTTCTCCCCAGCGTCCAGCAGCACCGACGCGTAGAAGTGCCGCATGGCGTGCATCCCGTTCTCGCGTGACTCGACGTGCGGAGCGCCGGCCGCCGGGGTCGGGATGACTCCAGCCGAGGCCAGAGCCGGTTTCCACGCCTCCTCGTTCAGCGAGGTGCGCCAGACATGACCACCGCGCGGACCCATGAAGATGAGCCGCTTGGTCACCAGCGGTCCACCCGCGACCTTCCATGGCAACGTGATCTCGACCGGCGGGAACTGCTTCATGTGTGCCCTCAGCGCGTCGGCGACCGGACCGGGGAGCGGCACGTCCCGCAACTTGCCGCCCTTGGGCGGAGCGAATACGGGCTTGCTGCGGCTCAGCTTGAGCTGCTGGACGACATGCAACGTGTCCGACCGGAAGTCGACCGCGTCCACCGCAACACCCAGGATCTCGCCTTGCCGCAGGCCGCAGCCGCCGCCCAGGTCGACCATCGCCTGATACCGCTCCGGCATGCCCGCGCGCACAGCGAAGAGCCGTTCCGCCGTCCAAGGCGTGACGCGCTTCGTGTCCACGGTCGGCGGCCGCACCGAGCGGGCAGCGCAAGGGTTCCGAGGAAGGTGCCCGTCGTCCACTGCCGCACTCAGAGCCGCCCGTACGTTGGAGTAGATCGTCCGGGCGTACGAACCCCGGACACCGTTCGCCTGAAGCTGCTGAACCCAGTCGCGGATGTGCGCCGGCTGGAACGAACCAAGCGGACGCGTGCCGAGGTACGGGAACGCGTGCAGCCGGAGCTGCGACTCCATCGAGGCTTGCGTGTTGGGGTCCGCCCCTTGGGTGGACACCCAGCCCTCCGCATACTGCTGGAAGGTGGTCCGGGCCGCGCGGGGGTCGATGTACTGTCCCCGCGCCATGTCCGCTTCGGTATGGGCCAGCCACTGATCGGCGAGCCGCTTCTGTCGGTCCGGGAAGCTCTTCGACTTCTCTGTGCCGTCCGGCCCGACGTAGCGCGCGCGGTATCGGGACCACACCCTGTAGCGATCCGACTTCACCTTGCGTGGCATACCGTCAGGGCCGCTCACGGTCACGAACCAGCGATCCTGAATGTGTCCGGCCATCAGGCAGCCGCCTCGCTCCGGCGGGAGTCGCCCCAGGCCCGTACGTCGTCGGGGTCGAAGCGGAGGTGCCGGCCGACACGGAAGCCGCGGGGTCCGGTCCGCTTCCGACGCGACTGGTAGACGGTCTCGACGCTGGGCAGCTCGAACATCTCGACCAGATCGTCGGGCGTCAGATAGCGACTCGGCAAAGGGAGCGCCATGGTCACCACTCCCCCTCGTCGACCAGCTCTGCCATGGCTTCACGGGCGGTTTCGCGGTTGAGCTGGAGACCACGGGCGATGGTCGCGGCGAGGACGGATTCGCCGGGCGAGTGACCGTGGCCTGCGTACTGCCAGTCGGACAGGACGAGCACGGTGTCCGGGACGCGGTCCTCCAGGCCGAGGGACTGCCGTTCCTGCGCGGCACGGAAGTCGGCGCGGGCTTGGCGGAGCTCGCCGAGGGTGGTCGAGTAGCGGCGGGACTTCGAGGAGAAGTGCCCGCGGAACCCGAGCATGTGTGCCCAGGCACGTAGCCGACGTTCGGGGTAGAGCGGATCGAGGAGGTGGCATGCGGCGATGAGACGGCGGGCGTGGTCGGGAACGCCGTGGCGATCGAGCTCGGAGAGCTCACCGATGCGGCGGTCCAGAGTGCCGGTGTTCTCCGCCGCTTTGGTGGCGTACTTCGCGACGTAGGACGCCACAGCCTGCTCGGTGACATCGGAGCCGTCGCCAAAGGCAACAACCGGGCGGACGTCGAGTTGTGTGCCCCAGCGGAAGGTACGAGCGGGCTGATCGTCGGCGGCGGCAGCGGACACCGAGGTGTAGTTGTGTCGAGCGGCTGCACGGATTGCGTCCGTGAGCAGGTCGACGGTGGCCCAGGACGGAGGAGGGGTGCCGGGCCCGTCCGGCCCGTCGATCCGCATCACGGAGTGGAAGTGAATCGCGCCGCGCTTCTGGAACTCGGCGACCTTGCCGTACGAGAGCCGAGCCGATTCCTTCAGCTCCACCTGCGTGAGTCCGGCGCGGGCCGCAATCTCCCGCCGGAGGCGAGTGGTGAACCGCATCCAGAGGTCGCCGGCGTGGTTGTTGAACAGGACCGATCCGGCGTAGTCGTACGTCTCGGGGTCCAGGGCGGTACCGAGCTCGGGTGCGTCTGCCGAGTGCCGGCTACCGCAACGGCAAGCGCCACGTTCGGGACGGTTATGGACCGGGCCGAAGGACGGGGCGGTAAGGGTGGCGAAGACCCGGGGGTGATCCCGCACGCTGGCGGGGATATCGCGGCGGTCGTCTCCGGCCAGGCCCGCGCGGATCAGGTGGTAGGTGTCTCCGGCGTACGTCCAGGCGCAAGCGGGGCAGCGGGAAGCGCGGCGGTTGCCGCAGGCGAGGCGGAGACGTCCGCCGGGCTCGGTCTCGGTCGAGTAGTGGTGAAGGGTCTCGCCGGTGGTCTTGTCCTTGGTGAGGGTCCAACCGGTCAGGTGGATTGGGTCGGAGCAGCCACCGGTGCGGCGGATCTGGTCCTCCCAGCGGTGGAACTCGGGGGCGGAGGCCACCCTCAGCAGGTCGCCGAGGGTGAGCCGGTCGAGCTGCGATTCAGGCATGTGCACTCCCCCGGCGACGGGCGGTGCGGTCGGTCATGATGGTGCTTCCTTCCGGATCTATGGTTCGGGCAGGAGTACGGCTTCCGGGCGGCGGATGCTTGGCGGTATCGAGGCCGCCCGGAAGCCGGTCGGCGGTGGTTCTGCGACGCCACGAGCGAGCGGACGACCAGGGCGCTGATGGCGAGCGACGCGGCGGTGACGGCGACCGCGAGGAGCATGGAGACCAGGACCGCGCCGACGACTAGCACCACGGCGGTGCCGCCACCGATGACGGCGACGACGGCACCGGGAGTGAGCTGAACCGTGGGACGTGCGGGAGCCGTAGGGGCTGGGGCCGGGGCCTGGTGGGGCACGGCGGGGACGTCGCTCCGGGCGGTTCCAGTGACGATTCCGGTCGGCAACGGGTTGGTGGGGATCGTCGGGCGGAGCATGGCGGTTCTCCCTTCGGTGGGGGTTACTTGACGGCGGTGTCGATCACGGGGGTCAGGAGGCTGTCGGCGAGGAGATAGCCGCCGAGCAGCAGCACGAGCACGAGCCACCAGGGCGGGCGGATCAGCTTCACGCCGAGCCAGCCGACGACGATCAGGGCGAGCCAGAGCGGTACGTCCATGGCGGGTCTCCTTCAGCGGACCTTGCAGCGGTGGGTGCGGGCGGCGAGCTGGGCGGCGGACCGGCTGCTGAAGTCGGACGACCAACCGCAGCGATCGGCGGTGCACACGGCGGCGTGCTGGGTGCGGCCGTGCCGGTCACGGTGGGTACCGATCTGCACCGGTCCGATCCGCATCACGGAGTGGAAGTGGTCGCGGGCGGGCATGGTGGATCTCCTCTCGGGTCAGGCGAGCTGAGCGGCAATCGCGGCGGCGAGTTGAGGCGGAACTCCGAGGCGGGCGCGGAGCGTGTCGGTATCGATCGGTGAACCGGTACGGGCGCGGTGGTCGTCGGCGACCTTCCGGGCGTGATCGACAAGCGCGGCCGGCACGGGCGGAGACGCGTCGGCGGGAGGCAGGACCGGAGACTCCTCAGCGGCAGGAATCGGCGCTGGTCCCAGCTCCGGGGCTTGTTCCTCGGTGACGAGCTCCGGCGCCGAGGGATCAGCCGTAGGCACCGCCGGAACGGGCGTGCGCTCCTCGACCGGGGTCTCCGTGTGGGCGAGGAGCGTCCCGCCGAGGAAGGCAAGCGCGGGCCATCCAGCGATGCCGAAGCGCAACCAGGCCGGAGGGTGCGCGAGATCGAGAAATCCGGCGTGGCGACGTTGGCACCGAGCGAAGCGACGAGCGCGATCAGGAACCAGCTCCAGGCGAGCCGGGACGGGCCGTCCTTTCGTAGCCGCCGCCAGGCAGCGACCAGGAGCAGATCAACGCTGATCGGGTAGGCCCATGCCTTCCAGCCGTCCTGGCCCGCGGCGGCGGCGAGGTCGTGGAGGTGGGCGAAGGAGAGCGCGCCAGCGATCACGGCTTGGATCAGTACGGCGTCCACGCGCATGGAGGGACGGGCCATCGGACTTCTCCTTTTCGGCATGGGACGGGTAGGGACTTGGCGCGGGAATGGTCACGCCGACCGGTGAGCGGAAGGTCAGGCGGTGGTGGGCGCGGCTTTGGTGAGCGGCGCGGTGGCCGAGGCCAGGGGTGCGACGGCAGGCCGGAAGGCCGCGAGGGCGGGCACATCCGGAGTGCGGTCGGCGTGCCGGTTGCAGATGTTCACGGCTTGGCGCAGTGAGGTGTGTGGTGCCCGGATGCGGGTCCATCCACCAGTCGAGTCACCCGAGACCGCGATGCCCGGGACGTCGGTGGGAATCTGGATCGCGGCAAGAACGGCGTCCGGAGCAATGTCTCCGAAGGCCATGTTGGCGCTGGACTCGTCGTTGACGCGGTGGGCGGTCCGACCGGTGAGTTGGGCGCGGAGCATCGTGATGCCCTTGCCGAGTTCGGATCCGAAGCGCTGGCCACAGATCTCCAGGTAGATCCCCGCGGCACGGCCGAGCTGGGCGAGGCGGACCAGAGCAGTGACGATCCTGTCGCGGCGCTTCTCCTCGTCCTTGGTGGCGAACAGCGCCAGCTCGGCAACCTCGTCGACCAGGACCACGACCGGAGTCGGGCGTATGTCGGCTGGCAGGTCCCAGATGCCGGCAGCTATGTCGGCGTCCGGAACGTCGACTGTGATGCGCTGAGCGGAACGGATGAGCTGGTAGACGTCCTCCATGTGCTGCACGAGTGCTTCGAGGAGTTCGAGGGCGGTGTCCGGGTTGTCGGCGAGGGCGGAGAAGCGCCGGGCGAGCGGGAAGAGCTCGACGCCCTGCTTGCAGTCGATCCCGACGAGCGCGACGTCATGCGCCGCGAGGCCGGCAACCAGGTTGCGCTGGTAGACGGACTTCCCCGACTCGGTCGCGCCGAGCGTCAACCCGTGGGGCACAGCCCGGTAGTCGCGGTAGTGGACGGATCCGTCCTCGCGCAGTGCGACGGGGATACGCATCGGCGCAGGGCCGGTTTCGGCGGGCATCTGCACCCGCCGGAGGACGTCGTATCCCGTCATCCGTAACTCCACGATTCCCGAGCGAAGTTCGCGGGAGGTGACTCCATACATCCCGAAGGAGTGCCGGAGGCGGTCGGTGGCCGAAGCAACGTCGAAGGCATCCTGACCGGGCCGGAGCTTGATCCGCAGGACCAGCCCGGTACGAGTAGGCCGGAGCCGAAGAATGCGCGGGACCCTCGACTCGGGAACAGGGCGGTTCGTCATCCGGGCGAGGGAGAGACGCCAACGCGCGGGCGGAACGGTGAGCCCGCAGGCGTCCATGACCGATGCGTATCGGACCGCTACCCGCAGCGCGGCAAGGGTGACTCCGAAGGTCATCCAGTACCAGGCGGGACGCCGCCACCGCAGGATCAGTGCGGTGACGACGACCAGCAGCAGCGTGACCAGGGACCCGGTCATGATCAGGCCGCCTTGGGCTTCTCGGCAGCGGCGACGAGCGAGGTGACCGCCACCGCACGAAAGGCGATGCCGTGTCGCTTCTGCCCGTTGAACTCGTTCTCCCACGGCCGAGCGATCAGTCCGGTGACGGCGACGGGCGTGCCCATCATCAGCTCACCGGAGATGCCCGGCTCGGGGACGGTGACCGAGAGGATCTCCACCTCCTCGTTCGCCGCGAACATCACGTCCACGGTCATGAGCTTCGCGCCGCTCTCGACGTCCACGGCGATCTCACCGGTCCGGCGGTCCTTGACCTTGATCTGCGGGGGCTTGGCGACCATCACGGACGCGGCGGAGGTGTCGACGGGGATCGTACGCACAGAAGATCACTCCTATAGATGTGCTCGACTCAGCCACTCATGTACATGAGTGACATAAAGAAGAGTGCATCACTCCTATACATGAGTCAACCCGCCGAGAGAAGAAGTCGCGGCGGGCTGCGTCGAGTTGAGCGCGCGTCAGTCGGAGGCGGGGATCCGGTAGCTGAAAACGAACTGGTCAGCGGCCATGAGCGTGTCGCACACCTCTACGACGCGATCCTCCGTCGTTCGTGCCTCGCGGATCAGGTGAACCACCGAAGCGCCAGGACTCAGGGCCAGTTCGGAGGCCTCAGCCTTGGTCGCCAGCCGGGCTTGCAGCGTCTCGACGAACTCCGCGAACTCGTGCCCATGGTCTTCGAGGCGGGCGTAGATGCCACCACCGCCGGGGTTCTTCGCGAACAGCTCGGGAATGTCCTTCGCAACGTCCCACGGGAGATACGACGTGGCCGTCTCCACAGGAGTCTCGTTGCGGAAGTAGAGGCGACGCCTGGCGAGCACCTGGGTGCCGGCCGGGACGCCGAGCCGCTCCGCGATGTCATTCGGAGCGTCCGTCGGACCGATGTATAGAACGCTGACGCCAGCCTTGGCGCCGGACTGCGCCGACTCCGCAAGGTACGCAGCCTTGCCGCCCTGTCGGTGGGAGCGCTTGAAGCGGTCCGAGGACCGGTGCCGTACCGGGGGCCGGGCCTTCACCATGGAGCCCTTGCCCTGGCGGGTCTCCACGAGGTCACTGGCGCGGACCTCCACCATGGCCTTGCGGATGGTGCCGCCGGAGACGCCGTAGCGCTCCACGAGCTCCGATTCGCTGGGCACCATGTCACCGGGCTTGAGGATTCCGGCGCGGATCTGCTGAACGATCTCCTCGGCGATCTGCACGTACCGAGGTACGGACTTCCCACCTCCTACTGCTGTTTCCATAGTCCTTCCCTTCCTCCTATGCTCCTGTACATGAGTAACAGTGCGCAGGAAGGCACGTCAACGCCGCTCCACTCCGTGTCCGTAGCCGGAGTGGTCGTGCGCGAGGACGGACGGCTTCTGGCGATCCGCCGTGCCGACAACGGCACTTGGGAGCTCCCCGGCGGCGTACTCGAACTCGACGAGACCCCGGAGGCGGGCGTTCAGCGCGAGGTCCTGGAGGAGACGGGCATCCACGTCCAGGTGGACGAGCTCACCGGGGTCTATAAGAACACCACGCGAGGGATCGTTGCCCTGGTCTTCCGATGCAAGCCCGCCGGCGGAAGCGAGCGCACGTCCAGCGAATCGACCGCGGTCGGCTGGCTTACGCCGGACGAAGTCACCGAGTGGATGTCCGAGGTCTACGCGGTCCGGCTGCTGGATGCCCTCGACGGCAACGGGCCCCACGTGCGGAGCCATAACGGCAAGCGTCTGACGCCGATGCGATAGAACTTTCCCTACTTCATCAAGGCGACTCGCTCCGCTCGCCGCGCGCTCCCCGGCTCACCGCCGGGGCCTGACGCTCCTGCCTTCGGCCCGCTCCGGCCCCGGCTACGCCGGTCGCGCGGCTAGAGCGAGAACCTTGCCGGAGGAAATGCCAGGCACAAGACATGCCTCCGGCGGGGGCGCTCAGACTCCGGGATGGACGGGGCGCCGTTCGCGAGTGCCGGCGGATTCGTGGTGAGTGTCGTGGGCTTCCATCCCGACCACCTCCGACCCAGGCAAAGCCGAGCGGACGGGATGGAAGCCGGGGCGAGTGGTGGGTTTGGCTGCATATCATGCGAATCAGCCGTCTGTAACCCATTTATCATGAACAGAAGATCCAAGCAGTAGAAATACTCATTTCGAGCGCCCCCGCGCACACCCTGCGCTAGATTCACTCCATGAATAGTTACGAAAAAGTGGTCGGTTTCTGGAGTTATACGCACAGGGATGACGAACTCAATAAGGGGCGGATCAGAGAACTCGCCAAGTTGATCTCTGATGAATATGAAGTAATCACAGCTGAAGATCTTCGAATTTTTGTGGACAAAAATGATCTGGAATGGGGGGCCGAATGGCGGTCGAGAATCGAGGCCGCCCTAGCAGGTACGACTTTCTGCATTCCAATTGTGACGCCAGCCTTCTTTAAGAGCCCAGAATGTCGCCGAGAGGTGCTGACGTTCTCTGGCCACGCCAGGAGCCTGGGCCTGGAGGAACTCCTCCTCCCCATTCTTTACGTCAAGGTTCCAGGACTTTCCGAGGATAGTCCTGATGAGGTTATGTCTTTGATTGCCAATCGCCAGTACGTTGACTGGACGAAACTCAGGACGGAGGACTCAAATTCGCCTGCACACAGAAAGGCAGTGGAGAATCTTGCTGAGCGCCTTGTGGGCATCCTTGAGCGTTCAGTTCAAGTAGCCTCGGAAAATGAGCGTGATATTGAGTCCCCGGAAGGTGAAGAATCTACTCTGCTTGAGATGATGGCAGGTATGGAGGCCGCCTTCCCTCGCTGGACTAGCGTGGTGGAGGAGTTCGCCTCCGTCATGGAAGTAATCGGTAGGGAAACAGGTTTGGCGGCAGAGGAGATTCAGCGATCTGACGCTCAAGGGGGTGGGTTCGCAGGTAGGTTGCGCGTGAGTCATCAACTTGCTGAACGTATCACTGTGCCGGTGGATCGTTTCTACGAGTTGGGCAACCTGTATTCCGCCGAACTTGTGAATGTCGAGCCAGGCATTCTGGCGTTGATTCGCGAAGCTCCCCGGCAGGCAGTCTCGGCTGAGGAACTGGGTACTGTTAAGGAGTTTTTCTCTAATGTAAGAGGTGCAGTGGCAGCCTCCCGTGCCAATATTCCCGCACTTCGCGTATTTTCTGAGAACGTGAGCGCCCTGAAGGGGCTTAGCAAGGCAATGCGACCATTGGCTGTAAAAATGGAATCCGCAGTTCGGCAAGTAATGGACGGGCAGGCGATTCTAGATGAATGGGAGCGCCTAATCAATGACACCGGAAAGCTTTAAGCTTATTTCCCATGCTGCACGTTCCCCACTTACCCTTTCAGATTAAGGCAGAGGGGTGGGGCCGTAATTCGGCCTCTCCGTGGCGACTTCTATCCAACTATTCATTTCTCCTTGTTCAATTCGTGTTACTTCTGCCGCCAGCATTTTATCTTTAGTCGTCGGATCGTCATACGGCTCGACTTCGGTGTGGTAGCGCCGGCGTTCCGCTTCGACAGCTTCGCGGGCGGCACTGAATCGCAAGTAGTTGTCTTGCCAATGAAATATTGAGCGAAGTCCGGATAGGACTACTACCGCGACCCCAAAAATTGCCGGGAGGGTCGTATTCTTAGAAAAGAATACGACCGACAGGGGAATGGAGGATGAAATCAAAAGAATTGCCGTCTCAGAGGCCTTGAAGATGCGACGTGATCGAATTGCGCGACTTTTATACCACTCGTATGAGTCATTAGCTAACGTCATGGCGTAGCTAGTTTCGTCTGACTGGGAGGGTGGAATATCAGACATGTACTGTCCAATCTCTGTGCCGGGACGCTTACCTACAGCAAGTAGGTTCTGTGCAAGTATTCTCCACTACTGCTCGCCTGAACCATGGCCTCTCCAGCTGGGACGGCACAGTCAACGGCCGAGCTGAGTGGGATGAGGCGGGCGAGCACCCACGTGCGGGCACCGGAGGCAAGCCACCTTAAGGCAGTAGAAAGACTTGGCATCGCTTTGTAGCCGACATCGTGGCCGCCCCTTCCTTACAGCGGTGCAGTACCGCAACCGCAGCAACCGTCCCCACCCTTTACTGCTCTCCGGGACCGAGTATCGGCCGGTATGGCCGTAGTTGACCGACCCGGCTAGAGCTACGGATCAGAGGGTAGCCGTGCCAGAGCCGTGCCACCAGGTGCGATGAACAGCGGTCAACAGAGGTCAGCGTCTGGCTGGCCCGGCGGGGTGCCAGCCACTGCTATCCCAGATCAGCGGCCCGCTCGAGGCTGGAGCATCAGTGATTCCCAAGCTCATGGCACGCATGGTGGTTTACTGACCGGCTGACGAGCCCCGGATCGACTGAACCAGTACAGGAGATCTGCTCACTGCACCAGTTCGCGCCGAAGGTCCGTGCGGGCACAGCGCGGCGGGGAGGGGAGCCCCGGTTCTGTGCTTGGGATCCCCTCCCCGCGTAGTAGGAGACAGTCTTCTGCCTGCGTCTAATCAGACTCGGTGGGGCTCGTCCGCCGCCAGGAGATGACCGCGGCTGACTGCAACGCGAAGTACGTCCTTCAGGGCACCGGTCAAGGCGTGGCCCAGGCGGCGAAGTTCAATCGGATCGGCGTCCTCGTCGTCGAGGGTTTCCGATACCACCTCCAGCAGTTGGGCCGCAGTGCCGAGTTGGACCGCTTCGACGTTGTCCGCCAAGCGGGACATGTAGCCCTCCGTGTCGTCAGTGCTCAGATAGCAGGGCTTGTTCTCCGGGCCCGACCACGGGAGAAGCCGCAGTTCGTTCGGTGCTGTCATCCTTGGGTCTGCCTCTCGTCGAGCACGTGGTGGGCGGTGAAAACGGCGTCGACGCGGTCTCCCGGGAAAGCCAGGAGTGCGGCTTCGATAACGCGGCCGGTGGAGTCAGTGGCGATACGGGTGATCGCGAGGACTGCCGCGGTAGATCCGATCCGGAGGGCCGAGGCTTCATCCGGGGTGGGGGATCGGGCGCAGACCGTCTCTCGGACTGTGGCCGGCGACGGGCCGAGGACAGCGAATCTCGTGATCGCTTCCCGGCACGTGGAGTCGTCGTCGAGCACGCCGGCCGGGGCCAGGTCGCGCGGGATGTAGATGCGGGCCAGGCCGTGCGGCGACCCTTGTTCGAGGCTGAGGCAGGAATACTCCGCGAGGGGGCTGCCCGTTGGCACCTTCAGCAACGTCGTCAGGTGCACGGAGGCCGGAACCGTGGTGCTGCGAACCGTGACGCGCAACGTTGACTCAGCGGCGGTCCAGGGGTCCAGCGTGCCCCAGCCGCCGACGTACATGATCTTGCGGCGGGGGCGACGGACGTAGTTGCCCTTGCCGTGGATCTTCTCGACGAGCCCTTCGCCCTGAAGCACGGCGAGAGCACGTCGCAGGGTGACTGTGCTGACCTTGTACCGCGCGGCCAAGCCGACTTCGGACGGCAGGCGCTCGGCAGGCTTGATGCGGCCCGTCGTGATCTGGTGGCGGAGATCGTCGGCGATGTAGTGGTGACGAGAGGGCACGGAACCGGTCACCGCCGTCTCAGCAGGCGCACGGCGACGAGCCGGGTACGCGTGTGTATGGCCAGCAGTTCGCCCGACTCGAAGACCAGTTGCTTGGCCCCCTGGGGGAGCTGGAAGAGGTCTCTCACCCGACATGCCTGGCCGCCGAGTTGGATGATGTCGCCGCGCTGCACTGTGGCCGCGGTGACCTCGATGTGGGAGACCAGCGCACCGCCGGGGACTTGAGGCTTCACAGCGTCACCTCAACGGGCACAGGCCGTTCGGGCGTCGAGTGGCACGAGCAGTCGCATGCCTCATAGATCACCGGGACGTCGACCGGTGCCAAGAACGGGGAGGACTCAACGCACGAGGAGTGCGTGCCGATCCGGCACGCGATCGAGCGGTAGGGGACGGAAGCGGTGTTCGTAGGGTGCGGCCCGCGACGAGGAGGCATCAGCGGGCCCCCGTGAGAGCCGACCAGGCATCGGCCGGCAGACGAGGCGCGACGACCACCGCTCGCGTCCTTACACGCTCTTCCCACGCCACCAGGTACGGACGGACAAGCTCGACGTCCTCACCCCTCAGGGGGCGACGGTGGACCGCGCCAGCCGAAGCCGGACCCAGGCGAACGGTCGACACGTCAGCCGACGTGGTGGAGGTTGGAGTAGCCAGCGGCCGGGAGGGCGTTAAGGGGCGGCGGTGCCGGCCCTTGGGGAAGTACCGCTCTCTGGTGAGCGAGGCGGCACGGCGGATACGGTTGAGCATGCTGGTCAGCTCCTATCGCTGATAGCTCGGTCCCCCGACATCGCCCGTCGTGGGGACCGTTTTGCGTACGACCGCCCATAAGGTGCGGCCGTTCAAGCTGGTGGCCAGGAGTCCGAATCGATCGGCGTCGGCCACCACGTCCAGGACCTCCCGCCATGACTCGGCGGAGAGCGTTTCCGGCACTTCTGCCTCAACCGTCGTGAACCGGGTGTGCTCCTCCACGCGCGTGGGGAGCCCGGCGGCGGACAGCCGGGCGGCGATGGCCGCCGCACTCACTCCCGAAGCGGACACAGGGCAGCCTCCGTCACCAGCGATCACTTTCAGTGAAGCTAGTTAACTAGATTAGAGCTAGTGGACTAGATTTTCCATATGTCTGAGCAACCGCCGTATCTCCGCATCGCCGACGAACTCCGGCAGCGCATCGCGGAGCACGTCTGGGAACCAGGCGACCGCCTTCCCTCTCGCGCCCAGATCGGCCAGGAGTGCGGCGTGGGTGAGAACGTGGTGCGCCGTGCCCAGGAGTTGCTGATCTCCCAGGGCGTGCTGGAGGGCCGGGCCGGATCGGGCACCTACGTCGCCGAAGCCCGGCAGCGGGTACGGGTCGTTCGGTCATCCGCACGCGAGCAGCCCAGCGGCTCCCCGTTCCGCCAGGACATGAAGGCCCTCGGCAGGCAGAGCGATTGGGAGAGCCGGACCGACGCGAAGGTACCGGCCCCGGCTGAGATCGCGGCGCGGCTCGGGATTACCGAGGGGGCGCTGTGCGTGCGGACGGCATACGAGTTCCTCGCGGACGGCAGGCCGGTGCAGCTGTCGACGAGTTGGGAGCCTTACGAGCTCACCGCCGGCACTCTCGTCGTCCTCCCCGAGGGAGGACCGCATGCCGGAGCAGGTGTCGTGAACCGCATGGCCGCGATCGGAATCACCGTCAGCCATGCGGTGGAGCAGCCGGAGCCACGGCAGGCGACCGCCGAGGAGGCATCGCTACTCGGCATCCAGAAGGCCGCGCTCGTGACGCACATCCGGCGGACGTACTACAGCGACCAGGGCCAACCCGTGGAGACAGCGGACATCGTGGTGCCCGCAGCGCACTGCGAGATCGTCTACGAAATCCCGATCAGCCGCTGACAAGCTAGCCCCGGCAGCTCCAAAGCCGTGCGCCCCGCGTGCCCCTTCCGTGCCCGATAGAGCGGGAAACAAGGGGGAACAACGGTGACCGGCGGGCACTGGACATGACGAAGGCCCCCGACCGTATCGCCTGGTCAGGGGCCTTCTCGCGCTGCGGTGGGTGTGGGATTTGAACCCATGGTGACTCGCGCCACGACGGTTTTCAAGATCGGTCCGTGTATCGCGGTCCTTTGGCCTGGGTGCAAGGGTCCGATCATGCTTCCTGGTCGGAGGTTGGGCCGCTCACAGCACCGTGCGCAGGACTCACATTTCCGCAGCTCGGCAGACAGGCAGACAGCTCCGCGCTCTCCCGGACATCTGCGGATCAAGTCTCGAAGGAGATTGCAACTGAGCGCGGGCGATGGATGAACCCTGATACCCCAACTAGTAGGCATCGCAAATCCGTTTGTCAGTGCTCACCCCTATCGTCTTAGGCAGCCCTGTCGATCGGAGGACGACACCATGGCGGACGAGCCACACAGGAAGTACGACAACACCACGATTGCTGCGCTCATGACGCTAGCAAGAGGGGGCTGCTATGCCCCCAACTGTGGAGCACCGACGGTGCGCATCATCGACCGCAAGCCCGTTCTCAACCTGGACATCGCCCACATTCGTGCACTGAAGGTTGGCGGGAAGCGGTACGACTCCTCCTGGAGTGTGGAAGACAGGAACAGCTTCGCAAACCTGCTCCTGCTGTGCAATGTGCACCACAAACGCGTCGACGGTGCTGACGGCGAGAAGTACACGGTAGAGATGCTTGAGGGGTGGAAGCGTGCGCGCGAAGCTGACGGGCAGGACGCCCTCGCGGGACTGAGCGGGTTGACTGAGACCCGGCTGGTGAAGATGATCCAAGAAGCGCAGGACCAGTACGTCGATCGGCTCGCTCCAGTGCTGGGAGCCATCGCGGAAAGGGTGCCGGAGTTGTCCTCACTCCTCAAGGTCCTAAAAACAGACCTTGAGCGCACACAGGCGCGTCCTGCCGGTATCTCCGAGGACACAGCCTGGATGGTGTACGAAGCCAGCCGAAACCTCTCGCACCTCCAGGACAACGCACCCTTGCTGCGGGAAGCGGGCGACGCTCTCATGCATCTGCATGACAACGTCCCCCTGCTGGCCTCTGCGACTCGGGCCTTGATGCGTGTCAGCGACCTGCCGGCAGCTCTCGAAAGCGCAGCCGACAGCATCCAGCGTGCCGCCGCTTCCGCCTCGGATGCCAGGAGGTACTAAACGAGGCAAACACTGCCTTCAGAGCCCCACTAGCGGGGCGCAACACCAGACCGTGCTCGCCAAAGCGCCACGTCGCCCGAGGCGGGCCGGTCTGCCCCGGCGCTGGATGTGCATGAAGGCTAGGCGCTCTCCGCAAGCACCCTCCGCCGGAGGGTGCGCAAGTGATAAAGTCTCAGCAATCTGGGCCCCCGACCATCCTTGAGGTCCAGTAAGTGTCGACTGGTGTAATGGTGCTAAGAGTTGAAGGTCGGCAACTCTTCAAAAACACACTCACACTGCGTGAGAGTTCCTCGGTTCGATTCCGAGGTCGGCGGAGTGCATCAGAATCGGATGCATTGCGCCGACCGCGGAATTATCTAGATGGGGAGAAAATGGATCGCCAGCGTCGGAATTCCGCGCATCGCCGCAATCTAGACGCGCTCGAAACAGCTTTCGAGGTGACCAGTCGATCTTGCAAGGAAGCGATACGTCGCGGAAATAGCCATGAGGTCGACTCCCTTACGAAGGCGTCTGCGCTGATTTTGGCCGCCACCCTAGAGGATCGACTCATGGTGCTTGTCACCTCGCTTTATTTTCCGCAGGACGCGGAAAAACGCGTGATGAGTGAAAGATCCATCGCCCAGAAGTGGCAGCGGGCGGTTGACGAAGCTTTTTCAGCCCGCTATGGCGTCCCACTGCGGAGCATCCCGGCGCGACTTGATTTTACAGCTCAGGCATACCACAAGGGCATTAGCGGGGTTTTGGATGAATGGATCTCGCCACTGTTTAGCGTCAGAAATTCCCTTGCTCACGGTCAATGGGTGGTGGCGTTCAATGAGAATCGCGACGCCGTGAATAACGATAAAACGAAGAATCTCAAAAATCTCAACCTGTGGCGCCTGAGGCTTCTTAAAAACATGTTGGGGCATCTGGAACGCCTGGTCTTCGATCTAATGGTTACCCAATACGCGTTCGAGCGCGATTTCGATACTCATTGGTCGGGCCTAGAAGCGGCAAGAAGAAGAATCGAAAACGGGAAGCCGGGCCTTGACCCCGAATCCTGAACACGGGTTATGCGGCTTGTGCCAATGTAGTTGGTGTGAGG
>BMWJ01000009.1 GCA_014651175.1 Streptomyces clavifer | reverse complement strand
TGGCTCGGTGCCGAGGGCATGCCGCGCCGGTACGCGGACTACCTCGCGGCCGACGGCTTCACCGCGCTGAACACGATCTCGACGGTCTCCTCGTTCGTGCTCGGACTGTCGATGCTCCCGTTCTTCTACAACGTGTGGAAGACCGCGAAGTACGGCAAGAAGATCGAGGTCGACGACCCGTGGGGCTACGGCCGTTCGCTCGAATGGGCGACGTCGTGCCCGCCGCCGCGGCACAACTTCCTCAGCCTGCCGCGGATCCGCTCGGAATCCCCGGCGTTCGACCTGCACCACCCGGAGATCGCGGCGCTCGAGCAGCTCGATCACCTCTCCGAGGGTGACAAGGTCCTCGTCGGCGGCAAGGAGGAGGGCAAGTGAAGATCCAGGGCAAGCTCTTCCTCTGGCTGAGCGTCTTCATGCTGGTCATGGCCGTCACGTACGGCCTGTGGTCCAAGGAGCCGGTGGGCACCACCGCGCTCGTCCTCTCCTTCGGACTGACCGTCATGATCGGGTTCTACCTGGCCTTCACGGCCAACAGGGTCGACCAGATGGCCCAGGACAACAAGGAAGCCGATATCGCGGACGAAGCCGGTGAAGTGGGCTTCTTCTCCCCGCACAGCTGGCAGCCGCTCTCGCTGGCCATCGGTGGCGCCTTCCTCTTCCTGGGCGTCGTCTTCGGCTGGTGGCTCGCCTACTTCGCGGCCCCCCTGCTCCTGATCGGCCTCTTCGGCTGGGTCTTCGAGTACTACCGGGGCGAGAACCGCACCCAGTAGCACCCGCCGCGTCCCCGGACACGGACGGCCGCACCCTCACGGGGGCCCGTCCCGCTCAGCAACGAGCGGGGCGGGCCCCCGTTTGCAGTCACTGAACGCGCTGGATCGGATGAATCTTCTTAGCGTGGGTTCATGAACCACACGCCGCGCATCCGCACCCTGGTGAGCTGCACCCTGCTGGTCGTGACCCTGGTTGCAGGTGCGACCGCCTGTGGCGAGCCCGATGGCCATCCACTGTCCCTGAGGCCGCACGACGCGGCCGACCTGGTCACCTTCAACGGTCCGGCCAAGGACGAGAAGGCCGACCCCGACAAGCCCCTCGAAGTCACCGTCAAGGACGACGACGCCCGCATCACCGACGTGACGGCCGTCGACACGGAGGGCCGCCACCTGGCGGGCGAACTCGGGGCCGACGGGAAGCGCTGGCACTCCACCGCCTCGCTCGCCGCCGGTACCCGCTACACCGTCAAGGTCTCCACGGAAGACGGCGACGGCGCCCCGGGCAGCCGTACGTACGCCTTCGGTACGACCTCCGCGAAGAAGTTCCTGAAGGTCTCCTTCGGCCCGCAGGCGGGCACCTACGGCGTCGGGCAGCCCATCACGGCGGAACTCAGCGCTCCGGTCACCGGCCGGGCGGCCAGGGCCACCGTGGAACGCGGGCTGCAGGTCCGGGCCACCCCGGCCGTCACGGGCTCCTGGTACTGGGTCGACGACAAGACCCTCCACTACCGGCCCAAGGAGTACTGGCCCGCCGACGCCACCATCGACGTCCGCAGCAACCTCAAGGGCATCAAGGTCTCCAACGCCCTCTACGGAGCCGCCGCGAAGCCGCTGAAGCTCGCCACCGGCGACCGCATCGAAGCCATCACCGATGCCTCGGAACACTCCATGACGGTCCTGCGCAACGGAGAAGTGATCAACACCATCCCGGTCACCACGGGCAAGCCCGGCTTCTCCACCCGCAACGGCGTCAAGGTCGTGCTGGGCAAGGAGTACTACGTACGAATGCGCGGGGAGAGCATCGGCATCGCCGCCGGCTCGTCCGAGTCGTACGACCTGCCGGTCTACTACGCGACCCGGGTCACCTGGAGCGGCGAGTACGTCCACGCGGCCCCCTGGTCGACGGGCTCGCAGGGCAACGCCAACGTCAGCCACGGCTGCACCGGCATGAGCACCGCCGACGCCGAATGGTTCTTCGACACCGTGCGCGAGGGCGACATCGTCAAGGTCATCGGCAGCGAGGGCGAGACGATGACGCCGTTCGACAACGGCTTCGGCGACTGGAACCTGGCCTGGGACAGCTGGCAGAAGGGCAGCGCGCTGCGCAGCGGCACGCCCGACGCGGGCACCGACGTCCAGGCGGCGCGGCTGCGCCCCCAGGTCTGATCCGGCCGGGGAGTGCGCCACGCCGCGGAACGTCCCCGCGCGGGCCGGCGGGGCCCGTCAGGCCCGGATGGACAGCCGGTGGCGCAGGAGGGAGGCCAGGGCGTCCGCGAAGTCGACCGGGTCGACCGGATGGGTCACCGCCGCGTCCGCGCGGCTCCAGGTGGCCAGCCAGGCGTCCTGCGGGCGCCCGATGAGCAGCAGGACGGGCGGGCAGTCGAAGATCTCGTCCTTGATCTGCCGGCAGACGCCCATACCGCCCGCGGGCGCCGTCTCGCCGTCCAGTACGCAGACGTCCACACCGCCCCGGTCGAGGGCGCTCAGGACCGCGGGCAGGGTGGCGCACTCCAGGAACTCCACCCGGGGCACGTCCGCCGCGGGCCTGCGGCCCGCGGCCAGCTTCACCTGCTCACGGGTGTTGGCGTCGTCGCTGTAGACCAGGACCGTGGCGGTCGGCTGCATTGTTCCTCCGTGACATCTGTGTCTTCGGGGCTCTCGGGGCATGAACCGATGGGCGGATCGTACTCCGGCGGACAGCCTGTCAGCACCGGTAATGACAGCGTTTCGATGGGCCGTTCGGTGAGGACACACTGCGCTGACACACCGAACAGCACCCCCGGGAGTGAGGGCGGGATAAGCGACCGACATAATGTCGGTCGTGGCGACAGCAACGACAGTAGAAACCGGGCACGCGCACCCGTCGGTCAATCGACCGAACCTCACCAGCGTCGGAACCATCATCTGGTTGAGTTCCGAGCTGATGTTCTTCGCGGCCCTCTTCGCGATGTACTTCACCCTGCGATCGGTGATGGGACCCGACCACTGGAAGGAGATGGCCGACCATCTGAACTTCCCGTTCTCGGCGACGAACACCACGATCCTGGTGCTTTCCTCTCTCACCTGCCAGCTCGGCGTCTTCGCCGCGGAGCGGGGCGATGTGAAGAAGCTCCGCACCTGGTTCATCATCACGTTCGTGATGGGTTCGATCTTCATCGGAGGCCAGGTCCTCGAGTACACCGAGCTGGTCAAGGACGCGGGTCTCTCCCTGTCCTCGGACCCGTACGGCTCGGTGTTCTACCTGACGACCGGCTTCCACGGTCTGCACGTGACAGGCGGTCTCATCGCCTTCCTGCTCGTTCTGGGCAGAACGTACGCGGCCTCGAGGTTCACCCACGAGCAGGCCACCGCGGCCATCGTCGTGTCCTATTACTGGCACTTCGTCGATGTCGTCTGGATCGGCCTGTTCGCCACGATCTACATGATCAAGTAACCGGGCTCGCACCCACCCACCATCGACGCAGAAGATCCTGACACCGGGGTAATCCGTGAAAAAGCTCTCCGCACGACGACGCCATCCGCTGGCGGCGGTCGTCGTACTACTCCTCGCGCTGGCGGCTACCGGGGGGCTGTACGCCGCGTTCGCGCCTGCGGGCAAGGCGCAGGCCGACGAAACCGCCCAGTCCCTCGCGATCGACGAGGGTAAGAAGCTCTACTCCGTAGGCTGCGCCAGCTGCCACGGATCCGGCGGTCAGGGCACCACCGACGGGCCGTCCCTCGTGGGCGTCGGCTCCGCCGCCGTCGACTTCCAGGTCGGTACCGGACGTATGCCGGCCCAGCAGCCGGGTGCCCAGGTACCGAAGAAGCCGGTCATCTACACCCAGGCCGAGATCGACCAGCTCGCGGCGTACGTCGCGTCGCTGGGCGCCGGTCCGATCACGCCGACCGGCAGCCAGGTCGACCCCGCGGGCGCGGACGTGGCCAAGGGCGGCGACCTGTTCCGCACCAACTGCGCCCAGTGCCACAACTTCACCGGCAAGGGCGGCGCGCTGACCAACGGCAAGTACGCCCCGGACCTCGAAGGCGTGAGCCCGAAGCACATCTACGAGGCCATGCAGACGGGCCCGCAGAGCATGCCCTCCTTCCCGGACAGCACCATGCCGGAGCAGGAGAAGAAAGACATCATCGCGTACATCAAGACCGTCAACGGTGATGAGTCCGCGTCCCCCGGCGGGCTCTCGCTCGGTGGCCTCGGCCCTGTCAGTGAAGGTCTCTTCGGCTGGATCTTCGGCCTGGGCGGTCTGATCGCCATCGCCGTATGGGTCGCGGCCCACACCGCTAAGGCCAAGAAGTCATGAGTAGCCAACAGATTCCAGAAACGAACCTGCCGGTAGAGCAGGACGCCGCGCACGGCGCGGTGGAGGCTGCGGCCGACCCCTTCGCCGACCCCGGACTGCCGGCCCACAGGCCGCGCATCCAGGACATCGACGAGCGGGCCGCGAGGCGCTCCGAGCGGGCCGTCGCCTTCATGTTCACGCTGTCGATGCTGGCGACGATCGGCTTCATCGCCTCGTACGTCATCTTCCCGGTGGACAAGATCGTCTACATCTGGCCGCTCGGCCACGTGAGCGCGCTCAACTTCTCCCTCGGGATGACCCTGGGCCTGGCGCTCTTCCTCATCGGCACGGGCGCCGTCCACTGGGCGCGCACCCTGATGTCCGACGTCGAGGTCGCCGACGACCGGCACGCCATCGAGGCGGAGCCGGAGGTCAAGGCCAAGGTCATGGCCGACTTCGCGGCCGGTGCCAAGGAGTCCGCGATCGGACGGCGCAAGCTGATCCGCAACACCATGTTCGGTGCGCTGGCCCTGGTGCCGCTCTCCGGTGTGGTGCTGCTCCGCGACCTCGGTCCGCTGCCGGAGAAGAAGCTCCGCAGCACCCTGTGGGCCAAGGGCAAGCAGCTCGTCAACATGAACACCATGGAGCCGCTGCGTCCCGAGGACATCGTCGTCGGTTCGCTGACCTTCGCCATGCCCGAGGGCCTGGAGGAGGACGCGCACGACTTCCAGACGCAGATCGCCAAGGCCGCGCTGATGATCATCCGCATCGAGCCGGACAACATCAAGGACAAGCGCGAGCGCGAGTGGGCCCACGAGGGAATCGTGGCCTTCTCCAAGATCTGCACCCACGTCGGCTGCCCGATCAGCCTGTACGAGCAGCAGACGCATCACGTGCTCTGCCCGTGCCACCAGTCCACCTTCGACCTCTCCGACGGCGCCCGCGTCATCTTCGGTCCGGCCGGTCACGCCCTTCCGCAGCTGCGGATCGGTGTGAACAGCGAGGGCAACCTCGAGGCGCTCGGTGACTTCGAAGAGCCCGTCGGTCCTGCCTTCTGGGAGCGCGGATGAGTACTGCGACGGAAACCAAGCGCAAGGCGCCCGCCGGTGAGCGGGTGGCCGACTGGGCGGACGGCCGGCTGGGCATCTACGGCCTGGCCAAGGCCAACATGCGCAAGATCTTCCCGGACCACTGGTCCTTCATGCTGGGTGAGATCTGCCTCTACAGCTTCATCATCATCATCCTCACGGGTGTGTACCTGACGCTGTTCTTCAACCCGAGCATGAACGAGGTCGTCTACCACGGCTCGTACGAGCCGATGCAGGGCATCCGCATGTCCGCGGCGTACGCGTCGACGCTGGACATCAGCTTCGACGTCCGCGGTGGTCTGCTGGTCCGGCAGATCCACCACTGGGCCGCGATCATCTTCCTCGCGGGCATGTTCGTGCACATGTTCCGGGTGTTCTTCACGGGCGCGTACCGCAAGCCGCGTGAGATCAACTGGCTCTTCGGCTTCCTGCTGTTCGTGCTCGGCATGTTCACCGGCTTCACCGGCTACTCGCTCCCGGACGACCTGCTCTCCGGTACGGGTGTGCGCTTCACGCAGGGCGCGATCCTGGCGATGCCGATCGTCGGTACGTACATCTCGATGTTCCTGTTCGGCGGGGAGTTCCCCGGGACCGAGATCATCTCGAGGTTCTACTCGATCCACATCCTGCTGCTGCCGGGCATCATGCTCGGGCTCGTGGTCGCGCACCTGATCCTGGTGTTCTTCCACAAGCACACGCAGTTCGCGGGTCCGGGCCGGACCAACAAGAACGTCGTCGGCATGCCGCTGCTGCCGGTCTACATGGCGAAGGCGGGAGGGTTCTTCTTCCTGGTCTTCGGTTTCATCGCGATCCTCTCCGCCATCGCCACGATCAACCCGATCTGGGCGCTCGGCCCCTACCGTCCCGACCAGGTGTCCACGGGCGCCCAGCCGGACTGGTACATGGGCTTCGCGGAAGGCTTCGTCCGTGTCATGCCGGGCTGGGAGATCAACCTCTGGGGTCACACGCTGGCCCTGGGCGTGCTCATCCCGCTGGTTCTCTTCGGTGTCGTGCTCGCGGCTCTCGCGCTGTACCCGTTCATCGAGTCGTGGATCACCGGGGACAAGCGCGAGCACCACATCCTGGACCGCCCGCGTAACGCTCCGACCCGCACCGGACTGGGTGTCGCCTGGGTGACGATCTACTTCGTCATGCTGATCGGCGGCGGCAACGACATCTGGGCGACCCACTTCCACCTCTCGCTCAACGCGATCAGCTGGTTCGTACGGATCGCCTTCTTCGTCGGCCCGGTCGTGGCGTTCATCGTGACCCGGCGGATCTGCCTCGGCCTCCAGCGCCGCGACAAGGAGAAGGTGCTGCACGGGCGCGAGTCCGGCACCATCAAGCGCCTGCCGCACGGTGAGTTCGTCGAGATCCACGAGCCGCTCAGCCAGGGGCAGCTCCACACGCTCACGGCGCACGAGCAGTACAAGCCGTTCGAGATCGGCCCGACGGTCGACGAGAACGGTGTCGAGCGCAAGCCCTCCGCAGTGCAGAAGCTGCGGGCCAGGCTCAGCCGCGGCTACTACGGCGAGGACAACCAGATCGCCAAGCCCACCGCCGAGGAGTACAAGGAGATCACCAGCGGCCACGGCCACCACTGATCACCTCAGCTGACCGCCACAGCAGGAGCCCCGTCCATTCGATGGACGGGGCTCTTCGCTGTCCCCCCGGGCTGGATAGGGTGGGGACCGTTCCCTTACCGGCTGTGGACCCCAGGAGCGGACCATGAACGTGGCGACCCAGGACGGCGGCGAAGGCGTGGCGGCCCGTTCCTGGCCCGGCGTGCTGACCCCGCTCCTGCGCGGCGAGAACCTGACCGCCGAGGACACCGCGTGGGCCATGGACCGCATCATGAGCGGCGAGGCGACCGACGTGCAGATCGCGGGGTTCGCGGTCGCGCTGCGGGCCAAGGGGGAGACGGTCGACGAGGTCACGGGCCTCGTGAACGCCATGTACGCGCACGCCCGGACCATCCACGTGCCCGGCCGCACCGTCGACATCGTGGGTACCGGCGGCGACCTGGCCAAGACGGTCAACATCTCCACCATGTCGGCGATCGTGATCGCGGGGACCGGCGCCAAGGTCGTCAAACACGGAAACCGCGCGTCCTCCTCGGCGAGCGGTGCCTCCGACGTCCTGGAGAAGCTCGGCGTCAGCCTCGAACTGGCGCCGGAGCGCGTGGTCGAGGTCGCGGAGGAGGCCGGCATCACCTTCTGCTTCGCCGTGAAGTTCCACCCGGCCCTGCGGCACGCGGCCAGGGCCCGCAAGGAGCTCGGCACGCAGACCACCTTCAACATCCTCGGTCCGCTCACCAACCCGGCCCGGGTGCGTTCCCAGGCCGTCGGGGTCGCCGACCTGAGGATGGCGCCCATCGTCGCGGGCGTGCTCGCCGACCGGGGGAACTCGGCGCTCGTCTTCCGCGGCGACGACGGTCTCGACGAGCTGACCACCACGGCGACCTCCCGGGTCTGGGTCGTCCGGGACGGCGGCGTGCGCGAGGAGTCGTTCGACCCGCGCGACGTCGGCCTGGAGCTGGTGCCGGTCGAGGCGCTGCGCGGCGCCGACGCCTCGTACAACGCGGATGTCGCCCGCCGGCTGCTGGACGGGGAGACCGGTCCGGTGCGCGACGCGGTCCTGCTCAACTCGGCCGCCGCGCTGGTCGCCCTCGACCCGGGCGAGGGCACGCTGAACGAGCGGATCGCCGCCGGGATCGCGCGGGCCGCGGAGTCGGTCGACTCGGGTGCGGCCAAGCGCGCACTGGAGCGATGGGTGGCCGCCAGCAACGCGTAGGCCCTTCGCCGGGGCCGGGCCGGTGCCGCGATCCGTTCGGATCCGGACAGAAGGACCCCGAGGCGTGCGAAGCGAAGCAGAGCGCAGTCCGGATCGCGGACTGCGCTCTTGCGCGTACGGGCAGGTGTGGCAAGATGCTGCGCAGGTCATGAGTGACAGCGACTACGGCCCCGGCCCGCTGTCCGGCAACCCTCCGTCCGTGGCGGGGTGCCCCGGGTGAAGACCAGGCCGCAGGCAGCGAGGCTTGCGGCAAGCGCGGGCCCCTCGGCATCTGTGCATGCCAACCCCCGGGGTCCTGGTCCCTAGGGAGCCTCTTGTGAGCAAGCGAATGCGATAGGGCTCTTCGCCCTTCTCCGCACACCCTTCTTCTCCTTTCCCCGTGCTGCCGCGTACCGCCGGCGCGAGGATTTCGCCTGCCTGTTACGGGAGTTCGCCATGTCTGTCTCCACCGCTGCCCTCGACCAGTCCATTTGTGCCCCGCTGCCTGTTCTGGGAGCAGATGTCACCGTTCCGCTGGTGACCGGCGGCGATGTCACCTATGCCGCCCTCGACTACGCGGCGAGCGCCCCGGCCCTCCAGCGGGTGTGGGACGACGTGGCCGCCTACGCCCCGTACTACGGCAGCGTGCACCGCGGCGCCGGATACCTCTCGCAGCTCTCCACCGACCTCTTCGAGAGCAGCCGCACGACGGTCGCGGACTTCCTCGGCTGCCGGCCCGAGGACCAGGTGGTCTTCACCCGTTCGACGACGGACTCCCTCAACCTGCTGGCGTCCGCGCTGCCCGCCGACTGCCAGGTCTTCGTGTTCGAGACCGAGCACCACGCCTCGCTGCTGCCCTGGCGCGACGCCCGGGTGACGTACCTCGACGCCCCGCGCACCCCGGCGGAGGCCGTCGCCACGCTGGAGCGTGCGCTGGCCGGCCGCGACCCCCACGGGCCGGCGCTCGTCTGCGTGACCGGCGCGTCCAACGTGACCGGTGAGCTGTGGCCGGTCAAGGAGCTGACCTCCGCGGCCCACGCCCATGGTGCGCGGATCGTGCTCGACGCGGCGCAGCTGGCGCCCCACCACCCGGTGGACATCGCGGATCTGGACGTCGACTGGGTCGCCTTCTCCGGCCACAAGCTGTACGCGCCGTTCGGCTCGGGCGTCCTCGCGGGCCGGGCCGACTGGCTGCGGGACGCGGAGCCGTACCTCGCCGGGGGCGGTGCCTCCCGCAAGGTCGCCCGGCGCGCCGACGGCGGCGTGGACGTGGAGTGGCACACCACGCCCGCCCGGCACGAGGCGGGATCGCCCAACGTCATCGGCGTCTACTCCATCGCCGCCGCCTGCAGGGCCCTGACCGAGGCCGGGTTCGACCGGCTGGTCGCGCGCGAGCAGCAGCTCGTCACCCGGGTCCGCGAAGGGCTGGCGGGGGTGCCCGAGGTGCGGGTGCTCTCCCTGTTCGGCGACGACGCCCCGCGGGTCGGCGTCATCTCGTTCGTCGTCGAGGGCTGGAACAGCTCGCACTTCGCCGCGGCGCTCTCCGCGGAGTACGGCATCGGGGTGCGCGACGGACTGTTCTGCGCCCACCCCCTCGTCCGGACGCTGCTGGGCAGCGAGCCGCAGGAGCCGGGCGAGTGCGGCGCGCCGGAGGCGGAGCCGGGGGAGCGGTCGCTCAACGCCATCCGGGTGAGCTTCGGGGCCGGTACGCCGGACGAGCACATCGAGCGGTTCCTGGGCGCGGTCCGGGAACTGGTGCGCACCGGTGCGCGGTGGTCCTACCGCACGGAGGACGGGCGCTGCGTCCCTGACCGGGGTGCGGCACAGGTCTGACGGGCCCGCGTACGGCTTCGGCCGGGGACGGGGAGCAGCGCTCCCCGTCCCCGGCCGAAGCCGTACGCCGTGCTACGCGTCGAGACCGATGGCGAAGGCCGCCTCGAGGTCGTGCTGCGAGTACGTACGGAAGGCGACGTGGGTGTCGGTGCCCTCGACGCCCGGGATCTTGCTGATCCGGCCGGGGATGACGTCGGCCAGATCGTCGTGCTTGGCCACCCGGACCATGGCGATCAGGTCGTACGTGCCGGTGACCGAGAAGACCTCGCTGACGCTGTCCAGCGCGGCGATGGCCTCGGCGATCTCGGGAATCCGGTCCACGCTGGTTTTGATGAGCACGATCGCGGTGATCACGGCTTGCTTTCTCCCTCGGTGGCCGTGGCTGGAGCCTTCACCCTAACCCCACCCCGGAAGCGCACCCGGGCGTAGAGGAACCCGGTGGCGAAGCCCGCCACATGGGCGAGATAGGCCACGCCCGGCCCGCTGCCCGCGCCCCGGGCCGCGAGCCACTGCAGGACGAACCAGAACACGAGCACGATCCAGGCGGGGAAGCGCAGCGGCAGGAAGAAGAGGAAGGGGAAGAGGCTGGTGACCCGGGTGCGGGGGAAGAGGCGGAGGAACGCGCCGAGCACCGCGGAGATCGCCCCCGACGCGCCCACCAGGGTCTGGTCGGACTCGGAGTGCGCGACCGCGTAGACCACCAGGGCGAAGTAGCCGCAGCAGACGTAGAAGAACGCGAACTCGGCATGGCCCATGCGCTCCTCGGCCATCGCGCCGAACACGTACAGGAAGAGCATGTTGCCGAGCAGGTGCAGCCAGCTGCCGTGCACGAAGAGCGCGGTCAGCGGCGTGAGCGCCGCATGGGCGGAGCCGTCCAGGAGTTCACCGGGGATCACGCCCCACCGCTCGAAGTACCCGGCCTGCGCGGCGAGCAGGGCGTCGGCGGAGCCGCGGACGGGGGCGAGACCGGAGAGCGGGCTGAGCAGGAAGACGACGCAGCACAGCGCGATGAGCCCGTAGGTGACCGGTGCGCCGCCCGGTGCGGTCGCCGCTCCCAGTTCCCTGGCCCGCGCCCGCCAGTCGACTCCCCGCCAATCGATCACCTGCAGAGCATGACGTACCCGAAGGGAACGGGACGAATCGCCTCGCCGTGTTCATGGGTATGCACGAGGCCGTAGGGTTACCGCAGGACATCCGCAGTTCGACGGCGCACCGCGAGATCGAAGACCTGGGCACCACGAGACTCGACGAACGACGAAAGAGGACGCAACGATGACGACGGTTCCCCTGCCGACGGACGGGACCCGCTGGCGCTGCACGCTCTGCGGCAATCTCACCCGGTTCGACGTGACGCGCTCGTCCAAGGTCGTGGAGTACGTCCATCTCGACCTGGCCGGGGAGTCGAGTGTCGAAGAGCGCGAGGTGGTCAGTGAGACCATCGAGTCGGTCCGTTGTCGTTGGTGCAACGCGGTGGACCAGATCGAGCTGGTCGACAGGCCGGGTGCCGACTCCTGACGGGGCCGCGCGGACAGACACATTGGGGTGATGGATGGTGGAGCAGCCGACAGGCGGCACCGGACCGGCCGACGTGGCCGGCGGTGCCGCGGAGTCGCTCGACCGTCCGCTGCCCGAGGGCGTGCGCCGCAAGGTCGTGGCGCTCGTCTCGGACGCCTTCGGCGGACTGACCGTCGGTGAACTCCCCGCGCAGCTGAGACAGTACGCCAGGTTCACCCCGAGCCGGCGGGCCAAGTTCGCGGGCAACGCGATGGCTGCCGCGCTGGAGAGCGACCCGGTGTTCCGCAGGCGCATCGGTGAGCGGATCGGTCAGACCCAGCCGGAGCTGGCCGGCGCGCTGGAGTCCGGTGCGCCTCCCGCCGCGGCCGACCCCGTCGATGTCGCCGCCGCCGCCTACGTGCTGCGTCCGGCCGGCTGGGTCAAGCTGGTGGCCGCCGCGGGCGAGGAGGTCCAGCGGGCCGACGCCGAGCGGGCCGACGAGGAGACCCGGCACGAGCTGGAGCGGCTCCGCGAGGAACTGGCCGCCGCGCGCGGCCAGATCAGGGCCGAGACCGAACGGCTCCGTGCCGAGCTGGACGCGTCCCGCAAGGAGGCCGAGTCCCTGCAGCGCAAGCTGCGCAGCGCCCTCAGCGAGGTGAAGCGCGGCGAGGCGGCCCTGCGCAGGAGCAGTGCCGAGACGGACGTGGTGCGCGCGGAGGCCGCCGCCCAGGTCTCGGCGGCCGAGAGCGAGTCCCGGCGGCTCAAGGCGCGCCTGGCCGAGGCGGAGACCGCCGTCGAGGCGGGCCGCAGGGCGGCCAGGGAGGGGCGCTCGGTCGAGGACATGCGGCTGCGGCTGCTCCTGGACACCGTCCTCGACGCAGCGCAGGGGCTCCGTCGTGAACTGGCCCTGCCGCCCTCGTCGATCCGCCCGGCGGACAGTGTCGACGCGGTGGAGCCCGGCCGGATGTCACCGAAGGACATTGCGGCCAGAGCCCTTTCGGAGACCGATCCGGCGCTGCTCGACCAGCTGCTCGCCCTGCCGCAGGCGCATCTCATCGTCGACGGCTACAACGTCACGAAGACCGGTTATCCGCAGATGCCGCTGGAGAAGCAGCGGTTGCGGCTCCTCGGCGGGCTGTCGGTCCTCGCCGCCCAGACCGGCGCCGAGATGACCTGCGTCTTCGACGGCGCCGAACTGGCCGCCCCGGTGCTGCTCGCGCCGCCGCGGGGAGTGCGCGTGCTGTTCAGCAGGGCCGGTGTGACCGCCGACGAGCTGATCAGGCAACTGGCCCGTGCCGAACCGGCGGGCAGACCCGTCGTGGTGGTCTCCACCGACCGTGAAGTGGCGGACGGGGTCGCGAAGGCGGGAGCCAGGCCGGTCGCGTCCGCCTTGCTCCTGAAGCGGCTTTCACGCGTCTAGTGCCTGATGTGCGGCATGGGTGGCATGTCGGAATTCATGGAACGTACCGTCAACTAGTCGCTACACCCAGTGTGATGAAAGCAAAGAAGTGCCTGGTGTGACGAGATTTTTCCTGTGAGGATTTGAACTGATCACAGGATGGTCACTAGGGTCAGGCCTCGAACCTTCGCACGGTTGATCGCCCACCCGGGGCGACAGTGAAGGAACCGCCGAGTCCGTGACGTGCACGGAGCCGGGGATTCATGCATATCCCCCCGCAGCCCGGTAGGCGGCTCGAGGAAGAAGGAGCTCGCCTTCGTGGCGTCCCACCGTCGTCCCAAGCAGCCGAGCCGCACCCGCGTGACCGTGCTCACCGCGACCGCCGCAGCCGCAGTGGCCCTGACCTCCCAGGCCGCCCACGCCGACCCCAAGCCGACCAAGAGCGAGGTCAAGGCGAAGGTCGACAAGCTCTACCACGAGGCCGAGGCCGCCACCGAGAGGGCCAACGGCGCCGAGGAGGCGCAGGGCAAGCTCAAGAAGCAGGTCGACGCGCTCCAGGACAAGGTCGCCCGCGGCCAGGACGAGCTCAACACCCTGCGCGGCGAGCTCGGTTCGCTGGCCACCGCGCAGTACCGCTCCGGCGGGCTGGACCCGTCGGTCCAGCTGCTGCTCTCCTCGGACCCGGACAGCTTCCTCGACCAGGCCTCCGCGCTCGACCAGCTGACGGCCAAGCAGGCCGAGTCGCTGCAGAAGATCCAGGCGAAGCAGCGGGCCCTCGCGCAGCAGCGCAAGGAAGCCCAGGCGAAGATGGGCGACCTCGCCGACGTCCGCAAGACGCTGGACGAGAACAAGAAGAAGCAGCAGGGCAAGCTCGCCGACGCCCGTGAGCTGCTCAACACCCTCACCGCCGCCGAACGCGCCAAGATGGACGCGGACGAGCAGCGCGCCAGCCGCGCCGCGGGCGAGCGGGTCGAGCTCGGCAACGAGGTCCCCGCGTCGGCGCTCGGTGCGGCTGCCCTCCAGGCGGCCTCCACGCAGCAGGGCAAGCCGTACGTCTCCGGCGGCACCGGCCCCAACTCGTTCGACTGCTCGGGTCTGACCCAGTGGGCCTACGCCCAGGCCGGCGTGCAGATCACCCGCACCACGTACACCCAGATCAACGAGGGCACCCGCATCGGCCGCAGCGCCCTCAAGCCGGGCGACCTGGTGTTCTTCAACAACACGTCGCACGTGGGCCTGTACGCGGGCAACAACCAGATCCTGCACGCTCCGAAGCCGGGCACCGTGGTCCGCTACGAGTCGATGGACTACATGGGCACCTTCCAGACGGGCGTGCGGCTCTGACGCCCGAACGGGCGAACCGACCCACCCCCCGCTGAGCACCCGCCCCGCCGGAGACCGACAGGTCTCCGGCGGGGCGTCGCCGTTCGCCCCCGCGCGACCGGCGCGGCCCCCGGCCGGCACACGGCCGTCCGGCCACCCCCGCGCAGCCGTGCGGCTCCGGGCGCCGGCCGTCTCCTCGGTCACCCGCGTCCGGCCGTACGATCGGCTGGATGGCCGATCGGACGCAGGACGCGAGGCGGGGGCGTACCCGCAGACGGAGCACGGCGGGCGCCGTGCTCGCCGGGCTGCTGCTCGCCTCCGCCTGCGCCGCGCCCCGGGACACCGCGGACGACATCACGGCCGGGGAGGTCGCCGCCACCCTGGACCGGCGTGCCGCCGCCGTCATGGAGCACGACACCGACGCCTACCTGGCGGCGCTGGACCCGCGGGCCGGGGCCTTCCGGGCGGCCCAGCGCACCGAGCTGCGCAATCTGGCCGACGTCCCCCTGGAGTCCTGGGCGTACAAGGTGAACGGCGTGTCCGGCACGGGCACCGGGCGGGTCAGCGCCGAGGTCGAGCTGCGCTACCGCTTCAAGGGGTACGACACCGCCCCCATGTCCTCCTCCCGCACCGTGGAGCTGGTGCGCCGCGGCGCCGACGACTCCTGGTACATCGCCGCGGACCGGGCCGGCGAGGGCACCCCGGGGCTGCTCTGGCAGCAGGGCGACGTCGAGGTCGTACGGGGCACGCACAGCCTCGTCCTGGGCGTCGGCCGCCGGGCGGAGGAGCTGCGCCGCATCGCGGACACCGCGGACCGGGCCGTGCCGGCCGTCTCCGGTACCTGGCCGGAGCCGTGGGCCGGGCGGGTCGTGGTGCTCGTGCCCGCGTCGGTGGAGGCCATGGCGGGGCTCCTCGGCTCACCCGCGGCGAGCTACCGGGGCATAGCGGCCGTCACGACGGGCGAGGTCGGCGGCAGCGGCCGGCGGCCCGCGGACCGGGTGATCGTCAACCCGCAGGCGTACGGCATGCTCGGCGAGTTCGGGCAGCGGGTCGTCCTCACCCACGAGACCACCCATGTGGCGACCCGGTCCCACACCTCCGCGGCCACACCCGTCTGGCTCTCCGAGGGCTTCGCCGACCTGACCGCCTACCGCCGGGAGAGCCGTACGGCCCGGGAGCTCGCCCCCGAGCTGGCGGCGTCGGTACGGCGCAACGACCTGCCGGCCCGGCTGCCGGCGGACGAGGACTTCGGTTTCGGCGGGGACGCGGCGAAGCTCGCGAGGGCGTACGAGAGCGGCTGGCTGGCCTGCGAGCTGATCGTGCGGGACTGGGGCGAGGAGGAGCTGATCGCCTTCTACAAGGCCGTCGGGGCCCGTTCCGGGCGCGACGGAGCGGTGGAGCACGCCCTGCAGAGCGTGCTCGGCACGACGCCGCAGGACTTCACGGCGCGCTGGCGGGACTATCTGCGCGACCGGCTGGGCTGACCCGCGCCGCCTCCGCCTCCCCGCCCCGCGCCCCGGGCACGGTCCCGCGCCACAGCCGCCACCCCGCCGTCAGCGTCGCGGCGACCAGCAGCCCGTTGCGCACGGCCAGGAGCGCCACGCCCCGCGCGTCACTGGCCACCACGTGGGCGAAGCCCAGCGGGAACTCCAGCAGGGTGACGCCGGTGGCCACCAGGACCAGGCACGCGGGCAGCGCCATCCGGCTGCCGCGGAACACCAGGCACACCGCGGCGAGACCGACCAGCCACACCATGTACTGGGGGCTGATGACCCGGCTGGTCGTGGTGAACAGCAGCACCGCGGTGAACGCCGCGTCCGCCGGGGTGTGCACCGCGAAAGTCCGGGCCCGCAGCCGCCACACCAGCAGCCAGCCGAGGGCGAGCACGCTCAGCCACAGCGCCAGGGTGCTCACCAGCGGGACGTACTGCCCGGTGAACTCCATCGAGCCGTACCGCAGTTCCACCCCGCCCTCCCAGCCGTACTGCCGCGCCACATGGATGACCATCGCCCCCAGCGACTCGATCTCCAGGCCCCGGTCCCGCTGGAACGTCAGGAACGCGAACGCGCCCGGTGCGGCCAGTGCCGCGACCAGGGCCGTCAGCCCGGCCGTCACCGCCGCGGCCGACCAGGAACGCCGGGTCGCCCGCCCCCGCGCGGTGCCCGCCAGCAGCAGCACCGGCCACACCTTCAGCAGCGCGCCGAAGCCGGCCAGCGCCCCCAGCACCCGCGGGTGACGCACCCCGGCCAGCAGCGCCGCCACCGCGACGGCCGTCACCATCAGGTCGTACCGGGCGTACACGGTCGGGCCGAGCAGCGGCACACCGGCCACCCACACCCAGGCGCCCGCGGCGCGCGTGCCGGGCCGCCCCGCCGCGTACAGCAGCAGACCGAGGGCGAGCGCGTCGCAGAGCAGCACGAGGAGGAAGAAGGCGGACGCGTACTCCAGGAAGGGCAGCAGGGCCGGTGAGAGCACCGCCAGAGCGGCGGCGGGCGGGTACTGCCAGGTGACGTCGTCCATCGGGAACGAACCGGTGAGGAGCACCTCGTACCAGCCGTGGTAGATCGCCGACACGTCGACCGTGACGTCCGGGCCCGGGACCGTGAACACCTTGAAGACGCAGAGCAGCAGTGCCGCTCGGGTGAGGGTCCAGGTGGCGAGCAACAGACGCATGGGCGCCATGATGCCGGGCCCGCCCGTGCGGGAGCCGTCAGGCAGGGCCGCGCGGCCGCCCGGTACTGTCGGCGGCGATGGACAAGACCCTGATCGTGACGAACGACTTCCCGCCCCGCCCCGGTGGCATCCAGGCCTTCCTGCACAACATGGCGCTGCGCCTGGACCCCGGACAGCTCGTCGTCTACGCCTCCACCTGGAAGCGGGGCGCCGAGGGTGCGGAGGCCACCGCCGCCTTCGACGCGGAGCAGCCCTTCACCGTCGTGCGCGACCGCACGACGATGCTGCTGCCGACCCCGCGGGTGACGCGGCAGGCGGTCCGGCTGCTGCGCGCACACGGCTGCTCCTCCGTCTGGTTCGGGGCGGCGGCCCCCCTCGGGCTGATGGCGCCCGCGCTGCGCAGGGCGGGCGCCCGCCGGATCGTGGCCACCACGCACGGGCACGAGGCGGGCTGGGCCCAGCTGCCCGCCTCCCGGCAGCTGCTGCGCCGCATCGGCGAGGGCACGGACACGATCACCTACCTCGGCGAGTACACCCGCTCCAGGATCGCCGCCGCCCTCACCCCCGAGGCCGCGGGCCGCATGGTCCAGCTGCCGCCCGGGGTCGACGAGAAGACCTTCCACCCGGCCTCCGGCGGGGACCGGGTGAGGGCCCGGCTCGGGCTCGCGGACCGGCCGGTCGTCGTCTGCGTCTCCCGGCTCGTCCCGCGCAAGGGCCAGGACACCCTCATCCTCGCCATGCCCGCGATCCTGGCCCGTGAGCCGGACACCGTCCTGCTGATCGTCGGCGGCGGCCCGTACGCGGGGGAGCTGCGGAAGCTGGCCGCGGAGACGGGAGTCCAGGACTCCGTGCGCTTCACCGGACCGGTGCCGTGGGAGGAACTGCCCGCGCACTACGGAGCCGGGGACGTCTTCGCCATGCCCTGCCGCACCCGGCGCGGCGGCCTCGACGTCGAAGGCCTCGGCATCGTCTACCTGGAGGCCTCCGCGACCGGACTGCCGGTGGTCGCGGGCGACTCGGGCGGGGCCCCCGACGCGGTGCTCGACGGTGAGACCGGGTGGGTGGTGCGGGGCGGCTCGGCCGAGGAGTCCGCCGACCGGATCGTCACCCTGCTCGGCGACGCGGAGCTGCGCCGGCGGATGGGGGAGCGGGGCAGGGCCTGGGTCGAGGAGAAGTGGCGCTGGGACCTGCTCGCCGAGGAGCTCCGGACGCTGCTCTGAGGGCGGACACCGGCCCCGTACACCGGAGGGGCCCGCACCGACGTGGTGCGGGCCCCTCCGGCGTACGCGTTCAGCCGCGGTAGATCGACTCGACCTCGTCCGCGAAGTCCTTCGCCACCACGTTGCGCTTCAGCTTCAGCGACGGCGTGATGTGGCCCGCCTCCTCGGTGAACTGCGTGGACAGGATGCGGAACCGGCGTACGGACTCCGCCTTGGACACGGCCGCGTTGCCGTCGTCGACGGCGCGCTGCACCTCCGCCAGCAGTTCGGCGTCCTCGCGCAGCGAGACCGCCGTCGAACCCGCCGGCTTGCCGTTCTCCTCGGCCCAGCGGGAGAGGAACTCCTCGTCGAGGGTGACCAGGGCGCCGACGAACGGCCGACCGTCGCCGACCACCATGCACTCGGCGACCAGGGCGTGCGCCCGGATGCGGTCCTCGATCACGGCGGGCGCGACGTTCTTCCCGCCCGCCGTGACGATGATCTCCTTCTTGCGGCCGGTGATCGCCAGATAGCCGTCCTCGTCGAGCGTGCCGATGTCGCCCGTGTGGAACCAGCCGTCGGCCAGTGCCTCCACCGTCGCCGTCTCGTTCTTCCAGTACCCCGTGAACAGGTGTTCGCCGTGCAGCAGTACCTCGCCGTCGTCGGCGATCCGCACGACGGAGCCGGGCAGCGGCTGGCCGACCGTGCCGATCTTCTGCCGGTCCCACGGGTTGAACGCCGTGGCCGCGCAGGTCTCCGTGAGGCCGTAGCCCTCCAGCACCGTGAAGCCGATACCGCGGAAGAAGTGGCCGAGCCGTTCGCCCAGGGGCGCGCCGCCGGAGATCGCGTACTCGCCGCGGCCCCCGAGCACGGCCCGCAGCTTGCTGAACACCAGCTTGTCGAAGACCTTGTGCTTGATCCGCAGGCCGAGCGACGGGCCCTGCGGCGTACCCAGCGCACGGCTGTACGCGATGGCCGTGTCGGCGGCGCGGTCGAAGATCCTGCCCTTGCCGTCGGCCTGCGCCTTGGCGCGCGCCGAGTTGTAGACCTTCTCGAAGACCCGCGGCACACCGAGGATCAGCGTCGGCCGGAACGAGGCCAGTTCGTCCGTGAGGTTCTTGATGTCCGGCACACAGCCGAGCCTGATCGGCGCCATCACCGAGGCCACCTCGACGAGCCGGCCGAAGACGTGCGCGGCGGGCAGGAAGAGCAGCACGGAACACTCGCCGGTGCGGAAGAGGGGCTTCAGCCGCTCCACCACGTTGCCGCACTCCGCGAAGAAGCTGCGGTGCGTCAGCACACAGCCCTTGGGGCGCCCGGTGGTTCCCGACGTGTAGACGATGGTGGCCGGGTCGTCGGCCTTGGCGCTCACCATGCGCAGGTCCAGCGTCCCGTCGGAGACACCGGCCCCCTTCGCGGTCAGCTCGGCGACCGCGCCCTCGTCGATCCGCCACACGTCCCGCAGGCCGGGGAGCCGGTCGCGCACGGAGGCGACGGACTCGGCGTGGGCGGCGCTCTCCACGACGACCGCGACGGCGCCCGAGTCACCGAGTATCCACTGGACCTGCTCGGCGGAGCTGGTCTCGTATACCGGCACGGTGACCGCGCCCGCACTCCAGATGGCGAAGTCCAGCAGTACCCACTCGAAGCGGGTGCGGGACATGAGCGCGACCCGGTCGCCGGGCTCCACGCCCGCCGCGATCAGGCCACGCGCGGCCTCTCTGACCTCGGCGAGGAACTGGGTGGCCGTGACGTCCGTCCAGACTCCGTCAACCTTGCGGCTCATGACCGCGACGTCGGGATGCTGAGCGGCGTTGCGGCGGATGAGATCCGTCAGGTTGCCGTCCGTAGGGACCTCGTACAGGGCCGGAAGGCTGAACTCGCGCAAGACTGCTGCTCCTCATCGGGCTCCGGTTCCACGGCTCTGTGCGACGCACCGGATGCGGTCCAAGACTGGCAGGTGCTCAGTGGGGTGAGCACGACTGGACTGGCGGGACGTTACCCACCGGTACTCGGTTCCGGATAGGGGTTTCCGGCCAGATGTCTTATGCATCACACATATAAGTGGTCCTCCCGCGCACATTAGTCCACTCACGTCACGCGCCGGAAGTAACCGCAGGTCCGGCGGGCACTACCGGGCACCGGGCGCCGACACCTAGGGTGATCTCCATGCGAGGCATGCGAGGCGGCGGGCCGCACGGCAGGGGCACGGCCGGGGGCGGCGGGGACGGACCGGCCCGCGGGACGCGCGTGCACGTCGTCAGCGACGTGCACGGCAACACGGAGGCGCTGGCGCGCGCGGGAGACGGCGCGGACGCGCTGATCTGTCTGGGCGACCTCGTCCTCTTCCTCGACTACGCCGACCACTCGCGCGGCATCTTCCCCGACCTGTTCGGCGTGGAGAACGCCGACCGCATCGTCGCGCTGCGCACGGCGCGGCGCTACGACGAGGCGCGCGCCTTCGGCCGCGAGCTGTGGGCGGGCCGCGACCGCAACACCGCGATCCTCGAGGCCGTGCGCAAGCAGTACGCCGAGATGTTCGCCGTCCTGCCCACCCCGACGTACGCCACCTACGGCAACGTCGACGTGCCCGCGCTCTGGCCCGAGTACGCCGGGCCCGGAACCACCGTGCTGGACGGCGAGCGCGTCGAGATCGGCGGCCGGGTCTTCGGCTTCGTGGGCGGCGGCCTGAAGACCCCCATGAACACCCCGTACGAGATCAGCGACGAGGAGTACGCGGCCAAGGTCGAGGCGCTCGGCCCGGTGGACGTCCTGTGCTCGCACATCCCGCCCGAGGTGCCCGAGCTGACGTACGACACGGTCGCCCGCCGCTTCGAGCGCGGCAGCCGCGCGCTCCTGGACGCCATCCACCGCACCCGTCCCCGGTACGCGCTTTTCGGCCACGTCCACCAGCCGTTGGTGCGCCGGATGCGGATAGGCGTCACCGAGTGCGTCAACGTCGGCCACTTCGCCTCGACCGGACGGCCCTGGGCCCTGGAGTGGTGAACGGCACCGGCCGGGGCGTGGACGGGGCGACGGCGGGCACGCGATAGCCTGCACACGGCAGGCCTCTGCCGAACGCGACCGGTAACACCGCACTGGAGGGCCACGGCGATGGCTGAACACACCAGCTCGAGCATCACGATCGAGGCGGCACCGGCCGACGTCATGGGAGTGATCGCCGACTTCGCCCGCTATCCCGAATGGACCGGCGAGGTGAAGGAGGCCGAGATCCTGGCCACCGACGACCAGGGCCGTGCCGAGCAGGTCCGGCTGGTACTGGACGCCGGAGCGATCAAGGACGACCACGTCCTCGCCTACACCTGGAACAACGAGTACGAAGTCGGCTGGACCCTCGTCAAGTCCCAGATGCTGCGCGCCCTCGACGGCAGCTACGCCCTGGCGCCCCTCGGCGTCGGCGACCGCACCGAGGTCACCTACCGGCTCGCCGTGGACGTCAAGATCCCCCTCCTGGGCATGATCAAGCGCAAGGCCGAGAAGGTCATCATCGACCGTGCCCTGGCCGGCCTGAAGAAGCGCGTCGAATCCGTCCCGAAGGCCTGATCATGCGTACGGTCCTCGTCACCGGCCCCGGCGGCGCAGGCCGTACCACCGTCGCCGCGGCGACCGCGCTGGCGGCGGCGGCCCGAGGCCGGCGCACGCTGCTGGTCTCCTCCGACGCCGTACCCGGCCTCCCGGCCGGCAACGGCGACGCGCCCACCGAGGCCGCGGAAGGGCTCCACCACGCCCGCGTCGACTCCGCGGACCACTTCCGCGGTGAACTCGTCGCCCTCCAGGACCGGGCCTCCGGCGTCCTCGACCTGCTCGGCGCCCGCCGGCTGGACGGCGAGGAACTCACCGAACTGCCCGGAAGCGCGCAGCTCGCCCTCCTGCACACCCTGCACCGGGCAGCCGGGGGCGACTGGTCCGAGGACCGCTACGACGTCCTCGTCGTCGACCTCCCCCCGCTGGCCGACGCCCTCGCGCTGCTCGCCCTGCCCGAGCAGCTGCGCCGCTACCTGCGCCGCCTCCTGCCCCGGGAACGCCAGGCCGCCCGCGCGCTGCGCCCGATGCTCGCGCAACTCGCCGGCGTACCCATGCCGGCCCAGTGGCTGTACGAGGCCGCCGCCCGCAAGGACGCCGAGCTGGCCGCCGTCGAGGCCCTGATCGGGGACGCGGCGACGACCGTACGGCTGGTGGCCGAACCGGGGCCCGCCGCCGAGGACGCCCTGCGCACCGCCCGGACCGGACTGGCCCTGTACGGACTGCGCGTCGACGGCCTCGTCGCCAACCGCGTCCTGCCCCGGCACTCGTCCGACCCCTGGTTCGCCGATCTCGCCGCCCGGCAGGAGAAGTGCCTGGCCGGCTGGCAGGAGACCGGCACGCCCGTGAGTGAGGCGGCCCACCTCGGGCGCGACCCGCGGACCCTCGACGACCTCGCGCTCCTCGACCGGATCCCCGCACCCGACGACCGGGCACCGGGCCGTGCCGACGACCCCTGGTGGACCGAGGACGCCCGTGACGGGAGCGACGGCGTCCTCGTCTGGTGCCTGCCGCTGCCCGGCGCCGTCAAGGAGGACCTCCGGCTCGTCCGCCGGGGCGACGAACTGCTCCTCACCGCCGGTCCGTTCCACCGCGTGGTCCGCCTGGAGTCCGCACTGCGCCGCTGCACCGTGTCGGGGGCGGCGCTGACCGACGGCGTGCTGCGTGTCCGGTTCACACCGGACCCCGCGCTCTGGCCGCGGACACCCTGAACGCCGTATCACCGTTCGGGTAACGTCGGTAGTACGTGGCCCGTACGGCCACCACAGGCAACCGCGTCGCAGGAGTCCGCCATGAGTGAAGCCACCGATCGTCCCGCCGACGACGACGCGTGGGCGGAGGCCTGCGCCGAGGACCTCGAGGCGGAGAAGGCCCGCCGCCGCGCCCAGTACGGACCGCCGCCCGGATCCGCCGCCGAGGAGCTGCGCAAGCTGATCGACGCGGTGGCCGACAAGGTCTCCGAGTTCCGGTCGCCGCTGCTCGGCATGGCCGCCCAGGGCACCGTCCAGCAGGTCATCCGGCAGGCCAAGTCCGCAGTCGAACCCGTCATCGAGCGCAATCCGGACCTCTTCGGCCATCTCGCCGCCGCGGGGAACGAACTACTGGCCGCCTACCGCTCCGCGGTCGAGGGCCAGGAGAGCCGCTGGACCCGCGGCACCGAGGGCCCCGGCGGCACCGCGGGTGACGCCCCGGCCGCGTCGGGCCCGCCGGGGAAGGCGGCCGACGACCCCTCGGACCCGCGTGACGGGGGCCCGGGCGGCAGCGAACACATTGACCTGGACTGACCCGGGGCCGGAAATACCCGTCCCCGGCTCGGGTACGGTTGGCCGTAGCGGGGCTCGACCGAAACTGAGGGATTCATGGGACTCACCATCGGCGTCGATATCGGCGGCACGAAGATCGCGGCTGGAGTGGTCGACGAAGAGGGCCGGATCCTCTCGACGTTCAAGGTATCGACCCCGCCGACGGCCGAAGGGATCGTCGACGCGATCAGCTCGGCCGTGGCCGGAGCGAGCGACGGGCACGACGTCGAAGCCGTCGGCATCGGCGCGGCCGGATACGTCGACGACAAGCGCGCCACCGTGCTGTTCGCCCCGAACATCAACTGGCGGCACGAGCCGCTGAAGGACAAGGTCGAACAGCGCACCGGCCTCCCGGTCGTCGTCGAGAACGACGCCAACGCGGCGGCCTGGGGCGAGTACCGCTTCGGAGCCGGCCAGGGCCACGACGACGTCATCTGCATCACGCTCGGCACCGGCCTGGGCGGCGGCATCATCATCGGCAACAAGCTGCGCCGCGGACGCTTCGGTGTGGCGGCGGAATTCGGTCACATCCGCGTCGTTCCGGACGGTCTGCTCTGCGGCTGCGGCAGCCAGGGCTGCTGGGAGCAGTACGCCTCCGGGCGCGCGCTCGTCCGGTACGCGAAGCAGCGCGCCAACGCCACACCCGAGAACGCCGTGATCCTGCTGTCGCTCGGCGACGGCACGGTCGAGGGCATCGAGGGCAAGCACATCAGCCAGGCCGCCCGGCAGGGCTGCCCGGTGGCCGTCGACTCGTTCCGTGAGCTGGCCCGCTGGGCCGGTGCCGGACTCGCCGACCTCGCCTCGCTCTTCGACCCGTCGGCCTTCATCGTCGGCGGCGGCGTCTCGGACGAGGGCGAACTGGTCCTCGACCCGATCCGCAAGTCGTTCCGGCGCTGGCTGATCGGCGGCGAATGGCGTCCGCACGCGCAGGTCCTCGCAGCCCAACTGGGCGGCAAGGCAGGCCTGGTGGGCGCCGCGGACCTGGCCCGCCAGGGCTAGGCGCCACGCACTGCTCCGACGCCCGTCGCGCCCTCCGGGGAGCGGCGGGCGTCCGTCGTATCGTGCATCGCATGGTCACGACGCCGATGACGCTGCCCGAGTCCCGCACCGAGCCGGACGGTTCGGCCGTCATCAGGGTGCTCAGCTACAACGTCCGCTCGCTGCGCGATGACACCGACGCACTGGCCCGCGTCATCCGGGCCTGCGCACCCGACCTGGTGTGCGTCCAGGAGGCCCCGCGCTTCTTCCGCTGGCGCAAGGCCGCCGCCGGACTCGCCGCCGCGACCGACCTGGTGATCCTCAGCGGCGGAGCCACCGCGGCAGGACCCCTGCTGCTCTGCTCCCTGCGCGCCACGGTGGAGCGGACCGACGACGTCCTCCTGCCGCTCACCCCCGGGCTGCACCGGCGGGGGCTGGCCACGGCGGTGGTGCGGATCGCTGGGGCCCGGCTCGCGGTGGTGAGCTGCCACCTGAGCCTGCGGCACGAGGAGCGGCTGGCCCAGACCGGCTTCCTGCTCGACCACGTCGACGCGATGGGCGCCCCGCACGCCGTCGTCGCCGGCGACCTCAACGACGTACCGCGGGGGCGGGCGTTCCGGCGGCTGGCCGGGCGGCTCCAGGACTGCTGGTCCGTACGGCCGTGGGGAGGCGAGCACACCTTTCCGCCCCACGCACCGGGCAAGCGCATCGACGCGGTGTTCGCGAGCGGCGGCATCGAGGTGCTCGGCTGCGGGGTGCCGGCAGGGCTGCCCGGCATCACCGAGGCGGACCTGAGGGCGGCCACGGACCACCTGCCCGTCCTGGCCGCCCTCAGGGTGCCCGCCGGGGGGTGAGGGCGCCGGTCGCGCCGCGCCCTTCGGTCCGTGCCGCGTTCCTCGGTCCGTGCCCTTCGTCCCGGGAGGCCCGGCTCCGGTGGTGCGGTCAGACGACCGCGCCGCTGCCCGGTTCGGCGTCGTCCTCGTCGTCGTCGTGGGGCATGCGCGCCACCAGGGTGGCGAAGCCGCCCAGGAAGCCGCCGATGCAGAGCGTGGTGAGCCACCACGTCATCTCCCACTGCAGCAGCACCGCGATCAGCATCAGCACCGGCCCGCCGACCACCGCGAGCCAGGCGAACTTCGCCGTCACGTCGGCCTCCGGCAGCGGCGGCGGCTCGGGCGGGACGAAGTGCCCCTCCTCACTGTCGTCCGGGTCGTGCGCGTCGCCGTCGGGCGGCTCCGCCACCTCGTAGTCGCGCGGACCGGCGACCCCCGGGGCGAAGACGACCGAACTGCCCAGTGACTGCTTCTCCGGCGGCCTGCCGGGCGCCTTCTTGCCCGCGCCCTTGTCCGCGCCGTCCCCCGCGCCGGAGTCCGTACCCGGCAGGGTGTTGAGCTGGTCGTCCTCCAGCAGGGCGAGGTCCTCGACCGACTTGAAGGGCTTGGCACCCGGCGGGTCCGGCGGCTCCTCGCCGTATCCGGCGACGATCGCCTCCCAGGCCGCGGTCTCGTCGAGCCGCCCGGCCTCCTCCGTACCTTCGGGGACGGCCGTCCCCTCCGTGGGGCGCGGTTCGCGCTCCTCGTCACTGCCCGCGCGCTCCGCGTCGTGCTCAGCCACCGGACGTGCTCCCCTTCTTGCCGACGCTGGGTGCGAGGCGGCCGATGAACCGGTAACTCTCATCGAAGATCCGCTCCGCATCGTGGTCCAACGTCGCCACGTGGTAGCTCTGTTCCAGCAGGATCTCCTCGACTTCCGTCGACGACACCCGGCTGAGGATCCGCGCGGAGTCGGCCGGCGGCACGACATGGTCCTGCGGGCTGTGCAGCAGCACGATCGGCTGGGTGACCTGGGGCAGCTCGGTGTCGACCAGCCGGAAGAACTTCCGGACCGAGTGCGCGGCGTGCAGCGGCACCCGGTCGTAGCCGACCTCCTCGGAGCCCTCCAGCGCGATGTCGCTGGTCAGCCCCTTCGTCGTCCGCACCACGTGCCGGGCCACCGGGAGGGCGTACGCCGACAGGCCGTGCACCTTGTTCGCCGGATTCACCAGCACCAGCCCCGTCACCGCGTCCCCGTGCTTCGCGGCGAGGCGCAGCGACAGGGCGCCTCCCATGGAGAGGCCGAAGACGAAGACCTGCGCGCACCGGTCGCGCAGCGCCCGCAGCTCCCGGTCCACCTCGGCGTACCAGTCCTGCCAGCCCGTGACCGCCATGTCCTCCCAGCGCGTGCCGTGTCCCGGCAGCAGCGGGAGGGACACGGTCAGCCCGCGCTCCGCCAGATAATCGGCCCAGGGACGCATCGACTGCGGTGAACCGGTGAAACCGTGACAGAGGAGGACGCCGACCTCTCCGCCCTCGTGGCGGAACGGCTCGGCTCCAGGGAGGACCGGCACCGGGGTCTCCTGTTCATGAGCGGGACGGGGCGTGCGGGGGGAGTGCAAAAGGATTACTTCACCGTACGCGACCGGACCGACACCGACCAGGGCCGTATCGGCCCGAGCGGCCGCCGTCCGGAGGCCACCCGCGGCGGACCGTGCCCGGGGCCGGGCGGAAAAGGCCGCAGGCACCACAGGTTAAGGTCTGAACGACAGCACACAGGAGGCACCCGAGTGATCTACGGCGCAATGAAGTTCTCCATCGGCGGGTCTCTGAAAGTCGCCTTCCGGCCGTGGGTGGAGGGCCTGGAGAACATCCCCGAACAGGGGCCGGCGATCCTCGCGAGCAACCATCTGTCCTTCTCCGACTCCTTCTTCCTGCCGGCCGTCCTCGACCGCAAGGTGACCTTCATCGCCAAGGCCGAGTACTTCACCTCCCCCGGAGTGAAGGGCAGGCTCACCGCCGCCTTCTTCAGGGGCGTCGGCCAGCTGCCGGTGGACCGCTCCGGCGGCCGCGGAGCCGGCGAGGCGGCCATACGGGCAGGCATCCAGGTCATCGAGAGCGGCGGGCTCTTCGGGATCTACCCGGAGGGCACCCGGTCGCCCGACGGGCGCCTCTACCGGGGCAAGCCCGGCGGCCTCGCCCGGGTGGCGCTCGCCACCGGGGCACCGGTCATCCCCGTAGCCATGATCGACACGGAGAAGATCCAGCCGCCCGGGCAGGTGATGCCCCGGCTGATGCGGCCCGGCATCAGGATCGGCAAGCCGCTCGACTTCAGCCGCTACCAGGGCATGGACGGCGACCGCTTCATCCTGCGCTCGGTGACCGACGAGGTCATGTACGAGATCATGAAGCTCTCGGGCCAGGAATACGTGGACATCTACGCGACCGCGGCCAAGAAGCAGCTCGCGGACGAGGCGAAGAAGAAGGGCGCGGAACGGTCCGGCGCGTAACGGCGTCGTCGGCCGTCCGGGCGGAGGGGAAACGGGGGAGGGACCATGGCCAGGCGTGAGCGGGTCGTACGGATGTCGGTCGAGCAGCCGCTGTGGCGGGCGCTGACGGCGTACCGCGTACTGGCCCTGATCTACGCGGTGCTGCTCGCGGGCTTCCGCGGGAAGCCGTACGACCGGCCCGGGGTGGCCCTCGCGTTCCTCGCGTTCCTCGCCCTGTGGACGCTGGCCACGCTCCCCCGGGTGGCCAACGCGGCGAACTGCACCAAGCGGTTCCTCGGCGCCGACCTGGCCATAGCCCTGACCGGGATCCTGCTGACACCCCTGGCCGACTTCAGCGCCCGGCACACCGACGGCACGACCCTCCCGTCGATCTGGACCGCCGGCGCGGTCCTCGCGTTCGCGCTCAAGGGCGGCTGGCGCTGGGCCGCCGTCGCCTCCACCCTCGTCGCCGCCGCCAACATCATCGAGCGCGGCGAGCCCAGCCGGGACACCTTCCACAACGTCCTGCTGGTCTGGGTCGCCTCCATCGCCATCGGGTACGTCGTCGAGGTCGCCCGCGCCAGTGAGCGCACCCTCGCCCGCGCCCTGGAGATCGAGGCGGCCACCCGCGAGCGGGAGCGGCTCGCCCGCGACATCCACGACAGCGTCCTGCAGGTCCTCGCCATGGTGCAGCGCCGCGGCAACGCGCTCGGCGGCGAGGCCGCCGAGCTGGGCCGGATGGCGGGGGAGCAGGAGGTCGCCCTGCGCACCCTGGTCTCCAGCGGCCTGGTGCCCACCACCCGGGTCTCCGAGGACAGCGCCGAGGGCGCCGTGGTCCGCACCGTGGACGTCGACCCCGACGACGAGGGCGCCGGGCCCTCCGACCGCGACCTGCGCACCCTCCTCGCCCCGCACGCGGGTTCCCGGGTCAGCTTCGCCGAGCCGGGCGCCCCGGTGCTGCTCGCCCCCGGGGCCGCGCGTGAGCTCGCCGCCGCGGTGAGCGCCGCCCTGGACAATGTGCGGGTCCACGCCGGACCGGACGCGCAGGCCTGGATCCTGGTCGAGGACGAGCCGCACGAGGTGATCGTCACGGTCCGGGACGACGGGCCCGGCATCCCGGAGGGCCGGCTCGACCAGGCGGAGGGCGAGGGGCGCCTCGGCGTGGCCCTGTCGATCCGCGGGCGGCTGCGCGATCTCGGCGGCACAGCAGAACTGATCTCGGTACCGGGGCAGGGCACCGAGGTCGAACTGAAGGTTCCGAAGGTTTCCCGGGGGAAGGCAGGATCGGTCCGATGAGCACACCGAACACACAGGCGTCCGAGGCGCGGCCCATCAAGGTGATGGTCGTCGACGACCACCCGATGTGGCGCGACGCCGTGGCCCGCGACCTGGCCGAGTCCGGCTTCGACGTCGTGGCGACGGCCGGGGACGGCCCGCAGGCCGTCCGCCGGGCCGGGGCCGCCGGCCCCGACGTCCTCGTGCTCGACCTCAACCTGCCGGGCATGCCCGGTGTCCAGGTCTGCAAGGAGCTCGTCGGCTCCCACCCCGGGCTGCGCGTCCTGGTCCTCTCGGCCAGCGGCGAGCACGCCGACGTGCTGGAGGCCGTGAAGTCCGGCGCCACCGGCTACCTGCTCAAATCGGCCAGCACCCAGGAGCTGACCGACGCGGTGCGGGCCACCGCGGCCGGCGACCCGGTCTTCACCCCCGGCCTCGCCGGACTGGTCCTCGGCGAATACCGCAGGCTCGCCTCCGACCCGGCCCCGGCCGCCTCGAACGAGCCGAAGGCCCCGCAGCTCACCGAGCGCGAGACCGAGGTGCTGCGGCTGGTCGCCAAGGGGCTCTCGTACAAGCAGATCGCCGAGCGCCTCGTCATCTCGCACCGCACCGTGCAGAACCACGTCCAGAACACCCTGGGCAAGCTCCAGCTGCACAACCGGGTGGAGCTCGTGCGGTACGCGATCCAGGCCGGCCTCGACGACGACTGACGGGGCGGCGGGGGCGGACAACGGGAGGAGCGCCGGCCCGGCCCGGTACACGCGGGCCGGGGTTTCCCCGGCCGAGCGGCGCTCCGGGGGTACGGGCCGTATATTCGCCAGAGCCCGTACCTCCATCCCGGGAGACGTCGTGGAAATCCTGGCATTCGGTGTGCAGTCGGACGAGAAGCCGTTGATCGAGAAGGCCTTCGCCGGGCAGCACGACGTGCGCTGCCTGGACGTCTTCCTCACCGAGGACACCGCCCCGATCGCGGCCGGCTACGAGGTCATCTCCACCAGCGTCAACGCCGACCTCGGCGGCTCGGTCCTGCAGACCCTCGCGGCCGGCGGCACGCAGATGATCGCCCAGCGCTCCACCGGCTTCAACAACATCGACCTCGACGTGGCCGAACGGCTCGCGCTGCAGGTCGCACGGGTCTCGTACTACTCGCCCCACTCGGTCGCCGAATTCGCCTGGACCCTGGCCATGGCCGTCAACCGCCGCATCGTCCGCGCGGTGAGCCGCACCAGGGACTTCGACTTCCGGCTCGACGGGCTGCTCGGGCGGGACATGCACGGCCGCACCGCCGGTGTGGTCGGCACCGGCAAGATCGGCGAGGCGTTCGCCCGGATCGCCCACGGCTTCGGGATGAACCTGCTGGGCTGGGACATCGCCGAGAACCCCGCCTGCACCGCACTCGGCATGACGTACGTCGAGAAGGAGCGGCTCTTCACCGAGGCCGATCTGATCAGCCTCCACGTCCCGCTGCTGCCCGCGACCCACCACATCATCGGCGAGGACGCCCTGTCCGCGATGAAGGACGACGCGATCCTGGTCAACTCCAGCCGCGGCGGCCTCGTCGACTCCACCGCGCTCGTCGCCGCGCTGCGGGCCGGCCGATTCACCGGGGTCGGACTCGACGTGTACGAGGCGGAGGCGGGACTCTTCTACGTCGACAAGTCCATGGAGGGCATCGACGACGACACCCTCGCGAGGCTCGTCACCTTCCCCAACGTCATCGTGACCTCGCACCAGGCGTACTACACGAGGGACGCCGTGGGCCAGATCATCGACGCGACGGTGCGGAACGTCGCCGACTACCTCGCGGGCCGCCGCAGCGAGAACGTCCTGGTCCCGGCGCCTGTGGCCGCTCCGTAGGACCCCGGTCCCGGGGCCCCGCGGAGCCGTTCCTCAGCCGGGCACCGGCAGCGCCGCCAGCAGCTCGGTGACGATCGTGGCGCCCCTCAGCGTCAGCACCGACTCCGGGTGGAACTGCACCGACGCGAACCCCGGCCCCCGCAGGGCGTGCAGCTCGCCGGAGGCCGCCTCCCGGCTCACCTCGATGCCGTGGGCCGCCAGCTCGGCCGCCGCCGCCCCGTCGCACCGCGCGGTGAAGCTGTTGTAGAAGCCCACGGTCTCCGGGCGGCCGAACAGCTCGATCCGGGTCTGTGCCCCCTGGTACGGCACGTCCTTGCGGACGATCTCCAGGCCCAGCTCCGCCGCGATCAGCTCATGGCCCAGGCAGACGCCCAGCAGGCCGTGCCGGTGGTCCCGCACCAGCTCGGCGGTCAGCCCGCGCAGCAGCCGCATCTTCGGATCCGACGCGTCCCCCGGATCGCCGGGCCCCGGGCCCAGGACGACCGGGCCCACGTGCGCCCGTACGGTGTCGCGCAGCCCGGGCTCGTCGTACCTGCGCACCGAGACCGTGAGGCCCGAGGAACGCAGCAGATGCGCCAGCATCGCGGTGAAGGTGTCCTCACCGTCCACCACCAGGGCATGGCCGGACAGCTCCCGCGTCCGCTCCTGCATCCGCAGCCAGAACGGGGCGAGGCCGCCGCGCCGGTCGTCCAGGGCCGCCTGCACCCGCGGATCGGAGGCCAGCTGCGGACGGCCCGCCTCCGCCTCGGGCCTGCCCGGCCGGACACCCAGCGCCGCCAGCACACCGGCCGCCTTCGCATGGGTCTCGGCGACCTCGCCCGCCGGGTCGGAGTGGCGCACCAGGGTCGCCCCGACCGGGACCCGCAGCCGGCCGGTGGCCGAGATGTCGGCCGTGCGGATCAGGATCGGCGAGTCCAGCGTCTGCGTCCCACCCGGCTCCCGGCGCAGCAGGGCCAGGGCTCCCGCGTAGTAGCCGCGGCCCCCGGGCTCGTACCGCTCGATCACCCGGCAGGCGTTCTGCACGGGGGAGCCGGTGACCGTCGCCGCGAACATGGTCTCCTTCAGCACCTCGCGCACGTCCAGCGAGGAACGCCCGCGCAGCTCGTACTCGGTGTGGGCGAGGTGGGCCATCTCCTTGAGCCGGGGGCCGACGACCACACCGCCCATGTCGCCGACGGTGCACATCATCTTGAGTTCCTCGTCGACCACCATGGAGAGCTCCTCGGTCTCCTTGCGGTCGCCGAGGAAGGCCAGCAGGCTCTCGGCGGTCGGCCCCCCGGCCGGGTAGCGGTACGTCCCGCTGATCGGATTCATCACGACCGTCCCGCCGGACATCCGCACGTGCACCTCGGGGCTCGCCCCGACCAGCGTCCGCCCGGTCGTCGCCCGCCCGGGTGAGGAGGGCCCGCCCCGTCCGTCGCCCGTGTGCACGACGAACGTCCAGTACGCGCCCCGCTCACCGGCCAGCAGCCGACGGAACAGCGCCAGTGCGTCGGCCCTGCCGAACCCGGGGATCTCCCCGCCGAAGGTCCGCCGGATCACGAAGTTGGCGCCCTCGCCCTGCCCGATCTCGTCCTCGACCACCCGCCGGACGATGTCCGTGTACTCCTCGTCCGGCACGTCGAAGGCACCGTCCTCGACCCGGACCTCGTGGGCGGGCAGCTGCGCGAGGACGTCGGCCAGCGGCAGTTCGTGGATCTCGTCGGCGACCAGCACGGCCAGCGGGGTGCCGTCGTCGCGCACGTCGAAACCGCGCTCGGCGATCTGCCGGAAGGGCACGAGGGCCAGCGAGGGCCGCTCGTCCACCGGGATCGCGGCGAGCCGGTCCACCTCGCGCACCTCGCCGATGAGGACCTCGACGGTGTCGTGGTCGCGTCCCGGTGTCCGTCTCCGGAGCAGCGCGAAGGGCGGGGAGTCGTCCCGGAGCAGCCGCTGGACGAGATCGGTGGCGGGGACGTGCTCGGCACGGTCGGACATGGGTGTTCCTTCCTGATGGAGGAACGGCTCCCGGCTCCGAAACGCAGAGAAGGCCGCCCCTCGGGCGGCCTTCGCGAAGTCTGTACGCGCGATGAGTCAGCGGGCCGCCGGATGAGCGGTCCACCACCAGTTCTGGGTCTTCTGCGCGAACATGTCCCGAACCCTAGCGGATGCACCGGACAAACGAGCGTGCGTCTCATTGGTTGAGCGCGCGGAGGGGCGGGGTCACCGACCCCGTAATGTTGGGGGCGTGACCGTGAACGCCAATACCTCCGTCGCCGGTGGCAACACCTGGCGAGACCTTCCCGCGGCGCAGCAGCCCGAGTACCCCGATGCCGAGGCTCTGCGCGATGTACTCGCGGACCTCGAGTCGTATCCGCCGCTCGTCTTCGCCGGCGAGTGCGACCAGCTGCGTGCCCGCCTGGGAGCCGTCGCCAAGGGCGAGGCGTTCCTGCTGCAGGGCGGTGACTGCGCCGAGGCCTTCGACGCCGTGTCGGCCGAGCACATCCGGGCCAAGCTGAAGACGCTGCTCCAGATGAGCGCCGTCCTCACGTACGCGGCCTCGGTGCCCGTCGTGAAGATCGGCCGGATCGCGGGCCAGTACTCCAAGCCGCGCTCCAAGTCGACCGAGACCCGCGACGGCGTGACGCTGCCGACCTACCGCGGCGACTCGGTGAACGGCTTCGCCTTCACGGAGGAAGCCCGGATCCCCGACCCCGACCGGCTGAAGCGGATGTACCACGCGTCCGCCTCCACGCTGAACCTGGTCCGCGCCTTCACCACCGGCGGTTACGCCGACCTGCGCCAGGTGCACGCCTGGAACCAGGACTTCGTGAAGTCCTCGCCGTCCGGCCAGCGTTACGAGGCCCTGGCCCGCGAGATCGACAACGCGCTGAACTTCATGAAGGCGTGCGGCACGGACCCGGCCGAATTCAAGGCCGTCGAGTTCTACGCCTCGCACGAGGCACTGCTCCTGGACTACGAGTCGTCGCTGACCCGCACCGACTCGCGCACCGGCCGGCTGTACGACACCTCGGGCCACATGGTCTGGATCGGTGAGCGCACCCGGCAGATGGACGGCGCCCACATCGAGTTCGCGTCGAAGGTCAGCAACCCCATCGGCATCAAGCTCGGCCCGACGACCACCGTCGACGAGGCGCTCGGCTACGTCGACCGCCTCGACCCCGACCGCGAGCCGGGCCGGCTGACCTTCATCGTGCGCATGGGCGCCGACAAGGTCCGCGACAAGCTCCCCGAGCTCGTCGACAAGGTCACGGCCTCCGGAGCCACCGTGGTGTGGGTGACCGACCCGATGCACGGCAACACCTTCGAGGCCGCGTCCGGCCACAAGACGCGCCGCTTCGACGACGTCCTGGACGAGGTCAAGGGCTTCTTCGAGGTGCACAAGGGCCTCGGCACGCACCCGGGCGGCATCCACGTCGAGCTCACCGGTGACGACGTCACCGAGTGCGTGGGCGGCGGCCACGAGATCTTCGTGGACGATCTGCACCAGCGCTACGAGACGGCCTGCGACCCGCGCCTCAACCGCAGCCAGTCCCTCGACCTGGCGTTCCTGGTCGCCGAGATGTACCGCGACCAGTAGGCATCACCGGAGAGACGCCTGTGGGGCACGGATCGATGTGATCCGTGCCCCACAGGCGTTCCCGGGGCTTTTCCGCACCGCTGGTGACGGGTAAGGTTAGGTTAGCCTCACCGAAAGTCGGGACGGCGCAGCGATCGAACCCGCCGGGAGGTGAACCGCATGTACGTCTGCTCCTGCTTCGGCATCACCGAGCAGCAGGTCAAGAAACATGCGGACGATGGTGCGTGCACACCGCGCCAGATCGCCTCCGCCTGCAAGGCCGGCACGGACTGCGGCGGCTGCGTCCGCCGCATCCAGGCGCTGCTGGGCCGCGGGGACTGCACGCGCGGGGAGCTCCTGAAGGCACGTACGGAGTCGACGGGCACACCGGCCGGCGCGCCCTCCCTCTTCGGCACCACACCGGACGTCCGGCTCTCCGACGCCGCCTGAGCGGCCGCCGGACGACGACGCACCTTCCGGGTACGGGTGGCCCCGGGCGGATCAGCTCTCCGGCTGCTCGATCAGCTGGGCGATGTAGAGCGGCTCCCCCAGCTTCTCCACCAGCTCCAGCTGGGTGTCGAGGTAGTCGATGTGGTGCTCCTCGTCCGCCAGGATGGACTCGAAGATGTTCGCCGACGTGATGTCGCCCTTGCCGCGCATCACCTCGATGCCCCGCTTGAGGCGGTCGATCGCCTCCACCTCGACCTGGCGGTCGGCCTGGAACATCTCGGTGACCGTCTGGCCGACCCGCACATGGAAGAGCCGCTGGTAGTTGGGCAGGCCGTCCAGGAAGAGAATCCGGTCGGTGAGGATCTCGGCGTGCTTCATCTCGTCGAACGACTCGGCCCGGGTGTACTTGGCGAGCTTCGTCCAGCCGAAGTTGTCCTGCATCTTCGCGTGGAGGAAGTACTGGTTGATGGCCGTCAATTCGGCGGTCAGCTGTTCGTTGAGGAACTCGAGGACCTCGGGGTCGCCCTGCATCGCAGAGGCTCCTTCCAACCGGTGGACTGGGCACGTGTGCGCCGCATCCTCGCATCGCACCCGGCGGTCGTCCAGTAAGTGCACGCTTAGTATGAGTTGCCCGAATCAACTCTCCCCTGGTCATGACCACCCCTGCCTGTCTGTCACCATGGAGGCATGGGTCAGCCGGAAAGCCGGGAACGCGGCACAGCAGAGCAGTCCGGGCTACCGCCGGGGCAGCGACTGCAGCGTGGCTGGCCGGTCACCCATTACGGGCCGGTGCCCAAGTTCAAGCCCGACCGCTGGGAGTTCCGGGTCTTCGGGGCCACCGCCGACGGCGAGAAGCACTGCTGGAATCACCAGGAATTCTCGTCACTGCCGTTCTCCTCCGTCGTCGCCGACCTCCACTGCGTGACGAAATTCAGCATGCTCGGCGCCGAATGGGGCGGAATCCTCGCCCGCGAGGTCGTCGAACTGGCACCGCCCGCGCCCCATGTCACCCATGTGATGGTCTGGGCCGAATACGGATTCAGCTCGAATCTTCGACTGGCCGACTTCATTTCGGACGGGACGCTCTTCGCCACCCACAAGGACGGCGAACTGCTCACCGCCGAACACGGATTCCCGCTGAGGCTCGTCGTACCGCACCTGTACGCCTGGAAGGGTCCGAAATGGGTCCGCGGCATCGAGTACATGACGGCCGACCGCCGCGGTTTCTGGGAAGAGCGCGGCTATCACAACATCGGCGACCCGTGGAGCGAGCAGCGCTACTCCTATCAGGAGGAGCCCGGGGACGGTCCCGAGCTCTGATCCCGCGACAGCGGTGCACCCTGGCGGGCCTCTGCCGCCCCGGGGTGTCCGGCGGTGCCGGTCATGCCGCGGGGAGCCCGGGCCCGGTCACCGAGGGAACGCCGTCGCCCCGCAGCTCCTTCAGGCGTGCCACGTCCGCCGCGTGCCCCTCCTTGCCACCGGGCGTCTCGATGATCAGCGGTACGCCGTCGGTCGCCGGATGCGAGAACAGCTCGCGGAACGGCTCGGCGCCGATGTGGCCCGCTCCGATGTTCTCGTGCCGGTCCTTGTGGGCACCCACCACGTCCTTGGAGTCATTGGCGTGGATCAGCTTCAGCCGTCCCTCGCCGACCGTGTCCACCAGCAGGTCGAGTGTCTGCCGCATGCCGGCGGGACCCGCCAGGTCGTGACCCGCCGCGTAGATGTGGCAGGTGTCCAGGCAGACACCCAGCTTGGGGTGGGAGTCCAGGGCCTCGAAGTACGGGCCGAAGTCCCAGGTCCGTGAGCAGAGCGAGAAGCCCTGTCCGGCGGTCGACTCCAGCAGCAGGAACGGGTCGTCGTCGTGGGTCAGCTCGTCCAGCAGCGGCCTCAGGTGCGTACGGACCTGTGCGAGGGCCTCGGCCCGCGGCCGGCCGCCCGTCGCCGAACCGGTGTGGACCACGACGCCGAGGGCGCCGATCTCCCTGGCCCGGCGCAGCGAGTGCCGCAGGGAGTCGACGGACCGCTCCACCGTGGCCTCGGTGTGCGAGCCGAAGTTGATCAGGTACGGGGCGTGGACGTACGCGGGGAGCGACGCCGCCGCGCACTCCGCGCGGAACAGGTCGTCCTGCGCCGGATTCCCGGGCGGTGTCGCCCAGCCGCGCGGATTGGCGACGAAGACCTGCACGGCTTCCGCCGCCAGCTCCCGCGCGTAGCCGAGACCGACCTTGGCGAGACCGCCGGCCACCGGGACATGTCCGCCCACAGGATTGCGCATGTTCTAGAGACCCTTGGTCCTGATCGTGATCGTGGAGCCCTCGGGGGACTTCTGTCCGCCCTCGACCGACTGGCTCGCGACCGTGTCACTGAAGGAGAGGAACGGCCGGTCGACCTCGACCTCGAAGCCCGCTTCCTCCAGCGCGCTCCGGGCCTCGTCGACGTCCTGACCGGTCACATCGGGGACGCCGACCATCCGCGGGCCCTTGGAGATCGTGAGCTCGACGGTGTCTCCCTCGGCCGCCTCCTCGCCGCTGCCGGGTGTCTGCTCGGCCACGTCGCCCGCGGCCTCGGAGGAATTCACCCGGCCGGGCAGCACCTTCGCCTTCAGTCCCGCCTCGTCCAGCTCGGCGGTGGCGTCCTCGACGTTGAGCCCCGAGACGTCGGGGACGTCGACCGGGCTGCCCCTGCTGATGACCAGCGCGACCGCGGAACCGGCGTGACGCGCGGTGCCGACGGCTGGATCCGTACGGATGACGTCACCCCGGACGACCTCCTCGTCGAACTCCCGGGTGACCATGCCCTGCTCCAGGCCCGCCTGCTTCAGCTCGCGCCGGGCGTCGGGGACGGAGAGGCCCTCGATGTCGGGCACCTTCACGGTCTCGGGGCCGCGCGACACCACCAGCTCCACCGTGCCGTTCCCCCGGATCTGCTCGCCCGAGGCGGGATCGCTGCTGATCACCGTGCCGCGCTTCACCGTGTCGCTGTAGGCGCGCTCGACGCCCCTGAGGCCGAGACCGGCGTCCGAGAGACGCCCCTCCGCCGTCTTCTGGGTCTGGCCCATGAGCGAGGGGACGTGGGTGAACTGTCCGGCGTTGATGTACCAGACACCCGCGCCGACCCCGAGCACCAGCAGGAGGGCGACCAGCGCGGCGAGCATCCCGCGCCGGGGATTCGCCGCGAAGCGCCCCCGCCGCCCGCCCCGGCCCGTCTCCGGCGGCAGGGGCGGCGGCATCTCCAGACGGCTGGTGTGGTGCGCGGTGCCCTGGCCGGCCGGGATCACCCGCGGGATCACGCTCGTACGGTCCTCGGCGGCGTCGTGCACCTCCGCGCGGGCCTGCGGGGGCAGTGCGTCCAACTGCTCCTCGGTGAGGGCGGCACGCACCACGCGGGACATCGCCAGCAGGGCCACCGCGTCGTCGGGCCGGCCCTCGGGGGCCCGGGCCGTGGCGGCGGCGACCAGCTCGTCCAGCCCGGCCGCCAGACCGGGAACGGCACCGGACGGGGCGGGCACGTCCTCGTTGAGGTGCTGGTAGATGACCTGGGCGGCGGTCCCGCCGGTGTGCGGCTTGCCGCCGGTCAGCATCTCGTACAGCACGACGCCGCAGGCGTACACGTCCGAGCGGGTGTCCGCCGTGCCGTGCTCGATCTGTTCGGGGGCGAGGTACGACACCGTGCCCAGGAGCGAACCGGTGGTGTCCGTCACGGTGCCCACCGCCCGGACGAGGCCGAAGTCCGCGACCTTCACCCGGCCGTCGTCCCCTATCAGGACGTTCTCCGGCTTCATGTCACGGTGCACGAAGCCGGCCCGGTGCGCGGCGCCGAGCGCCGCCAGGACCGGCTCCAGGATGTCCAGCGCCGCCCGGGGCTGCAGGGCCCCGCGCTCGCGCAGCACGTCGCGCAGCGTGCACCCCGCGACGTACTCCATGGCCAGGTACACGTACGCGCCCTGGGCGCCCTGGTCGAAGACGGCCACCACGTTGGGGTGCGCGAGCCGGGCCACCGACTTGGCCTCACGGATGAAGCGCTCGACGAACGCCGCGTCCGTCGCCAGCGCGGGGTGCATCACCTTGAGGGCGAGCACCCGGTCCAGCCGGGTGTCCGTGGCCCGGTAGACCGTGGCCATACCGCCGACGGCGATGAGCGCATCGATGCGATAGCGGCCGTCGAGCAGCTGCCCGACGAGAGGGTCCTGGAGGGTCGTGTCCACAGGACGAGTCTACGAGCCGCCACGGACACGGCGGACGGCCCCGGTGCGCCCGGGGCCGTTCTGGGGCCGAGCCGTGACAGGGACATGTGCGTGCGGTGACACGGGGGCCGGTCGCGCGGACGCCGACGTCAGAAGGCCGGGCGCTCCGGATCCAGCGCCGCCCGGCCCCCGGTGGGCGAGGACGCCTCGGCGAAGTGGCGCCGCGGGATCCGGCCGGCCCGGTACGCCAGACGCCCGCCGTCCACCGCGTGCCGCATCGCAGCGGCCATCAGCTCCGGCTCCTGGGCCCGGGTCACCGCCGAGGCGAGCATCACGGCGTCGCACCCCAGCTCCATCGCCAGCGCCGCGTCCGAGGCGGTCCCCGCACCGGCGTCCAGGATCACCGGCACCCCGGCCTGCTCGACGATCAGCTGGAAGTTGTGCGGATTGCGGATGCCGAGCCCGGAACCGATGGGGGACCCCAGCGGCATGACCGCCGCGCACCCCACGTCCTCCAGCTTCCGGGCCAGGACCGGATCGTCGTTGGTGTACGGCAGGACGGTGAAGCCGTCGTCGACCAGGACCTCGGCGGCGTCCAGCAGCTCGATCGGATCGGGCAGCAGGGTCCGCTCGTCGGCGACGACCTCCAGCTTGATCCAGTCGGTGCCCAGGGCCTCCCGGGCCAGCCGCGCGGTCAGAACGGCCTCACCCGCGGTGAAGCAGCCCGCGGTGTTCGGCAGGACGCGGATCGAGAGCCGTTCCAGTACGGAGAGCACCGAACCCTGGACGGTCGGGTCGAGCCGCCGCATCGCCACGGTCGTCAGCTCGGTGCCCGAAGCGATCAGTGAGCGTTCCAGCACGTCGAGGCTCGGCGCCCCGCCCGTTCCCATGATCAGTCGGGACGACAGGACGGTGGAGCCGAGGGCGAGGAGATCGTCGGACACGGTCAGCCTCCCTGGACCGCGGTGAGGACCTCGACCCGGTCACCGTCGGCGAGAGCGGTGGCGGACCACTGGCCGCGCGGGACGACCGCCTCGTTGACCGCGGCGGCGACCCCGGCGTGGGCGGTGGTCAGCGTCGCGACCAGGGCGTCCAGCGGGGTCCCCGCCGGGACGCTGCGGCGCTCCCCGTTGACGGACACCGAGACGGACGCGGAACCGGGCACGGGGGCGGGGGCGGGCTCTGTCATGCGGGCTGCTCCTGGGACGCGGGGGCGGGGGAGAGGGCTGCGGGGGACGGGCCGAAGCGGCCCGGTGTGAAGGGGCGGGCCACCTCGGGCAGTTCGCCGGTGGTCAGCACCTGGGCCATCACGTCGCCGGTCACGGGGGTCAGGAGCACCCCGTTGCGGTGGTGGCCGGTGGCGAGATGCAGACCGGGCAGCGCGGTCGGACCCAGCAGCGGCGCGTTGTCCGGCGACGCGGGGCGCAGTCCGGCCCGGGTCTCCGTCAGCGGCAGCTCGGTGATGCCAGGCACCAGCTCGTGGGCGTCGCGCAGGAGTTCGTAGACCCCGCCCGCGGTGACCGTGGTGTCCCAGCCCAGCTCCTCACTGGTGGCGCCCACGACCAGCTCGCCGTTGGCCCGGGGCACGAGATAGACATGGCTGCCGCGCACCACGGCGCGCACGGTCCTGCTGAGGAAGGGGGCGTACGCGGGCGGCACGGTCAGACGCAGCACCTGCCCCTTGACCGGCCGGACCGGCGGCACGACCGCCTCGGGCAGCCCTTCGAACCGGCCGCTGAGGCTGCCTCCGGCCAGGACGACCTGACCGGCCGACGTCTCCGTACCTTCCGCCAGGACGACCCCCGTCGCGCGGCCGCGCGCGACGAGGAGGCGCTGCGCCCAGACCCGGTGGAAGACCACCCCGGCCCGCTCGCACGCGGTGACCAGGGCGGAGGCCAGCCGCCTCGGATCCACCTGGTGGTCGCCGTCGACCCGCAGTCCGCCGCGTACCCCCGGCGCGAGCATCGGTTCCAGACGGCGGCACTCGCGGCCGCTCAGCCACTCGGAGTCCAGCCCCGAACGCTGCTGCAGCGCGTGCAGCTCCCGGAGATGGGCCCGGTCGTCGGAGTCCAGCGCGACGGACAGCGTGCCGCAGGTGCGGAAGCCGGTCCCCTGACCGGTGGCCTCCTCCAGCTCGGCCACGAACTCCGGATAGCGCGCGGCGGAGGCGAGGTTGAGGCCGAGCAGCATCTGCTCGCCGTAGTGGAGCTCGGTGACGGCGGCCAGCATTCCGGCCGCGACCCCGGCGGCGCCGCCGCCGGGCTCCGGATCGATCACCGCCGTGGACAGGCCGAGCCGGGCCGACCGCCAGGCGGTCACCAGGCCGATGATGCCGCCCCCGACGACCAGGACGTCAGAGGTGTTCCCGCAGGTGCGCATGGGCGTCCAGCCCCTCCCTTCGCCGGCATGACCCGGATCAGGTTCGTACGGTCGGAGGCCGGTCAGCTTCCCTCTCAGCCCGGTGCGCCCGGGCTCCCGCGAGTGCCTTACGGTGGCCAGCCTAGACCCCGCCGCCCACGGCCAGTAAGGGAGCAGCCACCGTGGCCCGTTCACTCGACGGTCTCGTCCTCGCGCCCGTCGCCGACCAGGCCCCCGGTCAGGTCGGCACCCGCACCCGGTTCACGTACCACGAGCGGGAGGGGCGGGTCTGGGCCGAGTACGCGGGCGGCGACGTCGTCCGCGGCCATCTCGTCGGCACCCGGGACGCGGACCGGCTGGACTTCCGGTACGTCCAGCTGAAGCAGGACGGAACGACCTCCGCCGGGCACTGCGTGTCCGTCGTCACGGACCTTCCCGACGGCCGGGTGCGGCTGGACGAGCGGTGGGAGTGGGAGTCCCAGGAGGGCAGCGGGACGAGCGTCGTGGAGGAGGCCGTCTCCTGACGTCCCGTCAGGTGGCTAGGCTGGCCCGGTGAGCGAGCAGAGGTGGGACCGGACAGCGGGAGAGCGGCCGCGCCGCGTCGTGGTCGTCGGCGCGGGCATGGCCGGCGTCCAGACGGCCGTGGCACTGCGTGAACAGGGCTTCGCGGGCCCCGTCACCCTGATCGGCGCCGAACCGCACCAGCCGTACGACCGGCCGCCGCTGTCCAAGGCGGTCCTGCTCGGCAAGGCGGAGGACTCCGCGTTCGACGTCGACTTCGAGGCGCTGGACATCACCCTGCGCCTGGGCCTCGACGTGACCGGCCTGCGCGCCGCGGCACACGAGCTGGACACCCCGGAGGGCCCCGTCCCGTACGACGTCCTGGTGCTCGCCACCGGGGCCGAGCCCCTCGTCCTGCCCGGCTCGGAGGGGGTCCCCGGGGTGCACCTGCTGCGCACCCTCGACGACGCCGAACGGCTGCGGCCCGTACTGGAGAGGCAGCACGACGTCGTGGTCGTCGGGGCCGGCTGGATCGGCGCCGAGTTCACCACCGCGGCCCGCGCCGCCGGCTGCGCGGTCACCGTCGTCGAAGCCGCCGGACGCCCCCTCGCGGGCACCCTGCCCGCCGAGGTCGCCGCTCCGATGGCCGCCTGGTACGCCGAGAGCGGGGCGGCACTCCTCACCGGCGCCCGGGTCGCACGCGTCGAACCGGGCGCCGTCCACCTGACGGACGGCCGGGCCGTCCCCGCCGGAGCGGTGATCGTGGGCATCGGCGCCCGCCCCGCCACCGGCTGGCTGGCCGGCTCGGGCATCGCGCTCGGTCCGGACGGCTCGGTCACCGCCGACAGCTCCCTGCGCACCTCGCTGCCCGACGTGTACGCCGTGGGCGACTGCGCGTCCTTCCCCTCCGCCCGCTACGGCGAGCGTCTGCTCGTCCACCACTGGGACAACGCCCTCCAGGGGCCCCGGGCGGTCGCCGCCGCGGTAGCCGACGGGCTGCCGCGGACGTACGACCCGGTGCCCTACTTCTGGTCCGAGCAGTTCGGCCGCTTCGTGCAGTACGCGGGCCACCACGCCGGCGCCGACACGCTGCTGTGGCGGGGAGACCCCGCCGAGGCCGCCTGGACCGTCTGCTGGCTGCGCGCGGGCGTCCTGGTCGCGGTGCTGGCCGTCGGCAGGCCGCGCGACCTCGCCCAGGGGCGCAAGCTGGTCGAGGCCGGCGCGCGGATCGATCCGGTGCGTGCCGCCGACCCCTCCGTACCGCTGAGATCGGCGGTGCTCTAGGACCGGGCGGGGGCCCCGTACGGTCGGCCCGGCTACCGACTGCCGGTCCGGGATGGCACGCTTGTCCCTGTGACCGAGATTGACGCAAAGATCGATGCTCTCGTCCCCGCATGGCTCCACCTTCCCGACATCGCGGAAATGCTCGATGTCGAGGTGACGCGTGTACGCCAGCTGGTCAAGGAGGGCCAGCTGATCGCCGTACGACGTGGTGAGAACCGGACGCTGCAGGTGCCCGCCGCCTTCATCGACGGCGACAAGGTGGTCAAGGGTCTCCCAGGGACCCTGACGCTCCTGCGGGACGACGGCTACAAGGACGAAGAGATGCTGGAGTGGCTCTTCACCCCCGACCCGAGCCTGCCCGGAACACCCGCGCAGGCCCTGAGTGAGAATCGCGGTACGGAGGTGAAGCGCCGGGCCCAGGCGCTCGCCGTCTGACCGTACGACCGTGAGCGGAGTGCGGGCCGTGACAGACACGGCCCGCACTCCGCTCACGGCTGCACCGACACAGTGACCACTGACGCACCGACGGGGGAACACCACATGTCCACGCCTCGCTCGCAGCTCTCCGACGCCCGGCTCTACCTGTGCACGGACGCCAGGAAGCGGCAGGGCGACCTGCCGGACTTCCTCGACGCCGTGCTCTCCTCGGGGGTGGACATCGTCCAGCTGCGCGACAAGGGCATGGAAGCCGCGGAGGAGCTCGACCACCTCGCCGTGTTCGCCGACGCCTGCAAGCGCCACGGCAAGCTGCTCGCGGTGAACGACCGGGCCGATGTCGCCCACGCCATCGGTTCCGACGTGCTGCACCTCGGACAGGGCGACCTCCCGGTGCCCGCCGCCCGCGCCGTCATCGGCGGCGATGTGGTCGTCGGCCGCTCCACCCACGCCGAGTCCGAGGTCGACGCCGCCGTCGCCGAGACGGGCGTCGACTACTTCTGCACCGGCCCCTGCTGGCCCACCCCGACCAAGCCCGGCCGGCACGCGCCGGGCCTCGGCCTCGTGCGCTACGCCGCCTCGCTCGGACAGCCGCGCCCGTGGTTCGCCATCGGCGGGATCGACGCGGGCAACCTGGACGAGGTGCTGGACGCCGGCGCGCGCCGCGTCGTCGTCGTGCGGGCGATCACCGAGGCGGACGATCCTGCCGGGGCGGCGGCGGCACTCGCCGCGCGCGTCCGGGCGCGCGCCGTCTGAGCCGGAGCGGACCGCGGCCCCGCGGGGCGGTCCACCGCGGGGCCGCCCGCCCACGGGGCCGCCGCCCACCCAGAGGGTCGGCTGTCCGAAGGGTGGACAACAACCGTCTCATTCCGGTCAAATCGCGCTGTCCGGTTGGGGTACCGCCGAGCCCTGGTTAACCTCCCAGTATGGCCCTTGGCACACCTTCCACCAGGACGGATCACGCTCGCACCGTGCGTGAGCTGCTCGCGACCGGCAAGACGTCGTACTCGTTCGAGTTCTGGGCGCCCAAGACCGAAAAGGGCGAGCGGAACCTCTGGAACGCCCTGCGCCGGGTCGAGGCGGTGCGTCCGAGTTTCGTCTCCGTGACGTACGGGGCCGGTGGTTCGACCCGTGCCGGGACCGTGCGGGCGACCCAGCAGATCGCCGCCGACTCGACGCTCATCCCGGTCGCGCACCTCACCGCCGTCGACCACTCCGTCGCCGAACTGCGCAACATGGTCGGGCAGTACGCCGACGCGGGGATCCGCAACATCCTCGCGGTGCGCGGAGACCCGCCCGGCGACCCGATGGGCGAGTGGGTCGAGCACCCGCGGGGCGTGCGGTACGCCGCCGACCTCGTCCGACTGATCAAGGAATCCGGTGATTTCTGCGTCGGCGTCGCGGCCTTTCCCGAAATGCACCCGCGGTCGGCCGACTGGGACTCCGACGTCCGGAATTTCGTGGACAAGTGCCGCGCCGGGGCCGACTACGCGATCACCCAGATGTTCTTCCATCCGGAAAGCTATCTGCAGATGCGTGACCGCGTGGTCGCTGCGGGTTGCGAAACCCCGGTCATTCCCGAGGTGATGCCGCTCACCAGCGTCAAACAGCTGGAAAGATTCGCCCAGCTCAGCAACGCGTCCCTGCCTCCGGCACTGAAAGACCGCATCCTCGCCGCCAAGGACGACCCCGCCGCTGTACGCTCCATTGGCATCGAGTTCGCCACGGAGTTCTGCGCGAAGTTGCTCTCCGAGGGTGTCCCGGGGCTGCACTTCATCACGCTCAACAACTCGACGGCGACGCTCGAGATCTACGAGAATCTCGGACTGCACAAGCAGTCGTGACCGGCCGTACCCGCCACCAACCGGGGCGGTGGCCGCAGGAGGGGGCGGGCGTGGGCTGGACGGTCCTCTACATCGCATTCGGCATCGTGGCGTTGTGGCTGCTGGGCGAGGTGCTGCTGCAGTACAAGGCGCGCCTGCGCTGGCGGCTGCTCGCCTTCGGCGGCTTCCTCGGTGTGGTCCTGGGTGTGCTGATCGCGTCCGTGCCGGTGATCGCCCTCGGCGCGATCGCCTTCGCGACGGGGCAGACGTATGTGACGCTCTCCTTCCGGAAGGGTTTCTCCACCGGCTGGGCCATAGGCGGCAGCCCCGGTGAGAGCCGCCGTCGCCGCCGCGGTGGCAACGAGCGGTCCGCCGGCCGGGAGCCCGTACTCGAGGTCTCCGGCCTGGAGTACGAGGAGGCCGCCCCCGAGACCGCGGCCTCCGCCGTCTACGAACCGCAGCCGCTGCCGGACGACACCGGCCAGTACGGCATCTACACCGATGCCGCCCACTCCGCCAGGGACGCCAGGGACCAGCAGGACCCGCAGAGCGAACAGCAGCCGCAGTACGCCCCCTACGACCCGTACACCGGCTACGCGCAGCCCGCCCAGGACACGTACAGCGGCCAGGGCGCCTACCAGCCCCAGGAGACCTATCCGGGCCAGGAGACGTACCAGGGTCAGGGCCAGGAGGTCCACCAGGGCCAGGACGGCTGCGCCACCGGGCAGTACGACTACGGCAGCGAACAGGCGGGCTACGCCGCCTACTCGGACCCGTACATCGGGACGGGCACCACCACGGGCACCGGGCAGTACGCCGCGTACGACGGCTACGGCAACGCCTACGACACCTACGACGGCGCGCAGCAGCCCACCGACGCCCACACCGACCAGTACGCCTCCGACACCCCGCCGGGCGGCGTCTGGGTCCCGCAGCAGCGCGAGAGCGAGCAGTACCCCCCGCTGCCCCCGGAGGCGCCGACCCGGCCCGCCCCGTACGGGAACGGTTACGACACCGGTCAGAACGAGCAGTACCGCTACTGACCGGCCGGCCGGACCCCGACGCGCGGTCCGCGGCTCACTGCGAGCCGCGGAAGCCGTCGCCCTCCACGACGAGTCCGGCGACCAGGGCACCCGACATCCCCGCGTGGGCCGGTCCGCCACCGGGATGTGACCAGCCGCCGGCCAGGTACAGGCCGGGCAGCGGTGTGCGGTTCCCGGCGTGCAGGTAGGCGCCGCCCGCGCCCGCCAGGGCCGGAGCGGGCACCGAACCGCCCTCGGCGCCCGTGTCGGCCTCGGTGTCCACCGGGGTGCGCACCTCGGAGCGGAGTATCCGCTCGCGCAGGCCCGGTACGGCCTCGGCGGCCCGGCCGATCATCGTGTCCGTGAACCGCTCGCACAGCGCGGTGTCCGTCCAGTCGACCGGTCCGTGCGGAGCCACCGTTGCCATCAGCGTCACCGCCTCGTGCTCCTCGTCCGGGCGGGTGGCCGGGTCGTCCGGACGCAGGACCGTCACCGTGGGCCGCTCCGCGGTCCGGCCCCCGAACACCGCCTCCTGCTCCGACGCCCCGTCCGCCGGGTGCACCACGGTCCGGTGCACGGCACCGGGCTCCCGGGCGCCGCGCAGCGAGAGCAGGACCAGGAAGCGACCCGGCGCCCCGTGGTGCCGCACGCCCGGCAGATCCCCGGACACCGCGCCCGGCCACCGCTCCTGACCGGGCAGCAGCCCGGGGCGCGGCTGCGCACCCAGCACGACGTGGTCGGCCTCCACGCCCGTGCCGTCCGCCAGCTCGACGCCCGCGGCCCGGCCGTCCTTCTCGGCGACCCGGACCACCTCGGCGCCGAAGACGAACGTCACACGACGGGCCAGACACCGCTCGTGGACCGCGTCGGCGAGCGCCCGCATCCCCCCGGCGACGTACCAGCTTCCGAAGGTCTCCTCCATGTACGGCAGGAGGGCCGCGGCGGCCGGTGCGTGGCGGGGGTCCAGGCCGTACGACAGGGCGTATCCGTCCAGGAGGGCCGCCAGCCGGGGATCCGTCAGCTCCAGGCGGCCCACCTCCGCCACCGTCCCCGCCTGCCGGGCGGGACGCAGCAGCCTCCGCCGGCGCACCGCCGGGTAGGGGTCCCGGCCCAGCGCCTGCCGGTCGTCGCGCAGGGGCTCCTCCAGGAGGGGCCTGCGCGACCGGTCCCAGGCGGTTCCCGCCCGGTCCATGAACTCCCCCCAGCGGGCCCCCGCGCCCGCCCCGAGTGCCTCGTCCAGCGCGCCGACCACGCCGGCCCGTGAAGCGTTGGGCAGCGACACCGCCGTGCCGTCCGCGAAGAGATGGCGGCTCGCCGGATCGACCTGGGTGAGCGTGACGCACTGCTCCAGGGGCTCCTTGCCCGTCTTCACGAACAGATCGCGGTAGACCGCCGGGAGATGGAGCAGCGAGGGGCCGGTGTCGAAGACGAAGCCGTCCCGGGCATGGCGGCCGAGCGAGCCGCCGTGCGTGCCGGACCGCTCGTACACCGTCACCCGGTGGCCTGCCACGGCGAGCCGCGCAGCCGCCGCCATCGCGCCCGTCCCGGCGCCGATCACCGCAATTCGTGCCATGTCAGAGACCCTAAGGGGTGGAGCCGGCAGGTCGTCCGTGAGGCCGGTGCCGGACCGTTCCGCCGGGGCGCCGGTGAACCCGGGAAGTCCGGTGACCACCGGGGGAGCAGGGCCGAGGACACGATCGTGACCCGTCGCGGGCCGGGCAGGTGGGCCCCGGCACACAGGTCTGAGTATCCCTACCCAGTGGAGGAGATGAGTACGGATACGGATGGGCCGGGCCCGCTGCGGACGGAAGAGTGGGGACCACGGAAGGGGCGCAGCGCCGGGACCGCCGGCACGGGGCGGCGGAACGGTGCGGCGCTCCGGACGCGACGGGGGTACGACGGAGAGCCCGGGGACCACGGGGGAACGGGGTCACGGGGAGGGTTCTGCGGAGTCACCAGGACGCCGGGCCGGTGGAATTCGAGGGGGATCGAATTCCACCGGCCCGGCGTCTTCGTGCGCCGTCGTGTTCCCCGGGGGGCCTCAGCGCCCGCTGACACGGCCGTGCAGCAGCAGGGACAGGGCCGAGTGCACGTCGTCGATGGTCCGCTCGGGCTGGAAGGCCTGCCAGTCGAGGGCCGCCACCAGCACCATCCCGACGAGCGCGGCGGCCGTCAGCTGGATGTCGATCTCGTCGCTGAGCTCACCGTTGGCCACACCGTCCCGGAGCACCTCCTCGACCACGGCGACGGCCTCCTGGCGCAGTACCAGGAGGGTCGACTGCCAGGCGCGGTTCGTACGCCAGAGCTCGGCGACGTACAGCTGGGTGAAGGCCGGGTAGCGGTCGATGAAGACCAGCCCTGCCCTGATCATCGCGTCCAGCGCCTCGACCCGGGTGCCCTCGCGCGCGTCGGTCTCCTCGGCGGCGGAACGCAGCGACGCCGTCAGCAGCCCGACACCGTGCCGCAGCAGTTCCTCGAAGAGTTCGGTCTTGCTCTTGAAGTTGTAGTAGACCGTGCCCTTGGCCACCCCGGCACGCTCGGCGATCTCGTCCACCGTCGTCGCGGAGAAGCCCTTCTCCGCGATGAGGGTCACCGCCGCCTCGTAGAGCTTCTGCCGCGTGGCCTGGCGGCGCGTGGTGCTACTGCTGTCCATACCGACGATTCTCACAGGTCCGGGCGCGCTCACAGACTGAGCTCCGGATGCAGCCGGTCCAGGGTCCACACCTGCTTGCGGCGGGCCGAGAGCGCGGTCAGGGCCAGGGCCCCCGCGGTGAAGGCCAGCAGGACGGCACAGGCCTGCCACACCGGGCCGGGACCGCCGCCCGTGATCAGCCTGCGCAGCCCGTCCACGACGTACGTCATCGGCAGGTAGGGGTGGATCGCGCCGAAGAAGCCCGGGCTGGTCTGCACGGGGTACGTGCCCCCGGCCGAGGTCAGCTGGAGCATCAGCACCGCCAGGACGAGGATGCGTCCCGCCGCGCCGAAGCGGGCGTTCAGCCACTGCACGATCGCGGCGAAACAGCAGGTCACCAGGGCGAGGAAAGCGATCGTGCCGACTGGGTGCGTCATCTCCAGGCCGAGCTGCCAGTGCAGCACGGACATCAGGGCGACGACTTGGAGCAGGCCGATCGCGGCGACCGGCAGCCAGCCCGCGAACGCGATGCGCCAGGCCGGCGCCCCGGCCGACAGCGCCCGCCGGCTGAGCGGCTGGATCAGCATGTACGCCACCATCGCTCCCACCCACAGCGAGAGCGGGATGAAGTACGGGGCGAAGCCGGTGCCGTAGTTGGGGGCCGCGTGCAGCGACGAGGAGGCCAGCCGCACGGGGTCGGCCATGACGCCGGTACGGTCGTCGCGGTCCTTCTTGTCGTAGTCGGGGATCTTGCCGACGCCGTCGTTCAGACCCTGGGCGAGCGTCGCCGAGCCGTCACCGAGCCGGTACAGCCCGCTGTCGAGGCTCTTCGCGCCCTTCTTGAGCTTCCCCAGTCCCGTGTCCAGGTCTCCGGCACCGGTCTTGGCCGTGCCCAGCCCGGTGTGGAGCGTGTCGGCGCCCTTGGCCACCTTGTGGGCACCCGTGTTGAGCGCGTTGATCTTCGCGACGGCGGACTCCAGGTCCGTGTCCAGGTCCGGTGACCGCTTCGCGAGGGCGTCCGCCTGCTTCTGCAGGGTGGTCAGCTGCGCGCGGAGCTTCGTCAGATCGCCGTTCTGTTTGGTGACCAGCGTGTTCACGTCGTCGGCGACCCCGGCGACATCGGCCGCCGCGGTCGTCGCGCGCTTCAGCTGGGGACACACCCCCGGGTCGGGCAGCGGCTGCTCCTCGCAGCGGACGCGGTACACCTCCGCCAGGTCGTCGGAGGCCGTGTGGGCGGCGGCGGAAGCGGTGGGCGCCGTCTCGGCCAGCAGGTCGAGATTGTCCCGTACGGCCTCGGACGAGTCGGAGACCAGCCGGGCGGTGTCGCCGATCGCCTTGCCGTTGTCCTTCAGGAACGGACGTACGTCGGCTGCCACCTTGTTGACCTCGTCGGCGAGCAGCTGGGTGCCGCCGGCGACCTGCCGGGACCCCGTCTCCAGATCGCCCGCGCCCTTGTCGAGCTTGATGATCCCGCCGGACAGCGTGCCGCTGCCGGACTTGGCGTCCTTGAGCCCGTCCGCGAGGTCCTCGGACCCCTTCTTCGCCTTGGTGACACCGCTCTCGAGGTCGTCCGCCCCCGCGGCTGCTCTGGCCGTCGCGTCGTGGAGGCCGGAGAAGTTGATGAAGATCCGGTCGAGGAAGCCGCGCGAGGCCTGCGTCGAGGCGGCGCTGCGGACCTCGGCGAACACCGTCCGGGAGATCTGCCCGACGATGTAGTTGTTGGCGTCGTTCGTACGGACCTGGAGGGCGCCGGTCTCGGGGGAGTCGCCCGCGCTGGACGCGACCCGCCTGCTGAAGTCGGCGGGCATGGTCAGCGAGAGGTAGTACGTCCCGTCCTCCACTCCTCTCCCGGCCTCTTCCGGGCCGACCTCGTGCCAGTCGAAGACCTTGGAGTCGAGCAGCCGGCCGGCGATGTCGTCACCGGCCGTGAGGTGCTCGCCCCCGGTGCTCGTGCCCCTGTCCTCGTTGACGAGCGCGACGGGGATCCTGTCGAGCCGCCCGTAGGGATCCCAGAACGACCACAGGTACAGGGCGCCGTACAGCAGGGGCAGCAGCAGGAGCGCCACCAGTGCGGCACGCGGCATCCGGCCCCTGCCGAACCGCCTGAGCTCAAGCGCGGCCAGTTTCGGCGATCGCATCGGCCGTCTCCTCCTCGGTCGTGTCGTCGTCCGCCTCGGTGGCGGCCTTCTCGTTCCCCGCCGGGGCTCCGGTACGGACGGTCAGCGCGCCCTCGGGGGCCTCGCTGCACACGGCGAGCACCGTGGTCCCGCCGTCCGCGAGGGCGCGCAGCAGCTTCCAGGCCGCGGCGCGGTCCGCCGCGGAGAGCTTGAGGTCGGTGTCGTCCACGGCGAGGAGCCGCGGACGGCCCATCAGCGCGAGGGCCACGGACAGCCGCAGGGACTCGATGCGCTCCAGGTCCCGCACGGAGGTGCGTCCGGCCTTCGGCAGCGCGGCCGGGTCCAGCCCCGCGGCCTCCAGCGCGGTGTCGATCACCGCCCGTGCGGTGGCGGCCCGTTCGGCGCGGGGGCGCAGCAGGGAGCGCACCGAACCGTCGAAGCGGCGCTGCAGCAGTGCCCGTTCCCGCAGGTGTTCGGCGACGGTGAGGGCGGGGTCGAGGTCGTTCACCCCGGGGACGGGTCCCAGCGCGCTGATCCCGCGGACGGCGGCGAGCCAGCCGGGCACGCGGTGGCCGCCCACCTCCGCATGGCCCCGGGTGGGACGCATCCGGCCGGTCAGCGCGAGCAGCAGGCAGGTGCGGCCGGAGCCGGACGGGCCCTCGACCGCCACCAGCGATCCGGGATCCGCGGTGAAGTCCACTCCCTGGAAGGCCCAGCCGCGGGGCCCCTCCAGTCCGAAGTCCTCGGCGCTCACTGCCGCCCCGTGCGGGCTGTCCACGACGACCCCACCCCTCTGTCCGACCATCGATCTTTTGCACTGACCAGTCAGTGCAAAAAGTTACCCGAACTCGCGGGCGATGCACAACGCCGGGTGCCCCCGCTCCCGCGGGCCGGGCGGCCGCGCACCGGGCGGGGCGGGCCCGCAGGCCTGCCCTCCGGTGGGCAATCGGTCGGCCGGATGCATGGAATGCCAGGTCAGAGGGTATTTCTGAGGGATTGTCAGTGGTGTCCGTCACGATGGATGCATACGGCCACGAAGCCGTCACACGACGACAGGAGGTTCGTCATGGCCAGCTCGTCCGCAGCCGCTGCCCCGCGGCGCCGCGCAGGCAGCCCTGCACCCTCACTGACCGGTCCGGCAACCGACGTCCACCCCGTTCTGCGCCGCACCACGGCGCCGCCCGCCGCTCTCGATCTGCTCGCCCAGGCCCACAGCGGCCTGGACGAGGCCGCCGTCCTCGACGTGCCCAACGAGCGTTACGCCACCGCTCATCTGGCCGCGCTGCGCACCGCAGCAGCCGTGCTGGCCGCCCGTGGCCGGCCCGAAACCAGCAGGCGCCGCCGGGAGAGGATCCGCAGCGCCTGGGAGGTCCTCCCGGAAATCGCCCCCGAACTCACCGAATGGAGCGCCCTGTTCGCCTCCGGGGCCGGGCGCCGGGCCCGCGCGGAAGCGGGCATACCCGGCGCGGCCACCATCCGCGACGCCGACGACCTGCTGCGCGACGCGGCCATGTTCCTCCGCCTGGTCGAACGGCTTCTGGTGCTCCAGCCGGTCCTGCCGCAGCCGCGGAGGGACCGGCCCCGGTAGCGGCCCCGGGCGGTGAAGGGAACGGCCCCCGCGCCGGTGGCGCGACGCGGGGGCCGGGACGGCGGTGCGAGGCAATAGGGTGGACAGCACCCGTAACCACCTGCACTGTTCACGCTCCGCCGTCCGTGGCGGCACCGTGCCGAGGAGTCAACTGCCGTGTCGGACCAGCTGCGCCCCCGTGCCTCCCTCCGTACCGCTGTGGTCTGGGACGTCCTCAAGGACGCTCTCGAGCGTCGGGTCAAGGCGACCGGCAGGGATGCCCTGGACGTGCTGGACACCGGCGGCGGCACCGGGAACTTCGCGGTGCCCGTCGCCCGGCTCGGGCACCGCGTCACCGTGGTGGACCCCAGCCCCAACGCCCTGTTCGCCCTGGAGCGGCGCGCCGCCGAGGCCGCGGTCGCCGACCGGGTCCGCGGAGTCCAGGGCGACATCCTGGGCCTGTTCGAGGTGGTGGACCGCGCCGGCTACGACGCGGTCCTGTGCCACGGGGTCCTGGAGTACGTGGACGACCCCGCAGAGGGCGTACGGCACGCGGTCGAGGCGCTGCGTCCCTCCGGCGCGCTCAGCCTGCTCGGTGCCGGACTGGGCGGTGCGGTCCTGGCCCGGGCGCTCGCGGGCCACTTCACCGAGGCGCGGCAGGCACTGACGGACCCGGCAGGACGCTGGGGCGAGGGCGACCCCGTGCCCCGCAGGTTCACCGCCGAGCAGCTGACCGAGCTGGTCACCGCCGCGGGCGTCGAGGTCGGCGCGGTCCACGGGGTGCGGGTCTTCGCCGACCTCGTACCGGGCGTTCTGGTGGATACCGAGCCCGGCGCCGTGGAGGCGCTCCTGCGCCTGGAGGCAGCCGTCGCGGAACTGCCGGCCTTCCACGCGGTGGCGACCCAGCTGCACGTTCTGGGCGAGAAGCGCGTCTGAGCCGTGGCGCGGGCAGCCGGAGCACGGCTGATCAGCAACGCAGCTGCAGACGGAGTACCGCCCGGAACACCCGATCGGGGCGCGGGCCCCGTATGATCGGGTGACACCATCCGGCATGACGGATCGGAGGTCGGGGAATCTACGCCTCAGCAGCCGAGCCGACATGGCGGTCCGGACTGGCTATGGCTAGAGGGCGGGTTTCACGGGGGCGAATCCCTGCCTATCCTGGAAGGGCCGCATACCGGTCGCCCCCCGCGGCCGACGACGAGGAGGACTCCGTGCCGCTCTCGGAGCACGAGCAGCGAATGCTCGAGCAGATGGAGCGAGCGCTGTACGCCGAAGATCCCAAGTTCGCTACAGCGCTTGAGGGAAGCGGGCTGCGCAGGTACACCCGGCGACGGGTCTACCAGGCGGTGGCCGGTTTTCTGGTGGGTATCGCGCTCCTCATGGCCGGAATGGTCGCCCAGCAGATCTGGATCAGCGTGGTGGGATTCCTCGTCATGCTGGGCTGCGCCGTGCTGGCGGTCACCGGGTGGCGCAAAGCGCCCAAGCCCGGTGAGCAGCAGCAGTCGGCAGGGAGCGGGAGCGGGGACGGCGGCGAACGCCGACATCCCAGGCAACGCCGGTCGATGATGAACCGGATCGAGCAGCGGTGGCAGCGCCGCCGCGACGAACAGGGCCAATGAACGCACCACCGTTCCCTGGTCGGCGCGGGGCACCACCGCCCGACCCGGGTCCGGCCCGCGTGTTCCGGCCACGTGACGTGGGACCTCATGCGTGAGGGGCGGTCGCAGCAATGCGACCGCCCCTCACGTTTTGGCGCGCCCACCGCCCCGCGCCCACCCGGACGGCGCAGACCGCCGCCAGGAGAACCCGGCCACCGGACAGGACCTCTGTGACGCGCGGGCCGAGCGGTTCCTGCGAGGAGCACGCCGCCCCGACCGGCCCCGCGGCGGGCCCACTGCCCCACCGGCCCTGCGGTGCGCGGACCGGCCCGGGGCCGGCCGTGTGACGGGGCGGGGCTGTCCCGCCCCGTGCGGCGAGCGGCTGCCGGAGGCGCTTTTACGACGGCGGGCGGGGGGCGGGCCCCGCGACGGCAGGCACGGGGGAGGGCCCCCTGATGAAGGCCGCTGCAACGCTGGGCACGGGGGGACGAGCCCGCGCCGCGTAGTCCCTCCGGAGGCTGCCCCGCCATGATCGGGCTGCAGGACGGGCGGGCTGCCGGGCGTGCGGTCCCAGCGGTGAGCTGCTCGCCCGTGCCCGGCCGGGTGGAGGGCCGGGCTTCCCCGAGTCCCGCGCCGTGCAGCAGGCAGGCAGGCGGCCGTCCGGCCGCCCCTCCCGGTGACGGGCGGGGCGGCCGGGAGCGGGGCTCGCGACCGGTGGGCCGTCGCCCGGTACCGCCTCGTGACGAGCAGTCCCGCCCGGTCCGGGGCGGGGTCAGCCCCGCTGGCGGGACGGGCGGCGCAGGCGAGCGGACCAGCGGTCGCGGGCGGGACGGTTCGCCCACCGTGAGGTGAGGGCCGCACGGCGTTCCGACAGCGCCCAGATCACCCGAACGGCCGAACGCGGCGCGAGCGTGGCACGCAGGCGTCCCATACGGCCGGTGGCCGCGCGCAGTCCCGCCCGGACGGCCAGTACGTCCTCGGACAGACCGGTGGTCGCGCGGGGCTCGGGTGCGTACAGCACCTGCTCCACCGCCCCCGCCACCCGATGGACCGCGGCGGCCGCGGTGCCGTCGAGCCGCCCCAGCCGCACGACCCGCGCCGCCGCCTTGCGGGGGGTCTGCGACTCGTCCGGCGGAATGCCGTGGTCCCAAGCCGTGTCGGTGATCTCCCGCCACGCGGCCAGGACCCTGACCGCGGCGTCCGCCGGCGTCCGGCCCTCCGAGTGGCCCAGCCTCTGCGAGCCGGCCCGCAGCCGCCAGAACATCGGCAGCAGCGGGAGGGCCAGCACCACCAGGGCGCCGAGCCCGACCAGCAGCACGGTCCTCACCGTGGTCCACGGACCGCCGGATTCCGCCGGTGCGGGCGCAGCCGACGCACCGCACTCACCCTGGCGCGCCTGCTGATCCGGGCAGGTCTCCGAGACGGACGGGGCGGCCGTGGGCGCCGCGGAGGCACCCTCCGACGGCTGCGCAGGACTGCTCGGGCCCTCCTCGGGGAGGTCCGGCAGGGTGTACGACGGGACGGAGCCCCGGGACGGGGTCGGCTCGAAGCGGGTCCAGCCCACGCCCTCGAAGTACAGCTCGGGCCACGCGTGCGCGTCCCGCAGGCCCACGGACAGGGAACCGTCCGCCTGGGCGGTACCCGGTGTGAAGCCCACGGCGACGCGGGCCGGAATGCCCAGCGTCCTGGCCATCGCGGCCATGGTGAACGAGAAGTGGACGCAGAAGCCTTCCCTGTCCTTCAGGAAGCGCTCGATGGCCGCCGTGCCGGTCCCCGACGTCACCGTCGTGTCGTAGCGGAAACCGCCCCCGGAGGCGAACCAGTCCTGCAGCTCGACCGCACGCTCGTAGTCGTTGGAGGCCCCCTCCGTCACCCGTTCGGCGGTCTCCTGGACCACCTCGGGCAGCGAGGCGGGAACCCGCGTGTACTCACGTGCCAGATCCGGACGGGGTGCCGGCGCCCCGGCGAGCTGCCCGGAGGTCGGCTCCACCACCAGGCTGCCGACCTCGTACCGGGAACCGCGCGTCGTCTGGCCGTCGTCGCCCACGAGCGTGCGCCCCTCGGGCTCGTACCGCCAGCGGCCCTCGACGTCCACCTCGCTCGCCGGGTAGGGCAGCGGCAGATACGTCTGCTGGTACGAGGCCGACGCGGAGATGTTCGTCCTGATCTCGGTGACGTCGACGTCCCCGCCCAGGCCGGCCGGCTGCGGCAGCCTCTCCGGCACGTCCCTCAGCCTGCGGGTCGACGGCCGCCACTCGCTCCCGTTGAACTGGTCCAGGGCCAGGATGCGCAGGTACATGTCCTGCGGGTTCGTGGCGTTGGTGCGGTAGGACATCACCTCCCGGTTCTCCGGCTGGTTCAGGTTGTTCTGCAGCGAGACCAGCGGGTTCACCGCGGAGATCGTGCCTCCGCCGCCGCCCCGGCCGCTGCCGCCGCCCGTACCGCTCAGCAAGCCGCCGTCCAGCGCGGGCAGCGCGGCGGGAACCACCAGTGCGATGCCCAGCGCCACCGCCCCGATGCGCCGCCCGGTGCGGACCGGTGCGAAGGCGTGCCCGGACGGTCCGTCCATGCCGGACGCCGGGCCGCCCGGGGAGTGCGAGGAACCGCCGAAGACCCGCCCCCACCGGGACAGCCGTTCCCTGCCCTCGGCCAGCAGAAGGAGCAGATAACCGCACGCAGCGAGAAGGAACCAGACCCAGCCCGCCCCTCCGTCGGAGAGCCCGGCCGCGACCGAGTAGAGCGCCAGCAGCGGCAGACCGGCCGGCGCCGCGGTACGGAACGTCACCGCGAGGACGTCCACGGCGAGCCCGATCAGCAGCACCCCGCCGATCAGCATCAGCCGGATGCCGTCCGTCGCGGGCGCCGGTGTGTCGTACCTGCTGACGTCGTCGGCGCCCGAGGTGAGCAGCTCCGCCAGCCGCTGGATGTCCTGCGGGCCGGGCAGTACGCCGAACAGGGCGTGCTCCCGGGCGAACGACGCGGTCAGCAGCAGCAGGGTGACCAGCAGTTGCAGGGAGACCGTCAGGATCCGGGCCAGCGGCACCCGGCGGGCCAGCACCCCGACGGCGCCCTGGATCGCCAGCAGGAAGGCCGCCTGCACGATCCACTTCGACGGCTCGACCAGGGGCAGCAGGGCCCCCGCCGTCATCATCGTCGCAGCGAAGGCGCACAGCGCCAGCCGAGTACGCCCGCTCATGACCATCCCCCGGGGAAACCTGTCGTCGCACCGGCCGTGCGCTCCTCGCCCGCCCGCTGCCACAGCTGGACGAGATCCGCCCCCGGCCGGACCGCCACGGCCGTCCAGCCCGCCTCCCGCAGCAGCCGCAGCCGGTCGGCAGCCGGCGGAGGGGCTCCGTCCCTGCCGCGCGCCCAGTCGGCGCCGTCGAGCACGAACGCGACGGCGGCACCGCTGCGCTGCCGCATGCGGGCCGCCACAGCCGTCTGCCCCTCGTCGAGATCGCCGAAGAACGCCACCAGCAGCCCTTCGTTGTTCCCGCGCAGGACGTCGTACGCACCGGAGAGATCGCCCCCGTCGGAGTGCTCGACAACCGCGAGGGCGTCCATCATCAGGCCCGCCGCTTCCGCGGACTCCTGGGCGGCTCCGGCGAACCCGTCGGCACTCTCGCCCGGCACGGAGTGCCCGTCGTCCGTCAGCAGCCGCACGGCGAAGCCGCGTTCCAGCATGTGCACCAGCGCCGAGGCCGCCCCCGACACCGCCCACTCGAACGCGGAGTCCGGCCCGGCCCCCTGGAACGCGCCGCGCCGGGTGTCCAGCAGCACGGTGCACCTGGCCCGCTGAGGCTGCTCCTCACGGCGCACCATCAGCTCGCCGTACCGTGCGGTGGAGCGCCAGTGCACCCGCCGCATGTCGTCCCCGTGCCGGTAGCCGCGCGGGATGATGTCGTCCTCGCCGGCCAGGGCCAGCGAACGCTGCCTCCCGTCGCCGTACCCGGAGGCCTCGCCCGCCAGCCGCAGCGTCGGAAGGACCTCGGTGCGGGGCACGACGACGAGGGTGTCGTACGCGCTGAAGGAGCGGGTCAGCTCGCACATCCCGAACGGATCGCTCAGCCGCAGCTGCAGCGGCCCCAACGGGTAGCGCCCGCGAAGATCCGACCGGACCCGGTAGGACACCTCACGCCGGCCGCCCGCCTCCACCCGGTCCAGTACGAACCGGGGCCGGGGGCCGAGCACGTACGGAACCCGGTCCTGGAGCATCAGGAGACCGGTGGGCAGCCGGGACACGTTGTCCATGCGCAGATGGACCCTCGCCTCCGACCCCGCGGGGACCCGCGACGGCGACAGCCGCCGGCTGCCGGCGACCCGGTAGCGGGTGCGGTGGAGCACGGTCACGCAGACGAGGGGCAGCACCGCGAGCAGCAGTCCGACCCTCAGCAGGTCACCCTGGCCCAGCACATAGGCACAGACCGCGGCGGCGACACCGGCGGCGAGGAAGGACCGGCCCCGTGTCGTCAGACCGCTCAGCGCCGCCCGCAGGCCGCCCTTGTCGTCACCGTCGTCCACGGGGCCGGGCGCTCCGGCCGCCATCACAGCCGCCGTGCGCCGGGCTGCTGGCCGTAGACCGGGCGGCCGGGCTGCTGCTGCGGCGGCGCGTGCGCTGCCGAGGTGCCCGACGTGGGCACGGGCGTGCGCTGCAGGATCTCCAGCACGACCTGCTCGGCCGTACGGCGGTTGAGCTGCGCCTGCGCGGTCGGCAGCAGCCGGTGCGCCAGCACCGCCACCGCGAGTGCCTGGACGTCGTCCGGCAGGGCGTAGTCGCGCCCGCTGAGAGCGGCCGAGGCCTTGGCCGCCCTCAGCAGGTGCAGCGTCGCACGCGGCGAGGCCCCGAGCCTGAGGTCCGGGTGACCACGGGTGGCCCCCACCAGCTCCACCGCGTACCGCCGCACGGATTCGGCCACATGGACCATGCGCACCGCGTCGATCAGCTTCACCATGTCGTGGGCGTGCGCCACCGGCTGCAGGTCGTCCAGCGGCGAGACCCCGCCGTGCACGTCGAGCATCTGGAGCTCGGCCTCCGCACTCGGGTAGCCGATCGACACACGGGCCATGAACCGGTCGCGCTGAGCCTCGGGCAGCGGATACGTGCCCTCCATCTCCACCGGGTTCTGGGTGGCGACGACCATGAACGGATTGGGCAGCTCGTAGGTCTCGCCGTCGATCGTGACCTGGCGTTCCTCCATCGACTCCAGCAGAGCCGACTGGGTCTTCGGCGACGCGCGGTTGATCTCGTCGCCGATCACGATCTGGGCGAAGATCGCCCCGGGCTTGAACTCGAAGTCCCGCCGCTGCTGATCGAAGATCGACACCCCGGTGATGTCCGAAGGCAGCAGGTCCGGCGTGAACTGGATACGCCGCACCGAGCAGTCGATGGACCGCGCCAGCGCCTTGGCCAGCATCGTCTTGCCGACCCCGGGCACATCCTCGATCAGCAGATGCCCCTCAGCGAGCAGCACGGTCAGCGAAAGCCGTACGACCTCAGGCTTGCCCTCGATCACACCCTCCACCGACCTGCGCACCCGCTCCGCTGTGGTGGTCAGATCTGTGAGGCTCGCTCGATCGTCATAGGTCGTCACCCGGCCCTCCTCGGCCCTTTTGCGCACGAGCCGAGGCACAGAGATGCCCGGACCGCCCCGAAATACGGACACTCTCCGGAGGACCCGGAGACCGTCACACCCACATTCTTGTTGCCGTTACCGCTTCGTGTCACTCGCCTGTGGACAACCAGGGGCGAAATGCCGGGTGTGGGGCGTATGTCGGTGCGAAGTCACGGGAGGGCGGAGCTTCAGGAAGCGGGGAGGATCTCGCGCAGCAGACCGGTCGTCACGTCGAAGACGAAACCGCGGATGTCGTCCGTGTGCAGGAGGAACGGCGAGGTGCGCACGCGCTGCATCGACTGCCGTACGTCCTGGTCGGCGTCCTTGTAGGCCTCCACCGCCCACACGGGCCGCTGCCCGACCTCGTGCTCCAGCTCCTGGCGGAACTCCTCGGTGATGCTCTCGAGGCCGCAGTTCGTGTGGTGGATGAGTATGACGCTGCGGGTGCCGAGCGCACGCTGGCTGATGGTCAGTGACCGGATGACGTCGTCGGTGACCACACCGCCCGCGTTCCGGATGGTGTGACAGTCGCCCAGCTCCAGGCCGAGCGCGTCGTGCAGGTCGAGACGGGCGTCCATGCAGGCGACCACGGCGACGCGGAGCACGGGCCGGGCGTCCATACCGGGATCGCGGAACTCGCCCGCGTAGAGGGCGTTCGCCTCGACGAGCCGGTCGGTGACCGTCCCTCCGGATCGGGCCGCACCTGCGACGGGAGCATCGGTCTCGGCGGAGGACTGCGCGGAAGTCGACATGGCTATGACGTTAACCGTCATGGCGTCTCCCGGCGTCCTGTGGAAGGGGACAAAGAACCTCAACAAGACTTGTTGTGAGGTAAACCACAAGCCTCACAGTCCCGCGTCCGCCCGGGTGAGCGTTCCGGACCGTGCGAGTGGTGCGACGCGCTGCCGGGTTCGTTGATCAGGAATCGATCGAATGGCAGGGTGGACTAAAGTGACGCGAAGTTACCGACACGCCCGCACATTGTGCACAGTTCGCATGTTTTCGAATTCCCCGTGATGTGCGGCGTACATGCGGCCCGGCCCTCTCCCGCTCGTCGGTCGGCCGACGCCCCTTCCCCGGCGCCGGCGGACCTCCCCTTCCGAGCGGGCGGGGACCAGACCGCACGTGCAGCCACACGGGGCAGAGCCTGAGAGGGCGCATTGAGCCAGACCCGACATGTCCCGGTGATGCTCCAGCGGTGCCTGGACCTGCTGGCCCCGGCTCTGGAGGCGACAGGACCCCGGCCGCCGGTGGTCGTGGACTGCACCCTCGGGCTCGGCGGCCACAGCGAGGCACTCCTCGCCGCCTTCCCGGACGTCCGCCTGATCGCGCTGGACCGCGACAAGGAGGCGCTGCGGCTCTCCGGCGAGCGCCTCGCCCCCTACGGCGACCGGGCCACCCTGGTGCACGCCGTCTACGACGAGCTGCCCGAGGTCCTCGACCGGCTGGAGGTCCCCGAGGTCCAGGGAGTCCTGTTCGACCTCGGCGTCTCCTCCATGCAGCTGGACGAGGCGGACCGCGGATTCGCGTACGCCCAGGACGCCCCGCTCGACATGCGCATGGACCAGACGACCGGCATCGGCGCCGCCGAGGTGCTCAACACCTACCCGCCGGGCGAGCTCGTACGGATCCTGCGCGCCTACGGCGAGGAGAAGCAGGCCAAGCGGATCGTCTCCGCCGTCGTACGCGAGCGCGAGAGGGAACCCTTCAGCAACAGCGCCCGCCTCGTGGAGCTCATCCGCGACTCCCTGCCGCAGGCTGCCAAGCGCACCGGAGGGAATCCGGCCAAGCGGACCTTCCAGGCCCTGCGCATCGAGGTCAACGGCGAGCTCACCGTCCTGGAGCGGGCCGTCCCGGCCGCGGTGAAGAGTCTCGCCGTCGGCGGCCGGATCGCCGTCCTCTCGTACCACTCGCTGGAGGACCGGCTGGTCAAGCAGGTCTTCGCGGCCGGCGCGGCCAACACCGCGCCGCCCGGACTGCCCGTCGTCCCCGAGCGCTACCAGCCCCGTCTGAAGCTGCTGACCCGCGGCGCCGAACTGCCCACCGAGGAGGAGGTCGCCGAGAACCGGCGGGCCGCCCCCGCCCGGCTGCGCGGCGCCCAGCGGATCCGAGCGGAGGAGCGGTGAGCGCGCCCCGCCGGGCCGGCCGGAGGCCGGGAAGGGCGGGGGAGGGCCGGTGACCAGGACGGCCGAGCAGACGAAGGGGCGGGCCGGCCGGCTCACCCGGCTGATGCCGGCGGGTCCGAGCACCGCCGCCCGCACCCCCTTCGTCCTGCTGGTCGTGCTGCTCCTCGCCGGTGGCCTGATCTCGCTGCTGCTGCTGAACTCGGCGCTCAACGAGGGATCCTTCAAGCTGAGCAAGCTGAAGAGGGAGACCACCGAACTCACCGACGAGCAGCAGGCCCTGCAGCGGGACGTCGACAGCTACTCCCAGCCGGACGCGCTGGAGCGGCGCGCCCGGCAGCTCGGCATGGTGCCCGGCGGCAACCCCGCCTTCCTGAACCCGGACGGCACCGTCCGCGGGGTGCCCGAGCGGGCCACCGCCGGGCCGTCCCCCGCGGTCGCGCCCACACCTGAGGCGAATGCCGCCACCACCGCCCCCGCCGAGCCCTCCGCGGCTGCCCCGTCGCCGACCGCGACATCCACCACTCCGCCCCCGACGAGTCCCGGCAGGTGACGCAGTGCCGTCCAAGGAACCGCCGCGCCGCCGTGTCCCCGGCCCCGCGCGCCCCCGCAGTGGCGCGAGCGGCTCCGGGCGGCCACGGCCCTCCGCACGCCGGGAATCCGGGCTGCCGGGGTCCTCGCCCGGCCGGCCGCGCAACGGGCGCTCGCGCGGCGGGGCCCCCCAGGCCATCCGGCTCGGCAGCCCGCGCCCGCGCCTGCGCCTGATCAGCCTCTGTCTGACGCTCGTCATGCTGGCGTTCGTCATCCGGCTCCTCCAGGTCCAGGCGGTCGACGCCGGCGCGTACGCGGCCAAGGCCGAGAAGAACCGCTACCTCGAGTACACGATCGCGGCCGAACGCGGGGAGATCACCGATCGCGGCGGCATCGCCCTGGCCACCAGCGTGGACGCGCACAACATCACCGCCGACCCGAAGATGTTCACCCCCGAGGACAGCAAGGCCCCGGACGCGCCGCAGCAGGCCGCGGCGCTACTGGCCCCGATCCTCGACAAGGACGTGGCGGAGCTGACGAAGAAGCTGTCGGCCCCCGCCAGCCGATACACCGTGCTGGCCACCCGGCAGACCCCGCAGGTCTGGAAGCAGATCAAGGACCTCAAGTCCGTCTTCGCCGAGAAGGCGGCCGAGGACAAGGCCGACGGCGGCCCGGGCACCAACGTGCTCGCCGGCGTCCTTCAGGAGCCGACCACCAGGCGGGTCTATCCGAACGGTGATCTCGCCGCCGGGATACTGGGGTTCGTCAACGCCGAGGGCAAGGGCGGCGGGGGCCTGGAAGCACAGCTGAACAAGCAGCTCCAGGGCGAGAACGGCAAGGTCAGGTACGCCCAGGCCGGAGGCCGTCCCGTACCGACCGCCGGATCCAAGGAGATCCCGGCCGTCGAGGGCACGGACATCGAGCTGACCATCGACCGCGACATCCAGTGGGCGGCCCAGCGGGCCATCGCCGACCAGGTGAAGAAGTCCGAGGCGGACCGCGGCTACGTCATCGTCCAGAACACGAGGACCGGCGAGGTGCTGGCCATGGCCAACGCCCCGGGCTTCGACCCGAACGACCTCTCGCAGGTCAACTCGGCGGCCCTGGGCAACGCGGCGCTCCAGGACGTGTACGAGCCCGGATCCACCAGCAAGGTCATGTCTATGGCGGCGGTGCTGGAGGAGGGGGTCGCGACCCCCGGCACGCACGTCACCGTCCCCAACCGGCTGCGGCGCGGGGACCGGGCGTTCAGGGACGACATCGACCACCCCACCTGGTACCTCACGCTCAACGGGGTGCTCGCCAAGTCGAGCAACATCGGCACCATCCTGGCCACCGGACAGCTCGGGAAGACGCAGTCGGAGGCCAACGAGGTCCTGCACTCCTACCTGCGCAAATTCGGCCTCGGCAGCACCACCGGGCTCGACTACCCGGGGGAGTCGCCCGGCATCCTGGCCAAGCCCAAGGACTGGTCGACCTCGCAGCAGTACACGATCCCGTTCGGCCAGGGCCTGTCGCTCAACGCCATGCAGGCCGCGTCGGTCTACCAGACCATCGCCAACGGCGGCGTCAGGATCGAGCCGACCCTGGTCCGCGGCACCAAGGGGGCCGACGGCCGCTACGCGGCGTCCGAGGCCCCCGAACGCACCCGCGTGGTCAGCGAGAAGACGGCCAGGACCCTGGCGAAGATGCTGGAGTCCGTGGTCGACGACCGGGAGGGCACCGGGACCAAGGCCCACATCCAGGGCTACCGGGTCGCGGGCAAGACCGGGACGGCCAACCGCGTCGATCCCGTACGCGGCGTCTACAAGGGCTACACGGCGTCCTTCGCGGGCTTCGCCCCGGCCGACAACCCGCAGGTCACCGTCTACTGCGCGATCCAGAACCCCACCAAGGGCAGCTACTTCGGCGGGCAGATCTGCGGTCCGATCTACAAGAAGGTCATGGAGTTCGCCCTGAAGACCCTCCAGACCGCGCCCTCCGGCAGCGACCCCGCCCGGCTGCCGGTGTCCTTCGATCCCGGCGAGTGACCCGGGAAACGCCCAGTGACGACCATCACGCCCGATCCCGGGAACCGGAACGAGAAGTACCGCAAACCCGGCCCCTCGCTTCGCGGGAGGCCGGGTCGGCCCGGTACGCTCACCGCCGTGCCCCACGCTGATCAGTTCCAAACCACTCAGAAGGACGCGCTTGTGACCTATCCGGGAGCGCCCCGACCGGACCGGCTGCGGCCGACCTCCCTCGGAGAGCTGGCAGCCAGGCTCGGCGCCGGACCGCAGGAACCCGGTGAGGTCACCGGAATCACCCACGACTCCCGGGCCGTGCGCCCCGGTGACGTGTACGCGGCTCTGCCCGGCGCCCGCTTCCACGGCGCCGACTTCGCCGCCCAGGCCGCAGGCCTCGGCGCGGCCGCGATCCTCACCGACCCGGCAGGGGCCGACCGCGCCGCCGCCACCGGCCTCCCGGTGCTGCTCACCGAGGACCCGCGCGGCCGTATGGGCGACATCGCCGCGGAGATCTACGGGCGGCCCGGCATCGGGCTCCTGCAGATCGGCATCACCGGGACCTCCGGCAAGACCACCACGGCCTACCTCGTCGAGGGCGGGCTGCGCGGCGCCGGTCGCAGCACCGGGCTGATCGGCACCGTCGAGATGCGCATCGGCGACGAGCGCATCAAGTCGGAGCGCACCACCCCGGAAGCGACCGATCTCCAGGCCCTGTTCGCCGTCATGCGCGAGCGCGGCGTCGAGGCGGTCGCCATGGAGGTCTCCAGCCACGCCCTGGTGCTCGGCCGCGTCGACGGCTGTGTCTTCGACGTCGCCGTGTTCAACAACCTCAGCCCGGAGCACATGGAGTTCCACTCCGGGATGGAGGACTACTTCCAGGCGAAGGCGCAGTTGTTCACCCCGCGGCGCAGCAGGCTCGGGGTCGTCAACTTCGACGACGAGTACGGCCGCAGGCTGGTCGACGAGGCGTCCGTCCCGGTCGTCACCTTCTCCGCCGAAGGCCACCCGGACGCCGACTGGCGGGCCGACGACGTCGAAGTCGGGCCCCGGGACAGCCGCTTCACCGTGATCGGCCCCAAGGGCGAGCGGATCACCGCCAGGGCCCCGCTGCCCGGCCCGTTCAACGTCGCCAACACCCTCGCCGCGATCGTCACCCTGGCCGTCGCCGGTATCGACCCGCAGACCGCCGCGGACGGCGTCGCGTCCGTCCCCGGTGTCCCCGGGCGGCTGGAACGCGTCGACGCCGGACAGCCGTACCTCGCGGTCGTCGACTACGCGCACAAGACCGACGCCGTCGAATCCGTCCTGCGCTCCCTGCAGAAGGTCACCGAGGGCCGGGTGCACATCGTGCTCGGCTGCGGCGGCGACCGCGACACGACCAAGCGCGGCCCGATGGGCGCCGCCGCGGCCAGGCTCGCCGACACCGCCGTGCTGACGTCCGACAACCCCCGCTCCGAGGACCCCCTGGCGATCCTCGCCGCGATGCTCGCCGGCGCCGCCGAGGTGCCCGTCCACGAGCGCGGTGACGTGCTCGTGGACGCCGACCGGGCCGCGGCCATCGCCGCCGCGGTCGCCCGGGCGGAGCCCGGCGACACCGTGCTGGTGGCCGGAAAGGGACACGAGCAGGGGCAGGACATCCACGGAGTCGTTCGCGCCTTCGACGACCGCGAGGTCCTGCGCGAGGCCATCGAGCGCTCCCTGGGTCGCACGCGCGCCGTGCACGCCCCGGAGGACCGCGTACACACCCACGAGAACAACAGTCAGGGATGACCAAGTGATCCCCCTTTCCCTCGCCGAGATCGCCGGAATCGTCGGTGGGCAGCCGCACGACGTTCCGGACCCGTCCGCCGTCGTCACCGGCCCCGTCGTCATCGACTCCCGGGAGGTGCGGCAGGGCTCGCTCTTCGCCGCGTTCGCGGGTGAGCGGGTCGACGGCCACGACTACGCGCAGCGCGCCGTCGAGGCGGGCGCGGTGGCCGTGCTCGCCTCCCGCCCCGTCGGAGTCCCGGCGATCGTCGTCGACGACGTCGTGGCCGCGCTGGGCGCCCTCGCACGCGCCGCCGTCGAACGCCTCGGCACGACCGTCGTCGCGCTGACCGGATCGGCCGGCAAGACGTCCACGAAGGACCTGATCGCCCAGCTCCTGGAGCGCCGGGCGCCCACGGTCTGGACGCCCGGCTCCCTCAACAACGAGATCGGTCTGCCGCTCACCGCGCTGCGCGCCACGGCGGAAACCCGCCACCTGGTGCTGGAGATGGGCGCGAAGGGCATCGGCCACATCCACTACCTCGCCGACCTGACGCCTCCGCGGATCGGTCTGGTCCTCAACGTCGGCAGCGCCCACCTCGGGGAGTTCGGCAGCCGCGAGGCGATCGCCCAGGCGAAGGGCGAGCTCGTGGAGGTCCTGCCCGAGGACGGTCTCGCCGTCCTCAACGCCGACGACCCGCTCGTGCGGGCCATGGCGTCCCGTACAAAAGCCCGGGTACTCCTCTTCGGAGAGGCCCCGGATGCGGACGTACGGGGAGAGAACGTCCGGCTCACGGACGACGGCCGGCCCGCTTTCGCGCTCCACACACCCACCGGGTGCAGCGACGTGACCTTGCGCCTGTACGGTGAGCACCACGTGTCGAACGCGCTCGCCGCGGCCGCCGTCGCCCATGAGTTGGGCATGTCCGTGACTGAGATCGCCGAGGCGCTCTCCGAGGCGGGCACCCTCTCCCGCTGGCGCATGGAGGTCACCGAGCGTCCGGACGGTGTGACGGTCGTCAATGACGCCTACAACGCGAACCCCGAATCCATGAAAGCCGCACTCCGTGCGCTGGCCGCCATGGGCAAGGCCCGACGGGCAGACGGGGGGCGCACGTGGGCGGTGCTCGGTCAGATGGCCGAGCTCGGTGACGCGTCGCTCGCCGAGCACGACGCCGTCGGACGGCTCGCCGTCCGGCTCAACGTCAGCAAGCTCGTCGCTGTCGGGGGCAGAGAAGCCTCCTGGCTGCAACTGGGCGCATACAACGAGGGTTCGTGGGGTGAGGAGTCGGTGCACGTGTCCGACGCAGAGGCGGCCGTCGACCTGTTGCGCAGTGAACTGCGCCCGGGAGACGTCGTGCTGGTGAAGGCGTCCCGGTCGGTCGGCCTGGAGAGGGTCGCCCTGGCACTGCTGGATAACGCGACCGAGGGTGAGGTCGCCGTCCGATGAGGCAGATCCTCTTCGCGGGAGCCATAGGGCTCTTCCTGACCCTGGTCGGCACTCCGCTGCTGATCAAACTTCTGGCCCGCAAGGGCTACGGGCAGTTCATCCGGGACGACGGCCCGCGTACCCACGGCAGTAAAAAGGGCACGCCCACCATGGGTGGCATCGCCTTCATCCTGGCGACGATCATCGCGTACGTCCTGGCGAAGGTGATCACCGGCGAGGAGATGCGCTTCTCCGGCGTCCTCGTCCTGTTCCTGATGGCGGGGATGGGCCTCGTCGGCTTCCTCGACGACTACATCAAGATCGTCAAGCAGCGTTCGCTGGGCCTTCGGGCCAAGGCGAAGCTGGCCGGCCAGCTGATCGTCGGCGTCGCGTTCGCCGTGCTCTCCCTCCAGTTCGCGGACATCCGGGGCAACACCCCGGCGTCCACCCGGCTCTCGTTCGTCGAGGACTTCGGGTGGTCCATCGGCCCGGTGCTGTTCTGCGTCTGGGCGCTGTTCATGATTCTCGCCATGTCCAACGGCGTGAACCTGACGGACGGTCTGGACGGCCTGGCCACCGGCGCCTCGGTGATGGTCTTCGGCGCGTACACCTTCATCGGGCTGTGGCAGTTCCAGGAGTCCTGCGCCAACGCGACCACGCTGACCAACCCCCAGGCGTGTTTCGAGGTACGCGATCCACTCGACCTCGCGGTCGTCGCCTCCGCGCTGATGGGCTCCTGCTTCGGCTTCCTGTGGTGGAACACCTCGCCCGCGAAGATCTTCATGGGCGACACCGGTTCGCTGGCCCTCGGCGGCGCTCTCGCGGGCCTCGCGATCTGCTCCCGCACCGAGTTCCTGATGGCCATCCTCGGCGGCCTCTTCGTGATGATCACCATGTCCGTGGTCATCCAGGTCGGCTCGTTCAAGATGACCGGCAAGCGGGTCTTCCGGATGGCGCCGCTCCAGCACCACTTCGAACTCAAGGGGTGGTCCGAGGTCCTTGTCGTGGTCCGCTTCTGGATCATCCAGGGCATGTGCGTGATCGTCGGCCTCGGCCTCTTCTACGCGGGATGGGCAGCCAAGAAGTGAGCAACGTGGACTGGCAGGGCAAGCGCGTCACGGTGGCCGGGCTCGGGGTCAGCGGCATCCCCGCGGCCCGTGCCCTGCACGAGCGCGGGGCCCGCGTCACCGTCGTCAACGACGGCGACGACGAGCGCTCCCGCGCCCAGGCCGCCGAACTGGAGGCGCTCGGCATCACCGTGCGCCTCGGTGACGGGGCCACCCTGCCCGAGTCCACCGAGCTCGTCGTCACGGCTCCCGGCTGGAAGCCCGACAAGCCGCTCTTCCTGGCAGCCGCCGAGGCGGGCGTCCCCGTCTGGGGCGACGTCGAACTCGCCTGGCGGCTGCGGGGGCAGGACGGCAGGGAGCCGGCACCCTGGCTCGCGGTCACCGGGACCAACGGCAAGACCACGACCGTGCGGATGCTCGCCTCGATCCTCGAAGCGGCCGGTCTGCGCACCGCCGCGGTCGGCAACATCGGGGTCTCCCTGCTGGACGCGGCGCTCGGCGACGAGACGTACGACGTGCTCGCCGTCGAGCTGTCCAGCTACCAGCTGCACTGGGCGCCCTCGCTGCGCGCCCATTCCGGGGCCGTCCTCAACCTGGCTCCGGACCACCTCGACTGGCACGGCTCCATGGCCGGTTACGCGGCCGACAAGGGCCGGATCTACGAGGGCAACAGCGTCGCCTGCGTCTACAACGCGCAGGACGGCGCGACCGAGGACCTGGTGCGCGAGGCCGACGTCGAGGAGGGCTGCCGCGCCATCGGGTTCACCCTCGGCACTCCGGGTCCCTCGCAGCTCGGCGTGGTCGACGGCATCCTCGTCGACCGGGCCTTCGTGACCAACCGGCAGAAGCAGGCGCAGGAGCTCGCCGAGGTCGCCGACGTCAATCCGCCCGCACCGCACAACATCGCCAACGCCCTGGCCGCGGCGGCGCTCGCCCGCGCCTACGGCGTACCGCCGACGGCCGTGCGTGACGGGCTGCGGGCCTTCCGCCCCGACGCCCACCGCATCGAGCACATCGCGGACATCGACGGCGTCACCTACATCGACGACTCCAAGGCGACCAACACCCATGCCGCCGAGGCCTCCCTCGCGGCCTACGACCCGATCGTCTGGATCGCGGGCGGCCTCGCCAAGGGCGCGACCTTCGACGAACTGGTGACCGGGGCGGCCGAGCGGCTGAGGGGCGTCGTGCTGATCGGCGCCGACCGCGCCCTGATCCGCGAAGCCCTGGCGCGACACGCCCCCGAGGTACCGGTGGTCGACCTCGACCGGACCGACACTGGTGCGATGTCCGCAGCGGTCGGGGAGGCGGCACGGCTCGCCCTGCCGGGCGACACCGTCCTGCTGGCACCCGCGTGTGCCTCGATGGACATGTTCGTCAACTACAACAAGCGGGGCGAGGCGTTCGCGGACGCGGTCCGCCGTCTCGCCGACGAGAGCGCCTGACGGGCCCGGTCTCCGCGCCGTACCGTACCGGGTCACCGGGACGCGAGCGGCACCGCCGCGGCCCCCCGGGCCCCGGCGACACCCCCGGGCACGAGCAGTGGAGGGGACAGCGACAATGCCGGCCGACGAGAGCTCAGCCGCGCGCGGAGCGGACCGCTCACGGGCGGGAGCGGCGATCAGCCGGGCGTTCACCCCGCCCCTGCTCGCCGGACCGCTCCCGGCAGGCCCCGCAGGCCGTGCGGAGCCCGCGGGACTCGTCCTGCGGAACCGCCCGGCCACCGGCGCCCGGCGGCCCGCCGCACCCCGCGGAGGAGGGGGCGGCCGGAGCACGGCCCCCCGGCCGCCCAGGGGCGCCGGGGTGCGGCGGATGTACGAGCGGGCACGCAGGGCCTGGGACCGCCCTCTGACCGCCTACTACCTGATCCTCGGGTCCAGCCTCCTGATCACCGTGCTCGGGCTCGTGATGGTCTACTCAGCCTCGATGATCAAGGCCCTGGAGCTCGCCAAGCCCGGCACCTACTTCTTCCGCAAGCAGTTCCTCGCCGCCGTGATCGGCGCCGGACTGATGCTGCTCGCCTCGCGCATGCCGGTGAAGCTCAACCGGGCGCTCGCCTACCCGCTGCTCACGGGCACGGTCTTCCTGATGGTCCTGGTCCAGGTCCCCGGGATAGGGATGTCGGTCAACGGCAACCAGAACTGGATCTACCTGGGCGGCCCCTTCCAACTGCAGCCCAGCGAGTTCGGCAAGCTCGCCCTCGTCCTGTGGGGCGCGGACCTGCTCGCCCGCAAACAGGACAAGCGTCTGCTGACGCAGTGGAAGCACATGCTCGTGCCGCTCGTGCCCGTCGCCTTCATGCTGCTCGGACTGATCATGCTCGGCGGCGACATGGGAACGGCGATCATCCTCACCGCGATCCTGTTCGGTCTGCTCTGGCTGGCCGGCGCCCCCACCAGGCTCTTCGCCGGGGTGCTCGCCTTCGCGGGCCTCATCGGCTTCCTGCTTATCAAGACCAGCCCCAACCGGATGTCGCGGCTCGGCTGCATCGGCGCGTCCGAACCGGGCCCGGGCGACTCGTGCTGGCAGGCCGTTCACGGAATCTACGCGCTGGCATCCGGCGGATGGTTCGGTTCCGGGCTGGGGGCAAGTGTGGAAAAATGGGGTCAACTCCCCGAGCCCCACACCGACTTCATCTTCGCCATCACCGGGGAGGAACTGGGTCTGGCGGGGACGCTGTCGGTACTCGCCCTCTTCGCGGCTCTAGGCTATGCGGGTATCCGCGTGGCCGGACGCACGGAGGACCCCTTCGTCAGGTACGCAGCGGGAGGCGTGACCACCTGGATCACGGCGCAGGCCGTGATCAACATCGGTGCGGTGCTCGGCCTGTTGCCGATCGCCGGTGTCCCGCTCCCGCTGTTCTCCTACGGAGGGTCGGCCCTGCTGCCGACCATGTTCGCGGTCGGGCTCATGATCGCCTTCGCGCGAGAGGATCCCGCGGCGAAAGCGGCCCTGGCCATGCGGAGGCCCGGGGTCAGATGGAAGACGATGAGACGGCGCGTCACGAAGCGTCCGTCCGGAGAGCGGTGAATTTCGGTGCATGTCGTACTCGCCGGTGGGGGGACTGCCGGCCATATCGAGCCCGCGCTCGCCCTCGCAGACGCCCTGCGCAGGCAGGACCCGACCGTGGGAATCACTGCCCTCGGCACGGAACGCGGACTCGAGACCAGGCTCGTACCCGAGCGGGGGTACGAACTCGCCCTGATCCCTGCCGTGCCGCTGCCCCGTAAACCCACGCCCGAGCTCATCACCGTCCCGGGCCGGCTGCGCGGCACGATCAAGGCGGCCGAGCAGATCCTGGAGCGCACCAAGGCGGACTGCGTGGTCGGCTTCGGCGGCTACGTCGCCCTGCCCGGCTACCTCGCCGCCAAGCGCGCGGGGGTCCCGATCGTCGTCCACGAGGCCAACGCCCGGCCGGGCCTGGCCAACAAGATCGGTTCGCGGTACGCCCACGGGGTCGCGGTCTCCACCCCCGACAGCAAGCTGCGCGGTGCCCGCTACATCGGCATCCCGCTGCGCCGCACCATCGCCACCCTCGACCGGGCCCGGGTCCGTCCGGAAGCGCGTGCCGCCTTCGGCCTCGACCCCAACCTGCCGACGCTGCTGGTCTCCGGCGGCTCGCAGGGCGCCCGCCACCTCAACGAGGTGGTCCAGCGGGTCGCACCGCTGCTGCAGCGGTCCGGCATCCAGATCCTGCACGTGGTCGGCCCGAAGAACGAATTGCCGCGTATCGACAACATGCCCGGGATGCCGCCCTACATCCCGGTACCGTACGTGGACCGGATGGACCTCGCGTACGCCGCGGCCGACATGATGCTCTGCCGCGCGGGCGCGATGACCGTCGCCGAGCTCACCGCCGTCGGGCTGCCCGCCGCCTACGTACCGCTGCCGATCGGCAACGGCGAACAGCGGCTCAACGCCCAGCCGGTGGTCAACGCGGGCGGCGGGCTGCTGGTGGACGACGCCGCTCTCACCCCGGAGTGGGTGCAGGGCAACGTCCTCCCGGTGCTGGCGGATCCGCACCGGCTGTACGAGATGTCCAGGGCCGCCGCGGAGTTCGGGCGACGGGACGCCGACGACCTGCTCGTCGGCATGGTGTACGAGGCGATTGCCGCACGCCGCCAGGCGTGAGGCGGTGCGGACCCGGGGCGCGTGCCCCGGGTCCGGCGAAGGAGCGAGCGTGGCCGGACCGACGACCGCCCAGCGCGGCGCAGCCAAGCGGGCCGACACCCCGGCCCGCCCGCCGCACATCGACCCGGGTGAACGGCGGCTGACCGGCCGCGTGCGACTGATCCTGGCCGCGGTCGTCGTGGTGCTGGTCGCCGCGGGTGCCGTCTGGGTGCTCTACGGCTCCTCCTGGCTGCGGGTCGAGCGGGTGACGGTCAGCGGGACCGATGTCCTGACCCGGGCCGAGGTGGAGGCCGCGGCGGCGGCCCCGGTCGGGGCTCCGCTGGTCTCCGTGGACCTCGACGCCATGGCGGACGGACTGCGCCAAAAGTTGCCGCGTATCAACTCCGTGGATGTCGTACGGTCATGGCCGCACGGTATCGGCCTTAAAGTGACCGAGCGGCAGCCGGTTCTGCTGGTGAAAAAAGGTGCAAAGTTCGTTGAAGTGGACGCGAAGGGCGTGCGCTTCGCCACGGTGGACGAAGCGCCCCGGCACGTACCTCTGTTGAAGCTCGACGCCGACCGGTCGGCGAGTCTGCGGCGCTTCGGCGGTGACCGTCTGTTGCAGGAAGCGGTCGACGTCGCGGGCGACCTTCCCGAAAAGCTGGCCGGGGAGACCGAGGCCGTACGGATCACGTCGTACGACTCCGTCGTCCTGGACCTGAGCCGGGGGCGGACCGTGATGTGGGGCAGTGGTGAAGAAGGGCCCGTGAAGGCGCGGGTCCTCGCCGCTCTCATGAAAGCCTCGCCCAAAGCGGGGCACTTCGACGTGAGCGCACCCACCGCCCCGGCGGCATCGAAGAGTTGACGCGTATTCGGCCTGGCCAGCACCCTGGTTGGTCAGCGCTACGGGTGATCACATAGGGTGAAAAGAAAAACGGGAGGTTCGGCGTGTTCGTTGAACGTGCGCCACTTGTCGACTTAGTGTCCTGTTCGGAAGAGTCCGAGAAGCAGACACACTGGTAACCCTAAACTTCAACGTTAGGGTTCGGGTCGGCGTCCGGACCGCCCCAATCGGCATCCGTCGTCGCGGCGGGACTACCGCGAAGCGACGACACGTAACTCGAGGCGAGAGGCCTTCGACGTGGCAGCACCGCAGAACTACCTCGCAGTCATCAAGGTCATCGGTGTCGGCGGCGGTGGTGTCAATGCCATCAACCGAATGATCGAGGTCGGCCTCAAGGGCGTCGAGTTCATCGCGATCAACACCGATGCGCAGGCACTGCTGATGAGCGACGCCGACGTCAAGCTCGACGTCGGCCGTGAGCTCACCCGGGGCCTCGGCGCCGGGGCGAACCCGGCCGTCGGCCGCAAGGCGGCCGAGGACCACCGTGAGGAGATCGAAGAGGTCCTCAAGGGGGCCGACATGGTCTTCGTCACCGCCGGAGAGGGCGGCGGCACCGGCACCGGCGGCGCACCCGTCGTCGCCAACATCGCCCGCTCGCTCGGCGCCCTGACGATCGGTGTGGTCACCCGCCCGTTCACCTTCGAGGGCCGGCGACGCGCGAACCAGGCGGAGGACGGCATCGCCGAGCTCCGCGAAGAGGTCGACACCCTCATCGTCATTCCCAACGACCGGCTGCTGTCCATCTCGGACCGCCAGGTCAGCGTGCTCGACGCGTTCAAGTCGGCCGACCAGGTACTGCTCTCGGGTGTCCAGGGCATCACCGACCTCATCACGACCCCGGGTCTGATCAACCTCGACTTCGCCGACGTCAAGTCGGTCATGTCCGAGGCCGGATCGGCGCTCATGGGCATCGGATCGGCCCGCGGCGACGACCGCGCGGTGGCCGCCGCGGAGATGGCGATCTCCTCGCCGCTCCTGGAGGCGTCCATCGACGGCGCCCGCGGTGTCCTGCTCTCCATCTCCGGCGGCAGCGACCTCGGTCTCTTCGAGATCAACGAGGCCGCACAGCTGGTGAGCGAGGCGGCCCACCCGGAGGCGAACATCATCTTCGGCGCGGTCATCGACGACGCGCTGGGCGACGAGGTGCGGGTCACCGTGATCGCGGCGGGCTTCGACGGCGGACAGCCGCCGACCCGGCGCGAGACCGTCCTCGGGGTGGGCGCCGGCAAGCGCGAGGAGCCGGCACCGTCGGCGCGGAACGCGGAGCCGGTGCGCCAGGCGAGCACGCTGGGCTCCGTGCCCCCGCGTGAGGAGACCCAGGCACCGGCCGAGCCGGTGCCGTCGGCGAACGAGAGCTCGCTGCCGCCGGTCTCCCCTCCGCACGTCCCGACGGCTCGTCCCTACCAGGACTCCCAGGCCGAAGAGCTGGACGTACCGGACTTCTTGAAGTGATAGGTCGGCAGCACGCGGTGAAGACCGCGGAGTCTTCGGCGGGTGGCGCCCATTTCGCCTTCACCGACAGGTGGGGCGGAGTGAGCGCCGCTCCGTACGGGGAACTCAACCTCGGCGGCGCGGTCGGTGACGACCCCGCCGCCGTCCGTGCGAACCGCGAACGCGCCGCGGCGGGGCTCGGCCTGGACCCGGCGCGGGTCGTCTGGATGAACCAGGTGCACGGGCGCGAGGTGGCCGTCGTGGACGGGCCCTGGGGCGACGACGTCGACATCCCCGCCGTGGACGCGGTGGTGACGGCCCGGCGCGGACTTCCGCTCGCGGTGCTGACCGCCGACTGCACCCCCGTACTGCTCGCCGACCCGACGGCCGGTGTGGTCGCGGCAGTCCACGCGGGCAGGCCGGGGCTGGTCGCGGGCGTCGTGCCGGCCGCCGTCGAGGCCATGATCGCGCTCGGTGCCCAACCCTCGCGCATCGTCGCGCACACCGGACCGGCCGTCTGCGGACGGTGCTACGAGGTCCCGGAGGAGATGCGCGCCGAGGTCTCCCGGTCCGTCCCGGCCTCGTGGTCGGAGACCAGCTGGGGGACACCGGCGGTGGACGTCACCGCCGGGGTGCACGCCCAGCTCGACGGCCTCGGGGTCGGCGACCGGCACAGCTCGTCGTTCTGCACCCTGGAATCGGGCGACCACTACTCCTACCGCCGCGACCGCACCACGGGTCGGCTGGCCGGATACGTCTGGTTGGACTGAGAGGGCATGACGGAACGCAGGGCTCAACTCGCCGCAAACCTCGCACAGGTGGAAGAACGCATCGCGTCCGCCTGCGCCTCGGCGGGCCGCGAACGGGACGAAGTGACCCTCATCGTGGTCACCAAGACGTATCCCGCGAGCGACGTGAGGATTCTGCACGAACTCGGTGTGCGCCATGTCGCGGAGAACCGGGACCAGGACGCAGCACCCAAAGCCGTAGCGTGTGCGGATCTGTCGCTCACATGGCACTTTGTCGGACAGTTGCAGACGAACAAGGTCCGTTCCGTGGCCGGTTATGCCGATGTGGTGCAGTCGGTGGACCGCGCCAAGCTCGTATCCGCCCTCTCGGCCGCGGCGGTGAAGGGCGGACGTGAACTCGGCTGCCTCATCCAGGTCGCCCTGGACGCGGAGAGCGGCGAGCGCGGGGACCGGGGCGGTGTCGCCCCGGACGCGATCGAGGAGTTGGCGGCGGCGGTGGAGGCGGCCCCCGGAATCCGGCTCGGCGGCCTGATGACCGTCGCCCCGCTCACCGGCCCGTACGCGGGCCGCCAACGGGCCGCGTTCGAGCGCCTGATGGAATTCTCATCCCGCCTGCGCGGGAACCATCCGGCTGCGAACATGGTCTCCGCAGGGATGAGTGCGGACCTCGAGGACGCGGTGGCGGCCGGGGCGACACATGTACGCGTCGGTACGGCGGTACTCGGAGTCCGACCCCGGCTCGGGTAACGTCGCGAAGCAAGTCGGACCACAGCAGAAAATATGGTCATTCCCGCTTCGGGCGGGCAGGCCGGAGTGGATCTCGGGCACTTGGTGACACGAATGCCGATCCACCACAGAGCGGAGGACTCGGAGCATGGCCGGCGCGATGCGCAAGATGGCGGTCTACCTCGGCCTCGTGGAGGACGATGGGTACGACGGTCCGGGGTTCGACCCCGATGACGAATTCGAACCCGAGCCGGAGCCCGAGCGGGACCGGCGGCGGCACCAGCCCGCGCATCAGGTGGAGCGGGAAAGGGATGAACCGGTACGAGTGGTGCAACCGCCCGCACAGCGTGAGCCGGTTCAGCTCCCGGCGGAAAGCGGACGACCCGCCCGAATCGCACCCGTGGCATCCATCACACCTGACCGCCCGAACATGGAGAAGAACGCACCGGTGATCATGCCCAAGGTCGTGTCCGAGCGGGAGCCCTACCGCATCACCACGCTGCACCCCAGGACCTACAACGAGGCCCGTACCATCGGGGAACACTTCCGCGAGGGCACTCCGGTGATCATGAACCTCACGGAGATGGACGACACGGACGCGAAGCGACTTGTCGACTTTGCCGCAGGACTTGTCTTCGGTCTCCATGGCAGCATTGAGCGGGTGACGCAGAAGGTGTTCCTGTTGTCGCCTGCTAACGTCGATGTCACGGCGGAGGACAAGGCCCGCATCGCAGAGGGCGGGTTCTTCAACCAGAGCTGAGAACACGACACCAGGAACAACCCGGCCGTGAGGCCGGTGCCGGCCGGGAGGCCGGAGCTAACGAGAGCCAGGGGAGAGGGAAGCGCGAGACATGGGCGTCGCACTGGATGTGGTCTATATCGCGCTGATGTGTTTCCTCATCGTGCTGATCTTCCGGCTGGTCATGGACTACGTCTTCCAGTTCGCACGTTCATGGCAGCCAGGCAAGGCGATGGTGGTCGTTCTCGAGGGCACTTACACTGTCACCGATCCACCGCTGAAGCTTCTGCGGCGGTTCATACCGCCGTTGCGTCTCGGGGGCGTGGCACTTGACCTGTCCTTCTTCGTTCTGATGATCATCGTCTACATTCTGCTCAACATCGTGGGCAAGCTTGCGAGCAGCGTGTGAACGATACGGTCTTGCCGACTGCCGACGACTACGTAGAGGTGAAGAAGAGATGCCGCTGACCCCCGAGGACGTGCGGAACAAGCAGTTCACGACCGTCCGCCTCCGAGAAGGCTATGACGAGGACGAGGTCGATGCCTTCCTCGACGAGGTCGAATCGGAGCTGACCCGTCTGCTCCGTGAGAACGAGGACCTGCGCGCCAAGCTGGCTGCAGCCACGCGTGCGGCCGCGCAGAACCAGCAACAGCAGGGTATGCGCAAACCGCCGGAGCAGCAGGATCGGCCCGGCGCCCCCGTGCCCGCCGCCATATCTGGTCCGCCGGTACAGCAGCAGCAGCCCCCGCAGATGGGTCCCCCCCAGCTGCCCGGCGGTGCTCCGCAGCTGCCTGCCGGTCCCAGCGGCCATGGCCCCCAGGGTGGCCACGGTCCCGGTCCGCAGGGCCCCCACGGCCCCGGCCCGATGCAGGGCGGCCCCATGGGCGGTCCGATGGGCGGCCCCATGGGTGGCCACGCCCAGCAGCAGCAGATGCAGCAGATGCAGCAGCAACAACAGCAGCAGCAACAGCAGCAGATGCAGCAGCCCCAGATGCAGCAGCCCGGTCAGGGCCCCGGTGGCGACAGTGCCGCCCGTGTCCTCTCCCTCGCCCAGCAGACCGCCGACCAGGCGATCGCGGAGGCCCGTTCCGAGGCCAACAAGATCGTCGGCGAGGCGCGCAGCCGTGCCGAGGGCCTCGAGCGTGACGCGCGTGCGAAGGCGGACGCGCTGGAGCGGGACGCGCAGGAGAAGCACCGCGTGGCGATGGGCTCGCTGGAGTCGGCCCGCGCGACGCTGGAGCGCAAGGTCGAGGACCTGCGCGGCTTCGAGCGCGAGTACCGCACCCGTCTGAAGTCCTACCTGGAGAGCCAGCTGCGTCAGCTGGAGACCCAGGCCGACGACTCGCTGGCTCCGCCGCGTGCCCCTGCCGCCGCTTCGCTGCCGCCGTCGCCCTCGCTGGCTCCGGCCGGTGCCGGTGCGATGGGACACGGCATGGGCTCGAACCACGGTGGTCACGGCAACCAGCAGATGGGCGGCAACCCGTCCATGGGCGGACCGTCCTACGGTGGCCAGCAGCAGATGTCGCCCGCCATGACGCAGCCGATGGCGCCGGTGCGGCCGCAGGCTCCGCAGCCGATGCAGCAGGCGCCTTCGCCGATGCGCGGGTTCCTGATCGACGAGGACGACAACTGAGCGGTTCGCGCTCGCTGAGCGCGTAGCCGTCGGCAGGCAAAGGGCCGGGCCCCGGGGTTTCTCCCCGGGGCCCGGCCCTTTTCGCGTGTCCTCGCGACTGGGGGCCGCTGACCGGGGCCCAGTTGGCCCCCGTCCCGCCTGTTCCCGGAACCGGGGCTCCGGCCCCCGCTCCTCGATCGCCGGAGGGTGTGAAGGGCTTGCCTCTCGTGCGGGAGGGACGGGAGGGGGTCGCTCCGGACAGGCCGGGAGCGGAGGTGGAGGGCGCTCGGAGGGGGAGGGCGCGTCTCGCGGGGGCGTGGCGGTAGGGCGGGGCGCGTCTCGCGGCCGGGAGCCCGGAGTCCGCCGGGCGGGAGCTGGAAGTGGGTCCCTCCCGTGCCGGATACAGAAGCGGCCCGCCCCTCCTGCCGGAGGGGCGGGCCGCTCAGGTGGTGCCGGTCAGCGTTCCGTCCTGCGGAGACGGAACGTGAGGGCCAGGCCCTCGTCCTCGAACGGGGTGCCGTACGTGTCGTCCGCCTCCCCCTGTGCGTAGTCCAGGGCCAGGACCTCGTCCGCGATGAGGGGCGCGTGCTCGGTCAGGGCCTCGGCGGTCGCGGCGGACGTCGAGGTCCAGCGGACCGCGATCCGGTCCGCCACGTCCAGGCCGCTGTTCTTGCGGGCCTCCTGGATCAGGCGGATCGCGTCACGGGCCAGGCCCGCCGCCCGCAGCTGCGGGGTGATCTCCAGGTCCAGGGCGACCGTCGCGCCCGAGTCGGACGCCACCGACCAGCCCTCGCGCGGGGTCTCCGTGATGATGACCTCGTCGGGGGAGAGCGTGATCTGCTCCCCGTCGACCTCGACCGACGCGGTGCCCTCGCGCAGGGCCAGGGAGAGCGCCGCCGCGTCCGCGTTCGCGACCGCCTTGGCCACGGCCTGGACTCCCTTGCCGAAGCGCTTGCCCAGCGCCCGGAAGTTCGCCTTCGCGGTGGTGTCGACCAGCGAACCGCCGACCTCGGAGAGCGATGCCAGGGAGGAGACGTTCAGCTCCTCCGTGATCTGGGCGCGGAGATCGGGCGGGAGGGTCTCGAAGCCGGACGCCGCGACCAGGGCCCGGGACAGCGGCTGGCGGGTCTTGACACCGGACTCGGCACGCGTGGCGCGGCCGAGCTCGACCAGGCGGCGTACGAGGGCCATCTGCGAGGAGAGCGCCGGGTCGATCGCCGCCGGGTCCGCCTCCGGCCAGGACGAGAGGTGCACCGACTCGGGGGCGTCGGGGGTGACCGGGGCGACCAGGTCCTGCCAGACCCGCTCCGTGATGAACGGGGTCAGCGGGGCCATCAGCCGGGTGACCGTCTCGACGACCTCGTGCAGCGTGCGCAGAGCCGCCTTGTCGCCCTGCCAGAAGCGGCGGCGGGAGCGGCGCACGTACCAGTTGGAGAGGTCGTCGACGAACGCCGAGAGCAACTTGCCGGCGCGCTGGGTGTCGTAGCCGTCCAGGGCCCGGGTCATCTGGTCCACGAGGGCGTTCAGCTCGCTCAGCAGCCAGCGGTCCAGGACCGTGCGCTCGGCCGGCGCGGGGTCGGCCGCGGACGGCGCCCAGGCCGACGTACGGGCGTACAGGGCCTGGAAGGCGACCGTGTTCCAGTAGGTGAGGAGCGTCTTGCGGACGACCTCCTGGATGGTGCCGTGGCCCACCCGGCGTGCCGCCCACGGGGAGCCGCCCGCCGCCATGAACCAGCGCACCGCGTCGGCGCCGTGCTGGTCCATGAGGGGGATGGGCTGGAGGATGTTCCCCAGGTGCTTGGACATCTTGCGGCCGTCCTCGGCGAGGATGTGGCCGAGGCAGACCACGTTCTCGTAACTGGACTTGTCGAAGACGAGCGTGCCGACCGCCATCAGCGTGTAGAACCAGCCGCGGGTCTGGTCGATGGCCTCCGAGATGAACTGCGCCGGGTAGCGGCTCTCGAAGATCTCCTTGTTCTTGTACGGGTAGCCCCACTGCGCGAACGGCATCGAGCCCGAGTCGTACCAGGCGTCGATGACCTCGGGGACGCGGTACGCCTCCAGTTGGCAGTTCTCGTGCGAGCACGTGAACGTGATCTCGTCGATGAACGGCCGGTGCGGGTCCAGCTCGGACTGGTCGGTGCCGGTGAGCTCACCCAGCTCGGCGCGGGAGCCCACACAGGTCAGGTGGTCGTCCTCGCAGCGCCAGATGGGCAGCGGGGTGCCCCAGTAGCGGTTGCGGGACAGCGCCCAGTCGACGTTGTTGTTCAGCCAGTCACCGAATCGGCCGTGCTTGACCGAGTCCGGGAACCAGTTGGTCTTCTCGTTCTCCTCGAGCAGCCGGTCCTTCACCGCCGTCGTGCGGATGTACCAGGACGGCTGCGCGTAGTACAGCAGCGCCGTGTGGCAGCGCCAGCAGTGCGGGTAGCTGTGCTCGTACGGGACGTGGCGGAAGAGCTTGCCGCGGGCGGCCAGGTCCTCGGTGAGCGCCTCGTCGGCCTTCTTGAAGAAGACCCCGCCGACCAGCGGGAGGTCCTCCTCGAACGTCCCGTCGGGGCGGACCGGGTTGACGACCGGGAGGCCGTAGGAGCGGCAGACGACGAGGTCGTCGGCGCCGAAGGCGGGGGACTGGTGCACCAGGCCCGTACCGTCCTCGGTCGTGACGTACTCGGCGTTGACGACGTAGTGCGCCTCGGCCGGGAAGTCGACCAGGGAGAACGGGCGCTCGTACGTCCAGCGTTCCATCTCGCGGCCCGTGAAGGACGCGCCGGTGAGCTCCCAGCCCTCGCCGAGAGCCTTCTCGACCAGCGGCCGGGCGACGACCAGCTTCTCCTCGCCGTTCGACGCGACGACGTACGTGACGTCGGGGTGCGCGGCGACGGCGGTGTTGGAGACCAGGGTCCAGGGGGTCGTCGTCCAGACCAGCAGCGCGGCCTCGCCCGCCAGCGGGCCCGAGGTCAGCGGGAAGCGGACGAAGACCGAGGGGTCGACGACCGTCTCGTAGCCCTGGGCCAGCTCGTGGTCGGAGAGGCCGGTGCCGCAGCGGGGGCACCAGGGGGCGACGCGGTGGTCCTGGACCAGCAGGTCCTTGTTGAAGATCTCCTTCAGCGACCACCACACGGAGTCGACGTACTCCGGGTCCATCGTGCGGTAGGCGTCGTCCAGGTCGACCCAGTAGCCCATCCGGGTCGTGAGCTCGGTGAACGCGTCGGTGTGGCGGGTGACGGACTCGCGGCACTTCGCGTTGAACTCGGCGATGCCGTACGCCTCGATGTCCTTCTTGCCGTTGAAGCCCAGCTCCTTCTCCACCGCGAGCTCGACCGGCAGACCGTGGCAGTCCCAGCCGGCCTTGCGCCCGACGTGGTAGCCCTGCATGGTGCGGAAGCGCGGGAAGACGTCCTTGAAGACGCGGGCCTCGATGTGGTGGGCGCCCGGCATGCCGTTGGCGGTCGGCGGCCCTTCGTAGAAGACCCACTCGGGGCGGCCCTCGGACTGTTCGAGGCTCTTGGCGAAGACCTTGTTGTCACGCCAGAAGTCGAGCACGGCGTGCTCGAGGGCGGGCAGGTCGACTTGGGCGGGTACCTGGCGGTACTGCGGCGATGTCATGTGCGGGCTTCCTCCGGCGGACGTCTTCCACTTCCGTCGGAGGGACGAGAACCGACCGGCTCCCGCGGTACCACCCTCCTTGGCCCCGGGCATGCGCCCTTGGCCCCCTCATTGGGGTCGCGATGCCGGGTCTACTCGCCCTGGGTCCGTGGGCGGGGCCCACAGTCCAAGGCTTTCTTCCGGCGGCTCCGGGGTGATCTTCACGACGCGCTCGCCCCCGGGCTCCCACCGTCCCCGGGTCGCTGCCGGCTGCGTACGACGCTACTCGTCCCATCCATGCCTCTCGCTGCGGCCAGTGTACGGGGCCGTACGGGCGACCGCCGACCGGTTTATCCGCGGGGCGCGGAGTGACCCGAATGGCCAGACGGGGCGGGTGGGGCCCCCGGTGGGGTCCCCCGGGTGTCCGGGCAGGCGGATTACCCGGCGGGGAGCTGGGCACAACGGTTGCAGGCGCGCCACCACGCGAGCACGGGGAGGGCCGACGGGCGGCGTGCCCGGTTGCCGCGGAGCCGGGGTCGACTTATCGTCCCAGCACGATTCGCGTGCAAGATCACAATATGTGAAGGGGCCGCGGCCATGGTGGCGAAGAAGACCGCCGTAACGAGAACGGCGTCCGCGAGATCCACGGCTGCGGCCGCCGGGGAGGCGGCCGGGAGCGAGGAGGCCGCCACGGACTCCGGTCCGGACGCGGACCGGAAGAAGGCGGCCGGGAGGACGGCGGCGAGGAAGACGGCGGCGGACCCGCCGGACGAGCAGGAACGGGCCGATCGGGCTCCGGCGCACCACGGGCCGGCGAAGAAGAGCGCGACGAAGAAGAGCGCAGCCAAGAAGGCTTCGAAGAAGGCCACGGGGGCGGCCCAGGCCGCCGAGCAGACAGGAGCCCACACGGTGGTAGCGAAGAAGAGCGCCGGCCGGAGCACGGCAGCTGGAAAGGGCGCCGCGACCGCGGTGCCGCAGGCCCGCGGGGGCGCCGCGACGGTCACGGGGGAGCTCGCGGTCCGGCCCGGGGAGGACCCCTGGACCCCGGAGGAGGTCTCCGAGGCACGGACGGAGCTGACCGGCGAGGTCATGCGGCTGCGCAGCGAACTGGAGGCCTCGGGCGCGGCGCTGGCCGGCCTGATGCGTGACTCCGGCGACGGCGCCGGTGACGACGACGCGGACACCGGCACCAAGAACATCACCCGCGAGCACGAGCTGTCCCTGGCCGCCAACGCCCAGGAGATGCTGGAACAGACCGAACGGGCACTCGCCCGGCTCGAGGCGGGCACGTACGGCCTGTGCGAGGTCTGCGGCAAACCGATCGGCAAGGCCCGGATGCAGGCCTTCCCGCGGGCCACCCTCTGCGTGGAGGACAAGCAGAAGCAGGAGCGGCGCGGTTGACCTCAGCGGTGTGTCGTACCCTCGTCTTCAGTCAGGCACCTAGGTTGAGGGACTCACGTGACAGAGGCGGAGCGCGTCATCGGTACGCCGGACATCCCTGATGCCGAGGGGGCTGACGGGGCGACGCCCCAGCAGCCCTCCGAGAGTGCGGGCCCGGCGGGCGACGGGACGGGTGGCGGCCGGGGCAGGAAGAAGGTCCTCGTCCTGCTCGGGGTGGCCGTCCTGGCCTACGCCCTGGACCTGGTCAGCAAGATGATCGTGGTCGCGAAGCTCGAGCACGAGGAGCCCATCGAGATCTTCGGCGAGTGGCTGAAGTTCGACGCCATCCGCAACGCGGGCGCCGCCTTCGGGATCGGCGAGGCCTTCACCGTGATCTTCACGGCCATCGCGGCCGTGGTGATCATCGTGATCATCCGGCTGGCACGCAAGCTCTACAGCCTGCCCTGGGCCATCGCCCTGGGCCTACTGCTCGGCGGAGCGCTCGGTAACCTCACCGACCGGATATTCCGCGCGCCCGGCGTGTTCAAGGGCGCGGTGGTGGACTTCATCGCCCCCGCGCACTTCGCCGTCTTCAACCTCGCCGACTCCGCGATCGTCTGCGGCGGCATCCTGATCGTGATCCTCTCCTTCAAGGGCCTGGACCCCGACGGCACCGTGCACAAGGACTAGTGGGCGCAAGGCATACTCGACAGGTGAGTACGTATCCCGAGGTCCGCACCCTGCCCGTACCCGACGGCCTGGAAGGCGAGCGTGTCGACGCCGCCATCTCCCGGATGTTCGGTTTCTCCCGCACCAAGGCCGCCGAGCTGGCCGCTGCCGGGAAGGTCCAGGTGGACGGTGCGGTGGCCGGGAAGTCCGAGCGGGTGCACGGCGGTGCCTGGCTGGAAGTGGAGATGCCGCAGGCACCCGCTCCGGTCCAGGTCGTCGCCGAGCCCGTCGAGGGCATGGAGATCGTGCACGACGACGACGACATCGTCGTCGTCATGAAGCCCGTCGGAGTCGCCGCCCACCCCAGCCCCGGCTGGACCGGCACCACGGTGATCGGCGGTCTCGCGGCGGCCGGCTACCGGATCTCCACGTCAGGTGCGGCCGAGCGTCAGGGCGTCGTGCACCGGCTGGACGTCGGCACCTCCGGCCTGATGGTCGTCGCCAAGTCCGAGCGTGCCTACACCCTGCTCAAGGCCCAGTTCCGCGACCGGATCGTCGAGAAGAAGTACCACGCGCTGGTGCAGGGCCATCCGGACCCGATGAGCGGCACCATCGACGCCCCCATCGGGCGCCACCCGCAGCACGACTACAAGTGGGCCGTCACCTCCGAGGGCAAGCCCTCCGTGACGCACTACGACCTGATCGAGGCCTACCGCGCGGCCAGCCTGCTCGACATCAAGCTGGAGACCGGGCGCACGCACCAGATCCGGGTGCACATGTCCGCGCACCGCCACCCCTGCGTCGGCGACCTGACCTACGGCGCGGACCCGACGCTGGCGAAGCGCCTGGGCCTGACCCGGCAGTGGCTGCACGCCGTCCGGCTCGGTTTCGAGCACCCCTCGGACGGGAGCTGGGTCGAATTCTCCAGCACCTACCCGGACGACCTCCGCCACGCCCTCGACACGATCGCGGCAGAGAGCGAATGAGCTCCGCACCCGCCACCTGCAGCACCCGCAGAGCCGTCGAGGAGAGCGATCTCGCCGCCTGCTTCCAGGTGCGCAAGGACGTCTTCGTCGGCGAGCAGCGGGTACCGGAGGAGATCGAGTACGACATCCACGACGCCGACGCGGTCCATGTCCTGGCCGTGGCCGCGGACGGTTCCGCGCTCGGCACGGGACGCCTGCTGCACGGAGCCGCGGCGGCCGGCCGGACCGGGGGCGACCCCACCGTCGGGTCGCTGGGCCGGCTCGCCGTGACCAGGGAGTCCCGAGGCCTCGGCGTCGGCGCCGCACTGGTCCGCGCCATCGAGGGGGAGGCGCGCGCACTGGGCCTGGCAGGCGTCGACCTGCACGCCCAGACCCATGCCCTCGGCTTCTACGAGCGTCTCGGCTACGTCGCGTACGGTCCCGAGTTCCCGGACGCCGGGATGCCGCACCGGGCCATGCGCCGGACGTTCTGACCGGTCCGCCGTCGCGGTGACGCCGGGGCCGCAGCCCCCGCGTGGCACGCTGGGGACCTGATCGGCCGAGCACCGGGCGCCCCGGGGCAGGGCACGCTGCGGAAGGCACCACGTGGACCAGATGGCACTCCTGCTCCTGCTCCTGCTCGGAGCGGTGGTCACGGTGCCGCTCGGGGAGCGCCTGGGGCTGCCGGCGCCGGTGCTGATGACGCTCGCCGGAATCGGTCTGGCCTTCGCCGGCTTCGTCCCCGACGTGGACATCCCGCCCGAGATCATCCTGCCCGCGCTGCTGCCTCCGCTCCTCTACGCCTCCGTGCAGCGGACGTCCTGGCGGCAGTTCGCCGCCAACAAACGGCCGATCTTCCTGTTGGCGGTCGCCCTGGTCTTCGTCACCACGGCGGCGGTCGCGACGGTGGCGAACGCCGTCGTCCCCGGCCTGCCCATCGCCGCCGCCGTGGCTCTGGGCGCACTCGTCGCCCCGCCCGATCCGGTCGCCGCGACGGCCGTCGCGGGCTCGGTCGGGCTGCCGCGCCGGCTCGTGTCCATCCTGGAGGGCGAGGGGCTGTTCAACGACGTCACGGCCATCGTCATGTACCACGTGGCGATCGCAGCCGCCGTCAGCGGCACGTTCTCGCTGCCCGAGGCCTTCGGCCTGCTCGTCCTCTCCGCGGTCGTCGCCGTCGCGGTCGGCCTGGCGCTCGGCTGGCTCACCGTCAAGCTGATGGGGCTGCTCGGCGACGCCACGCTCCAGGTCGGCCTGACGCTGCTGGTGCCCTTCGCGAGCTATGTGCTCGCCGAGGAGCTGATGGGCTCGGGTGTGCTCGCCGTCCTGACCACCGCGCTCTTCCTCGCCGAGCACACCGCGGACGCCGACGACGTCCTCGGGCGCCTGGCCGGCCGGTCCTTCTGGGAGATCGTCGACACGCTCGTCACCGGCGTCGCCTTCGGCCTGATCGGCCTGGAACTGCACAGCGTCTTCGGCACCGCCGACAGCCGGCTGCCGGAGCTGCTGGGCTGGGGGCTGGTGGTCGTCGCGGTGGTCGTCGGCGTACGGCTGCTCTGGCTGCTGCCCGCCACCTGGCTCGCCAAGCGGTTGCACACCCGCCGTGACTACAGCGAGGAGATCCCCACCAGCTGGCGGGAGACCGTGGTCATGTGGTGGGCCGGCATGCGCGGGGTCGCCTCGGTCGCGCTGGCTCTCGCGATCCCGCTGGAGACGGACGACGGCAGCCCGTTCCCCGGCCGCGACGAGATCGTCTTCATCGCGTTCGCCGTCATCATGGCCACCCTCGTCCTCCAGGGCCTGACCCTGCCGTGGCTGGTGCGGAAGCTGGGTGTCCGGGCGGACACGGACGCCGAAGGGGCGCTGGAGCGAGACCTCGCGATCCGTGCGGCCAGGGCGGCCAAGCACCGGCTCCGGGAGATCCAGGACACCGAGGACCTGCCGGAAGAGGTACTGGAACGGCTGCGGCGGGCGGCGTACGACATCGGGGCGAGGATCAGCCCCGACATGGTCGACGAGGAGCGGCGCGAGGCGTACGCGCAGCGCGCCGAGCGGTTCAGGGCGGTCGGCCGGGTCCAGCGCGAGATGCTGTCGGCCGCCCGCCACGAGGTGCTCGCCGCCCGGAGCGAGCCGGGGTCGGCCCCCGAGATCGTCGACCGGGTGCTGCGCTACCTGGACGTGCGCAGCCTGCGCTGACCGCTGACCGCTGACCGCTGACCGCTGACCGCTGACCGCTGACCGCTGAGCCCTGAGCCCGGCGCCTGACCCGGACGCCCGGCCCGTACCTCCTGTGCGCCTCGCCCCACCAGCGGAGGTCCTCAGCCGCGCCCCGTGCGGGGGGCCTTCTCCGGGACCGGCACGTGACCCTCGGACTGGGGCCGGCGGGTGTCGGCACCCGTCAGCTCCCGCCAGTGGTCGCCAGGCGGCAGGGCGGCGGGAGCCGTCACGATCCGCGGCAGCGCGTACGGGTGGTGGTCCCGGAGCCAGCCGATCATCTGCTCCCGCACGGCGCAGCGCGCCGTCCAGATGTCGTCCGCGTCCTTCGCCGTGACCACGGCCCGCACCTCGATCGTCGTGGGCGTGGTGTCCGTGACGGCCAGTGACCAGTCGCGGCCGTCCCACGCGGCGCACTCGCCGAGGACGTCGCGGAGCTTGTCCCGCATCGCGGCGACGGGGGCCGAGTGGTCGAGGTGGAAGAAGACGGTGCCGGACATCTGCACCCCGCCGCGCGACCAGTTCTCGAACGGCTGGCTGGTGAAGTAGGACACGGGCATCGTGATCCGGCGCTCGTCCCAGGTCCGGACCGCGAGGAAGGTGAGGGTGATCTCCTCCACGGTGCCCCACTCGCCGTCCACCACCACGGTGTCGCCGATCCTGACCATGTCGCCGAAGGCGATCTGGAAGCCGGCGAAGAGATTGCCCAGGGTCGACTGCGCCGCGACACCGGCGACGATGCCGAGCACACCGGCGGAGGCCAGCATCGACGTACCGACGGTGCGCATCGCCGGGAACGTCAGCAGCATCGCCGCGACCGCGACCGTCGCCACCACCGCGGTGACCACGCGCTGGATCAGTGCGACCTGCGTCCGGACCCGGCGGACCCGGGCCGGGTCACGGGTGGACGTCGCGTAGCGGGCGTACGAGGACTGGACGATGGTGGCGGCCGCACGGATCACCAGCCAGGCCGAGGCCCCGATCAGCACCAGCGTCAGGACCTGGCCGATCCCCGCCCGGTGCTCCCGCACCACGTCGAGCCGTAGCTGACCGAAGCTGGCCCTCAGCAGCGCCGTGCAGAGCACCACCTGCAGGGGCGGGCGGCACAGGCGCAGCAGACCCCAGACCGGCGTCTCGTGGTGCCGGCCGTCGGCCCGCTTCAGCAGCCGGTCGACCAGCCAGCCCGCCACCAGTGTGACCATCAGCGATCCGCCCACCACCAGCAGCGGTCGCAGTACGTTCTCCATTCCGTCGTCCTCCGAGTGATCAGGGCACAGCTGGCACCATGGGACGCATGAACATCATGCTTTTCCACTCGACCTACGGTCTGAGGCCCGCTGTGCACGCGGCTGCCGACCGGCTTCGCGCCGCCGGTCACGAGGTGCGCGTGCCCGATCTCTTCGAGGGGCACACCTTCGACACGGTCGAGGAGGCGATGGCCTTCCAGGAAGAGGTCGGCAAGGACGAGCTGCTCAAGCGCGCCGTACTGGCCGCCGCGCCCTACTCCGACCAGGGCCTGGTCTACGCGGGCTTCTCACTCGGGGCCTCCGTGGCACAGACCCTGGCGCTCGGGGACGCGAAGGCGCGCGGGCTGCTGCTGCTCCACGGCACGTCGGACATCGCGGAGAACGCCTCGGTGGAGGAGCTGCCGGTGCAGCTGCACGTCGCCGACCCCGATCCGTTCGAGACGCAGGACTGGCTGAACAGCTGGTACCTCCAGATGCAGCGGACCGGCGCGGACGTCGAGGTCTACCGCTACCCCGGGGCCGGGCACCTGTTCACCGACCCCGGTCTGCCCGACCACGACGAAGCCGCGGCCGAGCTGGCCTGGAAGGTCGGGATCGGATTCCTCGCCACGCTGTAGGCCCGTCGGGACCCCGTACGCCCCCGGCGGAACCCCGCACCACGCCGGCGGGCGGGTGCGGGGCCCACGGAGAGGTCAGCGCACGGGGGCGTCGGCCCTCTCGACCCTCTGCGTGCCGCTGAGCGTGCGGTACGAGCGGACCCAGGACGACGTGGCGTCCTTGCTCGTCTTGTCGGAGACCACGTAGTAGTCCATCTGCGAGCGCTCGGCGGTCACGTCGAGGACGCCGTAGCCGTGCGAGTCCATGTCGATCCACTTCACGTGGCGGTTGGCGGCCCGGACCGCCGCCGTCGCGACGACCGAGACGGTCCCGGGGGCGACCCGCAGGATGTCGTCCAGGTTGTCCGAGGTCACCGACGTCACCACGAACTCGGTGGCCGCCGAGGCCGACAGCGGATACGTCGCCGCCTTCACCGGCACGTCGTTGGCCCATGCCATGTGGATGTCACCGGTCAGGAAGACGGTGTTCGTCACCGACCGGTCCCGCAGGTGGGAGATGAGCTCCTTGCGGTCGTCCGTGTAGCCGTCCCACTGGTCGACGTTGACGGCGAGCCCTTCTCCCGGCAGCCCCAGCAGTTCCGCGAGCGGTGCCAGCAGATGGGCGGGCAGCGCACCGAAGGCGACCGGGGAGATCATCACGGAGGTGCCGACCAGCTTCCAGACGGCATCCGACGCGGCCAGGCCGGACTTCAGCCAGTCCAGCTGCGCCCGCCCGGTCACCGAGCGCTCCGGGTCGTCGACCGCGCCGTTGCCCACCGACGCCTGTTCGGAGCGGAAGCTGCGCAGGTCGAGCAGGTGCAGTTCCGCCAGGCTGCCGAAGCGCAGCCGGCGGTAGACGGTGCCCTCGGTGGAGGCCCGGACGGGCATCCACTCGAAGTAGGCCTGCTTCGCCGCGGCCACCCGCGCCGCCCAGGCACCCTCGGTGCCCGGGGTGTGGTTCTCGGCCCCGCCCGACCACGCGTCGTTGGCGAACTCGTGGTCGTCCCAGATCGCGATCACCGGGTGGGCGGCGTGCAGGGACTGGAGGTCTGCGTCCGTCTTGTACGTGCCGTGACGGGTCCGGTAGTCGGAGAGGGTGAGGATCTCGTGTGCCGGGGCGTGCGGGCGTACGACCGTGTCCTGGGTCGGATAACTGCCCGACGCGTACTCGTAGATGTAGTCGCCCAGATGCAGCACGGCGTCCAGGTCGGAGCGGGCCGCGAGATGCCGGTACGGCGAGAACCAGCCGGCCTCCCAGTTGGCGCAGGAGACCACGCCGAAGCGGATCCCGGGCGCGGCGGAGGCGGCGGCGGGCGCCGTGCGCGTACGGCCGACGGGGGAGAGGACACCGTGCCCGCCCGGGGATCCGCCGGGCGCCGCCGAGAAGCGGAACCAGTAGGCCGTCGCAGGGCGCAGCCCGCGCACGTCGGCCTTCACGGTGTGGTCGGCGGAGGCCCGGGCGACGGCCGTGCCCCGGGCGGCGATCCGGGTGAAGGCCCTGTCCTCGGCGATCTCCCAGACCACCGGTGTGTCGGCGCCGAGGCCCGAGCCGGGCACGGCGTCGGGCCCGGGGGTGACGCGGGTCCACAGGAGGACGCCGTCGGGCAGCGGATCGCCGGAGGCGACGCCGTGCAGGAAGGCCGGAACGGTGGCGGCGCGGGCGCCGGTGGCCGTGGCCGCGGCGAGCACGGGGGCCGCGACCGCGGTCGCGGCGGCGGCTCTGACCACCGTGCGGCGGCTGGGATGCGGGAACTGTCGACTGGTCACGGAGCAGCACCCTACTGGCGCGTAGAGCGAACAGGCGGGCGAATCAGGGAAGTTCGCCCGCCTGTCGGTGATCCGACACCAGAAGTTGTGCCCCAGGTGCTCCGGCGGCCGGAGCTCCTCCCGTCAGCCCTTCAGGGCCTTGGTGATCGCCGCGGCGTACTCGGCCTCCGTCATGGGCGCGTTCTCGCTGCCCTCGGCGGTGACCTTCTTGCCGTCCATCTTGAGCGTCGGCGTGCCCTGCACACCGCTCTTGTCGAACGCCTTGGACATCTTGACGGCCCACGCGTCGTACGTGCCGTCCTCGACGTCCTTCTTGAACGCCGCGTTGCCCTTGAGCGCGTCCACCGAGTCCGCCACCTCGACCAGGTAGTCGTCCTTGGCGAACTTGTCCTCACTCTCCTGCGGGTGGTACTTCGCGGAGTGCAGCGCGGCCTTGTAGTCCAGGAAGGCCTCGGGGCTCACGTCGAGCGCCGCGCCCAGCGCGCTCAGGGCGTTCTTGGAGCCCTCGCCGTTGTCGGTGTTGTCGATGAAGGTCGCGCCGACGTACTTGATCTTGTACTTGCCGGCCTCGACGTCCTTGGCGATCGTCTCACCGACCGACTGCTCGAAGGTGGCGCAGATCGGGCAGCGCGAGTCCTCGTACAGCTCCAGGGTCTTCTTGGCCGAGGACTCGCCGATCACGACGGTCGTGCCGTCGTCGCCCGAGGTGTTCTTCGGCGCGGTGACGTTCTTCGCGTCGGCGGCGGCCTCCCAGGCGGAGGGCTTGTTCAGCTGCGCCACGCCGAAGGCGATGGCGCCCACGACGGCGAGGACGCCGACCACCGATACGGCGACGACGACCTGCTTGCGCGCCTTGTCCTTCTTCACCTGGCGCTCGCGCTCCACGCGCAGCCGCTCGCGGGCGGCGGACTTGTTGGCCTGGCTGTTGCGGTTGCTCATGCGTGTTCTCCGGGTGTGCGTGGGGGTGGTGGCGGCGGGTGCGCCGGGACTCAGACCGTGACGGGGGCCGAGCTCGGCGGCCCCCGCCGACCCACGGAGTGCACCAGGAGACGGGCCGGGAGGAGCGGGCCGGGCCGCCCGGCGGAGCGGGCGTCGCGGCGCACGAGGAGCCGCGCGGTTCCCGCCACGGCGGCCGCGGTCAGCAGTGGCCGGAACGCGACGGCGGCCGCCGCGCGCAGCAGTCCCGCCAGCGCCGCCTCGCCGTGCCGCAGCCAGGCCGCGGCCAGCAGGCCCACCGCCACGTGCGCGGCGAGCAGCAGCCACGGCACCGCGGGGCCCGGGGAGGCCAGCAGGGCGGCCGCACGGTCGCCGGTGGCGGTCACCCCGGCCAGCGGTGTCCCGGCCGAGGCGACACCGGTGAGCGGCACGGGCGCCTCGCCGCCGCAGAGCAGGTCGACACCCACGGAACGCAGCGGGCCCGTGATCGGGCCGCCGGCCGCCCCGTAGCAGAGGTGCTGACCGGTGGTGAACACCGTGTCGGCGACCAGCTCCAGCGGGACCAGCAGGCCGGCGATCGCGCCGAAGCGGCGCTCCCGGCCCGCCAGCGCGAACGCCACGGCGAAGACGGCCCCGGCCAGCAGCGCGACCGCCGTGAGCGGCAGCGGGACCCGGGAGAGCAGGACATGGGAGGCGGAGGAGAGCGTGACGACGAGCGCGGTGAACAGCGCCGCGCGTACCGCCCTGATCTGCTTCCCTGATACGTCCATCGCCGCAGAGTGTGTCATGTGACCCTGTAAACGAGCCCTAAGCCCGTCGGTCGCGGTCTACAGCCCCGGGATCCGGCCGTTGCGGAAGAGGTCCACGAAGATCTGGTGATCGGCGCGGGCGCGGGCGCCGTAGCTGTGCGCGAAGTCCACCAGCAGCTCCTGGAAGCCCTCCTCGTCGGCGGCGATGGCCGCGTCGATCGCGCGCTCCGTGGAGAACGGCACCAGTGAGTGCCCGCTCTCGTCGTCCGCCGCCGAGTGCATCGTCGCCGTGGCCCGGCCGAGATCGGCGACGACCGCCGCGATCTCCTCCGGCTCGTCGATGTCGGACCAGTCCAGGTCGACCGCGTACGGCGAGACCTCGGCCACCAGCTGGCCCGCCCCGTCCAGCTCGGTCCAGCCCAGCCACGGGTCCGCGTGCGCCTGCAGGGCGCGCTGCGAGATCACCGTGCGGTGCCCCTCGTGCTGGAAGTAGTCCCGCACGGCCGCGTCGGTGATGTGCCGGGAGACCGCCGGGGTCTGCGCCTGCTTGAGGTAGATCACCACATCGTTCTCCAGGGCGTCGCTGTTGCCCTCCAGGAGGATGTTGTACGAGGGCAGGCCGGCCGAGCCGATGCCGATCCCGCGGCGGCCGACGACGTCCTTCACCCGGTAGGAGTCGGGCCGGGTCAGGCTCGACTCCGGGAGCGTCTCCAGATAGCCGTCGAACGCGGCGAGCACCTTGTAGCGCGTCGCGGCGTCCAGGTCGATCGCACCGCCACCGGGGGCGAACCTGCGCTCGAAGTCCCGGATCTCCGTCATCGAGTCCAGCAGCCCGAACCGGGTCAGGGCACGGGCGTCACGCAGGGCGCCCAGCAGCGGACCGTCGGCGGTGTCCAGGGTGAAGGGGGGCACCTCGTCGTTCTTCGCGCCCGTGGCCAGGGCGTGGATGCGCTCCCGGTACGCGGCGGCGTAGACCCCGACCAGCTCGGTGATCTGGTCGTCGCCGAGTGCCTTCGCGTAGCCGATCAGGGCGACGGAGGCCGCGAAGCGCTTGAGGTCCCAGGTGAACGGGCCGACGTAGGCCTCGTCGAAGTCGTTGACGTTGAAGACCAGCCGGCCGTTGGCGTCCATGTACGTGCCGAAATTCTCCGCGTGCAGATCGCCGTGGATCCACACCCGGCTCGTGCGCTCGTCGAGATACGGCCCGGTGTGCTGCTCACGGTCCAGATCGGCGTAGAACAGGCCCGCCGAACCCCGGTAGAAGGCGAAGGCCGAACCGGCCATCTTGCGGAACTTCACCCGGAAGGCGGCGGGATCGGCGGCCAGGAGCTCGCCGAAAGCGGTGTCGAAAACGGCGAGAATCTGCTCACCGCGCTGCTCCGCGCGGGTCTGCGTGTCCGACATCGCTGGGTGCCTCCTGCTACATGGCGTTCATGACAAATGGGGCGGGTCTCCCCGCCCTTCCAACGCGCGACCGTACCCCGGAGTGCCCGTCACCTGTCACCTCGGAGACGTAGACTTCCACGCTGTCCCCCCAAGCCGTCATCTGTCGGCCGTCGCCCGATCACCACCCCTCGCCCGGGGCGCTTCGCACCGCCCCCGACAACGACCCGGAGGCACAGCGCCGTGGCCAAGCCGCCCTTCACGCACCTGCACGTCCACACCCAGTACTCGCTGCTGGACGGTGCCGCGCGGCTCAAGGACATGTTCGAGGCGTGCAACACGATGGGCATGTCGCACATCGCCATGACCGACCACGGGAACCTCCACGGGGCGTACGACTTCTTCCACTCGGCGACGAAGGCCGGTGTGACGCCCATCATCGGGATCGAGGCCTACGTCGCCCCCGAGTCGCGCAAGCACAAGCGCAAGATCCAGTGGGGTCAGCCGCACCAGAAGCGCGACGACGTGTCCGGTTCCGGCGGTTACACCCACAAGACGATCTGGGCGTCGAACAGCACCGGGCTGCACAACCTCTTCAAGCTCTCCTCGGACGCCTACGCCGAGGGCTGGCTGCAGAAGTGGCCGCGGATGGACAAGGAGACCATCGCCCAGTGGTCCGAAGGGCTGATCGCGTCCACCGGGTGCCCCTCCGGCGAGGTGCAGACCCGGCTGCGGCTCGGACAGTTCGACGAGGCGGTCCAGGCGGCCTCCGACTACAAGGACATCTTCGGCGAGGGCAAGTACTTCCTGGAGCTGATGGACCACGGCATCGAGATCGAGCGCCGGGTCCGCGACGGGCTCCTCGAAATCGGCAAGAAGCTGAGCATCCCGCCGCTCGTGACGAACGACTCGCACTACACCTACGCCAGCGAGGCGACCGCGCACGACGCCCTGCTCTGCATCCAGACCGGCAAGAACCTCTCCGACCCGGACCGCTTCCGCTTCGACGGCACCGGCTACTACCTGAAGACGACGGAGGAGATGTACGCCGTCGACTCCTCGGACGCCTGGCAGGAGGGCTGCGCCAACACCCTGCTCGTCGCGCAGCAGATCGACACCACGGGCATGTTCGAGAAGCGCGACCTGATGCCGAAGTTCGAGATCCCGGACGGCTTCACGGAGATCACCTGGTTCCAGGAGGAGGTCCGCGTCGGCATGGGCCGCCGCTACCCCGGCGGTGTCCCGGACGACCGGCAGAAGCAGGCCGAGTACGAGATGGACATCATCATCCAGATGGGGTTCCCGGGGTACTTCCTGGTCGTCGCCGACTTCATCATGTGGGCCAAGAACAACGGCATCGCGGTCGGCCCCGGCCGTGGTTCCGCCGCCGGCTCGATCGTCGCGTACGCCATGGGCATCACCGACCTCGACCCGATCACCCACGGGCTGATCTTCGAGCGGTTCCTCAACCCCGAGCGCGTCTCCATGCCCGACGTCGACATCGACTTCGACGAGCGCAGGCGCGTCGAGGTGATCAGGTACGTGACCGAGAAGTACGGCGCCGACAAGGTGGCCATGATCGGCACCTACGGAAAGATCAAGGCCAAGAACGCGATCAAGGACTCCGCGCGCGTCCTCGGCTACCCGTACGCGATGGGTGACCGCCTGACCAAGGCGATGCCCGCCGACGTCCTCGGCAAGGGCATCGACCTCAACGGCATCACCGACCCCAAGCACCCGCGCTACAGCGAGGCGGGCGAGATCCGGGGGATGTACGAGAACGAGCCGGACGTCCAGAAGGTCATCGACACCGCGAAGGGTGTGGAGGGCCTGGTCCGGCAGATGGGTGTGCACGCGGCCGGCGTGATCATGTCCAGCGAGCCGATCGTCGACCACGCGCCGATCTGGGTGCGGCACTCCGACGGTGTGACCATCACCCAGTGGGACTACCCGCAGTGCGAGTCGCTCGGCCTGCTCAAGATGGACTTCCTGGGCCTGCGCAACCTGACGATCATGGACGACGCCATCAAGATGGTGAAGGCCAACAAGGGCGTCGACCTGGAGATGCTCGCGCTCCCGCTGGACGACCCCAAGACGTACGAGCTGCTGTGCCGCGGCGACACGCTCGGGGTGTTCCAGTTCGACGGCGGGCCGATGCGTTCGCTGCTGCGCCAGATGCAGCCCGACAACTTCGAGGACATCTCCGCCGTCTCGGCCCTGTACCGGCCGGGCCCGATGGGAATGAACTCGCACACGAACTACGCGGAACGGAAGAACGCCCGGCAGGAGATCACCCCGATCCACCCGGAGCTGGAGGAGCCCCTCAAGGAGGTCCTCGGGCTCACCTACGGCCTGATCGTCTACCAGGAGCAGGTGCAGAAGGCCGCCCAGATCGTCGCCGGCTACTCGCTCGGCGAGGCCGACATCCTGCGCCGCGTGATGGGCAAGAAGAAGGCCGACGAGCTGGCGAAGAACTTCGTCCTGTTCGAGGCGGGCGCGAAGAAGAACGGCTTCTCCGACGCGGCGATCAAGGCCCTGTGGGACGTCCTGGTGCCTTTCGCCGGATACGCCTTCAACAAGGCGCACTCCTCCGCGTACGGCCTGGTCACCTACTGGACCGCGTACCTCAAGGCCAACTACCCGGCCGAGTACATGGCGGCCCTGCTGACCTCGGTCAAGGACGACAAGGACAAGTCGGCGGTCTACCTCAACGAGTGCCGCCGCATGGGCATCAAGGTGCTCCCGCCCAACGTCAACGAGTCCGAGTCGAACTTCGCCGCCCAGGGCGACGACGTGATCCTCTTCGGCCTGACCGCCATCCGCAACGTCGGCCAGAACGTCGTCGACTCGATCATCCGGTGCCGCAAGGCGAAGGGGAAGTACTCCACGTTCCCGGACTTCCTCGACAAGGTCGAGGCGGTCGTCTGCAACAAGCGCACCGTCGAGTCGCTCATCAAAGCCGGCGCCTTCGACGAGATGGGCCACACCCGCAAGGGCCTCGTCGCCCACCACGAGCCGATGATCGACAACGTGGTGCAGGTCAAGCGCAAGGAGGCCGAAGGGCAGTTCGACCTCTTCGGCGGCGGTCAGGAGGACAGCGACGAGCCGGGCTTCGGCCTCGACGTGGAGTTCTCCGACATCGAGTGGGAGAAGTCCTACCTGCTCGCGCAGGAGCGCGAGATGCTCGGCCTGTACGTCTCCGACCACCCGCTCTTCGGGCTGGAGCACGTCCTGTCCGACAAGTCGGACGCCTCGATCTCGCAGCTCACCGGCGGCGAGCACTCCGACGGGGCGATCGTCACGGTCGGCGGCATCATCTCCGGCCTGCAGCGCAAGATGACCAAGCAGGGCAACGCCTGGGCGATCGCCACCGTCGAGGACCTCGCGGGCTCCATCGAGTGCATGTTCTTCCCCGCGACGTACCAGCTGGTCTCCACCCAGCTCGTCGAGGACACCGTCGTCTTCGTGAAGGGACGGCTCGACAAGCGTGAGGACGTGCCGCGCCTGGTCGCCATGGAGATGCAGGTCCCCGACGTCTCGTCGGCCGGGACCAACGCGCCGGTCGTGCTGACCATCCCCACGGTCAAGATCACCCCGCCCATGGTCACCAGGCTCGGTGAGGTGCTCAGCAACCACCGGGGCGACACCGAGGTGCGCATCAGGCTCCAGGGCCCCCGCAAGACCACCGTGCTCCGGCTCGACCGGCACCGGGTCAAGCCCGACCCGGCGCTCTTCGGAGACCTGAAGGTGCTGCTCGGCCCGTCCTGCCTGGCCGGCTGAGAAGCGTCCGGGAACAGCGAGAGGGGCGCCCCGCCACTGGCGGGGCGCCCCTCTCGGCCTGTCGGCCCTGCGAACCGGGTCAGTTGTGGCCGAAGCGCCGCTGGTGCTTGCGGGCGACATCGGCGGGGCTGCCCTGGGACTGCGACTGGGGCTGGGTCTGCGACTCGAACGCCGTCGACTTCGCCTCCTCCGCACCACGCTCCGAGGCGGACGCGCGGTCGTGCTGGCTGCCCTGCTTGCGGTTCTTGTTCTTGGCCATGGTGATGCCTCCTGTGGGGAATCTCGGGGCCAGGACCGATGTCAGACTCACATAACACCCCATATGCCGCATGTTGGATCATTACCGAGTGTAATGCGGGCGGTATCATGCGCCGTTTCCCGGATCCGCCACGCCGATGATCGAGTTCCGGACCTTAACCCTCCCGCGGTCGGGCAGACTCGAAGGAAACCCTGAGTAAGCGAACCCCGAGGAAACGGACCCACACCCCCCACGGCCGGGTCCGCCGATCCGTTCCCGAATTCCTGGAAGAGGGTGGAGCGCGTGGACCGTTGCGTCGTCCTGGTGGACGCCGGCTATCTGCTGGGCGCAGCCGCGAGTCTGCTGGCCGGAGAGCCCGCCCGTTCCCGTATCACCGTTGACCACGCGGCCCTGATCCAGGGCCTGCGCGAGCGGGCCGAGGCCGACACGGAACAGCCGCTGCTCCGCATCTACTGGTTCGACGGCGCTCCCGACCGTGTACCCCAGCCCGAGCACCGCAGACTGCGCGTCATGCCGCGGGTGACCGTTCGGCTGGGGGCGCTCACCCGCAGTGACGGGCGGTGGGCGCAGAAGGGTGTCGACGCGGCGATGCACGCCGAGCTCACCGAGCTGGCCAGAAATCGCGCCTGCTCCGACGTGGTGCTCGTGACCGGTGACGGCGATCTGCTGCCCGGACTGATGTCCGCCAAGGAACACGGGGTGGCCGTCCACCTCTGGGCCGTCCAGGCCGCCGACGGCGACTACAACCAGTCCGAGGACCTCGTCGCCGAGGCCGACGAACGGCGGGTGCTGGACCGGGCCTGGATCACCAGGGCCGTCCGGGCCAAGGACACCGGCGGGGTGTGCGCTCCGTCCCCCGTGCCGCGTCCCGAGATCGCCGCGATCCTCTCCGCACCGCTGCCCGAGGCGGCCCTCGCCGCCTCGGCCGAGCGGGCGTCCGAGGCGCAGGCGGCGGCCGCCCGCAACGGCACCGGCGCACCGGCCGACGAGACCACCGCGCACCCGCAGCCCGCCCCCGGACACAAGGGCGTCCCCACCCCCAAGGACCTGGCGAGCCTGCGCGCGCCGGGGGCGCAGCCCGCCCAGCACCCGGTCCAGCCGCCCGCCGCCAACGCGACACTGCGCTGGTCGTCCGACCGGGGCTGGGTCGAGCGCGGCGGATCCCCCGGCGAACCGGCTGAGAGCGCCTCCCTGCCGACCCTGGCCCAGCTCACCAGCGCCGAGCAGCGCTGGGCTGACCGGGAGGAGGACATCACGACCGTCGGCGGCGACCCCTTCGAGGTCGGCCAGGTCTTCGCCCGGCGGTGGATGGAACGGCTTCCGGAGACCGTCCCGCTGCAGAAGCTGTCCACCATGTACCCCCGCATTCCGCACCGCATCGACGGCGAACTCCTGCGGTACGCGGCACGCTTCGGGCTGCTCGCGCACAAGGACGACCAGATCGACGAGCACGACCGCTATGCCATCCGGGCGGGGTTCTGGCGCGAGATCGACGTCCGGGCAGCCGCCGAGCACGCCCCCGCAGGGGGGTAGGCGGGGCGGCCGAGGGGTGGTGCTGCCCGCCCCCGGGCGCGGCCCGGGGCGTCCGACCCCGTACTCTCGTACCTCGTGAGTACGGGCACAGCACAGGCGCAGACCGGGACCGGGACCGTGTGCGCGGTGCGTGATCTGGTCAGGACCTATCCCGCCGTCCGCGGCCGACGCGGCCGCGCAGCCACCCCCGAGGTGCGCGCCACCGACGGGATCAGCCTCGATGTCCGGCGCGGCGAGATCTTCGGGCTGCTCGGGCCCAACGGCGCAGGCAAGTCGACGCTCGTACGCCAGCTGACCGGGCTGATGCGGCCCGACTCCGGGAGCGTCGAGGTGCTGGGGCACGACCTGGTCCGCCACCCCGAGAGGGCCTCACGGCTGATCGGATACCTCGGGCAGGAGTCCACCGCGCTCGACGAGCTGACCGTGTCCCTCGCCGCCGAGACCACCGGGCGGCTCAGAGGCCTTCCGGCGCGGGAGGCCCGTGCCGAGCGCGACGCCGTACTCGAGGAACTGGGGCTCACCGAGCTCGCCGGGCGCCCCCTGAACAGACTGTCGGGCGGTCAGCGGCGGCTCGCCTGCTTCGCCGCCGCGCTGGTCGGGGAGCGCCCCGTCCTCGTCCTGGACGAGCCGACGACGGGGATGGACCCCGTCGCCCGCCGCGCCGTCTGGTCCGCCGTCGACCGGCGGCGCGCCGAACGCGGCGTGACCGTCCTGCTCGTGACCCACAACGTGATCGAGGCCGAGACCGTCCTCGACCGGGTCGCGGTCATGGAACGCGGCAGGGTCATCGCCTGCGACACCCCGGCCGGTCTCAAGGAACGCGTGGCGGGCGAGGTCAGGGTCGAGCTGGTGTGGCGCGAGAGGGCACCGCTGGACGTCCCGGAGGTGGCCGCGCTGCGCGCGTCCGCGCAGGAGTCGGGGCGGCGGTGGGTGCTGCGGCTCTGCCCCGACGAGGCGCGGGCGGCGGTGGCCGCGGTGACCGGCGGGGCCGCGTTCTCCTCGCTGGACGACTTCACGCTGGCCACCCCCAGCCTGGAGGACGTCTACCTGGCGCTCGGCGGGGACTCGGCCGTGGCGGCCGAGGGACTGGTGAAGGCGTGATCATGAACGTGTCGAAGTCGAAGGGGAGCAGCGCCAGGTGACGAGCATCGTTCCCGCGGAAGCCACCGGGACCAGGGCGAAGACGTCCGGCCCGGTGGTCGGGACCGCCTCGGGCGGTCCCGCCCGCACGGCCCCCGCGGCCCTCGCACCCCGGGCCCGGCTGCTGCCCTCGATGGCGGCCGTGTACCGGGCGCAGCTGTCGCGCGCTCGGGTCGCCCGGATTCCGCTGCTGTTCGTGGCGACGTTCCAGTCCATCGGGATCATGGTGCTGATGCGCGGGGTCGTCGACGGTGGCGCCGAGGCGCGGGCCGTGGTCGCCGGTTCCAGCGTGCTGGTCGTGGCCTTCGTGGCGCTGAACCTGCTGGCGCAGTACTTCGGCCGGCTGCGCGCCGACGGCGGCCTCGACCACTACGCCACGCTGCCGGTGCCGCCCGCCGCGGTGGTGCTGGGAGCGGCGGGGGCGTACGCCTCGTTCACCGTGCCCGGCACGATCGTCACGGCGGTGACGGGAAGCGTGCTGTTCGGGCTGCCCATGACGCACCTGTGGGTGCTCGTCGCGGTCATCCCGCTGTCCGGGGCCGCGCTCTCCGGGCTCGGTGCCGCGCTGGGGCTGCTGGCGCCGCGTCAGGAGCTGGCGACGCTGCTGGGGCAGCTCGGCATGTCCGCCGCGCTGCTGCTGGGTGTCCTGCCGGCCGAGCGGCTCCCCGGGCCCGTCGGCTGGGCGCGTGATCTGCTGCCCTCCACGTACGGGGTCGAGGCGTTGGCCCGGTCCTTCGACGCGCACCCGGACTGGGCGGTGGTCGCTCTCGATCTGGCCGTGTGCGCGGCGGTGGGTGTGCTGTCGCTGGCCGTGGCCACCTGGGCGTACCGCCGGGCGGCGGTCCGCTGACGGTCCGGTGAGGCGGTGGGCCGGACGGCCTGGCACGATGGCACCGTGACCGCACCGTTGACGCCGCCGCACCAGCCACGACCCCACGACCCCTGGCAGGCCCCGCCGTCGGGATCCCATGCCGTACCTGGTGGCCCGGAGCCGCTGGACGCGGCGGACAGGGCCGCGGAGCTGAAGCAGGGCGCCGTGGTCGCCGCCCTCCTGACCGTCGCGGGCGTCGCGCTCGGGCTGCTGTGGCTGTGGCTGGCGCCCCGGGTGCCGCTGGTCTCCGACGAGACGGCCGTGTTCCTCAAGAACAGCGAGGGCGAGGAGGCGATCGGGGCCGACGGCACCTTCGTCCTGCTCGGCCTGGCCTTCGGCCTCGTGTCGGCCGCCGCCGTTTTCCTCTGCCGCAGGCGCGGGGGCATCCCGCTGGTCGTGGGACTGGCCCTGGGAGGGCTGCTCGGTTCGCTGCTGGCGTGGGGGATCGGCACCTGGCTCGGGCCGACGTCCGACGTGGTGGCCCATGCCAGGGAGGTCGGCAAGGGGGTCACGTTCGACGCGCCGCTGAAGCTGCACGCGGTGGGGGCCGCGATGCTCGCCTGGCCCATCGCGGCGATGATCGTGCACCTGGGGCTGACGGCGCTGTTCGGACCGCGGGACCCCGAGCCGGAGTGGGATGCCCACGGTGAGCCGGAGCCGGGAGCTGCGTTCGGCGAGGGCCCCGCTGCCGGACCCGCGTCCTGGCCGGGTGCCACCGCGGAGAAGGGATCCGCCGCGGGGCCGGGTTCGGCCGGCGGGCGGGGGCCCGACGACGGCGGTACGGCGGAAGAGCGGCGATAGCCGTACCGGGTCCCGCCGTGGCGGCGCCTGTCGTACCGGCGCCCGCGGGCGAAGGGGCTTTCCGGTGGCGGGGGACGGCCTCGGCGCCCCGCCCCGGGCCCCGTCCGGACCCCGCGAGCCGGCAGGGTCCGAAGGGGAGGTCCTAGCCCCGGCCGACCGGGGCCAGTACGGCGTCCGTCAGGCTGGTCAGGTCCTGCGGGGACAGCTCGACCTCCAGGCCGCGGCGGCCCGCCGAGACGCAGATCGTGGGGTGCGCCCCCGCCGAGGCGTCGAGCACCGTACGCAGCCGCTTGCGCTGGCCCAGCGGGGAGATGCCGCCCCGTACGTAGCCGGTGGTGCGCTCCGCCGCCGCCGGGTCCGCCATGGCGGCCCGCTTGCCGCCGACCGCCGATGCCAGGGCCTTCAGGTCCAGCGACCCGGCGACCGGTACCACAGCGACGACCAGCTCGCCGTCGACCTCCGCGACCAGGGTCTTGAACACCCGGTCGGGCGAGACCCCGAGGGCCTCCGCGGCCTCCTCGCCGTAGGACGGGGACGACGGGTCGTGCTCGTAGGAGTGGACCGTGAACGGGGTGCCGGCCGTGGTCAGCGCGACCGTGGCCGGGGTGCCGCCGGGCTGCTGCTTCTTCGCCTTCTTCGCCACGGGGCGGGGTCCTCGGGTCAGTTGGGGTGCGTGGGGGCGCGGGTGAGTTCGGTGGCCGGGAGCGACGGAAGGTGCCGGATGACGGCCGTCTCCTTGCGCAGCAGCGCCAGTTCCTCGCGCAGCCGGGTCGCGGTGTCCGGCGCCTGGAGCAGCCGCTGCTTCGAGGGCACGTCGAGGACGGCCGCGGCGGCCACCAGGTACGACACCACCGACGGGTCGTCCGGCAGGTCCGCACCCGTCGTCAGGGAGCGCTCGCTCGCCCCCGCGAGCCGCTTCTGGTAGCTGCGGAAGGCCCGCAGGACGCCCTCGGCGAGGGCTCCGGCCTCCTCCTGCGAGGACGCTGCGTCACCCTCGGCCTCCTCCGGGTTCTCCGGCAGTTCCTCGACCTCGGCCGTCAGGAACGGGCCGCTCGCGTCGACCGAGAGCAACCGGACCCGCGTGGTGCCGGTCGCCAGGACCTCGAAGCTGCCGTCGGCGCGCTCACGGATCTTCGCCGCGTCCGCGACGCAGCCGACCCGGTGGAACGTCTGGATCGGGTCGGGCCCGAAACCGTCGGCCGGGGCCCGCTCGACCGGGGGCGCGGCGGCGAGCGTGTCCGGCATCCCGGTGGCCGTCGGGGCGGTCTCGCGGCCGTCTCGGACCGCGACCACCACAAAGCGGCGCGGTTCGTCCTCGTCGATCGTGAGCAGCTCGCGCATCATGGCGCGATAACGCTCCTCGAAGACGTTGAGGGGCAGCACGAGGCCGGGAAACAGCACCGCGTTCAGCGGAAAGAGGGGAAGGCGAGCGGTGGTCACAGCGGCCAAGCCTAATGGCCCCGGCGCCCGTCGTGTTCCGGCCGTCCACGGGAGGGCTTCCAGGAGGCCACGCGCAGCCGTGCGTCCGCTCGCGCGTCGAGGAAACCGCCGAGCGCGTCGTCCGAGACGGACGCCCACGGGAACGACGTGGCGTGCGCCCCGATCAGCCGGAACTGCTCCAGCGCCTCGTCGCTGCGGCCCCGCGCGCCCAGTACGTGGGCGAGGAGGTTGCGGACCTCCGCCGGCCACGGATCACCGGCCGCGAAGCGCGCGGAGAGACCGATCGCCAGGTCGGCGGCGGCGTCGATCCGGTCCTCCAGCACGGAGGTGGCCCGGACGACGGCCCCCTCGTCGCACAGCAGCGCGAAGGCGGCCCGTACCGGGAGCGCCTGCACCAGGGAGTCCGACGCGGCGTCCTCGGCCGCCCGCTCGGCGAAGTCGAAGCATTCGCGGTGCGAGCCGTACCAGGCGGCGGAGAGGTACTGGAGCGCGGCGACATGGCAGCCGTAGTGGTGCGCGGACCTCCGCACGGCCTGTTCCCACAGCGCCTCGAAGACCGTGTGCGGGGCGTGCGTGCCACGGGCGTGGTCGAGGGCGAGCCGCCACGGCACCGGGTCGCGGGGATCGGCCTCGGTGGCCGCCGTGATGAGCGGGGCCACCTCGCGCAGCAGTTCGGCGTGGGCCGGGGACTCCCAGGCGCGGTGCACGGCCAGTTCGGCCTTCACGAGCAGGGCGTCGGGGTCGCGCGGGGCGGCGGCCAGCCAGTCGGTGAGCCAGCCGTCGCGGTTGCGGGCGAAGACCACCAGCCGGGACAGACAGCGGTCGCGGGTCTCCCACTCGGCCGCGTCGCGCGTGGTCGCCAGGAGCTTGGCGGCGGGCTCGTACTCTCCCAGGGCGGCCGCGACCAGTGCGGGCGACAGCCGCCCGTCGGGCGCGTCGAGCAGCACCGCGTCGTCCGCGGGCAGCCCGGCCGGCAGTCCGGGGCCGTATCGGAACGCGCGTGCGGGGTTCAGCAGTGCGCGGAGGAAGGCCATGGTGCAGACCATTGAAAAGCCCTGGTGGGGGTGGCGCCAGGGGAGCACTGTGAAGCTTCTGTAGCGAGTGGGAGGGTTGCCCCGGGCGAGGTCAAGAGAAGGTAAAGGATCCGTCGGCGGCTGGCTTGTTTTCGATGCTCCGGCCGACGCGACCCGCTTGCCGGGCCGGACCTCGACAGGCCGTTCGACCGCTGTCCCCGCCGAGGCGTCCGGCCGCGACGGGGGTCCGGCTCAACTGCGGCGGAGCAGCCGGGAGGCGCCCGCCGCCACCGTCGTGGCCAGTATCCATCCCAGGATGACGAGGGCCGCCGCGGCCCACTGCCAGCCGCCCTCCATCCGCCAGTAGCCGTCCTGCCCGAGGTTGATCACCGGCACCAGCAGGTCCAGCGCGTACAGCGGGGCGTTCCACTGCGGATGCTCCTCACCCTTGATCGGCGCCGGGTGGTACTGCGAGAAGGCCACCGCCCCCGCCGCCCACAGCACCGCCATCCACACCGCGGCGCGCCCCGGGCGGTAGCCGTAGGCCACCGTCCAGTCCTGCAGGTAGCCCCACAGTCTGGCCGCGGGCGGCAGTGTCTCGCGGCGGCGCCGCTGCTTGGCGAGCAGCACCTCGCGGGCGTCCGCGTCCTCCCCGCAGCTGCGGAGCACGGTCGCCAGGCGCTCGTACGGCTCCGGTACGTACTCCGGTGTGGCGGCCAGCACCCACTCCAGGCGCCGGGAGAGCGGGAAGTGGCCGTACGGGACGAGGTTCTCGTAGACGAAGCCGCCCATCGCCAGCCCGCCCGGACCGGGCCAGCTGGTCGACACGTCGATCAGGGTGACGACCTTCGCGCCGTTCAGCACGACCCGGCCCTCCTCGGGGCGCTCCGCGTTGAACCGCAGCTCGGGCGTGACGATCCTGCGCAGCGACAGCTCCTCGTCGCCGGTCAGGACGAAACGGGCCTTGTGCACGTCCACCGCGTCGCCGAAGCGCCCGTCGTCGAGCCGTACCGCGCCCCGGCACTCGAAGACCTGTGCGCGGGTCCCGCGGGCCGGACCGATGCCGCGCGCGATGCCGTACGGGGGAGTGGTGCCCTGGTTCCCGGTGTCGATGCTCACCCAGGCCTCGGTCATGTACAGCGTGCGCTCGACGCTCAGCTGCGGGGCGTTCAGCGCCCGCCGCCCGTCCGTGGCGCGCAGCCGGCTGCCGCGCAGGCTCAGCGAACCGCCGACCTTCGCCCCGCGCAGACTCACCTCGCCGCGCGTCTCGATCATCTCGGCCTGCAGATCCTGGGCCACCGACATCCCGTCGCCCACGAAGGCCCGGCCGCGCCGGTCGGGGCCGACGCTGAGCTGGTTGATCAGCAGGTCCGTGCCGATCTGCGCGTCCGTGAGCCGGATGCCGCGCTCGACCCGGCAGCGCGGCAGATGCAGATCACCCTCCGTGTGCAGCCGGGCGGCGTCCAGTCGCGGCACCGCGCAGCCCACCATCCGCAGCGTGGTGAAGTGGCACTCCGGGAGCACCACCTCCTGCTCGAAGCGGCAGCCGGTCAGCTCCACGTACGGGGACACCCGGCCGCCCGCCAGGTCCAGCTTCCCGGTGACGCGCACGCCCCGGAGTTTCAGCGCCGCCACCCGCCCCGGCCGCGCGGGCGGGCCGCTCAGCAGGAGCCGCGCCACCGTCCGGGCGCCGACGCTCCGCTCCGGCCCCCATGCGTGCGGGGCGAAGGGGTCGTCCCGCACCGGGTCGTGGGCGCGCAGATCGTAGGTCGTGCCGTTCCGGAAGGACTGCCACATGCCCAGCTCCGCCGCGCTGAGGCCGTCCGGGATCTCTCCGTCGTGCGGCTCGGTCACTGCCTCACCTCCGCTTGCACAGTTCGTCCCGTGCTTCGTACAACCGTTCTTCCCACTGTGTGACGGTGTGAACGCAAACGGTCAGCAGTGACGGCCGGGACATGTATCAGCCAGTGATACGGGCGACCGGGCGCCGGAACCGGTCTGAGAGAATTGCGGTGTGATCTCTCGAATCGATCTGCGCGGCACCGCCCTCCCCGAGGGCGGCGACCTGCGCGACCTGCTGCCCCGAGCCGAGTTCGACGTGGAAGCCGCCCTGGAGACGGTGCGGCCCATCTGCGAGGACGTACGCCATCGTGGCTCCGCGGCAGTGATCGAGTGGGGGGAGAAATTCGACGGCGTGCGCCTCGACGCGCTCCGGGTCCCGGCCGACGCGATCACCGAGGCGCTCGAGCGCCTCGACCCCGCCGTACGGGCGGCACTGGAGGAGTCGATCCGCCGCGCCCGCCTCGTCCACCGTGAGCAGCGCCGCACCACGCACACCACCCAGGTCGTCCCCGGCGGCACGGTCACCGAGAAGTGGGTGCCCGTCGACCGCGTCGGGCTGTACGTGCCCGGCGGGCGCTCGGTCTACCCCTCGTCCGTCGTCATGAACGTCGTCCCCGCCCAGGAGGCCGGGGTCGAGGGCATCGCCGTCTCCTCCCCGCCCCAGAAGGAGTTCGGCGGTCTGCCGCACCCCACGATCCTCGCCGCCTGCGCGCTCCTCGGCGTGGACGAGGTGTACGCCGCCGGCGGCTCCCAGGCCATCGCGATGTTCGCGTACGGCACCGAGGAGTGCCCGCCCGTGAACCTCGTCACCGGCCCCGGCAACATCTACGTCGCCGCGGCCAAGCGCCTCCTCAAGGGCCGCATCGGCATCGACGCGGAGGCCGGCCCCACCGAGATCGCGATCCTCGCCGACGCGAGCGCCGACCCGGCGCACGTCGCCGCCGACCTGATCAGCCAGGCGGAGCACGACCCGATGGCCGCCGCGGTGCTCGTCACCGACTCCGAGGAGCTCGCCGCGGCCACCGAGGCCGAGCTGAGGCCGCAGATCGCCGCGACCAAGCACGTCACGGACCGGATCGAGCCCGCCCTGGCCGGCCGCCAGTCCGCGATCGTCCTGGTCGACACCCTGGAGGACGGCCTCAAGGTCGTCGACGCGTACGCCGCCGAGCACCTGGAGATCCAGACGGAGAACGCCGCCGCCGTCGCCGACCGGGTCCGCAACGCCGGAGCCGTCTTCGTCGGTCCCTGGTCGCCCGTTTCCCTCGGTGACTACTGCGCCGGCTCCAACCACGTCCTGCCCACCGGCGGCTGCGCCTGCCACTCCTCGGGCCTGTCCGTGCAGTCCTTCCTGCGCGGCATCCACATCGTCGACTACACGCGCGACGCGCTCGCCGAGGTCACCCACCACGTGGTGGCCCTCGCCGAGGCGGAGGACCTGCCCGCCCACGGCGCCGCGCTCAAGGCCAGGTTCGGGTGGAAGGTTCCGCAGCAGTGAGCGACGACAGCACCACGCACCGCCCCTGGGACGACCTGCCGATCCGCGACGAGCTGCGCGGCCAGTCCCCGTACGGGGCGCCCCAGCTCGACGTACCGGTACGGCTGAACACCAACGAGAACCCCTACCCGCTGCCCGACGCGCTCGTCGACCGCATCGCCGAACGGGTCCGCGAGGCGGCCCGCGACCTCAACCGCTACCCCGACCGCGACGCCGTGGAGCTCCGCACCGAGCTGGCCCGCTACCTCACCCGCACCGCCGGGCACGAGGTCGCAACGGCCAACGTCTGGGCGGCCAACGGCTCCAACGAAGTGCTCCAGCAGCTGCTGCAGACCTTCGGCGGCCCCGGGCGCACCGCGATCGGCTTCGAGCCCTCGTACTCGATGCACGCCCTCATCGCCCGCGGCACCGGCACCGGCTGGATCTCCGGGCCGCGCAACGAGGACTTCACCATCGACGTGGAGGCCGCGAGGAAGGCCATCGCCGAGCACCGCCCCGAGGTGGTGTTCATCACCTCGCCCAACAACCCCACCGGCACCGCCGTCGACGCCGCCACCGTCCTCGCCCTGTACGAAGCGGCCCAGGACGCCCGCCCCTCGATGGTCGTCGTCGACGAGGCGTACGGGGAGTTCAGCCACCACCCCTCGCTGCTCCCCCTGATCGAGGGCCGCCCGAACCTGGTGCTCTCCCGCACCATGTCCAAGGCGTTCGGCGCGGCGGGCCTGCGACTGGGCTACCTCGCCGCCGCTCCGGCCGTCGTCGACGCGGTCCAGCTGGTGCGCCTGCCGTACCACCTGTCCTCCGTCACCCAGGCCACCGCGCTCGCCGCCCTGGAGCACACCGATACGCTGCTCGGGTATGTCGCGCAGCTCAAGAGCGAGCGCGACCGGCTGGTCGACGGACTGCGGGAGCTCGGCTTCGCCGTCACCGACTCGGACGCCAACTTCGTCCAGTTCGGCCGCTTCGCCGACAGCCGTACCGCCTGGCAGCAGATCCTCGACCGGGGCGTGCTGGTCCGGGACAACGGCGTACCGGGGTGGCTGCGGGTCTCCGCGGGAACCCCGGCCGAGAACGACGCGTTCCTCGATGCGGTGCGCGAACTGAAGAAGGAGCACGACGCATGAGCCGCGTAGGCAGGGTGGAGCGGACCACCAAGGAGACCTCCGTACTCGTCGAGATCAACCTCGACGGGACCGGCAAGGTCGATGTCGCGACCGGGGTCGGCTTCTACGACCACATGCTCGACCAGCTCGGCCGCCACGGCCTCTTCGACCTCACGGTCAAGACCGAGGGCGACCTGCACATCGACTCGCACCACACGATCGAGGACACCGCCCTCGCACTCGGTGCCGCGTTCAAGCAGGCGCTCGGCGACAAGGTCGGCATCTACCGCTTCGGCAACTGCACCGTCCCGCTGGACGAGTCGCTCGCCCAGGTCACCGTCGACCTCTCCGGCCGCCCCTACCTGGTGCACACCGAGCCCGAGAAGATGGCGCCGATGATCGGCGAGTACGACACGACGATGACCCGGCACATCCTGGAGTCCTTCGTCGCCCAGGCGCAGATCGCCCTGCACGTCCACGTCCCGTACGGCCGCAACGCCCACCACATCGTGGAGTGCCAGTTCAAGGCCCTGGCCCGCGCCCTGCGGTACGCCAGCGAGCACGACCCGCGCGCGGCAGGAATCCTTCCCTCCACGAAGGGCGCCCTGTGACCGGCCTCAACACCGTACTGATCCTCGTCGGCCTCTTCCTGGCGGGCGGCGTGTACTCCTTCCGGAAGCAGGGCATGCCCACGGGCGTCGTCGTGCTCCTCGGGATCGGATCCGTGATGTGCCTGGTCGCAGGCATCATGCGGATCCAGGGAATCTGGGACTGAGGGCAGGACTGTGAGCGAAACCAAGAAGGTCGTCGTCTTCGACTACGGCTTCGGCAACGTGCGTTCCGCCGAGCGGGCCCTCGCCCACGTCGGCGCGGACGTGGAGATCACCCGCGACTTCGACACCGCGATGAACGCCGACGGGCTGCTCGTCCCCGGCGTCGGTGCCTTCTCGGCCTGCATGGAAGGGCTGAAGCAGGCACGCGGCGAATGGATCATCGGCCGGAGGCTGTCCGGCGGCCGGCCCGTCATGGGCATCTGCGTCGGCATGCAGATCCTGTTCGAGCGAGGCATCGAGCACGGTGTCGAGACCGAGGGCCTCGACGAGTGGCCCGGCACCGTCGGACCGCTCAGGGCCGACGTCGTCCCGCACATGGGCTGGAACACCGTCGAATCCCCCGAGGGCTCCCAGCTCTTCGCCGGCCTCGACCCCGAGTCCCGCTACTACTTCGTGCACTCCTACGCCGCGCACGACTGGTCCCTCGAAGTGACCAACGCCAAGATCCGTGCCCCCAAGGTCACTTGGGCGACACACGGAGAGCGGTTCGTGGCTGCCGTGGAGAACGGCGCGCTGTGGGCCACCCAGTTCCACCCCGAGAAGTCCGGCGATGCCGGCGCCCAGCTGCTGACCAACTGGATCGAGACGCTGTAATGCCGAAGCTTGAACTGCTCCCCGCCGTCGACGTCCGCGACGGCCAGGCCGTCCGACTCGTCCACGGCGAGTCCGGCTCCGAGACCTCCTACGGCTCCCCGCTGGAGGCCGCCCTCGCCTGGCAGAGCTCCGGTGCCGAGTGGCTGCACCTCGTCGACCTGGACGCCGCCTTCGGCACCGGCGACAACCGCGCGCTGATCGCCGAAGTGGCCGGCGCCATGGACATCAAGGTCGAGCTCTCCGGCGGCATCCGCGACGACGCCTCGCTCGCCGCCGCCCTCGCCACCGGGTGCCGCCGGGTCAACCTCGGCACCGCGGCCCTGGAGACCCCCGAGTGGGTCGCCAAGGTCATCGCCGAGCACGGCGACAAGATCGCGGTCGGCCTCGACGTCCGCGGTACGACGCTGCGGGGCCGCGGCTGGACCCGCGACGGCGGCGACCTCTACGAGACGCTCGCCCGCCTCGACTCCGAGGGCTGCGCCCGCTACGTGGTGACCGACATCGCCAAGGACGGCACGCTGGAAGGCCCCAACCTGGGGCTCCTGCGCGACGTCTGCGCCGCCACCGACCGGCCCGTCGTCGCCTCCGGTGGCGTCTCGTCGCTCGCCGACCTCCGCGCCATCTCCCTGCTCGTTCCCGAAGGGGTCGAGGGAGCCATCGTCGGCAAGGCGCTGTACGCGAAGGCGTTCACCCTCGAGGAGGCCCTCAAGGCGGTCGCCGCATGACGGACTCCGTACGCCGCGTCTCCTCTGGCGGGCCCTGGGAGGAGAGGTTCGGCTACTCCCGGGCGGTCCAGCTGCCCGGCGGACTCGTCCTGGTCTCCGGCTGCACGTCGGTGGTCGACGGCCAGATCTCCGCGGGCGGTCCCCACGAGCAGGCCGTCGCCTCCTTCCAGGCCGCCTTCGACGCGCTCAAGCAGGTCGGACTCGGCCGTGAGGACGTCGTCCGTACGCGGATGTACCTCACCCACGCCCGCGACGTCGACGAGGTGGGCCGCGCCCACAAGGAGCTCTTCGACGACGTGCGCCCCGCCGCGTCCATGGTCATCGTCTCCGGTCTCGTCGACCCCTCCCTGGTCGTCGAGGTCGAGATCGAGGCATACCGGGCAGGTGTGCGATGACGCTCGCCGTACGGGTCATCCCCTGCCTGGACGTGGACAACGGCCGCGTCGTCAAGGGCGTCAACTTCCAGAACCTGCGGGACGCCGGCGACCCCGTCGAGATGGCCAAGCTGTACGACGCCGAGGGCGCCGACGAGCTGACCTTCCTCGACATCACCGCTTCCAGCGGTGACCGGGAGACCACGTACGACGTGGTGCGCCGCACCGCCGAGCAGGTCTTCATCCCGCTCACCGTCGGCGGCGGAGTCCGCGCCGCCGACGACGTGGACAAGCTGTTGCGGGCCGGGGCCGACAAGGTCGGCGTCAACACCGCGGCCATCGCCCGCCCCGAGCTGATCCGGGAGATCGCCGAACGCTTCGGGCGCCAGGTGCTCGTGCTGTCCGTCGACGCCCGGCGCACCCCGGCGGGCACCTTCGAGGTGACGACGCACGGAGGCCGCCGGGGCACCGGCATCGACGCCGTCGAGTGGGCGCACCGGGCCGCCGAGCTCGGTGCGGGGGAGATCCTGCTCAACTCGATGGACGCCGACGGTACGAAGGACGGCTACGACACCGAGATGATCAAGGCGGTACGGGCGCACGTCACCGTCCCCGTCATCGCCTCCGGAGGTGCGGGCCGGCTCGCGGACTTCTCCCCGGCCGTCGACGCGGGCGCCGACGCGGTCCTGGCCGCGTCCGTCTTCCACTTCGGCGACCTGCGGATCTCCGAGGTCAAGGGCGCTCTCCGGGAAGCCGGACACCCGGTCCGCTGACCCGGACGGGGGAGGGGCCGGTCGCGAAGACCGGTGATCTCGCCGATGTGCGCGCACGGGGTGCACCGCGAGAGTGACGACCGTCAGCGAATGACGGCGTACCCACGCGGTGCACCCCGAAAGCCCCGGGACGACGGGGGCCCAGGGCTGCCGTGTCGTGGTTCCGCCACGACCGAGAGGACCCCCCCGTGCAGCACCTCCCCTCCGGCGACACCTCCACGCGCCGCCACCGGATGTCGAAGAGCCGCTCCGTCAGGCTCGGCCTGGCCGCCGCGGCCGCCACCGCAGGTCTCGTCACCGCCCTCATCCCCGGCGGTGCCCAGGCCGCGGCCAACCCGTACGAGCGCGGTCCCGCACCCAGCAATTCGAGTATCGAGGCGAGCCGCGGCTCCTACGCCACGTCCCAGACGACCGTGTCCTCACTCGGCGTCAGCGGCTTCGGCGGCGGCACCATCTACTACCCGACGTCCACCGCGGACGGCACCTTCGGCGCGGTCGTCATCTCGCCCGGCTTCACGGCCTACCAGTCCAGCATCGCCTGGCTCGGACCGCGCCTGGCCTCGCAGGGCTTCGTCGTCTTCACCATCGACACCAACACCACGGTGGACCAGCCCGACAGCCGCGGCCGGCAACTGCTGTCCGCACTGGACTACCTCACCCAGCAGAGCTCCGTGCGCAGCCGGGTCGACTCCTCCCGGCTCGGCGTGATGGGCCACTCCATGGGCGGCGGCGGAACCCTCGAAGCCGCGAAGAGCCGGCCCTCGCTGCAGGCGGCGATCCCGCTGACCGGGTGGAACACCGACAAGACCTGGCCCGAGGTGAAGACCCCCACCCTGATCGTCGGCTCGGACGGGGACACGGTGGCTCCCGTGGCCTCGCACTCGGTGCCGTTCTACAACTCCCTGCCCAGCTCGCTGGACAAGGCGTACCTGGAGCTCCGGGGAGCCACCCACTTCACCCCGAACTCCTCCAACACCACGATCGCCAAGTACAGCATCTCGTGGCTGAAGCGCTTCATCGACAACGACACCCGCTACGAGCAGTTCCTCTGCCCGCTGCCGTCGACCAGCCTGACGATCGCGGCGTACAGGGGCAACTGCCCGCACACCTCCTGACCGAGGGCGGCGGGGGTGTTCCGGACGCGTGGTCCGGACCCCCTGCCGGCCGGGCGGCTTCCGCCGCGTGACACCGCCCGGCCCGTGGTCCGCCCCGCGGCGGGCACCGGGTGCCGCCGCGGCACTTCGCCCCGTTTGCCGGAACGTCCGCACACATCCGGTGTGCGGACGTCCTCATCAGGGTGACCCGGTCACCAAGGTCAGCGGGTCCTGCACGGCGGACTGGCTGCCCGAGGGGTGCCTGAGCCGCGAGGCCTTCCACCCGAAGTCCGACGGCACCACCGGGTACGCGGACGTGATGAAGTCGAGACTGACGGCACTCGGATACACCGGCTCGTGATGCGGTACGACCGTTGGTGACATGACCGCTCACACGGAACACCCTCCGACGGGCCTGCCGGCCGGACGCGCGAAGGCGCGCCGGTCGGCAGGCGTCGTCGTCGTTGTCGTCCTGGCCGCCCTGGCGGCGCTCGTCCTGGCAGCCGCGGGAACGCTCCTGTGGTGGCTGGGGGACCGGCTGCCCGAGGGGGCCGACCGCACGCGTACGGAGAACCAGCGCCTCCAGGTGGCGGGCCTCGCCCGGCAGTTGGCGGACGCGGCCCGTGACGGGGAACTCGCGGACTCCGAGATCGACCGCATCGCGCGGGCCGACCCCTGGCGGGTGGACCGGCCGGACGACGGTGCCGTACGCATCCTCGTCACGACGGTCCCGGCCCTGGCCGACGAGCCCGCGTCGTGCACGGAGTTCACCCTCCCCGCCCCCCTGGGACCGGCCACCGAGGCCGCCCGGCGACCCGCTAAGGAGGACTGCCCGGTACGCGACTGAGTACCGCACCGAGGGAGGGGGCGGCGCCGGTACCCCGGCGGAGCCGAGCCGGGGGCCGTGGGGTCCGGCCCCTTCCCGCAGCCGGCGTCCGCCGCCGCGGGACCTTCCCGCCGTTCAGTCCCGGGCGAGGAACGAGGCGATGGCCTCGGCGAACCCGGGGTCGCGCACGGCCGTCAGATGGTCACCCGGCAGCACGGTCAGCTCCGCCCCCGCGATCGCCGAGGCCAGCACCTCGGGCCGGGTCGCCAGGGGGTCGCCCGCACCGGCGAGGACGAGCGTCGGGACCGTGATCCGGTCCAGCGGCAGCGCGTCCCGGTGCACGGCCCGTATCTGCGCGGCCAGCGCCAGCCGGTCGGCGCCCGACACGTCGGCCAGCACCCGGAAGCCACGCGTCCGCTCGGGTGCGTCCGCCGCGTCCTCGGCCGTCAGCGCCGCCGAGACCAGCTCCGGCGGCATCGCCCGGGTGTCCAGACCGCCCACCTCCACCGCGCCCGCGCCTATCCCGCCGACCACGAGCCGGCTGACCCGGGCGTCGTCGGCCGCCGCGAGCAGCGCCACCACGGCCCCCATGGAATAGCCCGCCAGGTGCACGCGGTCCGCCCCCGTGCGGTCGATCAGCAGACGGACGTCACGGGCCATCAGCGACTCCCCGTAGAACGTGTCGTCGTGCGGCCTGTCCGATTCGCCGTGACCGCGCGCATCCAGGGCGTACACCCGGCGGCCCCGCGCGACCAGGGCCTCGACCGTCCCGGGGCCCTCCCAGTTCAGCCGTGCGTGGACGGCGAAGCCGTGCAGCAGCACGACCGGGGGCAGGGCACGGTCCGGGTTCCGCGACCAGGACCAGTACCGCAGGGTCAGACCGTCGTGTGTACGGAATTCATCAGTCATGCACCGACGTTACGGGCGTGGCGCCGCGGACCGTGCCGTGACTGTGCCCCCGCACAGTCCGGACCGCCTTCTGTTGGGAGCGCGCACCGCACCGGGCCACCCCGGGACGGGGGGCGGACGCGAACCTTCCGACGCTGTTTACGCGGAAGTAACGTGAGAGCGTGACCCCATCGACGACCGTGCACAGTCCGCTCCGGCTGTACGGCCGCAGCGGTGAACTCGCCATCCTGGAAGCCCTGTTGGGACAGCTGCGGGCAGGGGACGGCGGAGCGCTCGTGCTGAGCTCACCGCCCGGCCTCGGCCGCACCGCCCTGCTGGACCGGACCGCCGCCGACTACCGCGCGGGACGTGAGGGGCCCGTACTGTACGCCGCCGCGTCCCCCGCCGAGGAACGACTGCCCTACAGCGGGCTGCACGCCCTGCTCTGCTCCGCCCCCGGCCCGCTCCCCGTCCCGCCCGACCGGGTCCTGCGCTCCGGCATCAGCCCCGGCGGCCTGCTCACGCTGCTGCGCGCGATGGGTGCCGAACAGCCCCTGCTGGTCTGCGTGGACGACGCGCACGCCTGGGATCCCGACTCCCGGGCCGCACTCGGCTTCGTGGCCCGCAGGCTCGGCGCGGGCAGCCGGGTCGCCGTGGTGATCGGCGCCGCCGACGAGCCCTGTTTCGCCGGGCTGCCCGCGCTCCGCCTCGGCCCGCTCGACGCCGACGCGACCGCCGCCCTCCTGGACCGGTTCACCGAGGGCGCCGGCGACGTCGACCCCGTCGTGCGCAGCGAACTCGTCCGGGAGGCGGCCGGCAACCCGCGGCTGCTGGCCGGACTCGTCGGCCGCCTCACCCCCGACCAACTGGCCGGGCGCACCGCGCTGCCCTATCCGCTGCCCGGCGGCGAGAGCGTCCTGGACGCCCACGCCGCACAGCTCGACGGGCTCTCCCCGGACACCCGCACCCTCCTCCTGCTGGCCGCCGCGGCGGAGGAGCACGAGCCGGAGGGGGCGGGGACGGACGCCGCCCTGCTGCTGCGGGCCGGAGCCGGTGCCGGGCTGTCGGCCGCCCACCTCGACCGGGTCCTGTTCGCCCCCGCCGGCAGCGCCGGAGCCCTCCAACGATCCGGCAGCCGGGTGCACTTCAGCCATCCGCTGCTGCGCCGCGCGGTCCTGCACCGGGCTCCGCCGGGACGGCGCCGGGCCGTGCACGAGCTCCTCTCGTCGCTGCTCGCCGGGCCGGGCGCACCCTCGCTGCCCGCACTCGTCCAGCTGTCCTGCGCCGTACCCGGCCCGGACGCCGCGCTCGCCGGACAGCTGGAGGCGGCGGCCGCCGCCCCGCACCCGCACGCCGAGCGGTCGGCCGCACTGGCCCGTGCCGCCGCGCTCTCCACCGACGACGCGGTGCGCGCCGCGCGCTTCACCGCCGCCGCAGACCAGGCCAGGCTGGCCGGGGACGCCGGCCGGGCCCGCGCCCTGATGGCCCGCGTTGGCGCCCACCTCGCCGGGGGCGCCGCGCCCTACGTGCGCGGCATGCTGGCACTGCGCGACGGGCCGGCCGCCGACGCCCGTGAGGCCCTCCTGACCGCGGCGTCCCTGCTGGCGCCGCACGACGCGCGCCGAACCCTGGATGCCCTGTTCGGTGCCGCGGAGGCCGCCTGGGACATGGGGGACGCCATCGCCTACCTGGATGCCATGACCCGCGTACCCGTCCCCGCCAGCGACCGGACCATGGCGCAGTACCGGGCCGGGATGTGCGCCGTGCTCGCCGGGCGCACCGAGCGGGGCCACGCGCTGCTGCGGTGCTGCCTGGACACCGCGGAACGATCCGACAGTCCGGGCGAGCTGCTGCGGGCGGGCGTCTGCGCCCTGGTGCTCGGCGAGGTCGACGAGGCATGCCGGACCGGGGCCCGCGCCCTCGCCGCCGTACGCACCCGGGGGCCGGACGCCCTGCTCCCGCAGGCCCTGGAGCAGCTCGCCTACGCCGAACTTCGCGCCGGGCAGCACGCCAGGGCCCGCGCCCACGCGCTGGAGGGCCTGCACGCCGCCCGGCGCACGGGGCAGCCCAACGGGGCCACCCATCTGCACGCCGTGCTCGCGCTCGCCGCCTCCGTCGAAGGGCCCGCCGAGGCCTGCGCCGCCCATGCCGACGCCGCCCTCGCCGGTGCGGGGCCGCACGGCCTGACCCAGGCGGCCATGCTCGCCACCTGGGCGGTCGCCCGCGCGGACCTGGCGGCCGGACGGCCCGGCGCGGCGGCGGCCAGGCTCGGACCGCTCGTCAGGCCGGGCCCGAGGGCGGGGCACTTCGCGACCCGCTTGCTCGCCGTACCGTGCTACGTCGAGGCCGTGGTCCTCTCCGGACGCGCGGACGAAGGAGCCGGCGATCTCGCTGCGGCCGTCGCCGAGTTCGCGCTGTGGGCGGACCGGACCACCGACCCGCAGGTCCCCGCCCAGCTGGCCCGCTGCCGCGCGCTGCTGGCGCCCCCGGACGAGGTCGCCGCGCACTACGAGGCTGCGCTCGCCCACCACGACCGGGCGGGAGGCGATTTCGAGCGGGCCCGCACCCAGCTGCTCCACGGCCAGTCCCTGCGCAGGCGCCGGCGCACCCGTGAGGCGCGCGGCCCGCTGCGCGACGCCCTGGTCGCCTTCGAGCGCTGCTCCGCCCGCGCCTGGGCCGACCGGGCGGGCGGGGAACTGCGGGCGGCCGGTGAGGCGGTGGACGTGCCGGACCAGGGCGCCGCGGGGCCGCTGGCCGGTCTGACCCCGCAGCAGCAGCGGATAGCCCGCTGCGTGGCGGAGGGCGCCACCAACCGCGAGGTGGCGCTGCGGCTCTCGGTGAGCCCGCGGACGGTCGACCACCATCTGCGCAACGTCTTCGCCGCGCTCGGAGTGCGGTCCCGGACCGAGCTCGCACGGCTGCTGGACCGCTGACCGGACCCGGCGGGCACCGGCTGTTACGGCGAGGTTGCAGGACCGTGATGAGAAGAACGGCGCACACCCCTAGGTACCGACCGGGCGGTATGCCATTCTGCGGTCGTCAGGATCATTCGGTGTGCGCCTGCCCAATGCCGGGGCCGGCCGCGCACCGGGCCGGCTTATCCGGAGCCGGCCGATTCCCGGTGGAGGCCGCCATGCCACAGGTCGTACGTTCACGGATCAGGGCGCTGCACGGACCGCCCCCCGTCGCCCCGCTGCCGCACCGCTTCCGCTCCCTGGCCGACCGCGAGGCCGTCGCCGTGCTCCACCGGGCGGCCCGCGTGCTCCTGGAGTCGCTGCCGGAGCTCACGGACCGGCTCGTCGAGGCGCTGCGGGAGCAGGAGCCCGCCTACCGCACCGCGATCGAGGCCGAGCCCGCCGAGATCTGGCAGGAGGTCCACCACTCGCTGCGGCACAACGTCGCCTCCCTGATCCAGCCCCGGGAGTTCCGCGACGCCGCCCACCGCACCTCCCGGTGGATCGGCGAGACCCGCGCCGAGCAGGGCGTACCGCTCGACGCGGTCATGCACGCCTTCCGGATGGGCGGGGCCATGGTCTGGCAGGACCTGGTCGACGACACCGCCCGCCGCCACCCCGAGGACATCCGGCTGCTCGTCCATGTCGCGGCGGACGTCTGGAACTTCGTCGACGAGCACTGCGGGGTCGTCGCCGAGGCGTACCGGCAGGCCGAGCGGCGCCTCACCTGGCGCCGCGAGAACCAGCAGCGCCTGATGACGGCGGCGCTGCTGGACGGCACCGCCCGGATCGCCGACCTGCCCGACGCCGCGGCGATGCTGGGGCTCCCCGTGCAGGGGCGGTACGCGGTGCTCGCGGTCGCCACCGCGCGCCGCGCGCCGCACGGCACGGACCGGCCGCCGCTGACCCTGCCCGAGGGGACGCACGTGCTCTGGCACACGGCGGGTGATACGGAACTGGCCGTCCTGCCGCTGGAGGCCGTACCGGCCGCGGCCCACGAGGCCGTCCCGAGCGAGGGGGACGCCGACGCCAACGGCGGGCCGTCCGGGACCCCGGGGCGGGACGCACTCGCCTCGGTGGCCGCGGACCTGACCGCGCCGCCCGGCACCCGGGTCGGGATCAGCTCCGTGGTCGACGGGCTCGCCTCGGTGGGCGACGCCCGGCGCCTCGCGGAGACGGCGCTGCGGGCCTGCCCGGCGTCCGGCGGCACCGTCCTGCTCGACGAGCACCTGCCGACCGCGCTCGTCGTATCCTCACCCGGCCTCGGCACCGCGCTGGCCGACCGGGTCCTCGGGCCGCTCGACCGGCTCGACCCCTCGGACCGGGACGTGATCATCGAGACGCTGACCGCGTGGCTCGACTCCGACGGGTCGGCGCAGCGGGCCGGCGCGCGGCTGTACTGCCACCGCAACACGGTGCTGAACCGGCTTCGGCGGTTCGAGCAGCTGACGGGGCGCTGCCTGACGCGGCCCTCGGACGCCGTCGAGGTCTCGCTGGCCCTGGCGGCGCGGCGGCTCCTGGGCGGCTGAGCCGGGGCCGGCGCCGCACGGGGCGCCGCGCCGGCCCGTCCCCGCGCAACACACGACTCCCAGGTCCGGTGGTGACGTTGTGCGGACGCACACGACCGGGCCGGGAGGGCTGTACGGGCGCCGCGCCCACGCCCCGCCCCCTGTACCGCGCCCTGCGCGCCTGATGCCCTGGCGCGCATGCCATCAGCTGCCCCTTGTACGGCCGAACCGGCGGAGCGAATCCGGTGAGCGGCGCGATCGACGCACGGTCCCTGGCCGTGGTCATCTTCCTCGGCTTCGTCGCGGTGTCCCTGCTGCTGTGCGGTCTGGCCGCGGCGGACCAGGACGACCCGGAACACTTCTACGCGGGCGGTGCCTCCCTCGGCCCCGTAGGCGGCGGGCTCGCCATCGCCGGTGACTACGTGTCCGCGGCCACCCTGCTCTCCACCACCGGATCCGTCGCGCTCGCCGGATTCGACGGCGTCCTGTTCGCCCTCGCCACCGTCGCCTCGCTGGTCCTGGTCATGCGCCTCTTCGCCGAACGGCTGCGCCGTCAGGGGGTGTTCACCCTGGGCGACTTCCTGGCGGACCGGCTCGGGGACGGCTCCGTACGCCGCGCGCTGGGCATCGCCACGCTCGTCGTCCTCGCCCCCCTGCTGCTCGTCCAGCTGACCACCGCCGGGCACGTCATGACGGCGATGTTCGGGCTCCCCGACGGTGCGCTCACCGGCTGCACGGTCGCCAGCGGCGCCCTGATGGTCTGCTACTCGGCGTTCGGCGGCATGCGCGGGACCGGCTTCATCCAGATCCTCAAGGTCGCCGTGGTGCTGGCCGCCGTCACCCTCCTCGCGGGGCTCGTCCTCGCCCGCTTCGACTGGTCCCCGTTCGCCCTCTTCGACGCCGCCCAAGTGGGCAGTAAGGCGGGCGGCGACTACGCGATGCCCGGCCTGCAGTTCGGCCACGGCCTCGCGGGGGGCCTCGACCTGATCGGCTTCCAGCTCACCCTCGTCCTCGGCGCCGCCTGCATGCCGCACATCACGATGCGGCTGCACCCGATACGCGACGCCCTGACCGCGCGCCGGGCCGGTGTCTGGGCGGTGGCCCCGGTCGCCCTCCTGTGCACCGGCATCGTCATCGTCGGACTCGGCGCCTCCGCCCTGATCGGGCGGGACCTCCTGCGCGCCGCCGATCCGGCGGGCGGCACCGCGCTGCTGATGGTGACCAGTGCCCTGGACCCCGGCGCCGACGGTCCGCGGGACAGCCCGCTGTTCGCGCTCGTGGCCTGCGCCGCCTTCGCCACCACCCTGGCCGCGGTGGCCGGCATCACCCTGGCCGCCGCCTCCTCCCTGGCCCGCGACTTCGCGGTGAAGTCCGGCGCCCAGGGCACCGGCAAGGCGTCAGGCCGGGAGATCCGCCGGGCCCGCTGGGCCGTCCTCGCCATCGGGGCGTTCGCCGTGCTCCTCTCGGCGTACACCCACGACCGCAACCCCCAGGTGCTGCTCTCCCTGTCGTTCGCGGCGGCGGCCTCGGTCCTGCCGCCCGTCCTGCTGTACGCCCTCTTCCGGCCGGGCTTCAACGCCCGGGGGGTGCGCTGGACGGTATACGGAACGCTGCCGCTGATCGTGGCCCTGATGATCCTTTCGCCGGCGTTCTCCGGCACCCCCGTCGCGCTCTTCCCCGAGTGGGACTTCGACGTGTTCCCGCTCCAGACGCCGGGCCTGGTCACGATTCCCGCCGGATTCCTCCTCGGACTTCTGGGGTCGAGACCCGTACGGGACACACCGCACGACGGGCCCCGCCACCGGACGCGCCACCCGCCCGCGCGGGCGGGTGGCGGCGCCTGAGCCGCCGTGGCCGGGCGGTGCCGCCCGGCCACGGCAGCTCGACGATTGGTCCTACAGCCCGAGCTCCGCCGTACGCAGCCGGGCCAGCGCGTCCTTGTCGCCGTCCAGATCCACCCGTGCCGCGTCCTGCCTGCCCGCGGCGAACAGCAGCAGCTCACCCGGCTCCCCGGTGACCGTCACCACCGGGGCGCCCTTGTGCGCCACCACCGTCTGGCCGTCGGGGCGCCGCAGCACCACACCGACCGGGGCCCGGCGGCCCAGCATCCTGGCCGTCTTCTCGGTACGGGACCACAGCACATCGGCGAAGACCGGGTCCAGGTCGCGCCGGGACCAGTCGGGCTGGGCCCGGCGCACGTCCTCGGCGTGGATGTAGAACTCGACCGTGTTGGCCGCCTCGTCCAGCTGCTTCAGCCCGAAGGGTGACATCCGCGGCGGCCCCGTGCGGAGCAGCTGGATCAGTTCCTCGTAAGGTTTCGCGGCGAATTCGGCCTGCACCCGCTCCAGCCGGTTCTTCAGCACACCCAGCACGATCCCGCCGGCCGCGTCCGCACGGCGCTCGCGCACCACGACATGGGCGGCCAGATCACGGGTCTTCCAGCCGTTGCACAGGGTCGGTGCCTCAGGACCCGCCGCTTCCAACAGGTCGGCGAGCAGAAGACGTTCACGCTTCGCATGGGTCGACATGCACGCCAGCGTACGACCGTCCCCCATGGTCCGCCCAATGGACGCCCACCCGGACGGCCCCGTCCGGCGCGGCACAATGGAGCGCATGACCAGCACGCCCGGCACCCCGCCCGCCAGCAGCCTCGATCCGTCCGTCGCCGCCCGCCTCAAGCGCGGCCCCGACGGACTGGTCCCGGCCATCGCGCAGCAGTACGACACCGGCGAGGTGCTCATGCTCGGCTGGATGGACGACGAGGCGCTGCACCGCACCCTCACCACGGGCCGCTGCACCTACTGGTCACGCAGCCGCCGGGAGTACTGGGTCAAGGGTGACACGTCCGGCCACATCCAGAAGGTCGTGTCCGTCGCCCTGGACTGCGACGCCGACACCGTCCTGGTGAAGGTCGACCAGACCGGTGCCGCCTGCCACACGGGCGACCGCACCTGCTTCGACGCAGACGTCCTCCCGCTCTCCGCGCCCCAGTAAGGTCAGCCGCCATGGATCTCGAGACGTTCCGCAAGCTCGCCGTCGACCGCCGCGTCATCCCCGTCAGCCGCCGGCTCCTCGCGGACGGGGACACCCCGGTCGGGCTCTACCGCAAGCTCGCGGCCGAGCGCACCGGCACCTTCCTCCTCGAATCCGCGGAGAACGGCCGCACCTGGTCCCGCTACTCCTTCATCGGGGTGCGCAGCGCGGCCACCCTCACGGCCGTCGACGGTCAGGCCCGCTGGGTGGGCACCCCGCCCGTCGGCGTCCCCCTCGACGGGGACCCGCTGCAGGCGCTGCGCGCCACCGTCGAGACCCTCCACACCCCTCGCGACCTGGTCGGCGGAGAAGGCCTGCCCCCGTTCACCGGAGGCATGGTCGGCTATCTCGGCTACGACGTCGTGCGCCGGCTGGAGAAGATCACCGAGCACGGCGGCGACGACCTGAAGCTCCCCGAGCTGACGATGCTGCTCACCTCCGACCTCGCCGTGCTCGACCACGGGGACGGCACGGTCCTGTTGATCGCCAACGCGATCAACCACAACGACCTGGACTCCGGCGTCGACGAGGCCCACGCGGACGCCGTGGCCCGGCTCGACGCCATGGAGCGGGACCTGTCCAGGCCCGTCGAGAACGCCCCCGCAGTCCTGCCGCCCTCCGAACTCCCGCCGTACACCGCCCTGTGGGGCGGCCCGGCCTACCAGGACGCCGTCGACGACATCAAGGAGCGCATCAGGGCCGGCGAGGCCTTCCAGGTGGTGCCCTCCCAGCGCTTCGAAACGCCCTGCACGGCAACCGCGTTGGACGTCTACCGGGTCCTGCGCGCCACCAACCCGTCGCCGTACATGTACCTCTTCCGCTTCGACGGCTTCGACGTCGTCGGCTCCAGCCCGGAGGCGCTCGTCAAGGTCGAGGACGGCCGGGCCATGGTCCACCCGATCGCCGGGACCCGGCACCGCGGCGCCACTCCGCAGGAGGACCAGGCGCTCGCCGACGAACTCCTCGCCGACCCGAAGGAGCGCGCCGAGCACCTGATGCTCGTCGACCTCGGCCGCAACGACCTGGGACGGGTCTGCGAACCCGGCAGCGTCGAGGTCGTCGACTTCATGTCCGTCGAGCGGTACTCGCACGTGATGCACATCGTCTCCACCGTCACCGGGCGCGTCGCCGAGGGCCGCAGCGCCTTCGACGTCCTCACCGCGTGCTTTCCCGCCGGCACCCTCTCGGGAGCCCCCAAACCGCGGGCCATGCAGATCATCGAGGAGCTCGAACCCACCCGCCGCGGCCTGTACGGGGGCTGCGTCGGCTACCTCGACTTCGCCGGGGACTCCGACACCGCCATCGCCATCCGGACCGCCCTGCTCCGTGACGGCACCGCCTATGTCCAGGCCGGAGCGGGCGTCGTGGCCGACTCCGACCCGGTGGGCGAGGACACCGAGTGCCGCAACAAGGCCGCCGCGGTCCTGCGCGCCGTCCACACGGCGAACCGGCTCGGGGCCCACCGGGACGGGCCGGCGACGCGGTAGGGGATAGTGGAGTACGTGAGCGCCGTACCCGTACCCCAGCCCCGTGCCCGAGCCGCCTCCGCGCCCGACAGCGCAGGAAGCCGCCGCAGCCTCGGCGCCGGCCTGCTCCTCGGGGCCGCCGGCGCCACCGTCGTACTCCTCGCGTCCGGGCAGACCTGGGCGGAGGGCAGGGCCGCCGTCGGCGGCGGCACGCTGCCGCTGAGCGCGGACGGCCAGGACGTCACCGGCCTCCCGGCGGCCCTGGCCGTCGTAGGCCTCGCCGCCCTCGTCGCCGTCTTCGCCGTCCGCCGCGGCGGACGCGTGGTCGTCGCCGGGCTGCTGGCCCTCAGCGGCCTCGGCGCCGGGCTGAGCGCCTACGCCGGAGCGTCGGACAGCGAGGCGCTCGACGAGAAGGCGGCGCAGACCACCGGCGACGCCTCGGCCGGCATCGAGGCCCTCAGCCACACCGCGTGGCCGTACGTCACGGCCGTCGGCGGACTGCTGATCCTGCTCGCGGGGCTGCTCGCCCTGCGCTACGGCAGCCGCTGGCCCGCCATGTCGGGACGGTACGACCGCGAGGGCGCACCCCGGCCCCGCCGGGCCCCCCGCACCGCACCGGACCCCGGCCGGCCCGAGGACCTGTGGAAGGCCCTGGACCGCGGCGAGGATCCGACGCGCGAGGCATGACCCCCCGGGCTCGGGTCCCACGGCACGTACGGGACAATGGCACCGAGCTTTCTGAACAGCGATACCTTCAGCGCAACACCAACGAGGAGCAACTCATGGCGGGCAGCAGCCACGGACACACCCCGGCCGCCTGGACCGGTGTCATCATCTGCTTCATCGGCTTCTGCATCGCAGGCGTCTTCATGGTCGCGGCGAACCCGCTCGGCTTCTGGGCCGGAATCGTCGTCACCCTCCTCGGCGGGGCCGTCGGTCTCGCCATGAAGATCGCCGGCCTCGGCATGCCGAAGGAGTCGGCCGAGATGGCCGCGGCCAGGGCCCGCGCCGGACAGGCGCAGATCTCCTCCTGACGTGCCGGTGCAGGGACACGACGCGAGGCGCGGCCCGGACCGGGCTGCGCCTTCCCGCGTCAGCGGGGACAATCGGCGGGTGGACGCTTCAGCATCACCCGCCGACCCGGGCCCGGCCCCCTCAGCGGCAGAGCCCGGTGGGGACGCCCCGGCACCCGCGCCCGGACACGGACCCGTGGTCCCCACGGCGCCCGTCCCCCTCTCCCGGCTGCGGCGGCTCGCCCCGCCCGTCGGGGCCATGGCGGCCGTCGTCGCGGCCTTCGGCTACGTGGCCACCGTCGACCCCAACGAACCCGGCCACTACCCGGTCTGCCCCATGCTCCGGTTCACCGGACTGCTCTGCCCCGGCTGCGGAGGGCTGCGCAGCGCGCACGCCTTCGCCCACGGCGACCTCGTCGCGGCGCTGGGCTCCAACGCCCCGGCGGTCCTCGGCTACGTCGCCTTCGCCGCGGTGTGGCTGCTCTGGATGGTCCGCGCCGGCCGGGGACAGCCCCTGCGCATCGGCCTCGCGCCCGCCTACCTGTGGGGCCTGGGCGCCGTACTGCTGGTCTTCACGGTCGTCCGGAATCTGCCGTTCGGGTCAGGGCTGGCGCCGTGACCGCCCAGGTAGTGGGACGGCACGTCACCGGATGCGGGCCCCGCGGCCTCCTGCGGATACCATCGGAACGGCTGATCCTGTTCCCTCATCACCGTTCCGGAAGGGGGCCGCTCGCGTGAGTGTGCTCGACGAGATCATCGAAGGCGTTCGCGCCGACCTCGCGGAGCGGCAGACGCGTGTCAGCCTCGACGAGCTCAAGGAACGCGCCGCGCGCGCTCCCCGGGCCAAGGACGGAGTCGCCGCCCTGCGCGGCGAGGGCGTGACCGTCATCTGCGAGGTGAAGCGCTCCAGCCCCTCCAAGGGCGCCCTGGCCGCCATCGCCGACCCGGCCGCGCTCGCCGCGGACTACGAGGCCGGCGGAGCGTCCGTCATCTCGGTCCTCACCGAGGAGCGCCGCTTCGGCGGTTCGCTCGCCGATCTGGAGGCCGTCCGCGCCAAGGTCGACATCCCGATCCTGCGCAAGGACTTCATCGTCACCTCGTACCAGCTGTGGGAGGCACGGGCGTACGGCGCCGACCTCGCCCTGCTGATCGTCGCCGCCCTCGACCAGGAGGCGCTGGTCTCGCTGATCGAGCGCGCCGAGTCGATCGGCCTGACGCCGCTCGTCGAGGCGCACGACGAGGAGGAGGCGGAGCGTGCCGTGGACGCCGGAGCGAAGATCATCGGTGTCAACGCGCGCAACCTGAAGGACCTCAAGGTCGACCGTTCCACCTTCGAACGCGTCGCCCCCGAGATCCCCGACCACATCGTCAAGGTCGCCGAGTCCGGTGTCCGCGGCCCGCACGACCTCATCGCCTACGCCAACGCGGGCGCCGACGCGGTGCTGGTCGGCGAGTCCCTCGTCACCGGCCGCGACCCGCGGGCCGCCGTCGCCGACCTGGTCGCCGCCGGCACCCACCCGGCGCTCCGGCACGGACGGGGCTGACCGCACCCGTGCCCGTCCGTCCCGCACCCCGCATCCGGCCGGGCCTGCGCCCCGCCGGGGCGAGCGCCCGGGACCCGCACGCGCCGCTGGCGCGCGGCTGCCGCCCCCGCGGATGCCGCGCCCCCGCCCGGCGCGTCCACGGCCGGCGCGTGCGGTACGTGATCGGTGACGAGCCCGGACAGGTCAACGGCATGCGATGGCGCACGGGGTCCGCGCCGTAGCGAGCCCCGGCCGTCGTCCCCGCCGTACCGCGGGGATCCGCACGCCCCACCGCACCGACCGTCCACCGGCCGGCGCGGCGCTCCGCCCACGGCGCATACGGTGACACCACCCGTTGCGATTCGAGGAGCACGTCGCATGTCGTCCGACTTCTTCATCCCGGACCCCGAGGGTCTGATCCCCAGCGCCGAGGGGTACTTCGGCGCGTACGGCGGCAAGTTCATCCCGGAGGCGCTGGTCGCCGCCGTGGACGAGGTGGCCGTCGAGTACGACAAGGCCAAGGCGGACCCGGCCTTCGCCGCCGAGCTCAACGCGCTCATGGTCGACTACACCGGCCGGCCCAGTGCGCTGACCGAGGTCACGCGCTTCGCCGAGCACGCCGGAGGGGCCCGTGTCTTCCTCAAGCGCGAGGACCTGAACCACACCGGCTCCCACAAGATCAACAATGTGCTCGGCCAGGCCCTGCTCACCAGGCGCATGGGCAAGACCCGCATCATCGCGGAGACCGGAGCCGGCCAGCACGGCGTCGCCACGGCGACCGCCTGCGCCCTCTTCGGGCTCGAATGCACCATCTACATGGGTGAGATCGACACCGAACGCCAGGCGCTGAACGTGGCGCGGATGCGGATGCTCGGGGCCGAGGTCATCGCCGTGAAGTCCGGTTCCAGGACGCTCAAGGACGCGATCAACGAGGCGTTCCGCGACTGGGTCGCCAACGTGGACCGCACGCACTACCTCTTCGGCACGGTCGCCGGGCCGCACCCGTTCCCGGCGATGGTCCGCGACTTCCACCGTGTCATCGGCGTCGAGGCCCGCCGCCAGATCCTGGAGCGGACCGGCCGGCTGCCGGACGCCGCGATCGCCTGCGTCGGCGGCGGCTCCAACGCCATCGGCCTCTTCCACGCCTTCATCCCGGACGCCGGCGTCCGGCTGATCGGCTGCGAACCCGCCGGACACGGTGTGGAGACCGGCGAGCACGCGGCGACCCTCACCGCGGGGGAGCCCGGAATCCTGCACGGCTCACGCTCGTACGTCCTCCAGGACGACGAGGGCCAGATCACCGAGCCGTACTCCATCTCGGCGGGCCTCGACTACCCGGGCATCGGCCCGGAGCACGCCTACCTCAAGGACATCGGCCGCGGCGAGTACCGTGCGGTCACCGACGACGCCGCCATGCAGGCGCTGCGCCTCCTCTCCCGCACCGAGGGGATCATCCCGGCCATCGAGAGCGCGCACGCGCTGGCCGGAGCCCTGGAGGTCGGGCGGGAACTGGGCGGGGACGGGCTGATCCTGATCAACCTGTCCGGCCGCGGTGACAAGGACATGGACACGGCAGCGCGGTACTTCGGGCTGTACGACGGCGCCGACGGGGTCGTCGAGGCCGATGTGGCCGACGGAGAGGAAGAGGTCACCAGGTGAGCGGCAACCGAGAGCTTCTCGAATCGGCACTGGCGAGGGCGGCCGCGGAGGACCGGGCCGCGCTCATCGCCTACCTGCCCGGTGGCTTCCCGACGGTCGACGGCGGCATCGAGGCGGTCAAGGCGGTCGTCGCCGGCGGCGCCGACATCGTCGAGGTGGGCCTCCCGCACAGCGACCCGGTGCTCGACGGGCCGGTCATCCAGACCGCCGACGACATCGCGCTGCGCGGCGGCGTCAGGATCGCCGACATCATGCGCACGGTCCGGGAGGCGCACGCGGCCACAGGCGTCCCGGTCCTCGTCATGACGTACTGGAACCCGATCGACCGCTACGGCGTGGAACGCTTCACCGCCGAGCTCGCCGAGGCGGGCGGCGCCGGGTGCATCCTGCCCGACCTGCCGGTCCAGGAGTCCGCACTGTGGCGCGAGCACGCCGAGAAGCACTCACTCGCCACCGTCTTCGTCGTCGCGCCGAGCAGCCGGGACGCACGCCTCGCCGCCATCACGGCGGCCGGCTCCGGCTTCGTCTACGCCTCCTCCCTCATGGGCGTCACCGGTACCCGTGAGTCGGTCGGCGAGCAGGCCCAGGAACTGGTGCGGCGCACCCGCGCCACCACGGACCTGCCGGTCTGTGTCGGCATCGGCGTGTCCACGCCCGAGCACGCGCGGCAGGTCGCGGCCTTCGCCGACGGCGTGATCGTCGGCTCGGCCTTCGTCAAGCGGATGCTGGACGCCCCGGACGAGGCCGCCGGCCTCCTCGCCGTCCGCGAGCTGGCCGGCGCACTCGCCGAGGGCGTTCGAAAGCGCTGACCCCGGTCGTCATCCGTACGGGTGGACCTCGGTCCGGGGAGGCGCTGACGCGCCTCCCCGGTTCGTTTGCGCGGTGTGAGCGACAAGAGCGATGAGCGAAAGAGAGCCGCGCGCGACCGGCTCGAACAGCAGCGCGAGCTGGACCGGGCGCGCGAGCGCCGCAGGCGCACGCTGATCGTCGCGACCGCCGTGGTGGGGGTGCTGGCGCTGGCCGCCGTCGTCGGCCTGATCGCCGCCAACGCGGGCAAGGACGACCACGACAGCCAGGCGGGCCCCGTGGCCACCCCGTCCGGCGCGACCGGCAAGGACGGCCTCACCCTCCAGGTGGGGGCGGACGACGCACCGTCCACGCTCACGGTCTGGGAGGACTTCCGCTGCCCGGTCTGCGCCCAGTTCGAGGACGCCTTCCGCGACACGATCGCGGAGCTGGCGGACAGCGGGCAGATCAAGGTGGACTACCACCTGGCCACGATCATCGACGGCAATCTCGGCGGCAGCGGATCCCTGCGGGCGGCCAACGCGGCGGCCTGCGCCCAGGACGCCGGAGAGTTCGCCGCCTACCACGACGTGCTCTACCGCAATCAGCCCGCAGAGTCGGACGACTCCTTCGCCGACAACAGCAGGCTGATCGAGCTGGCGGGATCGGTGGACGGTCTGGACACGCCGGCCTTCCGCAACTGCGTGGAGGACGGCACCTACGACAGCTGGGTCGAGAAATCCAACACCGCCTTCGGGGAGGGCGGCTTCCAGGGGACGCCGACCGCCCTGCTCAACGGTGAGTCGATCTTCCCGAAGAAGGGGGACGAGGAGATCTCCGTCGCGCATCTCAAGAAGTGGGTGGCCGAGGCCAACAAGGGCAGAAAACCGGCCACGGCAGGGGCTACACCCTCCCCATGAGCCGCCTCGTTACCCAGAAGTTGTCCGACGGCTTGCCGCTCGTCCCGTCCGGCAGGGTAGCGTCGACCCCGTCATGAACCTTGCCTTCATTCCCAGCCCGTCGACCGGCGTGATCGAGCTCGGCCCGATCCCGCTCCGCGGCTACGCGTTCTGCATCATCATCGGTGTCTTCGTCGCCGTCTGGTTCGGCAACAAGCGCTGGATCGCCAGGGGCGGCAGAGCCGGCACCGTCGCCGACATCGCCGTCTGGGCCGTGCCCTTCGGCCTCGTCGGCGGCAGGCTCTACCACGTCGTCACCGACTACCAGCTGTACTTCAGCGACGGTGAGAACTGGGTCGACGCCTTCAAGATCTGGGAAGGCGGCCTCGGTATCTGGGGCGCGATCGCGCTCGGCGCGGTCGGTGCCTGGATCGGCTGCCGCCGTCGCGGGATCCCGCTGCCCGCCTGGGCCGACGCCCTGGCACCCGGCATCGCCATCGCCCAGGCGATCGGCCGCTGGGGCAACTGGTTCAACCAGGAGCTCTACGGCAAGCCGACGGATCTGCCGTGGGCGGTGGAGATCAGCGAGGGCGCGAACCGGGTGGCGGGCACCTACCACCCGACGTTCCTGTACGAGTCGCTGTGGTGCCTCGGCGTCGCACTGCTGGTCGTCTGGGCGGACCGCCGCTTCAAGCTCGGACACGGCCGGGCGTTCGCGCTGTACGTCGCGGCGTACTGCGCGGGCCGCGCGTGGATCGAGTACCTGCGCGTCGACGAGGCGCACCACGTGCTGGGCCTGCGGCTCAACGTCTGGACGGCGATCATCGTCTTCGTGCTGGCGGTGACGTACATCGTGGTCTCGGCCAGGATGCGCCCCGGCCGCGAGGAGATCGTCGAGCCCGCCGCCGCCGAACCCGCCGGGACCGGCGAGGCGGACGGCGAGGCACGCGAGGACGGCACCGGGGCGGCCCCCGCGGAGGACACCGACGCACCGGACGCCGAAGTGCGGGACACCGATGCGGAGGCGAAGGCGCCGGAGGGCGACGGGTCCCCGCAGAAGGCCGACAAGAGCTGACGCACCCGAACGGACAGGGGCCGTCGGACCGAGAGGTCCGGCGGCCCCTTCGCGTGCGGTGACCGGGGGCCGGCCCCTTCACGTGCGGCTCACGCCGGGCGGCCCGCTCACGCGTGTGCCGTGGCCGGGCCCGCCCGGGCCGGGGCCCCACCTGCGGGCGCTTCCGGCACACGGCGGGTCCGCCCCGGAGGGCCGGACCCGCGCCGGTGGGTGCGCTCACGTGCGGGACCCACTCCGGAGGACCCGCTTGCGGGCTCACGCCGGGCGGCCCGCCAGGGTCAGGGTGCGCCGTGCGGTCGCCACCACTGCCGCGTCGACGAACCTGCCGTCGGGGAGTGCCTGTGCGCCCGCCTCCGTCATCGACGCCTCCATGATCTGCTCCGCCGCCTCGACCTCCTGTGCCGTCGGCCGGAACGCCCGCTCGATCACCGGCAGCTGGCGGGGGTGGATCGCCGCCCGGCCGAGCAGCCCCAGCCTCCGTCCGTGCGCACACGACGACCGCAGCCCGGACAGGTCCCGGATGTCGGGGAACACCGACATCACGGGCGGGTCGAGCCCGGCCGCCCTGGCGGCGACGACGACACGGCTGCGCGACCAGTCGAGCCCGGCGTCGTCCCGTACGCCCAGATCCGCGCGCAGGTCGGTCTCGCCCAGCGCGATGCCCCGCACCTCGTGATGGGCACCGGCGATCGAGTAGGCGTGCTCGATCGCCAGTGCCGACTCCAGCAGCGGATACAGCGGAACCCCCGGTGCCAGCGCCGCGACATGGTGTACGGAGGCCGCATGGGTGATCTTGGGAAGGCGTATCCCGGACAGTCCCGGCAGCTCTTTCAGGGCCTTCACGTCGTCCTCGCCGTGGACCCGGACATGGACCCGCACCGCCGTCTGGCCGGCCGTGACCGGATCCGTCAGGAGCTCCAGGGTCGCCGCCCGTGCGTACTCCTTGCGCTCCGGGGCGACCGCGTCCTCCAGGTCCACGATCACCACGTCCGCCCCCGAGCCGAGCGCCTTGCGGACCACCGCGGGCCGGTCCCCGGGGACGTACAGCCAGGTCAGTGCCACCCCCGGGGCGCTCACAGCGCCCCCTCGGCCCGCAGCGCCGCGATCTTCGGTGCCGACAGACCGAGTCCGGCCAGGATCTCGTCCGTGTCCGCGCCGTGCGGCCGGCCGGCCCAGCGGACCGACCCAGGTGTCCCCGAGAGCCGGAACAGTACGTTCTGCATCCGCAGCGGGCCCAGCTCGGGGTCGTCGACCTCGGTGATCGTGCCCAGCGCGCGGTACTGGGGATCCTCCATCACGTCCCGCACGTCGTGGATCGGCGCGATGGCCGCCTCCGCCTTCTCGAACGCGGAGAGCGCCTCCTCCCGGGTGCGCCGGGCGATCCAGTACCCCACGGCCTCGTCGAGTTCGTCGGCGTGCTCGGCGCGCGTGGTCCCGGCGGCGAACCACGGCTCGTCGATCAGGTCCGGGCGTCCCACCAGGCGCATGACGCGCTCGGCGACCGACTGGGCCGAGGTCGAGACGGCCACCCAGTGACCGTCGGAGGTCCGGTAGGTGTTGCGCGGGGCGTTGTTGCGGGAGCGGTTGCCGGTGCGCGGCTGCACGTAGCCGAGCTGGTCGTACCAGAGCGGCTGCGGCCCCAGCACGGTCAGGATCGGCTCGATGATCGCCATGTCGACCACCTGTCCCTGTCCGGTGAGGTCGCGCCCGGCCAGGGCCGTCATCACCGCGTACGCCGTGGTGATCGCCGCGATCGAGTCGGCCAGCCCGAACGGCGGCAGGGTCGGCGGGCCGTCCGGTTCCCCGGTGACGGCGGCGAAGCCGCTCATCGCCTCGGCGAGCGTGCCGAAGCCGGGCCGGTGCGCGTACGGGCCGGACTGGCCGAAGCCCGTGACCCGGGCCAGCACCAGCCGGGGGTTGACGGCACGGAGCTCCTCCCAGCCCACGCCCCAGCGTTCGAGCGTCCCGGGCCGGAAGTTCTCGATGATCACATCGGTGTCCGCGGCGAGCCGCAGCAGCACGTCCCGGCCGCCGGTGCTGGACAGGTCGAGGGTCAGGTTGCGCTTGTTGCGGCCGAGCAGCTTCCACCACAGGCCGATCCCGTCCTTCGCGGGACCGTGCCCGCGCGAGGGGTCGGGCCTGCGCGGATGCTCGACCTTGATGACCTCGGCGCCGAAGTCGCCGAGCATGGTGGCCGCGAGCGGTCCGGCGAACAGGGTGGCGAGGTCCAGGACCCGGAGGCCGGCGAGGGGTGCGGTCGTCGTGCTCATGCGGCATCGATCTCGCTTCGGTACGGCATCGACGTCGACGCGCCGGGTCTCTGCACGCAGAGCGCCGCGGCCGAGGACGCCCAGGCCAGTGCCTCCGGGACCGCCCGGCCCTCCGCGAGTGCCACGGCGAGCGTGCCGACGAACGTGTCGCCGGCGCCGGTCGTGTCGACGGCGGTGACCTCGGGGGCCGGGAACACGATCGCCTCGCCGCCCCGGGCCGCGTACAGGCACCCCTTCGCGCCGAGGGTGATCACGACCTCCGGGACCTGCCGGAGCAGGATCTCCGCCGCCGCGTGCGGGTCCCCGTAGCCGGAGAGCGCCGCGGCCTCGTGCTCGTTGGGGACCAGGAGGTCGACGGCGTCCAGGAGTCCGGCCGGCAGGGGCTGCACGGGGGAGGGGGTCAGGATCGTCCGTACGCCGCGGGTCCTCGCGGCCCGTGCTCCCTCCCTCACGACGGCCGGCGGGAGCTCCAGCTGGAGGAGCAGCAGGCCCGCCGCGGCGATGGCGGCGTGCTCGCCCGGGCCGAGGGCGGTGACGGTGGCGTTGGCGCCGGGGACCACGACGATCGCGTTGGACCCCTCGTCGTCGACGACGATGTGCGCCGTGCCGCTCGGTCCTGCGACGGTGTGCAGCAGATCCGTGTCGACGCCCGCGTGCTCCAGGTTCGCGCGCAGCAGCGAGCCGTACTCGTCGGTGCCCACCGCACCGATCATCACCACCTCCCCGCCCGCGCGGGCCGCGGCGACGGCCTGGTTGGCCCCCTTGCCGCCGGGGACGGTCCTGAACTCCCTGCCGGTGACGGTCTCCCCCCGCCCGGGCGCCCGGGCGACGTAGGCGACCAGGTCCATGTTGGTGCTGCCGAGTACGGCGATCGCTGTCATGGGCGGCGTACCTCCTGGTAGGTCAGTTCGGCGAGGGTGTCGAAGCCGATGGAGCCGAATCCGCTCACGGACGTGGCGAGCCGGTTCTTGAGCGGGGCCGTCCAGCGGTCGGGCAGCGCGGCGGGCCGCCCGGCCAGCAGGCCGGCGAGCGATCCGGCCGTCGCGCCGTTCGAGTCGGTGTCCCAGCCGCCCGACACCGCGCAGCAGACGGAGCGGCCGAAGTCGCCGTCGGCGTGGGTGAGGGCGGCCGCCAGCAGCGCCGCGTTCGGCAGGACGTGGACCCAGTGGTGGGTGGCCGCGTAGACGGTGTGCAGCCGGTCCACGACCGTGTCGAAGTCCGGTTCGGCGCGGGCCGTCTCGATGCCCAGGCGCACCGCGTGCGCGTAGCGGGAGCGGGGCGGCACCACGCGCAGTCCCGCCGCCAGGCACCCGTGGACGTCCGTCTCGCCGCCGGCCGCCTCGGCGAGCGCGGCGGCGGTGAACATCGCTCCGTAGACCCCGTTTGCCGTGTGGGAGAGCACCGCGTCCCGGTGGGCCTGTGCGGCGGCGGCCCCCGGGTCGCCGGGGTGGGTCCAGCCGTGCACGTCGGCCCGGATCCGGGCGCCGATCCACTCCCGGAACGGGTTGCGGTGGCGTGCGGTGTCCGGCGGCTCGATGCCGTCGAGCAGGTTGCGGTAGGCGACGCGCTCGGCGGTGAACACCCGGCCTGCCGGGAGCTCGTCGAGCCAGAGCCGTGCGAGGTCGGACGTGCTGAATCCAGGTCCGTGACGCCGGAGCAGCAGCAGGGTAAGCAGCGGGTGGTCGAGGTCGTCGTCCTCCGGCATGCCGTCGATGTTCTCGGCGAGGGAGGTGGCTGCCGAGCGCCGGTTCCAGGGGTACTCCGCTGCCAGCCCGGCAGGCAGCCCGCGGGCGGTGAACCAGGTGGTGAGCGGCCAGTTGCCGGTGGCGCGGGCCAGTGCGCGGATGCCGGCCAGGGGCAGCTTCTCGACGGGCTTGCCGAGCAGGCATCCGGCGGCCCTGCCCAGCCAGGCGGCGTGCAGCCGCTCGGGCCCGAGGGCCGCGGGCCGGTCCCGGGGAGCGGGCCAGCGCGGGCAGGCTGCCCGGACCGCGTCCAGGCCGGTCGGCTCGTCAGCCGCCAACGGGCTTTCCAGCAGGGCGAGTTCGTCCAGGAGGCGCGCGGCCAGCGTCCGCAGTCCGGGCGACGCGGGGGAGTCCGCCGCCCCCGCACGCTCCGGTGCGGGAAGGCCCCCGGCCTCGTGCCAGCGCCGCCCGACGTCCCCGGCGTCCCGGCCGTCCTGGGCGGCCTGGCGCAGCTCGTGCCCCACGAGGTCCTCCGGCTGAACCCACGTCAGCCGTACGGTCATCGGACGCCGGCCAGTGCCGTGAACGCGGCCTCGTGCGCGCGGCGCCGTGCCGTGTCCCGGAAGAAGACCTCGCGGGCGACGTCCGCCAGGGCCCGCGCCGGGGCGTGCAGATCGAGGCGGCTGGCCTCGGAGACCGTCTTCACCCAGGCGGCGGGGATCGCCCGTTCGCCGTGGAGCGCGCCGCAGATCGCGCCGCTCATCGTCGCGATCGAGTCGCAGTCACGGCCGTAGTTGACCGAGCCGAGCACCGTGCGCCGGTAGTCGCCGCCCCCGACGAGCAGCATCCCGAGCGCCACCGGCAGCTCCTCGATGGAGTGCAGCCGGGAGGGCCGCCGGGCACCGAGGGAGGGGTCGCGGTAGTGCGGGCCCACCGTGTCGAACGGGGCCACGGCGGCGCGCAGCGGAGCCAGTGCGGACTCGGAGTCGGTGTGCCGGGAGGCCACCTCGCACACCGCTTCGATCGCTGACCGGGTGCCGTCCTTGGCGAGCGCCAGACAGGTCCCGACGACGGACCCGGGCGTGGCGCCGGGGGCGCAGGCGGCGGCCACGGCGGCGGCCAGGACACCGGCCGCCTCCCGCCCGTACGAGGACTGGTGGGCGCCCGCGACATCCAGGGCCTCCGCGTACGCGGCCTCGGGATGGGCCGCGTTGACCAGCCCGACCGGGGCCATGTACATCGCCGCCCCGCAGTTGACGATGTTCCCGGAGCCGGCCTCGCGCGGGTCGGCGTGACCGTAGTGCAGCCGTGTGACGATCCACTTCTCGGCGAGGAAGATCCGCTGCAGGGGCAGCGCCTCGGCCTCCAGCTCCGGGATCCACCGCGGACGGGACATCAGATCCGGTACGAGGTGGTCGGCGACGGCGTACGCGTCGAGGTGGCCGCGCACCGTCTCGTACACCCGGATCAGCGCATGGGTCATCAGGGTGTCGTCGGTGACGTGTCCGTCGCCCTTGTGGTACGGCGCGATGGGCCGTGCGGTGCGCCAGTCGTCGCCGTGCCAGGGGCCGACGATCCCGGTCACCCGGCCGCCATGGCGCTCGGCGATCTGCTCCGGGGTCCAGCCCTCGACCGGGCCGCCGAGGGCGTCGCCGACGGCCGCCCCGACGAGTGCGCCGGTGATCCGCTCATCCAGGGTGAGCGTCGTGGGGGTCGTGCCTGCCGCGTTCGGTGCGGACGTTTTGGGAGTCATGCCGGAATTGTCCACCCGAGGCGACGTCCGTGGCCGCCAACAGTGCGGCGAGTTCCATGAGATCCGTGCCGGCGAGTCGCGGCAGCGCACACCCGGCCAGCGTCCGGCAGGCCTCGCGCCAGCCCGACGGAACGGTGCCGATCCCGCCCAGCGCACCGGTCAGCGCCCCGGCGAGGGCGGGCGCCGAGTCGGCGACCCGGGACAGGCAGGCCGCCGCGGGCACGGCCTGGGCGATCTCGCCCCGGGCGGCGGTGGTCAGGGCCAGGGCGACCGGCACGGTCTCGGCCGCGGCGATCCCGTAGCTGTACACGTGGTCGACGATCTGGTGCTCCAGCACGGGGACGAGGGCGAAGGCACCCGCAGCCTCGTCCGCGAACTCCCGCGCCAGCCGCACGGCATGGGCGGCGTTGCGGGCGATCTCGGTCCCCTCGGGAAGCCGGTCGAGCGCCGCGTTCACCATCGTGTCGACGTCCGCCCCGGCAAGCGCCTCGGCGATCGCGGCGGCGATCGCGCGGGCACCGTGCACCCCGTCTCCGTCCTGGGTGTACCGGGCGTCGAACTCGGCGAGCCCGGCGGCGGCGGTGGGATCGCCCGGGTGCACGACCGCGAGCACGGCGGCCCTGACGCAGGCCGCGTCGTCGAAGTAGTGCGGATTGTCGTGACCGGTCGCGGGCGGGCGCAGCCCGGCGGCGAGGTTTCCCAGCCCGGCCCGTACGGAGATCCGGGCCCGGAGCGGGAGGACGGCGGACTCGACCTCCGGCGCCCGTGCGCTGGCCGCGGCCACCTTCGCGGCCAGCGCGTTCCACGACCGGTCGATCGCATCCCGCATCCGGTGGCCGGGTGAGAGGCCGGGGGCGTGGTCGGCGGCGGCGGCCAGCACGGTCCGGGCGGCGAACGCGGCCCACTCGGCGTCGTCGGAGGGACCGAGCCGGAGCGGCTCGGGGGGCTGGTTGAGGGCGATGGGCACGGGCAGCGTCGTCGTCGCGTTCTGCTCGGCGAAGGTGTCCAGCTCCCTGGTGAGCCGCCGGGTCCACTCGGGCATCCGCGCGGCCCGGTGCCGCGCGGCGGGCCACCCGGCGGCGTCCCCGGCCGCCAGCCCGAGCAGCAGCCCCTCGATCCTGGCCTGCCGCCCGGGGGTCGGTGCCCCCGGCGTGGCGGGTGTGCCGGGGCGGGGCGGGCCGGCCGGTTCGGCGGTGATGCGGATGGCGACGCGGGGGGACGTGTCCGGCAGGGGAGCGGGATCCTCCAGGCCGGGGTCCGGCGCCGGGTGGGGCGGGGTCTCCGGGGCGGGGGCGGCGGCGGGCCCCTGTGCGGCGGTCATCGGGCGGCTCCGTGGCCGGTGGCCGCCGGTTCGCCCCACGGGGAAACGGGGGAGCCGGGGGAACCGGGAGGGCCGGGGGCACGCCGCAGCGGGGTTCCGGCCCGGCGGTCGTCGCCCCGGCCGGTCCGCGCGTCCTCCGTGTCCGTGCCGTCCGTGCCGTCCGCGTCGTCCGGCGTCAGCAGCTCCGCGATGTCCAGGACGTGGTAGCCCCGCATCGACGGCAGGCAACTGCCCCGCACCGGGCCGATCGCCGACGCCCAGTCCCGAGGGATCGCCGACGCACCGTGCAGGGCGCCGGCCAGCGCTCCGGCCACCGCCGCCGTCGTGTCGGCGTCCCGGCCCATGTTCACGGCCGTCAGCACCGCCGTACGGAAGTCGCCGCGTGCCGCCGTGAACGCGCCGAACGCCAGGCCCACCGCCTCCGGGGCCAGATCCGTCCACGGATAGCCGCCGATCACCACCGCGGAGCGCACCGCGCGTTCCCTCGTCAGCCGGTCCGGGTACGGGCGCTGCGCGGCGGTGACCGCGCGCCGCAGCGAGCGGGCCGTCCAGGAGTCCATCGGCACCACCGAGAGCGCGGCGGCGATCACGGAGGCGAGCCCGGCCCCCACCATCGCGGCGGCCACCCCGGCCGCGACCGCCTGGCCGCCGTAGATGCCCTCCCCCTCATGGCTGACCCGGCCGTCCACCGCCACGAGCCGTGCGGCCTCGGCCGGGCGGCCGGCGGCGAACACGCCGAAAGGCGCCGCCCGCATCGCGAGGCCGTCGCTCCACGCGTGCCGGTGCTGGGCCGAGATGGGAGCGGCCAGACCGCGCCGCAGATTCTCCAGCGTGCCGCGCTCGCTGAAGCCCGCCCCCCGGAACGGGCCCTCGTCGAGGTCGGCGATCCAGTGGTGCCACGCCCGCTCGACGTGCGAGACCGTCAGTGCCGAACCGTGCCGGGCCAGCAGCAGCCCGGAGAAGATCGCGTACTCGGTGTCGTCCGTGCCCGCCGGGTCGTCGCTGACGAAGCCCTCGATCCGGCCCCAGCGACGGCGGATCTCGGAGGGCCGCATGTTCTCCGCCGGGGCACCGAGGGCGTCACCCACCGCGAGCCCCAGCAGCGCCCCCCTGGCCCGGTCACCCGTACCGCAGGGATCCGCACCCGCCCGCGGTCGTGCCGGACCGTCCGCCATCGGCTCCATCGCGTCGCCCCTTCGTTCGCCGCCGGCGGTCGCCGACTGAGCGATCTGTGCCACGCGAAGGCCCCCGCGAGCCTGATCACGGCAACAAAAGGGCCACACGGATGACCCCGGGCAGGGAGTCCCGGAGGCAGGTAAGTACGGCCTTCCTTGCTGGCGGGAGGCCTTTTTCGCGCGTACTTTCGATCACGTTGAGCGGGGGCGGGATTGCAGGGAGCCCGCTTCCGGAGAAGGGGAGAGCTGTGTCCATCATCGAGACCGACGCCGTACTGCACGAGGCGCACCGGGACAACCACACCCACCGCGACGTGAACGGCGGCTGGCTGCGGCCCGCGGTGTTCGGTGCCATGGACGGCCTCGTGTCCAACCTCGCCCTGATGACAGGGGTCGCCGGCGGAGCGGTGTCCCAGCAGACCCTCGTCATCACGGGCCTCGCCGGTCTGGCCGCCGGCGCGTTCTCCATGGCGGCCGGCGAGTACACCTCCGTCGCCTCGCAGCGCGAGCTCGTCGAGGCCGAGCTCGCCGTCGAACGCCGCGAACTGCGCAAGCACCCCAAGGACGAGATGGAGGAGCTCGCCGCACTCTACGAGTCCCGCGGCGTCGAGCCCGCACTCGCCCGGGAGGTCGCGCGCCAGCTGTCCAGGGACCCCGAGCAGGCCCTGGAGATCCACGCCCGTGAGGAGCTCGGCATCGACCCGGGCGACCTGCCGTCCCCGCTCGTCGCGGCCGTGTCCTCCTTCGGCGCCTTCGCCCTGGGAGCCCTGCTGCCCGTACTGCCGTTCCTCCTCGGCGCCACCGCGCTGTGGCCCGCCGTGCTGCTCGCCCTGACCGGCCTGTTCGGCTGCGGCGCGGTCGTGTCCAGGGTGACCGCACGCAGCTGGTGGTTCAGCGGACTGCGCCAGCTCGTGCTCGGCGGCGCCGCCGCGGCGCTCACCTACGGCCTGGGCACGCTCTTCGGCGTGGCAGCGGGAAGCTGAACGGGGTCCGCGGACGTTGCGCCGGTGTGACATACGTCTTGGCGCACGTCACTGGGCGGATGGGCCCCTGCGGCCGTAAAATGAGTTCCTATACGGCGCTACACATAAGTAGCCGTTACTCGGCGGTTTCGATTCCATGACCGCGGGGCAAGAGCCGTAGACACCGCGGGCAACGACGCCTGTGCTCTCCGGTCTCCCGAGCGGTGATCCACAAGGATCCGCCCGATCGTGACCCACCCGCACCACGTATCCGTGGTGTCCGCATCGTGGAACGTCCTATTCGCTTTTTGAGAAGCGTTCCATCATGTAACCTGCACGAAATTTCGCAGAGGGCCAACGTCGTCCCTCGGCACAGCACATGCCACGACGACGACGGGAGAGCCGATGCGTTCCGACGCCTGGTCGCCCATGGACGGTCGCCCCGCCCAGCAGGGGATGTACGACCCCCGTAACGAGCACGACGCCTGTGGCGTCGGGTTCGTGGCCACTCTGACCGGTGTGGCCAGCCATGAGCTGGTCGAGCAGGCGCTGACCGTACTGCGCAACCTCGAACACCGTGGTGCCACAGGTTCCGAGCCCGACTCGGGCGACGGCGCCGGCATCCTGCTTCAGGTCCCGGATGCCTTCCTCCGCGACGAGGTCGACTTCGACCTCCCCGAGGCGGGGTCCTACGCCGTCGGAATCGCGTTCCTGCCCGCCGACGGCTCCACCGGGGCCGTCCGGCAGATCGAGAAGATCGCCGGCGAAGAGGGCCTCGACGTCCTCGGCTGGCGCGAGGTCCCGGTCGCCCCGGACCTCCTCGGCAACGGCGCCCGCGCCACGATGCCCGAATTCCGCCAGCTGATCGTCGCGGACGGCACGAGCACCGACGTCGCCCTCGACCGCAAGGCCTTCGTGCTGCGCAAGCGCTCCGAGCGCGAGGCAGGGGTGTACTTCCCCTCGCTCTCCGCACGCACGATCGTCTACAAGGGCATGCTGACCACCGGGCAGCTGGAGCCGTTCTTCCCGGACCTCTCCGACCGTCGCTTCGCGACCAGGGTCGCGCTCGTCCACTCCCGCTTCTCCACCAACACCTTCCCCAGCTGGCCGCTTGCACACCCGTACCGTTTCGTCGCGCACAACGGCGAGATCAACACGGTCAAGGGCAACCGCAACTGGATGAAGGCCCGCGAGTCCCAGCTCGCCTCCAGCCTCTTCGGTGCCGCGCAGCTCGACCGGATCTTCCCCGTCTGCACCCCGGACGCCTCGGACTCGGCCTCCTTCGACGAGGTCCTGGAGCTGCTCCACCTCGGCGGACGCTCGCTGCCGCACTCCGTGCTGATGATGGTCCCCGAGGCGTGGGAGAACCACCGGTCCATGGACCCGGCCCGGCGCGCGTTCTACCAGTACCACTCCACGATGATGGAGCCCTGGGACGGCCCGGCCTGCGTCACCTTCACCGACGGCACCCAGGTCGGTGCGGTCCTCGACCGCAACGGTCTGCGCCCCGGCCGCTACTGGGTCACCGACGACGGCCTCGTCGTCCTCTCCTCCGAGGTCGGTGTCCTGGACATCGACCCCGCGAAGGTCGTCCGCAAGGGCCGTCTCCAGCCCGGCAAGATGTTCCTCGTCGACACGGCCGAGCGCCGCATCGTCGAGGACGACGAGATCAAGGCGTCCCTCGCCGCCGAGCAGCCCTACGCCGAGTGGCTGGAAACCGGTGAGATCGAGCTCGAGGACCTCCCCGAGCGCGAGCACGTCGTCCACACCCACGCCTCGGTCACCCGCCGCCAGCAGACCTTCGGCTACACCGAGGAGGAGCTCCGCGTCCTCCTCGCCCCGATGGCCCGCACCGCCGGCGAACCCCTCGGCTCCATGGGCACCGACTCGCCGATCGCCGCGCTCTCCGAGCGCCCCCGGCTGCTCTTCGACTACTTCACCCAGCTGTTCGCCCAGGTCACCAACCCGCCGCTGGACGCCATCCGCGAGGAGCTCGTCACCTCGCTGCGCTCCACGCTGGGCCCCCAGGGCAACATCCTGGAACCGAGCCCCGCAGCGTGTCGCGCCGTGACGCTGCCCTTCCCGGTGATCGACAACGACGAGCTGGCCAAGCTCATCCACATCAACGCCGACGGCGACATGCCGGGCATGAAGGCCGCCACCCTGGCCGGTCTCTACCGGGTCAGCGGCGGCGGCGACGCCCTCGCAGCCCGGATCGAGGAGATCTGCACCGAGGTCGACGCCGCCATAGAGGACGGCGCCCGCCTGATCGTCCTCTCCGACCGGCACTCCGACGCCGAGCACGCACCGATCCCCTCGCTGCTGCTCACCTCGGCCGTCCACCACCACCTCATCCGCACCAAGCAGCGCACCCAGGTGGGCCTGCTGGTCGAGGCCGGTGACGTCCGCGAGGTCCACCACGTCGCGCTGCTGATCGGCTACGGCGCCGCCGCGGTCAACCCGTACCTCGCGATGGAGTCCGTCGAAGACCTCGTCCGCGCCGGTACGTTCATCGAGGGCATCGAGCCCGAGCGGGCCATCCGCAACCTGATCTACGCGCTCGGCAAGGGCGTCCTGAAGGTCATGTCCAAGATGGGCATCTCGACCGTCGCGTCCTACCGCGGCGCCCAGGTCTTCGAGGCCGTCGGCCTGGACGAGGCCTTCGTCGCGCAGTACTTCAACGGCACCGCCACCAAGATCGGCGGCGCCGGACTCGGTATCGTCGCCAAGGAGGTCGCCGCCCGGCACGCCAAGGCGTACCCCGCCTCCGGCATCTCCGCGTCGCACCGCGCGCTGGAGATCGGCGGCGAGTACCAGTGGCGCCGCGAGGGCGAGCCGCACCTGTTCGACCCGGAGACGGTCTTCCGCCTCCAGCACGCCACCCGCAACCGCCGGTACGACATCTTCAAGAAGTACACCGGCCGGGTCAACGAGCAGTCCGAGCGCCTCATGACGCTCCGCGGCCTCTTCGGCTTCCAGTCGGGCCGCGAGCCGGTCCCCCTCGACGAGGTCGAGTCCGTCTCCGACATCGTCAAGCGCTTCTCCACCGGCGCCATGTCGTACGGCTCCATCTCCCAGGAGGCGCACGAAACCCTCGCCATCGCCATGAACCAGCTGGGCGGCAAGTCCAACACCGGTGAGGGCGGCGAGGACGCGGAGCGGCTGTACGACCCGGCACGCCGCTCGTCCATCAAGCAGGTCGCCTCCGGCCGCTTCGGTGTGACCAGCGAATACCTGGTCAACGCGGACGACATCCAGATCAAGATGGCGCAGGGCGCCAAGCCCGGCGAGGGCGGCCAGCTGCCCGGCCACAAGGTCTACCCGTGGGTCGCCAAGACCCGGCACTCCACCCCGGGCGTCGGCCTGATCTCGCCCCCGCCGCACCACGACATCTACTCCATCGAGGATCTGGCCCAGCTGATCCACGACCTCAAGAACGCCAACCCGGCGGCCCGCATCCACGTGAAGCTGGTCTCCGAGGTCGGCGTCGGCACGGTCGCGGCCGGTGTGTCCAAGGCCCACGCGGACGTCGTCCTCATCTCCGGCCACGACGGCGGAACGGGCGCGTCCCCGCTGACCTCGCTCAAGCACGCGGGCGGCCCCTGGGAGCTCGGCCTCGCCGAGACCCAGCAGACCCTGCTGCTCAACGGCCTGCGCGACCGCATCGTCGTCCAGACCGACGGCCAGCTCAAGACCGGCCGCGACGTCGTCATCGCCGCGCTCCTCGGCGCCGAGGAGTTCGGTTTCGCGACCGCGCCCCTCGTCGTCTCCGGCTGCGTCATGATGCGCGTCTGCCACCTCGACACCTGTCCCGTCGGCATCGCCACCCAGAACCCGGTCCTGCGCGACCGGTTCTCCGGCAAGGCCGAGTACATCGTCAACTTCTTCGAGTTCATCGCCGAAGAGGTCCGCGAGATCCTCGCCGAGCTCGGCTTCCGCACGATCGAGGAGGCCGTCGGCCACGCCGAGCTCCTCGACACCGATCGGGCCGTCACGCACTGGAAGGCGCAGGGCCTCGACCTGGCCCCCCTCTTCTACGTGCCCGAGCTGCCCGAGGGCGCGGTGCGCCACCAGATCGCCGAGCAGGACCACGGCCTGGCGAAGGCGCTCGACAACCAGCTGATCAAGCTCGCCGCCGACGCCCTCGGCGCCGACAGCGCCGAGGCCGCCCAGCCGGTCCGGGCCCAGATCGCGATCCGCAACATCAACCGCACCGTCGGCACCATGCTCGGCCACGAGGTGACGAAGAAGTTCGGCGGTGCGGGCCTGCCCGACGACACCATCGACATCACCTTCACCGGCTCCGCCGGCCAGTCCTTCGGAGCGTTCGTACCGCGCGGTGTGACGCTGCGACTGGAGGGCGACGCCAACGACTACGTCGGCAAGGGCCTCTCCGGCGGCCGTGTCGTCGTCCGCCCGGACCGCGGCGCCGACCACCTCGCCGAGTACTCCACCATCGCGGGCAACACCATCGCCTACGGTGCTACCGGCGGCGAACTGTTCCTGCGCGGCCGGACCGGCGAGCGCTTCTGCGTCCGCAACTCCGGTGCGACCGTCGTCTCGGAGGGCGTGGGCGACCACGGCTGCGAGTACATGACCGGTGGCCGGGCCGTCGTACTCGGCGAGACCGGGCGCAACTTCGCGGCAGGCATGTCCGGCGGCATCGCCTACGTCATCGACCTCGACCCCGACAACGTCAACACCGGCAACCTCGGCGCCGTCTGCGCGCTCGACGACTCCGACACGCAGTGGCTGCACGCCGTCGTGCGCCGCCACCAGGAGGAGACCGGCTCCACGGTCGCCGAGAAGCTGCTTGCCGACTGGGACACCTCGGTGGCCCGGTTCAGCAAGATCATCCCGTCCGCCTACAAGGCAGTGCTCGCCGCCAAGGACGCCGCTGAGCTCGCCGGTCTCTCCGAGCAGGAGACCACCGAGAAGATGATGGAGGCGGCGACCAATGGCTGACCCCAAGGGCTTCCTGACCACCGGCCGCGAGGTCGCGCAGACCCGGCCCGTCGGCGAGCGCGTCAAGGACTGGAACGAGGTCTACGTTCCGGGCTCGCTGCTCCCGATCATCAGCAAGCAGGCCGGCCGCTGCATGGACTGCGGCATCCCGTTCTGCCACAACGGCTGTCCCCTCGGAAACCTCATCCCCGAGTGGAACGACTACGCCTACCGCGAGGACTGGTCGGCCGCGTCCGAGCGCCTGCACGCCACGAACAACTTCCCGGAGTTCACCGGGCGGCTGTGCCCCGCTCCCTGCGAGTCGGCGTGTGTGCTGGGCATCAACCAGCCGGCCGTCACCATCAAGAACGTCGAAGTCTCCATCATCGACAAGGCCTGGGACAGCGGCGACGTCACCCCGCAGCCGCCCGAGCGCCTCTCCGGCAAGACCGTCGCCGTCATCGGCTCCGGTCCGGCCGGCCTGGCCGCCGCCCAGCAGCTCACCCGGGCCGGCCACACGGTCGTCGTGTACGAGCGTGCCGACCGCATCGGCGGCCTGCTGCGCTACGGCATCCCCGAGTTCAAGATGGAGAAGTCGCACATCAACCGCCGCATCCAGCAGATGCGCGCGGAGGGCACCAAGTTCCGCACGGAGATCGAGATCGGCACGGACATCGACGCGGCGAAGCTGCGCCGCCGCTACGACTCGATCGTCATCGCCGCCGGTGCCACCGTCTCCCGCGATCTGCCCGTCCCGGGCCGTGAGCTCAACGGCGTGCACTTCGCGATGGAGTACCTCCCGCTCGCCAACAAGGTGCAGGAGGGCGACCTGACGGTCACCCCGATCACCGCCGAGGGCAAGCACGTCGTCGTCATCGGCGGCGGCGACACCGGCGCCGACTGCGTCGGCACCGCACACCGGCAGGGCGCGGCCTCCGTCACCCAGCTGGAGATCATGCCGCAGCCGGGCGAGGACCGTAACGCCAACCAGCCCTGGCCGACGTTCCCCATGCTCTACAAGGTCACCTCCGCGCACGAGGAGGGCGGCGAGCGGGTCTACTCCGTCTCCACCACCCACTTCGAGGGCGACGAGGACGGCAACGTCCAGTCCCTGCACCTCATCGAGGTGGAGTTCAAGGACGGCAAGCTGGAGCAGAAGGCCGGCACCGAGCGTGTCATCCCCGCCCAGCTCGTCACCCTGGCCATGGGCTTCACCGGCACCGACCAGGCCAACGGCCTCGTCCAGCAGTTCGGCCTCGGCCTCGACGAGCGCGGCAACATCGCGCGCGACGAGGACTACGCGACCAACGTCGACGGCGTCTACGTCGCCGGTGACGCGGGCCGCGGCCAGTCCCTGATCGTGTGGGCCATCGCCGAGGGCCGCTCCGCGGCACGCGGCGTGGACCGCTTCCTCACCGGGGCCAGCGCACTGCCGGCCCCGATCCGCCCGACGGACCGTTCACTGACGGTCTGATCACGGCACACACAGACGTCCCGTACAACGGCGTACGGAACTGAACACGGCGCCCGCCTCGTCCCCGACCGGACCATGGCGGGCGCCGTGACGCGTCCCGGGGCCCGCCCCGGGGGGTCAAGGCGTGCCTGCCGAGGGCGGACCGGCCGGTCCGCCCTCGGCAGGCACCGCCGACCCGGCTCAGACGGCGCCGGTCAGGGAAGCCGTCCTCACGGCCACCACCAGGGTCAGCAGCGCGACCAGCACCATCCCCCCGGCCAGTTGCACCCCGGACGTCCGCAGCTTCGCCGGGGCGTAGGCGAGTCCGTAGGTCACCAGACCGCCGGTCACGAGACCGCCGAGGTGGCCCTCCCACGAGGTGAACGCGGCGGAGACGACCATCCAGAGCAGGAATCCCGCCATGAAGCGGTTGACCGCCCGCATGTCCCGGCCCAGCCGCCGGTTGATGACGTAGAAGGACGCGGCCAGACCGAAGATCGCCCCCGAGGCGCCGACCGCCGTGGTCTCCGGCGAGACCAGGTACACCAGCACCGAACCCCCCACCGCCGACAGCAGGTACAGCGCCAGATACCGCGCCCGGCCGAGCTGCCCCTCGACGACCCGTCCCAGGTTCCACAGCGCGAACATGTTGAAGACGAGGTGCATCACACCGAACGAGGCGTCGGGCGGCAGATGGAGGAAGGCCCCGGTCAGCAGCCGGTACCACTCGCCGCCGGCCACCCCGATCAGGTCGAGTCCGGGAACGGACCCGCCCTCGTAGTAGTAGCGCCCGCCCTCCGCGTCGACCAGCACCGCGCCGAGCATCCCGAACCGGTCCACCGTCCCGGACCGGACCACCTCGACGACGTAGGCGACGATGTTCAGCACCATCAGCGTGTACGTCACCACCGGCGTCGCAGCCGTCGGCACCTCGCCGCCGAACAGGGAGCGCGCCCGGCGGACCGAACGCTGCCCCTCCTTCACGCACTCCACGCAGTGGTGACCGACCGAGGCCTCCCGCATGCAGTCCGGACAGATGTACCGGTCGCAGCGCGTGCAGCGCACATACGTCTCGTACGACGGGTGGCGGTAACACGTGGTGGCGGCGGCCTCCATGGCCGGCTCCTTCATTCGTGGACGGGGAGGAGGGGCCGCCGGGGCGGCGGCGCTCAAGATAGCGAACACCGGGGGCGACGGGCACACCTGGGTCGGGCAGCCCGTAGGCTCGAAGGCCCCGCGGCCGGCACCGCAGCCGCCGAGAACCCCTGATCGGAGACCGACATGGCAGGCTCGTCCGCCGCCCCGGGTCCGGCCATCAGCCTGAGCAAGGTGCGGGAGCGGGCACCCGCGCTCGTCGGCCCGTACGAGAACGCGCGTGTGTCGCTGGACAAGTACGGGGTGAGCGGCCAACGGGCCGCGGTCTACCTGGTGCTCGACTACTCCGGTTCGATGAGGGAGTACTACCGGGACGGCACCGTCCAGGCGCTCGCCGACCGGGTGCTCGGCCTGTCCGCCCATCTGGACGACGACGGCCGGGTGCCCGTCGTGTTCTTCTCCACGGACGTCGACGCGGTCACCGAGATCGCCCTGGACAGCCACCACGGCCGCATCGACGCGATCGTGGCCGGTCTCGGGCACATGGGGAGGACCAGCTACCACCTGGCCATGGACGCCGTCATCGACCACTACCTCGACAGCGGTTCGACCGCGCCCGCCCTCGTCGTCTTCCAGACGGACGGCGGACCGGTCAGCAAGCACGCGGCGGAACGCTACCTCTGCAAGGGGGCGAAGCTGCCGCTGTTCTGGCAGTTCGTCGGCTTCGGCGACAGACGGAGCTCGCAGTTCGACTTCCTGCGCAGGCTCGACGAACTGGCCGTACCCGACATGCGCCCCCTCGACAACGCCGGCTTCTTCCACGCCGGTTCCGACCCCCGGACCGTCCCGGACGCCGAGCTGTACGACCGGCTGGTGGCCGAATTCCCCCACTGGCTCGCCGCGGCGAGGGCGCAGGGGGTCGTGCGGTGACCCTGCGCGTACTGAGGGCGGCCGGGCGCACGGCCGTGCCCTGGCACAACGGCGGGGGAGTCACCCGGCAGATCGCGGCGGCCCCCGAGGACGCGGCGGCCGGCACCGCCGACTGGCGGATCAGCCTGGCGGAGGTGGCCCGCGACGGCCCGTTCTCCCACTTCCCCGGCCTGGACCGCACACTGACCGTCGTCGAGGGCGACGGCATGGACCTGATGGTCGGCGGTGAACACCACATCGTCGACGAACCGTTGTGGCCCCACGACTTCCCCGGTGACGTCCGCACGGAAGGCCGTCTCCTGGCCGGCCCCGTCGTCAACCTCAACGTCATGTACCGGCGGGACCGCCCGCCGGCGTCGACCGCCGTCGTCCGAGGGACCGTACGGCTGATCCCGCCGGAGGGCGGCGCGGTCGTTGCCGTCGCCCTGGAGGACGGTGCGGTGCTGGAGGGCGCCACGGACGTCGAACTGGCGCGTTACGACGCGGTCCTGGCCGTCGGTGAGTCGCCCGGCATCCTGCGGACCCAGGGCTACGCGGTGGTCGTCACCCTGCCCGGCGGGTGAGGCGGGGGTACGGCCTGCCCTGCCTCTGCCCTGTCCTCGTGCCGGCCTGCACCCGCTCGTCTCCCTGTCCTGCCCTCGTCCCTGTTCCGTCCCGGACACCGCGACCGCACCGGGGCGGCACCCGATCCGGTGACGTCTCGAGAATCCTGGGAATCCCGACAGAGGATGTCGGGATTCCGGGATTCGATGGCCGCATGACATCGAGTACGTGGCAAGACTTCCGGGCGGCCGAGCCGGCCTTCTCCGACACCGTCCAGAAGCGGTTCCAGCAGTACAAGCACCAGGTCCTGGCCACCCTCCGCAAGGACGGGTCGCCCCGGGTGACCGGACTGGAGGTGGAATTCCGGCTGGACGACATGTGGCTCGGCATGATGCCGAACTCCCGCAAGGCCCTGGACCTGCGGCGGGACCCCCGCTTCGCCCTCCAGGCCAATCCGGGGCCCGACGCGGAGATGGCCCACGGCGACGTCCGGATCTCCGGCCGCGCCGTGGAGATCACCGATCCGGCCGTGCTGGCGCGCTTCGTCGAGGCGGTCACGCCGCCGCAACCCTTCCTCCTGTTCCGCGCCGAGCCCGCGGAAGTGGTCCGCACCGGGCTCGACGGGGACGACCTGGTCGTCCAGGTCTGGCGCCCCGGACTGCCGCTGCGCACCCTCCGCAGGGGCAACGACGACAGCCCGCCCCGCGAGGCCTGAGCGTCGGGGGCGGGGGTCGGGCGTCCGGCTGCCCCGGGGCGCTGAACGGCCCGCCTCCGCGGAGGCGGCGCTGAACGCCGCCTGCGCTGAGACGCGCTGAACGGCCGCCCCGGAAGGCGGGCACGCCCCGGCTCCGCGGCCCGGCCGGGCGCCCGGTCCGCGAGACCCCGGTCCGTCCGGCCCGGGCCCGGCCGGACGGACAATGGACGGGTGCCTATCAAGAAGAAGTCCCCGGCGACCTCCTCACCCGAGCGCCGCAGCGAACTGCTCTCCATCGCCGCAGAGGTCTTCGCCGCACACGGATACGACGCCACCACCGTCCGCAGGATCGCCGACGAGGCGGGGATGCTCGCGGGCAGCCTCTACCACCACTTCGACTCGAAGGAGTCGATGGTCGACGAGATCCTCTCCACCTTCCTCGCCGGGCTCCGGGCCGGGTACGACCAGGTGCTCGGCGCCGGTCCCGCCACCACCGCCGGTCCCGGTGCCGCTCCAGGTCCGGGTCCGTGGGAGACGATCGAAGCTCTGGTGGCCGAGTCGTTCCGGCAGATCGACAGGAACCGGGCCGCCGTCGCCATCTACCGGAAGGAGGCCGAGCACCTCTCCACGCGGCCGGGCTTCGCCTACCTCACAGACGCGCGGGCGGCCTTCGAGGACCCCTGGCTGCGCGCACTCGAGCGGGGCGTCGCCGACGGGTCCTTCCGTGCGGACCTGGACGTCCGCACCACGGGCCGCTTCCTCCGCGACATGGTCTGGGGCGCAGCCTCCTGGTACCGGCCGGGGGACGAACCCGGTGCCGAGGAGCTCGCCCGCCGGTGCCTTTCCCTGATGAACGACGGCATTGCCTCGCGTACGTGATGAATCCGCCCGGGAGCCGCCGGAAGGCGTCGCCCGAAGGCACCCGGCCGGACCAACCCGTACGGTGAACCTGCCGAGTCCGTCCGCTCCGTGCGGGCTCGCGCGACTCGCCCGGATGTCGCATTCGGGTGAATGCCGGCGCGGCCGGCCGCGCCGGTGGGCCCAGGGGTTCCGGGACCCCGCCGAAGGGCGCGCAACCCATGGGAGAACAGTGCGGTAAGGCCGCGGAAACGATTCCGGAACCCCTCCGCTGCGGCCCCGGCGACCGCCCTGGTCAGCGAACCCTTCCGCGTGGCGGACCGGCGGACCCTGCCGCTCGGCGACAGAACGTGCTACGGTTGCCCAGTTGCAGTTTTGGTACCCATGAACTTTATGTGCGCCTGACGGGAACCCTCCTCAGGCGCTTTATTGTTTTCCGGCTTTCTCCGGATGGGGCTCAATGCGGCGACTTGGAATTCGTAAAGTGCGGATTTCCGGCACTGCACCTCTTTTAGGAGAATGACATGGCTACTGGAACCGTGAAGTGGTTCAACTCGGAAAAGGGCTTCGGCTTCATCGAGCAGGACGGCGGCGGCGCCGACGTCTTCGCCCACTACTCCAACATCGCCACCCAGGGCTTCCGTGAGCTCCAGGAGGGCCAGAAGGTCTCCTTCGACGTCACGCAGGGCCAGAAGGGCCCGCAGGCGGAGAACATCGTCCCGGCCTAATTGCCGGACGCGTACCTCGCAGCCGGGGCCCGCACCGTGAAGGTGCGGGCCCCGGTTTGTGCTGTTTCCAGCTCGTACCGTCCCCCACACGCTCCGTGTCCGGGACACCTGCTCTGTGCTTGCATCCTGGGGCGCACATCAAGCAGTCCGCAGCAGTCGGCAGTAACCCCAGGAATCCCCCCAGGAGGGCAATTCCGTATGACCCGCTCCGAACGCCAGGACCGTCCCACCCGCAACCGCCCGATAAGGGGGCGCGGCACGGACCGGCCGCAGGCGAACACCCGAGGCTCCGGCAAGGCGCCTGCCCGTCGCAGGCCCGCACCGTCGCAGGGCGGCGAATTCGCCGTGCCGGAGACCATGACCCCCGCGCTGCCCGCCGTCGAGGCGTTCGCGGAGCTGGACATGCCCGCCGCGCTGCTGAAGACCCTCGCCGCCCAGGGTGTGACCGACCCCTTCCCCATCCAGGGCGCCACCCTGCCGAACTCGCTGGCCGGCCGGGACATCCTCGGCCGCGGCCGCACCGGCTCCGGCAAGACCCTGGCCTTCGGCCTGGCCCTGCTCGCGCGCACCGCCGGACGCCGGTCCGAGCCGCACGCCCCGCTGGCCCTCGTCCTCGTCCCGACCCGTGAGCTCGCCCAGCAGGTGACCGACGCGCTGACGCCGTACGCGACGTCCGTGAACCTCCGCGTGGCCACGGTCGTCGGCGGCATGTCGATCAGCAGGCAGTCCAACGCGCTGCGCCGCGGCGCCGAGGTGCTCGTCGCCACGCCGGGACGGCTCAAGGACCTCATCGAGCGGGGCGACTGCCGCCTCGACGAGGTCGCCATCACCGTCCTCGACGAGGCCGACCAGATGGCGGACATGGGCTTCATGCCGCAGGTCGTCGCGCTGCTCAAGCAGGTCGAGCCGGACGGGCAGCGGATGCTGTTCTCCGCGACCCTGGACAAGAACATCGACCGGCTGGTCAAGATGTTCCTGACCGACCCGGTCGTGCACTCCGTCGACCCGTCGGCGGGTGCCGTCACCACCATGGAGCACCATGTGCTGCACGTGGCGGACGAGACGGACAAGAAGGCCGTCGCCACCAGGATCGCCGCCCGCGAGGGCCGGGTCATCATGTTCGTCGACACCAAGCGCGCCGCCGACCGCTTCGCCAAGCGGCTGCTCGCCAGCGGTGTGCGGGCCGCGGCCCTGCACGGCGGCCGTTCGCAGCCGCAGCGCAACCGGACGCTGGACCAGTTCAAGAACGGCGAGGTCACGGCGCTGGTCGCGACGAACGTCGCGGCCCGGGGCATCCACATCGACGACCTCGACCTGGTCGTCAACGTGGACCCGCCGACCGACCACAAGGACTACCTCCACCGCGGCGGGCGCACGGCGCGCGCCGGGGAGTCCGGCAGCGTCGTCACGCTGGTGCTGCCCGAGGAGAAGCGGGAGATGACCCGGCTGATGTCGGACGCGGGCATCGCGCCGCGCACCACCCGGATCAAGTCCAGCGACGAGGAGCTCAGCCGGATCACGGGCGCCCGTGAACCGTCCGGCGTCGCGATCGTCATCGAGGTGCCGCAGCCGACGCAGCCCAAGCCGCGTACCCGGGGTACGGGATCCGGCTCCGGCTCGGCAGCCGGCGGAGCCTTCCGCTCGGGCAGCCGGGGCCGTGGACGTCGCGGCGGTACGGGCGCGGGTGCCGGCGCCGCCCAGGGCGGCGGCGGCGGCACGGCCCGCGGTGGTGCGGGCGGCGGTGCCGCGCGCGGCGGTGCCGGTAACGGTGCCGCGCGTGGTGGTGCGGGCGGCGGTGCCGCGCGTGGTGGTGCCGGTGGCGCGGGCGGATCCGCCCGCGGGGCCGGAGCGGGCCGGGCCGGTGGCGCCGGGCGCGGACGGCGGGCCGCGTAACCCAGGACTCCCGGGCACGGTGACCGGCTTCGGCCGGCCGCCGTGCCCGTCGTCATGTCCGCCCCCGCCACCGTTCCCGGTCCGTGCCCCGATCGGCGGGGCCGTGCGGTTCCCGCGGCAGGGCGACCGGTGCCTCGTAGTGGGCGAGCGCCCGTTCCGCCGACGTGCCGAGCACCGTGTCCCCGGCCTCCCCCGCCAGCTCCCGCAGCAGCGGCACCGCACGCCCCGCGAACGGCTTCGCGCCGCTGTCGAATCCGAGCCGCGCCAGCACCTGCGCACCGAACGCCCGGCGCAGCGGATCGTCGCCCGCCGTCCAGGCGGCTGCCGCCTGGAACGTCTCCTCGTCGCCGCGCAGCCACAACGCCCCCACCGACTCGTGCCAGTTGTCCAGCTCGGGGTCCCCGTACCGCAGGGCCCTGGCCGCCAGCTCCTCGAAGGAGGCCCGCAGCCCCAGCGCGTGCTCCAGGAGCGTCGCGATCGCGCCGTGCCCCGTCTGCTGGTCCTGGCCCGCGAACGGCTCGCCGTCCCGCAGCAGTTCGACGGTGACGGTCAGCCCGCCGTCCACGGCCGTGCGGCGCACGGCCATACCGTGCCGCGCGCCGTCCCCGTACAGCTCGGCCAGGGCGTCACGCAGCTCCTGCTCGACGTCCAGCGCCAGCACGCGCCGGGCCTCCTCCAGCGCCGGGGCAGGGTCCGGGGCGCCGTGCCCGAGAAGCGCGCGTACGGTGCGCGCCGAGCCCCGGCGGGCCGCGACCACCAGCGGGGACTCGCCCCGGGGCCCGGGCAGGCCGGGGTCCGCACCGTGGTCGAGCAGCAGTTCCGCGATCCGCGCATGGCCCAGCCCGCACGCCCAGCGCAGTGCGGTGAAACCGAACTCCTCGCGCAGGTCCGGCCAGGCCCCGGCGGCCAGCAGCGCCTCGACGACCTCGGTGTGCCCGCCGCACGCCGCCCCGCACAGCGGCAGGTCACCGGCCTCCGGGCCGCTCGCCCGATTCGGGTCCGCGCCCACGGACAGCAGCAGCCGGACCGCGCCGGGCAGGTCCTGCACGGCAGCCAGATACAGCGCGGTCGTCCCTTCCTCGTCGCTCGACTCGGCGGACGCACCCGCGCGGAGCGCCCGCACGACGGCGTTGTCGCCGTCGTACAACGCCTCGAAGAGGCTGCTCGGGTCCCCGGCCGGATCGTTCGTCATACAACGACCCTACGGCGGTCCCTGACCCTGCCCGAAACTCAGGTGTCGCACTCCAGGACCGTGCGGCACAGTCCGCACCGGACGCGCACCCGGCCCCGGACCGGGACCCGGATGCGCTGGTGGCAGGTGGGGCAGGCGAACGAGACCCGGAGGCCGGCGGACCCGTTCTCGAAGGCGTAGGGGACGGACGGGTCCGGGCCCGCCCCCGGGTGCTCCCCGGCATGGCGCCGGTCCTTGGCGTAGCGCCGGCGGCCCGCCCACCCGGCCGACGCCAGCGGCGGCCGGTGGTGGTCGTGCCCGGCCCGGTCCCGGCCCTTCCTGTACGCCGTGTAGGCCTGGGGGCTGGTGAACCACACGGACGGGTCCTCACCGAAGACGAGCGCGCGCTCGGCGAGTACGTACCCGAACTCCTCGGGGGTGAGATAGCCGAGCTTCTGGCTCGATGTCGCGTCCTCGCGGAAGGCGTCCAGCAGGAGCCAGCCCGCGCCGAGGTACGCGGTCACCGTGTCCGTGAGGATCTCGTTGTCGCGGGTGCCGGGGAACTCCAGTCCCAGCCGGTGCAGCAGGACATGGGTGATCTCGTGCGCCAGCGCGGCCCCGATGTCCCTGCGGTGCGTACGGAAGCGGTCGTTGAGCTCGATGAAGTACTCGGGGCCCGCGGCGAGTTCGACACTCGCGGCATGCTCCATGGGCCGGAATCCGACGATGACGCGGGCCTCCGGCAGGTGCAGGTGCTGCACCAGGGCGCGCGCCACCCGCTGGGCGCCGAGGTGCAGGTCGTCCGCGTCGGAGAAGGCCGCGTCGGCCGGGGCGAGGCTCGTGGCGTACCTGCGCACCCCGTCGGGGGAGATCCGCCGGTAGAGCGCGGTGATCGCGGCCCTGACGGTGTCGAGATGCGGGAACCCGTGGACGACCGGACTCCCGTCGACGCTCCTGCCGTCACTCACGTCCCCACCCCCGTAGATCGTGCCCGGCCGATCTCACTCTAGGCGGACGCGCGGGGGAGCCGGCCGGTTGACGGCCCACTGATCTTGGCCGGAATTCCTGCCTTGTGGCAGCGGTGATCGCTTCCCGATAATCGGATCGGTCTTGTCGGGAGCATGTCGAGAATTGCGTCGGCTGCAGCCCTGACCTGGACCGGCACGTCCGCACGCCTGCACCTGAACCCCCCGCTGAACCCCCCACCCGAAAGCAGGCAGTCCCTTGAAGCAGCTTCTGCGCACCCTCAAAAGATGTTCCGTCGTCGCCGCGGTGGCCCTGGCCGCCCTCAGCCTCCAGCCCAGCGCCTCCGCCGCCCCCGCCCCCGTCGTCGGCGGAACCCGGGCCGCCCAGGGTGAATTCCCCTTCATGGTCCGGCTCTCCATGGGCTGCGGCGGCGCGCTCTACGCACAGGACATCGTGCTGACCGCCGCGCACTGCGTGAACGGCTCCGGAAACAACACCTCGATCACCGCCACCGGCGGTGTCGTCGACCTGCAGTCCACCAGCGCCGTCAAGGTCAAGTCCACCAAGGTCCTCCAGGCCCCCGGCTACAACGGCAAGGGCAAGGACTGGGCGCTGATCAAGCTCGCCAAGCCCATCAGCCAGCCCACCCTGAAGATCGCCACCACCACCGCCTACAACACCGGCAACTTCACCGTCGCGGGCTGGGGCGCGGCCACCGAGGGCGGTGGCCAGCAGCGCTACCTGCTCAAGGCCACCGTTCCGTACGTCTCCGACACCGTCTGCCGGCAGGCCTACGGCAGCGACCTCGTCCCCGCCGAGGAGCTCTGCGCCGGCTACGTGAGCACGGGCGGCGTGGACACCTGCCAGGGCGACTCCGGCGGCCCCATGTTCCGCAAGGACAACGCCGGAGCCTGGATCCAGGTCGGCATCGTCAGCTGGGGCGAGGGCTGCGCGCGCGCCGGCTACCCGGGCGTGTACACCGAGGTGTCGACCTTCGCCGCGGCCATCGCGTCCGCGGCCGCGACCCTCTGACCCGAGTCACACCCGAGCATCCCCGGGGGCGCCCGTCCTGACGGGCGCCCCCGGGCCCACATCCACGAACGGGGCCCCGGCCTCCTCCAGTTCCAGCACCCACACCTCGTTGGAGCCCTCGCGGAGCACCGGTCCCGGGACGTACAGCGTGCGCTGCGGGCCCTTTGACCAGTAACGCCCCAGGCAGAAGCCGTTCACCCACACGAATCCGCGCGTCCAGCCCGGCAGTTCCAGACCCGCGTGACCGGTACCCGCCGCACCTGCCACCTCGAAGGAGCCCCGGAACAGACCCGTCCGCCCCGCCTCCGCGACGCCCCCGAACCGCACCCGCGCCATCGCCCCCGGTTCCTCGAAGGCGTCCAGCCGCAGTGCCCTCGCGCGCACCCCGTGCAGGAACTGCCGCTCGTGCAGCACCCCGCCCGTGATGCCCTTCGGCTCACCCAGCCGCGGCCCGTAGTTGACCCGGCCCAGGGACTCCACCCACAGCTCCACCTCGGCCGGCCCCGCGACCGGCTCCTCCAGGGTGTCGTCCTCCTCCGTGAGCACCCCCGCCCGGACCCCGTCCACGTACACCACCGCCCGGTCCCGCAGCCCGGCCGCGCGCAGCGGGTACGGCTGCCGCGGCCCGGGTACGGCCACCCGGTACCGCACCAGGCCCCGGTCGACGTCCAGGTCCTCGAACGTCGGCGGAACACCGCACTCGGGCCCCTCCGGATCGCCCAGCGCCTCCAGCACCCCGGCCAGCGGCGCCCCCTGCGTCAACACGACCCGCACCGGCCGCGCCGGCCCCACCGGTTCCGGCGGCAGATCGGGCAGCGGCTCCCCCGCGTACTCGGCCAGCACCTTCCGCAGCTGCCAGAACTTCTCGGTGGGCCGCCCGTACTCGTCGACGGGCGCGTCGTAGTCGTACGACGTCACCGTCGCCACCAGCGGGCCGTCCTGCAGCGGTCCGGCACGGTTGGCCCCGGCCCAGCCCGCGAAACTCGTCCCCCCGTGCGCCATGTAGACGTTGACGGAGGCCCCGCACTCCAGGATCTCGCGCAGTGCGCCGGCCGTCTCGGCGGGATCCCGCACGACCGGCTCGGCGCCCCAGTGCTCGAACCAGCCGCACCAGAACTCCATACACATCAGGGGCCCCCGCGGACGATGCCGGCGCAGCACCCCGAACGCCTCGCGCGCCCCCGAACCGAAATTCGCCGTCGCCGCGATACCGGGCACCGAACCGCCCGTCAGCATGTGGTCCTCGGGTCCGTCGGACGTGAACAACGGCACCGTGACACCGCACCGGCGCAGCAACCCCGCCAGCTCCTCCAGGTGGACCCGGTCACAACCGTAACTGCCGTACTCGTTCTCCACCTGCACCATGATCACCGGACCGCCGCCGGTGATCTGGCGCTGCACCACCTGGGGCAGCAGCTCCCCGAACCACCGTTCCACCGCCGCCGTGTACCCCGCGTCCCGGGTCCGCACCCGCCGGCCGAAACGGCCCGTCACCCAGGCGGGCAGCCCGCCGTTCTCCCACTCGGCGCAGATGTACGGCCCGGGGCGCACGATCGCCATCAGCCCCACCCGGTGCGCCACGTCCAGGAACCGGCCGAGCGCCCCCACGTCCCGGAAGCGCCCCTGCCGGGGCTCGTGGAGATTCCACGGCACGTACGTCTCGACGCAGTTGAGGCCCATCGCACGCAGCATCGTCAGCCGGTGCTCCCACTGCTCCTCGTGCACCCGGAAGTAGTGCATGGCTCCCGACAGCAGCCGTACGGGCTCGCCGTTCAGCCGGAAGTGGTCGTCCCCCACCGTGAAGTCAGCCATCGTGCTCGTACGCTCCTGTGTGCGATCCTCGCGGGCCATCAGCATCGCTTCCGGTGTCCGGCCGGTCCATGGAGAAAGATCACCGGTGCTTGGACGCACCGCCCGACCCGGAGGTGAAGGGCCGATGTACGACACCTGGATGCGCTTCTTCTCACCCAGCCCGCAGCACCACCGCCTGGGACTGGCCTGTCTCGGGGTGGGCCTTCAGCACGGCGCCCTGCCCGCCGTCGGGCCGCGCACGCTGGACCACCACGTGGCCGTCGTCGTCAACGCGGGCAGCGGCTGGTTCGGCGCTCCGGACGGCCGCCGGCTGCCCGTCACCGGTCCCAGCCTGATCTGGCTCACCCCCGGGACCCCGCACCACTACGGTGCCGGCCCGGGCGGGTGGGACGAGAGCTTCGTCGACTTCACCGGCCCCGCCACCACGACCTACACCGAGCTGGGCTACATCGAACCGGACCGCCCCCTCGTGCCGCTCTCCGACACCTCGGCGCCGCGGGCCGCCATCGCCCGCATCGTGCGCTCGGCACGCCGGGGGAATCCGCTGCTGGAGGTGGAGGCGGGCGCCGCCGTCCACGAACTCCTCGTCTCGCTGCGCCGGGCGCGCGCCGACGTGGGACCGGACGGCGACCCGGTGCTGCAGGCCCTGGCACGGGACGCCTTCCAGCCGCTCTCCGTCGCGGAGCACGCGGCCCGGCACGGCATGACACCCGCCGAACTGCGCACGGCGGTACGGCGGGGAGCGGGGTGCAGCCCCAAGGGCTACCTGCTGGGCATCAGGCTGGGCCGTGCCAAGGAACTGCTCGCCACCACCGATCTGCCGGTGGCGTCCGTGGCCCGCCGCGTCGGCTACGAGGACCCGGCGTACTTCTCGCGGCTGTTCGCCCGCCGGGTCGGCACGGCACCGGTCCGCTTCCGCGCGCAGCAGGGGCGCAGTGTGCCGGGCGGCTGGAGCGACCGGGTGCCGGACCCGCGGGACCCGCCGATGATCCCGCGCCCGTAGGTGCGGCTAGGCTCGCTGACCATGACCACGAGCGACATCGACGAGTCCGTACGAGCGGAACTGAACCGGCTGCGCGAGAGCATCGACAACATCGACGCCGCAGTCGTCCACATGCTCGCCGAGCGTTTCAAGGCCACCCAGCAGGTGGGCCACCTCAAGGCGGCACACCAGCTGCCGCCCGCGGACCCGGCCCGCGAGGCCCGTCAGATCGCCCGGCTGAGGCAGCTCGCGGAGAGCGCCCGGCTGGATCCCGCGTTCGCCGAGAAGCTCCTGAACTTCATCGTCGCGGAGGTCATCCGGCACCACGAGCGCATCGCCGAGGAGTCGGCGGAGGCCCCGCCCCCCGGAGCCTGAGGCACGCCCCGGTCCGGGCGCGTCACCAGGTGGGGGTGTCCCGGGAGGCGCCGGACCGCGGCGGGTTCGGCGTCCCGGGGTCCGTGGGCCGGCTCCGGAACGGGGCCGCGCCGGTGCCCCGGGGTGGCTGCGTGCGGCCCGCGGGCCGCATCGGGGCGCCCTTTCCGTTCCACTCGCCCTCGCCGAGGACGAGGAGCGGGTCGAACATCACGATGACGCCGGCCAGGATCAGGAACGTCACGGGCCCGATCAGCAGCGGCAGCATGATCGAGGTCGCGGCTTCACCGGCGACCGCTTGGGAGTTGTCGATGTCGTGCAGGTGTACGGCGATGCCGCTCATGCCCATGTAGTGCATGCCGGTGACGGCGACGCCCATGACCAGGGCGGCGCCGAGGCTCGCCAGGAAACCGTGGACGGACACCGCGGCCCAGAGCGCGGCCGTCGCGGCGGCGACGGCGATCACGACGGAGAGCACGACGGACACGGTGTCGTACTCGATCTGTCCGTTCAGCCGCATGCCCTCCATGCCGATGTAGTGCATCGCCGCGACGCCGAGACCGGTGATCAGGCCCGCGGATATCAGCGCCGGGCGGGTCGCCCCCCGGTACCCCACGATGAAGACACCCACGCCGACCACCAGGACCGCGACCACGAGGCTCAGGATCGTCAGCTGGAGGTCGTAGGTGACCGGGGCCTCCGCCACGTCGAAGCCCATCATCGCGATGAGGTGCATCGTCCAGATTCCCGAGCCGATGGAGGCCGCGCCGAGCGCGAGCCAGCCGGGCTTCCACGCGCTGTCGTTGCGCAGCGAGCGGATCGTGCAGCGCAGTCCCAGCGCGCTGCCCAGACATGCCATCACGTACGCCACCACGGGGGTCACGGCGCCGTAGTTGAAACCGTCGATCGTGCCTTGCACAGCAAGCCGCTCCCTGACGCGTGAAGGATGTGGAGAAAGGGTGTGTGAAGTGACTTTAGGTTCGCCTTACTATTTGGCCAAATCTCGATCCTGAAAATTGCCGCAAAGTGTACAAAAGTGATCGTCCAAGGGGTTGTTGAGGGGGATTTTGCAGATTTCACCCTCAAGATCAAGATGTGTCGGCCGGGGAACGGCGGGATCGGGCCACCGCGAACACCCGCGGCGACACCCCCGGGCCCCACCCGCCCCAGCCCGTCAGCCCTGCGAGAACCCCACTGCACAGCCCCGGGCCGGTACGGCAGCATGGGCGCCATGTCCGTACTGACGCGCAACGAAGCGCAGACCCGTGCCCAGCTCCTCGACGTACACCGGTACACGGTCGACCTCGATCTCACCGTGGGGGAGGAGACCTTCGACTCCCGGACCGTCATCCGGTTCACCGCCCACGCGGCGGGAGACACCTTCGTCGAACTCAAGCCGGAGACCCTGCGCTCGATCAGCCTCGACGGACAGCCCCTGGACCCCGCCCTCCTCGACGGGAACCGCTACCCGCTCGCCGGCCTCGGCCCGGGCCCCCACGAACTCACCGCCGACGCCGCCATGCGCTACTCCCGCACCGGCGAGGGCATGCACCGCTTCACCGACCCCGCCGACGGCGAGACGTACGTCTACACCCAGCTCTTCATGGACGACGTCCAACGCGTCTTCGCCGCCTTCGACCAGCCCGACCTCAAGTCCGTCTTCGACCTCACCGTCACCGCGCCCGAGGCCTGGACCGTCCTCGGCAACGGCATCGCCGCCCGGACCGCCCCCGGCCGCTGGACCATCGCCCCCACACCCCCGATCTCCACCTACCTGGTCGCCGTCGCCGCGGGACCCTGGCACTCCGTCACCACCGAGCACGCCGGACTGCCCTTCGGCATCCACTGCCGCCGCTCGCTGGCACCCCACCTGGACGCCGACGCCGACGAGATCCTCTCCGTCACCCGCGACTGCTACGACCGCTACCACGAGAAGTTCGACGAGCCCTATCCCTTCGACTCCTACGACCAGGCCTTCGTCCCCGAGTTCAACGCCGGTGCCATGGAGAACCCCGGGCTCGTCACCTTCCGCGACGAGTTCGTCTACCGCTCGGCCGTCACCGACACCGAACGCCAGACCCGCGCCGTGGTCATCGCCCACGAGATGGCCCACATGTGGTTCGGCGACCTCGTCACCCTCACCTGGTGGGACGACATCTGGCTCAACGAGTCCTTCGCCGAGTACATGGGCTACCAGACCCTCACCGAAGCCACCCGCTTCACCGGCACCTGGGTCGACTTCGCCGTCGACCGCAAGGGCTGGGGCTACGACGCCGACCAGCGGCCCTCCACCCACCCCGTCGCGCCCGACCCCGACGCCGTCCCCGACACCGCGTCCGCCCTGCTGAACTTCGACGGCATCTCCTACGCCAAGGGCGCCTCCGCCCTCCGCCAACTCGTCACCTGGCTCGGTGAGAAGGACTTCCTCGCCGGAATCAACACGCACTTCGCCCGGCACAGATTCGCCAACGCCACCCTCGCCGACTTCGTCGACAACCTCGCGTCCGCCACCGACCGCGATGTCCACGCCTGGGCCGGAACCTGGCTCCGCACCACCGGCATCGACACCCTCACCGCCCGCACCCAGGACACCGGCAACACCTGGACCCTCGGCGTCGAACACACCGGCGACCGCCCCCACCGCATCGCCGTCGGCACCTACGACCACATGCTCGACACCCAGTCGGGCGCCGACCAGCTCGTCCTGCGCGACCGCTTCGAACTCGACATCCCCCAGGACGACACCCCCGCCACCCTGCCCGGCCGCCGCCCGGCCCTCGTCGTCCTCAACGACAACGACCTCACCTACGCCAAGATCCGGCTCGATCCCGTCTCCTGGGACACCGCCCTGACCCGCCTCTCCGGCGTCCCCGACGCCCTCACCCGCGCACTCCTGTGGAACACCGCCCGCGACATGGTCCGCGACGGCGAACTCCACCCCGCGGCCTACCTCACCGCCGCGCGCACCCACCTCCCCCACGAGACCGACCTCGCCGTCGTCCACGGCGTCCTCGACTTCGCCGCCACCCACATCGCCGACCGCTATACCGCCCCCGGCGACCGCCCAGCAGCCCTCGCCTGCCTCACCTCGCTCTGCCGCGACCTGCTCCGCCGCACCGAGGGCCTCACCGCCAAGGACTGGGAGCAGCGCTCCGACGGCGCCGGCCCGGGCAACCCCGCACCCGGCCTCCGCCTCACCGCCGTACGCCACTTCATCGACGCGGCCACCCAGCCCGACGCCATCCAGGACTGGCTGAACGACGGCACCGTCCCCGGCGGTCCCGAACTCGACCCCGAACTCCGCTGGCGCATCCTCACCCGCCTCGCCGTCCTCGGCGCCACCGACGAGGCGGCCATCGCCCGCGAACTCGCCCAGGACCCCAGCGCCACAGGACAGGAAGGCGCCGCCCGCTGCCGCGCCGCCCTCCCCACCCCCGAGGCGAAGGCCGCCGCCTGGCAGGCCATGTTCACCGACGACACCCTCTCCAACTACCTCTTCACCGCCACCGCCCGAGGCTTCTGGCAGCCCGAACAGAGCGACCTCCTCCACGACTACGTCACCCGCTACTACCCCGAGGCCACCGCACTCGCCGAACGCCGCGGCGCCGCCATCGCCGAGGCCGCCGGCCGCCACGCCTTCCCCGCCTACGCCATCGACCCCCACAGCCTCCGCCTCGGCACCGACGCGCTCGACGACCACGAGCTCCTCCCCGCCCTGCGACGCAAGCTCACCGACCAGCTCGACGACCTGCGCCGAGCCCTCGGCGTACGCAACGCCCACTGACCGACCCGCCGCGTGCGGCCGGCCTCGACGACCTGAGCCGCGCCCTCGACGTACGCGACGCCCACCGACCGACCCGCACCACCACCGTGCCCGGCCCTCTCGCACCGAGGGGGCCGGGCACCGCCGTGCGGGCGGCGCACGCCCCTACCAGGCACCCCACGCCCCCACCAGGCACCCCACGGCACCCCGCCCACCCGCGGCAGCAGTACCCCTTTCGGGTCCGGATCGTTGGGCTCTTCGGCCGCTCCCTCCGAAACCCGGGCAAGCCGGCCCGCCCGCCCCCGCGCACCCGAAGGACCACCGCACCCATGCCCACCCCGCCCCTGGCCGGAGGCACCGCAGGCCCCACCCACCTGCGCCCCCTCCTCGACACCGTGCTCACCGCCCTCCACGACGGCGCGGCCCGCCGCGACGGCCCCCTCCCCGCCGGAGGCCCCGACACCGTCACCCACCGCACGGACCGCGCCACCGGCCCCCTCATCCCCGACCACGGCACCGGCGCCCACCACGCCCTGCGCACCCTCGTCACCGCACTCACCGAAGGCGCCGCGGACCCCGCACACCCCCACTGCGCCGCCCACCTGCACACCCCGCCGCTCGCCGTCGCCGCAGCCGCCGACCTCGCCGCGTCCGCGCTCAACCCCTCGATGGACTCCTGGGACCAGGCCCCCGCCGCCTCCGCCCTCGAAGCCTCCCTCACCGCCGCACTCGCCGCCGAGATCTACCCCCACGCCCCCCACCCCGACGCCCTCGTCACCACCGGAGGCACCGAGGCCAACCAACTCGCCCTCCTCCTCGCCCGCGAACGCCACGGCCCCGTACAGACCATCTGCGCCGCCAACGCCCACCACAGCATCGGCCGAGCCGCCTGGATCCTCGGCCTCCCCGCCCCCGTCGTCATCCCCGCCCACACCGGCACCATGGACCTTCCCGCCCTCCGTGAGGCCCTCATCCGGCACGAGGGCCCCCTCCTCGTCACCGCCACCGCCGGCACCACCGACACCGGCCACATCGACCCCCTCGACGCCATCGCCGACCTCACCGCCGCCCACGGCGCCGAACTCCACATCGACGCCGCCTACGGCGGACCACTCCTCTTCAGCCCCACCCACCGCCACCTGGTCCACGGGCTGCAGCGCGCCCACAGCGTCACCCTCGACCTGCACAAACTGGGCTGGCAACCCGCGTCAGCCGGAATCCTCGCCGTCCCCCACCACCAGGACCTCGCGGTACTCCACCACCACGCCCCCTACCTCAACGCAGGCGACGACACCGACGCAGGCCTCCCCGACCTCCTCGGCCGGTCCCTGCGCACCACCCGGCGCCCCGATGCCCTCAAGATCGCCGTCACCCTCCAGGCACTCGGCCGCGACGGGCTCGCCGACCTCATCGACCGCACCCTCGCCGCAGCCCACCAGCTCGCCGACCTCATCACCGCGACCCCCCACCTCGAGCTCTACGAACGCCCCACCATCAGCACCGTCCTCTTCCGTCCCACCGGCGCCGACGACACCACCGTCGCCACCATCCGCCGCACCCTCCTCACCCGCGGACACGCCGTACTCGGCCGCGCCCGCACCGACCACCGCCTCTGGCTCAAAGCCACCCTGCTCAACCCCCACACCACCCCCGAGGACCTGCGCCGGCTCACCACCCTCGTCACCCACGCCGTCACCGGCCTCAGGGAAGGCAGCACCCCCCGATGACCGACCAGCCCGCGGTCACCCCCGACCGGCCGCACGACCTCGTCGGCATCGGCATCGGCCCCTTCAACCTCTCCCTCGCCGCACTCGCCCACGGCGTCCCCGCCGCCCCCGGCCACCCCCACCCCCTCGCCGCCACCTTCTACGAACAGAACCCCGCCTTCCACTGGCACCCCGGGCTCCTCATCGACGGCGCCACCCTCCAAGTCCCCTTCCTCGCCGACCTCGTCACCCTCGCCGACCCCGCCAGCCCCTGGACCTTCCTCAACTACCTCCGCGCCCACGACCGCCTCTACCCCTTCTACTTCGCCGAGCGCTTCCACATCGAACGCACCGAGTACGACGCCTACTGCCGCTGGGTCAGCCGACAGCTCCCCGGCCTCCACTTCGGGCACCAGGTCGATGCGATCCGCTGGAACACCGACCGCCACCTCTTCGAAGTCGACTTCACCCAACTCGACCCCGCAGGCGAAGCCGAGGCGCTCGGCCGCGCCTACACCCGCCACATCGCCCTCGGCGTGGGCACGGAACCCTTCGTCCCCGAACCCCTGCGCCCCCTCACCGACGCCGGCGGCCTCCCCGTGATCCACTCCGCCGACTACCTCCACCACCGACAGGAACTCCTGGACGCCGGGCACATCACCGTCATCGGTTCCGGCCAGTCCGGCGCCGAGATCTTCCTCGACCTCCTGCGCACCCGCCCCCACGGAGCCGAGAAGATCCACTGGCTCGCCCGCACCCCGGCCTTCGCCCCCATGGAGTACTCGAAACTCGGCCTCGAGCACTTCACCCCCGACTACACCCGCTACTTCCACGCACTCCCCGAAGCCGTGCGCGACACCCTCGTCCCCGGCCAGTGGCAGCTCCACAAAGGCATCGACGCCGACACCATCGCCGCCATCCACGACGAGCTCTACCGGCGCACACTCCACGGCACCTGGCCCGACGCCACCCTCACTCCCGGCGTCACCGTCCGCACCGCGGGCCGCATCGCGGGCCGCCTCTCCGGCACCCGCATCGAACTCCACCTCTCACACACCCAACAGGCCACCCGCACCCGCCTCACCACCGACGCCGTCGTCCTCGCCACCGGCTACCGCGAACGCCCCCTCGACACCCTGCTCGCCGGCCTCGCCCCCCGCATCCGCCGCGACGCCTCCGGCCGCCCCCGCATCGACGAGGCGTTCCGACTCGACCTCGATCCGACGGTCACCGGCCACATCTACGTACAGAACGCCGAACGCCACACCCACGGAGTCGGCGCCCCCGACCTCGGCCTCGCCGCCTGGCGCAGCGCCACCATCCTCAACGACCTCACCGGAACCACCCCCTACCCCCTCCCGCAGCGCACCGCGTTCACCACGTTCGGCCTCGCCCCCCGCCCCGCCCCACGCGTCCCCGGCCAGGGCGCCGCCCGTTCACCCCAGGACGAGTACCGGTGAGCCCGCGAACCACCCCGAAGCGCGCCGGGGGACCGGCAGCCACCGTCCGACGCGGTGCCCGGCGCCGCTGACGCGATGACGACGCCCCCGCCGAAAAAAGGGCGGGGGCGGCCCGCACCCGCGGACCGCCCCCGCCCCGCCGGCAGGACCACCCACCCGCGACGACCACGGGCGGCCCCACCGGCCGACAGATCAGCACACCCGGAACACTCAGAACACCGGCACGCCCTCACGCGTCAGCCGCCAGTCCACCGAAGCGAACTCGGCCGGATCCACCGAGCCCTTCGCCCTGACCCAACCGATGATCGTGTTCCGGATCTCGTCCGAATTCGCCCACAGCTGCTCGGCACCCGGAACATGCGGGAAATTGCCCCCGCCGCTCGCCCGGTAGTTGTTCACCGCGAACACGAACCGCGCAGCCGGGTCCACAGGCTTCCCCTCGAACGACAGACCCACGATCCGGGAACCCACCGGCTGCGCGATGTCGATGTCGTACGACACCCCCGAGACCACGTCGTAGTTGTAGTCCGGAATACCACCGGCATTCGTCAGCTTCGACGTGTCCACGGGCCCACCCGAGGCCGTCTGCACGTAATACTGCGCCGAGTACTCCAGGTAGTCCTTCAGCTGCGCGCCCGTCAGCAACCGCGCCTCGAGCGTGTTCTCGAACGGATACAGGCCCGCAGCATCCTTGATGGTCACCTCGCCCGCCGGGATCGCCGCCGTACGCGAGAAGCACGCCGCCTGCGACAGCACCGGCAGCGCGGCGTACTCCCCGCCGGCCAGTGCCCCCTTCACCGTGTCCGCCTGCACCAGGTTGATCAGATCGATGACCGGCTCGTCCTTCCACGGCGCGTCCACCGTCGACATCGCGGCCACCGACGTACCGATCACCTGATTCACATAGGCCACCACCTTCGTGTGCTCGTCCCCGAGCAGCGAGGTGATCCGCGGATCCTCCGCCACCGTGTTCGAGTTCAGCACCTCGGCGCCGACCTTCTCCACCGACCAGCGGCCCTTCTCCCACACCAGGTCGAAGTCGAACAACGTCAACCGCTGCCCCCACTTCAACGGCTCCGAGAGAACGACCTGTTTGCCCGTCTTCTTGTTCGTCACGAAGTACTCGGGGATCTCCGAGTGCGCATGACCCACCAGAATCGCGTCGATACCCGGCACCTGCTCCGCCACCAGACCCGCCGCGTTCTCCACGTACGGCAACTGATCCCCGTACGACGACGTACCGGACGAGCCCGAGTGCGCGGACACGATCACGACATCGGCACCCATCGAACGGAGCTTCGGCACCCACTTCGCCGCCTGCTCCTCAAGGCCCGGGAACACCATCTTCCCGCCCACATTCGCCTTGTCCCAGATCGCGATACCAGGATTCGTCAGCCCGAGGACAGCCACCCGCACATCACGGCCGTGCGGGGTACGCAAACGCTTGATCACATACGGGGCGAACGCCGGCCGCAACGTCTTCGCGTCCAGTGCGTTCGCACCCAGCAGCGGGAAATCGCACTGCTCCTCGAACTTCCGCAGCACCGGAATACCGTAATTGAACTCGTGGTTGCCGAGAGCCGCGGCGTCGTACCCGATCCTGTTCATCGCCTGCGCCATCGGATGCACCGGCCCGCGCTTCGCCGTGATCGGATCGACCTTCGCGTAGTAGTACGACAGCTGGGTGCCCTGGATCGTGTCACCCGCATCGATCAGCAACGTGTTCCGGCGTCCCCGCTCCTCACGGATCTGCTCCACCAGCGTCGAGATCTTCGCCAGGCCCACATCGTTGTGCGCCTTGTCGTCGAACTCCTTGTCCGTGAAGTAGTCCCAGTTGAAGACGTTGCCGTGCAGGTCGGTCGTCCCCATCACGGTGAACGAGTACCGCTTCGCCGGACGCCCGTGCCCGTGCCCCTTCGCCTCCGCGGCCTCCGCCGGCCCGGCGACAGCCCCGCCCGCCAGTGCCACACCCGCACCGGCGGCAGCCGACCGGCCCAGAAACGTCCTACGGTTCAACGGCATTCTTGACTCCTCGTCCAGACGAACAACGCGCGTAGATTCTGGCTCAGCCACCGCGCCCGGCGACACCCCGCGCAGGTTTCGATCTGGTGACCACCCGTGCCCGCCACTCCGGCGCCGGACGCCCCGGAGGCCCGGGGGCTGCGCCGGAACGCCACCGGAACAGGCTGTCGCTTCGATGCGGACCATGCTCATCGGAGCGCGGGGCCGCACAATTAAACACTTGTCAATAACCCTTCATCCAAAGGTTGTTGGGCAGTCATGCGAGGCCAAATATCTACCCGTAGGTAAGGTTTAGGCTCGGACCATGCGCCGAGCGAAAATCGTTTGTACCCTGGGACCCGCAACCGACACATACGAGCAGATCAAGGCACTGGTCGAAGCGGGAATGGACGTTGCCCGCCTCAACCTCAGCCACGGCACCTATGCCGAACACGAAGAGCGGTACCACCGTGTACGGAAAGCCTCCGAAGAGACCGGACGCGGGGTAGGAATCCTCGCCGACCTTCAAGGCCCGAAGATCCGCCTCGGCCGATTCGCCGAAGGGCCCGTACTCCTCGAACGCGGCGACGAGTTCACCATTACCGTCGAATCCGTGGAAGGCGACCGCCACCGTTGCGGTACCACCTACGACGGTCTCGCCACCGACGTCACCACCGGTGAGCGCATCCTGATCGACGACGGCCGGGTCACCCTCGAAGTCACCGGCGTCGACGGACCCCGCGTCCGCACCACTGTCATCGAGGGCGGCATGGTCTCCGACCACAAGGGGCTCAACCTCCCCGGAGTCTCGGTCTCCGTCCCCGCGCTCTCGGAGAAGGACATCGACGACCTCCGCTGGGCCCTGCGCACCGGTGCGGACATCGTCGCCCTGTCCTTCGTGCGCTCCGGACGGGACATCGACGACGTCCACCGCGTCATGGACGAGGAGGGCCGCCGCCTCCCCGTCATCGCCAAGGTCGAGAAGCCCCAGGCCGTCGAGAACATCGACGACATCGTCGCCGCCTTCGACGGCATCATGGTCGCGCGCGGCGACCTCGGTGTCGAGATGCCCCTGGAGCAGGTCCCGATCGTCCAGAAGCGCGCGATCAAGCTCGCCAGGCGCAATGCCAAGCCGGTCATCGTCGCCACGCAGATGCTCGACTCGATGATCGAGAACTCCCGGCCCACCCGCGCCGAGGCCTCCGACGTCGCCAACGCCGTCATCGACGGGACGGACGCGGTGATGCTGTCCGGCGAGACCAGCGTCGGGAAGTACCCCGTCGAGACGGTGCGCACGATGGCGCGCATCGTCGAGGCGGCCGAGGAGGACATCCTCGCCAAGGGGCTGCCGCCCCTCACCGACCGGAACAAGCCCCGCACCCAGGGCGGAGCGGTCGCCCGCGCAGCGGCCGAGATGGGCGACTTCCTCGGCGCGAAGTTCCTGGTGGCCTTCACCCAGAGCGGCGACACGGTCAAGCGGCTCTCCCGCTACCGCTCCCCGATTCCGCTCCTGGCCTTCACCCCGGACGAGGCCACCCGCGCGCAGCTGAACCTCACCTGGGGTGTGGAGACGTTCCTCGGGCCGCACGTGGAGTCGACGGACGCGATGGTGGCGCAGGTGGACGAGGAGCTGCTGCGGATCGGCCGCTGCGAGAAGGGGGACATGGTGGTCATCACGGCGGGCTCACCGCCCGGAGTGGCCGGCTCCACGAACCTGGTCCGGGTGCACCGCATCGGCGAGGACGACAGCCCGGAGTAGGGCGGAGCGGCTCAGTATTTCGGCCCGACGTGCGCATCCATCAGTGCTACGGATGCCCGTCGGGCGACGGAGATGTTACGTGAGTTGGCCTGCTTCCACTCGACGCCGACCAGGTCCAGCGCGCCGGTGAAGAGCGCCAGGATGTCGGTGGACAGGTTGGTGAAGAAGTAGCGCGGGTACTCGTAGCGGCGCAGCGCTCCACCGATGCGTCTGGTGGTCCAGTTCGTGATCCGGCAGCCGTCGGAGTGGATCAGGCCCCGGACGAAGTCCCAAGGGTGGGCATCGACGACGGTTCGCTGCCAGGGTTCAAGGACGATCTCCCGGTCGTGCTTCTTGCCGGGCCCGTGCTGAGGGAAGAAGCATGGCCAGTGCTTGCTCGAGCAGGTGACGTACTGGCAGCCGGGACGCGACACCCGGCACACCTTGTTGGTCGGCCGCACCTTCAGAACGGCTGCGGCGCAGGCGTCGATGAGGCCCGGCCATGCGTCGGCGCACGCGATCCGCAGGCAGTACACGCCCCGTCGATCGGCGCTGATGCAGCCGTCTCCGAGATACAAGCCGAGTAAGTAGCTGTAGGCAACGGGGTCTTGGGGTGCGAGGGGCGTATCGCCGCATCTGGGGCACGCTGCGGAGCGGTCCAGGGGCTCTGTCCGGACACGCCATGAGCGGATCGCGGCACGGGAAATGCCGGTCCTCCTGCTCACCGCGTTCTGGCTGAAGCCCTGATCGAGAAGGGCCGGCGTGCGTTTGCGCGTTTCGAGGTCGTACACACTTCCGAGCATGCTCGGACTGCCGTGTGCAGAGGTGGAAACAGCGGTGCAGTCACACGATCACGTGAATGCCTGCCGTTCCGCTGAAACCTTCGATTCGAAGGAAAAGTGCCCCAGGTGGGATTCGAACCCACACTGTCGGCTGTTTGAGAGCCGCCTCTCTAACCAGTTGGAGTACTGGGGCCTTAGAAAGGAAGGGCCACGAGTGCCCCGCGTAGTGACACCATACCGCAGCTGGGTAGGCTCAAGGGAGCTGCATCTGCCCCGTAACGAGGAGCCCCGTGACCACCCCCGAGTCGCCCCAGCCCGTAGACGACGCCGACGACGACAAGTCGCACGTCCCGCCGCTGACGACCCGCGTCGTCATCGCCGAGGACGAGGCGCTCATCCGCCTCGACCTCAAGGAGATGCTGGAGGAGGAGGGCTACGCGGTAGTCGGCGAGGCCGGGGACGGGCAGCAGGCCGTCGAGCTGGCGCGGGAGCACCGGCCCGACCTGGTCATCCTCGATGTGAAGATGCCGGTCCTCGACGGGATCTCCGCCGCCGAGAAGATCGCCGAGGAGTCCATCGCCCCCGTCCTGATGCTCACCGCCTTCTCGCAGCGCGACCTCGTCGAGCGCGCCCGTGACGCCGGGGCGATGGCGTACCTGGTGAAGCCGTTCAGCAAGAGCGACGTGGTGCCGGCCATCGAGATGGCCGTGTCGCGGTTCGCGGAGCTGAAGGCGCTGGAGAGCGAGATCGCCGACCTCTCGCAGCGGCTGGAGACCCGCAAGCTGGTGGACCGGGCGAAGAGCATCCTGCAGACGGACTACGGGCTCTCCGAGCCGGCCGCGTTCCGCTGGATCCAGAAGACGTCGATGGACCGCCGTCTGTCGATGCAGCAGCTCGCCGAGGCGCTGATCGAGGACGCCGAGGAGAAGAAGAGGGCGGCCGAGTAACGCCGTACCGCGTACGTACGAAGGAGGCCCGCCCCCGGGACGAACCGGGGGCGGGCCTCCTTCGTACGTACGGGAGGGGTCAGTCCTCGCCGAGGTAGGCCTTGCGGACCGACTCGTCGTGGAGGAGGTCCGCGCCGGTGCCGGAGAGGACGACCTTGCCGACCTCCATGACATGGCCCTGGTCCGCGAGGGAGAGGGCCGCCTGCGCGTTCTGCTCGACGAGCAGGATCGTGGTGCCCGACGCCTTGAGCTCGACGATGGTCTCCATGATCTTCTGCATCATGATCGGGGAGAGCCCCATGGAGGGCTCGTCGAGCATGAGCAGCTTGGGCTGGGACATGAGCGCGCGTCCCATGGCGAGCATCTGCTGCTCGCCGCCGGAGAGGGTTCCCGCGGCCTGCTTCCGGCGTTCCCCGAGGATGGGGAAGAGGTCGTAGGCGCGCTGGACGTCCTTCTCGATGCCTGCCTTGTCGGTGCGGAGGAAGGCGCCGAGCTGGAGGTTCTCCGCGATGGTGAGGCGGGGGAAGATGTGGCGGCCCTCGGGGGAGTGGGCGAGGCCCAGTGCCACGATCTTGTGGGCGGGGATGCCCGCGAGGGGCTTCCCCTCGAAGAGGATGCGGCCGCCGGAGGGCTTGAGGAGGCCGGAGAGGGTGCGCAGGGTGGTGGTCTTGCCCGCACCGTTGGTGCCGATGAGGGTGACGACCTGGCCGGCCTCGACGCGGAAGGAGATTCCCTTGACGGCTTCGATCTTGCCGTAGGCGACCCTGAGGTCCTCGACCTCGAGCAGTGCGGTCACTGGCCTTCCCCTTCTGTGCTGGTGGTGCGCTGTGCCTTGTCCGCCCCGGGGGTCTCGGCCACGGGCTCTGCGCCCTTGGCCGTGCCGTCCGTCCCCGCCGGCGCCTCGGCTTCGGGGGCCGCCTTCGGCTCGGGTGCCTCGGTGGGCGCGGGCGCTTCGGCCTTCTCGGGGGTGTCCGCCTCGAAGGGCGTGCCGAGGTAGGCGGCGACGACGCGTTCGTCGCCCTGGACGACGGAGGGGGTGCCCTCGACGAGCTTCTCGCCCTGGACGAGGCAGGCGACCCGGTCGCAGAGGTTGAAGATGAAGCGCATGTCGTGCTCGATGACGAGTACGGCGATGCCCATGTCCCGGATCGCGAAGATGAGTTCCTCGGTGACGCGGGTTTCCTGCGGGTTCATGCCTGCGGTGGGCTCGTCCAGGAGGAGGAGGCCCGGGTCGCTGGCGAGGGCGCGCGCGATCTCCAGCTTGCGCTGGTCCCCGTAGGGGAGGTTGCGTGCGAGGTGGTCGGCCTTGTCCTGCAGGCCGATGAACTCGAGGAGTTCCATGGAGCGTGCGTGGGAGGCGGCTTCGGCCTTCTTGAACCCGGGTCCGCGCACCAGGGCGGACCAGAGGCCCTCCTTGGTCCTGGTGTGCCGTCCGACGAGGACGTTCTCCAGGACGGTCATGTTGGCGAAGAGCCGGATGTTCTGGAAGGTGCGGGCGATCCCTGCCTGGGTGACGAGGTGGGGCTTGGGCGGCAGGACGGTGCCCTTGTAGCGAACCGTTCCCTCGGTGGGGACGTAGAGGCCGGTGAGGCAGTTGAAGAAGGTGGTCTTGCCGGCGCCGTTGGGGCCGATGAGACCGACGATCTCGCCCGCGTTGACCTTGAGGTCGACGTCGCGTACGGCGGTGAGCCCGCCGAAGCGCATGGTGACGCCGCCGGCATCCAGGACGGGCGTGGTGGTTTCGGTGGTGGTCGTCATGTCGTTCACGCCCCCGCCTTCACGGTGCCGACGCCGGAGTCGGGCAGTGTGCCCTCGGGCGTGTCGAGTTGGCCGGTCTCGTGGTACTCGAGCTGGGCCCGTCTGTTGGCGATGAGGCCTTCGGGGCGGAAGCGCATCAGCAGGATGAGCGCGAGGCCGAAGCCGAGGAGCTGGTAGTCCTGGAGGAACTGCAGCTTCGCGGGGATCATGTAGAGGAGAGTGGCGCCGATCAGGGGTCCGCTGATCGTCCCCATGCCGCCGAGGATGACGGCGGCGAGGAGGAAGGCGGAGTTGGGCGGCACGGGGCCGGCGAAGACGTACATCTCCGGGACGACGGTGCTCTGTACGTGTGCCTGGACGGTTCCGGCGATCCCGGCGAGGGTCGCGCCGAGGGCGAAGGCGATGAGCTTGACGCGGAAGCCGTTGATGCCCATGGCGGTGGCGGCGGTCTCGTCCTCGCGGATGGCGACCCAGGCGCGGCCGATGCGGGAGCTGCCCGCGCGGCTGAAGACGAGGACCACGAGGATCATCGCGAGCAGCATGAGCAGGTAGTAGTTGGCGTATCCGCCGAGCTCGATGCCCAGGATGGTGTGGGACTCACCGAAGTCGTATCCGAAGAAGACGAGGTCGGGGATGTTCGGTACACCGTTGGGGCCGTTGGTGACCCGGGGGCCCGACACACCGTCGAGGTTGCCGACCGTGATGCGGAAGATCTCGCCGAAGCCGAGGGTGACGATGGCGAGGTAGTCGCCGCGGAGGCGCAGGGTGGGCGCTCCGATGACGACACCGAAGATCAGGGAGACGGCTGCGCCGGTGAGGACCGATGCCCAGAAGGGGAACTGGACGCCGAACGCGGATGCGGTGGTGCCGGAGACGAGCGCGGCGGTGTAGGCGCCGACGCCGAGGAAGGCGACGTATCCGAGGTCCAGGAGTCCGGCGAGGCCGACGACGATGTTCAGCCCGAGTGCGACGGTCGCGAAGATGAGGATGTTGACCGCGATGAGGGTGTACTGGTCGGTGTTCTGGGTGAAGGGGAACGCCGCGGCGGCGACGAACGCGGCGGCCACGGCGATGGAGCGGTACTTGGTGGTGAGCACCGAGAGCCGGGCCATGATGCCGGACTTGAACAGGGCGCCGACGGCGAAGCCCGCGGTGATCATGTAGCCGGTGAAGAGTTCGGCGTATTCGGTGTCGATGCCGTAGGTGACGACGAAGAGGCCGATGCCGAAGGCGAGGACGATGATGAGGATCTCGGCCCAGGAGGGGATCTCCTTGGGGCGGGAGGCCTTGCGGGTGTCGTCGGGGAGGAGGAAGGCGACGAGCGGGATGGCCGAGGCCACCGCCGCGACGAAGCCGCCGGGCTCCAGGTTGACGACGCCGCCGAGTTCGACGGCGATGGCGATGACGGTGAACCAGGTGGTACCGAAGGCGCCGAGGGCCAGGAACCGGAGGGCTTTGGTGGTGCCGGTGGGGGCGAGCCAGCGGAGGCCCCGGATGTCGAGGGCGGCGAGTGCGTACAGGAGTACGAGGGCGCCTGCGACGAGGGTGAGGACCTGGAGGCCGCCGGGGTAGCCGTAGACGGTGAGGTCGCCGGGGAACTCGTCCGTGTAGGTCCAGGACAGGAAGGTGGCGGCGATGGTCGCGATGCCGCCGAGGGCGGTGAGGCGGCGCAGTCCGGTGGTCCGGGAGCCGGTGCCGGCCGGGGTGGTGACGGCGGCGGTCTTGGTGGTGTCGGTTGTCATGGCTCTCACGCCCGATCCGCGACGCGCTCACCGAGCAGGCCCTGTGGCCTGACGAGGAGGACGACGATGAGAAGTACGAATGCCCAGACGTTGGCCCAGGCGCCGCCGCCGAGCTGCTGCATGCCGGGGATCTCTTCGATGTAGGCGATCGAGAGGGCTTCGGCGAGGCCGAGGACGACTCCGCCGACCATGGCTCCGTAGATGTTGCCGATGCCGCCGAGTACCGCTGCGGTGAAGGCCTTGAGTCCGAGGAGGAAGCCCATCTCGAAGTTGATCTGGCCCTTGTCGAGACCGTAGGCGACGGCTGCGATGGCGGCGAACGCGGCTCCGATGGCGAAGGCCATCACGATGATGCGGTCGGTGTTGATGCCCATGAGCTTGGCCGTGTCGGGGTCCTGCGCGGTGGCCTGCATGGCGCGGCCGCTGCGGCTCTTGGCGACGAACATGCCGAGGGCGAGCATGCAGAGGGGGGCGAGGACGAGGGTGAAGGCGTCGGCGCGCTGGAGGTAGAGGTTGTCGAAGATCTTGAACGACTCGCCCTGGAACTCCGGGAAGCTGCGCGGCTTCTTCGCGTCGGGGTAGAAGCCCCAGACAAGCTGCTGGAGGACGATCGAGAGGCCGATCGCGGTGATGAGCGGGGCCAGGCGAGGTGCGCCGCGCAGGGGGCGGTAGGCGAAGCGTTCTGCCGCTGTGGCTACGGCGACGGAGGCGATCGCGCCACCGATGATCATGAGGGGTATGACCACCATGAGCGAGGTGCCGCTGGGGAGTGCCAGGTAGGTGGTGAGGGCGCCGAAGCCCCCGATCATGAAGATCTCGCCGTGGGCGAAATTGATGAGCTGGACGATGCCGTACACCATGGTGTACCCGATGGCTATGAGGCCATAGAGCGCGCCGAGTGCGAGACCGTTGGCCAGCTGTTGCGGCAGTTCGTTCACCGCAGTGCCTCCGATGAGCTTGTCGGATATGACACCGCGCGAGGGCGCTGTTTGCGTCCTCGCGCGGTCAGGAGCATGTGCTGGGGGTGTGCTGGGTGATCAGTCCTCGAACGTGGCGCTCTTGACGTCCTTCCAAGCGCCCTTCTGGACCTCGTAGACGGTGAGCTGCTTGTTGGTGGTGTCACCGAACTCGTCGAAGGAGACCTTGCCGGTCACGCCGTCGAAGGAGACCTTGGCCATGGCCTCGGTGACCTTGGCGCGGGCGTCCTCGGGGAGCTTGCCGTCGTTCTCGGCGACGACGGCCTTGACGGCCTGGATGATGGCCCATCCGGCGTCGTAGGAGTAGCCGCCGTAGGCAGCGAAGGGGTCCTTGTAGCCGCCGGCGGTGTAGTCCGCGATGAACTGCTTGGCGGTCGGGAGGGCCTCGACGGGGTAGCCGACGGAGGTGGCGAAGTCGCCGTCCTTGGCCTCACCGGAGGCGCTGATGAAGGCCGGGTCGTAGATGCCGTCGCCGCCCATGGTGGGGATCTTGGCGCCGGTCTTCTTGATCTGGTCGGAGAGGAGGCCGCCCTCGGGGTACTGGCCGCCGTAGTAGACGGAGTCGGCGCCGGAGCTCTTGACCTTGTCGGCCGTGCTGGAGAAGTCGGTCTCCTTCACGGTGACGTGGTCGGTGCCGACGACCTTGCCGCCGAGGCGCTCGAACTCCGCGGAGAAGATCGCGGCGAGGCCGGCGCCGTAGGTCTGCTTGTCGTCGACGACGTAGACCTTCTTCTTCTTGGCGTCGTTGTACAGGTACTGGGCGGCGAACTTGCCCTGGACGACGTCGGTGGCGCAGGTGCGGAAGTACGTCTTGAAGACGCGCTTGGAGTCGCCCTTGCCCCAGTTGTCGCCCTGGCTGAGGGCGGGGTTGGTGTTGGCCGGGGAGACCTGGGCCAGGTTGGCCTTCTCGAAGACGCCCTGCATGGACTGGGCGACGCCCGAGTTCAGCGGGCCGACGGCTCCGAGGACTTCCTTGTTGCCGACGAGCTTGGCGGCGTTGGCCTGCCCGGAGGCGGGGACGGCCTGGTCGTCGAGGGCCTCGATCTTGAACTCGATGCCGGGGACTTCGTTGTTCTTGTTCGCGGTCTTGGCCGCGAGGTCCACGGAGTTCTTGATGCCCTGGCCGAGTGCGGAGAGGGATCCGGTCAGCGGGGCGTCGACACCGATGACGACGGTGGTCTTGCCGCCGCTGTCGCCGCTGCCCTTGCTGTCGTCGTCGCGCGACCCGCAGGCGGACTGTGGTGAGGATGATCAAAGAACGGTGTCGCACGAAAGGTCCTTTCCCTGGCGCGGCCTCCTCTGCATGAGGTGCCGTGACTACGCCGGGCTGTACTGGTCGATACAGGGGCCGTGCAGCAGACACGCCCGGCGGCGCGGTGACTGGCCGTGACTCTATGGGCAGGTGAGGGGGTCTGGGACAGGTCAGCTGATGATGTGACTGTCTTGTTATACCATGGGGAAGACTTGATGGCCGCAGAGTGCGCATGTGCGGCATTTCCGCGGGTGGCGAAGTGACCGCATCGTGAGAACGCGCAGCTCCGCTAAGGGGCTTGAGCGGATCTTGGTGCTGTCGCGCGAATCGGGGCGCAAGGGGCGCGATGTCGCCGCCGCGGCGACTCGGGGGGTGGGCGCGTGACCGTTTTCGTGTATTGCACACTTGTTACGCAGTGTTACATCTGGGGTGTGTGTTCGATTCGCGGCGGCGGCCGGAGTCGCTGCTGAGGTGCCTCTTGGGGCATGTGCACCGGTCAGGGGTGTTGACGGTGCGTATCCGGCAACATTCCGGAAATGCTTCGGATATGGGTCCGCCCGGTCCGGAATGCGGTGCGCGTTCCGGGCCGGGCGGCAGGTGTCGGGGCGGGCCGGTCAGCCGGCTGTGGGGCGCTCCATGTCGCGGAGGAGGCAGGTGAGTCGGGCGGTACAGACCCGCTTGTCCTGTTCGTCGGTGATGACCACTTCGTACGTGGCGGTGGAGCGCCCGCGGTGCACGGGGGTGGCGACTCCGGTGACCAGACCGCTGCGGGCGCCCCGGTGGTGGGTGCAGTTGAGGTCGACGCCGACGGCGATCTTGGTGGCTCCGCCGTGCAGCATGCTGCCGACGGAGCCGAGGGTCTCGGCGAGGACGGCCGAGGCGCCGCCGTGGAGCAGGCCGTAGGGCTGGGTGTTTCCCTCGACGGGCATGGTGCCCACGACGCGCTCGGCGGAGGCCTCGACGATCCGTACGCCCATGCGCTCGCCGAGGTGCCCGGCGGAGAAGAGGGCGGGGAGGTCGACACCGAGCGCGGCGTACTCGTCGATGATCTCCTGGGGGAACGTGGGTGCGGTGTGCTCGCCCATGGGTCCGGCTCCGATCGTTCGTTGCTGTGTGCCCTGTTCCTATCAGACGACTGAGCGAACGCTTAGTGGCCGGTGTCCCGGCCGTCGTTCCGGGCCTTCTCGAAACGGACGACGACCGACTTGCTGGCGGGGGTGTTGCTGGTGTCCGCGGTGGAGTCGAGGGGGACCAGCACATTGGTCTCGGGGTAGTACGCGGCGGCGCAGCCGCGTGCGGTCGGGTAGTGGACGACGCGGAAGCCCGGTGCCCTGCGTTCCACCCCGTCCTTCCACTCGCCGACGAGGTCGGTGTACGAGCCGTCGGGGAGGCCGAGCGCGTGGGCGTCCTCGGGGTTGACCATGACGACGCGGCGGCCGCCCCTGATGCCGCGGTAGCGGTCGTCGAGGCCGTAGATCGTGGTGTTGTACTGGTCGTGGGAGCGCAGGGTCTGCAGCAGCAGCCGGCCCGCGGGGAGCTCGGGGTACTCGACCGGTGCGGCGGTGAAGTTGGCTTTGCCCGTGGCGGTGGGGAAGCGGCGTTCGTCGCGCGGGGCGTGGGGCAGCGAGAACCCGCCCGGCCGTGCGACGCGGGCGTTGAAGTCCTCGAAGCCGGGCACGACGCGCGAGACGCGGTCGCGGATCGTCCCGTAGTCCTTCTCGAACTCCTCCCAGGGCGTGGTGGAGCGGGGGCCGAGGACGGCGCGGGCCAGCCGGGCGACGATGGCCGGTTCGGAGAGCAGGTGCGGGCTCGCGGGGGCGAGGTTGCCGCGCGAGGAGTGGACCAGGCCCATGGAGTCCTCGACGGTGACGAACTGCTTCGTGCCCGCCTGGACGTCCTTGTCGGTGCGTCCGAGCGTGGGCAGGATCAGGGCGCGGGTGCCGGTCACGGCGTGCGAGCGGTTGAGCTTGGTGGACACGTGGACGGTGAGGCGCGCGCGGCGCATCGCGGCCTCGGTGACGGCGGTGTCGGGTGTCGCGGCGACGAAGTTGCCGCCCATGGCGAAGAAGACCTTGGCGTCGCCGTCGCGCAGTGCCTGGATGGACCGGACGACGTCGTAGCCGTGGTGGCGCGGCGAGGTGATGCCGAATTCCTTGTCCAGGGCGTCGAGGAAGGCCGTCGAGGGCCGTTCGAAGATGCCCATGGTGCGGTCGCCCTGGACGTTGGAGTGGCCGCGCACGGGGCAGACCCCGGCGCCGGGCCTGCCGATGTTGCCGCGCAGCAGGAGGAAGTTGACCACTTCGCGGATCGTCGGCACGGAGTGCTTGTGCTGGGTGAGGCCCATGGCCCAGCAGACGATGGTCCGCTTCGAGGCGAGGACCATGGCGAGGGCCTGCTCGATGTCCTCGCGCTCCAGGCCGGTGGCGGTGAGCGTCCGCGCCCAGTCGGCGGCGCGGGCCGCCTCCGCGAACTCCTCGTACCCGTGGGTGTGTTCACCGACGAACGCGGTGTCGACGGCTCCCTCGGTCTCCAGGATCATCTTGTTCAGGAGGCGGAAGAGGGCCTGGTCGCCGCCGATGCGGATCTGCAGGAAGAGGTCGTTGAGGGCGGCGCCCCTGACCATGCCGCGGGCGGTCTGGGGGTTCTTGAAGCGCTCCATGCCGGCCTCGGGCAGCGGGTTCACCGAGATGATCTTCGCTCCGGCCGCCTTGGCCTGCTCCAGCGCGGAGAGCATCCGGGGGTGGTTGGTGCCCGGGTTCTGCCCGGCGACGATGATCAGGTCGGCCTGGTGGAGGTCCTCCAGGCTGACACTGCCCTTGCCGACGCCGATGGTCTCGGTGAGCGCCGACCCCGACGACTCGTGGCACATGTTGGAGCAGTCCGGGAGGTTGTTCGTGCCGAACTCCCGGGCGAAGAGCTGGAGCAGGAACGCCGCCTCGTTGCTGGTACGGCCCGAGGTGTAGAAGAGCGCCTCGTCGGGAGAGGCGAGCGCCGTGAGCTCCTCGGCGAGGATCTCGAAGGCGCGTTCCCAGGTCACCGGCTCGTACCGGTCGGCCCCCTCGGGGAGATACACGGGCTGCGTGATGCGGCCCTGCTGGCCGAGCCAGTAGCCGCTCCGGGTGGCGAGGTCGGCGACGGGGTGCGCGGCGAAGAAGTCGGGAGTGACGCGGCGCAGGGTCGCCTCCTCGGCGACGGCCTTGGCACCGTTCTCGCAGAATTCCGCGGTGTGCCGCTTGTCGCCCTCGGGCCAGGCGCAGCCGGGACAGTCGAAGCCGTCCTTCTGGTTGACCTTGAGGAGGGTTCGGGCGGTGCGCCGCACTCCCATCTGCTGCTGGGCGATGCGCAGGCTGTGGGCGACGGCGGGCAGACCCGCGGCGGCGTGCTGGACCGCTTCGACCTGCGGCGCGTCCTGGACCGGGTCACCGGTCGGGGGCTTGGTGGCCATGGTTGCTCCCCTTCGAGCGCTTCGTTCCTGCCCTCGATCGTGTCATGTACCGGTGCCGGACCGCCCGGGGGGAAGCCGGGCCCGGGCGGCCCGGCGCCGCGCCACCGGGGCTCGACCCGTGCGCGAGCGCGGGGCGAGCGGCGGCCGGTCCGGATTGTCAGTGGTCCGTGGCAGGATCGGGGGCGTGGCTGAGACGGCATCGAAGAAGACGGCAGACAACCGACCGCGCCTGCTCCTGATGGACGGGCACTCCCTGGCGTACCGGGCGTTCTTTGCGCTCCCCGCGGAGAATTTCACGACCGGCACGGGGCAGCCGACGAACGCCGTGTACGGCTTCGCGTCGATGCTGGCGAACACCCTGCGTGACGAGGCGCCCACGCACTTCGCGGTGGCGTTCGACGTGTCCCGCAAGACGTGGCGTTCGCAGGAGTTCCCGGAGTACAAGGCGAACCGCTCCAAGACCCCCGACGAGTTCAAGGGGCAGGTGGAGCTGATCGGCGAGCTGCTCGACGCGATGCACGCCGACCGGTTCGCGGTCGACGGCTTCGAGGCGGACGACGTCATCGCGACGCTGGCCACGCAGGCCGAGGCGGCGGGCTTCGAGGTGCTGATCGTCACGGGCGACCGGGACTCCTTCCAGCTGATCACGGACAACGTGACCGTGCTGTACCCGACGAAGGGTGTCTCCGAGCTGACGCGCTTCACCCCGGCCAAGGTCGAGGAGAAGTACGGGCTCACGCCGCGGCAGTATCCCGACTTCGCGGCTCTGCGGGGCGACCCGTCGGACAACCTGCCGGGCATCCCGGGCGTCGGTGAGAAGACCGCCGCGAAGTGGATCAACCAGTTCGGTTCGTTCGACGACCTCGTGGCGCGTGCCGAGGAGGTCAAGGGCAAGGCCGGGCAGAATTTCCGCGACCACCTGGACGCGGTCCGCATGAACCGCCGGCTGACCGAGATGGTCCGGGACGTGGAGCTGCCGAAGGCACCGCAGGAGCTGGAGCGCGCACCGTACGACCGCACGGCGGTGACCGGTGTGCTGGACGTCCTGGAGATCCGTAATCCGAGCCTGCGCGAGCGGCTGATGGCCGTGGACCCGGGTGCGGCGGGGCAGGAGGCGGCTCCCGTGCCCGCGTCCGGTGTCGAGCTGGACGGTTCGGTGCTGGGCTCGGGCGAGGTCGCGGCCTGGCTGGAGGCCCACGGCGCCCAGCCGCTCGGAGTCGTCACGGTCGACACGTGGGCGCTGGGCACGGGGAGTGTGACCGAGGTGGCGCTGGCCGCCGCCGACGGGGCCGCGGCCTGGTTCGACCCGTCGCAGCTCGACGAGGCCGACGACCGGGCGTTCTCGTCGTGGGTCGCCGACCCGGAGCGGCCCAAGGTCATGCACAACGCGAAGAGCGCCATGCGGGTCTTCCCCGAGCAGGGCTGGCGGATCGACGGTGTCACCATGGACACCGCACTGGCCGCCTACCTGGTCAAGCCCGGACGCCGGTCGTTCGCCCTGGACGCCCTGTCCATCGAGTACCTGGGCCGGGAGCTGGCCCCCGCCGCGGCGTCCGACGGCCAGCTGGCCTTCGGCGCCGACGACCGGGCCGAGGCGGACGCCCTGATGTCGCAGGCCCGGGCGGTCCTGGATCTGGGTGAGGCGTTCACGGTCCGTCTGCGGGAGGTCGGCGCGGCCGAGCTGCTCCACGACATGGAGCTCCCGACCTCGATCCTGCTGGCCCGTCTGGAGCGGCACGGGATCGCCGCCGACCGGGAACATCTGCAGGGCATGGAGCAGCAGTTCGCCGGCGCCGTGCAGCAGGCGGTGAAGGAGGCGCACGCCGCGGTGGGCCGTGAGTTCAACCTCGGGTCGCCCAAGCAGCTCCAGGAAGTCCTCTTCGGCGAGCTGGCACTCCCGAAGACGAAGAAGACGAAGACGGGCTACACGACGGACGCCGACGCGCTGGCCTGGCTGGCCGCGCAGACCGAGCACGAGCTGCCGGTGATCATGCTGCGCCACCGCGAGCAGGCGAAGCTGCGGGTCACGGTCGAGGGCCTGGTCAAGACCATCGGTGCGGACGGCCGCATCCACACCACGTTCAACCAGACGGTCGCGGCGACGGGGCGGCTCTCCTCCACCGACCCGAACCTGCAGAACATCCCCGTCCGGACGGACGAGGGGCGGGCCATCCGCCGGGGCTTCGTCGTCGGCGAGGGCTTCGAGACGCTCATGACGGCCGACTACAGCCAGATCGAGCTGCGGGTGATGGCGCACCTCTCCGAGGACGCCGGTCTGATCGAGGCGTTCACCTCGGGGGAGGACCTGCACACCACGGTCGCCTCACAGGTGTTCGGCGTCGAGAAGTCCGCCGTCGACGCGGAGATGCGCCGCAAGATCAAGGCGATGTCGTACGGACTCGCCTACGGGCTCTCCGCGTTCGGGCTCTCCCAGCAGCTGAACATCGAGCCCGGCGAGGCCCGCGGCCTGATGGACACCTACTTCGAGCGGTTCGGCGGGGTCCGTGACTACCTGCACCGCGTCGTGGAGGAGGCCAGGTCCACCGGCTACACGGAGACGGTCTTCGGCCGCCGCCGCTATCTCCCGGACCTGACCAGCGACAACCGTCAGCGACGTGAGATGGCGGAACGGATGGCGCTCAACGCGCCGATCCAGGGGACCGCGGCCGACATCGTGAAGGTCGCGATGCTCAAGGTGGACAAGGCGCTCACCGAGGCGAAGCTGACCTCACGGATGCTGCTCCAGGTCCACGACGAAATCGTCCTCGAGATCGCCCGGGGGGAACGCGAGCAGGTCGAGGAGATCCTCCGCAGGGAGATGTCCACGGCGGTCGAGCTCCGTGCTCCGCTGGACGTCTCGGTCGGTGTGGGCACGGACTGGGAGTCGGCCGCCCACTGACGGGCCCCGTCAGGTACGCCCGGCGTCCTCGCCCGCGGGGCGGCCCGGTGCGCTTTCCGCACCCGGCCCGCCCGGCGGGAGGGCGGCCGTGCGGGCCCGCAGCCGCATCCACGCCCCGAAGAGCACGAGGCCGACGGCGAGCCCCGCCCCTGCGCCGAAGCACGCGGTCGGGATGATGTCGAGCGGGCTGCCGGTGCCCCCGGAGGAGGCCCACCAGCGTGCGCACCGGTGGGCGGTGCCGAGCAGGCCGCACCCGGCGAGGAGCGCGATCGCCGAGCGGCGTTCCGTCCGGCCGAGCACGGGTACGGACGCCGGCACCGGCAGGGGGACGGTCCGGCGCAGCCCCGTGTGCACGAACCGGACCAGGACCGTCAGCGCCACGGCCGAACTGCCGTACTGGACCAGCTGGAACACCGGGTGGCCGCCGACGCTCCGGCTCAGCACCGGCACCAACTCGGTGCCCCACCGGCTGTGATGGGTGAAGGCGTCCCACACGACGTGCGTGCCCGCCCCGATGGCCGCGGACACCACGAACCACACCGCCGCCGGGAGGACGGGAGCCCCCGGGTCCCACCGTCTGCCCCGCACGAAGGCGTACACGCGCCCCCGCCGCGTGGCCGGCAGCAGGGCCACCAGGGGTTCGCGCAGCAGCAGCCACAGCGCCACGACCGCGGCGGTGACGAGTACGTCCACGGTGAACACACCCGGCACGGAGTGTGTCACTGCCCCGAATTCCATCGCCCCCGGGATCACCGTGTCCGCGTAGTACGTCATGTCGGGGGCGAACGAGCCCGCGACGAGGGCGGAGGCGAACAGCGGGCCCCGGCCCGCTCCGGACCGGCGGATCCCCGGGAGGACGGCTACGGCGTGGCTGAGGGTGAAGGGCACGACGGCAGTATCACTGAGTCTTCGTCACCGTTCCGTCCGGGTCGTCGTACAACGTGCCGACGGGAAGGTGAAAATACGGTAAGAACCGTTCATGGGCCGGTGTTCGGGCGGCGCCCGTTGCCGTAGGGTCGCCTGAGTCCTCGCGCTGGGGAGCGCGAACAGCCGTCGACGGGGAGGGACCAGAACGTATGGCAGCGCAATTCGGCCGCCGGCTGCGCAGGGGGGCCACCACCACCGCGGTGGCCGCCGCCGCGGTGGCAGCCCTCTCCGCCTCGCAAGCTCCCGCGGCGCCCTTGGCAGGGAGCACGGCGGGCGGTGACCCGGCGGCAGCCGGGACGACCCCGTCCGGCGACAGCGCGGCCACGGGCAACTCGCCCTACCACACGGACCTGCCGCCACTCACGACGCCCAACAAGCCCGGTTCGTCCGTGAATCTACCGGTGACGGGCAGTGCGGAGGCGGGCATACCCGCCACGATCCTGGCGGCGTACAAGAAGGCCGAGCAGGATCTCGCGAGCACCGACGCCGCCTGCCGCCTGCCGTGGCAGCTCCTCGCCGCGATCGGCAAGGTCGAGTCCGGCCAGGCGCGCGGCGGCAAGGTCGACGACAACGGCACCACGTTCTCCCCGATCCTCGGGCCGGCCCTCAACGGGCAGGGCTTCGCCCTGATCAGGGACAGTGACGGCGGCGCGTACGACGGGGACTCGACGCACGACCGCGCGGTCGGCCCGATGCAGTTCATCCCGCAGACCTGGGCCACCTGGGGCCAGGACGGCAACGGCGACGGACGCAAGGACCCCAACAACATCTACGACGCGGCGCTGGCCGCCGGGCGCTACCTCTGCGCGGGCACCCGCGACCTGGGCACCGCCGCGGACCTCGACGGTGCGGTGCTGAGCTACAACCGCTCGCGGGAGTACCTGCGGACGGTGCGCTCCTGGTTCGACTTCTACCAGCGCGGCACCCACGAGGTCCCGGACGGCACCGGTGTCCTTCCGGCCGGCCCGGGCAGCGGATCGTCCGGCCCGTCACCCGTGCCGTCCCCGACACCCCCCTCCGGCGGCGGTGCGACCCCGAGCCCGGACCCCACCCCGCCGAAGCCTCCGGCCAAGCCTCCGGTCAAGCCGCCGACCACACCGCCGACGAAGCCCCCCACGACACCGCCGACCAAGCCTCCGACGACTCCCCCCGCTCCGTCCGAGACGTTCGGCGGCATCGAGAACGCGGGCACCGGCACCCTCTCCGCCACGGCGGGCGAGGCCTTCGCCGAGCGCGTCAGGGTACGGGCGAAGAACACCGCGGGCGCCCCGCTGGCCAAGATCTCGGTCACCTTCGCGATCACCGGTGACACCGACGCCCGCTTCGCCGGCGGCCGGACCACGGTCACGCTGTCCACCGGCGCGGACGGCACCGCCACCGCCCCCGTCCTGACGGCGGGCGAGAAGACGGGCGGATTCAAGGTGACGGCGGTCGCGGGCACCGCCAAGCCGCGCACCCTCACCTACGCCGCCGCTGTCACCGCCCGGCAGGCGGACGCCCTCAGCCGTACCGACGACAAGGCCCTGAGCGCCGTCGCAGGCACCGAGTTCGCCGACACGGTCGAGGTCAGGGCGACGTACAAGGGGACGGGCCTCGCGGACACCGCGGTCACCGCCACGATGATCACCGAGGGGGACGAGCCCGCCGAGAACGACAAGGGCCCGTACTTCGAGGACGCGGCCGGTGAACCCGTCCGCACGTTGACGGGCCTGAGGACCGGCGCCGACGGAGTCCTGAAGCTCCCGAAGATCTTCGCCGACGGCGCCGCGGGCACCTACACGCTCCGGCTCACCACCGCGAGCGGCGTCACGCTCGACGTCGAGCTCACGGTCGAGGCGGCGCCGGCCGCCTGACCGGTACGCCGCTCGACCCGCACCACCGTGGGAGCAGCCCCCGGCCGTCCGGCCGGGGGCTGCTCCGCACCGCTCCGCCCCGTCAGTCCCTGCGCAGCCGCGCCGACGTGAAGCGGGTCGCCTCCACCGTCGTCGGGTCCTCCGGCCACGGGTGCTTCGGGTACCGGCCGCGCAGCTCGGCCCGGACCGCCCGGTAGCCCTCGCGCCAGAACGACGCCAGATCCGCGGTGACCGCCGCGGGGCGTCCGGCGGGGGAGAGGAGGTGCACCAGGACGGGCACCCCGGCCACCCTGGGCGTCTCCCGCAGTCCGAACAGTTCCTGCAGCTTCACCGCGAGGACGGGCTGCTCACCGCCGTACTCCACCCGGATCCTCGACCCGCTCGGCACCGCGATCCGCTCCGGGGCCAGCTCGTCGAGCCGGGCGGCATCGCCCGTCGCCCACGGCAGCAGTCGGCGCAGTGCCTGCCCGGCGTCGATCCGCGCCAGATCCGGACGGCGCCGCGCCCGCGACAGCTCGGGCTCCAGCCACTCCCCGGCACGCGACAGCAGCGCGCCCTCCGACACATCGGGCCACGGCGCCCCCAGCACCCGGTGCAGGAAGGCGAGCCGCAGCCGCAGCTGCTCGCTGTCCCGGGTCCACCGCAGCAGCTCGGGGCCCTCGCGCCGCAGCCCCTCCAGCAGCGCCCCGCGCACCAGCTCCGGCGCCGGCCGCTCCAGTGCGCGGACCGACAGCTCGACGGCCCCGAGCCGCTCCACGGAACGGGCCACCACGTCGCCGTCGACCCAGCGGACCTCCTCCCCCGAGAACCGCAGGTGCCCGGCGGCCAGCCGCGCCGTGTCCTGGTCGACGACCGCCGCCAGCCGCACCCGGGCGGACGCCGCGTGAGCGGGCCGGTCGGCCACCGCGACGGCCAGCCACGGCGCACTGCGCAGCCCCGATCCGTCCCGGAGCTCAGCGCCCGTGCCGGAGACCATCAGGAACGTCCCCTCGCCCCGGGCCCGCGCCACGCGCTCCGGGAACGCCAGCGCCGCGACCAGCCCCGCGGCCGTGTCGGCCGAAGCCCCCGGGCCGCCGGGCCGGTCGAGCGAGGACGACAGCCGCCGCACCTCCTGCCGCCAGCGCGCCGCGTAACCGTCCCCGCCGCGCCGCGCCGTCCGCAGGGCCGCGGCCAGATCGTCGCCGTACTCCCGCGGCGGCTCCTCGCTCAACAGCGCGACCACCTCCGCGGCCTGCCGCCCGCCCACCTCGTCGGCGCCGTCCAGCAGGGCCCGTGCCAGCCTCGGGTGCAGGCCGAGCCGGGACATCCGCACACCCCGCTCGGTGACCCGCCCCGCCGCGTCCACCGCGCCCACCGCCGTCAGTACCTCCCGGGCGGCGCCCATGGCCCCGGCAGGCGGTGGATCGAGCAGCGCCAAGCCGGTGGCGTCAGGATCGCCCCAGCACGCCGCCTGCAGTGCGAACGCCGTCAGATCGGCCACCCTGATCTCCGGTGACGGGAACCGGGCGAGCCGCCCGTCCTCCGCCTGCTCCCAGCAGCGGTACACGGCGCCCGGCGCCTCGCGCCCCGCCCGGCCCGCCCGCTGCCGCCCGGCCGCCTGCGACGCCCGCACGGTCGTCAGCGCGCTCAGGCCCCGGGCGTGGTCGGTGCGCGGCTCCCTGGCCAGCCCGGAGTCCACGACCACCCGCACGCCGGGCACGGTGAGGGAGGACTCCGCCACGGACGTCGCCAGTACCACCCGGCGCTGGTCCGACGACCCGGCCAGCACCGCGTCCTGGACGGCCGCGGGCGCCCGCCCGTGCACCTGGAGCACCTCCGCGCCCACCCCGGCGAGCTGCCCGGCCACCCGGCCGATCTCCCCGACGCCGGGCAGGAAGCACAGCACGTCGCCCTCCCGCTCGGCGAGCGCCCGGCGCACCACGGCGGCCACGTGCGTCAGCAGCGCGGGATCGACCCTCATCCCGTGCGGCGGGCGCACGGAGCCGGCCGGCGGCGCCCACACCACCTCGACCGGATGGGACACACCCTGCGCCTCGATCACCGGGGCATCGCCCAGCAGACGGGACCAGCCCTCCGCGTCCGTCGTCGCCGACGCCGCGACCAGACGCAGATCGGGCCTGATCGCGCCCCGTACGTCGAGGAGGAACGCGGCGACCGTGTCCGCGTCCAGATGCCGTTCGTGGCACTCGTCGATGATCACCACGTCGACGCCGGCCAGCTCCTGGTCGCGCTGCAGCCGCTGGAGCAGCACCCCGGTGGTCACGACCTCCACCACCGTGTCGCGCCCCACGACGCGCTCCCCGCGCACCGTGAAGCCGACCCGTTCGCCGGTCCGTTCCCCGAGCAGCCACGCCATCCGGCGTGCCGCCGCCCGGGCCGCGATGCGCCGGGGCTCGGCGACGAGGACCCGGCGCACCGGGCCGCCGCCGGCCAGTCCGGCGAGCACCAGCGGGACGAGGGTCGTCTTGCCGGTCCCGGGGGGTGCGCAGAGCACGGCCACCCCCCGGTCGTCGAGCGCCCGCTCCAGGGCGGGCAGGGCGGTGCGTACGGGCAGCTGGTCCAGGGCGTCGGTGCGGATCACGCCCCCAGTCTCGTACGCCCGCCCCTCACGCGGGCCGGGGGTCCCTCACACCTGACGACCGGGGGTCCCTCACACCTGCGGCTCGTCCCGTTCGCAGACGAAGATCGCCGTCCCGGGGATGAGATGGCCGCGCAGGGGGGACCAGCCTCCCCACTCCTGGTGGTTCCACGCGGGCCACTCCGGCTCCACCAGGTCGACCAGCCGGAAACCGCCCGCCACCACGTCCCGGATCCGGTCGCCGAGCGTCCTGTGGTGCTCGACGTACACCGCGTCGCCCCGCTCGTCCTGCTCGACGTACGGCACCCGGTCGAAGTAGGAGGCGGCGACCGAGAGCCCCTCGGGGCCAGGCTCGTCGGGGAACGCCCAGCGGATCGGGTGCGTCACCGAGAACACCCAGCGGCCCCCGGGTCGCAGCACCCGGCGCACCTCGCGGAACACCTGTACGGGGTCGGCGACGAAGGGCACCGCGCCGTAGGCGGAGCAGGCCAGGTCGAAGGAGCCGTCCCGGAACGGCAGCAGGCCGGCGTCCGCCTCCACGAGCGGGACGCCGTCGCCGATCCGCAGCGCGTGCTGGAGCTGGCGGTGGGAGAGGTCCAGGGCCACCGGGCGGGCGCCCTGCGCGGCCAGCCAGCGTGAACACTGGGCGGCGCCCGAGCCGATCTCCAGGACGTCCCGGCCCTTCAGTGCGGACGCGGGGCCCAGCAGGGCGGCGTCCGCCTCGTCGAGCCCCTCCGGGCCCCAGACGAAGCGGTCGTCGCCGAGGAAGGCCCCGTGGTCGCTCTGGTACTCGTCGGCGTTCCGGTCCCACCAGCCGCGACTTGCCCGGCTGCTCTCCGCTTCACCGGCTTCCCGGCGCGTCGCTTCAGGTTCGGAGTCGTAGGTCTCTTGGCTCATCGTGCCCGTCGTTGTAGTTTGCCTTCACCCGTCGCGCGCGGTGTCCTCCCGGCCGTACGGGTACGTCCGGACGCGTGCGACACACCGAGGGGCCGATGTGGCCCCGGTGGACGTGAGTTGTACCGGGATCGGGGCGTTGCGCCCCGGGTGTGCGCCTTCGCGCATTGACCCTGTCCGGCTGCCCCCGTATGCTACAAGTTGCGCTGCGAGCCTGCGCGCCTCAGACCTAGCAGGCCGCGCTCGCGTCTGTTGCATGTCCCCTCGGTTGTCGAGGCGCCTTTCCGGTCCAGGTTGGGTGTTCTCCAGGCTGTCCGGCTTCTGCAGAGGCGATACGGGCTTTCGGCGTAGCAGTACCTACGACTCACTGTCCGTACCGGAGCCCTTTCCCACATGACGAGCAGCACCGAGACCACCGCCACCACTCCGCAGGTTGCGGTCAACGACATCGGCGACGCGGACGCGTTCCTCGCGGCGATCGACGAGACGATCAAGTACTTCAACGACGGCGACATCGTTGACGGAGTCATCGTCAAGGTTGACCGCGACGAGGTCCTCCTCGACATCGGTTACAAGACCGAAGGTGTCATTCCGAGCCGCGAGCTCTCGATCAAGCACGACGTCGACCCGAACGAGGTCGTCAAGGTCGGCGACGAGATCGAGGCCCTGGTTCTCCAGAAGGAGGACAAGGAAGGCCGCCTGATCCTCTCGAAGAAGCGCGCTCAGTACGAGCGTGCCTGGGGCACCATCGAGAAGATCAAGGAAGAAGACGGCATCGTCACCGGTACCGTCATCGAGGTCGTCAAGGGTGGTCTCATCCTCGACATCGGCCTCCGTGGCTTCCTCCCGGCGTCGCTCGTCGAGATGCGTCGTGTCCGCGACCTCCAGCCCTACGTGGGCAAGGAGCTCGAGGCCAAGATCATCGAGCTGGACAAGAACCGCAACAACGTGGTCCTGTCCCGCCGTGCCTGGCTCGAGCAGACCCAGTCCGAGGTGCGCCAGACGTTCCTCACGACCCTCCAGAAGGGTCAGGTCCGCTCCGGCGTCGTCTCCTCGATCGTCAACTTCGGTGCCTTCGTGGACCTGGGTGGCGTCGACGGTCTCGTGCACGTCTCCGAGCTGTCCTGGAAGCACATCGACCACCCCTCCGAGGTCGTCGAGGTCGGTCAGGAAGTCACCGTCGAGGTCCTCGACGTCGACATGGACCGCGAGCGCGTCTCGCTGTCGCTCAAGGCGACGCAGGAAGACCCGTGGCAGCAGTTCGCCCGTACGCACCAGATCGGGCAGGTCGTTCCCGGTAAGGTCACCAAGCTCGTTCCGTTCGGTGCGTTCGTGCGCGTCGACGAGGGCATCGAGGGCCTGGTCCACATCTCCGAGCTGGCCGAGCGCCACGTGGAGATCCCGGAGCAGGTCGTCCAGGTCAACGACGAGATCTTCGTCAAGGTCATCGACATCGACCTCGAGCGCCGTCGCATCAGCCTCTCGCTGAAGCAGGCCAACGAGGCCTTCGGTGGGGACCCGGCCTCGGTCGAGTTCGACCCGACCCTGTACGGCATGGCCGCGTCCTACGACGACCAGGGCAACTACATCTACCCCGAGGGCTTCGACCCCGAGACCAACGACTGGCTCGAGGGCTTCGAGTCGCAGCGTGAGGTCTGGGAGACCCAGTACGCCGAGGCGCAGACGCGCTTCGAGCAGCACCAGGCCCAGGTCATCAAGTCCCGCGAGGCCGACGAGGCCGCTGCGGCCGAGGGCGCAGCCGCCCCGGCCGGCGCTGCCCCGGCTGCCTCCGGCGGCAGCGGTGGCGGCGGCGGTTCGTACTCCTCGGAGTCCGCGGACAACTCCGGCGCCCTGGCGTCGGACGAGGCCCTGGCCGCCCTGCGCGAGAAGCTGGCCGGCGGCCAGAGCTGACGCTCTGACCCCAGCCGCTCATCGGCTGCAGTAGCTGTAGGGCTGTGAGTGAGGCCCGCTCCCTTCGGGGGGCGGGCCTCACTCATGTCTCCGGGGCCGGGGCCGCATGCCGTGCGGGTCCGGCCCTGCGTACGGCGGCCCGCTCAGGGGCCACCGGCCCGTGCGCCGCCGGCCGTGGCGAGGGCCGGTCCCGCACGGTGGAGAGCGCGAGGGCCGGCAGGGCGGGAGCGGCGCGCGGATGTGCATGGGGGTGCCTTCCCGTCGAAGGACCGGAGGGTCTCGCACACGGATACGCATGTGGGGCGAGTCCCTGAATCGGCTGCCCGAGACGGCAGGGGTGGGCCACGGGCGCATCAGGGTCTGGACCGCTGCCCCGGCCGCGGGGTGAACAGGGCGTGCGGAGCGGGTGTCTGACGGCCGGACACACGCCGGTGGGCGCGCGGGCCGGTCGGCCCCGCGCCGCGGAAAGTGGGACGGCCGGGAATGCCCGGGACCCACGGGGTGTTCTTGTGCAGGAACACGAGGAGGAGCGGTAACCGTGCCTGATCCGCAGAGTTTGTACGAATGGGAGCCGAAGGGCCTGGCCGTCGTCGACATGGCGCTCGCCCAGGAGTCGGCCGGCCTGGTCATGCTCTACCACTTCGACGGGTACATCGACGCGGGTGAGACCGGCGAGCAGATCGTCGACGGCCTGCTCGAGACGCTGCCGCACCAGATCGTGGCCCGCTTCGACCACGACCGGCTGGTCGACTACCGGGCGCGACGCCCGCTGCTGACCTTCCGGCGCGACCGCTGGACGGCGTTCGAGGCGCCGACGCTGGACGTCCGGGTGGTGCAGGACGCCACGGGTGCGCCCTTCCTGCTGCTGTCCGGTCCCGAGCCCGACGTGGAGTGGGAGAGGTTCGCCGCCGCCGTCGAGCAGATCGTGGAGCGGCTCGGTGTGCGTCTCGCGGTCAACTTCCACGGCATCCCCATGGGCGTTCCGCACACCCGGCCGGTCGGCCTCACCCCGCACGGCAACCGGACCGATCTCATGCCCGGACACCGCAGCCCCTTCGACGAGGCACAGGTGCCCGGCTCCGCCGAATCCCTCGTCGAGTACCGGCTGATGGAATCCGGTCATGACGTCCTCGGTGTCGCCGCCCACGTGCCGCACTACGTCGCCCGGTCCGCGTACCCGGACGCGGCGCTCACCGCCCTGGAGGCGGTCACCGCGGCGACCGGTCTGGTCCTGCCGGGCGTCGCGCACACGCTGCGCACCGAGGCACACCGTACCCAGACAGAGATCGACCGGCAGATCGGGCAGGGCGACGAGGAGCTCGTGGCGCTGGTCGAAGGGCTGGAGCACCAGTACGACGCGGTCGCGGGCTCCGAGACCCGGGGCAATCTCGTCGCGGAACCCGCCGATCTTCCCTCGGCGGACGAGATCGGTCTTGAATTCGAACGTTTCCTTGCCGAACGCGAGGGCGATTCCTGAGGGGTGAAGGACGGCCGACCGGGCCGACGGCTAGGCTCGGCGCATGCTGAAAGTGGGCCTGACCGGCGGGATCGGCGCCGGCAAGAGCGAAGTGTCACGGCTGCTCGTGAGCTACGGGGCCGTACTGGTCGACGCGGACCGGATCGCGCGTGAGGTCGTCGAGCCCGGCACCCCGGGGCTCGCGTCCGTCGTCGAGACCTTCGGTCCCGGCATCCTGGCGGCCGACGGGACCCTGGACCGGCCCGCGCTCGGCGCGATCGTCTTCGCCGACCCCGCGCGCCTGGCCGCGCTCAACGCCCTCGTCCATCCGCTCGTCGGTGCCCGGTCCGCCGAACTGGAGAAGGCCGCCGGCCCCGACGCGGTGGTCGTCCATGACGTCCCGCTCCTCACCGAGAACGGTCTCGCACCGCTCTACGACCTGGTCGTGGTCGTGGACGCGTCCCCGGAGACCCAGCTCGACCGGCTCGTGCGGCTGCGGGGCATGACCGAGGCCGACGCCCGCGCCCGGATGGCGGCGCAGGCGGCGCGCGAGGAGCGGCTGGCCGTCGCCGATCTGGTCGTCGACAACGACGGACCACTGGAGGACCTGGAACCGCAGGTCCGCAAGGTCTGGTCGGAACTGACCGAACGGGCCGCCGCCGACTGAGGTGCGGCCGGGCCCGTGGCCGTACGGGCCGTTGCCTGGTGACGCCCTGCGGGGCCCATGGCCGTAGGGGCCGCTGCCCACCGGGGCTCTGCCCGGCCGTGGCTGTACGGGTGGTGTCCGTCGAGGCGCTGCCCGGCCCGGAATACCGGGTGTCGGGCGGACGTTGAAGTGCGGAGCGTGAAGGGAAGGATGTGACCGTGCCCGAAATGAACCCGGAGACGCACGTCATCGATTTCCGTGCGGCGGAGCAGTTGCTGGCCGCGCGGGATCCGCGGGGTGCCGTCAAACTCCTCGACTCGGTGATCGCCGCTCACCCGGAGAACACCGCCGCCCGGCTGCTGCGCGCCCGCGCCTTCTTCGCCGCCGCCCAACTGCGCCCGGCCGAGCTCGAATTCGAGCTGGTCCTGGAGCGGGAGCCGGACAACGCCTTCGCCCACTTCGCGCTGGCCCGCACCTTCGAGCGCGCCGGCCGGTCCGAACAGGCCACCCGGCACTTCCGGCTGGCCGCGGCGCTCGACCCCAACCCGGAGTACCTGCAGGCGGCCCGCTTCGACGACCGCCCCTGACCCGGGGCCGGCGTCCGGCCCTCGGAGGCCGCCCGGGCCCGCACCGGGCCCGCACGCCTCGGGTTCGGGGTGCCGCCGGGTCCGGTCAGTGCTCCGGCGGGCCCGGTCCGCCCCGGTCGGGCTCGTACGGCGGAACGTCGCGCCCCGGCTGATAGTGCGGGCCCTGGCGGATGCGGTGGACGATGACGCAGAGGTCCGTGACCGCGACGGCCAGCAGCACCCCGCAGGCGATCGCCCAGCCGGGGCGTCCGGTGATCACGAAGGCCACCAGACCGAACAACGCCCAGCCCATGCCCCATAGACTCAGTACGAGTCGCATCCGCAGGGGACTGCGTGCAGTGGACGGTTCACTCCCGGTACGCATCGGCATCTCCTCCCCTCCCAGCATGACCCCGCGGCGCGGCGCACGGAAATCCATACGGGACGGACGACGGGGAGCGGGCAGTGCACATGGCGGAGCAGGGGAACGCGGCATGGGGTGACAGGGTCGCTCGCCGGGCCCGGGTACGCGGCGTCCTGCTGGGCGGTGCGATCGGGGATGCGCTGGGCAACCCGGTGGAGTTCCTCTCGCTCGGCGGGATCCGCCGCGCCCACGGGGAAGGGGGCGTACGGGGACCCGTCGCGGACGCGGACGGTGTCGTCGGCCGGATCACGGACGACACCCAGATGACGCTCTTCACCGTCGAAGGGCTGATCAGGGCCCGTGCCCGGGCCCGGTCCAAGGGCATCGGGGGCGCGGAGGCCGAGCTCGTGCGCAACGCCTATCTGCGCTGGCTCGACACCCAGAACCACCCCGCGCCGCCCGTGCGCGGCGGGACGGACACCGTGCGGACCGGATGGCTCAGGCAGCAGCCCTGGCTGTACGCGCGCAGGGCTCCCGGCAACGCCTGTCTGACGGGGCTCGCGGTGGGTCATGTGCCCGTCGCCGGCACGCCGTTCGAGGTGCCCGGGCCGGTCAATCCGCAGTCCAAGGGCTGCGGCACGGTGATGAGGTCGGCCCCCTTCGGGCTGCTGGGCGAGGACGCCGGGACGGGTTTCGAGCTGGCCGCCCGGTGTGCGCAGATCACGCACGGGCACCCCACGGGGGTGTACGCGGCAGGAGCACTCGCCGCGATCGTCACGCATCTGCTGGCCGGGGACTCCCTGGAGGGCGCGGTACTGCGCGCCATGGACCTGCTGGCGCGCCACCGCGGCCACGAGGAGACGACGGCCGCGTTGCGCGCGGCGGTCGACCTGGCCGCCCTCGGCGGTCCGAGTGCCGAGCGGGTGGAGTCCCTGGGAGCGGGCTGGGTCGCCGAGGAAGCTCTCGCCATCGCCGTCTACTGCGCGCTCGCACTGCCCGGCGCGGACGACGTCGGCGAAGCGCTGCTGCTCTCCGTCAACCACTCGGGCGACAGCGACTCCACCGGTTCGGTCTGCGGCAACCTCCTCGGCGCGCGGCACGGCGACGTACGGCTGCCGGCCGCGTGGCTGGCCCGTACCGAGGGCCGGTCCGTGATCGCCGAGCTCGCCGACGACCTGTGCCTGGAGCTCGAGCAGCCGGTGGCGTGGCCCGAAGGCCGCTACCCGGAGTGCTGACGGGGCACTGTCCGTCACGATCCGGGAACGGCGCCGGGCGCCCGCACGTTCCGCCGGTATGAGCGGACAACTGATACGTCAGGGACATACGGGGACGGGACCGGGTTCCATCACGCCGGACGGCTGCGCGGTGGAGCTGTACGCGCGGCTGTCGGCCGGGAGCGAACCGGACGTGATCGCGGCGGCACTGCCCGCCGGAGCGAGCGTGCTGGAACTGGGCTGCGGTGCGGGCCGGGTGACGCACCCTCTGGTCGCGCGGGGCTTCTCGGTGACCGCGGTGGACGAGTCGCCGCAGATGCTGGACCGCATCCGCGGCGCCCGCACCGTGCAGAGCCCGATCGAGTCGCTGGACCTCGGCGAGGAGCGGTTCGACGCGGTCGTCCTCGCGTCGTTCCTGGTGCACACGAGCGATCACCGGGTCAGGGAGGGGCTGTTGCGGACCTGCCGTACGTACGTCAAGGACGACGGGGTCGTGCTCATCCAGCGGGAGGGCGCCGATTACCACTCCGATCTGCCGCGGGAGCGTGAGGACCGGCCGGCGGGCTGCACCATACGGCTCGTCTCGGCGGAGCCCGTGGGTGACGGGATCAGCGAGGTGCGCGCCGAGTACGTCTTCGAGGACGCGCGGTGGACCCAGACGTTCCGGTCGCGGAAGCTCTCCGTGGAGCAGTTCGAGGGGTATCTGGCAGAGGCCGGACTCGGTGTGGAGCGCTATCTCACCGACGACGGTGTCTGGGTGAGAGCCCGCCCCGACCTACCCCGAAGAAGCCCGACCCGCCCTGAAGAAGGGTGAAGCGGCGGCCCGGAAGCCGATGAGATTCCGGCCCGGGTGCGGTCTGCCTCTGTGAATGCGCCGGAAAGGCGAAGCGGCCCGTTCCGCCTCCAGCCGGTACCGGCGTACGTCCCCCATGACGACCTTCGAGGAGACCTCCGTGTCAGAGACCACTGCTGCCGTCGCCGCTCCCACCGCATCCGTAGCCGCACCCGCCGCCGCGCCGAGTGGCGGCCGGCGCGTCGCCCTGGACACGGCCCGCGTCGTCCTCGCGCTGTTCTTCGGATTCAGCGCGGTGGCCAAGATCATGGCCCATGAGTCCGCCGTGCAGTCCTTCGACCGGATGGGCTGGGGCAGCGGGGCGATGTACACGATCGGCGGTCTGGAGACGGCCGGCGCCGTGGCCCTGCTGGTCCCCCTCCTGGCCGGTGTGGCGGCGATGGCCCTCGCCGGGCTGCTGGCCGGTGCCTCGATCGTCCAGCTGACCCTGCTCGACCCGCCGAACGCGGTCATGCCCGCCCTGCTCATCGCCGTGGTCGTACTCATCGCCCGGGACCGGAAGGACCGGACCGCGGAGTTGGCCGCGCTGCTCCGCGGCCTGACGGCTGCGCGGCGCGGCGGTCAGTGAACGAAGCGGTAACTGCGCCAGGGCAGGCTCCGCGGGGCATTGGTGTCGGTGAACGTGGTCGCCACATAGGCGGTACCTCTGCCGGTGCAGTCGCGGGTGGGGTAAAGGATCATGTCGATCAGCGTCCCGTTGGCGACCTTGTCCGCACCCGCGGGCGCCATGCGGTGGCATCCCTTCACCGACGGGCTGTTCTCACTGACGATCCGGTCCCGCTCGGTGGTGTAGGTGACCGGACCGACGGCGGTACGGCCGAGACCGGAGCATCCGGTGACGGTGAGGGTGAGCAGGGCCGCCCCGACGGCGATGCCGACGCGGCGGCGCCGTCGGGGATCGATGGGGCTCGCGGTCGCGGTGACGGACATGGGCGGGTCCTCGTCTGCTCGTCCGGCTCATCGGTACGTCACGGGGACGTGCTGGCGCTGGCCACCCTGCCCGCTTCCCGCGGCCCCGGCATCCGGTGCGCGGCCGGTCGGGGCCACGGGCACCCGGACAGGGGTTCGACGGGTGTACATACCGGGCATATCGTGTTAGTAGAGCGTGATGTAAGGCGCTCTCCGACATGAGGGGCCGTGATGGTCGAGGACGTGGTGATCGCAGCGGTGGCAGCCGTGTCGGGCTGCGCGGTGTACGCGATGGCGGCGGCCCGGGTGGTGAAACAGTACGAGCGGGGTGTCGTGCTCCGGCTCGGAAGGCTCCACCACCAGGTGCGCGCCCCGGGCTTCACCATGATCGTTCCGGGCATCGACCGGCTCCGCAAGGTGAACATGCAGATCGTGACGATGCCCGTGCCCGCCCAGGACGGGATCACGCGGGACAACGTCACCGTGCGGGTGGACGCCGTCATCTACTTCAAGGTCGTGGACGCGCCGAGCGCCGTGATCGAGGTGGAGGACTACCGGTTCGCGGTCTCCCAGATGGCGCAGACGTCCCTGCGGTCGATCATCGGCAAGAGCGACCTGGACGACCTCCTCTCGAACAGGGAGAAGCTCAACCAGGGGCTGGAGCTGATGATCGACAGTCCGGCGGTCGGCTGGGGCGTACAGATCGACCGTGTGGAGATCAAGGACGTGTCGCTTCCGGAGACCATGAAGCGCTCCATGGCCCGGCAGGCCGAGGCCGACCGGGAGCGGCGCGCGAGGGTCATCAACGCCGACGCGGAGCTGCAGGCTTCGAAGAAGCTGGCCCAGGCGGCCCAGGAGATGTCCAGCCAGCCGGCCGCGTTGCAGCTGAGGCTGCTGCAGACGGTGGTCGCGGTCGCGGCCGAGAAGAACTCCACCCTGGTGCTGCCGTTCCCCGTCGAGCTGCTCCGCTTCCTGGAGCGGGCGCATCAGGACTCTCCGCCGCAGGTTCCCGCGGAGACGGGGCCGTCGCGGGGTGCCGCCGGGCAGCCCGAGCGGATGGAGAAGCCGCCGTTCGACGAACGGCCGCCGACGCGGGCGCAGCAGCGAGGAGAGCCGCCGGAGGGAGACCTGCCGGGCGAGGAGCCCTCCGGGGAGGAGCTCTCCGGGGAGGGGGCGCCACCCGAGGAGCCGCAGCGGGCCGGTCCCTCACCGTACGAACCGTCCCCGTACGATCCCTCCCCGTACGGGGACGAGCCGAAGCGGCCGGAGCCGTCGCACGGGCCCGAGGGGGAGCAGTCGTACAGCGGCGCGCACACGACGAAGCCCCTCACACCGCACTGACCCACCACGGCCCTGTCCTGTGTCCCTTCGCCCGCCCCGACCTGTGCAAACACCTGGCCGGGGCGGGCGTTGTCGTACCTCCCGCCTAGACTCGCGAGGACAGGCGACCACAGACGAACCACGGCCGGGCGGACGCGGAAGGGGGCGGGCGGCATGGCACAGCAGGTGCGGCAGGACGCGGCCGTCGACCGGCTGCTGCGGTGCGCGGCGGTGTTCCTGCCGGCGGCGCTGCCCCGGGACGGGCGGGTCGCCTTCTGGGACCCCGAAGGCACCGCCGACCTCACGGGTTTCGACGGTTCGTTCTCCGTGGAGCGGCCGGCCGGCCCCGGCGAGCCCACCGGTACGGCCGGCGAGCTGACGGTCGTCGGGCGGCACGGCGCGCACGGTGCCCGCCGCCGCACGGTGCCCGCCGTCGTGCTGTCCGTCTCCGACGCCGTTCCGCTGCTCGCCCGCGCCCGGCACCGCGCCGTGGCCCATCCCGCCACCCGCGCATGGGGCGCCGCCGCACTCCACGCGCTCACCCTGGTGGCGCGCGGAAGGCTGCTGCCCGGCCTGACGGCCGACGACCACGACGCCTGGCGGGCCGGCCCGCGCGATGCCGAGGACATAGCCCATCTGCGGGCCGTCGCCGCCGCCATGCCGCCCGAGGGCCACGCGGCCCCGCTGGACGGCACGCCCCTGCGCGTCCCCGAGCCCCAGGCCCTGCTCGGGGCCTTCCTCGACGCCGTCGCCGACACCCTGCCCCGGACGCCCGCCGCGGCCCATGCGATGGGGCCGGCGTTCGCCGCCCGTGAGGCACAGCAGCTGACCGACGCCCGCGCCTGGGCCGTCGAGGTGGCCGCCGGCCTCGACGCCGGAGTCCGAGTCTCCCTGCGGCTCGACCTGTCCGCGTACGACCTGTTCGACACCGCCGACTCCGCAGTCACCGCCGACTCCGCGGGTGGATCCGACTCCGCGGACGCTTCCGGCACCCGGGAGCACGGCGCGGACGAGGAGGGACACCGGCCTCCGGCCGCCGCGCGGCATGCCGCCGCCGCTGTCACGCAGGTGCACAGCCTCGCCGACCCCACGTACGTCACCGACGCGGCCACCCTGTGGAGCGGCGGGGCCGGCGAGCCGTTCGGGCCGCGGGCCAGGATCGACGCGGTGCTCGCGCTGCGCCGCGCGGCCCGCGTCTGGCCCCCGCTGGAGAGGCTGCTCGACCAGCCCGTACCCGACGTCCTCGCCCTCACGGAGGAGGAGCTGTACGAGCTGATCGGTGACGCCGGGGTGAGACTGGCCGCGGCGGGCGTCGCGGTCCATTGGCCCAGGGAGCTCGCCCGCTCGCTCACCGCCGCGGCCGTTGTCCGGACCGCGCCGGGCTCGGCCACCGACGGCACCTCCTTCTTCGACGCCGAGCACCTCTTCGCGTTCAACTGGCAGCTGTCCCTGGGCGACGAGCAGCTCACCGAGGCCGAGATGGACACACTGGCCGAGGCCCACCGGCCGGTGGTGCGGCTGCGTGACCAGTGGGTGGTCGTGGACCCGGCGCTCGTGAGGAAGGCGCGTAAGCGGGAGCTCGGTCTGCTGGACCCGGTGGACGCGCTCGCCGTCGCCCTGACCGGCAGCGCCGAGGTCGACGGCGAGCAGGTCGACGCGGTTCCGGTCGGCGCCCTCGCCGCGCTCCGCGCGCGCATCCTCGACGAGGACGCCACCCTGCCGCCGCCTCCCGGCCTCGACGCCACCCTCCGCGACTACCAACTGCGCGGCCTGGCCTGGCTCGACCGGATGACCTCGCTCGGCCTGGGCGGCTGCCTCGCCGACGACATGGGGCTGGGCAAGACCATCACCCTCATCGCGCTCCATCTGCACCGCGCCCACCCGGCCCCCACCCTGGTCATCTGCCCCGCCTCCCTCCTGGGCAACTGGCACCGCGAGATCAACCGCTTCGCGCCCGGCGTCCCCGTACGCCGCTTCCACGGCACCGACCGGACCCTCACCGACCCGGACGGCGGCTTCGTCCTCACGACGTACGGCACGATGCGGTCCAGCGCGGACCGGCTCGCCGGGCACACGTGGGGACTCGTCGTCGCCGACGAGGCGCAGCACGTGAAGAATCCGCACTCCTCCACCGCCAAGGCGCTGCGCACCATCCCGGCCCCGGCCCGCGTCGCACTGACCGGCACGCCCGTGGAGAACAACCTCTCGGAGCTGTGGGCCCTGCTCGACTGGACCACCCCCGGGCTGCTCGGTCCGCTCAAGGCGTTCCGCGCCCGGCACGCCCGGATCGTCGAGAACACCGGCACCGCGGCAGGGCTGGGCAACGAGGAGGCGGTGGAACGGCTCTCACGGCTGGTCCGCCCCTTCCTGCTGCGCCGGAAGAAGTCCGACCCGGGCATCGCGCCCGAGCTGCCGCCCAAGACGGAGACGGACCACCCCGTCTTCCTCACCCGTGAGCAGGCGACGCTCTACGAGGCGGCCGTCCGCGAGACGATGGCCTTCATCGAGCAGGCGGAAGGCATCGCCCGGCGCGGACTGATCATGAAGCTGCTGGGTTCGCTCAAGCAGATCTGCAACCACCCCGCGCAGTACCTGAAGGAGGAGCCGACCCGGCTCGCCGGACGCTCGGGCAAGCTCGCCCTGCTCGACGAACTCCTCGACACGATCCTGTCCGAGGGCAGCTCCGTCCTGATCTTCACCCAGTACGTCTCCATGGCCCGCCTGCTCTCCGCCCACCTCGCCTCCCGCGCCATCCCCTCCCAGCTGCTGCACGGCGGTACGCCGGTGCCCGAACGGGAGCAGATGGTGGACCGCTTCCAGTCCGCCGAGGTCCCCGTCTTCCTGCTCTCCCTCAAGGCGGCGGGCACCGGACTGAACCTCACCCGGGCCGCCCACGTCATCCACTACGACCGCTGGTGGAATCCGGCGGTCGAGGAGCAGGCCACCGACCGCGCCTACCGCATCGGCCAGACCCAGCCCGTGCAGGTGCACCGGCTGATCGCGGAGGGCACGGTCGAGGACCGGATCAGCGAACTGCTGGAGTCCAAGAGGGTTCTCGCCGACGCGGTGCTCGGCTCCGGCGAGGCCGCCCTGACCGAGCTCAGCGACCGTGACCTGGCCGACCTCGTCTCACTGCGGAGGACGGCATGAGCCCCGGGGCGGGTCCCCGTCCGGCGGCCCGCCCCGGCCCCGACGACCTGCGGCGCACCTTCGAGGCGGTGCCCGCCCGTGCGGCACACGCCGACGGCTCCTTCGCGGACAGCTGGTGGGGCCGGGCCTGGGTGGACGCCCTGGAATCCCTGTCGATGGACGAGGGCAGGCTCGCCCGCGGGCGTACGTACGCCGACGGCGGTCATGTCGCGGCGATCACCGTGACACCCGGCCGGGTCATCGCCTACGTCCACGGCAGCCGCCCCCGCCCGTACCGCGCGGAGCTGCGCCTGCGCACGTTCTCGGCCTCCGACTGGGACACCTTCCTGGACGCCGCAGCGGCACGGCCCGGGCATCTGTCCGCCCTGCTCGACAAGGAGATGCCGCACTCCCTGGTCGACACGGCGGGGGAGACCGGAATCCGGCTGCTGCCAGCCGCCGGCGACCTCGACCCCGACTGCTCCTGCCCGGACCGGGGCTGGCCCTGCAAGCACGTGGCGGCGCTCTGCTTCCAGACGGCCCGGCTCCTGGACAGCGACCCGTTCGTCCTCCTGCTGATGCGCGGCCGGGGCGAGCGCGAACTCCTCGACGAGCTCGGCCGCCGCAACGCCGAGCACTCCGCCCGCGAGCGGCCCGCAGCCCCCGCCATGCCCTCGGTCCCCGCGGTCGAGGCCCTGGCCGACCGCTTCCTGCCCCCGCTCCCCGCACCGCTGCCCGTGCCGCCGCATCCCGGGCAGCCACCCTCCTACCCGGACCTGCCCGGCGCCCACGACCCGCTGTCCCTGGACCACCTCGCCTCGGACGCGGCGGCCCGCGCCCACACGATCCTGACCACCGGCGACGATCCGCTCGCCGGGCTCAGCGCCTGGCAGGACGCGGTGCGCATCGCCGCGTCCCGGCCCACCGCCGGGCTGACGGCCACCACCCGGGCGCTCTACCGCGAGCTGGCCTTCGCCACCGGCCGCACCACCACCGACCTGGCGCGTGCCGTCGCCGCCTGGCGCCAGGGCGGAGCGGAGGGCCTGTCCCTGCTGGAAAGCCCGTGGGATCCACCGGCCGGCCCGTTCGACCGCGCCCGCCCCGCCCTCGCCGCGGCCGACTTCCCACGCTTCCAGCCCTGGCGCAATCACCTGACCAACGCCGGGGGCACCCTGCAGCTCCGCTTCGGTCACGACGGCCGCTGGTACGGCTACGAGTCGGACCCGGGTGCGGACGACTGGTGGCCCCGTGCGACCCCGGACACCGACCCGGTGGGCGCGCTCACGGCGCTGCGCGGCTGACGCGCGGTCAGCTCTGTGCGCGGGGGGAGGGAAGGAGACCGCACCTCGGCCGCGTACGCGGCGAACGGGGCGTGGACAACGCCGCGGATCGCCCCCTGGGAGTCTGCGGTGCACGCGCCGTACACCGGGGCCGTCGCGCAGTGCGCACGGGCTCGGAGCACCGGTCGCCCAGCACCCTGCGCGGGCAGGTCACACCGCACGGACGACCTGCACACCGTGTGCGACGCCGCCCCCGGACCGGCCCGGCCGGGGCCCTCCGCCGGGCCGGGACCGCCCTCCTCCACGGTGGCCCCGACCGGCTCTGGCGAGGCGAACCGTGTGTGGACGGGGGCCGGCAGGTCGCGCGGCTCACTGGCGGTATCCGCTGAGGAAGCGGCCGATGCGGCTGATCGCCGCGTCGAGATCGTCGGCGTGGGGGAGGGTCAGGATCCGGAAGTGGTCCGGGCGCGGCCAGTTGAAGCCGGTGCCCTGCACCACCTGGATCTTCTCCTGCAGGAGCAGGTCCAGCACGAACCGCTCGTCGTCGACGATGTCGTGCACCTTCGGGTCGATGCGGGGGAACGCGTACAGCGCGCCCTTCGGCTTCACGCACGAGACCCCGGGGATCTCGTTCAACCGCTCCCAGGCCCGGTCGCGCTGCTCGTGGAGCCGGCCCCCGGGAGCGACGAGTTCCCGGATCGACTGACGCCCGCCGAGTGCCGCCTGGATCGCGTACTGCGCGGGGGCGTTGGGGCACAGTCGCATGGAAGCGAGCATGGTGAGCCCCTCCAGATAGCTGCGGGCGTGCTGCTGCGGACCCGACACCACCATCCAGCCGGACCGGAACCCCGCGACGCGGTACGTCTTGGACAGCCCGCTGAAGGTGAGGCAGAGCAGATCCGGGGCCAGCACCGCCACGGAGTGGTGCTCCGCGTCGTCGTACAGGATCTGGTCGTAGATCTCGTCCGCGAACACCATCAGGCCGTGCCTGCGCGCCAGATCGAGCATGCCTTCGAGGATCTCGCGGGGGTAGACGGCGCCCGTCGGGTTGTTCGGATTGATGATCACCACGGCCTTGGTGCGGTCGGTGATCTTCGAGGCCATGTCGGCGAGGTCCGGGTTCCAGTCCGCGCCCTCGTCGCACATGTAGTGCACGGCCTTGCCGCCCGCGAGGGTGGTGACGGCGGTCCACAGGGGGAAGTCGGGGCTCGGGATGAGGATCTCGTCGCCGTCGTCCAGGAGTGCCTGGACGGACATGGAGATCAGCTCGGAGACACCGTTCCCGAGGTAGACGTCGTCGACGTCGACGTCGGTCAGGCCCATCGCCTGGTAGCGCTGAGCCACGGCACGGCGCGCGGAGAGGATGCCGCGCGAATCGGTGTAGCCGTGCGCCTGCGGGAGCATCCGGATCATGTCCTGGACGATCTCCTCGGGGGCCTCGAACCCGAACAGTGCCGGATTGCCCGTGTTGAGGCGGAGCACGCTGTGGCCCGCCTCCTCGAGGGCGTTGGCCTGTTCGATGACAGGACCCCGGATCTCGTAACAGACCTCGTTGAGCTTGCTGGACTGCCGGAACTCCATGCGGTGCCTCCCCGACCCGAATTGCGATACTTGGTTTTACCAAGCTGGAGCTTGGAAAGTCCAACAACATGTCTAGACTGCGTCGCATGCCACGTCAGCAGCAGCCAGCGACACGCCCCGTCCGCCGCCGGAGTTACGACCAGTTCTGCGCCACCGCCCGGGCCCTCGACTCCGTCGGGGACCGGTGGACGCTGCTGATCGTGCGTGAACTGCTGGGCGGTCCGCGCCGGTACACGGATCTGCACGCCGACCTGCCCGGGGTCAGTACCGACGTGCTGGCCTCCCGGCTCAAGGACATGGAGCAGGGCGGGCTGGCTGTGCGCCGCCGGCTGCCGCCGCCCGCCGCGGCCTCGGTGTACGAGCTGACCGAGCACGGCCGCGGACTGCTCCCGGTCCTCACCGCGCTCGCCGGGTGGGGTGCGCCCGCGCTCGCCGAACGCCGCCCCACGGACGCGGTGCGGGCCCACTGGTTCGCCCTGCCGCTGCTGCGCGCCCTGGACGGCCTCACGCATCAGGGGGTCGTCGAGGTCGGGGTGGACGAGGGGGAGTTCCACATCCGTACGGGCGGGGGCGCGGTGGGGGAGGATGCGTACGGGTACGGTCCCGCCGCGGACCCGGACGCCCGCCTCGTCCTCGGTTCCGCTCTCTGCCTCGCACTCGGGCGCGGCGAGCTGACCCTCGCCGAAGCGGTCCGGGAGGGTCGCGCCGAAGTCCTGGGCGAGGGTCCGCTCGCCGTCGAGCTCCGTGGCGGCCGATGACCGCGCCGTCGGCGCTATGCGGGCAACTCGCGCGTAGCGTGGGCATGTTCGATGGGCCCGGGTGCGGAGGGAGTCGGTCATGAGGTTCTGCGGTACGGGCGGTGCGAGGAAGCGGGTCGCGCTGCGCAAGGTCGTGCTCGTGGGGATCTGCGTGGCTGCGCTCGGCCTCGTGCCGGCAGCGGCGGTCGCGACACCGGGCAGTGGTGTGAGCGGCACGGTCGTCGCCGAGGGGACGTCCGAGGGCAGGCTGAAGGTGAAGACCCCCAAGGGCCCCACGGACGTGACCTTCCGGAGGATCACGGTGGAGCCCGGCGGCTCCACCGGCTGGCACACCCATCGCGGACAGCTGATCGCTGTCGTCAAGTCCGGGACGCTGACACGGACCCTCGACGACTGTTCGGTCGAGGTGACACCCGCGGGGACGTCGTTCATCGAACCGTCCGGGGTCGACCACCGGCACATCGGGCGCAACCTCGGCACGGAACCCGTCGTGCTGTGGGTGACCTACCTGCTCCCCGAGGGCAGCGCACTCTCCGACGACGCCGACGCGGCGGACTGCCCGGGAACCTCGCCGTGACCGGCCCCGCACGGTGACCGGCAGCCCCTCGCCCGGGACGGGGCGCGGCCGCCGCGTCGACGGACGTCACCGCCGTGCCCGCGTCCGCCGTGCCCGGCTCAGAAGGCCGACCGCCACAGCCGTGCCCGGCTCAGAAGACCGCGTCCGCCACCGCCGCACCGGCGAAGGAGAGCCCGACCCCCGCCCCGACGCTGAGCAGCAGATAGCCCCCGGCCAGTCCCAGCCTGCGGGCGGAGCCGAGCGTCAGGAGCTCGTAGGAGAAGGTCGACCAGGTCGACAGAGCGCCGCAGAACCCCGTGGCCAGGAGAAGCTGGAGCCGCGGTCCGAGGTCGCCGTCCGTGGCCCCCTGTGCGACGAACCCCAGCAGCAGGGCCGCGCTCGCGTTGGCGGCGAACGTGCCCCACGGGAAGACGCTGTGGAGGCGGAACTTGGCGTCCACCCCGAGCAGGTAGCGCAGCGGTGCCCCGACGAGGGCGCCGGCGAGCACGAGCAGCCAGTCGGTCATCACGCACCGTCCCGCGTGCGGTAGCCGTGTCCGAGGGCGGCGTGCGTGGCGACGGCACCCGCCGTCACCGCGGCCAGGGCCGCCACCACCGTCAGCAGCATGCAGCCCACCGCGTAACCGGGCCTGCCCTCGTCGAAGAGCTGGCGCACGTTGTCGGTGTAGTGCGAGAACGACGTGAAACCACCGAGCACCCCGGTGCCGAGCAGCGGGCTGATGAGCCGGGGCGCGGCGGGGAAGCGCAGTTTCAGGGTGACCATGAGGACACCCATGAGGAAGCAGCCGACGGTGTTGACGAGCAGGATCGTCCAGGGGAAGTCCGACGGGCCGGTGGGCCAGAGGAGCTCGGCGCCGTAGCGGGCGGCGGCCCCTGCGGCTCCGCCGACGGCGACCGCTCCCACGACGGAGAGCTGGACGCCGGGATGGTGATCGGGGTGTGAGTGGGTGTGCAACGCCATCTTCTGGAGCATGCCGACACCGTATTGGGCTAAATCCGGCGATAGGGGATTGGCGTGGGCGGGCGGGTGTGCCGGGCCCTGGACGGAGTAATGGGCCTCGCCGATGGTCAGGAAATGGACTTCAGTAAGCATTGACGTCCATTGCGGGCGCAGGCCGGCCCGAGGTGAGTGGCCGGCGTCCCGCCCTCGTGTCACCGAACGCTGGAGTGCTCCGTGCCCGTCGCAGAACCGGAACTCGTCGGGAAGCTCGAGCGGCGGCAGCCCTCCGCGTTCCTCCTGGCCTCCGCCCGCGGAGTGGGACAGGTCGACCTCCAGCCCACCCTGTGGACCGGATTGATCATCCTGGCCGGCCTCTGGAGCGCGGGCTGGCGCATCGGCCTCTTCGCGACCCTGGGCACCCTCGTCTCGACGGCGACCGCCTACGCGCTTGGCGTGGACCGGTCGGGCATCGCCCTGGGTCTGCAGGGCTACTGCGGCTGTCTCACCGGCATCGCACTCGTCACATCGCTGGGCGACCATGCCGCCACCTACGTGCTCGCCGTGGTCGGCGCGATCGTCTGCACGCTCCTGATGGCGGCGCTGACCACCTTCCTGGCCCCGTACGGACTGACCGCGCTCACCGCACCGTTCTGTCTGGTCTCCGGCGTCATGGTCCTCGGCGCCCCGTCCTTCGACCGGATCTGGCACGGCGCCCCGAACGCCGTCTCCAGCACCACCGGCGGAGACACCGGGATCTCCTGGGACGACCTGTGGCACGCCTTCTTCACCAATGTGTCGCAGGTCTTCCTGGTCGACGAGTGGTACGTCGGGCTCATCATGCTCGTCGGCCTGGCCTTCGCCGGAGTCCGCGTGGTCCTGTTCGCGGCGGCGGGCAGCGTCGCCGGCATCGTGGCCGCGTGGGCACTCGGCGCCCCCACCTCGCTGATCTCCAACGGAATCTACGGGTACAACGCCGTGCTCGTGGCCATCGCCGTCGGCGCGGTCTTCCTCACCAGCACGGTCTGGAACGGCGCCTATGCACTCTTCGGCGCCGCCGCGACCACCGGGCTGACAGCCTCTCTGACCTCGCTGTTCAAGCCGTTCGGCGGCCACACCTTCACCTGGCCGTTCATCCTCACGACCTGGGTGCTCATGGCGGCCGTCCCCCTGCTGCCCCGCCTCCGCCGCAGCGGCTGACCCCTCGTCCCCGGAATCCCCTCCCCTCCCCGCATCCTGAGAAAGGCACCGACGATGAACCTGGCCCCTCGCGAGATCGACAAGCTGCTGGTGTACGTGGTGGCCGACCTGGCCCGCAAGCGCCAGGGCCGCGGGCTCAAGCTCAACTACAGCGAGTCCGTCGCGCTGATCACCGAGGCCATCCTGGAGGCGGCCCGGGACGGCATGAGCGTCGCCGACTGCATGGAACTGGGCCGGCAGATCGTCGGCGAGGACGACACCATGCCGGGCGTACGCGAAATGCTCGGGCTGCTGCAGGTCGAGGCGTCCTTCGTGGACGGCACCAAGCTGGTCTCCTGCCACGACCCCATCGGCGGATGAGCCCGTCGACCGGCCACGGCCCGGTGATCGCCGTATGCGGTCACGAGGCCGGGTACGGAGAGGCGCTGCGCGACCTGGGTCCCGGTGTCCTCGTCGTCCCCGGCGGGCGCGAGCTGATCCGCGCCCTCGGCCGTCTGCGGCGCTCGGGCGAGGAGGCGTGCGTCGTCCCGATGACCCTGGGCAGGGACCCCGGACTCGTCGCGGACACCGCCCGCACCCTTCGCGCGCTGCCCGTCGCCGAACGTCCCGGGACACTGCTCGCGGAACCGTTCGGCACCTCGCAGCACCTGATCGCCTGGCTGCGCGCCGCCGCGAACCGTACGCCCGAGACGTCCGCGCTGCTGGTCACCGCTCCCGCCGGCGACCCGTTCGACGACGCCGAGCTGTACCGGGTCGCGAGCCTGGTGCACCGGTACGGCAGCCATCCGGTGGTCGAGGTCGCGTTCACAGGGGGCGCCCCGGACCCCGCCGAGGGGATCCGGCGCTGTGCGCTGCTCGGTGCCTCCCGGGTGACGCTGCTGCCCGCCGCGTTCGGGCTGCCGGAGACACCCCGTGCGGCGGACGCGGACGTCACCGCGGCGGGTCCGCTGATCCCTCCCGCGGCGCTCGTCCGTGTGCTCGCCGAGCGGGTGTCCGACGCACGACGGCGGTGGAGCGAGCGACGCGACGACGGCATCGCGGCCGGACTCACCGCCGCCGACGACCACGGCCACTCCCACACGCATCCCCCCGGTGAGGGCCACGGCCACTTCCCCTCCCACACGCACCCGACGGGCGACGGCCCCTCCCACACGCACGCACCCGGCGAGGGCCACGACGACGACCACGCACACACGCATCAGCACCCGCATGTCCACGACGCGGGCCGAGCCATCAGGAGTAGCGCATGACATTCCGGCAGAAGTACCTGTACGGCGACGAACCGATCGAGATCAACGCGGGCCGCCGGACCATCGGGCTCACCGTCAGCAACACGGGCGACCGCGCCATCCAGATCGGGTCGCACTACCACTTCTTCGAAGTCAACTCGGCACTGTCCTTCGACCGCCCGAAGGCCCTGGGCATGCATCTCAACATCCCCGCCGGCACGTCCGTACGCGTCGAACCCGGCTCGACGCGCGAGGTCGAACTGTGCGCCTACGCCGGTACCGGACGGCTCGTCGGATTCAGCGGGCTGCTCAACGGCAGCCTCGCCTCGCACCCGGCCCGCGTCGAAGCCGTCCGCAAGGCGATCGAGCAGGGATTCCAGGGCGCGCAGGACGCCGGAACGGGCGAGACCGCGACGCACACGGCGGACGCCGACACGACCAAGAAGAGCAAGAACTCGAAGCAGAAGAAGAAGGGGTCGCGCTGATGCCCATCCTGCCGCGCAAGCAGTACACCGACATGTTCGGCCCGACGGTCGGCGACCGCTTCCACCTCGGCGACACCAATCTCGTCGTCGAGGTCGAGAAGGACTACAGCGAGGGTCAGTACGGTGACGAGGTCCTCTACGGCGGCGGCAAGACCATGCGCGACGGCATGGCCTCCGACCCCCAGGCCACCAGCGCCCAGGGCGCCCTCGACACCGTCATCACCAACGTCGTGGTCATCGATCCGGTCGTCGGCGTCGTGAAGTGCGACATCGGGATCAAGGACGGCTTCATCGTCGGCATCGGCAAGTCCGGCAACCCGCAGACCCAGGACAGGGTCCACCCGGGCCTGGTCATCGGGCCCGGCACCGAGGCGATCGCGGGCGAGCACCTCATCGCCACGGCGGGTGCCATCGACACCCACGTCCACCTGATCGCGCCCCAGCAGGCCGAGCAGGCCCTCACCAACGGCATCACCACACTCATCGGCGGAGGCACCGGACCGACCGACGGCTCCAACGGCACCACGTGCACGCCCGGCCCGTTCAACATCGCCCGGCTCCTCCAGGCGGCCGAGGGCATGCCGGTCAACGTCGGGATCATGGGCAAGGGCAACGGCAGCCTCCCCGAGGCGCTGAACGAGCAGGTCGTCGCCGGAGCCTGCGCCCTGAAGGTCCACGAGGACTGGGGTGCCACCCCCGCCGTGATCGACAACGCCCTCAACGTCGCCGACGCGTACGACGTCCAGGTCGCCATCCACACGGACAGCCTCAACGAGGGCGGATTCTTCGAGGACACCCGCTCGGCGATCGACGGGCGCACCATCCACACCTTCCACAGCGAGGGTGCGGGCGGCGGCCACGCCCCCGACATCATGCGTGTGGCGGGCGAGCCGAACGTCCTGCCGTCCTCGACCAACCCGACGCTGCCGTACACCAAGAACTCGGTGGACGAGCTGCTGGACATGGTCATGGTCTGCCACCACCTCAGCCACGACATCCCCGAGGACGTCTCCTTCGCGGACAGCCGCGTCCGTGCCGAGACCATCGCCGCCGAGACGGTGCTGCACGACCTCGGCGTGATCAGCATGTTCTCCTCCGACTCGCAGGCCATGGGACGTGTCGGTGAATCCGTCACCCGCGCCTTCCAGACCGCCCACCACTGCAAGGACAAGCTCGGCCCGCTGGACGGCGACTCCGAGCGCAACGACAACCAGCGGGTGCTGCGCTACCTCGCCAAGGTCACCATCAACCCGGCGATCGCCACCGGCATCTCGGACCACATCGGCTCGATCGAGAAGGGCAAGCTCGCCGACATCGTGCTCTGGCCCATCCACTCCTTCGGTGCCAAACCGAAGATGGTGATCAAGGGCGGTATCGTCTCCTGGGCACAGATGGGCGACCCCAACGCCTCGCTGCCCACCCCGCAGCCGGTGATCTACCGCCCGATGTTCGGCCAGTACGACAAGGCCCGGCACGCCACCCACGTCACGTTCATGTCGCAGGCGGGCATCGCCGCCGGCGTACCCGCCGAGCTCGGCCTGGACCGGAGGGTCCTGCCGGTCCTGCGCACCCGGACCATCGGCAAGCACAACATGGTCCGCAACGACGCGCTGCCGGACATCAAGGTCGACCCGGAGACGTTCAAGGTCACCCTCAACGGCAAGGTCGCCACCATCGACCCGGCCGAGAAGCTCCCGCTCAACCACCTGTTCTTCCTGGTCTAGGCGGATGTACCAGGAAGAGGGCGACATCGTGGGCGGCGGTCCCGGTGCAGGGACGGGGACCGTCGCCGGGCCGGTCACCACGGCACCCGGGCTCGAACACCTGCTGGTCAGCCTCCAGCTGACCGACTCGGCCTTCCCGAGCGGCTTCTACACGCTGTCGCACAGCCTGGAGGGCTTCGCCCACGCCAAGGCCGTCGACTCCGGCGCCCTGCCCCACCTGCTGGAATCCCTCCTGCTGCACGGCGTCGGCCCGGCCGACGCCACCGCGCTCGCCCTCGCCCACCGGGCCTGCCGGGCCGGTGACCCGGAAGCCGTGGTCACCGTCGACGCACACCTCTTCGCCACCAAGCTGGGACGGGAGATGCGCCAGGCCGCCACCCGGACCGGACGCCAGCTCCTCGACCTCGCGAGCGAGGTCTTCGACCGGCCGGAGATCGACGACTACTTCGCACGGGTCGTACGCCGCGAGGCCCCCGGGACCCAGGCGGTCGCGGCGGGGGTCATCTACGCGGCCACCGGCGTACCCGTCCGCCAGGCCGTGGCCTCGGACCTCTTCGCCTTCTGCGCGAGCTTCGCGGGCGCCGCCCTCCGCCTGCGGCTGACCGACCACCGCAAGGCGCAGACCCTGCTCCACGGAGCCGCCCCCGTCATCGAGGCGGCCGTCGATGCGGCGCTGCGCCGGGAACTTCCCGACGTCGGTGCCACCGTCTTCGCCTCGGACATCATGTCGGGCCGTCACGAACGTGCCGAGGCACGCCTCTTCGCCAGCTGACCACAACCATCCCCCCACACACTCCAGCAAGGGATCACCATGGACGACAACGTACTGCGGGTCGGCATCGGCGGACCGGTCGGATCCGGCAAGACCGCGCTCATCGAGGCGCTGGTGCCGCTGCTGATCAGGAGCGGCCACCGCCCCTCGGTCATCACCAACGACATCTACACGCAGGAGGACGCCCAGCACATCCGGCGCACCCTGGAGGGAATCCTCGAACCGGAACGCGTCGTCGGCGTCGAGACCGGAGCCTGCCCGCACACCGCCGTGCGCGACGACCCCACGATGAACCTCGCGGCCGGCGCCGAGATGCTGGAGCGCTTCCCCGACACGGACACGCTCTTCTACGAGTCCGGCGGCGACAACCTCACGCTCACCTTCAGCCCCGCCCTCGTCGACATCTTCCTCTTCGTCCTGGACACCGCCGAGGGCGAGAAGATGCCCCGCAAACGAGGGCCGGGCATCACCGACTCGGACCTGCTCGTCATCAACAAGATCGATATCGCCAAGTACGTGCGCACCGACATCGGCATCATGGAGTCCGACGCCCACCGGGTCCGCGAGAACCGCCCGGTCGTGCTGACGGACTGCCTGACCGGAGTCGGCGTCGACGACGTCCTCGGCTTCATCGAGTCGCGCCGCAAGGTGCTGATCTGACGTGCCGCCCACCCCGCTCCGGACCAGGTCCGACCGTCTCGACCCCGGGTACTACAACGCCGTCCGCCTCCCTCCCGAGGTGGCGGCCCTGGCATCCGAACCGGACACGCTCGCCCCCGGCTCCCCGGCCAAGGTGGGCATCCTCGACCTGGCCTTCGCCGTACGGGGTGGGCGCACCGAACTCGTGGAGCGTTACCAGAAGGCCCCCCTGCAGATCATGCGGCCGCTGTGGACCGACCCCGCCATGCCGGACATGGCTTACGTCTGCCTGATGGCGACCGGCGGCGGCGTCGCCCAGGCGGACCGGTACCGGATGGACTTCCGCTGCGGCCCCGGCAGCGAGGTCCACCTCACCACCCAGGCCGCCACCAAGGTCTTCCGGATGGAGCACGACTACGCGAGCCAGCGCGTCCACATCACGGCGGACGAGGGCTCCTACGTCGAGTACCTGCCGGACCCCGTCATCCCTTTCAAGGACGCGCGGTTCTACCAGCGCACCGAGGTCACGGTCGCGCCCGGCGCCACCGTCCTCCTCGGGGACACCGTCACGGCCGGGCGGCTCGCCCGTGGGGAACGCCACGACTACCGGGTCGTCGCGGCGGATCTGCGCATCGCCCGGCCCGACGGTGCCCTCCTCGCCCTCGACACCCTGCGCCTGGAGACAGGCGCGGCGACGCCGGGCAGCCGGGTCACGGGGCCCGGCGTGTTCGCCGGCCACGACCACGTCTCCTCGCTCTTCGTCGTCAGCGACCGGGCCCCGGCCGCCGAGATCGCCGACACCCTGCACACGGCACTGGCCGGGTACGGAGTCCTGTACGGGGTGAGCGTGCTGCCGCACGACTGCGGCGCCTGGCTGCGGCTCCTGGACGACAGCCCCGTCCGGGTCGCCGCCGCGCACACCGCCGCCTGGCACGCCGCGCACCGGCTCCTCACCGGCCGGCCGGCGCCCGCCACCCGTAAGCCGTAGCGCCTCTCCCCGACCTACCGGGACGACGTCCCGACGACACCCGCGAGGTACCGCCGATGAACACCGCACCCGCGCCGATGCCACCCGCGTACGACTCCGGAGACACCGCCTGGCTGCTCGCCTCCACCGCCATGGTGCTGCTGATGACGCCGGGACTGGCGTTCTTCTACGGCGGCATGGTGCGCACCCGGCACGTCCTGGTGATGATCAAGATGAGCTTCGCCGCGCTCGCCTTCGGCACGCTCGTCTGGTGGGTGATCGGCTACACGCTGGCGTTCGGCCCCGATGTCGGAGGCGCGGGACTCATCGGCGACCTCGACCACGTGTTCATGAACGACATCGGGCTGACCACGCTGACCGGCCACATCCCGACCTACGTCTACAGCACGTTCCAGATGGGCTTCGCGATCATCACCGTCGCGCTGATCAGCGGATCGATCGCCGACCGCGCCACGATGAAGGGCTGGCTCGTCTTCGTCGTCCTGTGGCTGCTGATCGTCTACGTCCCGCTCGCGCACTGGGTGTTCGACCAGGACGGCTGGATCGTCAAGCACCTCGGCGCGCTCGACTTCGCCGGCGGTCTGCCCGTGGAGCTCAACTCCGGAGTCGCCGGCCTGGCCGTGGCACTCGTCCTGCGGGCACCGCGGGACTTCGCCCGCCGGGAGGAACGGCCCAACAACATCCCGCTCGTCGTGATCGGCGTCGGACTCCTCTGGTTCGGCTGGTTCGGCTTCAACTCCGGTTCCGCACTGAGCGACCAGGGCACCGCAGCCGCCGCGTTCATCAACACGCAACTGGGCGCCGCGGGCGCCATGGTCACCTGGCCGCTGGTCGAGAAATGGCGCACCGGCAAGGTGACGACCATGGGCGTCGTCTCGTCCGCCGTCGCGGGCATGGTCGCCATCACCCCCGCCTGCGGTGAGATCGACACCCTGGGTGCCGTCATCACCGGGCTCGTCGTCGGCGCGGTCTGCGCCTTCGCGATCACGCTCAAGTACCGCTTCAACGTGGACGACACCCTCGACGTCGTCGGTGTGCACGGAGTCGGCGGGTTCGTCGGACTGATCATGGTCGGCCTGTTCGCCACCGCGCGGATCAGCGGCCAGAAGGGCCTCTTCGAGGGCGGCGGCTGGGCCCTGCTCGGCAAGCAGCTCGTCGCGATCGTGTCCGTCATCGCGTTCTCCTTCATCCTGACCTGGCTCATCGCGAAGGCCGTCGACCTGACCGTCGGATTCCGTGCCGAGGACGCGTACGACAACGTCCCCGGCGAGGAGGAGGAGCGGGCCTACGACTTCCGCACCGCCGAGCAGCTCGACGCACTCGTGTCCGGCACCACCGCACCCGGCACGGCCAGGAAGAACGACGCCGAGCTCGTCCGGGAGATCACCGAGCTGCTGCGGGACAGAGGTTCGCGGCTCTGACCGCCCGCAGACCCGGAGCGCGCGGCTCCGGCCGGTGGCGGGCGATGATGGACGCGTGCGATTCGAACCGATCACCTGGGAACGGCTGTCCGAAACCCTCGCCGAGCACGCCGACGGGCTGCATCCGGCAGACGGCGGGCCCTGGCTCAGGATCGGTGTCGACGGAGCCCCGGCCGCCCTCCCCGGCGATCGCGCCGAACACGTCGCCGGAGCGCTGCGGGCCCGCGGACGTACGGTCCTGACCGTGTCGACCGGCGGATTCCTGCGCCCGGCGAGTCTGCGCTACGAGTACGGCAAGCAGGACCCGGACGCGTACGCCGAAGGCTGGTTCGACACCGGTGCGCTGTGGCGCGAGGTGTTCCGGCCGCTCGAGCCCGGCGGCAGCGGCCGGGTGCTGCCCGACCTCTGGGACCCGGTGACGGACCGGGCGACCCGCAGCCCGTACCGGGTGCTGCCCGAGGGCGGGGTGCTGATCCTGCACGGCCCGCTGCTCCTCGGGCACTGGTTCCCGTTCGACCTCCGCGTCCATCTGAGCCTGTCGGCGGGTGCGCTGCGACGGCGCACGGAGGAGGCCGAACAGTGGACGCTGCCCGCCTTCGCGCGGTACGAGGACGAGGTGGCGCCCGCGGAGAGCGCGGACGTGGTCGTCCGGACCGACGACCCCCACCGGCCCGCCTGGACGGGCATCGGGGCGTAGCCGCGGGCCCGCCGTCCCGCCCGGACGGGAGCGTGTCGCGACCCCCGCCCGGACCCGGCACCCGCCGCTACGAGGGGCACGGTCCGGGGCGGCCGCCGACGGTCGCGACCGCCTCGGCCCCGGCCCGGCAGCCGGCCACGGCAGCCGCGGCGTCGTCCGCCCCCGCCAGGAGCGCCGCGAGGTACGCACCCGTGAAGGCGTCCCCCGCGCCCGTCGAGTCGACGGGGTCCCGGACGGCAGGGGCGGGCACGCGCGCGGTCACCGCGCCTCCCGCCGCCAGCAGGGCTCCCCGGTCCCCGAGGGTGACCACGACCCGGCCGGCGTGGTGGCTCAGCTTCGCCGCCGCGTCGGCGGTGTCCGGCAGACCGGTCAGCTCGCGGGCCTCGTCCGCGTTCGGCAGCAGCAGGTCCACGCCCTGGACCAGGTCCAGGAAGGCCCCGGCGCCCAGCACGGCGAGGAATCCCGCCGACGCCGGGTCGACGCTCACCGGGACGCCCCGGCGCCCGGCCTCCCGCAGTGCGAGGAGCGCCGTCGCCCGGCTCGTCGCCGCGAAGAGGAGGTAGCCGGAGAGATGCAGCCGGGCGACGCCGTCGAGCAGCGCCGGCGACCAGTCGCCGGGGGAGAGGCGCAGGACCGCACCGCTGTCGGTGAGGAAGGTGCGCTCGGCCGAGGAGTCGACCAGGGCGACCACGGTGCCGGTGGGCGTCCGCTCGTCCACGGCCAGCAGCGGGCGTACCCCCGCCCGTTCCAGCGCACCCCGGTGCCAGGCTGCGGAGTCGGCCCCGGCCCGGGCCAGCAGCCGCACGTCCCGCACCCCCGAACGCACCGCCCAGCAGGCCACGTTGGCCCCGGCCCCGCCCGGCAGCGTACTGATCCGCGCGGCCGTGTCCGTGCCGTGGACCAGGGCCGAGCCGTGCCGTACGACCACGTCGGTCACCACGTCGCCGACGATGAGCAACGCACCCCCGGTCACCGTGCCGCCGCCGCCGCGATCAGCGCGGCGAGCCGCACGTTTCCGCGTACGGCGGCCAGGTTGGCCTCCAGGGACGCGCCGTCGGTCTCCCGCATCAGGAACTCCAGCAGGAACGGTGTGACGGCCTGTCCCACGATCCCGCGCTCCCGGCAGGCGTCCAGGGCCCGGGCGAGCACCCGGTCGTGCACCGCGGGGTCCAACTGCTCCTTCTCGGGCACGGGGTTGGCGACGATCAGCGCCGCGGCGGGGCCGCCGAGCTCCTCCCGGGCCCGCATCACGTCCGCCACCTCCTGCGGCGTACGGACCGTCCAGTCGACCGGCTCGCCCGAGCTGCTCAGATAGAAGCCGGGGAAGTGCCCGGTGCCGTAGCCGAGGACGCCGACGCCGAGCGTCTCGAGGCGCTGGAGGGTGGCCGGTACGTCCAGGATCGACTTCACGCCCGCGCAGACCACCGTGATGCCGGTCCGGGCGAGCAGCCGGAGATCCGCGGACTCGTCCTGGGTCTCGGTCCACTCCCGGTGTACGCCGCCGAGCCCTCCGGTCGCGAACACGCGCAGCCCGGCCCGGGCCGCCAGGAACGCGGTCGCGGAGACGGTCGTCGCCCCGCTCGCGCCCGTGGCCAGGGCGGGCGCCAGGTCGTGATGGCCCAGCTTCCGCATCGCCGGATCCTCCGCCACCCGCACCAACTGGTCTGGCAGCAGGCCCACATGGGCCCGGCCGTCCAGAAGGGCGACGGTGGCCGGCACGGCACCGGCCTCGCGCACGAGCTCCTCCAGCTCCTGGGCGACCTGGTGGTTGCGTGGACGGGGCAGACCGTGCGCGATGATCGTCGACTCCAGGGCGACGACGGGGCGTCCTGCGGCGAGGGCCTCCCGCACCTCGGCGGAGAGGACGGGGGTGTGGCGGCCGGGTTCCTGCGACGTGGATGCCGATGGGTTCCGATGCATGCCCCATCCCTGTCGCAGGCGCGGCGCCCGCAAACCCGCACGGGTCCCCGTCGGCCCCTCAGGTCTTCCCGGCCGGCTGCGGAGGCGGGCCGAGGGCCCGCCGCAGGGCGAGCGCGGCCATCGGCAGCAACAGGCAGGCGGCGGCCGTGTTCAGCCAGCCGTAACCCAGCCGGGAGACGATCAGTCCGGCGACCGCGCCGCCGATGCCCGCCGCCGTGTTCATCGTGAGGTCCGAGAGGCCCTGCACCGCGGCGCGGGCGGCCTGCGGCACGGAGTCGGTGAGGAGCGCCGAACCGGCGACCAGCCCCGCCGACCAGCCGAGTCCCAGGACGAACAGGCCCGCCGCGGTCCTGCCGTGGCCCGCGCCCGAGGTGCCGGCCAGCACCGTGGCGCAGCACAGCAGCCCGGCGGCCAGCCCGATGACGGACAGCCTCCCCACCCGGTCGGAGAGCCAGCCCATGACGGGGGAGAACGCGTACATGCCCGCGATGTGACCGCTGATGACCAGCCCGATCAGCTGGATGTCCGCGCCGTGGTGTCCGAGGTGGACCGGGGTCATCACCATGACCGAGACCATGGCGGTGTGGGACACGGCGACGGTCACCAGCGCCAGCCGCGCCATCGGGGAGGCACGCACCGCCGCGACGCCCGCGCGCAGGGAGCGCTTCGTGGCGGTGCCGGTGTCCTGCGGAGCGAGCGTCCGCGCGGTGAGCAGCGGATCGGGGCGCAGCAGCACGGCGACCACGAGGCCGGTGAGCAGGAAGATGACGGCGGCCCAGGCGAACGGCCCGGCGGTCTCGGGTACGGACGTGCCCCGGAAGACCCGGCCGGCGGGAGCGGCGATGTTCGGGCCGAGCACCGAACCGATCGTGGTCGCCCAGATGACGGTGGAGATCGCCCGGCCGCGCCGGTCCGGCTCGGCCAGGTCGGCTGCGGCGAACCTGGCCTGGAGATTGGCCGACGAGCCGGCGCCGAACCCGGCCATGCCGAGGAGCAGCAGCGGGAAGCTGCCCACCACCGCGGCGGTCACCACCAGCGCCGCGCCCACCGAACCGATCAGATAGGCGAGGACGAGCCCGGGTCGCCGGCCCCGCGAGGTCATCAGGGCGGCCAGCGGCAGTGACAGCAGAGCCGTACCCGTCACGGAGGCGGTCGGGGCGAGCCCGGACAGCGCCTCCGAGCCGCTCACCTCCGCCGCCAGGACGGGGGCGAGGGCGATCCCGATGGCCACGCCGAGGCCGCCGAGTATCTGGCTGCCGATGAGGACGGCGGATGTCCTGCGTCGCAGGGCCGGAAGGTCGGCGGCTGTGATCCTGGAGGGGGGAAGGGCGGTCGTCACCGCCGCAGTGTGCCAGCTCGCAACCGGATGCGACATCGGGTATCAGGCCCTTGCGCAGCGGACCTGCCGGGACGGGGCGCGGTGGGCGGAGCGGCTCCCGGACCGGCGCGCACGCCTCTAGAAGAGTGGCTGCGGGAGTATCCCCTCGAGGGCGAGCAGCCGCCGCTTCGTCTCCAGTCCGCCGCCGAAACCGCCGAGCCCTCCGCCGCTCTCCACCACCCGGTGGCACGGCACCACCACCGGCAGCGGGTTGGAACCCATGGCGGCCCCCACGGCCTGTGCGGCCCCGGGCTGCCCGACCCGGCCCGCGAGGTCGCCGTATCCGACGACCGTGCCGTACGGCACCCCGGACGCGAGCTCCCGGAGCACCTCGCGGTTGAACCCGGAGGCCAGCGACCAGTCCAGGTCCAGCGAGAACGTCCGCAGCCCGCCCGCGAAGTACGCGGCGAGCTGGCGCTCGGCTTCGGCGAGACGGGCGGAGCCGGGTGCCTCCACGGGGTCCGCGCCCAGTCGTGTCCGCAGTCGCCCGAGCACCGTGTCCCGGACCGCGGGGCGCGCGTGGAAGGCGATGTTCACCAGCCCCGTGCCCGTCGCCGCGAGCAGCAGTGGCCCGATGTCGCTGGGCACGACGGACCACTGCACGTCCCGCTCGTCACTGTCCATGCGACCACCGTACGGGCGGCCACCGACAGCCCGGCTCTCAGCGGGTGGCGTCCCGGACGACGTCGGGGGTGTCCGTGATGACGCCGTCGACACCGAAGCCCGCCACCTCGGCGGCCTTCGCCGCGTCGTTGACCGTCCAGGTGTTCACCCGGAGCGGTCTGCCGTGGGCGCCCTTCAGCTTCTGCACCGCGGCGACGTAGCCGGCGTCGATCGTCGTGTACGACGGATTGATCTGGTCGGTGAACGCCGCGTACGACGGCAGGTCGGCGGGTGAGGGGGTGCCCAGGAAGCCCGTCACCACGTCGGGACGCCGCGCGTGGACAGTCTTCACACTCTCTGCACCGAAGCTCTGGACGACCAGCCGGTGCGTGACGTGGGCGCGGTCGAGCCAGCCCTCCGCACGCAGTACGCGCAGGGTCTCCCGCTCGATCCCCGGGTACGTCTCCGGGCTCTTGATCTCCAGGAGCAGATTCTGGCGGTTGCGCTCGACGCGGCGCAGATACTGCGTGAGCGTCGGCACCCCGGCTCCCGTGAACCGCTCCCCGAACCAGCTGCCCGCGTCCAGCTCCGCGATCTCCGCCGCGGTGAAGTCCTCGACCGCCCAGGGCGCGCGGCCGGGGTAGACCTCCTCCGCGTCGGTGGTCCGCCTCAGGCTGGTGTCGTGCACCACGACCGGCACACCGTCCCTGGTGAGCTGCACGTCGTTCTCCACCCAGGCGATGCCCAGGCGGGCCGCCGCGTCCACGGCGGCCAGCGTGTTCTCCGGGGCGTAGGCGGAGGCCCCCCGATGGGCGAGGACGACCGGGCCGGGCTCGTGGCCCTCCGCCTGCGCCCGCGTGGCGGGCAGCAGGACGCAGCCGGCCAGCAGGGCGGCGACCGCGGTGGAGGTGGTTGCTGTGCGTGCGGACACGTGTACTCCTCGCGTCGGGGTGGGGACAGAGAAGAGGCTCCCAGCCGGTGCCCAACGGGCGGCGGGTCGGTGATGACCATGATGTGAACGCATTGTTCGGTACCGGAGCACCGGCCGCCACGCGGGCGGATAAAATGCCGTTCTTATGTTTGCTTGCCGGGCCTTGCCCCATAGGGTCACCCCCGAACCCGGGCCTCCGCGAAGGGCGTACCAGCATGCAGGGCACAGTTGACGGATTCAGTTACGGCCTCGTGACCCCGGTCGCGGCATTCCTCATGGCGTGCCTCGGCGCGGCACTCGGCCTGCGCTGCACCACGCGGTCCCTGCGTACGCGGCGCACCGCCAGGGCGGGCTGGCTCGCCCTCGGGGCGACCTCCATAGGGTCGGGCATCTGGACGATGCACTTCATCGCGATGGTGGGCTTCAGCGTCGAGCAGACGACGGTGAGCTACGACAGGCCGCTCACCTTCGCCAGCCTCGCCGTGGCCGTCCTCATGGTCGGGATCGGGATCTTCCTCGTCGGCTACCGGGGCGCGACCCGTATGGCGCTGGTCACCGGCGGGACGATCACCGGTCTCGGCGTCGCCTCCATGCACTACCTGGGCATGGCCGGAATGCGCTTCGAGGGGGAGTTCGAGTACGACACGATCACGGTCTCGCTCTCCGTCGTCATCGCCGTGGTGGCCGCGACCGTGGCACTGTGGGCGGCCGTCTCCGTCCACGGCTTCCTGCCCAGCCTCGGCGCGAGCGTGGTCATGGGCGTCGCGGTGAGCGGCATGCACTACACCGGCATGGCCGCGCTCCGGGTGCACCTGCACCCCGCCGCCGCGCCCGGCGCGGTGGGTGACGCACCCACCTCGCTGCTCCTCCCGATGATGATCGGCCCGGGCTGCTTCCTGCTCCTCGCCGGGGTGATCGTGCTGTTCGACCCCCTGGCGGTCACGGACGACGGCCCCGGCCACCGCCCCGGACACGGCCCCCGCGCCCAGACCGCCCCCATCCCCGTCCAGCGCCGCCGCACGGCCTCCCGGACCTCCGCCGGCGGGGAGTACGGGCAGCCCCGGAACCGCTGACACGGCGCTGTTGTCAGTGGCGCGCCGTACGGTGGTTGCATGCGGCCCGTTTCGAAGATCGAACGTTCGATGGCGCCTTTCGAGGTCATCAGTCCCTACCAGCCCAGCGGTGACCAGCCCGCGGCCATCGCCGAGCTGGAGCGGCGAGTCCGCGGCGGGGAGAAGGACATCGTGCTGCTCGGCGCGACCGGCACCGGGAAGTCGGCGACCACGGCCTGGATGATCGAGAAGCTGCAGCGCCCCACCCTGGTGATGGCGCCGAACAAGACGCTGGCCGCCCAGCTGGCCAACGAGTTCCGCGAGCTCCTCCCGAACAACGCCGTCGAGTACTTCGTCTCGTACTACGACTACTACCAGCCCGAGGCGTACGTCCCGCAGTCGGACACCTACATCGAGAAGGACTCCTCGATCAACGAGGAGGTGGAACGGCTGAGGCACTCCGCCACGAATTCGCTGCTCACCCGGCGCGACGTCGTCGTGGTCGCCTCCGTCTCCTGCATCTACGGCCTGGGCACCCCGCAGGAGTACGTGGACCGGATGGTCCAGCTCAAAATCGGCGACGAGATCGACCGCGACCAGCTGCTGCGCCGCTTCGTCGAGATGCAGTACACCCGCAACGACCTGGCGTTCACCCGCGGCACCTTCCGGGTGCGCGGCGACACCATCGAGATCTTCCCGGTCTACGAGGAGCTCGCCGTCCGCATCGAGATGTTCGGTGACGAGATCGAGGCCCTCTCCACGCTCCACCCGCTGACCGGCGAGATCATCAGCGAGGACAGGTCGCTCCACGTCTTCCCCGCCAGCCACTACGTCGCGGGTCCCGAGCGCATGGAGCGGGCGGTCGGCCGCATCGAGAGGGAGCTGGAGCAGCGCCTCTCCGAGCTGGAGAAGCAGGGCAAGATGCTGGAGGCCCAGCGGCTGCGCATGCGCACGACGTACGACATCGAGATGCTCCGCCAGATCGGCACCTGCTCCGGCGTCGAGAACTACTCGATGCACTTCGACGACCGCGACCCCGGGACAGCCCCCCACACCCTCCTCGACTACTTCCCCGAGGACTTCCTCCTCGTCCTGGACGAGTCGCACGTCACGGTGCCGCAGATCGGCGCGATGTACGAGGGCGACGCCTCCCGCAAGCGGACCCTCGTCGACCACGGCTTCAGGCTGCCGTCCGCCCTGGACAACCGCCCGCTGAAGTGGGAGGAGTTCCTGGGAAGGATCGACCAGACCGTCTACCTGTCCGCGACCCCCGGGAAGTACGAGCTCTCCCGGGGCGACGGCTTCGTCGAGCAGATCATCCGCCCCACCGGGCTCGTCGACCCGGAGGTCGTCGTCAAGCCCACCGAGGGCCAGATCGACGACCTGGTGCACGAGATCCGCAAGCGGACCGAGAGGGACGAGCGGGTCCTGGTCACCACCCTCACCAAGAAGATGTCCGAGGATCTCACCGACTACTTCCTGGAGCTCGGCATCCAGGTCCGCTACCTGCACAGCGACGTCGACACCCTGCGCCGCATCGAGCTGCTGCGCGAGCTGCGCTCCGGCGAGTACGACGTCCTGGTCGGCATCAACCTGCTGCGTGAGGGCCTCGACCTGCCCGAGGTGTCGCTCGTGGCCATCCTCGACGCCGACAAACAGGGCTTCCTGCGGTCGGGCACCTCACTGATCCAGACCATCGGACGCGCCGCCCGGAACGTCTCGGGGCAGGTCCACATGTACGCGGACAAGATCACGCCGGCGATGGCGCAGGCGATCGACGAGACCAATCGCCGTCGGGAGAAGCAGATCGCCTACAACACCGAACGCGGGATCGACCCGCAGCCGCTCCGCAAGAAGATCAACGACATCGTCGCGACCATCGCCCGCGAGGAGGTCGACACCGAGCAGCTCCTCGGCTCCGGCTACCGCCAGGGCAAGGGTGCCAAGGCCCCGGTCCCCGCGCTCGGCGGGAAGACCGCACCCGGTGGCAGGACCAAGAAGGACAGCGAGGCCGTCACCGACCGGCCCGCCACGGAGCTCGCCGGGATCATCGAGGAGATGACGGACCGCATGCGGGCCGCCGCCGCCGATCTGCAGTTCGAGGTGGCCGCCCGGCTGCGCGACGAGGTGGGGGAGCTGAAGAAGGAACTGCGACAGATGAGGGAGGCGGGCCTGGCCTGACCCCCGCGCACCGGGTGTGTTGCAAGAACGACACAAAAACGACCCGGCCCTCCATCCGCCCTCACGGGACTGCGTAGGGTTCGGGGAAACCGCACACGGACGGTTGCGGGGCAAAAATGCGGAGAGGGGACAGCGCGTGACGGTCAATATGACCAAGGGTCAGGCCATCAGCCTGCAGAAGAGCGACGGGGGGACCCTGACCTCGGTACGGATGGGGCTTGGCTGGCAGGCGGCTCCGCGGCGCGGACTGTTCGGCTCGCGCACGCGGGAGATCGACCTGGACGCCTCGGCGGTGCTCTTCGCCGACAAGCAGCCCGTGGACGTCGTGTTCTTCCGCCACCTCGTCAGCGACGACGGCTCGGTCAAGCACACCGGTGACAACCTGGTCGGCGGCGCCGGCTCGGGCGGCGACGACGAGGCGATCCTGGTCGACCTGCAGCGCGTCCCGGTCCACATCGACCAGATCGTCTTCACGGTGAACTCCTTCACCGGGCAGACGTTCCAGGAGGTCCAGAACGCCTTCTGCCGCATCGTCGACGAGACCAACGGCCAGGAGCTCGCCCGCTACACGCTCGACGGCGGCGGACAGTACACGGCGCAGATCATGGCGAAGGTGCACCGCGCGGGCAGTGGCTGGCAGATGACCGCCCTCGGCAACCCGGCCAACGGCCGGACCTTCCAGGATCTGATGCCGTCGATCCTGCCGCACCTCTAGGGCCCTCAGGCCGGCCCCGCGTGCCCGGCACGCGGTTCCGGCGTGACCCGGACGAGGACTCCGGGGCAGGCCGGGGCACGGCCGGACCCTGGTTCACATCCGCACGAGCAGCTCCCGGAGGCACCCGCCGCCGGGAGCTGCGCCCATGGCAGGGCACCACACCGAACGTCGAGGGGACAGGGCAATGACGGCCGAGCTGGTCCGGGGGCAGAACCACACCTTGCCCCAGACCCGTCTGGAGATCAGGGTCTCGGCGGCATCCCCCGTCGTGGCCGGGGCCACCCTCGGGGACGAGCGGGGCACGGTCCACGGCGCGGAATGGGTCGCCCACCCCGGATCACCTCAGCTTCCCGGGCTGGAGGTCTCCCGGCAGGCCGCGGCCGACCACAGGCTCGCTGTGGACCTCGACGCCCTGTCCGACGCGGTGCACCGCGTCACCGTGTTCCTGGCCCTCCCGCCGGGGAGCGGCCGGCCCGTCAGCTTCGGCGCGGTCGCGGCGCCGTTCGTCGCCGTCACCGGGCTCGACGGCACCGAGATCGCGACCTTCACCCTCACCGGCCTGGACGCCGAGTCAGCCGTCACGGCCCTGGAGCTCTACCGCCGCCAGGGCGTCTGGAAGGTGCGCGCGGTCGGCCAGGGGTACGCCGCCGGACTCGCCGAGATGCTCGCGGACCAGGGTGTGACAGCCGCCGCCGAGCTGGCCGCGTCGATACAGGGGGCCGTGGCCTCCGGGCTCGCCCGTTCCGTGGCACCCCCGCCCCGCACGCCGGACGGCGAACGCGTTCGCCACCCCGCCCGGCCCGCGCCGTCGGCGGGCAGCGGGCCGCCGGACGCCGGCCCCGTGACCGGCGACCGGCACCCCGCCCCGGCCCCGGGCTCCGAGCCGCTCGCAGAGCCGTCCCCGGCACCGGCCGCGGACACCACGGCGGGCGGCCCCATCAACTACGCGCACCCGCGCCGCCAGACGTCCGCCCCGCCCCCGCCCCCTCCGGCTGCGCCGCCCACCGCTCCGGGACAGCCCGCGCAGCCCGTCGCCGGTGACGCGACCGGCTGGTCCATGGACGAGCGCCTCTACAACCAGATCTGGGGCATGTTCGAGGACCTCGCCCGCGCCGTCGCCGCCTACCGCAGCGCCGTCGACTTCGCCGAGTCCCGGATGGACCAGGAGCTGGAGCGGACCCTCTCCGACCCGCGCAGCCGGATAGGCGGCACGGGCGACCGGGCCCGGGAGGAAGCCAGGGCCAGGCGGGACGAACTCACCACCCGGGCCCGGGAGGCCCTCGACCGCGATCTGGCACAGCTCGCCGCCGAGTCCGCCGTGGTGGAGCCCGCCCTCCCCGCCGCGTACGCGGGCTGGGACAACCCCGTCTGGCACGGCTACCGCGTGCCGATGGAGATTCCCATGGCGCTGCGCATCGGCGACCTCCATCTTCCTGAGCGCGCCGACCTGCGCATCCCGCTGCTGGTGCGGCTTCCCCTGGAGCGCGGGATCTGGATCGACAGCGGCCGTACGGCCTCCGACGCCGCCGCCTCGACGGACGGCGACCAGTTGCGCGCGGCGGCCGTGGAGACCGCGGTGGCCATGGCCGCCCGGCTGCTCGCCGTCTACCCGGCGGACGAGTTCTCGGTCCACGTCATCGATCCCGCCGGCTCCGCCGCCGGCGGGCTCGCCCCGCTGGTCGGTTCCGGGGTGCTCGCCGTGCCGCCCGCCGCCGGAGCCGGGGGAGTGGCCTCGGTCCTCGCCCACCTCACCCGGCGCGTCGACCTCGTGCAGATGGCGGTCAGGGCCGGTGCGGCCGACTCGCTCCCCCCGGACCTGGACACCGGGGAGCAGCTGCTGATCGTCAACGACTTCCCGCACGGCTTCGACGACCGGGCCGTCACCCAGTTGCGCTACCTCGCCGACGAGGGCCCCGCCGTGGGTGTCCACCTGCTGATGATCGCCGACCGTGAGGACGCCCGTGCCTATGGCCCGGTGCTCGACCCGCTGTGGCGGTCCCTGCTGCGGATCACCCCCGTGGCCGACGATCACCTCGCGGACCCGTGGGTGGGCCACGCCTGGACGTACGAGCCGCTGAGGGCGCCGCAGGGGAGCCGCGTCCTGCAGCAGGTCCTCGCCCTGGTCGCCGCGGCGCGCCGCGCGGGCTACCGCTGAGAAAAGCCTCCGATAAGGCTGTGACCTGGGGTTTTGGTCATCCTTTGCCTGCGGCTTTACCTATTCTTGGTGTTTCCTGTACTGTTCTTTGTGCGGAGGGGAGTACTCCCGATCGCGGCGTTCCCGTCAGTACGGACTGTGACCGGTCCCGGGGCGCCGGCCCGGCGCGCATCCCGCGCGCTCTGGGTGGAAGAGACCTCCGGCAGCGACGACGCTGATCTATAGCCGTAGCGAACTGCCGGAGGCGCAGTGGACGTTTCATGGACTCTTTGGACGCTGACCATCTTTGGTCTCGTCGCCCTCATCTCCGTCGACTTCTTCATCGGGCGCAAGCCCCATGACGTGTCGACCAAGGAAGCCGGGATCTGGACCATCGTCTGGATCACGCTGGCCGTGCTCTTCGGGCTCGGACTGCTGGTCTTCGGCGAGAGCCAGGCCTCGGGCGAATTCTTCGCCGGCTTCATCACCGAGAAGTCACTCAGCGTGGACAACCTCTTCGTCTTCGTCCTGATCATGGCGAAGTTCTCGGTGCCCTCCCACCTCCAGCAGCGGGTGCTGCTGATCGGTGTACTGATCGCCCTGGTGCTGCGAGCGATCTTCATCGCCGCGGGTGCCGCGGTCATCGCCAACTTCTCGTGGGTCTTCTACATCTTCGGCGCGTTCCTGATCTACACCGCCTGGAAGCTCATCCAGGAGGCGCGGGCAGGCGAGGAGGAGGACGAGTTCGAGGAGAACCGTCTCCTGAAGTCGATCGAGCACCGCTTCGGTGTCGCCGACAGGTACCACGGGACGAAGCTCTTCATCCGGAACAACGGCAAGCGCGTCCTGACCCCGCTCATGGTGGTCATGCTCGCCATCGGCACCACCGATGTGCTGTTCGCGCTGGACTCCATCCCCGCGATCTTCGGCCTGACCCAGGACCCGTACATCGTCTTCACCGCCAACGCGTTCGCCCTGATGGGCCTGCGGCAGCTGTACTTCCTCATCGGCGGTCTGCTGAAGAAGCTGGTCCACCTCAGTTACGGCCTCTCGGTGATCCTCGGATTCATCGGTGTGAAGCTGGTGCTCCACGCACTGCACGAGTCCGGCGTGCACGTGCCCGAGATCTCCATCCCGTTCTCGCTCTCCGTCATCTGCGGCGTCCTGGTGATCACCACGATCACCAGCCTGATCGCCAACAAGAAGCAGGAGGCGGCCGCGGCCGCCGAGCCGGCGAAGGCGGCCGACGACGACAACGAGAACGTCGGCGCGGAGAAGTAGCCGGCAGCGGCCCGAGGGCGACAGCCCGGAGGTAGAGCGCACGGACGGCGGCGGCCGGGACCCTCCAGGGTCCCGGCCGCCGCCGTCCTTCGTGCTGCCGGAAGGTATCCGGACGTGCTCCCGGCAGGTGCCCGGGTGAGGGTCTCGCCGCCGGTGACGGGAGACCCGGAGCGCGGCTCCGCACCCGGTGCCCGGCCGGTGCCTCCGCCCGACGCGACCGGGCTCCGGCGTCTACCAGCCCCTCGCCCGCCACTCCGCGAGGTGCGGGCGCTCGTCACCGAGGGTGGTGTCGTTCCCGTGGCCCGGGTAGACCCATGTCTCGTCCGGGAGCGTCCCGAAGATCTTCTCCTCGAGGCCGTCCATCAGCGACGTGAAATCCGTGGGACCCAGGGTCCGCCCGGGGCCTCCGGGGAAGAGGCAGTCCCCGGTGAACAGGTGTGGTGCCCCGTGCGGGTCGTCGTAGACCAGCGCGATGGACCCCGGGGTGTGCCCGGTCAGATGGCGGGCGGTCAGGCGGACCCGGCCCACCCGGACCGTGTCGCCGTCCTCGACGCGTACGTCCGTCGGGACCGGGATGCCCTCCGCGTCGTACGCCCCGGCGTAGGTGCGCGCGCCGGTCGCGGCCACCACCTCGCCGAGCGCCTGCCAGTGGTCGCCGTGCCGGTGCGTGGTGACGACGGACACGATGCCGTCCGCCCCGATCAGCCGCAGCAGGATCCCGGCCTCGTCGGCCGCGTCGATCAGGAGCTGCTCACCGGTGGCCCGGCACCGCAGCAGATAGGCGTTGTTGCTCATCGGGCCGACAGCGACCTTGGAGATCATCAGGTCCGTCAGCTCGTGCACATCCGCGGGTCCGCCGACCTTCACCGTTCCGCTGTACGTCATGCGCCTCAGCCTATAGCGGGGGCAGTTCGGGCAGGGGGCCGCCTTCCGCCGTCAGTCCGGAGCCGTCACGGCGTCCGCAGAGCCAGCCGAGGATGTCCCGCGCCGTGCCCCGGACGACGACCGATCCGCCGTCGGCGCCGCCGCCCGTGGTCCAGAGCCGGCCGTCCCCGGTCACCGCCGTCGTGGGCACCACGCCGGGGTGCCCGGCGAACCGCTCGGCCAGGAAGTCGTTCTCCCGGATCACGAACTCCTCGGGGAGGTCCTCCAGCTCGTAGCCCACCCCCAGATCGACGTGGTGCAGCTCGACCTCGGCCCAGCGGCGGAACGGGAGCTGGGAGGCCGAGTCCGTGACGCCGTTGCGCAGCGTGACGGTGCGGGACCAGTCTGCGGGCACGGTGGCCGCCGCCAGGAAGGCTGCCGCGCTGCTGCGCAGGTCGGCGAGCTGCTCGGCGAGCGGCCGGGGGGCGTCGCGCGCGATGTCGGCGTCCCGGGTTTCGCTGCTCGCGTACATCGGGCGTCCCCGGAGAACATTTTCGAGGGCGTCGGCGTTACGTGACAGGTGGGCGAGAACATGGCCGCGGCTCCAGCCCGGCAGACGCGACGGCTCGGCGAGCGAGGCGTCGTCCAGTTCGCCCGTCGCTCGGAGCAGTCGACCGGTCGCTTCACGTACGGCTTCCAGGTCGTGCGCATGATCAATCATGAGCCGAGCGTAGCCCTGTCCACTCGATCGGGTGAAGCCCTTGGCAGCCGACCATAAATCGAATGCGCGTGCTATACGCTCGGAGTTGAAAGCTTCGTACATCGCTGTGGCACCGCCCATACCCTGGGTCAGGGGCTCAGTTCCCCCACTTCTCTCCAGAAAGGTGCGGACCGGCGTGGCCGACCGTCTCATCGTCCGTGGCGCGCGCGAGCACAACCTGAAGAACGTCTCGCTCGACCTCCCCCGTGACTCCCTCATCGTCTTCACCGGGCTCTCGGGGTCGGGCAAGTCCTCCCTCGCGTTCGACACGATCTTCGCCGAGGGCCAGCGGCGCTACGTGGAGTCGCTCTCCTCGTACGCCCGGCAGTTCCTCGGCCAGATGGACAAGCCGGACGTCGACTTCATCGAAGGCCTGTCGCCCGCTGTCTCCATCGACCAGAAATCGACCTCGCGCAACCCGCGCTCGACGGTCGGCACCATCACCGAGGTCTACGACTACCTCCGGCTGCTCTTCGCCAGGATCGGCAAGCCGCACTGCCCCGAGTGCGGCAGGCCCATCTCCCGCCAGTCCCCGCAGGCCATCGTCGACAAGGTGCTCGGCCTGCCCGAGGGCAGCCGCTTCCAGGTGCTCTCCCCGCTCGTGCGCGAGCGCAAGGGCGAGTTCGTCGACCTCTTCGCCGATCTCCAGACCAAGGGCTACAGCAGGGCCCGGGTCGACGGCGAGACGATCCAGCTGTCCGAGCCGCCCAAGCTGAAGAAGCAGGAGAAGCACACCATCGAGGTGGTCATCGACCGCCTCACGGTGAAGGACAGTGCCAAGCGCCGGCTCACCGACTCGGTCGAGACCGCGCTGGGCCTCTCCGGCGGCATGGTCGTGCTCGACTTCGTCGACCTGGACGAGGACGACCCCGAGCGTGAGCGGATGTACTCCGAGCACCTCTACTGTGCGTACGACGACCTCTCCTTCGAGGAGATGGAGCCCCGCTCCTTCTCCTTCAACTCCCCCTTCGGCGCCTGCCCCGACTGCACGGGCATCGGTACGCGGATGGAGGTCGACCCGGAGCTGATCGTCCCGGACGAGGACAAGTCCCTCGACGAGGGCGCGATCCACCCCTGGTCGCACGGCCACACCAAGGAGTACTTCGGACGCCAGATCGGCGCGCTCGCCGACGCCCTCGGATTCCGTACGGACATCCCCTGGGCCGGACTGCCGCAGCGCGCCAAGAAGGCGCTGCTCCACGGCCACAAGATCCAGACCGAGGTGCGCTACCGCAACAGGTACGGGCGCGAGCGCGCCTACACCACCCCCTCCTTCGAGGGCGCGGTGCAGTTCGTCAAGAGGCGCCACTCCGAGGCCGAGAGCGACTCCAGCAGGGAGCGCTTCGAGGGCTACATGCGCGAGGTGCCGTGCCCGACCTGTGAGGGCACCCGGCTCAAGCCGATCGTCCTCGCGGTGACGGTGATGGAGAAGTCCATCGCCGAGGTCGCCGCGATGTCGATCAGCGAGTGCGCCGAATTCCTCGGCCGTCTCAAGCTGAACGCCCGGGACAAGAAGATCGCGGAGCGGGTGCTCAAGGAGGTCAACGAGCGGCTGAAGTTCCTCGTCGACGTGGGCCTCGACTGCCTCTCGCTGAACCGCGCCGCGGGCACCCTGTCCGGCGGCGAGGCCCAGCGCATCAGGCTCGCCACCCAGATCGGCTCCGGCCTCGTCGGCGTGCTGTACGTGCTGGACGAGCCGTCCATCGGCCTGCACCAGCGCGACAACCACCGGCTGATCGAGACCCTGGTCCGGCTCCGGGACATGGGCAACACGCTGATCGTCGTCGAGCACGACGAGGACACCATCAAGGTCGCCGACTGGGTCGTCGACATCGGCCCGGGCGCCGGTGAGCACGGCGGCAAGGTCGTCCACTCCGGCTCCCTCGACGAGCTCCTGGCCAACAAGGAGTCGATCACCGGTCAGTACCTCTCCGGCAAGCGGGCGATCGCGATGCCCGACATCCGGCGCCCCGTGGACCCGAAGCGCCTGCTCACGGTGCACGGTGCCCGCGAGAACAACCTCCAGGACATCGACGTCTCCTTCCCGCTGGGCGTGCTCACGGCGGTCACCGGTGTCTCCGGTTCGGGGAAGTCGACCCTGGTCAACGACATCCTCTACACCCACCTCGCGCGCGAGCTCAACGGCGCCAAGTCCGTGCCCGGGCGCCACACCCGGGTCGACGGGGACGATCTGGTCGACAAGGTCGTCCACGTCGACCAGTCGCCGATCGGACGCACACCCCGGTCCAACCCGGCCACGTACACCGGAGTCTTCGACCACGTCCGCAGGCTGTTCGCCGAGACCATGGAGGCGAAGGTGCGCGGCTACCTGCCGGGCCGCTTCTCCTTCAACGTCAAGGGCGGACGCTGCGAGAACTGCTCCGGCGACGGCACGATCAAGATCGAGATGAACTTCCTGCCGGACGTGTACGTCCCGTGCGAGGTCTGCCACGGCGCGCGGTACAACCGGGAGACCCTGGAGGTCCACTACAAGGGCAAGTCCATCGCCGAGGTCCTGGACATGCCGATCGAGGAGGGGCTGGAGTTCTTCGAGGCCGTCCCGACGATCGCCCGCCACCTGCGCACGCTCAACGAGGTGGGCCTCGGATACGTCAGGCTCGGTCAGTCCGCGCCGACGCTGTCCGGCGGTGAGGCACAGCGCGTGAAGCTGGCGAGCGAGCTGCAGAAGCGCTCCACCGGGCGCACGGTCTACGTGCTGGACGAGCCGACCACCGGTCTGCACTTCGAGGACATCAGCAAGCTCATCAGCGTGCTCTCGGGGCTGGTCGACAAGGGCAACACGGTGATCGTCATCGAGCACAACCTCGATGTCGTCAAGACCGCCGACTGGGTCATCGACATGGGCCCCGAAGGGGGCAAGGGCGGCGGCCTGGTCATCGCCGAGGGCTCCCCGGAGCAGGTCGCCTCGGAGCCGGCCAGCCACACCGGGAAGTTCCTCCAGACGGTGCTGGGGGCGGACCGGATCAGTGAGGCCGCGGGGATCCCCGCGACCCGTAAGCCGGCCCGCAGGGCGCCCGCGAAGAAGGCGGTCGCCGCGAAGACCGCCCCGGCGCGCGCCTCGGCCACGGCCAGGACCACGAAGAAGGCGGCAGCCGAGAAGGCCGTCGCGAAGAAGGCCACCCGCACGCGGAAGGCCTGACAGGTCCCTACGAGGCGGCCCCCGGTGACCCGGGGGCCGCCTCCGTGTTGTCCGGCCCCCGGGGGCGGGGCCGGTCGAAGGTGCGGCGTTCTCCGTCGGTATCGTCGGGTCTGTCGCCGATGCCTCCGGGTGCGGCCTGTGCCCGGTGTCCACGGGCGCCCGGCGCCCGGGCGGGAACGGCGGCTCTCTGTCCCCCCGACCAGTGGAGACCGCATGTCCGGCCTGCCCGCCGCCCGCCGTACCGTACTGAAGGGCGCCGCTCTCGCCGGTGCCGCCGGGCTGGGAGCGGCCGCCTGCTCGACCGATTCGAAGCTGGGCCACGCGCAGACGCCGACACCCACCGCGCCCGTCGAGCTCGGTGCCGCTGACGAGGTCCCGGTCGGCGGGGCGAAGCTCTACCGTGAGCAGCGGGTCGTCGTGAGCTGCCCGGCCGCGGGCCAGTACAAGGCGTTCAGCGCGCAGTGCACCCACGCCGGCTGTCTCCTGGACAAGGTCGAGGGCAACGAGGGCAACTGCCCGTGCCACGGCAGCCGCTTCGACATGACGACCGGCAAGGCACTGCAGGGGCCGGCCACCGTGCCGCTTCCCGCCGTCCCGGTCACGGTGGAGGGCGGCAAGCTCGTCGCAGGCCCCGGGGCCTGACCGGGCGGACCCCCCCCGCGGTCCCCGGCGGGCGGACCTCGGCCGGCCCCGCGGACGGTCCGGGCGGACCGGGCCCACGCCCGTCGGCCGTGCCCGTCCGTGCCCGCTCGGGACCACCGTGCCGGCCCGGGGCGGTGGCCTCGGGGAATGCCGGTCTGTCACAGCCCGCAAGTAGGGTGTAAGACATGGCAGACCCCTCCAGCTACCGCCCCAAGCCGGGACAGATCCCCGACTCCCCGGGGGTCTACAAGTTCCGCGACGAGCACCGCCGGGTGATCTACGTCGGCAAGGCCAAGAACCTGCGCCAGCGCCTGGCCAACTACTTCCAGGACCTGGCGGGCCTCCACCCGCGCACCCGCACGATGGTCACCACGGCCGCCTCCGTCGAATGGACGGTGGTCTCCACCGAGGTCGAGGCGCTCCAGCTGGAGTACACCTGGATCAAGGAGTACGACCCCCGGTTCAACGTCAAGTACCGCGACGACAAGAGCTATCCCTACCTCGCGGTCACCCTCAACGAGGAGTTCCCCCGCGTCCAGGTCATGCGCGGCGCCAAGAAGAAGGGCGTGCGCCACTTCGGTCCGTACGGGCACGCCTGGGCGATCCGCGAGACCGTCGACCTGATGCTCCGGGTCTTCCCCGTGCGCACGTGCTCCGCCGGTGTCTTCAAGAACGCGGAGCGGACCGGGCGCCCCTGCCTCCTCGGCTACATCGGCAAGTGCTCCGCGCCCTGCGTGGGCCGGGTGACCCCCGACGAACACCGGGACCTGGCGGAGGACTTCTGCGACTTCATGGCGGGCCGGACGGGTACGTACATCCGCCGCCTCGAGAAGGACATGACGCAGGCGGCCGAGGAGATGGAGTACGAGCGGGCGGCCCGGCTGCGCGACGACGCCGAGGCGCTCAGGCGTGCCATGGAGAAGAGCGCCGTCGTCCTCGCCGACGCCACCGACGCGGACCTCATCGCCGTCGCCGAGGACGAGCTCGAGGCCGCCGTCCAGATCTTCCACGTCCGCGGCGGCCGGGTGCGCGGCCAGCGCGGCTGGGTCACCGACAAGGTCGAGGCCGTCGACACGGCGGGTCTCGTCGAGCACGCGCTCCAGCAGCTCTACGGGGAGGAGGCGGGCGACTCCGTCCCCAAGGAGGTGCTCGTCCCGGCGCTTCCCGAGGACCCCGAAGCCGTCTCCCAGTGGCTCGCGGGACGCCGGGGCTCCCAGGTCAGCCTCCGCATCCCGCAGCGGGGGGACAAGAAGGACCTGATGGGCACCGTCCAGCGCAACGCCCAGCAGGCGCTGGGGCTGCACAAGACCAAGCGTGCCTCCGACCTCACGACCCGCTCCCGTGCCCTGGAGGAGATCGCCGAGGCGCTCGGCCTGGACACCGCCCCGCTGCGCGTCGAGTGCTTCGACATCTCGCACCTGCAGGGCGATGACGTGGTCGCGTCCATGGTGGTCTTCGAGGACGGGCTCGCACGCAAGAGCGAATACCGCCGCTTCCAGATCAAGGGCTTCGAGGGCCAGGACGACGTGCGGTCGATGCACGAGGTCATCGGCCGCCGCTTCAAGCGCTATCTCCAGGACAAGGAGCGGACGGGGGAGTGGGAGGAGACCCCGGCCGGGACGGGCCCCGTGCCCGCGCCTGGAGCGACCGCACCGGCCCCGTCCGCGGCCCCGTCGATCGCGGCCGCCCCCGGCCCCGCGCCCGTGCCCGCGCCGGGAGTGTCCCCGGCCGCGACGGTGGCCACGCACGCTCCCCCCTCCACGGGCACCGAGCCCGGAGCCCCCGCGCCCACGGAGGCGGCTCCGCCCGGTGACGCCCGTGAGGACGCCCGTGAGAACGCCCGTGAGGACGACGGGCGGCCCAAGCGTTTCGCCTACCCTCCGCAGCTCGTCGTGGTCGACGGCGGGCAGCCCCAGGTCGCCGCGGCCAAGCGGGCCCTGGACGAGCTGGGCATCGACGACGTCGCCGTCTGCGGGCTCGCCAAGCGCCTGGAAGAGGTCTGGCTGCCCGACGACGACGACCCGGTGGTCCTGCCCCGCTCCAGCGAGGGCCTCTATCTCCTCCAGCGCATCCGCGACGAGGCCCACCGCTTCGCCATCACCTACCAGCGCGCCAAACGGGCCAAGCGCATCCGCAGCAGCCCCCTGGACGACGTCGCCGGCCTCGGTGGGACCCGCAAGCAGGCGCTGATCAAGCATTTCGGCTCCGTGAAGAACCTGCGGCAGGCGACAATCGACGAGATCTGCGAAGTTCCGGGGATAGGCCGCAGGACAGCGGAATCGGTGGCCGTCGCCCTCGCCGCGGCCGCCCCGGCCGCACCGGCCGTGAACACGGCCACAGGAGAGATCATCGAAGAGGACGACGGGGGCAGCACGCCATGACCGAGCACGCGCACGAACGCCAGGACGACCGAGCAGACGGAGCAGCAGACGTGAGTACGGGAAGCACCAAGGAGAAGGCCGAGGCCGCCGTGCCGGCCATCCCCGAGCTGGTGATCATCTCGGGTATGTCGGGCGCGGGGCGCAGCACCGCCGCCAAGTGTCTGGAGGACCTCGGCTGGTTCGTGGTCGACAACCTGCCGCCCGCGCTGATCCCCACGATGGTGGAGCTCGGCGCCCGGTCCCAGGGCAACGTGGCCCGGATCGCCGTCGTCGTCGACGTACGGGGCCGCCGCTTCTTCGACAACCTCCGGGACTCCCTCGCGGACCTGGCGTCCAAGCACGTCACCCGGCGGATCGTCTTCCTGGAGTCCTCCGACGACGCACTCGTACGCCGATTCGAATCGGTTCGGCGCCCGCACCCGCTCCAGGGCGACGGCCGGATCGTCGACGGCATCGAGGCGGAGCGCGATCTGCTGCGCGAGCTGCGCGGCGACGCCGACCTGGTGATCGACACCTCCAGCCTCAACGTGCACGAGCTGCGGGCCAAGATGGACGCCCAGTTCGCCGGTGACGAGGAGCCGGAGCTGCGGGCCACGGTGATGTCGTTCGGCTACAAGTACGGCCTGCCGGTCGACGCCGACCTGGTCGTGGACTGCCGCTTCCTGCCCAACCCGCACTGGGTACCGGAGCTCCGCCCCTTCACCGGGCTCAACGAGGAGGTGTCCGGCTACGTCTTCGACCAGCCCGGTGCCAAGGAGTTCCTCAACCAGTACACGGAGCTGCTCCAGCTGATCGCCACGGGCTACCGCCGTGAGGGCAAGCGCTACGTGACCATCGCGGTCGGATGCACGGGCGGCAAGCACCGCTCCGTCGCCATGTCGGAGAAGCTGGCCGCCCGGCTGGCCACGGAAGGGATCGAGACGGTGCTGGTGCACCGGGACATGGGGCGCGAGTGACCAGTCGCAATCTGCGCCTGCGCAGGCTGAGCAGAGCCACCTCGGCGCTCTCCGGCCGCAAGCGGGGCGCACAGCCCAAGGTGGTCGCCCTCGGTGGCGGCATGGGCCTCTCGGCGTCGCTCACGGCACTGCGCCGCATCACCGGCGACCTCACGGCCGTCGTCACCGTCGCCGACGACGGGGGCTCCAGCGGCCGGCTGCGGGAGGAGCTGGGTGTCCTTCCGCCGGGCGACCTGCGCAAGGCGCTGGCCGCGCTCTGCGGGGACGACGACTGGGGCCAGACCTGGGCGCAGGTCATCCAGCACCGCTTCGAGTCCAAGGGCGATCTGCACGGCCACGCCGTGGGCAACCTGCTGATCGTCTCCCTCTGGGAGCAGCTGGGAGACCACGTCCAGGCGCTCGACCTGGTCGGCAAGCTGCTCGGCGCGCACGGCAGGGTGCTGCCCATGTCCGCCGTGCCCCTGGAGCTCCAGGCGCTGGTGCGGGGGCACGACCCGGAGCGCCCCGAGGACATAGCGACCGTGCGGGGGCAGGCCACCGTGGCGCTGACCCCCGGCGAGGTGCAGTCCGTCCACGTGGTGCCGGCGGACCCGCCCGCCGTCCCGGAAGCGGTCGCGGCCGTCCTCGACGCCGATTGGGTGGTGTTGGGCCCGGGGTCCTGGTTCTCCTCCGTGATTCCGCATCTACTGGTGCCCGAACTGCTCGACGCACTGGTCCTCACGAAGGCCCGGAAGGTCCTCTCGCTGAACCTCGCGCCGCAACCCGGTGAAACAGAAGGCTTCTCACCGCAGCGTCATTTGGAGGTTTTGGGACGACACGCCCCTAAACTCGCCTTGGACGTGGTGCTGGCCGACGAGGCTGCGGTGCCCGACCGTGAGTCCCTCGCCGATGCCGCCAAGCGGCTCGGAGCCGCGGTCGAGCTGGCCCCGGTGGCCTCGCCCGACGGTGTTCCGATTCATGATCCGGAGCTGTTGGCCGCCGCGTACGACCGTATTTTTCGGATGCATGGAAGGATCGGCCCATGGCGATGACGCCAGCGGTGAAGGACGAAATCTCTCGGCTTCCCGTGACCCGGACCTGCTGCAGGAAAGCAGAGGTCTCGGCGATTCTTCGGTTCGCGGGCGGGCTGCACCTGGTGAGCGGCCGGATTGTGATCGAGGCTGAGCTGGACACGGCGATGGCGGCGCGCCGGCTCAAGCGGGACATCCTGGAGATCTTCGGGCACAGCTCGGAGCTGATCGTGATGGCTCCCGGAGGCCTGCGGCGCGGCTCCCGCTACGTCGTACGGGTGGTGGCGGGCGGCGATCAGCTGGCGCGCCAGACCGGTCTGGTGGACGGCCGGGGCCGGCCGATCCGCGGACTGCCCCCGCAGGTGGTCTCGGGGGCCACCTGCGATGCCGAGGCCGCCTGGCGCGGCGCCTTCCTGGCCCACGGTTCACTCACCGAGCCGGGCCGCTCCTCCTCCCTCGAGGTGACCTGCCCCGGCCCGGAGGCCGCCCTCGCCCTGGTCGGCGCCGCCCGCAGGCTCTCCATCGCCGCCAAGGCCCGCGAGGTGCGCGGGGTGGACCGTGTCGTCGTCCGCGACGGCGACGCGATCGGCGCGCTGCTGACCCGTCTCGGCGCCCACGAATCGGTGCTGGCCTGGGAGGAGCGCCGGATGCGGCGTGAGGTCCGCGCCACCGCGAACCGGCTCGCCAACTTCGACGACGCCAACCTGCGCCGCTCGGCACGCGCCGCGGTGGCCGCGGGCGCCCGTGTGGGGCGCGCGCTGGAGATCCTGGGCGAGGAGGTCCCGGAGCACCTCGCGGCGGCCGGGCGGCTGCGCATGGAGCACAAGCAGGCATCCCTGGAGGAGCTGGGAGCCCTCGCCGACCCGCCGCTGACCAAGGACGCGGTCGCGGGCCGCATCCGGCGTCTGCTGGCCATGGCCGACAAGCGTGCCCAGGACCTCGGTATCCCCAGCACCGAATCCACCCTCAGCGAGGAGCTGGCCGACGGCCTCGTCGGCTGAGCGTCCCCACGCCTCGTGCCGCCGGCGTACCTCGCGAGGGCGCCGGCGGCGGCATTTCCCCGGCATGCCGCGGCATCTCCCCCCTGCCTGCGGCGGCCCGTCTCCGTGCCCGGTGCACGGTCTCCGTTCCGCCCCGCGGGCCTATTGACATGGGCATGGACCATCACGACCCTGTCCTCTGTCCGTCGGTCCGGCGGACGGAAGTGGCAGACAACTGCATGGGGGGCTCATGAGACGCAGAGCGCGAGCGATCCTCGCCGCGGCTTCGTTGCTGATGGCCGGACTGGCGGTACCCGTGGCGCAGGCCGACCAGGGGAGGGGCGGCGGCGCGGACGGCGGGCTGTCCGTCTGGCACGCGGAGGTGAGCGCGGCCCAGGTGCCGCTGCTGGCCGAGGCGGGCACGGACGGCCACGAACTGAGCGAGCAGGTGCCCGACCGCGGCTCGGCCACCGTCGAGCTGTACCTCACCGACCGGCAGGCCGGGGAGCTGCGCGGCAAGGGTGTGGAGATCACCGAGCACACGCTCTCCGCCGCGGCCGCCAAGCGCGTCGCTGCTGCCGGTGACGGTGTCTTCCGCCCGTACAGCGGCGAGAACGGCCTGAAGAGGGAGATCCTCGCGACGGCGCAGGCCAACCCCGGCCTCACCAAAGCCGTCAGCATCGGCAGGACCGTCAAGGGCCAGGACATCCTGGCCCTCAAGATCACCAAGGGTGCCGGGAAGATCCGGGACGGCTCCAGGCCCGCCACGCTGTACCTGTCCAACCAGCACGCCCGGGAGTGGATCACCCCGGAGATGACGCGCCGGCTGATGCACCACTACCTCGACGGGTACGGCAAGGACCCGCGGATCACCGAGATCGTGGACACCACCGAGCTGTGGTTCGTGCTCTCCGCCAACCCCGACGGATACGACCACACGTTCACCGGCGAGCGGGACTGGCGCAAGAACCTCCGCGACAACGACGGCGACGGCGAGATCACCGGCGGCGACGGCGTGGACCTCAACCGCAACTTCCCCTACAAGTGGGGTCACGACAACGAGGGTTCGTCGCCGGACCCCGGCGACGAGACCTTCCGCGGCACCGCCCCCGCCTCCGAGCCCGAGACCCGGGCACTGGACGCCTTCCAGAAGCGCATCGGCTTCCAGTACGGGATCAACTACCACTCCGCGGCGCAGCTGCTGCTGTACGGGGTGGGCTGGCAGGTCGCCACGGACACCCCCGACGACATCGTCTACCGGGCACTCGCCGGAACACCCGGGAACTCCGCGGTCCCCGGATACCGCCCGCAGGTCTCCTCCGAGCTCTACGTCACCAACGGCGAGGCCGACGGGCATGCGGCCAACGTCAACCGGATGATGATGTTCACGCCGGAGATGTCGACCTGCGCCACGGCCTCCCGGGTCGATCCGGACGACGCCTGGGAACCGGCCGACTGCGCGTCGGTCTTCCGCTTCCCGGACGACGAGAAGCTCGTCCAGCAGGAGTTCGCCAAGAACGTCCCGTTCGCACTCGCCGTCGCCGAGTCCGCGGCACACCCCGACCGCCCGGTCTCCCCGGTCGGCATCGCGACACCGGACTTCACCCCGGACGCCTTCACCACCTCCTACGCCCGCGGCGGCGACCAGGAAGTGGCGGTCACCGCCCGCCGGTCCGTCCGCGACAAGCGTCTCAACTACCGGATCGCCGGCGGCCGTACGCACACCGAGCGGCTGACGGCGTGGAAGGGCGGCGAGACGTACGGCGGGGAGGACAACCTCCACTTCGACCAGTACCGCGCCGAGGTCGAGGACGCCGGCGCGGGGGACCGCGTCACGGTCTGGTTCACCGGCCGCACGGCCGGGGGCGCGCGGACCTCCAGCGACCCGTTCACGTACACGGTCGCCGACCGGCCCCGCGGCGACACCCTGGTGATCGCCGAGGAGGGCGGCACCGCCCGGCACACCGCCGCGTACACCGGGGCGCTCGGGGCCAACGGCCACCGCGCCGCGGTCTGGGACGTCGCCACCCGGGGCACCCCGCACGCCCTCGGGGTGCTGAGCCACTTCCGTACCGTCCTCTGGTACACCGGGGCCCAGCGCCCGGCCGCCACGACCATGCTCTCCGTGCGGTCCTACGTCAACGAGGGCGGCAAGCTGATCACCGCGGGCGAGCAGGCGGGCGGGGCCGTCACCGGCGCCGGCGGCACCGACGACTTCTCGCAGTACTACCTCGGCGCGTACAACAGGGTCGGGCTGAAGTCCCCGCCCGCGTTCGCCGGTGCCGGACGGCTGGCCGGCACGGGCGTCCCGCTCGCCGACGCCCCCGGCAACGTCCTGGACGCGGCGGGCGCGTACACCGTCACCTCCGACACGCTGGACCCGAAGGAGTTCCCGCAGTTCCGCAGCGCGGCCGCGGGCGACTACCCGGGGGTGCGCACCCCCTTCGAACCGTACGGGGGCTCCTGGTTCGCCGCGGCCACCCACCAGGACGCCTCCTGGAAGAGGCTCTCGCGCACCGTCGACCTGACGGGCACCGGGGCGGCCGACACACCCGGGCTGCGCTTCCAGCTCAGCTACGACACCGAGGAGGGGTACGACAACGTCGTCGTCGAGGCCCGCACCGCGGGCCAGAGCGACTGGACGACCCTGCCCGACGCCAACGGCGGAACCGACACCGGTGTGCCCGCGGACTGCGAGGAGGGCTACTACGCCCAGCTCCACCCCTTCCTCACGCGCTACCTGACCGTCGGCGGCGACTCCTGCACCGCCACCGGGACCACCGGCAGCTGGAACAGGTTCACGGGCAGCTCCAACGGCTGGCAGCAGGTCGCCGTGGACCTCGGCGCGTACGCGGGCAAGCAGGTCGAGCTCTCGGTCTCGTACGTCACCGACCCCGGCTCCGGCGGCATCGGGGTCTTCGTGGACGACACCGAGCTGGTCATCGGCGGGACCGCGCGGGACACCGAGGGCTTCGAGACGGCCCTCGGCCCCTGGAGCACCCCCGGGGCGCCGGCCGGCAGCCCCGAGAACACGGCCGACTGGACGCGTTCGGGACCGCTGTTCCACTCGCAGGCCTCCGTCACGACGCGTGACACCGTGCTCCTCGGATTCGGTCTCGAACACGTGGCCGGTGCCGCCGAACGGAAGCAGCTGATCGGGAGGGCGCTCAGAAGTCTGGGGCGCTGAAGCCCCGTTGACGCGGTACGGGGCGGGTGACGGTCGCCGCCCGTCCCCCGGCCGCAGGACCGGAGGCCCGTATTCCTACTCGGGAGTACGGGCCTCGCCGTCCGTTCCGCCCCTACTCGATGTCACCCCCGGGCCTCCGGAGAGGTAGGGTCGGAGGCGGTCGGGGACATCCCATACAACTCGCCGGCGTCGAAAACCGGCGTACCTAACGAGGAGATCGGTTCGTGACGATCCGCGTAGGCATCAACGGCTTTGGCCGCATCGGTCGTAACTACTTCCGCGCGCTGCTGGAGCAGGGTGCGGACATCGAGATCGTGGCTGTCAACGACCTGGGTGACACTGCGACCACGGCTCACCTCCTGAAGTACGACACCATTCTGGGTCGTCTCAAGGCAGAGGTCAGCCACACCGCCGACACCATCACCGTCGACGGTCACACCATCAAGGTGCTCTCCGAGCGCAACCCGGCCGACATCCCCTGGGGTGAGCTGGGCGTCGACATCGTCATCGAGTCGACCGGCATCTTCACCAAGAAGGCCGACGCGGAGAAGCACATCGCGGGTGGCGCCAAGAAGGTCCTCATCTCGGCTCCGGCCAAGGACGAGGACATCACCATCGTGATGGGCGTCAACCAGGACAAGTACGACGCGGCCAACCACCACGTCATCTCCAACGCCTCCTGCACCACCAACTGTGTGGCGCCGATGGCCAAGGTTCTCGACGAGAACTTCGGCATCGTCAAGGGCCTGATGACGACGGTCCACGCGTACACGAACGACCAGCGGATCCTGGACTTCCCGCACTCGGACCTGCGTCGCGCGCGCGCCGCCGCCGAGAACATCATTCCGACCACGACGGGCGCCGCCAAGGCGACCGCCCTGGTCCTCCCGCAGCTCAAGGGCAAGCTCGACGGCATCGCGATGCGTGTCCCGGTCCCGACCGGTTCCGCCACCGACCTCGTCGTGACCCTGCAGCGTGAGACCACCAAGGACGAGGTCAACGCCGCGTTCAAGAAGGCGTCCGACGACGGCGACCTCAAGGGCTTCCTGACGTACACCGAGGACCCGATCGTGTCCTCGGACATCGTCGGCGACCCGTCGTCCTGCACCTTCGACTCCTCCCTGACCATGGTCCAGGAAGGCAGCACGGTGAAGATCCTCGGCTGGTACGACAACGAGTGGGGCTACTCCAACCGCCTCGTCGACCTGACCGTCTTCGTCGGCGGCCAGCTCTGATCCTCGGATCGGCAGGCATCTCGATGTGAGCAAGGGGCTCGGACGGCGCAACGCGGCACCGTCCGAGCCCCTTGCATGCTCATGCGTCCTTCCAAGGAGTACCGGAACAGATGAAGACGATCGACGAACTTCTCGCCGAAGGGGTCGCGGGCAAGCGGGTATTCGTCCGCGCCGACCTCAACGTGCCGCTGGACGGCACCACGATCACCGACGACGGCCGCATCCGCGCCGTCCGGCCGACGGTCGCCCGGCTCGCCGAGGCCGGTGCGCGGGTCATCGTCGCCTCGCACCTCGGCCGCCCGAAGGGCGCCCCGGACCCGGCCTTCTCGCTGGCCCCGGCCGCCGCGCGCCTCGGTGAGCTGCTCGGTACGGAGGTCGCCTTCGCGACCGACACCGTCGGCGAGTCCGCCCGCGCCACGGTCGCCGCCCTCACCGACGGCCGGGTCGCCGTCATCGAGAACCTCCGCTTCAACGCCGGGGAGACGTCGAAGGACGACGCCGAACGTGGCGCCTTCGCCGATCGGCTCGCCGAGCTCGCCGACGTGTACGTGGGTGACGGCTTCGGCGCCGTCCACCGCAAGCACGCCTCGGTCTTCGATCTTCCGGCCCGCCTTCCGCACGCGGCCGGCGGCCTGATCGCCACCGAGGTCGGCGTCCTCAAGAAGCTCACCGAGGACGTCACGCGGCCCTACGTCGTGGTCCTCGGCGGCTCCAAGGTCTCCGACAAGCTCGGTGTGATCGACCACCTGCTGGAGAAGGCCGACCGCATCCTCATCGGTGGCGGAATGGCGTACACCTTCCTCAAGGCCCAGGGCCACGAGGTCGGCAGCTCCCTCCTCCAGGAGGACCAGATCCCGGCGGTGCTCGGCTACCTCGAGCGTGCCGAGGAGAAGGGCGTGGAGTTCGTGCTCCCCGTCGACGTCGTCGTCTCGGCGCAGTTCCCGGACCTCAAGGCCAAGACCCCGGGCCACCCCGCCACCGTTGCCGCCGACGCCATCCCGGCCGGTGTGATGGGCCTGGACAACGGCCCGGAGACCAACAAGCTCTACGCCTCGAAGCTCGCCGACGCGGCCACCGTCTTCTGGAACGGCCCCATGGGAGTCTTCGAGCACCCCGACTACGCCGAGGGCACCAAGGCGGTCGCCCAGGCCCTCGTCGACTCCCCGGCCTTCAGCGTCGTCGGCGGCGGGGACTCCGCAGCCGCCGTCCGCATCCTGGGCTTCGACGAGAACGCATTCGGCCACATCTCGACCGGTGGCGGCGCCAGCCTCGAATACCTCGAGGGCAAGACGCTTCCCGGCCTCGCCGCACTGGAGGACTGACCCCCAATGACCACCCGCACCCCGCTCATGGCGGGCAACTGGAAGATGAACCTCAACCACCTCGAGGCCATCGCCCACGTCCAGAAGCTCGCGTTCGCCCTGGCCGACAAGGACTACGACGCCGTAGAGGTCGCCGTCCTGCCGCCCTTCACCGACCTGCGCTCCGTGCAGACCCTGATCGACGGCGACAAGCTGAAGATCAAGTACGGCGCCCAGGACATCTCGGCGCAGGACTCCGGCGCCTACACCGGCGAGATCTCCGGCCTCATGCTCGCCAAGCTGAAGTGCACGTACGTGGCCGTCGGCCACAGCGAGCGCCGCCAGTACCACAACGAGACCGACGAGATCTGCAACGCCAAGGTGAAGGCCGCGTACAAGCACGGCCTGACCCCGATCCTCTGCGTCGGCGAGGGCCTGGACATCCGCAAGGCCGGTGACCAGGTCTCCTACACCCTCGCGCAGCTCGACGGAGGCCTGAAGGACATCCCGGCCGAGCAGGCCGAGTCCATCGTGATCGCGTACGAGCCCGTCTGGGCCATCGGGACCGGCGAGGTCGCCACCCCCGAGGACGCCCAGGAGGTCTGCGGCGCGATCCGCCGCCGGCTCGCCGAGCTGTACTCCCAGGAGCCGGCCGACGCCGTCCGTATCCAGTACGGCGGATCGGTGAAGTCCGGCAACGTCGCGGCCATCATGGCGCAGCCCGATGTGGACGGTGCCCTGATCGGCGGCGCCGCGCTCGACGCCGACGAGTTCGTCAAGATCGTTCGCTTCCGCGACCAGTGAGTATGCGGTAGCGCGGATCCGTCGTACCCTAGCGGGGGCCGAAGGGGGTATCACCCCTTGGCCCCCGCTGTTCGTACATGCAGTCAAGAAGAATTCCGGAAAGTAGGGACCAGCCGTGATTTTGGCGTTCGAGATCGCCCTGATCGTCTTCAGCCTGCTGCTGATGCTGCTGGTGCTGATGCACAAGGGAAAGGGCGGCGGCCTTTCCGACATGTTCGGTGGAGGAATGCAGTCCTCCGTGGGTGGTTCCTCGGTCGCCGAGCGCAACCTCGACCGCATTACCGTCGTGGTCGGTCTGGTCTGGTTCGCGTGCATCGTGGTCCTCGGTCTGCTCATCAAGCTGGACAACTGACCCCTCGTCAGCGATTCCCGGTGAGGGTGTAACTCCTTACGCCGGACGCGCGTTGGGCCTTACGTAGACTGGGGCATCTTCGAGCACCATCACGCAGGGAGTTACGACCGTGGCAAGTGGCAACGCGATCCGGGGAAGCCGGGTCGGAGCGGGCCCGATGGGGGAGGCCGAGCGCGGCGAGTCCGCGCCGCGCCTCCGCATCTCCTTCTGGTGCTCGAACGAGCACGAGACGCAGCCGAGCTTCGCCCATGACGCGCAGGTCCCGGAGACCTGGGACTGTCCGCGCTGTGGTTTCCCGGCCGGCCAGGACCGGGACAACCCGCCCGCCCCGCCCCGCACCGAGCCGTACAAGACGCACCTCGCGTACGTGCGCGAGCGGCGCAGCGATGCCGACGGTGAGGCGATTCTCGCCGAGGCCCTCGCGAAACTCCGCGGAGAGATCTGAGGGTCTTCTCCCGTTCGGCTCGTGCCGGGCTCGCGGGGCCGTGTACGCATAATGAAGAGCCCTCGCTCCCTGCACCATTCCTGGACGCTGTTCACCGGCCGGTCACCCCTGGGGTGCCCGGCCGGAATCCGTAGGCCGTCCGCCCCGCCCGCCCTTGCCCGTCGCGCCCCCCGGATCAATTAGGTTGGAGGGGCAGCGGGGCATGTTGCAGGTACGAGAAGAAGTGGGCGATTTCCCGGATGAACGCACAAAGCCGAACCAAGCTCAACCAGACGCCCGAGTGGGCGGCGCTCGGCAAGCACCGTGAGGAGTTCGGCGACACCCACCTGCGCCGGCTGTTCGCGGATGCGCCGGACCGCGGGACCGCGTACACCCTCCGGGTCGGCGACCTCCACATCGACTATTCCAAGAACCTGGTCACCGACGAGACGCTGCGCCTGCTGCGCGAGCTCGCCGTCACCACGGACGTCGCCGGACTGCGGGACGCGATGTTCCGCGGCGAGAAGATCAACACCACCGAGGACCGCGCCGTCCTGCACACCGCGCTCCGCGCCCCGCGCGACGCCGTGATCGAGGTCGACGGCGAGAACGTGGTGCCGGCCGTGCACGCCGTCCTCGACCGGATGGCCGCCTTCTCCGACCGGGTCCGGGCGGGGGAGTGGACCGGTCACACCGGTCGGCCCATCAAGAACATCGTCAACATCGGCATCGGCGGCTCCGACCTCGGTCCCGCCATGGCGTACGAGGTGCTGCGCTCCTTCACCGACCGCTCCCTCACCGTCCGCTTCGTGTCGAACGTCGACGGTGCCGACCTGCACGAGGCCGTGCAGGGGCTCGACCCGGCCGAGACGCTGTTCATCGTCGCGTCCAAGACCTTCACGACGATCGAGACCATCACCAACGCGACCTCCGCGCGCGACTGGCTCCTCACCGAGCTGAGGGCCGGTCAGGAAGCCGTCGCCAAGCACTTCGTGGCGCTGTCGACCAACGCGGAGAAGGTCGCGGACTTCGGCATCGACACGGCCAACATGTTCGAGTTCTGGGACTGGGTCGGCGGCCGGTACTCCTTCGACTCGGCGATCGGTCTCTCGCTGATGATCGCCATCGGCCCGGACCGGTTCCGCGAGATGCTCGACGGCTTCCACCTCGTCGACGAGCACTTCCGCACCGCCCCCGCCGAGGAGAACGCCCCGCTCCTGCTGGGCCTGCTGGGCGTCTGGTACGGCGCGTTCTTCGACGCCCAGTCCCACGCCGTCCTGCCCTACAGCCACTACCTGTCCAAGTTCACCGCGTACCTGCAGCAGCTGGACATGGAGTCCAACGGCAAGTCCGTGGACCGGGACGGCGATCCGGTCGAGTGGCAGACCGGGCCGGTCGTCTGGGGCACTCCCGGCACCAACGGGCAGCACGCCTACTACCAGCTGATCCACCAGGGAACCAAGGTCATCCCGGCCGACTTCATCGGCTTCGCCGCGCCCGTCGGCGACCTCCTGCCCGGCCTGATCGCGCAGCACGACCTGCTGATGGCCAACTTCTTCGCCCAGACCCAGGCGCTCGCCTTCGGGAAGACGCCCGACGAGGTCCGCGCCGAGGGCGTCGCCGAGGAACTCGTGCCGCACAAGTCGTTCCGCGGCAACCACCCGACGACGACGGTCCTTGCCGACCGGCTCACCCCGTCGGTGCTCGGCCAGCTGATCGCGCTGTACGAGCACAAGGTCTTCGTCCAGGGAGCCGTCTGGAACATCGACTCCTTCGACCAGTGGGGCGTCGAGCTCGGCAAGGTCCTCGCCAGGGAGATCGCGCCGGTGCTGACCGACGGAACCGGCGCCGAGCAGCTGGACAGCTCCACCGCCGCACTCGTCGCGACCTACCGCGCGCTGCGGGGGCGCTGAGCCGATGACGAAGGGGGAGGGGACGATACGGCTGCGGCCGCCGCGCAACAGGCTGGATCCCCGCGCCGCGGGCTGGTGGCGGACCCAGTGGCTGCTGCTGACGGCGGCGCCGGTGGCCGTGCTGGGCCTGGCGGGGGCGTTCATCGCTCCGGCCAGGACCTGGCTGCTGGCGTCCGCCGCCGGCCTGGCGGCCGCGGGCCTGCTGTGCGCCGTCCTCCTCCCCCTCTGGTGGTTCCGCACCCATCGCTGGGAGGTCACCGACGACGCGGTCTACGTACGGACCGGGTTCTTCCTGCAGGAATGGCGCATCGCGCCGATGTCCCGCATCCAGACCGTGGACACCGTGCGCGGCCCGCTGGAGCAGCTCTTCGGGCTCGCCACGGTCACCGTCACCACGGCGTCCGCCAAGGGTGCCGTGCGGATCGAGGGCCTCGCGCACGGGGTGGCGGCGGAACTGGCCGAACGGCTGACCAGGATCACGCAGGGCACCCCGGGGGACGCCACATGAGCACCGCGGCGGCCGAGGACCCCGGCTGGCTGCGGATCCACCCGCGCACGGTGCTCGTCACCGCGCTCGTCACGGCCGGGGTCGCGGCGGGCGCCGCCGTACCGGCCGTGGTCGCGCTGTCCGGCCGGTTCGGCTACCCGCTCGCCATCGGCTGGGCGCTTGCCGGGGCCGTCCTCCTGATCGGCGGCGCCGCCGCCGGGGACTACGTGCGCTGGCGGCGCACCCGCTACCGCGTCGGCGCAGGGCAGTTCGACCTGCGCACCGGGCTCCTGCTGGCCAAACGGCGCTCCCTGGCACGCGAACGGATCCGCAGCGTCGACCTCACCGCCCACCCGCTGCTGCGGGTGCTCGGGCTGGTCACGGTCCGCATCGGCACCGGTGAGCACACGGGCGGTGAATCGACCCTGGAGCTCGACCCCGTCAGCCGGGCCGAGGGGGAGCGGCTGCGCCGTGAACTCCTCGACCGCACCGCCGTCGAGGCCCCGGGGACGCACCGCGAGGGCGAGCTGGCAGCCCTCGACCCGCGCTGGATACGCTACGCGCCCGTCTCCTTCGTCGCGCCCATGCTCGGCGGCGCGGCAGTCGGCGGCGTCCTGCAGATCAGCGAATGGGCCGGCGCGCAGGGCGAGGTGATCGCCTGGGTCACCGACCGGTTCCGGGACACCCCGCTGCTCTGGACGATCACGGCCCTGGCCGTCGTGGCCCTGGCCGCCGGGATCGTCGGGGCACTCGGGCTCTGGGTCGAGATGTGGTGGAACTACCGGCTGGAACGCGAACCCGGCGGCACCCTGCGCGTCCGGCGCGGGCTGTTCACCTCACGCTCCCTCTCCGTCGAGGAACGACGGCTGCGCGGTGTGGACCTCGTGGAGCCCCTGGGCGTACGGCTGTTCGGCGCCGCACGGGTGGACGCCATCACCACGGGCCTGGCCAAGGACGAACAGGCGCAGGGCGCCGACCACGACACCCTGCTCCCGGTCGTGCCCCGCCCCCTCGCCGACACGATCGCCGCCGAGGTGCTGCGCGAACCGGCCGCCCCCACCGGCGCCCCGCTCACCGCGCACCCCCGCTCCGCCCGCGGCCGGCGGCTGCGCCGCGCGCTGGCGGCCGTTCTGCTCCCCGTGCTGGCCATGGCACTCCTGGGCGCCCTGCTGACGCCCGTGCTGCTGTGGACCGCGCTGGTCTGCGCGGTGGTGTTCCTGCCGCTCGCCGTGCTGTCGGCCGTCGACGCCTACCGGTCCCTGGGGCACACCGTCTCCGGCGACTACCTCGTGACCCGGTCCGGGAGCCTCCGCCGCTCCACGGCCGCCCTGCAGCGGACCGGGGTCATCGGCTGGACGGTGAAGCAGTCCCGCTTCCAGCGCCGGGCCGGGCTGCTCAGCGTCACCGCGACGACGGCCGCCGGAGGGGGCGCCTACACGGCGTACGACACCGATGCGTCCGAGGGGCTCGCCTTCGCCGCGGAGGCCGTCCCGGGCCTGATGGAGCCGTTCCTGGAGCGTTCCTGAGGGACGCGCCGGCCCGGCGCCGCACCGATGGCGCAGGAGCGGTCGTCCGTTCGGGACGGCCCGGCTTCGTCTCCTGCCGGGACTCGCCGCACGCTACGTCCGGCGCGCGCGTCCCCACGGGCCCTGTGCGCAGGACGGCCCCCGGTACGACGTCAGGCCCGGTCCGCTCGAGGGAGCGGACCGGGCCTGACGTCGACCGTGCCTACGCGGAGGCCGGCGGGTACAGCGCGCGCGGCAGCCGGGAGGCCGCCGCGGCGTCCAGCAGCCACAGCGTGCGGCTGCGGCCGTACGCGCCCGCCGCCGGGGCCTGGATCTCCCCGGCACCGGACAGCGCGATCTCCGCCGCCTCGGCCTTGTCCTCACCCGCGGCCAGCAGCCACACCTCGCGGGCCGCCCGGATGGCGGGCAGCGTGAGCGAGACCCGGGTGGCCGGCGGCTTGGGAGCGCCGTGCACACCGACGACGGTGCGCTCGGTCTCCCGCACCGCGGGCAGCTCAGGGAAGAGGGAGGCCACGTGCGTGTCCGGGCCGACGCCCAGCATCAGCACATCGAACGTCGGCACGGGCCCGTGGTCCTCCGGGCCCGCCGCGGCGGCCAGTTCGGCGGCGTACCCCGCGGCGGCGGCATCCGCGTCGCCCCCGTGAGGACCGTCCGAGGCGGGCATCGCGTGCACCCGGGACGGGTCCAGCGCCACCGCGTCCAGCAGGGCCTCGCGGGCCTGCGTGACGTTGCGCTCCGGGTCGCCCCCGGGCAGGAAACGCTCGTCGCCCCACCACAGGTCCAGGCGCGACCAGTCGATCGCGTCCCGCGCCGGCGACCCGGCGAGCGCGGCCAGCAGGCCGTTGCCGTTGCGTCCGCCGGTCAGGACCACCGAGGCGGAACCGCGGGCGGCCTGGGCGTCCACGATCTTCGTGATCAGCCGGGCCGCCGCGGCCTGGGCCATCAGCTCCTTGTCGCGGTGCACGACGAGCTGCGGAGCACTCACTTCGAGGCCGCCTTCTTGGCCGCGGCCTTCTTCGCCGCCGGGGCCGCTGCCCCGGCCGGGGACGACGGCTTGTGCCCGGCACCGACCGACGACGCCTCGGCGGGGCCGCCGAGACGCTCGACCCCGAACTTCACCGTGGACTCGTAGATGTTGTCCGGGTCCAGGCGCCGCAGCTCCTCGGCGAGGAGCTCGGCGGTCTCCCGCCGCTTCAGCGCCACCGCACGGTCCGGCTGGCCCACGATGGAGAGCGTCGCCAGCGAGCCGTCGGCCCGGTCCAGGACGACCACGCCGTTCTTGGTCTCGAGCCGGACCGCCGTCAGGCCGGGACCGCCGGACAGGGCGCGCTCCACCGGGACCCCGAGCCGGTCCGCGAGCCACATGGCCAGCAGCTCGCAGCTCGGGTTGTCCGACTCGCCCTCGACCGTCGCCGAGATCACCTGCGCGGGCTGCTGGTCGAGCGCCGCGGCCAGCATCGAGCGCCACGGCGTGATGCGGGTCCAGGCCAGGTCGGTGTCACCCGGGTTGTACGTCGCCGCGCGCACCGCGAGCTCGTCGAGCGGGTGCTCGGCCGAGTACGTGTCGGTGATGCGGCGCTGGGCCAGCGCGCCCAGCGGGTCCTTCGCCGGGTCCGCCGGGGCGTCCTCCGGCCACCACACCACGACCGGGGCGTCCGGCAGCAGCAGCGGCAGGACGACCGACTGGGCGTGGTTGGCCAGCTCGCCGTGCAGACGCAGGACGACGGTCTCGCCGGAGCCCGAGTCGGAACCGACCCGGATCTCGGCGTCGAGCCGCGCGTCGCGCCGGCTGCGCGGCGAACGGCTGACCCTCTTGATCACCGCGATGATCCGCGAAGGGTGCTCGCGCGAGGAGTCGGCCGCCGCCCGGAGGGCGTCGTAGGCGTTCTCCTCGTCGGTGACGACGACGAGGGTGAGCACCATGCCGATGGCCGGGGTCCCGATGGAACGCCGGGCCGACACCAGTGCCTGGTTGATCTTGCTGGACGTGGTTTCCGTGAGATCGATCTTCATGGCCGGCGCCAGCTCCGTCCGTCGCGTGCGAGCATCTCGTCGGCCTCGGCCGGACCCCAGGTGCCGGCCGCGTACTGGGCGGGCTTGCCGTGCTTGTCCCAGTACTCCTCGATCGGGTCGAGGATGTTCCAGGAGAGCTCGACCTCCTGGTGGCGGGGGAAGAGGTTGGCGTCGCCGAGCAGGACATCCAGGATGAGCCGCTCGTACGCCTCCGGGCTGGACTCCGTGAAGGACTCGCCGTACGCGAAGTCCATCGTGACGTCCCGTACCTCCATGGAGGTACCGGGCACCTTGGAGCCGAAGCGCACCGTGACGCCCTCGTCCGGCTGCACCCGGATGACCAGGGCGTTGCCGCCCAGCTCCTCCGTCGCACCCGACTCGAAGGGCAGGTACGGGGCGCGCTTGAAGACGACCGCGATCTCCGTGACCCGGCGGCCGAGCCGCTTCCCGGTACGCAGGTAGAACGGCACGCCCGCCCAGCGGCGGTTGTTGATCGTCAGCTTGATCGCGGCGAAGGTGTCGGTCTTCGACTTGGGGTCGATGCCGTCCTCCTCCAGATAACCGAGCGCTTCCTCGCCGCCCTGCCAGGCGTGCGCGTACTGGCCGCGCACCGTGTGCTTGCCCAGGTCCTCGGGCAGCTCCACCGCCGTGAGCACCTTGAGCTTCTCGGCGACCAGGGCCTTCGGGTGGAAGGAACCGGGCTCCTCCATCGCGGTCAGCGCCAGCAGCTGCAGCAGGTGGTTCTGGATGACGTCACGGGCCGCGCCGATGCCGTCGTAGTAGCCGGCCCGGCCGCCGATGCCGATGTCCTCGGCCATCGTGATCTGGATGTGGTCGACGTACGACCTGTTCCAGATCGGCTCGAACATCGTGTTGGCGAAGCGCAGCGCCAGGATGTTCTGGACCGTCTCCTTGCCGAGGTAGTGGTCGATGCGGAAGACCTCGTTCGGCGGGAACACGTCGTGCACGAGCTGGTTGAGCTCCTGCGCGCTCGTGAGGTCGTGGCCGAACGGCTTCTCGATGACGGCACGCCGCCAGGAGCCCTCCTTCTGGTCCGCCAGCCCGTGCTTCTTGAGCTGCTGGACGACCTTGGGGAAGAACTTCGGCGGTACGGACAGGTAGAAGGCGAAGTTGCCCCCCGTGCCCTGCGCCTTGTCGAGCTCCTCGATCGTGGACTTCAGCGTCTCGAAGGCCACGTCGTCGTCGAAGTTGCCCTGGACGAAGCGCATCCCCTGGATGAGCTGCTGCCAGACCTCCTCGCGGAACGGCGTGCGCGCGTGCTGCTTGACGGCGTCGTGGACGACCTGGGCGAAGTCCTCGTCCTCCCAGTCGCGGCGCGCGAAGCCGATGAGTGAGAAGCCCGGTGGCAGCAGGCCGCGATTGGCCAGGTCGTAGACGGCGGGCATCAGCTTTTTGCGGGACAAATCGCCCGTGACGCCAAAGATCACCAGGCCCGACGGCCCCGCGATGCGCGGGAGCCGTCGGTCCTGGGCGTCACGGAGCGGGTTGGCTCCGGGAACACCAGACAAGGTGGTCAGCCCTCCGAAGGAGCGAGGCGCTTGAGCTCTGCCTCGGTGGAGTTGAGCAGGTCGATCCAGGCCGCCTCGAACTTCTCGACGCCCTCGTCCTCCAGCAGCTGGACGACGTCGTCGTAGCCGACGCCGAGCTCCTTGATCGCTTCGAGGTCGGCACGGGCCTGGTCGTAGGAACCGGCGACGGTGTTGCCGGAGATCTCGCCGTGGTCGGCCACGGCGTCCAGGGTCGCCTCGGGCATGGTGTTGACCGTGTTCGGGGCGACGAGCTCGTCGACGTACAGGGTGTCCTTGAGGTCCGGGTCCTTGACGCCGGTGGAGGCCCACAGCGGACGCTGCTTGTTGGCCTGCGCCTTGTCGAGGGCCGCCCAGCGGGCACCCGCGAAGACCTCTTCGTACGCCTCGTAGGCCAGGCGCGCGTTGGCGAGGGCGGACTTGCCCTTCGCGGCCTTCGCCGCGTCGCCGCCGATCGCGTCCAGGCGCTTGTCGATCTCGGTGTCCACGCGGGACACGAAGAAGGAGGCCACCGAGTGGATCTTGGAGAGGTCCAGGCCCGCGGCCTTCGCCTTCTCCAGGCCCGCCAGGTAGGCGTCCATGACCTCGCGGTAGCGCTCCAGCGAGAAGATCAGGGTCACGTTGACGCTGATGCCCTTGCCGATGACCTCGGTGATCGCCGGCAGGCCGGCCTTCGTCGCCGGGATCTTGATGAGCGTGTTCGGCCGGTCCACCAGCCAGGCCAGCTGCTTGGCCTCGGCGATCGTGGCCTCGGTGTGGTGGGCCAGGCGCGGGTCGACCTCGATGGAGACCCGGCCGTCCTGGCCGCCGGTGGCGTCGAAGACCGGACGCAGGATGTCGGCGGCGTCACGGACGTCGGCCGTCGTGATCATGCGGATGGCCTCGTCGACCGTCACCTTGCGGGTGGCGAGGTCGGTGAGCTGCTGGTCGTAACCGTGGCCCTGCGAGATCGCCTTCTGGAAGATCGACGGGTTGGTCGTGACACCCACGACGTGACTCTGGTCGATCAGCTCGGCGAGGTTGCCGGAGGTGATCCGCGTACGGGACAGGTCGTCGAGCCAGATCGCCACGCCCTCGTCGGAGAGGCGCTTGAGTGCGTCTGTCATGAGAATTGCATCTCCTACTAGTCGTATAACCGGGTCAGCGCGCGACGGCGGCGAGAGATTCCCGGGCGGCAGCGGCCACGTGCCCGGCGGTGAAGCCGAACTCGCGGAAGAGGACCTTGGCGTCGGCCGAGGCACCGAAGTGCTCCAGCGAGACGATCCGGCCCGCGTCGCCCACGTACCGGTGCCAGGTCAGGCCGATGCCCGCCTCGACGGCGACCCGGGCCTTCACGGACGGCGGCAGCACGCTGTCCTTGTACGCCTGGTCCTGCTCCTCGAACCACTCGACACACGGCATCGACACCACACGGGTCGGCACACCGGCAGCCTGGAGCTCGTCGCGGGCCTCGACGGCCAGCTGGACCTCGGAGCCCGTCCCGATCAGGACGACCTGGGGCTCACCGCCCTCGGCGTCGAGGAGCACGTAGCCGCCCTTGGCCGCGTCCTCGTTCACCGGGTAGGTGGGCACGCCCTGGCGGGTCAGCGCCAGACCGTGCGGGGCGCCCTCGCCGAACACCTTGGTCCAGCGGCGCAGGATCTCGCGCCAGGCGATCGTGGTCTCGTTCGCGTCGGCCGGACGGACGACGTTGAGGCCCGGGATCGCACGCAGCGAGGCGATGTGCTCCACCGGCTGGTGGGTCGGACCGTCCTCGCCGAGGCCGATCGAGTCGTGCGTCCACACGTACGTCACCGGGAGGTGCATCAGCGCGGACAGGCGCACGGCGTTGCGCATGTAGTCGGAGAACACCAGGAAGGTGCCGCCGTAGATGCGGGTGTTGCCGTGCAGCGCGATGCCGTTCATGGCCGCGGCCATGGAGTGCTCGCGGATGCCGAAGTGGATCGTCCGGCCGTACGGGTCGGCCTCGGGCAGCGGGTTGCCGACCGGGAGGAACGACGACGTCTTGTCGATCGTGGTGTTGTTCGAGCCCGCGAGGTCGGCGGAGCCGCCCCACAGCTCGGGGATGATGCCGCCGAGCGCCTGGAGGACCTTGCCGGAGGCGGCACGCGTGGCCACGGAGTGACCCGCCTCGAAGACCGGCAGCGCGTCCTGCCAGCCCTCGGGCAGCTCGCCCGCGGAGATCCGGTCGAACTCGGCCGCGCGCTCCGGGTTGGCGGTGCGCCACGCGGCGAGGGACTTCTCCCACTCGGCCTTGGCCTCACGGCCGCGGTCCAGGGCCTCACGGGTGTGCGAGATGACCTCGTCGGAGACCTCGAAGGTCTTCTCCGGGTCGAAGCCGAGGACCCGCTTGGTGGCCGCGATCTCCTCGTCGCCGAGCGCCGAGCCGTGCGCGGCCTCGGTGTTCTGGGCGTTCGGGGCGGGCCAGGCGATGATCGAGCGGGCCGCGATGAACGAGGGGCGCTCCGTCTCGGCCTTGGCGGCCTGCAGCGCGTTGTAGAGACCCTCGGGGTCCAGGTCGCCGGTGGGCGACTGGTCCACCCGCTGGACGTGCCAGCCGTAGGACTCGTACCGCTTGAGGGTGTCCTCGGAGACAGCGGTCTCCGTGTCGCCCTCGATCGAGATGTGGTTGTCGTCCCACAGCAGCACCAGGTTGCCGAGCTTCTGGTGGCCCGCCAGCGAGGACGCCTCGGCCGAGATGCCCTCCTGGAGGCAGCCGTCACCGGCGACGACCCAGACGGTGTGGTCGAACGGGGAGGTGCCGGGGGCCGCCTCCGGGTCGAACAGGCCGCGCTCGTAGCGGGCGGCCATCGCCATGCCCACGGCGTTGGCGACACCCTGGCCCAGCGGGCCGGTCGTCGTCTCGACACCCGTGGTGTGGCCGTACTCCGGGTGGCCCGGGGTCTTGGAGCCCCAGGTGCGGAACGCCTTGAGGTCGTCCAGCTCCAGGCCGTACCCGGCCAGGTAGAGCTGGATGTACAGCGTCAGGCTGGAGTGGCCCGCAGAGAGCACGAACCGGTCGCGGCCGGTCCATTCCGCGTCCGCCGGGTCATGGCGCATCACCTTCTGGAAGAGGGTGTACGCGGCAGGAGCCAGGCTCATCGCCGTACCCGGGTGGCCGTTTCCGACCTTCTGTACGGCGTCCGCGGCGAGGACGCGGACAGTGTCCACGGCCCGCTGGTCCAATTCGGTCCACTGAAGGTCTGTGGTGGTCGGCTTGGTGCTCACCCTGAGTCAGGGCTCCTCTCCACTGTTCGTAAACCGGTGGCTGGTTACCGCACCGGGCATTGCCGAGCCTACCCCCGGAACAAGGCGGTACTTCTGCCCTTTCCACAGTGCGGGCGACCTGCGGAGTTCGCCTCCCGTATGAGCGCCGCAGTTCACTTCTGCGCCACCCCAACACGACCCCACCCCCGCGAAGAGGGGCGTATGCCCAACGTCTACAGTGGTCTGGTTCGCGCAAGTCTTTACCGGGCCCTCCCGCCCGGAGCTTGCTGGGATTTCTCTGTCAGGGGTGTGCGTGACGGCCGTCGAGTCCCGACCCGCAGGGGTCGCCTTGACTCCGAGCCCAGTGGGCCATCGCCCGTTCGGGGCCCGCATCAAGGCATTCGTGGCACTTACCAAGCCGCGCATCATCGAGTTGCTGCTGATCACCACCGTCCCGGTGATGTTCCTTGCCGCTCAGGGCGTGCCCGATCTTTGGCTCGTAGTCACTACCACCATCGGCGGATATCTCTCCGCGGGCGGTGCCAATGCGCTCAACATGTATATCGACCGCGACATCGACGCGCTGATGGACCGCACGTCGCAGCGGCCGCTGGTCACCGGCATGGTGAGCCCGCGCGAGTGCCTGGCCTTCGGAATCACCCTCGCGGTGATTTCCACGGCCTGGTTCGGACTGCTCGTCAACTGGCTCTCCGCAGCACTCGCACTCGGCGCACTTCTGTTCTACGTCGTCGTCTACACGATGCTGCTCAAGCGCCGGACCTCGCAGAACATCGTCTGGGGCGGAATCGCCGGCTGCATGCCCGTGCTCATCGGCTGGTCCGCCGTGACCAATTCGGTGTCCTGGGCCGCGGTCATTCTTTTCGCCGTCATCTTCTTCTGGACGCCGCCGCACTACTGGCCGCTCTCGATGAAGGTGAAGGAGGACTACGCCCGGGTCGGTGTCCCGATGCTTCCGGTCGTCGCCTCCAACCGGGTTGTGGCCCGCCAGATCGTCCTCTACAGCTGGGTCATGGTCGCCGTCTCGCTGCTCCTCACCCCGCTGGGCTACACCGGCTGGTTCTACACGACGGTGGCGCTGGTGACCGGCGGCTTCTGGCTCTGGGAGGCGCACGGGCTGCAGAACCGCGCGAAGGCGGGCGTGACCGGCGGCAAGCTCAAGGAGATGCGGCTGTTCCACTGGTCCATCACCTATGTCTCGCTGCTCTTCGTCGCCGTCGCGGTGGACCCCTTCCTGAGGTAGTCCCGCACTGATGTGCGAAAGCTCCGCCGACGGGCGGGGACGTGGCCGATGCCACGCCCCCGCCCGTCGCCGTTTGATCTACCCGTCGGTAGCATCCTGTGCATGGCAGAGACGGCAGAGCCCCAGACCCAGCAGACCGACGACAGCAGGCACGCGGCCCGCGCGGAGCGCAGGGCCGCGAAGCTCGCCAAGCAGATCGGCGCCTTCTCCCGGGCACACGGCGGCGCCGAGGGGCAGCTCGCCCACATCGGCCGGATGGGCACCCGCATCGTGCTCGTGGGCGAGGACGGCGGATGGGGCGACCTGATGGCCCCCTCGTACGCCGTCGCCGAGAGCGCCGCGCAGAAGGCCGGCCTCACCCTGCACGAGACGTTCGACGGGGACTTCGCGGCCAAGGTCCGTACCGGCCCGTACGAGTGGTCCCGGATGGCCGGCATCCAGGTCGGCGGCCCGTCCAACGGCTGACCCCGCACACGGCAACGGCCTCCGCCGCCGCACCCTCCCGGGTGCGGCGGCGGAGGCCGTTCGCGCGGATCAGGCGACGGGCGCGTGCTCCGGCCGCTGTCCGGCCGCCGGAGCGGGGACGGCGGCGGGGGTCTGCGGCCGCTCGCGCAGCGACAGCAGCAGTCGCATGACGGCGATCCACATCAGGCCCGAACCGAGCATGTGGAGGCCGACGAGGATCTCGGGCACGTCGCTGAAGTACTGCACGTACCCGATGGCGCCCTGCGCGAGCAGGACGACCAGCAGGTCGCGTGCGCGGGCCCGGGTGTCGGCCGGGGCGTCCACGATCCGCAGGGCCAGCCACATCGCGACGGCCAGGACGCAGACCACCCAGGCGGCGATGGCGTGCACATGGGCTGCGACGGTCCAGTCCCACGGCATGCGCGGTACGTCGCTGCTGTCCCCGGCGTGCTTGCCGGAACCCGTGACCGTGGTGCCCAGGGCGATCAGGACCACCGAGGTCGCGACGATCGCCCAGGCCAGGTTCCGTACCGGCTTCGGGGCGCGCGGGCGCCGCGGGCCGTCGCCCTCGCCGATCCGCACCCAGGTGATGACGGCGACGGTGAGCAGGCAGTTGGCGAGCAGGAAGTGTCCCGCCACCGACCACGGGTTGAGGCCGGCCCAGACCGTGATCCCGCCGATGACCGCGTTCCCCATGACGAGCCAGAACTGGGACCAGGCGAGCCGGGTGAGGCCGCGCCTGCGGGGCTTCAGGGAGCGCGCCGCGATGATCGCCCAGCCGACCGCGGCCGACAGGACGTAGGTGAGCATCCGGTTGCCGAACTCGATCGCCCCGTGCAGGCCCTGCTCGGGGGTGGCGAAGAGGCTCTCGTCCGTGCACTTGGGCCAGGTGTCGCAGCCCAGACCGGAACCGGTCAGCCGGACGGCCCCGCCCGTGACGATGATGAACACGGTCATCACGACCGCCGAGAGCGCGGCGCGCCTGGCGGTCTTCACGGACGGCGTCCAGCGCTTGGCGATGTAGGAGAGGGGTGTTTCCACGCGCACCATCGTAGGCAACGGCTTGTGCATGTTTTCACGAGGGGGTGGGTCATTACCGGATGGCTCCGGACATCAGCGGTATGTCACCGCACGCTCACTCCCAGCGGAAGAACCGCGCCGCCGCGCCGAGCCCCAGCACCGCCCACACCGTGAGGATGCCCAGGCTGCCCCACGGCATCGTGGCACCGTGCTGCAGGACGTCCCGCAGGCCCTCCGAGAGGGCCGAGATCGGCAGCAGGCCCAGCACCGACTGCGCGGCGTCCGGGAAGCGGTCCAGCGGCACGACGACCCCGCCGCCCACCAGCAGCAGCAGGAAGACCAGGTTGGCCGCCGCGAGTGTCGCCTCGGCCTTCAGCGTCCCCGCCATCAGCAGCCCGAGGCCCGAGAAGGCCACGGTGCCCAGCACCAGGAGCAGCAGGACCGCGAGCGGCCCGCCCTCCGGCGACCAGCCCAGCGCGAACGCGATCACCGTGAGCAGAACGACCTGCAGTACCTCCGTGACCAGCACCGCGAGCGTCTTCGCCGCCATCAGCGCCCAGCGCGGCAGCGGTGAGGCGCCGAGCCGCTTGAGCACCCCGTAGCGCCGTTCGAAACCCGTCGCGATGGCCTGGCCGGTGAAGGCCGTCGACATCACCGCGAGGGCGAGGATCCCGGGCGTCAGGAAGTCGACGGGCTCGCCGGAGCCGGTGCCGACGATGTCGACCGCGCTGAACAGCACCAGCAGCAGCGTGGGGATGACCACGGTCAGCAACAGCTGCTCGCCGTTGCGCAGCAGCATCCGCGTCTCCAGCGCCGCCTGCGCGGCGATCATGCGGGACAGCGGGGCGGCGCCGGGGCGCGGGGTGTACGTACCGGCGCTCATGCGCGCAGCTCCTTGCCGGTCAGTTCGAGGAAGACGTCCTCCAGGGTGTGCCGCTCCACCGCTATGCCCTCCGGCATCACGCCGTGCTGGGCGCACCAGGAGGTGACGGTCGCCAGCAGCTCCGGGTCGATGCGGCCGGTGATGCGGTACGTGCCGGTGGCGAGCTCGGCGGCCTCGCTGCCCCCGGGCAGTGCCTTGAGGAGCGAGGCGATTTCCAGCCCGGGGCGGCCGGTGAAGCGCAGGGTGTTCTCGGCGCCGCCGCGGCACAGCTGCTCGGGGCTGCCCTGGGCGATGACCCGGCCCGCGTCGATGACGGCCACGTCGTCGGCGAGCTGCTCGGCCTCGTCCATGAAGTGGGTGGTGAGGACGACGGACACGCCGTCGGTGCGCAGCTCCCGCAGCAGGTCCCAGGTGGAGCGGCGGGCCTGCGGGTCGAGGCCGGCCGTCGGTTCGTCCAGGAAGACGAGCTCGGGCCGGCCCACGACGGCCATGGCCAGCGCGAGGCGCTGCTGCTGGCCGCCGGACAGCCGGCGGTAGGCGGTGCGTCCGCAGCTGCCGAGGCCCAGGCGCTCGATGAGCGCGTCGACGTCCAGCGGATGCGCGTGCAGCTTCGCCATGTGGCGGAGCATCTCGTCGGCGCGGGCGCCGGAGTAGACCCCGCCGGACTGCAGCATGACGCCGATACGGGGGCGGAGCGCCGCGGCGTCCCGGACCGGATCGAGGCCGAGCACCCGTACCCGTCCGTCGTCCGGCCGGCGGTACCCCTCGAAGGTCTCGATCGTGGTGGTCTTGCCGGCACCGTTGGGACCGAGGACCGCGGTCACCGCACCCGCCGCAACCTCCAGATCGAGGCCGTCCACCGCGGTCCTGGTGCCGTACCGCTTGACCAGGCCCCTGGCCTGTACGACGGGCTCACTGCTCATGGCGGGCAAGTCTAGGCGGGGGAGTGCGTCCCCCCGCGCGGAGGGTTCCCCGGGGGAGGGACGCCATGGCCCGCCGGGCGGGCGCCCCGGCGGGCGACACGACCGGCCGCCGGTGGATCTTCGGATGGCGCGGGCCGGGCGCCGGCGAGGGGTGCACCGCTGTACCGTCCCGGCCCGTCCGACCTGCGAAGCGTCACCGGTGATCATCATTTCCGCAGGTCAACTTAGGTGTGCCTAAGTGATGAACCGCACCGGGTGCGGTCCGGAGGCGGGTTGTCAGGCCCGAAGGAATTACGCAACAATGGCGTTGTGAAATACGTTGGCGAGGCTCCGCAGGAGGAACTCGCGTCCGGGGAGCGCTCGACGCGCAACCGGGTCGCGCGCTCCATCCTGGACCACGGCCCGTCCACCGCCGCCGACCTGGCGAAGCGCGTCGGCCTGACCCAGGCCGCCGTCCGCCGCCACCTGGACGCCCTCGTCTCCGACGACGTCGTCGAGGCCCGTGAGCAGCGCGTGTACGGGGCGCGCACCCGCGGCCGTCCGGCCAAGGTGTTCGCCCTGACCGACTGCGGCCGGGACGCGTTCGACCAGTCCTACGACAAGCTGGCCGTGGACGCCCTGCGGTGGATCGCCGACTCGGGCGGGGACGAGGCGCTCGTCGCCTTCGCCCGTGCCCGGATGGCCTCCCAGTGGGAGACGTACCGGGCCGCCGTCGACGCCGCGGAGCCCGAGGCACGCGCCGAGGCGCTGGCCGGGGCCCTGTCGGCCGACGGGTACGCTGCTACGGCGCGCAGCGCGCCGGCCCCGCAGCAGGGTGAGCAGCTGTGCCAGCACCACTGCCCGGTCGCGCACGTCGCCGAGCAGTTCCCGCAGCTGTGCGAGGCGGAGACGGAATTCTTCTCCAGCCTGCTCGGTACCCATGTGCAGCGTCTGGCCACCCTCGCCCACGGCGACGGCGTGTGCACGACGTTCGTCCCGCGCAGCAGCCCCGCAGCACCACAGACCACCACATCAGCATCTGCAAGTACGCCCGGGAGGAACCCCGCATGACGCTCCCTACGGAGACTGCCCACCCTGAGCTCGATGGCCTGGGCACGTACGAATTCGGCTGGGCCGACTCCGACGCGGCAGGCGCGGCGGCGAAGCGCGGCCTGTCCGAAGCTGTCGTCCGCGACATCTCGGAGAAGAAGAACGAGCCGGAGTGGATGCTGAATCTCCGGCTCAAGGGCCTGAAGCTGTTCGGCAAGAAGCCCATGCCGAACTGGGGCTCGGACCTGTCGGGGATCGACTTCGACAACATCAAGTACTTCGTGCGGTCCACGGAGAAGCAGGCGGAGTCCTGGGAGGACCTGCCCGAGGACATCAAGAACACGTACGACAAGCTCGGCATCCCCGAGGCGGAGAAGCAGCGCCTCGTCGCCGGTGTCGCCGCGCAGTACGAGTCCGAGGTCGTCTACCACCAGATCAACGAGGAGCTGGAGGCGCAGGGTGTCATCTTCATGGACACCGACACCGCGCTGAAGGAGCACCCGGAGCTCTTCAAGGAGTACTTCGGCACGATCATCCCCGTCGGTGACAACAAGTTCGCCTCGCTGAACTCGGCCGTGTGGTCCGGCGGCTCCTTCATCTACGTGCCGAAGGGCGTGCACGTGGAGATCCCGCTCCAGGCCTACTTCCGTATCAACACGGAGAACATGGGCCAGTTCGAGCGGACGCTGATCATCGTCGACGAGGACGCCTACGTCCACTACGTCGAGGGCTGCACGGCGCCGATCTACTCCTCGGACTCCCTGCACTCCGCGGTCGTCGAGATCATCGTGAAGAAGGGCGGCCGCTGCCGCTACACGACGATCCAGAACTGGTCGAACAACGTCTACAACCTCGTCACCAAGCGCGCCGTGGCGTACGAGGGCGCGACCATGGAGTGGGTCGACGGCAACATCGGCTCCAAGGTCACGATGAAGTACCCGGCCGTGTACCTGATGGGCGAGCACGCCAAGGGCGAGACCCTGTCCATCGCCTTCGCGGGCGAGGGCCAGCACCAGGACGCCGGCGCCAAGATGGTCCACATGGCCCCGAACACCTCCTCCAACATCGTCTCCAAGTCGGTGGCACGGGGCGGTGGCCGCACCTCCTACCGCGGTCTGATCGAGATCGGTGAGGGCGCCCCGGGCGCCAAGTCGAACGTGCTGTGCGACGCGCTGCTCGTGGACACCATCTCGCGCTCCGACACCTACCCCTACGTCGACGTCCGCGAGGACGACGTCTCGATGGGGCACGAGGCGACTGTCTCCAAGGTCTCCGAGGACCAGCTCTTCTACCTCATGAGCCGCGGACTCACGGAGTTCGAGGCCATGGCGATGATCGTGCGCGGCTTCGTCGAGCCGATCGCGAAGGAGCTGCCCATGGAGTACGCCCTGGAGCTCAACCGGCTGATCGAGCTGCAGATGGAGGGTTCGGTCGGTTAGTACGGCCGCGCGCCGTCCGCCGATCGAATCCCCGAGAGTTCTTGACTGAGAAAGCGAGCACCACGACAGCCATGGCTGAGGCTCAGAACATCCCTGCGGGCTCCACCACCGCCGGGTCCATCGCGGTGGCGGCCGAGTCCACCGTCGCCACGCGCATGAGCGCCCCCCCGTCCTTCGACGTCGCGGACTTCCCGGTGCCGCACGGCCGCGAGGAGGAATGGCGGTTCACGCCGCTGGAGCGGCTGCGCGGACTGCACGACGGCACCGCCGTCGCCACCGGTGACGGTGTGAAGGTCGTCATCGAGGCGCCCTCGGGCGTCACGGTCGAGACCGTCGGCCGCGACGACGCGCGGCTCGGCAGGGCCGGTACGCCGGTGGACCGGGTCGCCGCGCAGGCGTACTCGTCCTTCCAGCAGGCCTCGGTCGTCACGGTCGCGAAGGAGGCCGTGCTCACCGAGCCGGTCCGGATCGCCGTGCACGGCGAGGGCGGTGTGGCCTACGGCCACCAGGTCATCGAGCTGGGTGCCTTCGCCGAGGCCGTCGTCGTCATCGACCACACCGGTGACGCGGTGCTCGCCGCCAACGTCGACTACGTCCTCGGCGACGGGGCGAAGCTCACCGTCGTCTCCGTCCAGGACTGGGACGAGAAGGCCGTCCACGTCGGTCAGCACAACGCGCTGATCGGCAGGGACGCCTCCTTCAAGTCCATCGTCGTCACCTTCGGCGGCGACGTGGTCCGCCTCCATCCGCGGGTCGCCTACGCGTCCACCGGCGGCGAGGCGGAGCTCTTCGGCCTGTACTTCACCGACAAGGGCCAGCACCAGGAGCACCGTCTCCTGGTCGACCACAACGCCCCGCACTGCAAGTCCAACGTGGCCTACAAGGGCGCGCTGCAGGGCGACGGCGCACACGCCGTCTGGATCGGCGACGTCCTCATCCAGGCAGCCGCCGAGGGAACCGACACCTACGAGATGAACCGCAACCTGGTTCTCACCGACGGTGCCCGGGTCGACTCCGTGCCGAACCTGGAGATCGAGACCGGCGAGATCGTCGGCGCGGGCCACGCCTCGGCGACCGGCCGCTTCGACGACGAACAGCTGTTCTACCTGCAGTCCCGCGGCATCCCGGCCGAGGAGGCCCGCCGGCTCGTCGTGCGCGGCTTCTTCGCCGAGCTGGTCCAGCAGATCGGTCTGCCGGACGTCGAGGCCCGTCTCCTCGACAAGATCGAGACCGAGCTGAAGGCGTCGGTCTGATGGCCTTCGTCAAAGCCTGTGCGCTGAGCGAGCTGGAGGACGACACCCCGAAGCGGGTGGAGCTCGACGGCACGCCGGTATCCGTCGTCCGCACCGAGGGCGAGGTGTTCGCGATCAACGACATCTGCTCGCACGCGAACGTCTCGCTGTCGGAGGGCGAGGTGGAGGACTGCGCGATCGAGTGCTGGCTGCACGGATCGAGCTTCGACCTCCGCACCGGCAAGCCGTCCGGTCTTCCCGCGACGCGCCCCGTCCCCGTATACCCCGTCAAGATCGAAGGGGACGATGTGCTCGTCTCCGTCACCCAGGAGTCCTGAGTCACCCATGGCAACGCTTGAAATCCGCGACCTGCACGTCTCCGTCGAGGCCGACAACGCCACGAAGGAGATCCTCAAGGGCGTCGACCTGACCGTGAAGCAGGGCGAGACCCACGCCATCATGGGCCCGAACGGGTCCGGCAAGTCCACCCTCGCCTACTCGCTCGCGGGTCACCCCAAGTACACGATCACGAGTGGCACGGTGACCCTGGACGGCGAGGACGTCCTGGAGATGTCCGTCGACGAGCGCGCCCGCGCCGGCCTGTTCCTCGCCATGCAGTACCCGGTCGAGATCCCCGGTGTCTCGGTCTCCAACTTCCTGCGCACCTCCGCCACCGCCGTCCGCGGCGAGGCACCCAAGCTGCGTACGTGGGTGAAGGAGGTCAAGGAGACGATGGCCGGGCTCCAGATGGACCCCGCCTTCGCCGAGCGCAACGTCAACGAGGGCTTCTCCGGCGGTGAGAAGAAGCGCCACGAGATCCTCCAGCTGGAGCTCCTCAAGCCGAAGGTCGCGATCCTCGACGAGACCGACTCCGGCCTGGACGTCGACGCGCTGAAGACCGTCTCCGAGGGCGTCAACCGGGTGCGCGAGACCGGTGAGGTCGGCACCCTGCTGATCACGCACTACACGCGCATCCTCAAGTACATCAAGCCCGACTACGTGCATGTCTTCGCCAACGGCCGGATCGCCGCCTCCGGCGGAGCCGAGCTGGCGGACAAGCTGGAGAACGAGGGCTACGAGGCCTACACGAAGGGTGGCGCTTCCGCGTGACTGACGCCCGACAGGGGCTCTCCGGCCTCCTCGACACCGAGGCGATCCGCAAGGACTTCCCGATCCTGGACCGCACGGTCCATGACGGCAAGAAGATCGTTTACCTGGACAGCGCGGCGACCTCGCAGAAGCCGCGCCAGGTCCTCGACGCGCTCAACGAGTACTACGAGCGGCACAACGCCAACGTCCACCGCGGTGTGTACACGATCGCCGAGGAGGCCACCGCGCTGTACGAGGGCGCTCGCGACAAGGTCGCGGCGTTCATCAATGCGCCCAGTCGCAACGAGGTGATCTTCACCAAGAACGCCTCGGAGTCGCTGAACCTCGTCGCCAACATGCTCGGCTGGGCCGACGAGCCCTACCGGGTCGACAGCGACACCGAGATCGTCACCACGGAGATGGAGCACCACTCCAACATCGTGCCGTGGCAGCTGCTCTCGCAGCGCACGGGCGCGAAGCTGAAGTGGTTCGGCATCACGGACGACGGCCGGCTGGACCTGTCCAACATCGACGAGATCATCACGGAGAAGACGAAGATCGTCTCCTTCACCCTGGTCTCCAACATCATGGGCACCATCAATCCGGTCGAGAAGATCATCCGCCGTGCCCAGCAGGTCGGCGCACTGGTCTGCATCGACGCCTCGCAGGCGGCCCCGCACATGGTGCTCGACGTGCAGGCGCTGCAGGCCGACTTCGTGGCCTTCACCGGCCACAAGATGGTCGGCCCGACCGGCATCGGCGTGCTCTGGGGACGGCAGGAGCTCCTGGAGGACCTGCCTCCGTTCCTCGGCGGCGGCGAGATGATCGAGACCGTGTCGATGCACTCGTCGACGTACGCCCCCGCGCCGTACAAGTTCGAGGCCGGTACGCCCCCGATCGCGCAGGCCGTCGGCCTCGGCGCGGCAGTGGACTACCTCTCGGCCATCGGCATGGAGAACATCCACCGCCACGAGCAGGCGATCACCGAGTACGCGGTGCGCAGGCTCCTGGAGGTTCCGGACCTCCGGATCATCGGCCCGGCGACGGCCGAGGACCGGGGTGCGACGATCTCGTTCACCCTCGGCGACATCCACCCGCACGATGTGGGGCAGGTGCTCGACGAGCAGGGCATCGCGGTCCGGGTCGGACACCACTGCGCGCGGCCGGTGTGCCTGCGGTACGGAATTCCTGCGACGACGCGGGCGTCGTTCTATCTGTACTCCACACCCGCCGAGGTCGACGCCCTGGTGGACGGCCTGGAGCACGTGCGGAACTTTTTCGGTTAAGGGCGAGGGTTGACTGGTGAAGCTTGACTCCATGTACCAGGAAGTGATCCTGGACCACTACAAGCACCCCCACGGGCGCGGCCTGCGGGACGGCGACGCCGAGGTGCACCACGTCAACCCGACGTGCGGCGACGAGATCACGCTCCGCGTGAAGTACGACGGCGAGACCATCGTCGACGTCAGTTATGAGGGCCAGGGCTGCTCCATCAGTCAGGCCAGTGCCTCCGTCCTCAACGAGCTGCTGGTCGGCAAGCAGCTCGGCGAGGCGCAGAAGATCCAGGAGACCTTCCTGGAACTGATGCAGTCCAAGGGTCAGCTGGAGCCGGACGACACGATGGAGGAGGTGCTGGAGGACGCGGTCGCGTTCGCCGGCGTCTCCAAGTACCCGGCCCGGGTCAAGTGCGCGCTGCTGAGTTGGATGGCGTGGAAGGACGCGACGGCGCAGGCGCTGTCCGAAGGGAAGACGGCATGAGCGACAACGAGACTCTCACCACCAAGCCCGCCTCCGAGGAGGAGGTCCGCGAGGCCCTGTACGACGTGGTCGACCCCGAGCTGGGCATCGACGTCGTCAACCTGGGCCTGATCTACGGCATCCACGTGGACGACGCCAACATCGCCACCCTCGACATGACGCTGACGTCCGCGGCCTGCCCGCTGACCGATGTCATTGAGGACCAGGCGAAGTCCGCGACGGACGGCATCGTGAACGAGTTGCGGATCAACTGGGTCTGGATGCCGCCGTGGGGCCCGGACAAGATCACCGACGACGGTCGCGAGCAGCTGCGCGCGCTGGGCTTCAACGTCTGATCTCCGTCGTCCGCAACGGGACGACGAACGGCCATGCACGCCAGGCGGACTGGCGTGCATGGCCGTCGGCGTTCGCGGCCCCTGCCGCGCACGGACCTCGCCGGGGGCGGCGGGCCCGGTGAGGTGAGCCGCGCGTGCGGTGCCGGACCGCCCGAGGGGCCCGCCCGACGTACCCGTGGCTGCCCGTTCCCGGCGGGAGTCCGGCATCCGCGAGGACCCGCTGGACCGAGTGCCCCGCGTCCGTCGCCCCGCGTCCGTCGCCGCGCGCCGGAGGGCGCCGGCCGGGCGGGGCCCTGCCGCACCCGCGTCCGGCGCGGTTACCGGTGCGCTCCGCCGGGTTGCGGGCCCCAGTCCTGCGGCGGGCCGGCCGCCTCCGCCAGGACCGGGCCGAGGTCCTCCGTCCGTATTCGGCGGTCGACGTACAGCAGGCCCATCACCAGCTGCGGGAACGTCGTGGAGATGATCTGGCTCGCCATCTGCCCGATCATCATCGCGACGAGGTAGCCGATCATCGCGACGACGATCGCCGTGGGGCTGGGATCGCCGCCCGGCGACGAGGTGCCGATCATGGCGGGGACCATGCCCAGGACCGAGAACGGCATCTGGATGAAGTAGCCCGCTGTCGACGCCATCACGGAGACCAGCAGCGCGATGCCGAAGATCCGCCACCAGTCGCCGCGGACCAGCTGGGAGGAGCGGCGCAGTGCGGCCACGGGGCTCTGCCCCTCGAAGACCACGATCGCCGGTGCCAGGCAGATCTTGCCCCAGATCCAGACGGCCAGCGGTGTGGTCAGCAGGGCGCCGAGGACACCGATCGTCGTGGCCATGGCGGGGCTGCCGCCCGTGCTGTCCCGGGTGATCGCGACGATGACCACTCCGAAGAGGGCGGCCATGATCAGCAGCATCGGCACGACCGCGACCAGGGCCATGAGGACCAGCGTGCCGATCACCCGGGCGGCATGGGCCCAGGCCCGCTGCCACACGGCGGCGAAGGTGATGGCCCGCCCCAGCACGGCCTCCTGCAGTACCAGGGGGACCACCGCGAACATCAGGCCCGAGACGATCGCCATCAGGGCGATCCCCAGCAGCGCCAGCACGGAGACCGCGATCACGAGGGGGACGACGTCCGCCGAGGCGGCCTCCTCCCCGTCGCGGAGCGAGACCACCCGCTCCAGGTGGTCGCCGACCGCGGAGTAGGCGATCGCGACCGCCGCCGCCATCAGCAGTGCCGCGCCGCCGTAGAGGGCGGCTCCCATGCCGAACAGTTGCTTCCAGTACTTGCCCATCGTCGAGAACGCCCCGTTGAGCACGTCCCCGAGCTTCAGCGGTGCGAGCGGTATCACCCCTGGTTTCGGCGGCGGAACCCAGCCGCCCCACCCCGGAGGCCCCCCGTACGGAGCTCCGCCGTACGGCGCGCCTCCGCCCCACCCTGCGTCCTGCGCCACTGCCACTCCGTTGTGTTGTTGTCGTGCGTTCTTCATCCGGTACGACCGGTCGGCACACCGTAGCGCCCTTCGACGGCTGCGGAACGGGGCGGGCGCACCGGGTGTTGTGTACGGGCGTACGCAACGATGTGTACATTCGTACGCATGGGATATGGACTGCTTGCCGCGGCGATCGCGGCGGAGGTGGCCGGGACGACGGCCATGAAGTACAGCGAGGGCTTCACCCGGTTGTGGCCCCCCCTCGCCACGGTCGTGGGCTATGTGCTGGCGTTCGCGCTGCTCGCCCAGACCCTGAAGACGCTCTCCGTGGGCACGGCCTATGCCATATGGGCGGGAGCGGGCACCGCGGCCGTCGCCGCCATCGGGATCATCTGGATGGGGGAGTCCGCCGGTCCGGCGAAGCTGGCCGGAGTCGCGCTGATCGTCGCGGGGGTCGTGGTGCTCAATCTCGGCGGAGCCCACTGATGGCACGCCGCTACGACCCCGAGCGGCGCGAGCGCATCATCGAGGCGGCCATCCGCGTCGTCGGGGAGCGGGGCATCGCCGGGCTCAGCCACCGCTCCGTCGCCGCGGAGGCCGATGTGCCGCTCGGTTCGACGACGTACCACTTCGCGTCGCTCGACGAGCTGCTGGTCGCCGCGCTGCGCCGGTGCAACGACAACTTCGCGCAGACCGTGCGGGAGAGCGCGTACTTCGCCGACCCGGCGGCCGGTCTCGCCGACGAGCTGACCAGGCTGCTGGGGGAGTGGTTCGCCGGCGGCCGGGGGCCCATGGAGCTGGAGTACGAGCTGTACCTGGCCGCACTCCGGCGCCCTGCCCTGCGTGCCGTAGCCGCCGAGTGGGCCGACGGCCTGGGCGAGTTGGTCGCCCGCCGCACCGACCCGGCGACCGCGCGGGCCCTGGTCGCCCTGCTCGACGGCATCAGTCTCCAGGTGCTGCTCACGGGCGGCGACTTCGACGCCGCGTACACGCGCGAGATGCTGGCCCGGATCGTGGACGGCGGCGGCACCCGCGACACGGGGCCGCCGGCCGTGTGAACCCGCAGGGCCGCCACGGGAGACGGGGGCGCGCGGTGCCGGGGCGCGGCGTCTCGCGGGCGTCCGGACGTGCGGGCCCGGTCCGCCCTGGTGGCGACCGCGCGGTCCGCGCGGCGCCCGGACGGCGAGACCGGTTGGCCCGCGCGGTGCCCGGGCGGTTAGGTTCTGTCCATGACCGACACGACTTCCCAGGGTTCCGCCCGCACCACCGGCGCCGTCGCCGCCGGCCTCGCCACCATCGCCGGTGACGGCACCGTCCTCGACACCTGGTTCCCCGCCCCCGAGCTCGTCGCCGACCCCGGGCCCGCGGGGACCCGGCGCCTCGGCGCCGACGAGGCCGTGAACCGCCTCGGTGAGGGCGCGGCCAGGGCCATCGGTGTGGACGCCCGACGCGGGGTGGAGGTCGTCGCCGTGGCCACGGTCATCTCCTCGCTCGACGACAAGCCCCTCGACGCGCACGACACCTACCTGCGTCTGCACCTGCTCTCGCACCGCCTCGTGCGGCCCCACGGCCAGAACCTCGACGGGATCTTCGGCTTCCTCGCCAACGTCGCCTGGACGTCCCTGGGCCCGGTGGCCGTCGACGACCTCGAGAATGTCCGTCTCAACGCGCGCGCCGAGGGCCTGCACCTGCAGGTCACCTCGGTGGACAAGTTCCCCCGGATGACGGACTACGTCGCGCCCAAGGGTGTGCGGATCGCCGACGCCGACCGGGTGCGGCTCGGGGCGCACCTGGCCGCCGGTACGACGGTGATGCACGAGGGCTTCGTCAACTTCAACGCGGGCACCCTCGGCACCTCCATGGTCGAGGGCCGCATCTCGGCGGGCGTCGTCGTGGGCGACGGCTCCGACATCGGCGGCGGCGCGTCCACCATGGGCACCCTGTCCGGCGGCGGCAAGGAGCGCATCGTCATCGGCCGGCGCTGCCTGGTCGGCGCCGAGGCGGGCGTCGGGATCGCCCTCGGCGACGAGTGCGTCGTCGAGGCCGGGCTGTACGTCACGGCCGGCACCCGCGTCACGCTGCCGGACGGGCAGGTCGTCAAGGCCCGGGAGCTCTCCGGCGCCTCGAACATCCTCTTCCGCCGCAACTCGGTCTCCGGCACCGTCGAGGCCCGCCCGAACAACGCGGTGTGGGGCGGGCTCAACGAGGTGCTGCACAGCCACAACTAGTCCGTGACGGCGAGGAGTTCCTCGTACACCCTGCGCAGCCCGTCGGTCGCCTCGCGGCCGGCGGGCTGCAGCGGTTCGCGGACCGGGCCCGCGTCCAGCAGCGCCTTCGCGGTGACCGTACCGGGCAGGCCGGAGCACATCATGGCCTCGACCAGTCGCACGGCGAGGCCGTTCAGGCGGGCGGCCTCCGCCGTGTCGCCGGCGTCGAACGCGTCCAGGACGGCCCGCATCCGGCGTGGGACCACGTTCGCCACCGTACTGACGTAGCCGGCGCCGCCGACCGCGTACAGCGGGAGGTTCAGCTCCTCGCAGCCCGAGTAGTAGGCGAGCGGGGTCCGTGCCATCACCTTCGTCGCGCCCAGCAGGTCGTACGAGCAGTCCTTGACCGCCACGATGCGCGGGTGCTCCGCCAGCCGCAGGAGGGTGCCGGGCTCGATCCGGGTGCCGGTGCGGCCGGGGATGTCGTACAGCATGAGCGGGATGCCGGTGGCCTCCGCGACCCGGACGAAGTGCGCCTCCACGGCCGCCTGCGGGGGACGGCTGTAGTACGGCGTCACCACCAGCAGGCCGTCCGCTCCCGCCGTCTCGGCCTCCCGCGCCAGCCGGACCGTGTACCGGGTGTCGGCGCTCCCCACTCCGGCGAGGAGCGGGACGCCGTCGCCCACCGCCTCGCGCACCGCCCGCAGCAGCGCGGTCTTCTCCTCGTCGGTGGTGGTCGGGGACTCGCCGGTGGTGCCGCTCAGCACGAGGCCGTCGCAGCCGTCCGCGACCAGGCGGGAGGCGTGCCTGCGGGCGGCCTCCAGGTCCAGGTCACCTGCGGGGGTGAACGGTGTGATCATGGCGCAGAGGGCGCGGCCGAAGGGCCTGGCCGGGTTGGCTGTCATGTCCGCAGTGTCGGCTCGGCGGACCGTTCAGGTCCACTTAGATCTGCTCCGGGTGTACGTGAAGGGGCGCTGAACAGTGGGCGCCGGTCGGGGCGGGTGGCCAGCGACCGCATCCGTCAACGGACCGGTGCTGACGCGGTGTTCGAGTCGCCGCGGGTTGCGCCGCCGGTCCTCGGACGGGCATGTGGGAGAACCGGGCGGCTCGGGACGAAATGCGTCTACGCTGGAGCGGCGGCGCCGCATTCCACTGCAAGGGCCGCCCCGGGCTCCCGTGCGCAAGGGAGCCCGCCTGCACACATCCAGAGCATGCCCGAGGAGAACCCCCTGATGTCCGCAGAGCGCCCCTCCCTGCCGCCGGTGCGGCTGCACACCGAGGCCGAGCTGGCACGGGACGCGCTGGCCGCTCCGCTGCTCGCCCGCGCCGTCCGCCTCGCCCGCTGGGCGGGCCCCGGAACCCGGGTGGGCGCCGGTGGCGAGCTCGTCGACGCGCAACTGCCCGAGGCCGCCGCCCACCTCGGCCTCGCCGATGACGAGGACGGCGCCGCGTACGCCAGTGAGGCCTGGCGCCTCGCCGTCGACACCGGGCTCGTGGACGTCGAGGACCCGCACGAGGAGGACGGCGCGGCGGACGACGACGCCGAGGGCACCGTCACCGCCGGAGAGAACCTGACCCTGCTGACCGGAGGGTCTCCGCAGGACGTCCTCGCGATCTGGCTGGACGGTCTGGACGCCGTGCACGCCGACGCCACCGCGCCCGCGTTCGACGACTTCGCCGACCTCGTCAACGAGGACGGCAGCGTCGACTTCGACGCCCTGGACTGGGACCCGGAGGAGGAGGCGGCGTTCCTCGACGGGGTGCTCGGCAACCTCTACGTGCTGACCCTCTCGGACGCCGGACCCGGCGACGGGCCCGTGCCGCTGCCCGCCCTCGCCGCCTCCGTGGTCGTGCCCGAGGACATGGGCGAGCCCACCGACGAGGTCCTCGAGCAGGTGTCCGAGGCGATGATGCGGCTGGACGACCAGTTCCGGGTGCTCGAACCCATCGGGATCGTCGAGTACCGGCCGGTGGACGAGTCCTTGCTGGTCGAGGAGGCCGAGGAGGCGTCGCCGCCCGCGGACGACGAGGACGTCACCCGGTACGGGATGGTCAGGCTGACCCCGCTCGGCCTCTACGGCATCCGTGAGCGGATGCTGGAGGCCGGGGTGGACGCCCCCGCGGTCGGCGACCTCGCGGACAAGGGCGCCGACGTCCTCCTCGACGGCCTCGCCCCCTACCCCGAGGACGCCGCACGCGCCGAGATCGGGCTCTGGCTCGGACGGCGCGAGGCGGACGGGGCGGTGGCCGCCGCGGCCGAGCTGCTGGGCGCCGCGCGCGGCGCCGACCGGGGTGCGCCCCTGCGCAGGCTGCACTGCCAGCAGGCCCTCGCCCTGGCCGGCCCCGCGGCCGAGCCCGCGGTGCGCGAGGTGCTCGACGACGCCGAACTCGGCGGGCTGGCCCGCGTCTGGCTCGCCGAGCGGGGCGCGGCCGACGTGCCCGCGCCGCCGGAGTCGATGATCTTCTGGCTCGCCATCGACACGATCGCCGCCCAGCTGGACGCCGAAGGCGACATGGGTGAGCTCCAGGAGCTGGTCGAAGGGCTCTCCGGGCAGCACAGCGGCTTCTTCGACGAGGCGTGGCGTGTGGAGCACCCGGCCACGGGCGAGGTGCTCGAGGCGATGGGGCGGCTGCACCGCGACCGCAAGACGGCGAAGGACGCCCGCAAGGCCGCCTTCAAGGCCCGGTCGCGCGCGAAGAGCTGACCCCGCAACCAGATGTTTTCGGCCAGTCGGGGTCGGTCGCGTGAGAGATCGTGGCCGGTTTCGTCCCGATAGGCCGGACGGTTTGACGTGCAGGCCCGCTGGACGTCGTACGTCGTTCAACTGGTGTTGGTGCGGGGAGGGGAACGTGATCGCGCCATCCCCACCCCGGCCACGCTGCACCAGGAGTCCGCGATGTCCTTCACGCGCAGGGAATTCACCAAGCAGTCCGCACTCACCGGCGCCGGTATCGCGCTCACCGGCGCCGTCGGCGCCCTCGCCACCGCCCCCGGCGCGCTGGCGGCCGAGGACGCCCGGCACGGAAACGGCCACGGTCACGGCCATGACGACGGCCACGGCCACAGTCACGACAAGAAGCTGGGCTACGGGCCGCTCGTCGACGACCCGAAGGGCATCCTCGCGCTGCCCGTCGGCTTCTCGTACCGCATCCTCACGCACAGCGGTGTCACCAAGCTGGAGACGGGCGAGCCGACCCCCTCCAACCACGACGGCACGGCCGCCTTCGAGGGCGCCCGCGGTGTCACCCTCCTCGTCAACAACCACGAGCTGAGCGGCACCCGCGCCGGCTGGAAGTACCCGGTCCCGCTCACCGAGGGCCTCGTCTACGACCCGGTCGCGGCCGGTGGCTGCACCGTCGTGGAGACCCGCGCCGACGGCCGTACCGCCGAGTGGGTCGGCATCGCCGGCACGTCCACCAACTGCGCAGGCGGCAGCACCTCCTGGGGCACCTGGCTCACCTGCGAGGAGACCGAGGACAAGGCCGGCAAGAACGGCCTGCTCAAGGACCACGGGTACGTGTTCGAGGTCGATCCCTACGACAAGCGCGCCAACCGCGACCCGCGCCCGATCAAGGCCTTCGGCCGGTACGCCCACGAGGCCGTCGTCATCGACCCGAAGCGCGGCCACGCCTACCTGACCGAGGACGCCTCGGGCCCCAACGGCCTCCTCTACCGCTGGGTCCCGCCGCACGGCTTCAAGCACGGCCGCGGCAAGCTGCGCACCCTCGCCGACGACGCCGGTGTCCTTCAGGCCACCAAGTGCTTCGACAAGAAGGGCGCGTTCGTCGACGACCTGTCCCGCGCCACGGAGATCGGCACCGTCTACGGCGTGGACTGGGTCGACGTGCCGGACCGCGACGCCAGGACCGTCTCCGTGCGCAAGCAGTTCGACAACACCCAGGTCACCCGTGCCCGCAAGCTGGAGGGCATGTGGTGGGGCGACGGCGGTGCCTACTTCGTCTCCTCGTACGCCCGCGGTGAGAGCCCGGTCGCGCACGACGGCCAGGTCTGGTTCTACGACCCCAAGCGCCGCACGGTGACCCTGAAGGTGCTCCTCGGCGTCAACCCGGACCCGTCCGCCGACGGTGCCTTCGACGGCCCGGACAACATCACGGTGTCCCCCTACGGCGGCATCGTCATCTCGGAGGACGGCGACGGGATCCAGCACCTCTTCGGGGCCACCGACAGCGGCCGCACCTACCCGATCGCCCGCAACGACCTCAACGCGGGCACGGAGGACGACCCCTCCTACAGCGAGATCGCGGGAGTGACGTTCTCCCCGGACGGCCGGACGCTGTTCGCCAACATCCAGAACCCCGGCATCATGCTCGCCATCACCGGTCCGTGGAAGCGCCAGCCCAACCGGCACTGACCCGGACCCCGCGCGCTCGCCGCTCCCGGAACGCCTGGGGAGCCCGGCGGGTGCTGCCCGTCACCGACGAGCAGGCCCCCGTACCTCTCGTACGGGGATGCGAGCGGGGCGCCCCCGCGACGGTGCCCCGCCCCCACCCGGGACGTCGCCGGAACCTCGCGGCGTGCCGGGCCGGGCACGGGCCGCCGGGACGCGAGAAGCGCCACACCGCCGGGGGCGCTCCGCCGCGACATTCCGCATGACACCCCTGTTGGAAGCGGGCGGGAGCGCCGGGCGGCCCCGGAACGGCTGGTTACGAATCCGGCACTACTGCCCTCCGGAAGCGGACGGGCATGGCATTGGACGCCCGCAGGGCGCATACTCAATGTAATGAAACAGTCAGCCGGATCCCGGCGTCACCTGCCTTCCAGTCCCTTCAACCGCCCGGCCCAGGCGGCCCCACCGGTCGAATGCTTCGATGTGGGCGACAGGGTGTCGCACGACCAGTTCGGACTCGGCCGAGTCCTCGCTGTCGAGGGCGACAACGACGCAGTGCTCATCGACTTCTCGGGGCGACAGGGGAGGATCCTGAGCCCGTACTCCAAGCTGACCAAGCTCTGAGAGGGAAGACGAGCACGTACAGCGTCCGACCGGATGTTCTCCGGATCCGGGGCACCTGAGGAGAGATCCACCAGGTGCCCCGGAAGCCGTTCCGGGGCACCTGCGGCCGCTACAGGGCCTTCGCGGCGGGTTTCACCATGCCGCGGACGGTCCTCGACTTCACGAACTCGCCCATGGCGGTCATCTCCCACTCGCCGGAGAACTGCTTGATCAGCTTGGCCATGAACACGCCCGTCTGCGGCTCCGCGCCCGTCAGGTCGAAGCGGACCAGCTCCTCGCCGGTGGCCGCGTCGATCAGCCGGCAGTACGCCTTGGCGACCTCGGTGAACTTCTGCCCGGTGAACGAGTTGACCGTGAAGACCAGGCCCGTCGCGTCGGCGGGGATCCGGCCGAGGTCCACGACGATCACCTCGTCGTCGCCCGCGCCCTCGCCCGTGAGGTTGTCGCCGGAGTGCTTGACCGCGCCGTTCAGGATGGAGAGCTTGCCGAAGTAGCAGCTGTCCAGGTGATTGCGGTTGGGGCCGAAAGCGATCACCGAGGCGTCGAGGTCGATGTCCTTGCCGCGGAACGCGGGCTCCCAGCCCAGACCCATCTTGACCTGCGAGAGCAGCGGCCGGCCGCCCTTGACCAGGGACACGGTCTGGTTCTTCTGGAGGCTGACCCGGCCCTTGTCGAGGTTGATCTTCCCGGAGGGGGCGGGGGCCTGCGGCGCGGCGGGCGGAGCCGGGGGAGCGGGCGGAGCCGGGGGTGCGATCCGCGGGTCCACGGGGGCGGCGGCCACCGGGGGAGCGACGGGTGCGGCGGCCGGGACCGGTGCGGGTGCGGCCGCCGGGGCGGGCTCCTCCACCGACACGCCGAAGTCCTTGGCGATGCCCGCCAGCCCGTCGGCATAGCCCTGGCCGACCGCGCGGGCCTTCCACGCGCCGTTGCGCAGGTAGATCTCGATGACCACCAGAGCCGTCTCGGAACCCAGCTGGGGCGGGGTGAAGGTGGCGAGCGCGCTGCCGTCGTCCGCGTTGCGCACGGTGGCGGTGGGCTCGATGCCCTGGAACGTCCGGCCGTCCGCGTCGGGGCTGGCGGTGACGACGATCTTCTCGATGCCGGGCGGGACCGCGGTGGTGTCCACCACGATCGCGTCGGGCGCGGAGCCGCCGCCCGAGCGGTACGTCACGCCGGGGCCCGAGGGCTGGTTGTAGAAGATGAAGTCGTCGTCGGAGCGCACCGTGCCGTCGGCGGTGAGCAGCAGGCCCGAGACGTCGAGCCGCACCGGGGCGGCGACGTCCACCGCCACGCGGGCGGCGGAGAGAGGGATGTTCGAGCCGGGGGTCATTGCGGTCATGCACGGGGTAACGAACGACCCGGCTTTGCCGTTCCCTTACCTTCGGGGACTTGCTCCGTACGGCTCAGCACCCGCCCGCGGCGCGGTTGCGCGGGTGGGCGCGGGCGGTGCGTTCGTTCCCGTGCTTGTACGCGCCCGTCCAGCGGGCCATCACCAGCTGGGCGTCACCGGACTCCACCTCGGCCAGGAAACGCTCCGCGCGGCCGCCGCGCAGGGTGCCCGCGGGGCGGCCGTGGTGGGTGATCGTGACGCTCGCGTCGCCGTGCTGTTCGTACCGGAATCCGGAAGGTCGGGGCATGGTCCGTATGGTGCCCGAGTCCCCCGGGCCCCGTCGCGGGAATTCCGCGCGGTGCGTCAGTACGGCCAGATGGGCGGGTCCGTGACGAAGTGGCCGCCGATGTGGGCGTGCTCGGGGTTCTGCGGGTCCAGCTCCCCGTGCTCGGCGACGAGCTTGTCGGCGTACTGCTCCGAGTCGTCCTGCGGCGCGTAGCCGAGGGACTTGGCGGTCGTCAGGTCCCACCACAGCCGGGTGTTGTCGGAGGAGCCGTAGACCACGGTGTGCCGCACGTCCGGGGCGGTCAGGGCCGCGTGGAAGAGGCGGGCGCCGTCACCCGGGCTCATCCAGACGGAGAGCATGCGGACCGACGTCGGCTCCGTGAAGCAGGAGCCGATCCGCACGGAGACGGTCTCCACACCGTGCTTGTCCCAGTAGAACTGGGCGAGGTCCTCGCCGAAGGACTTCGAGAGCCCGTAGAAGGTGTCGGGGCGGCGGGGGGTGTCGACCGGGATCAGCGCGTCGCCGGCCGCCGGGCGCGGGGTGAAGCCGATGGCGTGGTTGGAGGAGGCGAACACGATGCGCCCGACGCCCTCCTCGCGCGCGGCCTCGTAGAGGTTGTACGTGCCCTCGATGTTGGAGCGCAGAATCTTGTCGAACGAGGCTTCCAGGGAGATGCCCGCGAGGTGGATGATCGCGTCGACACCCCGTACGGCCTCCCGGAGCGCCTCCTTGTCGCCGAGGTCGGCCGTTATCGCGTCGGGCTCGCCCTCGATGGGGGTGACGTCGAAGAGGCGGAGCTCGTAGCCGTACGCGGGCAGCAGCCCCCGCATCAGGGTGCCGAGGCCGCCTGCGGCGCCGGTGAGCAGGACGGTGCGGGGAGCGGGCATACGGGGATCTCCTCGGTGCGGGCGCGGGACGCGGTGTACGCGGACGGCGGTGCTGTGCGGTGCGTCCGGACAGCAAGGTACGCGTGGCGCACGGGCATGGCACGGCTCGGTGCGTCACATCCTGGGCATTCACATGCATGGACAAGCTAAGAAGTTCCGGCGGATCACGTCAAGTGTCCCCCGGAGTGGGCTGCTCCGCGCCGGGGTTGAGTGTTCTCGTCTTGACCTGTGACGGGTGGCTGCCTTAGCGTGGCGGCGTTCATGAATATGGACACCGATCATAATTGTGCACGCCTGAATCTGCTCAGGGAGCGCCAGTGACCTCAGCCCCCCTTGCCGCCCGGCTCACCGATGTCGCCGGGCCGCTCTTCTTCCCCGTCACCGCCTACGGGCCGGACGGCACCGTGGACCTCGACGCCTTCCGCGCGCATGTGCGCAAGGGCGTCGATGCCGGTGCCGCGGCGGTCTTCGCCTGTTGCGGAACGGGCGAGTTCCACGCGCTGACCCCGCAGGAGTTCCGCGCCGTCGTCGCCGCGGCGGTCGAGGAGACCGCCGGACAGGTGCCCGTCGTCGCGGGCGCCGGCTACGGCACGGCGCTCGCGATCCAGTACGCGGAGCTCGCCGAGGAAGCGGGTGCGGACGGCCTGCTGGCCATGCCCCCGTACCTCGTCGTCGCCGGCCAGGAGGGGCTGCTGGGCCACTACACCGCGCTCGCCGCGGCCACCGGCCTGGACACGATCGTCTACCAGCGCGACAACGCCGTCTTCACTCCGGAGACCGTCCTCGCCCTGGCGCAGACCCCCGGGGTCATCGGCCTCAAGGACGGCTACGGCGACCTCGACCTGATGCAGCGCATCGTCAGCGCCGTGCGCGCCGGCCTGCCGGGCCGGGACTTCCTGTACTTCAACGGGCTGCCCACCGCCGAACTCACCGGGCTCGCCTACCGGGGCATCGGCGTCACGCTCTACTCCTCCGCCGTGTTCGCCTTCGCGCCCGACATCGCCCTGGCCTTCTACCGGGCGCTGGAATCCGGCGACGACGACCTCGTCAACGCACTCCTCGACCACTTCTACCGGCCGCTCGTCGAGCTGCGTGCCGAGGGCCGTGGCTACGCGGTGTCGCTGGTGAAGGCGGGCGTCCGGCTGGAGGGTCTGGACGTCGGCGGGGTGCGCACCCCGCTCACCGAGCCCACGGACGCGCACATCGAGGAGCTGACCCGGATCATCGCGGACGGCCGCGCCCTGCTCGAGAAGCACGGCCAGGGGCAGGGGGAGCACGGGTGAAGACCGCTGCCTTCCTCTACCCCTGGGACGTCGTCGGCGACCCGGACGCCGCGGCGCGCCTCGCGGACCTCGGCGTCCAGCAGGTGACGCTCGCCTCCGCCTACCACTCGACGCGCGCCCTGACCCCGCGCCACCCCGGCCGCCGGATCGTCACGGCCGAGCACGCGGCGGTGCTCTACCCGCCGGACTACGGACGCTGGGCGGGGCGCGGGCTGCACCCGTACCCGCAGTCCTGGGTGCCCGGCGACGACCCGTACGCCGAGGCCGCCGAGACCCTGGCCGGCGCCGGCCTGACGGTGCACTCCTGGGTGGTGCTGGCGCACAACTCCCGCATGGGCGCCGAGCATCCGGACACCTCCGTGGTCAACGCCTACGGCGACCGCTACCCGTGGGCGCCGTGCATCGCGCAGCCCGCCGTGCACGCGTATCTCGTGGACCTGGCGGCGGAGGCGGCCGTGCGCCCCGGGGCCGCGGGAACCGATCTGGAGTCCTGCGGCTGGTACGGCTTCGCCCATCTGCACGCCCACGACAAGACGTCGGGGGTCGCCCTCGGGGACGCGGCGCAGTACCTGATGTCGCTCTGCTTCTGCGCCGACTGCCGGGCCGGGTACGCCGGACAGGGCCTCGACCCGGACGAGCTCCGGGCCGCTGTGCGCAGGGCCCTGGAGCCCGTCTGGGCCGCACCGGGCTCCGCGGAGACCGGCTGGTCCGGGGTCGAGAAGCTGCTGGGCGCCGGCCTCGCCGGTGCCACCCGGCAGTGGCGCGAACAGGTCGCCAGAGGGCTCCAGGAAGCGGCCGTCGCCGCCGTACGGCAGGCGGCGCAGGACCCGGACTTCCAGGTCCTGCTGCACGCGGACCCGGCCTCGTACCGGGTGGGCGCCAACGTCGGGGTGGACCCCGCGCACATCCTGTCCACGGCGGACGGCGTGGTGCTGCCCTGCACCGGCCCCGACGCCGCCCGTGAGGCGGTGCTCGGGCCGTTCGCCGGGCTCTCCGGGGTGCTGGCCGCCAACTTCAACGTGGTCACGGGCATGGGCGGCAGCCCCGGGACACTCGAGCGGGACGTCGCGCACGCCCGCTCGCTCGGTGCGACCGAACTGCGCCTCTACCACGCGGGACTGGCCTCCGGGCCGGACCTCGACGCCGTCGGCGACGCGCTCTCACGCATCGGCCGTTGACGGCCGGTCGGCAGGGGTGCCCGTCGGCCGCCCCTGCCGACCGGGTACCGGCTCCGCCGCGGTGACCGGCCCCCGCCGAAGTGGCCGGTTCCCGCTGCGGTGACCGGCCCTCACCGACGGCGGCACCGTACGTGCCCCGTGGCGCCGCCGACCGGCTCCGCCCCGCCCCGCCGCATTCGGCCGTCGTCGGCACCGGACGGGCCGTCGCGGCCCGCTGCCGCGCTCCGAGCCCGGCTCCACCCCGCCCGGCAGCCCTCCACGACGACCCGCCGTCGACGGGCGGGGCGGCGCAGGGGACCTCGACGCGGCACTCCCGGCCGGACGGCGTCAGCGTATGTCCGGCAGCCCCGCCGCGGCCTGGCTCACCCCCGCTCGCCGCCGGGTGTCCGAGGCCGGGTCCGCCGGGGGCCGGGACCCTGACCCGTCCACCCCCGGGGTCGCCGAACTGTCCGAGCGGGGCGGCGACGTGCCCCGCGCGCCGGCGGCCGGCCCCGTCGCAGCCGTACCGGATCCTGGGACGAGCACCCCCCGCCCGGCGGAGCCGGGTCACGCGGCCGCGTGCCGCCGCGCGCACCGGCACGGCCCGCCCCGCACCGGCGTGACCTGCACAGACTCGGCATGAGCACGCCCGAAGGGCCGCCCTCGGCGGCCAGGGACACTTGAGGACGTCGGGCAGGCGTCTGAGAACTACACGCAAACATCTTTTGTCAGAAGCGTTGACGAAACATTCAGGACCGCTCTAGCTTCATCGCGTCGTACTTCGTACGTCATATATGAGACGCGATACGCGAGATGCGAGAGCCCTTCACCCATGACCTTTGCGCCTGCCCCGATTCCGTCCCGGACCCAGTACGTGCTGGAGGCGATCAAGCACGCCATCCTCACCGCGCAGCTGAGACCGGGACAGGCGCTGGTCGAGACCGAACTCGCCGCTCAGTTCGGGGTGTCGAAGACCCCCGTGCGCGAGGCGCTGAAGACGCTCGCCGGGACCGGACTCGTGGTCATGAGCCAGTACAAGGGCGCCACCGTGCGGCTCGTGGACGCGGCCATGGCCCGGGAGGTGTACGACGTGCGCCTGCTCCTGGAGCCCGAGGCGCTGCGCCGCTCCATCACCCGCAAGTCCTCGCTGGAGGCGGCCCAGGAAGCCCTGGAGCGGGCCGACACGGCCATCGACAAGGCCGACAGGTCGCTCGCCAACCGCGACTTCCACCGGGCCCTCTACGTGCCCTGCGGCAACCCGCTGCTCTCCCGGATGCTCGACGAGATCCGCGACCAGGCCGCCCTCGTGTCGACCGTGGCCTGGGCGACCAACCCGTCCTGGGAGCGCGAGGCGGCCGAGCACCGGGAGATCCTGCGGCTCGCCCTCACCGACGACGCGGAGGCCGCCGCCGGGGCTCTGCACAACCACATCGCATCGTTCGTACGCCGCGCGTTCCCCGACGACGAAGACGGGGGTGACGCGGCGTGAACCACCAGCTGGACCTGAACCACCAGCACCTCGACGAAAGGCCAGTCCGCATGGACCTCTCCCCGCTGAAGGCGGCCCTCGCAGACGTTGTGGCGATCCCGGTGACCCCGTTCGCCGAGGACGGGAGCATCGACGCCGCGGAGCACCGCGCCCTGCTGCGAAGACTGCTCGACGGTGGAGTCCGCATCGTCACCCCGAACGGCAACACCGGGGAGTTCTACGCGCTGACCCCCGACGAGCGGCGCACCGTCACCGAGCTCACCGTGGACGAGGCGCGGGGCCGTGCCACCGTCCTGGTGGGCGTCGGCCACGACGTGCCGACCGCCGTCGCCGCCGCCGAGCACGCCAGGGACGCGGGCGCCGAGATGGTCATGGTGCACCAGCCGGTCCACCCCTACGTCTCGCAGGACGGCTGGGTCGACTACCACCGGGCCATCGCCGAGGCCGTGCCGGAGCTCGGCGTCGTCCCCTACATCCGCAACCCGCTGCTCGCCGGTGAACGGCTCGTCGAGCTCGCCGACAGCTGCCCCAACGTCATCGGCGTGAAGTACGCCGTCCCGGACGCCGCCCGCTTCGGCGCCTTCGCCCGGGACGCCGGCCTGGACCGGTTCGTGTGGGTGGCGGGGCTCGCAGAGCTGTACGCCCCCTCCTACTTCGCCACCGGGGCCACCGGATTCACCTCCGGCCTCGTCAACATCGCCCCCGGCGTCTCGCTGACGATGCTGGAGGCGCTGCGGGCCGGCGACTACGCGGCGGCCATGAAGGTCTGGGAACAGATCCGCCGCTTCGAGGAGCTGCGCGCCGACCGGCAGTCCGCCAACAACGTGACCGTCGTCAAGGAGGCCCTGGCCTCGCTCGGCCTCTGCCGGCGCGACGTCCGCGCCCCGAGCCGGGTCCTGCCCGAGGCGCAGCGCGCCGAGGTCGCGAACCAGGTCGCCGGGTGGTCCATATGACCGGCACCGACGGCGCCCGCATCACCCCCGAGGAGCTGCGCAGCCACCAGTGGTACGGCACGGACGGGCTCCGCTCGTTCAGCCACCGGGCCCGCACCCGGCAGCTCGGCTACCTCCCCGAGGAGCACCTCGGCAAGCCGGTCATTGCGATCCTCAACACCTGGTCCGACATCAACCCCTGCCACGTCCACCTGCGCGACCGCGCGCAGGCGGTCAAGCGGGGCGTCTGGCAGGCGGGCGGCTTCCCGCTCGAATTCCCGGTCTCCACGCTCTCGGAGACCTTCCAGAAGCCGACCCCGATGCTCTACCGCAACATGCTGGCGATGGAGACGGAGGAGCTGCTGCGCTCCTACCCCGTCGACGGCACCGTGCTGCTGGGCGGCTGCGACAAGTCGACCCCCGCGCTCCTCATGGGTGCCGCGTCCGTCGACCTGCCGACCGTCTTCGTGCCCGCCGGGCCGATGCTGCCGGGGCACTGGCGCAACGAGGTCCTCGGCTCCGGCACGGACATGTGGAAGTACTGGGACGACAAGCGGGCCGGGCTGATCGGCGACTGCGAGATGGCGGAGCTGGAGAACGGGCTCGCCCGCTCGCCCGGTCACTGCATGACCATGGGCACCGCGTCCACCCTGACGGCCGCCGCCGAGGCGCTGGGCGTCACGGTGCCGGGCGCCTCCTCGATCCCGGCGGTCGACTCCGGTCACGACCGGATGGCCGCGGAGTCGGGCCTTCGTATCGTCGAACTGGTGTGGCAACAGCTGACGTTGTCGAAGATCCTCACCGCCGACGCGTACGACGACGCCGTCGCCACCGTCCTCGCGCTCGGCGGCTCCACCAACGCAGTCATCCACCTGATCGCGATGGCGGGCCGCTCCGGGGTGAAGCTCACGCTGGACGACTTCGACCGCATCGCCCGTACCGTGCCCGTCCTCGCCAACCTCCGCCCCGGCGGGAAGTACCTGATGGAGGACTTCCACTTCGCCGGCGGGCTGCCCGGATTCCTGGCCCGGCTCACCGACGTACTGCACCTGGACCGCCCCACCGTCGCGCACGCCACCCTGCGCGAACAGCTCGACGGGGCGCTGGTGCACAACGCCGAGGTCATCCGGGAGCGGGACAACCCGCTGGCCGAGGAGGGCGGCGTGGCCGTGCTGCGCGGCAACCTCTGCCCCGACGGCGCCGTCATCAAGCACATCGCCGCCGAGCCGCACCTGCTGCGCCACACCGGACCCGCGGTCGTCTTCGACGACTACAAGGAGATGCAGCGCACCATCAACGACCCGGCCCTGGCCCTCACCCCGGACCATGTCCTGGTCCTGCGCAACGCAGGTCCCAAGGGCGGCCCCGGAATGCCCGAGTACGGCATGCTGCCGATCCCGGACTACCTGCTGAAGCAGGGCGTACGGGACATGGTGCGGATCTCCGACGCCCGGATGAGCGGCACCAGTTACGGGGCGTGCGTGCTGCACATCGCGCCCGAGTCGTTCGTCGGCGGGCCGCTCGCCCTCGTCCGCACCGGTGACCTGATCACCCTGGACGTCGAGGCGCGACTGCTTCACCTCGACGTGTCCGACGAGGAGTTGGAGACCCGCAGGTCCGAGTGGACCGAGCCGCCCGCCCGCTACGGGCGCGGTTACGGGGCGCTCTACCAGGACCAGATCACCCAGGCCGACACCGGATGCGACTTCACGTTCCTGGCCCGGCAGGGAGAGGTGCCCGACCCCTACGCGGGCTGACCCGGGCGAAGAGAATTCCGCGCGCCGCACCGTCCGGCACACCGAACGCCATGCGGTAAGCGCTTGCACCACGCACCGAAAGCACGGCACATCCAGCACTTTCCAGAGATCGGAGACGCGTCATGGCCCATTCCGCAGCCGTGGCCACACCGCCCCCCAAGGGGAAGGAGTCCAAGCGTCGCTCGTCCACACCACGCCGCCTGCCGTATCTGCTGATCGCGCCCGCGGGCCTGCTGATGCTGGGCTTCATCGCCTACCCGGTGATCAGCGTCTTCTACTACAGCCTGCAGAACTACAACGTCACCAAGCCGTGGCGGAACGGCTTCGCAGGCTTCGACAACTTCACCAGGATCTTCACCGAGGACGAGCAGTTCTGGCCGACGCTCGGCTTCAGCGCCCAGTGGGTCGTCGTCCAGGTGACCCTGCAGCTCGCACTCGGTCTCGCGCTCGCCCTGATCGTCAACCAGAGCTTCATCGGCCGTGGCATATCCCGCGCCATGGTCTTCTCGCCCTGGGCCGTTTCCGGCGTGCTGACCAGCACCATCTGGATCCTGCTCTACAACTCCTCGACCGGCTTCAGCCGCTACCTCGCGGACGCCGGAATCGGTGAGTACGGCACCTCGGTCCTCTCCGACACCGGCACCGTCTTCTGGGCGGCGACCCTCGCCGAACTCTGGCGCGGAGTCCCCTTCTTCGCCATCCTCATCCTCGCCGACCTGCAGTCCGTCTCCAAGGAGCTGTACGAGGCGGCGTCGGTCGACGGCGCGGGCCGGATGCGGCAGTTCTTCCACATCACCCTCCCGCACCTGCGGGACGCGATCATCCTCGCCACCCTGCTGCGCGGCGTCTGGGAGTTCAACAACGTCGACCTGCTCTACACCCTCACCGGAGGCGGACCGGCCGGCGAGACCACGACCCTGCCTCTGTACGTAGCCAATACAGGCATCGAGGGTCACGACTTCGGATACGCCTCCGCGCTCACCACCGTCGCCTTCGTGATCCTCCTCTTCTGCTCGATCGTCTATCTGCGCCTGAGCAAGTTCGGAGGCGACCACAAGTGACTGCCGCACTCGTAGAGAAGAACAACGCCGCACAGCCCGCCGCGCGGCACAGTGCCCCGCCGCCGTTCTCGAGCCGCCGCACCAAGCGCGAGCGTGCCTTCGACGACGTACCGCGCTGGCAGATCTACCTGCCGCTCGGCGTCTACCTGCTCTTCACCCTCATCCCGTTCTACTGGATGCTCCTGTTCGCCGTACGGCCCGCCGGCTCCACCTCCCTGGTGCCGTGGCCGATGACGGGGGACCACTTCTCCAAGGTCTGGAACGAGCGCAGCTTCGCCGTCTTCTTCCAGAACAGCATGCTCGTCGGCGTCGCGACGCTGATCACCACGACCCTGGTCGCGCTGGCCGGCGGCTACGCCCTGGCCCGGTTCGACTTCAAGATCAAGGGCGGCTTCATGCTGGCGCTGCTCTGCTCGCAGTTCATCCCGGGCGCCCTGATGCTCGTGCCGCTCTTCGAGATCTTCAAGAACCTCCAGATGATCAACTCCCTCTGGAGCGTCGTCATCGCGGAGACCGTCTTCCAGCTCCCCCTGTCGATCATCCTGATCAGCGGCTTCATCAAGAACGTCCCGGTCTCCCTCGAAGAGGCCGCCTGGGTGGACGGCTGCTCGCGCTTCAAGGCCTTCCGCACCGTCGTCCTGCCGCTGCTGCGCCCCGGCCTGATCGCCGTCGGCTCCTTCGCCTTCGTGCACAGCTGGAACCACTTCCTGTTCGCCCTGATGTTCCTCAGCGAGCAGGACAAGCAGACGATCCCGGTCGGCCTCAACACCCTGATCGGCGCCGACAGCGTCGACCTGGGCGCGCTGGCCGCGGGTGGAGTCATCGCCGCCGTACCCGTGGTGATCGTCTTCGCCTTCATCCAGAAGTGGCTCATCACCGGCTTCAGCGCCGGCGCCGTGAAGGGGTGACGGACATGACCGCACGCCCCGGCCCGCACACCGCGTGCCGCATCGCCGACGAGACAGCCCGCAGGGGCGGAGCGGGGAGGGCCCGATGAGCACCACACCCCTGCCCGTCGTCCTGGCGGGTGCCCGCGGCCACGGCCGCTGGCACCTCGCCAACCTCCGCCGCCTCCAGCACCAGGGCCTGGTCAGGCTGGCCGGGATCTGTGAACTGAACCCGCTGACCGACGACGAACTCGCCGTCTTCGCCGACGAGATGCCCGAGCAGTCCGCCGACTTCGGGGCGCTCCTGGACTCCACCGGTGCGCGCGTCGCCGTCATCTGCACCCCCATCCCGACCCACACCGAGCTCGCCCTCACCGCGGCGGCCCGAGGCGTCCACCTCCTCCTGGAGAAGCCGCCCGCCGCGACCTGGGCCGACTACGCCCGGATGGCCGACGGGGTGCGGGAGGCGGGCATCGCCTGCCAGGTCGGCTTCCAGTCCTTGGGCTCGCACGCCGTGCCCGCCATCAAGGAGCTCGTACGCTCCGGCGCGATCGGAACCGTGCGGGGCGTCGGCGCCGCCGGCGCCTGGGTCCGCGACGACGCCTACTTCCGGCGGGCCCCCTGGGCCGGACGCCGGAAGATCGGCGGGACCGATGTGGTCGACGGCGTGCTCACCAACCCGCTGGCCCACGCCGTGGCCACCGCGCTCGAACTCGCCGGCCGGGGGACGGCACAGGACGTGGCGTCCATCGAGACCGAGCTGTTCCGCGCCCACGACATCGAGGCGGACGACACCAGCTGCGTCCGCGTCACGACCACCGACGGGCTGCCGGTCACCGCCGCCGTCACCCTCTGCGCCGAGGAGGCCGGGGAGCCCTACGTGATCGTCCACGGAGACCGGGGCCGGATCACCTTCTGGTACAAGCAGGACCGCGTCCTGGTCCAGCGCGCCGGACACGGACCCGAGGAGGCCGTGCACGGGCGGACCGACCTCCTGGAGAACCTCGTCGACCACCTGGTGAACGGCACCGGCCTCCTCGTACCACCGGAGCGCACCGGCGCGTTCATGCGGGTCGTCGAAGCCGTACGCACCGCCCCGGAGCCCACCGCACTGCCCGCCACCGCCTGGCACACCCGGCCGGACGGACCCGCCGGCGGGGTGCGGCGCGTCGTGCGCGGCATCGACGCCATGGTCGCGGCCGGGGCCGACACCCTCACCCTCTTCTCCGAACTAGGCGCCTCCTGGGCGCGCCCCAGCGAGGTGAGCACCCCATGACCACCGCACTCCTCAGCTGCGCCGGCCGCCCCGTCGGCCGCTACAGCTACGGGCCGGACACGGACGGCCGCCCCTACCTCCACCCCGTCACCACCCTCGCCGGCACCCCCGTCACCGAGGAGCGCCCCGCCGACCACATCCACCACCTGGGCGCCTCCGTCGCCGTACCCGACGTGGCCGGACGCAACTTCTGGGGCGGACGCACCTACGTCCGCGACCAGGGGCCCACCGTGCTCGACAACCACGGGACACAGCGCCACCTCGGCTGGAAGCTCCGCGACCCCGACGGCTTCGTGGAGGAGCTCAGCTGGGAGGCCGACGGCACCGAGCTGCTGCGCGAGCACCGCACCGTCGCCGTCGCCGAGGTCTCCGGCACCGCCTGGGCGCTGGACTTCTCCTTCTCCCTCACCAACCGCGGCGGCGCGGACCTCTCCATCGGCAGCCCCGCCACCAACGGCCGCCCCGGCGCCGGATACGGCGGCTTCTTCTGGCGCGCGCCCAAGGAGCCGGCCGCACCCGCCGTGTTCAGCGGAACCCACGACGGAGAGGAAGCGGTGCACGGCAGGGCCGCCGACTGGCTTGCCCTCGCCGGGGACGGCTGGACGCTGGTCTTCGCCGGGGCGACCGACGAGACCCGGCGCGACCCCTGGTTCGTGCGGACCACGGAGTACCCCGGCGTCGGATCCTCCCTCGCCGCGGACCGCCGGCTGACCGTCGCCGCCGGAGCCACCGTCGTGCGCCGCGTCGTCACGGTCGTCGCGGACGGCCGGCTCGACCGGGACACCGCCGCCGCCTACGCCCGCAAGGTGGCCGCCGCGTGAGCAGACCCTGGACGGCCGACCTCGGCGACGGGACGTACCGCAACCCCGTCCTGAACAGCGACTGGTCCGACCCGGACGTCGTGCGTGTCGGCGACGACCACTACCTCACCGCGTCGAGCTTCGGCCGCGTGCCCGGTCTGCCCCTGCTGCACTCGCGCGACCTCGTCAACTGGACCCTCATCGGCCACGCGCTGCAGCGCCTCGAACCCGCCGCCGACTTCGCCGTGCCCCGCCACGACTGCGGGGTGTGGGCCCCCTCGCTGCGCCACCACGCCGGACGCTTCTGGATCTTCTGGGGCGACCCCGACCACGGCATCCAGCAGATCAACGCCGAGGACATCCGCGGCCCGTGGAGCACCCCGCACCTCGTCAAGGCCGGCAAGGGGCTCATCGACGCCTGTCCGCTGTGGGACGACGAGACCGGCGAGGCCTACCTCGTGCACGCCTGGGCCAAGTCCCGCTCCGGGATCAAGAACCGGCTCACCGGCCACCGCATGAGTCCCGACGGGCGCGAGCTGCTCGACGAGGGCACGGTCATCGTCGACGCGGACACGATCCCCGGCTGGTTCACCCTGGAAGGCCCCAAGCTCTACCGGCACGACGGCTACTTCTGGATATTCGCCCCCGCCGGGGGAGTGGAGACCGGCTGGCAGGGCGCCTTCCGGTCGAAGGAGTTCACCGGCCCGTACGAGGAGCGCGTCGTGCTGGCCCAGGGCCGCACCGACGTCAACGGCCCCCACCAGGGCGGCTGGGTGCGGACCGCCGCCGGTGAGGACTGGTTCCTGCACTTCCAGTCACGGGGAGCGTACGGGCGGGTCGTCCACCTCCAGCCGATGCGCTGGGACGCGGAGGGCTGGCCCGTCATCGGTGACGGGGGCGAACCCGTCCCGGTACACACCAAACCGGCTGCTCCCGAGCAGCCGGTGGAAGCTCCGGCCGTCGGTGACGACTTCCCCGGCGGCCGGTACGGCAGGCAGTGGCAGTGGACGGCCACCCCGAGGCCCGGCTGGACGGTCGAGCACGCGGGGGACGGACTGCGGCTCAGCTGCGTGCGGACCGCGTACGCGCACGACCTGCGGGCCCTGCCCAACGTCCTGGTCCAGCGGCTGCCGGCCGAGGAGTTCACCGTGGAGGCGGACCTCGTGCTGCACAGCGACGAGCCCGGCGCCAACGCCGGACTCGCCGTGCTCGGCGACGCCTTCAGCTGGATAGGGCTGGAGGCCGGGGCGGACGGAACGCCCCGGCTCGTGCACCGCCACGCCGAGGGCACCGCCGAGCACGAGCGGGACGCCGCGCACCCCCGCGCGGCCCCCGGAGGAAGGGCGCGGCTGCGCATCGAGGTCACCGCGGGCGCCCGCTGCCGCTTCTCCGCCGACACCGGCGACGGATTCCGGCCCTCGGGCCAGGTCTTCGCCGCCGCGCCGTGGCGCTGGGTGGGCGCCCTGCTCGGCCTCTTCGCCACCGCACCGGCCGGGACCGGCCCCGCCGGAACGGCCGAGTTCAGCGCCTTCCGCACCGGCGGCTGACCACCGACCCACCCGCACCACGCACCGACCACCGCCCCCCACGGCACGTACGGAACAGCACCTGCGACACCTGCGACACCTGCGACACCTGCGATTCCACCGACAGAACCGAGAGAGAAGAGCCGACGATGACTATCTCGAAGACGCAGCGGGGGCGTGCCGCGGCAGCGGTGTCCCTGGCGGCGGCACTCGCCCTGACGGCCACCGCGTGCGGGGACGACGGCAGCGACTCAGGCACGGAGGGCAGCGGCAAGGGCGAGATCACCTTCTGGGACAACAACGGCGGTCCACGCACCGCCATCTGGACCGAGATCATCAAGGACTTCGAGAAGAAGAACCCGAACATCGAGGTCAAGTACGTCCCGATCCCGATCGCCGACGTCCAGTCCAAGTACGACACCGCCATCGCCGGGGGCGGGCTGCCCGACGTGGGCGGCGTCAGCACCGCGTACCTCGCGAACATGGTGTCGCAGGAGGCGCTCGAGCCGATCAACAAGCGGCTGGAGAAGTCCCCGCTGAAGGGTCAGCTCGTCGAGGGCATGGTCCAGAGCGTCAGGGCCGCGGCCGGCCGGGGCGACGACCTGTACTCCATGCCCACCTCCGCGAACAACGGCGCGCTCTGGTACCGCACCGACCTGTTCGAGGCCGCGAAGCTGGAGGCGCCCACCACCTGGCCCAAGTTCTACGAGGCCGCCGACAAGCTCACCGACGCGAAGGACAACAAGTTCGGCTACACGATCCGCGGCGGGGCGGGCTCCATCGCCCAGGCCCTGGACGCGGCCTACGGGCAGTCCGGGATCACGTCGTTCTGGGACGGCGAGAAGACGACGCTCAACGACCCGAAGAACGTCGAGGCGCTGGAGAAGTACGCCGCCCTCTTCAAGAAGACCACCCCGGCCGCCGACCTCAACAACGACTTCACCAAGATGGTCGCCCAGTGGGACACCGGCACCATCGGCATGCTCAGCCACAACCTGGGCTCCTACCAGGACCACCTGAAGGCGCTGGGCGAGGAGAAGTTCGCCGGCATCCCCGCCCCCATCGGGGAGGGCGGCACCCGCGTCCAGGTCTCCAACCCCGTCGACGGACTGGGCCTGTTCCGGTCGAGCAAGAACAAGAACGCGGCCTGGAAGTTCATCGAGTTCGCGGCCTCGCACGAGTCGAACAGCAAGTGGAACAAGGCCGCGGGCGCCATCCCGGCCAACACCGAGGCCGCCAAGGACCCGTGGATCAACGAGACCGAGCCGACCGCGCTCGCCGCGAAGGCCCTCACCGACGGCTCCACGAAGATCGTCGACCTCCCGTACTACCTGCCCGACTGGAACAACATCAGCAAGGCCGACAACGAGCCCGAGTTCCAGAAGCTGCTGCTCGGCAAGGTCACGGCCAAGGCGTTCCTGGACAAGATGGCCGATGAGCTGAACGCCGCCAACAAGGAGTGGCAGGAGCTCGGCAACGGCTGACCCGACCGTCTCAGACGGCCGGAACCCCCGGTGACCGGGGACCGGCGGCGGTCCGGGTCGCGCTCCGCCGCCGGTCCCTCTCCTCGTGCACATCAGTTCTGCATGTCCTTCGAGAGAGGCAGTCCCCCTGTGTCACTCACCCGCAGACAGACGGCGGCCGCGCTCGCCGCGCTGCCCCTCGCACTCTCCGCCACCCCCGCGGTCGCCCACGGCGGCGGGGGCAGGCCCCGGCCGCGGACCCTGCACATCGCGGGCGACTCCACGGCCGCCCAGAAGTACTCCGACGCCGCGCCCGAGACCGGCTGGGGCATGGCCCTGCCCTTCTTCCTCGGCCACCACCTCTCCGTCGCCAACCACGCGGTGAACGGCCGGAGTTCCAAGAGCTTCATCGACGAAGGACGCCTCACCGCACTCCTTGGGGGAGTCCGCCCCGGCGACCTGCTCGTCATCCAGTTCGGTCACAACGACGAGAAGACCGAGGACCCGGCCCGCGGCACCGACCCCTACACCACCTACCAGGAGTACCTCCGCCAGTACGTCGAGGGCGCCCGCGGCCGGCGGGCGGAGCCCGTACTGGTCACCTCCGTCGAGCGCCGCCGGTTCGCCGCCGACGGCACGGCGAAGCCCACCCACGGTGAGTACCCCGCCGCGATGGCCGCCCTGGCCGTCGAGGAGGGCGTACCCCTGCTCGACGTCCAGGCCCTCTCGCTCGCCCGCTGGCAGGAGCTCGGCCCGGACGGCACCGAGGCGTACTTCAACTGGCTCGAGCCCGGTCAGTCGCCCAACTACCCCGACGGCAAGCAGGACAACACCCACTTCAGGCCGGCGGGCGCCGTCGACGTGGCCCGGACGACCGCCCGGGCCCTGCTGGACGGCCGTGTCCTCACCCCGCGTGACGTACGCCGGCTCGACACCCGGGTCCCCACCGAGTGGATCACCTGGCCGCAGCCGGTCTGAGGCCCACCCGTCCGACGCGCACCACCCTTCCTTCCTCCTCCGTACGACAGTTAAGGATTCGCCATGCCCGCACGCATGCGTCACGTCCGCGCCATCGCCGTGGTGATGGGCTGCGCCTCGGTGGCCCTCGCCGTGAGCGTCCCCGCCCAGGCGGCCCCGCCGCGCCACGGCAACGGGATCGAGAGAGCCGTCCTTCCCGCGGGCGACGGCTGGGCCGCGGCCGAGGGGTCCACCACGGGCGGCTCGCAGGCCGCGCCCGAGCACGTCTACACCGTCACCAACCGGGCCGAGCTGATCGCCGCCTTCAAGGACGCCGGCGACGCGCCGAAGATCGTCAGGATCGCCGGCACCGTCCACGGCAACTCCGACGTCAACGGCACCCCGATCGGCTGCGAGGCGTACCAGCAGGGCGGCTACACCCTGGAGAACTACCTCGCCGCCTACGACCCCGAGGTCTGGGGCAGGGACGAGGTCCCGTCCGGCCCCCTGGAGGACGCCCGCGCGGCCTCCGCGAAGCTGCAGGCCGCCGCGGTCAACGTGAACGTGCCGTCCAACACCACGCTCGTCGGCGTCGGCAAGGACGCCACCATCATCGGCGCCAGCCTCCAGGTGAAGAACGTCTCCAACGTCATCGTCCGCAACATCTCCTTCAAGGACACCTACGACTGCTTCCCCCAGTGGGACCCCACCGACGGGGACGAGGGCGCCTGGAACTCCGAGTACGACAACCTCGTCGTCTACGGCTCCCGTCACGTCTGGGTCGACCACAACACCTTCAGCGACGGCGACCGCCCCGACGCCGGCCAGCCCCACTACTTCGGGCAGATCTACCAGCAGCACGACGGCCTCTTCGACATCGTGCGCGGCGCCGACCTGGTCACCGTCTCGTACAACGTCCTCAAGGACCACGACAAGACCATGCTCATCGGCAACAGCGACGGCGCCGGGGCGAGCGACCGCGGCAAGCTCCGCGTCACCCTGCACCACAACCTCTTCAAGGACGTGAAGGAGCGCGCCCCCCGCGTCCGCTTCGGCCAGGTCGACTCGTACAACAACCACTTCGTCGCCACCCGGGGCAGCGCCTACGGCTACACGTACGGCATCGGCGCGGAGTCCAAGCTCGTCGCGGAGCACAACGCGTTCACCGTGCCCGCCGGCCTGGACCGGGCGACCCTCCTCAAGAAGTGGTCCGAGTCCTCCCTCACGGCTGAGAACAACTACGTCAACGGGCGGAAGACCGACCTGATCGCCGTGCACAACGCGGGCGTGCCCACCGAGCAGCTCACCGAGGGCGCCGGGTGGACACCGGAACTGCGCACCAGGGTCGACCACCCGCTGGTCGTCCCCGTGCTCGTCGCCCTCAAGGCCGGCGCCGGCAAGGCACCGGGCCGCTGAGGACGCGCACCTGAACCGGCCGGAGCGGCACCGCACACTCTCCACCACCCCGGAGAGCGCCGCTCCGGCCCCCTCCCGCCCCCGCGAAGGAGTACCGCCATGCTCAGCCGACGCAGTGCCCTGTCCCTGCTCGCGGGCGGGACCGCCGTCCTCACCCTCGGCGCCCCCGCCGCACACGCACACCCCTCACGCCCCCGGCCCTTCGGCCGCTACGGCTCACCGGCCCGCCGCCTCGACCCCCTGACGCTGTACGTCGACCCGCACGGCCGGGGCGACCACCCCGACGTGCAGTCCGCCGTCGACGCCGCCACCGGCACAGGCCACACCCTGGTGCTCGCCCCGGGCACCTACCGCGGCGCGGTCACCGTGGCCGCCGCCCGGACCGGGCTCACCCTGATCGGTGCGAGCGGCGACCCGCGCGACACCGTCATCGTCCACAACCGCGCGGCCGGCACCCCCAGGCCCGACGGCTCCGGCACCTACGGCACCAGCGGCTCGGCCTCCGTCACCGTCCAGGCCGCCGGCTTCACCGCACACGACCTGACCTTCGCCAACGACTGGCTGCGCTCCGACAACCCCGAGTACACCGGCACCCAGGCCGTCGCGATCAAGGTCCAGGGCGACCGCTCGGCGTTCTACGGCTGCCGCTTCCTCGGCCACCAGGACACCCTGTACGCCGACTCCCCCGCGCTCACCGTCTTCGCCCGCCAGTACTACCGCGACTGCTACGTGGAGGGCGACGTCGACTTCGTCTTCGGCCGCGCCACCGCCGTCTACGACCGCTGCCACTTCCGCGCCCTCACCCGCAGCGGCCCGGTCTCCGCCCCGTACGGCTTCGTCTTCGCACCCAGCACCGCCGGCGCCAACCCGCACGGCTACCTGGTCCTGCGCTCCCGCGTCACCAGCACCGCCCCCGACGGGTACTACAAGCTGGCCCGCCCCTGGGTTCCCTCCTCGGACCTCACCGCGCGTCCGATGCTCACCGTCCGCGACAGCCGGCTCGGCGCGGGCATCGACGCGGTCACGCCGTACGCCACCATGTCGTCGGGCTTCCCGTGGCAGGAGCAGCGCTTCGCCGAGTACCGCAACACCGGCCCCGGCGCGCGCGTCACCGTCCCCGCCGAACGCCCCCAGCTGAGCGCGTCCGAGGCCCGCTCGCACACCCCTGGCGCCTACCTCGGCGACTGGCGCCCGTACGCGTGAGCGACGGCATCACGGAACGGGTGCTTCCCGCGTTCTACGAGCAGCTCAAGGACGGGCTGACCTTCCCGCTCGCCCGGGAGAACTCCAGGACGCGGGACTTCCCGGCCTGGCGCGCCGAGGCGCGCGCCAGGGCCGCGGAGGCACTGCTGCGGCCCCCGGGTCCCGGCCCCGGGCCCTTCGCCCCGACGGTCCGCGACGAACGCCCGGCCGGCCCGTTCTCCGGGCGCACCGTGGAGTTCGCCCTCAGCCGGTACGCGCGGGCCCGCGGCTCGCTGCTGCTGCCGCACGGCACGGGGCCCTTCCCCGCGGTGCTGCTGCTGCACGACCACGGGTCCGAATTCTCCATCGGCCGGGAGAAGGTCGTACGCCCCTGGGCCGACCCCGCCCGGCTCCCGCGCGCCACCGCGTGGGCCGACGCCTACTACGGCGGCCGCTTCGTGGGCGACGAACTGGCCGCCCGCGGCTATGCCGTGCTCGCCGTGGACACCCTGGGCTGGGGCGACAGGGGACCGCTCGCCTACGCGGACCAGCAGGCCCTGGCCGCCAACCTCCTCCAGCTGGGCACCTCGCTGGCCGGACTCACAGCCCAGGAGGACATCCGGGCCGCGGCCTTCCTCGCCTCCCTGCCCCAGGTCGACGAAGACCGGGTCGGGGCCCTGGGGTTCTCCATGGGGGCCTACCGCGCCTGGCAGCTGTCCGCCCTCTCCGACGACATCCGGGCCGCCGCCGCCGTCTGCTGGATGACGGGCCTCAAGGACATGCTGGTCCCGGGCAACAACACTCTGCGCGGCCAATCCGCGTACTTCACGCTCCACCCGGGACTCCACCGGCACCTCGACATCCCGGACGTGGCGTCCCTCGCCGCCCCGAAACCCGCCCTGTTCCACGCGGGCGGACAGGACCCGCTGTTCCCGGCGGCCGGGGTGGCGGGCGCCTTCGCGAAGATGCGTGCCGTGTGGGACGAGCAGGGAGCGGGCGGCCGGCTCACCACCACCGTGTGGCCGGAACACGGCCACGTCTTCACGGCGGACATGCAGGACGCCGTGTACGCGTGGCTGGACACATGGCTCGGCGCCCCCGCCGGGACCAGCCCGGCGGGGGCGCCTCGACTGCCGCGCTCCTAGCCGTAGCTGAGGTCCGACGCGGTGTAGCGGCAGTACGTGCCGTCCGGGCCGCTGCCGGTCTCCTTCGGCTCGGCGCCCGTGCTGTTGCCCGTGTAGCGGACACAGGGCTTGATCTTCTTGCTGCTGTCGCCGTGGATGCGGACCGAGCGCAGCGCGGCCGTGTCCCCGTAGTTGGTGTTGATGCCGACCAGGGACTTGCCCGGTGCCGTCACGTCCACGTCGTTGACGATGATCTCGCGCTTGTACTGCTTGGAGCAGTTGCCGCAGGAGCGGACGAGCTTGCCGAAGTCCGAGACCTGGAACTTCGTGATGACCAGCTTGCCGGCCCCGTTGAACTGGAAGACCTTGTCGGAGGCCTTCCGGGCGCCACCGCCGTACACCGTGTACACGGAGCCGGTCGACGTGCCCTTGAAGGACGCGGCGTCCTCGCCGACGTCCTCCCACCAGACGTTCTGCAGCGTGCAGCTGCCGGAGCAGTGGATGCCGTCCGCGGCGGGCGATCCGAGGACGACGTTCTTGAGCGTCGCCCCGTCCTTCAGCTTGAAGATCGGGTCCTGGCCCTCGTCCTGGCCGCCGTCGCCGAGGTCGCCGCTCCCGTAGAAGCGCTTCAGCCCGCCGTCGTACGTGCCCGAGACCTCGATGGTCGACGAGACGGCCTGGCTGCCCTTGGCCGTGGGCCACGCGGGCACCGCGGCGGCGGCCGCGCCGGCCGGCTGGAGCATCACGTTGGTGGCCAGGGCCGCGCCGGTGAGACCCAGCGCCGCGGTCAGCGCCGCGGCCATACGGCGGCGGCCGGGGCGGCGGCGGTGGCTGGGCCGGAGTGCGGCTCGTTCCGTCATGTTCGGTCTTCCGTTCCTAGGGGGCGGGGGAGTGTTTCGCCTCTTGGTCGCCGCCACCCCCCGGAAGGGTTGCCGCTCCTCCGGATCTTTTTTCACCCGCCCCGTGCTCAGCGGGACTCGGAGAAGTCGCCGCCCACCGCGGCCGGTCCTCCGGCGGCACGGGCCCGTGCCGTGTAGTCGTCACGCCCGGCGTCGCGGACGCCCTCCGCGTGGTTGTACTGACCCGCGAAGGTGTGCGTGCCCACGGGCACCCTGCGCCCCGGCTTCAGCGTCCACCGGTAGACGAGGTAACCGTCCTCCTCGCGGACCGCCGTCCTGAAGTCCTTCTCGGACAGGGAGCGCCAGGCCCCGGTGGTGTTGACCCGGCCGTTCAGCGCGATCCGCAGCTCGACGGTGAGCGCGGTGAGCGGTTCGGTGGTCCTGACCGTCACATTGCTCTGCGACCAGAACCTGTTGCCGTGGGGGTCCAGCGAACCGTCGGACCACAGGGGGCCGTTCTCGGCGGGCAGTGCCCCGCCCCGGACCGGCTCCTGTGCGGCGGGGGAGGGCCGGGCCGCCACCCCGCGCACGCCCTCCGGCTCCCCGGGGCCCGCCGAGGTGGCCGCGAACGCACCGGCCGCCAGCACCCCGCACACCGCCGCCGTGGCACCCGCGACCCGCAGCCAGGGCCTCGGGGTGCGTGGGGCGCGCGGGACGCGGACCGGAGTCTCCTCGGCCATGCCGCGCTCGATCCGGGCCAGCATGCGTTCCCGGTCGGGGCGGTGCGAAGCGGCGGCGGTGTGCAGCCGCTCACGCAGGTCCTCGTCCATCAGTGCCTTCCTCCGGTGCGCTGCGCCGCGACCGCCACCTGTACCCGTGCGGCCGGTGACTCGGGTCCGAGCAGCCGTTGCAGTTCCGCCACACCGCGCGAGGTCTGGCTCTTCACCGTACCGACAGATACACCCAGGACGAGTGCGGTGTCCCGTTCGGACAGGTCGAAGGCATGACGCAGCACCACACACGCCCGCTTGCGGAACGGCAGCCGGCGCAGGGCGTCCTGGACGTCCACCACCGCGGACACGTCGGGGTCGTCCACGGCGTACCCGTCCCCGGCACCGCGCGGCGCCCAGAACAACGCGATCCTGCGGCGCTCGCGCACGGCGCTGCGGATGCGCGTACGGGCCAGGTTGGCGACGACCCCCCTGGCGTACGCCACCGGGTGGTCGGCACCCCTCACCCGGTCCCAGCGGTGCCACAGCGCCATCAGCGCGTCGGCAGCCAGGTCGTCCGCCGCGTCCGCCTCGCCCGTCAGGAGATAGGCCAGCCGCGCGAGTTCGGCATAGTGCGCCTCGAAGAACGCATGGAACTCGGCGGCAGCGGAATCGTCCACGACTGTGCCCACGGGTACCTCCTCTCTGCACGTGGATCCCCGCACACTCGAACGGGCTGTGTACGTTCACACTCCCGTTCGCGGGGACGAGAGCGTACCAACGCGCACCCCGGAAGCGGTTCGACGCGGGTGCGTATCCAGTAAGGCGTAACACGGCGAAAACCTGAACCCCCTGTGACAGGTGAACAATCCAGCTACCCGTCGCGGGTTCCCACGCACAGAGGAGTGTCATGCCGGACAGAGCCGAACCGACCTTGAGCAAGAGCGAGGACACCCCGTCCCCGGCGACCCCGCCCCCGGCCGGGGGGAACGCCGTCGACCGCTACTTCTCGATCAGCGCCCGCGGCTCCAGCCTCGGACGTGAGATACGCGGCGGCTTCGCCACCTTCTTCACGATGGCCTACATCCTGGTGCTCAACCCGATCATCCTCGGCTCGGCCGAGGACAAGTTCGGCAACCACCTGTCCGGGCCCCAACTCGTCACCGCCACCGCCCTGGTGGCCGCCGTGATGACGGTCATCATGGGCCTCGGAGGCAATCTGCCGCTCGCCATCGCCGCCGGGCTGGGCCTCAACGCCGTCGTCGCGTTCCAGATCGCACCCCTGATGAGCTGGCCCGACGCGATGGGCCTCATCGTCATCGAAGGGCTGCTGATCTGCGTCCTGGTGGTCACCGGGCTGCGCGAGGCCGTCATGCACGCCATCCCGCCGGCCCTGAAGTACGCGATCAGCGTCGGCATCGGTCTCTTCATCGCCTTCATCGGCTTCGTCGACGCGGGGTTCGCCACCCGCATCCCCGGTGAGACCGGCTCCGTGCCCGTCCAGCTGGGCCTCACCGGACAGCTGTCCGGCTGGCCGGTCCTGGTCTTCTGCCTCGGAGTGCTGCTCACCGTCGCGCTCCTGGCCCGCAGGACGAAGGGCGCCATCCTCATCAGCATCGTCGTGATGACCGTCGTCGCGGTCGTCATCAACGAGATCGCCGACATCGCCCCCGCCGCCTGGGGCCTGACCGTCCCGACCGTCCCCGACGACCTCGTGGCCGCCCCGGACTTCGGCCTGCTCGGCTCCTTCAGCCTCTTCGGGGCGTTCGAGCAGGTGGGCGTCGTCACGATCGTGCTGCTGGTCTTCACCCTGCTGCTCAGCGACTTCTTCGACACGATGGGCACCGTCGTCGGCGTCTCCCACGAGGCGGGCCTCCTCGACGAGGACGGCAAGGTTCCGAATCTCGGCCGGGTCCTGCTGATCGACGGGGCGGCGGCCGTCGCGGGCGGCGCGGCGTCCTCCTCCTCCAACACCTCCTACATCGAGTCAGCGGCGGGCGTCGGCGAAGGCGCGCGTACGGGCTTCGCCTCCCTGGTCACCGGCGGACTCTTCGCCGTGGCGCTCTTCCTCACCCCGCTCGCCACCGTCGTCCCCGCCCAGGCCGCGGCACCCGCCCTGATCGCGGTCGGCTTCCTGCTGATGGCCCAGGTCCGGCACATCGACTGGGAGAAGTACGAGATCGCCGTCCCGGCGTTCCTGACGATCGCCGTGATGCCCTTCACGTACTCGATCACCAACGGCATCGGGGCGGGCTTCCTGGCCTACGTCGTGATCAGGACGGTCCTCGGCAAGGCCCGGGAGGTCCACTGGCTGATGTGGGGCACCTCGGCACTGTTCGCGGTGTACTTCGCCATCGACCCGATCGAGCAGCTGCTCGGAGTGAAGTAAGGGCTCCGTCGACGCGAGCTGAACCGGGGCAGCGACAGCCGCGGTCGCCACAGCCGCGGTCGCCCTCGGAGCGAAGGCATCCGCGGAGAGGAGAGGCCCCTGCCCCTTCTCTCCGCGGATGCCGGGCCGCACGGCGCCCTACTCCCGGACCGGCCGGGGCACGGGGGCGGTGAGCGGGCGTCGCTTCGTCAGGGAGACCGGAGACCGCGCCCGGGAGCCGGGGGGAGGCTCGCGCCGGGCCGCGATGTCAGCCGGCCAGCGCCGCCTTCATCATCTTCCGGGCGATCGGCGCCGCCAGACCGTTGCCGCTCACCTCCGAGCGGGCCGCCCCCGAGTCCTCGACGACCACCGCGACCGCGACCTGCCTGCCGGTCGATTCGTCCTTCGCGTACGAGGTGAACCACGCGTACGGGGTGTTGCTGTTGTCCACGCCGTTCTGCGCCGTGCCCGTCTTGCCGCCCACCTCGGCGCCGTCGATCCGGGCGTTCGTGCCCGTACCCTCCTCCACGACGGTGACCATCGCGCTCCGCAGCTGCTCCGCGGTCGACTTTGACACGACCCGCTCGGTGTCACCGTCCTCGAACTCCTGCAGTGTGGAGCCGTCGCCGTCCGTCACCCGGGACACCATGTGCGGCGCGGCCAGCTCGCCGCCGTTCGCGAGGGCGGCGGAGACCATGGCCATCTGCAGCGGGGTCGCGGTCACCTCGAACTGCCCGATGCCGGTCAGCGCCGTCTGCGCCTTGTCCATGCCCGTCGGGTACACGCTCTCGGAGGCCCGCACCGGCACGTCCAGCTTCTCGGTGTCGAATCCGAACGCGTCCGCCATCGCCTTCAGCCTGTCCTGGCCGAGATCGGCGGCCACCTTTGCGAAGACGTTGTTGCAGGAGTACTGGAGTGCCGTGCGCAGCGTGGCGTTCTCGCAGGGGGCGGAGGGGTTCTCGTTCGACAGGACCGTCGTCGTGCCGGGCAGGGTGTACGGGTCGGGGCTGTCGGTGGGCTCGTCGACCGAGCCGTACAGGCCGTCCTCCAGCGCCGCCGACGCCACCACCAGCTTGAACGTCGAACCGGGCGGGAGCGGCTGCCGCAGTGCCCGGTTGACCAGCGGCTTGTCCTCGTCGTCGAGCAGCTTCTGCCAGGCGTCCCCGTCGGCCGTCCCGCTGATGCCGGACGGGTCGTACGACGGGGAGGAGACCATGCCCAGGATCCGGCCGGTCTCCGGGTCCATCGCGACGGCCGCTCCCCGGTCGTCGCCGAGCGCCTCGAAGGCCGCCTTCTGGACGTCCGGGTCGATGGTCGTCAGCACCTGGCCCGGGGCCGCCCGCTCGCCGGTCAGGACCGCGGCGGGGTCCTTCAGCCGGTCGTCGGTGCCGTCGAGCACCTTGCTGTAGATGCCTTCGAGCTGGGTGGCACCGTAGGCCTGCGAGCTGTAACCCGTGACCGCCGCGTACAGCTCGCCCCGGGTGTAGGTCCGCTTGTAGCGGAGATCTCCGCCGTCCGTCTCCTTCGAACCGGTGACCGGGGATCCGGCCACGATGATGTCACCGAGCGGCTGCGCGTACTGCGCGATCGTGTTCCGCCGGTTGTGTTCGTCGTCTGCGAGCGCCCGGGCCTCGTACGCCTGCACCCAGGTCGCCCGCACCAGCAGGGCGAGAACCATGAGCAGACAGAAGACCGAGGCGCGCCTGATTGTCTTGTTCATCCCGATGGAGGGACGAGCGGGCACGACGGGGGCGTTCCCGCTCGTGTCCCTTCTCACCCGATTCTCAGCCGCCGGGCCGGGGTGACGGTCCGCCCCGCCCCGCCCCACGGCGGAGCGCCGTCCCGGCCCCCGGAGCCGGGACGGACGGTCGCCGACGGGTCAGGCGTCGAGCCGCAGGAGCAGTTCGTCGGTCTCCTCGCCGCGCGCCTGGGCGTAGCCCCGGTCCGTGCCGGTCACGGTGAAGCCGCACTTCGCCAGCACCCGCAGCGAACCGGCGTTGTCGGCCGCGGCCCGTGCGTGCAGCGGACGCTCCGGTACGGCGTCGAGGAGCGCCCGCAGCGCGGCGGTCGCCAGCCCCCGGCCCCAGTGGGCCCTGTCCACCCAGTAGGTGACCTCGCGCTCGGCCGGCGCCCCGTACACCCCGACGCTGCCGACCACCGCACCGTCGGCGAGCACCGTGCGCATGATCACGGTGTCGGAGGCGCGGATGCGCTGCCAGTGGGCGTTGAACATGGCCCGGTCCGAGGGGTCGGCGCTGGTGAAGGCAGCCATCCGGGTCGCCTCCGGGTCGCTCATGAACGCGAAGAACAGCGGGAGGTCGCCGTCCCTGACCTCGCGCAGGGCGATGTGCACCGGTCAGAGCCTCCGGGTCGCGAGGGTCAGCCGGTCACGGGCGTCGAACAGGGCGTCCTTGACCATCTGCTCGTGTGCCGGAGTGAGCCGGGCCACCGGCACCGAGCAGCTGATCGCGTCGCGTGCGGGGGTGCGGTACGGGATCGCGATGCCGAAGCAGCGCAGTCCCAGCGTGTTCTCCTCGCGGTCCACCGCGTAGCCCTGCTCGCGGATGAGGTGCAGTTCCTCGATCAGCTTCTCGCGGTCGGTGAGGGTGTGCTCCGTGAGCGCGGGAAGCGTCTCGGGCAGCATCTTGCGGACCTGCTCGTCGCTGTGGGTGGCCAGCAGTGCCTTGCCGAGCGAGGTGGAGTGCGCGGGCAGCCGGCGGCCGACGCGGGTGAAGGGGCGCAGGTAGTGCTGGGACTGCCTGGTGGCGAGGTAGACCACGTTCGTCCCGTCCAGGCGGGCCAGGTGGATGGTCTCCGTGGTGTCGTCGGAGAGCCGGTCCAGGGTGGGGCGGGCGGCGGTGACGACCTCGTCCCCGTCGATGTACGAGGTGCCGACGAGCAGGGCGCGCACCCCGATCCCGTACCGCGTGCCCGTCGCGTCCGTCTCGACCCAGCCCAGCTCCACGAGCGTCCGCAGCAGCATGTACAGGCTGGACTTGGGGTAGCCGACGGCCTCCTGCACGGCCGCCAGCGAGTGCATACCGGGGCGCCCCGCGAAGTATTCGAGGAGCTCCACCGTCCGTACCGCAGACTTGACCTGTGTCCCACCGGACTCGGCAACCGACATCGCCCTATGCCCCTTCCAGCCTTCTTGTACTACCTGCGCAACGCTGCGACTTCTTGCCAACCGGAACGCCCGGAAATAGAGTCCCTTGCGTATTCACGATCAGGAACGCTGTTCAGAATACCGAACAACTCCTGATGTGTGGCAGTGGACCGGAAGGAAACACGGTGGCAGCAGCACCAGTCTGGAGTGTCGACCCCCGAACCGGGAACCCGCGTGAGCAGGTTGCCGTGGAGGCTACAGCGGAGGAGGTCGACCGCGCGGTCCGGGCCGCGCATGCCGTACGCGACGCGCTGGCCGACCGCACGGTGCGCGCCGCGTTCCTGCGGACGGCCGCCGATCTGCTCGCCGGGGCGCGGGAGCACGTCATCGAGGCCGCAGACGCGGAGACCGCCCTCGGTCCGGCCCGCCTCACCGGCGAACTCGCACGCACGGCAGCGCAGTTGAAGGCCTTCGCCGAGGTCGTCGAGGAGGGTGCCTTCCTCGACATCCACATCGACCACGAGGACGGCAGCAGGACCCCGCCCTGGCCGGACCTGCGCCGCTACAAGATCCCGCTCGGCGTCGTCGCCGTCTACGCGGCGAGCAACTTCCCCCTCGCCTTCTCCGTCCCCGGCGGTGACACGGCGAGCGCGCTCGCCGCGGGCTGCCCGGTCGTCGTCAAGGCGCACCCCGACCATCCCGCGACGTCCGAGCTCTGCGCCTCGCTCCTGCGCAGGGCCGCCGCACAGCACGGCCTGCCCGAGGACGTCGTGAGTGTGCTTCACGGCTTCGACGCGGGCGTCGAGCTCGTGAAGCATCCGCTCGTCAGCGCCGCCGGGTTCACCGGTTCCATCCGCGGCGGGCGGGCCCTCTTCGACGCGGCGGCGTCCCGTCCCGTCCCGATCCCCTTCCACGGCGAGCTCGGCTCCCTCAACCCCGTCGTCGTCACCGCGGCGGCCGCCGCGGAACGGGGCGAGCAGATCGGTGCCGGGCTCGGCGGCTCCATGACCATGGGCGCCGGACAGTTCTGCACCAAGCCCGGCTTCGTCTTCGCTCCGTCCGGCGAGTCCGGTGACCGGCTGCTGAAGTCCCTCACCGAGACGGTCAGCGACACCGGTGCCGGGGTCATGCTCGACCACCGGATGCGGGACGCCTTCGTGGCGGGAGTGGCCGAACGGGCCGCGCTCCCGGACGTGGAGGCCCCCGTCACCCCCGGAGCGGGCGGCGAGCACACCGTCTCCGCCGGCTTCCTGACCGTCCCCGCGCGACGGCTGGCCGAAGAGGGCCCGCACGACGCGCTGCTGGAGGAGTGCTTCGGCCCCGTCACCGTCGTCGCGCGCTACGACTCCGAGGACGAGATCACGACCGTGCTCTCCCGGCTCCCCGGCAACCTCACCGCCACCCTCCAGATCGCCACCGAGGAGGCCGACGGCAGCGCCGCGGGTCTGCTCTCGGCGCTCACCCCGCTGGCCGGACGCGTCCTGGTCAACGGCTGGCCGACCGGCGTCGCCGTCGCTCCCGCCCAGCACCACGGAGGCCCCTACCCGGCCACCACCTCCACCTCCACGTCGGTCGGCGCCACGGCGATCGAACGCTGGCTGCGGCCGGTCAGCTATCAGTCCACGCCCGACGCCCTGCTGCCGGCGGAGCTGCGCGAGGACAACCCGCAGGGCCTGCCCCGCCGGGTCGACGGGCGGCGCGCATGAGCGAGCGACTTCCCGAGCTGCCCTTCGCCCTGGAGGCCTTCGGCCCCGAGGGCGGATGGGCGTACGAAGACGGTGTGCTGACCGGCCGGGCGGGTGCCCGGCAGGACCGCTTCGTCCCGCCGGACGGCGACTCCCTGGAGTCCGCCTCCGACGCCCCGCGCCTGCTCGGTGCCGTGCCGGAGGGTGATTTCCAGCTGTCCGCCCGGGTGAAGGTCGGCTTCGCGGCGGCCTTCGACGCGGGCGTGCTCTACCTGCACGCCGGGGAAAGGGACTGGGCGAAGCTCTGCTTCGAGCTCTCCCCGGCCCGTCCCACGATCTGCACGGTCGTCACCCGCGGCCACTCCGACGACGCCAACTCCTCCGAGGTGGAGGGCGACACCGTCTGGCTGCGGCTCAGCCGTACGGGCAGCGCGTTCGCCTTCCACGCGTCGGCCGACGGCGAGAAGTGGACCTTCGTCCGCGTGTTCACCCTCGGTACGGAGCAGGAGCGGGCCTCGCTCCGGGCCGGCTTCCTGGTCCAGTCGCCCACGGGTGAAGGGTGCGAGGTGTCGTTCGACCGCATCGAGTTCCGGCCCACCGGCCTCGGTGACCTGCGCGACGGCAGCTGACCCGGGTAACGCTCCCCGGCGCACAGCGGTGCTCACCCTCCGGCCCCGGCCGGAGGGTGAGTCGTTTCCCGGGCGGCCGACCCTGCCGCCCGGCCGCGCCCCGAGCCGACGGCGGGGTCACATACCCACGTCATGCTCCACGTACGTGAATCAGTTGTCCCGGCCCGGCAACCTGCGGGCCACCGGTGGCGACCCATGAGTGCACCCCGCACTCCGTCGTACCGAGAAGGGACCCCCCATGCGCACCCGTCTCCGCAGCAGCCGAAGCCGCGTCACGGCACTGGCCGCAGCCACCACCGTCGCGGCTCTCACCGTCGCGGTGCTCCCCCACTCCGCAGGCGCCGCCGAGTCCAGCCCCGTGGGCTTCGGCGCGGGCACGACCGGCGGCGGCAGCGCCGCCGCCACGACCGTCAGCACCCTCGCCGCGTTCAAGTCGGCTGTCACCGGCGACACCGCCAAGACGGTCAGGGTGAGCGGACTCATCTCGCTGAGCGGCCAGGTCGACGTCGGCTCCAACACCACGGTGCTGGGCGTCGGTTCCTCCTCCGGATTCACCGGCGGCGGCCTGCGCCTCAAGAGCGAGACGAACATCGTCATCCGCAACCTGAACATCAGCAAGCCGCTCGCCCCCTCCGACGGCATCACCGTCCAGAACTCCACCAAGGTCTGGATCGACCACAACTCCTTCCTCGCGGACCGCGACCACGACAAGGACTACTACGACGGCCTGCTGGACATCACGCACGCCTCGGACAACGTCACGGTCTCCTGGAACACCTTCAAGAACCACTACAAGGGAAGCCTCGTCGGGCACAGCGACAACAACGGGAGTGAGGACAAGGGCCACCTGCGCGTGACGTACCACCACAACCACTTCCAGAACATCTACTCGCGCATCCCCAGCCTCCGCTTCGGCACCGGCCACTTCTACGACAACTACGTCGAGGGCGCGGACACCGCCGTGCACTCCCGCATGGGCGCGCAGATGCTGGTCGAGAACAACGTCTTCCGCAACACGAAGATCGCGATCACGACCAGTCGCAGCAGCGACGAGGACGGTTACGTGGTCCAGCGGGGCAACGACCTCGGCGGCGCGGCCACCGAGATCTCGAGGACCGGCTCGTTCACCAAGCCGCCGTACTCCTACACGGCCGAGCCGGCCTCGTCCGTCCCCGCATCGGTGACCGCGGGCGCCGGAGCCGGCAAGCTCTGACCCTCGCGTGAACGGGGGGTGTGCGGCCCGGACGCGGGCCGCACACCCCTTCGCTGCCGCATCCTGCGGCGCGCGCTCAAGCGTCCGCGGCGTAGCGCACGAAGTGCGCCCAGCGGGTGGGGGAGACGGTGACGTGGGGGCGGGTGAGGTCCTTGGAGTCGCGTACGAGGACGGCGTGGCCGGTGGCGGCGACCTCTACGCACGCTCCGCCCTCGTTGGAGCTGTAGGTGCTCGTGACCCATACGAGGGATGTCACCGTGCCTGCAGAGCCGTCGATACTCATGCCGCTCCCAGCAACTCCTTGATGGCAGCCAGGGAATCGGATGGACTGAGCGCCTGCGCCCTGATGCTGCCGTAGCGTGCAGCCAGGATACGGACCTCGTCCGGATCGGTGACCAGCCTGCTGACGTTCTGGACTTCCAGGTAGCCCACTTGGGGACGTCCCTTGGGCGCCAGGAGGATGAAGGGGCCGCCCATACCGGCGTGTGTGTCGCGCTCGGTGGGCATGACCTGCAGCTCCAGACTCCTCAACTGCCCCAGCTCGAGCAGCTTCTCGAGCTGGTCCGTGTGCACCTCGGCGCCACCGATCGGCCTGCGCAGCACCGACTCCTCGATGATGCACGTCAGGATCGGTGCAGGCCACCGGGTCAGCAGCTCCTGCCGAATCAGCCGTGCGGCAACCCTGACCTCGATGGTCGCGTCGTCCAGCAGGGGCTTGCGCATCGCGAAGAGGGCTCGTGCGTGGGCCTCGGTCTGCAGCAGCCCCGGCACGACGTGGCTGCCGTACTCGTGGACCTCCACCGCATCCGCCTCCAGCCGCGCGTAGTCCCGGAACCACGCCGGATGCTTCACCCGCGCCCTGGCCTTCGCCCGCGCCACGTCCTCCGTCGCGGCCCGCAGCAGCCCGCCCGCCCCCAGGGTGTCGTCCGCCGCGTCCAGGAACTCCGGCTGCGGCGTCCGGCGTCCGCGCTCCAACGAGCGGACCAGGTCCTCGCTGTAGCCGAGCCGCTCACCCAGCTCCCGCTGGGTGAGGTCCGCTCGTTCACGGAGCAGCCGCACCTGGCGGCCGATCACGCGGAACAGGTCCGCCGCGCCCTCCGAGTCGTCGTTCTCGCCGATCGCGTCCGTCAGCTCCATCGCTGTCCCGTTCCGTCCCACGCGCCACGCGGCGGACGACCGGTACTGGTCGTCGCGCGCACCGGTACACGCACACCGCGTACCGCCGTCACTCCTGGTCAGCGTACGGTCACACGGTCACGCTGGGTGGCGTGAAGAGTGAATCCGTACACCCGGGTAGGCACGAGACGACGGCACCGGCCCCGCAGTTCACGCAACTGCTGAGCGCCACGAGGCGAGGTGCCCGGCTGGCCCGACTGCTCGCCGTCGAGCAACTCGTCGCGTGGGGCAGACCACGGCACGGCGGACGTACCGAAGACGCCGCACTCGTCGTCGCCGAACTGGCGGCCAACGCGGTGCTGCACGGACGGCTGGAGGGGAGGGGCTTCCGGCTCGGGCTCGCTGTCCTGCCCGCCGGGGGGCTGCGCATCGAGGTCACGGACCCGCGAGGGGAACGCCTTCCCGTACGGTCCCGGGACGGGTACGGGCTGGTCGTCGTCGAGGCACTCGCCGCGGAGTGGGGGGTGCGGCCGTTCCCGCCCTCGGGGAAGACGGTCTGGGCGGAGATCGACGCGGGACCGGTGGGGTGACCGACGGGCCGCAGGTCGCTTCGCGGCGTTGCCGTCGGTCGTCATGACTCCCTCACCCGCGCGCGACGCACGGCACCGGACCCCGCCCCGATCCGGCGTGCCGCCCGGAGGACCCTAGGTCGGCCGGGGCGCCCCGGCCCCGGCGATCACCATGCGGACGAGCAGGTCATGGCTCTCGTCCAGACTCTCCGGGAGGCCGAACGCGCCGTCGGTCTCGAGCACCGCGAAGCCGTGGACGGCCGCGCGGAGGCAGCGGGCCATGTGGATCGCCGCCGAGTCCGTCATGCCGTACGAGCGGAGTGCGGCGCGGATGATGTCGAGAAGGCGTGCCCCGGCCTCGGCCGTGCGCGGCTCGGGGGTCTGGAGGAGTGCCGCGTAGCGGTGCGGGTTGCGGAGCGTGTAGTCCCGCCAGGCCTTCATGAACGCGCGGATCGCCTCGTCGGCCGAGCGGCCGAGCACCGCCCTGCCGGCCTCGTCGGCCATGTCGTTCATGATCCGCGCCGAGACGAGGTCGCGGAGTTCGGCGAGGTTGCGCACGTGCTTGTAGAGGGACGGGGTGGCGACGCCCGCCCTGCCCGCCACCGCCGACAGGGTCAGGGCGGCGGGGCCGGCCTGGTCGACGGTCTCCAGCGCGAGGGCGACGACCGCGTCCGCGGACAGTGCGGCCCTAGGCACGGGGGGCGTCCTTCAGGAAGGCCAGCAGGGCGGCGGCGACCTCGGTGGGGGCCTGCACGTGCGGGTAGTGGCCCACTCCCTCGATCATCACCAGCCGCCCGAGTCCTGCGGGCAGGCTCGCGACGATGCCCTCCCCCTCGGCCTGCGGGTCCGCCCAGTCGGGGTCCAGGGTGCCCTCGACGACCAGTACGGGGCAGCGGACGCCGGCCAGTCGGGCGCCCGCATCCGTGGGCGGGGACATGCCCATCCTGCTGACGACCGCCATCCGGCCCGGCCTGCGCAGGTCGGCGTCCAGCGCGGCGATGTGCGCCGCGTATCCCTCCGGCCTGGTGCCGGGGTAGGCGTGGTCCAGGTAGCGCTTCCACAGCCCGACGCTCCGCATCAGGCCCGCGCCCATGAGCAGTGACAGGCCCTTGCGGTAGCGGGCGTTGGACAGCAGGGCGCCCGCGTCGACCTTCTGTGCGCGGGTGAACGGGCTGATCTCGACGACGGCGCCGACCAGATCCGGTTCCTCGGCTGCCGCGATGGTGGCGGCGCCGCCCGCGAACGAGTGGCCCACGACGACGGCGGGGCCGCCCAGGTGCCGGATCAGAGCGAGCAGGTCGGCTGCCGCGTCGGTGCGGGTGTAGGAGTCCCAGCCGGTGCTGGACTCACCGTGCCCGCGCTGGTCCATCGCGGCGACCCTGAATCCGGCTGCCACCAGCAGGGCGGCCAGGTCGCGGTAGGCCGCCCGGTTGTCTCCCATGCCGTGGGCGAGAACGATCAGCGCACCCTCGCCGGTCACGTCGTACGCGAGCCGGCCGCCGGGGGTCTCCAGGAACTCGGTCATGTCCACTCCTCGCGGTTAATGGTGTTAGCCGCAAAGCTAATGTCATTAGCTGCAGTCGTCAACCCGCGCCGATCCCCGCCGCGTCCGACCTCGGGCGTGCCGGGTGCGGTCCGGGGCGTCTCAGGTTTCATGCGCGCAGATCAGGGAGCGAACAGGCCAGGTGCCGGCCTGTGGAGGCAGCGGGAATCAGCCGCCTCGGTTGAACGTTGGACGGGCGGCGGAGGCGGCTTCGCATCCCTACGGCAGAGCTGGAGAAAAGAAGAGTCATGCGCGTCGAGATCTGGAGCGACATCGCCTGTCCCTGGTGCTACATCGGGAAGGCGCGCTTCGAGAAGGGCCTGGCCGAATTCGCCCACCGCGACGAGGTCGAGGTGGTGCACCGTTCCTTCGAGCTCGACCCCGGGCGCGCCAAGGGCGACACCGAGAAGGTGATCGACATGCTGGCGCTGAAGTACGGACGCACCCCCGAGGAGGCCCGCGGCATGGAGGCCAACGTCGCGGCGAACGCGCAGGCCGAAGGGCTCGGCTACCGCGCCGAGGGGCGTGACCACGGCAGCACGTTCGACATCCACCGGGTGTTGCACCTGGCCAAGGCGCGCGGCCTCCAGGACGAGCTGTTGAGCCTGGCCTACCGGGCGAACTTCGCCGAGGAGCGCTCGGTCTTCGACGACGCGGTGCTGGCCGATCTCGCGGTGGAGGCGGGGCTGGACGCCGACGAGGTACGTGCGGTGCTGGCGGACCCCGCGGCGTACGCCGAAGAGGTGCGGGCCGACGAGCGCGAGGCGGCGGAGCTCGGCGCCAACGCGGTGCCGTTCTTCGTGTTCGACCGCCGCTACGGGATCTCCGGCGGCCAGCCGTCGGAGGTCTTCGTCCAGGCCCTGGAGCGGGCGTGGAAGGACCGTCCGGTCAGTACGCTCACCACGCTCGGCGGCGACGCGGCGGCCTGCGACGCGGACGGCGCCTGCGAGGTACCGCAGGGCACGTCCGGGGTGTGACCCGGGCGCGGTCGGCCTGAGGGGGCCGGCGCGAGGGGATGACCCGAGGGCCGGGGCCTGCCGTCTCATGAGCGGGCCCCGGCCCTTCTCGCTACCCGCGGTACCGCTCAGCTCAGGAGCCACAAGGGCGGTGGGCGATCCACCGACTGACGACTGACTGCGTCACGCCGCGAACGTCCCCACGCATAAGTACTCCTTGGGTGTACCCCTTAACTCTTCGTGATTGACGGAGGGTTGAGGGGCGGCCAGGCTGGACGCATGGAGACGTCAACGATCCACCTGGTCACAGCCGCCGAGTTCGCACCGGAGACCACGTACCTCAACACGTCCAGCTGCGGTCTGCTGCCCCGCCGGACCGTCGAGGCCGTCAAGGAACTGGCCGACGACAACGCCACGGGCCGCCGGGCCGGGGCGGGCAGTTTCGAGGCGGTGGACGGTGCCCGGGCCGGCTTCGCACGGCTTGCCGGCGTGGGGCCCGACCGGGTCGCCACCGGCGGTTCCGTCGCCGCCCACGTGGGACTGGTCGCGGCCTCGCTGGAGCCGGGCGCCGAAGTGCTCGCTCCTGAAGGCGAGTTCAGTTCCGTCGTCAGCCCGTTCGCGGTCCGCGGCGACCTGAAGATGCGGTACGTCCCGCTGGAGGAGCTGGCCGCGTCCGTGCGGCCGGAGACCGCGCTCATCGCCTTCTCGGCCGTCCAGTCCGCCGACGGCAGGATCGCCGACCTGGACGCGGTCCGGGCGGCCGCCGACGCGCACGGAGCCCGCACCCTGCTCGACGCCAGCCAGTCGGCCGGCTGGCTGCCGCTGGACGCCGGGGCCTACGACTACACGGTCACCGGGGGCTTCAAATTCCTCCTGTGCCCCCGGGGTGCGTCGTTCCTGACCGTGACCGAAGAGGCGCAGGAGACGCTGCCCGTGCTGTACGCGGGCTGGGTGTCCGCGGAGGACCGCTGGGGGAGCACCTACGGGCCGGTCGGGCAGTTGGCCGTCACCGCCCGGCGATTCGACGAGCCTGCCGCCTTCCTCGCGTACCACGGGGCGGAGCGCTCCCTGGAACTGCTGGCGGAGATCGGCGTCGAGGCGCTGCACGCCCACGCCACCGGGCTGGCCGCCCGCTTCCGCGCCGGGCTGGCCGGCATCGGGCACGAGGCGGTCCCGGGGGAGTCGGCGGTCGTTGCCGTCCCCGGGCTCGGCAGCCGCGAAGCCGAGCTGGTGCGGGCGGGGGTCAGGGTCTCGGACCGCGCCGGCAATCTGCGGGTGTCCTTCCATCTGTACAACACGGAGGCCGACGTGGACCGCGCGCTGGACGTGCTCTCCCGCTGAACCGCTCCGGTGCGGGTGGTCCCGGTGCGAGCGGTCACCCGGCGCCGGGGCACCCGTCGGTCTCCTGGCAGAGATTCGCCTCGACCTTGGCCAGCAGGCGGGCCAGCTCCGCACGCTCTGCCGGGTCGAGCCCCGCGAGGGTGTGCTCCTCCAGGCTGGACCAGGCGCTGCGCACCGAGGCGTGGAGCCCGCAGCTGTCCTCGGTGGCCTCGACCAGCACGGCCCGCCGGTCGTCCGGGTCGGGGCGGCGGCTCACGTGTCCGGCCTGGTCGAGGCGTTGCAGCATCTTGGTCACGGTGGAAGGGTCGAGGTCCACGGCCTTGATGAGCTCCGACTGCCGGACCGCGCCGCCGTCCCACAGGTGCATCATCAGGAGCTCCTGACCGGGGTAGAGGCCGAGCCCCTTGAGCAGCCTGCCCGCCGCGATCCGGTGCAGCCTGGCGATCCGCGAAACGGCGTGGCTGACCGGGCCGCCGCGGGCGGCACTGGGCAGCGCCTCGGCGCAGGCGGGATCTGCGGGGGCCGTGCTGTCAGCCTTCATCGGGGCTCCTCAGGGCTCCTCAGCGCGGTGGCGTCGCCCGGTTCCCGTCGTCGGGTCCGTGTCGCCGGCTGGTCCGTGACGCCGTCGGGGCCGAGCTGCCGGCTGGTTCATGACGTCCCCGTGAACTTTACCTTGGTCGGCCAATTAATGAGCTACAGTGGCGCCCGGTGATTTAGTTGGCCGACCATGTAAATTTCAGGAGCTCCCATGACCACCGTGTTCGACCCCATCGACCTCGCGGGTACGCAGCTCGCCAACCGCATAGCGCTGGCCCCGATGACCCGCAGCCGCGCAGGTGACGGCGGTACGGCGACCGATCTCGTCGTCGAGTACTACACCCAGCGCGCCTCGGCCGGACTGATCATCACCGAGGGCATCCAGCCCTCGGTGGTGGGTCAGGGCTATCCCGCGACCCCCGGTCTGCACAGCGCCGAGCAGGTCGCCTCCTGGCGCCGGGTCACCGACTCCGTCCACGAGGCCGGCGGCCGCATCTTCGCCCAGATCATGCACGCGGGCCGGATCGGCCACCCTGTCCTGCTGCCGGACGGGCTGACCCCGGTCGCCCCCTCGCCGGTCGCGGCGCCCGGACAGGTCTACACCCACGTGGGCCCGAAGGACTTCGTGGAGCCGCGCGAGCTGACCGATGCCGAGATCCGCGCCACCGTCCAGGACTTCGCCACGGCCGCCCGCAACGCCGTCGACGCGGGCTTCGATGGGGTCGAGCTGCACGGGGCCAACGGCTACCTGATCCACCAGTTCCTCGCGCCGAACACCAACCTGCGCACCGACGAGTGGGGCGGTTCCGAGCAGGCCCGCATCCGGTTCGCCGTCGAGGTGGCCAAGGCGGTCGTCGCCGAGATCGGCGCGGAGCGCACCGGACTGCGGATCTCGCCCGGCAACCCGTACAACGGCATCGAGGAGCCCGCACCCGACGCCGTCTACACCGCGCTCGTCGCGGAGCTCGAACCCCTCGGTCTCGCCTACCTGCACATCCTCGAGCAGACCGACATCCGCGAGCTGACCCTCGCGCTGCGCAAGCAGTTCTCCGGACCCGTGGTCCTGAACGTGTTCTCCGACGGGCCGACCGGACCGGAGCACCACACGGTGATCGACGACGGGATCGCTGACGTGATCTCCTACGGCGCGCTGTTCCTCGCCAATCCGGACCTGCCGGCCCGCCTGAAGGCCGGCGGCCCGTTCAACACCCCGGACCCGTCGACCTTCTTCGGCGGCGACGCGAAGGGCTACACCGACTACCCGGCCCTGCCGGCCTAGCCACCGGGCGGGGCGGGTGGCGAAACCGCGTACGGGCCCCGGCACCGGGCGGTTCCGCGAGCGCTGACCACGACCCGGCGCCGGGCGGGGCGGGGGCGGGCCCGTGATGCCTCAGCACCGCCCCACCCTCGGCGGGGCGGGCCCGTGATGCCTCGGCACCGCGCGCGTCCGCCCCCTGACGAGCCACGACTCGTCAGGGGGCGGTGAGCGGACAGGCCCGTGCGGCGGCCACGGGAGGTCCCGTGCGGCGCCGCGGGAGCCGCCCCGCCCTGCGGCCGTCACGCCGACTCCCGCAGGTACCGCCGAGCCCCACCGGTGCTACGCCGAATCCCGGCGGACCAGCTCGGTGGGGAGGATGACCGCGGCCGGGTCCTCCCCGCCGATCTGGGCCAGCAGCACCCGCACCATCTCGGAGCTGATCCGGTCCCACGGCTGGCGGACCGTCGTCAGCTCCGGGCGTGCCGCGAGCGCCGCGGGGGAGTCGTCGAAGCCGCCGACCGCGATGTCCTGCGGTACCCGCCGGCCCGCCTTCTCCAGTGCGGTCAGCACCCCTTGCGCCATCAGGTCGGACGCGACGAACACCGCGTCGACGTCCGGCGCCCGCTCCAGCAGCAGCGAGGCCGCGGCCTCGCCGCCCGCACGGCTGTAGTCGCCCGGCACGACCAGCGCCTCGTCGTAGGGGAGCCCGCACTCGGCGAGCGTCGCCCGGTAGCCCGCCAGCCGCTCCACACCACCGGGGGTGTCCAGCGGCCCGGCGACCGTGGCGATCCGGCGTCGCCCGGACTCGTACAGGTAGCGCACCATGTCCCGGGCACCGCCCAGGTCGTCCGCCGCCACATAACTGACCTTCGACCCCTGACCCGGCGGCTTTCCGCAGGCCACCAGGGGTACGCCGGCATCGTGCAGCTGGGCGGCCACCGGGTCGCCGGAGTGGCTGGAGACCAGCAGCACACCGTCCACGTGCCCCGCGATGTACCGCATGTTCCGGCGGCGTTCGGCCTCCGTCCCCGCGATCATCAGCAGCAGTGGGACGTCGTGCGCCGCGAGTGCCGTGGTGCAGCCGCGCAGCAGCACGTTGAAGTTCGGGTCCTCGAAGAACCGCTCCTGGGGCTCGGTCAGCAGGAACGCCACCGAGTCGGAACGGCCGGTGATCAGGGACCGGGCATGCCGGTTCACGGTGTAACCGGTCTTGTGTATGGCGGACTGCACCGCGTCGAGCGCGGACGGGCTGACGTTGTGACCGCCGTTGAGCACCCGGGAGACCGTGCCCCGGGAGACCCCGGCCTCCCGTGCGACGTCGTGGATCGTCGGCGGCCGGCGGCGTCCCGTGCCGTTCTGTTCTGTGCGGCTCATGGTGCATGATCTTTCATCAAGGGAAGCCCTGTTGAGGAGCTGTCAGGACTTTACGGCGCCGGAGAGCAGGTCGAGGCTCCAGAACCGCTGGATCACGAGGAACAGGGCGATGAGCGGGATGATCGCCAGCAGTGCGCCGGTGATGACCAGCGTGTAGAGCGCCGGGGTGTTCGATCCCTGCTGCAGCAGCGTGTAGAGCCCCAGGGTCACCGGGAACTTCTCGTCGTCGCCGAGCATGATGTAGGGGAGCAGGAAGTTGTTCCAGACCGCCACGAACTGGAACAGGAACACCGTCACCAGCCCCGGCACCATCATCGGCAGCGCGATGGTCCGGAAGATCCGCCACTCCCCGCCGCCGTCCATCCGCCCGGCCTCGATCACATCGGCCGGCACGGCCGCCGAGGCGTAGATCCTGGCCAGGTACACGCCGTACGGGGAGAGGATCACCGGCAGCAGCACCGACAGGTACGAGTCGGTCATGTCGGCCTTGGCCAGCAGCAGGTACTGCGGCACGGCGAGGATCACCGGCGGCATCAGCACCCCGGCCAGCAGGATGTTGAAGACGGTCTCCCTGCCGCGGAAGCGGTACACGGCCAGCGCGTACCCCGAGACCGCGGACACCGCGGTGGACAGCAGGGCGCCCACACCCGCGTAGAAGGCCGAGTTGGCCATCCACTTCCAGTACACGCCGTCCCGGTAGGCCGTCAGGTCGGCGACGTTGTCGGTGAAGCCGGAGCCGGGCAGGAAGGTGAAGGTGGAGAACAGCTCGCTGCCGGACTTGGTCGACGCGACCAGCACCCAGGCGACGGGCAGCAGGCAGTACAGGGCGCCGAAGAGCAGCGCGGCCGTCGGGACGAGCGGGAACCGCCGGGGGCCGGTGGCAAGGGACTGCGTACTCATCGGGAGTCTCCCTGCTTCGTACGGGAGTTGGCCGCCTTCAGGAAGCCGAAGGACAGGGCCAGCGTGGCCAGGGCGATGATGACCGCCTGCGCCGCCGCCGCGTAGATGTCGTTGTTGACGAAGGCGTCCTGGTAGACCTTCATCAGCGGACTCCACGTGGTGGACAGCGAGTTGGTCAGCGGCTTCAGGGTGGTCGGCTCACTGAACACCTGGAGCGTCGCGATGATGGAGAAGAAGAAGGTCAGGATCAGTGAGGGCGCCACCATCGGGATCTTGATCCGCAGGGCGATCTGCAGCTGCGAGCAGCCGTCCAGCCGCGCGGCCTCGAAGATCTCGACGGGGATCGCCCGCAGCGACGTGTAGATCACGATCATGTTGAAGCCCGTGCCGCCCCACACCGCGATGTTGGCCAGGGACAGGTACAGCGGACCGCCGTCCAGCAGGTCCGGCTGCGGCAGCCCCACCCTGTCGGCCAGGTAGAGGAACGGGCTGACGTCGGGCAGGTACAGGAAGCCCCACATCAGTGCGGCGATGACACCCGGGATCGCGTACGGCAGGAAGATCGCCAGCCGGGTGAAGCCGCGCAGCCGGACCTGCTCGGTGTCCAGGAGCAGGGCGAACAGCAGGGCGAGTCCGAGCATCACCGGGACGACGATCGCGCCGTACCCGAGGATGCGCAGGGCCCCGTGCAGCAGCTCCGAGTCGGAGAGCGCGTCGGTGTAGTTGGCCAGGCCGGCCCAGATCTCGTCGCGGGCGCCCTTGCCCAGGCCCAGCCCCTTGACCTCGGTCCTGCGGAAGCTGAGGTAGAGCGCGTATCCGATGGGCAGGGCGAAGAAGAGCAGGAAGAGGACGGTTGCGGGGACCAGGAAGGCGTACGGGGCGCTCTTGACCCCGTACGGCCTCCTGCGGGGTGCGCGTGTCACTCGGAGACTCCGAAGCCCTGCTTCTTGAGGTCGGAGACGGTGGCGTCCTGCATGGCGGTCAGCGCGGTGCCGAAGTCCGACTTGTTCTTGGCGGCCTGCGCGAAGTTGTCCTTGAAGGCGGTGTACGCGACGTTCACGTTCGGGCCCCAGGAGGCGGGGGCGGTGCCCTGGGCGATCTTGGCGGCCTCGGTGTAGAAGTCGGGCTGGTTGGAGAAGTAGTCGGGGGCCTGGGAGAGCGCCCCACCGGTCTGGGCGGCCGTCGCGGCGGGGTAGATGCCGCCTTCCTTCACCAGCGCGGCGAGCGCCGCCGGGTCGGTGTTCAGCCACTTGGCGAAGGTGGCCGCGGCCTTCTTGTTCTTGGAGTCGTTGGTGACCGCGGTGGAGGAGCCGCCCCAGCTGCCGGTGACGTTCTCGCCGGCCGTCCACTGGGGGAGCGGGGCCATCGCCCACTTGCCCTTCGTCTCGGGAGCCGCGGTGGTCAGGGTGCCCGGCGCCCAGACCGCGCTGACCCAGGCGACCTGCTTGCCGGTGTTGAGCGCCTTGTTCCAGGCCGGGGTGTACATCGGCTGGTTGTCGATGGCGCCCTCCTTGACCAGACCGCCCCAGAAGTCGGCGACCTTCTGCGTGGCGGGGTCGTCGATCGCGACCTTCCACTTGTCGTCGCCGGTGGTCCACCACTTGGCCCCGGCCTGCTGGGAGAGGCCGGCGAACAGGCCCGAGTCGTTGGAGGAGAAGGTCGTGAGGTCCTTGTCCGGCGCCTTCTTCTTCAGCGCGCGGGCGGTCTCGGCGAACTCTTCCCAGGTGGTGGGCACCGTCAGGCCGTACTGCTTGAAGAGGTCCTGGCGGTAGTAGAACATCAGCGGGCCCGAGTCCTGCGGCAGTGCGTACAGGGCGTCGGAGCCCAGCGTCGTCTGCTGCCAGATCCCGTCGGCGAACTGGCTCTTCGCGTCGCCGGCCTCCTCGGATATGTCGGCCAGGACGTCGTTGGAGACCAGCGTGGGGAGCGTCTGGTACTCGGCCTGGACCAGGTCGGGGGCCTTGTTCGCCTTGGCCGCCGTGATGATCTTGGTGACGAGGTCGTCGCCCGACGCCTGCTTCTTCACGGTGACCGTGATGCCGGCCTCCTTGCCCGGACCCTTGTTCCAGATGTCCGCGACCTTGTCCAGGCCGGGGGCCCAGGCCCAGTACGTCAGCGAGGCGGGCCCGGAAGCGGCCTGCTCGTCGCCCGTGTCGTCCGACGAGCCGCAGCCCGTCAGCAGGGCGGTGGCGGCGAGAGTGGCGGCGGTGGTCACCGCGACGGTGCGGTATTTCATGGTTCTCCCCTGACGAGACCGGCGAGCGCATCGGCCCAGTGGCCGAAAGGACGCTGTGAGCGTTCACAGTAGAGAAACGAAACCGACACTTGTCAATGGTTGTTGCTGTGCGGTTATGTTGGCCCTGCGCCGCCGAGAGTGTGTGTGCACGTTCCCAGAAGTTGTCCCGAAGAGCCAGGAGCTGTCCATGCCGCACTCAGAATCCGCTCCCACCCCGGTCGGCCTGCACAAGCTGGCGTTCGGCGGCGACTACAACCCCGAGCAGTGGCCCGAAGAGGTCTGGCACGAGGACGTACGCCTGATGCGGGAAGCCGGCGTCACCATGGTCAGCGTCGGGATCTTCTCCTGGGCCCTGCTGGAGCCCGAACCCGGCCGCTACGACTTCGGATGGCTCGACCGCCTGCTGGACCTGCTGCACGTCAACGGCATCCGCGCCGACCTCGGCACCCCCACCGTCGCCCCGCCCGCCTGGTTCTACCGCGCCCACCCCGAGGCCCTGCCGCTCAGCCGCGACGGTGTCCGCTACGCCTTCGGATCACGCGGCGCCATCTGCCACAGCTCGGCCCCCTACCGCGCGGCCGCGGCGAACATCACCGAGCAGCTCGCCCGCCGTTACGCGAGCCACCCGGCCCTCGCCATGTGGCACGTCCACAACGAGTACGGGGTCCCCATCAGCGCGTGTTACTGCGACAACTGCGCCGTGCACTTCCGCCACTGGCTGACCGGCCGGCACGGCTCCGTCGACGCGGTCAACGAGGCCTGGGGAACCGCCTTCTGGGGTCAGCGCTACAACACCCTCGACGAGATCGACCCGCCCCGCACCACGCCCACGGTCGGCAACCCCGCCCAGCAGCTGGACTACGCCCGCTTCGCCGACGCCACCCTGCGCGAGAACTTCACCGCCGAGCGCGACATCCTGCACCGGCTGGCCCCCGGCATCCCCGTCACCACCAACTTCATGACCGCCCTCAGCCAGTGCGAGTCCATCGACTACTGGGCCTGGGGCCGCGAGGTCGACCTCGTCACCAACGACCACTACCTGATCACCGACGGCCGCCGCACCCACGTCAATCTGGCCATGGCCGCCGACCTCACCCGCTCGGTCGCCGGCGGTGCGCCCTGGCTGCTGCTGGAGCACTCCACCAGTGGCGTCAACTGGCAGCCCCGCAACCCCGCCAAGCGCCCCGGCGAGATGGCCCGCAACAGCCTCTCCCACGTGGCCCGCGGTTCCGAGGGCGCGATGTTCTTCCAGTGGCGCCAGTCCAGGCGCGGCGCCGAGAAGTTCCACTCCGCGATGGTCCCGCACGCCGGGACCGACTCCCGGGTGTGGCGCGAGGTGAGCGCCCTCGGCGCGGACCTCGGCCTGCTCGACGGCATCCGGGGCACCCGTACCGTCGCCGACGCCGCGATGCTCTGGGACTGGCAGTCCTGGTGGGCGCAGTCCCTGGAATGGCGTCCCAGTGAGGACCACGACGCCCGCGAGCGCGCCGACACGTACTACGCCTCGCTGTACGACCAGCACCTCACCGTCGACTTCGCCCACCCGGAGGCCGACCTCTCCGCGTACCCCCTGGTCGTCGTCCCCGCCCTCTACCTCGCCACCGAGGAGACCGGCCGCAACCTGCGGCGGTACGTCGAGAACGGCGGCACCCTCGTCGTCTCGTACTTCTCCGGCATCGTCGACGCCGACGACGCCGTGCACCCCGGCCCCTACCCCGGCGTCCTGCGGGACGTCCTGGGCCTGACGGTCGAGGAGTTCTCCCCCCTCGGCGAGGGCGAGACGGTCCGCCTGACCACCCCCGAGGGCGCCCCCGAAGGACCGGACCTGACCGGCGACGTCTGGACGGACGTGGTGATCCCGCGCGGCGCCGAGACCGTCTGGTCGTACGCCGACGGCATCCCCGCCGGCCGGCCCGCCGTCACCCGCCACCAGCTCGGCAAGGGCACCGCCTGGTACGTCTCCACCCGGCTCTCCGGCCCCCACCTGGACACCGTCCTGGACCGGGCCCGCGCCGACGCCGGCATCGCGGCGCGCACCGGCCTCGCCCACGACGTCGAGGTCGTACGCCGTGCGGGGGAGAGCGGCACGTACCTCTTCGCGATCAACCACAGCGGAGCCGACACCGAGGTGGCGCTCGACGCCCCCGGCACCGAACTCCTCACCGGCAAGCCCGCCGCGGACCGCCTCGCCGTGCCGGCGGGCGCGGTGCGCGTCGTACGGCTCGACGGCTGAGGCGCACCGACGCACCCCCGCACCACCTCCGTTACCCCGCACAACGGTCGAAGGGACATCGACGATGTACGGAACGACGCACACCCGCAGAAGAGCCGCAGGAACGGTGGCCGCCCTGTCCGGCCTGCTGTTCGCCGCACTCCCCGCACAGGCCGCCCACGCGGCCACCACCCCCGCGAACCCAGGCTTCGAGTCCGGGGCCACCGGCTGGTCGACGTACTCGGCCGGAGGCACGAACGCCGCCTCCTTCACCGAGGCGGGCGGCCACGCGGGCAGCACCAGGCTCAGCCACTGGTCGGCCTCGGCGTACAAGGTCGAGACCTACCAGTACCTCACCGGCCTCACCGACGGGACGTACACCCTCAGCGCCTGGGTGCGTTCGGGCGGCGGCCAGAACTCCGCCTACATCGCCCTGCGCAACTGCGGCGCCGCCGAGCAGCGCACCGACCTGCCGCCCACCGCCGACGGCGGCTGGATCCGGCTCGTCACCTCCGTCAAGGTGACCGGCGGCGCGTGCACGATCAGCCTCAACTCCGACGCGCACGCGGGGCAGTGGGCCAACTTCGACGACATCACCTTCACCCCCGGGACCACGGGCCTGAGCGTGAGGGGCGGGGACCTCTCCACCCTCCCGAAGAACGAGGCCCACGGCGCGACGTACCGCGACGCGAACGGCACCGCCGGGGACGCGGTGACCATCCTCAGGAACTCCGGGATGAACTACGTCCGCCTCAAGGTCTGGGTGAACCCGGCCGACGGCTACAACAACAAGCCCCGCGTCCTCGCCATGGCCAAGCGCGCCAAGGCCCTCGGCATGAAGACGCTCATCGACTTCCACTACTCCGACGCCTGGGCCGACCCCGGTAAGCAGAACAAGCCCGCGGCCTGGGCCGGCCACAGCTACACGCAGCTCCGCACGGACGTCTACAACCACACGTACGACGTGCTGAACGCGCTCAAGGCCCAGGGCACCACCGCCGACATGGTGCAGATCGGCAACGAGACCAACGGCGGAATGCTCTGGCCCGAAGGGTCCACCGACAACTGGGCCCAGCTGGCAGGCCTCCTGACCTCGGGGGCGAACGCCGCCAAGGCCGTCTCCTCCGGTACGAAGGTGGCGCTGCACCTCGCCGAGGGCGGCGACAACGCGGGCACCCGCTGGTGGTTCGACAACGCCGTGTCGCGCGGCGTCCCCTTCGACGTCGTCGCCCTGTCCTACTACGGCTACTGGCACGGCTCGCTGTCCGAGCTCCAGACCAACCTGGACGACGCCGCGTCCCGTTACGGGAAGCCGGTGCTGGTCGCCGAGACCGCGTACGCCCACACGCTCGCGGACGACGACGGCCTGGAGAACAACGTGGCGACCGCGGACCAGCTGGTCACCGGCTACCCGGCGACCCCGGCCGGGCAGGCGGCCAACCTCCGGGACGTCATGAACGTCGTCGAGGCCGTCCCGAACGGCCGCGGACTCGGCGCCGTCTACTGGGAGCCGGCCTGGACCGCCGTCACCGGAAGCGGCTGGGACCCGGCCGACCCGGCGTCGGGCAACGCGTGGGAGAACCAGGCGGTGTTCGACTACAACGGGAAGCTGCTGCCCGCGGCACGGTGGTTCTCGCACCGGTGACCACTACAGCGGAGCACCGTGCCACCTCCACGAGGTGACCCGGTCACGGCCCGGCAGATCGGCTCGGCCGGTGGACCAGAGCAGGACGGTCCACCGGTCCGCGTCGTCCGGCGCGTCCGGGAAGAGCCGTGCCAGCGCCCGGTCGCACAGGTCCGCGGGCGGCGTCCAGGAGAGGGACAGCCCCTCGGCGACGTCGTGGGTGTGCACCAGGGTCTCCACGACGCCCATCGCGGCGAACCCCTCCGGGTCGGAGAGCCCGAACACATGGTGCGAGCGGACGTCCGGCAGGGCCGTGCGCACCATCGCCGTGAGCAGGGAACCGCTCGCCTCCAGGGTCTGCAGCAGCCCGGTGGACCCGGCGGCCGGGTCCGCGAAGACCGAATTCGCCGGGCCCCCCTCGCGCTCCGCTGCCCACCGGTAGGGGACCTCGGTGCCGGTCGGCGGCTTCCGGAGGCCGAGCTGGACCGCGTACGCGAACAGGTCGTCGCCGAGATGCTCGACGGTCTCCCAGCAGTTCCACTCCAACGACCCGGCCGGCACCCGCCAGTCCCGCGCCTCCGACTCCCCGAGGGTGTCGACCGCGAGACGGACCGCGAGGGCCACGTCGTCCGCGGTGACCGGCATCCTGGTCCCGTTCAGCGCCGCCCGTTCGGCGGCGCCGCACTCCACACAGAACTCGTTGCCCTCGGGATCCGCCATCGTCGCCCAGCCCCGCCCGTCGGGCCTGCGGTGGTCACCGACCAGCGTGGCGCCGAGAGCGAGCAGCCGTTCGACCTCGGCGTCGCGGCCGCGGTCCTCGGGCCGGAGGTCGAGGTGGATCCGGTTCTTGACGCTCTTGGACTCGGGCACGGTGACGAACAGCAGCGCTGCCCCCGGGGCCGCGACGAGCGCCTCGGGATCACCGGGACGGTCGTCGTCGGACAGCGACGAACCGAGCACCTCGGCCCAGAAGAGGGCCAGTTCGTAGGCGTCGGCGCAGTCGATCGTGATGTGCTGTACGAGCGATGTCATGGGCGACACTGTCGCCGCTGACCCACGCCGAGGTCCAGCGACTTGAATCCGGACAAGTGGAGCCCGCTGCTCCGGGCAGCGGGCTCTGAGGACCTATAAGACGGGCCGTCATATCGGTACAGTGACCCGATGATCTCGACCATAGGTCCCCTGGAGCTCCTCGTCATCGTGCCGTTGGCACTCCTCATCCTCTGCGTGCCGACGTTCATCGCCCACCGCAGGAGGGTGGACCGCCTGGGACTGGTCGTCGTGGTCAGCGTGATCGGCGCCGCCACGGGCCTGTTCTGGTTCGTCGCCCTGGTCATGGCGCTGTCGATGCGCACCCGCGGCCCCGCGCCGATGCCCGGCATGAGCGGGTGACCCGGTGTCCGGTGGCCCCGGGCGGCGGCACTAGCCCGTGACGTCGCTCATGTCCAGCACGTCGGCCGACGCGGGCGGCCGGATGTCCAGCGGTTCGCCGAAATCGCTGAACGAGGTGGTGGTGACCTGCTTCCCGCCGTCGTACACGGCCTTCAGCAGATGCGGCTCGCCCTCGGTGGCGACGTAGAACGTGTACGCCCCCTCCTTGTCCGCCGGATCCGTCACCTCCAGCCCGAGCGCCTCCCGTCCGCCGATGCGGGTGGCCTCGCCCTTCGTCGCCGTACCGAACGACTCGAACGGCCGGGTGCACCGGGACAGCCCGTCACCCGGCTTCGACCTGGCGACGGGCACCTTCGCCCAGACGTTCGGCCTGGCGGCACCGAGATCGTTGCCGCTCCAGGTCTCCAGGTACTTCGTGTCCGGGCGGACGTAGTCCGTCCCGCCGATCCGGATCTGTTCCAGGGTGCCGCTTCCGGAGAAGGTGTTCCTCACCTGGCAGCGACTCTTCAGATCGGTCGTCATCCGCCACGTCGCCGTGTCGTCGCCCGCCTCGTTGGTGATCTCGATGGTGAGGGAACTCAGCTCGCCCATCGTGGCGTTGGCCTCGTCGAGGAGGTCCGCCGCCGACTTGTCGGCGGCGTCGTCGGCACCGCCCCCGCACCCGGCGAGCGCGGCCCCCGCAAGCAGGCACGTCAGTACCAGTGCCGTCGTCCTGCGAACCGTCCGCATGTGGTGCCACCTCTCCGGCGCGCACTCGGGCACGACCTTGATCGACCACATGAGCCTACCAACGGCCGCCTGGCGGCCCGGTCGGGCGTGGATCCGGCACAGGACACGAGCGTGCGTTCCGGCCGTCGGGGAGCGGGAGTGCGACGGACCGTCCGGCGTGCTCCGCCCGATACCGCACGGGATGATGACGCCGAAGGGGCGGGACGCGCTGTGCGTCCCGCCCCTTCAACCGTCGTACGCCCCTACTTCACCGGGGTGAAGTCGCGTGCTCCGATGAATTCGGGGCGGCGGATGGGGGCTGCGAAGGGTTCCTGT
>BMWJ01000008.1 GCA_014651175.1 Streptomyces clavifer | reverse complement strand
CCTTCGTTCTTGCGTTTCCGACTCTATCAGACTCTTTCGTGTCCGATTCCCGGTCGAAGCGGGCCCCCTGCGAGCAGAGGATTTACGCTTTCCAGTTCTTCGCTTTCGCGTTTCCCTTTCCGGCGAGTCCGACTTTACCAGACTCTTTTCCGTTCCGTTTCCGGTCCGAATTTGATTCCGGTGGCCAGTTGGAGCGGCCTTTGCCTTTCGGCTGACTCGACTTTATCAGAAGCATTTCGACCGAAGCTAATCGGCGTATCTGCTCGCTCAAAGAGAGGAATCGATCGGCTCCGCGAGGATCTCGTCCCCAGCAAGAGCGAAATGAACTCTAACCTGTGCATCCGAACCGTGTCCAGTTCGCTGCAACCGTTAAAATCTACCTCCCCACGCGCACTGTGTCAACAGTTTTTGTGGGCGAGGGAGACACTAGCAGGTCAGCGCCCCTGGATGCACATCTGCGCTCACGCCGCGGAGGGCAGTTCCGCGCTGCGTTCGGCAGCCTCGAGATCGCCCGTGTCCCCGGTCCTGGCCGCCCGCCCGCCGAGGACGTAGACGTAAGCGAGAAAGACCAGCTCAGCGCCGATTCCGATGGCGATCCGAGCCCAAGTGGGGAGACCCGACGGGGTCACGAAGCCCTCGATGACTCCGGAGACGAACAGGACCAGGGCCAGACCGATGGCCATGCCGAGGGCGGCGCGGCCCTGCTCGGCCAGGGCGGAGCGCCTGGTGCGGGGCCCCGGGTCGATGACCGTCCAGCCGAGGCGCAGTCCGGTGCCGGCCGCGACGAAGACCGCGGTCAGCTCCAGCAGGCCGTGCGGCAGTACGAGCCCCAGGAACGTGTCCAGCCGGCCGGCCGATGACATCAGGCCGATGCCGACGCCCAGGTTGAGCACGTTGACGAAGAGGATCCAGATCACGGGTATGCAGAGGAAGGCGCCCAGCACCAGGCACATCGCTGCGGCTTGCGCGTTGTTCGTCCAGACCTGGGCGGCGAACGAGGCGGCCGGGTGGCTGGAGTAGTAGGTCTCGTACTCCCCGCCGGGACGCGTGAGGCTGCGGAGGTCCTCCGGGGCGGCGATCGCGGCCTGCACGTCCGGGTGCGCGCCGATCCACCAGCCGATGACGGCCGCCAGGAGCGTGGAGAGCACCGCCGTGGGAATCCACCAGTGCCGCGAGCGGTAGACGGCCGCGGGGAACCCGGCGGTCAGGAAGCGCACGGCGTCACGCCACGAGGCGCGGCGCGTCCCGGTGACGGTGGAACGGGCACGGGCCACGAGCTGGGTGAGGCGCGCGGTCAGCAGGGGGTCCGGCGCGCTGGACCGGATCAGGGACAGGTGCGTGGCCGTGCGCTGGTAGAGGGCGACGAGTTCGTCCGCCTCCGCGCCGGTCAGGTTCCGTCCTCGGTGCAGAAGGTGGTCCAGGCGGTCCCACTCGGTGCGGTGGGTGGTCACGAAGACGTCGAGATCCATGGTCGGCTGCTGCTCCAGGCATGGGTGCGTACGGGTCCGTACTGCGGCGGCGCGCTGCGGGCCAGCTTGGCAGACTGTGGGCCCGAGGGGCAGGGAAGGGCGGCGAAGGGTGGGCGGCGATGAATGAGCTCGTGACCGGGGATGCGGTCGTACTGGGGTTGCAGCCGGCGAGGCTGCCGAGCCGGGCATTGGCGATCGCCATCGATCTTGCGGTCGTCCTGACGGTTTTTGTTCTCATATCCATTGGTCTGGCTGTGGCGACCGTGAGCCTCGACGAGGCGGCGAGTGCCGCGATCGCTGTCGCGACCTTCCTTCTTGTGCTGGTCGGCGGGCCGATCGCCGTCGAGACACTGAGCCAGGGCCGTTCCCTGGGAAAGCTGGCCTGCGGACTTCGCGTGGTGCGGGACGACGGCGGGCCCATCCGGTTCCGGCACGCGCTGGTGCGGGGGTCCATGGGCGTGGTCGAGATCCTGGGGACGTTCGGCGTCGTGGCCTGTACCGCTTCCCTGGTGTCGGCCCGGGGCCGACGCATCGGCGACGTGTTCGCGGGAACCCTCGTCGTGCGTGAGCGGGTACCGACCGGGCGGGCCGTCGCCGTGCCGCCGCCGCCTCCCTGGCTGGTGGGGCGCTTCGCACCACTCGACCTTTCGGCGGTGCCGGACGATCTCTGGCTGGCGATCCGCCAGTACCTGACCCGCATGCACCAGCTCGACGCCGCAGTGGGCCGGTCGATCGCCGAGCGGCTGTCCGGAGACCTCGCCGCCCGTACCGGCGTTCCCGTGCCTCAGGGTGTGCCGGCTGCCGCGTACCTGGCGGCGGTGGTGAACGAGCGGCAGGCGAGGGACGTCAGGCGGGTGGCCTCGGCCGCCCGCCTGAACCACCCGCCTCGGACGCCGGTGCCCGTGGCCTCCCCGGTCGGAACCCCGTCGGGGCCGGCCCGGCCCGGAGGTCTGCCGCTGCCCGGTGGGCCGACCGGTGGCCCGCGCGCAGCCTCGCCGTGGGACGTCCGGCCGGCCGGGGACGACGTGCCGCACACCGCTCCGGCCCCGCCGGTGACCGCCCCTCCCCGTGCCGGTACGGCGCCGGCGGAAGGAACAGGAGGAGCGGGAGGCCTCGAGGGGCCGCGCACCACCGGGTTCGCTCCCCCTGCCTAGTGAGGCGGGGGCGAGGGCGGTGACTCCAGGTGCTCCAGCTCGATGCCGGGAGCGGCCAGGACCACGTCCCCGGCCAGGTGCACCGCGTGCTGTTCGCCGGTGTCCAGGGCGTTGACCTGGTATTCGTCCACGATCAGAGGGCCGTTGTCAGTGGCGTGCGCTTCACTGTTCACCAGGGCCCAGGACTGGTCGACGGTTCGGGGCGCGAGGACCGGGTCCGTGAAGGTGACCAGACGGACCCGGGTCGCGGGGGAATCGGGGGTGAGGCGCAGGAGCCGGGCGGTGGAGACGAGGAAAGCGGGGGACGTGCCGGAGAAGGAATGGGCGCGGACATTGCCTTCGGTGGCGTGAGCACCCGTCGGATCGGTCCGCACCCAGGTGACTCCGTCGAGGGCGGCGCCGCGGATCTGCCAGCTCGATGCGTGCAGTTCGAGGCGGATGGGGCGGCCGAGTTCGTCCAGGGCCAGGTCGACGGAGCCCAGGTGTGTGCCGGAGGGGGCCGTGGTCTGCGAGACGTAGCGCCAGCCGGAGGGCCCCGGGGCGCAGTGGAAGTGTTCTTCGCCGAGGGGGGTGTGGTCGTGGAGATCGTGGAGCGAATAACGGCCGCGGGGCATGGGGTCCTTCGGGTTCCTCGGGCTGTGCGGGTGCGGTACGGGACAGGCCCCCGCCACGGGGGTGCGGGGGCCTGCGCTCGTACTGCTGCTGGGGGTCCTCCGGCCGGCGGCCGGCGGACTGCTCAGTAGCGGTAGAGGTCGGACTTGTACGGGCCCTCGACGGGGACACCGATGTAGTCGGCCTGCTCGGGACGCAGGGTCGTGAGCCTGACACCCAGCGCGTCGAGGTGCAGGCGGGCGACCTTCTCGTCCAGGTGCTTGGGCAGCACGTAGACATCGGTCGGGTACGCCTCGGGCTTCGTGAACAGCTCGATCTGGGCCAGGGTCTGGTCCGCGAACGAGTTGGACATGACGAACGAGGGGTGACCGGTGGCGTTGCCCAGGTTCAGCAGGCGGCCCTCGGACAGCACGATCAGGACCTTGCCGTCGGCGAACGTCCAGGTGTGGACCTGCGGCTTGACCTCGTCCTTGACGATGCCGTCGATCCTGGCCAGGCCGGCCATGTCGATCTCGTTGTCGAAGTGACCGATGTTCCCGACGATGGCCTGGTGCTTCATCCGGGCCATGTCACCGGCCATGATGATGTCCTTGTTGCCCGTCGTGGTGACGAAGATGTCGGCGGTCTCCACGACGTCGTCGAGCGTGGCGACCTGGTAGCCGTCCATCGCGGCCTGCAGGGCGCAGATCGGGTCGATCTCGGTGATGATCACCCGGGCACCCTGGCCTCGGAGGGACTCCGCACAGCCCTTGCCGACGTCGCCGTAGCCGCAGACGACGGCGGTCTTGCCGCCGATCAGGACGTCGGTGGCGCGGTTGATGCCGTCGATCAGCGAGTGGCGGCAGCCGTACTTGTTGTCGAACTTCGACTTGGTGACGGCGTCGTTGACGTTGATCGCCGGGAACAGGAGGGTGCCGTCGCGGTGCATCTCGTACAGCCGGTGCACACCGGTCGTGGTCTCCTCGGTGACGCCGCGGATCTCGGACGCCAGCTGCGTCCACTTCTGCGGGGCCTCGCCGAGGGTGCGGTTCAGCAGGGTGAGGATGTACGCGTACTCCTCGCTGTCCGCGGTCGACGGGTCCGGGGCCGCGCCCGCCTTCTCGAACTCGACGCCCTTGTGGACGAGGAGGGTGGCGTCACCACCGTCGTCGAGGATCATGTTCGGGCCGCCGGTGGGGGTGTTCGGCCAGGTCAGTGCCTGCTCCGTGCACCACCAGTACTCCTCCAGGGTCTCGCCCTTCCAGGCGAAGACCGGGACGCCGGCGGGGGCGTCGGGGGTGCCGTTCGGGCCGACGGCGATGGCGGCGGCCGCGTGGTCCTGGGTGGAGAAGATGTTGCAGGAGGCCCAGCGGACATCGGCGCCCAGAGCGACGAGGGTCTCGATGAGCACCGCCGTCTGCACCGTCATGTGCAGCGAGCCGGTGACGCGGGCGCCGGCCAGCGGCTGCGTGGCGGCGTACTCCTTGCGGATCGACATCAGGCCGGGCATCTCGTGCTCGGCGAGGGTGATCTCCTTGCGCCCGAAGGGGGCGAGGGAGAGGTCGGCGACCTTGAAGTCCTGGCGATTGGCGGCCGTCGTCATAACGGGCTGCTCCTCGTGATGGGTCGAGGGTGGGATGGCTGGCTCTGCGGCGGAGCGGGCACAGGAATGCCCGGGCCATCGCAGTGCAGTCCGTCGGAGGCCCTCTCTCCCTCGGCCGGCCCGCACCTGCGAGCCGATCGACCGCCATCAGCAGCGACGTCTGGTACTCCGACGAATCTACACCGAACGGCCCAGTGAGCCCCAGCCCGTCCGGGCATCCGGGTCGCTCACGGGGCCGTTCGGGGCCGGTCCTCAGCAGGTCAGTGGCCGGATCCTGCCGCTGCCTCGGGAGGCGTGGTGCCGCCCGGAGCCTTGCCCGGGTTGGTGCCTGCCTCGGCGGCGGCCTCGTCGTAGATGTCCGGCTCCAGGTAGATGACCCGGGCGATCGGCACGGCGTCACGGATCCGGTTCTCCGCGGCGTTGATCGCTTCCGCGACCTCGGCCGCGGACTCCTCGGCACGCACCGCGATCTTGGCCGCCACGAGCAGTTCCTCCGGGCCGAGGTGGAGCGTGCGCATGTGGATGACGCGGGTGACGGTGTCGCCGTCGACCACCGCTGCCCGGATCTTCTCGACGTCCTCGATACCGGCCGCCTCACCGAGCAGCAGCGACTTCGTCTCCGCGGCGAGGACGATCGCGATGACGATCAGCAGGATGCCGATGCAGAGGGTGCCGATGCCGTCCCACACGCCGTTCCCGGTGCCCAGGGCCAGACCGACGCCCGCGAGAGCCAGGATCAGACCGACGAGCGCACCGAGGTCCTCGAGGAGGACGACGGGCAGCTCGGGCGCTTTGGCACGGCGGACGAACTGCGTCCAGGAGAGCTTGCCGCGGGTCAGGTTGGACTCGACGATCGCCGTGCGGAACGAGAAGCTCTCGGCAATGATCGCGAAGACCAGCACGCCGACCGGCCAGTACCAGGCCTCGATCTGGTGCGGGTCCTTGATCTTCTCGTAGCCCTCGTAGATCGCGAACATGCCGCCGACGGAGAACAGCACGATGGAGACGAGGAACGCGTAGATGTAGCGCTCGCGCCCGTAGCCGAACGGGTGCTGGGGGGTCGCTTCGCGCTGGGCCTTCTTGCCGCCGAGCAGCAGGAGTCCCTGGTTTCCGGAGTCCGCGAGCGAGTGGACGCTCTCCGCGAGCATCGATGACGAGCCACTGAAGAGGAACGCCACGAATTTGGCCACTGCGATGGCGAGGTTGGCGGCGAGTGCCGCCACGATCGCCTTGGTTCCGCCCGACGCGCTCATGGGTGCCTGGTGTCCCTTCCCTCGGTGCTGCGGCACTGCGCCGCGGTACGGCCGGACATTGTTGCAGCCGATTGCGCGGACAGTACGTCAGACCACCACGGTGGAGCGGAAGAGCGTTCCCGTACCTGCCACTTCGACCGATTCGTCCGCCGGGACGAACACGGATTCGCCCGGCGCGAGGGTGAATTCGCCCGCGCGGGGGGCACCGGCCGTGCAGAGAAGGATCTGCGGGGTGTCCGTCGTCAGGTCGACAGGTGTCCCGCCGGCCGCCAGGACGTAGCGCGACAGCCGGAATTCGTCGACCGGCGTCTCGTAGACCTCTTCGCCGGTGGGCGAGGCCTCGGGCCGCAGAATGCCGGGCTCGGTGGCCTCGAAGCGGACGATGCGCAGCAGTTCCGGAACGTCGACGTGCTTGGGGGTCAGCCCGCAGCGGAGCACGTTGTCGGAGTTGGCCATGATCTCGACGCCGAGGCCGCCGAGGTAGGCGTGCGGCACTCCCGACCCGAGGTACATGGCCTCGCCGGGCTGCAGTTGTACGTAGTTCAGCAGCATGGCCGCGATGACACCGGGGTCGCCGGGGTAGTGGTGCGCGATCCGCGCGTACGGGGCATGGGCGCCACCGAGCCGCTCGGCGGCCTCGGCCGCCTCGTCGACCGTGTCGGCCATCTCGGCAGGGTCGGCCGTGAGGATCGCCGTGAGCACCTCGCGCAGGGCCGCGTCCTCGGGACGGGCGCGGAGCAGGTCCACGTACGGCTTCAGGGAGTCGACACCCAGGGCGGCCATGGCGTCGGCCGCCTCGGCGGGCCTGCGGAAGCCGCACAGGCCGTCGAACGGAGTGAGCGCACAGATCAGCTCGGGTTTGTGGTTGGCGTCCTTGTACGTGCGCCGGGGCGCGTCGATCGGGACGCCACGCCTCTCCTCGTCCGCGTACCCCTGCTGTGCCTGTACGAGGTCGGGGTGGACCTGGAGCGAGAGCGGGGCTCCTGCCGCGAGGAGCTTGAGCAGGAAGGGGAGGCGGGGGCCGAAGACGCGTACGGCCGCCGGGCCCAGTTCGCGTTCGGGGTCCGCCGCGATGACCTCGGTGAGGGACTGCTCGGCGACGTCGTGGTCCGCGACGTCACGGCCCGCGGAGGCGCCGGTGCCGGGCCCGCCGGCCCCGGCGGCCGTGGGGCGGGTGACGCGGGAGGGGGCTCCCGGGTGGGCTCCCATCCACATCTCGGCCTGCGGTTCGCCGGTGGGGGCGACGCCGAGCAGCTCGGGGATGGCCGTGGTGGAGCCCCAGGCGTAGGGGCGCACGGTGTTGGAGAGCCGGTCCATGGAAGTTCGTCCTCGTGGGATGCGCGCGGCGGTCTGCCGGACAGGGAAACAGGCTGGGGGAACGGGAGAGGAAACGGCGCGGGAAGTGCGGCCGTCACTCCCGGTTGTCTGCGGCCAGGGACAGGTAGACGGCGGCGAAGTCGGTGACCGCGAGGAGCTCGGCGAGCGCTTCGAGCTCGCCGCCCTCCTCGGGTTCGAGCTCGCTGATGGCCGTGTCGTGGCTGAGGGCCAGCTCGCGGGCGGCCGGCCCCGCGGTGAGACCGCCGGCGGGCCGGTCACGGAGCAGGACCACGCGGGCCCGCATCGCTTCGGGCTCGTCCACCCGGTCGCGGAAGAAGTCGTCGGGGTCGGCCCCCGCGGCGAACGCACCGGCGAGCAGCGTCCCGTGGGAGGGCAACGCCTCGGGGAGCTCCTTCACGAGGGCGGGGCGGCCGGCGAGCTCGGCCAGCACGGCTGCGAAACGCCGCCCGACCGGACCGGTGGCATCGCCCTCCGTCCAGACGAGGGGCAGGCTGTCGGCGAGCTCGGCGGCGAGGGTCTTGGCCGGGTTGCTGTACGTGGCGATGGCCGGACCGCAGCGCTCCGCGGTGCGGTCGAGACGGTCGGCGACCTTCGACAGCACCTCGGGGGGCGCGTCGACCAGGCCCATCCGGTCCAGCAGGGCCAGCAGCGGGGTGAGCAGGGACCAGAGCGTGCCGGGGCCCGCGGCCGAGGTCTCGGCGTCGTACTCACCGTGCGGGGCGGCGGCCATCGGTACGAAGAGTCCGTGGACGCCGTCGACGGCCTCGCGCAGCGGCGAGCGGACGGGGGCGACGGCGACGACCGTGCAGCCTCGGCGGTACGCCTGCTCGGCGAGCAGGGAGAGCCCCGGCTCGGAGCCGTCGGCCGTGACGATGAGCAGCAGGTCGACGGATCCGGCCCATCCGGGCAGCGCCCAGCGAAGGGCTCCGGCGGCTGCCGCGACCCCGGTGGGGCGGATCGGGATGACGGGCGCGGCGGCACCCGCGAGGGCGCCGATCAGGTCGGCGACGCCGGATGCGGCGGTACCGGGCCCGGCGACGAGGACGGCGCGTGGCCGGCCCTCGGGGGCCAGACCGCCGATGCCCGCCTCGGCGGCGTGCCGGGCAGCGGTGCGTACGCGGGCCCCGGCCTCGGCTGCGCCGCGGAGCAGGCCGCGCCGGTCGGCTCGGGCCAGGGCTTCCGGGGCGTCGAGCAACGACTCGTCGAGCATGGCGGTGGGCCTCCGATCACCGTGCTGATCAGGGTGCGGGACGCGGGGTGCGCGCGTCCCGTTCTTATGCGGGGCGGCGGGCCTCGTCGACGAGGAGCACCGGGATGCCGTCCCGTACCGGGTAGGCCAGACCGCAGTCCGTGCCGGTGCAGACCAGCTCGGGGCTTTCGGCCGCGGACCGGTCGTCGAGCCCTGCGTGGCAGGCCGGGCAGGCGAGGATCTCCAGGAGGCCGGCTTCGAGCGGCATGGGGTGGGTCCCTTCGAGCATGCGGTAAGGATCAGGTGCGGCCCGGTCGGGGTCCGCGCCGCTGGGGCGTCGTCAGCCTACCGCCGGGCCGACGGGGACGCGGCCCGGCGGGCCCTGTCCGGCGGTGTAAGTGCCGGTACCCGCGGCGGACACCACCAGTCGGCGCCCGCGGTGGACGCCACCACCGGCACCCGGCGCGACGCCCCTGCCCCTACCGGGCACGGCACGAAGCCCCCGGCCCGTACCGCCCTCGTGTACGCCCCGGCCCGTAACCGGCGCCTACGCGCGGACCACGGCCAGGACCTCGTCCCGTACCGCCGTCATCGTCTTCTCGTCGCGGGCCTCGACGTTCAGGCGCAGGAGCGGCTCGGTGTTGGAGGCCCGGAGGTTGAACCACCAGTCGTCGCCGGTCGCCGTGAGGCCGTCGAGCCCGTCGAGGGTGACGTCGTCGCGGCTCCCGTACGCCGTCCTGATCGCCGCGAGCCTCTCCGCCTGGTCGGCGACGGTGGAGTTGATCTCTCCGGAGCTCGCGTAGCGGTCGTACTGGTCGACGAGTCCGGAGAGCGGGCCCTCCTGGCCGCCGAGCGCCGCCAGGACGTGCAGGGCGGCGAGCATGCCGGTGTCGGCGTTCCAGAAGTCGCGGAAGTAGTAGTGCGCGGAGTGCTCGCCGCCGAAGATCGCGCCGTGCTCGGCCATCTCCGCCTTGATGAAGGAGTGGCCGACGCGGGTGCGGACGGGGGTTCCGCCGTTCTCGCGGACGACCTCGGGGACCGACCACGAGGTGATCAGGTTGTGGATGACGGTGCCCTTGCCGCCGTTGCGGGCGAGCTCCCGGGCGGCGACCAGCGCCGTGATCGCGGACGGGGACACCCCGGCGCCCCGCTCGTCGACGACGAAGCAGCGGTCCGCGTCGCCGTCGAAGGCGAGGCCGAGGTCGGCACCCTCGGCGAGGACACGGGCCTGCAGGTCGACGATGTTCTTCGGGTCGAGGGGGTTCGCCTCGTGGTTCGGGAAGGTGCCGTCCAGCTCGAAGTACAGGGGGACGAGGTCGAGCGGGAGACCGGCGAAGACGGTGGGGACGGTGTGGCCGCCCATGCCGTTGCCCGCGTCCACGACGACCTTGAGGGGACGGATACCCGAGAGTTCGACGAGGCCCAGCAGGTGCGCGGCGTAGTCGGAGAGCGTCTCGCGTTCGGTGACCGTGCCGGGTGTGGTGGCGGTCGTGGCCGGGGCGCCGTGCTCCGACCACTGCTCGACCAGGGTGCGGATCTCCGACAGGCCGGTGTCCTGGCCGACGGGTGCCGCTCCGGCGCGGCACATCTTGATGCCGTTGTACCGGGCCGGGTTGTGCGAGGCCGTGAACATCGCACCGGGCAGGTCCAGTGCCCCCGAGGCGTAGTACAGCTGGTCCGTCGAGCAGAGCCCGATCAGCGTGACGTCGGCGCCCCGTGCCGTGGCACCGCGGGCGAAGGCCCGGGCCAGGCCGGGCGACGAGGGCCGCATGTCGTGGCCCACAACGATCGCGTCCGCGTCGGTGACCTGGACGAAGGCTGCGCCGAACAGCTCGGCCATCGGCTCGTCCCACTGGTCGGGCACGACTCCACGCACGTCGTACGCCTTGACGAGCTGAGACAGGTCAGCAACCACGGCCGGTCCTCCTGGGATGTCTGCGGACCGCCCAAACTACCGGGCGCGCACGGACCGCCGACCGGGGGAGCGTCCGCCGGGCACCGCGGTGCTCCGCGCCCTCACACCGGGCACTCTTCGGCAGGGGCTCGGCGGCGGGCGTTACTCCGGGGAGCGCAGCACCCGGAGATGGCCTCGGCGTGCGACCTCCACCGGGTCCGCCGCGCGCGGCCCCCGGCCGGGGGCCGAGGGTCCCCGGTCGTGCGGCCGGGCCGCTTCGCGCACGGCGTTGGCGAGCGCTTCGAGGTCGTCACCGCTGGGGCGCACGGGGGCCGAGGGGTCGGAGAGCCGCACGACTTCCCAGCCGCGCGGCGCGGTGAGGCGTTCACCGTGCTCGGCGCAGAGGTCGTAGCAGTGGGGCTCGGCATAGGTGGCGAGCGGGCCGAGGACCGCGGTCGAGTCGGCATAGACGTACGTCAGTGTCGCGACGGCGGGACGGCCGCACGCGGTTCGCGAACAGCGACGTACAGGGCTCACGATGTTGGACGGTACCGCACTCTTGAGCGGGCCGCGACGACCCTCCCTCAGGTCGCCCCCTCGTGTCGCTCGGTGACCCCCGGTTCGGACGGTTCGTGCGCAGCTGTCCTGACCTGCACGGCAGCCGTCCCGCACTGGTGCTTCCGGCCGCTGTTCCGCTCTCCGGGAAGAACACGAGCGGTCGTTCGACGGAGGGTCAGCGGTCGGATGCGGGGCCTGATCCGGACTCAACCTTGGCTGGAATGTTCAGGTACGGACATCAGGCCGACCTGCAGAGAAGCCGTGATCAGGGCGGCCGGAGGAGCGTTACGCTGCGTCGGTGATGGACAGTTCCGTACCGCCGCCCCACCCGTCCGAGCCGCAGCCCCGCCGCCGCGACCGCCATGGCCGTGGCATGCGCGGGCCGGTCGCTCCGCCGCAGGTGCCGTTGTCGGCCAGCAGGGCGGAGAGCTTCCGCGATCTGGTCCAGGACTCGGTGGAACGGCTGGAGCGGCGCTGGCCGCAGCTGGCGGAGGTCGACTTCCTGGTCCTCGACGTGCCGCGGTCCCCGGAGGAGACCGTGCCACTGGGCAGCGCGGTGTCCGCCGTGAAGGGGCGGCCCGCGCAGATCGTCGTCTACCGGCGGCCCGTCGAGATCCGCACCAAGAGCCGCGACGAGCGCGCCCTGCTGGTGCACGAGGTCGTGGTGGAGCAGGTCGCGGAACTGCTGGGCCTCTCACCCGAGTCGGTCGACCCGCGCTACGGGCAGGACTGAGCGGCGCGCGTCGCGGGTGGCCGGGCCCGGCCACCCGCGACGCGGCAGACCTCAGTCGTCCAGGACGGAGAGGTCCTGCTCCACCGCGGGCACCTCGACCGTGCCGCCGTCGTCGGGCAGCGTCTGGACGGTGAACATCTGGATGCCGCCCTCGGTGACCGTGAGCGTGCGGGAGGCGTGGACGGGGCCGCCCGACTGTGTCCTGACCGTCAGCGCGTAACCGCCCTTGAGCCCGGACGGGACCTCGGGGGTGACCTCCAGCGTCGTACCGCCCTTGACGGTGTACGTCTTGACGGTCTTCTCGCCGCCCTCGCTGCCCGCGGACGCGGTCACTTCGACCTTGGCCGTCCGGCCCGGCGCGGTCAGGGAGAGCACCGATCCCTTCGCCCGGTTGTCGGCCACGCTCGCCCGGTCGCCCACCGGCCCGGTCGCCGGGATGTAGGCGATCTCCTGCTTGGCGCCCTTGCCGCGCACCACGCGCAGCGCGGCGACGACCGGCGTCCCGTCTCCGTCGACCGGGGACAGCCGGATCGACCCGGGCTCCCCCCGGGTGACGTCCTTGAGATCGACGCTCGCGGTCATCCGCGACTTGATGTGCAGGGTGTCGTTGCCCACCGGCGCGAACGTCGTGTTCTTCCCCATGAGCTGCACCTTCACATCGGCGTCGTCCTCACCGGGCGCGAAGGCCACCAGGTGTACGGACGTGGCGTCGGCCGGGATGCCGGGCAGGACCAGGGTCTCCGCCGGGTCGGTGGAAGCGGTGAGCCAGTCGCTGCCCGCGTCGTTCTCGGCGACCCGGACGACCGCGCCGACGCGTCCCGTCCGGGTGGTGACGTGGACGGTCACGTCGTCGACGGCCTCGCTGGTCAGGGTCGGGATCAGCAGCGCGACGCTCGACCGGGGCGGCACCGTGATCCCTTCCCCGGCGTCGGACTCGAGGGCACCCTCGGGGCCGAACAGCTCGATGTCGGCCACGGCCGCCGTGTCGTCGGGGTTGGTGAGATGGACGTAGTCCTGCCGCGTCGCCGCGGTCCCGGCGCCCGGGAACCAGAAGTCGGTGTCCGGTGCCGTGCAGCTCACGCCGAGGAGGCCACGGGCCTCGCCCGCCGCGGTCGTGGTGGTCTGCTGGGCCGTCCAGCCCGGGGCCAGCCGGCCGGTGGCCGTGCCGATGAGCGCCGGGGCGTCGGACTCGGAGGTGTCGGCGGTGACCGGCTTGCCGGCGTCCTTGAGCGTGACGACGGGCTTGTCGGCCCCCGGCTTCTCGTCCTTCTCCTCCTTCTCCTCCTTCTCTTCGCCCTTCTCCTCGTCCTTGCCGGCCGCCGGGTCCTCGTCGTCGGCCGGGAGCGGCACGGACGGATTCAGCTCGGCGGTGCCGGCTTCACCGTCGCTCTCCCCCTCCGGGGTGAAGGAGGTGTACGTCGTGTCCGCCAGGTCGGAGCTGCTGGGCGCGGGGCAGAGCAGACTGGAGCGCTCGACGGGAAGCCTGGCTGCGGCCTTCGCCTCGGGTGCCTCCCCTTCGCCGGGCGCGGTGAGCGCGGCGAATCCGGTGACGGCGGCGAGGGCGACAGCGCCCGCGATGAGGGACAGGGGGGTGGACTTCACTCGGACTCGCCTCGCGATGCGTTGCCGTTCTGCCACGGGCCCCGGCCCGTGGCCGGGTTCTCTTCCTGCCCCTCGTACGGGGCGGTTTCGCCCGTCCCCGTCGCGTAGGGCTGCTGCTGGGCGTAGCCGTACGGGTCGTAGGCGCCCTGCTGCGGGTACTGGTCCTGCTGGTTCTGGTTCTGGTCCTGGTACTGGTCGTGCTGGTTCTGGTCCTGCGAGTACTGGTCCTGCGGGTACTGGCCGGGCTGGTAGTACTGCCCGTCCTGGTGCCCGCCGTGGTCGGCGCCCTGGTACTGCTGCGCGTCCCACTCCCCGTAGTTCTGCCCGCCGTAGGTCTGCTGACCGTAGGTCTGCTCGCCGTAGTGCTGCCCGCCGTCGTTCTGCTGCGGCACGGCCGCGTAGGTGCCGGTGCCGTCCTGGTCGTCCGGGGCCGCCGCGTACGGAGCGGCGTTCTGCTGGGCCGGGATGTACCCGGCCTGCGCCGGCTCCGTGACGTCCGGCGCGGGGGCTCCCTCCTCGCCGTGGGGAGCGTCGTACCCGGTCTCCTGGCCGTCCTCCCCCGTCGTCTCGGCCTGAGCCGCCGCGCGCAGCCTGCGTGCCCGGCGTCCCTCGCCCTCGACCGGCTCGGCCGGAACGGTCCCGGTCTCCTCGGGCAGGTCGTCATCGATCTCCCGGCGGCGGCCCGGCAGGGCCATGACCACCAGGACCACACCGAGGGCCACCTGCGTCCAGATCCAGGCCGAGTGGGTGACAGGGGTGTCGTACGTCAGGTCCAGCGTGCCGCCCTCGGAGGGGAGGGTGAAGCCCTGTGCCCAGCCGTCCACGGTCTTCGGCGTCAGCGCCTTGCCGTTCAGCGTGGCCTGCCAGCGCGGGTCCGCGCCGTCGGCGATCCGCAGCACCCGGTCCGAGCCGCCATCGGGGATCTTCGTGTGCGCCTCGACGGGCAGCGAGCCGACGGGCACGGGCTCGGCGCCCTCGCCGGACGGGACGATCATGAGGCGGGAGACCTGGCGGTCGACGCGCCACAGGGCGCTGCCGTCGAGCTGGCTGAGCCGGCTCAGCCCGGGCGTCGAGTCGAGCACCCGGCTCATCTGCCGCGGTGCTCCGTCCCGTACGAGGACGTAGCGGATCGCGAAGCCGCTCAGCTGGCTGCCCTGGTCGGCGCCGGAGCCCGCGACCAGGTTGGCGACGACCTTGTCGAGGTGGGTGTTGCTGCCGCCCGCCTCGGTGAGCTCGGCGTCGCCGAGGCGGGCGCCCGAGCCGCGCACCAGGCTGTACGAGACGGCTGCGGGCGACGAGCCGCCGAGGACCAGGGTGCGGGGCTGGTCGCGGGTGGCGCTCTCCTCCGCGACGAACGCGGGCACCTGCACCGGGTCCCGGCGCTCCAGCGGCCCGGCCGCGCCGCCGATCATCCAGCCGGCGGCGGCCAGCGCGGGCGCGACCGCCGCGGCCAGGGCGATCAGTGCGGCGACCGGCTGACGCCAGCCGAAGCTGAGCGCGGCGACCCGTACCCGGGCTCCGTCGGCGCCGAGGACCGCAGCGCCGATCAGCGCGATGCCGTACACGAGGGTGGCGGGGCCCGCCCAGGTGGAACCGTTGGAGATGCCCGCGAAGAGCAGACCGACGAGTGCCGCGGCCCAGGCGGACCGGATGGCGAACTGCCGCTCACCGCGCAGCAGTGCGGCCAGCGCCGCCAGGACGATGCCCAGAAGCAGGACTCCGCCGGCCGCCTTGGGGCCGCCGGGGCTGAGGCCGAGGAGGTCCAGGGCCGTCGCCGTACCCGTACCGGTGTCCAGACCGACCTCCTTCAGGAAGTCGGCCGGGCTGGTCAGCAGGGACAGCGACCAGGGTGCGAGGACCAGCAGCGGGGTGCCCACGACGGCCAGGAAGCGCAGTCCGTACGCGACGATGTCGCCCCGGCGCAGGACCAGCGCCCCGATGCCGAGGACCACGGCGAGTGGCCAGACGATCGGGGTGAAGGCCATCGTGAAGGTGATCAGCAGCGTGTACGCCCAGGTGGCACGCCAGGTGCCGCGGGGGGCGTCGCTCCCGCCGCGCATCCCGTACGCGGCAGCGGCGGCACGGGCCATCGGCGGGAGCAGCACGGCCAGCACGGCCGTACCGAGACGGCCGGTGGCCAGTGCTCCGGTCGCCGCGGGCAGGAAGGCGTACGCGACGCTCGCCCAGGCGCGCAGGAGCCGGGATTCGATGAGGGGCCGGGAGGCGAAGTACGCGGTGAGTCCGGCGAGCGGGACCGAGCAGACCAGCAGCACGGTGAGGGCCAGCCCCGTGGAGCCGAGGAACAGCGCCGACAGTGCGGCGATCAGGCCGAGGTAGGGCGGCGCGGTCTGGGTTCCTCCCGTACCGATCGGGTGCCAGCCGTCCGCGTACCGTCCCCAGAGGTCGGAGACGTCGGCGGGGGCGGGCAGCAGGGCGCCGCCCGCGAGTGCGCCGCCGCCGAGGAGGCTGCGGCAGGCGACCAGGGAGACGAGGAGCAGGAGCGCGAAGAGGACCGGGCCGGGCTTGCGGCCGATCCGCTTGAGCCGGGCGAACTGTTCGATCTCCAGGAAGTCGGCGTCGTCACCGCCGGGCCCCGACTCCGCGACCCCGTGGCGCGAACCGCCGGAGTCGGAGTCGGTGCGACTGCCGAAATTGCCCGCGATCTGTTCGACGGTCGCGCGGACGGTGGCACCGGACGGCGGGAAGAGGGAGCGCAGCTCGGCGGCGTCCACCGCTCCTTTGCCCCGTGCGCGGCGCCCGGCGATGATCCTGCCCGGGCGCAGCAGGGTGCCGAAGAGTCCGGCGACCTCGTCGAGCGCCTGCCCCGGGACCTTGCCGACGAGGTAGGCGAGGGTGCGGAGCAGGGTGCCGAGGACGAGTCGGAGCAGCGCCCAGGGAAGCTGCTTGCCGCGGGCGTTGACGAGCATCGTGTAGACCGCGCCCGCCTTGTCGACGCGGTGCGGGCTGGAGACGGAGCGTCCGGCACAGTCGATGGGACGGCGTTCCCTGGCGGAGGCCTCGGCATGCCGCAGGACCGCGTCGGGGGCGACGAGGACCCGGTGGCCGGCCATGTGGGCGCGCCAGCAGAGGTCGACGTCGTCACGCATCAGCGGGAGCCTGCGGTCGAAGCCGCCGAGCTCCTCCCAGACGTCGCGGCGCACCAGCATGCCGGCGGAGGAGACGGAGAGCACGGTGCGGACCTGGTCGTGCTGGCCCTGGTCCTGTTCGCGCCGGTCGAGGCCCGTCCAGCGGCGCCCGCTGTTGGCGATGGAGACGCCGACCTCGAGGAGCTGCTTGCGGTCGTACCAGCCGCGCAGCTTCGGTCCCACGATCGCGGCGCGCTTGTCGTTGTCGACGGCGCGCAGCATCTCGGCGAGCGCGTCGGGCTCGGGTGCGCTGTCGTCGTGCAGCAGCCAGAGCCACTGGACGGGTTCGCCGTGCGGGAGTTCCGGCTGGTCGTAGGCGTCGTCGCGCCAGGTCCGGGTGACCGGGTCCCAGCCGCTGGGGCGCTTCAGGTACGGCAGGTCGTCGGTGCCGAGGACGCCCGCGGTGCGGGTCGCCTCGTCGACGGCGGTGCCGAAGCTCGTACGGCGCGCGAGGTGCAGTACGCGCTCACCGCCGAGCGCCTCGGTGACCAGGTGCGCGGAGTCGTCGGCGCTGCCGGTGTCGGCGGCGACGACGTTCTGTACGGGGCGTTCCTGCCCGAGCAGCCCGGCGAGCACATCGGGCAGCCAGCGTGCGCCGTCGTGGGAGACGAGCACGGCGGTGACGACGTGCCGGGGGAACTCTGGGGCGGCGGCGGCCGCGTTCGGCGCCGCCGAGTGGCTGTGCACGGACATCGAGGTACGGGCCCTCCGGCCGGGTCCGGAGGGGGCGTCCCCCCGGGGGCTGCATCGGTGTACACGCGCGCCCCGGCGGGGCGTTGGCGCGTCTCTCGGACGGGGCCCCACACTAACGGTACGGATGTCCGCCCTGCGCCGAGCGGTTGGACGGTGGGAAGGGGAGGCCCCCGGACACGCCGATGGCCCGTGGCCAGGACCCTGCACGAGGGGTCCTGGCCACGGGCCATCGGCGGTACCGGGCGTCCGGGCACGCGGTGGGTCAGATGGCGGCCTTCTTGAGGCGGCGCCGCTCACGCTCGGAGAGGCCGCCCCAGATACCGAACCGCTCGTCGTTGGCGAGGGCGTACTCGAGGCACTCGGAGCGGACCTCGCAGGCGAGGCAGACCTTCTTGGCCTCGCGGGTGGAGCCGCCCTTCTCCGGGAAGAAGGACTCGGGATCGGTCTGGGCGCACAGTGCGCGCTCCTGCCAGCCGAGCTCCTCGTCCGCGTCCTCGACCAGCAGTTGCTGGAACAGCTCGGTCATGTGCGCCCCTCGTCTGTCTCTTGCGTCCCCGTGATGCGGCCGTTATTGAAGCTGCCGAACAACACGAGTGAAATTACAAGTGTGTAGCTCTGGGCCAGTCAAGCGAAGATCTGCTATTGGCCTCGGTATTCACTCTGCGGAACCAACCGTATGCGGAAAGTACCCAAATGGTCAAAAACCTGACATATGCCGCCGGTCGCGCCCGGCTCGCCTTCTCACCGGGTGAGACGACCGCGGTCGCCGCCATGTTTCGATTCGATCACTGAAGCGACCAAGATCACAGTCGGGTCACGGGATGCCCACCGCGTTCAAGACCCGGTTCTTGCGCCACCTTGCCTCTCCCCCGGCTGCCAAAACCTTTCTTCACCCTCGACAACCGGATGGGATGAAAGATTGCCGCCATACCGGGCAGCGGGTTGACAGAAGGCACGCCGAGCCGGTCTTCTTGACTGCATGCAAGCGACCGCAGCGATGTACGCCACCCCCATGCGTGGGTTCCGTACGGCTGTCCAGGCCCGCTGTTGCTGTTCCAGCTGTCACAGCTGTTGAAGCCTGTAGCGCTCCAGCTCTGATCCAGCCCTCTCCACCGCTTTCGGGCTTTCCGCGACACCCCCCGCACGCGCATCCATGCCGAGGAAACACCGCACCCATGAACAGCGACAGCGACCTGCAGATCGCCGGCGACATCCTCGAGGTACAGCACCTCCTCCAGCCGGCCCGCCCGCACCCGTCCACCGTGGCCGAGTTCGTCGGACTCGCCCGCACGATCGCCGCCAACCGCGCCCGTTGGGCCCCGCTCGTCCGGTACGACACCACGACTCGCTGGTACCACCGGCTGCAGACCGGCCCGGGTTACGAGGTGTGGCTGCTCAGCTGGATCCCCGGCCAGGGCAGCGGGCTCCACGACCACGGCCCGTCCTCCGGTGTACTCACCGTGCTGGAGGGCGAACTGACGGAGCGCACGGAACACGGGACGCACACCCTGGACGCCGGCGCACAGCGCGTCTTCGCACCCGGTTACGTCCACGAGGTCGTCAACGACGCCCTCGCCCCTGCCGTCAGCCTGCACGTCTACTACCCGGGCCTGACCGACATGCCCATGCACGCCACGCAGTGCGCCCAGGCCGCCCTGGACGCCGTACCCGCCTGACAGCCCACCAGGACCGGACAGTCCCACCCGTCGCCCACCACCACCCCACACCGGACAGGCTCCGCCCGACAGTCCCACCCGTCGCCCACCACCACCCCACACCGGACAGGCTCCGCCTGACAGACTGGTCTCCATGCGCATTGTGGTTCTGGCCGGCGGTATCGGTGGTGCTCGTTTCCTGCGTGGCCTCAAACAGGCCGCTCCCGAAGCGGACATCACGGTGATCGGCAACACCGGCGACGACATCCATCTGTTCGGGCTGAAGGTCTGCCCCGACCTGGACACCGTGATGTACACCCTCGGCGGTGGCATCAACGAGGAACAGGGCTGGGGGCGTACGGACGAGAGCTTCCAGGTCAAGGAGGAGCTGGCGGCGTACGGCGTGGGACCCGAGTGGTTCGGGCTGGGCGACCGTGACTTCGCGACCCATATCGTCCGTACGCAGATGCTCGGCGCCGGCTATCCGCTGAGCGCGGTCACCGAGGCGCTCTGCGCCCGCTGGAAGCCTGGCGTCCGGCTGATCCCCATGTCCGACGACCGCGTCGAGACACATGTCGCCGTCGACGTCGACGGCGAGAGCAGGGCCATCCACTTCCAGGAGTACTGGGTGAAGATGCGCGCCTCCGTGGCGGCGCAGGCGATCGTGCCGGTCGGCGCCGAGCAGGCCAAGCCCGCGCCGGGTGTCCTGGAGGCCATCGCCGAGGCCGACGTCATCCTCTTCCCCCCGTCGAACCCCGTCGTGTCGGTGGGCACCATCCTCGCCGTCCCCGGCATCCGTGAGGCGATCGCCGAGGCCGGGGTACCGGTCGTGGGGCTCTCCCCCATCGTCGGTGACGCTCCGGTGCGGGGCATGGCCGACAAGGTCCCGGCCGCGGTCGGCGTCGACTCGACGGCCTCCGCCGTCGCGCGGCACTACGGGTCGGGACTGCTGGACGGCTGGCTGGTCGACACCGTGGACGCCGGGACCGTGGCCGAGGTGGAGACGGCGGGCATCCGCTGCCGGGCCGTCCCGCTGATGATGACGGACGTGGACACGACGGCCGAGATGGCGCGGCAGGCACTGGCCCTGGCCGAGGAGGTCCGGGCATGAACGGGCCTGCCGCCGGGGCACCCTCCTACCGCGTGTGGGCGCTGCCCGGGATGCCCGAGGTGCGCACGGGGGACGACCTGGCGAAGCTGATCGCCGCCACCGAGCCGGGCCTCGTGGACGGCGACGTCCTGCTGGTCACCTCCAAGATCGTCTCCAAGGCGGAGGGGCGGATCGTGGAGGCCGCCGACCGGGAGGCCGCCATCGACGCCGAGACGGTCCGGGTGGTGGCCCGCCGCGGAACGCTCAGGATCGTGGAGAACCGGCAGGGCCTCGTGATGGCCGCTGCCGGCGTCGACGCCTCCAACACCCCGGCCGGCACGGTACTGCTGCTGCCCGAGGACCCGGACGCCTCCGCACGGGCGATCCGGGACGGGCTGCGGGACACCCTCGGGGTCGAGGTCGGCGTCGTCGTCACGGACACCTTCGGGCGTCCCTGGCGCAACGGTCTGACCGATGTCGCCATCGGGGCGGCGGGCGTCCGGGTGCTCGACGACCTGCGCGGCGGTACGGACGCGCACGGCAATCCGCTGAGCGCGACCGTGGTGGCCACGGCCGACGAACTTGCCTCGGCCGGCGACCTGGTGAAGGGCAAGGCGTCCGGCCTGCCGGTCGCCGTGGTGCGAGGGCTGGCCCATGTCGTGGCGGCCCCCGGGGACGCCGGGGGCGGCGCACGGGCGATGGTGCGGACCGCCGCCGACGACATGTTCCGGCTGGGGACGTCCGAAGCGGTGCGGGAAGCCCTTCACCTGCGTCGCACGGTGCGGGAGTTCACCGACGAGCCGGTGGACCCGGGGGCCGTACGGCGCGCCGTGGCGGCTGCCGTGACGGCGCCGGCACCGCACCACACGACACCGTGGCGGTTCGTCCTGCTGGAGTCGGCGGACGCGCGGACCCGGCTGCTCGACGCGATGCGGGACGCGTGGACCGAGGACCTGCGCCGGGACGGCCGGAGCGAGGAGTCGATCGCCAAGCGGGTGCGGCGGGGCGACGTCCTGCGCAACGCGCCGTATCTGGCGGTGCCGTGCCTGGTGATGGACGGCTCGCACACCTACGGGGACGCGCGGCGGGACACGGCGGAGCGCGAGATGTTCGTGGTCGCGGCCGGCGCGGGCGTGCAGAACTTCCTCGTGGCGCTCGCGGGCGAGCGGCTCGGCTCGGCCTGGGTGTCCTCGACGATGTTCTGCCGGGACGTGGTGCGTGAGGTGCTGGACCTGCCGGACAGCTGGGATCCGCTGGGCGCGGTGGCCGTGGGACACGCGGCGCAGGCACCGAAGGAGCGGGGCGCGCGGGACGCGGGGGCGTTCATCGCGGTGCGATGAGGCGGACAGGGCTCCGGTCCGCTCCCCCGCCGGCTAGAGCCGGGCGATGTCGCGTGGTGTCATGCGCGGGGCGCGTCGCGGCGGGATGTGGCCCGAGAGCATGATCAGCCGTGCCGCCCGGTGGCGCTGGCCCTCGTACGGGGCGAGAAGCGACAGCATCTCCTCGTCGTCGGCGCTCCGGTTGCCCGCCAGGGCGTACCCGACGATGCCGGGCAGGTGGAGGTCACCGACCGTGACCGCGTCGGCCGCGCCGTTCGAGCGCTGCAGTGTCTCCGCCGCCGTCCAGGGGCCGATGCCCGGGATCAGCTCAAGGCGCGCCATCGCCTCGGGCAGCTCCATCGACGCCGCCTCCTCCATGCGGCGGGCGACCCGCACCGCGCGCAGGATCGTCGCCGAGCGTTTGGCGTCCACGCCCGCGCGGTGCCACTCCCACGAGGGGATCAGCGACCACGTCCGGGCATCCGGCATGACGTACAGGCCGTACGTGCCGAACGGCCCGTCCGCCGGGCCGGGGGCCGGGGTGCCGTGGGTGCGGACGAGCAGCCGCCAGGCGCGGTAGGCCTCGTCGGTGGTGACCTTCTGTTCCAGGACCGACGGGATCAGGGACTCCATGACCAGCCCGGTGCGCAGCAGCCGCAGCCCCGGCCTGCGCTGCCGGGCCACGGCGACCAGCCGGTGCCGCGGGCGGAAGGCGTCCGGGTCGTCGTCCGCACCGAGCAGCCCGGGGAGCCCGTCCAGCAGCCACTGCGCGCCCGGGCCCCAGGCCACCGCGGAGACCTGCCCGCCGGGGGCCGCCGAGACGCGCAGGGTGCCGGGGCCGGCCGGGGTGCGGGTGGCCCGCCAGAACGACCCGTCGGGCAGGGCCCGGTACGTGGGGTCCGCCGGGCCGCGCCGCAGAGGACCCAGGACCAGACGCAGGTCGATTGGGCCGGGTGGTGTCCAGGTCCGCTCCAGCGGCGGGGCGTACGGGCCCGTGACCACCGCCTGCCGGCGGGGCACGGCGGTGGTGCGGGGTGCGAAGCGTCCTGCCACGGGTGAGGTCCTCGGTCGTCGGGGTGCCTACCGAGGGTACGGCCGACGGAGACCTTTCACTGGTCGGACGAGAAGCGGACCGAGGCGTCCGGAAGGACCGCGCCGCACCAGACCCGGACCCCGTCGCGCAGTTCGTTGTCGGCTCCGACCTGCGCACCGTCGCCGATCACCGCGCCCGCGAGGACCGTACGGCTGCCGATCCGGGCGCCGGCCCCGATCAGTGAGTCGCTGATCACGGCACCCGGTTCGACGACGGCGCCGGCCAGCACGGTGGACCCGGTGATCCGGGCGCCCTCGCCGATCAGCGCGCCCTCACCGATGACCGTGCCGCCGGTGAGCTTGGCGTCGGCGGCAACGGACGCGGTGGGCAGGACGAGCCGGTCGCCGCAGCGGCCGGGCACGGCCGGGGAGGGGGCGCGGCCCAGGACCAGGTCGGCCGAGCCGCGTACGAACGCCTGCGGGGTGCCGAGGTCCAGCCAGTAGGTGGAGTCGACCATGCCCTGGAGGTGTGCTCCGGAGGCGAGCAGGCCGGGGAACGTCTCACGCTCCACGGACACCGGCCGGCCGGCCGGAATGGTGTCGATGACCGAGCGGCGGAAGATGTACGCCCCCGCGTTGACCTGGTCGGTGACTATCTCCTCGGGTGTCTGCGGCTTCTCCAGGAAGGCCGTCACCCTGCCCGAGTCGTCCGTCGGCACGAGACCGAAGGCGCGCGGGTCCTCCACCCTGGCGAGGTGCAGGGAGACGTCCGCCCCGGACGTGGCGTGCGACGCGACCAGGGCCCGGATGTCGAGCCCGGTGAGGATGTCCCCGTTGAAGATGAGGACGGGCTCGTCCGGGCCCGAGGCCAGCCGCGACGCCACGTTGCGAATGGCTCCGCCGGTACCGAGCGGCTCGCGCTCGGTGACGTACTCGATGGAGAGTCCGAGCGACGAGCCGTCGCCGAAGTACGGCTCGAAGACCTCCGCCAGGTAGGACGTGGCGAGCACGATGTGCTCCACCCCGGCCGCCCGGGCACGCGCCAACTGGTGCGTGAGGAACGGGACGCCCGCGGCCGGAACCATCGGCTTCGGGGTGTGCACCGTGAGTGGCCGCAGCCGGGTGCCCTTGCCACCGACCAGCAGGATCGCTTCTCTTGCCTCTGTCACAGCGCCGTCTCTGCTTCCTGATGGGGCCGGGCCTCGTATCGGCTGGCCAGTGTATGCAGACCGTCGCGGGCCCTCCCGGTCAGCGGCCCTGCAGCCGGGCCGAGCTGGTCCGGGCCGTGCCCAGCTTCTTGTAGAGACGGCTTCCGGGGCATTCGGTTGCGAAACCGTCGCGATGACCGGAGATGACGTTGAGCTTGACGTTGGCGCCCTTCTTGTACTTGCCGCTGCCGCCGGAGACGAGCGTGACCTTGCTCTTGGGGTTGCGGCCGAACAGACCGAGCTTCCAGGCCGTGAGCTTGGCGATCGCGGTCACCGCGGCGGCCGGCGGGTTCTTCGCGCTGTAGGTCCCGAGGACGGCGATGCCCATGCTCTTGGAGTTGAAGCCGAGCGTGTGGGCGCCGAGGACCGGCTTGGTCACGCCCCCCGCGCGGCCTTCGTAGATGTTTCCGCACTTGTCGACGGCGAAGTTGTAGCCGAAGTCGCGCCATCCGCTGCTCTTGACGTGGTAGCGGTAGATGCTGCGCAGGACGGAGGGCGCCTGGGAGCAGGTGTAGTTGTTGCCCGTGGCGCTGTGGTGGATGAAGGCCGCCTTGACGGTCGTGGTGTACGCGAAGGCGCGCTCCCTGATGCTCTCGTCGGCGCCCCAGCCCTTGCGCGTGACGATGCGCGGGCGGGGCCCCACGAACGGCTTGGCGCCCGCCGCGACGACCGCCTGCTCCTCCGACTCGGCCTTGCTCAGGGCGGGGATCTCGGTGGCTCCGAGCGGGGCGAGGTCGGCGTTGACCGCGGAGCTCTCGGCCGCGGCCAGGCTGAGGCCCGCGGCTTCGGGGAGCGCGCCCGGCTGGGGGGAGGTGACGGGGGTGACCGTGGCCGGCGTGCCCACGGCGGGAGTGCCGGTGGCGGGAGTGCCGGTGGTCGGGGTGACCGTGACCGGGTCGCCGGCGGTCGGCGGCTGCTGCGGGTCGTCACCCGGGTCGACGAGCTCCACCCGAAGGCCCTCGGGCAGGGGTGCGGTGCCTCCGGCACGGTTCTGCGGTCCGGAGTCCCCGGACCGCACGCGTACCTCCACGCCGTCCGAGTCACCGACCCAGAGCGGGGCGGTGGAGCCGCGGACCCTGCCCGACGTGCGCTCGGCACTGCCGGCGTCGGCGGCGTGGTCGGTGTTGTGCGTCTCGAGGTCCTGCCAGCCGGACCACCGTCCGGTGCCGGTCGCACGGGCCCGGACCTGGACGGTGCCGTGCAGTTCGGCGTCGGCGTCGTCCCAGACCACGCCGACGAGGGAGAAGCGGTGCGCGTCGCGCTGCCGCAGCCCTCGTGCGAGGGGGGACACGGATTCGGTGGCCCGGGGGGACGCTTCGGTGAGCGGCCGCAGGGGCAGGGACTGCGTGGAACCGGACGGTTCGGCAGCCGAGGCCGCGGGCGCGTGGGCGCCCGGGGCAGGCACGGGGGCGGCGGGCGCAGGCGCGGCGAGCGGGAGGGTGAGTGCCGCCGCGCAGGTGACGCCGATCGAGGTTGCAAGAAGTGCATGCATACAGGAAATCCTGGACAGATCATGCCATTCCCGGCTACTGGAGGGTGGCTGACCCCACTTGACGCACCGTCTGCCGAACCGGTGGACACCGCGCCCCTCACGCCCCGCCCCGCCCGCACCCGGCGCGTACCCTTGCGCGGATGAACGCCAGCGATCGCACCCCCGCCGACCTGCTGCGATCCGCGCTCGCCGCGGACCCGGCCCGCCCACTCGTCACCTTCTACGACGACGCAACCGGAGAGCGCGTCGAACTGTCGGTGGCCACCTTCGCCAATTGGGTGGCCAAGACCGCCAATCTGCTGCAGGGCGACCTGGCCGCGGAGCCGGGCGACCGGCTCGCCCTGCTGCTGCCCGCGCACTGGCAGTCCGCGGTCTGGCTGCTCGCCTGCTCCTCGGTCGGTGTCGTCGCCGATGTGCAGGGCGACCCCGCCTCCGCCGATCTGGTGGTCACCGGGCCGGACTCCCTGGACCGGGCGCGCGCCTGCCGCGGCGAGCGGGTGGCCCTGGCCCTGCGCCCACTGGGCGGCCGTTTCCCGCAGCCGCCCGAGGGGTTCGCCGACTACGCGGTGGAGGTGCCCGGCCAGGGCGACCGCTTCGCGCCGTACGCGCCGGTGGATCCGTCGGCCCCCGCGCTCGCCGTGGCCGGCGTCGGGCTGACGGCGGACCAGCTGGTCGCACGCGCCCGCGAGGACGCGGCGGCACTGGGGCTGGCCCCGGGGTCGAGGCTGCTCACGGGACGTACGTACGACACCTGGGAAGGCCTCTCCGCCGGACTCTTCGCACCGCTGGCGGCCGGGGGGTCGGTGGTCCTGTGCCGCCATCAGGACCGGCTGGACGAGGACGGCCTGGCGAAGCGCGTCGAGAGCGAGCGGGTCACCAACACCGCGGTATGACAAGCGCCCTGAGGTCCACTCGTCCGGCCCACGGCGGGCCGAGCCCTCGGGGCTGAGCCTCGGCAGCGGTACATGATCGGGCGGTAGGGACCACTCTGCCTGAATGCACAACCAAGCGTGAGGTTCAGCCGTCTACTTCTGCGACCGGCGGCCCATCGCGCCGCCGAACACGAAGGATGGACGCAGACGTGAGCGACAGCGCCGGCCCCCCGGTCGACCCGGACCGCCCCGACCACCCGGCCGGGGGCGAGGCGAAGGACGGGTCGCGGGACGATTCCGGAGCCACCCCGCCGGAGGAGTCCGATCAGGCTCCGCAGGACGGCTCCCTCACCGCCGGGGACGAGAGCGCCGACGGCAGGGGCGAGAGCCACGACGGCGGCGGGGGCGACGAGGACCGGAGCCACGACGCCCGCGAGGGCGGCGGGGACGAGAGCGACGACACCCGTGAGGCCGCAGGCGACGAGAGCGACGACGCCCCTAAGGCCGTCGACGACGGCGGGAGCCACGACGGCGACGGCAAGGACGGCAGCGGCAAGGACGGCCCCGGATTCGAGACCTGGGCCGCCCGTCCGGAGGGCGGCACCCCCGGGCGCAGACGCCACTGGCTCCGCTGGACCGCCCTCGCCGCCTCGTTCCTGGTGCTGGTCGCCGCGGGGGTCGGCTGGTGGCTGTACAAGAAGCTCGACGGCAACATCACGACGGATACGAGCGCCGCGGCCGAACTCAAGGCGTACGAGCAGGAGCGTCCGACGCCGATCGCGCAGAACGCACAGAACATCCTGCTGATCGGTTCCGACACCCGGTCCGGCGACAACAGCAAGTACGGACGGGACGACGGCGGCAGTCAGCGCTCGGACACCACGATCCTGCTGCACCTCGCGGCGGACCGCAGGAGCGCGACCGCGGTGTCGATCCCGCGCGACCTGATGGCCGAGATCCCCAGCTGCCACACGGGGGACGGAAAGGCCACGAAGAAGCAGTTCGCCCAGTTCAACTGGGCCTTCGAGCTCGGAGGCACGGCCTGCACGATCCGGACCGTGGAGAAGATGACGGGCGTTCGCGTCGACCACCACATGGTCATCGACTTCAACGGATTCAAGGACATGGTCGACGCCGTGGACGGCGTCGAGGTCTGCCTCAAGGAGCCGGTCGACGACGACGACGCCCACCTCGAGCTCCCCGCGGGGCGCCAGACGCTGGACGGCGAGGAGGCCCTGGGGTACGTACGCGCCCGCAAGTCGATCGGCAACGGCAGCGACACCGAGCGGATGGACCGCCAGCAGAAGTTCCTGGGGGCCCTCGTCAACAAGATGCAGAGCAACGGCGTCCTGCTCAACCCGACGCGGCTCTACCCGGTCCTGGACGCGGCGACCAAGTCCCTCACCACGGATCCGGGCCTGGACTCCCTCAGGGACCTGTACGACCTGGTGCGCGGGATGCGGAACGTGCCGACGGAGCAGGTGCAGTTCCTGACCGTGCCCCGGCAGCCGTACCACGCGAACCCGAACAGGGACGAGCTCATCCAGCCGGACGCGGACCAGTTGTTCGAGCGGTTGCGCAAGGACGAGCCCGTGGCCGTGGCCCCCGCCGACGAAATCAATGGCGAGGATTCACAGCGGGGTCACAGCTCCGACAAGGATTCCTCCGGTCAAGAACCCGGCGATTCGAGCAAGAGCCCCACCCCTGCCCCGACCTATTCGGGATCGAATGCGGCGGCCGACCTGTGCGATGCGTAAAGCAATTCCCAAGTGATGGGCGCCAATCGGAGCAGAATATGCAGAATGCCCGGTTGTAAGGGGCGTGGAATATGTCACGCGCGTCACCCATGGCCGATTCGGCCGGATAGTGTGACGCGATCCGGCGCTCGCGGACCTCGTGCCGCGCACTGCTGGAGCGAAAGACCGAGCGCCCTGCCGGGGGAGGCGCCTCGCGGGGCACCGACGGAGGATTCAGGCAACCGTGGACGCGCATAGCCGTGGACGGGCGGACGATATCGATCCCGCCGACCAGTGGGTGCTCAACCCGCAGACCGGCAATTACGAATTGCGACTGAACCACTCCGGAAGAGAGTCGTCCGGGGCTTCTCGCGCGGCAAACCGTCACAACTCAGGCAGCGGGCGTGAATCCCGTTCCGGCGCTCCCCGCGATGGTTCGGGACGCCGGGGTGCGCCCAACCGCGCGGACCCCGACTCCCACCGCGCGGGCCCCGACTCCGAGGGCCCGCGCCGCGAGGTGCCCGGGCCGCGCAGGGGCCGCCAGGCGCGGGACGGCCGGACCCAGGAGCACCGGGTCGCCGCCGCACGCCGTACGCGCAGGTCCCCGAAGCAGCGGCGGAAGAAGGCCCTGCTGTGGACCGGCGGAGTCCTGGCCTTCGTGATCGTCGCCGGGTCGACGGGGGCCTACGCCCTCTACCAGAAGTTCAACGGCAATCTGGACACCATCGACGTCGGTGACGCGGGCAGCAAGAGCGTCGCCGGCGACGGCCCGCTGAACATCCTGATCATCGGCACGGACAAACGCACCGGCGCGGGCAACGAGGGCTACGGCGACAAGGGGAGTGCCGGCCACGCCGACACCAACATCCTCTTCCACGTCTCCGAGGACCGCACCAACGCGACGGCGATGAGCATCCCCCGGGACCTGATGACGGAGATCCCCGACTGCACCACGAAGCAGCCGGACGGGTCGGAGAAGGTCATACCCGGCTCGCAGAACGTCCGCTTCAACATCAGCCTCGGCCAGGAGGGCCGCGACCCCGGCTGCACGATGCGTACGGTGAAGCAGGTCACCGGGCTGTCGGTCGACCACTTCATGATGGTCGACTTCAACGCGGTCAAGACGCTCTCCACCGCCGTGGGCGGGGTCAAGGTCTGTCTGGCCAGGCCGGTGAAGGACCCCGACTCCCACCTCGACCTGCCCGCGGGCGAGTCCACCATCCAGGGCGAGGACGCGCTGGCGTTCGTCCGTACCCGGCACAGCTTCGGGAACAAGAGCGACCTGGACCGGATCAAGATCCAGCAGCAGTTCATCGGCTCGATGATCCGGCAGATGAAGTCCGACGACACCCTGACCAACCCGTCCAAGCTCTTCAAGCTGGCGGACGCGGCGACCAAGGCGCTCACCGTCGACTCCGGCATCGGGTCGATCAACAAGCTGACCTCGCTCGCCAAGGAGCTCGGCAAGATCGACACGAAGAACATCAGCTTCGTCACGATGCCGGTGGTCGACAACCCGGCCGAGCCGGAGCCCATCACCGTGGTGGTGGATCCCGCGAAGTCGAAGCAGCTCTTCGCGATGATGCGCTCCGACACCTCGCTGACCGAGGTGAAGAAGCAGGAGAAGGCGGCCAAGAGCAAGCAGGAAGCCGTGCTCGAGGGCGACCGGGCGGCCCCGGCCGACGTACGCGTCGACGTGCTCAACGGCGGCGACATCGCCGGTGCCGCGGGCGCGACCGTCACCTGGCTCCAGAACGAGCAGGGCGTGCCGAAGTCCACGAACAAGGCGAACGCCCCGGCGAAGATCGACAGGACCACCTTGGCGTACGCGCCGAACCAGGCGGACCAGGCCCGCGCACTCGCGGACATGATGGGGCTGCCCGCCACGGCGCTGAAGCAGGGATCCACCGACGCCGAAGGCCTTCAGGCGATGGTGCTGACCCTGGGAGCCGACTTCGATGGCGCCGGCGTGCCCATCACCGGTCCGGCAACGGCGCCGGACATCCCGAAGGCAAGCGCCGACAAGGCGGAATGCGCGAAGTGACGACGGGTCGTCGCGCTCCAGCTAATTTCTGAGCAAGCAGGGGGGTCCCGGTGGGACGGAGCAGCATGCGTGGGGAGGGGGCGCGGTCGCGCGTCCGGCACGGCGGGCCGGAGGACGGCGCCCACGGCAGTGGGCGCGACGCCTCGGGCGGCAGTGCCGCGAGGAAGAGCCACGGACAGCGCGAACGGTCCGCGCCGCCGGAGGGCGGACAAGGTCACGGCGGGCCGAACCGCCGTGACCGACGCGACGCCAGAGGGGGCAAGCGACGCGTGCTGCGCTGGGTCGCGTCCGTCCTCGCCCTGCTGATACTCGGCACCGGCGGCGCCGGTTACTTCTACTACAAGCACCTCAACGGCAACATCAGGAAAGAGGATCTGACCCTCGGCGACAAGCAGATGGCCGATCACAAGGCCAACGCCGCCGGGCAGACCCCGCTGAACATCCTGATCATCGGCTCCGACGCCCGCGACTCGAAGGCGAACCAGAAGCTCGGCGGCGCCAAGGAGACCTTCGGGGGCACACCGCTCGCCGATGTGCAGATGCTGCTGCACCTCTCCGCGGACCGCAGCAACATCTCGGTCGTGAGCATGCCGCGTGACACCATGCTGAAGATGCCGAAGTGCACCGACCCGGACTCGGGCGAGGTGTACCGGGCGGGCACACTGCCCGTCCAGACGAACGAGAGTCTCGGCCGCGGCGGCCCCGGATGCACGGTGGCCGCCTGGTACGAGCTGACCGGCATCACCATCGACCACTTCATGATGATCGACTTCGCGGGCGTGGTCTCCATGGCCGACGCCGTCGGAGGCGTTCCGGTCTGTGTGGACGCCAATGTGTACTCGCACACCGGCGACGGCAAGGGCTCCGGGCTGAAGCTGGAGGAAGGCACCACCGCCATCAAGGGTGAGCAGGCCCTGCAGTGGCTGCGTACCCGGTACGGCTTCGAGGACAACACCGACCTCGGACGCGCGAAGGCCCAGCACCAGTACCTGAACTCGATGGTGCGCGAGCTGCGCAAGGGCACCAAGCTCACCGATCCCGGGAAGCTGATGGGCCTCGCGGAGGCGGCCACCAGCGCGCTGACGGTCGACAAGGGCCTGGACACGGTCAAGAAGCTGTACGACCTGGCGGAGGAGCTGAAGAGGGTCCCGACCGACCGCATCACGATGACGACGATGCCGAACGTCTACGGGACGGGCAATCTCAGCGGGCGGGTGTTCCCCAAGCCCGGCGAGGCCGAGCAGGTGTTCCGGATGGTCCGTGAGGACATCCCGCTGGACGGCAAGGCGTCCAAGCGCAAGACACCCGTCACCACGGACATCGCCGCGCCCGTCGCCGAGATCCCGGTCAGTGTGCGCAACGCGACCAGCACGGACGGTCTCGGTCCGGCACGGGGCCGCGCGGGAGCGGTCAGGGACCTGCTCACCGACGCGGGCTTCGCCAAGGCGTCGATCGACTCACAGAACGTCGATCCGGCCGGCCGGACCGGCGTCCTCTACCCCAGCGCGGACCTGGAGGGCGACGCCCAGGCGGTCGCCAAGGCGCTCGGTGTCCCGGTGTCCCAGGTGCAGAAGTCGACCGCGGTCTCGGGCATCGTGCTGGCCGTGGGCGCCGACTGGCGCAAGGACGGCGCGTACCCGGCCAAGGCCGTCGAGGAGAAGACGCCGGAGTCGGCGGGCGCGCTCAACGGCGCGAACGAGAAGGCGTGCATGCACGTCAACCCGGGCTTCACCTTCTGACGGCCCGCCGTACGAGGAAGGGCCCCGCCGGACGGCGGGGCCCTTCCTCGTACAAGGACGATCAGACCGTCTGTTCCCGCACCGCGGGGCGACGGCTCGCGATGACCTTCTTCGCCAGCGAACGGGGGCTGGTCAGGAATCCGTACCCCCACGACATGTGCATGGTGGCGAGCGCCACCGGGATCTGCGCCCGGGCGCTGAGCGGCAGGCCCTTGCCCGCGGGCAGCGACCCGGCCACGATGGCCGCCACGTACCCGGCGGGCACGACGAACGCCCACGGGGTGACGGCTGCGCCGACGACGATGCCCGCCGCTATCGCGCAGACGGCGGCCGGCGGGGCCAGGTAGCGCAGGTTGATCGAGCCGGCGTGGTAGCGGGCCACGACGTGGCGCCAGCGCCCGTAGTCCTTGTACTGCTTGGCGAGCGCGCGGACGCTGGGGCGCGGGCGGTACTGCACCTTCAGCTCCGGCGAGAACCAGATCAGCCCGCCGGACTCGCGGATCCGGAAGTTCAGCTCCCAGTCCTGGGCGCGGATGAACTCCACGTTGTAGCCGTCCGCCCGCTCCAGTGCCTCGCGGCGGAATACCCCCAGGTACACGGTGTCGGCCGGGCCCGCCCGGCCGCCCGTGTGGAAGGCCGCGTTGCCGACGCCGATCTTCGACGTCATCGCGGCGGCGACCGCGTCCTCCCAGGGGTTCTCGCCCTCGGCGTGCATGATGCCGCCGACGTTCTGCGCGCCGGTCTCCTCCAGCAGGCGGACCGCGGTCGCGATGTAGTTCGGGGAGAGCATGCCGTGGCCGTCGACCCGTACCACGATCGGGTGATGCGAGGCCTTGATCGCGGCGTTCAGCGCTGCGGGAGTACGGCCGGTCGGGTTGGGGACGGTGTGGATCCGGGAATCCTCCCGCACCAGCTCAGCGGCGATCTCGTCCGTGCGGTCGCTCGACGGGCCGAGTGCGATCACCACCTCCATCTCACCGGCGTACTCCTGCTCCAGGATGTGCCGGACCGAGTTCCTGAGATGGCGTTCCTCGTTGAGCACCGGCATGATCACGGAGACGGCGGGGTACTGCGCGGCAGACATGTGGTCCTCAGGGGGTCCTCGGGGGTGCCAGGGGTTCCGGGGGTTCTACGCGCCCCAGGCGGCAGCGTGATTCGGCCGCCACGTTACCGCTAACGGGGGACACCGGCGCGCGCCGCCGGGTCTTCTCCCGGTCCGCAGATCGTATGGGCCTACCGTGCGAAAGTCCTACTCGCACCGCGGAGGTGTCCCTCGTGCCCACGCCGCCCCCACCGCCCCGTCCACCGCACCCCCGGACCGCTCCCCCCCAGCACAGAACACCCCGGCGGCCCCGGGCCGGCCGTCGCGGCGGAGGCCGGGCCGGCGGCCCGAAGAAGCCGCCCCGGTGGGGCATGCGGCTGGCCACCGGGCTCTCCGTACTGGTGCTCGGCGCCGGCGGGATCGGCCATGCGGTGGTGAGCAACCTGGAGACGGGGATCGGCCGGGTCGATCCCTTCAAGGACATGAAGAACCGCCCAGAGGGCGGCCACGGCACGAATCTCCTGCTCGTCGGCACGGACGGCCGCGACACGATCACCAAGGCGCAGAAGAAGAAGTACAAGCTGGGTGGCACACCCTGCCACTGCACCGACACCCTGATGCTGGTCCACCTCTCGGCCGACAAGCAGCGGGCGAGCGTCGTCAGTCTGCCGCGCGACAGCTATGTCGAGATCCCGGCGCACACCGACCGGACGACCGACGAGGAGCACTCCCCCCACCCGGTGAAGCTGAACGCCGCGTACGCCGAGGGCGGGCCGCATCTGACCGTGCGGACCGTCGAGCAGATGACCGGTATCAAGATCGATCACTATCTGGAGGTCGACTTCACCAGCTTCATGAAGACGGTCGACACCCTGGGCGGGGTCGAGATCTGCACCGCCAGGCCGCTCAAGGACTCGTACACGGGCCTGAACCTCGCGCCGGGCACCCACAAGCTCGACGGTGGCGAGGCCCTGCAGTACGTACGCTCCCGGCACGTCGACGGGACAGCCGACCTGGGCAGGGTGCAGCGCCAGCAGAAGTTCGTGGCCGCGCTGATCGAGCAGACGACCAGCAGCGGTCTGCTGATGAACCCGGTGAAACTCCAGCAGGTCGCCTCGTCGATGCTCGCCTCCGTGCGCGCCGACAAGGGCTTCGGTACGGAGCAGATGCTGGAGCTCGGCCAGGCCATGCGCGGCTTCACCCCGGCGTCGTCCGAATTCGCCTCCGTCCCGGTCGTGGAGGGCGGCTACCCCGTCAAGGGCATCGGCACCACGGTGAAGTGGGACACGAGGGAGGCCAAGAAGCTGTTCCGGGCCCTGCGCGAGGACGAACCGCTCGCCCGGCACCTGCCGAGGCAGCCCCGGGCCACGGTCGTCGGCGTGGCACCGGAGCAGATCCGGGTGCAGGTCTACAACGGGACGCCGAAGGACGGGCTCGGCCAGACGGTCGACGCGGCACTGCGCAGCACCGGTTTCAACACCACGCGCGCCCCGCTGAACGGCGGTCCGGGCGACCGCCTGCGCACCCTGGTCACCTACGACCCGCGATGGGACCGGTCCGCGAAGGCCCTGGCCACCGCGCTGCCGGGGTGCGAGCTGCGGCCGGTGAAGGGGCAGGGCGGGACGATGAAGGTGACGGCCGGCTCGGACTTCACCAAGGTGAGGCCGGTGAAGGCCGAGGACCCGCGGCGTGGCGAGTTCGGCACGGTAACGGGCGACCAAGTGATCTGCCCATGACCGGCCGCCGGGCAAAGGCTCAGGTCGCTGTGAGGACAGAGACGGCGATCAGCCCGTTTTGCCCCGCATTGCCGGTCCCTGGTCTCACACCGACCGGCGGAGGGGACGGGGGGGCGGGGGCGGGGGCGCGGCGGGGGGTTAGTCGGTTATGCCTTCGGCTGTGCGGCGGTCGCGTAGCTCCTTGATCGCGCGGCGCCGGGCGAGACGGTGCGTACGGCGGATCTGCGCCTCCTGGTAGCGGCGCTCGTCGCGCTCCGTCTCCGGGACCACGTGCGGTACGCGCCGCGGCTTGCCCTCCTCGTCGACCGCCGCGAACACCAGGTAGGCGCTGCCCACCTGCTGGGCGGGCGTCGACTCGTTCCACCGCTCGGCCATGACGCGGACGCCGACCTCCATCGAGGAGCGGCCGGTCCAGTTCACCTGGGCGCGGACGTGCACGAGGTCGCCGACGCGGACCGGCTCCAGGAAGACCATCTCGTCCATGGAGGCCGTCACGGCCGGGCCCCCGGAATGCCGGCCGGCCACGGCGCCCGCGGCGTCGTCCACCAGTTTCATGATCACGCCGCCGTGCACCGTACCCAGGAGGTTGGTGTCGCTGCCGGTCATGATGTGGCTGAGGGTGGTCCGGGAAGCCGAGGTCGGCTTGGCCGGAACCTCGTCTTCCGGTGACTGGGCCTGATCTGTCATGCCCTCCACCTTATGCGGGGGCTTGCACCTGGTTGCAATGCATCAGCTTCGCAACAGCCCTGGTCCGAAATCCGGTACACCCTGTAAGAGACCCGGCCCCGGACGGCACACTGTTCCCCATGAGCGATTGGCCCGATGGGCGGAACGGCGGACCCGGTGAGCGCTACGGGCAGGGCAGCGGCAGCCCCCGGCCCGAGAGCGCCCGCGCCATGCCGCACGTCCGGCGCCCGGCACCGCCGCAGTCCCCGCCCCGGATCCCGCCGCAGCAGGGGCAGGGCTACGACGAGACCCCCGGCTACGACAGCGGCTACAACACGGGTCAGGTCTACGGCGGCGGCAACAGCGGTGGCCAGGGCGGCCGCGGTTACGGCGGCGGCAACGGCCGCGGCGGCGACAGCGGTTATGTCCAGGGCCGTCCCGCTCCCGACTGGGGCCGGCGCATCAAGGTCGGCGCGCTGACCCTCGTGGTCGTGCTCCTCGCCGTCTCCATCGGCACGTACTTCTGGGCCGACGGCAAGCTCAAGCGCGAGGTCGACCTCTCCAAGGTCATCGAGCGCCCCTCCGAGGGCGACGGCACGAACTACCTGATCGTCGGCTCCGACAGCCGCGAGGGCATGACGGCCGAGGACAAGAAGAAGCTGCACACCGGCTCCGCCGAGGGCAAGCGGACCGACTCGATGATGATCCTGCACGACGGCTCCAACGGCCCGACGCTGATCTCCCTGCCCCGCGACTCGAACGTCGAGATCCCCTCGTTCGTCGGCTCGGAGTCCGGCAAGAAGTTCGCGGGGACGGGCCGCACGACGAAGCTGAACGCCGCGTACGCGGAGGACGGTCCGGAGCTGCTGGTCCGCACGGTCGAGTTCAACACCGGGCTGCGCATCGACCACTACGTCGAGATCGGCTTCGGCGGCTTCGCCAAGATCGTGGACGCGATCGGCGGCGTCGAGCTGGACATCCCCAAGGCCTTCAAGGACAAGAAGTCCGGTGCCGACTTCCAGGCCGGCAAGCAGACCCTGGACGGCGAGCAGTCCCTCGCGTTCGTCCGCACCCGGTACGCCTTCGCCGGGAGCGACCTGGACCGCACGAAGAACCAGCAGAAGTTCCTGGCGGCACTGGCCTCGCAGACGGCCACCCCGTCCACGATCCTCAACCCGTTCAAGCTGTACCCGACGATGGGCGCGGGCCTGGACACGCTGGTCGTGGACAAGGACATGTCGCTCTGGTCGCTCGGCAACATGTTCTTCGCGATGAAGGGCGTCACCGGCGGCGAGGGCACGTCGATGAACATCCCGCTCTCGGGCCAGAGCGTGAACGGCAACCTGGTCTGGGACAAGGACAAGGTCAAGCAGCTCGTGGAGCAGCTGAAGAACGACGAGAAGGTCACGGTCAAGGGCAGCTGACCGGACAGCCGTCACGTAGAGAGGTCCCCCACCCGTCAGCGGGTGGGGGACCTCTCTGTGTAACGGCGGGTCGGCGTCGGTCACTTCCCGTACCGGCGCTGCCGGCCGGCGTACGAGCGGATCGCGCGCAGGAAGTCCACGCGGCGGAACGCCGGCCAGTAGCAGTCCACCCAGTGCATCTCGGCGTACGCGGACTGCCAGAGCAGGAAGCCCGACAGCCGCTGCTCCCCGGAGGTGCGGATGATGAAGTCGGTCTGGTCGGCGGTCGGCGAGTACAGGTGCCGGGAGATGTCGTCGATGTCGAACCGCTCGGCCAGCTCGGCGGGGTCCCCGCCGGCCGCGACGTGGGCCGCGAAGGCGCTCTTCACCGCGTCCACGATCTCCCGTCGGCCGCCGTAGCCGACCGCGATGTCCACCTTGAGGCCGCCGCGCCCGGCCGTCGTGGCGGTGGCCTCCTTGAGGATCTCGGCGGTGGCGCCCGGCAGCAGGTCGAGCGAGCCGATCACCTGGACCTCCCAGGGGCGGTCCGAGGCCGTGATGTCCTGGACGGTCTCCTTGATGATCTCGATCAGCGGGCCGAGCTGTTCGGCGGGGCGCCCGAGATTGTCGTCGGAGAGCATGAAGAGGGTCACGCGCTCGATCCCGGCGGCTGTGCACCAGTCCAGGAACTCGGTCGCCTTGGCGCCGCCCGCCCGGTACCCCTCCCGGAGGTCCGTATGGCCCGCCTGCCGGGCCCAGCGCCGATTGCCGTCGAGCATGATCCCGACGTGCTGCGGTCGTGGCAGCCCCACGAGGGTGGCAGCCAGCCGGCGCTCGTACACCGCTTCTATCGGCCGCCGGAGGAACAGCGGGAGCAGCTTCACGAACCAACTCCATCATGTTGCGGTTAGCCTCCGCGGACCCTATCAGCGGCGCTCCGCGAACGCCCCCGGCCGGGATGCCGCACCCGTGCGGCAGGCACCCCGCCGGGCCCACGGGTGCGGCCCCCGGCGGAGGCCGGGGGCCGCGGTGCGGACTGCGCGACGCCGTTACGGCAGGTTGCGGGCCATGACGATCCGCTGGACCTGGTTCGTGCCCTCGTAGATCTGGGTGATCTTGGCGTCGCGCATCATGCGCTCGACCGGGTAGTCACGGGTGTAGCCGTAACCGCCGAGCAGCTGGACGGCGTCGGTGGTGACCTCCATGGCGACGTCGGAGGCGAAGCACTTGGCCGCGGCGCCGAAGGAGGTGAGGTCGCCGTCGAGGCGCTCGGACTTGGCCGCTGCCGCGTAGGTGAGCTGGCGGGCCGCCTCCAGCTTCATCGCCATGTCCGCGAGCATGAACTGGATGCCCTGGAAGTCGCCGATCGGCTTGCCGAACTGCTTGCGCTCCTGGACGTAGCCCTTGGCGTAGTCGAGGGCGCCCTGGGCGATGCCGAGGGCCTGGGCCGCGATCGTGATGCGGGTGTGGTCCAGGGTCTTCATCGCGGTGGCGAAGCCGGTGCCCTCCTCGCCGATCATGCGGTCGGCGGGGATGCGGACGTTGTCGAGGTAGACCTCGCGCGTCGGGGAGCCCTTGATGCCGAGCTTGCGCTCCGGGGCACCGAAGGACACGCCCTCGTCGGACTTCTCGACGACGAACGCGGAGATGCCCTTGGAGCGCTTCGTCGGGTCGGTGACGGCCATGACCGTGTAGTACTCGGAGACGCCCGCGTTGGTGATCCAGCGCTTGACGCCGTTGAGGACCCAGAAGTCGCCGTCGCGGACGGCCTTGGTCTTCATGCCCGCGGCGTCGGAGCCGGCGTCCGGCTCGGAGAGGGCGTACGAGAACATCGCGTCGCCCTTGGCCAGCGGGCCGAGGTACTTCTTCTTGAGGTCCTCGGATCCGGAGAGGATCACGGGGAGCGAGCCCAGCTTGTTCACGGCCGGGATCAGGGAGGACGACGCGCAGGCGCGGGCCACCTCCTCGATCACGATGACCGTGGCGAGCGCGTCGGCGCCCGCGCCGCCGTACTCCTCCGGTACGTGGACCGCGTGCAGGTCGGAGGCGACCAGGGCGTCGAGGGCCTCCTGCGGGAAGCGGCCCTCCTCGTCCACCTCGGCGGCGAACGGAGCGATCTTCGCCTCGGCGAGCGCACGGATCGTGTCGCGGAGCATGTCGTGCTCCTCGGCCGGACGGTAGAGGTCGAAGTCGGTCGTACCCGCCAAGACGTTCACTCCCCAAGGATGCTAACTACTGTTAAGTAACCCAATTTTAGTGTCCGCCGCCCGGCCTGGCATACGGGCGGGGCACGTGAGCTTGCCGACAGCCGCAAAACAGGGGTTCCGCGGGCCCGGATATGCTCGCCTCCGCACGTCTGTCCGCATCGTTCAGGAGCACCCATGGCCCTCAGGATCACTGTGATCGGCACCGGCTACCTCGGCGCCACCCATGCCGCGGCCATGGCGGAGCTGGGCTTCGAGGTCCTCGGGCTCGACGTCGTGCCCGAGAAGATCGAGATGCTCTCGGCGGGCAGAGTGCCGATGTACGAGCCGGGGCTCGAGGAGATCCTGCAGAAGCACGTCGCGGGCATCGAGGGCTCCACGGGGCGGCTGCGCTTCACCACCTCGTGGGAGGAGGTCGGCGCCTTCGGCGACGTGCACTTCGTCTGCGTGAACACCCCGCAGAAGCACGGTGAGTACGCCTGCGACATGAGCTACGTGGACAGCGCCTTCGAGTCGCTGGCCCCGCAGCTGACGCGCCCCGCCCTCGTGGTCGGCAAGTCCACCGTGCCGGTGGGCTCCGCCGCCCGGCTCGCGGCGCGGCTGGCCGAGCTCGCACCGGCGGGCACGGACGCGGAGCTGGCCTGGAACCCGGAGTTCCTGCGCGAGGGCTTCGCGGTGAACGACACGCTGCACCCGGACCGGATCGTCGTCGGCGTGGAGAGCGAGCGGGCCGAGAAGCTGCTGCGCGAGGTGTACGCCGGACCGGTCGGCGAGGGGTCGCCGTTCGTGGTGACGGACTTCCCGACCGCCGAGCTGGTGAAGACCTCGGCGAATTCGTTCCTGGCGACCAAGATCTCCTTCATCAACGCGATGGCGGAGGTCTGCGAGGCCGCCGACGGCGACGTGGTGAAGCTGGCCGAGGCGATCGGCCACGACGAGCGCATCGGCAAGAAGTTCCTGCGGGCCGGTATCGGCTTCGGCGGGGGCTGCCTGCCCAAGGACATCCGCGCCTTCATGGCGCGCGCAGGTGAGCTCGGGGCCGACCAGGCGCTGACCTTCCTGCGCGAGGTCGACTCCATCAACATGCGGCGGCGCGGCCACATGGTGGAGCTGGCCCGCGAGGCCGTGGGCGGCGGATCGTTCCTCGGGCAGCGGGTGGCGGTTCTGGGCGCGACGTTCAAGCCGGACTCGGACGACGTACGGGATTCGCCGGCGCTCAACGTGGCGGGCCAGATACACCTGCAGGGCGGCCAGGTCACGGTCTTCGACCCGAAGGGCATGGACAACGCCCGCCGGCTCTTCCCGACGCTCGGTTACGCGGACACGGCGCTGGACGCGGTGCGCGGGGCGGACGTGGTGCTGCACCTGACGGAGTGGCGCGAATTCCGCGAGCTGGACGCGGCCCTCCTGGGCGAGGCCGTGGGGCGGCGGATCATCCTGGACGGCCGCAACGCCCTGGATCCCGCGGTGTGGCGCGACGCGGGGTGGACGTACCGGGCCATGGGCCGCCCGAAGGCCTGAGGGCCCGAGGGCCTTCGGGCCGTAAAGCACGCGCGCGGTCGCCGGGTTCCCCCGGCGGCCGCGCGGCTATGCGCGCTTCGCGCGGTACGTGCGCATCTTGGCGCGGGCGCCGCAGACGGACATGGAGCACCAGCGGCGGCGTCCCGCCGGGCTGCGGTCGTAGTACGCCCAGCGGCAGTCCTCGGCCTCGCACGCCTTGAGCCGCGCCCAGGTGCCGTCGGCGGCCGCCGACGCGATGGCGGCGGCGACCCTGGCGGTCAGTCCGGCGGGTTCGGTGGCCGGGCGCAAGGCGGCCGCTCCAGCGGCGTCCACGGTGACGCGCAGGGGTGCGTCGGCGAGGAGCCGGTCGAGCGGGGGTACTTGGCCGCCGCCGGGCGGGCGGTGGCCCGCGTGGGCCAGACAGGCGGTACGCAGCGCCTCGCGCAGGAGCAGGGCGTCGGGCACGTCCTGCTCCGCCAGGCCGAAGGCCGCGCGCCCCTCCGGCGTGCCGAGGGCGTCCGAGCCGGTCTCGACGTCCAGCGTGTTGACCAGGTCCTCGATCAGGGCGAGCCCTCCGGGCGCGGCCACCCTCTCATTCATGGTTGCGATGTTACTTCCTTTACGGGACCATGAGGTAACGGTTACCGGTTGATGCGCCATAGCGGTAACCCTGTCCGTGGAGACCAGCAGAAGGAGCGAGTGTCATGGCTTTCGCCACCGTGGGTGCCGTCGTCCTGGACTGCCCCGACCCCGTCGCACTGGCCGGTTTCTACGCCGAACTGCTCGGCGGCACGGTCGAGGACGACGGTGAGGGCTGGGTGGATCTGAAGAACGGCACGGGGACGTCGCTCGCGTTCCAGGCCGCGCCCGGCTTCGTACCGCCGCGCTGGCCGCACGCCGACGGCTCGCAGCAGTTCCACCTCGATCTGAGCGTGGAGGATCTGGACGCGGCGGAGCGGAAGGTGGTCGCGCTGGGCGCCACCGTGCTGGACGCGGAGGACCGGTCGCGGACGTGGCGTGTGTACGCGGACCCGGCCGGGCACCCCTTCTGTCTGTGCGCGGGCTAGCGGGGCCGGGGGCGGCGGACGCCGCCCCCGGACTCACACCGCCGGGCCGTCCAGGTCGTCGATCGTGGCGTGCGAGGGGCCGAACTGCGCGCTGAGGTCGCGGGACACCGCTTCCGCGTCGCGAAGGACCCGTACCGCGTTCCGCCAGGTCAGCTTGGCCAGGTCGGTCTCCGACCAGCCGCGGCCGAGCAGCTCCGCGATCAGGTGCGGGTAGCCGGAGACGTCGTCCAGTCCCTCCGGGAGGAACGGCGTGCCGTCGTAGTCGCCGCCGATGCCGATGTGGTCGACGCCGGCGACCTCGCGCATGTGGTCGAGGTGGTCGGCGACCGTCGCCACCGTGGCCACGGGGCGCGGGTTGACGGCCTCGAAGTCCGCGTGGATGCGCATCGCGGCCGGGGTGGTGTCGAGGTGGTGCAGGCCGTGCTCGCGCATGTTGCGGTCGGCGGCCAGCGTCCACTCGACGGCTGCGGGGAGGACGAACTTCGGTACGAAGGTCGCCATCGCCACACCGCCGTTGGCCGCGAGCGCGCGCAGGACGTCGTCGGGGATGTTGCGCGGGTGGTCGCAGACCGCGCGGGCGGAGGAGTGCGAGAAGATCACCGGTGCGACGGAGGTGGCGAGCGCGTCACGCATCGTGGAGGCCGCCACGTGGGAGAGGTCGACCAGCATGCCGATGCGGTTCATCTCCCGCACGACCTGGCGGCCGAACTCCGACAGACCGCCGACCCGCGCGGTGTCCGTCGCCGAGTCCGCCCAGTCGGTGTTGTCGTTGTGCGTCAGCGTCATGTAGCGGACGCCGAGGGCGTGCAGGGCGCGCAGGGTGCCCAGCGAGTTGTTGATGGAGTGGCCGCCCTCCGCGCCCATCAGGGACGCGATACGGCCTTCGGCGCGGGCCTCCTCCATGTCGTCGGCCGTCAGCGCGCGCCGCAGGTCGATCGGGTGACGCGCCAGCAGCTCACCGACCACGTCGATCTGTTCCAGCGTGGCGCTGACCGCGTCGTCGCCGGTCAGCCCGGTGGAGACGTAGACGGACCAGAACTGGGCGCCCACGCCGCCGGCCCGCAGCCGCGGGATGTCGGTGTGCAGGACGCCGGTCTGGTCGGTGGAGATGTCCCGGGCCTCCAGGTCGTAGCCGACCTGTTCACGCAGGGCCCAGGGGAGGTCGTTGTGTCCGTCGACGACGGGGTGGTCGGCGAGGAGCAGCCGGGCGCGGTCCAGACGGTCCATGGGGCGCCTACTTCCCGAAGCCGAAGGAGTCCGCGCCCTCGACCTTGGCGCGCAGGCGTTTGCCCTTCTCCGTGGCCTGCTCGTTCAGCTCCTGCTGGAAGTCCTTCATACGCGCCAGCAGCTCGCCGTCGTGGGCGGCGAGGATGCGGGCGGCGAGCAGGCCCGCGTTGCGCGCGCCGCCGACCGAGACGGTGGCGACGGGGACTCCGGCCGGCATCTGCACGATGGACAGCAGGCTGTCCATGCCGTCCAGGTACTTCAGCGGTACGGGGACGCCGATGACCGGGAGCGGGGTCACGGACGCCAGCATGCCGGGGAGGTGGGCCGCGCCCCCGGCGCCCGCGATGATCGCCTTCAGGCCGCGGTCCGCCGCCCGCTCGCCGTACGCGATCATCTCGTGCGGCATGCGGTGCGCGGAGACGACGTCCACCTCGAAGGGGATCTCGAACTCGGCGAGCGCCTTCGCGGCGGCCTCCATGACGGGCCAGTCGGAGTCCGAGCCCATGACGATGCCGATGACAGGGGCGGTACCGGGGGAAGTCATTCGGTGATTGTTCCTCGCAGGTAGTCGGCCGCGTGCCGGGCGCGCTCCCGCACGTCCGCCAGGTCGTCGCCGTAGGTGTTGACGTGTCCGACCTTGCGGCCGGGCTTCACGTCCTTGCCGTACATGTGGATCTTGAGCTGCGGGTCGCGGGCCATGCAGTGCAGGTACGCCTGGCACATGTCCGGGTAGTCGCCGCCGAGGACGTTGCACATGACCGTCCAGGTGGCACGCGGGCGCGGGTCGCCGAGCGGGAGGTCCAGGACGGCCCGCACGTGGTTGGCGAACTGCGAGGTGATCGCGCCGTCCTGGGTCCAGTGCCCGGAGTTGTGCGGTCGCATCGCCAGTTCGTTCACGAGGATGCGGCCGTCGCGGGTCTCGAACAGCTCGACCGCGAGGTGGCCGACCACCCCGAGCTCGGCGGCGATCCGCAGCGCCAGCTGCTGGGCCTCGCCGGCGAGGCGCTCGTCCAGCCCGGGGGCCGGGGCGATGACGGTGTCGCAGACGCCGTCGACCTGGATCGACTCGACGACCGGGTAGGCGACGGCCTGGCCGTGCGGCGAGCGGACGATGTTGGCCGCCAGCTCCCGTACGAAGTCGACCTTCTCCTCGGCGAGCACGGGGACGCCGGCGCGGAAGGGCTCGGCGGCGTCGTCCTCGGAGCGGACCACCCACACGCCCTTGCCGTCGTAGCCGCCGCGGACCGTCTTGAGGATGACGGGGAAGCCGTCCCCCTCCTCGGCGAAGGCGGCGACGTCGGCGGCGTCCTCCACGATGCGGTGGCGGGGGCAGGGCACGACGATCTCCGTGAGCTTCGCGCGCATCACCCCCTTGTCCTGGGCGTGCACCAGGGCGTCGGGGCCGGGGCGGACGGGGATGCCATCCGCCTCCAGGGCCCGCAGGTGCTCGGTCGGCACATGCTCGTGATCGAAGGTGATCACGTCGCAGCCGCGCGCGAAGGCGCGCAGAGTCTCCAGGTCGCGGTAGTCGCCGACGACGACTTCGCTGACCACCTGGGCCGCCGAATCCTGAGGAGTGTCACTGAGGAGCTTGAACTTGAGGCCGAGGGGGATGCCCGCCTCGTGGGTCATACGGGCGAGCTGACCGCCGCCGACCATGCCGACTACCGGGAACGTCACGCGTCCAGGGTATCCGGCGCGCGGAAGGTCCCCTCACCCTCTCCCGTGCACCCCCGGAAAGGGGTGCACGTCACGCGGTCCGGCCGGCTCACGGGCATCACACGGGAGGGCTGGTTAGCATGGCCGGGTTGACGGAACCGGACGGACGGGACGAGCGATCACCATGAGCGAACGGGGCGCCCTGCGGGCCCGGCTTGATCTGCTGGCCCGGGAGGTCGCCAAGTTCGGCGCGGTCGGTGCGTTCGGCCTGGTCGTGAACATCGCCGTCTCCAACCTGATCTGGCGCACGACGGACATTCCGGTGGTGCGGGCCGGGCTGATGGGGACGGTCGTCGCCATCCTCTTCAACTACGTCGGCTTCCGCTACTGGACCTACCGGGAGCGCGACAAGAGCGGCCGGACCCGGGAGCTGACGCTGTTCCTGCTGTTCAGCGCCGTCGGGGCGCTGATCGAGACGGGCGTGCTCTACGCGGCCACGTACGGCTTCGGGTGGAACAGCCCGGTCCAGAGCAACGTCTTCAAGATCCTCGGCATCGGGATCGCCACCCTGTTCCGCTTCTGGTCGTACCGCACCTGGGTCTTCAAGGCGCTGCCCGCCAAGGAGGCCGTGCTCGACACGGACCGGTTTCTGGAGCAGCGACGACCCGCCGGCGAGGTAGCCCCCGGTCCCGTACGCCACTGACCCACGGGGCCCGCGGTCACCGCCGGCGCGCCCGGGCCGACGCGTGCGCCGGTGGCCGGCGCTCACCGCACCGGGCGTTCCGGTTCCTTGCGGGTGGGTGCGACCCTGCTGAGGAAGAGGGCGAAGACGGGGGGCTGCTGCTGCAGCAGTTCGAGCCGGCCGCCGTCGGCCTCCGCGAGGTCCCGGGCGACGGCGAGGCCGATCCCCGTGGAGTTGCGGCCGCTGATGGTCCGCTCGAAGATCCGTGCGCCGAGGTCGGCGGGCACCCCGGGGCCTTCGTCGGTCACCTCGACGACGACCTGGTTGCCGGTGACACGCGTGCGCAGGGCGACGGTGCCGCCGCCGTGCATCAGGGAGTTCTCGATCAGCGCGGCCAGCACCTGGGCGACCGCGCCGGGGGTGCCGACGGCCTGCAGCCCGTGCTTCCCGGAACAGACGACGGCGCGGCCCGCGCTGCGGTAGGCCGGGCGCCACTCCTCCAGCTGCTGCTTGACGACCTCGTCGAGGTCGAAGACCACGGCGGAGCCGGTGCGTGCGTCACGTGCGTTGGTCAGCAGCCGCTCCACCACGTCGGTGAGCCGCTCGACCTGGGTGAGCGCGATGCTCGCCTCCTCCTTGACCGTGTCCGGGTCGTCGGTGGAGTAGATCTCCTCGATGCGCATCGAGAGGGCGGTCAGCGGGGTGCGGAGCTGGTGCGAGGCGTCCGCGGCGAGGCGCCGTTCGGCGGTCAGCATCCGGGCGATCCGCTCGGCGGAGGCGTCCAGGACGTCCGCGACCCGGTCCAGCTCGGTGACCCCGTACCGCTTGCGCCGGGGGCGCGGGTCGCCCGAGCCCAGGCGTTCGGCGGTCTCGGCGAGGTCGGTGAGCGGTGACGTCAGGCGGTTGGCCTGGCGTACGGCGAGGAGTACGGCGGAGACGATCGCGAGGAGCGCCACCGCCCCGATGATCAGCAGGGTCCGGCCGACCTCCCGGGTGACGGCGGAGCGGGACTCCTCGACGGTGACCTTCTCGCCCTGCTCCCCCGTCTCCGAGCTGCTGATGACGCTGTCCGTGGGCCGCTCGCCGACCTCGATGGGGGCCCGCCCCGGGATCTCGACGCGTGCGTAACGGTCGGGGCCGACCTGTTCGGACAGCACGTCGGGGCTGATCCGTTCCGCGCCCAGCAGGCGGCTCTCGACGACACTGATCAGCCGCAGCGCCTCGGAGTCGACGCTCTCCTGGGCGCTGTTGCTGATGGTCCGGGTCTCGACGATGACGAGGGAGACGCCGAAGACGGCGATCACCACGAGCACCACGGCGAGCGTGGAGTTGATCAGTCGGCGGCGCATGACTGTTCCTGTACGTCAGCTCTTCTCGAACCGGAAGCCGACGCCCCGGACGGTGGCGATGTAGCGGGGATTGGCGGCGTCGTCGCCGAGCTTCTTGCGGAGCCAGGAGATGTGCATGTCGAGGGTCTTCGTGGAGGACCACCAGGTAGTGTCCCACACCTCGCGCATCAGCTGGTCGCGGGTGACGACCCGGCCCGCGTCCCGGACGAGGACCCGCAGCAGGTCGAACTCCTTCGCGGTGAGCTGGAGTTCCTCCTCGCCCATCCAGGCACGGTGCGACTCGACGTCGATCCGCACGCCGTGGGTGGCGGGCTGCGGGGCGGGCTCGGACGCCCCGCGGCGCAGGAGGGCCCGGACCCGGGCGAGGAGCTCGGCGAGGCGGAAGGGCTTGGTGACGTAGTCGTCGGCGCCGGCGTCCAGGCCGACCACCGTGTCGACCTCGTCGGCGCGGGCGGTCAGGACGAGGATCGGTACGGCGTGACCGTCGGCACGCAGCCGTCTCGCCACCTCCAGGCCGTCCATTCCCGGCAGCCCCAGGTCGAGCACGACCAGGTCGATGCCTCCCTGGAGTCCGGCGTCGAGTGCGGTCGGACCGTCCTCGCGGACCTCGACCTCGTAACCCTCACGACGCAGGGCGCGGGCCAGTGGCTCCGAGATGGATGCGTCGTCCTCGGCGAGCAGTACACGGGTCATGCAGTGATGGTAGTCCGCACCGGGCGCCCGGGGTGAGGCGCTCGACAAGCCCTGCGGGTATGGGCCACGAATCGGTCATCCACCTTCGAACATGAGACCGCGGGCCCACCACCACCTGTGATCCATCTCTCAAGTCCTTCCATATCCCCGCGTGTCGTGTCGTATGGTGGCTCGACGCCTGTTGCACCACCGAAGGACCTTTGGGTAGCTCATAGCGCCAAGGGTCCCTTTTGTGTGCGGGCCGGTTCCCGCCGGCTCTGACCAGTGAATGACCTATGGGCCGGGCCCGGAGCGCGTGGAGCGCACCGGGCGTGGATCCCGGTGTGGTCGGTCCCCGAGTCCGCCCCCGCTCCCCCACGGAGCCGGTGACCGGTTCGAATCCCTCGAGGCGTCGGGGGTGGGGCACGGCCCTGCCGGTGCCGGCCACCCCCCACCGGGCGCGTACCACCCCTGCGGTGACGCGTCCCGACCAGCAAGGATCGATCATGGCGTCCAGCCTGACGAAGGACTCGGCCAGTACGTCTGGTTCGGAGAAGACCTTCTTCGGCCACCCCCGCGGCCTGGCCACTCTCTTCATGACCGAGATGTGGGAGCGCTTCAGCTATTACGGCATGCGCGCCCTTCTCCCGCTCTACCTGATCGCGCCCAACGGGCTCGACATGAACCCGGGTACGGCCACTGCCATCTACTCGGTCTACCTGTCGCTGGTGTACCTCCTCGCCCTGCCCGGCGGCTGGTTCGGCGACCGCGTGTGGGGCCCGCGCAAGACCGTCGCCATCGCCGGCGGCGTCATCATGCTCGGGCACCTGACGCTGGCCCTGCCCTCGGAGGGCACCTTCTTCGCCGGCCTCGGCCTGGTGGCGATCGGTTCCGGTCTGCTGAAGTCGAACATCTCCACGATGGTCGGCCACCTCTACGACGGCCCGGACGACCCGCGCCGCGACGGTGGCTTCACCATCTTCTACATGGGCATCAACATGGGTGCCTTCGCCGCTCCGCTGGTCATCGGCACCGTCGGCGAGAACGTGAACTGGCACCTGGGCTTCGCCCTCGCCGCGCTCGGCATGGGTCTGGGCGTCGCCCAGTTCCTGCTCGGCACGCGCCACCTGAACGAGCGCAGCCTGATCGTCCCGAAGCCGCTGTCCGCCGTCGAGCGCGCCTCGACGCTGCGCAAGGCCATGATCTGGATGGCCGTCGCAGCCGTCTTCTACATCGGTACGGTCGTCACCGGCGTCTACACGCTGAACTGGCTGCTCGTCCCGATCACGATCGCGGGTCTGCTCATCCCGGTGGTCGTCCTGACGCGCATCAAGCGCGACAAGGACCTCAGCGCCGCCGAGCAGTCGAAGATGTCCGGTTACATCTGGTTCTTCGTCGCCGCCGCCATCTTCTGGATGATCTACGACCAGGGTGGTTCGACCCTGGCGATCTTCGCCGAGTCCTCGGCCGAGAACTCGGTCCTCGGCTGGGACTTCCCGGTCTCCTGGTACCAGTCGGTCAACCCGGTCCTGATCATGGCGCTGGCCCCGGTCTTCGCCGCCTTCTGGATGGCGCTGAACCGGCGGGGCAAGGAGCCCAGCACGATCGTGAAGTTCAGCTCCGGCCTGGTGCTGGTCGGCGCGTCGTTCTTCCTGTTCCTGATGCCGCTGACGATCGCGGGCGACGACCACAAGGCCGCCGCGATGTGGCTGGTGGCGATCTACTTCGTGCAGACCGTCGCGGAGCTGACGCTCTCCCCGGTCGGCCTCTCGGTGACCACGAAGATGGCTCCGGCCAAGTACGCCAGCCAGATGATGGGTGTCTGGTTCCTGGCGGTCACCGCCGGCGACTGCACCACGGGCCTGCTGTCCATCGCGGGTGTCGAGCTCAACGGCACCGGGGTGGTGGCGCTCCAGGCCGCCCTCGCGGTGGTCGCGGGTGTCGCGATCTTCATGTACCGCGGCAAGGTCAAGGCGCTCATGGGCAACGTCCGCTGACGCGGACGCCCGCCCGTACGTGGGGGCCGTCGCACCGGACCGGTGCGACGGCCCCCACGTCGTTCCCGGGCGGGCGGCGGCGGGTGATCGGTCCCGGGCGGGCGGACGGGGCCGCCCGGCCGGTCCGGGGCCGGCACGGCAGACGAAGGAAGAGCGCACCGTCTCCGGTGCGCTCTTCGGGTACTGCGGGGGAGGCGGGACTACGCGGGTGCCGCGAGCTCCGCCCATACGGTCTTGCCGGGCTCGTCCGGCGTACGCGCGACACCCCAGTCCAGGCAGAGCCGCTGCACGATGAACATGCCGTGCCCGCCGGGCCGTCCCGCGCGGTGCGGGGTGCGGGGAGTGGGCTGGCCCGCGCCGCGGTCCACGACCTCGACCCGCAGCACCTTGGGCGAGCAGGCGATGCGGAGCTCCTCGGGACCGTCCGCGTGCAGGCAGGCGTTCGTGACGAGCTCGGAGACGACCAGCAGGACGTCCTCGGCGGCGGCCCGCCGGTCGGCGCCGGTCGCCGGGAGCCAGCCCCATTCGTGCAGGGCCTGCCGGGCGAAATCACGGGCCATCGGCACGATACCGCTGGCCTGCCGCAGCGAGAGCGTGCGCCACTGCCGGTCAGCCGGTACGGCAGAGGCTGCGGGGCCCGTACCGTCCGGCTCGCGGCCGAGGCCGCCCGGCGGATGTTGCCGGGTGGTGCTCATCAGCGCTTCACCTCACCGATTCACCGAGTTGCCATCGAACAGATTCTTGATCAGATACAGCGTGTGCGTGGTCCATGACCCCGACAGGGTGTCTCCTGCCCGGCCGAACCGTGCCGACACCCATTCCGCCACGCCACAAGCATGACGTGTGCGGTTCACGGGGCGTCGGGGGCCGGACAAGCGGCAGGAAGGCCGCCGTCAGGTGCGCAGAGCGTCTTCGAGCGAGGCGTGGACGGTGAACACCGCATCGGCCCCCGTGATCTCGAAGACACGGGCCACCACGGGCAGCATTCCGGCCAGATGAACCGCGCCCCCGGCCGCCTCGGCCTTCAGGCGTGCACCGAGCAACACGTTCAGACCGGTGGAATCACAGAACTCGAGCCGCGAGCAGTCGACCACCAGGCGCGCACGCCCCTGATCGACCGCGCCCTCCAACGGCTCGCGCAGCAGGTCGGCCGTGTGGTGATCAAGCTCGCCCACCGGTGTCACGACCTCGCTGGGCCCCTCCGTCCGGACGTCGACCTGTAGCCGACCCCGGTTCGCACTGCCGACCGTCCCGCGGTCCATTGCCGATCCTCTTCGCCGTCCGTCACTGTCCGCGCACTGTGCGCGGCCGTCTTCGTGGCTTCCGCCGACGTGCGTAAAACCTTACGCGTTTCCCTCGCCACACGGTAGTCAGAGAACTCAACAAAGCGGACATAAGCCTTATTTGGAGCTTGTCACTCGTGGCTCGAACCGGGTAAGGGTAGAGAGGACATCACGACCCGGACATTCGATCGGCTTCGGAGGCGCCGCTTCACCGCAGGAACACGTAGGGGCATCGGCAGCCATATGCCGAGAACGATGGAGGAGAACCATGTCACCCCGGCTCGACGTATCGCGTACCCGCATCGCGACGTCGGCATGTCCTCAGGGACCGACCGATTCCGACTCCCCCGCCGCGAGCGCCGTTCCGGGCCCGCGCAGCGAGTACACCGACGACCTCATGAGCGAGGGCCTGGAGGGACTCCCCGAGATCCCCCCCTACGCCGAGGTCGGTGCCCTGGACGCCAGGGCACTGTCGAAGACCCTCTTCGCGCGGCTCGAAACCCTCGAGGAGGGCACCCACGAGTACGCGTACGTCCGCAACACCCTGGTCGAGCTCAACCTGGCCCTGGTCAAGTTCGCCGCCTCCCGGTTCCGCTCGCGCAGTGAGCCCATGGAGGACATCGTCCAGGTCGGCACGATCGGTCTGATCAAGGCGATCGACCGCTTCGAGCTCAGCCGGGGCGTCGAGTTCCCGACGTTCGCGATGCCGACCATCATCGGCGAGGTCAAGCGGTTCTTCCGCGACACCAGTTGGTCGGTGCGCGTCCCACGCCGCCTGCAGGAGCTGCGGCTGGACCTCGCGAAGGCGGGTGACGAGCTCGCCCAGCAGCTGGACCGCGCGCCCACCGTGCCCGAGCTGGCCGACCGGCTCGGCATCCCCGCCGACGAAGTCGTCGAAGGCATGGCCGCGAGCAACGCGTACACCGCGAGCTCCCTGGACGCCAAGCCCGAGGACGACGACGGCGAGGGGGCCCTCGCGGACCGCATGGGCTATGTGGACCACGGACTCGAAGGCATCGAGTACGTCGAGTCCCTGAAGCCGCTGATCGCCTCCCTGCCGTTGCGCGACCGCACGATCCTCTCCCTGCGGTTCGTCGCCAACATGACGCAGTCGGAGATCGGCGAGGAGCTCGGCATCTCGCAGATGCACGTGTCCCGGCTGCTCTCCCGGACGCTGGTCAAGCTCAGGAAGGGCCTGACCGTGGAGGAGTGATCCGACGTCCCCGGCACCACCGGTACGTCGTTGCGGAAGGACCTGCCCCGGCAACGGGCGGGTCCTTCCGCATTGTTGACGAAGTGCCACGGACTGGGCCACATTGGGCATGGTTCTGGGGGGAACACATGGCTCATGGGGAGAGCGGTCCGGTCGGCCCCGCCGCGCCGGAGGCGGTGATGCGGGCGCGGCTCGGCCGGGAATGCCTGTACGTCCCGTCGTGCCGGTTCGGCCTCTACCTGGCGCTCCGCCACTGGTGCGAGCCCGGGGGCAGGGTGCTGATGTCCCCGGTCAACGACGACGTCATCCTCTTCGTCGTCCTCGCCGCGGGTCTGCGCCCCGTCCAGGCACCGCTGTCCGCCACGGACGGCTCCCTCGACGTGGACGCCGTGCCCGACTCCGTGTGGAGCGGCCTCTCGGCCGTCCTCACCACCAATCTGTACGGACATCCCGACCCGGCCGGCCGGCTGCGCGAGCGCTGCGACCGGCTGGGCATCGCGCTGATCGAGGACGCGGCGCACGCCATCGGCAGCGAGGTGGACGGCCGGCCCGTCGGGACCTTCGGGGACGCGGCCGTCTTCAGCCTCTCCAAGCACGCGGGCGCCAGGGCCGGAGGCTTCCTCGCCCTCGCCGACCCGGCGTTGCGCGCCCCGCTGGAGCAGGCCCGTGACGCCCTCCTGGACCCGGTCGCGCTCACGGCCGAACTCGCCTATGCCGTACGCCCGTACGCGGAGGCGACGGTGCGGGCGCTGCGGCTCGCCCCGGCCGCGTGGTGGGCCCTGCGACTCCTCGGGCTGCAGGAACGCGAGGAGATCCGGATGCCGCTGCGGTCCGCCGAGCTGCAGCGGGCGCTGGCCTCCGCACCCTCGCTGAGCGGTTTCCATTCCTGGGTCCGCGTCGACATGCACGACTACCGGGTCGCCCCGGGGCGCCTGCGGTGGCGCCGGATCGCACGCCTGCTGGCCCGCCTCGACGACCGGCTCGCCGCCCACCGGGCGGGGACGGAGCGTCTCCTCGCCACCCGCTGGGCCGCCCCGGGCAGCGCCGGTGCCCGCGTACAGCCCTTGTTCCGCGTGCCGTTGCTGGTGCACGACCGGGACGCGGCCGTCGCGGCCCTCGCCCGTCGACGGATCACCGTCGGCTACCTCTACGACCCGCCGCTCGACACGTACGCGGGAGAGCGGTTCACCGACCCGTCCCCCTCCCCCGCCAACGCGGCCCGGTTCGCCCGTCACGCGCTGCCCGTCGACCCGCTGCGCGCCGGACCGGTCATCGACGTCCTCGGAGCGGCGGGCATCGAGCCCGCGCGGGGGCTGCCCGGTGACTGACACCGCCAGAGCCGGCCCGGACGCCGACGCGGGGCCGGACAGCGGGGCCGGCGCGTCCGCGGACCGCGACGGTACGAGCGGCGACTCGATGTTCCGCAACGCCTACGCCCTGATGCTCTCCACGGGTGTCTCCGCCGCCCTCGGACTGGGCTTCTGGCTGGTCGCCGCCCGCTACTACACCGAGGAGGCCGTCGGCCAGGGCTCCGCGGCCATCGCCGCGATGCGCCTGCTGGCCTCGGTCACCGCGACCACCATGATCGGCGCCGTGGTGCGGTACGTGCCCCGTGCCGGACGCGCCACCGCCTCCCTGGTCGCCGGCACCTACCTGGTCAGCTCCGTCGTCGTCGCACTGGTCTGCGTGGTCTTCCTGCTCACGCTGGACCTGTGGGGGGACTCGTACGCCCCGCTCGGCACCCTGTCCGCCGGGCTGGTCTTCACCGGTTCGTGCGTCGCCTGGGCGGTCCTCACCCTCCAGGACGGGGTGCTGACCGGGCTGCGCAAGGCCGTCTGGGTGCCCGTGGGCAACGCCGCGTTCTCCCTCGGCAAGCTGCTGCTGCTCGCCGCCTTCGCCACCGCCCTGCCCGTCCTCGGCGTCTTCGTGTCCTGGGCCGCCGCGACGGCCCTGTCCGTACTGCCCCTGGGATGGCTGGTCTTCCGCAGGCTGATCCCGCGTCAGGCGGGATCGGAACGGGACCGCGAACCGCCCCGGCTGCGCGAGATCGGCCGGTTCCTCGCCGGGGACTCGGTCGGCGCGCTCTTCAGCCTCGCCATGATCAACCTGCTGCCGGTGATGGTGGCCGTCCGCTTCGACGCCGCGCACAACGGCTTCTTCTACATCGCGTACACCGTCGGCGGCACCATGGAGTTCATGGCCATCAACATGGCCTCCTCCCTCACCGCGCACGCCTCGCACACCCCCGGCCACCTCGCCGAAGGCGTACGCGGGGCGCTCCGCCGGATGGCGGTGCTGCTCGTCCCCGTCGTGCTCGTCCTGGTCCTGTTCGCCCCGTACATCCTCGCCCCGTTCGGCCACGAGTACGCCGACCACGGCACCCTCGTCCTGCGGCTGCTGGCCGTCGCCGCACTCCCCCGCGTCCTGGTCGAGCTGTACATAGGCGTGCTGCGGGTGCAGGGGCGCACCGGTGCGCTGGCCGTCCTGCAGGCCGTGATGTGCGCACTCGTGCTGGGCAGCGCGGCGCTGCTGCTCGGTCCGCTGGGGATCGCGGGGGCCGGCTGGGCGATGCTGCTGAGCATGACGGCGGTGGCGACCGCCTCCGCGCTGGGACTGCGCACGGCGCTCGGCCGGCGGACGTCCGGCACCGGGAGAGGGCACGGGGCCGGGCGGGACGAGGACTTCGGGACGAGCTGGGCCCGGTCGGCGGCGCAGCGCGGCCGGGAGCGGCGGGCCGAGGAGTACGGGGCGGACTGGACCTCCGACACGGTGTACCTGCGCGGCGCCCATGACACGGTGACCCCGGCCTTCGGCATTCCCGTCTGCGTGCGCGACGCCGGGTCCACGGCCACGGACCGGGAGCGTGTCGTGTCGCGGACCGGCGAGGTGCTGTGGCTGCTGCTGGGGCTCGCGGCCGGGCTCTTCTGGGTGCCGCTGGTGCGGGTCGCGCGGGCCGGCCACGACCGGCTGACGGGCGAGGAGCTCGTCGACGCGCTGCCCCCGGTCACCGTGACCGCCGGGGTGCTCATGATCGTCGTGTACAGCGCTGCCGCCACCATGCCCCGCCCCCGGCGCGCGCTGACCGGGGCGGCGCTGCTGGTGACGGTGGCGGCCCTGCACTCCGCCCCGCTGCTCCTCGGCATCCTGCCGCCGGCCGCCTCACGGGAGTGGCACGGGGCGCTCGCCGGCTTCCTGGCCGAGGTCGTGGGGCCGGCCTCCCCCGCCGCGGTGCTCCGGGGACTGCCGTTCGCGCTCCAGCTGCTCTGTCTGGCCCTGGTGGCCGTCCTGCTGCGGACCGCGGGCGTCCACCGGCGGGCCGCGGCCGCGCTGGTGTGGGTGCTCGCGGTGGCCGGGTGGGCGGCGCAGGACGCCTTCGCCGCCGCCGGACTGCCGGTGTTCTGCGGGCTGTTCGCGGTCACGGCGGTGGCGTACGCCGTCCGCGCGCGGGTCAGCGGCCGGGGACCGGCTGCTTGAAGTAGTCGTCCTGGCCGGCCGTGCGGTACCCCTCCAGGCCGGGTCCGCTGTTGACCGTGAGGTCGCAGCCCTCGCCCGGCACCGCCCGGTTCCAGTGCACCAGCGCCTTGGCCCGGGGCATGGTGCGCACGGCCTCCGGGATTCCCTCGTACCAGGCGCGCTGGCGGTCCGGGTCCGCAGGATCGGGCACCGTGGCGAACTCGGCGAACATCAGGGGCTTCTCGGCGCTGATGCGGGTGCGCAGCCAGTCGTACGCCGGCCGCTGGCTGCGGTCGAACTCCTTCCAGTCGGTGGTCCGGTGGCAGGTGAAGTAGTTGTACTGGTCCATGCCGATCCAGTCGACGTAGTCGTCGCCCGGGTAGAGCCGCTCGAAGAGCGCTCCCGCTCCGAGGTAGCCGGAGACCGTCCACACCCACACCACGTTGTCCACGCCGAGCTCCTCGAAGCGCTCGTGGAGGTGGCGGTAGGCGGCGACGTACTCCTCGGGAGTGCCCGCGTCCCCGACCCGGGCGTCGACCTCCTGGTCGAAGGAGAGGAAGACCCGCTTCCCGTACGCCTTGACGCGGCGGGCCTGCGGGTCGATGATCTCGCGGTCGTACGCCCCCGAGGCGACCTTCGCCCAGCCCAGCTGGTCCTCGGTCCAACCGGCGTGACGGGGCTCGCGCCACACCGTGGACTCCCAGGCCAGCATCAGCATCCGGTCCCGGCCCAGGACCTGTTCGTCGGGGGTGAGGAGCTGCCCGTCGAGCTCGCTGTCCGACATGTCGTGGTACGTGTAGAGGAGGTCGAGCCTCCGGCCGATCTTCTCCTCGAACGCGTGAACGGCCCCCTGGAGCGACCCGTTCCGGTCGTGCGGGACGTAGGCACCCCACCAGGCTCCGCAGGGCGGGACGAGCGTGGCTGTGGGAGCGCAGGCCCCACCGGGCACGGCGCCGGTGGCCGCGTCGGCGGGCAGGGCGCCGGCCGGGGGCAGGGTGTCGCCGCTCCCGGAGGAGGGTGTACCGAGCCAGGCGGCGAGTCCGGCCAGCAGCGCGGCGACGGAGACCAGGGCGAGCACCAGGTGCGTGCGGCAGCGGTGCGGTGCCACCGTGCGGGGGCCGCTCATCGGCGCCTCCCGGGCCGGGGCCTGCTCCGCCCGACGGCACCCCGGGTGGCCGCCGGCAGCGGAAGCCCGGGCAGCGCGGCGACGAGTGTGGTGAACGCGGCGAGCGACACCAGGAAGGCGGTCGCCGAGAACGCCTCCACCAGGAAGAGGGCGGTGGCGGTGAGAACGGCGAGCGAGAGCCCGAAGGGCGCGGCGAGGGCCGCCGTCTCGAGCCGGGCACCGGGCCCGGGCGCCCCGGGCTGCGGATACAGCAGGGCGAGGCCGGGGCCGAAGCAGACGAAGAGGAGCACGGGCGCCCAGCGCAGGGGCGAACCGCCCGGCAGCGCGGTCACGGAGAGCGCCACCCACCCGGAGAGCGCCACGCCCGCCCTGATCAGGGCCTGCCGGACGGGGAGTATCGGTTGACGTTGCTCGGACACGGGGCGGCCTCCTGGTGTGCCGGACTCCTGGTGTGCGGGTTCCGCTGCCTGCTGGTCCGCCGGCTGCCGGTTCGCCGGCCTGCTGTCCGCCGCGCGCCGGCCTAGGGGCCGACGTACCGCAGGACGACTCCGTGCCCGGTGCGCTCGACGACGCGGAAGAGCGGCGAGGCGCCGAGGTCCCTGGTCAGTCCGGCGAATCCGCCGGGCGGCAGCAGCCCTTCGCCGGCGGTGTAGACGTCCTGGGTGCGCGTGAGGATGACGTAGGCCGTGGCATCCGGCGGCAGACGGGTCGCGAGGTAGTGCGCCGGGTCCTTGAGCATGGCGACGTTCTCCGGCAGCTCCTGCTCCGCGAAGAACCAGTGCTCCAGCTCGTCGTAGCGGTGCAGCGCCCGCGGGAAGGAGCCCGTGGTGGCCAGGATCAGCGCTCCGTCCGGAGCCCGGTCGATGGCGCGGGTGACGAGCGCGGTCTCGGCCGGCGGGGTGTAGTTCATCTGCTCCTTGCCGTAGTACGACGGCATGAACCCGGCGAGCAGCGCCACCAGTGACACCGGGAGCGCGACGGCGCTGATCCTGCGTACCGCCGGACGGACCCGGTGCGCCCCGCTCCCGCCGGCCGCCGGCACGAGTGCGGCCGCGGCGAAGAAGGCTGCGCCGGGCAGCGCGAACAGGTAGACCCGGAAGAGCATCTCACCGCCGTAGTCGTTGACCACGAACAGCGGTACGGGGGCGGCGGATGCGAGCAGCAGCGGCAGGGCGCTGTGCACCAGGCGGCGCCGCAGCAGGAGGGCCGTGCCCGCGAGGGCGGCGACGGCGAGCACCATCACGACGTTGGCCCGCCCCGCGAGCTCGGGGCCCGCCCCGGTGAGCTGCCCCGCGTACCCCGCCCGGGAGTTCCGCGTGATCTCGCCGAGCGATTCACGCAGGGTGCCCAGCGTCTCGGTGAACAGCGGGCGGCCCATGGTCAGGTCCCAGGCCAGCATGAGGAGACCGGCCACGACGAGCAGTCCGGGGTTGCGGTAGCGGCGGGTGAGGTTGAGGGCGAGCAGGGTGGCACAGAGCATCACCGGGGTGAGCTGGTGCACCGCGTTGACCGCGACGAGCACCGGTACGAGGACCACCACGCAGACCGCCCGCTGCCGGGTGCCGGTGGGCGGCGGCACGGCCGCGGCGGCCGGGTCGAGGTACGCGCGGGAACGCAGCCGTCCGGCCGATCCGGGGCGCACGAAGTGCCGCAGGACGACGGCGAGCACGGCGAGGTGGAGGAGGAGGGCGAGGCCCTGCGGGGCGAGGTAGTCCTGGCCCACCCAGTTGGCGAGCTGGAAGATCCAGACGGCGGTCCACACGAGGCGCCAGTCCTCGCTGAAGGTCCGGTAGATCAGGATCAGGACCGGCATCATCAGCAGGCCGAGGACGATGGGTGCCCAGTTGAGATACGTGGCGGCGCCGTCGGCCCCGAAGGCGCGGACGAGCCCGGCGTTGAGGGTGAAGAAGCCGGGCCACTGGTCGTACGCCGACATGTTGCCGGACAGGCCCTCGCTCGGGCGCAGTTCGCCGTTGGCCAGCAGGTGGTCGATGACCGCGTCGTGCTTGGAGGCCCAGGGGTAGCGCTCGGAGTCGTACAGCACGGCGGGGACGCCCTTGAGTGCCGTCAGCAGTGCGGCGCAGTGCAGGGCGGGCCACCACGGAGCGGTGCCCGCGCGGCGCAGGGTGGCCAGGAAGCCCGCGGTGAGGACGAGGAGGGACAGGTAGTAGGTGACGGGCAGCCGGTCGAGGAGGCCGTACTCGCCCATCGAGCGGAACCCGATGTGCGGCAGGGCGTGGCCCCAGAGTGCGGCTGCCACCAGTAACGGCAGCCAGCTCAGCAGGAGTTGCGGATCAGGCGCGGCGCGGCGGCGAAGGCGCGAGGAGGCCCGGGGGGCTGTGGCCGGGGGTCCCGGCTCCGGCGGCTCGGTGCCACCGCTCCCCGCGGCGCCCCCGGTGACCGGTACGGGCACATGCTGCTGCACGGTGCGACTCCCCCCACGGATGTGGTCGCGGCCGTCACGCCGCTGTCCCCTTGAGCGAAGTATAGGAACGCGCTTCGCCTTTGTACGGCTTTCACTCGGTCCGTCACCGGTCCTGCGGCCGCCCGCGTGGTGGCCGACCGCGCCGGGCCGTCCTCACGTGGGCCCGGCGGGGGTTCGTGCTCCTCAGCCCGCGAACACCGGCCCCCGGGCCGCCGCCCGCGCCCGCCGGTACCACCGCCATCCCACCGTCGGGAGCGAGTCGGCGAACGGCGCCCCGGGGGCGCCCTCCCCCGCCATCCACCGCTCCACGTCCCGCACGGTGTGGTGCCGCCGCAGGATCAGCCGCGCGATCCGGAAGGGCTCGTCCCGGAGGGAGCTCAGTGCGTGCCGGACGGCCACCGCACTCTCGTACCCGGCGTCCCGGGCGGCGCGGCGCACGGCCCCGCTGTTGTACCCGTGCGGATAGGCGAGGTGCGTCACCCCGTGCCCGAGCACGTCCTCCAAGGCCCGCTTCGAGTCGACGAGTTCGCGCCGCAGCCGCGCACCGGACAGCGTGTCCAGCTGGGCATGGGTGACGGTGTGCCCGCCCACCTCCATGCCGTACTGCTCCAGCAGCGGCGCCTGCGCCAGGGTCATCATCGGTCCGGGCGGCAGCAGGCAGCCGTCGCCGGACGGGTCCAGCGCCCCGGTGGTGAGGTAGGCGGTGGCGGGCATCGAGCGCCCGGCGAGCGCCTCCGCCGTCGGGCCCGGCAGATCGGCGAAGCCGTCGTCGAACGTGAGGACGACCGGCCGGTCGGGCAGTTGTACCCGGCCCGCCAGACGGCCGACGAGGGCGCTGACCGGGACGGGCGTGCGCCCGCTGTCCACGATCGCGTCGAGCTGCTCCGCGAACGCCCGGGGCGTGACGGTGAATTCGGCGATCCACTCCGGCGGGTCCTCCATCACCGCGTGGTAGAGCAGCACGGGTACGGCAGCGGCCAAGGCTCCTCGGCGCGCGCGGGATCCGTCCGGTCCGTGAGCGCTCATCTCCCCTCCCAGGGGCGTCGTACGCCGCGGACGGCGAGCCGGGCACGGACGTAGCCGACGGGGCCGTAGAGCAGACCGCGCCGCTCCAGCCGCGACAGGTGCCGGGGCCACGGGTGGGTGTACGTGCCGTGCGCCCCGGGGACTCCGGCCGTCCCGGTGGCACGCGGCGCGGTCATCGTGCGGGCGTGCGCGAGGCCGCGCGGCAGCCGGACGAGCAGGGCGGGCAGCAGGGCCGGACGGCGGACCAGGAGCGCGGTGAGGCAGGCGGTGAGCCCCGCCCCGTATCCGTGGGCCTGTCCGCACAGGTCCGCCCAGCTCTCGCGGTGGCGGTGCCAGACGATCGCGTCGGGCGTGTAGAGCAACGGGTGGCCTTCGGCGAGCAGCCGCACGAAGGCGTACAGGTCGTCGCCTCCCCTGGCCGCGGTGCCGGTGCCGGTGGCGGGGTCGAAACCGCCGACCGCCCGCAGCGGCCCGGCACGGAAGGCCATGCTGGCCCCGGACCCGAACCGTCCGGCGGTGAACGGGAAGAGGGGCTCGTCGGCCGGGGGGTGCGCCGGGTCGTAGCGGCGCTCGGTGAACCCCTTGGCGAAGCCGCCGTGGCTCTCCAGCAGGATCTGCGCCGGGGTGCTCAGCCGGGCGGGCAGGATCAGGCCGGTGACGCAGGCGAGCCGGGGGTCGGCCGCGAACGGCCGGGTGAGGGCGGTGAGCCAGCCCGGGTCGGCGACGACGTCGTCGTCCGTGAAGGCGAGAACGTCCGCGCCCGCTTCGGCGATGCCCCGGTTGTGGGCCGAGGCCAGACCGGGCACGGGCTCCAGGGCGTAGCGCACGCCGCGGTCCCGGTATGCGGCGCCGGTGACGAGGGCGCGGGTGGCCGTGGTGACCGGGGCGTTGTCGACGACCACGATCTCGAAGTCCGGATGGTCCTGGGCGAGCAGCGAGTCGAGGGCGCGGGCGAGCTGCCCGGGGCGCTCCCGGGTGGCGACGACGACGGTGGCCCGGGGCGCGTGGGCCGCCGCGGACGGGGACGGGCCGACGGGCAGGTCGATCTCGTCCGCCGCCTGCTCGGCGAGGACCGTGGCCGGGTCGTCGCCCGCCCGGATCCGGCCGACGACCGTGCCGACCGGGCGCCCGCGCAGCCGTACGAGGGCGAAGACGCGCCGGTCGTCGCGGTCGCGCCGCCCGGTCGGCGGAGCCGCCCGCTCCAGCGGTGGGCTGCCGGGGGCGGGCGTGGTCCGTGGGCCCGAGCCGTCCGGCGCTTCGAGCTCCAGCTCGGTGACGGCGATGCCGCCGAGCCGGGATGTGTCGGGTAACGGTGCTGTTCTGTACGGCATCCGGTGCTCTCCCCCCGTCCTGACGCCATGGCCTGTTCGGGCGTCGGCGTGTTCCGGTGCTGTGGCGTGTTCCGCCGCTACGGCGTCTTCGGATCGCGCAGCCGGCCGGCCCGTTCGAGACCGCGCCGGGCCAGGCCCGCGAGCCGGGGACGGTTCCGTACGAAACCGTGGGCCCGCCGCGAGGGCTCCCGGCCGGCCCACCGGAGGGCCGCGCCCACCCCGGGTCTGACCGACGCCCCCTCGTACACGGTGAGTTCCCCGGTCTTCAGACCGTCCTTGTACTCGGCCGCCCCGCGCCCCATGTCGAGCATCCCGATACCGTCGCCCGCGGCCGCCCGTGCCATCGACAGGTGCAGGATCAGCCCCGGTGAGAACTTCGCGAACCCGGTCGCGTACGCCGGGAACCAGCACGAGAGCACCGTGCGCGAGCGCAGCCCGAAGTGGGCGGCCACGGGCCGGTCGCCCGCGTACAGGACCGAGAGCAGGCCGGAGCACCCGGGTGCCCGGGTGTGGAAGAGGAACTCCACCAGCTCGCGGATCCACTTCCTGGCGAAACGGTCACGGCGTCCGGTCCTGCGGTACTGGGCGGACTTCCACTCCATCAGGGTCCGCAGCACGGCCGGATCCCGCTCGTCGAGGACGAACCGCACCTCACCGGCCAGTCGGCCGAGCTTCCGCTCCTTCGCCAGGGTCGTCCTGAGGAACTTGGGCGACCGGGCGCGCAACGCCTTCTCGTAGTTCTCGTAGCCGTCACCCACATCGATGACGTAGGAGGGGTACGAGCGGGCCGCGTCCGGTGCGAAGAGCCCCTGTCTCTCCTCCAGGTTGTCGAACTCCCAGGTGGAGAGCCCGCAGGCCCGCAGCAGCGTCTGCGGGTCCAGCGGCAGGCCGGGGCGCAGCACCGCCCCCTGGAGGTCGGACACCCCGAAGCCGATCGCCGTGCCGTGGCCCAGCCGCCCCCGCTCGAACGGGAAGAAGCCGGCCGTGCCGCCGTCGTCCTCACTGATCACGGCCACCCGTGCGCGCGGCCGGACACGGCCGACGGCAAGGGTGAATTCCGGTTCCATGAACGGATGGGCCGGAGCACCGGACTTCGCCCGGAGCTCCCGCCAGGTCTCGATGTCCCCCGCGCCCAGATCTCCGGGCCTGACCACGCGTATGCGCCGACTGCTCACCAGACCCCCCGGTCCACCCCCTGAGCCACACTGCCCCAGAACGGTACCGGCCGCGGTCACTCAGCGGTAGACGGCGACGACGTCCGGTGACCGGCCGGCCGAGGGCCGGGCCCCGCCCTCCGCCGTCGGGACCCTTCCCCGCCGGCGCGTCAGGCGACGCGGGCGCCGCGCTGCCACACGGCGTCGGCCAGCGGGACGCCCGGCCGGTAGGCGAGGTGGACGTGGCTCGGCGCGTCGAGGAGCAGGAGGTCGGCGCGGGCACCCGGTGCGATGCGGCCGACGTCGGTGCGGCGCAGGGCCGCGGCACCGCCGGCGGTGGCGGCCCGGACCGCCTCGTCGGGGGTCATGCCCATGTCCCGTACGGCGAGGGCGATGCAGAACGGCATGGACGAGGTGAACGAGGAGCCCGGGTTGCAGTCCGTGGACAGGGCGACCGTGGCCCCCGCGTCGAGGAGGCGGCGGGCGTCAGGCCAGACCGCGCGGGTGGAGAACTCCGCGCCGGGGAGCAGGGTGGCGACGGTGTCGCCCTGGCCGAGTGCGTCGATGTCGGCGTCGGTGAGATGGGTGCAGTGGTCGGCCGACGCGGCGTCGAGCTCGACGGCGAGCTGGACCCCGGGGCCGTGGCCGAGCTGGTTGGCGTGCACGCGGGGGTGCAGTCCCTTGGCAATTCCGGCCGTGAGGACGGCGCGGGCCTGGTCCCCGTCGAAGGCGCCCTGCTCGCAGAAGACGTCGATCCAGCGGGCGTGCGGGGCGCAGGCGTCCAGCATCGGTCCGGTGACCAGGTCCACGTAGCCCGCGGGGTCGTCGGCGTAGTCGGGCGACACGATGTGCGCGCCGAGGAAGGTGACCTCGTCGGTGTGGCGGGCGGCGATACGCAGGGCGCGCGCCTCGTCCTCGACGGTCAGGCCGTAGCCGGACTTGGTCTCGCAGGTGGTGGTTCCCTGCCGGAGCGCCTCGGCGAGGTAGCGGGCGACGTTGGCGGAGAGCTCGTCGTCGGACGCGGCACGGGTGGCGGCGACGGTCGTGCGGATGCCGCCGGCGGAGTAGGGGCGGCCGGACATGCGCGCGTTGAACTCCTGGGTGCGGTCGCCCGCGAACACCAGGTGGGAGTGGGAGTCCACGAAGCCCGGGATCATGGCCCGGCCGCCCGCGTCGACGGCCTTGTCGGCGGCGGGCGCTCTGTTCGATTCACCGGCCCATACGATGCGGTCGCCGTCGATGACGACGGCCGCGTCCCGGATCAGGCCCAGGGGGGACCCGTCCCCGAGGGAGGGGTCGTTCGTGACCAGGCAGGCGATGTCGGTGATGGCGGTGGTCGTCATCCGGAGGCAGCTTTCGTCGGTGTCGGGTATCAGCCGTGCAGGGCGGCGATGGCCTCGGCGAGTGCCGAGGGCACGTCCTCGACCAGGGTGTGGCGACCGTCGCGGACGACGTGACGGCCCGCCACGACGGTGTGCCGCACGTCCGCCGCGGAGGCGGCGAACACCGCTGCCTCGGCCGCCAGCCGCGGCGCCGGCCCCGCTGTTCTGACGGAGTCCAGGGCGACGGTGGTGAGGTCGGCGGGCGCGCCCGGTTCGAGCGTGCCGGCGTCGGGGCGGCCGAGGGCGGCGTGGCCGTCGGCGGAAGCGGCCCTCAGCAGGGCGGCCGCGGTCCAGTGGCCGCGCACATGGGTGCGCAGCCGCTCGTTGAGCTCCATCGCCCTGGCCTCTTCGAACAGGTCGATCACGGCGTGGCTGTCGCTGCCCAGGGACAGCGGGGAACCCGCCCGCTGGAGGGCGGCGGCCGGTCCGATGCCGTCGGCGAGATCGCGTTCGGTGGTGGGGCACATGCAGGTGCCGGTGCCGGAGTTCCCCAGCAGCTCGATGTCCTCGGCGGTGAGGTGCGTGTTGTGGATGCCGGTGGTGCGCGGACCGAGGACCCCGTGGTCGGCGAGGAGCCGGGTGGGGGTGCGGCCGTGGGCGGTGAGGCAGGCGTCGTTCTCGGCGGTCTGCTCGGAGAGGTGGACGTGGAGCGGCGCTCCCCGCTCCTCGGCCCACCGCACCACGGTGGCCAGCTGACCGGCCGGGACGGCCCGTACGGAGTGGATGGCGGCACCGATCAGCGCGTGGTCGCCGCCCTTGAGGAGGGAGGCGCGCTCGGCCCAGGCGTCGGCGGTGGTGTCGCTGAAGCGGAGCTGGTGGCGGTTGGGCCTCTCGCCGAATCCCGCGGCGAGGTAGGCGGTGTCCAGCAGGGTGATGCGGATGCCCGCCGCGTCCGCTGCCGCGATGAGCGCCTCGCCCATGGCGTTCGGGTTGTCGTAGGGCGTGCCGCCGGGCGCGTGGTGCAGGTAGTGGAACTCGCCGACGGAGGTGATGCCGGCCAGGGCCATCTCGGCGTACGTGGCACGGGCCAGGTCGAAGTAGGTGTCGGGGGTGAGCCGGGAGGCCGCCCGGTACATGAGCTCGCGCCAGGTCCAGAAGGTGCCCGAGCCCACCTGGACCGTGGAGCGCAGCGCCCGGTGGAAGGCGTGCGAGTGGGTGTTGGCCAGCCCGGGGAGGGTCAGCCCGCGCAGGGCTGTGGCGCCGGGCGGTGGCGCGTCGATGCCCGTACGGACACCGGCGATGCGCCCCCCGGCCACGTCCAGGGTGACGCCCGGCTCGACGTGCGTGCCGAGCCAGGCGTGGGACATCCAGTAGGTGGCTGTGACCGGTGTGCCCGTGGGTCGAACTGTCAGCTGCACGCGAGACCTTCCAGTACGTCGGCGAGTGCGATCACCCCGGCCACGCAGTCGTCCTCGGCGGCGTGCTCGGCCGGCGAGTGCGAGATCCCGGTGGGGTTCCGTACGAACAGCATGGCGGTCGGGACGGAAGCGGACAAAATACCCGCGTCGTGTCCGGCTCCGGTGCCGAGCACGGGCACGGTGCGCCCCGAGCCGTCCGGACCGTGCTTCCCCAGCACGCGGCGGATCTCGTCGCGCAGCGCGTGCTGGAACTCCACGACGGGCGTGAAGGACTCCCGTACGACGTCGAGGTCGGTCCCGGCCCGCTCGGCGTGCTCCCGGGCGGCCCGCTCGACGCCGTCGACGACGGCGTCGAGGGTGGCCTGGTCGGCGGCCCGGGCGTCGAGCCAGCCACGCACGAGGGAGGGGATCGCGTTGACCCCGTTCGGCTCGACGGCCACCTTGCCGAAGGTCGCGAGACCACCGGCGAGCGCGGCCTCCCGCCGGGCGGCCAGGACGGTCTCCGCGTAGGTGAGCATCGGGTCGCGCCGGTCGGCGAGCCGCGTGGTGCCCGCGTGGTTGGCCTCGCCCCGGAAGTCGAACCGCCAGCGGCCGTGCGGCCAGATGGCGGAGGCCACTCCGACCGGGTCCCCGCTCAGGTCGAGGGCGCGCCCCTGCTCGACGTGGAGCTCGACGAACGCGCCGACCCGGGCGAGCCGTTCGTGGTCGGGGCCGATCGCGCCGGGGTCGTGTCCGGCCGCCTCCATGGCCCGCGCCAGCGGGACGCCGTCGCCGTCGCGGAGCAGACGCGCCTTCTCGGCGGTCAGCTGCCCGGCGGCCAGCCGGGACCCGACGCAGGCGAGCCCGAAGCGGGCACCCTCCTCGTCGCCGAAGTTGGTGACGGCGAGGGGCCGGGTGAACTCCGCCCCTCTGCGGCGGAGTTCGTCGAGCGCGGCGAAGGAGGACACCACGCCGAGGGGCCCGTCGAAGGCGCCCCCGTCCGGCACGGAGTCGAGGTGCGATCCGGTGACGACGGCGTCCCCGGCGAGCGGGTCGCCGAGCCAGGCCCACTGGTTCCCGTTCCGGTCGGTCTCGTAGTCCAGCCCGCGCGCCTCGGCCTGCTCCCGGAACCACTCCCGGCACTCGGTGTCGGCCCCGGTCCAGGCGTACCTCCGGTAGCCGCCGCTGCCGGCGTGCCGCCCGATGGGTGCGAGGTCCCGCCACATGTCCTGGAAGGAGGGCGGCGGACTCCCGCCGGGCGCCGTGGCTCCGGACGCCCGGCCGTGCCCGCCCGCCGGGGACGTCACTGCTCCCCCTCCGCCATGGGGACCCGCACGCCCTGGTCGGCCGCGACGGACTCCGCGATGTCGTACCCGGCGTCGACGTGCCGGACGACCCCCATGCCCGGGTCGTTCGTGAGCACCCGGCGGATCTTCTCGCCCGCCAGCTTCGTGCCGTCGGCGACGGTGACCTGCCCCGCGTGGATGGAGCGCCCCATCCCTACGCCGCCCCCGTGGTGCAGGGACACCCAGGACGCCCCCGAGGCCACGTTGACCATGGCGTTCAGCAGCGGCCAGTCCGCGATCGCGTCGGAACCGTCGAGCATGGCCTCGGTCTCGCGGTACGGCGAGGCGACCGAACCGCAGTCCAGGTGGTCGCGTCCGATGGCCAGGGGCGCGGCCAGCTCCCCGCTCGCGACCATGTCGTTGAAGCGCTCCCCGGCCTTGTCGCGCTCGCCGTATCCGAGCCAGCAGATCCGGGCGGGCAGACCCTGGAAGTGGACGCGCTCGCCGGCCATCCTGATCCAGCGGTGCAACGACTCGTTCTGCGGGAAGAGTTCGAGCATCGCCTTGTCCGTCTTGTGGATGTCGGACGCCTCGCCCGACAGCGCCGCCCACCGGAACGGCCCCTTGCCCTCGCAGAAGAGGGGCCGGATGTACGCGGGCACGAAGCCCGGGAAGTCGAACGCCCGCGCGTACCCGGCGAGCCGGGCCTCGCCCCGGATCGAGTTGCCGTAGTCGAAGACCTCGGCCCCGGCATCCATGAAGCCGACCATCGCCTCGACGTGCGCGGCCATCGACTCGCGGGCGCGCAGCGTGAAGTCGGCCGGCTTCTCGGCCGCGTACGAGGCCATGTCGTCGAAGTCCACGCCGACCGGCAGGTAGGCGAGCGGGTCGTGGGCGCTCGTCTGGTCGGTGACGATGTCGACCGGGGCACCCTCGGCGAGCATGCGGGGCAGCAGCTCCGCGGCGTTGCCCAGCAGGCCGATGGAGAGCGGGCGCCGCGCGTCGCGCGCCTCGACGGCCAACTGGAGCGCGTGCTCCAACGAGTCGGCCCGGACGTCCAGGAAGCGGTGCTCGATCCGGCGCTCGATGGCGCGCGGGTCGCAGTCGATGCAGAGGGCCACGCCGTCGTTCATGGTCACGGCCAGCGGCTGGGCGCCGCCCATGCCGCCTAGTCCGGCCGTCAGCGTGATGGTGCCGGCCAGCGTGCCGCCGAACTTCTTGGCGGCCACGGCGGCGAACGTCTCGTACGTGCCCTGGAGGATGCCCTGCGTCCCGATGTAGATCCAGGAACCGGCGGTCATCTGGCCGTACATGGTGAGTCCGAGGGCCTCCAGCCGGCGGAACTCCTCCCAGTTGGCCCAGTCGCCGACCAGGTTGGAGTTGGCGATCAGGACACGCGGCGCCCACTCGTGGGTCTGCATGACGCCGACGGGCCGCCCGGACTGGACGAGCATCGTCTCGTCCTGCTTCAGGGTCCGCAGCGTACGGACCATGGCGTCGAACGACCGCCAGTCGCGGGCGGCCTTGCCCGTGCCGCCGTAGACGACGAGCTTGTCGGGGTGCTCGGCGACCTCGGGGTCGAGGTTGTTCTGCAGCATGCGGAGGGCGGCTTCCTGCTGCCATCCCAGGGCGCTCAGTTCCGTACCGCGCGGTGCCCGTACGGGGCGGGGTCCTGACATGGGGAATGCCTCCTCGCGACTGCTCACTACGACCGTTCGACAGCTGTTCCTTTTTCTATTCACATCCTGACGTTCTGAATACTCCTAGTCAACAGGGCGCGGGCCAGGCGGTTGCCGCCCCCGCCCTACACCGCGCCGCGCATGTACCACTGGAAAATGCCAGAACTTCCACCAGGAACGTGCACGTTGCGTAGCCTCTTCACTACAGCCGTACACCACGTCGGGAGGGAGTCCGCGGTGCCCGGAATCGACGAATGCCTGCTCGACGTCATGAGGCTGCCCGGCGCCCGGGGCGCCGCGGTGGTCGACTGGACGAGCGGCCTGGCCCTCGGCACGATCGGCGAATCGCCCAACGGGGACCACGAGGCGACGGCCGCCGAGACGGCCGAGGTGGCGAGGATGGCGGCCGAACAGCCGGTCTTCGCACAGGCGGCCCACACCGCGGACCCGGCGCACTCCGCGTTACGCGGGCCGGCCCGGCCGGACCGGAGCCCGACGGCTCCCCCCGGCCCCGCGGTGGAGGACGTCATCGTCACCGCCGCAGCCGGCTACCACATCCTGCGTTTCGTCGAAACGGCCTTCGACAGCAGCGTCTTCCTCCATCTCTGGCTGGACCGCTCGGAAGGCAACCTCGCCCTCGCCCGCATACGGCTCGGCGAGATCGCGGAGCGGCTGGTCCTGGCATGAGACCGACCGCCACCACCCGGACCGTCATACCCGAACAGGCCGTGCTCTCCCCCATGCTGCAGCGGCTCGCGGCGGAGCGCGCCACCGGCGCGTTGATGCGCGACCGCGGCACCCTCTACCTCGCCGACGGCCAGGTCGTCCACGCCGAGAGCCCCGCCACCCCGGGCATCGACGTCCTCCTCACCACGAGCGGCGCGCTGCGCAGCGAGGGCTGGTGGGACGCGGTCGCCCAGGCGGGCGCCGGACAGCGGGTGGCCCGCTACCTCGTGGACAGCGGCCGTGTGCCGGGCGGCGCGCTGGAGCTGTGCCACCTGGGGGCGCTGTACGACGCGGCGTTCTTCGCCCTGGCCCCCACCCACACCCCGGCCCGCTTCCGCTACGGGGTGTCGCACTGGATCGGCCCCGTCCGCCCCGTACCCGTGGACTCCGTGCAGCGCGAGACGCTCCGGCGCCGGGAGCTGCTGGACCGGATCTGGCCCGACGCGCTCACCGACAGCGCTCCGATCGCCCCGACGGCACACCCCGTCGACGCCCCGGTCCCCCCGCGTCAGCGCCGTGTCCTGGACCTCGTGAACGGCGTACGCACCGCTACGGACATCGCCCAGGAGCTGGGCCGTTCGGCCTTCCACACCCTGGTCGACCTGCGCCGGCTCGCGGCCGCCGGACTCGTCGAGCCGGTCCGCCCGGCTTCGGCCGGATCCGCCTCAGGGCCCGTCCGGATCGAGCTGCCCGAGGTCACGGCCGACCCCGACCTCGCCCTGCTGCGCCGGCTCAGAGACGCATTGGAGGCCCTGTGATACGCGCGCTCAGACAGCGTGCCGGGAGGAGACAGCTGATGGTGCCCGAGGCCGAAGTGAAGGATGTCCTCGACGAGCTCCAGCGCTTACGGGCCCGGGTTCCGCTCCTGACCGGCGCACTGGCCGCCAGCACCGACGGCCTGGTCGTGGCCCAGGACACCCCGGGCATCCAGGCCGAGGGGGTCGCCGCACTGACCGCCGCCGCGCTCGGCGTGTCGATCCGGATGGCCGACGCCACCGGTCGCGGCGGCTTCCGCGAGCTCCTGATCCGCGGTGCGGACGGCTACGTCGCCACGTACGCGGCGGGCTCCTCCGCGGTCCTCACCCTGCTGGCCGAGGACCGGATCAACGTCGGCCGTCTCCACCTGGAGGGCCGCCGGGCCGGTGCCCGGATCGGCGAGGTGGTCGACGCCGCACTGGACCGGGCCGACCGCCCGGCACCGCCCCCGCGCCCCCCTCAGTCCCGTGATCTCCCCCGCCGCGGCACACCGGACCACGCATGACGAAGGCACCAACCAGAAACGGACCGGCCACCCGGCCGGCCAGGGAAAGGAAACGAGCACTCATGGCCAACACCGAAACGTCACTGAAGAACGCGATGACGTCGATCGAGGGGACCCTCGGTGTCGCACTCGTCGACTACACCAGCGGCATGGCCCTGGGCACCCTCGGCGGCGGCAAGGACTTCAACCTGGAGGTCGCGGCGGCGGGCAACACCGACGTCGTGCGCGCCAAGCTCCGCACCATGGAGCACCTGGGGATCAAGGAAGAGATCGAGGACATCCTCATCACGCTCAGCGGTCAGTACCACCTGATCCGGCTGCTGAAGGCACGCGGCAACAACGGCCTGTTCCTCTACCTCGTGCTGGACTCCGGCCGCTCCAACCTGGCCATGGCCCGCCACCAGCTGAAGCAGATCGAGGTCGATCTGGAGGTCTGACCCTCCGTCCTCACCCACGCGGCGCCGCGCCCCACCGGGCGCGGCGTCCCACCGGTGCCCGGCGCCCCCGCCCGCGCGGCCCCCTCGGCCGTCTTCGCGCACCGCCCCGTGCGCACGAACGCCCCACCGGCCGCCCTCGCCGGAACGACCACGCTCCGTGCACCGGCCGGGCGCGGCGGCCGGCGGGCACGGACGAGCGATGTCCGCGATCCGCGGAGGCGGCCCGCCTACTCGACGAACAGTCCCCGGGCCGCCGCACGGGCGTCGAACTCCTCCAACCGGGCCTGCGCCTCGGGCAGGCCGTCACACATCGCCTCGAGCAGCACCCGCCCCAGCAGCATCGGCGCGCACGCGGTGTCGAAGGCGAGCCCGGTGCCCACGGCGGCCGGGATCAGCAGATCGCTGTGCCCGGCCACCGGGGCGAACGCCGAGTCGGCGACGGTCACGACGGTCAGCCCCTTCCCCCGGGCGTACGCGAGGGCGTCCACGACCTCCCTCGGGTGCCGGGGCAGCGCGAAGCACATCAGCGCGCTCGCTCCCGCCCGCGCGGCGGCGTCGATCCGGTCGTGCAGCATGCTGCCGCCCTCGTCGAGCACCCGTACGTCCGGATGCACCTTGGCGGCGAAGTACCCGAACCCCCGGGCCTGCGAGGACGCGGCCCGCAGCCCGAGCACGAGCAGCGGCTTCGACCCTGCCAGCAGGCGCCCCGCCCGCTCCACCGGCTCGGGGTCGGCGAGCAGTTCGGCCAGGTGCCGCAGATTCTCGATCTCGGCCCGCACGGCCTGCTGGTACTCGTTGAAGCTCTCCTCGGCACCGCCCCCGCCCGCCGCGTCCCCCGGTGCGACCTCCCTGAGGTGCCTGCGGAGTGCCGGATAGCCGTCGAACCCGAGCGCCACCGCGAACCGGGTGACGGACGGCTGGCTGACTCCGGCCAGCTCGGCCAGCTCCACACTCGACAGGAACGGGGCGTCCGCGGCCCGCCGCACCATGGAGTGTGCGATCCGCCGCTGGGTGGGTGTCAGCCGCTGCCCCTCGAAGAGCCGCTGCAACCGTGCAGCCGGGCTGCTCCCACTCATGCTGTCCCCTCCAGATATGCGCCGGCGCACACCCGCGCCGCCGAATCCATTCAGCCAGCAAGCGGCCTGTATGTCCATATACAGGCCCACTCCCCGGACGCCCACCGCCGTCGACGCCCACCCGGCGGTGCACCCCTGCTCGCATTGCGGGACCGCTCTCGCCTGCCGATCCTGGAGCCATGATCCCAGCCAACACGACCGGCCCCGGCGGCACCGTCGTCCGCTACGGGGCCGCCGACGCCGCACACGTACTGAGCGTCTACGCCGATCTGCGCTGCCCCTTCTGCAAGCGCATGGAGAACGGTCTGGGGGCCGTCATGGAGCGGGCCGCGGACGAGGGCCGGTTCGCGGTGGACCACCACTTCGCGACGTTCCTGGACGACTCGGCGGGCGGCACCGGTTCCCTGGAGGCGCTGGCCGCGCTGGGAGCCGCCGCGGACGAGGGCCAGAAGCCGTTCATGCACTACCTGCGGGCCCTGTACGCGGACCAGCCCGCTGAGGACGAGGACGCCTTCGCCGACCGCGACACCCTGCTGCGGCCGGCCCACCAGGTCGAGGCGCTGCACACCGACGCCTTCCGGCAGAAGGTCACCGACGGCGCCTACCTGCCCTGGGCCGCGGAGGTGTCGGCCGCCTTCCGGAACAGCGGAGTCCGGTCCACCCCGACCGTGCTGATCGACCGCACCCCGGTCCCGGTCATCAGCGCTCAGGGCTACGCGGTGTCGCCGGAGGCGTTCCTCGCCGAGGCGAGCCCCCTCTGAGTCGTCCTCGCACCCCACGGAACGTAGTGGTCCGGGGGCGCCCGGAGGGGCCGGTCCGACGGCCGTTCAGAATGTCACCCGGGCCGCGGTGAGCGCCTCCCGGGCCCCGGGCTCCCCCTCCATGTGCAGCGGGCCCCGCGGTGGGCGCCCCGACACGTGCCGGGCGAAGACGATCGCATCGGCACGGAACGTGGCCGCGGGGGCGCCGATGCCCAGGAGGTGGTTCCCGCCCGCCGGGCCGTCGAGGTCGATCTCCACGGCGGGGGCGGTCCAGGCGAGGGACAGGTCCAGCACCACCTGGTCCACGATCTCCCGGTCGTGCTCGTCGAGGACCAGCCCGGCCCCCGTCGCGTCGCTGATGTCCACCCGGTGCATCCAGGTGTCCCGGGTCACGAGGACACGGTTCAGGTAGTCCATCGAGTCGTCCGGCAGCGCCTTCCCCTCCGGGTAGAGCAGGCTGAGGCGGACCTTGCGGCGGACGGCGGCGGGCACGCGGCGCAGGGTGCGCAGCCCCTGGGGGGCGTAGTGGGCGAGCGCCCCGATGAGTTCCGGTCCCGGGACGGCGCTCCGGTCCTCGATCTGGCTCTCGTTGTGGCCGTCGAGCGGCCCGAGGTGCGGATGGTTCCGCCGGGCCTGCCGGATGCGCCGGAGCACGACCCAGGGGCGGGGCAGTTCCTCGTACTGGCCGACGGTGTGGGCGAGCGTGTCCCGGACCGTCCAGCCGGCACACGCCGTGGGGCGCCGCCAGTCCTCGTCGGACAGCTCACGGCACATGGTCAGCACGGCGCGGAGCTCCGCCTCGTTGACCTCACGGGCCCGCGCCTCGGAGGTCCTGGGGATGGTGCGGGCGTAGAAGGTCGTGGCCATGGCGCGGACTCCCGTCTCCCCCGGCCCACGCTACGCCCGGGTGACGCCGCCCGCGCGGATGGGCGGAGGGCCGGAACAGGGGGGTTGGCCCCACTGACCCGGGCGCCGCGGATGCGTACCGTGAGGCGCATGGAAGCCCGTGACCCGGAGCTCGAGCGAGAGCTCGATGCCACCCTGCAAGCCCGCGGCGAGCTCGGCCCGGAGTACGAGTCCGCGCTCATCGACTCGTTCCTGGAGAAGGTCGAGCAGCGGCTCGACGGCACGCTCGACCGGCGGGTGCGCCGGCACTTCGCCGAGCAGCAGATGGTGGTCGCCCGGGGCGGCACACCCCCTGCGCAGGCGACCGGGACCTTCGGGGAGCGCTTCGGCTTCGGGATCGTCTCCCTGGTGCTCGCCGTCCCGCTGTCCGCGATCGGGGTCGCGAACGCGGGGATCGACGGTCTCGTCGTGGCCTGGCTCGGGATCTTCGGGGTGAACGCCGTGCATGCCGCGCGTACGTGGCCGTGGCCCCGGAGGAAGCGGAGCGCGTCCGACTGGGACGACTGAGAGCGCCCGGCAAAAGCCGGGGCCGGAACGGCGGGGGAAGGGCCGGGGAGGCTGTCGCCGCTCCCCGCACATGGATAGTCGCGGGGACCGCCGCACCCCCGGTTGCCCGGAGGGCGGGACGACGGCGGTCCCCGCGAGGGACGCGGTCCCCGGGTCAGGGCCGGGTATCGCGTCCGGGCGACGGTGGAGGTCCGGGAGCCGCTCCGTAGTCCGTGTCGCCGTATGTGGTGCCGGCGGGTTTCCCTGCCGACACCCCATACTCTGCCCGAGCCGTGTTAAGCCGGTGCTGCGTCCACATGTCGCGCTCGTACCATTTCCGCGACGCCCGGGAAACACTTCCCCACGCCCCGGGAAACGCTTCCCCACACCCCGGGAAACGCCTCCCTACGCCCTGGGGGCCGCGTCCTTCGCGAGGAAGGCCAGCAGGTCCTGCCTGCTCACCACACCCTTCGGCTTGCCCTCGACGAGGACGATCGCCGCATCGGCACCGTCCGCACCACTGAGCGCGGCCATCAGGTCCTCGACGGGTTCGCCGGAGCCGACCTGCGGCAGCGGCGCCGACATGTGCTTCTCCAGCGCGTCGGAGAGCGAGGCCCGCTGGGTGAACAGCGCGTCCAGCAGCTGACGCTCGACGACGGAGCCGATGACCTCGGCGGCCATCACGTCCGGGTGGCCGGCGCCCGGCTTCACGATCGGCATCTGGGAGACGCCGTACTCGCGGAGCACGTCGATGGCCTCGCCGACCGTCTCCTCCGGGTGCATGTGGACGAGCGAGGGGAGCGGGCCCTCCTTGAAGTCGAGGACGGCACCGACCTGCGCGGAGGTACCGGTGTCCTCCAGGAAGCCGTAGTCCGCCATCCACTCGTCGTTGAAGATCTTGCTCATGTAGCCGCGGCCGCTGTCCGGCAGCAGGACGACCACGACGTCGTCGGGGCCGAGGCGCGCGGCCACCTCCAGCGCCGCGACGACCGCCATGCCGCAGGAGCCGCCGACGAGCAGGCCCTCCTCCTTGGCGAGGCGGCGGGTCATCTGGAAGGAGTCCTTGTCCGAGACCGCCACGATCTCGTCCGTGACCGTGCGGTCGTAGGCGCTCGGCCAGAAGTCCTCGCCGACCCCCTCGACGAGGTACGGACGGCCGGAACCGCCCGAGTACACGGAACCCTCGGGGTCGGCGCCGATGACCTGGACCCGGTCCCCGCTGATCTCCTTGAGGTAGCGGCCCGTACCGGTGATCGTGCCGCCGGTGCCGACGCCCGCGACGAAGTGGGTGATCCGCCCGTCCGTCTGCTCCCAGAGCTCGGGACCGGTGGTCTCGTAGTGCGAGCGCGGGTTGTTCGGGTTGGAGTACTGGTCGGGCTTCCAGGCCCCCGGCGTCTCACGGACCAGGCGGTCGGAGACGTTGTAGTACGAGTCCGGGTGCTCGGGGTCGACGGCCGTCGGGCAGACCACGACCTCCGCCCCGTACGCGCGCAGCACGTTGATCTTGTCCGTGGACACCTTGTCCGGGCAGACGAAGATGCACTTGTAGCCCTTCTGCTGGGCGACGATGGCCAGGCCGACGCCCGTGTTGCCACTGGTCGGCTCGACGATCGTGCCGCCGGGCTGCAGCTCGCCGCTCTGTTCGGCCGCCTCGATCATGCGCAGCGCGATGCGGTCCTTCACCGACCCGCCGGGGTTGAAGTACTCGACCTTGGCCAGGACCGTCGCCTGAATGCCTGCCGACACATTGCGCAGCCTCACCAGCGGGGTGTTGCCGACAAGACTGATCATCGAATCGTGGAATTGCACCGTGTACTCCGGGGTCTCCGAGATGGTCAGGCAAGAGTATGCGTACGAGCACGAGATTGGACGAAGCGATTGGGCGACGCCCCCCGCGGGGCAGGTAGTGCTGTGGACGGCTGTACGGCGAGGAGGAGGTGGACCGGACTGTGTCGAGGGCGAGGGTGGCACGGCGGATCGCAGCGGGCGCGGCCTACGGCGGCGGGAGCGTCGGGCTGATCGGTGCGGCGACGGTGGGTCTGGTGCTGGCCGAGGTACAGCTGGCGAAGCGGCGGGTGGGCGGGGGGACGGCACCGGTTCCGCCGAGTGCGGACGGGCGGTACGGGGTGGCCTTCGCCGGTCCTGCCGATCCGTTGCGCTTCGTGATGCTGGGCGACTCGACCGCGGCCGGCCAAGGGGTGCGCCGGGCCGGACAGACACCGGGGGCCCTGCTGGCGTCCGGGCTGGCGGCGGTGGCCGAGCGGCCGGTCGATCTGCGGAACGTGGCGTTGCCGGGGGCGCGTTCGGACGACCTGGAGCGGCAGGCCTCGCAGGTGCTGGCCGATCCGTGGGGACCGCCGGACGTCTGCGTGATCATGATCGGGGCGAACGACGTGACGCACCGGATGCCGGCGACGCAGTCGGTGCGCTGTCTGAGCACGGCGGTACGCAGGCTGCGTACGGCGGGTGCCGAGGTCGTCGTGGGGACGTGCCCGGACCTGGGCACGATCGAGCCGGTCTACCAGCCGCTGCGGTGGCTGGCCCGGCGGGTGAGCCGGCAGCTGGCGGCGGCACAGACGATCGGCGCGGTGGAACAGGGCGGCCGGACGGTGTCGCTCGGCGATCTGCTGGGGCCGGAGTTCGAGGCGAATCCGCGCGAGCTGTTCGGTCCCGACAACTACCACCCGTCGGCGGAGGGCTATGCGACCGCCGCGATGGCGATGCTGCCGACCCTGTGCGCGGTGCTGGGCCTGTGGCCGGAGTCCGACCACCTGGACGGGTCGCGGCGGGAGGACATCCTGCCGGTCGCGAAGGCCGCGTCGCGGGCGGCGCGGGAGGCGGGCACCGAGGTCACGGGGGCGCGGGCGCCCTGGGCCCTGCTCAAGCACCGGCGGCGGCGGCGGCTTCCGGCACACACCGAGCCGACGCGGCACGAGGACGTGCCCCCGCCCTCCCCCGGATCCGGGCCCGGCTCCGGGGCGACGTGGCGGCCCGCCTGAGCGGGGTCCCGACGGACAGGCGCCGCCACGAGCGGGGTCCCGCCCCCTGAGCCCTGTCCGCCCGCACGGGAACAAACAGGGCGACTGAGCGGTTGCTTAGAAAAGAGGTCCGCATCACATCACCTGTCGGGTGACCTCAGCTGTACGTCCGGGTAACTTCCAAGTCAGCCCAGCCTTCCTGCCTTCCAGCCCTCTTGGAGCCGCGTGATGCCCGAAGCCGTGATCGTCTCTGCTGCCCGTTCGCCGATCGGCCGGGCCTTCAAGGGGTCCCTCAAGGACCTGCGCGCGGACGACCTGACCGCGACCATCATCCGGACCGCGCTGGACAAGGTCCCCGAGCTGGACCCGAGGGACATCGACGACCTGATGCTCGGCTGCGGCCTTCCCGGCGGGGAGCAGGGCAACAACCTGGGCCGCGTCATCGCCGTGCAGATGGGGATGGACCACCTCCCCGGCTGTACGGTCACGCGCTACTGCTCGCCCTCGCTGCAGACCAGCCGCATGGCACTGCACGCCATCAAGGCCGGCGAGGGCGACGTCTTCATCTCCGCCGGTGTCGAGATGGTGTCCCGCTTCGTCAAGGGGAACTCCGACAGCCTGCCGGACACGCACAACCCGCTCTTCGCCGAGGCCGAGGCCCGCACCGCGGCCCGCGCCGAGGAGTCGGGCGCGAGCTGGACCGACCCCCGCGAGGAGGGCCTCGTCCCCGACGCCTACATCTCGATGGGGCAGACCGCCGAGAACCTGGCCCGGACCAAGGGCGTCACCCGCCGGGACATGGACGAGTTCGGCGTGCGGTCGCAGAACCTCGCCGAGGAAGCGCTCAAGAACGGCTTCTGGGAGCGCGAGATCACGCCCGTGACGACCCCGGACGGCACCGTGGTCTCCAAGGACGACGGCCCGCGCGCGGGCGTCACCCTGGAGGGCGTGGAGGGCCTGAAGCCGGTGTTCCGCCCCGACGGGCTCGTCACCGCCGCCAACTGCTGCCCGCTCAACGACGGCGCCGCAGCCCTCGTGATCATGTCCGACACCAAGGCGCGCGAGCTGGGCCTGACCCCGCTGGCCCGGATCGTCTCGACCGGCGTCTCCGGCCTGTCCCCCGAGATCATGGGGTACGGACCGGTCGAGGCCAGCAAGCAGGCGCTCAAGCGCGCCGGGCTGACCGTCGGCGACATCGATCTGGCCGAGATCAACGAGGCGTTCGCCGCCCAGGTCATCCCGTCCTACCGGGACCTCGGGCTGCCGCTCGACAAGGTCAACGTCAACGGTGGCGCCATCGCCGTCGGCCACCCCTTCGGCATGACCGGCGCCCGGATCACCGGCACGCTGATCAACAGCCTTCAGTTCCACGACAAGCAGTTCGGCCTGGAGACCATGTGCGTGGGCGGCGGCCAGGGCATGGCCATGGTCATCGAGCGCCTCAGCTAGCACCTGCCGCCCCCTCGCCCCGGGGCTCCCGAGCATCCGCGGGGGCGGTCCGCCCTCCCTCGCGGAGGCCCCTCCGAACCCGGCCGAGCCCCGAACGTGACCGAATCTCCCCCAGGATGTGACCTGCATCCTGGGGGAGAGTCGTTTCCGCAGGTCACGCCCGATGCAGGACTAAACATCAGGCCCAAAGACCTGTCCAATTCGTGACGTAATGCACTGACAGCAGGCACCAGTACAGGACAAGCTGATGTAGGAAGTCGGGGGTGTCGATTGAAACCGGGAGTATGTCAGTGAGCGCCATGTCATTTGCCCTGTTGCTGACCACCGCCGCTGCCACGGCCGTCGGCGCCGCCGCTCTGCACGCCGCTCACGGGCTGCGCAAGCAGGTCACGGCCCTGCGTACGGAGCTTGCGGAGGGGCGGAGCCTCGTCGCGTCCGTGCCCGAACAGCAGAACCGGAGCACCGCCACCTCGGCCGAGGAGATACGCGCGGCGGTCGCCGAGGCGCTGACCGAGGAGCGCGAGCGCGAGCTCGCCGAGGCCCGCGCCTTCTGGGCCGCCCAGGAGGCCCGTGACGCCGCCGACGCCCCGTCCCTGCTGGGCGGGCTCGCCGGACTCGGTGACGACGTCCCGTTCTTCATGCCCCGCCAGACCGACTTCGCCGGCCTCGAGGCGATGGACCTCGAAGCCACCGAGGCGTTGGACGAGCTGGTGGAGCTGACCGACCTGCCCGAGGCCGCCGAGGTCACCGAATTCGCGGAGTTCGCCGACGACTCCCCGGAGCTGGCCGCGGCCCGTCGCCGCCACCCCTCGCACCCGGACTTCGTCCCCGTGCAGACACCGGTTGTCACCGACCATGAGCGTACCGTGGACCGCCTGGAGCGGCTCGCCGACACCGGGACGCAGCTCACGGACGTCCGCCCCGGCCCGCTCGGCACGCTCGACGTGTACGTCTTCGCCGACGGGACCACGCTCTGCATGACCCCGGGCCACCGCGAGACCGCCGAGCGGCTCGCCGCATCCCTGCGGGCGGGTGAGCAGCCGGTGCTGCTGGGAGGTTCCGGCGTCTCCGGCGCCTACGCGCTGACCTTCTCGTGCGGCACGGAGAACGTCTACATCCTCGCCGACCGCGTCATCGCCTCGTTCTGAGGTCCGGCCCGCGGCGGCTCACGGGAAGGCCCGTGCCGCCGCCTCCTCGACACAGCGCACGGCCTCGTCCAGCTCCCGGGACGAGGCCGTTTCCAGTGCCACCGCCAGGTCCCGCCCCGCGACGGCGAGCTGGTCGCCCACGGCGAATATCCCCGCGTCCGGCATCAGGTGCGGCTCCCGGGCCGGGTCCTCGGCGCGCTGCGCCCGCGCCGCCAGCTCCCTGGCCGTGGCCAGGGCCTCGGCGGCGGCGCCGCGCTGCAGCCGGCTCTGCGGGGCGCTCCGCAGGTGGTCGGCGAATCGGTCCACGGCCGTGATGAGGGGGGTCGTATCGAGCACGCCGCGACCCTACGCGCCCCCGCGGGGCCGCTGCCAACGGCCCTCCGGCGGGGAACGGTGCCGGGAAGGCCCAGGGGGCACGCACCGCGCCGGGGGCGCCCAACGGCCACGCCGGGGCGGTCATGCACGCGTACGAGCCGCGACGGGGCGCACAGGGGCTCCTGCGAGTACCCCGGCCCGCCCCGCGCGAAAACGGAACCGCCCGCAGGCACGTGCGCCTGCGGGCGGTTCCGTCAGTCAGTCCCTACGGGTCAGTCGTCCCCGTTGAGGATGGAGAGAAGACGCAGCATCTCCAGGTAGATCCACACCAGGGTCAGGGTGAGGCCGAAGGCCGCCAGCCAGGACTCCTCGCGCGGTGCGCCGTAGTTGACGCCGTCCTCGACCTGCTTGAAGTCCAGGGCGAGGAAGCACGCACCGAGGATGATCCCGATGACACCGAAGAGGATGCCGAGGCCGCCGCTGCGGAAGCCCAGGCCGTCACCGCCTCCGAACACGGAGAACAGCAGGTTGACCATCATCAGGAGCACAAAGCCCATGGCCGCGGCCATCACGAAGCCGTAGAAGCGGCGTGTGACGCGGATCCAGCGCATCTTGTACGCGATGAGGACACCGGCGAAGACGCACATGGTGCCCATCACCGCCTGCATCACCGTGCCGGGGCTGATGTAGGTGCTGACCGCGCTGGAGATCACTCCGAGGAAGACACCCTCGAAGGCCGCGTACGCGAGGATGATCGCAGGCGACGGCTTGCGCTTGAACGACTGGATCATCGCGAAGACGAACGCCACCAGGGCGGCGCCGATGGCGATGCCGTACGACGTGCCGAGGTTGGCCTCGTCGACGGGCAGCAGGGCCCAGGAGAGCGCGGCGGTGAGCACCACGGTGCCCAGCGTCATCGCCGTGCGCGTGACGACGTCGTCGATCGTCATCGCGCCGGAGCGCGCCGGCGCCTGCGGGGCGCCGTACTGAGTGTCCTGCTGGGCGTAGGGGTTCGTGGCGTACGGGTTGGCGGCGGTGCCCTGTGCGTACGGGTTGGCACCCGCTGCGGGGGCCCCGGCCTGCGGCGCCGCGTTGAAGCCCGCGTAGCCGTTGTCGCGGCTGAACCCCCGTCGCGAGAAGACCGGGTTGCTGCTCCTCATTTCACTCCTCCATGGCCACCCAGCGTGGCCTTCCCACAAGAGTAATGGGTAGGCAAAACAAACACGCTAGTGCCAGAGGAGGATCTTTAAGAGAAGTTGACTGCTGAAGTACTGTGCAGCCGCCCGGATCCCACCGACGCTGTGGTGGTGCCCGGAGCCGGACTCGAACCGGCACGCCCCCGAGGAGGCAGCGAGGTTTAAGCTCGCCGTGTCTGCATTCCACCACCCGGGCGTGGGCGCGCGGCTCCGCGTTGGCACAAGACCTTATCGGGGGGCATCGCCCGATCAGCGGAACACCTTCTCGATGTTGTCTTATTTTATTGACCGTTTGAGGGTCCGTCAGACACCACGCACCGCATCAGCACATGCCCGGACATCCCTATGGGTACGAACCCGGCAAACGGGAATGCCGGAAACTCGCCGCATATGCACGGCCCTTTCGCCATGCCCACGCCAGCCTTCGCCAGGGTCGCGCCACCTCAGGGTCCGGCGGTGTCGTTGACGCACCTCAGGACGGGCCGGCTCCCCAGCGCCTGCGGGTCCCTCAGCACCGCTCCCGTGACATGGAACACGGCGCTCTCGCCGGGCAGCAGCGTGACGAGCATGTCGTCGACCTCCGCCGCCGGATCCAGCCGGTCGGGGAACAGTGCGAGGTCCCTCAGCAGGGTCCGCGCGGTCACCGTGACCCGGTAGCCGACTCCGGCCGCGTCACCCTGCGTGACCACGGCGTCGTACCGCGCGGGGGGCAGCGCGAGGCGGGTGTCCTCCTCGTAGAACTCGACCGCCCGCAGCTCCCCCAGCTCCGCCACCAGCACCTCGCGGGCGCCGTCCCCCGGCCGGGCGACGGACGGCGGCAGGGGTACGCGGCCGACGCCCCGTGCGGCCGTGGACACCACGGTCTCCTCCTCGGCCAGCAGCGCCCCGTCCAGGCCGCGCCGGGTCAGCCGCAGGGTCCCCTCCCAGGGGTCGGCGGAGTCGTTGACCAGGTGCAGTGCGCCGTCCCGTACGGCCATCAGCCGGTCCGCGTACACCTTCCGCAGCGCGTACCAGAGGGGTTTGCGGCGGCCGTCGCCGTCCACGGCCGCCCAGGACACGACGGGCCAGCAGTCGTTGAGCTGCCACACGATCGCGCCCATGCAGTACGGCGTGTGCGAGCGGAAGTGGCGGATGCCGAAGGCGACGGCGCGGGCCTGGTTCAGCTGGGTGAGCCAGTGCCAGTCGTCGAAGGACGCCGGCTGCGGGAGGTGGTCACCCAGTCCGCGCAGCAGCTTGGCTTCGCCGTCCTCCGCCTTCTGGTGGTGGGCGATGAGCGGGGCGCCCAGACCGAGCGGGCCGCTGACGGCCCGTCGCAGCGTGGCGTACGCGGGCGGGCCCTGGAAGCCGAACTCGGCGACGAAGCGGTGGGCGGTGTCGGCGTAGTGCGTGTAGTCGGCCCGGTTCCACACCTCCCAGAGGTGGACCGTGCCGCGCGCGGGGTCGTTCGGCGGCAGCTCCGGGGAGCCGGAGTAGGGCGAGCCCGGCCAGTAGGGGCGGGTGGGGTCCGTCTCGGCGCACAGGGCGGGCAGCAGCCCGTGGTAGTAACCGTGGCCCCAGCTGCGGCCCCGGAGCTCGTCCTGCCAGCCCCAGTCGGCATGGCCCTCCAGGTTCTCGTTGTTGCCGCACCACAGGACCAGGGAGGGGTGCGGGGCGAGCCGGACGAGGTTCTCGCGGACCTCGGCGGCGACCTCGTCGTACAGCGGCTGCTCCTCCGGGTAGGCGGCACAGGCGAACGGGAAGTCCTGCCAGACCAGCAGGCCCTTCTCGTCGGCCAGCTCGTAGAAGTCGTCGCTCTCGTAGAGGCCGCCGCCCCAGACGCGGATCAGGTTGACGCCCGCCGCGACCGCCTGGTCGAAGCGGTCGGAGATCCGCTGCCGGGTGACACGGGCCGGGAAGCAGTCGTCCGGTATCCAGTTCACCCCGCGTACGAAGAGGGGCTCGTCGTTGACGGAGAGGCGGAACGCCTCGCGCTCCAGGGCGACGCCCCGGAAACCGGTCCTGCCGGTCCATGCCTGGTCGCCGAGGCGGACGGTGACGTCGTACAGCGGCTGCTCGCCGTGGCTGTGCGGCCACCAGCGTCCGGCCCCGGGGACGGACAGGGTGACGGACGCACGGTGCTCTGAGGGGGCGACGGCGAGCACGGCCTGCTCGCCGGCCACCTCCACCGTCGCCTCCAGGGGCCCGTCCCCGGCCCGGTCGACGTCGAGGGTGAGCGCGAGGCGCGGCACCCCGTCGCCGTCCAGGTCGGCCAGCACCTTCACCTCGGCGATGCGCGGGCCCGTCCAGGACTCCAGGGCGACCGGGCGCCAGATACCGGAGGTGACCAGGGTCGGCCCCCAGTCCCAGCCGAAGTTGCAGGCCATCTTGCGGATGAAGGCGTACGGCTCGGTGTACGCGCCGGGCCGGTCGCCCAGCTTGTCGCGCAGGGCCTCGGCGTACGTGTACGGGGCGGTGAAGCGGACGTCGAGGGTGTTCGCGCCCTCGCGCAGCAGCGTGCGGACGGGGAAGCGGTAACCGCGGTGCTGGTTGGCGGTGCCGCCCACCTCGGTGCCGTTGAGCAGGACGGTGGCGACGGTGTCGAGGCCGTCGAAGCACAGGTCGGTGGACGTGTGCGCGTCCCCGGTCCAGTCGAAGACGGTGCGGTACGTCCAGTCGGTGCGGCCGATCCAGCCGAGCCGGGTCTCGTTGTCGTCGAGATAGGGGTCGTCGATCAGGCCGGCGGCCAGCAGGTCGGTGTGCACGCACCCGGGGACCGTCGCGGGGACGCCCCCGGTGGGGAGCCCCACGGGCACGGGGCCCCCGGCGGTGAGGGTCCAGCCGTCGTGCAGGGGCAGGCGGTGGAGGGTCACGCGAGGGTCCTTCCGCAGTCGGGGAGCCCGGCGCAGGCCACGAAGTGGCCCGGCTCGGTCTCGTACAGGCCGGTGTCCCGCGCGCCCCCCTCGTGGTAGGCGCAGGCCTCCACGGGTTCGGCGGACGTCCACGGCTCGTTGAGGCGGGGAACGGCTGCCAGCAGCGTGCGGGTGTAGGGGTGCAGGGGGTTGCCGAAGACCTTCGCCGTGTCACCGCGTTCGACGACACGGCCGCTGCGCAGCACCACGGTCTTCTCGGCGAGGTAGGTGCCGAGCGAGAGGTCGTGGGTGATGTAGAGGACGCCCAGGCCGCGCTCCTTGAGGCCGGCGAGGAGGTTGAGCACGTCGATGCGGGTGGAGGCGTCGAGCATGCTGGTGATCTCGTCGGCGACCAGGAAGCGCAGGTCGAGCAGGAGCGCGCGGGCGATGAGCAGCCGCTGGAGCTGCCCGCCGCTGAGCTGGTGCGGGTAGCGGCCCAGCACCTGCCCGGGGTCCAGGCGCACGTCCCGTACGGCCCTCTCGACGCGTTCGGCCCACTCCTTGTCGCCGACGCCGGGGTGGTAGGCGCGGCGGACGAGGGCGAAGACGCGGTCGGCCCTGAAGACCGGGTTGTAGCAGCTGAAGGGGTCCTGGAAGACGCCCTGGACGCGGCGGTAGAAGTCCTTGCCCGGCCTGACCCGCTCGCCGTCCAGGGTGAGGCTGCCGCCGCTGACCTCGGTGAGACCGAGGACCATGCGGCCGATGGTGGACTTGCCGCTGCCGCTCTCGCCGATGAGCGAGACGAGCTCGCCGGGTGCCGCTTCGAAGGACACCCGGTCGACGGCGGTGACGGACCCGCCGCCGAAGGCGCCGGCCCGGAAGGTCTTGGTGACACGGTCGAGGGTCAGCATCAGGCCGCCTTCCAGCATGCGACGGAGTGGCGGGGGGCTATCTCGACGACGGGCGGCTCCTCGGCGCACCGGGCGTCGGCGAGGGGGCAGCGGTCGCGGAAGCGGCAGCCGGGCGGGGGGTCCAGCAGGGAGGGCGGGGAGCCCTCGATACCGCTGAGCGGCTTGTCCTTGTACCGGGCGCCGACCTGGGGCAGCGAGCCGATCAGCATCCTGGTGTACGGGTGGCGGGGCTCGGTCGTCAGCACCTTCGTGGGGGCCTTCTCGGCGAGCTTGCCCGCGTACATCACCATGATCGAGTCGGCGATGTGCGAGGTCAGCCCGAGGTCGTGGGTCACGAAGATCATGCTGGTGACCAGGCCCTTGTCGCGGAGTCCCGTGAGGGCGCCGACGACCGCCTGCTGGTTGGAGACGTCCAGGGCCGAGGTGACCTCGTCGGCGATGAGGACGGAGGGGTCCAGGAGCGTGGAGATCACCATGACGGCGCGCTGCTTCATGCCTCCGGACAGCTCGATCGGGTAGCGGTCCAGGACGCCGGGCTCCAGGCCGACGAGGGCCAGCCGGCGGTGCAGTTCGTCCGTGTCCACGGTGACGCCGCGCGAGGCGAGGAGCTCGCGGATCATGCGGCCGATGCGGCGGGTCGGGTTGAGGGCGCTCATCGAGTACTGGGGGACGAGCGAGATCTTGTGGAAGCGGTAGGCGTTCATCGCCCGGTCGTCGGACAGCGGCAGTTCGTCGCCGTCCAGGGTGACGGTGCCGCCCGCGTGCCGCATCCGGCCGTCCAGCCGGATCAGCGCCTTGCCCAGGGTGGTCTTGCCGCAGCCGGACTCGCCCGCCAGGCCCAGGATCTCGCCGTCCGCCAGGTCGAAGCCGACGCCGTCCAGGGCACGGACCTCGCCCCGCAGCGTGCGGTAGTGGACCCGCAGGTCGTCGACGGTCAGGGTCATGTGCTCACGACTCCCTCAGCTTCGGGTTGAAGACCTCGTCGAGGCCGACGTTGGCGACGTACAGCGCGCCGACGATCGCGGTGATCCCGGCACCCGGCGGGATGAACCACCACCACATGCCGAGTTGGAGCGCGCTCCACTGCTGGGCGCTCTGCAGCATCAGGCCGAGCGAGACGCCCTCCGTCGGGCCGAGCCCGATGAAGTCCAGTGAGGAGGCGATGAGGATGGACCCGCCGAACAGCAGGATGAACATCATGAAGAGGTACGAGCTCATGTTGGGCGCGATCTCGCGGAAGACGATCCGCCAGGTGCCGCTCCCGCTGAGCCGGGCGAGGTCCACGAACTCCCGGGTGCGCAGCGAGAAGGTCTGCGCCCGGATCGCCCGGGCCGCCCAGGGCCACGAGGTGAGCCCGATGAAGAGCCCCTGCACGGCGACGCTGCGCACCCCCATGTAGGCGTTGATGATCAGCAGGACGGCGAGGGCGGGGATGACCAGCACGACGTTGGTCAGCATGTTCAGGATCTCGTCGGTGATCCCGCCCCGGTAGCCGGCGAGGAAGCCGACGAGCATGGCGATGACGGCGGCGATCGCACCGCCGACGACACCGACCAGGAAGGTGGCGCGCAGCCCGTGCACGAACTGCGCGTACACGTCCTGGCCGAAGGTCGTGGTGCCCATCCAGTACGTGCCGTCGGGGGCGGACGCCTGCGGGCCGACGTATTCGTTGGGGTTGCCGTTGTCGAGCAGCAGCGGACCGGCGAGGCCGGTCGCGAACAGGACGACGACGAGGGAGAAGCCGATCAGCAGCTTGGGGTTGCGCACCGCGTAGTGCAGCCACTCGCTGCCGGGCTTCGCCGCCGGGGCGGAGGGGGCGGCCGGTGCGGCGGCGGTCTCGGGTGCCGGGTCGGGCAGTGTGCTCATGACGTGCCTCCTGCCATGCCCGTACGGGTGCGGGGGTCGACGACGACGTACACGATGTCGATGAGGAAGTTGGCGATCAGCACGCCGATGACGATGAACAGGAAAGCGCCCTGGAGCAGGAAGAAGTCCTGGTTCTGGATCGCCGCGAGGATCAGTGAGCCGAGCCCCGGGTAGGCGAAGACGATCTCGGTGACGAGCGCTCCGGCGACCAGCACGCCCAGTTGGAGGGCGAGACCGGTGACCTGGGGCAGGACCGCGTTGCGGAAGGCGTAGCGGCGGATGAGCCGCTGCGGTGCGCCGAGGGCCGAGAGGTACGAGGAGTAGTCGGACTCCAGCTCGTAGATGATCATGTTGCGCATGCCGATGGCCCACCCGCCGAGCGCGACGAGGAAGAGCGAGAGGAAGGGCAGCACCCAGTGGTGCAGTGCGTCCAGGACGAAGCCGGCGTTCCATCCCGGCTGGATGTCCAGGCTGTAGCCGCCCGACAGGGGGAACCAGCCGGCCTGGGCGCCGAACGCCCAGGCGAGGATGACGGCGATCCACATGTACGGCATCGCGGTCAGCAGGTAGCCGACCGGCAGCACCGTGTTGTCGAGGACCTTGCGGCGTGCGGAGAGCGCACCGATCCAGTTGCCGGCGAACCAGCTGAGCAGCACCGACGGGACCATCAGGCCGAGGGTGTACGGGAGCGCGTCCAGCAGGACGTCGCCGACCGGCGTCGGGAAGACCCAGATGGAGATGCCGAAGTCCCCCTGGAGCAGGGCTCCCCAGAAGTGCAGGTACTGCTGCCACAGGGGCTCGTCGAAGCCGAACAGGTTGTTGTAGTACGTGCGCATCGCCTCGGCGGCCTCGGGCTGCGAGACCCGGGCCCGGGCCACCATGGCCGCCACCGGGTCGCCGGGCATGAAGCGCGGGATCATCCAGTTGACGGTGACGGCGACGACGAAGGTCAGTGCGTAGACAAGGAGTTTTCGGGCGAAGTAACGGCGCAAGGGTGCTCCCCTGGTGGAGAGCCCCGCCGTGCGCGCCCCGGTCAGGTGGACACGCGCACGGCAGGGCGGTCAGCGGGTCAGAACTGCCGTGTCACTTGGCGGGCTTCAGCTGGGTGAGCGTCTCGAAGCCGCCCATCTCCAGCCAGTTGCGCCACAGGGCCGGTGCGCTCTTGGGGGCACCGGGGGCGTCCGACGGCCAGTTCTTCCAGGTACCGGAGGTGGACTGCGACCAGAGGCCGTTGTACCAGAGCGGGATGATGGGCATCTCGGTGAGCTGGATGTCCTGGATCTTGGAGACGGCGGCCTTCATGCCCGCGGTGTCGTCGGTCCTGACCCCGGCGAGCTCCTGGACCAGCTTCCAGGCCTCCTCGTTCTCGTACCGCCCGAAGTTCACGGTGTTCTGCTGCTTCTGGACCGGCATCTGGAACATGTACTCGTAGTACGTCCAGGGGGTGTTGGACAGCTGGCGCTCGTTGTTGATCACGAGGTCGAAGTCGCCCTTGCCGCGCTGTTCGGTGAGGGCGTTCTGGTCGGGGAACTCGGTGCTGACCTTGATGCCCGCGTCCTTGGCGCCGGCGGCGATGACCTTGGCCGCCTCCATCCAGTCGGTCCAGCCGGAGGGCACGGCCAGCTTCAGGCTGAGCGGTGACCCGTCCTTGTTCTCGACGAAGCCGTCGCCGTTCGTGTCCTCGTAGCCGGCGTCCGCGAGCTCCTTCTTCGCCGCGGCGGCGTCATGCGTGAAGCCCTTCTCGGCGATCAGCGCCTTGTCGTCGAACTGTTCCCACTGCGGCAGCAGACCGGTCGGGGAGGCGGGCTTGACCAGCTCGCCGTACACGCCCTTCACGATCTTCCCGGTGTCGACGGACGAGGCGAGCGCCCTGCGGAAGGCGGCGTCGTCCATCGGCTTCTTGGTGGTGTTGGGCACCAGCCAGGCGGTGTTGGCCGAGAGCATGTACGGGGCCTTGTCGTAGTACGACACGACCTTCTTGCTCTTGATCAGCGAGGAGGCGCCGGGCAGGAAGTTGTTGCTGAGGTCCAGCTGGCCCTGGCCCAGCTGCCCGATGACCACCTCGTTGCTCGGGTTGGAGACGTCGACGATGTAGCGGGGGGCGGGCGTCATGCTCAGCGCCTTCGTGCCCCACCAGTCGTCGCGCCGCTCCCAGACGACCCGGTCCTGGGTCTTGCTCCTGAGCTTGTACGCCCCGGTGCCGACCGGCTTGTCGTTGACGCCGTTGAGGACGTCCTCGTCGGTGCGCGACCCCCAGACGTGTTCGGGGACGATCGGCTGGCCGTAGAGGGTGGAGTCCCACTCCTGGTAGCGGGCCTCCTCGAAGGTGAAGCGGACCGTGGTGTCGTCCACCGCCTTCGCGTCGGACAGCCAGCTCCACAGCGAGTGGAAGGCCGACGCCTCGATCTTGCCGAGGCCGTAGGAGTACGCGACGTCCTTCGCGGTCAGCGGCTTGCCGTCGGCCCAGGTGATGCCCGGGCGCAGCTTCACCTCGTACGTCTTGTCGCCGGTCCAGCTGCCGGACTCCGCGAGCCAGGGCTTCAGCTCGCCCTCGGCGGGGTCGAAGTGGAACAGCGTCTCGTAGACCAGGCCCTTGGTGCCGGTCGCGTGGTCCCAGTTGCGCAGCGGGTTGTAGTTGGCCGGCGGCCCCCACTGGGTGCCGGTCGTGTAGAGCGTCTCGTTCCGCGGCAGCGAGCCGCCCTTGCCGGCCGGGCCGCCGGTGCCGCCCGCCCCCGAGCCGCCTCCCGTGCATCCGGTCGCGGCGAGTGTGAACACGGCGAGTGCGGTGGTGACCCGCAGCCGGGTACGCGTACCCATAGCCCCTCCTTCTTCCCCGCGCCGTCCCTGCCGAGCGGAGTTACTGAACCGGGTAAGTGCCCGTGAAGGTATGGGGGGCCCGAAGCGGTGTCAAGGGTGCGGGAGCGCTCCCATCCCAGTTTCTGCGGGGACTCGCGAAGAGGTCTGGACCGCTCGGGGGAAGACAGAGGTCAGGGGCCTGCGGCTAGGATGCGTTCAGAACACGAACCGGTTAAGCGAGGTCGCATGTCCAAGCACCGCCCCACGATCGCCGACATCGCGCGCCGGGCCGGAGTGTCCAAGGTCGCGGTGTCGTACGCACTGAACGACCGCCCCGGGGTCTCGCCCGCGACCCGTGCCTCCATCAAGGCCATCGCCGAGGAGATCGGCTGGCGGCCCAACAGCGCGGCCCGCGCCCTGACCCGCGCCCGGGCGGACACCGTGGGCCTCGCGCTGTCCCGGCCGGCCAGGATGCTCGGGGTGGAGCCGTTCTTCATGGAGCTGATCAGCGGCATCGAGAGCGAGCTGTCCGCGCGGGGCTGCGCCCTGCTCCTCCAGGTCGTCACCGACCCGGCCCAGGAGCTGGAGATGTACCACCGGTGGTGGGGCGAGGGCCGGGTGGACGGGGTGTTCCTCGCCGACGTCCGCTCCCCGGACCCGCGCATCGAGGGCGTCGCCGAGCTGGGGATGCCGGCCGTGGTGATCGGCCACCCCTCGGCGGCGGGCTCCCTCACCCCCGTGTGGTCGGACGACTCGGCCGCCCTGCGGGACACCCTGACGTATCTGGCCGCGCTCGGGCACCGCCGCGTGGCCCGGGTCGCCGGTCTGCCCGAGCTGGCCCACACGCGACTGCGGGACCGCGCCCAGCGCGAGATCAGCGCGGAGCTGGGCCTGGACGAACCCGTGGTGGTGCACACGGACTACTCCGGCGAGGAGGGCGCGCACGCGACGCGACGGCTGATCAGCTCGGCGGCGCGGCCGACCGCCGTCATCTACGACAACGACATCATGGCCGTCGCCGGGCTCTCCGTCGCACAGGAGATGGGTCTCGACGTGCCCGCCGACCTGTCGCTCGTCGCCTGGGACGACTCCCAGCTGTCCCGGGTCGTCCGGCCGCCGCTGACCGCGCTGAGCCGTGACATCCCGGCGTACGGCACCCATGCCGCCCGCACCCTGCTGGCGATGGTGGCCGACGGCTCGGCCCCGGGATTCGAGGACGCCGCGGCACGTCTGGTCCCCCGCGGATCCACCGCGCCGCCCCGCTGAGGAACGACGTTCTCAGGGTCGGTGTCATCCCCGAGGAGTAGGCCGCGGCCCGGGCGGTGCGACTCAAGAGGGCCCCGGGAACGGGCACGGGGGCTGACGCCTGCGAGGAAAACGGCCGAGACGATGGAGAGGTTCCCGAACGGGGCCCGAACCGCCCGCACCGCCCTTCCGAACCAGGAGTCTCCCTGTGACCACCACCACCGTTCACCGCACCACCGCGGTCGCCGCCCGCGCCACGGAGCTGTCGAAGGTCTACGGCCAGGGTGAGACCCAGGTCGTCGCCCTGGACCGGGTGACCGTGGACTTCCCCCAGGGCGAGTTCACCGCGATCATGGGGCCCTCGGGCTCCGGGAAGTCCACGCTGATGCACTGCGTGGCCGGCCTCGACAGCTTCAGCAGCGGTTCCGTGCGCATCGGCGACACCGAGCTGGGGACGCTCAAGGACAAGCAGCTCACCCAGCTGCGCCGGGACAAGATCGGCTTCATCTTCCAGGCCTTCAACCTGCTGCCGACCCTGACGGCACTGGAGAACATCACGCTGCCGATGGACATCGCGGGCCGGAAGCCGGACGCCGCGTGGCTGCAGAAGGTCATCGACATGGTGGGCCTCTCCGACCGGCTGAAGCACCGGCCCACCGAGCTCTCCGGCGGCCAGCAGCAGCGCGTCGCGGTGGCCCGCGCCCTGGCCTCGCAGCCGGAGATCATCTTCGGTGACGAGCCGACCGGCAACCTGGACTCCCGCTCCGGCGCCGAGGTGCTGGGCTTCCTTCGCAACTCGGTGCGCGAGCTCGGCCAGACCGTGGTGATGGTGACCCACGACCCGGTGGCCGCCTCCTACGCGGACCGCGTGATCTTCCTGGCCGACGGTGCGGTCGTCGACCAGATGATCAGCCCCACCGCCGACGGTGTCCTCGACCGGATGAAGGCGTTCGACGCGAAGGGCCGCACCAGCTGACACGACGGCTGCCCGCCCTTCCCCCTCCGCATCCCGAACCCCCCAGGAATCGAGACATGTTCCGTACCGCCGTGCGCAACGTCCTTGCGCACAAGGCCAGACTGCTGATGACCGTGCTCGCCGTGATGCTCGGCGTCGCCTTCGTCTCCGGCACCCTGGTCTTCACCGACACCCTCGGCAACGCCTTCCGCAACCAGTCCGCCAAGAACTACGACAAGGTGGCCGTCGCCGTCACCACGTGGGCCGAGCGCGGCGACGAGGAGACCCCCGCCGTCGACGAGGCCACGCGCAAGAAGATCGAGAACCTCGACGGCGTGGCGGAGGCCACCGGCCGGGTCTCCGGATTCGCGGGCGTCGCCGACCCGGACGGCAAGCTCATCGGCAACGGCTGGTCCAACACCGGATCCAACTACTCCCCGGGCACCGACGGCAAGGACGCGCAGTACACGTTCACCGAGGGCACGGGACCGGTGAAGGACGGCCAGATCGCCCTCGACAAGGAGACCGCGAGCAAGGGCGAGTACCGCGTCGGCGCCCCGGTACGGGTCGCCACCAACGGGCCGGTGAAGGAGTACACCCTCTCCGGAGTCTTCACCACCGAGGACGGCGCCGTGAACGCGGGCGGCAGCCTGGTCCTCTTCGACACCGAGGTCGCCCAGCAGCTCTACCTGCGGCCCGGCCAGTTCAGCGACGTCACCGTGACCGCCGCGGCCGGGGCGTCCGACCAGCAGCTCCTGGAAGCCGTGAAGCCCCTCCTCCCCGAGAGCGCGGAGGCCAAGACGGGCGCCGCCCTCGCGGACGAGGAGGCCGAGATGACCGAGTCCGGCCTCAAGAGCCTCAACTCGATGCTGCTGGCCTTCGCGGCCATCGCGCTCTTCGTCGGCGTGTTCCTGATCGCCAACACGTTCACCATGCTCATCGCTCAGCGCACCAAGGAACTCGCCCTGATGCGCGCCGTCGGCGCTTCCCGCCGGCAGGTCAAGAGGGCCATCCTGCTCGAGGCCGGTGTGGTCGGTCTGATCGCCTCGGTGACCGGCTTCCTCCTCGGCGTCGGCCTCGCCACGGGGCTGCGCTCCGCGATGGGCGTGTTCGGCGGGAAGATCCCTGCCGGCCCTCTGGTCGTCTCCCCCACCGCGGTCGCCTCCGCGTTCGGCGTCGGCGTGCTGATCACCGTGTTCGCCGCCTGGCTGCCCGCCCGTCGCGCCGCCAAGATCCCGCCGGTGGCGGCGATGAGCAGCGTGCACGCGGTGGCCACCACCAAGTCGCTGGTCGTGCGCAACTCGATCGGCGCGGTGATCACACTCATCGGGTCCGCCCTGATCGTCACCGGTGCGGCTCAGGGCGACGAGAACGGCCGATGGCTGCTCGGTGGCGGAGCGTTCCTCGCCCTGATCGGTGTCATCGTGCTCATCCCGCTGCTCTCGCGGCCGGTGATCGCCCTGGCACGACCGCTGCTGCGGAGGCTCTTCGGGGTGTCCGGCAAGCTGGCCGCCCAGAACGCGGTGCGCAATCCGCGCCGGACCGGAGCCACCGCCTCCGCCCTGGCGATCGGGCTCACCCTGGTCACCGGCATCTCCGTGCTCGGCGTTACTCTCGGCCAGGCCATCGACAAGATGACGACGGACAACATCCGGGCCGACTACATGGTCTCGATGGCCAGCGGAGACTCGCTCGACGAGTCGGCTCTCGACGCCCTGCGCAAGGCCGACGGCGTCGCCGCGGCCACCCCCCAGCGGTCCGTCTGGCTCACCGCCGGCAAGGGGGGTGTCTCCGCCTCCGGGGTCACTCCGGGCGACGTCGAGAAGGTCTTCAACCTGAAGGTGGTCTCCGGATCGCTCTCCTCGCTGAAGGACGGCGAGATCGCCGTCGACCGCAAGACCGCGAAGTCGCACGGCTGGAAGACCGGCGACAGTGTGCCCGTGACGTTCGACGACGAGAAGAAGGAGACCCTGAAGGTCGGCGCCCTCTACGAGGGCAACGAGTTCCTCTCCCCGGTCCTGATCCCCGAGGACGTCGTCGCCCCGCACGAGAGCGTCGCCGACATCCGTGAGGTCTGGCTGACCATGGACGGCGGACAGAGCGCCGCCAACGAGAAGGCCGTGATCGACGCGCTCGGCGACAACCCGGCGATGAGCGTCATGGACCGCCAGGGCATCAGGGACATGTTCGGCGGGTTCATCAACACGGCGCTGAACATCATGTACGCGCTGCTGGCGATGGCCCTGGTCATCGCGGTCCTCGGGGTCGTCAACACGCTGGCCATGTCCGTCTTCGAACGTCAGCAGGAGATCGGCATGCTGCGGGCGATCGGCCTTGACCGGCGCAGGGTCAAGCGCATGATCCGGCTGGAGGCCGTCGTCATCTCGCTCTTCGGAGCGGTGGTCGGCGTGGGCCTCGGCACGTTCCTCGGCTGGGCCATCGGGAAGAGCCTTTCGGCCTCCATCCCGGGCTACGCCCTGGTCATCCCCTGGGACCGGCTCGCGCTCTTCCTGGTCCTCGCGGGCCTCGTGGGTGTCCTGGCCTCCCTCTGGCCGGCCCGCAGTGGCGCGAAGCTGAACATGCTGACGGCCATCAAGACCGAGTAGCGACGGCATACCCGAGGGGCCGGTGTCCGCGACGCGGACACCGGCCCCTCGGCGTGGGATCAGCCCGACGCCGTCCAGACGCGGGAGCGCAGCGGCATGTCCGCGGGACCGCCCTCCCGCGGACGCACCGCGAGGATCTGGTTGACGCCGATCCTGTTGTGCTCGAAGGAGAGCGCGGACGCGGCCATGTAGAGCCGCCAGACCCGGGCCCGGCCGGGCGAGGTGGCCCGGACCGCCCGCGCCCAGTGCTTCTCCAGATTGGCCACCCACTGACGCAGGGTCAGGGCGTAGTGCTCGCGGATCGCTTCGACGTCGCGGGCCTCGAAGCCCGCTTCCTCCAGCATGGCGACGGTACGGCCCACCGGGGCGAGCTCCCCGTCGGGGAAGACGTACGCGTCGATGAACTCGTCGATGCGGTAGGCCGACTCGTCCTTCTCGGGGCGGCGGGCGATCTGGTGGTTGAGCAGCCTGCCGCCGGGCCTCAGGAGGGCGTAGAGGTCGTCGGCGTACTCACGGAAGCGGACCGAACCGACGTGCTCCGCCATGCCGATCGAGGAGATGGCGTCGTACGGACCGTCGCGGACGTCCCGGTAGTCCTGGACCCGGATCTCGATCCGGTCGGTGAGGCCCTCCTCGGCGATGCGCTTGCGGGCGAACGCGGCCTGTTCGGTGGAGAGGGTCACTCCGGTCACGCGGGCGCCGTACTCGCGGGCGGCGTGGACGGCCAGGGAGCCCCAGCCGCATCCGACGTCGAGGAGCCGGTCGCCCTCCTTGAGGGCGAGCTTGCGGCAGACGAGGTCGAGCTTGTCGCGCTGGGCGTCCTCGAGGGTCCCGCCGTCCTGCCAGTAGGCGCAGGAGTAGACCATGGACGGGCCGAGGACCAGTTCGTAGAAGTCGTTTCCCACGTCGTAGTGGTGGCTGATGGCCTGCTTGTCGCTGCGTCTGGTGTGCAGCGCACCGGCGCGGCGGCGGACCTCCTCGGCCGGCGGGGGCGGCGGGGGCCAGGGGCCGGCCAGCTGGACCAGGCCGCGGGCGAAGGCGCGCACCTTCGGGTCACGGACCGGGTGGACGGTGTCCTTCGCGTCGGCGCCGCGCTCCCACAGCAGTCCGGCCACGTGGTTCAGGGCGGCGTAGAGATCGCCCTCGATGTCGATCTCACCGGCCACCCAGGCGCGGGCCAGGCCCAGTTCGCCCGGCTTCCACAGCAGGCGGCGCAGGGCGCGGCGGTGACGCAGGACGAGGACGGGTGCGCCCGGCGGACCGGACTCGCTGCCGTCCCAGGCCCGGATCCGGACCGGCAGGGGTTCTCCGAGCAACTCCTCGGCGAGAGCGGTCAGCCGCGATGCGGCGTCTGCCATGGCGTACACCTCCGTGGTGGTGTTTCCCAACATGCCCAAATTCGCATATACATGCATGAACCCGGCTGCGACACCTCGGTGTCCCGGCGAGGTACATGTGGGTCAACACCGCCCGGCCCCCGCGCCATCCCGTCACATCGCAACGGAACGGCAAAACAGTTGCATCACCCATGCACTTGTGGGCCGTGCCGGAGCACGCCGAAGGGGCCGTCCGCACCACGGATGGCGGACGGCCCCTTCGGTGACGTGCGGGCGCTAGGAGGCCTTGGCCTTCTCACCCTCCGGCTTGGCGGCGACCGGCGCGGGGCTCGGCTTGGCAGCCTCGTAGAACTCCTCGCGCGGCGTCTCCATGGCGCCGAGCGAGACGACCTCGCGCTTGAGGAACATCGCGAGCGTCCAGTCGGCGAAGATCCGGATCTTGCGGTTCCAGGTCGGCATCGCCATGCCGTGGTAGCCACGGTGCATGTACCAGGCGAGACGGCCCTTGACCTTGATCTTGAACTTGCCGACGACGATCATCGCGACGCCCTTGTGCAGCCCCAGACCGGCGACCGCACCCTTGTTGGCGTGGCTGTACTCCTTCTGCGGGAAGCCCCGCATGCCGGAGATGACGTTGTCACCGAGGACCTTGGCCTGACGCAGCGCGTGCTGGGCGTTCGGCGGGCACCAGGCGTTCGGGTTGCCGGCGCGGCGGCCGACCATGTCCGGGACCTGGGCGTTGTCGCCCGCGGCCCAGATGTAGTCGGTGCCCTGCACCTGGAGCTTCTCGGAGGTGTCGACGTGACCACGCGGGCCGAGCGGCAGACCGAAGCGGGCCAGGGCCGGGTTCGGCTTCACGCCGGCCGTCCACACGATCGTGCTGGAGTCGACCTCCAGGCCGTTCTTCAGCACCACGTGACCGTCGACGCAGGAGTCCATGGAGGTGGAGAGGTAGATCTCCACACCGCGGCTCTCCAGGTGCTCCTTGCCGTACGCGCCCAGCTTCGGGCCGACCTCGGGAAGGATCTTGTCGGCGGCGTCGACCAGGATGAAGCGCATGTCCTCGCGCTTCACGCTGGTGTAGTACGTGGCCGCGTCGCGCGCCATGTCCTCGACCTCGCCGATGGTCTCCGCACCGGCGAAGCCGCCGCCCACGAAGACGAACGTCAGCGCCTTGCGGCGGACGTCCTCGTCGGTCGTCGAGTCGGCCTTGTCCAGCTGTTCGAGGACGTGGTTGCGCAGACCGATGGACTCCTCGATGCCCTTCATACCGATGCCCTGCTCGGCGAGGCCGGGGATCGGGAAGGTGCGGGAGACCGCGCCCATCGCGACGACCAGGTAGTCGAAGGGCAGCTCGTAGGCCTCGCCGACGAGCGGCGCGACCGTGGCGACCTTGCGGTCCTGATCGATGGTCGTGACACGGCCGGTGAGAACCTCTGCCTTGGGCAGCACGCGTCGCAGCGGGACGACGACATGCCGAGGCGAGATGCTGCCGGCAGCAGCTTCGGGGAGGAAGGGCTGGTACGTCATGTACGAGCGAGGGTCGACGACCGTGACGGTCGCCTCCCCGTACCGCATCTTCTTCAGAATGCGACGAGCTGCGTACAGGCCTACGTACCCACCGCCTACAACGAGGATCCTGGGACGCTCCGTGGTGCTCATGCCATCGAGTATCCACCCCCCTCGGGGGGCACGCTCGTGAGCCCCTTCACAAGGTATCCGCCCCCCTCTGCTACACTTCGCCGCCCGCGTGACCGAGGTCATGATGCCGGAGGGGAACCAGAGCCCACCGGCGAACGTTGTTCACCGCTTGTGAGCTGGCCCTTGTGCCGCCCGGCCCGGTGAACCACCGGCCCCGGACACCCCCGCGCCACACACCCGAAACGTCCCCGCACCCACCTCGCGGACCCCTCCGGGCGAGCCCCGGGGCCCCCTGGAGGCAGAACTTCACCCAGCAGGGCCGAATTCCTTGTGAAGAAGTTCACGAAGTTCGTCGCGGCAGTTCGCGAAAGCCCCCTCCACAGGGCGTCCCGGGCGTCATGAACAGCTCAAAAGTGCAGGCCGGAGTGCGTATGAGCGTGCCCTCGCACCACCTGCGCCCGCACGGTGATCAGGCGGCCGACCAGGCGATCCCGTCGAGGATGTCGTGCTCGCTGACGACGACCTCCGCGGCCCCGGCCCTTTCCATCACCGCGAGCAGGACGAGGGCACCGGCGGTGATCACGTCGACCCGGCCCGGGTGCATCGCGGGGATCGCCGCGCGCTGCTCGTGCGTCGAGGCGAGCAGCCGTCCGGTGATCTCCCGGACCTGCTCCAGGGAGACCCTGGAGTGGTGGATCGCCTCGGAGTCGTACTCCTCGAGGCCCAGCGCGATCGCGGCGACGGTGGTCACCGTGCCGGCCAGGCCGACGAGCGTGGCGGCGTCGGCGATCGGCACCGTCTTCTCCGCCAGATCGATCGCGGCGTCGATGTCGGCGCGGATCGCGGCGACCCGGTCGGCCGCGGGCGGATCCACGACGACGCCGTCCCGGACGAGGTGCCGCTCCGTCATGCGTACGCAGCCGATGTCCACGGACCGGGCCGCGCGGACCTCGTCGTCGCCGACGACGAACTCGGTGGAACCGCCGCCGATGTCGACGACCAGGTAGGGCTTGTCCAGGTGGTCGCTGCCGACCAGCTCCTTGGTCGCCCCGTCGAAGGAGAGCTGCGCCTCCTGGTCGCCGCTGACGACCTCGGGCTCGACACCCAGGATGTCCAGGACGCCCCGGACGAACGTGTCGCTGTTCTCGGCGTCGCGGGACGCGGAGGTGGCGACGAACCGGATCCGCTCCGCGCCGAGCTCCTCGATCGCGGCCGCGTACTCACGGCAGGCGTCGAAGGTGCGCTCCAGCGCGTCGGGGGCCAGCCGTCCGGTGCGGTCGACGCCCTGGCCGAGCCGGACGATCCGCATCCGCCGGTCGAGCTCGGCGAAGTGCCCGGTGGCGGGGTCCACGTCGGCGACGAGGAGGCGGATGGAGTTGGTACCGCAGTCGATGGCGGCAACGCGCGTCATGGGGACTCCTGTTGTGTCGCCGGTTCGCCGGTCCCGGTCCTCGTTCGCTGGAAGATGCCCTCACCCGCCGGGCGTGCCCGCCCCGGCGCGGAGCGTGGCCCGCGCCCCCGGCGGCGGCCCGGAGGGGCGCGGGCAGGAGCCCGGAGGGGCGGTGCCCCGGTCAGGGGCGGGTCAGGAAGGCTGCTGCTGCTCGCCGCACGGCGAGACGCAGGGGCCCTTCGCCCACCACTCGGGCAGCATCGCGATCGCCTCGTCCCCCAGGGGGTTCACCCCGGGCCCCGCGGCCAGCGAGTGGCCGACCAGGACGTGCAGGCACTTCACCCGGTCCGGCATGCCGCCCGCGCTCGGGAAGCCCTCCAGGACCTCGATGGCGTCGCGGCGCGCGAGGTAGTCCTCGTGGGCCGCACGGTAGGCGGCGGCCAGCTCCGGGTCCGTGGTGAGGCGCTCGGTCATCTCCTTCATGACCCCGTTGGCCTCCAGCGTGCCGATCGCGGACGCGGCACGCGGGCAGGTCAGGTAGTACGTCGTCGGGAACGGCGTGCCGTCCTCCAGGCGGGGCTGCGTCTCGACCACGTCCGGATTGCCGCAGGGGCAGCGGTGCGCGATGGCGCGCAGCCCGCGCGGGGGCCGGCCGAGCTGCTGCTCGAACGCGGCGATGTCCGCGGTGGTGGGCGTGGTGGATTCGGTCTGCGGAGGGGGCGTGTCCATGCCTGCCTTGAATGTCATCGTTCGGTCCGTATGTATCGGTGCGCGTACGGGGGCGGTGCGGGAGTCATTCGCGGTCCGCGCTGTCGACGCCGTCCCAGAGGTTCGAGTGCCAGGGCCTGCCGGTCGCACCGGGTTCCCCGCGGCGGACCTCCGCCGCGTCCGGGTCGATCACCGTGTAAGCGGTCTCCCCGGGCAGGACGTAGTGCAGGTGCTGGCGGGCCAGACGACGGATGTACGCGTCGTCCTGGAGCCGCGCCTTCTCGTCGCGCAGCTCCTCGGTGCGCTTGTGCGCCTCCCGCGAGAGCCTCTCCTGATCCGCGATCTGGTCGCGCTGGGAGATGTACTGCCGCATCGGGTACGCGAGGGCGACCACCAGGGAGCAGACGATCAGCGCCAGGAACGCGGCCCGGCCGGTGAGCCGGGAACGCCGGGCCTGGCGGCGGTTCTGGGACCGGTAGACGCGGGCCGCCGTCTGCTCACCGAGCAGCCGCAGCCTGGTCGCTGTGGAGAACCGGTCGCGATCCTTCCCGGCCATCTCTCACGCCTCCCCGTTACGCACGTCCGTCCCCGCACACGGTACGGGACCGAGTGCGGGGACGGACGGAGGCTGGTGCCCCCAAAGGGGCCCAGCTCCTGCTGCCGGGCTGTCAGCCCTCGAAGCGGAAGCGCGGGAACGCCGAACGGCCCGCGTACACCGCGGCGTCGTCGAGGATCTCCTCGATGCGCAGCAGCTGGTTGTACTTGGCGACACGGTCCGAGCGGGCCGGGGCGCCGGTCTTGATCTGACCGCAGTTCACGGCGACGGCGAGGTCGGCGATGGTGACGTCCTCGGTCTCACCGGAGCGGTGGGACATCATGCACTTGAAGCCGTTGCGCTGGGCGAGCTCGACGGCGTCCAGGGTCTCGGTCAGCGAACCGATCTGGTTGACCTTGACGAGCAGGGCGTTGGCCGAGCCCTCCTCGATGCCGCGGGCGAGGCGCTCGGGGTTGGTGACGAAGAGGTCGTCGCCGACGATCTGCACCTTGGCGCCGAGCTTGTCGGTGATGACCTTCCAGCCGGCCCAGTCGTCCTCGTACAGCGGGTCCTCGATGGAGACCAGCGGGTACGCGGAGACGAGCTCCTCGTAGTACTCGGTCATCTCGGCGGCCGAGCGGGACTTGCCCTCGAACTCGTAGGCGCCGTCCTTGTAGAACTCGGACGCGGCGACGTCGAGCGCGAGCGCGATGTCGCGGCCCGGGACGTAGCCGGCCTCCTTGATGGCCTCGATGATGAGGTCCAGGGCGGCGCGGTTGGACTCGAGGTTCGGGGCGAAGCCGCCCTCGTCGCCGAGACCGGTGGACAGGCCCTTGGTCTTCAGGACCTTCTTGAGCGTGTGGTAGATCTCCGCACCCCAGCGCAGGGCCTCGGAGAACGACTCCGCGCCGATCGGCGCGATCATGAACTCCTGGATGTCCACGTTGGAGTCGGCGTGCGAGCCGCCGTTCAGGATGTTCATCATCGGAACGGGCAGCAGGTGCGCGTTCGGGCCGCCGAGGTAGCGGAACAGCGGGAGGTCGGAGGCCTCGGACGCGGCGTGGGCCACGGCCAGCGAGACACCGAGGATGGCGTTGGCGCCGAGCGAACCCTTGTTCTCGGTCGCGTCGAGGTCGAACATCGCCTGGTCGATGAGGCGCTGCTCGGTGGCGTCGTAGCCGACGAGCTCCGGGCCGATCTGCTCGATCACAGCGAGGACGGCCTTCTCGACGCCCTTGCCGTGGTAACGGTTGGGGTCGCCGTCGCGAAGCTCAATGGCCTCGAACGCGCCGGTGGAGGCGCCGGACGGAACAGCAGCACGTCCCGTGCTGCCGTCGTCGAGGCCAACCTCGACCTCGACCGTGGGGTTGCCCCGGGAGTCGAGGATTTCCCTGGCTACGACGACGTCGATGGACGGCACGAGGCATCTCCTTCTGGGATATGACACTGGTTGTGCAGGGTCACTGTGGCCTTGCGACACGAGCCTAACCGGCCCGGCCCGCTGCGTCGGCCGACCGCCCGTCCCCTGGGACGAAAAAGGACCCAAGAGCCCGCATTACGGGCAAAGCTTCAGAAATTTACTGGCAAGTAACTACAACAGTTGAACGAACACCCCCGCCGGGCGCCCCGAAAACGCCCCCGGCCCGGGCGCGCACCGGGTGCGCGCGCCGGGCCGGGGAACACCGCCGGGAGGACAGATCCCGGTTACTTCAGGTGGAGCTGCTGACCCGGGAAGATCAGGTCGGCGTTCTCGACGATGTCGTCGTTCAGCTTGAACAGCTTCTGCCAGCCGCCCTTGACGTCCTTCGCCCCGGCGATCGTGCTGAGGGTGTCGCCGGCCTTCACCTTGTACTCGCCGTCACCCTTCTTGACCTTGTCGCCGGTCGGGGTGGTGACGGTCTTCTCGGCCTTGGGGGCCGTGCGCGTCTCGCTGCGGCTGGCGGGCTGCTCGGCCTTGCGCTCCGGCTGGGCCGCCTTCGGCTCGGCCTCGCTCTTCGCGGAGCCCGTGTCGACGCCCGGGTCCACACCGTCGTTGGTCAGGCCGCCGGCACCGGCGCAGGCCCAGGCGCCCGGGCCCTGCAGGTCGAGGAGCTTCTCGGCGGTGGCTATCTGCTGGGCCTTGCTGGCCAGGTCGGCACGGGCGGCGTACTGGGTACCGCCCGCGGCAGCCCAGCTGGACTGCGAGAACTGCAGGCCGCCGTAGTAGCCGTTGCCGGTGTTGATGGACCAGTTGCCGCCGGACTCGCACTGCGCGACGGCGTCCCAGGTCGCGACGGAGGCGGCGGAGGCACCGGTGGCACCCATCAGCGGAACGGCCACGGCCGCGCCGGTGACGCCGGCCAGGGTGGCGATGCGGACGGCCTTGGACGGGCGGCGGTGCTTGCCCTTGCTCGAAAGCAGCATGGTTCTCCTCACCGACGCCTACGAGGTGAGCTGTCGGGTTCGGGCCTGTGAGTTGCCCGGTCACCCGCACTGGCGGACGACTTCACCCCCAGCCGGCCCTCGCCCGTCTTCCGACGGCCGGGTCCGGCACTTACCTGGGTCCCCCGCTCCTGCCTACGGCGCTTTACGCGTCTGTCCCCTTCGGCCGACGGCAGGATTCGGCGTGACGGTCGAAGGTGCCCGCGGTGCGAGCGGTTCCGACCGTAAACACACGCAACGCCTACATTCAAAGATGGACATAACTGGCAATCAGCGCTTACCACCTCCGAGGGTGGCACCGTTTCCGCAGGTCGGAGGCGATGCGGGCCGAGTGGGCGGGCGAGGCGCGCCAGTTCAAGCAAAGAGACCCATGTCTCACTTACGCATAAGTGGACATAGGCCTCTGAACTACCCCTGATTTCGGGGTGTTTTCCCGCTTTTGATCAGTTGGCGACCGCAGCCTCGGCGCCGGACTCCTCGTCCGCCGCGGCGGTGTCCGCGTCCGCCTTCGGGGCCAGGTCGAGACTCTGGCCGGGCAGGATCAGATCCGGGTCGGAGCCCAGCTCCGCCTTGTTGGCCTCGTAGAGGCCGCTCCAGCCGCCGGGCAGCTTCTGCTCGTCGGCGATCGCCCAGAGGTTGTCGCCCTCACGGACGGTGTAGGTCCCGTCCGCGACCGCCGCCGCGCCCTCGCGGGCCTCGGAGTCGCCGCGCGAGGCGTGCCGGCCGGCCTCGCGCTCGCCCTTCAGGTCCGTCCCGGTGCTCGCCTCGGGGGCCGGTGCGCCCCGGTGCTTCCCGCCGGTCTCGCCACCGCGCTCGGAGGTCCCCGCCGCCTCGGACGCCTCGGGGGACGGGGTGGCGGAGGGTGACGAGGACTCGGACGCGGCGGACCCGGTGGAGGCGTCACCCTTGCCGGACTTGCCCTTCTTGTCGCTCTTGCTCTTCTCGTCCGCCTTGTCCGGCGTTTCGGTCGAGGCGGCGTCCGACGGGGCCTCCGTGGCCGTGGGGTCGGCGGACGGGTCGCCACCCGGGTCGACGCCCGGCAGCGTGCCGTCCAGCGCGAGCCCGGAGATCACCGCACAGCTGGGCCACGCCTGCGGGCCCTTGTCGTCCAGCACCTTCTCGGCGACCGATATCTGCTGCGAACGGCTCGCGAGGTCGGCGCGCGCGGCGTACGCCGTACCGCCGTAGGCCGACCAGTCGTCCTGCGAGAACTGCAGGCCGCCGTAGTAGCCGTTGCCGAGGTCGGCACTCCACATGCCACCGCTCTCGCACTCGGCGACCCGGTCCCAGGTCGAGGCTTCTGCGGCGTGCGCGCCGGTCGCGCCGAGCAACGGGATGGCGATCGCCGATCCCGTCACGCCTGCGGCGACGACGATCGCGGGTGCCTGACGAGGGCGGCGGTGTCTGCCATTCGCGGAGCCCATGGGATTGCCTTCCGTGTGACTGACGTGTGACGGGTAAGTCGAACGGTGAACCTAGCCGTACTCGAACGTGTGTCACAAGTCGATGCAGCGGAGATCACGTAAAAGTCACAGAGTTGACAGAGTGTCACTTTTTTCGGACGGATGTCCGGGTTCGAACTCCACGGGAAGAGTGCGCAGTCCGCGCATGATGAGCCCGCCCCGCCAGCGCAAATCGGCAGGTTCCGCAGCGAGCCGCAGGTCGGGGAGGCGTCTCAGCAGTGTGGCCAGTGCCGCCTGACCCTCCAGCCGGGCCAGCGGCGCACCCAGGCAGTAGTGGATTCCGTGCCCGTATCCGAGGTGCTGATTGTCACTCCGTGCAAGGTCCAGGGTGTCCGCATCGTGGAAGCGTTCCGGGTCCCGGTCGGCGGCCGCCAGCACCACGAGAACGGGATCGCCGACCGCGATGTGCCGCCCTCCCAGCGTCACGGGTTCGGTGGCGTAGCGCCACGTCGCCATCTCCACCGGACCGTCGTGGCGCAGCAACTCCTCGATGCCCGTGGCCAGCAGGTCCGTCTCGCCCGCCGCCAGCGAGCGCTCCAGCCGCATCCGCTGTTCCGGATTGCGCAGCAGGGCGTACGTCCCGTTGCCGATGAGGTTGACCGTGGTCTCGAATCCGGCGAAGAGCAGGATGAAGGCCATCGCGGCGGCCTCGTTCTCGGTGAGGTGCTCGCCGTGGTCGCTCGCCCGGATGAGTCCCGAGATGAGGTCGTCGCCGGGATTCTCCCTCTTGCGGTGGATGAGTTCGGCGAGGTAGCCGCGCATCTTCTTGACCGACCGGGCCACTCCGCCGCGCGGCCCGCCGCCGTGCCGGATCATCATCCCGGCCCAGTCCCGGAAGTCGTCCTGGTCCTCGGGAGGCACCCCCAGCAGGTCGCAGATCGCGTAGATGGGCAGGGGGAAGGCGAAGTCATGGATGAGGTCGGCCTTTCCCTCCTCGATGAAGGCGTCGATGAGGCGGTCCGTCAGCTCCTGCACACGCGGCGCGAACTCGGCTACCCGGCGCGGGGTGAACGCCTTGGAGACGAGCCGGCGCAGCCGGGTGTGGTCCGGCGGGTCGATGTTCAGCAGGTGCGTCATCAGCTCCGCCTTGCGCTCCCCCGGGATACCCGTCTTCCCCTTGGCGCTCGCCGGTCCGGCGTGGTGCGCCGGGTTCTTGGAGAGCCGGGTGTCGGCGAGCGCCTGCCGGGCGTCCGCGTACCGGGTCACCAGCCATGCCTCGACGCCACTGGGCAGCGTGGTGCGGTGCACGGGGCTGTGCTCCCGGAGCCAGGCGTAGGCGGGGTACGGGTCGGTGGCGAACTCCCAGGTGAAGAGCTCGGGCCCGGCGTCCGCGGGCCCGGCGGGGGCCGCGGACTCGGGGCATACGGGCGCGACGTCCCCGGAGGCGCCCTGCGGGGGCTCTCCGGGGGCGGGGGTGCTGTCCTTGGGGGCTTCGGGTGCGGGGGTGCCGGCGGGGCTGTCGTTCACCCCTCGACGTTATCCGGAGCGGCCGGGTGGCCCTCCGCCGCCCGGATCGCGTCCCGGTAGCTGCGGGCGGCGGCCCGCAGGGCGGCCTCCGGGTCGGTCCCGTCCTGCTCCGCGCGTACGGCGAGGGCCAGCAGCTGATAGCCGGTGGAATCGCCCGCGGGGAGCGCCACGTCCAGTCCCGCCTGACGGGCGCGGCTGCCGAGCTTCGCCGCGAGGGCGAGGCCCGGCTGGCCCAGCGGTACCCCGTCGGTGACCGAGTCGCGCTGCTTCTCGATCGCCTTGGTGCGCAGCCAGTGCGCGTGGACGTCCTCCGGGGTCTCGGCGGTCTCGTCGCCGAACACATGCGGGTGACGGTGGATCAGCTTCTCCACGATCGTGGCCGCGACGTCGTCCACGGAGAACGGCTCGTCCGGGTCCTCCTGCGCGATCCGGGCGTGGAAGACGACCTGGAGCAGGACGTCCCCGAGCTCCTCCCGCAGTTCCTCGCGGTCGCCGTCCTCGATCGCCTCGACCAGCTCGTACGCCTCCTCGATGGCGTACTTCGCCAGGCCCCGGTGCGTCTTCTGCGAGGTCCACGGGCATTCCAGCCGGATCCGGTCCATGACCTGGACCAGGTCCAGCAGCCGGGCGCCCGGCAGGTCGTAGGAACCGGGCAGCAGTTCCAGGTCCGGCATCCGCACACGGCCCGAACCGCCGAGCCTCGCCAGTCCGTCGGTGAGCGGCTGGTTGCCCTCGCCGCCGACCAGGACCACGACGGTCCGGTCGCCGGCGCAGTCGTCCACGAGCTCCTCGGCCGAGGGCACGGAGTGCTCGACGGCCACACCCGCCTCGCGCAGGTACGGCAGCTGCGGATGGTCCGGTTCGGCGCACAGCACCCGGTCGGCGGTGCGCAGCATCTGCCAGGCGGGCCAGGACAGCAGACCGGGCGCGACCCGGTGGCTGGCGGTGAGCAGGACGATACGGCCGGGGGCTTCAGCGTTCACGTCTCGAACCTACCGCGACCGGATCCCGGTGTGTCCCGGCCCTCGGCACCCGCTCGGGCGCCGGCCCGGGTCAGGCTCCCGCTTCGGGTTCCTGCCCCTGGAAGGTGGTGACCTGCGTGATCCACGGGGCCTTGAAGGTACTGAGCTGTACCTTCTTGTCGTCCCAGCTGCCGTAGCGCGGGTTGACGTCGATGTGCAGGGCCTTCGATGCCTTGGTGAGCGCCTCACCGACGGCCTGCTGCCCGGCCGGGGTCTGCAGGTCGGCACCGAGCGCCTGTGCCAGCTTGGGGAGCTGGACCTCCTTGCGCAGATCGTTCTCGATCTGGTCCGGGGCGACCCAGCGCTGCTCCAGCATCACGGTCTGCAGGGCCTTGTCGCCGCCGGACTGGGCGGCGGCGGCGCTGCGGACCTGCTGGACCTCCTTGCGGCTGACCTCGACTCCCGCGTCCTTCGCGGCACGGTCCAGGACCCGGGCGAAGATCAGACTGTGCAGCTTGGCGCGGGTCAGCTGGCCGGACTTCTTCACCAGCTGGGCGGACTGCGCCGAGGTCTGCTGCGCGGTGCGGACGTCCGCCGCCTGCCCCTGGACCGTGGCGACCTCGATCCGGTCCCCGCCGACGACGGCCGCGGAACCCGGGTGGGCGTCGCTGCCGCAGGCGGTCAGGAGCGGTGCCGCGACGAGCGTTGCGGCGGATACGGCGAGCGCGGTGCGACGTCGGCGGTGCAAAGGAGCCTCCCGGGGAGAGTTTGTGCATCAGTGCACAAAGCCTTGCGGTGATCGATGTTAGGCAGTGGAGAGGGTTGGGGCCACTGATTCGACCAACGATTCGGAAGGAGTTGGGGATGCGGTGCGCCGGCGGGGCCGGTTTCAGCCGCCGCGTACGTGCCGCTGGTGGGTGAGCTGCCTGCGCAGCTCCTGGGGCAGCGGGTGGTGCGGCCCGTACGCCCGCTCCGCGTCGTACAGCAGGGCCTGGAGCTGTCCCCTGCCCGCCGCGTGGTCGCCGACGGCGAGCAGCAGATGGCCGATGCGGTGCCGGATGTCGAAGGCACGGCCCCGGTCCGGGGGCGGAGCCCCGTAGGTGTTCTCGTAGTAGGGAAGGACCGCGCGGTACTCGGCGAGCGCCGCGGCCGCCTCACCGAGCTGTTCCAGGCACTGCGCCGCGTCGTAACGGAACTGCAGGGTCTGGGTGTCGGCCGGGCCCGCCTCCGCCGAGCGGTCGTCGGCGAGCCGGCGCAGCTCGGGCAGCGCACGGCGGAACTGCCCGTCGTCCATCAGCGTGGCCGCGTACTGCTTGCGCAGGATCCGGACGACCGGGGAGTGCTCCCCGTGCTCGGCGGCGGCGGCCGGGAGGATGCCCCCGAGGATGTCGACGGCCTGCGTGATCCGGCCCTCGCTCAGCAGCTGCTTCACCTCGTCGACCGCCTTCGCGACGTCCGGGCGGGACGCGGGTGCGCCCGTCGAGTACGTCGTGTGCGTCAGCTGTGCCGGGACGGGAACGGGGACGGGCGCGGGGGCCGGGGTCGCGGCACGGTCGGGCCACGGGGCGTGCGGCCGGAGGAAGGGGCGGGTCGGGTCGAGGGGCCCGGCCGGCGTGCCGCCGGCGGGCAGCAGCGGGCGCAGCGACTCGTACACCTCCTGGGCCGAGGCCGGGCGGTGCTGCGGGTCCTTGGCGAGCAGCCTCAGCACCAGCGCTTCGAGCGGCTCGGGGACCTCGGGCCGCAGATGGCGGACCGGGAGCGGCGGTTCGTAGAGGTGGCGGTGCAGCACGCCGAGGGCGGTGGAGCCGGCGAACGGCACGTCCCCGCTGAGCAGTTCGTGGAGGAGCACGCCGAGGGCGTACAGGTCGGTGTACGGGCCGACGGCACCGCCCATGGCCTGCTCGGGGGCCATGTAGGCCGGGGAGCCGATGGGGGATCCCGTGTGCGTCAGCCGGGTGGTGTCGCTGTCCAGGACGGAGGCGACACCCAGGTCGAGCACGATGACGGTGCCGTCGGGCCGGATCATGGCGTTGCGCGGCTTGAGGTCGCGGTGCACGATCGGCACGGCGTGCACGGCGGAGAGCACGGCACAGAGCTGGGCGGCGACCGCGACGGCCCAGGGCCACGGGTAGGGGTCGTGCTCGGCCAGGTGGTCGGCGAGGTCGGCACCCTCGACGTACTGCATGACGAGGTACAGGTCGTCGTCGTCGCTCCCGGCGTCGTGGACGGTCACCAGCCCCGGGTGGTCCACCTGGGCGGTGACCCTGCACTCGCGGACGAACCGGCGGCGCAGCTCGTCCGCCGCGTCGCTGCCGGAGGGGCCCGCCACCCGGTCCGGGCGCAGGAGCTTCACCGCGACACGGCGGTCGAGGCGCTGGTCGTACGCCGTCCAGACCTGGCCCATGCCTCCCTGGCCGAGGATCGCGGCCAGCTCGTACCGCCCGGCGATGACACGCCCGTTCACCGGTTGCCGCCCTCCTTGCGGAGGTAGTCGCTCAGCTCGTCGAGCTCGGCACGCACCTGGTCCAGGCGCTGGGGCGGGGCGGTCCGCGGCGTGGGCGGGGGTGTCGCCGTGGGCGGAGCCGCCGGTGCGGGCGGGCGCACCGGTCCGGCCGGGGGCACCGGGGCGGGCGGGTAGCCGTAGCCGGGGGTGGGCGCCGCGGGGGTCACGGCCGGGGCCCGAGGCGGCACGTGGCCCGTGTACGGCGACGGGACGGGGAGGGTGTACCGCCGGCTGTAGTGCCGGATCTCCGCATACAGGTAGTAGGCGACCGTGCCGGCCACCGTGCAGAGGAGCCAGGCGAAGAAGATGACTCCCTGCGTGTCCGTCAGGGGTTCGTCGTTGTCCGGCCAGGACAGGACGTACGCGAACATGCCCGCGTTGAGTGCGAGGGCCGCCGCCATCAGGGTCCAGTCCAGTCCCTTCCTGGTGACGGTGGCCAGCCGCAGCAGGGCGGCCCAGGACAGGAACCCGCAGCTCATCAGCGTCAGCGCCACGAAGAGCACGCGCAGCGTGGTCAGCGTCGCCGAGGACGGTCGCCGCGTCGGTTGCTGCTGCGGCGGATGGCCGTAGCCGTGCATGTGCTGCTCCCGGGAGGGTGTATGTCGGACGTTGCTGTGAGCGTATACACCGACAGGGACAACGGCTCCCGGGTTGCGCACAACCGTTGTGGTTCACGTCACTTCGGAGCGACGCTGCCGTCCGTGAGTCCGTCGTACATCCCCTGGACCAGCTGCCCGCCGAGCCTGCCGGTGGTGCGCAGAGCGTCCTCGAATGCGGCCAGTGCCCTGAACTGTGCTCCGTACTGCCGCTGTTCGGCGAGTGGCAGTCTGGGCAGCTGGAGGCGCCGGGCGTCGAGCCGGGTCGCGGTGGAGGCGTAGCTGCTGGCCTGCCGGTTGTTGGCGGTTCCCCGCAGGAAGCCGGCGAGGAACCAGGGGTCGAGGGCGGTGGGATCGGGGCGCAGCAGCTGGAGGTTGCGGCCGAGCGCGGCGCCGGCCGTGGCCTCGTCCACGACGCGCGTGACGGAGCCGCCGCCGAGCACGGGAACGATGACGTCGCCCTCCTCCAGGAGGAGCGGTTCGTCCTCCCGGCCCGCCGCCCCGGCGGGCGCACCGCTCGGCGCCGTACCGCTCGGCGCCGTACCGCTCGGCGCCGTACCGGCGAGGACGTCGTGCTCGGTGAGGACCGGTGCCGTGCCGCCGCCGGAGCTCGTGTGCAGCTCGAGGGCGCCCGCGCGGGCCAGTTCGCCGACCGTGGTGAGGGTCCGCCGGGCCGGTTCGGCGGGGGCCGCGGGCGGCGGAGCGAGCCGGGCGGTCAGCTTCAGGGTCTCGTCCAGCCGTTCCCGTACGCGGGCCAGCTCGGCCGCACCGCCGCCGGCCGGGGGCGGCAGGTGGCGTGCGGGGGCCAGGTCCACGTCGTCGTCGAGGAGGTCGATGACGGGGACGGTGCGGCTGACCCCGGGCCGGTCGGCACGGCCCTCCCCGTCCGTCCGGTCCTTCCCGCCCCCGTCCGCGAACGCGTGCCACGCGTCGAGCGCGGTGCTCCGTACGGCGGTCCAGTCGATACGGTCACGGCCGCCGGACGGGGCGGAGCCCGTGCCCGCCCCCGGGTCCGCGGAGTCCGCGGTGTCGACGAGCAGCAGCTCGGGTGCGGCGGGGTGGCCCGCTCCCGGCCTGCGCAGCACCCACAGGTGGAGCGGGATGCCGTACGGGGGCGCGGCGCCGGCGGGGAGCGCGACGACGGCGCGCAGGGCGCCGCGGCGCAGCAGGTCGGCGCGGATCCGGCGGCCCGAACGGCGGGATGCGGCGGCCGGCGGCATCAGCAGAACGGCGGTTCCGCCTTCCCGGAGATGCGCGAGCGCGTGCTGGACCCAGGCCAGTTCGGATTCGGTACGGGCGGGGAAGCCGTACTCCCAGCGGGGGTCGTAGGCGAGCTCGTCGTGGCCCCAGTTGCGCTCGTTGAACGGCGGATGGCAGAGCACGGTGTCCACCACGAGCTGGGGGAAGGCGTCGGCGCGCAGGGTGTCGCCGGTCCGGACGACGAGCGCGCCGGCACCCGGCCCCGCGTGCCCTGTCGCACCGGCCGGCCCCGCGGCTGCCGGAGCTCCTGCGGCTTCCTCCGAGTCGAGGGCGAGCCGGAGCGCGGTGAGTGCGGCGAGGTCGGGATCGGCCTCCTGCGCGTACAGAGCGGTGGAGCCGCCGACGGCCCTGAGGAGGGCGCCCGTTCCGGCGGCGGGGTCGAGGACGGCTCGGGCGGGCCGCTTCCCGGTCCGGCGGCCGGCTGGTCCGCCCTGCTCGGCCAGCGCCGTCATCAGCTCGGCCAGATCGGGAGGCGTGAGGGTGTGCTGACGGGGGTTGGCGTCGAGCCGGCGGACGAAGAGGAACTCGAACGCCTTCCGGACGCCCACCCCGGCCGCCAGCTCGGCCGCGGCGCGCAGGAGCGGGACGGAGGGCAGCAGGGCGGCTTCCGAGGGCGTGTGCACCACGCGCTCGGATCCGAAGTGAGCGGTCAGTACGTCGTCCAGCGCGCCCGGCAGGACACCGGCCATCCGCGGGTCCGAGACGGCGGTGATCTCGAGCCATGCGGTGGGCCTGTCCCTGACGAGCAGCAGCGCGCAGCCCGCGTGGATCAGGGCGGTGACGGTGCCGGCCGGGTGTCCGGACAGCTGCTGCCAGACCCGCTCCCGGAGCGGGACCTCCGCGAGCTTCCCCTGGTCGCGCAGCCAGCTTTCGACCTCGGGCAGGGAGAAGGACGGGCTGGTGTCGGTGCCCCCGACCGGCCGGGGAAAGTCGGCGTGGCGACGGCGCCAGTTGCTGACGGCCGCGCGTCCCACTCCCGCGAGCCGTGCGATCCCGGCCGCGGTCACCTCTGTCGAGTTCTCCGGCACTGACTGTCTCCCCGATAGATCCGTCGTGTCGGCGAGCATACCGATCTGCCGCACACCACACCGGTTCACACGAGAACCGCGACCTTGAAGCGTGAACCGTGTTGACTCGATTCACAGGCTCTGATCTTATTAACTCGCCGCTACAGCATGTGGCGCACCGATCCGCTCACACCATCCCCGTTCTTCGCCGGAGGGCACACCCATGTCCCAGTTCACGTCGCCGCCGCAGCCCCAGCAGCCCTACGCCCCCGGTCACGAGCCCGGCCTCCGCCCCGCGCGCAACGGCCTCGGTATCTCCGCCCTCGTCCTGGGCATCATCGGGGCCGTCTCGGGGCTGATCCCGTTCCTCTTCTGGCTGGCGGGCATCCTCGGCGTCATCGCCCTGGTCCTCGGCCTGGCCGGCCGGGGCCGCGCCAAGCGCGGCGAGGCGAGCAACAAGGGGGTGGCCACCTTCGGTGCCGTGCTCGGCCTGCTGGCGCTGGTCCTGTCAGTGGTCGGCGCGGTCCTCACCTTCAAGGCCGTGGACGACGCGGTGAAGGACATCTCCAAGGAGGTGTCCGGCAGTTCGGCCTCGGCGAAGCCGGGCGCCGCAGCGGACGACAAGAAGGGCGACGCCGCCGAGGACGCCCCCGCGAGCGAGGACGAGCCGGCCGCCGAGACCCTGGAGGGCCGTGACACCGCCGTGTACGACGACGGCGTGGAGGTCACGGTCAGCAGCGCCGCCGCGTACACGCCCGGTGCGTACGCCGCCGGGCACACCAAGGGCAATCGCGCCTACAAGGTCTCCGTGGTCATCGACAACAAGTCGAAGGAGAAGTTCGACTCCGCCCTCGTCAGCGTCGACGCCCGCGCAGGTGAGGACGGCGTCGACGCCGAGCAGATCTTCGACGGCAAGGTCGGTGAGGGGTTCACCGGCACGGTCCTGCCGGGAAAGAAGATCACGGTGCAGTTCGCCTTCGACGCCCCGTCGGACGCGAAGCACCTGACCGTCGAGGTCGCCCCCGGCTTCGACTGGGACGCCAGCCAGTGGGAACTGAAGCTCTGACGGACCCGTCCGCCCCTGCCGGCCCGTCAACCCGTCCGAGCCTTCACCCGGAGGAGGCTCCCTTCCTCCGGGGGGAGGAAGGGAGCCCTGCCGGATCAGCCCGAGCGCTGGACCCGGGCCAGCCGCTCCGCGCGGTTCCGCCGGGACGTGGACTGGACGTCCACCGCCCCGCCGGCGCCCAGGCCCGGCGTCGCGTCCCAGTCACGGAACCTCTCGCCGAGCTTCGCCACCCGCTCGTCGCCGGGGGCGGCGTCGATGTAGAACAGGGACTCGTCCACCTCGCTGTCGTCCCCGCCCCACCGCACGACGCCCTCGCAGTCGGCGAGGATGTCCCGCAGCACGATCTCCTGCTGGGGGAAGAGTCCGCCCTTCGCCGAGGCACCGGGCCGGATCCGCACCGCGGTGCCGGACGCGAGGTTCGATTCGGGCAAACCCCTGCGGAGCGTGCCGGCCCCCTGCCAGCCGGCCAGGTCGACCCGCTGGAGCTGCTCGACCTCGTAGTGGAAGCGCCGGGTGACGTGGAGGAGGATCGCCTCCACGTCACCGATCCGGACGTCGACCTTGAGTCCCGTCCCGGCGACCGGACGCGTCCACACCGTGGAGACGTGGTTCGCCTCCTTCTCGATCGTCCACCCGTTGAGGGAGGTCGGGAGCTTCTTCGGCTCCTTCGCCGTAGCCGCCGCGGCCGTTCCCGGCACGAGGGACCCCACGGCTGCCGCGGCACCGATGACGGCGGCGCTCGTCACTACGGCCCGCCTCGTTATGTCGTTTCGCACGCCTTGAATCCCTTTCTCACAGAACGAGCATGAGGATGAACGTCGGCACCAGGGCCATGAGGGCACCGGCCGGCCAGTACATACGGGAGTCCAGCGCCATCCTGCGCCGGACGGGACGGTTGGCGAGCCACCAGACCAGGAGAAACGCCGCGTTCACCGGCACGACGATCAGCAGCCACAGCAGCATCCCGTCGTTCTCCGTGGCCTCGCGCCGGGTCCAGCCGAGATCCGCGAGCGGCCCGTTCGACGCGTAGTACCAGAGCAGCCACACCGGAACGACGCCGGGAATGCCGAGCAGCACGTTCACACCCACGGCCGCCGGCAGCCATTTCCACATGCGCCCAGTATTCACACCGTCGACCGCGCTCACGTGGTGCGTGAGAGCTGGTTGTAGTTCTCCAGCACGTTGTACAGCCCCATCAGCTCCCGGCCGTACTTCGCGGCGTCGTCACCGGTCCCGTTGTACCGGGCCAGGAGGGCCTGGGTGTCCGCGGCGCCGGTGTTCAGCCCCGGTCGGGAGATACCGAGCTGGTGGGCGTTGTAGACCGTCAGGTACGAGACCGACCGGATGTTGTACAGCGGGTCCTGGAGGTTGTCCCACACGGTCCGCGTGTCGGAACCCGTCAGCGGCGTCCCGTTGATGATCCTCTGCTGCATGCAGCAGTTGCGGGCGTCGATGGTCACCCAGGCGAAGATCTGACCCCAGCCGGTGCTGGAGTCGTCCTTCACGCCCAGCTTGACGGCCTCGTCGGCGACGAAGTCCAGGGGATTCAGCTTGCGCAGCTCCCACAGCACCGGCGCCTGGATCAGCGCCTTGCGGAGCTTGAGCTGCCGTGCCAGCGAGGTGAACAGCCAGTCCGCGCTGAGCACGAGCTCGAACGCCTTGGTGGTGGAGATGCCGCCCAGAGTGGCCCAGTCACTGTCGGTCCAGCCGTCTCCGCCGGTCTCCGGTACGCCGATCGACGTCAGATAGCTCTTCACGTCCGTCAGCATCGACGCCTGGTAGGCGGCCTTGTCGAGGTCGGTGTCAAGGCCGTCGGTGGCGGAGCCGGGGTCGAAGTCGCCCTGGCCGGTGTCACGGCCGGAGGCGATGTTCTTGTCGATCTCGATCGCCCCGGCGCCGGATCCGACGGTGAGGGTGACGATCTGGTCGAAGGCCCAGTTCGTCGGCATCGGATAGCCGAGGTTCCCCGAGAATCCGCTCGACATGTCGGACACGAAGCTCGCCGCCGCGTATCCGGCGTCCGCCACGCGCTGGCACACGTTGCGCGGCCCGTAGACGCCCACGCCGTAGCTGGAGTTCTCCCCGATGGTGCGCATCACTCCGCGGAAGTGCGGGATGACGTAATCGGTGACCTCCCCGTCCATCGCGTCGTAGTCCACCGCGAAGTAGATGATGCTCCCGGGCTTGAAGCCGTGGTACTGCGCCCACTCGATCGCCATGAACGCGTCGTTGGTGCCCTGGCCGTAGGTGAAGTAGTCGGCGGACCGGCTCCACGTCTGGTAGATCGGGAAGCAGCGCAGCCCGTATTCCTTGATCGTGGCGAGCTCGCCCGGCTGGATCTGCTTCTCGGGCAGGCTCGACGTCGACGAGTTGTAGAGGTAGCGGCCGATGTACTTGTAGCCGGCGTCCTTCAGCGTCTGTGCCCGAGCCGGCGTGATCTTCGTGACGCCGTCGCACGCCGTGCCCGGGCGGGACTGGTCACCGTAGGAGACGAGCAGCGACGCCCAGGTCTGGAAGTCGCCGCTGCCGGTGACCGGGAGCTTGATGAACGACTGGAAGCTCTCCACGCCGCTTCGCACCGTGGCGGTGAAGTTCCCGAAGGGGACGTTGCGCTTGTTGAGGATCATGGCCGCGGTGAACAGCTGCGCCCATGTGCCGGTGGTGCCGGTGGAGACCGTGTGGGATCTGAGGCCGGACTGCGTGCCGGGGCCGAAGACGCCGTTGGCCGTTCCGTCGGCCATGCCCAGCTCGAACTGGATCGCGTACAGCATGGACTTGGCGACGTCACGGGAGTGATGGCCGTCGCAGGGGATGACGTAGAAGTCCTTGCGCAGGATGTACCGGCCGTTCAGCCACTGCTGGATGGAGCGAATGGCGTCCGATCCGTTGCTGACGGTGACGTAGGCGTCCATGTTGAACAGGCCCTTGACGACCTTCGGCCACAGCGAACTGCCCGGATACGTCGAGCTCACGCCCATGTTCTGGTTCAGCTTGACGACGGCGTCCTGGACACGGGAGTTGTACGTGCCGTCGATCTCTCCGCCGTCGTAGCCCTTGCAGTACAGGGCGGACTGGATGATGCGGCAGAAGTTCGCGGAGGGGATGGTCGTCCCGTCGAGCTTCCCGTACTTCGCGCCGATGGTCGACAGCGTGGTAGGACCGAAGGAGTCGGACAGGCTCGTGATGCCCATCTCGTACTGGAGCGCCCGGGTCAGGGCGTACATCGTGGTCCAGCCGGTCTGACCGTTCTCGTCGAGCTTGGATATGCCGAGAGTCGCGCCGTTGTTGTAGGTCGTGTTCACGAACCTCTGCGCGCGACGCACCAACTCGTCAGCCATGAGCTGTCTCCTGACATCTGGATACGGAATGTCTGGATGCGAGGGGAAGGGAGAGCCGCGCAGGACGGCTCCGCGCCCTCAGGGCACCTCGACGCCGGACGGGCCGAGTTGAGTTCCGGTCCGGCGGACCGCCGGGCGGCGCACCCGTCCCCTTCCTCCTGGGGGACGTCGCTGATCCACACGGCGTGGGGCCACGTCACATCTCACGACAGGTGGTGCCAGAGCCCCCTCCGTAACATCCACGGCGTCATCATGACGGAGCCTCGCCGAGCACAGAGTGTATTTTCGGGCAGGCTTTCGACAGTCGTCCGGAAATAGACGGTGCGGGCCCCTTGCCCCGCCGACGGCACGGCCGCCTACGCTGGTGCGTCGTGACCCCCTTCCACGCCTCGCCGCGCACCCGCCGCCTGCTCCCGATCGCCGCCCTGACACTGGCGAGTGCGCTCGCCCTGCCAGGCTGCGAGATCACGGACGGGCCGGCCGACACGGCTCCCGGACCCGTCTCGGCGAACTCGGCGCTGGGGGCCACCGACGGGCTCACGGTGAAGGGCCGGGCGCCGAAGACGGGGTACGAGCGTTCCGCGTTCGGGTCCGCCTGGCTCGATACCGACAGGAACGGCTGCGGAACCCGGGACGACATACTCGCCGAGCAGCTCGACGACGTCTCCCGGGACTCCGACGGATGCAAGGTACTGAGCGGAGTCCTCGACCCCGACCCCTACACCGGAGGCCGCGTCGCCTTCGTACGCGGACGCAGCAAGGTCGACATAGACCATCTCGTCGCCCTGTCCGACGCCTGGCAGAAGGGCGCGCAGAAGTGGAGCGACAGCAAGCGGCGGGCCTTCGCGAACGATCCGCTGAACCTCGTCGCGGCCGACTCGTCCGCCAACCGCCGCAAGGGGGACGGGGACACCGCGACCTGGCTGCCCCCCAACAAGGAGTACCGCTGCACCTATGTGGCGGGGCAGGTCGCGGTGAAGAAGAAGTACGGCCTGTGGGTGACCGCCGCCGAGAAGGACGCGATGACGACGGTCCTGAAGTCCTGCCCGGACCGGAAACTCCCCAGCGGCGGCAACCCCACCGAGGCCGGCAGCCGTTGACCCGAGCCGCGCCCCACGGATCACGGCACCGGGTGACCCGGGCCATCAACCCCACGCGGCCCGACCCCCGTTGAACCGGAGCGGACCGCCCGGGCCGGCGCCGGAGCCCTGGGCCGTCCGCCCCGCGCCGCCCTCGCCCCCATGCCGCCTGCACCACGCCCCGGCGGCACCCCTGGGCCGGGGCGACCCCCGACCCCGACCCCTCACACCTTTCCGATGCCGAGCATCGTCTCGGACGGCAGCAGCCTCGAGCTGAGCACCTCCACCCACAGGGGCCCCAACAGCTCCACGAGCCGCTCCTGCTCCGCCGGCTCCAGCGCGCTCCACGGGTCGGTCGCCAGCTCGTCCGTCCGCCGCTCCACCTCCGCCCGCAGTGCCCGCCCGGCGTCCGTGGCCGTCCCGTCCTCCTCCAGCAGCCCGCGCTCCAGGAGCCGTTCGCGCGCGGCCGACCACTCCGCCCCGCTCCACCCCCGGCTCTCGAACACCTCCGGACGCGCCGCGCCCACGGCCGCGAAGGAGACCAGCGACTCGACCGGGTCGAGGCCCGCGGAGACGAGCGCCCGCAGGTGCCCGTCCCCCCGGTGCTCCCGCAGGACCGTCGCGGCCTGCCAGAGCACCAGGTGCGGCGCTTCAGGCCAGGGCAGTGCGGCGTTCGCCGCCGCGAGGGGACGCCCCGTGACGTCCGCGGCCCGTGCCGCCCGGCGGGCCAGGCCGGCGGCCTCGGCGAACTCGGGGCCGTGCACCCGGTCGGAGAACAGCGCCCGGTACGTCCGGTCGACCGCCCTCGTCCGGGCCGCCAGCACAGCCTCCGGGGAGGCGACGGACCAGCCGTCCGGCACATACCGGGCGATCATCGCAGGGCTGAAGCCGAAGAAGGTCTCCGTCACCCGGCCGGCCCCGGCCGCCCCGAGCGGCGCGGCCCGCCACGCGAAGTAGCTCGGCCAGCGCTCGTCGACGGCGTGACCGAGGCCCGCGGCCTCATCGAACGCTTCCGGCGCGAAGTAGAGAACGGCGTGCAGGGGCTCCAGCAGGTGCCACATCCGGCGCACGCGACCCAGTTCGTCGGACATGTCTCCGCCTTCCGCAGAACGGTCCATCTTGTCAGCGACTAGATTTACAGCGTGCTCGCCCGCGAAGAACTTGTCAATGCCTAGACACGGCGTACCGTTCCCACCATGACCAGTGAGCGCACCTACCACCACGGCGACCTGCGGCGCGCCGTCCTGACCGCCGCCCTCGACGTCATCGCCGCCGACGGCCCCGACGCCCTGAGCCTGCGCGACCTGGCCCGCCGGGCCGGTGTCTCGCACGCCGCCCCGGCCCACCACTTCAAGGACCGGACCGGCCTGCTGACCGCCGTGGCCGCCGAGGGGTACGCCCTGTTCGCCGACGCCCTGGCCGACGCCCCGGGCCTGCGGGAACGGGGCGTCGCCTACGTACGGTTCGCGGCGGGGCACCCCGCGCACTTCCACGTGATGTTCCGCCCCGAACTGCACCGCCCCGACGACCCCGAGCTGATCGCCGCAAAGGCCCGCGCCACCGAAGCGCTGCGTGCCGGGATCTCCGGCCTGCCCGAAACCGCCCGGGGTGACGACGACCGGCTCGCGGGCATCGCCGCCTGGTCCCTCGCCCACGGCTTCGCCACCCTGCTCCTCAGCGGCAACCTGGACGCGCCCGTGGGGGACAGCGACCCCGAGGACGTGTTCCGGGGCCTCGCGGACCTCCTGTTCCCCCCGGCGGAGGAGGCGGCTACGACCCCAGGATCGTCGTGAGGAACTCCCCGGTCCACGACAGGAGTTCGCGGCCCACCACCGGCTTGCCACCGATCCGGCCCGCCGTCGGACGGGGCACCAGGATCTGGTGGGCGGTCGGCTTGATGACCGTCTTCGGGTGGAGCCGCTTCAGCCGCAGCTCCTGCGACTCCCGCAGCTCCACCGGCGCGAACCGGATGTTCGGGCCCTGCAGCACGATCTCGCCGACCCCGCAGGCCCGGGCCAGCATCCGCAGGCCCGCCACGAGGAGGAGGTTCTCCACCGGCTCGGGCAGTTTGCCGTAGCGGTCGGTGAGCTCCTCGCGGACGGCCCTGATGTCGTCCTCCGTGGTGGCGGAGGCGATGGACCGGTACGCCTGGAGGCGCAGCCGCTCCCCGGGGGCGTAGTCGTGCGGGACGTGCGCGTCGACCGGGAGCTCGATCTTGACCTCCAGCGGCGGCTCCTCCTCGACCCCGCCGTCCACCGCGGCCCGGTAGTCCGCCACCGCCTCGCCCACCATCCGGATGTACAGGTCGAAGCCGACACCGGCGATGTGGCCGGACTGCTCCCCGCCCAGCATGTTCCCGGCGCCGCGGATCTCCAGGTCCTTCATCGCCACGTACATGCCCGCACCCATCTCGGTGTGCTGGGCGATCGTCGCGAGGCGCTCGTGCGCGGTCTCCGTGAGGGGCTTCTCCGGCGGGTACAGGAAGTAGGAGTAGCCCCTGTCCCGGCCCCGGCCGACCCGGCCGCGCAGCTGGTGCAGCTGGGAGAGGCCGAAGTTGTCGCCGCGCTCCACGATCAGCGTGTTGGCGTTCGAGATGTCGATGCCGGACTCGACGATGGTCGTGGAGACGAGCACGTCGAACTTCTTCTCCCAGAAGTCGACGACGACCTGCTCCAGCGCGCTCTCGCCCATCTGCCCGTGCGCCGTGGCGATCCGCGCCTCGGGCACGATCTCGCGCAGCCGAGCCGCGGCCCGGTCGATGGACTCCACCCGGTTGTGGATGTAGAACACCTGGCCCTCACGCAGGAGCTCACGCCGGACGGCCGCGCCGATCTGCTTCTCCTCGTACGGTCCGACGAAGGTGAGGACGGGGTGCCGCTCCTCCGGGGGCGTCGTGATCGTCGACATCTCGCGGATGCCGGTGACGGCCATCTCGAGCGTACGGGGGATGGGCGTCGCGGACATGGTGAGCACGTCGACGTTGGCGCGGAGCTTCTTCAGCTGCTCCTTGTGCTCGACACCGAAACGCTGCTCCTCGTCGACGATGACGAGGCCCAGGTCCTTGAACTTCGTCTCCGACGAGAACAGCCGGTGCGTGCCGATGACCAGGTCCACGGACCCGTCCTTCAGCCCCTCCAGCGTCGCCTTCGACTCGGTCTCCGACTGGAAGCGGCTCAGCGCCCGCACGTTGACGGGGAACTGGGCGTACCGCTCGGTGAACGTGCCGAAGTGCTGCTGTACCAGCAGCGTCGTCGGGACGAGGACGGCGACCTGCTTGCCGTCCTGGACCGCCTTGAAGGCCGCGCGGACCGCGATCTCCGTCTTGCCGTATCCGACGTCGCCGCAGATCAGCCGGTCCATCGGGACGGACTTCTCCATGTCCTCCTTGACCTCGGCGATCGTGGACAGCTGATCGGGGGTCTCCGCGTACGGGAAGGCGTCCTCCAGCTCGCGCTGCCACGGCGTGTCCGGGGCGAAGGCATGGCCGGGGGCCGCCATCCGCGCGGAGTACAGCTTGATCAGGTCGGCGGCGATCTCCTTGACCGCCTTCTTGGCCCGCTGCTTGGTCTTGGTCCAGTCGGCGCCGCCGAGCCGGTGCAGCGTGGGTGCCTCGCCGCCGACGTACTTGGTGACCTGCTCCAGCTGGTCGGTGGGGATGTAGAGGCGGTCGCCCGGCTGGCCGCGCTTGGCGGGGGCGTACTCGACGAGGAGGTACTCGCGGGTCGCGCCCTGCACCGTGCGCTGCACCATCTCGATGTAGCGGCCGACGCCGTGCTGTTCGTGGACGATGTAGTCGCCGGACTGGAGGGTCAGCGGGTCGACGGACTTGCGGCGGCGGGCCGGCATCCGGCCCAGGTCCTTGCTCGTGGTGCGCTGGCCGGTCAGGTCCGTCTCGGTCAGCACCGCGAGCCGCAGGCCGGCGTCGACGAAGCCGTGGTCAAGGGCTCCGCACGCGACGTGCACGACGGACGGTGCGATCTCCCCGAGGTCCTGGTCGACGCGGGCCGCGATGCCCTCGCCGCCGAGGACACCGGCGATGCGGGAGGCGGTCCCCTGCCCCTCGGTGACGTACACCGTGCGCCAGCCGTCGGCGAGCCAGCCCTTGGTGTCGGCGAGCGCCCGGGCGGTGTCGCCGCGGTACGTCTCCGGGGCGTGCATGCCGAGCTTCAGGGTGTCCTCGTCGAGCTCGTCGTCCGCGGCGAACGGGGACGTGGACCACCACATCATGCCCAGCTCGCGGGCACGGTCGCGGATGTCGGCGATGCCCCGCAGGGAGGCCGCGCCGACGTCGATCGGTGCCTCGCCGCCGCCCGCCGTGGCCGCCCAGGACGCCTGGAGGAACTCCTGGCTGGTGGCGACCAGGTCGGCGGCCCTGGTCCGCACCCGCTCCGGGTCGCAGACCAGGGCCATCGAGCCCTTCGGCAGGACGTCGAGCAGCAGCTCCATCTCGTCGACGAGGACCGGGGCGAGGGACTCCATGCCCTCGACGGCGATCCCCTCGGCGATCTTGTTCAGCAGCTCGCCCAGCTCCGGGTGGGCCTCGGCGAGGACCGCGGCCTTCTCCCGCACGTCCGCGGTGAGCAGCAGCTCCCGGCAGGGCGGGGCCCAGAGCCCGTGCCCGGCGACTTCCAGGGACCGCTGGTCGGCGATCTTGAAGTAGCGGATCTCCTCGACGTCGTCGCCCCAGAACTCCACCCGGAGGGGGTGCTCCTCGGTGGGCGGGAAGACGTCCAGGATGCCACCGCGAACGGCGAATTCGCCGCGCTTCTCGACGAGCTCCACCCGGGCGTACGCGGCTGCGGCGAGCGCGTCCACGACCTCGCCCAGATCGGCGGTCTGCCCGCTGCTCAGCGCCACCGGCTCCAGATCTCCGAGCCCCTTGACCTGCGGCTGGAGCACGGAGCGGATCGGTGCGACGACCACGCTGACCGGGCCGGTCTCCGGGTCGTCCCGCCGCGGGTGCGCGAGCCTGCGGAGCACGGCGAGGCGGCGGCCCACGGTGTCCGAGCGCGGCGAGAGCCGCTCGTGCGGCAGGGTCTCCCAGGACGGGAACTCCGCGACGGTGTCCGGTGGCAGCAGCGTGCGCAGCGCGGCAGCCAGGTCCTCGGCCTCCCGGCCGGTGGCGGTGACGGCGAGCACGGTCCGCCCGGCCTCGCGGGCCAGGGCGGCCACGGTGAAGGGGCGGGCCGCCGGTGGGCCGACCAGGTCGACATGGGTCCGGTGGCCGTCGGTGGCGGCCTTCACCGCTTCGGAGAGCGCCGGGTCGGTGACGACGACGTCCAGCAGACCGTGCAGGCTCATGAAGGAATTCCGTCCGGTGGGGCGAGGAGTGAGCAACGCGAAGGGCCCGACACGTAGGACGGGCCGGGGGTTCCAGCGTACGACTCCGGCGTGGGTGCCGCCCCCGCAACGGGGGTCCCGGACGCACCGCGCACACATGAATCCGGTCCCGGGGCGTTTGGAGGAACGCCCCGGGACCGGATTCGGTCATCCTACGTCGGCCGGGTTCACCCGTCGGTGGCGATCGCGTTCAGGACGTTCATCCGGCCGGCCCGGAAGGCCGGGACCAGCGCGGCGAACAGTCCGACGAAGGCGGAGGCGACGAAGACCGTGAGGATCGTCGGCCACGGGATCTCCAGGACGCCGAGGCCCTCCAGGGCCAGCAGCTTCTGGGCCGAGGTGCCCCAGCCCATCCCCAGCCCGAGGCCGAGCAGGGCGCCGAACAGGGCGATCACGACGGACTCCAGCCGGATCATGCGGCGCAGCTGGCGGCGGGAGAGGCCGATCGCCCGCATCAGGCCGATCTCACGGGTCCGCTCGACCACCGACAGGGCCAGCGTGTTCACCACTCCGAGCACCGCGACGATGATCGCCAGGGCGAGCAGGCCGTACACGATGTTCAGCAGCTGGCCGACCTGGTCCTTCAGGTCCTGCTTGAAGTCGGCCTGGTTCTGCACCTTGTACTGCGGGTACGGGGCGAGGGCGCTCTTGAGGGCCGCGTACGCCGCCTTCTCCTTGCCGTCCTCCGCCTTGGCGAACATGATCATGTTCTCGGGCATCCGGTCGGCGGGCACGTACTGCTCGGCGGTCGTGATGTTGGTGTACATCGCGCCCTTGTCCACGTTCGTCTCGTCCGAGGTGATCGCGGCGACCTTCAGCTTCGCCGTGCCGCCGGCCTTGAACGCGACCGTGATCTCGTCCCCGACCTCGATCCCGTGCCGGAGGGCGTAGTCGTCGCCGACCGACATGGCGTTCTTTCCGTACGCGTCACCGAGGTCGCCGGCGACCGTCGTGCGCCGCAGGTCCTCCTGGTACGTCGGGTCGGCGGCGACGAGGCCCTCGTCCTCCGTCTTCCCGTCGGGCGAGGTGATCTTCGCGCCGACGGACTTGTAGTCGGTGACGTACTCGATGCCGGGCACCTTCTTGATGGCCTCCGCCGCCTGCGGCACGACCAGCTGGCCGGTGCCCGACTGGACGATGAAGTCCGTACCGACCGACTTGTCCAGCTCCTCGGTGGCCGAGGCGACCATGGAGGAGCCCACGACCGAGAGGCAGGCCACCAGGGCCAGGCCGATCATCAGCGCCGCAGCGGTCGCGCCGGTGCGCCGCGGGTTGCGCAGGGCGTTGCGCTCCGCCAGCCGGCCGACCGGGCCGAAGAACCTCAGGACGACGACGCCGAGCGCCCGTACGACCACACCGGCCAGCAGCGGGCCGATGACGATGAAGCCGATGAGGGTGAGGACCACGCCCAGGCCGAGGAAGAGCGAGCCCTCGCCGGCCTTGTCCGCCTGCGTCGTGGCCCACAGGGCCGCCGCGCCGGACACGGTGAGGACCAGTCCGATTCCGGCCCTGATCCGGCCCGACTTCCCGTCCGCCGGTGTCCCCGCGTCGCGCAGGGCGGCCATCGGGGACACCTTGCCGGCCCGGCGTGCAGGGATGTACGCGGCGAGGACGGTCACGACGACGCCGAGCGCGAGCCCCAGGACCGGGGTCGTCCAGGCGACGGTGAGGTCCTCGGTGGACAGCTCCATGCCCATGGAGCCCATGAGCTTCATCAGCCCGACGGCGAGACCGATCCCGGCGCCCACGCCGAGGACCGAGCCGACGATGCCGAGGAGTACCGCTTCGACCAGCACGGACCGGTTGACCTGCTTGCGGCTGGAGCCGATGGCCCGCATCAGGCCGATCTCGCGGGTGCGCTGGGCGACCAGCATCGAGAAGGTGTTGACGATCAGGAAGATGCCGACGAGGAAGGCGATCCCGGCGAAGCCGAGCATCGCGTACTTCATCACGTCGAGGAAGGAGCCCATGGAGTCCTTGTTGGCCGCCGCCGCTTCCTTCTGGGTCTGCAGCTTGTACGCGCCGGCGTCGCCGAGGGCCGAGGCGACGTTCTTCTTCAGCTGTGTGTCGTCGACTCCCGGCTGTGCGGTGACGTTGACGTGGGTGAACGCTCCGGGCCTGCCGAGCAGCTTCTGCTGGGCGGTGGCCGTGTCGAGGAAGACGACGGCCGCACCCGGGTTGGTCACGGTGAAGGCGGCGATACCGCTGATCCTCGCCCTGATGTCACCGGTGACCGCGACGGTGCGCAGTTCGTCGCCGATCTTCAGGTGGTGCTTCTCGGCGGTGTCGGCGTCGACCATGACCTCGGTCGGACCGCGCGGCGCGTGACCGGAGGCGATCTCCATGGAACGCAGGTCGTTCCGCGTCCAGTTGCCCGCGATCGTCGGGGCACCGGTCTCGGAGCCCATGTTCTTGTCATGGCTGTCGACGACCGTGACGGACATGCTCATGACTCCGCCCTCGGCCTCCTTCACCCCGTCCGCCTTCTCGACCCGCTCGACGACGGAGGCGGAAAGCGATTCGGGCCGGCCGTTCTCGGGGGCGTCGTCGGGGCCACCGGCCGCCTTCGGGCTGACGGTGACGTCGGCCGACGACGCCGCGAAGAGCTTGTCGAAGGTGGTGTTCATCGTGTCGGTGAAGCAGAGCGTGCCGCACACGAACGCCACCGACAGCAGGACGGCCACGGCGGAGAGCGCCATCCGCCCCTTGTGCGCGAGGAAGTTGCGCATCGAGGTCTTCCAGACGGTCATGACGTCCGCCCGCGCGCGTCGAAGTCCTTCATGCGGTCCAGGACCTGATCGGCCGTCGGGTTGCGCATCTCGTCGACGATCGAGCCGTCCGCGAGGTACAGCACCCGGTCCGCGTAGGAGGCGGCCACCGGGTCGTGGGTGACCATGACGATGGTCTGGCCCAGCTCGTCGACCGACTTGCGCAGGAAGGACAGCACTTCGGCGCCGGCCCGCGAGTCCAGGTTCCCGGTGGGCTCGTCCCCGAAGATGATCTCCGGCCGGGCGGCCAGCGCCCTGGCCACCGCGACGCGCTGCTGCTGGCCGCCGGAGAGCTGCGTCGGCCGGTGCTTCAGCCGCTCGGCGAGACCGACGGTCTCGACGACCTGCCGCAGCCAGTCGGCGTCGGGCCTGCGGCCCGCGATGTCCATCGGCAGCGTGATGTTCTCGATCGCGTTCAGCGTCGGAAGCAGGTTGAACGCCTGGAAGATGAAGCCGATGCGGTCCCGGCGGAGCTGGGTGAGCTTCTTGTCCTTGAGCTTGGTGATCTCGGTGTCCGCGAGGTGGATCTCCCCCGAGGTCACGGTGTCCAGACCGGCCAGGCAGTGCATGAGCGTCGACTTGCCGGAGCCGGAGGGTCCCATGATCGCCGTGAACCGCCCGCGCTCGATGTCCACGTCGACGTGGTCGAGCGCGACGACCCGGGTCTCCCCGACGCCGTACGCCTTGACGACCTGCCGCGCTCGCGCAGCGACGGCCGTACGCCCTCCAGTGCCCCCGTGCCTGGGAATGGTTACAGCCGTTGTCACGGTTTTTCTCCTATGTCGGTCAATGCCTGGACGTCTCTGTGTACGTTCCGAGTCTCGGGTGCGGAGGGGGTCCGGCGCGCTGGTGCCCGGCGCAGTCTTCGGGTGGGGTTTTCCCCACCCCGCCCTCTGCAGTCAGCCGCAATGCGCGGTGTAGGACCACGGTAAGGAACGGAGCCGTCACGGCACGTCCTCCGGCGGGAGGAAAGGTCCCCGGGCAGGAGTACGGAGCTCCCCCTAGGGGTCTCGGCCCCGGGGAGGAGGCCGGGCTAGGGGATCCCACGGGGGTCTCACCCCTCGGCCGCCCGCTGTCGCCCGGTCATCGGCGGGTGAGACAGTGACCCCCGGAAACTAGATGCATAGGGAAGGGAATCCCCGTGGGCGGCACCGGCGGCACGGACAGCGCGGGCGGCGTGGACAGCACGGGCGGTGCGGGCGGCGCGGGCGGCATGCGGCGCGACGGACCGTCACCGGCAGCCCGTCCAGGGGCTGTTGCCGGTCCGGGAGCCGCAGCAGGTGCAGGAGCCCCGGCAGGCGCACCAGCTGTCGAAGACCCCGGAGCCGCAGCCCGTCAGGGAGCGGTTACCGGCCCGGGAGCGGTCACCGGCCCGGGAGCCGCGGCAGGCCCACCACCGGCGTCCCGTCCGGGAGAGCCGAGCGCACCCGGGGCGGCGGCCGGAGCAGCCGCCACAGCCCGCAGCCGCCGCCCCGTGGTCGCCGCGCTGATGCTCGGGATGGGTCTCGCCGCCATCGACGGCACCATCGTCGCGACCGCCGTCCCGCAGATCGTCGGCGACCTCGGCGGCTTCGCCGTCTTCTCCTGGCTCTTCTCCGGCTACCTGCTCGCCGTGACGGTCACCCTGCCGGTCTACGGGAAGCTCTCCGACACCTTCGGCCGCAAGCCGGTCCTCGTCGCCGGCATCATCCTCTTCCTGGCCGGTTCCCTCCTCTGCGCCGCCGCCTGGAACATGGCCGCGCTCATCGCCTTCCGCGTCGTCCAGGGTCTCGGCGGCGGAGCCCTCCAGGGCACGGTGCAGACCATCGCCGCCGACCTCTACCCGCTCAAGGAACGCCCGAAGATCCAGGCCAGGCTGTCGACGGTCTGGGCCGCATCGGCCGTCGCGGGCCCGGCCGTCGGCGGACTGCTCGCCACCTACGCCGACTGGCGCTGGATCTTCCTGATCAATCTGCCGGTCGGCGCGGTCGCCCTCTGGCTGGTGGTCCGTCACCTCCACGAACCGGCCCGTCCGCGCCCCGCCGTCCGTCCGCGCATCGACTGGGCGGGCGCCCTCGCGGTCTTCGCCACCGGCGCGCTCCTGCTGACGGCACTGGTCCAGGGCGGAGTCGCCTGGCCCTGGCTGTCCGCCCCCTCACTCGGACTGCTCGGGGCCACCGCCGTGCTCGCCTGCCTGACCGTCGTGATCGAGCGGCGGGCCGCCGAACCGGTCATCCCCGGCTGGGTGTGGCGGCGGCGCACCATCGCCTCGGTCAACCTGGCCCTGGGCGCGATGGGGCTCCTGATGGTCGCGCCGACCGTCTTCCTCCCGACGTACGCCCAGTCGGTCCTCGGCCTGGGACCGATAGCCGCCGGTTTCGTCCTCTCCGTCATGACGCTGAGCTGGCCCGTGTCCGCGGCGCTCGCCGACCGGGTCTACAACCGCATCGGCTTCCGGCGCACCGCGATCATGGGCATGACCGGCGCCCTGCTGGTCCTGGCCGCCTTCCCGCTGCTGCCCTTCCCCGGGGCCGCATGGCAGCCCGCCCTGCTCATGCTGCTGCTCGGCGCGGCGCTCGGACTCTTCCAGCTCCCGCTGATCGTCGGGGTCCAGTCCACGGTCGGCTGGTCCGAGCGGGGGACGACGACGGCGTCCGTACTCTTCTGCCGCCAGGTCGGACAGAGCGTGGGCGCCGCACTCTTCGGCGCCATCGCCAACGGGGTGCTCGCCTCCCGGCTGGCCGCCTCGCCCCTCCCCGGGCTCCCGGACGACCTGGACGCGGTCTCGCACGCCCTGGAGGACCCGGCGGCCCTCTCCGCCGAAGCGACGGACGCGCTGCGCCGGGCCGTCGACACCGCCGTGGACCACGTGTTCGTCGGCGCCGCGGGGGCCGCCGTGCTCGCCCTGCTGGTGCTCGTCCTCGTCGCGCCGCGCCGCTTCCCGGTCCTCGCCGAGCACGAGAGCGCTCCCCCCGCGCCGAAGCCGGCGGGCGGCTGAGCAGCCGCAGCACACAGCGCACGCGCCTCCTGCCCCGACTCCACTCCACGCGGCGTACCGGCCCCGGCACGCTGCCGCCCGGCGCCGACCCCCTCGGGGCCGGCCGCCGGGCGGCAGCGTGCGCGGTACGGACGGTGCGGGTCAGGCCTTGGCGGCGGCCACCTCCGGGGCGGCGGGCTCGTCGGTCTTCCCGCCGGTGCCGGCGGACCCGCGGACGGCCGGGATGAACGACGCGATGGCGACGGCGAGCAGGGCGACACCGCAGCCGAAGACCAGACCGGTGCGGAACCCCTCCTCGGAGGTGAGGATGAAGCCACCCGTGGTGGTGGTCATCTGGGACAGGATCGCGCCGATCACCGCAGCGCCGATCGAGGTGCCGAGCGCGCGCATGAGGGTGTTGAACCCGTTGGCGGCGGCCGTCTCGGACGCCGGGACGGAGCTCATGATCAGGGCGGGCATCGCGCCGTAGGCGAGACCGACGCCACTGCTGCTGACCATGAGGAACAGCATCAGGCCCCAGGCCGAGCCCATCAGCAGGACCCCCAGGCCGTAGGCCGCCGCGATGACCAGCACACCGCAGATGAGGGTGAACTTGGGACCGCGGGCGTCGGTGAGCTTTCCGCCGAGCGGGGAGATGAGCATCATCATGACGCCGCCGGGCGCCATCCAGAGGCCCGCGGCGAGCATGGACTGGCCCAGACCGTAGCCGGTGGCCTCCGGGAACTGCAGGAGCTGCGGGGCGATCAGCATGCCCGCGTACATGCCGAAGCCGACGAAGAGCGACGCGATGTTGGTGATCAGCACCCGGGGGCGGGCCGTGGTGCGCAGGTCGACCAGCGGGTCCTTGGTGCGCAGCTCCCAGAAGCCCCACACGAGGAGCGCCACGACGGAGGCGGTGAACAGGCCGATCGTCGTCGTGGAGGCCCAGCCCCATTCGGCGCCCTTGGAGATGGCGAGCAGCAGGCAGACCAGACCGACGGCCAGGCCGAGGGCGCCGGGCACGTCGAAGCGCTGCCCCCGTGCACCGGCCGGGACGTCCGGGATCAGGAACCAGATCAGCACGGAGACGACGAGGGCCAGGACGGCGGAGCCCCAGAACAGCACCCGCCAGTTCGCGTACTGGGCGACCGCCGAGGCGATCGGCAGGCCGAGGGCGCCGCCGATGCCCATGGAGGCGCTGACCAGTGCGATGGACGAGCTCAGCTTCTCCTTCGGCACGACGTCGCGCAGCAGGGAGATGCCGAGGGGCACCATGCCCATCCCCATGCCCTGGAGGCCGCGGCCGACGATCATCGGGACCACGGTGGACGACAGGGCGCAGACCACCGAGCCCACGACCAGGGGCACCGCGCACGCGATCAGCATCCGGCGCTTGCCCAGCAGGTCGCCCAGACGTCCGGAGATCGGCACGCACACCGCGGAGACCAGCAGGGTGACGGTGATCACCCAGGTGGCGTTCGAGGCCGTGGTGTCGAGGAGCTGCGGCAGTTCCGCGATGAGCGGGGTGACCAGGGTCTGCATGATCGCTGCCACGGTGCCTGCGAGGGCCAGGGTGGCGACCACGCCACCCGATCTGGCTGTCGGCCGGGGGGCATCCATGAAGTGGGCTCCTTGATGATCGTCTGCTCGCCGTCCCAATGGGGAGAGCGATGTGCATCGTACATGTCGAATGTGTCATGCACGTTATGTGTCTCATGCACATCGTGTGGGATCATGGGAGCGGGCCCCGGGATCAGGAAGGACCGATGCGGGCCGACCCCGGCCCGCGAGCAGGAGGCGACACCCATGGCCAGACCTACCTACGAGGTCGAGTACGAGCAGATGCTGCTCGGACGCCACGGCATCGCCCACCGGGGCGGACGCCACAAGAACGCCCTCATGGAACGCAGCGCCTACATCATCCTGAGCCGCATACGCGTCCAGGGCCCCATGTCCGTCGGCGAGTTGAGCGACGCCTTCGGCCTCGACGCCTCCACCCTCAACCGGCAGACCGCCGCCGCGATGCGCGCCGGACTCGCGGAACGCATCGCCGACCCCGAGGGCGGCATGGCCCGTAAGTTCCGCATCACCGACGCGGGCGCACACCTGCTCGACGAGGAACGTGAGCGTGTGGTCCGCTCCCTGGACCGGGTCATGAAGGACTGGCCGGACGAGGACATCGCCGCCTTCGCCGACTACCTCAAACGCTTCAACACCGGCATCGAGGACCTCTCCATGCGCCCCTGGCCGCGCCCGTGACTCCGGGCGGCGCTCACGGCTCGCCCGCGGTCCGGGCTCCGGGCCGTCCGGGAATCCGTGCCCGCCACGCCCCGAGCTCGACACCGGGCGGGCCCGCCCGGACAGCGCCCGGGGAGCCCTCGGTCGGCATCACCCCAGGCCAGGACCGGGGCCCGGCCGCCCGCCCGGTGACGGCGACCCGGTCCGGGTGGAATCGGCCGACGGCCGGTCGAGGACGACCGGCCCGCAGTCGCATCACGTCCGGGCGGCGACGGGCCCGGGAGCCACGGGGCACTCCGCCCACACCGTCTTCCCCACAGGGATACGAGGGTGGGTTCCCCACCGCGCGGCCAGCGCTCCGACGAGGACCAGTCCGCGCCCCGACTCCTCGTCGTCGGCAGGCCTGGACGGCACGACCGACGGCAGCTCCCGGCGGGCGTCCGAGACCTCGACCCGAACGCCCGGGGCGCCCACGTCGTAGATCACGCTCAGGAGGAAGTTCCGGCCACGGACCCGGCCGTGGCACACCGCGTTGGCCGTCAGCTCGGCGACGACCAGGGCGACGGTGCAGGAGACCTCCGACGCCGACGGGAACCCCCACTCACCCAGGTGCCTCACGGTTGCCCGCCGGGCGAGCTGCGCACCACGGGCATGGGAGGGGAACTGACGGGAGAAGAAGTGCCGCCGGGCCTCCCCGGACGCCGGTGCCTCCTCCCCTTCCGCACGAGGGTCCCCACCCGTCCACCGCTGCGGCCCGCCGTCCGGCGCGGATACTTCCTCGAGCATGATGCGACCCGTCCCGTTCAGCCGTTCCCCGCGCATTCCACAGAGTGCGGAATTCGCTGCGTTCCGCAGTCAAGGATCGATCGGCACGCCTAGGCTCGGAAGGTGACGAAGCATTACCTTCCTGCCCGTAAGCCCGGAAACGCCGTGGACAGGGCACCCGACCCTCAGCAGTCGATGGCCGCGCTCTTCGGCTCACGGGTGCGCAGACTCCGCACGGCGGCCGGGCTGACCCAGGCCGAGCTGGGCAGGATGACGCATGTCGTGAGCACCCGGATCACCCAGATCGAGCGGTCGTCCGGCGCCAAGCCCTCCTTGGAGCTGGCACGGGCCCTGGACGCCGCGTTGGTGGCGGACCACCTGCTGATCGACCTGTGGCCGTACGTCTACCGGGAGGCGTTCCCGGACTGGGCGCGGGCGTTCATGGGCCACTCGGCTCGGGCGGTGGCGATCCACGAGTACGCCGCTCACGTCGTGCCGGGCCTGTTGCAGACCGAGGAGTACGGCCGGGCACTGCTGCGTGTCGGACGCACGCTCAGGAGTGAAGAGCATCTGGAGGAGCGGCTGTCGGCACGACTGCAGCGCCAAGAACGCCTGGCGGCGGCCGATCGCCCCGAGCTGTGGGTGGTCCTCGACGAAGCCGTGCTCCGACGCCCGGTGGGCGGCCCGGCAGCCATGCGAGCTCAACTGGCACGATTGCTGGCCACGGCCGAAGAACCTCACATCACCGTGCAGGTGCTGCCGTTCACCCAGGGCGAGCACGATGCCCTGGGCGGCTCCCTGACCGTCCTGGTCCTGCCTGACGGCACGGAGATCGGCTACACGGAGGGCGCCCACTACGGCCAGTTGATCGAGGATCCGGAAGAGGTCAGGAGCTTCGCGGTGACCTACGATCGGCTCCGGGCAGCGGCGCTGCCCCCTCTCATGTCGCTCGACGTGATCCGATCCGCGATGGAGGACGACCACCATGAAGCGAGTGTCCCGTCCCGATCTGACCGCCGCCGCCTGGCGCAGAAGCAGCTACAGCAATCAGGAAGGGGGCAACTGCGTCGAGACGGCGGACGGATTCCCCGGCCTCGTCCCCGTCCGTGACAGCAAGAACGCCCTCGGCCCGGCGCTGGCCTTCCCCGCCGGCTCCTGGACCTCCTTCATAGGCGCGTTGCAGCAGAACCGGCGCTTCCGCTCCAGCAGGCAGTAGCGGACGCCATCCGCCCGCCGCGCGAGCGACCGGGAGATTCAGCCCGTCCTCGATCGAGGACACCCTGGCCGTGCGGACAGGGCCCCCGCCGGGCCGCGTGCACGGGGCGTGCCGCCCGGTGCCCCGGGCCGGCGGCGCCACTCGGTCCTCCGTCAGTCCTCCGCCGGAGCCGTACGCCCGGTGAGCGCCGCCAGTGAGCTGCGTACGTGCGCCATGTGCGCCCGCACCTCCTCACGGCCCTCCTCGTGTTCCCGCAGCACCCGCTCGGTCTCCCGGACCACCCGCTCCTCGGCGACCCGCGCCCCCGAGAGCAGCTCCGCGGCCTGCGCCTCGGCGTCCTCCTGGCCGTGCCGGGCCGCCTCCCCCGTCTCCGAGAGCTCACGCCGTGCCTGCTCCAGCAGCGCCTCGGCCCGCGCCGTCAGCTCCGCCTCCCGCGCAGCCACGGCGGCCTCGACCCGGGCGGTCTCCGCCTCCGCGGCCTTGCCCCGCTCGGCATGCTCCTTCTCCTGATGGGCCAGCACACCGGCCGTACGACGACGGGTCTCCGCCATCTCCGCCTCGGCGGCCCCGCGCAGGGCGCCGGCCTCCGCGCGCGCCTCCTCGATGAAGCCCTCGGCCTCGTCCCGCGCCGCGGCCAGCACCTCCTCCGCGTGGGCATCGGCGGCGGCCCGCACACCTTCGGCGTCCTCGCGCGCCGCCCCGCGGAGGGCGCGGCCCTCCGCGTCCGCGGCGTCCCGCAGCTCCTGCGCGTCCTCCAGCGCCGCCCCGCGGGCGGCCTCGGCCTCGGCCTCGGCGAGGGCGAGTATCTGCTGGGCCCGCTCCCCCAGCGAGACATACGTCTGCGGCGCGAGCGAGGCCACCGCCTCGCCCAGCCGCGCCGATTCGGCCGCCAGCTCCTCGGCCAGGGCTGTCAGGCGGGAGAGCCGGTCCAGGGCCCCGTCCCGCTCCGCCGACAGGGCGGCCACGGTGCGGTCGACCTGCTCCGGGCGGTAACCACGCCCCCGTACACCGACGAAGTCGTACGCGGACACCGGTCCACCACTCATCCCTGAAGCCCTCTCTCCCGCTCTCCGATTCCGCGACCACCAAGCAATACGTCAAGGATGCGGCAATTGGTGCCGGAAGTCGGAATCGATCAGTCCCTTTCAAGACGGAAGCGACAGGCATCACAGACCCCGGACGCACAGGACGCCCGGTCCCCCAAGGGGCCCGGGCGTCCTGCACACAACGGGTCAGGTCAGAGCAGTCCGTCCCACATCTGCTCCAGCAGAACCGACCACCAGCTCTCCGGCGACGCCAGCGCCGCCGGATCCAGTGCCACCAACTGCGCCTGGAAATCGACCGTCCAACGGCCCGCCTGCTCGGGGTTCAGCCCGAAACGCAGCCGCCACATCCGGCCCAGCAGTGCCATCGACCGCACGAACTCCGGCAGTCCCGTGTTCACGAACTGCGGCGGCACGGGCTGCCCACCGGGACCCGCCTCGACGGGTACGGCGACGATGTTCGCCGTGCCGTACTGCACGCAGATCGCCCGGCCGAAGTCCGACCCCATCACCAGATACGAACCGGCGTCCGAGGCCGGCTGCACCTGTCGCTGCGTCGCCAGCTCCGCCAGCGTCGGCACCACCGGGTGGCCCGGCTGCGCCCAGAAGAACGGACCGAAGTCGGCCGGCAGACCGGCCCACACCAGCGTCCGCGCCACGATCTCGGGCACGCCCTGGCGGGACACCGCCCGCTGGTCGAAGCGGAGCACACCCTGGGGACCGAAGGCCCCCAGCAGTTCCTCGGCCAGCGCTTCCGGCGGCAGGGCCATGGCGGGCGGCATCTGCGGCAGCGGCGCCCGCACGGGAGCCGGGCGCGCGGGACCGTCGGCGACCTGGTGCAGCTCGCCCTGATGCGTCAGCAGGTGCTGCATGCCCTGCTGGCGGCTCGCCTGATCCGTGCCGTACGGGGCGACGCTCGTGATCCGGACCTGCGGCCAGGTCTCCCGGATCATCCGCGCGCAGTAACCGCCGGGCAGCTCGCAGGAGGCCAGCTCCGTGTGCAGCTCGATGACCTGCTGCGGCGGGACGTTCATCCCGCGCAGCTCGTGCAGCATCTGCCACTCGGGATGCGGCGTACCCGGCGCCGAACGCCGGATCAGCTGCTGCTCACTGCCGTCGGGCGCCCGGAAGCGCAGCACCGCCTGGTAGCCCGGACCCACCGTCGGCTGACCGGGCGGCTGCTGCGGATAGCCGTAGGCCGGGGGCGGCGGCGTGTGCGGGCCCTGCACGCCGGGAGGCGGGCCGGGCGGACCGGGCGGCTGCGGGGCCCCGGGGCCTGCCGGCCCCTGACTCGCGAACATGGTCTCGGCGTGATGCGCCCCGGCACCGGCGGGCGGTGTGGCCCCGGGAGGGCCGGGCGGTCCGGGAGGAGCGGGCTGCTGCGACGCACCGGGGACACCGGGCGGACCGGGAGGCTGCGGCACGCCGGGAGCCCCGGGCGGGCCGGGCGGACCCGGAGGCCGCAGCGCGTTCGGGCCGCCGATGCTCGCGTCGGAGAACATCGTCGCGGCGTGGTGCATCCCACCGCCCGGGGGCGGCGTCGCCCCGGGAGGGCCGGGGGGACCGGGAGGGGCGGGCGGCTGCGGAGCGCCGGGCGGACCGAGCTGGGAGACGAGCTGCGTCGGGACGTACCCACCGGCCGTACCCGGTCCCGACGGCGGCGGAGTCGCACCGGGCCGGGCCCCCGGAATGCCGGGGGCACCCGGCGGCGGAGGAGGCGTCGAGCCGGTGCCGCGCGCACCGCGCGGCGGCACGGCGGCCTTGCTCGTCGCCGCGTCCGCGATGTCGCCCGCACCGGTTCCCGGAGCCGACGGCGCGGCAGGAGCCGCGGGGGCTCCCGGAGGGGTGCCCGGGGCGCCGTCCCGGGGGTTCAGCCCGGGGACCACCGCGGTCCGGGGCAGCTGGCTGCCCCCCGACATCAGGGCCGTGGGCGCCTCGGCCGGCACGACCGGCGGGGGCCCCTCGTCGTCCGAACCGGAGAGCGGCGGCGCGAACACCGTCGCCGGGAGCGCCACCGCACCGTCCTCCGAATCCGCGTTCGTGTCCGTACCGGCCCACGGGGTCGCCCCCGCGGGAACGCCGTCGGACGCGGTGGGCTCGTAGTCACGCTGTCCGCCCGCGGCCGGCCACGGGGTCGCCCCCGAGCCGGCCGGTCCCGCAGGAGCGGAAGTGGGGACCGGCGCGGGTGACGGGGGCGTGTCCCGCTCCGCCCGCCGGTCCGGGATGCCCAGCTTGTCCGCCGCCTCCTGGAGCCACTCCGGCGGGGTCAGCAGGAACGACGTCTGATTCAGATCGATGCGCTGCGGCGGCTCCGGAGCGGTCGGCGCCGCGGCGGACGCCCCGTACTCCTCCTCGTACCGCCGGATGACCTCGCCGACGGGCAGCCCCGGCCACAGCGTGGCCTCCCCGCTGTCACGGGCGATCACCAGCCGCTGACGGCCGCCGTCCGAGACGGGGCCCTCCGGCCGGTCCTCGGACCACACCACGAAGCCCAGCTCGAACTCACGGACCCGCACCTCACGGTGCTGGTAGGCGGGCACGTCACCGTTGACCCACTCGTCCGCCCGCTCCTGTGCCTGCGCGAAAGTCACCACCGCGCTCACCCCTCCACCGGGACGGCCTGCGCGAAGCCGCCGTCCACCATCAGGTTCGCCACGGTCTCCAGCTCCGGGGGGTTGCCCGCGAGCCGCTGGAGGAAGGCGTCGAAGTCCGCACCGCAGGGCAGCAGAAGCCGTTCCACACGCTCCTGCACGCTCCAGCCGTCCTGGTCCCTGGCGTCGTCGTACGGGCAGAACCACACGGAGCCCACGTCGCTGCCCCGCACCTTCACGGCGACGATGCCGCCCTGGACGAAGCAGACGCCCAGGTAGTCCTTCGTGAAGTGGTCCCGCAGGCACTTGTTGACGTACACCAGGTCGTTCACGCCGGCCTGTTCGCGCACCGTGAAGAACGGCTGGTCGACCAGCAGGCCGAGCTCCGCGTCCAGCGCCGCGCCGACCGGGGCCGAACCGCCGGCCGCCTTCAGGAACGAGCGGTACGCACCGGGAAGCCGGTAGCCGAGGTCCTCCTCGACGCTCAGCACCTGCTGCTCGCTCACCGCCACCGCGCCCTTGGGCAGACGGAAGTGGGCGGGCCTGGTCTCCTGCAGCGGCCGGGTGCCCCGCCGGTCCTGGTCCACCGGGGTCGTCGCCAGGCCGCCGTGGTGACGCAGCAGCGCCTTCACCTCGACGGGGACGAGCTCCATCCGCCGGCCGCCCGCCACGTGGTGCCACGTCCAGCCGTGCGGAGTGGCCACCGCCGGAATCGTGTCCCACAGCTCGTGCCCGCTCGCAGCCATGGCCGCGTTCGCCGACACGTAGTCCGTGAGCCGCAGCTCGTCGATACCGAATCCCGGCGGAGGATCGGCGATCTCCGCGGCAGCGCGCGCGTACGGCGAAAGCACCGGGAAGCCGTTCTCGTCCACGCGCACACCCCTGGGATGGCGGGACGCCCGGACCGGGTCCGGGAAGTGCACGAGCTGCCCGGCGTAGGCCGCGTTCGGTGGCGCGGATTGCTGCCCGAGCCGACCTGTCGTCATGGCGGTTGCCCCCTGCTGCGTCTGGTGTTCCGCACAGCCTATGCGGTGGCGCAACAGGGGCTCCCGCTCCTCCGCATCCCTTCACTGAACGTCACCGTCGCGTGACGGTGATGCGACGATCGGGCGACCGGGCCGCGACACGAAGACGCGTTTCATCGCCCCAGCTTCCCCACCACCCTGCACATTTGGCAGGCTGTCCCCCGCAACTCGGGGGATTGCGGGAGGGATGTCCACACCATGCACTCTGCACAAACAGTCACATCCGGAGATCCGCGACTCAGCTGGAGCACCACCGAACCCAGCCGCGCGCCACAACTGCACCACCGCCGCGACGGCATCCTGCCGGCCGTGGCCGCGGCGCTGTCCGTGCGCGGCGAGACACTGACCTGCACCGCCGGCAAGGGCGACCGGCCGCCGGTGCTCCACCCACTCGTCCAGGACTTCCTGGACACCCTCGCCAGCGGCCAGCGCGAGCGCTTCACCGGCCGCTGCCCCGAGGCGATACTGCTCTCCCGCCAGCTCACCGCGGCCGACGGCAGCCGCTCCAAGCGCGCCCAGCGCAAGCCCCTCACCAACGGGGAGGCCCGGCGCGCCCTCAAGCACGCCCGGCTCACCGCCCGGCACATCCGCGAGGACGGCGACCCGCTGCACGGCAGCTACGCGCGCCCCTGCCGCTCCTGCACGGAGATGCTCGCCCACTTCGGCGTACGCCCCGTCGACCTCACCGCCGCCGGTGCGGCGACCGCCGCCGAGAAGGGCTGAGCACACAGCGATGCACAACCGAACCGAAGTTCCCGCCCAGCAGGACCGCACCTCCTCCACCCGTTTCCCCGTCGCCGTCGACGCCGCTCTGCGGCAGGCCGGCTGGGAGCCGGGACGCTGGGACATCCGGCAGGCCGAGGAGTGGGCGGACGCCCTTCGCTCCCACGCCTCGCCCGCCGGACACCAGCACGCGGTCTTCCCGGCGGCGGTCGAGGCGTGGGCGGAGTTCGGCGGCCTCCGCATCACCGCGTCGGCACCCGGCCGGCAGATCGCGCCGGCGGCGGTGCGCATCGACCCGCTGAGCGGACTGCACCTCGCCCGGACGCTCGGGGACCTGGGCCGCGCCCTGCGGACCGAGGTCGCACCGCTGGGCGAGGAGGGGGACGGGCAGGCGGTGCTCGCCATCGACAGCGAGGGGCGGGTCTACTCGATCGACCACACCGGGGACTGGTACCTCGGATCGGACATCGACCGGGCCCTGGGAACCCTGGTGACCGGCGCCCAACCGGAACGCCTCACCTCCGGCTGACGGGCGGCGCCTGACGGGCGTTGGGAGCCTACGGACAGGCGGCTGGGCCTTATGCCCCCATATGGGCGTCCGTAATCTCCCAACGGCCCGGGGTCAGAGGGCTGCGGGGAGGACTGCGGAGACTCGGTAGCCTCCTGCCTCCGTCGGGCCCGAGACGAATACGCCACCCAGGGCCACCACCCGCTCGCGCATCCCCACCAGGCCGTTGCCGCCGCTCGGGAGCCCCGCGTCCGCCGTGACCCCGTCCGTCGGGCCGTTCTCCACCTGCATCGCGACCTCGGCCCCGCGGTGCGCCAGCCGCACCCACGTCTTCGCACCCGCCGCGTGCTTGTGCACGTTCGTCAGGGCCTCCTGCACCACCCGGTACGCCGTCTGCTCGACCTCGGGGGCGTACGGGCGCAGCTCGCCGTCGACGGAGAGCTCGACCGTCATCCCCGCCTCCCGGGACTGCGCCACGAGCGCCTCCACCTCGCGCAGCCGCGGCCCGTCCTCCGTGGCCGCGGCGGCTGCCGCGGCCGCCGCCCGGCCCACCGAGGCCAGCGGCACCCGGCCCGCCGGAGGGGCCACGAGCGCGTCCCCGCTCCGCAGGACCCCGAGCATCTCCCGCAGCTCCGTCAGCGCCTGCCGGCCCATGTCACCGACCAGCGCCGCGTTGCGCACCGCCTTGGCCGGGTCCTTGGGCGCCACCGCCTGGAGCGCGGCCGCGTGCACCACCATCAGGCTGACCCGGTGCGCGACCACGTCGTGCATCTCGCGGGCGATCCTGCCCCGCTCCTCCGTACGCGCCCACTCGGCCCGCTCCTCGGCCCGGTCCGCCAGGAGCGACAGCTCCCGCTCCAGCGAGTCGGCCCGCTCCCGCAGGCTCTCCATGAGCCGCCGCCGCGCCCCGATGTAGAGGCCGAAGAGCACGGCCGGAGCCGTCAGCCCGAGGGCCATGAAGACGGACATCAGCGGCACGTACCAGTCGCCCGGTCCGAAGTCGACGTTCGCGGTGACGCTCTGCCGCAGCCGTACATAGGTGACGATGAACGTGCCGACGAGCGTCATTCCCGTCAGGACGACGGTGATCCTGCGCGGCACGTCCGAGGCCGCCAGCGTGTAGAGGCCGACCAGCGTCATCAGGAAGCCCATCTCGGCGGGCGTCATCGCGATCGTCAGCAGCACGACGGCGATCGGCCAGCGCCGTCGCACCACCAGCACCGATCCGGCCAGCAGTCCGAAGACCACCGCCACCGGCACCGGCAGCCCGGTGGCCCCGGCGAACTCCACCCCCTCCAGCGCACACTCCAGCGCCGAAACCAGCGCCAGTCCCACGTCCAGGGCGACACTGCGCCGCCGCTCCCACCACCAGTAGCCGCGGGTGGTCGGTCCCGCCGCTTCCCGGTCTGCCCCCGTTGCGGTCATGGCATCCAGACTACGGGCGGGCGCATCCCATTTTCCGGGGACTCCGCCAGCACGGAACGTGACGGGCCGTGCCGCAAAGCCCGACAGATCCCACGATCCGGTGAATCGAGCGCACTTTCGATCCGGACGCCCTCATTCCGGGCGCCCGTCGCACGACGTCGGGAACGGCATGCACGCACCGGCGGGCGGCGCGGCGTTCGCGCGCCGGAGGGCGGCGCGGGAGCCACCGCCGCGGAGCCGCACGGGGCGGCTCGGGGCGGCACCCGCGCCCGCCTCGCGGCGGACGCCCTCGCGGGAGCGGCACCCGGGAAGCGCGGGACGAACACCGTTGGGGCCCACCGGGGTTGCCCGGCCACCCGAGCGCCCCGGAGCGCCGGGCTTCTGCCGTCGCGCGAAGGGGGCCCGGTACGGCATAGTGTTGGATGCCGATCGAGCGGACTGAAGAGCCGTCCGCTCATTCCCCCATGGTGTAATTGGCAGCACAGTAGCTTTTGGTGCTATTTGTCCGGGTTCAAGTCCTGGTGGGGGAGCCACCCACGCGGGCCCCGACCTCATCGGTCGGGGCCCGCGCTCGTTTCGTGCCGAAACACCCCCGGTATCCTGCGGATGTCCACCACCCGAAGCCGAAGGGCACATCCGTGAGCGCCACCACTCCTCAAGTCCTCGGCTCCGCTCGGTCGGGGGACGCCCCACCGGCAGCCGTCGTCGTCCTCGCGGCGGGCGAGGGCACCCGGATGAAGTCGAAGACCCCCAAGGTCCTGCACGAGATCTCCGGGCGCTCACTCGTCGGACATGTCGTCGCCGCTTCCCGCGAGCTCGGCCCCGAGGACCTCGTCGTGGTCGTGGGCCACGCGAGCGAGCAGGTCACCGCGCACCTCTCCGCCGGGGACACCCCCGTACGCACCGCGTTCCAGGCCCAGCAGAACGGCACCGGGCACGCCGTGCGCATGGGGCTCGAGGAGCTCGGCGGCACCGTCGAGGGCACCGTGATCGTCGTCTGCGGCGACACCCCGCTGCTCTCCGGCGAGACCCTCTCCGCGCTCGCCGCCACCCACGCGGCCGATGCGAACGCCGTCACCGTGCTGACCGCCGAGGTCCCGGACTCCACCGGCTACGGCCGGATCGTCCGGGACGCGGCGACCGGAGCGGTGACCGGGATCGTCGAGCACAAGGACGCCACCGAGGAGCAGCGCGCGATCCGGGAGATCAACTCCGGGGTGTTCGCCTTCGACGGCCGGCTGCTCGGTGACGCGCTCGGCAAGGTGCGCACGGACAACAGCCAGGGCGAGGAGTACCTCACCGACGTGCTGTCGATCCTGCGCGAGGCGGGCCACCGGGTGGGCGCCTCGGTGGCGGGCGACCACCGGGAGATCCTGGGCATCAACAACCGGCTGCAGCTGGCCGAGGCCCGGCGGCTGCTCAACGAGCGCCTGCTGGAGCGCGCCATGCTGGCCGGCGTGACGGTCGTGGACCCGGCGTCGACGCTGATCGACGCGACGGTGACGTACGAGCGGGACGCGGTCGTGCACCCGGGCACGCAGCTGCTGGGGACGACGCACCTCGCCGAGGACGCCGAGGTCGGACCGAACTCCCGGCTGACGGACACCGTCGTGCACGCGGGCGCGCGGGTGGACAACACGGTCGCGAACGGCGCCGAGGTGGGCCCCGGTGCGACGGTCGGCCCGTACGCCTACCTGCGGCCGGGCACGCGCATGGGCGCGAAGGCCAAGGCCGGGGCGTACGTGGAGCTGAAGAACACCACGATCGGCGAGGGCACCAAGGTCCCGCACCTGAGCTACGTCGGTGACGCGACGATCGGCGACCACACCAACATCGGTGCCGCCAGCGTGTTCGTGAACTACGACGGCGAGGCCAAGCACCACACCACGATCGGCTCCCACTGCCGGACCGGTGCGGACAATATGTTTGTGGCGCCTGTCACGGTCGGGGACGGCGTTTACACGGCGGCCGGTTCGGTCATCACCAAGGACGTGCCCGCCGGTTCGCTCGCCGTCGCCCGGGGCCAGCAGCGGAATATCGAGGGCTGGGTGGCCCGGAAGCGTCCCGGCAGCGCGGCCGCACAGGCCGCTCAGGCCGCCGCCGGGGAGACCGACGGCGAAAGCTGACCGGAAACAGGTGCGCCTGAGGCGGCGTACCGTGATAGATGCTCACCCCATTTCGGCTGGCTCGTCGCACATCGGGACTCATGCGCGCGGTGCCAGATACACGTCTGAGGAGACTGTGCTGTGACCGGGATCAAGACGACCGGCGAGAAGAAACTGATGCTCTTCTCCGGCCGCGCCCACCCCGAGCTGGCCGAGGAGGTCGCACACCAGCTGGGTGTCGGTCTCGTGCCGACGAAGGCCTTCGATTTCGCCAACGGTGAGATCTACGTGCGTTTCCAGGAGTCCGCCCGCGGCGCCGACTGCTTCCTGATCCAGAGCCACACGGCTCCGATCAACAAGTGGATCATGGAGCAGCTCATCATGCTGGACGCGCTGAAGCGCGCGTCCGCCCGGTCCATCACGGTGATCGTGCCGTTCTACGGCTACGCCCGCCAGGACAAGAAGCACCGCGGCCGCGAGCCGATCTCGGCGCGTCTGGTCGCGGACCTGATGAAGACGGCGGGTGCGGACCGCATCCTCACCGTCGACCTGCACACCGACCAGATCCAGGGCTTCTTCGACGGCCCGGTCGACCACCTGTTCGCGCTGCCCATCCTGGCGGACTACGTGGGCGCCAAGGTCGACCGTTCGAAGCTGACGATCGTCTCCCCGGACGCCGGCCGCGTGCGTGTCGCCGACCGCTGGTGCGACCGGCTCGACGCGCCGCTGGCGATCGTCCACAAGCGCCGCGACAAGGACGTGCCGAACCAGGTCAGCGTCCACGAGGTCGTCGGTAACGTCGAGGGCCGGGTCTGCGTCCTGGTCGACGACATGATCGACACGGGTGGCACGATCTGCGCCGCCGCCGACGCCCTGTTCGCGCACGGTGCCGAGGACGTCATAGTGACCGCCACGCACGGTGTGCTGTCCGGCCCGGCCGCGGACCGTCTGAAGAACTCGAAGGTCAGCGAGTTCGTCTTCACGGACAGCCTGCCGACCCCGGGCGAGCTGGAGATCGACAAGATCACGGTTCTCTCGATCGCGCCGACCATCGCGCGTGCGGTGCGCGAGGTCTTCGAGGACGGTTCGGTCACGAGCCTCTTCGAGGAGCAGGAGTAACACGACGGACGGTCACCCGCGGGTGATCCACTTTGGGCGCGGCCTCCCCGCCGGGTAGACTCAGCGAGTTGCTCGGCGAGGGAGGCCGTTCTCATGAGTGCTCATGGGGATCGGCGGTCCGTTATCGACGCGCTCTTCGTAGCAGGCCTGTCGTGGGCCGGGTGACCACAGGAGTTCCGTCACCTTACGAGGAGTGCATCATGGCCGAGATCAAGCTCGCCGCAGAGGTCCGTTCCGAGTTCGGCAAGGGCGCTGCCCGCCGTACCCGTCGCGCCGGCCAGGTCCCCGCGGTCGTCTACGGCCACGGCGCCGAGTCCGTCCACATCACGCTGCCGGGCCACGAGCTGCAGCTCGCGCTCCGCACCGCCAACGTCCTGATCGGCCTCGAGATCGACGGCAAGGACGCCCTGGTCATCCCGAAGGCCGTCCAGCGCAACGCCATCAAGGGCAACATCGAGCACGTCGACCTCCTCACCGTGAAGCGCGGCGAGAAGGTCGAGGTCGAGGTCGCGGTGCACGTCGAGGGCGAGCTGGCCCCGGGCGGCAACCTCCTCGAGTACGTGCAGAACACCCTGCTCGTCGAGGCCGAGGCCACCCACATCCCCGAGTCCGTCACGGTCTCGATCGCGGGCCTCGACGCCGGCGACTCGATCCTCGCCAAGGACATCCCGCTGCCGAAGGGCTCCGTGCTCGCCGGTGACGAGGACGCCGTCGTGCTCCAGGTCGTCGCAGCGCAGGTCGAGGAGGCCCCCGCCGAGGAGGCTTCCACCGAGGCCTGATCCTCGCCCCACCTGCTTGACTGACGGGGTGGCGGTTCCCTTCCGGGGATCCGCCGCCCCGTTTTCCTGTCACCCCTGGTCCGTACGCACGCGAGGAGACCGAGCACAGATGTCCGACGTCACCGACCCCTGGCTGATCGTGGGCCTCGGCAACCCCGGCCCCGACTACGCGGCGAACCGGCACAACGTCGGGTTCATGGTCGCCGACCTGCTGGCCGAGCGGATCGGCGGGAAGTTCAAGCGTGCGCAGAAGGCGCAGGCGCAGGTGCTGGAGGGCCGGATCGGGCCGCCCGGACCTGCGAGCCGCCGGGTGGTGCTGGCCAAGCCGATGTCGTACATGAACCTGTCCGGCGGGCCCGTCACCGCGTTGCGCGACTTCTACAAGGTGCCCACGGACCACATCGTGGCCATCCATGACGAGCTGGACATCGACTTCGGCATGCTGCGGCTGAAGCTGGGCGGCGGTGACAACGGGCACAACGGGCTGAAGTCGATGACGAAGGCCATGGGCCCGGACTACCACCGGGTCCGGTTCGGGATCGGCCGCCCGCCGGGGCGGATGCAGGTCGCCGACTTCGTGCTGAAGGACTTCTCGGGTACGGAGCGCAAGGAGCTGGCCTACCTGGTCGACCGGGCGGCGGACTCGGTGGAGTGCCTGCTGGCGGACGGTCTCGAGCGGGCCCAGTCCACGTACAACTCCTGACATTCCAGCTGGTTCTTGGGTCATTTTCGGCCACAGGTTGACCGAGGGCATGGCTCTGCCCAAAGATCGGCCCCCATGAAGCGGAGTTCCTCCCACCGGCTGCTGGCCCACGGCCGTACGTTCGCCGCGGGCTGCATTGTCCTGCTGCTGCTCGTCGCGGGTGCGTGGTCGTCCTGGAACACCGCGCACCACATCGTCCTGGCCAAGGGCCGCGAGCACGGCACCATGGCCGTCACCGGGTGCGGCGAGGACGTGTGCACGGGGTCGTTCGCACCCGACGCGCAGTCCCAGGACCGGGCCGCCGTGACGATCCAGCGGTCCGTGGCGGTGAAGAAGGGGGATCGCTTCCCCGTCGTGGTGAAGCCCGGCAGCGGTGACGTCGTACGCACCGGGACGCCGGGCTTCCTGCACGCGTGGCTGCCGCTGGGCGGTGCGCTGCTGCTGGCCGCCCTGGTGATCGGCGGCGGCCTGCGGCTGACGCGGACCGCCTGGGGTGCGGCGATCACGGGTGCGGCCCTGCTGACGGCGACGTTCATCGCCCTCTGACGGGGCCGCACCCGCTCACTCCGCGGTAGGGGTCAGCCCGTGTTGCGCAGGCCCGCGGCGACACCGTTCACGGTGAGCAGCAGGGCCCGGGCGAGCAGCGGGTCGGGCTCCTCGCCGCGCTCGGCCGCCTGACGCTGGCGGGCCAGCAGCGACACCTGGAGGTAGGAGATCGGGTCCAGGTAGGCGTCGCGGATGGCGAAGGTCTGCTGGAGCACCGGGCTGGTGCCGAGCAGTTCGGTGTTGCCGGTGACCTTGAGGACTTCCTGGACGGTCAGCGCGTGCTCGGCCTCGATGTCGTCGAAGACGTGCTTGAGCTCGTCGGGGACGAGGGTGTCGACGTAGTGCCTGGCGATGCGCAGGTCGGTCTTGGCGAGGGTCATCTCGACGTTGGAGAGGAAGTTCTGGAAGAAGTGCCACTGTTCGTGCATCTCTTCCAGGACGCTGTCCAGACCGGCCTCGCGCAGTGCCTTGAGGCCGGAGCCGACGCCGTACCAGCCGGGCACGATCTGCCGTGACTGGGTCCAGCCGAAGACCCACGGGATGGCGCGGAGGCCGTCGAGCGAGACGCCCGAGCCGGGGCGGCGGGAGGGCCGCGAGCCCAGGTGCAGGTCGGCGAGCTGGTCCACCGGGGTGGAGGCGAGGAAGTACGTCGGCAGGTCGGGGTCCTCGACCAGCTTGCGGTACGCGGCGTGGGCGGCGTCCGAGACGGTGTCCATCGCCGCGTCCCAGCGGGCCAGCGCCTCGTCGGACTGGCGGGGCGCGGTGTGCAGCGCGGAGGCCTGGAGGGTGGCCGCGACGGTCAGTTCCAGGTTCTCCCGGGCGAGCGCCGGGATGAGGTACTTGTCGGAGATGACCTCGCCCTGCTCGGTCACCTTGATCTCGCCCTCCAGCGTGCCCCAGGGCTGCGCGAGGATCGCGTCGTGCGAGGGGCCGCCGCCGCGGCCCACGGTGCCACCGCGGCCGTGGAAGAGGCGGAGGCGCACGCCGTAGCGGTGGGCGACGTCGCGGAGCCGGCGCTGGGCGCGGTGGATCTCCCACTGGGAGGTGGTGATACCGCCGAACTTGGAGGAGTCGGAGTAGCCGAGCATGACCTCCTGGACGTCTCCGCGCAGCGAGACGAGACGGCGGTAGGAGGGGTCGGCGAGCATCTCGTCGAGGATGACGTCGGCGGCGCGGAGCTCGTCGGTGGTCTCCAGGAGCGGCACGATGCCGATCTTGGCCCAGCCGCCGTGCAGGTCGAGGAGTCCGGCCTCGCGGGCGAGGACGGCGGCGGCGAAGACGTCGTCGGCGCCCTGGCACATCGAGATGATGTAGGACTCGATGACTTCGGGGCCGAACCGCTCGAAGGCTTCCTTGATGGTGTGGAAGACGCCGAGGGTCTTCTCGCCCGCGGCGTCGAGCGGGGCCGGGGTCGGGGCGAGCGGGCGGCGGGACCGGAGCTCCTTGGCGAGGAGCTTCTGCCGGTAGTCGCGCGGCATGTCGGCGTAGCGCCAGGACTCCTCGCCGAGGCGGTCGAAGAGCTGGCCGAGTGCGTGGTGGTGGGCGTCGGCGTGCTCGCGCACGTCCATGGTGGCGAGCTGCAGGCCGAACGCGGAGAGCGTGCGGATGGTGCGGTCCATGCGGCCGTCGGCGAACAGGCCGCCCCTGTGCTCGCGCAGCGAGGTCTGGATGAGGGCCAGGTCGGCGATGAGCCCGGCGGTGCCGAGGTAGTCGCAGCCGGGACGGTGCGGGGTGCCGGAGGCCAGCCGCTCGCGGGTGTTGACGAGCTTCTGGCGGATGCAGGTGGCCTTGAGCCGGTAGGGCTCCTCGGCGTTCAGCCGCTTGTAGCGGGGGCTGATCTCCGGCAGGAGCTCCAGGTCGGTCTGGAGCGAGGCGAGGAGCTCGTCGGTGGCTCCGGTGTAGCGGATGGAGTTGGAGAGCAGTCCGCGCAGCTGGTCGACGAGTTCGAGGGCGTCGGTGATGCCGTGCTCGTGCTGGAGGATGAGCACGTTCCAGGTGACGGTGGGCGTCACGTTGGGGTTGCCGTCGCGGTCGCCTCCGATCCAGGTGCCGAAGGTCAGCGGGCGGGTACCCGCGGGCAGTTCGACGCCGACGCGCTCCAGTTCCGCGGCCAGGTCCTCCAGGACGTCGCCCACCGCGTTGGCGTGGAGTTCGTCGAGGTAGTAGATGGCGTTGCGGGCCTCGTCGGCGGGCTCGGGGCGGACGACGCGGAGTTCGTCGGTCTGCCAGATGAGGTCGATGTTCTCGGCCAGGCGGATGTCCTGGCGTCGGCGGTCGGCCTCGATGACGGGGGTGTCGAGGAGCTCGGCGATGCGGCGGAGCTTGTTCAGCACGGAGCGGCGCGCCGCCTCCGTCGGGTGGGCGGTGAAGACCGGCCGTACGTTGAGGTTCTTTACGGTCGCGCGCAGGTGCTCGGGGTCGGCGTCCTTGAGCCGGTCGGCGGTGCGGGCGAGCAGCCCGCCCTCGGCGGCCCGGCGGTCGCGCATCTCGTGGGCGCGGTGGACCTGCTCGGTGACGTTGGCGAGGTGGAAGTACGTGGAGAAGGCGCGCACGAGCTGCGCGGCGGTCTCCAGGTCCGTGTCGCCGAGGAGCTCGGCTGCTGCCTCGCCGTCGGTGCGGGTCAGGGCGCGGACGCGTTCGACGAGGTCGAGGAGGTCCTGGCCCTCCTGGCGTACGAGGGTCTCGCCCAGCAGGTCACCGAGGCGGCGGATGTCGGCCCGCAGTTCGGCTCCGGCGGCAGGGGTCTGGTCGGCACTGCTCACAGTGTGCGGCTCCTTGCAGTGGTTGAGCACTTCTGTCACAGGGGTCCGGGGCTGTCGCGGTGCTGACGTCACCCCCGGGAAAGCAGAGTGCGGACCGCGCTGTCCGACCCACCCAGGATAGGTGTCCTGGAGCCCGGCGTGCTCGTTGCCCTGGGGGGCGGTTCGTCCCGGGGGCACGGTCCTGACGCCGCAAGGGTCGTGACGGCGGCGCTCTCGTACTGCGGGCCTCCCCGCTGACATACTTACGTTGCCGTAGGTTACGGATGCGTAGACCGCTCATTCCGTCACATTTCCTCACCCCACGGGGGACGCGCCCATGCCCACCAGCCCCGACGTGATCGACGACGGCCTGCCCACGGCGGCAGGCGGCTCCACACCTCCCTCCGCCACGCTCGGCGGCGACAAGAAGCGTTCGATCGAGCAGATCGCGCTGCTGATCTTCATCGTGGTGCCGTTCGCGGCCCTGGTGGCGGCGGTCCCGCTGGCCTGGGGCCGCGGTGTCAGCTGGCTCGACCTGGGTCTGCTGGTCGGCATGTACTACCTCGGATGCCACGGCGTGACCATCGGCTTCCACCGCTACTTCACCCACGGTTCGTTCAAGGCGAAGCGCCCGCTCCGCATCGCCCTGGCCGTCGCGGGCTCGATGGCGGTGGAGGGCCCGCTGGTGCGCTGGGTGGCCGACCACCGCAAGCACCACCGGTTCTCCGACGCCGAGGGCGACCCGCATTCGCCGTGGCGGTTCGGCGAGAACCTGCCGGCCCTGCTGAAGGGCCTGTGGTGGGCCCACATCGCCTGGATGTTCAACGAGGAGCAGACGCCGCAGCAGAAGTACGCTCCCGACCTGGTCGAGGACCCCGCGATCCGCGCGATCTCGCGTCACTTCCTCACCTTCACCATCATCTCGCTGGCGATCCCGCCGCTGGTCGGGGGTCTGGTGACGATGTCGTGGTGGGGTGCGTTCACCGCGTTCTTCTGGGGCTCCCTGGTCCGCGTCGCGCTGCTGCACCATGTGACCTGGTCGATCAACTCGATCTGCCACGCGGTCGGCAAGCGCCCCTTCAAGTCCCGCGACAGGTCCGGGAACGTGTGGTGGCTGGCGGTCCTCTCGTGCGGCGAGTCCTGGCACAACCTGCACCACGCGGACCCGACGAGCGCCCGGCACGGGGTGATGCGGGGACAGATCGATTCGAGCGCCCGGCTGATCCGCTGGTTCGAGCAGGCGGGCTGGGCGCACGACGTGCGGTGGCCCGATGCCTCTCGTATCGACTCCCGGCGCAAGCCCGTGGCTGCCGACCCTGCATGATTGACGACGTGGCGACCGACGGAAGCACCAGCGGCGAGAAGAGCAGACCTGCCCCCACCCGCCGGACCCGGCGGGTCCGGATGACCGGCAAGGAGCGCCGCGAACAGCTGCTGGACATCGGCCGCACCCTGTTCGCCGACAAGGGCTTCGAGGGCACGTCGGTGGAGGAGATCGCGGCACGCGCCGGGGTCTCCAAGCCGGTGGTTTACGAGCACTTCGGGGGCAAGGAGGGCCTGTACGCCGTCGTCGTCGACCGCGAGATGCGCCAACTGCTGGACCTGGTGACCGGCGCGCTCACGGCGGGTCACCCGCGGGAGCTGCTGGAGCAGGCGGCGTTCGCACTGCTCGACTACATCGAGACGTACACGGACGGCTTCCGGATCCTGGTGCGCGACTCCCCGGTCGCGCAGTCCACGGGTACGTTCGCCTCGCTGATCAGCGATATCGCGACGCAGGTCGAGGACATCCTGGGCATGGAGTTCAAGGCCCGGGGCTTCGACCCGAAGCTGGCCCCGCTGTACGCGCAGGCCCTGGTCGGCATGGTCGCCCTGACCGGCCAGTGGTGGCTGGACGTCCGCAAGCCCAAGAAGGCGGAGGTCGCGGCTCATCTGGTGAATCTGGCCTGGCACGGGCTGGAGAACCTGGAGTCGAAGCCGCGGCTGATCGGCCACCGCAAGAGCTGACGCCCGGCGCGTCACCCGTTGTGATGACGCCTGCGGATTCGCGGCCGTAGTGTGGTCGGCAGGGCACAGAATCCCGTCCATGGGAGGAACCATGACCGCCGAGCCGATCACCGGGCACAGCAGCCGCTGGCCGGTGCCCCCGCAGGACGGATACACCGTGGACGACCTGTTCACGCTGCCCGATCTCCCGCCGCACACGGAATTGCTCGACGGGAGCCTGATTTTTGTGAGTCCGCAGCGCATTTTTCACAGCCTCATGATCGACCTGCTGACCTACGGGCTGCGCAGCGGTGCGCCCCGCGAGTTGAAGGTCGTGCGCGAGATGACCGTGGTCCTCGACCGCCGCAACGGGCCGGAGCCGGATGTCTCCGTCGTCCGGGCGGAAGCGGTCACCGGCCGGGAGCAGACCCGCTTCGAGGCCGCTGACGTGCTGCTCGCCGTCGAGGTGGTCTCGCCGGACTCCGAGGCCCGGGACCGTGACACCAAGCCCCAGAAGTACGCGGCGGCCGGCATTCCGAACTTCTGGCTGGTCGAGATGGCCGGCAGCGACCGCCGCCCGGTCGTGCGGGTCTACGAGCTGGACCCGGTGAACAAGGCGTACGCCCTGACGGGCATCCACCACGACCGGCTCAAGACCGGGGTCCCGTTCCCCGTCGACGTCGACATCTCGCCGGAAGCTCTCGACCGGCTCTGAGCGCTCACCCGGCAGCCCTGGCCACCGCGAAGATCCGGCGGAACGGGAAGACGGTGCCGAGCGGGCCCGCCGGGTAGGCGTCGCGCAGCAGGGCGCGGTATGCGCCGAGGAAGGCGTCGCGGGCTGCCGGGTCGTCGGCCAGGGCGGTGAGGACCGGGCGCAGGCCGGTGCCCTTGACCCAGTCCAGGACGGGGTCCTCGCCGGGCAGCAGGTGCAGGTAGGTGGTCTCCCAGACGTCCACGGTGCGGCCCGGTGCCGTCAGGCGTTCCAGGTACCGCTCGGGGTCGAGCACCGCGTCCCCGTGGCGCAGCAGGCCGCCGAGGCGGTCCCGCCAGGCCGGGGAGTCCGCCAGCTCGCGCATCAGGGTGTGACTGGGGGCGTCGAAGTTGCCGGGGACCTGGAAGGCGAGGGTGCCTCCGGGCGCGAGGGCGTCGAGCCAGAGGGGAAAGCGGACGGCGTGGTCGGGAACCCACTGGAGCAGGGCGTTGGAGACGATCAGGTCGTACGTCTCGCCGGGTACCCAGGTCGCGGCGTCGGCCTCGGCGAAGTCCAGCCGGGCGCCCGCGTGGCCGCGGGCCCTCTCCAGCATCTCCGGGGAGTTGTCGTAACCGGTGATGCGGGCCTGCGGCCAGCGGGCCGCCAGCAGGACGGTGACGTTGCCCGCGCCGCAGCCGAGGTCGGCGATGCGGGGAGCGCCGGGGTGGGGAAGGGGGCCGATCCGGGCCAGGAGGTCGCGGAAGGGCCGGGTGCGGTGGTCCGCGTGGCGCAGGTACTGCTGCGGATCCCAGACGGGTGCGGTCATGGGATCAGGATCGACCCGCATGTATCTTGATGTCAAGACACTTGAGTTCAAGAGACTTCATGTCGAGGGACCCTCTACACTGATCGACATGGAGGACGAGGTCGACCGGCTGGTCGCTGCATGGCGCCGAGAGCGCCCCGACCTCGACGTGGAACCACTCGAGGTGCTGAGCCGTGTCTCCCGGCTGGCCCGCCACCTCGACCGGGCCCGCAGGATCGCGTTCGCCGAGCACCACCTCGAGCCCTGGGAGTTCGACGTCCTGACGTCACTGCGCCGCGCGGGCGCCCCCTACCAGCTCTCCCCCGGGCAGCTCCTCACCCAGACGCTGGTCACCTCGGGCACGATGACGAACCGCATCGACCGGCTGACCAAGAAGAACCTCGTCGAGCGGCTGCCCGACCCGAACGACCGCCGCGGCGTGCTCGTACGACTGACCGCGGAGGGCCGCGACAAAGCCGACCAGTCGCTGGCCGGACTCCTCGATCAGGAGCGGGCCATCCTGGGTGAGCTCTCCCACCGGCAGCGGTCCGAACTGGCCGCGCTGCTACGCGAGTTGACCGCCCCGTTCGACAACATCCCCGGCTAGCGGGGCCGGACCCACCCCGGCCCGCCGGGCCAGCGCCACCGCGGCCAGCGTCGAGTGCACGCCCAGCTTCCCCAGCACGTTCTGCATGTGGGTGCGCACCGTGTGCGGAGACAGGAACAGCCGCTCCGCCACCGCCTTGCGGCCCAGTCCCGCCACCATGCAGCGCAGCACCTCGCGCTCGCGGGGCGTCAGGGACTCGACGAGCTGCTCGCTCTCGGTGCGGTGCTTGCGCGCCGCGGTCAACTCCCGCAGGACCCCGGTCAGCAGTGCGGCCGGCAGGTGCGTCTCGTCCCGCAGCACACCCCGTACGACCGTCAGCAGCCGCTGCAGCGAGCAGTCCTTGGCGACCCAGCCCGACGCCCCGGCCTGCAGCGCCATCGCCGCCCGGCGCGGGTCGTCCTTCTCGGCGAGCACCACCGTACGGATCGTCGGCTGCCCCGCACGCACCCCGGCCACCAGCGAGATGCCGTCCACCGGGGCGTTCCCGTCGGCCACCGCGACGGAGACGGTGCGGGCCCCGCCCGTGGGCAGGATGCCCAGCTCGGCGTCGACCAGCATCACGTCGTAACGGCGCCCCTCGGCGGCCGCGCGCTCCAGACACCGCAGAGCGGCGGGCCCGCTGCCCGCCGCCGACACGTCGACGTCCGGTTCGGCCGCGAGGGCCGCCGCGAGGGACTCGGCAAAGATGCGGTGGTCGTCGACCACGAGAACCCGGATACGAGCCACAGACACCCCCATGCTGCGTGAATTCCTGGGGCGCCCCTGATCGGCCTGCCCCTGCGGGACGGACCACTGCGGATACGACGCCCGGTACGTCAGTGGTGAACCGCCGTCCACGGCCGCCGCCGTCTTCGGCCGTCACCCGTCCCGGGCGTCGTATCCGACTGTCTCGTCCCCTGAATCAGCACCGGCCCCCACCGGTGCTGTGCATCAGCGTACGGCGGGCGGTGAACCGCGGAAGGCAATTCACGGAACTGACTGCCCGCGGTGTTTAGGGTGTGATTCATGTTCCGTCTTGAGACAGAAGCAGACAAGGAACGACGCATTCTGCTGGGCCGGCGGCTGAACGAGGACAACCGGAACGGATCACCGGGGCTACGAGCCCTGCAGTCCACCCCCGCCGAGCACGAACTGCCCCTGGACGTCTGGCTCCTGGACGGCCGGGGAGCCCTCGCCGGCGGGCTGTCCGGCAGGACCTGGGCCTACTGGCTCCATGTGGATCTGCTCTGGGTGGACGCCCGCCACCGCGGCGCCGGCCTCGGCGCACGGCTGCTCGCCGAGGCGGAGCGCCTCGCCCGCGAGGACCGGGCCTGTACCCGCTCCCGGCTGGAGACCTGGGACTTCCAGGCCCCCGCCTTCTACCGGAAGCAGGGGTACGAGGTGGTCGGCGAGATCAAGGACTATCCGCCCGGTGTGGCCGAGTTCATCCTGGTCAAGCGGCTGGACCGAGCCGCCGGGCCCCCGCCGAAGGCACCGCGGGGAAGACTCCTGGGGTGGCGAAACCAGCCGAAGTGAAGGCCTCGGTCACGGACTTGGCGACCGCGTCCGCCGCCTCCTCCTCCACCAGCACGATCGCCGAACCGCCGAAGCCGCCTCCGGTCATCCTGGCCCCGAGTGCCCCGGCGGCGTTCGCCGAGGCGACCACCAGGTCCAGCTCCGGGCAGGAGACCCGCAGGTCGTCGCGGAGCGAGACGTGCCCCTCGTTGAGCACCGGGCCCGCCGCACGCACCTCGCCCGCGTCGAGCAGCGCGATGACCTGCTCCACCCGGTGGTTGTCGCTCACCACGTGGCGGACGTAGCGCACGACGGACTCGTCCTCGCCCGCCGCCGCCAGCGCGTCGAGCGCGGCGTCCAGACCCTCGTACGGGAGGTCCCGCAGGGTGCCAATGCCCAGGGCACGGGCCCCCGCCTCGCATCCCGCCCGGCGCTCCGCGTACGCGCCGTCGCCCAGGGAGTGCTTGACCCGGGTGTCGACGACCAGCAGCTGCAGTCCGTGCGCGGCCAGGTCGAAGGGGACCTGGCGCTGGGTGAGGTCACGGGTGTCGAGGTACAGCGCGTGTCCCTCGGTGCAGCAGGCCGAGGCCATCTGGTCCATGACCCCGCAGGGCACGCCGACGAACGCGTTCTCGGCGCGCTGGCCGAGCACCGCGAGCTCCGGGGCGCTCAGCCCCAGGGCGAAGAGGTCGTTCAGCGCGAGCGCGGTGACGACCTCCAGGGCGGCGGACGAGGAGAGCCCCGCGCCCACCGGGACGGTGGAGGTGAGCTGGATGTCCGCACCGGTGACGGGGTGGCCCGCGTCCCTCAGCGCCCAGACGACACCGGCCGGGTAGGCCGCCCAGCCGTGCCCCGAGTGCGGGGCCAGCTCGTCCACGCGCAGGGAGACGACGCCGCCCGGTACGTCGGTGGAGTGCAGTCGCAGCACACCGTCGGTGCGACGGGCCACGGCCGCGCGTGCGGTGTGCGGGAGGGCGAGCGGCATGACGAAGCCGTCGTTGAAGTCGGTGTACTCACCGATCAGGTTCACTCGGCCGGGTGCGGCCCAGATTCCCTCGGGCGCGGCCCCGTACAGCTCGGTGAAGGAGGCGGTCAGCTCGGCGTTCTCGGTCATGGCGTGGTGGGTTCCTCTCGGCGGGCGAACGTCCAGGCGTCGGCGACGATTCCGGCCAGGTCGGCGCGGGACGGCTGCCAGCCGAGCCGTTTCCTGGCGGTGGCTGCGGAGGCGACGAGGACGGCGGGGTCGCCGGCCCGTCGGGGGGCGGCGATCTCGGGGACGGCGTGGCCGGTGACCTGCCGGACGGTCTCGATGACCTCCCGCACGGAGAAGCCGTTGCCGTTGCCGAGGTTGCAGATCAGGTGTTCACCGGCGGTGGCCGCGTCCAGTGCCAGCAGATGGGCCTCGGCGAGGTCGGCGACGTGGATGTAGTCGCGTACGCAGGTGCCGTCCGGGGTCGGGTAGTCGTCCCCGTACACGGAGATGGCCTCGCGCCGGCCGAGCGCGACCTCGAGGACCAGCGGGATGAGGTGCGACTCGGGGCTGTGGCGCTCGCCGCAGCTGCCGTAGGCCCCCGCGACGTTGAAGTAGCGCAGCGAGACGGCGGCGAGGCCGTGTGCCGCCGCCTCACCGGTGATCATGTGGTCGACGGCCAGCTTGGTGGCGCCGTACGGGTTGGTGGGCGCGGTCGGGTCGGACTCCGTGATGGGGCTGGAGACCGGCTCGCCGTAGGTGGCCGCCGTGGAGGAGAAGACCAGGTTCCGCACCCCGGCGTCGCGCATGGCGGCGATCAGGGCGGTGGTCCCGCCGACGTTGTTCACCCAGTACTTCTCGGGGTTGCCGACGGACTCGCCGACCTGCGAGTACGCGGCGAAGTGCAGGACCCCGTCGTACGAGGAGTCCAGCCATTCGGCGGCGTCCTGGATGCGGCCCTCGATGAACTCGGCGCCGTCCGGGACCCCCTCGCGGAAGCCGGTCGACAGGTCGTCGAGGACGGTCACGGCGTGACCTGCCTCCAGCAGATGTGCGGCGACGACGCTGCCGACGTATCCCGCGCCGCCCGTCACCAGGTACTTCTTACCGGGGTTGCTCACTCGCTCGCTACCTCTCGCAGTCGCTGGGCCGCGGCCTCCGGCGGCACGTCGTTGATGAACACGCTCATGCCGGACTCGGAGCCCGCCAGGAACTTCAGCTTGCCCGGGGTGCGCCGGATGGTGAAAAGCTCCAGGTGCAGCCCGAACTCCTCCCGCCCGGGGACCCCGAACGGAGCCTGGTGCCAGGCCGAGATGTACGGGGTCGGCGGCTCGCCGGGGCCGAAGATCCGGTCGAATCGCCTCAAGAGTTCCAGATAGATCTGTGGGAACTCTGTGCGGGCCGCGTCGTCGAGCTCCCGCAGGTCCGGGACGCGGCGGCGCGGGTGGAGGTGGACCTCGTAGGGCCAGTGCGCCGCGTACGGCACGAACGCCACCCAGTGCTCACCCTCCAGGACCACACGGTCGCCGTCGGCCAGTTCCCGGGCGACGACGTCGTCGAAGAGGTTCCGGCCGGTCTCCGTCCGGTGGGTCTCCGCCGAGCGCATCATCAGCTCGGTGCGCGGTGTGACGAAGGGGTAGCCGTAGATCTGCCCGTGCGGGTGGCCGAGCGTGACGCCGATCTCGGCGCCCCGGTTCTCGAAGCAGAACACCTGGGTGACCTGCGGGAGTTCGGCGAGCTCGGCGGTGCGGTCGGTCCAGGCCTCCAGGACCAGGGCGGCCTGCGCCTCGGTGAGACCGGCGAAGGACACGTCGTGGTCGGAGGTGAAGCAGACGACCTCGCAGCGGCCGGAGTCACCGGCCAGCGAGGGGAAGCGGTTCTCGAAGACGGCGACGTCGTAGTGCGCGTCGGGGATCTCGCTCAGCCGGCCCTCCCGCGAGGGGCAGAGCGGGCACTCGTCGGCCGGCGGATGGTACGTCCGCCCCTGCCGGTGCGAGGCGATGGCCACCGAGTCGCCGAGCAGCGGATCGACGCGGACCTCGGACGACGTCGAAACGGCGTCCAGCGGCCGCAGGTCGACGGCATCGCGGACGATGTCGTCCGCGGAGTCGTAGTAGATCAGCTCCCGGCCGTCGGCGAGGGTCGTGACCGTCTTCTTCACCAGGTTCCTCCATGCCACCCCGTCAAACATAACCGCACATAACAAACCACAAGCCAACACGCGCGTCAATGCCGACGAGCCCGGTGCGCCGCCTGCTCGTCGTCGACGGAGCGGACTGCATGGCCCTCCCCCAGGGCGATCAGGATCGAACAAAGAACGTCAGCCCCGGTCGCCGCGGACCTCGCCGGCACCGACGCGACCCCGCTGCGGACGCGGAAGCTCCTGCCCGGCGGTGTACTCGGCGTCGCGGGCACCGGCCCGCCGGTGCGTTCAAAGCACGTGCGGCCACTTCCGGGCAGGTGCGCACGCTTCGGGGTACGGACGACCGCCGCTGTCTCGTCGCCCCCCACGGCGTCCCTCACCGGCGCCCCGCAGCGGCAGCCGGAGAGGAGCCGCTCGGTCGCGCACTACCGGGTCACCAAATCGGAGGAAGCCGGACGCCCGCCCCGCGCAGGGGAGACTCCCCGCCGGCTCGCACGTCCGCCACCGCGGCACGGCTCTCCGACGTCCGGCGGATCATCGGCGGTCTCCTCGTGGCCACGGAGTGATCGTCCTCCTCGGCATCACGCCCGTCCGAGGCCGGCCCGGAGGAGGCCGAGGGCGTCCCCCTCAGCCTCCGGAGGGGCAGCCCGGCCATGCCGGCCCCCGGGCTCTCCTCCCGCTCCGGACGAAACCGCGCCCGGCCCGGATGCCCGACGAGCCCCCGGTATCCGCGAGAGCTCACACCGCGGACCGCGGGACCCGGCCGTCACGCGATCACGCGAGGCCGTCAGGCCCCTGCCGTGTTCCCGCCGCCCGGTCCAGGAGCCCCGTACGGGCGGCGAGGGCCGCCGCCTCCAGCCGGGAACCGACGCCCAGCTTCATCAGGACGCGCTGCACATGCGTACGGGCGGTGCTCGGCGCGATCCCCATCCCGGCCGCGATCAGCCGGGTGTCCTCGCCCTCGGCCACCCGCACCAGCACCTCGATTTCGCGCGGGGTGAGCATGTGCAGCAGTCGCTGGCCCTCGTCGTCCGGCTGGACCGCCGGATGCAGCAGCTCGGTGAACGCGCCCCGCAGCAGCTGGGGGGCGACGGCGGCCTCCCCGGCACGGGCCTTGGCCATCGCGCGTTCGACGCCCTCGATGCGCTCGTCGTGCCGGACGTACCCGGCCGCCCCCGCGGCGAAGGCCGCCGCGATGCCGCGCGGGCTCGGCACCGGGCCCAGCACCACGACGGCCACCTGCGGGCGCTCCCGCCCGATCCGCACGATCGGGTCGAACGCGCCCGGTTCGGCCGGCGCCGCCGTGCCGAACAGGCAGACCTCCGGCGCCCTGCTGATCACCAGCTCCGCCGCCCCGGACGTCGGCGCGGCGGCCGCGAGCACCCGGTGGCCGCGCAGTTTCAGTGCCGAGGCGAGCGCCTCGGCGAGCAGACGGTGGTCATCGACCACCATGAGCCGCACGCCCATCGAGCAACCCCCCATGTACTGCTGTGTAACTCTGGAAACAGGCCCCCCGGCCCTCTGCCCCGGCAAGTTACACGCTTGTTCGACATGGTGCGCCCCCTACTGGGCAGAGGCCCCCCAGAATGCCGAATTCTGAGCCAATGAAGGCCACTTGCCGGACAGAAAACGATCGGCCCTGCCGGTTGGTTGATCAACCGGCAGGGCCGTCACCGCTCACCCGTGGACGGGTCAGCCGGTGGCGAAGGAGACGACGAGGTACTCCTTGTCGTCGAACGCGCTCTTGCGGGGTTCGCTGATCATCGTCTCGGAGATGAACAGCCGGCCCTTCTCGTAGATGAACTCGGCGTAGTCGAAGGAGAAGCTGGTCTCCGCCTTCCGGACCGCCTCGTCGTCCGGGTTCTGCATCAGCACGGTCTCCTTGAAGGTGGAGCCGTCGATGGAGACGATCTGGCCGCCCTTGTCGTACGGGGGCCTCTTGTACGCGATGACGTCGGCACCGTCCATGCGCAGCGGGGTCAGCGTGTAGCGGTCGCCCGCGTCCGCCCTGCCGCCGACGAGCTTGCCGGTGGTCAGGTCGAAGGCGACGATCTCGTTGGTGTCGCCGTACTCCCCGCCGCCCTCGTGCTCCTCGGTCGGCACGTAGAGCCGGTTGTTGCCGACGGCCACCGACCCGCAGGTCTCGACCTCGGTGGAGCCGCAGCGGGCCGCGTACTGGTCGGCGTCGGCGGAGATGCGGACGGTCAGCTTGCCGGTCGCCGCGTCGATGGAGAAGAAGTCCGAGATGCCGCTGCCGTCACCGGCGGTGTCGCCGACGTCGGCCGCGACGACGAGCGGCTTCGTGGAGACGACGCTCGCGTAGTCGACGCCGGCCGGCATCTCGTACGAGGACAGCGGGGCGCCCGTGGTCGGGTTCAGCGCCTGGATGATCAGCTGCGGTTCGTCGTAGGTACCGCACTTGCGGACGGCCACGAGGGCCTCGCCGCCGCCGTACCCCTTGTCGTAGCAGTTGTTGGCGTCCGTCTTCGGCTTCCACAGCTCGGCGCCGGTGGTGAGGTTGAAGGCGGCGCCGCCCCCGGTGCCGCCCGCGGCGACGGTGCTGCCGCTGAGCGTCACCTCGTTGAACCTGACGGGCTCGTCGCCGCCGGAGGCGGAGGTGACCGACTTGCTCCACGTCAGCTTGCCGGTGGCCAGGTCGATCGCGCCGACCTGGTTGCACGAGGGGTACTTGTCCGCCTTGCTCGGCTTGCCCTCCTCGAAGGCGATGGCGGTCTTGTAGTCCTTGCTCATGTGCCGGGAGGCGGCGCAGAGCTGGCCCTCCAGCGGGATCGACCAGAGCTTGGTGCCCTTGGCGAGGTCGTAGCCGACGATCTCGTACACGCCGGTCTTCACGTAGGCCTTGTCAGTGACCCAGGAGCCGCTGACCGTGGTGGTCTCGGTGACCTTCGGGTGGGGCAGCTGGAAGCCGACCGCCGACTTGGTGTCCGCGGGCGCCTTCTCGCTGCCGCCGCCCAGCCCGCTGTCCGAGCCGCCCTTGCCCTCGCCGCCGTCCGTGCCGGCCGAGGACGCCTCGGTCTTCTTGCCGCCCTCGTCGTCACCACCGCTGGAGGCGTAGATGACCCCGCCGCCGACGATCAGCACCACGGCGACGACCGCGGCGACGATGATCTGCATCTGGGTGCTGAACTTCTTTCCGCCGTTCCCCGGCTGCGGCGCCCCGTACTGAGGCTGCATCGGAGCGGTCGGGTAGCCGTACCCGGGCGGCGGGGGCATGCCGGGGCCGCCCTGCGGGAAGCCGTACCCGGGCTGCGTCGGCGGCTGCGGGTAGCCGTAGCCGGGCTGCGTCGGCGGCTGCCCCGGGGGCGGCGCCTGCGGGTAGCCGTACGCCGGGTTCTGCGGCTGGCCGGGCGGGGGCGTCTGCGGGGGACCGAATCCTCCGGGCGGGGGCGGCGGGCTGCCGTAGCCGCCCGCGGGCGGGGTCGGCGGCGCGGCCGGGGGCTGCTTGCCGAACGGGTCGGCCGGCGGCGGATCCTGCGGGGCTCCGAATCCGCCCTGGGGCGGATCGTTGGGCGGCTGGGGCGGCTGCGTCATGGCGTGCGTACCTCTGAGGAGTCTGAGAAGAAGGGGCTGCGGGTACCGTCGTGATCCGTCATTTGCCGAAGGCCATCATGGTCTTCTGGGCCTTCTCTTCCTTGTCGTTCGAGGCGCTGACGCGCCCGCTCACGATGAAGGAGCGGCCGCCCGCGTAGGCGATCTTCGACGTGAAGAACGAACTCTCGATCCGGGTCGTCGAGTCCGGGTGCTGCAGCAGCACGGTGGGTGCGCCGCCGGCCGGTGCGAGCGTCGCGATCGCCCCGCCCTTGTTGTACGTGGCCTCCAGGTAGAGCAGCACGTTGCCGCCCTCCATGCGCAGCGGCTTCATGACGCGCTCGGCGGGGGCCGCGGCCTTCCACTTGGGCTTGCCGGTGTTCAGGTCGAAGGCGACGACCTTGTTGGTGCGGCCGGTGCCGCTGGCGTCGTCCTCGGTCGCGATGTAGAAGGTGTTGGCGTCCGCGGCGACCCCGGTGCAGCCTTCGAGCTGCTCTCCGAAGATCGAGAAGTCGTGACCGCAGTCCACGGAGAACTTGTCCTCCTTGTCACCCACCAGCTGGGAACGGAGCGTGCCGTTCTCCTTGAGGGCGAGGATGGACCACTTCTTCTCCTCGCGCTGGGTCAGCGAGACGACGAGGGGGCTCACCGAGTAGACCTTGTCGACCTCCCAGCCGCGCTGGGGCTTGTAGGTCCACTTGGGCTTGCCGGTGGCCGGGTCGATCTCCTGGACCTGGTGCTGGGGGTTGTTCGCGTCGTCGGTGCGGCAACTGGTCGCGGCGATCAGCTTGGGACCGCCGGCGAACGCGAACGGCTGGCAGGTGCCCGCCGGCTTGCCGAACAGCTCCTTGCCGTCGCTGACCCGGTAGCCGTTGGAGTTGCCGGTGCGGCCGACGGTCACGGTGTCACCGCTGATCGCCAGGCCGATGTCGGACATCATGTCCCAGGTGCCGTTCTTCTTGATCGACTTCTTCCAGCCGGCCTTGCCGGTGTTGAGGTCGACCATCTGCAGATCGGCGCAGTCGGCCTTGTCCGTGGTGCCGTTCATCACGCCGATGACGAGCTTGCCGTCGGCCGTGGGGGTACCGGGCGCCGCGCACAGGTCGGCGGGCAGCGCCAGGGTCCACTTCTGCTTGCCGTCGGCCACCGAATAGCCCGCGATCGAGCGGTACATGCCCTTGACGAGCGTGTCGCCGACGATCCAGGGGCCGTACACCTCCGCGCCGTTGCGCGGCAGGTCGATGTCGTTCGTCGCCAGCCAGAGGACCTTGGCCTCGCCCTGCTTGCGGCCGGCGTTGAGGTCGTCGTCCACCTCGCGGCCGTCGCCGTTGCCGTCGCCCTCGTCGACGGTGGGCGAGGCACTCGGCTCCGCGGGCCCGGTGCTCGACTTGGCGACGGGCTCCTTCTCGTCGTCGCCGCCGCTCGTGACGACGAATATGCCGCCGACGACGAGCAGCGCGGCGAGCGCCGCACCGATGATGATCGCGGGCTTGCCCTTGAAAGGGCCGCCGCCGGAACCGCCGGGGACGGGTGCGCCGGGGTACTGCTGCTGCGGGTAGCCGTAGGCGCCGGGCTGCGTGGGCTGGCCGTAGGCGCCGGGCTGCGTGGGCTGGCCGTACGGACCGGGCTGGGCGTACGGGCCCGGCTGGCCGTAGGGACCGGGCTGGGCACCGTACGGGCCGGGCTGCTGGCTGTACGGGCCCGGGGCCTGCGGATAGCCGTAGCCGGGCTGGTCGCCCGGGGCCTGCGGGTAGCCGTAACCCGGCTGCGCCGGCGGCGGGGCCTGGGGCGGCGTCTGCGGTGCGCCCGGCGGCATCTGCGGCGGGGCCGCGGGCGGCGGGGTCTGGGGCGGGGGCGGCCCGCCCTGCGACGGCGGGGTCTGGGGCGGCGGCTGAGGAGCTCCCTGCGGCGGCTCCTGCGGAGACCCGGAGCCTCCCTGCGGCGGTTGCTGGCTGGGCGGCTGGGTCATCAGCACGTCCCCCTTCGTGCGGTGCGGCCCGGTGCCCTGTCCGTTCTCCCCCGCGATTCCGGTGGGACTGGATTCCCCCGGAAAGGAGCGAATGGGGCATGGAGTCCGCGGTGTTACGACGTGGAGCGGGGCTTCTTTGTACCACCCGCTCCACGTCGAACACCGGATCGGTCCACCCCCTGTTCCCAAGGGAGAACCGGCCCGTGATGCCGTCGTTACGCGCGTACCGGGCGGGACCGCGGGCCCGTTGGCCGACGCTCCGTCAACTTGCCCCGGCATAGGCGTCTTTCACGTCATGCCACTGGAGGTTCCTACCGCCTTGTTCTGCTTTGTGCCACTATCGGCGGATTACACGGAACCCTCACCTGCCGAAGACCATCAGGGCCGTCGCCGCCATCTCCTCCGCGTCGTCGTCCGCACTGATGCGACTGGCCAGGACGAAGGAACGGCCGTCGACATAGGCGACCTTCGACCGGAAGAGCGTCGCCTCGGTCGCGGCGCCCGAGGCCGGATGCCTCAGCAGCGTCTTGAGCGCACCCCCGGACGGGGCGACCGTGGCGACCTCGCCGCCCTTGCGGTACGAGGGCTCCACACGGATCAGTACGTCGCTGCCCTCCATGCGCAGCGGCAGGAGGTTCTGATCCTCGGGTCCGGTCACGTCCCACAGGACCCTGCCCGTCGCCAGGTCGAAGGCGACGACCTTGTTGATGCTGGACTCCTTGGTCACCTCGGGCAGGGTCGCCAGGTACAGCCTGTCCGCGTCGGCCGTGACCCCTGCGCAGCCGTCCAGGGTGCCACCGGCCTCCACGGAGTCCTCGCCGCACCTCACCGCGTAGTTCCCCGTGCCGGTGATCAGCTGGGAGCGGAGACTGCCGTCATCGTTCAGGACGATCCCTGCCCACTCCTCGTCCTTCTGGATCGAGATGACGAGCGGCCGCGTCGAGAACACGTGCGAGACCTTCCAGCCGTCCTTCACCCGGTACGTCCACAGCGGCTTCCCGGTGACCGGATCGACCTCCTGGACCTGCTGGCGGACGGGGTCTGCGGGCTCGACCTGGCAGCTGACCGCGGCGATCATCCGCGGACCGCTGGTGAAGGCGTACGGCTGGCAGACGTCCTCGCGCTTACCGAACAGCTTGGTGCCGTCGCTGACCCGGAAGGCGTCCGTGCTGCCGGTGCGCCCGAAGGTCACCGTGTCCCCGCTCACCGCCATCGCGACGTTCGACAGCCCGTCCTGCATCCCGGTGCGGTCGACCGTCTTCTTCCAGCCCGCCTTGCCGGTGCGCAGATCGATCATCTGCAGGACCGAGCAGCTCGCCTCCCGCTCCGAGACGTTGTCCTCGATCCCGACGACGATCTTGCCGTCCTCGGTGGGCAGCGTGGGCGCCGCGCAGAGCTTGGTGGGCAGCGCCAGGGTCCACTGCTCGGCGCCGTCGGCCGCCGCATAGCCGGAGACCGTGCGGTACATGGCCTTGACGACGGTGTCCCCGGCGAACCAGGGGCCGTACGCCTCCTCCCCGTACTGCGGAAGGTCGACGCCGTTCTCCCGCAGCCAGAGCACCTTCGCCTCACCGGGCTTGCGGCCGGCGTTGAGCTCGGCGGCGGTCGGCCCGGCGACCTTCTCGTCCTTGCCGTCGTTGCCGCCCTTGCCCGTGGCGGCCGAGCCGCTCGGCTTCCCGGCGGCTCCGCCCGTCCCGGCGGCGGGCTTCCCGTCGCCGGTCGCGAGCCAGACGCCCGTCCCGGCGACGAGCACGACGGCGAGCACGGCCCCGATGATCAACGCGGGCTTGCCCGTGAACGGGCCGCGCCTCTTTCCGGCCCCTCCGGGATCCGGCGGCGGGGAACCGGCCCCGTACGGTGCCGGCTGCTGCGGGCCCTGCGGACCGGGCTGCACGCCGTACGGCCCGGGGCCGCCGTACGCTCCCGACGGCTGCTGCCCGTACGGTCCCGGCTGTGGGGCGTACGGTCCGGGCTGGTGCCCGTACGGCCCGTACGGCCCCTGCGGCGCACCCGGTGCGGGCGGGTAGCCGTACGACGGGGCTGCTGCGGGCGGCGGGCCCTGCGAGGGGTCGAACGGATCCCCGAAGCCTCCTTGCGGCGGTTGCTGGCCGGGCGGCTGGGTCATCTGCTCGTCCCCCTTCGAACGGCGCGGCCACCGCAAGGTCACCGCGATCCGGGCAGCCTACTTTCTACCACCCGCCCCACCCGACCCTGCGGTCTCACCTGCGGTGACCCGCCCGGGGTGCTCGAACGATCAGGATTCCTCGGCCAGTTCGAGCCAGCGCATCTCCAGCACGTCCCGCTCCGCGACCAGTTCACGCAGCTCCGTGTCGAGCGCGGCCACCTTCGCGAAGTCGGTGGCGTTGTCGGCGATCTGCGCGTGCAGGGTCGTCTCCCTGGTCGACATCTTGTCGAGCTGCCGCTCGACCTTCTGCAGTTCCTTCTTCGCGGCGCGCGCCGCCTGCGGCGAGACGCTCTCCGCAGGCGCGCTACGCGGAGCCGAGGCAGCGGCGGCGGAAGCGGGCGTGGCCGTCTCCTCCATGCGCTGCCTGCGCTCCAGGTACTCGTCGATCCCGCGCGGCAGCATCCGCAGTGCCCTGTCGCCGAGCAGGGCCATCACCTTGTCGGTGGTCCGCTCGATGAAGAACCGGTCGTGGGAGATCACGATCATCGACCCGGGCCAGCTGTCGAGGACGTCCTCCAGCTGCGTCAGGGTCTCGATGTCCAGGTCGTTGGTGGGCTCGTCGAGGAAGAGGACATTGGGCTCGTCCATCAGCAGCCGCAGGATCTGCAGCCGCCGCCGCTCACCACCGGACAGGTCACCGACCGGCGTCCACTGCTTCTCCTTCGTGAAGCCGAACTGTTCGCAGAGCTGACCTGCGGTCATCTCGCGGCCCTTGCCGAGATCCACCCGGTCGCGGACCTGCTGGACGGCTTCGAGCACGCGCAGGTTCGGGTTGAGCTCCGCGACCTCCTGGGAGAGGTAGGCCAGCTTGACCGTCTTGCCGACGATGATCCTGCCCGCCGCGGGCTGTACGTCGCCCTGGGTCCGGCACGCCTCGGCGAGCGCCCGCAGCAGCGAGGTCTTGCCCGCGCCGTTCACGCCGACCAGACCGATGCGGTCGCCGGGGCCGAGCTGCCAGGTGAGGTGGGTGAGCAGGGTCTTGGGTCCCGCCTGGACGGTCACGTCCTCCAGGTCGAAGACGGTCTTGCCGAGCCGGGCGTTGGCGAACTTCATCAGCTCGCTCGTGTCGCGCGGCGGCGGCACGTCGGCGATCAGCTCGTTGGCCGCCTCGATGCGGTAGCGCGGCTTGGACGTACGGGCGGGGGCGCCGCGCCGCAGCCAGGCCAGCTCCTTGCGCATCAGGTTCTGCCGCTTGGACTCCTCGGTCGCGGCGATCCGCTCCCGCTCGGCCCGGGCGAACACGTAGTCGCTGTAGCCGCCCTCGTACTCGTGGACCGAGCCGCGCTGGACGTCCCACATGCGGGTGCAGACCTGGTCGAGGAACCACCGGTCGTGGGTGACGCAGACGAGTGCGGAGCGGCGGGTGCGCAGATGCCCGGCCAGCCAGGAGATGCCCTCGACGTCGAGGTGGTTGGTGGGCTCGTCGAGGACGATCAGGTCCGGCTCGCCGATGAGCAGTTTGGCCAGCGCGATCCGGCGACGCTCGCCGCCCGAGAGCGGGGCGATGACGGTGTCCAGGCCGTGCTCGAAGCCGGGCAGGGCGAGCCCGCCGAACAGTCCCGTCAGCACGTCGCGGATCTTGGCACTGCCCGCCCACTCGTGGTCGGCGAGATCGCCGATGACCTCGTGCCGGATGGTGGCCTGCGGGTCGAGCGAGTCGTGCTGGGTGAGGACACCCAGGCGCAGCCCGCCGTTGTGGGTGACCCGGCCGGTGTCGGCGTCCTCCAGCTTGGCGAGCATCCGGATGAGCGTCGTCTTGCCGTCGCCGTTGCGGCCGACGACGCCGATCCGGTCGCCCTCGGACACCCCGAGGGATACACCGTCGAGCAGGGCACGGGTGCCGTACACCTTGCTGACCTGCTCGACATTGACCAGATTGACGGCCATTTCACTCCTGCCTCGGGGATCCCTGCGTCGGGGACCGCTCGACGTCCCAGAGTAGTCGCCGTGGGAGGTGCGATAGCGTACGGCGATCGATCATGGGGAATAACCCCAGGTCGGAGCGGTGCGGAACATCTCTGGGGTGGGGACTTCATGAAGCGCGAGACGATGCGGACCTTGATACCGGCGGTCCTGGCGGCGGCGCTGCTGGTGGGCTGTTCGTCGCCGTCCGGCAGCGGTACGGACGCCGGCACGGGCAAGAACGGGGACAGTGCCCCCGCGGAGGGCACGGAGGCGGCGGAGAGCGCCCCCGCGGAGGCTGCGGAGAAGGGCGGCTCGCTGGGTGGTCCCGGTTCGGCCTGCGAACTGCCGGTCTCCTTCGATCTCGCGGCGGGCTGGAAGCCGCAGGCCGTCGAGGTCGAGCCCGGTTCCGATCTGGCCGCACTGGCCGAACAGGGCTCGGCCACGATGGTGTGCGAGATCGACGCCAAGCCGGCCGGGAACATCGGCTACCTCCGGGTCTGGCAGGGCAAGGGTGCCGGCACCGCCCCGCGCGCCGCGCTGGAGGACTTCCTGGCCGGCGACCCGAATGCGGCCGGGGCTTCCTACGAGGAGACCGGGGCGGGACAAGTGGCGGCCTCGGAGGTCACCTACACGGTGCACTCCGAGCTGATGGACGAGGACAAACCGGAGCGGGCCTTCGCGGTCGCCACCCCGGACGGACCCGTCGTGGTGCACCTGGGCGGGCTGGACTCCACGGAGCACGAGGAGATGCTCCCGGCGTACGAGCTGGCGAGGAAGAGCCTGAAGCTGGGCTGACGGACCCGCACGGGTCGCGCTCCTCACCGCACCCGTACAGCATCGGCAAGCCGGACCCCCTGAAGCACGGCTTCCAGGGATTCCGGTCCGGCCGCTCACCGAAGAGCACCGCCTCGTCTGCAAGGTTCGTCGAGGACGAGGTCCGCATCGCCGCCTGCCGGTACGGCTACGGCCCATGACCGCGCCGGGCCGCTGGCTACCGCCCGGCGCGCTCGACGAGCAGCCAGCCGCCCAGCACCATCACCACAGCCGCCGGAGCGCTGACGCGTACGGCGATCAGCAGTGCCGTGTGCCCCTCCAGCAGTCCGCCGTACCCGACCATGGACAGGCCGAGCACCCCCAGCAGGGTGAGCGTCACGCCGAGGGCCGCGACGGGCCCCGAGCCCGCGCCCCGGCCGGGGACGGCGGGGGCGGGCCGTTCGAAGGTGCGGAAGACGGCGACCAGGGCCGCGGTGACCCCGGCGGCGACCGCGATCCGCACCGGGACCTGCGCCCACCAGGCTCCGGTGGCCGGCTCGGGCAGCGGGACGTCGAGGGCGAGCATCGCCCCGTACACGCCGAGCATCGCGGTGAGGTGCCAGAGGAAGGCGGTCATGGCGATGCCGTTGGCGGCCACCACCGTGCGCCAGACCCGGGGCCGGGCCACCAGCCGGGAGCCGGGGGCGCGCAGCAGCTCCACCGCCCCGACGAGCCAGATGCCGTGGCAGAGCAGCGCGAGGGTGGGCGGCGCCATGTTGCTGATCCTCTCTCCGGGCATGCCCACCATGGACAGCGGATACGGGCCGAGGGCCACCAGTGCGGCCGCGGCGGCCAGTCCGCCCCCCGCGAGGAGGACGGGGCGGCGGATCCGGCCGTCGGCGCGCAGGAAGCCGAGCTGGTGCACGGCGAGCCAGACGAACGCGAAGTTGAGGAACTCGAGGTACGGCACCCCGGCGGCGAACCTCAGGACGTCCACCGCCGCGGCGGCCCCCGCGAGCGCGGCGAACGCGCCCCAGCCGTAGCGGCCGTGCAGCTTCAGCAGCGGCGGGGTGAACGCGACCATGGCCAGGTAGATCCCGATGAACCAGAGCGGCTGGGTCACCAGACGGAGCGTGACACCGGTCAGTCCGCCGCCCCCGCCGAGCAGTTGGACGATCAGCGCGGCGGCCCCCCACACGAGGACGAAGACCATGGTGGGACGCAGCAGGCGCTGCAGCCGGGCCCGCAGGAACGCCGCGTAGACGGAGTCGGTTGATCCCCCGGGCCGCTTGCGGAGCAGCGAACGGTAGGACAGGGCGTGGGAGAAGCCGCCGACGAAGAAGAACACCGGCATGATCTGGAGCACCCAGGTCAGCAGTTGGAGTCCGGGGACGACGGCGAGGAGGTTGCCGACCCCGTCGGACGTGACGGCGGCCATCAGCCAGTGACCGAGGACGACCGTTGCGAGCGAGGCGACGCGGAGCAGATCGACGTAGCGGTCCCGGGTGGCGGGTGTCGCCCCGGCCAGTTCACGAACACTTGATCCCATGACGGATACGGTCGCGCCGCACGCCCGGGGACGGCAGAGCGACCGTACTCAATTCCCGCCTGAGTACCGGCGGTCAGACGATCGTGGCACCCGGCGCCGGGGACACCGCGACCCGGGCCGTGCGGCACGTGCCCGAGGTCAGCAGCGCGTCGGCCACCTTCCGCGCGGACTCCGCGTCGGCCACCAGGAACGCCGTGGTCGGCCCGGAGCCCGAGACCAGTGCGGCCTGCGCGCCCGCGGCGGTGCCCGCCGCGAGGGTGTCGGCCAGCGAGGGGCGCAGGGAGAGCGCCGCGGCCTGCAGGCCGTTGCTCAGGGCTCCCGCGAGCGCCGTGGTGTCCCCGCTGCGCAGTGCGGCCAGGAGCACCGGGGACGCGGCGGGTTCGGGCACGTCCGTACCGGCGGTGAGCCGGTCGAACTCACCGTAGACCGCCGGGGTGGAGAGCCCGCCGTCGGCGACGGCGAAGACCCAGTGGAAGGTGCCGCCGACGTCGACCGTGGTCAGCTGCTCGCCTCGCCCGACACCGAGGGCGGCCCCGCCGACCAGGCTGAACGGCACGTCGCTGCCCAGCTCGGCGCAGATCGCGAGCAGTTCCCCGCGGGTCGCACCGGTGGACCAGAGCGCGTCGCAGGCCAGCAGCGCGGCGGCACCGTCGGCGCTGCCGCCCGCCATGCCGCCCGCGACCGGGATGTCCTTGGCGATGTGGATGTGCACGTGGGGGGCGATGCCGTGCCGCTCCGCCAGCGCGATCGCGGCGCGGGCCGCCAGGTTGGTGGCGTCCAGCGGGACCTGGGCGGCGTCGGGGCCCGAGCAGGTGACGCGCAGCTCGTCGGCGGGGGTGACGGTGACCTCGTCGTACAGTCCGACGGCCAGGAAGACGTTGGCGAGGTCGTGGAAGCCGTCGGGGCGCGGGGCACCGACGGCGAGCTGTGCGTTGACCTTGGCGGGCACGCGGACGGTGACACCGCGGCTCATGCGGAGGGCTCCGGCTTGTTCTCGGCGACGGCGGCGAACTCCTCGACCGTCAGGGCCTCGCCCCTGGCCTGCGGCGAGATGCCCGCCGCGACGAGGGCGGCCTCGGCGGCGGGGGCGGAGCCCGCCCAGCCCGCCAGGGCGGCGCGCAGCGTCTTGCGGCGCTGGGCGAAGGCGGCGTCGACGACGGCGAAGACCTCGGCCCGGCTCGCGGTGGTCCGGATCGGCTCGGCACGCCGCACGAGGGACACCAGCCCCGAGTCGACGTTCGGCGCGGGCCAGAACACCGTGCGGCCGATGGACCCCGCGCGCTTGACGTCCGCGTACCAGTTGGCCTTGACCGACGGCACCCCGTAGACCTTGTTGCCCGGCCCCGCGGCCAGCCGGTCGGCGACCTCTGCCTGCACCATCACGAGGGTCCGCTCGATGGTGGGGAAGCGCTCCAGCATCGTGAGCAGGACCGGCACGGCGACGTTGTACGGAAGGTTGGCGACCAGCGCGGTGGGCGGCGGGCCGGGCAGCTCCTTCACCAGCATCGCGTCCGAGTGGACCAGGGCGAAGCGGTCGGCACGCCCCGGCAGCCGGGCGCCGACCGTGGCCGGCAGGGCGCCCGCGAGCACGTCGTCGATCTCGACGGCGACGACCCGGTCGGCCGCCTCCAGCAGGGCCAGGGTCAGCGAGCCGAGGCCGGGCCCGACCTCGACCACCACGTCGTCGGGCCGCACCTCGGCGGTCCGTACGATCCTGCGGACCGTGTTGGCGTCGATGACGAAGTTCTGACCGCGCTGCTTCGTGGGGCGTACGCCCAGCGCTGCGGCCAGCTCGCGGATGTCTGCGGGGCCCAGGAGGGCGTCGGGCTCAGTGGTGCTCACCCGTTAAGCCTACGGCCGCCGCGGGGCCGGGGCCCCGCCGCCCGCCCCGGACCGGGCATCCCGGTGCCCCTCCGTCTCCGCGGTTCCCCGGTCACCCCGCGCCTCCCTCCGGACGACGACCTCGTCGCCGTCCACGAGTCCGGTGCCCGGGGCCGGGGCGACGGTGTCGCGGCTGCCGACCGTGACGCCCTCGGCGTCGAGGAGCTCCCCGACGTCGTCGGCGAAGGTGTGCACGGTGGTCGACGTCCCGTCGACGCAGACCCGCACGGCCTTGTCGTGGGCCAGGAACGCGGAGGTACCGCCGGCCAGGAAGGCGACGACCAGTGCCTGCGGAAGGAGCCGCCGCAGGCGCCGCGCCGCTTCCCGGTACCGGCGGGCGGGGGCCCTCGGGGCCACGGCCGGGTGGGCGGCAGGGGCGGCCGGCCGGATGGCCTGCCGGGGCGGCGGGACGTCGAGCGCGGTCGGGTCGTGCACCGGCGGCGCGACCCGCCTCACCCGGGCGACGACCGTGGCCGCCTCGTGCAGGGAGCGCGGCGCCGATCCAGCCGGTACCCCGGCGCCCGTACGCCGACTGCCGCGCACCGTCCTGTGACTGCCCTGCACATGGCCCACGACGCTCCTGAAGATCCGGCCTGCCGACCCCGTTGGGCGGGCATCGTAGCCACACTTCCGTCGCCTCGGGACGTCACGTGCTCACCCGCTGTGACGGCGGCGGGGGTCAGAAATCGAATGCGCGCGCGGTGTTCTCGTAGACGGCGGCGGCCAGGGTGTCCTCGTCGGTCCCCCGTACCTCGGCCATCGCACGGAGCGTCACCGGAATGAGGTAGGGAGCGTTCGGCCGTCCGCGGTACGGGGCCGGGGTGAGGAACGGGGCGTCCGTCTCGACGAGCACGAGCTCCGTCGGCGCCACGGCCAGCGCGTCCCGCAGCGGCTGGGCGTTCTTGAACGTGACGTTGCCGGCGAACGACATGAAGTACCCGGCCGCCGCGCAGATCCGGGCCATGTCCGCGTCACCGGAGTAGCAGTGGAAGACCGTCCGCTCCGGCGCACCGGCGTCGGCCAGGATCCGCAGCACGTCGGCGTGCGCGTCACGGTCGTGGATGACGAGGGCCTTGCCGTGCCGCTTGGCGATCTCGATGTGCGCCCGGAAGGACTCCTCCTGGGCGGCCACGCCCTCGGGGCCCGTACGGAAGTGGTCGAGCCCGGTCTCCCCGACACCGCGTACGTGGTCGAGGGCGGCCAGGGCGTCGATCTCGGCGAGCGCCTCGTCCAGCGCCGCCCTCCCGCCCGGCTCGCGGACCCCCTGCCGCGCCGAACCCTCCGGGTCGCCGTGCACGATGCGCGGGGCCTCGTTGGGGTGGAGGGCCACGGAGGCGTGGACGGAGGGATGCGCGGCGGCGGTCGCGGCGGCCCAGCGCGAACCCTCCACGTCGCAGCCCACCTGGACGACGGCGGTCACGTTGACCGCCGCCGCCCGCGCGAGGCTCTCCTCGACGGTTGCGTCCTGCATGTCCAGATGGGTGTGCGAATCGGCGACCGGGACCCGGAGGGGTTCGGGCAGCGGCGGCGCGTCGGTACGGCTCATGCCCCGACTCTACGAGGGCACGGGCCCCTTCTCACCGCCGGTGGAGGGGAGCCCTCTTCACCGCCGGTGGAAGGGATGCAGCAGGTCGGACAGCTGCCAGTGACGCGGCGCGGTGCCCGGTGCCAGGACGGCGGCGGGTGCGGCCGTCTCCTCGACGGCCTCCTCGGGCCGCCCGGCCCTCTTCTGCTGGAGCAGCTGCTGCACGGTGGAGACCCGGCCGGCCCGCATGATCCGGACCACGTGCCCGCCGCAGTTCGTGCAGGTCGGTGTGGACAGGGGCGAGGGCACGCGTTCCCCGTCCGCCTCGTACACCACGTACGCGTGCCCGGCGCCGTCCACGTGGTGCGCTATCTCGTAGGCCTGTTCCCAGCCGTACCCGCAGCGCATGCACGCGAACGCGTACGCCTCGTGAACGGTGTTTGCTGCGATCTCACTCATGCCTGCTCCTCTTGTCCGCCGGACAAGCACTCCGGACAAGCACTCCGGGTGGTGCGTTCCACCTTCCAGTGGACGCCTTTCCCGGTGGCGATGCACCAGGTCTGCCGAGTGTTGGAACGCTTTTGGCCCGTCCATGGCCAAGGGGGCCGGGTACGCGGCCCGCCCTTTACCGTCAGGCCGGTCCCTTGCCCTCCGCAGGGCCGTTCCTGGCCGCGTTCTTTGCCGCGACCACCGCATCGAACACCTCGCGCTTGGGCAGACCCGCCTCGGCGGCGACCGCCGCGATGGCCTCCTTGCGCCGCTCCCCCGCCTCCTCGCGCACCTGCACCCTGCGCACCAGCTCCTCGGCGTCCAGACCTTCGTTCCCGGAGTCCGTGGCGCCCTCCACGACGACGGTGATCTCGCCGCGCACGCCCTCGGCCGCCCAGCTGGCCAGCTCGCCCAGCGGGCCGCGCTTCACTTCCTCGTACGTCTTGGTGAGCTCCCGGCACACGGCGGCCCTGCGGTCCGCGCCGAACACCTCGGCCATCGCGGCCAGGGTGTCGTCCAGCCGGTGCGGTGCCTCGAAGAAGACCATCGTGCGGCGCTCGTCCGCGACCTCGCGGAGTTTCCCGAGCCGCTCGCCCGCCTTGCGCGGCAGGAAGCCCTCGAAGCAGAACCGGTCCACCGGCAGCGCGGACAGGGCGAGCGCCGTCAGCACGGCCGACGGCCCCGGGACGGCGGTGACCTTGATGTCCTTCTCGACGGCCGCGGCCACGAGCCGGTAGCCGGGGTCGGAGACCGACGGCATCCCGGCGTCGGTGACCAGCAGGACGCGCGCGCCGTTGACCAGCGCCTCGACGAGTTCGGGCGTACGCGCCGACTCGTTCCCCTCGAAGTAGGAGACGACGCGCCCCGTCGTGTGGATGCCCAGCGCCTGGGTGAGCCGGCGCAGCCGACGGGTGTCCTCGGCGGCCACCACGTCGGCCGTCTCCAGTTCGGCGGCGAGCCGTGGCGGGGCGTCCGCCACATCGCCGATGGGGGTCCCTGCGAGTACGAGCGTTCCAGTCGTTCCAGTCACATCGGCCATCCTCCCAGCACGGGCGGCACCACTCGCACAGATGCGTTCCCTACGATGGCGCGGTGACGAGTACTGCGCCCGAAGCCCGGCAGGGCCACGACGCCGGGGAGCACACCGGCGACCAGCTGCCTTCCTGGCAGCAGCGGCTGCGCCGCTTCGGCCATTCCCCACGGCCGGAAACGGGGCTGCGCGAGCGCCTGGACCCCCCGTACACCCTGCCCGGGCGGCAGTTCTGGGACGTGCTCGCCGTGCCCCCCACCCTGGCGAACCGCCTGGTCCGCTGGTCGGCGTGGGGCGGGCCGCTCCTGGTGGCCCTGGTGGCCGGCGTGCTGCGGTTCTGGAACCTCGGCAGTCCGAAGGCGGTGATATTCGACGAGACGTACTACGCCAAGGACGCCTGGGCCCTGATCAACCAGGGCTACGAGGGTTCCTGGCCCAAGGACGTCGACAAGCTGATCCTCAGGGACCCGTCCTCGGTGGACATCCCGGTGGACCCCGGCTACGTCGTGCATCCGCCGGTCGGCAAGTGGATCATCGGCATCGGCGAGCAGATCTTCGGCTTCACCCCGTTCGGCTGGCGCTTCATGGTGGCGCTGCTCGGCACCGTCTCGGTGCTGATGCTGTGCCGGATCGGCCGCCGGCTCTTCCGCTCCACGTTCCTCGGCTGCCTCGCGGGCACGCTGCTGGCCGTGGACGGGCTGCACTTCGTGATGAGCCGCACCGCGCTCCTCGACCTGGTGCTGATGTTCTTCGTCCTCGCCGCCTTCGGCTGCTTCCTCATCGACCGTGACTGGGCCCGCCGCAGGCTGGCCGCCGCGCTGCCGGTCGACGAGGGGGGACTGCTGCGCCCGGACGTCCACGTCGCCGAGACCCTCCGCCTCGGCCTGCGCCCCTGGCGGATCGCCGCCGGCGTGATGCTCGGCCTGGCCTTCGCCACCAAGTGGAACGGGCTCTACATCCTGGCCGCGTTCGGCGTGCTGGCGGTGCTCTGGGACGTGGGCGCGCGGCGCACCGCGGGTGCGCGGCAGCCGTACCGCGCCGTGGTGCTGCGGGACCTGCTGCCCGCGTTCGTCTCCACGGTGCCGGTCGCGATCGGCACGTACCTCGTGTCGTGGACCGGCTGGATCGTCACGGACAAGGGCTACTACCGCAACTGGGCGGCCACCGAGGGCAAGGGCGGCAGCTTCACCTGGCTGCCGGACTGGCTGCGCAGCCTGTGGCACTACGAGCACCAGGTGTACGAGTTCCACATCGGCCTGACCTCGGGCCACACGTACGAGTCCAACCCGTGGAGCTGGATCGTGCTGGGCCGGCCCGTCTCGTACTTCTACGAGGAGGAGGCGGGCTGCACCGCGTCGGCGACGGGCAAGTGCGCCCGCGAGGTGCTGGCGATCGGCACCCCGCTGCTGTGGTGGGCGGGCTGCGTGGCACTGCTGTACGTGCTGTGGCGCTGGTTCTTCCGCCGCGACTGGCGGGCGGGCGCGATCGCCTGCGGCGTGGCGGCGGGCTGGGTGCCCTGGTTCTTCTACCAGGAGCGGACGATCTTCCTGTTCTACGCGGTCGTGTTCGTACCGTTCCTCTGCCTGGCGGTGACGATGCTGATCGGCGCCCTGCTGGGTCCCCCGGCCGGCCGGGGAACCGAGCACGAGCCGGGTCTGAGCACCGGCGATCCGGCGGGCGAGCGCCGACGGACGGTGGGGGCGGTCGCGGCGGGGGTGCTGGTGCTGCTGATCGTCTGGAACTTCATCTACTTCTGGCCGATCTACACGGGCACGTCCCTGCCGGAGGACGCCTGGCGGGACCGGATGTGGCTGGACACCTGGGTGTGACCGGACAGGCGGGCACGAACGGCACGAGCCTCCAGGAGAGCGCTCTCGCCCGGTGCGTAGCGGTCCGATAACAACCCCCTCACCCGTCACCCCCGTCCCGTACAGTGCCGAGGACATCCCCCTTGAACACGTTCAAGGGGGACTCCTGGGGAGGGGGACCGCAGATGCGCAGTGGAGCGAAGGTCGCCGTGGTCGGCGGAGTGTTCGTGCTGGTGGCCGGCGGGATCGGTTACGGCGCGTACAGCGTGGTCGGGGGCGGCAGTGCCGGCGGTACGGAGGCCGAGGCCGCGTCCGCCGAGGTGAGAACGGGGCCACCGAGCGCGTCGGAGATAACGGAGACGTCGAAGGGCTTCCTGAAGGCCTGGGCGTCCGGCGACGCGACGGCGGCGGCGCTGCTCACCGACAACCAGACGGATGCGGAGCCGCTGCTCACGGGCTACGCCGAGGACGCCCACGTCACCGAAGCCGTGATCACACCGGGCACGGCCGTCGGCGCCAAGGTGCCGTTCACGGTGAAGGCGACGGTCTCGTACGACGGGAAGAGCAAGCCCTGGTCGTACTCCTCCGAACTGACCGTGGTGCGCGGCCGCACCACGGGGAAGGCACTCGTCGACTGGCAGCCGACGGTGATCCACCCGCAGCTGACCGAGGGTGCGACGCTGCGGACCGGTGAGTCGTCCACTGCGGCGATCCAGGCCGTCGACCGCAACGGCAAGGTGCTGGACAAGGAGAAGTACCCGTCGCTCGGTCCGATCCTGGACACCCTGCGCGAGAAGTACGGCTCCGAGGCGGGCGGCACGGCCGGTGTGGAGACCTGGATCGAGCCCGCGGACACGGCGCTCCCCGACACCACCCTGCTGACGCTCGTCAAGGGCCGGCCCGGCGAGCTGCAGACCACGCTCGACGCGAACGTCCAGGCGGCGGCGGAGACCGCCGTCAAGCAGTACGAAGGGGCGTCGGTGGTCGCGGTGAGGCCGTCCACGGGGGCGATCCGCGCGGTGGCCAACAACCCGGCGACCGGCTTCAACGCGGCGATGCAGGGCAAGCAGGCGCCCGGCTCCACGCTCAAGATCATGACGGCCGCGATGCTGCTCGAGACAGGGCAGGCCGCGGCGAACCGCCCGATCGAGTGCCCGAAGGACGTGCTGTACGAGGGCCGTTCCTTCCACAACCTGGACCACTTCGAGCTCCCGGCCACCGATACGTTCACCACCAGCTTCGCGCGCTCCTGCAACACGGCCTTCATCAAGAGGATCGACGACGTGGACGACGACTCCGCGCTCGCCAAGGAGGCCCGCGACGTCTTCGGGATCGGCCTCGACTGGAAGACCGGCGTCGTCTCCTTCGACGGCAGCGTGCCCGAGGAGGTCGGCGGGGAGGCCGCCGCCCAGTACATCGGCCAGGGCACGGTCCAGATGAACGCGCTCAACGTCGCGTCCATCACGGCGACCGCCCGCACCGGCACCTTCCGCCAGCCCGTCATCGTGCCGCGCGAGCTGGACGGCCGTCAGCTCGCCGTGGCCTCGCGTTCGCTGTCCCAGAACGTCACCCGGCAGCTGAACGACATGATGCGGGCCACCGCCTCCTGGGGCACCGGCAAGGCTGCCATGGCGTCGGTCGGCGGTGACAAGGGCGCCAAGACGGGCTCGGCCGAGGTCGACGGGCAGGGAACGTCCAACAGCTGGTTCACCGGCTTCAGCAACGACCTCGCCGCGGCGGCGGTCGTGCAGTCCGGCGGCCACGGCGGCGACGCGGCGGGCCCGGTGGTGGCGTCGGTGCTGCGGGCGGGTTCCTGAACCCGCTGCGTGCCCGGGGGCGGAACACCCGTCCCCGGGCCGGCCCGGGGACGCCGCGGCCGGTTCACCCTGGCGTGTGCGTGGCCCGGTTCACCAACGTGCGGGAATGAGCACATCCGACATCACCCCCGCCGCCGTTCCCTCCGACGCGCACCCCCGGTTCGCCGCAGCCCTGCGCGAGCTGGGCCTCGACGTCGAGGTACGCCGCTTCCCGGACGCCACCCGCACCGCGGCGGAGGCCGCGACGGCCGTCGGCTGCGAGCTCGGCCGGATCGTCAAGTCGTTGATCTTCGAGGCGGACGGCACCCCGGTCCTGGTCCTGATGGACGGCTCGTCCCGGGTGGACGTCGAGCGCGTACGCGAGGAGCTGGGTGCCGGGAAGGTGAAGCGGGCGGGGGCCGACACGGTCAGGGAGACCACGGGCTACGCGATCGGCGGTGTGCCGCCCTTCGGGCACGTGACGAGGACCCGGGTGCTGGCCGACCGCGGTCTGCTGGCACACCCGGTGGTCTGGGCCGCCGCGGGCACTCCGCACACCGTCTTCGCGCTGGACCCCGCGACCCTGATCGGGCACGCGGGCGGCACCCTGGTGGACGTGCGCGAGCAGCCGGCGTGACACCGCCGGGGAGGCGGCCACCCCTGCCGCCCGCCCCAGCGCCTGCTGGAAGGCCCCCTGCGCCGTCCGCAGTCCGCTGCTGCCGCACCGCATGCCGGAGCCGGTCAGAACTTGCCCGACTGCTCCTGGGTGCGGTGCCCCAGCCGCCTGCGGAAGTCCGCCAGGAAGCGGGTGCCGAGCGGCGGCCAGCCCCAGAAGTCGAAGGCGAGCGCGCCGAGGGCGAATCCGGGCCCGAACTCCCAGTCGGTGACCGGGGAGGAGGCTCCGCAGGCGGGGCAGGGCGCCACGCCGGTGCCCGTCTCCTTCCAGTCCTCGATGCCGTCCAGGAACGGCTGCCAGGCCTCCGGGTCGGCCTCCCACGACTCCGGGTAGTCGATGATCACGGTGGTCGTGGCGCACCGCGGGCAGGTCGCGGAGTCCGCCTCGCTCTCGCCCTGGCCGCCGACGTGGTGGTCACGACCGACAACGACCGCGACGGGGCCGGGGATCCACGACGCGTCCGAGGAGTCGGCCACCGCCCGTGCCCAGCCGGGGCCGGGCACGTATCCGACGTCGACCGACAGGCTGTACATCGCGTCCCTGGTCGTCTCGCGGGTGATCAGCCCTGCGTCGGCCATCCAGTCGACCATCCGTCCGGCGAGCGGCCCGGCCTCCTCGCCGGTCACCTCCAGATCGACGATCCGCTCGAAGAAGTCGCCCATCCACGTCTCCCGTGTCCGTGTCGGCCCGTCTCCCACCCATGATCCGGCATCGAACGGAGGGTGGGCCACGGCGTCCACCAAGGCCACAAAATCACCCGTCCCCCCGCATCGCCCTGCGGAAGCCCTCGTTGACCCCGAGCAGGCCCCCGTCCACCCGCAGCGTCGTCCCCGTGATCCAGGACGCGTCCGAGGAGGCCAGGAAGGCCACGGCCGACGCGATGTCGTCCGGGGCGCCGAGCCGGCCCAGCGGGTAGAGGGCGGTCGCCCGCGCCAGGTCGGCGTCACGGCCCGTCCACGCGTCGGTGCGGATCGTGCCGGGAGCGACGAGGTTGACCCGGACGCCGCGCGGGCCCGCGTGGCCGGCCAGCGTACGGGTGAGGCTGGCCAGCCCCGCCTTGGCGGCGCTGTAGGCGTGGCCGCCGAAGTCCTGTTCGCCGTTGACCGAGCCGATGTTGACGATCGCGCCCCGGCCGGAGGCCACCAGGTGCGGCAGCGCGGCGCGGGAGCAGCGGTAGGGACCGGTCAGGGTGACGTCGAGGGTGTGGTCCCAGGATTCGTCCGCCTCGTCCTCGAAGAGGGGTGCGTCCTCGTGGTTCGCGTAGGCGTTGTTGACCAGGACGTCGAGCCGGCCGAAGACGGCGACGGCGTGCGCGACGGCCGAGTCGACCGCCGCCCGGTCGCCCACGTCGCAGGCCAGGGAGTCGGCCCTGCCTCCGTGCTCACGTATCTCCGCGGCCGTCTTCCCGGCCCGTGCGGCGTCCAGGTCGGTGACCAGGACCGCCGCGCCCTCGGCGGCCAGCCTGCGGGCCGTGGCGGCCCCGATGCCCTGGCCCGCGCCGGTGAGGAGCGCGGCGTGTCCGTCGAAGCGTGCTGCGGAGGGAGGAGGAGTCATAGGACCGAACGTACTGCCCTGACGAGCGCCTGGGCACGGGGGTCGGCGGTGACTCCCTTCTGCAGACCGTTCGTCACATAGCCGAGTGCGATGCCCGCTTCGGGGTCGGCGAAGCCCAGGGATCCGCCGCGGCCGGGGTGGCCGAAGGAACCGGGTGCCAGGAGCGGGGCGGCCGGGCCGTGCAGCATGTAGCCGAGGCCGAAACGGGTGTTGACGACCAGGACCCGGTCCGGGCCGGCGGACTCCTCGGTGCGGGCCAGGGTGAGCGTGGCGGGAGCGAACAGCCGGTGCCCGTCGACCTCGCCGATCATCGCCGCGTAGCAGCGGGCGAGGCCGCGTGCGGTGGCGACGCCGTTGGAGGCGGGGAGTTCGGCCGCCCGGTAGGCCGGGTCGTTCTCGTCGGGGAAGGGGTCGATCGCGCCGAACGCGCGACGGGTGAGCGAGGCGGGGTCGCGGTAGGCCTCGACGACGGAGCGCTTGGGGCGCACGCGCAGGGTGCCGCCCCCGCCTTCGGTCACCGGGGGTTCCACGGGCCCGATCCGCCCGATCCGGTGCGCCTCGTCCGCCGGGAGACCGAACCAGAAGTCCAGGCCGAGCGGGCGGGCGATCTCCTCGGCGATCCAGCGGCCGATGGTGCGTCCGGTGACCCTGCGGACCAGTTCGGCGACGAGCCAGCTGTAGGTCTGGGCGTGGTACCCGTGGTCGGTGCCGGGCTCCCACAGCGGCCGTTGGGCGGCGACCGCCCGCGGCCCGGAGCCTCCGTCGACCGCCTCCTCGGGCGTCAGCGTGCCGTCGAGGGCGGCCAGCCCGGCCCGGTGGGCGAGGAGATGGCGTACGAGGACGCGTTCCTTGCCGTTCGCCTTGAACTCCGGCCAGTACGTGCCGACGGGCGCGTCCAGGTCCACCTGCCCGCGCTGGTGCAGCAGCAGCGGTACGGCTGCGGCGACGCCCTTGCCCGCCGACCGGACGATCTGGACGGTGTCGACGGCCCACGGCTCGGTGCCGTCGACATCCCTCGTGCCGGCCCACAGGTCCACGACCTTGCGGCCGTGGCGGTAGACCGTCACGGCCGCCCCCCGCTCGCCCCGCTGTTCGAAGTTCCGGACGAAGGCGTCCCGTACCGCCTCGAACCCCGGTGTCACCGTGCCCCGTACATCCACGCCTGCTCCCGCGCTCCCGCTCATGCCCCCATGGTGCATCGGACCGCGGGCCGGGCGGGGGCCGGGTCGGGTCTGTTCACGTGAGCGGTACGACGACGGAACGCGGGTCGAAGCCGAAGGGCAGCTCCAGCCGGTGTTCGCGCATCAGTTCGTCGTCGCAGAGCAGGTCCTGGGTGCGGTCGTCGGCGGCGATCACCCCGTCGCTGAGGATCACGGCCCGGGGGCAGAGCTCCAGCGCGTACGGCAGGTCGTGGGTGACCATCAGCACCGTGACGTCCAGGGAGCGCAGGATGTCCGCCAGTTCGCGGCGGGAGGCCGGGTCCAGGTTGGAGGAGGGCTCGTCCAGGACGAGGATCTCCGGCTCCATGGCGAGGACGGTGGCGACGGCGACGCGGCGGCGCTGGCCGAAGGAGAGGTGGTGCGGGGGCCGCGTGGCGTACGCCTCCATGCCGACCTGCTTGAGCGCGGTCATGACCCGCTCCTCCAGTTCGGCGCCGCGGAGTCCGGCCGCGGCGGGCCCGAAGGCGACGTCCTCGCGGACGGTCGGCATGAAGAGCTGGTCGTCGGGGTCCTGGAAGACGATGCCGACCCGGCGCCGGATCTCGGCCAGGTGGCGCTTCTCCACCGGCAGCCCGGCGACCCGGACGGTGCCGGCGCCCGCGTCGAGGATGCCGTTGAGGTGCAGGACGAGGGTGGTCTTGCCCGCCCCGTTGGGCCCGAGGACGGCGACCCGTTCGCCGCGGGCCACGGTCAGGTCGACGCCGAACAGCGCCTGGTGGCCGTCGGGATAGGCGTAGGCGAGGCCGCTGACCTCGAGGGACGGCGCGGGGGCGGTGGGCAGGCTCATACGGTCCATCCCAGCAGACATACGGCGAGGGCGAGCACGGGGAGCACGGACGCGTACGCCCACTGGGTGCGGGAGGCGGTCACCTCGTCGATCACGGGCATGCTGCCGGTGTAACCGCGGCTGACCATCGCGAGGTGGACGCGTTCGCCGCGCTCGTAGGACCGGATGAACAGGGCGCCCATCGTCTTGGCGAGCACGCCCCAGTGCCGCACGCCGCGCGCCTCGAAACCGCGGGAGCGGCGGGCGATCGACATCCGGCGCAGCTCGTCGGTGATCACGTCGCCGTACCGGATCATGAACGACGCGATCTGGACGAGGAGCGGCGGGAGCCTGAGCCGCTGGAGGCCGAGCAGCAGGGAGCGGAGCTCGGTGGTGGAGGCCAGGAGGACCGAAGCGCCCACGCCGAGGGTGCCCTTGGCGAGGACGTTCCAGGCGCCCCAGAGACCGGGGACGCTGACGGGGACGCCGAGGAGCTCGGTCTGTTCGCCGGGTACGACGAACGGCATGAGCAGCGCGAACGCGACGAACGGCACCTCGATGACCAGCCGCTTCAGCAGGAATCCGGCGGGGATCCGGGCGGTGGCGGCGACGCCGGCGAGCAGGGCCGCGTACAGCGCGAAGGCCCAGACGGCCTCGCGCGGCGTGGAGACGACGACCACGACGAAGCAGAGGACCGCGACGAGCTTGCAGTGCGGCGGCAGGTCGTGGACCGGGGAGTGACCGTGCCGGTAGAGCTTGTGCGCGTGGCCGGCGCCCATGTCAGTCGGACCTGGTTCCGGTGGTGGTCCCGGATGCCTCGCGCGTACGCCGTCGGCGCACGGCCCAGAAGACACCGCTGCCGACGACGACGGTGACGCCGACACCGATCACCCCGGCGAGGCCGCCGGAGATCCGGGCGTTCTCGACGTCCTTGACCCCGTAGTCGGCGAGCGGGGAGTCGGCGGCGCCGTGCTCCTCGACCTTTTCGTCGATGCCCTGGTCCGCGGCGACCTTCTCCAGGCCGTCGGGGTCGGCCGACGCGTAGAAGGAGACGAAGCCCGCGAGGAGGAGTGCGGCGACCAGGCCGGCCGCCCAGACCTTCCGTGTGGAACGCGGGGCGGCCGGGGCGGGAGCGGCTGCCGGGGCGTCGACGAGTTCGCCGTCGACGCGGAGCTTGAGCGGGGCGGCGAGTCCGCGGGAGCCGTGGACGAGGTCGGGGCGGACCGCGAGGACGGCGCCGACGGTCAGCGCGGTGATCGCGGCCTCGCCGATGCCGATCAGGACGTGGACGCCGACCATCGCGGTGAGGACCTTGCCGAGGGGTACGTCGGTGGTTCCGCCGATCGCGTAGAGCAGGGTGAAGGCGACGGCGGCGGCCGGGACGGAGACCAGCGCGGCCACGAAGGCCGCGGCGGTCGTCGAGCGGCGGGTGCGGGGCAGCACGGAGGTCAGCCCGCGGAAGAGGCCGTACGCGACGACGACGGTGACGACGCCCATGACCGAGATGTTCACGCCGAGCGCGGTGAGGCCGCCGTCGGCGAAGAGGATCCCCTGCATCAGCAGGACGACGGCTATGCAGAGCACCCCGGTGTAGGGCCCGACCAGGATCGCCGCCAGAGCGCCGCCCAGGAGATGGCCGCTGGTACCGGCGGCGACCGGGAAGTTCAGCATCTGCACGGCGAAGACGAAGGCGGCGACGAGGCCGGCCAGCGGTGCGGTGCGCTCGTCCAGTTCACGCCGTGCACCCCGCAGACTGACCGCGACCGCACCCGCGGCGACGACTCCCGCGACGGCGGAGACGGGTGCATTGATGAATCCGTCGGGTACATGCATGGAGTGGCTCCGCTTCGGGGCGTTTCTGCGGGCGGGTCGGCAACCGCTCAATGATAGGGCCTTGTTGCGAACCTCTCGCAAGAGCGCAGACGACCCAACTACTTTCCTCTCTCAACGCGCCCAAATGGGAACATATGCGACATTGGGTGAGGAGAGAAGTTCACACAGGAGGAGCCGGCCCATGTCCCTCGTGATCAGAGAACACGCCCGCGCCCGGCTCATCACGGACGGACCCGACCCGCGGCGGATCCCGGTGGAGCTGCGGTGCGACCCCGGGGACCCCCGGACCGTCCAGATCGGACTCCCCGGCGGCGTCGACTGGGCCTTCGGCCGCGACCTCCTGGAGAAGGGCCTGCGCTCCCCCGTCACCCGCGGCGACATACGGGTCTGGCCCTGCGGCCGGGCCCAGCTGATCCTGGAGCTGCACTCGGCGGACGGAGTGGCCGTGTTCCAGTTCGACAGGGCGCCGCTGATCCGCTTCCTGCGCCGCGTGCACGACCAGTTCGGCAGTAGCGCGGGGACCGGCGGCAGCAAGGGGACCGGCCGGGCCGCGAGCGGCGCGGGGACCGGCGGCAGAGTCCGGACCAGGACGGATGCCGTCAGCGAGACCCCCGCCGGGGCGCCCGCGCCCGCCGCGTCCACCACGCGCACATGACGAGAGCCCCCGTGCCGCGTGCACGGGGGCCCTCTGCCGCTCCGGCCCCCCCGTCCCCACAGGTAACCGGCGCACCGGGGCCGCGTTCCGCTCGGACGCGGCCCCGGAGTGTGTGCGGCTCGGAGCGAGCCGCGGGACGGACGGTGCGGCTCGGAGCGAGCCGCGGGTCAGACGCGGCTCAGCTCTCGCTCCCCGCCCGCGGGGCCGCCGTCGGCGAGGTTCGCACGCAGGCCCTCACCCTCCACGTCCACGTTGGGCAGCACACGGTCGAGCCGGCGCGGCAGCCACCAGGCACGCTCGCCGAGCAGGGCGAGCACGGCGGGCACGATGGCCATCCGGACCACGAAGGCGTCGAAGAAGACCGCGATGGCCAGCGAGAAGCCGATCATCTTGATCATCGATTCGCTGGAGCCGATGAAGCCGGCGAAGACCGCGATCATGATCACCGCGGCGGCCGACACCACCCGGGCCCCGTGCCGGAAGCCGGTGACGACGGCCTGGCCGGGCGTCTCCCCGTGGACGTACGCCTCGCGCATCCGGGTGACCAGGAAGACCTCGTAGTCCATGGCGAGACCGAAGACCACGCCGACCATGAAGATCGGCATCATGCTCATGATCGGACCGGTCTGCTCGACCCCGAAGAGCGAGCCGAGCCAGCCCCACTGGAAGACCGCGACGACCGCGCCCAGGGCCGCGACGACCGAGAGCAGGAAGCCGAGGGCCGCCTTCAGCGGCACCAGCAGCGACCGGAAGACCACCATCAGGAGCAGGAAGGCCAGACCGACGACGAGCGCCAGGTAGGGCAGCAGCGCGTCGTTCATCTTCTCCGAGAAGTCGATGTTCATCGCGGTCGCACCGGTGACCAGCACGACGGCCCCGGTCTCGCTCCTGACGTCCGCACCGGCGTCGCGGATCGCGTGGACGACGTCCTCCGTCTGGACGGAGCTCGGCCGGTCCTCGGGGATGACCGTGATGGTGGCGGCGTCGCCGGCCTTGTTGAAGGTCGCCGGGGTGACGGCCGCGACGTGGCCGATGCCCTCGATCTCCTGGGAGACCTGGTCGACGGCGGTCTTGCCGTCCGCGCTGCCCTTCGTGTCCACGACGACGAGCAGCGGACCGTTGAACCCGGGGCCGAAGCCGTCGGACAGCAGGTCGTACGCCTGGCGCTGCGTGGTGCTCTTCGGCTGGGAGCCGTCGTCCGGCAGTCCCATCTCCAGCGAGGCGGCCGGTACGGCGATGACACCGAGGCCGATGACTCCGGCCAGCAGCACCCACACCGGCTTGCGCAGGACGAACCGTGCCCAGCGGGTGCCCATGTTCGGCTTGGCGTCGGGCTTGTTCTCCGCCTCGGCGGCCTTGCGCGCCTTGCGCCCCATGACCCGCTTGCCCGCGAAGCCCAGCAGTGCGGGGACGAGGGTGAGCGCGATGAGGACGGCGATCGCGACCGTGCCCGCCGCCGCGGCGCCCATCTTCGTCAGCATCGGGATGTTGACGACGGCGAGCCCGACGAGTGCGATGACGACGGTCAGGCCGGCGAAGACGACCGCTGATCCGGCCGTGCCCACGGCCCGCCCGGCCGCTTCCTCGCGTTCCCGGCCCTCGGCCAGTTCGGCACGGTAGCGGGAGACGATGAAGAGCGCGTAGTCGATACCGACCGCGAGCCCGATCATCATCGCGAGCGTGGAGGTGGTGGAGCCCAGGTCGAGCACGTTGGCCAGGGCCGTGATCAGCGACACGCCGATCCCGACGCCGACGAGCGCGGTCAGCAGCGGCAGCCCCGCGGCGATCAGCGAACCGAAGGTGATGACCAGCACCACCGCGGCGACGGCGATCCCGATGACCTCGGTGGCACCGGTGTGCGGCATCACCTGGAGCGCGTCACCGCCGATCTCCACGGTCATGCCGCTGCTCCGCGCGGCCTCGCCCGCGTCCTCCAGCGCCTCCCGCGTCCCGTCGGTGAGCTCCATCGAGCTGACCTCGTAGGAGACGGAGATGTACGCCGTCGAGCCGTTCTCACTGACGGCGTTCGCCTTGAACGGGTCGGCCACGGAGGCGATCTGGTCGGAGCCGGACTTCAGCTCGGCCACGATCTTGCCGACCTCGGCCTTGTTGCCGGCGTCGGTCACCTTCTGCCCGTCGGGGGCCTTGAAGACGACCCGGGCGGTCGCGCCGTCGGCGCTGCCTCCGGGGAAGCGTTCCTCCAGCAGGTCGAAGGCCTTCTGGGCCTCGGTGCCGGGGATGGAGAAGGAGCTCGAGGTGGCGGTGGACGCGGACGCGGCGCCGAATCCGGCGAGTGCCAGCAGCGCCACCCAGACGAGGGCGACAAGGCGGCGGCGCCGGAACGTGAGCCGCCCGATTTTGTACAGGAATGTGGCCACGGAGGGGTACTCCCGGTCAGGTCGTGGAGTGGAAAAGGGCGTGAGGAACCAGCCCGACGACGAGAGCGGCGTGTCAGGTGGAGCGTCAGGGCATGGTGGAGCTCAGGGCGTGGTGGTGCTCAGGGACTGGTGGTGCTCAGGGCGTGGTGGTGCCCAGGGAGTGGTGGTACGAGAAACGGGGACGTCAGACGCCGAGGGCGGGGAACACCACGGCTTCCACGTATGCGGTGAGGAACGCCTGGTCGACCGGTCTTTCCTCGACCAGTTCCCGAGCGGCGAAGGCGCCGATCATCATGTGCGGTACATAGGGGAGCGCCGGATTGTCCGGACGCACCTCCCCCCGGTCCACGGCCCGCTGGAGCAGTGCTCCGAGACCGGTCATCTCCGGCTCGATCAGCAGCTCGCGCAGCGCCTGGAACAGATCGGGGTTGTTGTGGACGGCATGGCTCAGACCCCGCAGCAGTGCGGAGTTCTTCTCCATCTGGCAGTCGTCGGTACGCGTGAGCACGGCTTGGACGTCGCCGCGCAGCGAACCGGTGTCGATCTCGGCAAGGTGGACCGGCTTGTTGTTCCGGAGCGCCTTGACGACCAGCTCGGGCTTGCTCCCCCACTGGCGGTAGAGGGTGGCCTTGCTGGAACGAGTGCGGGCGGCAATGGCGTCCATGGTCAGGGCTTCGTAGCCGACCTCGCCGAGCAGGTCGAGCACAGCGGTGTACAGCTCGTTCTCACGTTCGGGCGTGAGTCGGGTGCGTGCCATGTGTCGACCTCCTGTTCCTTGCGCCTGCTGGATCGTACGCCAGCGATCATCCACTCGACGATCAAGTGGGTGATCAACTAAACGAACGAAACTGTTTCGTACACTTTGAAGGTACCCCCTTCCCTCAGCGAAACGAAATAGTTTCGCTTGTGTCGTGCACCACAAGTTGCCGGAGGCCCTTCGCGCGGAAAGCATTGGAGGGTGAGTGACGACGTCGCGTATCTCCGTTTCCCGCACCTCCACGAGGACTTGCTCTGCTTCGCGGCCGAGGACGACCTCTGGGTCGCCCCCCTCGCCGAAGCGGGGCAGCGGCCCGGCCGTGCCTGGCGGGTGACCGTCGACCGGACCCGGGTCAGTCATCCGCGTTTCTCGCCCGACGGCAGCCGTATCGCCTACACGACCTGGCGCACGCTCGATCCAGAGATCCATCTGGCCCCCGTGGACGGGGGCCCCGCCCGCAGACTCACGTACTGGGGCTCGACCGACACCAGGGTCTGCGGGTGGAGCCCCGACCCCGGTGACAGCTCCCAGATCCTCGCCGTGTCCTCGCAAGGCCAGCCGTTCTCGTACTTCTCGTGGGCCTACAACGTGCCCACCGACGGCAGCCCCGGCGGCAAGCTGCCCTGGGGCCCCGTCTCCGGCATCGCCGTCGCCGACATCGACGGGGAGCGGCGCACCCTGCTGCTCACGGGCACACCGCCGCACGAACCGTCGGCGTGGAAGCGCTACCGGGGCGGGGCGACCGGGCGGCTGTGGCTGCACGGCGAGCGGCTGCTCCCCGACATCGGCGGGCATCTGGAGGCGCCGATGTTCGTCGGACGGCGCATCGCCTTCCTCTCCGACCACGAGGGCGTCGGCAATCTGTACTCCTGCCTGATGGACGGCGGCGACCTGCGCCGCCACACCGACCACGACGCGTTCTACGCCCGGCACGCGTCCAGTGACGGCAGCAGGGTCGTCTACCAGTGCGCGGGCGATCTGTGGCTGGTCGACGACCTGGAATCGCCGGACGCGGTACCGCGGAAGCTGGAGGTGCGGCTCGGTGGGCCGCGCACGGGCCGGCGCACCTACCAGGTGCCGGCCGCGAGCCATGTCGACTCGCTGTCCGTGGACGAGACGGGCCGGGCGAGCGCAGTCTCCGTGCGCGGCAGCCTGTACTGGCTGACGCACCGCGACGGGCCCGCCCGCACGATCACGGACACCCCCGGGGTGCGGGTCCGGCTGCCGGAGATGCTCGGCAGCAGCGGCAAGGTCGCCTACGTCACGGACGCGGACGGCGACGACGCGATCGAGATCGCCTATCTCCCCCGGGCCAGCGGCGACCGCGAGCCGCGCAGGCTGGCCACCGGGCAGCTGGGCCGGGTCCACGAGATCGTCTCGGACCCGGAGGGCGAGCGGCTGGCCGTCGCGTCGAACGACGGCCGTCTGCTGCTCCTGGACACCACGGACGAGGAGACCGCGGGCCTGGCCGGGCTCACAGCCCTGACCGACACCCCGGACCCGGGCGGTGCCGGAGAGCCGGCGGACGCCCCGGACCCTGCCGGTGCCGGAGCACCGGTGGGGGCCCCCGACGTGGCGGGCGCCGCGACCGGGCCCGCTCCCGCCGCCCCCGCACCGGACGTGGTCACCGAGCTCATCCGCTCGCTCAACGGCCCCGTCCGCGACCTGGCGTTCTCGCCGGACGGAGCCTGGCTGACCTGGTCGCACCCGGGCATCGGCCGGTCGCTGCGGCAGATCAAGCTGGCCAGGATCACCGGCCCCGACGCCCCGGTGACAGTGGATGTCACCAACGGCCGTTTCGAGGACGAGAACCCCGTCTTCACCGGGGACGGCCGCTATCTCGCCTTCCTGTCCTGGCGCGGTTTCGACCCGGTGTACGACGTCCACACCGGCGACCTCTCCTTCCCGCTGGGCTGCCGCCCGTACCTCGTCCCGCTCTCCTCGGCCACCCCGTCGCCGTTCGCCCTGCTCCCGGACGGCAGGCCCGCGGCGGGCGGCCTGGACCCGGTGGACATCCCCGAAGGCACGGTCGAGGGGACGACGGTCACGGTGGAGTTCGAGGGCCTGGAGAGCCGGGTGACGCCGTTCCCCGTCTCCGCTTCCAAGTACTCGGCGCTGCAGCCCGTGAGCGGCGGCGGCCTCGTCTGGCTGCGCTGGCCGATCTCCGGCGCCCTGGGTGAGACGTTCGCGAACCCGGCGGACATGTCGGGCCGGCCGACCCTGGAGCACTTCAACATCGCCAAGGCCCGCAGGACCGAACTGGTCGACCACCTGGACTGGTTCGCGGTCAGCGGGGACCGGACCCGGCTGGTCGTCATGGACGACGGCGAACTGCGCGCCGTACCGTCCAACGAGCCCGGCGACAACGACTCGACGGTCTATCTCGACCTGCGCCGCATCCTGCACGACGTGGACCCGGCGGCCGAATGGCGCCAGGCGTACGGCGAGGCGGGGCGCATCATCCGGTCCTACTTCTGGGAACCGGACATGTGCGGCATCGACTGGGACGCCGTGCTCGACCAGTACCGGCCCCTGGTCGAACGGGTCGCTTCCCCCGACGAGTTCGCGGATCTCCTGCGCGAGGTCGTGGGCGAGCTGGGCACCTCCCACGCGTACGTCTCGCCCGCCCGCCGCAACGAGGGGCCGCCCCACTACCAGCGGGCGATCGGGCTGCTGGGCGCGAACCTCGTGTGCCGGGACGGCGACTGGACGGTGCGGCGGATCCTGCCCGGCGACTCCTCGGACTCCAAGGCCCGTTCACCGCTCGCCGGTACGGGCATCCGGGAGGGTGCGGTCCTCACCCATGTCGACGGCCGGCCGGTGGACCCGGTGACCGGCCCCTACCCGCTGCTGACGGCCGCGGGCGGCACCACGGTCGAGCTCACGTTCCGCCCGGCGGGCGGGGAGTGCGGCGGCCGGTCCCGCCGCATCGCGATCGTCCCCCTGGTCGACGAACGGCCGCTGCGCTACCAGGACTGGGTGGCCAAGCGCCGCGAGGTCGTACGGGACCTGAGCGGCGGCAGGTGCGGGTATCTGCACATCCCCGACATGGGCGGCTCGGGATGGGCCCAGTTCAACCGAGACCTGCGGCTGGAGGTGTCGCGTCCGGCCCTGATCGTGGACGTACGCGGCAACGCGGGCGGCCACATCAGCGAGCTGGTCGTCGAGAAGCTGACCCGCACGATCCTCGGCTGGGACCTGACGCGCAACGCGCAGCCGGTCTCGTACGCGTCCAACGCGCCCCGGGGCCCGGTGGTGGCCCTCGCGGACGAGGCGACGTCCTCCGACGGCGACATGATCACGGCCGCCTTCCGGCTGTTGAAGCTGGGGCCCGTGGTGGGCCAGCGCACCTGGGGCGGCGTGGTCGGCATGACCGGGCGTCACCGTCTCGGCGACGGGACGGTGATCACGGTGCCGATGAACGCGGCCTGGTTCGACACGTACGGCTGGTCCGTCGAGAACCACGGCGTCGAACCCGACGTGGAGGCGCTGCGAACTCCCCTGGACTGGGCGGAAGGCCGCCACGCGGTCCTCGACGACGCGGTGCGGGTGGCCCTGGCCCTCCTGACGGACCACCCTGCGGCCACGCCCCCCACCTACGCCACGGCCCCGGTCCTCCGCCGCCCCCCACTCCCCCCGAGGTGACCCGCCCCCAGCAGCCCGGGCAGCCCCCCGCCCCGCCCAACCCCGCAGGTGCGCACGGCGCTTGAGGGCATCGGCCCGCGGAGAAGGGGCGCACCCGGTCCTCCGGATGCGCCCCTCGCAGCGGCGCGGACGCGTCAGACGCTCCGCGCCGCCCGCCTCACGTCAACGCTCGAAACGCTCACGCGTACGGTCCGCCGCGTCCTGCGCCCGCTCCCGCACCCCGGACTGGTCCGAGCCGCGGTCCGACCGCTCGCCCGGGGCACCGGCGGGACGCTTCTGCGCCCCGTCCCGCCGGTCGGCCGGCTTCTTCTGCTTGGCCTGGTCGGCGAGCTCCTGCGCCTTGTCCTTGAACTGGTCTGCGATGCCCATGCTGTTCACTCCTATGTGGGTGCGTGGGGGGGCCCCGTAAGGGCCTCGCTCAGACTTACACACCCGGACATCAGCCGCATTTCGATCATTTACGCTGCGTGCGCGCCTCTTGATCCGCCGCACCACCGGCCCCCACGAGCCCTGTGCTCACACCCTCGAGCCGAGGCCCGAACCGCTCCATCTCCCGCTGCCCCACGGCCCTGATCAGCATCGGCAGACAGCCCCGGACCGACTGCATCCCGCGCAGCCACCACTGCGCGTACACGTGCGCGGACCGCCGCTCGATCCCGGCCACGATCCGGTCCACCGCCGGGCCCAGCGGATACGTACGGTTCGTCGGCCACGGCAGCCGCTGCCGCAACTCCCGCATGACGTCGTCCTCGTCGGCACCGCGCACCATGTCGGTGTCGGTCCAGGACAGGTAGCCGACCCCGACCTTCACCCCCCGGTAGCCGACCTCCGCGCGCAGGCTGTGCGCGAAGGCCTCCACACCGGACTTCGACGCGCAGTACGCGCTCATCATCGGCGCCGGGGTGATCGCGGCCAGCGACGCTATCTGGAGGAAGTATCCGCGGCTCTCCATGAGCACCGGCAGGAACGCCCGCCCCGTGACCGCGCCACCGATCAGGTTCACCTCGATGACCCGGCGCCACGCGACGGGATCGGAGTCCACGAACGGCCCGCCCGAGGCGACCCCCGCGTTGGCGACGACGATGTCGACCTTCCCGAAGCGCTCCTTGACCTCACGGGCGACCTGGGCCATCGCCTCGTGGTCGGTGACATCGGCGTACCAGTGGTCGCTCTCCGCGTGCAGCCGCTCGGACACCGCTTTCAGCTCGTCCGGTTCCAGACCGACGAGGGCCAGCTTGGCACCGCGTGCCGACAGCTTGCGGGCCAGCAGTTCGCCCACACCGCGTGCCGCGCCCGTGACGACGACGACCTGTCCTTCGAGACTCCGCCTGGTACTCATGCGACCTCCTCCTCGCTCACGGCCTGCGCCGCACTGTCCACAGTGACGTAGGCGGCCACCAGCTCACGAAGTTTCGCGGTGACCACCTCGGGTGCCTCGACGGGCGTCATGTGCCCCATGCCGGTCAGCTCGGTGAGTCCCAGGCTCCGGGGCAGTGCCGCCTCGACGGCCCGCGCGTGCACGGGCGGCGTCAGCCGGTCCTCCGTACCCGCGATGACCGCGGTCGGCAGCCGCAGCTCCCGCAGCCGCGCCTCGAGATCGAGCTCCCCGAGGACCTGGCCCCAGGCCATGCGTGCCTTGCGGGGACACGCGTGCACGATCCTGGCACAGGCGTCCACCCGCTCCGGGGACGAACCGCGGCCCATCGTGACGTACCTGAGAATCACCTTCGACATCCCCGTGACCGGCCCGAGCGGTGCCGGAGCACCGAGGATCTTCGCGGTCAGCCGCGTGCGGAGGGCGCCGGCCCGCATCGGCAGCACCAGGGACTCGGCGGTCAGCCGCGAACTGCCGGTGCTGCACAGCAGGACGGCCGCCCCGTGCTCGCGCACGGCGGCCCGGCCGGCCGCCGCCATCAGCGTCATCCCTCCCATGGAGTGGCCGCCGAGCACCGCCTTCTGCCCCGGTGCGAGCGTGGCCCTCAGTACGGCTTCCAGGTCGTCGGCCAGCGCCCGCGTGCTGTATCCGCCCGGACCCGGCTCCGGGGTGCGGCCGTGCCCCCGCTGGTCGTAGACGACGACCCGGTGGTCCACCGCGAGGTCGCGCACCTGAGCGGCCCAGAAGTGGGTGTTGCAGGTCCAGCCGTGCGCCAGGACCACGGCGGGGGCGTCGTCGGGCCCGTGCAGCTCGACGTGGAGGGACGACCCGTCGGCGGAGAGGGCGGTCAGTTCGCGGACGGGCACGGGCGGCGCGTCCGTGCGGTGCAGCAGCCGGCTCATCGGACAGCCTCCTCGGTGACGGGCTTCTGGTCGGCGCTGGGGGCGGGTGGCCGGACGACCTCGTACTCCCCGAGGTCGACGGTGCGTGTGGCCCGCCGGAATTCGGCCGTGGTCCCCGGCCAGACCGTGGTGTTGCGCCCGTCGGCGTCCAGGTACCAGCTGGTGCAGCCGCCGGTGTTCCAGACGGTGCGCTTCATCCGCTCCTGGACGCGCCGGTTCCAGGCGCCGACGGCGGAGGTCCGCGCGCCGAGTGCCGCGCGCCCGCCCAGGACGTCCAGCTGGCGCAGGTAGTCGGCCATGTAGTTCAGCTGGGACTCGATCATCAGGATCATCGAGGAGTTGCCGAGCCCGGTGTTGGGGCCGATGACCGTCATCCAGTTGGGGAAGCCGGCCGCCGTCGCGCCCCGCAGCGCCTGCATGCCGTCCTTCCAGGACTCGGCGAGCGTGATGCCCTCCGCGCCGATGACCCGGTCCGCGATCGGCATGTCCGTCACGTGGAAGCCGGTGCCGAGGACGATCACGTCGGCCTCGGTCTCCGTGCCGTCCGAGGCGACCAGGGTGGAGCCCCGCACCTCGGCGAGACCGGAGGAGATCACGTCCACGTTCGGCCGGGCCAGCGCCGGATAGTAGGCGTTCGAGAGCAGGATGCGCTTGCAGCCGATGCGGTACGAGGGGGTCAGCCTGGCCCGCAGTTCCGGGTCCTTGACCGCCCGGGCCATGTTGGCCCGGGCTATCCGCTCAACGATGCCCAGCTGGTCGGGATGCTTGGTGAAGGCGCCGACCTGCAGCTCCCGGATGCCCCAGAGCAGTCCGCGGCGCGCGGTCCCGGTGAACGGAAGCGTGCGGTGCAGCCATTTCTCCGCCCCGCTGATGGCCCGGTCCATGCGCGGCATCACCCAGGGGGGCGTCCGCTGGAACAGCGTGAGCGCGGCCACGTGGGGCTGGATCTCCGGCACGATCTGGATGGCGGATGCACCGGTGCCGATGACGGCGACGCGCTGACCGGTCAGGTCGTGGTCGTGGTCCCACTGCGCCGAGTGGAAGACCTTGCCGGGGAAGTCGGCGAGCCCGGGTATGTCCGGAAGCTTCGGGTCGGAGAGCGGGCCGGTCGCGGAGACGACGACGTCGGCGGTGACCGTGGTGCCGTTCGCCGACTCGATCACCCAGTACAGCCGGTCGTTGTCCCAGCGCATGACCGTGACCTCGTGGTCGAACCTGAGGTGCGGGCGCAGCCCGAAGGTGTCGGCCACGTGCTCCAGGTAGGCCCTGATGTGCTCCTGCCCCGAGAAGGTGCGCGGCCAGTCGGGGTTGGGCGCGAACGAGAAGGAGTAGAGGTGGGACGGTACGTCGCAGGCACAGCCCGGATAGCTGTTGTCGCGCCAGGTGCCACCGACGGATCCGGCCCGCTCGAGAACCAGGAAGTCGGTGATGCCCTCGCGGCGCAACCGGACCGCGGCTCCGAGGCCCCCGAATCCGGATCCGATCACCGCCACTCGTACATGCTCGTGCTGGGCCATGCTGCCGCCTCCCCGCGGTACGTACGCGACTCTGCCAGCAATCACTGGCGTTGTTGGGAGGGTAGAGCAGCTCCGTACTGATGGGTAGGGGGCGGGGCAAGGAAAGTTACCGGCGGTACAACATAGGGTGCGGGTGTGGCTGAAGGACGCGAGCACCGCGAATACCGCATGGAGGAGCTGGCCCGCGAGGCCGGCATCACCGTGCGCACCCTGCGCTTCTACCGGGAGCGCGGGCTGATCCAGCCGCCTCGCCGCGAGGGCCGTATCGCCTGGTACGACGACCACCACCTCGCCCGGCTGCGCACCATCACGGGCCTACTGGACCGCGGCCACACCCTCAACGGCATCGCCGACCTGGCCGCCACCTTCGACAGCGGCCGCGACGTCGCCGAGGTGCTGGGCCTCGGCGAGCCGACCGAGGAGACCCCGGTCCGGCTCACCCCCGAGAAGCTCGCCGACTACTTCGCGGACGAGGCCACGGCGGAGAACCTCTCCGCCGCCCTCGACCTGGGCTATCTCGCCACCGACGGCGACGAGATCGTCCACATCAGCCGCCGCCTGCTGGAGGTGTCGGCGGAGCTCGTGCGGGAAGGGGTGCCGCTCTCCGCGGTGCTCTCCTCCGGCCGCCTGGTCCGCGAGCACGCCGACGCCCTCGCCGCCCACTTCGTCCGCGTGCTGCGCACCCACGCGGCGGACACCGATCCGGACCAACTGCGCACGCTCGCCCACGCGGTGGTGGACGCGGAGCTGTCCATGGCCCTGGACCGGCAGCTGCGCGACGACGACGCGCCCCGCCCCGCGCCCGACCTCCGCGGACAGGACACCTAACGCTCGTACGTGACCGTCACGGGTGCGTGGTCGCTCCACCGCTCGCCGTGCGTGGCGGCGCGCTCCACCCACGCCTTGACCGCCCGGCCGGCGAGTCCGGGCGTCGCCACCTGGTAGTCGATGCGCCAGCCCGCGTCGTTGTCGAAGGCCCGCCCGCGGTAGGACCACCAGGAGTACGGCCCCTCCTCGTCCGGGTGCAGGGCGCGGACGACGTCCACGTACGCGGCCTCGTCGAAGACCCGGGTCAGCCACTCCCGCTCCCCGGGGAGGAAGCCCGAGTTCTTCTTGTTGGCCTTCCAGTTCTTGAGGTCGGCCTCCCGGTGGGCGATGTTCCAGTCGCCGCAGACCACGACCTCGCGCCCCTCGGCGGCGGCCCGGCCCTTCAGCCCCTGGAGATAGGGGAGGAAGGCCGCCATGAAGCGCTCCTTCTCCTCCTGCTTCTCGGTGCCGACCTCACCGGAGGGCAGATACAGGCTGGCGATCGTCACGCCGGGCAGGTCCACCTCGACGTAGCGGCCGGAGGCGTCGAACTCCTCGCTCCCCGGCACCCCGAACCCACCGAAACCGACCTGGACGCGCTCCGGCGCCTGCCGCGTGAAGACGGCGACTCCCGCGCGCCCCTTGGCCGCGGCCGGGGCGTACACGACGTGCCACCCCTCGGGCTCACGCAGCTCTTCGGGGAGCTGCTGCGCTTCGGCACGGACCTCCTGGAGACAGACCGCGTCGGCCTCGGTCCGCCCCAGCCACTCGCCGAAACCCTTCTTCGCGGCGGCACGGAGCCCGTTCACATTTACCGTGGTGACAGTCAGCATCCCCGTAGGGTACCGAGGCACACTAGTGCATAGCTGTACCATGACTCGCATGAATATCCAGCCTCGGTCGTTCGACCACCCTGACGCCGTGAAACTCAACGACCAGGTGCAGCTCGAATACGCCGAGCGCTACGGCGACGAGGGCGATGTCACACCGCTCGACCCCACCATGTTCGATCCGCCGCGCGGGCTGTACCTGCTCGCCTACGACGACCGGGACGAGCCCGTGGCCACCGGCGGCTGGCGCACCCAGGACCGGAACGCCGAGGGCTACTCGGACGGCGACGCCGAGATCAAGCGGATGTTCGTCATACCCGCAGGACGCGGCCATGGCCTGGCCCGGCGCATCCTCGCCGCCCTGGAGGCCGACGCCCGGGCCGCGGGACGCACCCGCATGGTCCTGGAGACCGGCGACAAGCAGCCCGAGGCGATCGCCCTGTACACCTCCAGCGGCTACACGCCCTGCGCGAAGTTCGGCCACTACCGCCTGTACGAGAGCAGCATCTGCATGGCCAAGCCGCTGGGGCGGCCTTCCTAGGGAACCCGTGCCACACCCACGTAGAACCCGCTCCGCTCGTACACCGGCGCGGACTCGTCCCGGTGCCACTCGGTCGCCGACACCAGCCCCGGCGCGACGAGCTCCAGCCCGTCGAAGAACGGCTCGACCTCGCTGCGCGTACGCATCCGCAGCGCGATGGCCCCCTTCCTGTACGCGGACTCGGTCTCCTGCCGGAGCTCCGGGTGCTGGTCCGCCGTCCCGTGCGAGAGGACCAGATAGCTTCCCGAGGGCAGCGTTGCGACCAGTCGGCGAGCGATGCCGTACGGGTCCTGGTCGTCGGGCAGGAAGTGCATCAGCGCGATGAGCGACAGAGCCACGGGCCGCCCGAAGTCCAGGAACTCCGCCGCCCGTTCGAGGATCGCCTCCGGTCGCCGGACATCCGCGTGGATGTAGTCGGTCGCCCCCTCGGGGCTGCTGATCAGCAGCGCTTCGGCGTGACGCAGGACGATGGGGTCGTTGTCCGCGTAGACCACACGGGATCAGGGCGTGACGGCCTGGACGATCTGATGGAGATTCGGCGCGGTGGGGATGCCGGTGCCGATGTCCAGGAACTGGTCGACTCCCTCCCGCGCCAGCCAGGCGGACGCCCGGTGCATGAACGCCCGGTTCCGCGCCGCGTTGGCGCGCGCTTCGGCAGGCAGCTTCTCCCCGACCTCCTGGTCGACCGGATAGTTGTCCTTGCCGCCCAGGAGCCAGTCGTAGACACGCGCCGGATGGGGCTTGCTGGTGTCGATGCGGGAGGTGGGTATTCCGGCAGTCACAGGACGCCCTCCGTACGGACCCGAACAGTCAACCGCGCATCCGGCCTGCACACACCTCAACTGCGTTCATCGCAGGGGCGGATGAGCGAGGACGCCCCAGGTTACCGGGTGGTCGCCCCGGCGCGCGCAGCCCTTTCGCGCAGAAGACGACCTGATCCCGGCCCGGACGGTCGTACCCGGCTGCCCCGGTCCGGGGTCATGTCAGCGTGCGTATCCGGCCCGGTCCTGGGGCGGGACCTCCGTCGGCGACCGTCCGAGGCCGCTCCGGCCGCAGGACGACCTCGCTGCCGATCGGGATGAAGCCGCAGGCCAGAAACGCGCGGAGCGAGCGGGCGTTGCCGGGGGCCACGGCGGCGAAGACCGGCTCGCCCTCCGGTACGAGGGAGAGGGCGTCGGCGAGGAGTCCGCGCCCGTGGCCTCGGCCGGCGTGGTGGGGAGCGTGGAGTTCGATGCCCAGCTCGCGTCGCCCGGCCAGGCCGTGGGCCAGGGTGACCAGTCCCCGCTCGTCGCCGTGGACCGTGACGTCGGCCCGCAGTGCGCGGGCGTACAGGACGCGCGGGTGGCCGGCCCCCTCGTCCGCCAGCTCGGCCAGACGCGGGGTGCCGCCGGTGCCGCGGGCCGTGAGGGTGACGTCGGTGACGCCGATCAACCCGCCGGGGCCGGCGAGGTGGCGGAGGAAGTCGGGCGCCAGGGAGCCACCGAAGCCGTCGGCCGCACGGGCGTGCACATCGGCGGCGGCCAGGCCGGTGGCGATGACCGCGTGACCCGTGAAGGCGACGGAGCACTCGAGGCCTCCGGGCAGCGGCGACAGCACCGTCACGCCGCCGTCGCACGGGGGGAAGCGGCCGTCGGCGGCGTCGGTGAAAGCGGCCAGGAGCGGGTGCGGCTCAGTCACTGGCGGGTACGTACGTGGCGAGGAAGTCCAGCAGGGCGGCATTGAAGCGTCCGGGCTGTTCGACGCCGGGCAGATGGCCCGCTCCCTCGATGACGGTCATCACCGCGTGGGGGACGAGCCGGTGGATCGCCTCGGCGTCCGCGACAGGGGTGTAGGCGTCGTCCGCACCGACGACGATCCATACCGGCACCCGGACGTCCGCCAACGTGGCCCGGTAGTCGGGGCGTTCGGCCCGGCCTCGCAGTGCTGCGGCGGCGCCGCGGGGATCGGTGGCCCGCATCATGCCCAGGACGCGTGCGGCGACGTCCGGCATGGCCTCGACGTTGTAGGCGGCGAGCATCTTGGCGATCACCTCACCCGCGTAGCCGTCCATGCCCTCGGCGAGCAGCCTGTCGGCCAGGCGGTTGCGGAACTGCCTGCCCTCCTCGGTCTCCGCGGGGGCGGAGGTGTCCGACAGGATGAGGCCGCGCACCAGCTGCGGGTGACGCCGCTGGAACTCCATGGTGATCTGCCCTCCCATGGAAACGCCGCCGACCACCGCCTCGTCGATGCCCAGGTGGCCGAGGAGCGCGGCGAGGTCGTCGGCGAAATCGGAGAGGAAGACCTTTCCGGGGGTGACACCGCTGCGGCCGTACCCGCGCAGATCGGGGGTGACGACCCGGTGTCCGGTCTCGGTGAGCGCCGCGACCTGCGGCGCCCACAGGGTGCGGTCGAAGGGGTGGCCGTGGATCAGGAGAACCGGCGGACCGGCCGAAGGCCCGGAGTCGTCGTAGCCGATCGTGACGCCGCGCAGGTCGATGGCATTCATGCCGGGCACCCTAGCCCCGTGATCGGCAGGCGCACACAGGGATTCCGGCTGCGGATCGGGCCGCCCCTCCGGCACGCGCGGCAGGGGCAACCGCACGTGGCGTCGGTTGGCCGGGCATGCCCCTGTGAGAACCATCCACCGCGGAATGCGCTTCAGTCCGTGGACACGGGCACTGCGGGCACTGCGGGAAAGGCTCACTGCCCGCCGAGTCCGATCAGAGCGGAGACGTACAGGCTGCCGGACACCGTGGTGAGCAGGAAGGCGAGAACCGTGTGGACGACGAGCCCCCGCCCCGGGGCAGGATCCAGCTGTGCCCGGGCCGCCCGGCTCACCCGAGGCACGTGGGCACCCCGCGCGGCGTTCGCGTCCGCCTTCTCGATCGCTCGGCGCAGCTTGCCGACGCTTCTGTCGGTCGTGAGTCCCAAGCGCGTGCCGTGAATGTCGCGCACCACCACGGTGCGGTGGGCACCGCCGTACGAGAAGGTTGTCAGGAGCCGGACCGTGCTGATCCGATTCAGGTCGACGGACCGTTCACCGGTCAGGGTGCGCGCGATCAGGCGCGAGGACGAGTGCCGGTACGGTGCCCGCTCCTCACAGAGTGCGGGGAGGAGCAGGAAGCCGGCGATCACGGTCAGTAGGCCGAGCACGATCGGTGCGCCTTCGGGAACCGCCCCCGCCCGGGCCAGTCCGTAGCCGCCGAAGGGCAGGAGCAGGACCGCCACGACCAGCCCCGTTCCCATGCGCGCACGGGCCGCACTGCGGGCGATGGTCGTTTCCACTGACGTCTCCCTTCTCCGGTGGGCACCATCATGCTGCGCGGCAGATCTCGCCGCATTGCCGGTGCCCGGCAGTCTTCGGCACGGGATACGTCGAGGGACAGCCCTACGATCAGGGGGACTTGGTATGGGGACCGTTCGAGATCGCGCCTGACCAGCAGTCACCACCCAAGTGTGCGGTCGAGCCGGACCGCTGCAGATCACCTGGGTTGCGCCAGGGGGTGCCAGGGTCGCGACGGGTGGCGGACGCGGTCAGGTCGTGTGGCTTCCGGCAGTGCGTCCGAGGGAAAGATCCACCCAGATCAGGCGTCCGGCGGGGTCGGTGAGGGCTTGCACGTCATCCCGTGGTGCTTCGGCCGCAGGTCGGGCACCGCCGGCGCGAACCGATCCGGCGACGGCGACCTGCGAGAAGACCGGAGAGATGCCAAGAGGGCGTGGGACACATCGATGCGTCGGGGTCTGCCCTGATCGAACGAAGTTGAGAACTCGGGGAAGGGGAGACAAGCACGCGGAAGCTCCTGGCGGACTGGTGACCTTGGCTGTGAATCCGCCCACCAGGCGCTCTCTTCATGCCTGCCGCTGCGGCTGCCGGCCCAACAGCCCGTGGGGTCGGCAGAGTTCACCGGCCCTGAACCGGCGCAATCACCGCCGCCCTCGAACGTCTCGCGCCCCTCCCCGACCCCGACCGGCCCGCAACGTCCGCCGTCCCGACGACAACATCACCCGCCCCCGGCAGCGGAACCGGCGCCCACCCGATGCGACAGGCGGGCAGCCGACCTGCTCACCATCAACTCCGGAAAGCGAAAGGACCCACCGACTCCATCGGCGGGGACCTTCACGAAAGATCGAGGCAGGGCTCCGGTGATCAGAGTCCCGGCCTGTAGCGGAAATGATGCTTCGGCAGGTGTGTCACACTCTCCTGCTCTCCCTTGCGAGATTCGATTGAATTTGGCTCATGCTGTCCTGCCATCCCGCCATCTCGTCGATGATTTTAGTGAGCAGTATCGAACGTTCCCGCCCTGGCATCTGATCCTGCTGATTAAAGGAATGGCCCCGCCTTCTGATTTTTTCTTCCAGCCTTTCGGCAGAGCGGCTTATGCTCAGGAAGGCGTTCAGGAGTTCATCGTCACGGTCCGTCCACATGCGGCGCCTGTCATGCTTCAGCGACTCCATCCCTTGAGCGTTGTAGTCGGCTTGGGCGCGAAGCTCCGCCACGCCGCTGTGGAGGCGCGTCATCTTGTCCCCGACGTGCTTGAGGTCGAGCTGGGAGTAGGACCCGTATGGGTCGTCGATGTTGTAGGGGACTCCGAAGTTCTGGGCAATGTCCATCACCTCGTGGAGAGTGTGGTAGGCGAACTGAGTTGTGTGGTCGAAATCGGTCCGCCAGAAGGCGAAAATTCCCCAGCCGAGCGCTGCGATTTCCTCTGGCGACGCTCCACTGGAAGCCGCCATCTTGAACATTCGAGCGGCCGTGTACGACTGGCCGGCCCAGACCGGCCTGTCCCTCGAACGCGCCAGCGTTGTCGTAGGAGAGTTCTCGTTCCGAGTCGAGGCGTGAGTCTTCGGCTCTCCCCTGTCGTTGACCTTTGGCGCTCCGTTCGCATGCAGGAGCGGGTTCTGCCCCCGGTCCACCGAAGTGACCCGGCGTCCTCGGTGGTCGAAACCTGTCGTGCTCTGGGAGTCCTGCGCGTTGATCTCGGGGACTGCCTCCTTGCCCTTCGTCGGAGGGGTGTGGCGCGAGTGGCCGAAATACTCCGAAAGGTCGTGCAGGGCAATCATCTTCTCGCGCAGTTTGAAATTCTCCGGCTCCTTCATCACCTCATACAGACCTCCGCGTTCCAAGATCTTGGCGTCGAGATGCGTGCCCCTGAAAGCTGGATTGATCCCACCGTCAAAGTGGGTGATATATGCGCCGACGGGACGTCCGGCCTGACCGTCGGGGTCCCTCTTTCCGTTCTCCACGCGTTGTGATTCCACGTGCGCCAGACCGGTTTTGAGCTCCTTCTTCATGACGTGGATTTCACGGTCATCCATCATTCTTGTCTCTTGTACAGCTTTGGTGTAGCGATACATGCGCCTCAACAGAACGTTCAAGTACCGATCCAGGTTGACGTCCACATGCATGGCCTGGGCGTTACTCTTCTCACGCCTCCTGTTATCCTTCGCATAAACCCAACCCATGAGGTTGCGCGCAAGTTCCGTATAATTGTTTACCTGAATGTCATGGTTTTTCCGGCCGAAGTCCTGATTCTTTCCGACTATGCCTTGCAGGACTGGATGGTAATAATTTTTGGCCCCGATGGGGTTGACGATGATCTTAGCCAGCTGCCATTTGATTCTTTGAGCCTCGTTGGCGAACTTTGCGCGCTCCTGCGGAAGAAACTCGTTAGCCGCCTGATTGTTGAAAAAATAGGTGACCTCGTCCGTCATTTGCATCAGGACTTGTTGATGGAAATTCGGGGCAACGGTAGATATCTTCCTGTTGTACTCTGCCGTGAAGTCCCTGTCGCCGACCTTGAGTGCACGCTGCACGCCCACCGCATCCGAATGTGCGCTGCCACAAGAATCTGCCTCCTTGCGCGAGACAGTCGGACCGCTGTTGCTTCCCGACTCCGCCGAGGGAGCCGGAGCGCTCATAACGCGCTCAGCGGTTGCGTCCGCCGCAACCTCCGACGGACCGTCCACCTCTGAAACGCTGACGTCACCTCCGTATGGGACAGACTTGAAGGCCGAGCCCTTCTTGTTCTCTACGTAATGGGCAAGCTCGTGGGCTACGACTTTCTTGTCCTGCTCAAATCCCTGATTGAACACTACGTGATTTTTCACAGTGTAGGCTTGCGCCTGCAGTTCATTCGCAGAATGTGCCGCCTCGCGGCCTGTGTGAAAGCGCACGCCGCTGAAGTCTGCCCCATCACCGAAACGGGTTTCCATCTCCTCGCGCAGATCGGGGCTCATGCGCTCCCCTGTCGAGCGGAGCACCTTGTGAATAGTCATTGGCTGCTCGGCTTCGGTGTTCCTCTCCACCTCTTCATCGGCGCGAGCTGCCAGTTCGGCAGAGCGGTGGATAAAATTACTCACTGCCGCATTACCGGCGCTGCGCTGCAGAGAAAAGATGTCACCGAAATCGCTCATTCCCACCGAAGAGCCGGACCGGGGCGTCCGCTCCCTCAGCGGAGCCTCCGTTCCATCCAGGGACCTTTGTACGTTTTCGTGTCCACAACCGGCGGAATGCTGATGATCGTCGCGACTCGAACTGAAGGCAGGGACTGCCCTGGATCGCTGTACCAAAGTCGTCACAGCGCTATTGCCTGCGAGCCGCTGCAGTGCGAGCAACCCCGCTGGGGCCTGTGCGGACTTCTGCGCCTGAGCAGGGGTTCGACCCACGTTCACCTGCTGTTTTGCCTCTTCGAGTGAGCCCATAATCCGTCTCCCGTACTGTCTGCCGATCCTTTATGGCATGCGTAGTACGGGATGGCGTCCATGCGGAAGGGCCAACAGGGCAAAGGATCGGGCAGCCCTGCAGCTGCCTCGGCGCCCGTCCTTCGAGTGAGCGATGGCGCGTGCGAGGCGACGGTGCGGCTCACCCGGAGGACCTGAGCTGCTTCCAACCTGTCTGCGATGGCCGCCGGTTGGGCGGTACCGCAATGCGACAAGGCTCTTCGCAGGAGGTGTCACGACCAAGATCCACCGTGCCCCACCAGACGCTTCGCGTGCTTGTCCCCCGCCGTCGACTGATCTGTCCAGCCGCACCGTGCGGTACCTGCGTGTTCGGCCGCGTGCCCGGGGGCAGGAGATCGGCACGTGCCGGCAGCGTCCGCCCGCAGGCCGACAGGCCCTGCTCACCTGCGATGCGGAGATACCTGTGCCGGCTCGCCGCCGGGTTCCGCATCGGCATCGCGACGGGCTATCGCTTCATACGTGAGGCAGTCGACGTCCTGGTCGCCCTCGTCCCGACCCTGACCGAGGCGATGGAGACCATCCGGACCAAGGCGTTCGTGAGCCTGGACGGCGCCCTCCTGCCGAGCTGTAGTGCTGCGCGCACAAGGCGTACCAGGAAGCCGGCCACCCCGTCCGCGTCCCGTCCCGAGGCCGTCGGCTCAAGCGATGGACTCGCCGACACGGCAGTCAGTAGTCACGCCGAGATCCACTGCCTGGTCGAGCAAGCAAGGGCGGGCCTGAAGAACTGACGACTCCTTCAAAAAGCTCCGCTGCCGTACCAACCGCATCACCGCGATCGTCCAGGCTGTCCTCGTCCTCCCTCACGCGCCGGCGTGAGGTTCGGAAGGGCTCACTGGCGCCTGAACGTCCACCGCCCGGGGAGGAGCCCCGCAGCGGTCACGCCTGCCCCCGAGACACCGCCGCGTCCTCACCGACGTTTCGCGTCGAGCCGTTCATCGCTGTTCCATATGCCGGGCGTGGCTCCGACCGGTTCGAAACGGGTGCCCGGGTCGTTGCTGCGGAGCAGCAGAAGAAGCGGCGCTGGAATACCGCAGCGTGGCGGGGGCCTGGCCGCCGACGATGTCCTGAGGGGACCAGACTTCCGGAACACAAGCGGCCCGAACCGCCCACGGAGCCGCCGCGCTCCTGGATCGGCTTCCACGGCCCCGACGCGGCCGTACTGCCTCCGCATACAGGGCCCGGACAGCAGAGAGACCGTTCCGAGACCCCGGACCCGAGGGCCGGGACCAGACACACCCGCTGAGAGCTCAGGAGCCGTATCTCAACCGAACATGACCGCTGAGTTTTCGCTGTTCAGGCATGGTTTCGCTCGGAGGGTGGCGGCGGTCCCGGATTCGACGCCTGGTGCAGCTTCTCCCAGATCCTCAGCAGCGCGTTCATGTCCTCTTCGTCCAGAACGCCAGCGAAGTGCTGGTCAATGGCCTGCTCGAATGTCCGCGAAACAGCGTCGGCGTAGCGCCGTCCGGCGTCGGTGAGGCTGATGAGCGAGATTCGCCCGTCGGTCTGATCGGCTGCGCGAGCGAGGTGTCCCGCGTCGATGTGCTCCTGCACGATCCGGGAGGCGCGGGTCGGACTGACACTCACAAGGAGACGGGCCAGCGATCGCATCGCCTGGGGCTCGGACTCTCGGAGGCGGCAGAACACTTCGAAGGCGCTGAAGGTGATGTGGTGGCGCGCGGTCAGGAGGGCGTCTATCCGCGCAGTCAGGGCTGCGTGGGCATAGATCAGGGCGAAGAAGCCGGCGAAGCGGGGCTCGGAGAGTTCCAGCGGTGGGGTCTCGGAGCGCGTCATGAGGCGATCTTACTCTGAGAATGCGCACTGAACAAGATGCGCGCGCACGCATCTGTTAGCGTGGTGTTCGTGGCCGGTTCTCGGTCCACATCGAGAAAGGAGACCAAAATGAGTGCACGGATCGCGGTCGTGGCTGGAGCTGGAGGAGGACTCGGGCGAGCGGTGGTCTCGGCGTTGCGGACGGCGAACCTGCGGGTCGTCGCGATCGACCACAACGAGGAGGCGTTGCGCGTGCTCGGACCTGAGGTTCACCAGATCGCAGCGGACCTCTCGACGCCGGAGGGCGCCAAGTCGGCGCTGGCGCGCGTCGAGGCGGAGGTCGGCGCGCCGAGCGTTCTGGTCAACACGATCGGGGTCTATACGTTCGGCGGCGTGATGACGATCACGCCCGAGCTGCTTCGCCAGCAGGTCGACCTCAACGTCGGCGCGGCAATATGGCTGACGCAAGCCGTGGTGCCGCACATGCAGCAGCCAGGAGAGGGCGTGATCGTCCACACCGCGGCCGAAGCGGGGGTCGAACCGACCGACGGTCTCACGGCCTACAGCGTCAGCAAGGCGGCGACCGCGCACCTGACACGGGTGCTCGATGTCGAGCTGCGGCCGTTGGGGATCCGTGTCAATGCGGTCCTTCCGCGCCTGATCGCCACCGAAGCGAACAAGGCGGTACTCCCGCCGGAGCTGCTCGCCACCGCCTCAACGCCTGAAGCGGTCGCCGGGGCGATCGCGCTCCTGGTCAGCGAGGAGGCGGCTGCCGTCCACGGCGCACTCGTGCCCGTCAACGGCTAGGCGCTGTTTCTCGGATCATGTTCTGAGTCAGATGACGAGGGCTGCGAGGGTGACGGTGCCGAGGTAGATGTAGGCGCGTTTCTCGTAGCGGGTGGCGACGGCGCGGAAGCCTTTCAGGCGGTTGATTGCGCGTTCGACGGTGTTGCGTTTCTTGTAGCGCTCGTTGTCGAAGCTGGTGGGTCGGCCGCCCCGTGATCCCCGGTTCTTGCGGTGTCTTTGCTGGTCGAGGCGTTCTGGGATGGTGTGCCGGATGCCGCGTCGTCGCAGGTAACGACGGTTCTTCCGAGAGGTGTAGGCCTTGTCCGCCAGGACATGGTCGGGCCGGGTCCGGGGTCGGCCGACTCCGATACGGGGCACGGAGACCTGCTCCAGCACTCGCTCGAACTGGGGCCCGTCACCGTAGTGTCCGGGTGTCAGGACGAGGGCGAGGGGTCGGCATCGCCCGTCGGCGGCAAGGTGGATTCTGGTGGTGAATCCGCCGCGGGAGCGTCCCAGACACTCGCCGATCTGACCACTTCCTCCAGCCGGACCGTCAGTTTCCTCAGCACTGGATCGACCTGGTTTGTCCCCCCAGTGATCCCCTTTTGAGGAGCCGCGACCGCCGGCGCCTTGCGCGCGCCGGCGGCGTGCTGGTGGGCCCGCACGGCTGTCGAGTCCCGAGAGCCGCCGCGATGTCCTTGGCCCGCATCGCCTCGCCCCCCGGCTGGTCCTGCAACACGTTCAGGATCCGCTGGTTGTCCAGCGAGAGCACCGACGCCGACAGCTCCTGACGCCAGGGCGGCACGATCACTCCCGGGACCGGTGCGAATGCCGGACCGGCGAGAACGGCGGGCGCCACCTTTTCTCCGCCCGCGGCCTCCGTCGCTGCAGCACTCTCGGCGGCGGACTCGGCCAGGGCATCGACGAACTCCTCTCGCGCGATCACCCGCCGGTCCAACTCGACCTCGCCCGCCTCCAGGGCCGCGGCCGCACGGGCCGCCTCCTCCCGCAGAACCTCGACCCGCTCACGAGCACAAGCCTCCCGCGCTTCGAGCAACCCCAACATCGACGTCATCGCGCGCCTCTCGATGATCAGACGGAATAAAGACGCGAGATCTCTCCCTCCCCCGAGCGAAACCATGCCTGAACAGCGAAAACTCAGCGATCACGTTCGGTTGAGATACGGCTACTCAGAAACGCCTCTCCCACCCCGACACATCGGGCCGAGCACCGCCCGGCGATCGCATCCGAGACCGACCGCGCTCGGACACCGCCTCGAACAGACCCCGGAAACGCCAAGATCCCGCCCGATCAATGAGATCGGACGGGATCTTGTGAACTCTTCCTGAGCTAACCCAAGAACAGTTGTGTGCGGTGGACCTGTGGGGATTTGAACCCCAGACCCCCTCGATGCGAACGAGGTGCGCTACCAGACTGCGCCACAGGCCCTTGCAACGAGTGAAACTTTAGCACCCTCAGCGGGGTGCTCGGAAATCCGTATCCCGCAGGTCAGGCGAGTCGGCCTCTCCGTGGTCTCATTCGTTGGCCGCGCGGGGCCGGTCCTCGCCGTCGTACTGGTCGAAGAGCGGGGTCCGGCCGTGGTCGCGGGTGCGACGGGGCTGCGCGACGCGGCGGCGCGGTGCGGGGTCCGCCTCGGGTACGACGGGGTGCGAGGTGCCCGTGGGCTCGGCCTGGCTGGAGCGGGCCGCGCTCCAGGTCTCCGGGTCGCCGACCTCCACCCCGCCCGAGGCGCGCGGGGCGACGGGGGCCGTGACGTAGGTCGGCAGCGGGACCGGAACCGGCTCCCAGCTGTCACCCTGGGCCGGACCGCGTTCGCGCTGCTGGTCCACCCACTCCGCATGGTCCGTCTGCTCGACGAGGGCGCGGCGGCCGGCCTCCTGCGGGGAGACCGTCGGGGTGGGCGCGGGGTGGCGCCCTTCGGGCTCCTCGTCGGGCTCGGCGGGAGCCGTCGCCGCGGGCTGGTGCCTGCGGGGCCGGTTCTCACGGAGCCGCTGCGCGGCGACCTCGGCCCTGCGCCGGTCCATGGTGAAGACGAACCGGCGGCGCTCCTGGGCACGCAGATGCACGATGTACGTGCTCAGCATCACAGCCGGAACCGCGGGCGCCCACAGGAAGCGGAGCCCGCCGACCGCCGCGACGACCGCGCCGAGCGTGAACGCCAGGAACAGGACGGTGGTCGTGCGCCGGCGGCGCGCCAGGACCTGCGAGCGGCGGGCCCGCCGCTCGCGCTCGGTCTCCGCACCGGAGGCGCGCGGGCGGCGGGCGGGTGCCGGCTCCGCGCGTGGGCGCTCCACGGCCGGACGCCCGGAGGCCGGACGCTCGGGGGCGTCCGGCGTCGGGTCGCTCAACCGGGCTTCGGTGTGTGCCGGGGGCGCGGAAAAGGCCCGGACGTCGACGGAATCCAAACGGTCCGTGACGGCATCCGGGTCCACGTCACCAGGCGCCTCCCCGGCATCGCGCTCCTGCAGCTCCTTGGCGTACCGGCGCTCCATGGCCGCCCGTCCGGACAGCAGCCGGATGGCGGTGCTGAAGCGTTCCGTCGGTCGGGCTTCATTGAGCTCGTCCTGCCTGCGGAGCCACATCGGCACCAGGTAGGCGGCCCAGGCACCGACGATGACTGCGTAGATGAGGCCGCTACTGCTCACGCTCACACCGTAGAGGGGTTTGCACGGCAGCATCCGCCAATTGGCCCGGCGTGTCGCACGATCAGGCTGATATCGCTGACTTTTTTCGCGATTCTTCGGATCAGCACTCGATGCGAGTGTGCTCGTTAGCGGTCACCGAGCGATCAATTTCGAACACTTATTTCATTTCCTCTGGTGTGTGGGGCGTACCCGGCCGCACCCTGCGCCAACGCCTGAGCAACCCGTCGGGCGCTTCCTCCGCGGTGAGGGCGAAGATCAGGTGATCCCGCCACGCGCCGTCGATGTGGAGATAGCGCGGACGCAGCCCCTCCTCACGGAATCCGAGCTTTTCCACGACGCGGCGGCTGGGGCCGTTCTCGGGCCGAATGCACACCTCGATGCGGTGCAGCCCGACCGTGCGGAAGCAGTGGTCGACGGCCAGCGCCACCGCCGTCGGCATGACGCCGCGGCCTGCCACCTCCCGGTCGACCCAGTAGCCCACATGGCCCGAGCACATCGACCCCCAGGTGATCCCGGCCACCGTCAACTGCCCGACGAGACGGCCCTCGCACTCGATGGCGAAGGGCAGCATGCGACCCGCGTTCGCCTCCGCGCGCAGATGGCGGATCATCTGACGGTAGGTGGGACGCTGGGCCACGGGGCCGCCGGGGGCGGGTGGCGGGACGGTCGCCTCCCAGGGGCGCAGCCAGTCGCGGTTGCGGCGGTTGACCTCGCGCCACATGCGCTGGTCACGCAGCTTTATCGGGCGCAGGGTGATCTCGCCGTCGGTCAGGATCACCGGCCAGGTGGGGACGTTCAGCTCGGGCTCCCCGGTCGGGGGTGGTCGCCGCCGCGCAGCTGGTCGACGGCGTGCACCAGAAGCCTGCCGAGGACGGCGAGCCCGTCGCGCACGCCGCCGGTGGAGCCGGGGAGATTCACGATGAGGGTGTTGCCCGCGATGCCTGCGAGGCCGCGCGAGAGTGCGGCCGTGGGGACCTTGTCCCGGCCCTCGGCGCGGATCGCCTCGGCGATGCCGGGGATCTCGCGGTCGACGACGCGCAGGGTCGCTTCCGGAGTCAGGTCGGTGGGCGAGATGCCCGTCCCCCCGGTGGTGACGATCACGTCGTAGCCGGCTGCCGCACCGGTCCGCAGAGCCGCCTCCACGGGGTCGCCGTCCGGCACGACCTGCGGGCCGTCGACGGCGAACCCCAGGGCGGCGAGCCCTTCGGCGATGAGCGGTCCGCCCCGGTCGGCGTAGACGCCGGCCGAGGCCCGGTTGGAAGCGGTCACGACCAGGGCCGCGTACGGGGCGGTCGGGGCCCCGCCGGACCCCGCCCCCTCACTGTCGGGCGAGGTCATGCGTCCTCCCCCTCCGCTGCGGGGCGCCGGTAGTCACCGGATGCGCCGCCCGACTTCGCCTCGACCCGGACGTCCGTGATCACGGCACTCTTGTCGACCGCCTTGATCATGTCGATCACCGTCAGAGCCGCGACCGACACGGCGGTCAGGGCCTCCATCTCGACACCTGTGCGGTCCGTCGTCTTCACCGTGGCCAGGATCTCCACCGCGTCGTCGGCGACGGTCAGGTCGACCTTGACGCCGGAGACGGCGAGCGGATGGCACAGCGGGATCAGGTCCGGGGTGCGCTTGGCACCCATGATCCCGGCGATGCGCGCCGTGGCGAGGGCATCGCCCTTGGGGACCCCTTCGCCTCTGAGGAGTTCGACGACGCGCGGGGACACGAGGACCCGTCCGCTCGCCCGGGCGACGCGTGTCGTGACGTCCTTCTCCGACACATCGACCATGCGGGCCGCGCCCGCCTCGTCGATGTGCGTCAGCCTGTTCTGCGTACTCAACTCACTCCGCCTAGCGGTAGGGCGCCGGTTGCCCGCCCGGCCCGCACCGAAGTGCGGGGGCCGGGGGTCCGGGGGCCTCCCCCGGTAAGGCACAGCGCCAGACACCGTACCGCCACCGCGTCGAAGTCAGCGGAGGAGGATCACCCGGGTCTCCGTGCCGGGCTCGGCGGAGGTGACGTCCTCGGGCAGCACGATCAGCGCGTCCGCCTGGGCGAGGGCGGCGATCAGGTGCGATCCGGGGCCACCGACGGGGGTCACCGTGCCCGCCTCCGCGTCGTACGTCCCCCGGAGGAACTGCCGCTTGCCGGAGGGCGAGGTGAGCGCCTTGTCGACGTTCAGCGTGGCCCCGACCGTCGGGCGGTGGACGTCCTCGAGACCCATCAGGGCCCGGATCGCCGGCCGGACGAACAGCTCGAACGAGACGTACGAGGAAACCGGATTGCCGGGCAGCGCCAGCAGCGGCGTGTGGTCGGGACCGATCGAACCGAAGCCCTGCGGCTTGCCCGGCTGCATCGCGAGCGTCCGGAAGTCGATGCCGCTGCCGGGTTCGTCCTCGTCCCCGACGGAGGACAGTGCCTCCTTGACCACGTCGTATGCGCCGACGCTCACACCGCCGGTGGTGACGATGATGTCGGCACGGATCAGCTGGTCCTCGATCGTGGCGCGCAGCGTCTCCGCGTCGTCGGCGACCGCGGGGACGCGGTAGGCGATGGCTCCGGCATCCCGGGCGGCGGCCGTCAGGGCGAAGCTGTTGGAGTCGTAGATCCGGCCACCGGTCAGCTCCTCCCCCGGCTGCACGAGCTCGCTGCCGGTGGAGAGCACGACGACGCGCGGGCGGGGCCGCACCTTCACCGTCGAGCGGCCGATCGCGGCGAGCAGTCCGATCTGCGGCGGTCCGACGACCGAGCCGGCGCGCAGCGCCAGGTCCCCGGGCCGGACATCGCTCCCCCGGGCACGGACATGGGCCCTGGCCTCGACGGGACGGTGGACCCGCACCTCGCCGCTCGCCCCCTCCGGTGCGTCGCTGTGGGCGCGCATCGTGGAGGCGGGGCCACCCCCCGTACCGCCGTCGGTCCACTCGACGGGGACGACCGCCTCGGCGCCCGCGGGCAGCGGGGCGCCGGTCATGATGCGGGCTGCCTCGCCGGGGCCGACCGACCGGCCGTCGGCCAGCCCGCCGTCGCCCGCCGCGACGTCGCCGATGACGGTGAGGACGGCGGGGAACTCCTCGCTGGAGCCCTCGAGGTCGGAGACCCGGACCGCGTACCCGTCCATCGAGCTGTTGTCGAAGGGCGGCAGGGCCACCTCCACCACGACGTCCTCGACCAGGACGCAGCCCTGGGCGTCGGGCAGTTGCAGCTCGATGGGTTCGAGCGGCCTCACCGCGGCGAGGATGTCGTCCAGGTGCTCGTCCACCGACCAGATCGTGCTGCTCAAGCTGTTACAACTCCTCGTTGACGTAACTGCGCAGCCAGGTCCGGAAGTCCGGGCCCAGGTCCTCACGTTCGCACGCGAGCCTGACAATGGCACGCAGATAGTCGCCCCGGTCACCGGTGTCGTAGCGGCGGCCCTTGAAGACGACGCCGTGTACCGGGCCACCGATCTTCTCGTCCTCGGCCAGCAGCTGGAGTGCGTCGGTGAGCTGGATCTCGCCGCCGCGGCCGGGCTCGGTGTGGCGCAGTATGTCGAAGATCGCGGGGTCCAGCACGTAGCGGCCGATGACGGCGAGGTTGCTGGGTGCGTCGGCCCGGTCGGGCTTCTCCACCAGGCCGGTGACCCGGACGACGTCGCCGTCGGCGGTGGCGTCGGTGGCCGCGCAGCCGTACATGTGGATCTGCGCCGGGTCGACCTCCATGAGCGCGACGACGCTGCCGCCCTCGCGCTCCTGGATCTCGACCATGCGGGCGAGCAGCGGATCGCGCGGGTCGATCAGGTCGTCACCGAGGAGGACGGCGAACGGCTGGTCGCCGACGTGCGGGGCGGCACACAGGACGGCGTGACCGAGGCCACGCGGGTCGCCCTGACGGACGTAGTGCATGGTGGCCAGGTCGCTGGACTCCTGCACCTTGGAGAGCCGCTCGGCGTCTCCCTTGCGGGTCAGCGCGGACTCCAGCTCGTAGTTCCGGTCGAAGTGGTCCTCCAGGGGACGCTTGTTCCGACCGGTGATCATCAGTACGTCGGAGAGGCCAGCGGTGACGGCCTCCTCGACGACATACTGGATGGCGGGCTTGTCGACGACAGGCAGCATCTCCTTGGGAGTGGCCTTGGTTGCCGGCAGGAACCGGGTGCCGAGACCTGCAGCTGGAATGACAGCTTTGCTGATCCTGGGGCGCGACTGATTCATGCGCAGAACTGTATCCGGTGCGTATGGGCGGAAGATGAGCGTCCGGTTAACTTCGTACTCATACAACCCCATTAACGAGGTTTGCGAGCAACCGTTGAACGATGACATGTCCCGAAAGGCCCTGTTGAGGCGTGAACTCCTCGCCGCGCGACGGCTCCTGACCTCTGAAGACGTCAGGGACGCCGCCGCGGTTCTCTCCGCCGTCGCATCGGACCTCCCGGAGCTGGCCTCGGCCCGGACCGTGGCGGCGTACGTGTCCGTGGGGCGCGAGCCCGGCACGCACGTGCTCCTGGACGCGCTGCGCGCCCGGGGTGTGAGGGTGCTGCTGCCGGTGCTCCTGCCGGACAACGACCTGGACTGGGCCGCGTACGAGGGCCCGGAGCATCTCGCCCCCGCCGGGCGGGGCCTGCTGGAGCCGGTCGGTGTACGGCTGGGTCCCGAAGCGGTCGTCGCCGCCGACGTGGTGCTGCTGCCCGGACTCGCCGTGGACCGGCGCGGGATGCGGCTGGGCCGCGGCGGGGGCAGCTACGACAGGGTGCTGGCCCGGCTGGCGGCGGCCGGGGCCCACCCGGCCCTCGTCGTCCTGCTGTACGACGACGAGGTGGTCGCACAGGTTCCGGAGGAACCGCACGACCACCCCGTGGACGCCGCTGTCACACCTGCCGGGGCGCGGCACTTCGCACCCCGGGGGCCCGCCTAGGGTTTCTTGAGCGTCAGGGTGTCGACCGTGGACTCGCCGACCGCGTCGGACCCGAAGGACCAGTCGAGCAGGTCACCGTCGACCCACTTGTCGGTCTGATCGGTGTAGTGCGCGCTGAACGCGTGCCCCGAGGCGCCCGTGAGGTTGATCCAGCGGGACTTGTCCCACTCCCCGACGTTGACGACCATGCGCATCGACGGAACCCAGATCACGTCGTAGCCGCCCGCCGCGTTCCAGCCGGTGGCGTTGACCGCCGCCTCGCCGCCGCCGAGGTGCCACGGACCCCGGTTGAGGGCCCGCTGCAGCAGGTCGGGGCCCTCCTTGCCGAGCGTCTGGTTGCGCAGGGTCAGCTGGTGCAGCCGGCCCCAGCTCCAGGTGCTGATGTCCTTGCCCAGCTCGGCGGTCAGCTCCCAGCGGGCGTCCTTCATGGCGCGGGCGAAGAGCTGGTCGCGGTTCTCGATCGCCTCGTCGCGCCCCTGGGCGGGCACCTTCCACCATTCGTTGTCCGTGTCGTCGAGGATGGAGTTCACGACCTCGTACCAGCGGTCGCCGCCGTCCGGCTGCGCCGTGGCGGGGTCGCGCTGACCGCACTCCCGCACACGCTTGGTCTGCTCGTCCACCGGCCCGGTGCTGGTGGCGGGCAGCACGCTGAGGCAGTCGCCCTTGGCGCGGAGCTCCTTGGGCAGTTTGTTGCCGAAGGCCAGCTTGAGGATGTTGCGCCAGACGCCGTTGAAGTACGCGGCGGCGGCGGAGTCGGGCTCCTGGGTGTAGTCCCAGCCCTCCAGCAGCTTCTGGGCCTCGCGGACGCTCTCGTCGGAGATGCCGATCTTCAGCAGCGTCGGGACCAGCTCCGCGGCGATCGCGCTCTGGTTGTCCATCTGCATCGTCTGCATGTCGTCGGTGGAGATCTTCTCGCCGCGCTTGATCTTCTCCCCGATGAGGTCGTTGATCCGCTGGCTGCGGGCGCCGTAGCCCCAGTCCTTCGTGAGCATGTGGTCGTACGAGTCGTCGATGACGGCCTGGTTGGCGGTGACGATGTAGCCGCGCTCGGGGTTGTACTCGAACGGCAGCTCGTCGAACGGGACCGGCTCCTTCTCCCAGCCGTAGTCCGACGTCCAGCCAGGACTCGGCATCGTGCCGTCGCCCTTGACGCGGACGGGGATCTTGCCCGGGGCCTGGTAGCCGATGTTGCCCTCGGTGTCCGCGTAGATGAGGTTCTGCGAGGGCACCTCGAAGTGCTCGGCGGCCGCCTGGAACGTCTTGAAGTCCTTGGCCCGGTTGAGCTCGAAGACCGCGTCCATCGACTTGCCGGGGTCCAGCGCGGTCCACTTGAGCGCGACCGCGTAACCGTCACCGCGGTCCGGGGCGGAGTTGGTGACCGGCGCCTTCTTGCCGACCTTCGCCATCTCACTGCTGCGGTCGGAGACCAGCGGCCCGTTGTTGGTCTCCCGGACGGTGATCTTCCGGCTCCTGCCGCCGGCGACCTTGATGGTCTCCTCACGGCTGACGAAGGGCTCGGTCTTGCCGTCGTACTGGTAGCCGTCCGCCGAGACCTTCTCCAGGAAGAGGTCGGTGACGTCGGCGCCGAGGTTGGTGAAGCCCCAGGCGATGTCCTGGTTGTGACCGATGATCACACCGGGCATCCCGGAGAACGTGTAACCGGCGGTGTCGTACCGGCAGGCCTCCGAGACCTCACGGCAGTGCAGCCCCATCTGGTACCAGAGCGAGGGCAGCATGGGCGCCAGGTGCGGGTCGTTGGCCAGCAGGGGCTTGTCGGTGGTCGTGTGCGTCCCGGAGACGACCCAGGAGTTCGATCCGATGCCGTTGCCGTTGGGACCGAGCAGGGCCGGGATCTCGTCGAGGGTGTCGGAGAGCGCGGAGAGCTGCGTGTTCAGGCCCTCGGTCGCACCCTCGACGGTCTCCTCACCGATGCCGTCCGACGGTTCGGCGTCGGGATCGAACGCGCCGGTGACCGGGGAGACCCCGCCCTGCTCGACGATCGGCTTGTTCTTGTCGAACGGGTAGTCCGGGTAGAGGCTCTTGATCTGCTTCGTGCTGAGCCTGCTGGTCATCAGCGAGCGGTCGATCTCGTCCTGCATGTTCCCGCGCAGGTCCCAGGCCATCGCCTTCAGCCAGGCGACCGAGTCGACCGGGGTCCACTCGGTGGGCTTGTAGTCGTTGGTCAGGCCGAGGGCCGCGTACTCGACGGAGATGTCCTTGCCGTCCTTGCCCTCGAGATACGCGTTCACCCCCTCCGCATACGACTGGAGGTTCTTCTTGGTGTCCTCGTCGAGCTTTGTGTCGTACTCCTTCTGCGCGACCTTGCGCCATCCCAGCGTGCGCAGGAAGGCGTCGGTCTCCACCTGGCCGGAGCCGAACATCTCGGAGAGCCGGCCCGACGTCATGTGGCGGCGGACGTCCATCTCCCAGAAACGGTCCTGGGCCTGGACGAAGCCCTGGGCGCGGAAGAGGTCGCTGTCGGAGTCCGCGTAGATCTGCGGGATCCCGTAACTGTCGCGTTTGACGTCGACGTTGCCGGTCAGACCCTTGAGTTCTATGGAGCCGGTGGTCTGCGGGTACGAGGCCCGGACCGTGGATACGGACCAGAACGCGCCGTAACCGACACCCGCGACAAGCGCCAGCACCAGGACGATCACGAACAGGCGGGCGCGTCGCCCCTTCTTCCTGCCGGGCTTCTTCGCATCGGAAGAACCGGAAGGGGCGGTTGTGTTGGCGGGCATCGCTGTCCTTCGAGGGGCAGGGTGGTCCTGGGCGTGCTGGAGCAACCATAGGCGCCCCGCCCGAGCCACTCGGACGCGGTATGGGGATGCATCCATTTGCGCAGTCCCCGTACGAACACTCGAACGCGTCAAGGAAACGTTAAAGATTAGGTAAGGTAACGAAGTACTGGCCTTCCGGAGATCGATCCGGAAGGCGTACGCAGGGAAGGAACGGACCCTGACCGTCCACGCGCTCAACGAACTTCTGCTCGTCTGCTCGCTCGTCCTGCTGGTCGCCGTCGCGGCCGTACGCATCTCGTCCCGCAGCGGGCTCCCCAGCCTGCTCCTGTACCTCGGCATCGGCATCGCCATGGGCCAGGACGGCATCTTCGACGTCAAGTTCGACAACGCCGAGCTGACCCAGGTGATCGGCTACGCCGCCCTGGTCGTCATCCTGGCCGAGGGCGGCCTGGGCACGAAGTGGAAAGAAGTCAAACCCGCACTGCCGGCGGCAGCCATGCTGTCGACCGTCGGCGTGGGCATCAGCGTGGGCGTCACCGCGAGCGCGGCGCACTATCTCGTCGGCCTCGACTGGCGACAGGCCCTGATCATCGGCGCCGTCGTCTCCTCCACCGACGCCGCGGCCGTCTTCTCCGTGCTGCGCAGGGTCCCGCTCCCCTCCCGGATCACCGGTGTCCTGGAGGCCGAGTCCGGCTTCAACGACGCTCCCGTCGTCATCCTGGTCGTGGCGTTCTCCGCCGTCGGCCCGGTGGAGCACTGGTACGTGCTCGTCGGCGAGATAGCCCTGGAGCTGGCCATCGGGGCGGCCATCGGCCTGGCGGTGGGCTGGCTCGGCGCCTTGGGACTGCGTCACGTGGCACTTCCCGCGTCCGGCCTCTACCCGATCGCCGTCATGGCCATCGCCGTCTCCGCGTACGCGGCGGGCGCCATGGTCCACGGCAGTGGGTTCCTGGCCGTCTACCTGGCCGCGATGATCCTCGGCAACTCCAAGCTGCCGCACTGGCCGGCCACCCGGGGTTTCGCGGACGGGCTCGGCTGGCTGGCGCAGATCGGCATGTTCGTCCTGCTCGGCCTGCTGGTCACCCCGCACGACCTCATCGACGACTTCTGGCCCGCCGTGGTCGTGGGGCTGGTACTCACGGCCGTCGCCCGGCCCTTGTCCGTCTTCATCAGCCTCGCGCCGTTCCGTCTGCCGCGGCGCGAGAAGGCCCTCATGTCCTGGGCGGGGCTGCGCGGCGCCGTCCCCATCATCCTGGCCACCATCCCCATGGTGTCCGGGATCGAGGGCAGCACCCGGGTCTTCAACATCGTCTTCGTGCTCGTCGTCGTCTACACGCTGATCCAGGGTCCGACCCTGCCCTGGCTCGCCAGGGCGCTGAAGATCTCGGACGACCCGTCCGAGGCCGCGGACCTGGGCATCGAGTCGGCGCCCCTGGAGCGGCTGCGCGGGCACCTGCTGTCCGTCTCCATCCCGGGGAAGTCGAAGATGCACGGCGTGGAGGTCGCCGAGCTGCGGCTGCCCTCCGGAGCCGCCGTCACCCTCGTCGTCCGGGACGGGAAGAGCTTCGTCCCCGCCCCGTCCACCGTGCTCCGGCGCGGGGACGAGCTCCTGGTGGTCGCGACCGATCCGGTGCGCGACGCGGCGGAAGCACGGTTGCGGGCGGTCGGCGAGGGCGGCAAGCTGGCCGGCTGGCTGGGGACGGGCGGCCGTGGCCGCCCGGACAGCGGCCGCGCGTCGGACGCGCCGCAGGTGAAGAAGCTGGCCAAGAAGCTGGGCAGGGGTGGCGAGGGACAGCCGGGCGGTGCGCAGGGGGGTGCGCCGGGGAGCTCATCGGGTGGCGCCCCGGGCGACACGAGGGCACACCACTGATCAGAGGTGGTGATGCGAACCTCGGGCGCAATCACAGGCACACCGGTAGCGGTGCCTGTAAGATGAAGGACTGCTCCACATGATCCACCCAGTGATCCACCCGTATTGATCTTGATCGACCAACTCTGCCTGATGCAGAGCTGGCGCGACCGTATGGCGGTCGTGGCGTCCTTTCGCCTCTGCAGCGAGCGCCCGGCATCTACCGCAGTTCCGCGCGAAGAGGACAGCTCTCGGCAGCTCCCGGCCGAGCCCGCACCCCGGTGCGGTGCCGCGCAGGGGAGCACGGCCACCAGGCGGCAGAAAGGCAAGGACCGTGGCGTCCACGGTCTCCGACCGCCCCGGTTACGGGCAGTTGCTGCGCACCCCCGGTGCGTGGACCTTCCTCCTTCCGGGCTTCGCGGCCCGGCAGCCCTTCGCGATGCTGACCATCGGCATCGTGCTCCTGGTTCAGCACACCACCGGCTCGTACGGCAGCGCGGGCGCCGTGGCGGCCGTGTCCGGTGTCTCGATGGCGCTGTTCGCTCCGCAGAGCGGCAGGCTCGCCGACCGTTTCGGCCAGCGTTCCGTGCTCGTGCCCGGCGTACTGGTGCACGCCGCTTCCGTCGGCGTGCTCACGGCGCTCGCGCTGGCGGACGCGCCCCTCTGGGTGTTGTTCCTGGCAGCGGTGCCCACCGGCGCCTCCATCCCGCAGGTCGGACCGATGGTCCGGGCCCGCTGGGCGGCCACGCTCGGTGCCGCTCCGGGGCGGCCGGCCTCCCCGCTGATGTCCACTGCTGCCGCCTTCGAGTCCGTGACGGATGAATTCACCTTCGTCGTGGGACCGGTGCTGGCGACGGCGCTGTGCACCGGCGTGCACCCGGCGGCCGGTCTGATCGCCAAGGGTGCGCTGACGCTCGTCGGCGGCCTCCTGTTCGCCGCCCAGCGCGCCACCCAGCCCGCGCCCCGCAGCGCCGCGACGGCCGCCGAGCCGCACCGCTCGGCCCTCTCCGTACCCGGCGTCCGCGTCCTCGCGATCACCTTCCTGGGCATCGGCGCCGTCTTCGGCGGCATGCAGGTCTCCCTGACGGCGTTCTCCGAGGAGATCGGCCGCCCCGGCGTCAACGGCCTGCTGTACGGGGTCTTCGCGGCTGGCAACATGCTGGCGGGGATCGCCTGCGGGGCCGTCGCCTGGAAGAGCAGCCCGCGCCGCCGCCTGATCGTCGGGTACGTGGCCCTGACCCTGACCGCTTCCGGACTCTGGGCGGTGCACTCCGTGCCGCTGCTGGCCGGACTGGGCCTGCTGGTCGGGCTCTGCATCGCCCCCGCGCTGATCAGCGGCTACACGCTGGTCGAGGACCTGGTGCCGGCGTCCGCCCGGACGGAGGCCTTCACCTGGCTGACCGGCGCGGTGGCGCTGGGCCAGGCGGCCGCCGTCACGGTGTCCGGACAGCTCGCCGACGCACATGGTGCGAGCACCGGTTTCGTGGTGCCGCTGATCGGTACGGCACTGGCCCTGGTGACCCTGCTGGCCCTGCGTTCGCGGCTGACACCGAGGCTCCAGGGACGGACCGTGGCGCGTGGGATCGGTCACCGCGAGCCGGTCACGGTGGACTGATGGCTCGGAATACGTCAGTATGGACCGTCGTTAGCACTCATTGAGTGAGAGTGCCAGGAGGATCAAGTGCCGACCTATCAGTACCAGTGCACCGAGTGCGGCGAGGGCCTCGAGGCGGTGCAGAAGTTCACCGATGATGCCCTGACCGTGTGCCCGAACTGCGAAGGACGCCTCAAGAAGGTGTTCTCGGCGGTCGGCATCGTCTTCAAGGGTTCCGGTTTCTACCGGAACGACAGCCGCGGCTCCTCGTCGAGCAGCACGCCGGCCACGTCGTCCGCGAAGGCGTCCGGTTCCGCTTCCACCACGCCGTCCACGTCGGGATCGGACTCGAAGCCGACCGCTTCGACGTCGTCCTCGGCGTCGCCCTCTCCGGCGAGTTCCTCGTCGGGCGGTACGTCGGCGGCCTGAGGCCGAGCACGTACCTCATACGCTTCACCGGGACCCCGCTGATCCACTCGGCGGGGTCCCGGTCGCGCGTGCCCGGTTAGTGTGACCGCATGGTGAACGCAGAAACGGGTACAGCGGATATCGGCGTGATCGGCGGATCGGGCTTCTACTCCTTCCTGGAGGACGTGACCGAGGTCCAGGTGGACACCCCGTACGGGGCTCCGAGCGACTCCCTCTTCCTGGGTGAGATCGCGGGCCGCAGGGTGGCTTTCCTGCCGCGTCACGGACGCGGCCACCACCTTCCGCCGCACCGCATCAACTACCGCGCCAACCTCTGGGCCCTGCGCTCCGTCGGCGTACGGCAGGTGCTGGGCCCGTGTGCCGTCGGCGGCCTGCGTCCGGAGTACGGGCCGGGCACCCTGCTCGTACCGGATCAGCTGGTGGACCGCACCAAGGCCCGTACGCAGACCTACTACGACGGGGAGACCAGGTCGGACGGCGTCGAGCCGAACGTCGTGCACCTCGGCTTCGCCGATCCGTACTGTCCGGAGGGGCGCAAGGCGGCCCTCGCCGCGGCCCGCGGACGCGACTGGGACCCGGTGGACGGCGGCACGCTGGTCGTGGTCGAGGGGCCGCGCTTCTCGACCCGTGCGGAATCGCGATGGCACGCGGCCATGGGCTGGTCCGTGGTCGGCATGACGGGGCACCCCGAAGCGGTCCTCGCCCGTGAACTGGGGCTCTGCTACACGACGCTGACGCTGGTGACGGACCTCGACGCGGGCGCCGAGGCCGGTGAGGGTGTCAACCACGGCGACGTGCTGAAGGTGTTCGCCGCCAATGTGGACCGGCTGCGGTCGGTGCTGTTCGACGCGGTGGCCACGCTGCCCGCGACCGCGGACCGTGACTGCATCTGCGTGCACGCCCTGGACGGGATCCACACGGGGGTGGACCTCCCTTAGCTCCACGGCCCGGCGTCGGGCTCGCACGGCTCGGCGCCGGGCGGGCGCGGCCAACTGTCGGGCTCGCCCGGCCAGCTGTTCGGGTCCGCGCGGCCCGGTGCTCGTCGGTTCGCACAGCCAGGGGCACTCGGCTCGACCGGTCCGCATCCGGACCGCGCCGTCCTCCGTCCGCATGCCTCGGCGCCTCGACTGTGCGGCTCCCCCGCTTCTCGTAGGGGTGGCCGAGTTGTCCACAAGCGGTGGACTGTCCACAGGGCCGTGCGGGAAGTGCGCAGGCAGGGGATCGTGGGGGAAGTTCGGCGGGAATCCCGCGGAACTCCCCCTCATGTATGTCGTCCACGCTTTCCCCTGCACATCCTTGTGCGCCTCCTCGTGCGGATGTCCGTTGCGGATCTCCCTCGTGGACTTTCCTCACGGCAGGTGGTGTTGGCCATGTTTCCGTCGGTGCCTGATACACGTCCCGTGCCTCCCCCGCCTTGCGGGGTCCCGCTCTTCGCGCCCCTGCGGGTGCGCGGCGGTGGTGGCCGACGACTGCGGCGGGTGCTGCGCGGGCAGCGCCGCGCCCTGGCGGCGGGCTTCGCCCTGGCCTCCGCGGTGCTCGCCGTCCCGGGTCTGGTTGATGCCCGCGGGTCGGGCGGTGGAGCCGTCGTCACGGGCAGCGGTGCGCAGCCGGGGCCGGAGCGGCAGGCCGTGCGGCTGGTGTCCGCGCCGGTGCGCATCGCGGACGCGGCGACGGTCGGGCTGCTGAGGCCGGGTGACCGCGTCGATGTGATCGCCGCGCGCGAGGGGGACGGCGAATCCCGGGTGGTGGCGAAGGACGTGCGGGTGACGGAGGTGCCGGGCGGCGCGGCACACGCGGAAGCGGCCTTCACCGAACCGGACGGCGGGCCCGGCCCGGGAGGTGGCGCCCTCGTGGTCCTGTCCGTGGAGCGGGGGACCGCCGCGGCCCTGGCCGGAGCCGGCGCCTCAGGGCGGCTCGCGGTGGCGGTGTCCCATGGAGTGCAGAAGTGATGGGCCGTCAACTTACCCGAGCAGGACAGCCCGGTTGGGCAGTGTGCCCTTCAACCACCTTTCGTGGCGGGGCCGTTCGCTCCGCGCACACTTCCTGCGGCGGAGATTCGTGCATGAGCGGGAAGAGGTCAGCCCGTAGGAACGTTCAGAGCGTTACTGACGCGCGGCAACGTAAGCGATATCGCGGGCGCGGTCGTCATCGGTGCCGCGTTCACCCACGTGGTGAAGACGGACGGCGTCGAGATCCTTCGGGGCCCGGTGCTCAGCACCGCCCTCCCCTTGCTGTTCACGGCTGCCGTCGTCTACTTCCCGCTGGTGATGCCCAGGCCGAGTACCTCGCCGGGCGGGCGGCAACGCGGGCCGCGAAGGAGGGAGAGCGGGAGACGCTGGAGGTGGAGGCGCTGACCGAGATCCGCGACGCCCTCGGGCGGCGCGGCCGGGCCTCGGCCCGCACGCCGCCCGCCGGGATCAGATGTGGTGGGGTGGCTTCTCGTCGAGGAAGCGGGTCAGATCGGCGGCGCTGCCGCCGGCCGGAGCCCGCTCGCCCCACCCCTGGTCCGTGTCGTCCGAGGACTGCCGGTCCAGCGGATCATCGAAGACGAGAGCAGGCCTGGGCCTGGTCTCCTGCGGCGGCGGCTCCTGCCGCTGCGGCGGCTTCGCATCTCGCGGTCCGGAGGCGGGGGCGGTACTCATGCCTCCAGGATACGGCGACGCTCAGCGGTCCTTCGGATCGAGCCGCCACAGCCCGAGGACCACGAGGAACGACAGGCAGAGGAAGCCGGCCCCCCACCACGCCGTTCCGGTGTTGCCCTCCATCCATGCGTCGATCAGCACCGTCAGCCCCCAGAGCTGCCCGACGACCACCGTCATGGCCAGTACGAGCCGCGCGGTCAGCTTCGAGGAGCGCTCGGGTTCCTGGTCCGTACCCGCTCCGGGGCCGGGGCCCGTGTGCCGCACCCGGGGGTCTCCGTAGCCGCTGGTGGCCCGGATCTGCGGGTAGCGCTCGTGCACGGGGCGGTTCAGCTCCGGGCTCGCACTGCCCGGGTGATACGGATACGGGTCTCCGGCGGGCCGCGCGGACTGCACCGGCCGAGGCGTCTGTGAGGAGCGGAGGTACTCCTGGCCGTGCTGGTCCTGCTCGTTCCCCGGGTCCTGCTCGTTCTCCGGGTCCTGCCGCTTCTTCAGGTCCCGCTGGTGGTCCGGGTTCTCGGGGTGCTGCTGGGGTCCCGTCATGATCGCCCTCCTCCGGCCCCGGCTTCCCCGGCCGTGGCCCCGGGTGCCGGGACGCCCGGGGTGACGGCGGACGCCGGGTCCGCGCGGGGCGGTGCCTCCGCACCGCCCCGGGTGCCGGGGCAGCCGATCCGGGCGGCGAGGTCGGGGCGGTCCTCGCCGATCTGGCGGCACAGACCCTGCTCGATGCTCTCGCCGGAGCGGGTGGTGCCCACGGCCCAGATGCTGCCGTCGGTCTGCTCGGTGAGCGCAACTTTCGGCAGTCCGCGCGGCGGCGGGCCCGCGGTGACCTCTCCCGTACGGGCGTCGAAGACGCCTTCGTGGCACGGGCAGTAGAGCTCGCCCTCCGAAGCCCGGTCCTTGCGCCAGAGCACCGCGCAGGCAAGGTGGGTGCAGACGGCGGAGTAGCCGACGAGCGTGCCGTCGTCGAGCCGTACGGCGACGGCCCGGTCCTCGTCCCCGGGGTAGCGGAAGGCGAGGGATTCGCCGGGCGTCAGCTGCGTGGCGATCCGCTTCGGCGCCGGCGGCTCACCGTCCTCCTCGTCGCCGTGCCGGTGCAGGATCCCGGCCGCCACTCCCAGACCGCCGAGCGCGAGGCCACCGGAGACGGTGGTCACGATCCGGAGGTAGTCACGCCGGGTGGTGAGCGAGTCCGCGGCGATCCTGTCGTGCAGTGCCTCCCGCGGGTCGCCGCCGGAGTTCCGGTCGCTGCCGGGCTGTTGTTCGGTGACGCTCATCGGCGGACGTCCTTACCGTTGATCTCGACGACGGGGAGCCCGCCCGGTACGGGCCACTGGACCCGCTCCGCGGGTACGACCATCGCCACACCGGTGCGGACCTCGCTCTCGCCGAAGACGAAGGTGTCCGCCACCTGGACTCCGGGGCGTTCTGCCCGGAGCTCCTCGGCCGTTCCGTAGAAGAGCGCTCCGGTCGGGCAGACCGTGGCGCACATCGGGGCGAGTCCGTAGGCGGTGCGGTCGTAGCAGAGGTTGCACTTCATCTGCAGCTTTGCCCGGAGGTCGATCTTCGGGACGCCGAAGGGGCAGGCGTTGACGCAGTTGGCGCAGCCGATGCAGCGCGTGGTGTCGGCCTGCTGCACCACACCGTCCGCCGTGACCAGGATCGCGTCGGCCGGACAGACCTCGGCGCAGGGGGCGACCGGGTCCTCGCAGTGCATGCAGACCGTCGGAAGGGCGGCGACGGAGTGGCCCTCGTCGGTGTAGTCGAGGTGGATCATGGACTTGCCGCGGTGCGAGTCGCATTCCCGGCAGGCGGAGACACAGGCCTGGCAGCCGATGCAGCGCCCCGGGTCGATGAACATCGTTCTGCCCATCATCCGGGCATCAGCTCCTCTCCGAGGTGCCACGGCCCTGCGGGGCCGAGGGGGGCAGCGGATCGGTACGCGAGACCTGGGTCTCGGGGTAGGCCACGTGGCCGGGTGCGACGGGAGGTGCGGGCACCTCGTCGATCTTCTCGGCGTGCTCGATGCGGCAGGCGCACACCTTGTACTCGGGAATCTTGGAGCGGGGGTCGAGGGCGTCGATGGTGAGGGCGTTCGCAGCGGTGGGGACCGGCCAGTGGTACGGCACGAACACGGTGTCGGGGCGGATCGCCTCGGTGACGAGGGCGGGGAAGACCGCACTGCCGCGCCGGGTGACGACGCGTACGGGTTCGCCGTTGCGGAAGCCGTGGGAGGGATGCACCTCGGCCCAGGGCCGCGGGGTCTGTTCGACGAGGGCACCCAGCCGACGGGTCTGGTTCCCGGACAGGAAGTGGGCGACGGTGCGTCCCGTGGTGAGCGACATGGGGTGCTCGTCGTCGTACGGGTCCATCGGCGGATGCCATTCGACGGCCTGCATGTGGATCCTGCCGTCGGGGTGGTACGTCTTCCCGTCCTCGAAGAGGCGCGGGGTGCCCGGGTGGTCGGTGGTGGGGCACGGCCAGGCGATTCCGCCGGTCTCCTCCAGGCGCTCGTAGGTGATGCCGTAGTAGTCGTTGACGGTCCCGGCGGAGGCGGCCCGCAGTTCGTCGAAGACCGCGCGGGAGTCGGCGAACGCGAACTTGTCGCCCGCTCCGAGGCGGCGGGCGAGTTCGCAGATCACCCAGGTGTCGGTCCGTACGCCGGGGGGCGGGTCCTGCGCCTTGTTGTGCTTGACCACGCGGGCTTCGGCGTTGGCCATCACGCCCTCGTCCTCGGCCCACACCGTGACGGGGAAGACGACGTGCGCGTTGGCGGCGGTCTCGGAGAGGAAGAAGTCGAACTGGGCGTGGAATTCGGCGGTGTCGTACCCGTCCTTGACCACGGCGTAGTGGGGGAGCGAGACGAAGGGGTTGTTGCAGATGCCGATCAGACCGCGGATCTCACGGCGCTGCATCTGCCAGACCATTTCCATCATCGACGTGCCGGCGGTCGGGAGTTCCGACTCCTCGATGCCCCAGATCTCGCAGATCTGACGCCGGTGCTCCTCGTTGAGGATCGAGCGGCCGCCGGGGAGGAGGTCGGACTTCTGGCCGTGTTCGCGGCCGCCCTGGCCGTTGCCCTGGCCGGTGATGGTGCCGTAACCGGCGCCCGGTTTGCCGATGTGGCCGGTGGCGGTGCAGAGGTTGATCACCGTGAGGCAGTTCTCGACGCCCTGGGAGTGGTGCTCGATGCCCCGGGCGTGCCAGGCCATGGCCTTGGGCGCGCGTGCGAACGTACGGGCGACCTGGACGATCTGCTCGGCCGGGACACCGCAGATGTCGGCGGCGCGGGACGGCGGATACTCGGCGGCCTTGGCCCGGACCTCGTCCCAGCCCGTTGCGTGGGCGGCGAGGTACGCCTCGTCGGTGAGGCCTTCGGCGATGACCACGTTGAGCACGGAGTTGAAGAAGGCCGAGTCGGTGCCCGGCCTGAGTGCGACGTGGATGTCGGCGGTGCGGGCGATCGCCGTCTCGCGCGGGTCGATCACGATCAGGCTGGCGCCCCGGTCCCGGGCGCCCCAGACGTACTGGGTCATCACGGGAAAGCACTCGCCGACGTTGGAGCCGGCGATCAGCAGGCAGTCGGTCAGCAGGATGTCGGAGAAGGGGTTACCCGCCCGGTCGATGCCGAAGGCGAGCTTGTTGGCGCCCGCGGCGCTGACCATGCAGAGACGGCCGTTGTAGTCGACGTGCCGGGTCCTGAGCGCGACGCGGGCGAATTTGCCGACCAGATAGGTCTTCTCGGAGTAGAGGCTGGCACCGCCGAGGAGTCCGAAGGCGTCGTTCCCGTATGCCTGCTGGATGCGCCTGATCTCGGAGACGGTGAAGTCGAGCGCCTCGTCCCAGGAGACCTCGCGGAGTTCCTCGTCGCGGGAGCGGCGCATGAGGGGCGCGGTGAGCCGGTCGGGGTGGTTGACCTGCTGGTAGGCGTTGATGCCCTTGGGGCAGAGCCGCATGCGGTTGATGTCGTGGTTGCGGGGCTCCACTCCGAAGACCTTGCCGCCCTTGTCGACCCGCAGATACATCCCGCACTGGACGCCGCAGAAACAGCAGTGGGTGGGGACGAGCGTCTCGCCGTTCTGGTCGGCGTGCCACCGGTCCGCCGGGATCCCTCCGGCGTCCCGGAATCCACGGGTTCCCGGGGGTGCGAGGGAGGGGTCGAGGGGGACGGCCGCCCGGCGGTCGGCTGTGCGTGGATCCGCGGTCACTTGAAGCCCTTCTTGACCTGGGAGAGATAGGCGCTGCCGCGCAGCACCCGCTTGCACCGCGGGCAGTACTCGGCCCATGCGTCGAAGCCGAGGTCGAGGTCGCGCATGGTGCCGCGCAGGTTCTCGACGTACGGACCCGTGTCGACGGGTTCCTCGCAGCGGCGGCACGCGAAGACCTGGTCGTCCTGGCGCCCCGTGTACTTGAAGAGCTGCATGCCGACCGCGGCCGGGCGCTGCACGATGTGGAAGAACTTCCCGAACGGGATGTAGATGAGAGTGAAGACCACCGACACCATGTGGAGGATGGCCAGGAACTCGTAGCCGCCGCCGTGCAGGAAGAGCGAGGAGAAGGTCAGCAGCAGACCCGTCACGGAGATGACGATCAGCGCGAGCAGCGGAACCATGTCGTACGCGAAGCGCTGGCCGGTGATGGCGCCGCGGTCCTTCATCCGGCGCCAGAGGAAGTACGAGGCACCGGGGATGACGAGCACGGCCGCGACGTCCAGGCCGTGGAACATCAGCCAGCCGATGATGTTCAGCGAGTCGAAGCCGAGGATCTTGAAGCCCCAGACGCGCATCTCGTAGCCGGGCCCCGAGCCGGTGCTCGAGGTGAAGGTGAACCAGCCCCAGGTCAGTGGGAACGTGATCAGGGACGCGAGGATGCAGCCCCAGAAGATCAGTTGGTGCGCGGCCCAGCGTGCGTGCGACCGGGCACCGAGGAACTTCTGGAAGCCCAGGTAGGTGGCGGCCATCTTCGGCAGGGCGGTCGGAGCCCTGCGGAAGTTCTCGGCGGAGAACAGGCTGCGCCGGCCCTGGACGAAGAGCCGCCGGGCTCCGGGGGCGGAGATCCAGACCGTGTAGCGGTAGGCGACGCCGAAGGCCAGGAAGACGGTGGCCACGGCGTACGGGAGGAGGGCCGAGTCGAAGTTGCGCAGCAGGCGGCTGCCGAACACGATCGCCAGGATCAGCAGCGCGGAGACGATGAAACCGGCCAGGGTCGCCCGGCCGGTGACGGAGCGCGGAACGGCCGCGGCGGCCCGCGCCGCGACGCCGGAGCCCGGGCCTCGCTTCCGGCCGCCGGCCTCGCCGGCGGGACCGGCGGAGGCGCCGGGATCGGGTTGCTCGGCCGCTGGCGCTTCTGGTGGCTCGGTCACCCGGCCACCGTAGGGTCGTAAGGAGTGCTTGGTCCCGTTATGGGCACCGGTGGGGTGAGCGCGTCGCCCAGGTGGCCCGCAGCCGGGTGCCGCAGGGCGACACAACGGGCGGGCACGGGGACGGGCGGGCACGGGCGGGCACGGGGACGGGCGGGCCGCGGAACTTCGGACACACCGGGCCTCCCCGCCCTCGCCCGCCCCGCCGGGAGACAGGACACGCCCGCCCGCCCGGGCAGCGGTACCTTCGCGGGGCACCGCATCACCGCACACCCACGAGGAGTTGGCCATGACCGAGGACCCGCGCCCTTCGGGACCGCTGGACGCGCTGACCGACGTGGACGGGATCCGGGTCGGCCACGCCCGGGTGCCCGGCGAGGGCGCGCTGAGCGGGACCACCGTCGTCCTCGCACCCGTGGGCGGTGCGGTAGCCGCCGTGGACGTCCGCGGGGGCGGACCCGGCACGAGGGAGACGGACGCACTCGATCCGCGCAACCTGGTGCAGCGGGTCGACGCCGTCGTGCTCACCGGTGGCAGCGCGTACGGGCTGGACGCCGCGTCCGGTGTGATGGCCTGGCTGGAGGAGCAGGGGCGCGGGGTCCCGGTCGGCCCCGACCCCTCCCAGGTGGTGCCGGTCGTACCGGCCGCCTGCCTCTTCGATCTGGGCCGCGGCGGCGACTGGCGGGCCCGCCCCGACGCCTCGACCGGCCGGGCCGCCGTGGAGGCGGCTGCCGCCTCGGAGGCGGGGTCACCCGTCGCCGAGGGCACGGTGGGGGCGGGCACGGGTGCGGTCGCCGGACAGGTCAAGGGTGGAATCGGCACGGCGAGTGTGCGACTTCCCTCCGGGACCACGGTCGCGGCGCTGGCCGCGGTGAACGCGGCAGGATCCGTGATCGATCCGCGGACCGGGGTGCTGTACGGGGAGTACGGCGCGGGGGAGCCGCCCGTACACCCCGCTCCCGAGGTTCACGAGGCCGCCGCCCTGCGGCTGGCCGGGATGCGGGACGCCAAGGGCGACCGGCCCTTCAACACGACGCTCGGGGTCGTCGCCACGGACGCGGCCCTCACCCGCGCCCAGGCGCAGAAGCTCGCGGGGACGGCGCACGACGGCCTGGCGCGCGCCGTCCGTCCGGTCCATCTGATGTCCGACGGGGACACCGTCTTCACCCTGGCGACCGGCTGCCGGCCGTTGCCGCCGGAACCCGTGGCCGAGCTGAACGACATCCTGGCAGCAGGCGCGGATGTCCTGGCCCGCGCCATCGTGAAGGCCGTCCGGGCCGCCCGGGGGGTCGACGGCCCCGGGGGCGCCTTCCCCTCGTACGGCGACCTCTACGGCACTCCGTGACGAGGCCGGGAACTTTCTGCGTGCGAGGTACGTTTTTTGCTAACCCCGGTCACGATGTCAGACCCAGGGACTACGTTATGCACGCATCGGGTAACACGCGGCAACGGCCTGGAGACAGCACCTTGAGCGATCCGTACGAGACAACCGAGCAGCACCTCGAGCGACTCCTGCGATGCGCCCTCAACTCCTTCGACCTGTCCGACACCACGGTCGACCGGCTCGGGACGGCCCTGGCGCACAGCAGTGCCCTGCATTCGTCCCATCACAGTGCCGTTCTGCACCGTGAGACCTACCGGCACACGTATCTGCTCACCGACGGCACCGCGCTCACCCTGTGGGAGCTGGTGCACGGCGGCGGCCGGGACCCCTCGGTCCCCCGCCGCCACGAGCTGTACGACGACGAGGGCGAGGCGCAGATCGCCGCCGCACGTCTCGCGGGCACCTTCTGGGACACCCCGGCCTTCGGCGACGAGGGTCTGCGGGGGGACCTGGACGTCCTCACGCTCCTGATGGCGGTCCCTCCGGTCCCGGCCCCCCGCGTGTACGCCCCGGACAATTCGGCGGACCACGCCCGCCGGGTCCTGCGCCGCGCGGAGAACACCGACCGGCCGGGCGCCGACACGGCCGGGCTGCTCCGGGCAGCCTTCGCCCACCACATCACGCAGATCTTCGGCCGCCAGTTCCGCGTCGACGGCCGGGACGCCGGATTCACGCTCTACGAGCACGCCTTCCTGCTCCTGGACGGCAGCGAGACCAGCCTGTGGGAGGTCGAGCACACGGCGACGCCCGACGGCCGCCACATGTGCGAGGTGTACGGGGACGAGGACACCGCACGCCGCGCCATGGAGAACCGCACCAGGATCTGCTGATCGGCGCGGCCGCCGGACATGGCTCGCCCGTCCGCCCCGGGCGGGGCGGACGGGCGGGTGTCACCAGGGACGCGGCGTGCGGGCGCGCGCTCAGCGTGACAGCGCGGGCTCCTTGCCGATCCCCGGGTCCGGCACCGCGGCCGTCTCGTCGCCGCCGCCCTCCAGGTGCACCTGCGGCTTGGCCGGCAGTGCGAACATCACGAAGAAGATCACCGTGAGCACCCCGGCCACCCACCACAGCGACTGCTGGAACGCGTCCACGAAGGCCGGGCCCATCTCCTGCGGTGACAGGTCGTCACCGATGGAGCCGAAGAAGACGACCGCGACGAGCCCGAGTCCCAGCGCCGTGCCCATCTGCTGCACGGTGTTGATCAGCCCGGACGCCGATCCGGAGTGCTCCTTGGGTACTCCGGAGAGGACCGCGTCCGTCAGCGGGGCCACGATCAGGCCCATTCCCGCCCCCATGATCACCAGGGGCGCGATCATCTGCCAGGACGTGATGCCCAGGCCGTAGTGCCCGGCCTCGGCGATGTAGACCAGCAGCCCGGTGATCATCAGCAGTGCGCCCGCCTGGAGGACCTTGCGCCCGAAGCGGGGCACCAGCTTCTGCACGGAGATCCCGGCGGCCACCGACACGGCGATGGAGAACGGAATCCCCGTCGTGCCCGCCCGCAGCGCGCTCCAGCCGAGCCCCGTCTGCATGTAGAGCGTCCAGACGAGGAAGAAGATGCCGAGGACGATACCGAAGGTCAGCTGCACGGCGATGCCCGCGGCGAAGCTCTTCACCCGGAACAGCGACAGCTCGATGAGCGGGGAGCCGTCCCTGCTCGCCTTCCGGCGTTCGTACGCGACCAGCACCGCGAACACCAGGAGGCTGGAGGCCATCGACACGTACCCCCACAGCGGCCAGCCCAGCTCACGCCCTCGGGTCAGCGGGTAGATCAGCATGAGCAGGCCCAGCGTCACCAGGAACACACCGGCCAGGTCGAGGCGCAGGGCCTTCGGTGCCTTGGACTCACTGATGAACTTCCTCCCCAGGATCAGTCCGGCGATACCGACCGGCAGGTTGATCAGGAAGATCGGCCGCCACTCCAGGCCGAAGAGGTTCCACTCGGTGAGCAGCGCGCCGAGCAGCGGCCCGGACACCGCGCCGAGTCCGACGATGGCCCCGAAGAGCCCGAAGACCTTGCCGCGCTCGTGTGCCGGGAAGGTGGCGTGCACGATCGACAGCACCTGGGGCACCATCAGCGCGGCCATGCCGCCCTGCAGGATGCGTGAGGCGACCAGCATCTCCGGGTTCCCGGCGAAGCCGCAGAGGGCGGAGGCGATCGTGAAGCCGCCGATCCCGATGAGGAAGATGCGCTTGCGGCCGTAGATGTCACCGAGCCGGCCGCCCGTGATCAGACCGGCCGCGAAGGCCAGGGCGTACCCGGCGGTGATCCACTGGATCTCCGAGAACGAGGCACCGGTGTCGCGGGTGATGCTCGGGATGGCGATATTGACGATCGTGACATCGACCAGGTCCATGAAGGCCGCGGTCATCACGATCGCGAGCGCGAACCAGCGGCGCCGGTCGGCACGGTCCTGCGGGGCGTCGAGCCCCGTGGGCGCCGTGCGGTCGGCCGCCGTGGACGGCGGAGATTCGGAAGAAGTCATACGAAGAAGCTAATGGTCCATTAGGTCAGATCGTGTCCTGTTGAACCGGCATCCTGGGCGCCATGACGGATACCCCGGCACGACTGCTGAATCTGCTGTCGCTCCTCCAGACCCCGCGCGAATGGCCGGGCAGCGAACTGGCCGAGCGGCTCGACGTCAGTCCGCGCACCATCCGCCGCGACATCGACCGGCTCCGCGACCTCGGCTACCCGGTCGAGGCGTCCCGCGGCTCCGTCGGTGGCTACCGCCTGGTGGCGGGCAGTGCCATGCCGCCCCTCCTGCTGGACGACGAGGAGGCGGTGGCCATCGCGGTGGGGCTGAGGGCCGGGGCCGGGCATGCCATCGAGGGGGTCGACGAGGCCTCGGTGCGGGCGCTGGCCAAGCTGGAGCAGGTGCTTCCGTCCCGGCTGCGGCACCGGGTCTCCTCCCTGCAGAGAGCGACGGTGCCGCTCACCCGCGGCGACGGTTCGACCATCGATCCGCGGACCCTCACGGTGATCGCCTCGGCCGCCACCGGGCGGGAGCGGCTGCGCTTCGGCTACCGCGCGGGGGACGGCACCGCGTCGAAACGCCAGGTCGAGCCGTACCGGCTGGTGAGCACGGGCAGCCGCTGGTACCTGGTCGCGTACGACATGGACCGTGAGGACTGGCGCACCTTCCGGGTGGACCGGGTGAACGAGCCGTTCGCCACCGGCGCCCGCTTCACCCCCCGCGAGCTGCCCACCGAGGGCGGGGACGCGGCGGAGTTCATCGCCCGGTCGATGTCCCGGATGCAGCCGGAACTCCGGATCGACGTGAGCTTCCGGGCGCCGGCCGACTTCGTGACGGCACGGCTGCCCGCGATGCTCGGCGCGGTGGAACCGACCGGCACGGACAGCTGCCGACTCCGCACGGTCTCCTCGGACTCGCTGGAGTGGGTGGCGCTGCGGCTGGCTCTGGTGGACTGCGAGTTCGAGGCCCACGGGCCGCCACGGCTGGTGGAGCACCTGGCGGACCTGGGTGCCCGTCTGACCCGCGCCTCGTCCGCCCGGCCCGGGCGGAGCGGAAATGAATGAGCCCCGGCGCCGGGGGGGGGGTGGGCGCCGGGACTCAGCTCAGGGAACCGGTACGAGACCGGTCGTCGCCGGTGCGAACCGGCTTATGTGGAGATTACGGGTTATTGGCTCACGCCGCAGCGTCAAAGCCCGTGTCGTGAGCCATTCGCTTCAATTCGAGCAACGCGTGCTTCTCGATCTGGCGGATCCGCTCCCGGGTCAGACCGTGCTGCTTGCCCACCTCGGTGAGGGTCCGCTCACGGCCGTCCTCGATCCCGTAGCGCATACGGATGATGGAGGCGGTCCTGTTGTCGAGCTTCCCGATCAGGTCCTCGAGCTCCTCGCTGCGCAGCAGCGTCATCACGGACTGCTCGGGCGACACCGCGGAGGTGTCCTCCAGGAGGTCACCGAACTGGGTGTCCCCGTCGTCGTCGACGGGCATGTTGAGGCTGACCGGGTCACGGGCCCAGTCCAGGACGTTGCCCACGCGCTCGGTGTTCGAGTCCAGCTCGGCCGCGATCTCCGCGTGCTCCGGGTCCCGCCCGTTCTCGCGGTTGAACTCACGCTGCACCCTGCGGATCCGGCCGAGCTCCTCCACGAGGTGGACGGGGAGCCGGATGGTGCGGGACTGGTCGGCTATCGACCTGGTGATGGCCTGACGGATCCACCACGTCGCGTACGTGGAGAACTTGAAGCCCTTGGCGTAGTCGAACTTCTCGACCGCTCGCACCAGGCCGGCGTTGCCCTCCTGAATCAGGTCGAGCAGCGGCAGCCCGGCCCTCGGGTAACGCCGGGCCACGGCCACGACGAGCCTGAGGTTGGACCGGATGAACACGTCCTTGGCACGCTCGCCCTCGGCGACCAGCGCCTCCAGCTCCTGGCGCTCCGCTCCGCCGGCCTCGCTCTCCACTCCGCCGTCGAGGATCTGCTGGGCGAAGACGCCCGCCTCGATCGTCTGCGAGAGCTCGACCTCCTTGGCGGCGTCGAGCAGCGGTGTGCGGGCGATCTCGTCCAGGTACATGCCGACCAGGTCGCGATCGGCGATCTCCCCGCCCACGGCGCGAACACTGCTTGCCCGGTCGGTCCCGCCGGAGCTGGCGGACGAACGACGGGCGACGGCACGGGTTGCCATGCGAGCTCCCTTACTGAGTAGGTCGCGACACCCTTTCGGGTGCCCTGCATCCGATGGAAACAACGACTGGAATCCGGACAGAATTCCCACGGCGACCATTCACTTTCGAGATCATGCAGTACCCTGTCCGGCCCATCAGGAGGACTGATGTCCCGCATACCCACAGAAGTGCAGGTCAGGCCCGGATCCGAGGCTGATCTCGAGGCCGTAACGGCCATCTACAACCATTACGTCCGCGAGACCGCACTCACATTCGACACGACCGCCTTCACACCGGCCGAACGTCTGCCGTGGTTGCGCTCACACCCCGAAGACGGCCCGTTCCGGCTGCTGGTTGCCTCGCACATCAGTCCTTCGCGTAACGCGCCGGAGGTCCTCGGTTATGCCACCAGCAGCCCGTACCGGCCCAAGGCGGCGTACAGCACCTCGGTCGAGGTGAGCGCCTACTGCGCGCCCGGCACCACCGGTCGCGGAGTCGGCACCCTCCTCTACAAGGCCCTGTTCGAGGCCCTGGCAGGCGAGGACATCCACCGCGCCTACGCGGCGATCGCCCAGCCCAACGAACCGTCGGTCCGACTGCACGGCGCCTTCGGCTTCCGCCACGTGGGCACGTACACCGAGGTGGGCAGGAAGTTCGGCCGGTACTGGGACGTGTCCTGGTACGAGAAGCCGATGCTCAGCCGAACTGGACCGAGCGCTTCGCCAGACCCATCCAGAACCCCTCGATGACACTGCGCCCCTGATCCAGCTCGCTCTCCGCGGCACCCATCGTCACGAAGAGCGGGGCGAAGTGCTCGGTACGGGGGTGGGCGAGCTTCCCCGCAGGCGACTTGTGTTCGAAGTCCAGCAGCGCGTCGACGTCCTGTGCCTGGAGCGCCCGGTGCCCCCAGTCGTCGAACTCCGCCGACCAGCCGGGTGTACCGGCGTGCCGCAGGGCGGCCAGGTTGTGCGTGAAGAAGCCGCTTCCGACGATGAGCACGCCCTCGTCGCGCAGCGGAGCGAGCTTGCGCCCGATGTCCATCAGCTTCCGGGGGTCCAGCGTCGGGAGGGAGATCTGCAGTACGGGGATGTCCGCGTCCGGGAACATCTCCACGAGCGGCACGTAAGCCCCGTGATCGAGACCCCGGTCGGGGATGTCCTGGACCGGGGCGCCCGCGGCGCGCAGGAGCTTGCGCACGTCCTCCGCGAGCTTCGGGGCGCCCGGGGCCGCGTACCGCACCTGGTAGTAGTGCTCGGGGAAGCCCCAGAAGTCGTAGACGAGCGGCACGGTTTCGATGGCACCGAGCGCGAGCGGCGCCTCCTCCCAGTGCGCGGAGACCATCAGGATCGCCTTGGGCCGCGGGAGTCCGGCGGACCAGGCGGCCAGCTCACCGGGCCAGACGGGGTCGTCGGCGAGCGGCGGCGCGCCGTGGGAGAGGTAGAGGGCCGGCATGCGCTCCGCGGTGACAGTCATGACACTCCCATTCCTCCGCCGATCGCGGTATGTGTTCTCTACAGGCACCGGGAAACGGGTGCCGGGATCGAGAACCGGGGATTCGGCAGATCTCTTTGAATCTTCAAGTTCCTATCTCCAGAGACCTTAGCTCTATCTAGTTCAATATTCAAGAAAAGGTCGTACAGTGAAGTACATGACCACGACATCCACCGGCGGGCCCCTATGGCTCACCGACGAAGAGCAGAGCGTGTGGCGTGCGTACCTCCACGCCACCACGCTCATGGAGGATCACCTCGACCGCCAGTTGCAGCGCGATGCCGGCATGCCGCACATCTACTACGGGCTTCTCGTCCACCTCTCCCAGGCGCCGCGGCGCCGCATGCGGATGACCGAGCTGGCCAAGGACGCGAAGATCACCCGCTCCCGGCTCTCGCACGCCGTCGCCCGGCTGGAGAAGAACGGCTGGGTCCGGCGCGAGGAGTGCCCCTCCGACAAGCGTGGTCAGAACGCGGTCCTCACGGACGAGGGCTTCGAGATGCTCGCCCGGTCCGCTCCGGGACACGTGGACGCGGTGCGCCATGCGATGTTCGCCCGGCTCACCCCCGACCAGGTGGCGAGCCTCGGCGAGATCATGCAGGTCATCGCCACCGGGCTGCAGCCGGAGGGTGTGGACGCGGATCTGCCCTGGCTCCGCTGAGCGGAGCCAGGGCAGATCTACGGGCCGCGGAGGGCTTCAGCAGGGGGCGGGTGCAGGTGCCGCACCACCCGCGGCACCACTCCTCACGCCGTCCTGGCCGTCATGCCTCAGTGCGCGATGACCGGGATCTTGAACTCGTCCTCGACGCCGTCCGCACGCTCCCCGGAACCATCGGCCGAACCGGGCGCTCCGGCTCCTGGCCGCCCGGTGTTGATCAGCACCGTCGCGATCGCCGAGGCGGCGACGAGGATGCCCACCGCCCACCAGATCGCGCTGGCGAAACCACTGACCATGGCCTGCATCTGCAGGAGCTTCGGGTCGGTGGCACCTGCGGCGTGGTCCGCGATGTACGCGGTGGTGGCACCGGCGGCGATGGTGTTGAGCAGCGCCGTACCGATGGCGCCGCCGACCTGCTGCGAGGTGTTCACCATCGCGGAGGCCACACCGGCGTCACGCGGCTCGATGCCGTGCGTGGCCAGCGACATGGCGGGCATGAACGCCGTCCCCATGCCCAGGCCGAGCAGCAGCTGGCCCGGCAGGATGACGCCCGCGTACGAGGTGTCGACCTCCAGCTGGGTCAGCAGCAGCATGCCTATCGCGGCCACGAGGAACCCGGGGCCCATCAGCAGCCGCGGCGGGACCCGGGTCATCAGCCGGGTGCCGATCTGCGTGGAGCCGACGATCATGCCCGCGATCATCGGGAGGAACGCGAAGCCGGTCTTGACCGGCGAGTATCCCTTCGCGACCTGGAGGTAGTAGGTCAGGAAGAGGAAGAGCCCGAACATCGCGATGATGGCGAGACCCAGGGAGAGGTAGACCCCTCCGCGATTGCGCTCGGTCAGGACACGCAGCGGCAGCAGGGGCGACTTGACGCGCGCCTCGGTGACGACGAAGGCCAGGAGCAGCACGGCTGCCGCGACGAACATGCCTATGGTCAGCGAGTCGGACCAGCCGGCCGACTCGGCGCGGGTGAAGCCGTACACCAGCGCGACCAGGCCCAGTGTGGACAGGACGACACCGGGGATGTCGAGCGGCGAGCGGTTGCGGCCACCGGCCGGCTCACGGATGACGAAGTAGGCACCGGCGGCGGCGACGATCGCGAACGGGATGTTGACGAAGAACGTCCAGCGCCAGTTCAGGTACTCGGTGAGGAAGCCGCCCAGGATCAGGCCGACCGCGCCACCGCCACCGGCGATGGCCCCGTAGATACCGAAGGCCTTGGCGCGCTCCTTGGCGTCGGTGAACATCACCGCGAGCAGCGACAGGGCTGCCGGTGCGAGCAGTGCGCCGAAGGCACCCTGCAGGGCACGGGAGCCGAACATCATCGCTTCGCCCTGAGCGGCGCCACCGATGGCGGAAGCCGCGGCGAAGCCGATCAGGCCCACCACGAAGGTGCGCTTACGGCCCCAGAGGTCGGCGATGCGTCCACCGAAGAGCAGGAGCCCGCCGAACGCGAGCGCGTACGCGGTGATGACCCACTGCTTGTTCCCCTCGGAGATGCCGAGGTCCGTCTGGGCGGAGGGCAGTGCGATGTTCACGATGGTCGCGTCGAGCACGACCATCAGCTGGGCGAGAGCGATGAACGCCAGCGCTTTCCAGCGACTGGGATCCGGGAGCCGGACGTCGGCTGTTTTTGACATGGGAGTAGCCACCTAAGGACGCGTCTGGACGCGAGGAGTCGTGGGAACGGCGGGGCAGGCCCGCGGACGGATCCGCGGACGTCGCCGGAAAAGGGTGTGCCGGATCTGCGGTCGGGCCCGCTGGCCGGGCCCGACCTGCTTCATGTGGTTTCTGTCGGCCGCTCGGGCCCGTGGTCTATTGGGTCTCTGGTGCTGCGCGGGCGTCAGTCCCCGCGGCGCAGGTCCTCCATGGTCGCCGCCGATCCGGGCAGTTCGGAGTGGGCCGGAGCTTCCAGGCCGTCCAGGAAGAGCTGCAGATGGCGGTGGGTGAACCGGTCGATGTCCAGGCAGGCGATGCCGGGCAGCGGCCGGGTGAGCTGGGAGAGGGCGACGAGCACGTCACCGACGGCGATGTCGGTACGCAGCCGCCCTGCGGACATGGCGCGCTCCATGAGCCCTTCGACGGTCTCTTCGAGGCGACGGAGCTCGGCAAGCAGTTCGGGGTGACTCTTGTCGAAGCCGCCGGACAACATCGGGCACAGGGCACCGATCCGTTCGTCGGCTGCCGCGTGCACGAAACGGCTGAGTGCGGCGAACGGGTCGGACTCCGCGGCCACAGCCTCCTGCGCGCGCTCCGTGGTGCGGCAGGTGACCGCGAGGACGACCTCGTGGGTCAGCGCGGCACGGTCGGGGAAGTTGCGGTAGAGCGTGGCGTTGCCGACTCCGGCACGGCGGGCGACCTCGTCGAGCGGCACGTCGGGGCCGAACTCGACGAACATCTCACGCGCGGCCGTCACGATCCGCTCCCGGTTGCGCAGGGCGTCGGCCCGCGGACGGGGCGTACGGCGCTGCGTGGCGCAGGAGGCGGTTGTGGCGACGGTCTCCACGACTGCGGCCCTTCCCTTCGACGTCTGGACGATCCCCGGACCAACCGGGGACCAGCTCCCCGTTTCGCGGGGACACACGTGCAAACGGGGAAAGGATCCCCGGTTATTTCCAGACGGATTGTGACCTGAGTCACATCAAAAGCGGGCGAGGACCCCTCCATCGGCTCACCCAGCGGGCGGACCTCCAGGGCCCGGCACAGGCTGATCGCCAGAGCGCAGTCAGGGCCGGCCGGCTGCCGCGGACCCCGAAGGCGAAGCCTATGCAGCAGCCCCGCCACCGGATACGCAGATACCGCCGCCCCCTCGCACTCGCCGGGGCGACGGCCCTGGTCATCGCCACCATGGCGTCGGCCAGCTCCACACTTCCCGCCGCCGGCCGCGCCACCGCCGGACCGGTGGCCGCACCCCGGGGAACCGGCCTCGGCCCGTGCCGGATCCCCGCAAGCATGGGCGTACAGATGTCGGAGGGCATGCCGACACCACCGGGGTACGCACGCTCCACCGGGCAGATCAAGGCCCTCAATCTCATGATCGACTTCCCGGACGCGCAGGCGACGGAACCGGCGGCGGACCGGCTCGCGGAATTCTTCCCGCAGACCTCCGACTGGTTCCGCACCAGCTCCTACGGACGGCTCACCTATGTGCCGGAAGCGCCCCTGGAGGACTGGCTGCGGATGCCGCTGCCGTTCGCGGAGTACGGCATAGAACGCGGCTCACCGTACGAACCGGGCTACCGCAAACTCGTCAAGGACCTCGTGGCCATCACTGACGCGAAGGTCGATTTCGCCGCGTACGACCTGGTCAACGTGCTGGTGACTCCGAACGCGGGCCCCTCCGCACTGGACACCGTCCTGTCGGTGACCTTTTCCGGCAACGACGACGCCCCGTTCGCCGACGGGGTGCCGCTGGCCAACACGTCCTTCGTCTACAGCCGCCAGGACGACGGCTCCGGCTCGTACTCGGAGACCGGCTACCGGGTCCTCCCCCATGAGAACGGCCATGTCTTCGGCCTGCCCGACCTCTACACGATGGAGGGCGGCGGCTCCGTGGGCCACTGGGACATCATGTCCGAGGACTGGGGTGCCAACAACGACCTCCTGGCCTGGCACAAGTGGAAGCTCGGCTGGCTCGACAACAGCCAGATCCGCTGCGCCGCCATGCCCGGCACCACCGAGCACGTACTCGAGCCGCTGGCCTCGGAGGGCGGTACGAAACTGGCCTTCGTACCCCTCAGCGCCCAGTCCGGCTACGCGGTGGAGGTGAGGACCCCGGCAGGCAACGACGAGGCGGTCTGCAGGCCCGGCGTCCTCATCTACAAGGTGAGCTCCGACGTCGACACCGGCCAGGGGCCGGTGTCCGTCGCGGACAGCACCGAGGACAGCGGAGGCTGCACCCGGCGGCCCAACGTCCACGCCGAACTCTCCGACGCCCCGTTCGAACCCGGCGAGACCTTCACCGACCGGCCCCAAGGGATACGCATATCCGTGCTCGCGAAGGACGCCGACGGACACTACCGGGTGCGGATCACCCGGCCCTGACGGCACGCTCAGCCGTCACCGCCGGCACGCTCACCCCTGACCTCTCCGAGCCCGCTCCTGGACCTGTCCGCGCAGCTCCCGCTTGAGGATCTTCCCCGTCGCGTTCCGGGGCAGCGGCTCCTGGGTCACCAGCACGAGGGCCGGGACCTTGAACGCGGCGAGGGTCCGCCCCACTCGAGCCCGCAGCTCCTCCACGGGCACCACGGCGCCGGCGCGCAGCCGGACCACCGCGGCGACCTCCTCGCCCAGCACCGGATGGGGAACGCCGAGCACCGCCACGTCCTCCACGTCGGGGTGATCGTGCAGCGCCGCCTCGACCTCGACGCAGTACACGTTCTCGCCGCCCCGGATCACCATGTCCTTGATCCGGTCGACGACGGTGACCCGCCCGGCGCGCACGAGGGCCAGATCGCCCGTACGGAACCAGCCGCCGCTGAACGCCTCTTCCGTCGCCGCCTCGTCGCGCCAGTAGCCCCGGATCAGCGACTGACCGCGCAGCCACAGCTCGCCGACCCCGCCATCGGGAAGCTCCTCTCCTGACGGGCCCGCGATCCGGACCTCGGTGACGGGCGTCGGGGTACCGACACTCTCCGGGTACGCCCGGTAGGCGGCACCGAAGTTGGCCAGCACCCCTCCGCAGGTCTCGGTCAGCCCATAGCCGTTGCGGGGCTCGATCCGCTCCCCGTGTTCTGCGGTGAGCCGGGCGACCAGGTCCGGCGGGGCCGGCGCCCCACCGGTGCTCAGCATCTGCAGACTCTCCAGTCCGTCGCCCGCACGGTGCGCCGCGGCGAGCAGTTGGAGAGCGGTGGCCGGGACACCGGCGTAGTACGTGATCCGGTGCGCACGGATCAGCCGCAACGCCTCGTCGGCGTCCCACTTCCGCATCAGGACGAGGGTCCCGCCCGCCGCCATCGCCGCGTAGAGGCCGGTGAACGCCGCGACATGGAAGAAGGGGAACGTCAACAAGGTCACCGGCGGCGGCCCCTGCCCGGGGATCACCCCACGGCCCAGCGCGGACGCCGCCGCCTGATAGCGCGGGTTGAGGGCCGCACCCGCCTGGGCGAGATGGGTGGCGACGGCCCCTTTGGGCCGCCCGGTGGTGCCTGAGGTGTAGAGGATCGTGGCGTCGTCCTCCGGCCGGATCTCCACGGCGGGAGGCGCGGCCATCGGGTCGGGCTCGGGAAGGTCCGCGTATCTCTCGGCCCTGCCCGGAAGCCCGGCACCGTCGTCGTGGAATACGACGAACCGTGCCCCGGCCCTCTCTCCCCAGGCGGCCATCTTCGGCAGCTGCTCCTCGTCGACCAGCAGCACCGCTGGCTCGCAGTCGGCGAGAGCGTGGCCGAACTCCTCTTCGGTCCACCACGCGTTGAGCGGGACGGCGACGAGGCCGGCGAGCTGAGCCGCCCAGAAGGCGATCTGCCACTCGGGGTGGTTACGCATGGCGATCACGGCCCGATCACCGGAGCGAAGCCCGTACGTATCGGTGAAACGCCGAGCCAGCGCAGACGCTGCGGCGAAGAACTCCGCGTACGTACAGGTCCGCTCACCGGCGATCAGGAACGGCTGGTCCCCGAAGGCCCAGGTGGTCTCCACGAACTCGTGGAGCGTACGCGGACCGTTGGCGTAGATGAGCGGACCGCGATCGCTTCGCACCACGGCGAACGGTGCACCCGGGGCAGTCAGCGTCTCATCGCTTCGAGCACGAGCGACGGCCTGATCACCGACGGGGCCGAAGGACGGGGCGGGCGTGGGGTCGGTGGGCGGCACGAGCGACCTCTCCAAGCGCTGTCTCAACAACTCGGCGACGCTATGCCCGCTCCCCGCCCCCGTCAAGAATCCGCTGTCCGCCAGGTCAGGCCTCGCTCCTGTCCCCCGGGATCTCCTTCATCGAGTCGACGACCGCTCGCTCCGTGATGGCCGTGTGCCCGATCACCGTGCCGGCTTTGATCCCTTCCGCGTCGCGCATCTGCACCGTGCGCTCCCCCAGATAACTGAAGGTCTTCGGGTCGAAGATCCACTCGGTGCGGTCGCCGGAGGTCTCGTCGGTCCGGGCTATGGCGATGCCGTGCCGGCCCACGGCATCGACCGAGTCGTCGACCACCACGACGCCCGGAATTTTCGCAGCGGCCCGGTACAGGGCAGACGCCAGCTCCGCCGGCATCACCTGCTCCCTCACCAGGTCACCGATCGTGGTGAAGGCCTGCTGGTCGGGGCCATTGCCCTGCCCCTCCGTCTCCTCGTAGATCTTCTTCAGCAGCTCGTCCGGATCCGTGGTCAGCGTCTTGAGGTAGTCGTGACTGGGCGCACCGACACCCGGCCCCGCCGGCTCCTGGCGGTTGTCGTCCAGCGTCAGCCCGTCCTGGGATGTGGTGCCGTTGCCCGGCTCGATCAACCAGCCCCTGCGGCCGTCCGGTGACAACCACACCTGGCGGGGGTGCAGCTTCTGCACATAGGCCCTGCTCTCACCTGTATCGGCGTTCTCCGAGGTCTCGAGCCAGGAGACCTGACTCCTGATGTAGAGGAACTGGCCCGGCCGGGGTGCGGGCAGCTTCTCCCGCTCCGCAGCCCCGGAGATCCGGTCGACCGTGCTGCTCAGCCCTTCCTTCGTGCCCTGCACCACGTGCACGACCGATGCGGGCACGGCCCCCTCCGGCGGACCGGCGACGTCAGCGGCGCCCTGTCCCGTGAACTGCACGACTCCGACCACCCCGGCCAGCACGGCGACCGCGACAGCCGAACCGATCAGCGCGAGCCGACGTCCGGCGCGGCGCGGCCGCTCGGGAGGCAGGGCCGGAAACATGATCACGGGCTGCGACTGAGGCTTCGCGGCATTCCGGGACTGCGCCTGCTGGATCTCGTTCATCAGGTGCTCCTCGAGAGAGGTCAGACGGTCGCGGGGCAGCACCGGATCGCCGGGCGGCGGCAGGAGCCCCACCAGCTCCGCATGGTCGAGCGGCTCTCGGCGCCGCTGCCAAGGGGTGCGATTCATCGGGTTCTCTCCTCGTTCGACCGGGCCGCATCGACGCGGCCACCCTGTACTTGTCCGCCCGCCCAGACTGGTTCCGTCTTCTTCCGGCGGCGCCGCAGCTCCCCGTCCGTCAGCTTCCGCAGCCGGGTCCTCGCCCGCGACAGCCGGGACCGCACCGTGCCGACGGGCACCCCGAGCGCCTCGGCGGCCTCGGCGTAGCCCAGGCCGGACCACACGCACAGCGCGAACACCTCGCGCTCCCCCTTGCGCAACTGCGCCATCGCGGTCTTCGCCGCAGCCAGCTCCTCGGAGTCGGTGATCCGTCCGACCAGCTCGTCGGCGAAGTCGGGCAGCACGTCCCGCAGCGGCATCCGGGCCAGCGCCCGCTCGTGCCGCCGGACCGCACGGCCGGTGTTACGCAGCACGTTGACCGCGATCCCCATCAGCCAAGGCCGCGGACTGTCCCCTTCGTCCCGCAGCTTCTCGCGTAACCGCCAGGCCTCCAGGAAGGTCAACGACACGATGTCCTCGGCAGCGGCCCAGTCCCCCGTCGTCCGCACCGCGTGCCGGTAGACGAGCTGGGCGTGGTCGCGGAACAACTCCCGGAAGGCCTCCGGGTCCCCTGCGCGGATGCGGGCATGCATCGAGTAGTTCACTTCCTGACTTGTCCGCCCACCCGGAACAGTTGCCGTGATCCACGTCACACATGGATCACCCGGTGGGCCTGCCCACCATCCACCCGAGCCGCACCCGCATCTCCCAGGCTTCCGGCCACCCAGATCCGGTACGCTGTCGTTTGCACTGGCCTTCGTAGCTCAGGGGATAGAGCACCGCTCTCCTAAAGCGGGTGTCGCAGGTTCGAATCCTGCCGGGGGCACAAGGAAAAAGACCCCGGACCGATCATGGTCCGGGGTCTTTGACATCCACGCCTGACATCAACGGCGGCGGCCACTCACGGCCGGGCCGCCTCATGAGCAGCCAGTCCATGTGGCTGATCGCCTCGCGCTGCGCGTCCTGGACAACGTGTGTGTAGACGTCCATCGTGATGCTGATCTCGCTGTGCCCGAGGGTCTCCATCACGACGCGAGGAGCCACCCCCGCCGCGGTGAGGATCGTGGCGCAGCCGTGCCGAGCATCGTGTAAGCGGATCACCCGGAGACCGGCGGATTCGGCAACACGGGTGAACGAGCGGTAGACGTTCCGCGGCTCGCGCTCCACCTTGACGCCCTGAACCACGACCGCTCCACGGTGTGTGGATCGAAGGCGGACGGGATGGGAACCGGGGTGAGTGGTGGGTTGGAGTACGTGGTGAAGGCGGGGGGAAGCGGCGCTACAGTCCCGGGACATGAAGCCGGGGAGACTGAGGCAGTTCAGCGCGTCCTACATCTCGATAGTCAGGCACATCGTCCGGCGCCCTTTACTGGTCCTGGTCCTCGTACTGATCTGCCTGGGGACCAGGTGGCTCCAATCCACGCTGCCGCAGCCATGGGATGGCCTGCCTTTCGGGTTCGGCTTCCTCGCGGCTGTGTGGTCCATCCGATCGACCCTTCCTCGCAGCCAAGAAGATCAGCAGGCCGACGATTGAGCGTGCCCGTCGCGTCCCCGATACGGTCGCGGGGAGAAGCGGGAAACCACGGGGCGACTCGAGAAACGTGTTGCCGTTGTCAAGACCACGTGCGGCGCCTGACACCAGCAAGCACGAACAGCAGCGGTCGGTGTCGGATCGCAGTGGACGATCGTCCGAGGCGCAGGCGGGGTTGGTCGATGCTGACAGACCTCAGTGATCGACCTGATAAGGATGAGGCCACAGGTTCAAATCCTTGTGCTCCTCGCGGCTGCTCCCGAAGTGCGCTCGCATCTGGTGAAGAAGGCAACGGGAAAAGACCCAGGCCAGAGGCCCGGGGATTCTTGTTGTATCGGAGGTTCTCGCTGCCGCCATCAAGCTACCCCCGAGCCCTCTTCAGGCACTCGGACTGAGGAAGGACAGTGCGCCACTTGTCGGTGGAGCGATCGCCAAAGCCGATTCCAGTCCAGTAGATGCCGATAGACGCGCGGGGTATTCCGTTTGGAGCAGTAACGAAGAATTCAGAGACGTATCGTTGCCCGCCAGCCGTTTTCCCCTCCACAGCCAGAACCCATCCAAAGTCACGGTTTGGCTTCCTAGGCACTCGGGCAGAGTTCACTACTTTCGGCGCTGCGCCAGGGGAGAGGCATTCGGTCCGCGCCTCGTCCAGCACATACTCACAACTTTCAACCTGAACAGTGGACTTCTCGCAGAAGTGCTCCGTGGTGTTGTCTGCAATGTCAGAAATCACGTTCTTGAGGACTTCTCGCGCCTGGGCTTCCGTGACGCTCGACGGTCCGGGTCTGTGTTCGTTCGCACAGGCCGCCATGAAGAGCATGAGACAGACGCCCATGAGGGCGACGAGCCACTGCCATCGGCGGCTCGCGCGAACATCGGGTTCCCCCAGCCGATCCATCGGTCGGTTCGCACCAGCCACAACAACCCCCACAGGCCAAGCCCCCTGATCCCCGTGACCTGGCGGCGGACGGATCCTGCACCAACAGCCCGTCCCCAAGCAAGGAATTCACAGGCTCAGCACCGTCGCCTCACCGCAGGAGGACGACGATCGGAAGGGCGATGGTGCGGGTACTCGGCCGGCACAGTACGGTCCAGGCGTGTCGTCCGCCGGGCAGTAGGCCGACCGCAAGAGGGACCACCGGAGCCCTGCGCGCATCCCCAACTCATCAGCCCCTGACATCAGTCGGTGACATCAACGGCGACGGACGACAGCGGTACGGGACGACCAGTCGCAGCCCTACTATCGAGGGCGGCAGAAGCCCACTACGCCGTGTGATCGAACTTCTAAAGCGGGTGTCGCAGGTTCGAATCCTGCCGGGGCACAGCACGAAGGGCCAGTTCGGAGGCTTGATCCTCTCGAACTGGCCCTTTCGCGTGATCACGTCTGTGCCACGCGCGTGCCACTACGCCTCGGCGTCTCCCTGCCGCTTGCGGATCATCGCCCCCAGCAGATCAGCGATCGCACGATCCCGGTCCCGGTCATGTGCTGATAGATCAGTGCGGCACGGGCGGTGCTGTGCCCCATGTGCGTCATCAGCTCACGCGTACCGGCCGTGGCAGCGACGACGTTGTTTCCCGTGTGGCGCAGATCGCCGAAGTGAATGCCGGCGGCGATGTCCGCGCCGTGGCACGCCTTGATCCAGTCGTCCCGGAAGGTGATGACTCGCAGCTGTCCGCCCTGGGGATCGAGGGAGACGCGGCGGTCGCGACCGGCACCGGCATAGTGCTCCAAGGGCTCCAAGTGCTCGATGACGTCGGGCAGGATCTCGTCCGGAAAGCGACCGGGCGAACGCCGGCCGCCGACTTCGGAGCCCTGTCGACGAGTCTGCCGTTCTGCGGAAGACCCGCGAACCAGCAGGTGGACGTATTCCCAGCTCAGTAGCGGGGCGCGTCCCAGGGCTTCCAAATCAGTGCTCTGGAATCCCGAGCGCGTCGGCTCTTTCTTCGGTGGGGGCGCCCACTCGCGGGAACACCGAAGGGCCCGGCCTGCCGGGCCCTTCGGTTGTCTCGCTACCGCGCGCTGCGCGACTACTTCACGTCGACGAAGTCACCGGTGGCGTTGACTGCGGGAGTCGCGGTCGTACCGGCGAAGCTCCAACGCCAGTAGCCGTCCTGCACCGCCTTGACCGTGGTCTTCAGCGTGCCGGTGGTGGAGCCCTTCACCGTCTTGACGGTCGTGTATGTGCTGCTGTTCTTCTTCCGGAACTGGAGTTTCACCGACTGGGACGCGTAGCCCGCGTACTTACCGGTGTCCCAGTTGGCCCGGTCCAGCTTGCCCGTGACCGTGAGGGTGCGGCCCTTCTTCACGGGCTCTGGGGAGGCGTTGGCCGTCAACCGCGACAGTCGCTGGAACCTGACCGAGGAGAACGTGTCGTTCTCGGTGAAGCTCCCGTCCTTGCCCCATGCGCCGGCGTAGACCCGCCAGGTGGCGTTGGTGTTCCACACGAATCTTGGATCGACCATGATGGTGAGGGTGCAGGTCGAAGTTGTTGCGTTCGCGGCCTTGCACTTGGCCCTTTCCTCGTCCGGGTGGAACCCGAAGCCATACAGGTTCGGGTTACCGTCGCGACCCCTCCAGAGGTAGGAGAGAGCGTCGTCGATGCCCGAGGAGTGGGACGCGGTGACGGAGACCGTCACCTTCTTGGTGGCGGTAGTGCCGAGCACGATCGGCTTCCCACTGTTGACAACGACCTTGCTGATCACCGGGGCGGCGTTCGCCCGCGTCAGCGCGAACGAAGGGTTGCTCGCCTCAGTGGCCGGCACGGCGAGGGCGGACAGGGCCAGGGCGCCGGAGACAGCGGCAACAGTGGCAGGAATACGCATTTGATCCCCAAGTCTGGTCTGTGGGTCTGCTGACCACACAGCCCAGACCTGAGGCGAACCTGAACGGTTGTACACAATGATGAGATCGGGAGAACAAACGCCTTGTCCGGGCTGCGAACAGCAGCCCCGTACCCCACCAGATCGCGGACTGTGAGCGTCGGCTGCGGCGTGAGGCTCATAGTCCAGAACACGGCGACGAAGCGAGCTGCACCGCCGGCCTCGACCAGTAGTGCCTCTGAGGGGCCACGAGACGTCCTGTACGACCGCCACCGACCGATCCGCATAGAACTAACGGATCAGACGTTCCCCGTGCCACGACCGCGCCAGATCGGGCGGGGACGCGCGGAGGACCGCGGCTTCCGGCAAGGACCACGGGAGACAAACGCCGAAGTCGGTACCTCGCAGGTCAGGCCCCGACTCGCCCCACTCGCTCCTCACCTCACCTCACCTCACCTCACGCTTTCATGAACCAGCCCGTTCAAGGCTGATCAAGGAAGAAATGGGCGCCTCTGACTTGGGGTCGATGTGACTTGGGCAGGGTCCTGCTCGTCGTCACGAGATCGTGCCGGAAGATCGCCGCACGAGCCCCGTCCAGGTCCTGGCGCGACGGAGACGCAGGGCTGCTTCGACGTGCTCCACGGGCCGGTCACCATACGCTGGAGGACGGACTCGGCGGTCTTCCGGCTCGCGGTCTCCTCCCGCCAACACCACCGCGGAGATGAGGGTCCCCGTCGGCGAGGCGGCGGACCGCGTGAACTTCGTTTACGGAACCGCCCGGTTCCTGCTGAGAGAGAACGGCTGCGCGGTCTTCGCCACCGGATCGAGGACGTGCCACCTCACCGGGCTGACCGACGGCGACCTGCGCCGTCCAGTGCCGGTGGGCCGACGGTCCCGGCCGGGATGTCAGTGGGCGTCTCTAGCATGAAAGATGCCGGAGTCTTGGGTCGAGTGTGTTGAACAGATGCAAGGCTCCCCCCGCGTTCAACGGCCATACGGGCATCGGGACATCAGAACGTCAGGAGTGCTGTGCGATCAGTCTTCGGGGACTCAGCTGCCGACCCGGAAACCGGGCCGGCGGCGGAGCGGCTCAGGACCGTCGAACAGTGGCGCTCCTACCTGACTGAGTACGGTGCCGACGTTCTGCGGGTTTCGGCCGAGGGCGAGTTGTTCAACGTCAGCGACGAGCAGCGGGCCACCGGATGGCTGGGCTACGAGGGCGCGGACGAGCAGCGGATCGCGGGTCTGGAGGACCGGCTCGGTACCCGGCTCCCGCCCAGCTATCGCTCGTTCCTGGGCGCCTCCGACGGCTGGTCGCACCTCGGCCCGTTCATGTATGAGATGCGTACGACCGGCGACCTCGACTGGCTCGACGACGATGACGCCGACATGTACATGGACGCCTACGACGATGAGCCGGACGACGCGAGCACGCGCACCAGGGCCCCCGTCCTGCTCATAGCGGACGAGGGCGACGCCCAGTGCTGGCTGCTGGATTCCGGGGACGTGTCGCGGGACGGGGAGTGGGCTGCGTACACCTGGTCGAGTTGGCAACCGGGTCTGAGCGACCGGTACGGGTCCTTCGCCGAATTGGTCGCGGCGGAGCGCGACTCGTTCCAGGAACTCAAGGGCTATGAAGGCAGCGCCGTCAATCCGGAGGGCGCCGAGCAGCTAGTGGCCGAGGGCCGCGCACAGGCCCTGCGGGGCGAGGCCGAGAGGGCGGCGGCCACCTTCGAGCAGGCCGCCGTCAAGGGGTCGGGGGCTGGTGCCTACCTGGCGGTCATGCTGGGCGCCTTCCTCGACCTGACCCACGCGCATCACCATGTCCGCAACGGCATCCTCGGGCGCCCGCATGTCATCGAGGCGGTCGGCCTCGAACAGGTACGTGCGGAGGCCGTGCCGCTGTATCTGCGTCGCACGATGGAGGGGTACGGATCGGGGAGGGACTTCTCGTCGGTGCTCGTGCCTGAGCTCCACAGGTGCGAGGGCAAGCCCGTCACGGACTGGATCCCGTATGCCGCCGCATCCACCCCGCCGACGCTTCCCGAATCCCCCGTCTTCCAGGAAGCCCTGGACGCGGCCCGGACGATCGCCCTGTCCGGTGCCACCGACGACGCCTGGAGCATCATCGAGGCCGCTCTGCCCCACTGGCACTCCGAGTCGCCGCACCGTATAGCCCCGGTCGTGCTCCTCACCGACCCGGCCCTCCGCGAGGTGATCACCGCACCCCGGGCCCGCCTCGTCGTCACCACGCCGCGGGGCGAAGAGCGCGGGCGGCAGCAGCCTGGGTGACAGCGGGAGAGCTTCAGCCTCGCGCTTCGCGAGGCGACGCTCTTGACGCGATCCAGATCACGACATGTGGACATTGCCCTCCGCCGGAGTCAAACCGGGCACAGCGCTGAATGACGGGGAGCACGCGCGGAATCTCAACAGGCGTTCCGGCAGGGTGATGTCGAAGCTCGCGGCGTCATGTCAGCGCGGCAGCGAGCTCTGGTGCACCCCCGACATGCAGGAGACCCCATCCCGCCGGGGCGGGATGGGGTCTCGCAGAAGAGCGCCGGGCAGGCCTTGCACCTGCATCTCCCCGCAGGAAGCGGGGCATCTTTCCTTGGACGACCGACGCAACACCGATCGGCCCGAGTTGCGGGCGACCAGCTCAAGATCAAGTCTAGCGCAGTGCGTCCAGTGCTTCCGCCAGCAGGCTGACGGCCGCCAGGACGGACGGGCGGCACTGCGGAGACGGCCGGCCTGCGGCTCGTGAAGCCCGTCGCTGCCGGCTGCTTCCAGGGCTGGGGGGCAGATGCACTGTCGTTACGGGACCGCCGCCGCGGCTTGCTCTGCCAAGTCACCAGTAGTTGGCTGAACCGGTGGGGGTGCAGGGACATACGGGGCCCGCTCGGTCGGCGCACACACTGTCGTAGCTGGCTTTCGTCATCCCCGCTGTATCCCACTTGTTGGAGCACTTGTGGTGCGGCAGCGGTGCGGAGTCAGGGCGGGGGTGCTCGGCGGGCAGCGTCAGTCGACGGCCTTGAACCGGCATGCGGCTGAGGTTCCTGCCACAGGGTTCGCGTCGCAGCCGTGCCGGACGCCGAGGCCGAGGCCGAGGCCGGTCGACAAAGCTTCCCTGCAGCCGAGTTGCTGCCGTAGACCACCGCCCGCTACGGGCCGTCTCGAGCCCCCGGACGGTCTCGGAGGCCCGTGGGTGTCCTGAGGATCGGGACCCAGGCAGATTCCGCACAGACGCGGCCCGGGGCGTCCGCAGGTCGCTCACGTCCGCCGGACGGATGTCCCACTCACCGGTGTACGGATTCGGGCGGCTTCTCGTCGGCGGTGGACGGTCCGCGGCGGCCCGGGTGGCGCAGGGCGCAGAGGTATCCGATGGCGAGCGCGATGGCCATGCCGTAGAACACCCATTGGTTGGCCTCGGCGAAGTCCATGCGAATGTCGGACATCGCGTCCCGCATGGCTGTCGCGGCAGGGCTGTCACCGCTGGGGGTGCGGGCGTCCGCGTTGCCCGTGACCGCCTCCGCCACCTCCCGGGCCACGGAGTGCTCCACGCCCGACGGCACCTGGCGCGCCCGGAGGGTGTCCTCGACGTTGTCGGTCATGGTGTGCGTCAGCACGGTGCCGAAAACGGCTAGGCCCACGCTCGCCGCGTAGTTGCGGACGGTCTGGGTGATGCCGGTGACTTCGCCGTAGGAGGCACCGATCGCACGGTTGACCGCGTCCGTCGAGGCGGGGGCGAGGATGAAGCCGATACCCGCGCCGGCGAGCGCGGCATAGGGCCACTGGTCGTGCATGGAAAGGTCGGTCAGCTTGCCGGCCCACAGGGCGAAGCCGACGGCTCCGACCACGCAGCCGATCCTCAACGCAGGTCGCGCGCCCTGCTTGTCGAGGATCCGGCCGCCCCACTGGGAGGCGATGGCGAACCCCACGAAGAAGTACAGCAGGTACAGGGCGGCCTGGTTGGGCGAGGCGCTGAGCGAGACCTGGGCGTAGACCGAGGCGAAGAAGAACAGGGGAACGAACGCCAGCATGGCGAAGAAGAGCACCAGCATGTCCACGGCGAAGGCTCGGTCGCGGAAGACCGCGAGGTTGATCAGTGGGTGCCGGGTGCGCAGTTCGTAGCGGCAGAAGACGTACAGGATCGCGAGGCCGCCGACGATGCAGGCCCAGGTCGCCACGCTGCTCCATCCCCAGGCCGCCGCCTGCTGGAAGCCCAGCACGCTCAGGCCCATGCCGGCAGCGATCAGCAGCGCTCCCGCGATGTCCAGCGGTTCGTCCCGGCGGCGGTCGGAGATCCGGGCGAGCACGATGAGGATCAGCGCCACGATCGCCACGGGGACGTTGACCCAGAAGATCGCGCGCCAGGTCCACGCGGTCAGCCAGCCGCCGAGCAGCGGCCCCACAGCGGTGAGGGCACCTGTGACGCCGAAGAACAGGGCGAGGGCGCGTCCCCGTCGCTCGATCGGGAACACTGCAACGACCACGGCGAGCGCGGCGGGGAAGAGCAGCGCGGCACCCAGCCCCTGTACGGACCGGAAGACGATGAGCCAGGCCAGGGCGTAGTCCCCGGTGGGAACACAACCGCACAGCACCGACGAGACCACGAACACGAGGGAGCCCGCCACGACGACGCGGCGTGGCCCCCACAGGTCTGCGAGGCGTCCGCCGAGGGCGAAGAACGCTGCCAGGGCCAGCAGATAGGCGTTGATCACCCACTGCATGCCCGAGGAGGAGAGGCCGAGTTCGGAGATGACGGAGGGGGCCGCGATCGCCACGATCGTCTGGTCGATGAAGGTCATCGACACCGCGAACATCATGGCGGCGAGCGCCAGTGGCTGGGAGGCCGCGCGCCCTGAGCCCGGCGCGTCTTCATCACGTTCCGTGTGCGTTCTGCTCACCCGGTCAGTCTGCGGTTGGCGGGGCGTCGTCGCATCCCGGATCCGACCGACACGACGGACCTGACGGGGCGGGAGGGCAGGACAGGTGGGAGGGGTACGGACAGGGGCCGGCGCGGGAAGTGAGGAGGGGGCGATGCGTGTGCCGTGCGGCCGGTGCGGCAGTCCGTACCGTGTGCCGTTGAACCGGCATGCGAAGCCGGGGCCACGACAGGAAGGGGCACACGATGGCCGATGTTCGTCCGATCGGGCCGGAACCCGTGCGGGACCCCGCGCCCCGGCAGGTCTGGTACACCTCGTACGGCTCCAACATGTGTCTCGGCCGGCTCGCCTGTTACATCGAGGGCGGCCGGCCGCTCGGGACCGACACCCTGTACCCGGGGTGCCGGGACCGCCGCCCGCCCCACCGGTCCGTCCCTGTGGAGCTCGGGGGCGCCCTCTACTTCGCCACCCGTTCGCCGGTCTGGGGCGGCGGCCGGGCCTTCTACGACCCGGCCGCCGACGGGCGGGTCCGTGCCCGCGCGCATCTCGTGTCGGCGTCGCAGTTCGCGGACATCGCCGCCCAGGAGATGTACAGGGAGCCCGGCGAGGATCTGGACCTGAGCGAAGTGCTCACCTCGGGCGTCGCCAGGCTGGGGAGCGGACGGTACGAGACCCTGGTCTGCGCGGGGCAGATGGACGGATGGCCTCTCCTCACCTTCACCGCACCGTGGACCGCCGACGAGGTGGACCCGGTGTCCCCGTCCCTCGCGTATCTCCGTGTTCTCGTGTCCGGCCTGTTGGAAACCGGGGCCTGGGATGCGGACTCCGTGGCCGCCTACATCGCCTCTGCGCGAGGGGCCGCCCCTCACTGGTCCGAACAGGCGATCCGCGACGTGATCGCGTGAGGGCAGGCACCCCGACGGGCGGGGTGCCCGGACGGGCCGGGTCAGCCCGCCACGGGCAGGACGGCCGCTATCGCGTTCCGGTCCTCGCGTCCGACCAGCGGGAAGATGATCCTCAGGCCCTGCTCGTTCTCCGGCGAGGAGACGACGAAGGACGAGTTGAGCAGTCGTTCCCTGATCTCCATGCGGACGAGTCCGGCACGCGGGATCGTCATCACCTGCTTCTCGGGCCGGGCAAGCGTCGGGTCCCCCCCGGAAGTGGTTCTGTGCCCGCAGTTCCCCCGCGCGGCCCGCCTTCCCGGGCGCCCTTCGGCCCGGCCCGGATTCTGAACGGCACCGTCGACCACGCGGGGACCACAGGGCTTCCGTGGTTCAGCAGGGCCCGTCGTTCTGCAGGGCCCGTCGTTCAGCAGGCCACGTCCATGCGTTGCGTGCCGATGACCGACAGCAGCCGTAGCGCCTCCTCGGAAGGGGAGCCGGGGGTGGCGGTGTAGATCACGACCCGCTGGTCCCGGTCGGCGATGTCGAGGACGTCGCAGTTGACGGTGACCGGACCGACCAACGGGTGGTGGAGCGTCTTGCACAGGGTGGGCTCGGCGCACACGTCGTGGGAGGCCCACAGACGGCTGAACTCCGCGCTGCCGCAGAGGAGCTCGTCCACCAACTCCGACACTTCCCGGTTGTCGGGGTAACGGGCGGCGGTGGCGCGCAGTTGCTGGGCCGAGGAGCGTGCGAAGGCGTCCACGTCCGACAGGCCGTAGAGCCGCCCCTGCTTCGGGTGCGGCCCGAGGAAGACACGGCGCACGAGGTTGCGGTCACGCCGGGACAGGGCGGAGAAGTCCTCCGTCAGGGCTGCCGCCAGATCGTTCCAGGCGATCACCTCGAACGTCGCGGACATCACGAATGCCGCGGCCTGCGGCAGCCGGTGCAGCAGGTCGAGGATGCTCTGCCGCACCTCGCGGCTGGGCCCGGGCAAGGGCCCCGGCGGTACTCCGGCGAGGTGGTGGAGGTGGTCGCGCTCGACGTCCGACAGTCGCAGGGCACGGGCCAGTCCTGCCAGCACCTCGCGCGACGGGTGCGGAGCACGGGCCTGCTCCAGCCGCGTGTAGTACTCGGTCGAGATGAACGCCAGCTGGGCCGCCTCCTCGCGGCGCAGCCCCGGGGTCCGGCGGCGCGGTCCGGCGGGGAGCCCTACGTCGGCGGGGGCGATCCGCTCGCGTCTGCTGCGCAGGAAGTCGGCCAGTTCTCGTCTGTCCACACCTCACAGTCTGCGCCCGTGCCGCGCACCGATCCAGGTACTGCCGGTGCCTGGATGCGAACGGCTCACCGGCCCAGGCTCACTGCCATGGACAACACACCCAGCACGCACACACCGACCACCGCAGACGCCCCCGCCGTACGAGGCCTGCTGGAGGGCAAGGTCGCCTTCATCACCGGTGCCGGTCGCGGCATCGGTGCCGCAGCGGCGCGGCTCTTCGCCCGGGAGGGGGCCCGGGTGCTGCTCGCGGCCCGGACCGAGGACCAGCTCAAGGCCGTGACCGAGGAGATCAGGGCCGCGGGCGGCACCGCGGACTACATACGGTGCGATCTGGCCGACGCCGCCGGTGTACGGGCTGCCGTCGACCGTGCCGTGGACCTGTACGGCCGCCTCGACGTCGCCTTCAACAACGCCGCGACGATCGTGCCTCCCGGCCCGATGGACCAAGTGCTGGAGGCCGACTTCGACCACATCTACGCGGTGAACCTCAAGGGCCCGTGGCTGGCCATGTCCGCCGAGGTCGCCGCCATCCGGGCCACCGCCGGGACGGGGGCCATCGTCAACACGTCCAGTGTCGGAAGCCTGATGGGCAACCCCGAACTGCCCGCCTACGGTGCCATGAAGCGGGCAGTCAACAGCCTCACCGAATCGGCGGCCGTCACCTACGGACCCGAGGGCATCCGCGTCAACGCCATCGCCCCGGGCACCACGCTGACGGAGATGATCCGCGCCTGGGAGGCGAGTTCGCCCGGCATCGTCGAGCGGCTCAACGCGCACACGCCGCTGCGCCGTGCGGCCGACCCCGACGAGATCGCCCAGGCCGCCGCCTGGCTCCTCAGCGACCGCTCCTCCTACGTGACCGGCACGGTCCTCCGCGTCGACGGCGGCGCACGGGCCTGACCGCAGCGAGTCCCCCGCCGGGACGGAGAAGAGCCGTAGCCGGGTCCCGCCGAACCGGGAGGACCGTAACCGGAGAAGGGCCCTTCGGTCCCGCCCACTCCGCTGTGTACCGTGCCCGAACCAGTCGTTTCGCGGTGGGAGAGCACAGGCGTGAGCCGAAGACGGTACGTCGCAAGAGGGGTTCCGGGGGGCTACCGCATCTGGGACGGCAAAGGGTGGCGGTGGTGGGGCGACCACTACGAGCTCTGCCCCGATGACCTCCTGACCGAGCTGAACGGCGCCGCCGACCACGGGCGGATCACCGCACTCCTCAAGCGGTACGGGGCCCAGAAGCGCTGAACCCTCGCGCCCCGATGCCGGCGCCCGGAGTGCCGGCGCCCCCGGTCACCGGGGAACCGCCTCGTCACCGCAGTGCGCTGCTCCCGGGGCGCGGCACTGCGCATGCTCGGGGCCATGATCGCGGCGGGTCGCAGGGGATCGGATCCGGACGGACTTCGAACGGCCGGAGCGTCGCTTGAGAACGCACGTCGCGGCCTGTTCTGCTGGGTCGCACGAGCAGTCAAGTGAGATTCGAGTGCGACGAGGGATGCTCGCCCGGTAGCTACTTTCGACCAGGAGGTCCCATGACCACCGAAGAGATTCCCGCGAAGGCCAAGGAAGTACGGCTGGCCGCCCGCCCGGACGGTGCACTCACCCTCGCGGCCTTCGAGGTCGTCGAGGTGGAGGTGCCCGAGCCCGCGGAAGGCGAGGTGGTGGTGCGCACCGACTACCTCCAGCTCACCGCGGTGATGCAGGACCTCATGAAGCCCGAGCCCAATCTTCCGATGCCCGGCTATCAGGTCGGCGAGACCCTGTGGGGCGGCGGGGTCGGCACCGTGGTCGCCTCCAACAGCCCGGACCTGGCGGTCGGCGACACCGTCCAGAACATGGGCGGCTTCCGCGCCTACACCGTCGGCCCGGCGGGTGAGCACTGGAAGCTCGACCCGACTGCGTTCCCCAGCCCGCTGCACCACCTGACCCAGGGCGTGACCGCCTACCACGGCATCGTGGACATCGCCGAGGTCAAGGACGGCGACACCGTCTTCGTCTCCGGCGCGGCGGGCGGTGTCGGTTCGCTGGCCGGCCAGATCGCCAAGCTCCAGGGCGCCAAGCGCGTCATCGGAGCCGCGGGCAGCAAGGCGAAGGTCGAGTACCTCGTCAACACGCTCGGCTACGACGCGGCCTTCGACTACCACGACGGACCGGTCGTCGACCGGCTCCGCGAGCTGGCCCCGGACGGCATCGACGTCTTCTTCGACACCGTGGGCGGCGAGCAGTTCGAGGCGGCCGTCCAGGCTGCCGCGCCGAACGCCCGGTTCGCGCTCTGTGGTGCGCTCGCCGGCCAGGTGGGCGAGTCCATCGGAGCCTTCCCGCGGCTCGACGTGATGACGTCGATCGTCAAGCAGATCTCGATCCGCCCGTTCTCGACGTACCACACGCCGGAGCAGATCTGGGCGTGGAACTCCGCGTTCGCCGCGTGGACCGCCGAGGGCCGCTTCGTGCTGCCGCAGACGCTCGTCGAGGGCGGTCACGACGCGGCTCCGCAGGCGCTCATCGACCTGCTCGGCGGGAAGTTCACCGGAAACGTCGTCGTGAAGATCTGATCTGCTGTCGTGGAGGGCCGCCCCTCCGGCATGCCGGCATGCCGACGTGCCGACGTGCCGACGTGCCGACGTGCTGACGGCTCGAAGGCCTGACGCGCCGACGGTCTGCCACACTTCCCACCGCCGTACGAGCACTCGGCCGACGGCCGCCGCGCGGGCCCACCGCACGGCGGCCGTCGTGCCGGTTCGGGGTCCGGGCGGCCGACCGGCCGTGCCGGCCGTGCCGGCCCGTCAGCAGGACCTGGTCCGTAGGAGGACGCCCGACCATGACCGACAGCATCACCTGGCAGGACGTGACCGCGCGACGACTGGCCCGGCACAGGCTGGACCGGCCCGCCCCGCCCGGGGAGCTCCCCGGTGTGGTGGGCGCGATGTGCGGGGCGCACGCGCAGGTGATGTCCGCAGCGGAACTCTCCGTCGGGCTGCGGACCCTGGGGACCACCCGTACGGATGTGCGTGACGCCCTCTGGGAGGACCGCACGCTGGTCAAGGCGTTCGGTCCGCGCGGCACGGTCCATCTGCTGCCCACCACCGAACTTCCGCTGTGGACCGGAGCGCTGGCTGCCGTGCCGACACCCTCGTCGAGCATGCCCCAGCGTGCCCGGATGGACGCGGCACAGACCGACGCCGTGGTGGCCGCGGTGGCCGACGCGGTACGGGACGTGGAGCCGCCCACCATCGACGAGTTGAGTGAGGCGGTCATCGCGCGCCTCGGTGACTGGGCCGCCGACCTCGTGGTGCCCGGCTTCACCGGGATGTGGCCACGCTGGCGGCAGGCCCTGCACACCGCCGGGCACCGCGGAGCCATGTGCTTCGGGCCGAACAAGGGCCGGAAGGTGACGTACACGAGTCCCGACCGCTGGCTTCCCGGCTTCAGACCGGCCCCCGCCGAGGAGGCGCTCGCCGAGGTCGTACGGCACTACCTGCACGCGTACGGTCCCGCGACCTCGCAGCAGTTCGCGCAGTGGCTGAGCGCGCCCCGCCGGTGGGCGGCAGAGCTGTTCACCTCGCTGGGGGACGAGCTGCGGCCGGTCGACGTCGAGGGCAGCCCGGCCTGGCAGCTCGCCGCGGACGCGGGGGTCGAGCAGCCCTACGTGGAGCACGAGTTGCGTCTGATGCCGTACTTCGATGCCTATGTCGTCGGCAGTCATCCCAGGGAACAGGTCTTCCCCGGCCCGGCCGGGGAACGAGCCCTCTCCAGCGGGCAGGCGGGGACGGTGCAGGTGATGACGATCGGCGGGACCGCCGCGGGGATCTGGCACCAGAAGCGTTCGGGGCGCAAGGTCGAGCTGCGGGTCGAGGCGTTCACCGCACTCGACAAGCGCCGCCTGGACGAGCTGGAGACCCAGGCGCAGCGGGTCGGCGAGATCCTTGAGGCGAAGCCGGTGCTGACGCTCGGGGCGGTGGAGGCGGGCAAGCACCTCTGAGGCGGGCGGGCCACCCGGTGTGGCCGCGGTCAGGGAGCCCGTCGGTGTCCCGACCGGACCCGGAGCCCGGGACACCAACGGGCTCCGGGTCCGGTCGGGCCCTCGTGCGAGTCGTGCCGACGGCCTGTCCGGGGCAGTTCGGGGACGTCAGGGCGCAGGTCGGGGACCCACCGGACGCAGGTCGGGGACCGGTCGCGTACGGGCAGGGGGCAGGTGGCGGACGGGTCAGGGGGCAGGTGGCGGACGGGTCAGGGGCGAGTGGAGGCCCGCTCGGGAATCAGGCCGGGCTCCACCCCCGCTCCTGGCCACCGGACCATCGTGGGGCCATGACCTGTGAGACAGAGATTGTGGATTCTCCGGTGGCCGTCCCGCAGCCGCCGGCACCGGACCTCCTGGCACAGCGGCCCGCGTGGACCGTCGTGGAGAGCGCGGACGTCCCCGGCGGACGTCTGGAGCACGCCACCATCGAGGCCCCCCTCGACTACGCGCGCCCCGACGGCCCGCGCATCACCCTCGCCCTGAGCCGGATCCGGGCCACGGCTCCCGCGCGCCGCCGGGGCATTCTGCTCTCCCTGAACGGCGGGCCGGGCGGGGACAACGGCACCGGCCGCGGGCTCCCTGCCCGGCTCGCCGCGGCGACCCCACTCGGCGAGGTGTACGACCTGATCGGGTTCGACCCGCGCGGCACGGGTGAGTCCACCCGGCTGGAGGGCGAGGACAGCCCGATGACGGTGCCCTTCGACTCCCGGCCGCCGGATTCCGTCTTCGAGGCGCTGGCCCACGACATGCGTGAGCGCGAGCAGGGCTGCCTGCGGGCCGGTGGCGAGCTCCGACCGCACGTCTCCACCCGGAACAACGCCCGCGACATGGACCTCGTCCGCGCCGTGCTCGGCGAGGAGAGACTGACCTTCGTCGGCTGGGCGTACGGGACCCTGCTGGGTGCGGTGTACGGCACGATGTTCGGTGACCGGCTGGACCGCAGCGTCCTGGACTCCTCGGTGCACCCCGACTGGGACTGGCGCGCCCAGTTCAGGTCCCAGGCCGAGGCGAGCCGCGAGAACGTGGACGCCTGGGCCCGGTGGGCCGGCGAACGGCCGTCCGCCTTCCGTCTGGGCACGGGTGCGGACGCGGTGATCGGATCCGTGGAACGGGCCGCCGCCGCGCTGGCCGCACTGCCCGACGGCATCGCGCTGCGCACCTCCTTCGACACCCTCGTGGGAACGCTCGGCGCCGACCGCGCACGCTGGGACCGGCTCGGCCACCTGGTGGCGGAGCTGACGGACGCGGCCGGATCCGGTGACACCGCCAAGGCCGGCGAGCTGCTGTCCGGGCAGTCCGTGTGGCGTCCGGGCCGCCCCGCGGGGACCCGCCGCGAGGCCGTGCTGGAGGCGGTCACCTGTGAGACCGACTGGCCTGCGGACCCGGAGGAGTACCACGCCGGCATGCGGGACTTCCGGGACCGCTGCCCGTACGGCCTGGGCGTGATGCGGGCGCAGCCGTGGGTGGGCACCTTCCGTACGTTCACCCCGCCGGAGCCCGCCACCCGCATCCGGCACACCGGATATCCGGCAGGTCTCGTCGTGCAGGCGGACGGCGACCCGCTGGACCACCACGAGGGCGGCCGGGTGATGGCCCGGCGGCTCGGACACCGGCTGATCCGGGTGACCGACTCCGGCGCCCACGAGGTCTACGCCCTCGGGGGCAACAGCGCGGTGGACGAGCACGTCAACCGCTATCTCCTCGACGGAACCCTGCCGGCCGACAGCGAGACCCTGGTGCCCGGCGCGGCCCGCCCGGCCGTTCCCGCCGGCTGATCCGGGCGGCCGGACCCGGGTACACCTGCCACGCGGCGCGTATCGGACCACTGACGGGGCGCCTGGGACGGATTCCGTCCCGGGCGCCCCGTCAGTGGTCCGACCCGTGCGCCCGATCGCGGCCGAGGCCGCGCGGTCCGCCCGCGGTCGTACGGGCACGGCTGCGGTCTGTCGCGCGTACGTCTCTGCCGGCGGGTGGGAACAGCACTCCGCCCCCGGCGGGCCCGATGGCCGGGCCTGCCGGGGGCGCGGTCGCCGCGGCCCTGCCCGTATCGCGGAGGTGCACGACGGGCCGGGTACGGGTTGCCGTGGTCGCGGACCGGTTCAGCAGGATCCGGGGGCGGTGGCGACCCGCTTGACGGTGACGGTCGCGTTGGCGGACAGGAGGTAGGTGCCCTGCGCGTCGTAGATCTTGGAGACGCCCGAACTGCTGACGTTCGCCACGTTCTGCGTCGCCTTCTGGTTGACGTCGACGAATCCGGTCACCGGGCCTTCCGCTTCGCGCAGGACCTCCAGCACGCGGTAGGAGAACGTGTTGGTGCCGGTCGGCCACCACACGCCCATGCCCTGGCCGCCCCCGGTCGCGCTGTCACCCGAGCCCAGGCAGACCAGACCGCTGCTGTGGAAGGACAGGGTGATGTTGCCCGATCCGTTGGCGTGCTCGACAGTTCCCTGCCAGCGGCCCACGGGCGTGGAGGACGAGACGGCGGCCTTGGCGACGGGTGCGGCGTCGACGGTCCTCGCACCGGCGACGGCGGGCACGGCCAGGGCTACGGACGCGGCCAGGGCGGTGGCACAGAAGGCACGGCCCACCCGGTGTGCGATGCGCTTGTCCGCTCGCCTGTCTATTCGCGTGATCATGGAAGGTTCCTCTCAGAGATGGAGATGCCATGGGGACCGGCGTGCGGTGCGGTGCGGTCCGGTGCGCGGGTTCGGCCCGGCGCAGGATTGATCGGGGCGGTGCGCGGGACGGTCAGCGCAGTGCGCGGTTGAACAGCCTGAGTTCGCGGGCCAGTACCTCGGGCCGTTCCAGCGCCGGGAAGTGGCCGCCGTCCGGGAGGTCCTGCCAGTAACGCAGGTCGGTGAACCGCTCGCGGGCCCAGGCCCGCGGCATCCAGGCGTCCTTGGGGAAGACGGAGCAGCCCGTCGGGACGTCCGTCGCCCGCATCGGCTCGTCCGCGAAGCTCTCCCAGAACAGCCGACCCGACGAGGCACCGGTGTTGGTGAACCAGTACATGGAGACGATGTCCAGCAGCCGGTCACGGCCGATGGCCTTGTCGAGGTCGCCCTCGTGGTCGACCCACTCCCAGAACCGGTCGAGGATCCACGCCAGTTGACCGGCGGGCGAGTCCGCGAGCCCGTAGCCGAGGGCCTGCGGACGGGTGGACTGGATGGCGGCGTATCCCGAGCGGTTCTTGCCGAAGCTCTGCATCCGCGCCATGGCGGCCCGGTCGCGCTCGTCCAGTTCGACGGAGTGCTCCGGCGGCCGGGCCAGCGGCATCGTCAGGTGGATGCCCCGCAGATGCGCGGCATCGGTGCTGCCGAGCGCCGCGGAGACCCAGGAACCCCAGTCGCCGCCGTGGGCCAGGTAGTCGTCGTAGCCGAGCCGTGCCATCAGCGCGGCCCACGCCTCGGCGGTCCGCTGTACGGTCCAGCCGGTTCCGGTCGGGCGCTCCCCGAAGCCGTGGCCCGGCAGGGACGGGCAGATCACATGGAAGGCATCGGCCGGATCCGGCGGGTCGGTGAGCAGCTGGATCAGGTCGAGGTACTCCACGATCGAGCTGGGCCAGCCGTGGGTGAGGAGCAGCGGCACGGCGTCCGGGTGGGGCGAGCGCACATGCACGAAGTGGATCCGCAGCCCGTCGATCTCCGTGGTGAACTGCGGGAAGGCGTTCAGCCGGGCCTCGGTCGCCCGCCAGTCGTACCCGTCGGCCCAGTACCGGCACAGTTCCTGCACGGTCTCCAGCCGCGCCCCCTGGGACCAGTCGTCCACGGTCTCCCGGTCCGGCCAGCGTGTGCTGTTCAGCCGGGCGCGTAGGTCGTCGAGATCCGCCTGCGCGATTTCCGCCCGATAGGGCTCAATGACTGAACTCACCCCGTGTCCTCCCTACTGGCTCGATTCATTCGCTCCGACGCTAGGGACGGCCGCTACAGAACCGGTCGAGCGCGGGACAGCTCCCGAAGCGGCGTCCGCACGCCACCGGGACGGGCCGCCGGCGGGAGGACGCCCCCCGGCGCCTCGGCTGTTCGACCGTTACTCCAGTACGGGCTGCGACCGTGCACGGGCTTCACCCCGGCACATCCGCCCTTCCGGAAGGAATCGCTGTGATCACGTTCATCAACCGATTCGAAGTCACCGGGCCGATCGACGAGTTCGAGGCCGCGTTCGAGGAGACCTCGGCGTTCTTCGCCGCCCAGCCCGGCTTCGTCGCGCACCGCATGCTGAAGCACCTGAACGCCCCGGGCCGGTATGTGAACGTGGCCGACTGGGCGGACGAGGAGTCCTTCCGCCGCGCACTCGGCCGGCCGGAATTCGCCGTCCACCGCACGGCACTGCAGAAGCTCGGCAGCAGCGAGCCGAACCTCTACGCGCCGCTGCTCGAACGCGTCGCGCACTGAGCCCACCGCTGCACCCTCGGCGGCCAGGACCCGCGTGGACGGAAGTCCCCGCGGCCGAGGCCGCCGACAGTGCGTCCGGCCCCGGCCGGAGGCAACCGGGTCACCCGGTGCCGGGTCCGCGCGGCCGCGCCCGGGCCGCGATCGAGACCTCGACGGCGCGCAGAAGGCGTCCGTCGCTTCCGGTCACGACGGACAGCCCTTCGCTGGTGAACTCGTCGCCGTGCTGCACGGCTTGCTGGTCGACGGCCACCCAGGCGACACAGTCGCCGTGCTCGTCGAGGACGGGCTCGGAGATCCGGAAGGCGAAGGTGCCGGGGCCGGTGGCCGTCCAGGTACCGGCACCACCGGTGGCCATGAACGCCTGGCCGTCCGCCGTGAAGTGGAAGGTCTGCGCGAGGGTCCCCCGCGGCCGGGTGATCTGCGCCGACCATGCGCCCGCGGGTCCGCTCCGGTGCGTTGTCACTGACATGGCCGGACCATGCACGGTCCACCTCGCGTCCGGGTCGAGCAGGGAGCGCGGGCGCGTACGGCCGGCCGACCCGGCAACCCGGTGCGGGCCGGGCCCGGCCGGGGCCGTCCGGCGAAATCCGCTGGGCCGCACGCCCCCGCTGCGGGAGGATCGGTGGGCGTCAGCGGCAGGAGGCCTTCAGCTGGGCAGCCGCGTGGTGTGCGCCCACCAGCGCCGTGTCGCCCCAGTCCCTCCCCCGGTCGATCAGCTGCACGGCGAAGGTGTCGCCCTTGACCGGGTAGCTCTTCACATCGACCGGGGTGCCCCGGTGCTCGGGCTGGCGCACCGCGAAGCCCGTATAGGCGGAGTCCGCGTCGTTCGGGTCGGACAGCACGCGGTACACGGTGGGGCTGCCCGCGACGTCGCTGTCCCGGACACTGCTCGGCACGAAGACCGTCAGCGCGCACTCGCTGAAGCCGTCGCCGAGGTGCCACGTCCAGACGGCGCTGCTGCCCCGGTCCTCGTCCGGACTCCCGGACATCGGGACCGCGCTGAACCGTCCGTCGCACGAACGGTCCGTGAAACCGCCGGTATCGACGGTGTACCAGCCCGCGTCGCCGTTCTCGAAGCGACCGCGCTCGACGTAGTCGCCCGTCGTGCAGCCGGGCCCCGCCCACACGGCGTAGCGGTAACGGGCGGTCTCCTCGGGGGGCTTCGTCGTCTCGCGCACCGGATCGTCCGGGCCCTGCGAGTCCGCGCCGCCGATCCAGGTCGGGGCCCCGCCGCCGATCGGCGCCGGCACGGCACCCGCCCGGCCGACGGCCTGCGGGCTCCCGCCTCCTCCGTCGCCCGTGGCGAGCAGCGACACGCCGGTCGCCAGACTCCCCACGGCGACGACGACTCCTGCCGCCAGCAGCGCCTTCCGTCGCCGGGGCAGGGTGGAGATCCGTCCCATCAGCGTCTCCTGGGCGACCCAGGAACCGCTCCCGCCGGCCGAGCGCGCCACGGAGCCGCACCGGGGGCAGACCATGCCCGGAAGCTGACCCACGTGTTCGCCGCCGCAATGTTGGCACCTCATGGCAGCACACCTTGCCAGTGCTGAGCGCCCGTCGGGAGAGTTCCCGCACTATTTGCTCAACGGGCAGCCGGCCTCGAGGGGCTCAGCGCAGCTCCTCCGGGCACGGTGTGCCCGGCTGCAGCTGGTACGGCGCGGCCAGCTGGTAGACCCCCGGCCGCGGTGCGAGGAGTTCGGTCCACTCGTCGCCGTCCGGGTCCTCGGCCACCTTGATCAGACAGCCGTGCGCGTTGATGAAGTCCTTGGGGGCGTCCTCGTCCTCCGCCGACCGCTTCTTGGAGGCCTCCGTCTCCTGCGGCCGCTCCACGCTCTCGCCCTCGTCGTCCACGACGGCGAGCCAGCGCGAGTACGGGATCCGGATCAGCACCCGGCCCGCCGACTGCACCCGGATCGTCAGCTTCTGTTCGCCGGCCCGCTCCACCGTCGCAGGCGGGTCGGCGAGCGGAACCGGGTCCAGGACCCGGAACAGCTGCCAGTTGTCGTCGCTCCAGACCGGCTTCAGATACGGCTGGCCGTCCTCGACGAGGGCCGCCTCCTGGACCGCCCCGCTGGAGTCGGGCTTGCCTTCGGGCAGCACCACGTAGTGCACCGCCCAGCGGTCGAGCCACTCGCGGTAGTTCACGGCGTTCAGGGTGTCGTCGTAGAAGAGCGGGTTGCGCTTCATGTCGGCCTGCCGGTTCCAGCCGCGGGCCAGATTCACGTATCCGGCGAGCGCCGAGGCCTCCCGGTGGCTGCTGGCGGGGACCACCTCGACCCGGCCCCGCTCCGCACCGGCCTTCTGGAGCTGATTGACGAGGGGGGCCAGTTCGCGGTTCCAGGAGGCGGTGGGAGCGGTACGGACGATGTCGTCGACACCCTTGAAACCGATCCAGAAGTTCAGCCCGGCGAAGGCGATGACCAGCGCGTACCAGCGGCGGGTGCTCGGCTTCGCGTACGGGAGCGCGGCGAGCAGGACGACCCCGGCGAACAGCATCGCCATGCGCGACACGTTCGAGCCGATCTGCGAGTCGACCACGTACGTCAGCAGCGTCCCGACCCCGTACACCGCGGCGGCCGTGCGCACGGTGTACCAGTCCCGGGGCACGAGGAGGAAGACGAGGACGGCGAACACGAACGGCAGGGACAGGGTGCCGAGCGACATCGGCTGCGTGCCCGAGAAGGGGAACATCCACGCGGACAGCACCACCACCACGACCGGGGGCAGGCCGATCGCGTACGCCCCGGGGCGTCGTTTGTTCAGGAAGAGCGCCGCGGCAACCACTCCGAGGAAGAGCCCGGCGACCGGGCTGCCCGCCGTCGCGAGCGCGGCGAACGGCGCGGCGACGACGGCCTTGGCCCACCGCCGGTACCGCCACCGGTGCGGCCAGCAGAAGACCGCGGCGACCGCCCCCAGCGCGAACATCATGCCGAGACCGAACGTCACCCGCCCGGACAGCGCGTTGCACAGGTACGCGAAGGCCCCGGCGAGCGCGCACGCGAGGGGGTTACGGACGGCGGGGACCCTGACCAGGATCAGCGCGGTGAGCGCCGACGACACCGTCCCGACGATCATCATCGTCGTACGGACGCCGAGCAGGGACATCAGATACGGCGACACCACGCTGTACGAGACGGGGTGCATGCCCCCGTACCAGGCCAGGTTGTACGCGGTGCCGGGGTGCCGGCCGACGAACTCGGCCCACGCGTCCTGGGCGGCGATGTCGCCGCCGCTGTTCGCGAGGAAGAAGAACCAGAGCAGGTGCGCGGCCGCGGCGACCGCGGTCGTCAGCACCACGGGATGGCGCCAGAGACTCCGCCCCGGGGGCGGGGCGGAACCGTCCCGGCCGCCGTCGGCCTGGGCCGGGATCCGGATGGGCACACTCGTGGACGACACACTGTCGTCCGCCCGTGTCGGCTCAGCGGTGGTCACTGCGACTCTCCCCGTCCTCGCCGAACCGTCGATGTACTGCACGGGCCTCATCCGTATGCGGGAGGACGCGTCCCGGCGGCCTTCCGTTGCTTTCGGACGCTAGCACGCACGTTTTTCTCGGCGCTGCCCCCCGGCCGCCGGTTCCGCGCCCCCGGTGCGGGGGCGCGGAACCGTACCGACCGGTGGGACGCGGCCGGGGCCCGGTCAGGTGATCCGGGTCAGCTTGTCGCCGAAGGCGGGTTCCGTCATCTCGCTCCGGAGGGCGACGGGGGCGGAGACCTTTCCGGTGCCGGTGCCGACCGTCACCTCGCCGACGACCGTGCCGGCCTCGGCCGCCTGGGCGGGCGTCGTGCCGCCGTCGGTCATCTTGAGGTCGACCTCTAGACCGCCCCAGCCGACCGCCTTCAGGTCCTTGGTGGAGACCACCGGGGTCCGGCCGCCGAGCCCGTTGTCGACGTACCCGACGACCTGGCCCTTCTTGACGACGGTGGCGGATTCGACACCCTTCTGGGCGGCCTTGATCAATTTGAGGCTGTTCTGTATGGCGCGCTGCAGCTTGGCGTCCAGGGTTCCGTCCAGGTCGGCACCCATCACCGCGCCGATGATCCGGCGGTTCTTGCCGTCGATGACGGTGTCGGCCGTCCACACCAGGTTGCCGCCGGCCGGGGTGGAGGAGCCGGTCTTGATCCCGTTCACCCCGTCCTCCAGGAGGATCACGTTGTTGTTGTAGATCGTCTTGCCGATGCCGGGGATGTCCGCCTGGGGCATGTTCACGATCTCGCGGAAGACATCGTTCCGCGTGACGGCCTTGGCTAGTTTCAGCTGGTCGGCGGGCGTGGACCGGGTGGTGGCCTCGAGACCGCTCGGGTCCGTGTACACGGACTTCGTCATCCCGAGGTCCTTGGCCGCCGCGTTCATCTTCCCGACGAACGCGTCCACGGTCTTGGCGTCCCAACGGGCCAGCAGCCGGGCCACGTTGTTCCCCGAAGGGATCATCAGGAGCTGGAGCATCTGCCGCTGCGTGTACTTCTGGCCCTCCTTGATGGGGGCCGTCGACTCGTCCGGACGGTTGGCCTCCTCGCCCGCCGTCTCGTCGACGACGATCTCCTCACCGTCCTGCTTGCCGGTGATCGGGTGGCCCTGGAGGATCACGTACGCGGTCATGATCTTCGCGACGCTCGCGATCGGCGCGGACTTCTCCGTGCCGTACGAGCCGATGGTGCCGACGCCCTCGACCTCGACGGCGCCCTGCCCCTCGGCGGGCCACGGCATGTCGAGCTTCTCGCCGCCGAAGGTGTACGTCGGGTCGGCGGACAGCACCAGCGCGGGCTCGGGAAGCGGGCGCACCGCCTGTGCGATCGCGAAGACGACCACGAGGAGGAGGACCAGCGGCGTCCAGATCTTGACCCGCCGGAACACCGTGCGGACCGGGGTCTGCCGGGGCGGCGGAGTGTTCGTCAGCTCGGCGAGCAGGTCGAGCGGCGGCTTGGGCGGCATGGGCTGCTGCCTGGTCCGCTCGGCCTCGACCAGTCCGGCCGCGGGGGTCGCGGACGTCTTGGGCGCCCCCGGCTTCGCCGTGATGTCCGGGGTGACCGTCGGGCCGACCGGGGACGCGGACGCGCCGGCGGCCTCACCGGCCTTGGGGGCGGGCCGTATGTCGTCCGACCGCAGCGGTACGAACGTGCTGGTCCGCTCGGCGGGGGTCTCGGGGTCGGACTTCCGCTCGGGCTCCCGCGGGGGGAGCTTCAGCGCGGTGGTCGGCTGGTCGACCCTCTTCGGCGCGAGGGCCTTGAAGGCGGTGGTCGGCTGATCGACACCCCGCTTGTCGCCGGTGGGCTCCGAGTCCTCGGCGGCGGCCTCGGGCGCGGTTTCGGCCGTGGGTGTGGCGGCGACCTCGGCAGCCGGCTCGCCGGCAGAGGTCTCCGTGCGGGTCTTCGGGACCCGGGGCGCGTCGGAGGAGCCAACGGGCTTCCCGCCGGCGGGCCCGCCCGGCTTCGTGTCGCCCGGCTTCGTGTCGGCCGCCTTCGCGCCGACCGGCTTCGCGACGGCCGGTTCGTCCGCCTTCGTTTCGGCCGCCTTGTCGTCTGCGGGCTCGGCGGTGGCCTTCGGACCGGTGGACTCCTCAACGTCGGAGGCCTTGGCGGCCTTCCCGTCGTCGGTCTTCCCGCCGTCGGCCGTCTCGTCGTCCCCGGTCGCACCCCGGTCCACGTCGGTGGCACGCGCCAGGGCATCCCCGGAGCCTGCCGCGTCGGCGGTCTCGGCGCCCGGCTCGTCCTGGTCGTCGCGGTCGTCGTCGGACTCGGCCCGCGCACCGCCCTCGGCGTCGCCGTCCGTCTCCGGGGCGTCCGGGGCGTCCGGCGCTTCGTCGGACTCGCCCTTCACGTTCGGGCCCGAGGCTGTCGCAGGACCGGATCCACCCTCGACTGCCGCGTCTGCATCCGAACCGGATGCGCCGCTCGGCCCCGCGGCAGCCACAGCGTCCGTCCCGGTGTCCGCATCGGCATCCGCATCAACCTCCGGATCGGCACCGGCAGCCGGCGCGGCGTCCGCCGCGGGCTTCGCCCCGGCCTCGCCCCTCGCCGCCTCGTCAGCCCCGGCAGTCCCCGCGGGACCTCCGGGCGCCCCACGGCCCGTAGAGCCCCCCTCAGGGGCCTCTGAGCCCTCCGTGGGGGCCTCGGGTCCCTCCGGGCCGCTGCCCGATGCGGTAGCCGTGTCGGCCCGGTCTGCGCCCGTTTCGCTCTCGGCGTCCACGGACCCTTCCCGGGAAACGTCCGCCGAGACGTCCTCGGACTCCTCGTCCGGGTCGCCGGCCGGGTCCGCGGAGAGCGGCGAGCGGAAGACCGCCGTCGCGGTGTCCGTCACGGTGCCCGTCGTCCTGCCCGTCGTACTCCCGGTGCCCGCCGCGGCGACCGGTTCGCGGAACACGGCGAAACGCGGATCGCGTTCCTCAGCCGTCCCCGACGACTTCCGCTGCTCCGACTTGTCGGGGGACTCGCCCGCCACCGATGCCTCCTTGTTGCGCCGCGGGGACATGCCCGCGCTGTCCGAACCATCTACCAGTGTCCTGTGTGAACCCTTGGCCAAGCCGCTAGACGAGAACGACATACCTAACGGTTCCCTCACAAAGCACCCAGGCACCCTCGACAGACCATTGTGAGAGGGGTCACCCTGTCACTCATCCACGCGGGGAGGCATGGATGGGCAGGAGCCGCAGAACAATTCCGGAGGAGCTTCTGCTGCTCGCTCTGGACCCGACCACGGGTACCACAGCGCAGCCGCAGTCGCTCGACCTCGGCCTGGCCGGGGCACAGCTAGTAGAGCTGGCTCTGGCAGGACGGATAGCCCCTGACGGGGATCGTATCGCCGTGGTGATGCCACGGCCGACAGGAGATCCGACTCTGGACTCCGCACTGGAACTGCTGCGCCGTCGCGGCAGCCCGGTTCGGGCCGTCCACTGGATCGGCGGACCCCGACTGGGACTTCGCCAGATCTACCTCGCTCATCTGGAGCGGTGCGGCATGGTGCATGCCGTGGCGGGCCAGATGTGCGGAGTGCTGCCGACGACTCGCTACCAGGCGACGGACACGGCAATCAGCCGGGACATCAAAGCCCGGCTGGACAGTGCGATCCGCACCGGCGTACCGCCGGACCCGCGGACCGCGGCGCTCGCCGCCCTGGCCCACGCGGTCGGACTCGGCAAGCACCTGTACCCCGGGAACGAGGGGCGCTCATCGCGCTCCCGGCTCCGGGACCTGATCAGACACGACCCGATGGGCGGTCTCGTGGCGCATGCCGTGATGGACGTCCAGAACGGTGCGGCGGTCCAGCCGCGCCGTAATCAGCAGACGGTGGGCGTGCCGTTGCAGCCGCAAGCCCAAGCGCGGAGCGGCAGCATGGCGCACACCTCCGTCCACTGACCGCACGACCGCGCGGACAGTTGCGCGGAGCACCGAATACCGCCGTACCGACGTCCCCATGACCCGGTCCGGGAGCCGCAACAGGCGCGGGGCAGCCGGATCCACCGGCTGCCCCGCGCTCCTGCGTGCGGTCATTGCGTGTGGCCGTTTCCCAGCGCGGCCGGGTCCCCGGGTGGCAATCTGCTGAGCAAGCAGACACGCACAGCTACAACAGCTGCATAGCCGGAGGTGCCTTTCCCTTGCCGACCAACGTCAATCCCACTGTCAGGCGACGCCGGCTGGGCCAGGAACTGCGCCGCCTCCGCGAGATCAAGGGCATGACGGCCGAAGAGGTCGCGGAGCGGCTGCTGGTCTCGCAGTCGAAGATCAGCCGCCTGGAGAACGGCCGCCGTTCCATCAGCCAGCGCGACGTACGCGATCTCTGCGGGGTCTACGAGGTCGAGGACCACCGGATCGTCGACTCGCTCATGCAAATGGCCAAGGACTCCCGCCAGCAGGGCTGGTGGCACGCCTTCGGCGACATCCCGTACAGCGTCTACATCGGGCTGGAGACGGACGCCGAATCGCTCCGGGTGTACGAACCCCAGATCGTCCCGGGCCTGCTGCAGACCCGCGGTTACGCGGAGGCCCTGATCAACGGGGCGCTTCCGGAGGCACCGTCCTCCGACATCGAGAAGCGGGTGAACGTGCGGGCCCGCCGCCAGGACCGGGTCAACGCCCCCGAACACCCGCTGCGCCTCTGGGCCGTGATCGACGAGTCCGCACTGCGCCGACTGGTCGGCGGCAAGCAGGTGATGCTCGAGCAGCTGGAGCACCTCGTCGAGCAGTCCCGGCTGCCCCATGTGACCGTCCAGGTACTGCCGTTCGAGATGGGCGCGCACCCGGGCATCAACGGGCAGTACGCCATTCTGGAATTCCCCGACGCCGCGGACTCCAGCGTCGTGTACATCGAAGGCGTCACCAGCGATCTCTATCTGGAGAAGGCGAATGACGTGCAGCGCTACAGCGTCATGTACGAGCACTTGCGGGCACAGGCGCTGAACGTGGAGCAGACCCGCCATTTCATCGGCGAGATCGCCAAGAGTTACACCCGCTGAACACCGGGAACACCTGGCGGAACCGGACACCGGAAGAGACCGATGTACGAGACATACCGGGCGCAGGTGAGGTGGGGACGGGACGGTACACCGTCACCACCTCACGGCGGAAGACCCCTATGAAATATGCCATCCGGACGAGTGAACGGCTGCTCCACTCAGCGATGTTGGCCGGTAGCGTCGATCACGCCAACGGGAACGAGGTTGGCGCCACTCACACAACTCTCTGAACCGGAGTGAACATGGCTATTCTTCAGGGTGCAACGGAAAACTGGACGAAGTCGTCGTACTCCGGCGGCAACGGGGCGTGCGTCGAAGTGAAGTCGCCCGTCACGCAGGCCATCGCCGTACGTGACTCGAAGGCCCCCGAAGGCCCCTCACTCACCTTCGTGCCCGGCGCGTGGAACGCCTTCGTGCTCGATGTCGCAGCGGGTACGGCCCACGCCTGATCCGCCGTGCGCGGTTCGCCCCGCGCGGTCACTCCGTAGCGCCACCAGGAGCCCTCTCGACCGGTCCGCCGTCCTGGCCGAGGGGGCTCGGCCCACCAACGGATTCAGCACCGCCGGTCAGCGAACCGCCCCTCAGCGCGTCAGCGCTCCAGACCTCGCTCGTCCAGTTCCCCTCCTGCTTCCGACCGCACGGGACCCGCATCCCGTGCGGTCGCTCTGCGTTCTCGGGCGTTCCTGACCTCTGTGTCGCTTCCATCTCCGCACAGCCTGACGAAGTGCCCGCTCATCGTGTGGCAGTAGTCGCGTTCACGACAACGCTCCGCCGGGTCAAGAACCAGTAAAATGGTTCGCCTTGCTGATCTGTGTTCATATCCTTGACCGCGAACGTCTTGACCGAGGAGTCGAACAGACGGTTCAATCCCCGAAGTCCCCGTTCCCGCACGGGGGCACCGCTGAACGGCCGTACTGACGAAGAGCGTTCCCGTTCACATGGCGGACCCCTGGAGGGGGCACATGAACAGTCTCGACTGGGCCGTGCTCATCGGCTACTTCGGTGTGATGATCGCGATCGGACTCTGGTCGCACAAGCGCGTGGACAACGTCAGCGACTTCTTCACGGCCGGCGGCAAGATGCCGTGGTGGCTGTCGGGCATCTCGCACCACATGTCCGGTTACAGCGCGGTGATGTTCACCGGCTACGCCGGTATCGCGTATCAGTACGGCGTCACGTCCTTCGTGACCTGGTCGCTGCCGATCGCCATCGGCATCGGGATCGGCGCGAAGCTCTTCGCACCCCGGCTCAACCGGCTGCGCTCGCGCCTGCACGTCGCCTCGCCGCTCGAGTACCTGAAGGACCGCTACAACGTCCCGACCCAGCAGGCCCTGGCCTGGTCCGGACTGCTGTTGAAGATCGTGGACGTCGGCGCGAAGTGGGCGGCCATCGCCACGCTGCTGTCCGTCTTCACCGGCATCACCCTGACCCAGGGCATCTTCATCACCGGTGCCATCACGGCCGTCTACTGCACCGTCGGCGGGCTGTGGGCCGACGCGCTCACCGAGCTCGGGCAGTTCATCATCCAGCTGTTCGCCGGTCTCGCCATGCTGGTGATCGTCATGAGCAAGCTGGGCGGCTTCAGTTCGCTGTGGACGGTCTGGGACAAGCTGCCGGAGGGCCACACGGATCCGACGGCCGGCCCGTACACGGTGACCTTCCTGCTGGCGTATCTCTTCATCAAGACCTTCGAGTACAACGGCGGCATGTGGAACCAGGCCCAGCGCTACATGGCCACGGACTCCGCACGCTCCGCGACCCGTTCGGCCCGGCTGTCCGCCGCGCTGTGGCTGGTCTGGCCGGTCGTGCTCTTCTTCCCGATGTGGGTGGCCCCGCTGCTCGTCGAGGCCAAGAAGCCGGACGCCTCGGACAGCTACGCCCTGATGACCGAACAGCTGCTGCCGCACGGGCTGCTCGGCCTGGTGGTCGTCGGCTTCTTCTCGCACACGATGGCCATGTGCTCCTCCGACGCCAACGCCATCTCGGCGGTCTTCACCCGGGACATCGCGCCGGTCTTCTCCAAGGCCGCCCGCACCTGGAGCAACCGCAGCGGGCTCATGGCCGCGCGGTTGTCCACGCTCGCCTTCCTCGGCCTGTCCATGGCACTGGCGACCCAGATCAACTCGCCGACGTTCAAGGACATCATCTCGGTCGTCATCAAGTGGGTGGCCGGTCTGATGGGCCCGATCGCGATCCCGTTCATGCTGGGCCTGCTGCGCAGGTTCCGCAGGTCGGGGCCGACGGCGGCGCTCACCAGCTGGGCGGCGGGACTGCTGGCGTTCTACCTCACCAACTACAACTTCGACGGTTCGGTGAAGACGGACGTCGCCCTGCAGTACCAGGTGGCGCTGCCGCTGGCGATCTCGCTGGTGCTGTACATCGTCATCGGGTTCATCAAGCCGGAGGACACACCGGAGCGCGACGCGCTCATCGCCCGGATCAACACGGACGACGAAGGCCCGGCGGGCGGAGCCACCGCGGCGGCCGTCCCCGCGCAGCAGGCCGGCCCGGACGGCACGGTGGTGCCCGAGGGGGTGAAGGACTGACCCTCGCGTGCGGAGGGTCGGGCGGAGGGGGCGGGCGCGGCGGCGTCCGCCCCCTCCTGCCGTCCGGCTCCGTGCCGTCGCCCGGCTCATCCCCGCGGGTAGCGGGCCAGCCAGCCGGGAGCGACGGCGGTGGGACTGTGCAGGGCCGGTCCCTGGGTCATCTCCATGGCGAAGTCGTCGGAGAGCTGCAGGACCGTCGAGCGGCCCTCCAGTTCGGCCAGCCAGGCCGGGGGCAGCGCCGTCTCGCCGTGCAGCGCACCGAGAAGGGCACCGCAGACCGCCCCGGTGGCCGCGGACGGCCCCGAGTGGTTCACGGCGAGGCGCAGCCCGTGCCGCACGTCCTCGCCGACCAGGGCGCAGTACAGGGCCACGGCGAGGACCTCCTCCGCTGAGTCGGTGTCGCCGAGCGCCTCGATGAGGGCGGGGCCGGGGATGCCCTGGCGGACCGAGCCGAGGGCCTGTCGCAGTGCCTCGGTGACCTGCTCGTTGCCCGGGCGTTCCGCGAGCAGGGAGAGCGTGTGCTGGACGGAGCCGTCCAGGGTCTCGCCGCGGGCCAGCCCGTGCACGATCACCGCGAGGGCCCCGGCGGCGAGCTGGGCGGTGGCATGGCCATGGGTGTGGGCGGCGCACTCGACGGCCAGTTGGAGGACGAGCTGCGGTTCCCAGCCGACGAGCAGCCCGAACGGGGCCGAGCGGGTGAGCGCGGCGGAGTCACGCGCCGCGGGGTTCTTGGGCACGGCGAGGGTGCCCATCGTGGCGTCACCGAAGCCGATGAGGCACTCCCTCGTGGGCGCGCGCCGGGCGTACAGCCACTCCTCCGCGGCCAGCCAGCCGTTGTCCTTACGGCGCTCGTCGGGTCCCCAGGCGCTCTGGGTGGCCGCCCAGCGCAGGTGGGCACGGTGCACGTCGGTGGGCGGGTGCCAGGCGCCGGTGTCGCGGCGGACCTGCGCCCGTATCAGCCCGTCGACGGTGAAGAGGGTGAGCTGGGTGACGGCGGTGACGGCGCCGCGCCTGCCGTGCACGGGGACGAAGTCGACCACGCCGTCCGTGCCGTGGGAGGCACGGATCGCCTCCAGGGTGAATCCGGCGACCCCCGCCCCGAGCGCGTCACCGATGGCACCTCCGAGCAGGGACCCACGCACCCGGCTGCGGAAGTCCTGCTGCTCGGCACGGCCCCAGACAGCCGTGGTCCCTGTGCTCACCGTGCCCCTTCCGTCCGTTCCGGCTTGCGACTGCGCAAGCACTGTAATCGAACAGGAAGAGCCGATTCAGGGGTGGAACGTTATGTACGGAGTCGCACTTCGGAGCACTTTTGAACGGCATTCCTCACGGTTTTCCCGGGCGGGTTTTCCCGGGCGGGTTTCCGGGACGGGTTTCTCGGGTGGATTACCGGTGGGGGATTCCGGAGGAGGTTTCGGGAAGGATTCGGGGAGGTGTTTCCGCGAGGGGATTCCCGTGGGCCCGTGGGGGTTTCCGGGACGGTCCTCTCCGCCCGGCGGCGGTCCTCTCCGCCCGGCCCGGCGAGAGGGCCTCACCGGAGTACAGCAGGCGGTACGGGCAGGGGTGCGGCCCGGACGGGCCGCACCCCCGCGCGGCCTCAGCTCGGCAGCACCGGCAGCAGTTCCGGCAGGTGGCCGTCCGACGCCGCGGCTGCCGCGACGCGCTCGGCCGGCACCTCGCCGTAGAGCGTCGTACGCGGCTTCGCCGGCCGTCCCGCGAGGTCGGCGATGGCGACGAGGTCCTGGACAGACCGGTAGGAGCCGTAACTCGAGCCCGCCATCCGGGAGATGGTCTCCTCCATCAGCGTCCCGCCGAGGTCGTTGGCCCCCGAGCGCAGCATCTCGGCCGCGCCCTCGGTGCCGAGCTTCACCCAGCTGGTCTGGATGTTGGTGATGTGCGGGTGGAGGAGCAGCCGGGCCATGGCCGTGACGGCCCGGTTGTCGCGGTCGGTGGGGCCGGGGCGGGCGATCCCGGCCAGGTAGACCGGGGCGTTGGTGTGGATGAAGGGCAGGGTGACGAACTCCGTGAAACCGCCGGTCTCCTGCTGGAGGCGGGCCAGCGTCCTGAGGTGGCCGAGCCAGTGGCGGGGCTGGTCGACGTGCCCGTACATCATCGTCGAGGAGGACCGCAGCCCCACCTCGTGCGCCGTCCTGATGACCTCCAGCCAGGTGGCGGTCGGCAGCTTGCCCTTGGTGAGGATCCAGCGGACCTCGTCGTCGAGGATCTCGGCGGCGGTGCCGGGGATCGAGCCGAGCCCTGCCTCCTTGGCCGCGGTTAGCCAGTCACGGATGGACATCCCCGTGCGGGTCGCACCGTTGACGACCTCCATCGGCGAGAACGCGTGGACGTGGATGCCGGGGACGCGCTCCCGCACGGCCCGCGCGATGTCGAAGTACGCGGTGCCCGGCAGGTCCGGGTGGATGCCGCCCTGCATGCAGACCTCGACCGCTCCGACGTCCCAGGCCTGTGCGGCACGGTCCGCGACCTGGTCCAGGGAGAGGGTGTACGCGTCGGCGTCCGTGCGGCGCTGGGCGAAGGCGCAGAAGCGGCAGCCGGTGTAGCAGACGTTGGTGAAGTTGATGTTCCTGGTGACGATGTAGGTGACGTCGTCGCCGACCACGTCCCGGCGCAGGGTGTCCGCGATCCGGCACAGCTCGTCCAGCGCCGGCCCGTCCGCGTGGAGCAGGGCGAGGGCCTGGTCGTCGGTGAGCTTCGTCGGATCGTCGGCGGCCCGGCTCAGCGCCTCGCGCACGTCGGCGTCGATGCGGGAAGGGACCATGCCGGGGGCCGCGGCCTCGCGGAGCGCCTCCCAGTCCCCGTACACCTCGTCGAAGTCGTTCCGCCGGTCGCCGGTGCGGCCCTCGGTGTCGATGGTGCGGTGCAGGTCGACGCGGCCGGAGGCGTTGAACCCCTCGTCGGGCTCCTGCCAGGGCAGCCCCGCCGGAATGGCGCCCTCCTTCGCGAGGCCGGTCTCCGGGTCGGCGAGCGCCCGGACGTGCGGGAGGAGGCGCGGGTCGAGCCAGGGCTCGCCGCGCTGGATGAACTCCGGATAGATGGTCAGACGTTCGCGCAGCTGGAAGCCCGACTCGGCCGTGCGGGCGGCGAGTTCGTCGATGTGCGGCCAGGGCCGCTCCGGGTTCACATGGTCGGGCGTGAGCGGCGACACCCCGCCCCAGTCGTCGATGCCCGCGCCGATCAGCAGGGCGTACTCGGCGTCGACGAGATTCGGCGGGGCCTGGATGCGGGCCGAGGGGCCCAGGATGTGACGGGCCACGGCGATCGCGGCGGCCAGCTCCTCCAGCTCGGCGTCCGGCATCCCGCGCATCGCCGTGTCCGGCTTGGCGCGGAAGTTCTGGACGATGACCTCCTGGATGCCGTGATAGGCGCGGGCCGTCCTGCGCAGCTCGAACAGGGAGTCGGCGCGCTCCTCGTACGACTCGCCGATGCCGATCAGGATGCCGGTGGTGAACGGGACGTTGGACCGTCCGGCGTCCTCCAGCACCCGCAGCCGGACGGCGGGCTCCTTGTCGGGGGACCCGTGATGCGGGCCGCCCTTCTCGGACCAGAGCCGGGTCGCCGTCGTCTCCAGCATCATGCCCATCGACGGGGCCACGGGCTTCAGCCGCTGCAGATCGGTCCAGGTCATCACCCCGGGGTTGAGGTGGGGCAGCAGCCCGGTCTCCTCCAGCACCCTGATCGCCATGGCACGTACGTAGGCCAGGGTGTCGTCGTAACCCTCGGCCTCGAGCCACTCCCGCGCCTCGGGCCAGCGGTCCTCCGGGCGGTCACCGAGCGTGAACAGGGCTTCCTTGCAGCCCATTTCGGCGCCCTTGCGGGCGATGTCGAGGACCTCGTCCGGTGACAGGAACATCCCGTGGCCCGCGCGCCTCAGCTTCCCGGGCACGGTCACGAAGGTGCAGTAGTGGCAGGTGTCGCGGCAGAGCCGGGTCAGCGGGATGAAGACCTTGCGGGAGTACGTGATCACACCCGGACGGCCCGCCGCTTCGAGCCCGGCGTCGCGCACCCGGGCGGCGGACGAGGTCAGATCCGTCAGGTCGTCCCCCCTCGCCCGGAGCAGTACGGCGGCCTCGGCCACATCGAGGGTGACGCCGTCACGGGCCCGCCGGAGGGCGCGTCGCATGGCGTTGGTCGTGGGACGTCCGCGCTGAGGATCGGTCATGAACCGAGCATACGAGCGGCGCCCCCCACCCGGACCGGGGCCTCTGTCCGGCACAACCGGCCCCGTGCCCGCGGCTCACCACCTCTGCCGCCGCGGCCCACGAGGTCGGCCGACGACCACCCTGGTGGGCTTGCTGACGGCTGAACCGTTGCCGTGTCCGGTGCGCTTCGCGGTCACCCGCACCGTGATCTTCTTGCCCTTCCGGGCGGTCCTGAGCGTCAGTGACGCCTTCGTCGCCCCGGAGATCCTCTTGCCCCGGCGTACCACTGGTAGGTGCACGAGGTCGGCGCGGGCGTCCACGTGCCCTTGGAGACCTTCAGCACCTTGCCCACCTTCGCCGTCCCGGAGATCGCGGGCGCCTCGGTGGCCCCGGGTGCCGACCCGGTGGCCGCCTCGACGGCCGAGGCGAGCGAACGGGACACCCGATGCGGCCGGGCCCCTGTCCGGCGGAACAACCCCGACCACCCGAGCGCCTTGTCCGCTATGCCCCTTCTTGCCCCGTAGGGTCGGGGAGGTGATGGAAACGATCGTCTTCGACATCGGCGAAACCCTCGTCCGCGACGACCGCCACTGGGCCGCCTGGGCCGACTGGCTCGGGGTGCCGCCGCACACCGTCAGCGCCCTCGTCGGCGCCGCGGTCGTCCAGGGCCGCGACAGTGCGGACGCGCTGCGCATCCTGCGCCCCGACATGGACGTCACCGAGGCCTACCACGCACGCGCGGCGGCCGGCCGTGGCGAACACCTGGACGAGAAGGACCTCTACCCCGACGTCCGGCCCGCCCTGGCGGAGCTGCGCGCGCTCGGCCTGCGGATCGTGATCGCGGGGAACCGGACAGCGCGGGCCGGGGAGTTGCTGCGGGCCCTGGACCTGCCGGCGGACCTGGTCGTCACGTCGGAGGAGTGGGGGGTGACGAAGCCGGACCCGCGGTTCTTCGAGCGGGTGCTGGAGGTCTCGGAGGCGGCGCCGCACGCCACCCTGTACGTGGGCGACCACCCGGCCGACGACCTGTTCCCGGCGAAGGCCTCGGGACTGCAGGCGGCCCATATCCGCCGCGGGGCGTACGGCCACTGGTGGGCGGACCACCCGGACGTGAGGGAGACGGCGGACTGGCGCATCAACGCCCTGACGGACCTGCCGGCCCTGCTGAACGAGGCGAACCGGCCCCGTCGCACCATCAGGTCGGTCCCGTCCGGCGCGTGAGCACGGGGCCCCGCCGGCACGGCCCCACCCGCGGGTGAGCCCCTCGGAGCGCAGCCCGGGGTGCGCGCCCACCGGCGCGGAGACCGCGAGGCCGGCCGGGCGGCCCCACCTCGCGGGAGCCCCACCCCACGCGGGAAGCCCGTCCGCGGGAACCCGTCCGCCTGGATCCCCACCCGGCGCGGCGCCCTACTCCTCGTCCCCCGCAGCGAGAGCCGCAACCGGTCGCGTCCGCGACGACTGGAAGAACGTCTTCGAGGACGACGAGCTCGACAAGGTCATCACACGGATGCTCAAGATCAAGGAGATCAGGCGCTGATCCGGTCCTGACACCGGTCCCACCGCCCGGTTCTCCCGCGAAAACGGGCCGGGCTCTCCATCAGGGGTGGAGAGCCCGGCCCGTGCGCGTGTCCGTCCGCGTCGCTACTTGCCCAGCACCGCCTGCATCACGCGCTTGGCGATCGGCGCGCCCAGGCCACCACCCGAGATGTCGGAGCGGGAGATGTCCATGGCCGTCGGGTCGATGAACACCGCGACCGCCACGGCCTGGCCGTCGGCCTTCTTGCCGTACGAGACGAACCAGCCGTACGGCACTTCCTTGGTCACGTCGTTGCCGCGCTGCGCCGTACCCGTCTTGCCGCCCACCGTGACACCGTCGATCAGCGCCTTCTGGGCGCTGCCCTCCTTGGCGGTGAACTCCATCATCTCCTGGACCTTCTTCGCCGTCTCCTCCGAGACCGCCTGGTTCTTCAGCTTCGGCTCGTGCTCCTCGAGGGTGGACAGGTCCGGTCCCTGCAGCTTCTCGACGATGTAGGGCTGCATCATCTTGCCGCCGTTGGCGAGGGCCGCCGTCACCATCGCCATCTGCATCGGGGTGCTCGTGAGGCTGCCCTGGCCCATGCCCGTCAGGGCCGTGCCGGGCTTGTCGAGCTCCTCGGGGTAGAGGCTCTTCGTGGCGAGCATGTCGCCGAACTCCTCGGAGTAGATGTCCGCGTTGAAGCCGAACTTCTCGGCCGTCTCGCGCATCTTGTCGACGCCGAGCTTGGACGCCGCGTCGAGGAAGACGTTGTTGCAGGAGTACTGCATGGCGGTCTTGAGCGAGGCCTTGTTGCAGACCGCGTCGCCCGCCTCGCTGCCGATCTTGTTGGAGGCGAGCGGCAGCGGGTACGGGGAGACCGCGTCGGTCGGCGCGTTGACGTCCGTCACGACGCCGTGCTCCAGGGCCGCCGCGGCGGTCACGATCTTGAAGGTGGAGCCGGGCGGGAAGGTCTCGCGCAGCGGGCGGTTGGCCAGCGGCTTGCTCTTCTTGTCGACCAGCGCCTGGAACTTGTCGCCCTCCTTGAAGGAGTTGCCGGCGAAGACCGAGGGGTCGTACGACGGCGTCGAGACGAGGGCCAGCACCTTGCCCGTCGCCGGGTCGAGCGCGACGACCGCACCCCGTGCGTCGAGGTCGGTCAGGCCCTTGTAGGCCGCCTCCTGCGCCTTCGGGTCGATGGTCGTGATCACGTCTCCGCCGCGCCGCGGCTCACCCGTGAGGATGTCCTTGGCGTGCCGGAAGGCGAACCGCTCGTCCTGGCCGCTGAGGATGCTGTCGTACGTCTTCTCCAGGAGCGACATGCCCTGCGCCTGGGAGGCGTAGCCGGTGACCGGCGCGTACATCGGGCCCTGCTTGAAGGTGCGCTGGTACTTGAAGTCGGTCCCCTCGACCGCCTTCGACCCCGTGATCGCCTTGCCGCCCACGATGATGTCACCGCGCGGGGTCGCGAACTGCGTGATCTTGACCCGTCGGTTGTGTTCGTGGGTGGACAGCTCCTCGCTCTGGGCGAACTGGAGCCAGTTGGTCCGTATCAGCAGAGCAAGCATCAGCAGCCCGCAGAAAATGGCTATGTGCCGCAACGGCCTGTTCATCGTGCTCCTGCTCCCCGGCAGCCGAGCACACACGCACACGGGCCGCACCATCGATGTCCGGAGGTGAAGGATGCAATTTTAGCCTTGATGGTTGCACCCGAGACCGCCGCCGGTCGATCTCGGCCACCACCCGGTCCTGCCGGGCCGCCCGGCTAGAGGTACGCCGCGTACGCGTCCAGGGCCCGCAGCACCTCCGCCTCCCCGGCCGGGGGCAGCTGCAGGACGACCTCGTCGACGCCCAGGTCCGCGTAGTGTGCCAGCTTTCCCGGACTGGGCAGGACCGCGTACGGCACCACCTGCAGATGCTTCGGATCGCGGCCGGCCGCGTCCCAGGCCGTGCGCAGCGCCGGTACGGACTCCGTCAGGCCGCGTCCGCCGATCGGCAGCCAGCCGTCCGCGGTCTCCGCGATCTGCGCGAACAGCTTCGGTCCCGCGGCCCCGCCGATCAGGGTCCGCGGCCCGTTCACCGGGCCGCGCGGCTCCTGTACCGGCTTGGGGTGGGCGTGGCTCGCGCGCACCGAGCCGAACCCGCCCTCGTACGCCGTCGGCTCGTCCGCCCACAGGGCACGCATCAGCGCCATCCGGTCGCGGACCAGTGCCCGCCGGTCCGGCCAGTGGACCCCGTGGTCGGCGGCCTCCTCCACATTCCAGCCGAAGCCGATGCCGAGTGTGAAGCGGCCGCCGGAGAGGTGGTCGAGCGTCGCGGCCTGCTTCGCCAGGTCGACCGGGTCGTGCTGGGCGACCAGCGTGATGCCGGTGCCGAGAGCGAGGCGCTCCGTTACCGCCGAGGCCTGCCCCAGGGCGACGAAGGGGTCGAGGGTCCGGCCGTACTCGCGCGGCAGCTCGCCGCCCGCGGGGTAGGGGGTCTCCCGGCTCACCGGGATGTGCGTGTGCTCGGGCAGGTACAGCCCGGCGAACCCCCGCTGCTCCAGCTCGCGGGCCAGCCGAACCGGCGTGATCGTCTCATCGGTGAGGAAGATCGTTGTGGCGATCCGCATGTGAGGACACCTCCGTCGTCGTCCGTGACGACACCAACGTATGCGGTGCGGCGCCCAAAGCGGAGCCCTCGGCCCGTCCGAGGGGGCGCGGGGCCTCGTTTCGGCCGTAACTCCCGCGGTGTTTCCCGGCAGTTCACCGCTGGGCACCAGAGTGCGCGTACGTCGCCCTTGTCACACACGACACCCCGGGGAGCCACTCGTATGACCGGATCGATCGCCAGGCGCGGCCTCCTTCTCACCACCGCCGCCACCGCACTGACGCTGGGACCCGTGAGCTTCGCCGACGCCGCTCCCGGGCGGGAGGACGAGGGCGGGGAGTACAGGGAGCGGACGGTACGCGGCACGCTGCCCGCGGGGTCGCCCGACTTCGTCCACCTGCCCGTCGAGATCCCGCGCGGTGTGCGGGAGATCACGGTCTCCTACGCGTACGCGAGGACGCCGGTTCCCGCGGGCACCCAGGGCAACGCCCTCGACATCGGCATCTTCGACGAGCGCGGTACGGAGCTCGGCGGCCGGGGCTTCCGCGGCTGGTCCGGCGGGGCGCGGACGAGCTTCTTCCTCCGTACCGACGAGGCGACGCCGGGCTACCTCCCCGGCCCCCTGGGTGCCGGGACCTGGCACATCGTGCTGGGTCCGTACACGGTGGCCCCCGACGGGCTGCCGTACGAGGTGACGGTGGCCCTGCGCATCGGCGCGTCCGCCCCCGCGCCGGAGCTCGTGTACCCCCCGGAGCGGGCCGGGGGGCGGGGCCGGGCCTGGTACCGGGGCGACTGCCACCTGCACTCCGTCCACTCCGACGGCAGGCGCACCCCGGCGGAGATCGCCGCCGCCGCGCGCGCCGCCGGGCTCGACTTCATCAACAGCAGCGAGCACAACACCCACTCCGCGCACAGCGCCTGGCAAGGGCTGTGGGGCGACGACCTGCTGATCCTGACGGGTGAGGAGGTCACCACCCGCAACGGGCACGTCGTCGCGGTCGCCACCGATCCCGGCACCTTCGTCGACTGGCGCTACCGGGCCCGGGACAACCGCTTCGGGCACTTCGCGAAGGCCGTGCGGCGGGCCGGCGGGCTGGTCGTGCCCGCGCACCCGCACGCCACCTGCATCGGGTGCCACTGGAAGTTCGGCTACGGCGAGGCGGACGCGGTGGAGGTGTGGAACGGCCCGTACACGCCGGAGGACGAGGTCGCCCTGGCCGAGTGGGACAACTCCCTCGTGGCGGCCACCCGGACGTCGAAGCCGTGGATCCCGGCCATGGGCGGCAGCGACGCCCACCGCGAGCCCGACCGGGTGGGGCTGCCGCAGACCGTCGTCCTGGCCCGGGAGCTGTCCCGGGAGGCGATCACCGACGGCATCCGGGCGGGCCGCTCGTACATCGCCGAGTCGTCCGCGGTCTCGCTCGCCCTCGGCGCCACGGGCGGGCGCGGTCTGCACGCCGGCATCGGGGAGCGGCTCCCGGCGGGCCCGGACACGCCCGTCACCGTGCGGCTGGAGGTCACCGGGGCTCCCGGGTGCACCGCGCACTTCGTCACGGACCAGGGAACGCTGCACACGTCCGCACTGCCCGCGTCGGGGACGGGCACGGTGGAATGGCGGACCACTCCGGCGAACGCCGCCTACGTGCGGGCCGAGGTCCGGCACCCGGGGTCGGTGCCGGGGCTGCCGGGCGCCCCGGCGGCCCTCACCAACCCGCTGTTCCTGGGGAGTGGGAGCGCTGGCGCGGGAGGACGGGCCGGCTGAGGAAGGCGAGCCTGGCCCGCTTCTCGGGCTTGTCCACGACGGGCCCGAGGACGAAGCCCGCCCGGACCATGCGGGCGACCGCCTTCTCGTTGTCGGCGTCGGGCTCGGCGACGACGCGCAGGTGGGCCGGATCGCTGAAGACGAAGGTGACGAGGGCGGTGAGCAGCCCGGCCGTGAAGCCCGGCAGGGCGGTGTCGCCGGGGGCCATCAGCAGATGGACCCCGAAGTCGCCGGGCCGGACGTCGTAGCACTCCCCGATCGGGTCGGTGGCCGGGTCGTACGTCTGGAAGAGGGCGACGGGGACGCCGTCGCGGAGTGCCAGGTAGCCGTGGTGCGTGGTGAGCGAGTCCAGGTGGGCGTAGATCTCCCGGACCTCGTCCCGGCTCGCCCCGTGCATGCCCCAGAAGCGGGCGCGCTCCTCGCCGACCCAGCCGTGGATCAGGGCGGCGTCCGCCTCGGGGTCGATCGGGACGAGGCGGACGGTGCCGAAGCCGTCGACCTCCTGCTCGTGGACGGGGGTCCTCAGGGCGGGCATCGGTGTCGTCGTCTCCTCGGATCGGTGCAGCAGCGCCCAGTCGGTGACCACGGGGACGAGCTCGCCCCGTAGCCACAGGGGCAGCTGGTCGTGGTGGTGGGTGTCGGACGGGACGCCCGAGGCGCCGAACGGGACCACCCACAGGCTGTCCTCGCGCCGTGCAAGGTCCCAGACGAAGCGGGCGGCGGGGCCGCGGGCGCAGAGGTCGGTGACACCGGGGACGCCGGAGGTGGAGAGCACGCAGTCGTGGTCACCGGCCAGGCCCGGCCGGACCTCCCCGGTGTCCGGCAGCGCCCGCCAGGGCGCGAGGCGGTGCACCTCGCCCCAGGGGCGGGGCGGATCCCCGGCGTACCGCGGGGCGACGGTGGCGACGGCCCCGGCCACGGCCGCCAGCCGGTCCTCGTACGGCAGGAAGGCGCCGGTGAGCAGGTGCTCCAGCGCGTAGCCGATCCTGGGCACGGCGGCCAGCCAGGGCGCGAACAGCGCCGGGTGGGCGGGGGACCGTGCCGGGTCGGCCGCACCGGTCAGCGGGGCCAGGGCGGGGTGGGCCGCGAGCCGGTGGACGACCTCGGTGCGCAGCGCGGAGTAGAGCGTGGCGTCGGTGCTGTCGGCCGCCATGTGCCGGTCCCAGTGGAGCAGCCGGTCGCGGAGCCGTACGGCGTCGGGGGCGTCGGGCCGGACCTCCGCCAGGAGGTCCAGGAGCGGGCCGGCGGAGGCGAGCCGGGTGTCGGTGTGGATGTCTGCCATGCCCTTGACCGTCCAGTCCTCGCCCCGGTCCAGGAGCTCCCGTATCCGCTCCGCCCGGTGCGGGGGCGCGAATTCGACGCCGAGCGGGGCGGCGAGGCCCCGGGCATTGGCCATCACGGCGGTTCCGTCGACGACGGCACGCGGCATGGGCGCGGGCCGGTCCCTCCAGGCGTACGCCGGGTCGTGGGCGGGTACGACGCGCAGGCTGTTGGTCCGCGGGCGCGACGGCACGTGCCCGGCGACCCGGTGCAGGGTGGCGCCCGTGGTATCGGCGGCGAGCACGACGTTGACGGGTTCAACCCACCGGTCGAGCGCGGTGTCGAGGTCGGCGACGGTCCGGGCCCGGAGCAGCGCGGGCAGGGCGTCGAAGCCGAGGTCGCCGGTGACGCGGGGCGGATGGCGGAGGCTGATCGCCCCCTCGTAGGGCCCGATCGCCCCCTCGTAGGGCTCGATCGCCCCCTCGTAGGGCTCGATCGCCTCCTCGTCGGGGGAACCGGGGTCCGGACCGCCGATGATCACCGGGCCGCGGGCCGTCTCGACGGTCTCGACCGTCACCGGATCGCCGCCCGCGACCTCGATCGTCACGGTGTGGACGTCGGCGCGCTCCCAGCCGCCGGGGCCGAGCGCCTCGACGCCCTCCCCGTCCGCGGTGCGCCGCAGCCGCTCCCGGTAGAGGTCCTGGTAGTCCGCCATGGCGTTGGTGATCGCCCAGGCCACGCCGCCCGTGTGGCCGAAGTGGGCCAGGCCCGGGACGCCGGGGACGGCGAGCCCGACCACGTCGAACTCGGGGCAGGCGAGGCGGATCTGCTGGTAGACGCCGGGGTCCTCGATAAAGCGGTGCGGGTCGCCCGCGACCAGGGCGGCGCCCGTGCGGGTGCGGTCGGCGGTGAGCAGCCAGCCGTTGCTCCCGGAGGTGCCGGGGCCGTCGGTGGCGAAGAGGGTGACCGCGTCCTCGCCGAGCCTGCGGGCGACCTCCTCGCGCCAGAGCTTGGTGGGGAAGCCGGCGAACAGGATGTGGACGGAGAGCCAGACGCCGAGCGGGGTCCAGGGTTCCCAGACCCCCGGGGTCAGGCCGGTCGTGGTGAATTCCGGTGCGCGGCGGGCCCCTTCGGCGAGCCCGGCGTTGACTCCGCCGACGTACGAGGTGACCCAGGCGGCGGTCTCCGGTTCGAGGCGGGCGAAGCACCGCCGGGCCGTGTCGGCGAGCCGGGCCTGTCGGGCGAAGCGGTCCCAGCCGAGGGCCTCCGGGCCCAGGAACGCGGCCGTGGTGCCCTGCACCCGGTGGCGCTCCACCTCGATCTGCCACGCGCGGTCCCCGGCCGCGGCGAAACCCTGCGCGTGGGCGAGCGCGTCGGCGCTGCCCGCCCGCAGATGAGGGATCCCCCAGTCGTCCCTGAAGACGTCGAAGCCGGGCCCTGCGGCCATCGTTCCCCACTCCCGAACCGTTGTTTTCCAGCCACCCCCATGGCTCAGGAATTTAGGTTAGCCTAACCTCAATAATCTCTAGGGTCGGGGGAGGCACAGTCATGGGTCACGGCTGGGAGGGCGTTGTCCTCAAGCTCATGCGGGGACGGGACTTCACGTTCACCGTGACCGGGGTCGAGCAGGTCACCGAGGACTTCCGGCGGGTGCGGGTGACCGACGGCGGGCTCCTCGCCGCGACCGGCGGCGCGCATCCGACGATGTGGGTCAGGATCTGGTTCGAGCAGGCCGGCAAGCCCCACCAGCGCGCCTATACCCTGGTCGACCCCGACCCGGCCACCGGGGCGTTCTGTCTGGAATTCGCCCTCCATGACGGGGCGGCGAGCGACTGGGCCCGCACGGCGCAGCCCGGCGACACGATCGACGCGACGCTCCAGGGAACCGGCTTCACGCTGCCCGAACCCGCACCCGGGCGGCTCTTCGTGATCGGTGACCCGGCCTCGCTGCCCGCGATCAACTCCCTGCTGGACGCGGTCCCCGGGGTCCCTGCGACGATCTGGTTCGAGACGGCGCACGCCTCGGACGAGGACCTCCCGTTCCGCCTGGACCCGGCGCACCACACGCTGCACAAGGTCCCGCGCCGGGACGGGGGCGCGCATCTGGTCGCCGAGGTGAAGGCCGCCCTGCCGGAGCTGCTCGGGGCCGGCGCCCCGGACGCGTACGTCTGGATCGCCTGCGACACGGCGACGACCCGGACCCTGGGTACGTACGCCCGCAAGGAGCTGGCCGTCCCCAAGGACCGGGTGAACGCACTGGGCTACTGGCGCGCGGGCTGACGGCCCCCGCGGAGAGCCGGCGGGGCCCCGCCCGAGAGTGCCGCAGATCGCGCCTCACCAGGAGACCCGCGGAACAGCGGGGGCGGCCCGGCCGGGCCGCCCCCGCTCGTCGCCGCCGCTACTTGCGGTAGATCTCCTCGATCGCGGCGTCGAAGTCCCGCGCGATCGCGTCCCGCTTCAGCTTCAGGGAGGGGGTCAGATGCCCGCTCTCCTCGGTGAACTCCACCGGCAGGACGGTGAACTTGCGGATGGACTCGGCGCGCGAGACCAGCCGGTTGGCCTCGTCGACCGCGCGCTGCAGTGCCGTACGGAGCTCCTCGTCGTCGACGAGCTCACGCAGCGGCACGTTCTCCTTCTTCCGCATCCGGCGCCAGTGCGCGAGACCGTCCGGCTCCAGGGTGATCAGGGCGCTGACGAACGAGCGGTTGTCGCCGACCACCATGCACTGGCCGACCAGCGGGTGGGCCCGCAGCCAGTCCTCCAGCGGCGCCGGGGTGACGTTCTTGCCGCCGGACGTGATGATGATGTCCTTCTTGCGGCCGGTGATCGTGAGGTAGCCGTCCTCGTCCAGCGCGCCGAGGTCTCCGGTGGGGAACCAGCGGTCCTCCTCCAGGTACGGGACGGCCTTGCCGTGCTCGGTGTCCCAGTACCCCTGGAAGACCTGCCCCCCGCCGAGCAGGACCTCGCCGTCGTCGGCGATCCGCACGGAGGTGCCCGGCAGGGGCCAGCCCACCGTGCCCAGGCGGGGCTTGAGGGGCGGGGTGACCGTGGCGGCGGCCGTGGTCTCCGTCAGCCCGTAGCCCTCGAAGATCTGGATGCCCGCGCCCGCGTAGAAGGCGGCGAGCCGGTGCCCCAGCGGCGAGCCGCCGCAGATCGCGTACCGGACGCGCCCGCCCAGCGCGGCCCGGATGCGCCGGTAGACCAGCGGGTCGTAGAGGGCACGGGCGGCGCGCAGCCCGAGGCCGGGACCGGGTCCGGTGCCGTGCTGCTCCGCCTCGACCGCCTCGCCGTAGCGCTGCGCGATCCGGGCCGCCCGGTCGAAGGACGAGGCGCGGCCCAGGTTCTCGGCGGTGGCCCGGCCGGTGTTGTAGACCTTCTCCAGGACGTACGGGATCGCCAGCAGGAACGACGGCCTGAAGCCCGCCAGGTCCGCCAGCAGGTCCTCCGTCCGGATGGACGGCGCGTGCCCGAGCCTCACCCGGGCCCGCATGCAGCCGATCGCGACCATCCGGCCGAAGACGTGCGACAGGGGGAGGAAGAGCAGCGTGGACGCGGGGTACGTGGAGACCGACTTGAAGACCGGGTGGAGCAGCTCGATGGCGTTGTCGACCTCGGCGAAGAAGTTCCCGTGGCTCAGAACGCAGCCCTTGGGGCGGCCTGTGGTGCCCGAGGTGTAGATGAGGGTCGCGGGGCTGTGCGGCTCCAGAGTGGCTCGGCGGGCGGCGACGACCGCGTCGGGGACCTGCCGGCCCAGCTTCTTCAGCCGGCCGACGGCACCGGTGTCGAACTGCCAGAGGTGGGTGAGGTCGCCGAGCTGCTGGCGCTCCTGGCTGATCAGCCGGCCCTGCTCCGTCGTCTCCACGGCGCAGGCGACGGCCCCCGAGTCCTGGAGGATCCAGCGGGCCTGGAAGGCCGACGAGGTCGGGTAGATCGGTACGGTCACCAGCCCGGCCGCCCAGGAGGCGAAGTCGAGCAGCGTCCACTCGTAGGTCGTACGGGCCATGATCGCGACCCGGTCACCGGCCTGGAGGCCTTCCGCGATCAGGCCCTTGGCGACGGCCCGGACCTCGTCGGCGAACTCGGCCGCGGTCACGTCCTGCCAGCTGCCGTCGGCCTGCTTGCGGCTGAGGACGGCCTCCTCCGGGGCCTCGGCGGCGTTGTCGAAGGGGATCTCGGCGAGTGATCCGCGCCGGACCGTCGGCGCGAGCAGGGGTACGGAGACCTCCCGTACCGTGCCGTCGGCCGCCCTGACCCTGGTCGGCTCGACCAGGACGGGCAGGGTGGGCGTGGCGGGTACGGCGGCAGAGGCGGGCGTGGACACGAGCGGCTCCTCGACTCGGGGGCCGGCGCCGGGACCGTCCCTGGGGTCCGGCGCCGCTAAGGGCTTCTGGGTGCGGGGGGTCGTACACGTGCGTTCTTCGGGGTGTCTCGGGGTCAGGGGCGCTCCAGGACGGCCGTGACCCCCTGGCCGCCCGCGGCACAGACCGAGATCAGCCCCCGGCCGGGGGCGCCCCTCTCCGCGAGGAGCCCGGCCAGGGTCGCCACGATCCGGGCTCCGGTCGCGGCGAACGGATGGCCCGTGGCGAGCGACGATCCGGCCACGTTCAGCTTGTCCCGGTCGACGGGGGCCAGGCCCTGCTCCTCCCAGGAGGCCAGCGTGGCGAGCACCTGGGAGGCGAAGGCCTCGTGGATCTCGAAGAGGTCGAAGTCCTCGATGGTGAGCCCGGCACGCTCCAGCATGCGCGGGACGGCGTACGCGGGCGCCATCAGCAGGCCGTCCCCGCCGTCCACGTAGTCCACGGCCGCCGTCTCGTACAGCGACAGGTAGGCGAGCGGCTCCAGGCCGTGCGCGCGTGCCCACTCCTCGCTCGCCAGCAGCACGGTGGCCGCTCCGTCGGTCAGCGGGGTCGAATTGCCCGCCGTCATCGTCGCGTCGGGGTGGCCGGCGCCGAACACCGGCTTCAGGGTGGCGAGTTTCTCCACCGTGGAGCCGGGGCGCAGATTCTGGTCGCGGTCCAGGCCGAGGTAGGGGACGACGAGATCGTCCAGGAAGCCCCGCTCGTAGGCGGCGGCGAGCCGCTGGTGACTGGTGGCCGCCAGCAGGTCCTGGTCCGCGCGGGAGATGCCCCACTTCCGGGCGGTGACCGCGGCGTGCTCGCCCATCGAGAGGCCGGTGCGGGGCTCGGAGTTGCGCGGGATGTCCGGGACGAGGTGGCGGGGGCGCACACCCGCCAGCGCCTTGAGCCGGCCGCCCGCGGACTTCGCGCGGCGTGCGTCGAGCAGGATCCTGCGCAGCTGGTCGTTGACGCCGAGCGGCGCGTCGCTGGTGGTGTCCGCGCCGCCCGCGATCGCCGAGTCGACGGCGCCGAGCATGATCTTGTTGGCGGCCGCGACGACGGCCTGCAGTCCGGTGCCGCACGCCTGCTGGATGTCGTACGCCGGGGTGCGCGGGTCGAGGGCGGAGCCAAGGACGGTCTCGCGGGCGAGGTTGAAGTCCCGGCTGTGCTTGAGGACCGCGCCGGCGACGAACTCGCCCACCTGCCGGCCGCCCAGGCCGAACCGCTCGACGAGCCCGTCCAGCGCGGCGGTGAGCATCTCCTGGTTGGAGGCCCGGGCGTACGGGCCGTCGGACCGCGCGAACGGGATGCGGCTGCCGCCCAGGACGGCGACGCGCCGGGGCTGCGGTAGTCCGAGGGGGATCAACTCGACCAACTCATCTCGACCAGCTCCTGACTCTTGAGTAACCTTACTCAAGAGTAAATCTACGATGAGCAGGGAGTCAGGACAATGGCCGACCGCTATCTGCACCTCACCGGCACAGCACCCGGCCGCTTTCTGACCCGCAGGCTCGGGCTGCCGCAGCCCGTGCGACTGCGCCGCTGGACGGTGGGCACACCTACCCTCGAAGGGCCGTTGCTGCACCTCACGGCAGGTCGGTCGGCCCTGGGGAGCACGCTCGCCCCGGTCCTCGCGGCGACCGGCCTGAAGGTCACCGAGCACGCCGAACGCCCTGCGGGCATCGTCGTGGATGCGACCGGAATCACCACGGCCGCCGGCCTGGGCGACGTGCACGCCGCGCTCCACCCCGTCGTGCGGTCCCTGTCGACCGGCGGCCGGGTCGTCGCCCTCGGCACACCGCCGTCCCCCGACGACCACCACCAGGCGGCCGCCCAGCAGGCACTCGAAGGATTCGTACGCTCGCTCGGCAAGGAGATCGGCAGGGGCGCCACCGTGCAACTGCTGCGCATCGCCCCGGGTGCCGCCGCCTCGGCCGAGTCCACCCTCCGCTTCCTGCTGTCGCCCCGGTCCGCGTACGTCAGCGGCCAGGTCATCGAGCTCACCGCCGCCGCCCCCGGTCCGGTGGACGACTGGGTGGTACCGCTGGCCGGGCGCACCGCGCTGGTCACCGGTGCGGCACGCGGCATCGGCGCGTCCGTCGCCTGCGTACTGGCGCGGGACGGGGCCCGCGTGATCTGTCTGGACGTCCCGCAGGCCGAGGAGGAGCTGAGCCGCACCGCCGACCGGCTCGGCGCCACCGCGCTGCCGCTGGACATCACCGCCCCCGACGCCGCCGCCCGGATCGCCGGGGCCGCCCCCGAGGGCCTCGACGTCCTCGTCCACAACGCGGGCATCACCCGGGACCGGCGCCTCGCCAACATGCCCGCCGAGCGCTGGGCATCGGTCGTCGAGGTCAACCTGGACAGCGTCCTGCGCACCACGGACGCGCTCCTCGACGCGGGCACCGTCAACCGCGGGGGCCGGATCGTCGCCACCGCGTCCATCGCGGGAATCGCCGGCAACAACGGCCAGACCAACTACGCGGCCAGCAAGGCGGGCATCATCGGCCTGGTCCGCTCGCTCGCCCCGCGCGCCGCCGCCGAGCACGACGTCACCGTCAACGCGGTCGCGCCCGGCTTCATCGAGACGAAGATGACCGCCGCCGTACCGCTCCTCATCCGGGAGGCCGGCCGCCGCATGAACTCGCTGTCCCAGGGCGGGCTCCCGATCGATGTGGCCGAGACCACCGCCTGGTTCGCCCAGCCCGCGTCGAGTGCCGTCAACGGCCAGGTCGTGCGGGTCTGCGGCCAGAGCCTGCTGGGGGCCTGAAGCCATGACCGGACTGAGCACGTCCCTCGTACGCGGAGCCGTCACCTCGCCGTTCAAGCGTCCGGGGCGCTCCGGCGCGACGCTGCCCGGCACGCGCGAGGTGCTCCCACCCGCGCGCGTCGCTCCCGGCCCTCTCGCCGCGTACAGCAGGATCTGCGGTTTCGCGGAGTCGGGCGCACTGCCGCTGACCTACCCGCACGTGCTGGGCTTCCCGCCGGCCATGCGGCTGATGACGGCCCGCGACTTCCCGCTGCCGGTACTGGGCCTGGTCCACACCTGGATCGAGATCACCGCGCACCGCACTCTGTACCCCGCGCACACGCTCGAACTCACCGTGTACGCCGCCGAGCTGACACCCCATCGCCGGGGCACCTCGGTCACCGTGGTGACCGAGGCGCGGCTGGCCGGGGAGCTGGTCTGGGAGTCCCGCAGCGGCTACCTGTCCCGCCACGCGACCGCCGGGGCACCGTCAACCACCCCTCCCGGCCCGGTGGCTCCGGCGGACCTCCCCGCCGTCGCGGAGTGGCGGCTGCCGGGCGACCTCGGGCGGCGGTACGGGGCCGCTTCGGGCGACCGGAACCCCATCCACCTGCACCCCCTGGCCGCCCGGCTGTTCGGCTTCCCCCGGCACATCGCCCACGGCATGTGGACCGTCGCCCGCTGCCTCGCGGAAGCCGAAGCGAGAGGCCGAGCCGGGGCAACGGGAGGGTCCGGCGGCCGGATCCGGTCCGTCCGGGCCGACTTCCGGGCCCCCGTCCTGCTGCCGGCCACCGTCACGTACGCCGCGGCGGGATCCGCGTTCGAGGTGCGCGGCACCGGCCGCGTCCACCTCACCGGCAGCGTGACCCGGGAGGCGGACTGACACCGGCCACGCCCTCCTCGGGACACTGCCCGCAGCCCGGGCCCCCGGCCGGGTCACTCCCCCCGGGACTGCCAGCTACGGCCGTGCATGAGGTTCTCCAGGCCCGCCCAGGAGAAGTTCATCAAGGTGCCCGCCGCCTCCTTGGCCGAGACGCCCGGAGTGACGTTGGCCCACCCGGCGAGCGCCTCCGCGGCACCCACGAGCGCCTGCGCGAGCCCGGCCACATCCCGGTCGGGCAGCGCGGGGTCGTGGTGCGCCTCACGTGCCGCCGCCCCGATCAGACCCGTCACGAAAGCAACGATCTCCTCCCGCAGCACCGCGACCTCGCTGACGAACGGCTCCCCCTGGGAGGGCGCCTGCTGGTGCAGCACAGCCCACCCGTCCGGATTCTCCGCGGTGTGCGTGAAGAACGCCCGCAGCCCGGCCCACAGTTGCCGGTCGGCCGGCAGCCCCGGCTCCACCGCTGCCTGCACCGCCTCCACCAGGGACTTCGCCTCACGGCGGATGCACGCGGTGAAGAGTTCTTCCTTGGAATTCAGATACAGATAGACCAACGGCTTGGAGACCCCGGCCGACTCGGCGATCTCGTCCATCGAAGCGGCGCGGTACCCGCGCTGCCCGAAGGTCCGTACCGCCGCGTCCATCATCTGCTGCTCGCGCACCGCACGCGGCATCCGTTTGCTCTTCACTGCACTCATGTCGGACTCCCCTCCCGCCCCCACTGCCCTGCTCCCCGGCAAGAGTACGGCGCGGGTTCCGCCCCCACCGTACGGAAGGGGCGCGGCCCGGCCACGATGACCGGTAGTCGTCCACCGGTCCTCACCCGAGGGCGCCCTGTCCACCTCAGGTCCCCCACGGGATCACACCTGGGTCCGATGCCTCCGCCCGATTCCCCCGCCTAGTGTCCCGGGTATGACGATCAGACTCCGCACACGAACGGCCGTCATTACCCTCACCGCCCTGGCCCTGCTGGCCACGCCCACCGTCACCGCCCACGCCCTGCCCGGTCCCCCGGCCACCCCCGCCGCATCCGCCGCCGCGCTCGAACTGCCCCGCCCGACCGGCCCGTACGCGGTCGGGGCCGAGGTCCTGCACCTCACCGACCACACCCGCACCGACGCCTGGGTCCCCGCCTCCGGGGACCGCGAGCTGATGGTCTCGATGCACTACCCGGCCCGGCCCGGCGGCGGAAGCGGCCCCGCCCCGTACATGAGCACCGAGGAGGCCCGGCTGTTACTGGCGCACCGGGGGCTGGACGGCATCGTGCCGGCCGGCGTCGTCAGCTCCACATCCACCCACGCCCGTACGGACGCCCGCGCCGCCCGGGGCCGGTTCCCGCTGGTGCTGCTCTCCCCCGGCTTCGGCACCCCCCGCACCACGCTGACCTCCCTCGCGGAGGACCTCGCGAGCCGCGGCTTCGTCGTGGCGAGCGTCGATCACGCCTACGAGTCCACCGGGACCGCCTTCCCCGGCGGGCGGATGCTCACGTGCGCGGCCTGTGACGCCGCCGAGGCGGCACCGGACGAGGCGGCCGAGCGGGACGTGCTGAAGGCCGTCTCCACCGGACGGGCCGACGACCTCACCTTCGTGCTCGACCGGCTGACCGGCCCCCGCCCCGCCTGGGAGAGGTCCCGCATGATCGACCGGCGCCGGGTCGCCGCCGCGGGCCATTCGATCGGCGGCAGCGCTGCGGCCTCCACGATGCTCGCCGACTCGCGCGTCGACGCGGGGATCAACATGGACGGCACCTTCTTCGATCCCGTTCCCCGCTCGGGCATCGGCGCCCGCCCGTTCCTGATGCTCGGCACCGACGCGGGCCACAGCCCCGGAAGCGCGGACGGCTCCTGGGACGAGGGCTGGCAGCACCTGGACGGCTGGAAGCGCTGGCTGACCGTCAAGGACTCCGGCCACTTCACCTTCACGGACATCCCGGAACTCGGTGAACAGCTCGGCCTGCCGGTCGATCCCGCGGCCACGCTCTCCGGCGACCGCTCGACGCGGATCACCCGGGACTATGTGGCGGCCTTCCTCGACCTGCACCTGCGGGGCCGGGAGCAGCCACTCCTCGACGGCCCGGCACCGAACCACCCCGAGGTCGTCCTCCAGCACCCCTGACCGCCCGCCGGACACAGGAGTGTCCCGGCACCGTGCGGCGCCGGGACACCTCCGAGCAGAACCGGAGGCAGCGGGGCGCGCGCCTCAGAGCTTGCGCAGGGGCGCGTACCGCAGGAGCAGTCGTTTCCGTCCGGCCTCGTCGAAGTCGACGGTCGCCTTCGCCGACTCCCCGCTCCCCGACACCGAACTCACCGTGCCCCTTCCGAAACTCTCGTGGTCGACCTCGTCCCCGACCGCGACCTTCACCACGCGCATGAGGATCTCCTCCTTCCTTCCTGCTACGGGAGGAATCCTCCACCACCGCCGTACGCAACGTGCCCCGCACCCCGGACGGGGTGCGGGGCACGTTGCGTACGGTGCCTGGTGACGTCACACGGCGACGGGCACGCGCGACGGCTTCGCGTCCTCGACCTCGACCTCGGCCGAGTCGACGGGGGAGGACGACGCCGAGTTGTAGGCGTCGTGGTCGAGGATCTTCTCGCGGGCCGCGACGATCACCGGGACGAGGGCCTGGCCGGCCACGTTCGTGGCGGTGCGCATCATGTCCAGGATCGGGTCGATGGCGAGGAGCAGGCCCACGCCCTCCAGCGGGAGGCCCAGCGTCGAGAGGGTGAGGGTCAGCATGACCGTGGCGCCGGTGAGACCGGCGGTGGCAGCCGAGCCGATCACCGAGACGAACGCGATCAGGATGTAGTCACCGATGCCCAGCTGGACGTCGAAGATCTGCGCGATGAAGATCGCCGCCAGCGCCGGGTAGATCGCGGCGCAGCCGTCCATCTTCGTCGTGGCGCCGAACGGCACGGCGAACGAGGCGTACTCCTTCGGAACGCCGAGGCGCTCGGTGACCTTCTGGGTGACCGGCATCGTGCCGACCGAGGAGCGGGAGACGAAGGCGAGCTGGATCGCGGGCCAGGCGCCCTTGAAGAACTGCAGCGGGCTGACCTTCGCGACGGTGGCGAGCAGCAGCGGGTAGACGCCGAACATCACCAGGGCGCAGCCGATGTAGACGTCGGCGGTGAAGGTGGCGTACTTGCCGATCAGGTCCCAGCCGTACGAGGCGATCGCGTAGCCGATGAGACCGACGGTGCCGAGCGGGGCGAGGCGGATGACCCACCACAGGGCCTTCTGGAGGAGCTCCAGGATCGACTCGCTGAGTGCGAGGATCGGCTTGGCCTTCTCGCCGAGCTGGAGCGCGGCGATACCGGCGACGGCCGCCATGAAGACGATCTGCAGGACGTTCAGCTCGGTGAACGGCGTGATGACGTCCGTCGGGATGATGCCGGTGAGGAAGTCGATCCAGGAGCCGGCGTTCTCGGGCTTGGCGCCGTCCTTCGGCGTGAGGCCGGTGCCTGCGCCCGGGTTGGTGAGCAGACCGATCGTGAGGCCGATGGCCACGGCGATCAGCGAGGTGATCATGAACCAGAGCAAGGTGCGGGTGGCCAGCCTGGCGGCGTTGTTGACCTTGCGCAGGTTGGTGATCGACACCAGGATCGCGAAGAAGACGAGGGGCGCGACGGCCAGCTTGAGCAGCTGGACGAAGATGCTGCCGACCTTGTCGAGCGTGGTGACGAGCCAGCTGACGTCCTGACTGCGGGCGAGCCAGCCGAGCAGGACACCGAGGACCAGACCGGCGACGATCTGGATCCAGAACGGAACGCTGGGTATGCGGAAACCGGAGCCGGACGGCTTACCGGCGTCGGTCGCGGTGGGGGGCGCGGAATTCGCGGACACGGACACACTCCAGATGTGACGCATCGGGACGTACGAGAACAGACGTACGGACGTGCGGTCGAACGGGGACGGGGGTGCGGCGCCCGCGTCAGGGGCGGCGCCGCTGCATGATGCCGGTTCAGACGTTGCGGCAACAGACCGCGGACATACAGCGGCAGAGATCGACATGCAGGCGCGCCACGAGCGGGACGCTCATGGTGTGGCGGGGGCGCACTGCTGCGTTCATGTCGAACACGTTAACACTTGAACTTTGAGAACCTCAAAGCTCCGCTTTGATCGACGGGCGGCCGGAGACGGTCGCAGGACATTCTGCGGGGAGCCCGGAAACGCCGAAACCCCGGTACGGGAGCGATGCTCCGGCCCGGGGTCTTCGTGCGTACGGGGTACGGGGTGTGAGGAACCTTACGTGGCCCCTACGGGGCGACGCTGTCCTCACGGGTGCGGTTCGCGTCGAGCCGGGCCTTGGTCCGGTCGACCGAGGAGATGAGCTGCTCGGACATCTCGTCGCGCTGCTTGCGCAGCAGGATGAAGCTGAGCGGCGCGGAGAGCAGCAGGCCGAGCAGGATGACCCAGACGGCGTTGGAGCCACCGACCCCGGAGGGCAGGACACCGAAGTGGACCGCGACGCCGGCGACGAAGAAGCAGCCGACGAAAATCAGCAGGCGCATCGCGGTGTACCGGATCGTTGCGCTGGGCTTGGCAGCGGACACGGCTGGCCTTCTCTCTACGTCCGGCGTTCCTGCGGTCGTTGTTCCTGCGGTCGTTCGGTCTGCGGTACTGCCCGACCAGTGAAGCATGCCCCGAAATCCGATCAGATCGCAGGGTTCCCCCGGGGCGTCGTGTCGCTTTCGGGAAGGTCCTGGCGGAAGAGCGGGAGCAGCATGATGATGTCGTCGCGGTAGTCGTCCTCGGCGACCCGGATGGCGTTCGGGATGCGTCCGACCTCCTTGTATCCGCAGGAGGCGTAGAAGCGGTCGGCCCCGGTGCCGCCGCGGCAGGTGAGCCGCACGGCGTCGATGCCGTCGATCGCGCGGGCCGCGTCCGCGGCGGCCCCCATCAGCTCGCGCCCGTATCCCTTGCCCTGGTGACGCGGGTGGACCATCACGGTGTAGAGACCGATCCAGTGGCGCATCAACCGGTGGGCGTTGTGGGTGAGGAAGGCGGTGGCGGCCACCGTGCCGTGCTCGTCACGGCCGACGACCAGCCGGGTGCGGCCGTCGACCATCGCGGAGAGGTGTTTGACCAGCTCCGGCCGGACGTCCCCGGCGGTGACCGGCGCCACGAAACCGACGGCTCCGCCGGCGTTGGTGACATCGACCCAGAGTGCGGTGATGCCGTCCCGCAGTGCGCGGTCGAAAGCGGGATCCACCTCGAATGTAAGTGCCATGAGCGCAGATTAACCATTACCCGCCGTGCACTCAATCCGCGTCCAGAACGCGAGAAGGCCCCGGCCATGAGCGACTGGCCGGGGCTTTCGCGCGGTGTCGGACGGGCGCCTCAGACGCGCATCGGCTGCGGCGACTCCCGCCGGTCCGCGTCCGGCCCCGGGTACTCGCGCAGGATCTCGTACCGGGTGTTGCGCTCCACGGGGCGGAAGCCCGCGTCCCGGATCAGGTCCAGCAGGTCCTCACGGCCGAGCTTGTTCGGCGTGCCGTAGTCGTCCGCGTCGTGCGTGATCTTGTACTCGACGACCGAGCCGTCCATGTCGTCCGCACCGTGCTGGAGCGCGAGCTGGGCGGTCTGCACGCCGTGCATCACCCAGAACACCTTGACGTGCGGGACGTTGTCGAAGAGGAGCCGCGAGACCGCGAAGGTCTTCAGCGCCTCCGCACCGGTCGCCATCGTCGTCCGCGCCTGGAGCGTGTTGCGGACCTTGCCGTCCTTCATGTCCACGAAGTCGTGCTGGTAGCGCAGCGGGATGAAGACCTGGAAACCGCCGGTCTCGTCCTGCATCTCCCGCAGTCGCAGCACGTGGTCGACGCGGTGACGGGGCTCCTCGATGTGCCCGTACAGCATCGTCGCCGGGGTCTTGAGCCCCTTCTCGTGCGCGAGGCGGTGGATGCGCGACCAGTCTTCCCAGTGGGTGTTGTGGTCGACGATGTGCTGGCGGACCTCCCAGTCGAAGATCTCCGCGCCGCCGCCGGTCAGGGACTCCAGACCGGCCTCGATCAGCTCGTCGAGGATCTCCGAGGCCGAGAGCCCCGAGATCGTCTCGAAGTGGTGGATCTCCGTCGCCGTGAACGCCTTGAGCGCCACCTCGGGCAGCGCCTCCTTGAGCGCGCTGAGCGAGCGGGGGTAGTAACGCCACGGGAGGGTGGGGTGCAGCCCGTTGACGATGTGCAGCTCGGTGAGGTTCTCGCCCTGCATCGCCTTGGCGAGGCGGACGGCCTCCTCAATGCGCATCGTGTACGCGTCCTTCTCGCCCGGCTTGCGCTGGAACGAGCAGTAGGCGCAGGACGCCGTGCACACGTTGGTCATGTTGAGGTGGCGGTTGACGTTGAAGTGGACGACGTCGCCGTTCTTCCTCGTACGCACCTCGTGGGCCAGCCCACCGAGCCAGGCCAGGTCGTCGGACTCGTAGAGCGCGATCCCGTCCTCGCGGGTCAGCCGCTCACCGGCCCGGACCTTCTCCTCCAGCTCGCGCTTGAGTCCCGCGTCCACCAGTGCCCCTCCCATATCTCTACGTAACAGACTCCGGCAGCCAACCGTACGCCTATGCCTCGTCGGGAAGTTCCCCGACCCGGTTCTCCCACTTCGTGGAGAGCACGACCGTGGTGCGGGTGCGGGAGACCCCCTTCGTGCCGCTGAGCCTGCGGATCGTCTTCTCCAGACCGTCCACGTCACCGACCCGGACCTTGAGCATGAACGAGTCGTCGCCCGCGATGAACCAGCAGTCCTCGATCTCGGCCAGGTCCTTCAGCCGGTGCGCGACGTCCTCGTGGTCGGCCGCGTCGGAGAGCGAGATGCCGATCAGGGCGGTCACGCCGAGCCCCAGGGACGCGGCGTCGACGGTCGCCCGGTACCCCGTGATGACACCGGCGGTTTCCAGCCGGTTGATGCGGTCGGTGACGCTGGGCCCGGAGAGCCCGACGAGCCTGCCGAGCTCGGCGTACGAGGCCCTGCCGTTCTCTCTGAGGGCCTGGATGAGCTGCCTGTCCACCGCGTCCATATGACTGAAACCTTCCATTGTTTAGCAGTACCGCGAGTCTACGTGTAGAATCTAAGGCGTAACAGGGTTTACACCCTGCGAATCTTCCAGATCATCCAAGAAACGCTTTCGAATCTTCAGGAGTGAACTTCACCGTGTACACGATCGAGATGGCCTACGCCCGGATGCGCGAGCTGCAGGACCTGGCCAACCGCTCGCGTGCCCACCAGCCCGCAGCCGCGCGCCGCGCCGACCGGACCCGCACCCCGCGCGCGGCCAAGAAGCGCTGACCGGCCGGACCCCTCATTCACGGGAGCCGCCACCGAGCTCCCCTTCCCACCGGCGGTACAGCTGGTGCGGCACCCCTGCCGCGTCCAGCACCCGCCCGGCGACGAAGTCCACCAGATCCTGGATGTGCGTCGCCCCCGCGTAGAACGCCGGAGAGGCGGGCAGCACCACGGCGCCCGCCTCGTCGAGCGCCACCATCTGCTTCAGCGTCTGGCCGCTCAACGGCGTCTCCCGCACCGCGACGACCAGCTTCCGCCGCTCCTTGAGCGTCACGCTCGCGGCCCGCTGCAGCAGGTCCTTGGAGAGCCCGAGCGCCACCCCGGCCACACAGGCCGTTGACGCCGGGACGATCAGCATCCCCTTCGCCGGGTACGAACCCGAGGACGGCCCGGCCGCCAGATCGCCCGCCGCCCAGTGCCGCACCCGGCCGAGCGCGTCGTCGCTCAGGGCGAAGGTGCCGGGCTTCCCGTCCGCTCCACGCTCCAGCCACACGCGCAGGTCCTCGCGCCAGTGCGCGTCGCGGAAGGCGATCCCCGTCTCGTCCAGCAGGGTCAGCCGCGAGGCGCGGCTCACCACCAGGTCGACGCTCTCGCCCGCGGCGAGCAGCCCCCGCAGGACCGAGGCCGCGAACGGGGTACCTGATGCGCCCGACACCCCGACAATCCAAGGCCTGCGCTGCTCTTGACTCACTGAAGTCCCGGATTCCACACCACCGAGCCTATCCGGGAGCGTCCTCGAGGAACCGAGCCAGGGGCTCCGTTCGTTGCGACGGAACAGGGAACAGCCATCAACAGGGGGTGATCATGCGCACGCGTGCCACTACGACCGCCACCGCACGAGCCGTCACGGCCGGCGCGGTCATGCTGGCCTGGGTCGGGCTCCTGTGGCTGCTGGAGGGCATCGACACGATGACCGGCCACTCCCTGGACACCTACGGCATCAGCCCGCGCGAGCCCTCCGAGCTGCTCGACGTCGTGCCGGCCGCGTTCCTGCACAGCGGGTGGGAGCACGTGGCCTCCAACAGCGTCCCGCTGCTGGTCCTCGGCTTCATCGCCGCCCTCGCCGGGATACGCAGGTTCGCCGCCGTGGTCCTCGTGGTGATCGTGACGGGCGGCCTCGGTGTCTGGCTGACCGCGCCGCCGAACACGGTCACGCTCGGCGCGTCCGGTGTGGTCTTCGGCCTGTTCGGCTATCTGCTGGTCCGCGGGTTCGTGGACCGGCGCCCGCTCGACATCGTGGTCGGTCTGATCATCGCCGCCGTCTACGGCTCACTGCTCTGGGGCGTACTGCCGACCGACTCCGGCATCAGCTGGCAGGGCCACCTCTTCGGCCTCGTGGGCGGGGTGGCGGCGGCCTTCGTCCTCCGCCGCCCCCGCCGCCCGGCCGGTGCCGTCACGGTGTGAGACCGCGCACCAGCAGGTCGAGCAGCGCGCAGGCGAACAGCGCGATCCCGATGAAGCCGTTGACCGAGAAGAACGCCCGGTTCAGCCGCGACAGGTCGTGCGGTCGCACGACCCGGTGCTCGTAGACGAAGGCCACGGCGACGATCACCATGCCGATCCAGTAGAAGAGCCCCGCCTCCGTCGCCAGACCGAACCAGACCAGCAGTCCGGTCGTCACGAGGTGGCAGACCCGCGCGCCCCACAGCGCCGCCGGGATGCCGAAGCGCGCCGGGAAGGAGAGCACCCCGTGGGCCCGGTCGGCCCGCACGTCCTGGCAGGCGAAGATCAGGTCGAAGCCGCCGATCCAGATCCCGACGGCCAGCCCCAGGATCACCGCGTCCCACGACCAGCTGCCGGTGACCGCCAGCCAGGCCCCGATCGGCCCGATCGCCTGGGCGATGCCGAGGATCGCGTGCGGGAAGTTCGTGAACCGCTTGCCGTACGGGTAGACCACCATCGGTACGACGGCGACCGGCGCCAGCACCAGGCAGAGCGGGTTCAGCAGGGCGGCGGCCCCCAGGAACACGACGAGGGCGACGGCCGCGCCGGTCCACGCCGACTTCACCGACACCGCCCCGGTGACCAGCTCCCGTCCCGCCGTACGCGGGTTACGGGCGTCGATCTCCCGGTCGATGATGCGGTTGGCGGCCATCGCGAACGTCCGCAGCCCGACCATGGCGACGGTCACCAGCAGCAGCGTGCCCCAGTGGATGTCCTTGTCCAGCTGGAACATCGCGGTCAGCGCGGCGATGTACGCGAAGGGCAGCGCGAAGACCGAGTGCTCGATCATCACCAGCCGCAGGAAGGCGCGGGGCTTGCTGCGCGGCTGAGGCACCGCGGCGGCGGAGGCACTCACAGGCCGTACTCCTTCCAACGGCGGTCGACCTTCGCCGCCGTGTCCGGGTCGGACTCGACCATCTCGGGCCAGCCCCCGTCCCGCGTGTAGCCCTCCTCGGGCAGCTTGCGCGTCGCGTCGATGCCCGCCTTGCCACCCCAGAACTGCTGGTAGGAAGCGTGGTCGAGATGGTCGACCGGCCCTTCGGTGAGCAGCAGGTCCCGGGCGTAGTCGGTGTTGCCGAGCGCCCGCCACGCGACCTCGTGCAGGTCGTGGACGTCGCAGTCGGCGTCCACGACCACGATCAGCTTGGTCAGCGACATCATGTGGGCGCCCCAGACGGCGCTCATGACCTTCTGGGCGTGCTTGGGGTACTTCTTGTCGATCGAGATGATCGCGCAGTTGTGGAAGCCGCCGGCCTCGGGCAGGTGGTAGTCCACGATGTCCGGGATGATGATCTTGAGCAGCGGCAGGAAGAACCGCTCCGTGGCCCGGCCCAGCGGGCCGTCCTCGGTCGGCGGCCGGCCCACCACGATCGACTGCAGCAGCGGCCGCTTGCGCATGGTCACACAGTCGATCGTCAGCGCGGGGAACGGTTCCTGCGGCGTGTAGAAGCCCGTGTGGTCACCGAACGGGCCCTCGGGCAGCATCTCGCCCGGTTCCAGCCATCCCTCGATGACGACCTCGGCCTGCGCCGGGACCTGGAGCGGGACGGTCTTGCAGTCGACCATCTCGATCCGCTTGCCCTGGACGAAGCCGGCGAAGAGGTACTCGTCGATGTCTCCGGGCAGCGGGGCCGTGGAGGCGTACGTCACCGCGGGCGGTGCCCCGAACGCGATGGCGACGGGCAGCCGCTCGCCGCGCCTGGCCGCGACCTGGTAGTGGTTCCGGCTGTCCTTGTGGATCTGCCAGTGCATGCCGATGGTGCGCTTGTCGTGGCGCTGGAGGCGGTAGAGCCCCAGATTGCGGATGCCGGTCTCGGGGTCCTTGGTGTGCGTGAGACCCAGGTTGAAGAAGGAGCCGCCGTCCTCCGGCCAGGTGAAGAGTGCGGGCAGCTGCTCCAGGTCCACGTCGTCGCCGGTCAGGACGACCTCCTGGACGGGCGCGCTGTCGCTCTTCACCTTCTTCGGCGGCAGGTGCGTCACCGCGCCGAGCTTCCCGAACGCCTCGCGGATCCCGACGAAGCCCTGCGGCAGTTCCGGCTTGAGGAGCCCGCCGATCTTGTCGCTGATCTCGGCGTAGGACTTCAGCCCGAGCGCCTTGAGCAGCCGTCTGTCCGTCCCGAAGACGTTCATGGCCAGGGGCATGGACGCCCCCTTGACGTTCTCGAAGAGCAGAGCGGGCCCGCCCGCCTTGTTCACCCGGTCGACGATCTCGCCGACCTCCAGGTACGGGTCGACCTCGGCCTTGATGCGCTTGAGATCGCCCTCGCGCTCCAGAGCACGGAGCAGGGAGCGAAGATCGTCGTAAGCCATGCCGTCCAGTATCGGCCACCCGCTACCCTTGGCCCGTCACCGGGGCGGGACAGTGCGCCCCCTCACCTCTTCTCGGGGGGACCTTCCACCATGCTCAGGGCCCTGATGTACCTCCTGCCGCTGGCGCTGACGATCTACGCGTTCATCGACTGCCTGAACACCCCGGAGGACGAGGTCAAGCACCTGCCGAAGGTGGCCTGGGTCTTCATCATCCTGCTGTTCTGGATCGTCGGTCCGATCGTCTGGCTCGCCGCGGGCAGGAAGCGGGCCTCCTCCGGGGGCCGTGCGCCCTCCGAGTGGCACCGGGGCCGCCGCTCCACGTGGGTGGCGCCCGACGACAATCCCGACTTCCTCAAGTCCCTGAAGGACGAGAAGACCGACGCGGGGAAGTCCGACGCGGGGAAGCCCGAGGCGGGTAAGACCGACGCCGCCAAGGACGAGTCGGCCCTCAAGGACTGGGAGGCGGACCTGCGCCGCCGCGAGGAGGAGATCGAGCGCCGCGAGGGCGGGGCGGGATCCGGGGACGCCTCGTCATGAGGAGTGGGGCCGGACCGGCCGGCTCATGACGACAGCAGCTGTCCCAGCCGGTTGAGCAGGGGCAGCAGCGCCGTGCGCTCCCGCGGGGTGAGCGCCTCCAGGGCGCCGTGCACGACGCGCATCTCGGCGCGGATGCGGTGCGCCAGATCGGTGCCCTCCGCCGTGCGGGCGGCGACCTTCGAGCGGCGGTCCTCCGGCGACGGGGTGCGGGTGACCAGGCCCCGGGCCTCCATGCGGCCGATGAGGCCGGTGGCGTTGGACGCGTCGCACACCAGGTGATGGGCCAGCGCGCTCATGGGCATGGGCTCGTTGAGGGCGATCAGCGCCCGCGCCTGCGAGGTGCTGAGGCCGTGGCGGGCGGCGACGGCGGTGAGGTCGTCGTGGTGGCCGCGGACGACGACCGCGAGGGGTTCCAGCAGTTCGTCCGGAGTAGGGACGGCGCGGGGTGCCGGTTCCGTCGTCATGGTTCGGTCATCCTTCGATCGGTACGCGTGGCCCGGAGGCCCGGAACAGTATCCGCCACGCACCCGCATTAATTTGACATGCTCAACTTTTGGCAGTTACATGAATGTAATGCTTGATGATATCAAGCTTGCTCACCACCAGCACATCGTCTCGTAGGGAGCACCCCCCATGCCCTCCGTACTCTTCGTCCTCACCGGTGCCGACCACTGGACCCTGAACGACGGCACCACCCACCCGACCGGCTTCTGGGCCGAGGAGCTCGCCGCCCCGCACCGCGTCTTCACCCAGGCCGGATTCGACATCACCGTCGCCACCCCGGGCGGTGTGGCCCCCACCGTGGACACCGCCAGCCTCGCCGCCGAGGCCAACGGGGGCCAGGAACAGGCCGACGCCGTCGCCTCGTACCTCGCGGCGATCGACGAGACGCTCCGCATCCCCGCGCGGCTGGAGGACGTCGTCCCCACCTCGTACGACGTCGTCTTCTACCCGGGCGGCCACGGCCCCATGGAGGACCTGGCCGTCAGCGAGGCGTCCGGCCGGCTGCTCACCGCCGCCCTGGACTCCGGCACGCACCTGGGCGTCCTGTGCCACGCCCCCGCCGCGCTGCTCGCCGCCCGCCGCGAGGACGGCAGCTGGCCCTTCACCGGCTACCGGCTGACCGGCTTCAGCAACATGGAGGAGACCCAGGCCGGCCTGGCCGACAAGGCCCCCTGGCTGCTGGAGAACCGCCTCGTGGAGCTCGGCGCGGACTACTCCGCCGGGGATCCCTGGGGGCCGTACACCGTGCACGACCGCACCCTGCACACCGGTCAGAACCCGGCCTCCTCGGAGCAGCTGGCGCGCGAGATCCTGGCGGCCCTGTGAGCGCCGCCAGGACCGCGGAGACCGACCAGGCCGCGGAGACCGCGGCCGAGGTCGTCGCCCGCCTCCGTGCCACCTTCCGTACCGGACGCACCAGGGACCTCGCCTGGCGCACCGGTCAGCTGACGCGCCTGCGCGCCCTGCTCACCGAGGCCGGTGACGAGCTCGCCGAGGCCCTGCGCGCCGACCTCGGCAAGAGCCGCAAGGAGGCCTACCGGACCGAGATCGACTTCACGGTCCGCGAGATCGACCACACCCTGGAGCGGCTGGAGGACTGGCTGCGTCCCGAGCCCGCCCCCGTGCCGGAGGCCCTCGCCGGGGCTTCCGCGCACACCGTGCAGGACCCGCTCGGGGTCGTCCTCGTCATCGCGCCGTGGAACTATCCGGTGCAGCTGCTGCTCGCGCCCGTCGTCGGCACGCTGGCCGCGGGCAACGCCGTGGTCGCCAAGCCCAGCGAGCTGGCGCCCGCGACCTCGGCCGCCGTGGCCCGGCTGCTGCCGCGCTATCTGGACACGGACGCGGTCGCCGTGGTGGAGGGGGCGGTCCCGGAGACGACCGCACTGCTCGCCGAGCGCTTCGACCACATCTTCTACACGGGCAACGGCACGGTCGGCCGGATCGTCATGACCGCCGCGGCCCGCCACCTCACCCCGGTCACCCTCGAACTGGGCGGCAAGTCACCGGCGTTCGTCGACCGCGACACGGATCTGGGCACGGTGGCCGCCCGGCTCGCCGCGGGGAAGTTCCTCAACGCCGGCCAGACGTGCGTCGCCCCCGACTACGTCCTGACCGACCCGGAGACCGCGCCCGCCCTGGCCGACGCCCTCGCGGCGGCGGTCGAGGGGCTGTACGGGCAGGACCCCTCCGCCCACCCGGAGTACGGGCGGATCGTGAACGAGCGCCACTTCGACCGGCTGGTCGGGCTCCTGGACTCCGGCCGCACCGTGACGGGCGGCGCCCACGACCGGGCCGGCAAGTACATCGCACCGACCGTGCTGGCCGATGTGGCACCGGACGCCCCCGTGATGCGCGAGGAGATCTTCGGCCCCGTGCTGCCCATCGTGACGGTCGACGGACTGGACGGGGCCATCGGCTTCATCAACGACCGGGACAAGCCGCTGGCGCTGTACGCCTTCACGCAGTCCCCCGCCGTGCGGGAGCGGCTGCTGGCCGAGACCTCGTCGGGCGGGGTGGGCATCGGTCTGCCGCTGGCCCATCTGACCGTCTCCGACCTGCCGTTCGGCGGGGTCGGCGAGAGCGGCATGGGCAACTACCACGGCCGGTACTCACTGGAGACGTTCAGCCACCGCAAGGCGGTCCTGGACACCCCGCTGACCCGGTGACCCCCGACAACGGCGGGGAATGACGAAGGGCGCGGTCCGCGGAAGCGGATCGCGCCCTTCGTCCGTGCGGTGCTCAGACGTCGGCGTAGGAGTGCTTGCCGGTGACGAAGATGTTCACGCCGTAGTAGTTGAACAGCCAGCAGCCGAAGGCGATCAGCGCCAGGTAGGCGGCCTTGCGGCCCTTCCAGCCGGCCGTCGCGCGGGCGTGCAGGTAGCAGGCGTACGCGACCCAGGTGATGAAGGACCAGACCTCCTTGGGGTCCCAGCCCCAGTAGCGGCCCCAGGCGTCGCCCGCCCAGATCGCGCCCGCGATGATCGTGAACGTCCACAGCGGGAAGACGGCCGCGTTGATGCGGTAGGAGAACTTGTCGAGGGTCGAGGCGGCCGGCAGCCGCTCCAGGACCGACCGGGCGAAGGCGCCCGGGTTCCCGCCGTTGGCCAGCTTGTTCTCGTAGCTGTCGCGGAACAGGTAGAGCAGGGTCCCGACCGCGCCGAGGTAGAAGACGGCACCGCAGAAGATGGCGGTGGAGACGTGGATCCACAGCCAGTACGAGTGCAGTGCGGGCACCAGCTGGGCGCTGTCGGTGTAGAGCCAGGTGGTGGCGATGCCCAGGTCCAGCAGGACCGTGGTGACCAGCAGCAGACCGATCCAGCGGACGTTCTTCTTCAGCGCCAGGAGGACGAGGTAGGCGCCGACGGCCACCGTGGAGAAGGTGATCGAGAACTCGTACATGTTGCCCCAGGGGGCGCGCTGCACCGACAGGGCGCGGGCGACGACCCCGCCCGCCTCGACGGCGAAGGCCAGGACGGTCAGGGAGACCGCGATCCGGCCCCACAGGTCGCCCTTGACGGTGCCGCCCGCGGCACCGGGGCCGTCCGGGACGTCCCGGGTCCCGGTGGCGGACCGGGTGACGACCTTCGGGCGGTCCAGGACCGCGGTGCCGCCGCCCTGCTGCACGACCTTCACCCCGGAAGCGGCGGCGCCCGCTCCGGTCAGCGCGGCGGCGGTCCGGCCGACCTTGCTGCGGCTGCCGAACACCCACTCCGCGATGTGCGCGAAGAAGGCCAGCATGTAGACGGCCATCGACGAGTAGATGAGCGTGTTGCTGATGCTCGCCAGATTCTCGTTGGTTGCGGCGGCGAGATTCACTTCTCAGCCCCTTCGGCAGGTTCTTCGGAGAGTTGCTCGGATGCGGGCGGGGGTGCGGTGGGCGTCACGGTGTGGACCGCGTCCGCGAGGTCGCCCAGCTCCTCGGGGAGCCTCGTGGACTCGCTGCGGCCGAGGCCCGCCATCTCGACGACGGTCACGCCGTCCGCGCCCCGCACGGCCCGGACCCACACCCGGCGGCGCTGGATGAAGAGCGATCCGGCGAGTCCGAAGACGGCGGCGACGGCGCCGGTGAGCGCCCAGCCGCTGGCGGGCTGGCGCGTGATCTGGAAGCTGGCCCACTCCTCGACGCCCTCGAAGGTGACCGAGCCCGCGCCGTCCGGGAGCTTCATGGTCTCGCCCGGGCGCATGCGCTGCTTCAGCTTGTCCCCGTTGGCGTCCTTGAATTCCTTCATCTTGGCCGTGTCCAGCTGGTACACGTTCTGCGGCAGTCCCGAGTCGACGCCGAGGCTGCCGTGGTAGCCGTTGAGCGCCAGCACCGGGTAGTCGGCGCCCGGGAACTGCGAGAACATCGTGCCCTGGCCGCTGCCGGCGAACGTCGGGACGAAGAAGGCCTGGAAGCCGAGCTGCGTCTTCTTGCCGTCGACACCCTTGTAGCCGTCCATCACCTTGATGGCGCCGGTGGAGGTGACGTTGCTGTCGATGGGCAGCAGAGGCACCGCGGACCGGTAGACCTCCTTGCCCCGGCCGTCCTTGACGGAGATGACGGGGGCGTAGCCGTGTGCGTTGAGGTAGACCTTCGTACCGTCGACGACGAGCGGGTCGTTGACCCTGATGATCCTCTTCTGCGGTGCCCCGTCCGCGCCCTCGGAGTACGTCACCCGGGCCTCGTAGGTCCGGGGGGTGCCGCGCTGGGGGCCGCTGCGCTCGTACGTGCCCTTGAAGTCGTCCAGGGTGAAGCTGAACGGCGCGAGGTCGTCGGTGTCGAACAGGGAGCCGGACTTGAAGTCGTCGTACTGGGTGAGGGTGTTGGCGAAGCCGTCGCCCTCGACGATCAGCTTGCCGCCCTCGGACTTGAAGAGCTGTCCGCCGGCGAAGGACACCAGCATGACGATCAGCGCGATGTGGAACATCAGGTTGCCGGCCTCGCGAAGATAGCCCTTCTCGGCGGCCACCGCGTCGTCCACCGCGTGCGAGCGGAAGCGCCGCTTGCGCAGGACGGCGAGCGCGGCCTCACGGACCTGCTCGGGCTCGGCGTCGGTGCGCCAGGTGGTGTACGCCGGCAGCCGGGTCAGCTTCTTCGGGGCACCGGGCGGACGGCCGCGCAGCTGGCCGATGAACTGGCCGGTGCGCGGGACGATGCACCCGATCAGGGACACGAACAGCAGGATGTAGATCGCGGAGAACCACACCGAGCTGTAGACGTCGAAGAACTGCAGCTTCTCGTAGATCGGTGTGACGGTGGTGTGGGCCTCCTTGAAGGTCTGCACCTTCAGTTCGTCCACACTGTTCTGCGGGATCAGCGAGCCGGGGACGGCGCCGAGCGACAGCAGGAAGAGCAGGATCAGGGCGACCCGCATCGAGGTGAGCTGCCGCCAGAACCAGCGGGCCCATCCGATGACGCCCATCGCGGGTACGGAGGAGGACGCGGGCTCCTCGCGCGGGGCGGTGGAGAGCTGTGCTCCGGCCTCGCCGAGGTCACGCTCGTCCGTGGTGTTCGTGTTGCTCATGGACTCAGATCCCCACAGTGAAGCCGTTGGACCAGACCTGCATCTCCTGGATGAGCACGTCCCAGGCGCCCGTCAGCAGGAGTATCCCGGTCACGATCATCATGCCGCCGCCGATCCGCATGACCCATGCGTAGTGGCGCTTGACCCAGCCGAACGCGCCGAGCGCCCGGCGGAAGGCGACCGCCGCCAGCACGAAGGGGACGCCGAGCCCGAGACAGTACGCCACGGACAGGATCGCCCCGCGGCCGGCGGTCGCCTGGTCGAACGCGAGCGCGTTGACGGAGGCGAGCGTCGGACCCAGGCACGGGGTCCAGCCGATCCCGAAGAGGGCGCCCAGCAGCGGTGCTCCCGCCAGTCCGGTCACCGGTCTCTTGTGGATGCGGAACTCGCGCTGCGTCATCCAGGGCATCAGCCCCATGAAGAAGATCCCCATGAGGATCATCAGCACACCGAGGATCTTGGAGAGCGTCCCGCTGTAGTCCTGGAGCGTCTGGCCGAAGAAGCCGAAGAGGGCGCCGCCGGAGACGAACACGGCTGTGAAGCCGAGCACGAACAGCGAGGCGCCGGCGACGGTCCTGCCCCGCCGGGCATCGGCGAGATCGCTGCCGCTGACCCCGGTGACGTAGCTGAGGTAACCGGGCACGAGCGGCAGGACGCACGGTGAGAAGAAGGAGACGAGTCCGCCGAGCAGCGCGATGGGCAGCGCCACGAGCAGGGCGCCGCCGATGACCGTGTCGTTGTAACCGGATTCCGCGGCCAGCTGGAGCACGGGGCTCACTTCTCCGCGATCAGCGGGTCGATCATCTCGCGGAGCTTCGTCTCGTCGAGTGCGGCGAGCGAACGGGCGGCGAGCTTCCCCTCCCGGTCGACGACCACGGTCGACGGGATGGCCTTCGGGTTCAGCGTGCCCTTCGGGAAGCGCAGGAGCAGCCGCCCGGTCGGGTCGTAGAGGCTCGGGTAGGTGACCCCGAAGTCCTCCTCGAAGCTGACCGCGAGGGACTTCTGGGGGTCTCGGGTGTTGACACCGACGAACTCGACGCCCTGGTCCTTCGTCTCCTCGGAGACCTTGACGAAGTGCTTGGCCTCGGCGCGGCAGGGGCCGCACCACGATCCCCAGAAGTTCAGGACGACGACCTTGCCCTTGTAGTCGGCGACGTCGAGCGCCTTGCCGTCCAGGGTCGTGCCGTCGAGCTTCGGCGCGTCCGTACGTTCGCCCTTGGCCACGGTGGAGGCACCGCCGCTGCCGGTGACGAAGTTCGTGTTGCCGCCGCCGCCGGCCCTGCTGCCGTCACCACTGCACGCGGACAGGGTCAGGGCACCGGCCACTGCTGTGGCGGCGAGCAGGGTGAAGCGGCGTCGGGGTGCGCGGCCAGAGCTCATGTGAAAAGTTTCGCATGGCAGTTCCAGGGATCTCCCGCACCCCCCTCGATGCCCGTAAAGCCCCTTGTCAGGCTTGTTTAAAGAAGGCGTTCCAGCCGCCGGCCGGGGACTGCCCGACCTCCAGGGTCCGAAGCTTCGCGAGCACCGCCGGATCCTGCACGTCGAGCCAGTCGACGAACTGCCGGAAGGAGACGAGGCGCACATCCGGCTTGCCGGCGATCTTTTTGATCACTTCCTCGACCGCGTCCATATAGATGCCGCCGTTCCACTCCTCGAAGTGGTTGCCGATGTGGAAAGGCGCGCGATTCGTCTCGTAGGCGCGCTCGAAACCCGCGACGTAGGCACCGGTGGCCTGGGCGCGCCAGCCGGGATAGCGCGAGGGCATGCCCCTGGTCGAATTCTGCGACTGGTTGGCGAGGATGTTGTAGTCCATGGAGAGGACCTCGAAGGAGTGGCCGGGAAACGGCACGCCCTGGAGCGGGAGGTCCCAGATCCCCTGGCGCTTCTCCGGCCACGTCTGCCGGCCGCCGGGTGAGCTCGCGTCGTAGCGCCAGCCCAGCTGCTTCGCGGCCGGCAGGAGATCGTCCTGGCCGAGCAGACAGGGGGTGCGTGCGCCGACGAGTTCCTTCCGGTAGTCGAACGGCAGCGGATCGAGGTCGTTCCAGCCGGTGTTCGTCCGCCATTCGGTGACGAAGGAGATCGCCTGGTCGATTTCGCTCCGCCATTGCGCGGGCGTCCAGTTGCCGACGGATCCCGAACCGCCGCAGAAATGCCCGTTGAAGTGCGTACCGATCTCGTGCCCGTCGAGCCATGCCTCGCGGACGTACTTCAGGGTCTGCTTGACGTGGTCGTCGGTGAGGTAGCCGATGTCGGAGGCACCCCTGGGGTTGCCCGGCGGGCGGTACAGGGATTTCTTCGACTCGGGCAGCACGTACAGCCCGGAGAGGAAGAAGGTCATCGCCGCGTCGTGTTCCCGGGCGAGTTCGAGAAAGCGCGGGAAGAGGCCGTTGCCGACCTCGCCGGCACCGTCCCAGGAAAAGATCACGAACTGCGGCGGCGTCTGGCCGGGTTCGAGCGGAACGGGGGCGGCGGGCTGATTCGGCTGCTTTCCGGTGTCCGCGGTGGAACCGTCACCGATGAGCCTGACGTTCTTCTCGGGAGTGCCGCCGCCCTGCCCGTGCGCCCCCTTGTCGCCCTTGGGCTTCTCGGGACCGGACCGCCCTCCGTCCGACGAGCCGAAGGGGCCGCAGCCGGTCATCGAGAGTGCGGCCGCGGCCCCGAGTCCCGCCCCGAGCAGACCCCTTCGGTTGATATCGCGCATAGCATCCCCATCTACGGTCGTTTTACCTCATTGCCATACAAACTGGCGATGGCTTAGATGAGGAAAGCAACACGACGGTTCCGCCGATAATCACAAAAGTTGGTGCGTCACCAGACCCTCACAGGGGCTGCACACGAGGTGGCCGCACGGGGCGGTGCGGGGTGGCCCTTATGCGCCGAACGCCTTGGACTGCCCCTTGACCGGCTTCGCCCCCGCCAGCAGATGCGCCGGCACGAGGTCCCGGGCCGGCTCGCTGTATCCGACGGACACGATCTTGTCGCCCTGGTAGGTGAAGCTGGTCAGCGAGGCCAGCGTGCACTGCCGCTTGCGCGGGTCGTGCCACAGCCTCCGCCGCTCCACGAAACTCCGCACGATCCAGATCGGCAGCTGGTGGCTGACACAGACCGCCTCGTGCCCCCGGGCGGCGTCGCGGGCCGCGTCCAGGGCGCTCATCATCCGCACGACCTGCTCGATGTAGGGCTCGCCCCAGGACGGCTTGAACGGATTGGTGAGGTGCTTCCAGTTCTCCGGCCTGCGCAGCGCACCGTCACCGACCCCGAAGGTCTTGCCCTCGAAGACGTTCGCGGCCTCGATGAGCCGGGCGTCGGTGGCCAGCTCCAGGCCGTGCGACGTGGCGATCGGCACGGCCGTCTCCTGGGCACGCTCCAGCGGGGAGGCCACGACGTACGTGATGTCGCGCTTCTCCAGGTGCTCGGAGACCCGGTCGGCCATCCGCCTGCCCAGCTCGGAGAGGCTGTAGCCGGAACGCCGCCCGTAGAGCACGCCGTCCGGGTTGTGGACCTCGCCGTGGCGCATCAGGTGGACGACGGTGATGTCCTTGGCGCCGCCCCCGTTCGTCCCGCTCATGCGGTGGCCTCCGATGCGGCACGGGCGGCGGCCGGCAGCGCCGCGGCGATCCGCTCGACCGCGCGCGCGTCATGGGCCGTCGAGACGAACCAGGACTCGAACGCGGACGGCGGCAGGTAGACGCCCTGGGACAGCATCGAGTGGAAGAAGGCGGTGAAGCGGAAAGCTTCCTGCTTCTTCGCGTCCTCGTAGTCGCGCACCGGCTCGTCGGTGAAGAACACGGAGAACATGTTGCTCGCCGCCGACACCGTGTGCGCGACGCCCTCCTTGCTGAACGCGTCGCCCACCAGGGTCCGCAGCTCGGCGGACACCGCGTCGACCTTCGCGTACGCGGCGTCGTCCAGCAGCCGGAGCTGCGCGAGTCCTGCGGCGGTGGCGACCGGGTTACCGGAGAGGGTTCCCGCCTGGTAGACGGGACCGGCGGGGGCCAGGTGCGCCATCACGTCGGCACGGCCGCCGAAGGCCGCGGCCGGGAAGCCGCCGCCCATCACCTTGCCGAAGGTCATCAGGTCGGGGCGCACCCCGTCGATGCCGTACCAGCCGGCCCTGGACGTACGGAATCCGGTCATCACCTCGTCGGAGATGTACAGCGCGCCGTCGGCCGCGCAGATCTCCTTGAGCCCGGCGTTGAAGCCGTCCAGCGGCGGGACGACGCCCATGTTTCCCGGCGACGCCTCGGTGATCACGCACGCGATCTCACCCGGCTGCGCGGCGAACGCCGCACGCACGGCCTCCAGGTCGTTGTACGGCAGCACGATCGTGTCGCCGGCCTGGGCGCCGGTGACTCCGGGCGTGTCGGGGAGGCCGAAGGTGGCGACCCCGGAGCCGGCGGCGGCCAGCAGCGCGTCGACGTGCCCGTGGTAGCACCCGGCGAACTTCACGACCTTCGCACGCCCCGTGAACCCACGGGCGAGCCGGATCGCGGACATGGTCGCCTCGGTGCCGGACGACACCAGCCGTACCTGCTCCACGGGCTCGATCCGGGACACGATCTCCTCGGCGAGCGCGACCTCGCCCTCCCCCGGCGTACCGAAGGAGGTCCCCCGGGCCACCGCGTCCTGGACGGCCGCGATGACCTCGGGGTGCGCGTGGCCGAGGATCATCGGCCCCCACGAACACACGAGGTCGACATACTCACGTCCGTCGGCGTCGGTGAGGTACGGACCCGTACCGGACACCATGAACCGGGGCGTACCGCCCACGGCCCGGAAGGCACGCACGGGGGAGTTCACGCCGCCGGGCGTCACGAGGGACGCACGGTCGAAGAGCGTCTGTGAAACTTGGGCTTCGTATGAATACGCCACTTTGGTCCTGATCTGCGATTCGGAGGTTCGGGGGCCCGGCCGAATTTCTCGGCCGGCGGTGAGCGGGGAGCGCACGCCGCCCGTATGAGGCTCGTACAACGAAAGGGCGTCAGTCCCCTCGCGTCTGCGAAACTGGGGCGGGACAGGTAAAGCTCACACATGCCATGGTGTCAGAGGCACCGACGGTCTTGCGGACAGGTGTTTCACCGCACGCCCGTGGGGGAGGTCACTGACACGATGATCGGGTTGCGCGGCGGGGCTGTGTCTCCTAAGAAGTAGTCGGGTGGATGAGATATGCATCGCGGTGGCGGAGTGGGCGAAGGGACCGACGACCTGGGGCCCGAGCCTGCCCGGCGAGGGCGGCACCGGCGCGAGGCCGAGCGCGTACGGAAGGCCCAGGCGGGTGGCGCCGATGAGCCCGGGAGCAGGAGCAGTGGGCGGGTGGGGGTGACCTACAAGTACTTCGGCGCCCCCGACGGGGCCACTGCCGCACGTGTGCCCATTTCCATGCGCCCCGAGGAGCTGGGCGGCGACGAGCTGGGCATGGGCGGCATGTTCAGCAAGATCAAGCCCGAGACGGTGGCGGCCATGGTCCTCACCGGCATACAGGGCATACCCCTGAACAAGGTCCCCCCGCTGGAGCTGGTGGTGCTCCACCCCGACTACGCGGTGGTCAAGCTCCCGATGACGGTCGTCGATCCGCTGCGGGACGTCGGCGAGGAGTCGGTCGGCGCGGCGGCCTTCATCTGGTCCACGGTCCCGGACCGCGGCGGTCCGCGCGACGCGTTCAACGTCTACCAGCTGCTCCACGAGTGGCAGGACTTCTCCCACCGGCTGCACGACGCGGGACATCAGGCGTACTGCCTGGTGTGGCCCTGACCGGCGGGGTGTTCCCGGGGGGCCGTGCGGGGTAAGCGGCCGGGAGGATCGGGACGGCCGGGCCGTGCGGCACACCGGGTGCTCGCGCCCCGCCCCGGTATAGGAGCATATGAGGCATGACGGCGGATGAACTGCATGTGGTCGTGGAGACCACGGACGACGGTGTCGTCCTGATTCGCGTCCGGGGCAGCCTGGACGGGTGGTCCGGATCCGAGGACCTGGTCCGGGCCCTCGACGGGGCCTCCGCGCAGGGCCGGCGCCTGACCGTGGCCGACCTCTCCCAGTTGGAGTTCGCGGACTCCACGGGGCTGCACACCCTGCTGAACGCCCACCAGCGGCACACCGAGGCCGGCGTGCCGCTGGTGCTCGCCGGGCCTTTCATGATCGGCGTACAGCGGCTCTTCGAGGTCTCGGGCACGCAGGACGCCTTCCGCTTCGCGGACACGGTGGACGCGGCGCTGACGTGCTGACCGTCCCGACGGCGCCGTCCGCCGGCCACCCGGCAGGAAGTGTGGTCCGGGGCCGGCGGGGCAGTCGCAGAAGGTATGAACGGGGAGCAAGAAGTGCCGCGGGACGGTGAGCGTTCGGCCAGGGGGCCGGAGGAAGCCGTCGGTCCCCCTGCCTGGACGGCTCCGCCCGGCACCACCCACGCCCCCGGTGTGCCGCGGAACGCGGCGGCGGCGCGCGACATCGTCTCCCGCCTCCTGGAAGAGGAGTTCTGCGGACTGGGCGGAGAGGCCCCGGCCGACGTCGTGGTGGCCGACGCCCTGTTGGTGACGTCGGAGCTGGTGACCAACGCCGTCAGGCACGGTGGCGGGCTCATGGCGTTCTCCGCGACGATCACCGACGACGGACTCCTCCTGACCGTCGGCGACGCCAGCACCCGGGCTCCGGTCACCGCGGAGCACACCACCACCCTCCATATCGGCGGCTACGGCTGGGAGCTGGTCCGTCGTCTGGCGGCGCGCGTGTCCGTCACCTACCACGAGGACGGCAAGAACATCGTGGCGCTGGTCGCCCTCGTCTGACTCGCCCCGCACGCGGTGCGGCGCTCGCCACGCGGAGCGGCACGCGGTACGGCGTCCGGTGCGGCACCACACGTCGCAGCGGGGCCCGGACGCCTGTGGCCGGAGGCTGTTGGCATAATTTCCGCCATGGTCCGTGACCCTCTCGACAACCCCGTTTCAGCCACCGCACCGGTGGTGGCCGCCGAAGGCGAGGTCGGCGGTCACTGGGTCGTCCGGGCCCGGGGCGACCTCGACTGCGACAGCATCGATCCGCTGTTCATCGCCCTGTGGCAGGCCGTGGCCGGGCACGAGGTGGTCGTGCTGGACGCGTCGGCGGTCACCTTCGCGGACTCGTCGTTCCTCAGTCTTCTCATCGACGTGCACCAGCGCACGCAGCTGCGTGTCGCGTCACCCCGCCCGGCCCTGCTACGGCTCCTGCGGACCGCGGGTGTCGACCGGGTCATCCGCACGTACGCCACGCTCGACGAAGCCCTGGCCGGGCCGCCGGACGCTCCCTGACCGGGCCGCCGCGGCGACGCCGCCCAGGTCAGCCGGAGGGGGCGGGCGGCGGAACGGTCTCGTGCCGCGCGGGCGGCGGGCCGTCCTGCGCGTGAGCCGCACCGGTCTCCCCGACCGCCGGGCCGGGGACGAAGAGCGGCAGGATCCCGGTGACGTCCAGGATCCTGCGCAGGAAGTCGGGCGCGTTCTCCAGGTGCAGCCCCACGCCGCGGGACGACGTGCCGCGGTGGATCAGCAGCAGGCTGGAGACACCCATCGAGTCGCACAGCCGCAACTGGGCGCAGTCCAGGAACAGGTCGCGCAGGCCGGGTTCCGCGGCGAGGCAGTCGTGGGCGCGCTCCACGAGCTGCTCGCTGGTGTCGTAGTCCAGGTCACCGACGAGACGCAGACGTACGGTTCCCGGACCGGGTTCAGTGGTCAGGGTGAAGGGCGGACAGTGCAGGTCGGTCATCCGAGGCTCCGGGGTTGTGGCCGGCTGCCGTACGGACGTCCAGGACGGTACGTGCCTGGTCGAGCAGCCGGATCGATCGGGGGAAGTCCTTGAGCTCCGCCCCCAGGACGTCGAGCACGGGTCGCAGGGATCCGGCCGGAACTCCCCGGGCGTCGAGAATGCCCGCGGTCCAGGCCAGGAAGCCGGTGAAGAGGTCGTCGTCGTCCACGTACAGGGCCACGCCCAGGTAGTCGACGATGTGGGCGATGTCCTGTGCCGTGTGCTCGCGCTGCTGGTCCGTGTAGTGCGCCGCCGCGGGAAAGCGGCTCTCCAGCTGCGCCAGCACCGCCCGCACCAACTGCGGGCGGCTGCGGGCGACGAGGGTGTACTCCTGGTCACCGAGGTGCGGAAGGTCGTCTATCTGCTGCCTGGCACCGGCCAGGTACGGGACCGGGAAGCCGTCCGCGATGCGGCGCGCCGCGCCGCGCGCGTCCGGCTCCCATGCGTCGGCGCCCAGGAGGCGCGCGTAGCGGCCGTCGGGCCCGAAGGCCGCCCCGCCCACGAGCACGGGCACCCCGACCGCCTGGCAGGCGGTGATCGCCGCGTGCGCGGAGGGCAGCCGGGTGGGAATGGAGGAGGACAGCGCGACGACGTCGGCACCGTGGCTGTGCAGGTGTCCGATGAGATGGGGCGTGGGGACCTGGGCACCGAGGAAGTCGACCTGCCAGCCGCGCAGCGTGAGCACCTCGGCGAGGAGGCGGGCCGGCAGGACGTGCCACTCCTGGTCCACGCACGCGACGGTGACCCGGCCCAGGTGCGGGGTGGTGCGCAGCGACGGGTGGTGGGCGAGCGCGGCGATGATGCGCTCGGCGATGGCACTCGCCGCGTGTTCCTGGGCCACGCTGAGGCGGTTGGCCGCCCATTCGGTGCCGACCCGCGCCTGTACGGGGGCGATCACGTCCAGCAGCACGCTCTCCGCGTCGATGCCGTCGTCCAGGGCGCTGAAGGCCACCTCGGCGGCGGCGTGTTCGTCCCGTTCGGTCACCGCCGTCCACAGCAGGTCCTGGTAGCCCCGAATCCGGGGCGCGGCGAGCGCGTGCGTAGTCATGCCGTGTACCTGCCCCGGGTGTGGCCGTCCACCGCGCTCAGGTGCGTCGTCTGCGGTGCGGTGATCGCGACGAGCGCCATGTCGTCGTGCCGGCCGTCGTGCAGCCACTGGGACGCGAGCATCTGGATGCGCTCGACGACCGCCTGGCCGGGCATGCCCCCGCACTCCGCGAGGGCCCGCATCAGCCGCTCCTCGCCGAACAGTTCGTCGCCGAGGGGCCCGCCGCGCGCTTCGGTGACGCCGTCGGTGTAGAGCAGGCACGTCTCGCCCGGGCGGAGGTAGGTCTCCACGGTCCGGGCATCGATGTGGGGCAGGGCCCCGACGAGGGTGCCGCGGGTGTCGATCTCCTCGACCCTGCCGTCGTTGCGGACCACCAGGGGGGCGGGGTGGCCGGCCGACGTCAGCCGCAGGCGCACCCGGTTCCCGGTCCGCTGGACCGAAGCCATCACCAGGGTCGCGAACCGGGTGTGGTGCGAATTGAGGAGAGCGCCGTCGAGGAGCCGCAGCATCCGTTCGTGGTCGTCCGCCATCGGCGTCAGTGCCTGGAGCGTGTTGCGGATCTTGCCGGTGAGCACGGCCGCGTCCAGGCCCTTGCCGCAGACGTCTCCGAGGACCGCCAGGGACGGGGCGTCGGGCGTGCTGCCCGGGTGCACGTCGTAGAAGTCACCGCCGACCCGGTCCCGCGCGGCTGCGGGCTGGTAGCCGCCGGCGAACTCCACACCGTTCACCCGGTGCAGCCGGGGCGGCAGCAGATCCCGCATCAGGGTGCGGGTTATGCCGCTCTGTTCCGCGTAGAGGCGTGCGGCGGACAGGGCCGCACCGGCCCGGGCGGCGAACAGCCGGGCGAAGACCTCCTCGCTCTCGCTGAACTCGGAGGAACCCGTACTGCGCAGCAGGATCAGGACGCCCGCCGGGACGCCGTGGCCCGGGAGCGGGGTGACGGACGCCGACGCGACGGGACCGTTGAACCCTTCCGGGAGCACCCAGTCGGGCAGCGTCGCCGGGTCGATCCACCGGGAGGGAACGGGCGGGAAGCCCTGCAGCGCCTCGCTCAGGCCGGGGACCTGGTCCGGATCCGCCACCACGGTGCCGCGGACCGCCGCCCCGCCCCCGACCGCGTACGCCATCGGGAGGTTCCGTCCCACGGCGGGTGCGATGACGACCGCGGCGTCGGCGATGTGCCGGGAGGCGAGCTGGGCGGTGGCCTGCATGCAGCGGTCGGTGTTCAGGGAGGCCAGCAGGACGTTCGACGCCTCGGCCAGGAAGGTCGTGCGCTCCCGCTCCGTGGCGAGTTCCACTTCCGCGAGCCGCCGGTCGGTGTCGTCGACCAGCCACCAGACCACGTTCCCGTCCTGGGCCGGGGTCGGATGCGCCTCGAAGCTCTGCGCGCCGATCTCACCCCGGAAGACCTGCCGGTCCACGTCTGCTGCCGGGCGGGAGGGGCGCGTGGTCTCCTCGTGGGCCCGTACCAGCCAGGACGGCGCCGACGCGGACAGTGCCGTGCCTCGCGCCGCACCGTCGAGCAGCAGTACCGCCGCCGGATTGGCGTCGACGACGGCTCCGGCCCTGTCGGCGACGAGCACCGGGTACGGGGCCATGGCCCAGTCGGCGGACGTGGACCGTTGGTGCGTTCTCGTAGCGATCTGTTCCTTCGGAGGAGCCATGAGGGGGGACCCGCCGGGGCGAGTCGCACCACCTTCCAACTGGACGAAAATTACTTTCCCTTCGGCAACCATTGCCCACGCAGGGCACGGATGGCAACCCGCACCCTCCTCCGGAGGAAGGTGTACGGCGGTACGCGCATCACACCCGCCGCGAAGCTTCACGTGATGCGCACACCTCGGCTACGCGTGCCCGCCCTGCGCCCTCGTAGTCCCCGTCCGCCCGCTCTCAGCCCGCCCCCGGGCGTCCGTGCCAGTCGAGACAGACGACCAACGCGTCGTCCGTCGCCGGGCCGCCACTTCCACGGTGCCCCAGCAGTGCCTCCAGCACGGCGCTCGGTACCTGCGACGCCGGCAGCAGCCGTGTGTCGGTAATCACCCGGGTCAGGGCGCGCAGGCTGTACTTCTCCCCCGCCGGTGACAGGGCGTCGTACACCCCGTCGCTCACGAAGAACAGCCGGTCGCCGGGTTCGACCCTGAAGTCCTGCACGGTGTAGACCGTGTCCTGGAACATCCCCAGCGGCATCTGGGCCTCCAGCTCGACGGGCTCGACCGTCCCCGCCCGCAACCGCCAGACGCGCGGCGATCCGGCGTCGATGATCTCCACGTTGCCGGTGGCCAGGTCGAAGCGGAGCAGGAGGGCGGCCAGGTACTGGCTCCCCCCGTGCTGGCCGTAGACCGCCTGGTCCGCCAGGTACGCCTGGTCCGCCAGGCCCAGGCCTGCCCGGCGGGCGTTGCGCAGGGCGTTGACCGCCAGGTTGGTGAGCAGCGCCGCGTCGATGCCCTCGCCCATGCCGTTGTTGACGGTCAGGACGAGGTCGTCGGCGGACGCGGACCAGTCGAAGCTGTCTCCGTGGATGGCGTAGGCCGGGGCCAGTTGGGCGCCGATGCCGTACTCCTCGCGGGCACAGGAGCGCCCGGGCAGGAGCTGCCACTGCATCTCCGCGGCCAGCGTCAGGCGTTCCGCCCGGCGGGCCCTGAGGAACAGGTCGGTGTCCCGCTCCGCGACGACGACCTCGTGGGCCAGCGCGTCCGCGTACCCCCGCAGATCCTCCAGTACTCCCGCGGCGGGTTCCTCGCCGTCCCCGCCGGGCAGAGTGACGCTCAGCACTCCCAGCCGGTCGCCGCGGACACTGACCGGCAGGTGCACCGTCGTGGTGGAGGCGGCCCGGTCGGACACGCAGTGCGGCTGCTGGGCCCCGAAGGCCCGGCCGGCCGCGCTGTCATGGACCGACAGCGGTGCGCCGGTATGAGGAAGGTCTCCCACCGGCTGGAGCCGGGACATGGAGTAGTCGGCGAGCAGCAGCTCGACACCCACTGCCTGGTGCCGCCGCTCGATCAGCGAGCGCAGCACGTCGAAAACCTGGTGCGGCGCGGCCTCACGCAAGGTGCGTTCGACCGCGCTGGGTCTGTCCACTTGTACACGTCCTGCTTCCATTGGCCTATCTTCGATTCTGCGACTGCTCACACCGACCAGCCGGCACGGTCCACAGAGGCTCACTCGGGAGTGTCACATGCGAGAGGATCCCGCCCCTGCCCCACAGGAGGCATCCGACGGCATTCTCGGCGCTGAGCAGCTGCTGGAACTCATCCAGACCGCCTGGGAGAGCAGCCGGGACGCCTTCGACAGTGCCCCCGTCTCGCAGACCCAGACCCGTGTGATGTACGTCGTCGAGCGTGAGCCGGGGATCAACATGCGCGATCTCGGGCGCCGGCTCACCATGGCCGCGCCGTCCGTGAGCCGCCTGTGCGACCGGCTCCAGGCAACCGGTTTCCTGAGCAGGAACCCCCGGGTGGAGGACCGCCGCGAGATCCAGCTGCGGCTCACCGACGTCGGTCGGGCACACCTGGGGGAGCTCAGGCGCCGCCGGGAGCGGTTCCTGCGTCAGGCGATGGGCGACATGACACCGGCCGAGTGCCGTGCCTTCGCCACCGGCCTCACGGCGTTCTGCGAGGTGGTGGGCGGGTCGACGCAGTCGGCAGGCCGCACGCCCGACCGCCGCCACACCGCGTAGAAGCTCCCGCACCGGCGCTCGCACCGCGGTCCGGGAGGCTCCCGCACCGCGCCCGGGAAGGCTCCCGCACGCCGGCACCCCGCGTCCCCGACGGCTCCGTGCGGGCCCGGCCCCCTGGCACCCGGACGGTCCTGGAACGCGCCGGGCCGCGCGGCCCACCGGCTCGGCGCACCTCAGCTCCCGCCGGAGAGCCTGCCGCTGAGGGCGCCGTGGAGATCGGCACTCTGCTCGTTCAGCCCGATGATCTCCACCTGCTTCCCCCGCTGGGCGTACTTGGTCGTGACGGCGTCCAGCGTCGCGACCGAGGAGGCGTCCCAGATGTGCGCGGCGGACAGGTCGACGACGACGCGGTCGGGGTCGGTGGCGTAGGCGAACCGGCCGACCAGGTCATTGGACGAGGCGAAGAAGAGCTCGCCGGTGACGGAGTAGACGACGCGACTGCCGTCCGGATCGGTGACCGCGGTGACGTCGGCGAAATGGGCGACCCGCTTCGCGAAGATGACCATCGCGGTGATCGAGCCGACGACCACACCGACGGCGAGGTTCTCGGTGGCGACGACGCAGACCACGGTGACGACCATGACCGTGATCTCGCCCGCGGGCATCCGCCTGAGCGTCCGGGGCGCGATGGAGTGCCAGTCGAAGGTCGCGAAGCACACCATGACCATGACCGCGACGAGGGCCGCCATCGGGATGTCGGAGACGACCGGCCCGAAGACGATGCAGAGCACCATCAGGAACGTACCGGCGAGGAACGTGGACAGCCGGGTCCGGGCACCGGAGACCCGCACGTTGATCATGGTCTGGCCGATCATCGCGCAGCCGCCCATGCCGCCGAAGAACCCGGTCACGATGTTGGCGATGCCCTGTCCGATGGACTCGCGGGTCTTGCTGGAGTGGGTGTCGGTGATCTCGTCGACCAGCTTGGCCGTCATCAGCGACTCCATCAGGCCGACCAGCGCCATCGCGAACGCGTAGGGCGCGATCGTGCTCAGCGTGTCCAGGGTGAGCGGCACGTCCGGCAGTCCGGGCACGGGGAGCGACGAGGGCAGCTCGCCCTCGTCGCCGACCGTCGGTACGGCGATGCCCGCGGCGACGGTGATCACGGTGAGGACGACGATGGACACCAGCGGGGCCGGGACCGTCTCGGTGATCTTGGGGAGGAACACCATCAGCGCCAGCCCGCCGACGACCAGCGGGTACACCGCCCAGGGCACGTCAGCGAGGTGGGGGACCTGTCCCAGGAAGACCAGGATCGCCAGCGAGTTGACGAAGCCGACCATCACGCTGCGGGGCACGAAACGCATCAGCCTGGCGACGCCGAGCGCCCCGAGGACGATCTGGAAGACCCCTCCGAGGATGACGCCCGCGATCAGATAGCCGAAGCCGTGCTCCCGGTTGAGCGGGGCGATGACCAGGGCGACCGCGCCGGTGGCCGCGGAGATCATGGCGGGCCTGCCGCCGACGAAGGAGATGACGACGGCCATGGTGAACGACGCGAACAGGCCGACCGCCGGATCGACCCCGGCGATGATCGAGAACGAGATGGCCTCGGGGATCAGCGCCAGGCCCACGACGAGTCCGGCCAGGGCCTCGGTCCGGAAGACCTTCGGGGACAGCCAGGGCGGACGGTGACCGCGGAGCCGGCCGGCCGGCGACAGTACGGAAGAGGACAAGGGGAGCAGGACCTGTCGTACTCGGGCACACCCGGCGGCACCGTGGGGCGTGCGTGGGCTGCGGGGCCGGACGGCGTGCCGCAGGCCGTCCGCGGCGGCGGACGGGGGTAGGGGACGGGCAGCTCGGGCGGCCGCCGCCCGGGGCGGCGTACCGCCACGACCCGGGGGCGCACGCCCCGTCAGGAACGAAGGGGCGCCGGAGGCATCATCGGTCCGGCCGGGGTGCGCGGGCGCTGAGCAACTCTACCCTAACGTTAGGGTAGAGATCGGAGCGCCGTCCGATCGTGGCCACGGCGAGATGCGGGAAGGGCACCCCAGTGGGCAGCGAGCACATGCAGATCGGCGAGGTCGCCGCACGGACCGAGCTGTCGCTGCGCACGATCCGGCACTACGAGGAGTCGGGGCTCGTGGTCCCCTCCGCCCGCTCCCGGGGCGGGTTCCGCCTCTACACCGAGGCCGATGTCGACCGGCTGATGGTCGTCCGCCGGATGAAACCGCTCGGCTTCACCCTGGAGGAGATGCGGGACCTGCTCGAAGCGATCGACTGCCTCGACCGCGACGGGGAGGGGGTGCCGGAGGAGCGCGACGCGCTCCTGGAGCGGGTACGCGCCTACGAACGGGCCGCGTCCGAGCAGGTGCTCAAGCTGCGGACCCAGCTGGCACGGGCCGAGGAGTTCGCCGGAACGCTCCGCCGCCGCCTGGAGCGGACCGGCCCGCCCGAGGTGTAGCCGACGACGAGGCCCGGCCCGCGATGCGGGGAAGGGCCGAGGCCATCACCCCGTAACGGCCTGCTCCAGCCATTCATTGGCCGAAGAATGATCTCCAGCGCCCCCTCCGGCCGTGCCGATGCAAGGAGCACCGACACCGGAGGAGGCCCGCCGTGGGCGACGTCCTGCTGGCCCTGTCCGTTCCGCTCCTGATCCTCGCCAGTGGTGTCCACGCGGCGTGCGACCGCCGTCGGCGGCGCCGGCACCCGGCGCCGCCGTCCCCGTACACCCGTCAGGCGCACCGGCTCGCCGCACAGGACGCACTGCTGCGGGCCGGGGCCGTCATCGACGGCGCGTACACCTGCCTGGGGGCGTTCTACGAGAACCCGGCCGCGCCGCGTCCGGCCCCGGCGGCCCCCCGTGTCAGCGGCGGGGCGGAGCCCAGCCGGGGTCACGGCCCGTCACGGCCAGCACCCGCTCGAAGGCGGTGACGCCGGGCGGTACGGGGAACGGCTCGCCGAACACCTTCATCTCCCGGGCCTGCGGGGCCAGCGCCGCCAGCCCCGGCCCCACTTCCCCCACCACCGCCGGGTCGGGCACGAAGTCCTGTCCGGTCGCCCGCGCCAGGTCCCAGGCGTGCACCGTCAGATCCCCCAGCACCATGAGCCCCACCGTCCGGGCGGGCAGCCCCATGCCGCCGGTCACCCCGTCCTCCGCCCCCGGGACGTCCCAGGCCCGCACCAGGCTCGCCGTCTCCTCGTCGAACCGGCCGTGCCAGTCCCCCGTGACGACGTCCGGCGTCCCGCTGAAGTCGGCCGGCTGCCTGGCCGCCAGGGCCCGGAAGTTCACGACGACGAGGAACAGGTGGTTCAGCAGGGCCCGCACGTCGTACTCGGCGCACGGCGTGGGAGCGGTCAGATCCACGTCGCCGGTCCCCCGTACGACAGGGCGCGCCCGCGCCGCCGCCGCGTCCAGAAGCTCACTGATCTTCTTCATGGTTCCGACGATGCGCCGGTCCGGCGCACCCCGTCTTGAAGAAACGCGACAGCGGCGGCACGAGCGCGTCCTAGGATCCCGTCCATGGCCGGATCCGGACGCGACACGCGGGGCATCGTCGACGCCCCCGACCTCTTCACCCACGTGCGCTTCCGCCGTCGTGAACCCGCTCCCGCGCTGCGCCCCTTCCTCGAGCACTACTGGCTGATCGACTGGGACCTTCCGGAGCCGTACACCTCCCACGTGGTGCCGCACCCCTCCGTCCACCTCGTCTTCGAACGGCACGAGGCCGGCAGCGCTGGGGAGCGGGCGGGCCGAGCCGAGGTCCACGGCATCGTCCGCGGACTGTTCAGCCAACGGCTGGAGGGCAGGGGGCGGGTGTGCGGAGTGAAGTTCCGGCCCGGCGCCTTCCGGCCGTTCGCACCGGGCCGGCCGGTGTCGGACTGGACCGGCCGGCGGCTCCCCGCGGCGGAGGTGCTCGCGGCCCCGCCGGTCGGGGCCGTGCTGGATCCGGACGGGGAGGACGCGCGGGTCACCGCACTCGACGCGTACCTGCTGCCGCTGGTCCCCCCGCCCGACCCGCAGGCCGAGCACGCGACGGCGCTCGCCGACCTCGTCCGCACGGACCGCTCGCTGCTGCGCGTCGACGCGCTCGCCCGGGCGGGCGGGCTGTCCACGCGCTCGCTGCAGCGGCTCTTCTCCGCATACGTGGGGGTCGGGCCCAAGTGGGTCATCCTCCGGCACCGCATCCATGAGGCGCTGCACCGCGCCGAGAGCGACCCGGAGCCCGACTGGGCGGGGCTCGCCGCCGATCTCGGGTACAGCGACCAGGCACATCTGGCCAGGGACTTCACGGCGATCCTGGGCCTGCCCCCGACGGCGTTCACGCCGCGCTGACCGTGCCGCCGCACTCCCGAAACCCTCTCGCCGCCGTACTCCGCCCAATGGCATCCTGACCAGGTGAACGGACCTGAGATCACCCTCGAAGCAGCCCCGGAACTCCGGCTCTTCGTCGCCCATGAACGCCGCGGGGGACGCACCGCCGTCGTCACCGACGGCTCGTCGACCCTGGGACACGTCGTGGAGTCCCTCGGCATCCCGCTCACCGAGGCCGGACAGCTGCTCGTCGACGGCACGCCGGTGCCCGTGTCGCACATCCCCCGCGCGGGGGAGCGGGTCGAGGTGCGGGCCGTGCGGCGCCCGCAGCGGGTCCCCGGCGCCCCGCTGCGCTTCCTGCTGGACGTCCACCTGGGCACGCTCGCACGCCGGTTGCGGCTGCTGGGCGTGGACGCGGCCTACGAGAGCGAGGACATCGGGGACCCCGCGCTGGCGGCCCTGTCCGCGGAGCAGCAGCGGGTGATGCTCTCCCGGGACCGGGGACTCCTCAGGCGCCGGGAGATCTGGGCGGGGGCGTACGTCTACAGCGACCGCCCGGAGGAGCAGCTCCGCGACGTGCTCGGCCGGTTCGCCCCGGTGCTCGCCCCGTGGACCCGCTGCACCGCGTGCAACGGACGGCTCGCGGAGGCCGACAAGGAGTCCGTGAGCGCCCGCCTGGAGCAGGGCACCCAGCAGTCGTACGACGTGTTCGCCCAGTGCACGTCCTGCGAGCGGGTGTACTGGCGGGGCGCCCATCACGCCCGTCTGGAGGCCGTCGTGGCCGACGCGGTACGCGAGTTCGGCGGAGCGGGCAGCGGAGCCGCCACCTCCTGATCCCGGCGGCGGCCGCCGGCGGGAGACGTACGGCCGCCGGTGGGAGGAGCCGACGCCACGTGCCCGCCGGGTCACCGGTACGGTCCGGGCGTCGCCGGTACAGCTGCCGCCGGACCGCGAGCGGCCGGTCCACCGCGGGCTCCCCACCCGCACGGCCCACGGGCACGGCGTGAAACGCTGGTCCCATGGTCGTCGCCCGCTCCGTCGCGCTCTTCGTCGTCGCCGCACTCTTCGAGATCGGGGGCGCCTGGCTCGTGTGGCAGGGCGTGCGCGAGCACCGCGGCTGGATCTGGATCGGCGCGGGGGTCATCGCCCTGGGCGCGTACGGCTTCGTGGCCACGCTCCAGCCGGACGGCGACTTCGGCCGCATCCTCGCCGCGTACGGCGGGGTGTTCGTCGCCGGCTCGATCGCCTGGGGCATGGTCGCCGACGGCTACCGCCCCGACCGCTGGGACGTGACCGGGGCCCTGGTCTGCCTGGCCGGCATGGCGCTGATCATGTACGCGCCCCGCAGCCACTGAGGCCGCACGGCCGCTGGACCCGCGCACGGGCGGCCTGCCTATTCTTGGCCCGTACCGATCAGCTGTCCGAGGAGTTCGCCATGGCCGCCACCCCCATCGCCGTCATCACCGGTGCGAGCAGCGGCATCGGCGCCGCGACCGCCCGGCAGCTGGCAGCCGCCGGATACCGCGTGGTGCTCACCGCCCGCCGCAAGGACCGCATCGAAGCGCTCGCCGCCGAGCTCACCGGGGCGGGCCACCAGGCGACGGCCTACGCCCTGGACGTCACCGACCGGGCGGCCGTGGACGAGTTCGCCACCGCGTTCCGCTCCCTGGCCGTCCTCGTCAACAACGCGGGCGGGGCCCTGGGCGCCGACCCCGTCGCGACCGGTGACCCCGCCGACTGGCGCCAGATGTACGAGACGAACGTCATCGGCACCCTCAACGTCACACAGGCCCTGCTCCCCGCCCTCACCGCGAGCGGCGACGGCACGATCGTGATCCTCTCCTCGACCGCCGCACTGTCCTCGTACGAGGGCGGCGGCGGCTACGTCGCGGCCAAGCACGGCGAGCACGTGCTGGCGGAGACCCTCCGGCTGGAGATCGTCGGCACCCCGGTCCGGGTCATCGAGGTCGCGCCCGGCATGGTGAAGACCGAGGAGTTCGCCACCACCCGCTTCCGGGGCGACACCGAGAAGGCCGCGAAGGTCTACGCGGGCGTCGACGCCCCGCTCACCGCGGACGACGTGGCCGAGACCATCACCTGGGCCGTCTCCCGCCCCAGCCACGTCAACATCGACCTCCTCGTGGTCCGTCCCCGCGCACAGGCCTCCAACTCCAAGGTCCACCGCACGCTCTGAGGCCTGCGGCCGGCACGGCCGACGGCCCGGGGCACGGCCGACGGAGCACGGACGAGTCCCGGCCCCCGCCACGGGGGCCGGGACTCCTCCCTGTGCCCACCGGGCCGTCCGGGAGTCCACCGAGCCGTCGCCGTACCGCGTTCGGCTGCCAGCGGGTGCTGTCCGCCCCCCGGCGATATTGGGTGAGGGAAGACTGCCGGGCCGCCGCATCGCGAGGCCCGGCGCCGCCCGCGAGAGGACACCCGGTGCCCCGGTTCATAGCGAAACGCCGAAGCCGTCCGGACTGGTACACGGCGATGCCGCCGCCCTCCGTACCCCTGAGCGCCGGCGCAGCCGTCCCGCACACCACCGGCGGACCCGCCGCGGAGCGCTCAGCCACGAAGAGACGAGGCCGGAGTATGCCCCTGCACCCCCTGCGCGGATTCACAGCGGGCCGACGGCGTCACGCCGCGGTCCTCGCCGCGGTGCTGACCTGTTCGACGGTGCTCACCGGACAGGACCCCGCCGCGGCCGGCGGCGCACCCGCACCGTCCGTGCCCGCCCCGCAACTGGACTGGAAACCCTGCGTCCAGGACAGCCCGTTCGACTGCGCGACCGCCAAGGTGCCACTGGACTACGGCAGTCCGGGCGGTCGCGCCGTCGAACTGGCCGTCGTCAGACGGAAGGCGACCGGCCCGGGAGCGCGCGTCGGCACCCTGTTCTTCAACCCCGGCGGCCCCGGCGGGCCCGGGACGGTCCAGATGCCGCAGAACTACGAGTCCTTCCCGCGCGAGGTGCGGGAACGGTTCGACATCGTCAGCTGGGACCCCCGCGGGATCGGCAGCAGCACCGCGGTGAACTGCTTCGCGAACCCCGAGGAGGCCGCCGACTGGAACGGGAGCAAAGCGGCGGGCTTCCCCGTGGGCGAGAAGGAGCGCACGGCTTTCATCGCCGCGTACGAGGACCTGGTGCGGCGCTGTGAGAAGCGTGACCCCGACCTCCTGCGCCATGTGTCGACCGCCGAAACCGCCCGCGACCTCGACCAGCTCCGCCGGGCGGTGGGCGAGCCACAGCTCAACTACCTCGGGATCTCCTACGGCACGATCCTGGGCGCCACCTACGCCAACCTCTTCCCCGGCAAGGTCCGCGCCATGGTCCTCGACAGCAACATCGCCCCCCGGGCCTGGACGAACGACGCGTCCGAGGACGCCCGGCGCACGACGTTCCTGCGCGTGGGCTCGGACCTCAGCGCGGCAGCGACCCTGAACCAGTTCCTCGACCTGTGCGGGTCCGCGACCACCGCCCGCTGCGCCTTCTCCGCCGGCGGCCCGGAAGCCACCCGGGACAAGTTCGACCGGCTGACGCGGCGGCTCCGGGAGCGTCCCGTCGGCACGTGGACCTATGCGCGTACGGTCGCCGACACGGTGAACAGCCTCTACATCGTCACCCCGGGGTGGGCGGACCTGGCCGGCAGGCTGGAGGACCTGTGGCAGGGCCGCGAACCGGAACCGGCCCCGATCCCGCCCGCGCCCCCGGTCCCGGATCCGAATCCCTACCTGGGTGAGGAGCAGGCCGCCGCGGTGCTCTGCGGCGACAGCCCGAATCCGCGGGACCCCGGTGTGTTCCACGCCCTGGAGGAGGCGAGCGCCGCCCGTGCGGGAGACGCCGGACGCTTCTGGACCTGGGCGGCCGAGGGGTGCACCACCTGGCCCGTCTCCCCCGGCCGCTACTCCGGCCCCTGGGACAGGCCGACCGCACACCCCGTCCTGGTGGTCGGCACCGCCTACGACCCCTCCACCGCCTACCCGAACTCGCCGGCCATGGCCGAGGAGCTGGCGAACGCCCGCCTCCTCACCAACGAGGGGTACGGGCACACCGCGCTCCTCAACCCCAGCAGCTGTGTCCAGGAGCACGAGAGCCGCTACCTCGTCGACGGGACCCTCCCGGCGGTCGGAACGACCTGCCGGCAGGACACACCGCCCTTCTCCGCACCCAAGCCGACCGGCGGGGTCGCCACCGGTGGCGGCGGGACGGCCGGCGTCGTCTCCTGAACAGGCCACCCCGGCACACGGCGCACACCGGCAGACCCGGACCGCAGTCGGTCCGGGCCTGCCGTACGTGTGGGGGCGGAGCGCCTCAGCCCTTCACGCACACGAGCTGCTTGAGCTTCGCGACGACCTCGACCAGGTCCCGCTGCTGCTCGATGACCTGCTCGATCGGCTTGTAGGCGGCCGGGATCTCGTCCACCACACCGGAGTCCTTGCGGCACTCCACGCCCCGCGTCTGGTCCTCCAGGTCCTGCGTCGAGAACTTCCGCTTCGCGGCGTTCCGGCTCATCCGCCGTCCCGCACCGTGCGAGGCCGAGTTGAAGGACTTCTCGTTCCCCAGCCCCTTCACGATGTACGAACCGGTGCCCATCGAGCCCGGGATGATCCCGAAGTCCCCGGAGCCGGCCCGGATCGCGCCCTTCCGGGTGACCAGCAGGTCCATGCCGTCGTACCGCTCCTCCGCCACGTAGTTGTGGTGGCAGGAGATCACCGGCTCGAAGGTGACCCTGGCCTTCTTGAATTCCTTCCGGACCACGTCCTGGAAGAGGCCCATCATGATCGAGCGGTTGTACTTCGCGTACTCCTGCGCCCAGAAGAGGTCGTTCCGGTACGCCGCCATCTGCGGGGTGTCGGCGATGAAGACCGCCAGGTCACGGTCGACGAGTCCCTGATTGTGCGGAAGCTTCTGCGCCTGTCCGATGTGGAAGTCCGCGAGTTCCTTGCCGATGTTCCGGGAACCGGAGTGCAGCATCAGCCACACCGCGCCCGCCTCGTCGAGACAGAATTCGATGAAGTGATTGCCCGAACCGAGCGTCCCCATCTGCTTCGTGGCACGCTCCTGCCGGAATTTCACCGCGTCCGCGATGCCGTCGAAGCGTGTCCAGAAGTCGTCCCAGCCCGACGTCGGGAAACCGTGCAGCTTTCCCGGATCCACGACGTCGTCGTGCATTCCGCGGCCCACCGGAATGGCCTGCTCGATCTTCGACCGGAGCCGCGACAGGTCGCCCGGCAGGTCGTTGGCCGTGAGCGACGTCTTCACCGCGGACATTCCACAGCCGATGTCCACGCCCACGGCGGCCGGGCAGACCGCCCCGTGCATCGCGATCACCGAACCGACGGTCGCACCCTTGCCGAAGTGGACGTCCGGCATGACGGCCAGACCCTTGATCCAGGGAAGCGTGGACACGTTCCGCAGCTGCTGCATCGCGCCGTCCTCGACGGACGCCGGGTCCGCCCACATCCGGATCGGTACGTTCGCGCCCGGCACCTCTACATACGACATAACCCCTCGATTCCCCCGAAAAGACTGAAAGCGCAAAACCGGTGCCGAGGTCGGCATATAGGTCTGCCGACCGGCATTCACAGCGGCGCGTGCGATACACATTGTGTCCATCGGCCGCCATCGAGCGGCAACCTGTTTTCGTACCGAAGGGAGTCTGGGACCGTGCGACACATGGCGTACGTACCCGGCGTCGCGCTCCTCGTAGCGCTCGTCGCCGGCTGCAGCGCCGGCTCCGACGCCGACGACCCCGCTGCCGACAGCAAGCCCGGCAGCCCCACGGTCTCGGCCGCACCGCCCGGCAAGTACCGGACACTGCCCGAATCCTGCCGTACGGTGCCGCGTTCGACGCTGAAGGACCTGCTGCCGGGGGTCGCCGAGCTGCCCGAGAAGCAGCGGGAGAAGGTCTACGAGGGCACGGCCCTCAACACCTTCGACACCGACCGCAAGGTCGGCTGCCGCTGGAGCGCGAACGCCCCGGACGCGTCCCGGAACGTCTCCATCGACCTCGAGCGCGTCGTGTCGTACGACCCCTCGGTGAGCGACGACGACCGCGCCGACGAGGTGTACACGAAGAAGGAGGACGCCGCCGGGCTGGCCCCCGGGGCGAACGGCGCGACCCCCAGCAGCACCGTCGCCGGCTCCCCCGCCCCGAAGCCCGGCGGAACCTCTTCCGGTTCCCCGGACGCACCGGCCACCGGCTCCCCCTCGGCCGCCCCGTCCGCCGACACCGCCGAGGACCTCCGGCCGCGGCTGCTGGAAGGCCTCGGGGATGCCGCGTTCCTGGACGACGAGCTCGCCCGGGCGGGATCCGCCGCCCAGCACCGCACCGTGAGCGTGGTGTTCCGCACATCGAACGTCATCGTGACCGTCCGGTACACCGAGCAGCCCGCCCGCATCACCGAGGTGCCCGACAGCCAGGAACTGCAGGAGAAGGCCCAGGCCCTGGCCCGGAAGCTGGCCGAGACACTCAGCGAGTGACCCGGCCCGGCGGCTCCCGCCGAAGGGCCGCCCCGCACCCCCGGCCCCTGCGACCGAGGCGGCATCCGGCCGCCGACCGACGTACCGTGGCCCTCCGGATCGCCGGGCCCGCCCCGCGGACCGGCCGATCCGCCCGCACGACGTACAGCCCGCCCGCACGACCGAGACCGCCGTGCCGTCCGAGTGAAGGAACCATGCACCGATCAGCCCCGCGACTGTCCCGCATACTCGCCTGCGCCGCCGTTCCGGTGATGCTCGTCGTCGCCGGCTGCTCGTCGGACTCCGGCGACGACAAGAAGGGCTCGGACTCCTCCGCCTCCTCGCCGAGCGGGAAGAAGACGGAGCCGACCGTCGAGCCCGCGAAGTACGACACACTGCCCGCCGACACCTGCAAGTCGATCGCCAGGAAGACGACCGAGTCCCTGGTCCCGAAGGCCAAGGTCAAGTCGGGCACGGCGGGGAAGTCCAACAACACGGAGACCCGCAGCAGCTGCGCCTGGAACGGCCTCGACGACAACGGCGTCAAGGGCTCCCAGTACCGCTGGCTCGACGTCGGCTTCCTCCGCTTCGATTCGGACCAGGCCCTGGGCAGCGGGGCGAAGCGGGCGACCGACGAGTACACGAAGCAGGTCGCCAAGGCGCAGGCGGCCGAAGGGGCCAAGAAGGTCTCGGCCGCACCGGCCGACGGAATCGGCGAGCAGGCCACCTCCGTCACCTACGACCTCTCCAAGACCGGCGAGGACTTCGAGTACGCGACGGTCGTCGCCCGTACGGCCAACGTCGTCGTCACCCTCACGTACAACGGTGCGGGTTACGCGGGAGCCAAGACGCCCTCAGCCGCGGACATCCTCAAGGGCGCCCAGAAGGCCGCCAAGGAAGCCGTCGCCGCTGTCGGCGCCGAGGCCCCCGCAGCGGAGAAGCCCTCGGCCACCCCGTCCGACGAGGCCTCCGCCAAGACGTCCGACAAGGCGTCCGGCAAGACGTCCAGCAAGACGTCCAGCAAGGCACCCACCAAGTCGTCCACGAAGACGTCCACCAAGTCGTAACTCCCCCGCGACGCACGAGAGCGCACCTGCCCGGCCGGGCAGGTGCGCTCTTCCGTACCGGCACCGGCCGGCGTGGGGTGCCTAGCTGGTGCACTCCGAACCCGCACCGGCGCTGAAGATGTAGCCGCCCTTCCAGTTGATCAGATTCGAGGTGCCGGCCTCGTTCTTCATCAGTGCGGACAGGCCGACGCACCGGCCGCCGGCCGCGGCGGTGCTGCTGTAGACCGGGCCCGCGTACGAGGAGAAGTTGCCCTTGTCGACATCGGCGCCGGCGGTGTTGTTGCCCGCCCAGATCCGCAGATCCATGTAATTGGCGCTGCCGGACGTGTTGTTGTCCATGAACGCGCAGGCGCTCGTGGTGTTGGCGTTGGTGTAGAAGAACAGCGTCCCGTAGCGCGTCGTCGCACTGGGAAGCGCCTTGGCGTCGGTGAGTTCGTACGCGGAACCGCAGAGGGTGGCGGCCGCCGCGGCGGTCGCGCTCATGCTCGCGGCGATGGCACGCGTCTCGGCGTCGGCACCGGCGGCCACCTTCACGGCGGGCGGCTCGGCGGCGATCGCGACGGGCGCGGTGACACCCATGGCGGCGACGGCCGCTCCGGCTACCGCGAAACAGGTCAGAGTCCTACGGACAGAAGACACGATTCCCCCTGATGTGAATGAAGTTGACGGACCGTCTTCCACGTCACGGGCCGAGCGGGCCGGCAACGGCGGTGAAGACGGTGGGACCGTAACCGCTCGGGTTCCGCACGGCCACCGGTTAATCCGGTCACTCGATGTAGAGGACACCTGTACGTGACGCACACACCGCGCCGCGGGCAGGGGATTCACCCGGAACGGCCGTCGGCGACCTTTATGAACGGCGCCTCGCCCTCACGTTGAGTAGAACAGTGTGCCGTCCGTCACACACGGGCCGTCGGCTCAGCCGCACCGGGCACCGGGCCGGACGGGACGAGGGCGTCCCCCGGCCGCGCCACGCATGCCGAACGGGCGGTCCGTCCACAGGAGCGAGCCCCGTCCTCCGAGGTGCGTCTCCACCGCTTCCCGAGCCCGCCCGAAGGACGCGGAAGAGGCTCACCGGCGGCCCGCGGGCCGCCCCGGGGCCACCGCGCCGGGGCAGGCGCCGGAAGGGCTCCGCCCGTACCGGCCCGCACCCTCTCGCACACATGTGCCAGGCTGTCGCTCGCAACAGACCGAGCAGGAAGGGGAACGCGGGTGGCCGCAATGCAGCTGACACGCACGCACCGCATACTCATCGGGGTCGTCGTCGCGGGTGCGGTACTCATCGCC
>BMWJ01000007.1 GCA_014651175.1 Streptomyces clavifer | reverse complement strand
CCGGTCGAGCAACCGCGATCCCCGTACCCCCGACGCCTTTCAGGCCGGGGACACGGACACAGAGGGCCGACGCAGGACCAAGGTCGGCAGATGGTGTAGCAGTTCCTTCGGGGCCCTGGTGCCGTACGGCACCAGGGCCCCTCCACACGTTTCGCGGACGTGCGGGGCCGCACCGGTACACAGCCGCCCCCGCACCTCCACTTCAGGAGGCCGCCCGCACTCCGGCCAGTAGCTCCGCCCCCACGGCGTGACCCAGCAGGTGCAGCGGGCCCGCCGTGATCCCCGCGCGTTCGACACCCTCCCAGTAGGCGAGGGCCGCCCCGTCGACCAGTCCGTGCACCAGCGGCAGTCCGGGATCTGCCGCATGCAGCAGGGACTCGACCCGGCAGGAAGCCAGGGTGCCGTCGAGCCACGGCTGGGCCGTGTATCCGGCCGCTGCCGCCGCCGGCAGCCCTTCGGCTGTCTCCCGGGTGAGGTCGCCGAGATGCAGGAGCCCGCCGCCCACGAGGAGCACGTCCCGGCGTTCCCGCATACGGGCCAGGGCCCGGCCCGTGTCGAAACAGTGCGGGAAGGAGTCGTCGACGACCACGGCCCCCGGCGCCAGCCGGTCGACGTCCAGGAGGTCGCCGGAACTGCTCACCGCCGTCACCAGCAGACCGGCCCCGTACACCGCATCGGGCAGTGCGGGCCCGGACTCCGCGACCTCCACCTCACCGGCCGCACCGCGCTCCCGCAGCCGTCGGGCCAGCCGGCGCAGCCGGGGTGCGCTGCCGGGCGCATCGCACAGCAGCAGCCGCCGTGGCGGCCGGGAGGCCCGGGAGAGCAGCAGTTCCAGGGAGGAGGCGCCGATCGACCCCAGCCCGACGAACGCGACGTCGAGGTCCGCCAGTTCCCGCCCTGTGGCGTCGAGTGCCGCGTGTACCGTCCGGACCACCGAGACGACGGTCGCCGCGTGCCCGGTCGTCACGGCTGCCGGCCCCTCGGCGTACCTCAGCACGTCGAAGCCGTAACCGGTCAGCGACGGGATCATCCCGGCCAGCGAGACACAGCGCGCTCCGAGCGACGAAGCGAGGGACACCGCACGGGCGGCGTGTGCGGCGAGCCCGGGATCGCGGGCCAGTTCGTCGGCGAACAGGGGGACGCAGACGAAACCCGACGTGCCCAGGGGAGTCCGGACCGTCTCCAGCAGCCGTGGCGCGCCGTCCGGGAACAGCATCGCGCGCAGGTCGTCCCGTTGCCAGGCGTCCTCGGGCAGGCCCGCCACGCGAGCCAGGTGGCCGGGGGCCGGCAGATAGCCGACCAGGGCGGCGTCCATCGTCCCCCGCGGGGCTGCCGGACGGCTCGAGCCGTGGGGGGTCACCGCCCGCACGAGCCGTTCCCGGAGCGCCCGCGCGAAGTCCTTCACCGCGGACGGGGAGAACGCCGCGGCGGATCCCCGCACCGTCACGTGGAGCCCGGCACCTTCCGGCCGTACGGCCACGAACACGTCAGTCGCCGACGACGGAGGCGCGAACGCGCTGTCCCCGTCGTCCCACGACGCGGTCAGCACCTGCCCGTGTGCGGACGACAGGACGGAGAAGTCCAGGAAGGTGAAGAAGAACTGCGACGTCAGCGGAAGCCCGTCGGCGTTGCGCGGCACGATGTCCTCGTGCCTGCGGGCCTCCTCGGCCTCGGCGACGATCCGCCGCACGGCGTCAACGGAATCCTCCTCCGCCCGCCCGTCGCCCCGCGGGGCGACGGGTCGCACCGGGACGGCGGTGGCGAACGGACCGAGGATCCGGTGCACATCGGTGAGCGGACGGTCACGCCCGCTCACCGCGAGGCCGACGATCAGGTCCGCTCGGCCCGTGAGCTGCGCCAACTGCTGGTGATACGCCGCCAGCAGCGGAGCGTACAGCGTGGCACCCGCCCTCGCCGCGAGCGCCCGCAGCGCAGCCGTCCGCCCGGCGTCGAGCACGAAGCCGGCCGGATGGAACGGGGCGGCGTCGGCTCCCGCACCGCCGCCCCCGCCGGTGGTGCGCAGCACCGGCGGCCGGTAGGTGGCCTCGACACGCGCCCGGCGCGCCACCGTGCCCGGCGCGTTGTCAGGTTCCGCGGCGGCCGAAGAGAGCGCGTGGTCACGGAAGGTGGCGCGTGGCGCGGGCAGATCGGCGGCGCGGCCCGCGGCCAGACGGTCGTAGACCGCCGTCAGCTCCTGTACGAGCAGTGCGGCGCTGTATCCGTCGCCGATGAGGTGATGGGCGTGCACCAGGAGGACGTGTTCGTGCTCCTCGAGCGTGAGGACGCGCAGCCGCAGCAGTGGCCAGGCCCACGGCTCGAAGCGCCGCTGCGCTTCGGCCGCCGCTCGTACGTCCACCTCGGCGGGGTCGCTGAGCGTCTCGAAGTCGACCCGCAGCCGGAGCGAGGGCGGCAACTCCTGCTGGATGGGCGGCCGGGCGCCGGCGGGGAAGACGGTACGCAGCATCCCGTGCCGCCCCACCAGCAGGTCCACCGATGCCTGGAACACCTCGGGGTCCAGGGGCCCGGACAGCCGCAGCCGCGCAGGCCAGGAACCACCCCCACCCGGTGCGAGGGCCTCCGCGAGGAGGAAACCGCGTTGGGCCGGCGTGAGAGGGAAGGGATCCGCGTGGTCCGTGGAGGCCCGGGTGGCCGCGGGTATGCCGTGCCGCTCCGAGGCCGGCGCGTCCACCGCCGTCGCGTCCACCGCCGCCGCGAGCTCGGCGAGGGTGCGGTGCTCGTAGATCACGGTCGGCCGGGGCAGGGGCGTCCTGACCTCGCCGAGCCGGGCGAACACCTGGAGGACCAGCATCGAGTCGCCGCCCAGGTCGAAGAAGTCGTCCTCCCGGGAGACGGCGTCGACATCCAGCAACGCGGCCCAGATGGAGGCGAGCTGTATCTCGGTCGGCGTGGTGGGGCGCGTGCTCCCGCCGGCGGCCACCGCCGTACCGGCCGCGGGCCCGGGCCGGGACTCCCGTCGGCCCGCCGGGGCGCGCTCGGACCGCGGCACGGCATCCCCGGCCGAGACGCCGCCCCTCTCCGTCGGTGCGGGAGGACCGGCGAGCGCATGCCGGTCGACCTTGCCGGTGCCGGTGAGCGGCAGTTCGTCCAGCACGGTGATCCGCGGCGGGATCATGTAGGACGGCAGCATGGTCGCCAAGTGGCGCCGTACCGAGCGTGGTTCGGGGCGACCGGCCCCGGGTCGCGCGGTGACGAACGCCAGCAGCCGTCCCTCCCGCGCGACGACCGAGGCCTGGGCGATGCGCGGATACGCCTGGAGTGCCGTCTCCACCTCACCCGTCTCCACCCGGTTGCCGCGGATCTTCACCTGGCCGTCGACCCGGCCGAGGAACTCCAGGACCCCGTCCGCGCGGCGCCGGACGCGGTCGCCGCTGCGGTACCACCGCTGCCCGTCCCGCAGGGTGAAGGCCCGCGCGGTCAGCTCGGGTTCACCCAGGTATCCGGGCGTCAGCCCGACACCCGCGATGAGCAGTTCACCCGGCTCGTCCGCCCGGCAGGCAACGCCGTCGGGGCCGACCACCGACAGGTCGGTACCGGTCAGCGGCCGCCCGATCGGCAGAGTCCGCACGTCGTCGGCCGGACGCGTCGTGATGACGTGGCAGGTGGCGTTGATGGTCGTCTCGGTGGGGCCGTACAGATTGGCGATGCGCTGCCCGTCGCCGAACAGGTCGAACCACCGGCGTACGTGCGCGGCCGGCAGGGCCTCACCGCCCACGTGCACCCAGCGCAACGCCGACAGGTCCGGTCGACCCGCTCCCCGCCGTTCCCGGTCCTCGGCAGCCGACAGCAACTGCTCCCACAGTGTCGGCACGGAACTCCACACGGTGATCCGCGTCCGTTCCGCGTAGGCCAGCAACAGCTCGGGGTCCCGCAGCAGGTCCCTCGGCACGGTCACCACCGTGCCGCCGACAAGGAGCGGCGCGAGCAGTTGACGCACCGAGGCGTCGAAGCACGGCGACGCGGTCTGCGCGAGGCGGTCACCGGCGCCGTAGCCGAACGCTCCGAGCGCCCAGTCGAGGTAGTTCTCCATCGCCCCGTGCGTGATCGGCACCGCCTTGGGGCGGCCCGTGGAACCGGAGGTGAAGATGACGTACGCGATCGCTGTGGGGTCGGGTACGGGAACGTGCGCGAGGTCGTCCACCCGCACGTCCGGCGGGCCGTCCGCACGTACCGTCCGTACGTGGCCGAGCGAGCCCGCCGTGTCCAGGGTCGGTCCGTGACAGACCAGGGTGCGGACATGCGCTCGCTGCAGCTGGTCCGCGAGCCGGGCGGGCGGGTACGTCGGGTCCAGTGGAACCCAGCCCGCCCCGGCACGCAGGATGCCGACCACACCGATGACGGTGTCCGGCCCGGGCTCGGTGAGCAGCCCGACCAGCTCGCCCGCGCGTACACCGCCGTCGCGCAACCGCGTCGCCAGCAGGTGCGAGGCACGGTCGAGGTCCGCGTAGGCGAGCGTCGTCCCACCTGCCTCCACAGCGGTCGCGTCGGGGGTGGACAGGAACTGCCGGAGCAGCCGCGCGACCACACCGAGCGGGGCATCCGTCCCGCAGGGCGGCGCAGGTGCGGCCGGCAGCGGCAGGCGCTCCTCCGGGAGCGCGCCCAGGGCGGCCAGTTCGTCGCGGAACTCCCGGTCCAGCCGTGCCACCGTCCGCGGTGCGAACAGCGGCTGCGGGAAGTTCCACGACATCCGCAGCACGGGTCCGTCGGCCCAGCACAGCAGGCTCAGCCGGGTCGCGGCCGATCCGGTGCCGGCCGCGCCGGCCCGTACCTCCACGGGGCAGTCGTCAGCCGGACGCACCGGGAACCGGGCGAAGCTGAAGCCCGCCGGGCTCGCCGTGCGGCGGCCGTCGCCGGGCAGCAGCCCGGCGAGGTCCAGGCTGCTCAGCCCGGCGTGCCGTTCGCTCTCCAGCCAGATGCGGCGCAACCGCTGCGCCAGCGCCACGACCGGTTCGCCGGGCTCCGTCTCGCACATAAGAGGGAGGGTGTCGGCGAGCGGACCGACGAGCCGGTCCATGTCCGGGAAGCGCTGCTCCCGCCCGGCTCGAGCCACGTTGACCGCGACGTCCGGCCGCCCGGCCCACCGGGCGAGGCAGCGCACGTAGGCGGCGAGCAGCAAGTGGAACAGGGACACGTCGTGCGCGGCGGCCATGCGCTCGAGGCCGGCGGTGAGAGCGGCGTCGAGCGAGCCGTAGTGCTGCACGAGCGGGCCGGACGGAAGTGCGTCCGGATCGCCGTCGTAGGGCAGCCGCAGCGGTTCTTCGCCGCGCGCGGCCAGGCGTCCCGCCCAGTAGCGGCGGTCGGCGTCCGACGCGGTGCTGCCGGACGAGCGAGCGGTCGTCGCCGCGTACGCCGCGAAACGGGGCGCGTCCTGAGCCGGGGCGGGTCGGTCACCGCGCCACAGCGCGGTGTACGAGGACCACAGCTCCTCGGCCAGGACGTTGAGGCTGTATCCGTCGGCCGCCGCGTGATGGACCACGAGCAACAGGTGTGCCAGACCCGGCTCCTGACGGAGCAGGACGGCGCGGACGGGCGGTTCCGAGGCCAGGTCGAAGGGCTGGTTGCACAGGGCCGTCTCGATGTCGGCCACCTGCCCGGCACCCCACGCGCGCACCTCGTACCAGGTCGACAGCGGCGCCGCCGGTGCCAGGCGCTGCACCGGTTCCGCGCCGGAGTCGTCGATGCGCAGGCGCAGCATGCCGTGCCGTTCGGCCAGGCCTGCGAGTGCCCGGCCGAGGACATGTGTGTCCAACGGGCCGTGGACCGTCATCCGCAGATGGCCGCGGGCGGGGACGCCGGGATGCAGCCGACTGCTGGTGTACAGCGCCAGTTGCACGGGGGTGAGGGGGAAGGAGGCCTGGTCTGCCGCGAGTACGGGGCTGAGCGCGGCCTCCACCTCTCCCGCTCGCGGGGCCGGGTCGGAAAGGGCCTCCGCATCCAGGCGGGCAGCCAGTTCGCTTACGGTCCGGTACTCGAAGAAGAGTGTGGCGGGCAGGGACCGGCCCGTCCGGCGTTCGAGTCGCTTGACCAGGTCGACCGCGCCCAGCGAGTCCAGGCCCAGGGACAGGAACGACACGTCGTCGTCGACCGAGGACGCCGGGACACCCAGGGACTGCGCCAGCAGTTCCCGCAGGACCGCGGCGGTGCCGGACGGGGACGTCACCTCGTCGCCCGCGGCGGAGGCGTCCCTCCCGGCCGCGAGGGACGTGTGCGCCACGCTGAGCCGGGGCGCGGGCAGTGGACCCTGCGGCAGGCGTGGTTGCGCGGACGTGCGATCCGGTCGGACCGTCCGATCCGGTCGGGGCGTCCGATCCGCGAGCACCCATTGGGTGGCCTCGCCGCCGCAGGCGGACCGCAGCGCTGCCAGTGCCGGTGCGGTCGCCAGTGGCCGGTCTCCGTCCCGGGCGTCGCGGGTGTGGGGACCGGCGGCGAGCGGGGCGGCCAGACCCGTCCGGGCGAACGGCCCGAAGTTCACCGACAGCCATGGCCGCCCCGCCTGCCGTTCGGCGGCCGCGAACGAGTCCAGAAAGGCGTTCGCGGCCGCGTAGGCACCAAGTGCCCCCGCGAGTCCCGGCAGTACCGAGGAGACGGAGGAGAACGCCACGCACACCCCGGGGCTGTGACCGTGCCTCCTCAGTGCCTCGGACAGCAGCACGGTGCCGAGCGTCTTCGCCCCCAGGGCCTCCGTCGTCTCCTCCGCCTTCGTCTCGCGGAGGCTGCCGGGGTGTACCACTCCGGCCGCGTGGAAGACGGCGTCGGGCGCGGGCAGTGCGGCGACCAGCTTCTCGACGTCGTCCCGTGAGGTCAGGTCGGCCCGGTGGTAGCGGGCGTCGGCGCCGAGTGCGGCCAGTTCCTCCAGCAGGCCCTCGGGCGGGTGCGGGGAACGGCCCGTGAGCCGGAGCACCGGCCGGCCACGGCCGGCGAGGTCCCGGGCCAGGGCGGAACCGAGCCCTCCGGCGCCGCCCGTGATCAGGAAGGTGCCGTCGGCGGGCAGCCGGTCCAGGACGCGGCTGTCCGGCGGGTCCGCCGCCTCCCCGGCGACGGTCCGCACCAGCCGCTGTCCGCTCCGCCAGGCGACGGCCCCGGCCGCCTGCGGTGCCGCGGCTTCGGCGAGGACGGCCCGAAGCCGCTGCCCGGCGTCGTCGAGGGAAGAGAGGTCGACCCAGTTGGCCACCACTCCCGCGGACTCCGACGGCACGGCCAGAGCCAGACCGCCCAGCACCGCCTGTACCGGATCCGGCCGTTCAGGGCCGTGCCCGGTGGCGTGCGCGTCCTCGGTCACGACCAGCAGACGGCGGGCCCCGGTCAGGTCCAACAGGGCGAGAGCCTCGTTGAACGCCGAGACCAGCTCACCCTGGACGCGCTCGATATCGGCGGACGTGCCGCCCGTGGCGGGCCCGGCCAGCAGGACCACCGCCTGCGGACGTGTCCCCGGGGCCACGGTGGTCCCCACCCCCTGGTCCGCGAGGCATCGGCCGAGCTCGTCCACGGCCGCCGGGTCCGGGCCGGTCACCAGCACCGGCCCTGCGGCCTTCTGCGGCAGGGGGGCCGGCTCCCAGCCGACCCGGTGCAGCAGTCCATGGTGCGCGGCCCCCGGCCAGTGGCGGCGCCGCTGGTAGGGGTAGGGCGGCAGCGGTACCCGCCGCTGACCCGTGTCGGATCGGGTACGGTGCAGCACGGCACCGCGTACCCACAGACGCGCCACCGTCCCGAGCAGTTCGCGTCCCCCGCCCGCGCCACCCTCGGGGAGAGCGGCGGAAGACTCCGCCTCCGGGGGCGCGGGGAGGACGAGGACATCCCCGTCGGTGCTGTCCGCCGGCATGGCGGCACCGGACGCCGTACGCACCGGCCCCCGTGCGGCCGTCGACACCGAGCCGTCCGCGCCGGCGGTCCGGCGACGGGTGGCGGCCGCCCGGACGAGTCCGGCGAGGCTTCCGGGCGAACCGAGTTCCACGAACGTGTCGTAGCCCTCGTCGAGCAGTCGTCTCACGGCCCGCCCGAACAGCACCGGCCGCAGCGCGTGCTCGCGCCAGTGGTCCGGGCCGAGGCGCGGCAGCCAGTCCGCGGTGAGCGTGCTCATCACCGGAGGCCCGCCCGTCGCGCCCTCCAGAGCACGGGCCGCTTCGGCCAGGTCGTGGGCGACGGGCTGCATCAGCGGTGAGTGGAAGGCACGCGTCACGTCCAGCGCGCGTACGGCCGCTCCGCGTGCGGAGAGCCTCTCCACCGCCCGCGCGACCGCGTCGGGGCTGCCGGAGAGCACCAGTCTTCCCTCACCGTTGTACGCGGCGACCGCGAGTTCCCCGGCGGCCGCAGCGACCAGGGCCGCCACCTCCTCCTCGTCGGCTCCCCGTACCGCCACCATCGCGCCGGGAGGGGTCGAAACCCCCATGAGACGACCGCGTTCCACCGCGAACGCCAACGTGTCGGCCAACGTCAGCATCCCACCGGCACAGGCGGCGGCGAGCTCGCCGATGCTGTGCCCGACGAGCGCGTCCGGCCGTACGCCCCAGGCCAGCAACTGCCGGGCGAGCGCCACCCCGTGGGCCACCAGCAGCGGCTGCGCCACCTCCGTCGCGGCCTGGGCCCGCGCGTCCACGCCGGCGTCCACGCACCAGCTCGTCAGCTCCCGGCCGTGCACCGCGCCGACCTGGGCCGACGCCTCGTCGAGCGTGTCGCGGTAGACCGGCGCCGTCGCGTACAGCGCACGGCCCTGGGCGGGCCGGAGCGCACCCTGACCCGGGAACAGGAAGACGGTCCGCGGCCGGTTCGACACTCTCCCGTGGGCCACCCCCGCAAGCCGGCCGTCTCCGGATGCGACGGCCGCGGCCAGGCGTTCCGGCAGGTCGCCGTCGGCCACGACGGCCAGGCGGTGGGAGCCTTCGTCCCGGGCGGTCGCCGCGGCCCGGGACACGTCACCTTCGTCCAGCTCCGGATGGTCGCGCAGGTGTGCGAGGAGGCGGGAGGCCCAGGCGTCCAGGCCAGGCGCGCTGTCCGCCGACAGGGTCAGCAGATGCGGTCCGCCGGCGTCGTCCCGCGGACCGTGGGCCGCGGGTCGTGCCGGCGCCTGTTCCACCACGGCGTGCGCGTTCGTGCCGCCGAAGCCGAATGCGTTGACACCCGCCCTGCGGGGCCCGTCGGACGGCCAGGCCCCCGTCTCGGTGACGAGAGCGAACCCGGCGCGACCGAGGGCGGGCGAGGGCGGTGTGTGATGCAGGGAGGCGGGCAGCCGGCCGTGCCCGAGCGCCAGTACGACCTTCACCAGCGAGGGGAGGGCGGCCGCGTTGAGCAGGTGCCCGACATTCGTCTTGACCGAGCCGAGCAGCCGCGGACGGCCGTCCGGACGCGCAGGGAAGGCGTGGGCCAGGGACCGCAGCTCGATGGGATCACCGACGGCCGTGCCCGTGCCATGGGCCTCGACATACGTCACGGACGCCGGATCGACACCGCAGACCTCGTACGCGCGAGTGATCGCCTCGCGCTGCCGCAGCGGGTTGGGTGCCATCAGGCTCAACGACGTCCCGTCGTTGTTGACGGCTGTGCCCCGGACGACGGCGAGTACGTCGTCGCCGTCCCGGCGAGTGTCGTTCAGGCGTCGCAGGACGAGGGCCGCCCCGCCCTCCCCGGGGACGAACCCGTCGGCGGCCGTGCTGAAGGCGCGGCTGCGGCCGGTGGGCGACAGGGCCTGCGCGGCTTCCAGGGCGCGGTATCCGTCCGCCGTGAGGTGGAGGTTGACCCCGCCGACGACCGCGATGTCGCACTCGCCGTCCGCGAGGCTGCGCCGGGCCAGGTGCAGCGCGACCAGGCCCGACGAGCACGCGGTGTCCACCGCGAGCGCCGGGCCGTCCAGGTCCAGGACGTGCGAGACCCGCGCGGCGATCAGATTGGGGAGGTTGCCCGTCAGTGCCGTCGCGGACGCCGTCAGCGCGGGGGAGTGGTCGGCGAGGACCTGGCGGTACCCGCTCTCGCCGACGGCGGCGAAGACCCCGATGCGCAGCCCGCGTCTGCGGGGCCCGGCGTAACCGGCCCGCTCCAGTGCCTCGTGGGCGAGTTCGAGGAAGATCCGGGCCTGGGGGTCCAGGGTGCGGGCCTCCTCGTCGCCGATGCCGAAGTGCGTGGCGTCGAAGGCGGCCGGGTCCTCGAGGAAGGCCCCCCACCGCCTGTCGGCCCCTTCGGAGGTGGCCGACAGCGGTCCGTCGTCCGTCGAACCGGGGACCTGAGAACCCCAGCGGTCCGGTGGGACCTCGGTGACGAGATCACGCCCGGCCGTCAGCAGCTCCCAGAACTCCTCCGGCGTGTTCGCGCCGGGGAACCGGCAGGCCATCGCGACGACAGCCGTCGCGGACGACGCGTCATCGGACGGGGGTGGAGCCGGCTCTCCGTCCGGCGCGGGCCTGTGCGGCGCGGTGACCTCGTCGACCTCGGTCAGCAGACGGCCGGTGAGCGCGGCGACGGTGTCGTGGCGCATCACGGAGGGCGCCAACGTGACCCCCAGGGCCTCCTCCAGTTCGGCAAGCACCTCCATGGCCTTCAGCGAGGTACCGCCCAGTGCGCGGAACCCGTCCCGGTCGGCGAAGGACTCCTCGGGCAGCCCCAGCACCCTGCTCCAGACGCCGCGCACCAACCGCCGCACGTCTTCGCGCGCGCGGGGTACGGCGGACCCCGGTTCCTCCGGCCCGGGCGGCGTCCGCCGCTCGCCGGGCCCGTCCGAGGGCAGCCGTGCCGCCGGACCACCGGGAACGAGCCCCGTCGCGGCAGTGGCGGCAGGTGTCCCGGACGACGCGACGGGCCGGTACACGCCCGCCTCGAAGCGGGCCCGCATCCGCTGCCGCTGCAGCTTGCCGCTGGTCGTGCGGGGGAAGGACGACGGCGGCAGCGCGAGCACACGTACGTCGTCGTGCCCCAGCGCGGTGCGCACCCGCTGCGCCACCAGGTCGAGGACCGCGGTCGCGCCACGTGGGGGCCGGGCCCAGGGCACGAGGACCACCACCCGCTCACCGCCGGTCACCGGGTCCGTCGAACCGACCACGACCGGGCTGCCCGGCGGCAGTCCCGGGCTCGCGCTCGCGACCTCCTCCATGTCCGGGGCGTGGAAGGTGCGGCCGTTGAGGAAGAGGACGTCCTTGTGGCGGCCGCTCACACACAGGCGGCCGTCCCGCAGGAACCCCATGTCCCCGGTCCGCAGCCAGCCGTCCGCGAAGGACTGGGCCGTCGCCTCCGGAAGACGGTGGTAGCCGCGGGCGACCTGCGGGCCACGCACCTCGATGTGACCCACGCGTCGGTCACCCAGCGGCCGGCGGGCGTCGTCGGTGACGCGGACCGAGCAGCCGGGGACCGGCAGGCCGACGTCCATCACCTCCACGGCGTCACCGGATGCGAGGTCCACGGCCACACCCCGGCCGAGTGCCGCGCGCTCCAGGCGGACGGGCACCGCCACCTCGCCCAGGGGCGGGAACGTGACGGCCAAGGTCGCCTCGGCCAGTCCGTACACGGGTGTCGCCGCTCGCGGGTCGAGCCGGGCGGGGCGCATCGCCGCGGCGAAGTCCCGCCACACCGTCGCCGATATCGGTTCGGCCCCCACCAGGATCAACCGCACCGCGCTCAGATCGAGTCCGGCGAGCACGTGGCCGGGGACGCGGCGGACGGTCAGCGCCAGTGCGAAGTTGGCGGCCGACAGGACCGTGGCCCGGTGCCGGTCAGCCACCTCCAGCCACAGGCGCGGGTTCTTCGCGAACGACAGCGGACCGATCTTCACCTGCCCGGCCCGCGCGGCCAGCGGTGCCAGGTGGGTGCCGATGAGGCCCATGTCGTGGAAGTACGGCATCCAGCTGACCAGGACGTCCTGCTCGCAGAGTGCCGAGGCGGCGTTTATCTGCCGAAGGTTGGCCACCACGGTGGCATGGGTCAACTCCACACCCTTGGGGGTGCCGGTGCTGCCGGACGAGAACTGGAGGAACGCCAGATCATCCGGGGCGGGCGTGACGGGCGCAGCCGGCGTACGGCACTCCCGCAAGACATCCAGCCGCAACACCGTGACAGGACCGGGCAGTTCCCCGGCCACGTCCGCGCAGGCGGCGTCCACCACGACGGGCGGGCAGCCGAGGTGCTCCCACACCGGGGCGACGCGCCGCGCGTCGGGCGCGAGAGGCACCGGTACCAGGCCGGCAGCCAGCGCACCCCAGAACATCGGCTGAAAGTCCTCGCCGCGCTCCGCGAGCAGCGGCACACAGGTACCGGGGGCGACACCGGCCGCGCGGAAGCCACCCGCGACACGCAGGGACTCGTCGAGGAGCCGCCGGAACGTCACGACCTCCTCGCTGCCGTCGCCGCGGACATGGACGACGACTTGCCCAGGTGCCCGGCGGGCAGCGTCCAGGAGTACGTCCAGCAACGTTTCAGGGGTCATGAGTCCGTTCGATCTTGCGTGGGCCGAATCGTTCGCGAGTGGTGCAGCGTTCGGGCGTGAGTGAACCGCGCGCGCGTGGCGGGACGAAGACGGCCCGCCCGGCCGCTCGCAGGAATGCACCGTCGGTCGCGGCCGGATCACGCCGGTACCCGGGCAAACATCGCGAGTGCATGATCATCGTATCGAGTTAATGTCCGCAGCTTCCCTTGGTTCAGGGGGCGGAGGGGCCATTAGTGTTCCTCTGGATCTGGACGGGTTCCCGTTCATATACCCCCCTTTCCCTCCTGTTGCCCGGTGGCGTCCGCACAGGCCGCGTCACCGCCCTGACCAAGGAGAGCTTGTCCGATGACTGTTGAATCGAGCCCCGAAACCCGACTGGAGCTGCCCCGGCAGTCCAGCCTGGGCACCGCGGCCGCCCGCAACCTCGCCACCACGACCAAGTCCGCCCCGCAGATGCAGGAGATCTCCTCCCGCTGGCTGCTGCGCATGCTTCCCTGGGTGGAGACCCAGGGCGGGGCGTACCGGGTGAACCGCCGCCTGAGCTACACCGTCGGCGACGGGACCGTGGAGTTCGTCCAGGACGGCGCGGACGTGCGGGTGATCCCCCGAGAGCTCGGTGAACTGGCGCTGCTGCGCGGCTTCGACGACGTGGAGGTGCTGACCGCCCTCGCCGACCGGTGCGTCCAACACGACTTCCGTGCCGGCGAGACGCTGGTCGAGCGCGGAACGCCCGCGGACGCGCTGCACCTGGTCGCCCACGGCCGCATCGGTCAGACCTCCCTCGGCAGTTACGGCGAAGAGGTCGTCCTGGACGTCCTCGCCGACGGCGACCGCTTCGGCGAGAACGTCCTGCTGGACGAGGACGCCCGGTGGGAGCAGACCGCCACCGCCGAGACCTCGGGCACGCTGCTCACGCTGTCGCGCGCCGACTTCGCGGCCGTGCTGTCCGCCGCGCCGGGCCTTCGGAGCCATCTCGACGCGTTCTCGTCGCTCTCCCACCAGCGGCAGAACCACCGCGGTGAGGCGGAGATCGCGATGTCGGCCGGGCACGTCGGCGAGCACGAGCTGCCCGGCGCGTTCGTCGACTACGAACTGAAGCCGCGCGAATACGAACTCTCGGTCGCCCAGACCATTCTGCGGATCCACACCAGGGTCGCCGACCTCTACAACGGGCCGATGAACCAGACCGAGGAGCAGCTCAGGCTCACCATCGAGGCGCTGCGCGAGCGCCAGGAGCACGAGCTGATCAACAACCGGGAGTTCGGCCTGCTCCACAACGCCGACTTCAAGCAGCGCATCCAGCCGCACTCCGGCCCGCCGACCCCGGACGACATGGACGAGCTGCTCTGCCGGCGGCGCGGTTCCAAGTTCTTCCTCGCGCACCCCCGGACGATCGCGGCGATCGGGCGTGAGTTCAACGCGCGCGGTCTCTATCCGGACCACGTCGACCTCGGCGGCCAGCAGGTCCCGGCGTGGCGCGGGGTCCCGATCCTCCCCTGCAACAAGATCCCCGTCACGAAGGAGAAGACCAGCTCGATCCTCGTCATGCGGACCGGCGAGGAGAGCCAGGGCGTCGTCGGCCTGCGCCAGACCGGACTGCCGGACGAATACGAGCCGGGTCTGTCGGTCCGCTTCATGGGCATCGACGAGCAGGCGATCACGTCCTACCTCGTCAGCACCTACTACTCCGCCGCCATCCTCGTCCCGGACGCGGTCGGCGTGCTGGAGAACGTGCAGATCGCCCGCTGGCCCAAGTAGCGACCCGGCCCGATCGGCCAGGTGCGACACCCCGAGGCCCTCCGGGGCGGTCGCGCACGCCCCGAGGGCCTCGGGACAGCCGCCCACCCCACCAAGGAGCCATGGATGCCCGCGCCTGAGCTGCCACCGCCGCAGTCGAGCCTGCCAGAGACCGCCGCCCACTTCGGTGCGCACGTACTGGCTTCGGCCGCGGCCCGCGCCCGCGACATCACGGCCGCCACCGGCGGCCCGCCTTCCGTGCCCGCCCCGCATCCGATCTCCGCGTCCGTCCCGCCCCCGCTCCCCGCCCCGGCAGCCGGGTCGCCCGTACCGGGCGCCGGCCTGGAGCGGATCCTGCGCGGCCCCAGCGGTCTGGGGACGGCGGGGCTGCGCCTGGTTCCGCGGGAGGAGGCGCCGGCCTCCCCGGCCCCGCAGGCGGGTACGCCGGAGGGCAAGCCGGTCCCGGGCCTCTACCACCACCCGGTGCCGGAGCCCGACCCGGTGCGCGTCGAGGAGGTCAGCCGGAAGATCAAGGCCTGGGCGCTGGACGAGGTCGCCCTGTATCCGGATGACTGGGAGGAGCAGTTCGACGGCTTCTCCGTGGGCCGCTACATGGTCGGCTGCCATCCGGACGCGCCCACGGTCGACCACCTGATGCTCGCCACGCGCCTGATGGTGGCCGAGAACGCGGTGGACGACTGCTACTGCGAGGACCACGGCGGCTCGCCGATCGGCCTCGGTGAACGCCTTCTGCTGGCGCACACCGCCCTCGACCCCCTGCACACGACGCAGGAGTACCAGCCGCATTGGGCGAAGTCGCTGCACGCGGATGCTCCTCGGCGCGCCTACCGCTCCGCCATGGAGTACTTCGTCCGGGCCGCCAGCCCCTCCCAGGCGGACCGGTTGCGGCACGACATGGCCCGCCTGCACCTGGGGTACCTGGCCGAAGCGGCCTGGGCCCAGCTGGACCACGTACCGGAGGTGTGGGAGTACCTGGCGATGCGCCAGTTCAACAACTTCCGCCCCTGCCCGACCATCACCGACACCGTCGGCGGCTACGAACTGCCGGCGGACCTGCACGCCCAGGCAGGGATGCAGAAGGTCATCGCTCTCGCGGGGAACGCGACGACCATCGTGAACGACCTGTACTCGTACACCAAGGAGCTCGACTCCCCAGGTCAGCACCTGAATCTGCCCGTGGTGATCGCCGAACGGGAAGGCCTCTCCGACCGGGACGCCTACCTGAAGTCGGTCGAGGTCCACAACGACCTCATGCACGACTTCGAGTCCGAGTCCGCGGCCCTGGCGGCTGAATGCCCCGCCCCGCAGGTGAGCCGCTTCCTGAGAGGCGTGGCCGCCTGGGTCGACGGCAACCACGCCTGGCACCAGTCCAACACCTATCGCTACAGCCTGCCCGATTTCTGGTAAGAGAATGGACTCATCCGTGACCAACACCGAGCTCACCGCCACCTCCACCGCCCTGCGCATCCCCCGTCCGGCGTCGCCCTACCAGGGGGACATCGCCCGCTACTGGGACGGGGAGGCCAGGCCCGTGAACCTGCGTCTCGGCGATGTCGACGGCCTCTACCACCACCACTACGGCATCGGCGAGGTCGACCACGCCGCACTCGGCGACCCCGAGGACAGCACGAGCGAGAAGAAGCTGATCGCGGAGCTGCACCGCCTGGAGTCGGCGCAGGCCGACGTCCTCCTGGGGAACCTCGGCGAGATCGGAGCCGACGACACCCTGGTGGATGCCGGTTGCGGCCGCGGCGGCTCGATGGTGATGGCGCACCAGCGCTTCGGGTGCAAGGTCGAGGGCGTCACGCTGTCGGCCAAGCAGGCCGACTTCGCCAACGGCCGTGCCGCGGAGCTCGGCCTCCAGGACCATGTCCGCGCCCGCGTCTGCAACATGCTTGCCACACCCTTCGAGACCGGGTCGGTCGCGGCCTCGTGGAACAACGAGTCGAGCATGTACGTCGACCTGCACGACCTCTTCGCCGAACACTCCCGCATGCTGGAGGTCGGCGGTCGCTACGTGACCATCACCGGCTGCTGGAACCCGCGGTACGGCCAGCCCTCGAAGTGGGTCTCGCAGATCAACGCGCACTTCGAGTGCAACATCCACTCGCGCCGCGAGTACATGCGCGCCATGGCCGACAACCGCCTCGTGCCGCAGACGGTCATCGACCTCACCCCCGACACTCTGCCCTACTGGGAGCTGCGCGCCACGTCTTCGCTGGTCACGGGGATCGAGGAGGCGTTCATCAACTCCTACAGGGACGGGTCCTTCCAGTACGTCCTGATCGCTGCCGACCGCGTCTGACCCTCTGCCCCCGCTTACGGGGAGGGCTCGCCCCGACGGAACGAGCCCTCCCCGCAACAGTGCGGCGCGGCCGGCTTCCTGTCCACCGACCACAGGAGCCTGCGATCCGGCTCCGATCTGCGACGACTCATGAACTGCATGGTCCTGAGGGCGAGTTATAGGGTCTAGCTGTGGCTCGTCCGGGTCTTCTCATCGGATGGTCCGCCCACCAGAGGGTGTACACGGTTCAGCGGGTGGGCACAACGAACTCGGGCTGGTCGAGCAGGCGCAACCAGCTTCCGTCAGGCTGGCGCCGGACGACCTGCGCCCGGGCGCCCGCCCCGTCCCTCGGCGGGGTCGAAGTGAGGGCGATGTCGCCGCTGATCAGCGTCGGAAGCGGTCGTTCCGGCTCGAAGCGGGGGTTGTTGGCCAGCACCTTCTCCCACAGCGCACGAATCGCTTCCCGGCCCACCGTCCGATCACCGGGCGGGTAGGCCATCACCGCATCCTCTTCGTACAGTGCGGCGACCCCATCCGCGTCACCGGCGTTGGATCGTGCGACAAACAGACGGGTGAGGTCTTCGGGGTGCATGGCCTTCTCGTACTGCGGCATGGGTTCCTCCTGACGTCGGGCTTCGGTGCTTCCCAGCGTGGTCGCCCACAATCCGGAAGTCCAACAGATGGTTCCACTAGTAACTAGAATTTCCAGTCATGGAACTGAGGCAGCTGGAATACTTCATCGCGGTCGCTGAAGAACGGAACTTCACCCGGGCGGCAGAGCGGGTGCACATCAGCCAGTCCGGTGTCAGTGCTCAGATCCGCCAGTTGGAACGTGAACTCGGTGCCGAGCTGTTCGACCGGTCGGCGCGCACTGCCACTCTTACCGCTGCCGGGCAGGCCGCCCTCGAACACGCCCGCGCGGCGCTCGCGGCGGCCGCGGCGTTCGGTCAGGCGGTGGATGAGGTGACCGACCTGATCCGGGGCCGGCTCCGGGTCGGGATGGTCATCGGCTGCACCCTGACGCCACTGTTCGACGCGCTCTCGGTGTTCCACCGGGCGCATCCCGGGGTGGAGATCTCACTGCTGGAGGACCATTCCGACCGGCTCGTCGAGGGGGTGCGCGCCGGCACCGTCGACCTTGCTCTCATCGGGACCGCAACTGCCACTCCTGACGGGCTGGAGGCGCTGACGATCATCAGTGAGCGGCTCGTCGTAGCGGTTCCGGCCGCGCACCCCTTGATGACACTGCGGCGGGTCACTCTGCGCGACGTGGTCGCCCACCCGATCGTGTGCATGCCGCCGGGCACGGGCCTGCGCACCGTGTTTGACCGTGCCTGCGCGGCACAGGACCTCCGCCCCGCGATGTCGTTGCAAGCCAGCGCCGCTGATGCCATTGCCGACCTCGCTGCCCGCGGACTCGGGGTCGCCGTCCTCAGCGACTCGATGGCCGCGAGCCATCGCGACCGGCTCACGGCCCGCGCCATCGACGATGTCGAAACACCCGCCCTGCTCGCCCTGGTCTGGAAGAGCACGCACAGCCCCGCGGTGCGTGAGTTGCTCGTGCACGCCCGGCGAGCATTCGCCGAGCCCGACCCCTGGTAGCAGGAAGCCTCTCGCTACCGGCCCTTGGGCTACCCATTTCGACGCAGGCCGCTTCCGAACCGCCCTACCCTTTACGGTCGTTCAGGCACACAGACCCCACCCGTCCCCCGATAGTGGGTGGCGTATCGACCATCGATCGAAAGGAGCCGCTCATGCGGTGGGGAAAGACAGCAGTGACACTCGGCCTGGTCGGCGTGCTCTCCGTACCAGCGGTCGGCGTTGCGACGGCCGCGCCTGCAGCGCCCCAGGCGGCGGCCGCCGCCGTGTCGTGCAGGCTCTTGGACTTCATCGGGTACTACTGCGGCTACCACCTCAGTAACACCCGTGCGGACCGTGGCAACTCGGGTGCGAAGGTCCAGGAAATCCAGGCGCTGCTGATCTTCAAGGGCTTCTCCGTGGGCTCCACCGGCGTGGACGGCCAGTTCGGTGCCGCCACGGAATCCGCGGTGAAGCGCTTCCAGAGTTCCAGAGGGATCGGCGCCGACGGCATAGTCGGCCCGACCACCTGGCACTACCTTCGTACGCCCGGCCTGTAACCGCGACCAGGGCAGCCGGGCCCTTGTGCCCGGCTGCCCTGACCGGGTGGCCAAGGTCTGCTGCGGCCCTCACCTGTCCGAGGACGACTCCTGCGTATTCGTCCTCATCGACGGCACCGGAGACCTCAGCAGCGCGTTCGACGGACCGCTGGTTGCCATGGGACTGCGAGGGGCCGCTTTCTTCGGGCGCGCTCGCACATCAATGGTGTTCGGCCATGGAGTCGAAGGTCTCCCGCATCAGTTGGTCGATGGCGCCAGGTCGTTCGGTCAGGGAGTCGAAGAGGTCGGCGAGCAGCCACAGCACGAAACTGTGCACCAGGGCCTCCTCCGGCGGTACCTGTCCGAACCGGTCGCGCCACGCGACAGTGTCCATGCCCATCGCCGCAGCCATGAGGACACCGGTGGCCATCGGAACCTGAGCCGGGTCGGCCAACTCGAAGGTGGGAAGTCTGCGGATCACCGCGGGGATCAGATCACCGAGCGGATCCAAGCGGTCCTCCCGACCGTCCTGCTCGGCGATCAGGAATCCGGTCAGCACCCCTACCAGGAAGACCGTGCCCCGGGACACCTCCTCACGCCCGTAGGCGTCCACCGCAGCCTGAACCCGCTGCTGCGACTGCCGGCGCTCTTCAGGGGAAGTGCGCTTCTCCAGGACCCGGTACGAGTCCCACGCTGCACGGATGGCCTCATTCAGGACCACACTCTCATTCGTCATGGGTCGACCCTAGTAAGAGGACGAGCTCCGCGAGCTCCCCCTCTGAGGAAACCGCGCCCCGCCCTTGAGGTCGGATGAGCGGTGCCCCCTGCGTACGGGCGTGCTGACGGCGGCAGGCGAGTGTCGGCCGGCGTGACGTGCCGGCGCCGTATCGGGCAACGTTCGCCCTGGTGCCCCCCGCCCCTGGGCCTTTCTGTCGGCAGGCAGGCTCCTGGCCATCACAGGGAGCTGGAAGGAGACGTGGATCGTTGGGCACCTCCCGCCTTACGGTGGCGCCATGAGCGATCCCCCGGAAGCGCCCGTCACTCCCGTCGAAGCCTATGAACCCCCCTACTACGTAGCTGTCTTCACTACGGTGCGGGCCCAGGAACAGAGCGGCTACAGCGAGGCGAACGCCCGCATGGAAGCCCTGGTGAAGGACGTCCCGGGGTTCCTGGGGATGGACCACGCGCAGACTCCTGGGGGGCTGGGCATCACCGTCGGGTACTTCCGGGACGCCGACGCCCTCACGGAGTGGCGGACCAACGCCGAGCACCGTGCAGCGCAACAGCGTGGGAAAGCCGAGTGGTACCAGAGCTACACGCTGCACGTGGCGAAAGTGGAACGGAGCCACGGGTTCGTGCGGGCGTAGGTCCTGCGGAGCCCCACAGGGGACTGGCCGACCGATGTCGCCTCCTGGTGCGGCGAGAGCTGTCTCGCCAAGCCGCCCCGGTGGCGATACGAGTGCGGGTCCGTGAGATCGATGATGACGAGGGCGGGCGTCTGCTGCGGATCATCCGTATGGTGCGCCGCTGCATCATCTGGACAAACAGGAACGGGCCAGAAGGCCGGGCAGTGCACCCGGTCCCGAGGTTGGTCGCCTTGTTGGTAGAGGATGCGCAGACCCGTCTCGACCCTCACGTCGCGACAGCTCCTCAACTACGTCGGGGTCCAGGTCCTGGAAACCCTCCCCGACGATCGCACGCTACGGCTGCACACGGCCCTGCTGAGGGACCAGTTCGAGCTGCGGTAGAGGTGAGGCGCTCGCCTACGCCTGCCCGGCGTAGGCGGCGAACGCGCCCCACTGCTCTGCGGAGAAGGTGAGCGACGCAGCCCGGGGCCTCTTCGAGTCCCGGACGTGGACGGCGGCAGGTGTGGCGGCGACCTCTACGCAGTCGCCGCCGTTCGTGCCGCTGTAGCTGCTTTTGAACCAAACGAGTTCGCTGGGCTGCTGTTCGGTGCGCGTGTCGACGCTCATAGCTCCCCTGCCATGTGCTCGATGAGGCGGGCGGACTCCTCCGTATGGAGGGCCTGTGACCGCAGCATTCCATACCGCAACCAGAACTCGCTGACCTCGTCCTGGTCCGAGCGAATACTCACCATGCCCTGCGCCTCAATGCACACGAATTGCCGACGTTCCAGCGTCTCCAACAGGACCATCTGACCGTTGACGCCGCTGTGCGCGGCGAGCTGTGTCGGCATCACCTGAACTTCCACGTTGCGCAGACGGACACTGTCCCGTAGCCGCTCCAACTGTTCCTTCAGCACGGTCGTGCCACCCACCATCCGGTGGAGAGCTGATTCCTCGATGATGAACGAGAACACGACGCACGGGTTCTTGCGGATCAGAAGCGATTGACGCGCGAGTCGAGCAGTGAGGTGCTGCTCGATCGCCTCCTCGTCAAGAGGCGGGAAGTGAGCTCCCAGGAGGGCACGGGCGTACGACTCGGTCTGTAACAGGCCTGGCACCAGCATGGGGTCATAGGAGAAGCGGCTTACCGCCTCCGTCTCCAGCAAAGCGAAATCATGGAAGAAGGCGGGTAACTTCGCCAGGTCAACGTCCTCCTGAAGGACCCGCAGAGCCCCACCCGTACCCAACATCCGCTCCGACGCCTCGGTGAAGGAGACTTTCGCAGGCCGCCGCCCCTGCTCGACCGAAGCCACCTGTTCCACCGAGTACCCGATCGCGTCCGCGAGCCCCTGCTGGGTCAGTCCCGCCCGTTCGCGGAACAGGCGCAGCAGCTTGCCGTAGGCGCTCCACACGGCCGGTCGTTCCTTCTCCGGCCTGCGTCCGCCCGTGGTCTGGCACGTCCGCTGCGCTGTCCTGCCCATGTCGCCCCCTAATCCCCCACAGTCCTGGTGCGACCTGCTCAACGACGCTCGGCTCAACCGGATGCGCGGCGCGGACCGGTACAACGGCCGTACAAACCCGTACCGGAGGCGTACCCCTGATCTGCTACCACTCTCCGGCCTGGTTGGGGCGGTGGCCGTGACGAGACGGTCACCGTATGAAACTGCCCGACACCCCCGCACCTCCCGCCTCCACCGAGCAGTTCACCGTCCGCCTCAGCAGCACCAGACGCGGTGCACGACTCGCCCGCCGCCTCACCGCCGAGCGGCTCGCCGCCTGGGGTATCCCGTACGACTCGGAGGCTTCCCACGCCGCCGTGGCCGTCACGGCGGAACTGGCGGTGAACGCGATCACGCACGGCCGACTGCCCGGCCGTGACTTCCGGCTGTCGCTGGCACGGCTCCCGGGCGGTGTCCGTATCGAGGTCACGGACACCCGCCCGGAGCGCCTCCCGAAGGCGGCAGCCACGTCGCCCACCGGCCCCGACGCGCTGGAGGCGGAGACGGGCCGAGGCCTGCTCCTCATCGCCGCGTACGCCGACACGTGGGGCTGCCAGACGCGAGACGCCCACACGAAGACCGTCTGGGCGGAGATCACGTACCCGTCGTGACCGGATGGTGCGGCGGGCACTGCGCGATCAGGAGACGAACGCCCGCAGCAGCGCGGCGAAGGCGGTCAACTCCTCGACCATCTGCGCCGGGAGCGGCTTCTCGTCGAAGTGGGCGATCCGGTTACGGATGTCCTTCACCCGCCTCAGGCGGCCGATGAACTGCTCCCGGGGCATGTTCGGCCACTTCAGGGCCTCCCAGTTGAGATCGGCCCGCTCGGCCAGGGACTCCTTCGTCTGGTCGCCGTCCAAGAGCCTCAGGTAGTCGCCGAACATCAGGTCCGACACCTGGCCGGTGCGGTGCTCGGGCTTCTTGTTGGTCTGGACGGCTTTGACGGACTCTTCGTCCAGGGCCGCGCCAAGACAGCGGCGCAGCAGCGACTCGATCTCCCCGACGATGAAGAACGGCCGGGCCGACCCCTCGAAGCGCTCGGTGACGTCCGCGGCGGTGACGATGCCCGACAGACAGCCGTCGTCGCCGCGCACGAGCAGGTATCCGTGTTCCTTGACCACCGGGAGGGCCGCGAAGAGTTCCTGGCGCGCGTCCGCGACGGGCAGGGAGTCTTTCTCCATGGCGTTCTCCAGCGTGGCGGCCTTGCCCGCCTCGTACATCCTGGCCACGGAACCCCAGGTGACCACGCCGTGGATCTGCGCCATGCCGGTGGTCACCGGCACCTGGGAGAAGCTTTCGGTACGCATCAGGAAGGTGGCGTGCGCCAGGGAGTTGCCGAGAGTGACGCCGCGCACGCCTTGCCTGGCCGACGGAATGTCGCCGAGCAGCAGCCGTTGGGGGAGCGAGGGGAGGACCTCGTCCGCCTCCTCCCCGGCGTCGCTCTCGACAGGCCCGGCCTGCGCGGGGACGAAGGCGAGGGGGACCACGTCGACACTGCTGCGCAGCCCGCAGACCGCGAAGTCCGGCAGCGTCGTCAGCCCCGAGTCCGCCAGCGCTTGCGAGATCAGGTGCACCGTGCGGTGATCGCGGACCCGTACCTGGAACAGGTCGAGGATCCCCTGCACGGGCACGGTGCTGCCCTTGAGGGCTGCGAGATCCTTTTCGCTGGGCCTGGTGGTCATCGTGTGTCGCCCTCCGGCAGGTCACGGAGCATGGTGCGCTTACCCATGGCGGAGTGCACCAGGTCCTGCAACTGCCGGGAGCGGTCGGTGTAGAAGCGCTTGTAGTCGCTCTCGCGCAGTGTCTCCGGATCGATCAGGTGGGTGGCGACCACGTCGTCGAACCACTCGGGACGCTTGTCCGAGGCGGCGACCAGGGTGGGGAGGTAGGACGACGGTGCCCCCATCATGTCCATCGTGGCGCGGTAGGACAGCGGGGTCTTGTTCACGATCGAGCTCGTGGGCAGACCCTGGCTGTTGCCACGGCGGAACCAGGCTTTGGGGAAGACTTGCCGGACGTCCACGCTGTACTCGTCGAGCCGCCCGGGACTGAGCGGAGCGTCCGTGTAGTGCCAGTCGACCGCGCCCTGCTTGATCAGCAGGGCGTAGATCCCCTTGTAGGCGGCGCTGTTGCGGGTGGTGAGGGTGTCGAGCCGCTCGGCGAGAAAGTAGGCGTCCGTGACCGTGTCGGGCGCACGGTCCTCCTGCCGGATTCAGCCGACGAGCTGCTCGACGTCCCGGGTGAAGCGCGTTTCGGTGGAGCCGCCGTACATCTCACCCAGGACCCCGCACCAGTACCACTGCTCGATCCTCTCTTCCGGGCCCAGGCCCTCCGTTTCGTCGCCGAGAATGGCGCGGACGGCTGCGAGTGGAACGAGTTGCGTCTTGTACGGGAGGTCGTTGGGCCGGATGATGCACTGCCGCTCCAGGAAGTCGCCCACCCAGGCGAAGGCCTCGGCCAGTTCGGGTGCCAGGCGGACGAAGTCCGCCAGCGGAAGGTCCAGCAGGTCGCGCCGCTTGCAGGAGACCGCGGCCCCGACACCGGCCTCCTTGCGCTCCCAGGTGCGTACCAGGGCGATGGCCTGCAGGAAGTCGATGCTGCTCAGACCGTTCTCGAGCCCGCTCTCCAGCCGTCCGAAGACCGGGTATTTCGCCGCCAGCGCCTGCTTGATCTCCCGCCACACCTCGGGAAGCTGGTAGTAGTCGCCGGCCTGTTCCACGTACTCGGGGTCGCCGGCGTAGGTGGCGGTGAGCAGTTCGAATACGTTCAGGGGCACGCCGCCGGTGTTGACGCGCTCGAAGACCGCGCAGACGGCGTCCATGGAGGTGGACGCGGCCAGCCGGATCATCGGGACCTGGAAGGCGCGGACCTGCTGGAGGACCAGGTCGTCGAACTGGCCCCAGCGGTCCCAGTTCCGCTCCTCGTCCGCCTTGATGTAGCCCTTTTTCCACAGGTTGACGCGCTGGGCGTCGAAGACGAGGTGCAGCGGGAAGAGACCGGCCGCGCACTCGGCCTCCTGGGTCCTCAGATCCAGGACCACCGTGCGGTTGAAGTCGGTGCGGAGCACCTTGTCCGCCGGGACGGACAGGATCGCCTCGTCGCGGTCGGCGGACGGCCCGACGGCTTTCTCGATGTCGACGTAGTACCAGCGCTCGATGGGCTTGCCGCGAGAGTCCGACGTTTCCACCGGGGCGTCCAGCCACAGTGCCTGGAAGAGGGAGGTGAGGCGCTGCTGTCCGTCCAGCAGCAGGAGTTCCGCCTTCGGATCACCCTCGGGGCGGGCCCCGGTGAGCGTGCGGGAACGGAAGCGGGTGGCACCGCCGGTCTGCAGCGTCATCACCACACCGAGCGGGTAGTCCAGCGTCACCGTCGCGATGATCGCCCTGATCCGGTCGTCGTCCCACTTCCAGTTCCGCTGGAAGTCGGGCAGTTGTAACGCCCCGGAGGCGACATCCGCGAGTACGTCCCTGAGCTTCAGATTGTCCAGTGCCGCCATGTGTCTCTCTTCTCACCCTGCCACGCGTACGGAGAGTGATTCCAGCAGCGCTCTGTGGTGACCGTCAACCTGTTCACCGAAGAACGCGATCACCGCGAGCACTGTCCAGCTGCTGGCGCGGGCGGTGCCGGCCGGCTCACCCCGCGTTGCCTCGTCGCCCGAGTGGACATACTCCCGGCACATATGGCTGTTTTACTGCGCGATGCGTCCGAGTTCCTGGATCATGCGCATCAGTGTTCGGTGACCTGCCTTTCTCGAAGGAAATGTTGCTTCTCGGCAACCCGTAGGCGGCCGGTGCGGCTGACTTCGGACATCGTCCCCCGCACTGCGGCCTCACCCACGTGTCGGCCGGAAGGCTTCGTGGACCCGTCGATAACAGTCGCAATGGAGAACCCTGATGAGCACGCACGCCGAACCACTCGTCGACGATGAGCCCCCGATGAGCGAGTACGAGAGGCAGGTATGGGACACGCTCAACGAGCGCTGGCAGCGCCGCAACGACCGCCGTGGCCTGCCGAACTGGGCGAGCACCGCTCTCGGTCGCACCGGTGAGGTCGCGGGAAACGCCGCGAGACGGGTTAAGGATGCTGTGCCGGAGGCGGTCGCGGAACCGATCCGTCGCGCGGGCGACGCGGTCGCCGACACGGCCATGCGACCGGCGCTCGCCGGCGCGGCAGCGTTGCTCGAGCTGGTCAATGACAAGGCCATGGATCTCAACGATCCCAAGAACGTCGAGAAGCTCGCCCGTAAACAAGGCTTCGCAATCGACAGTTTCACCGAACTCCGGCAGCAGGACCTCAAGGTCTGCGACCGGCTGCTGACCCGCAACACCCTCACGTGGCGGACCGCCGGCGCAGTCGAAGGCGGCGCCATGGGTCTGCTGGCCATGGTTCCCGTCGCCGGTATCCCCGTCGCGATGACAGCGGACATCCTCGTCGTCCAGGTCCTGAGCACGTCGATAGCAGCGCGCGTCGCGTACTCCTACGGCTATGACGCCAAAGACCCCAAGGAGCAGGAGTTCATCCAACGCCTGGTACAGCGGTCCTTCATGGCGCAGGCGGCCAAAGCAAAGCCGTTGCGTGACGTCGCACGGGCGGCGGACGCGGTCAAGGGACGTGTGAACTGGTCACAGAAGCTCCGCAACGACCACCGCCTCCTGGCCTCCCTCGAGAAGTTGATGCAGCAGCTGGGCCCGGCTGGCTCCAGGGTGCCGGTCAAAAACGTCGCCAAGGTGGTGCCGTTCGTAGGTGTCCTCATCGGTGCAGGCATGAATGCCGCAATCCTTGGCAGGGTGGCCGCCGACGCCCAGCGCTACTGCCAGACCCGATTCCTGGGCGACAAGTACGGGCTGCCGCTGCCGGCTGCGCTGGCGACCGACGGAGACGACGGCTTCCCGGCCGACGTCACGTGACCTTATATGGTTATGAACCGGACAACGCAATCCTTCGGAGGTCTTGGTGCACAGGGAGAGGGGAACACGGGTCTCCGTGAGCGCCACCGGATCAAAGCGCCCCGTCCAGGTCTGCGCCGCTCGTCGCCGTACCGTCATCGACGCCCTGCGCCGTGGCGCCGTACCCGAGAGCGGGCTGGACCTGCTCGCCACCGGACTCGACCGTTTCGAGACGGCGCTCGACGCGGAGCTGGATGCCGTCGCCTCCGGCGGGTCCGTGTTCAAGGCTGTGCGCGGTGAGCACGGGTGTCATGTGAGCCCTGCAACACCAGGGGACAGCTGACCGAACATGCGAATCGTTGTACGCTCCGGAGATAGCCCTTGACCTGCGGAAAGCAGGCAGGGAGCAGACAATCCGGGAGTTTCTTCATGCTTCGCACAATGTTCAAGTCCAAGATCCACCGAGCCACCGTCACCCAGGCCGACCTCCACTACGTCGGCTCCGTGACGGTCGACGCGGATCTGATGGATGCCGCCGACCTGCTGCCCGGCGAACTCGTCCACATCGTCGACATCGACAACGGCGCCCGGCTCGAGACGTACGTGATCGAGGGTGAGCGCGGTTCCGGTGTCATCGGTATCAACGGCGCCGCCGCCCACCTCGTGCACCCTGGTGACCTGGTCATCTTGATCAGTTACGCCCAGGTCGACGACGCCGAGGCCCGTGCCCTCGTGCCGAGCATCGTGCACGTCGACGCGGGGAACCGCATCGTGGCGCTGGGCGCCGACGCGTCGGCGCCCGTGCCGGGCACCCGCACCGAGCGGAGCCCGCACGCGGTTCCCGCAGGCAGCTGAACCCACTCACCATCCGCGTCCACCCGGCAAGGGAGCACCCTCCATGGCAGCAGAGAAGACCGCGGTCGAGATCCGCGACGACCGCGAGCACGGCAAACTCGTGGCGTACGTGGACGGTGCGGCCGCCGGAGTCATCGCGTACTTCGTGATGGACCCCGAGCCCGGTGCGCTCGTCCCCGTGCACACCGTCGTGGAGCGGGCGCACGAGGGCAAGGGCATCGCGGGCTCCCTGGCCGGGGAGTTCTACCGCATGGCCGCGCGTGAGGGTGTTCCGGTCGTCCCGCTCTGCCCGTACGTCGCCAAGTGGGCCCAGCGCCACCCCGAGCAGGCCCCCGCGGTCTCCGAAGAGCTCGTGCAGGGAGCGCGTCGACAGCTCGAATCGCATCCCGAGCTGCTCTGAGGCGCCTGGCAGGTACCGACGGGCGGCGCACGGGTACCGACGGGCGGGTACGGCCGGACGTGTGGACTCGGCAGGCGCGGGCAGCCGCACGGGGAGACGGTGGAGATGAGATCCACGCGCACGTTTCGCCCGCTGTTGGAGGCTTGAGATGACGCACCCCTTCCCCGACCCCGTACCGCCCGCTCCGACGCCCCCGCCCGTGCCGGGCCCTCCGACGCCGGTGCCCTCCCCGCCGCCCGTGCCGCCGGGCCCCGTACCGCCCGGTCCGGCGCCGGACCCGATCCCGCAGCCGCCGGGCCCGAATCCGGACCCGGCGCCCGAGCCGGAACCCTCGCCCCAGCCGACGGGATGAGCCGCCGGGTCGCGGGAAGGAGCCGCCGAGGCGGTCCTATCCCGCGGCCAGGGCCGCGTTCGCACGCTCCGTGACCGCTGTCAGGACCCGTCCGGCCGTGGCCAGGTCCTCGGCCGGCAGATCCGCGTAGAGCAGGGCGGTGATCCGGGACGTCCCGGCCCGGATCCCGTCCTGGAGTGTGCGCCCCGATGCTGTGAGCTCCACACGAGTCCCGGCGTGCGTCAGCAGACCCGCCGCGATCAGTGAATCGATCACCTCTCGGGCGGCCTCCGCGTCGATCTTCAGCGTGCCGGTCATAAGACCGGTGAGCAGCTCCCGCTCCATGGCTCCGCCGCCGTCCGCGGTCGCGTTGAGTGCCACGGCCTGGTGGAACGTGGTCCCGGACTCGGTCAGCAGACCGTCGAGCACGGCCCGGGTGGCATAGTGCGCCCGGCCGATGATCTGGCCGTTGACGGTGGTGGTAGTGGTCATGGCTGCTCCTCGGGGTGCGATGGCTCGTTCAGCAGTGCGGTCAGTTCCTCGACGAACGACTCGGTGCCCGCCCCGCCGGCCCCGCCCAGCGGCGCCAGCAGTCGGTCCATGAGCTCCCGCACGGCCGTGACAGCGCGCACGGCGACCGTCTCTCCCTCGTCGGTGAGGGCCAACCGGACCGCTCGGGAGTCGGCAGGGTCGGGCGTGCGCTCGACGAGGCCTGCCGACTCCAGGGAACGGGCCAGTTTCGACACGTACAGGGGCTCAAGGCCCGTGTGGTCCGCGAGCCGGCGCTGGCTGGGGTGCACGCCGGCGGTGTGCATGCCCAGGAGTGATCCGATCAGCGAGTACTGCGCATGGGTCAGACCCAGAGGTGCGAGTGCTCTGTCGACGGCGACGCGCCACTTCATGGAGAGGCGCCAGACGAGAAAGCCGGGCGACGGTCCTTCGGGGACGCTGCTCAGGGGTGGGCTGTCCATGGAAAATAAAGTACATGGATATTATGTACATGGCTACTAAATACGTACTCTTACACGGTTGCCGACCCCAATCCCGTGAGGGCGCCGGCGTGACCCAGCCCGCTCTCCTCCGCGACCGAGTCCAGCGACTGCGCGTCGCGCACCGGGACGAAACGCACATCGTCTCCGTCTCCGTCTCCGCCGTGGCCCCCCGCGAAGCCGTACACGGCGGGCCGGGGCAGGCTGTTGTAGGCCCAGTGGGTGGAGAAGTAGTACGCGCCGGTGTCGTACAGGACGACGTAGTCGCCCTCCCTCAGCTCGGGGAGCTCGCGTCCGTGCGCCACGACGTCGCCCGCGAAGCAGCAGGGCCCCGCGATGTCCTGGACCATGGCCGGACCGCTCCGCGGGCGTCCCTCCGCGTCGAACGCGCCGACCCGCAGCGGCCAGGCCTCGGGCATGAAGACCGTCCGGGTGGCGATCTGCGCGCCCGCGTGGGTGAGTGCGATGCGGGTTCCGCCCGCGTCCTTCGTGTACTCGACGCGCGCCCCGATGAAGCCGTTCTTGGCGAGCAGGGACCGGCCGAACTCGGTGACCAGGTCGTAGCGGCCGTCGAACAGCCCCGGAGCCGCAGTCCTGAGCGCGGCCACGTAGTCGCTGAACGAGGGGCGGACCTCGTCGTCGGCGAAGTTGACCGGCAGGCCGCCGCCGATGTCGAGGCTGGTGATCTGCCGGGCACCCACCGCCCCGTTGATCTCCTCGGCCAGCCGGTACGTCTCGGCGATGCCCTCCGCGATGAGCTCCAGCGGGCAGCCCTGGGAGCCGACATGGGCATGCAGCCGGGTCATCCAGGGCCGCTCGGCGAACGCCCGTACGACCTGCTCGCGGGCCCCCGGATCGCGCAGGGCCACGCCGAACTTCGAGGTGGGCGTGGCCGTGCTCATCGCTCCGATGGAGCCGCCCCCCACCTGGGGATTGATCCGCAGGCCGACGACCGACCCCGATCCGGCCGGGCGGAGCTCCTCGATGCGGCGGAGCTCGTCGAAATTGTCGGCGTTCACGGCCACGCCGAGGGCCAACGCCGTGCGCAGCTCCTCCCGGGTCTTGGCGGGGGAATCCAGGACGATCCTCTCCGGCGCGAAACCCGCCTCGACGGCGAGCCGCAGCTCGCCCGGACTCGCCACCTCGCAGCCCATGCCGCAGTCGGCGAGCAGCCGGAGCACCGGCACGAGCGAGGCGGCCTTGGCGGCGAACGTGTGCAGAACCCGCACGCCCGGCACGGCCGCGAAGGCGTCGTGCAGCGCGGTGACGGAGCCACGTACCCCGTCGGCGTCCAGGAAACCGGCGACGGGCTGCTCCTCGCTGAGCAGTCCCTCCGCCACGGCCCGGCGGACCGTGGCGTCGAAACGGGTGGAGGCCGCGGAGGACGGGGACCCGATGGTGTTCGAGGGAAATGTAGTCATACGGCCATTGTCCGCGAGGGCGGCCGCGACGATCAGGAGGGTCCCTTCACGCGATGAGGGGGACCACGGCTTCCGGTGTCAGCATCCGGAAGGTGAATGCCTGCTGGAAGTAGAGCCGGATGCTCGTCGCGTCGTGATCGAGGTAGCCGATCGACAGGTCCTGGCCCAGGCACAGCTCGAAGTCGCCGCCACGGGTGGACAGCAGTACCCCGCCGGTGACCGCCGGAGCCCACAGGATCGGTTCGTCCAGGAGCCGGGCGAGGTGTGTGGCGACCGGGTAGCCGTGGTCGGAGGTCTCGGTGGCCTCGGTGTAGGCGTCCGCGCCCAGCAGCAGCCGGTACGGACCGTCGACACCGGCGAGCCGCAGCCGGGTCAGGGCCTGGCTCACCGCGGCCGGGTAGTCGCGCGCGTCGGCGGGCAGGGGCAGCGGCTCGTGCGAGGAGCCGTCCCGCAGACCGGTGATGCCCGCCGCGGCGTACCCGTCGATGAGCGCCATGTCCTCGGCGAACGCGCAGGTGCGGGCCGCGTCCTTGACGGGTTGCCAGTCGCTGTCCTCGGAGCCGCGTTCGACGTCGTCGACGGCCGCCCGTGTCACGGTGAACGGCACCCGCCACTCGATGACAGGCGACGCGGTACGGGCGCGTGCGAACACGTCGGGCGTCGGCGGGTCGATGTCGCGCAGGTGTCCGTCGCCGATCGCCGCCAGCCCGGGTCCCTGCGGGTCGCTGACGTCCACGACCCGGCGTCCGGCCACATGACGGCTGAAGGTCCGGGTCGCCTCCTCCTCGATCTCGTCCCAGGCGGCGGCGGTGACGGGGGCCAGTTCGCGGTGGAGGTTGTTCATCGCTGAGCGCTTTCTCGCAGGCTGCCGATCCGCAGCGAACCGTCGCTCACCACCGCCGGGACCGGGGCGCACGGCTCCGGGACCGCGGTCGTTCCGGCAGGGGAGGGCGGCGGTGGAGGGGCGTCGAGGAAGTCGGCGCGGGGGGTGTGGAAGAGCGTGCCGGTGACCGCCGTGGAGAAGTCGAGAATGCGGTCGTGGGTGCCGGGCGGGCTGCCGAGGAACATGTTGCGCAGCATCTGCTCGGTCACCCCGGGGTCGGCCGCGTACCCGATGAAGTAGGTGCCGAACTCGCCTTTCCCGAAGGTGCCGAACGGCATGTTGGCCCGCAGGATGTCGTGTTCGGTCCCGTCGGGGTCGGTGATGGTGTTCAGGGCGACGTGGGAATCGGCGGGCTTGACGTCGTCGGCGAGCTCGGTGTCCGTGAACTTCGTACGGCCGATGACGCGTTCCTGCTCCTCGGTGGGGAGCCGGTTCCAGCCGCCCAGGTCGTGCAGGTACTTCTGCACGACGACGTAACTCCCGCCGGCGAACGCGGGATCGCCCTGCCCGACCAGGGCGGCGGCCCGGGCCCGGTCCCCGACAGGGTTCTCCGTCCCGTCGACGAACCCGAGCAGGTCCCGGTGGTCGAAGTAGCGGAAGCCGTGGACCTCGTCCACGATCCTCACCGCGTCGCCGAGCCGGCCGAGCAGCTGGGACGCCCACTCGTAGCAGACGTCCATCTGCTCGCCCCGGACATGGAACAGCAGATCGCCCGGGGTGGCCGGTGCATGGTGGCGCGGGCCCCGCAACTCCTGGAAGGGGTGGAGGCCGGCCGGACGAGGACCGGAGAACAGCCGGTCCCACGCCTCCGAGCCGAAACCCGTCACGCACGCCAGCCCGGCGCTCGGGACGCGGAAGCCGATCGAGCGGGCGAACGCCGCGATATCGGGCAGCACCTCACGCACGGCCGACTCGCCGCCCGGTTCGATCGTGGCGACCAGGACCAGTGCGGCGCTGGTCAGAGGGGCTACGACGGGCTGGACCGAGACGGGATCCGGGACGGCGTCGGGCATGCGCGCACTCCCTGTGTGGTGGCCGGGACTCCCTGCCACTAATCCACACCCCTGTCCCGGACGCACTCCGGGCGGTCCGGCCGGGCGAGAGCACCGCGCCTCGAACCGTGCGGGATTCCGTCGTCCGGCCGGGCGAGGGCCCCGCAGCGGCAGGCCGCGCGCGGGGCCCTCGCCGCCGTCAGCCGGCGGTGGTCTCCGACCGGTCGCCGCCCCAGAGCGTGTGGAACGAACCCTCGCGGTCGGTGCGCCGGTAGGTGTGGGCCCCGAAGAAGTCCCGCTGCCCCTGGGTGAGAGCCGCGGGCAGCCGGTCGGCACGCAGGCCGTCGTAGTACGAGAGTGCGGCGGCGAAGCCGGGCGTCGGCACCCCCTGCCGCACGGCCTCGGCGACCACCCCGCGCCAGTCGTCCTGTGTCGCGCCGATCTCCTGGGCGAACTGCTGGTCGGACAGGAGGCTCGTCAGATCGGGCCGGCTGTCGTACGCCGCCCTGATCCGGTCCAGGAACGCCGCGCGGATGATGCACCCGGCGCGCCAGATCGAGGCCACCGCGCCGAGGTCGATGCCCCAGTCGTACGCCTCACTGCCGGCCCGGATCTGGTGGAAGCCCTGGGTGTACGACACGATCTTGGACGCGTACAGAGCCTGCTCCACCCGGTCGGCGAAGGCCGCGGCCTCCTTCTGGCCCAAGGGGGCGGGCGAGGGCCCGGGGAGGCCGCGGGCGGCCTCCCGCAGGTCCGCGTGCCCGGACAGGGAGCGGGCGAAGACGGCCTCGGCGATGCCCGACACCGGCACGCCCAGGTCGAGTGCGATCTGCACCGTCCACCGGCCGGTGCCCTTCTGCTCCGCCCGGTCCTGCACGATGTCGACGAAGGGCTTGCCGGTGGCCGCGTCCTGGTGGGCGAGCACCTCGGCGGTGATCTCGATCAGGTAGGAGTCGAGGCGGCCGGTGTTCCAGGAGCGGAACGTCTCGGCGATCTGTGCGGGGGAGTATCCCGCGACCGACCGCAGCAGGTCGTACGCCTCCGCGATGAGCTGCATGTCCGCGTACTCGATGCCGTTGTGGACCATCTTCACGAAGTGGCCGGCGGCATCCGGGCCGATGTGGGTGGTGCAGGGGGTGCCGTCCTCGGCCACGGCGGCGATCTTCTCCAGCATCGGGCCCAGTGAGGCGTACGACTGCTCGGAGCCGCCCGGCATGATGCTGGGCCCGTTCAGGGCGCCCTCCTCGCCGCCCGAGATGCCCACGCCGACGAAGTGGATACCGCGCTCGCGCAACTCCTTCTCGCGGCGGCGGGTGTCCTCGAAGTGGGCGTTGCCGCCGTCGATGATGACGTCGCCCTCCTCGAGGAGCGGGGCGAACTCCCTGATCACGGCATCGGTCGGCTCGCCCGCCTTCACCATGATCACCAGGCGGCGGGGGCGCTCCAGGGCGGCGACGAACTCCTGCGGCGTGTGTGCGGCGACGAAAGTGCCCTCGTCACCGAACTCCTTGACCAGGGCGTCCGTCTTTGCCGTGGTGCGGTTGTGCACGGCGACGGTGAAGCCGTTGCGGGCGAAGTTCCGGGCGAGGTTGCGGCCCATCACCGCGAGTCCTGTGACGCCGATCTGCGCAGTGCCGCTCATCTGTGTGCTCCTGCAATCTGTTCGGTGGTGACGGAGGGTGGCCGGTCAGGGATACGGGTGCCGGGAGTGGTGCGTTCAGTACGGAGGTTCTTCCCCGAAAAGGTCCTCCTCCTCGGGGATCACATGCATCGCCGCCTCCTCGGCGGACGCCGCCGCACCGTCGATCCCGACGTCCTGGGCGGTCAGCGTGGCCGGCACATGGCCGTCGCCACCCTGGGTGAGCCGTCCGGCCCGGTCGGTGCCCACTTCCGTGTCGTAGAGCTCTCCGTCGCCCTCCGCCAGATCCCCGGGTCCGTCGGCGGACGCGGCGTTCTCGGGGACTTCCCTGGTCAGACGGCTGTCCAGGGACTCGCCGGTGTGCTGTTCCGCTGCGGTGGTGCCCTCGTCGTCGACGGCCCACGGCCGGTCGGGCGGGGAGTACCCCTCGTCCAGGACGTCGGTGATTCCGGTGGTGTCGAGGGTGTCCTCCACGTCGAGAAGATCAGCGGGGTCCGAGGCCTCCGGTTCCTGAGGCTGGTAGACGTCGTCCCCCCGGTCGGTGTCGGTCATGGCGTGTCCTTTCGGTCCGGGGGTGGACGAGGCTGCCGCCTCGTCGCGGACGCCGGGGTCGGTCGCGCCCGTTCCGGGTCCCTGTACGCAATTCCACTCCGGTCCTGCCGGTGGCGCAACGGAAGAAGGTCGTCAACGGTTGTGACGGGGTTTTAGATGACAATGAAAATGATTATCGATAGCGTGTGTCCGGTCGGGTCGGTCGGCCCCCTCCACGGGGCCGGCCTCTGCCTGCCCGCATTCCCAACGGCACTGTGAGAAGGGGGAGCTCGTGGCTCACCTGTTGGTGGTCGAGAGCTGGGTCGGATCGATGAGCAGGTTGCTGCCCCGGGCCCTGGGGGAGGGAGGCCATCACTTCACCTTCCTCACCCGCGACCTGCAGCACTACCTCCGCTCCGCACCCGAGGGGACGGAGCATCCGCTGCTCACCGCACGCAACGTCGTCACGGCACCGACCAATGACGTCGGCACGCTCCTTCCGCAGGCGGAGCGCCTGCACGAGGCGCTCCGATTCGACGGAGTGATCACCTCCTGCGACTACTACCTGCCGACGGCCGCCCGCATCGCCGCCCGGCTCGGCCTGCCCGGCCCCGCCGCCGAGGCGATGGAGAACGCCTGCCGCAAGGACGCCACCCGCCGCATCCTGGACGCCGCCGGGCTCCCGGGCCCCCGCTTCGCGGTCTGTACGGACGCGGTCGCCGCCGCCGAGGCCGCGCGCGCCATCGGATACCCGCTGGTGGTCAAGCCGGTCGACCTCTGCGCGGGCATGCTCGTGCGCCGCGTGGACGACGAGACCGAGCTGGCCGCCGCCTGCGACGCCCTGGCGGGCTTCCCCGTGAACGCCCGGGGTCAGCTGCGCACCCCGCACATCCTGCTGGAGGAATTCCTCCGGGGGCCCGAGGTGAGCGTCGAGACCGTGTCGTACGCGGGCACCACCCACGTCGTCGGAGTGACCGACAAGAGTGTCGGAGGGGCACCCGCCTTCATCGAGACCGGCCACATGTTCCCGGCCGCCCTCGGCCCGGACGACCTCGCGGCCGCCACCGGAACAGCCCTGCGCGCCGGAGCCGCCCTCGGGCTCGACGACGTCGTGGCGCACACCGAGATCAAACTGACCCCCGACGGGCCCCGTGTGGTGGAGGTCAACCCGCGGCCCGCGGGCAACCGCATCACCGAGCTCGTCCGCCATGTCACCGGGATCGACCTCGCCGCGGCCTGCGTCGACGTGGCCCTCGGCCGGGAACCCGACCTCCGGCGGCGCGACACCGGGCTGCGCAGTGCGGCCATCGGATTCCTCGTCCCCGAGGCCGCGGGCACGCTCGCGTCCGTCGAGGGCGCCGCAGGGATGCGGGACGCCGACGGCGTGCTGGAGGTGCAGATGGCGGAGCCCGGACGGAAGGTCGGGGCGGCGGACAGCAACAACGCCTACCTGGGGCACGTCATGGCGGGCGACGCCGCCGGGCTGGGCGCCCGGGACCGTGTCGAGTCGCTGCTCGCCGCGGTGCGCCCCAGGCTGGTGCTGTCGTGAACGCCGGCGCGCGCACGGACGGCCGCACGCTCGACGGGCTCGTGGACCGGGCCCTCGCGGGGGAGCTGGGCCCCGACCCGCGGACCCGCCGCATCGCCGTCGCCTTCACGACGTCCCAGGCCGTCCGGCACGACGGGCGGAGCGGGGGATACCGCAACGAGGTCCTCAGCCTCCGCCTCGACCGGGCCGTCGGCTCCTGTTCCGTCGAACCCGGCTCCCTGCCCGCGGGGACGGTCGAGGACTGCGCCGGAGCGGAGGTGGCCGGGCTCCTCGACCACCCGCTGACGGCTGTGCGGGTCGCGGCGCTGGACGCCTATCTGATGGACGTCACGCCGCACGCCCCGGCCCACGGGGCGGAGCCGGTGACCGTCCCCGCCGGTACCTCGCTGGAGAGGTCCCGGGCGCGGGCGGCGGCTGTCGTCGAGCTGCTGGACGCGGTCGCGCCCGGTGGCACCGTACTCGTCGTCGGAGTCGTCAACTCCCTCCTCGCCGAGCTGCGTTCGCGCGGACACGTGGCCCTCCCGTGCGATCTGAAGGGTGGCACCACCGAGTGGGGCGAGGCCGTCGGCACGGATGCCCTGGCGGAGATGGGGCGGTGCGACGCCGTGCTGGCCTCGGGCATGACGCTCGGCAACGGGACCTTCGATCCGCTGCGGCAGCACGCCCTGGAGTACGGCAAACCGCTGGTCATGTTCGCCCAGACCGGCAGCGCGGTGCTGCCCCGCTTCCTCGGGGCGGGAGTGAGCGCCGTGTGCGCGGAGCCCTATCCCTTCTTCTGGCTCGACGGCGGACCCGGCACCATCCACCGCTACCGCGCGGACGACGGAGGCGCCCTGTGAACACGGCATCGCTGCACAGCCTCGCCCCCAACCGCGAACTGCTCGCCCTGCTCGGCCGCACACCGCTGGCCAGGATCACGACCGGGCTCCCCGGCCCCCACCCCGGCTTCTGGGCCAAGCTGGAGGGGCACGCCGTCGGCGGCATGAAGGCACGGGCCGCCGTGTCCATGCTCCTGGGCGCCGAGGAACGCGGCGAACTGCTCCCCGGGGCACCGGTCGTGGAGTCGACCTCCGGCACCCTCGGGATAGGGCTCGCCTTCGCAGGGCAGGCCCTCGGCCACCCCGTCGTCCTGGTCGGCGACAGCGAACTGGAGCCGTCCATGCGTCAGTTGCTGCGCGCCCACGGGGCCAGACTGGAGCTCGTGGACCGCCCGGCCCGCCGGGGAGGCTGGCAGGGCGCGCGGCTGGAACGCCTCCGCGACCTGCTCGGCCGGCTCCCCGGCGCGTACTGGCCGGACCAGTACAACAACCCCGACAACACCGCCGGTTACGCCTCGCTCGCCGCCGAACTGGCCACCCAGCTCGACCATCTGGACATCCTTGTGTGCAGCGTCGGCACCGGCGGACACAGCGCCGGAATCGCCGGACCGCTGCGCAGGCACTGGCCCGGCCTGCGCCTGATCGCCGTCGACTCCACCGGTTCCACCATCTTCGGCCAGCCGGCCGCACCCCGGCTGATGCGCGGACTCGGCAGCAGCATCCACCCGCGCAACGTCGCCTACGACGCCTTCGACGAGGTGCACTGGATCGGCCCCGCCGAGGCCGCGGACGCCTGCCGGCGCCTCGCCCGGGGCAACTTCGTCAGCGGCGGCTGGAGCACCGGCGCCGTCGCGCGCGTCGCCGCGTGGGCCGCCCGCACCCATCCGGGGGCCGCCGTCGCCACGGTCTTCCCCGACGGACCGCACCGCTACCTCGGCACGGTCTACGACGACGACTTCGCCACCGCCCACGGACTGGACCCGGACCTCGCGGCGACCGGCCCCGTCGACCTCCCGCACCCGCGTGCCGCCCAAGCGGGCGGCTGGGCCAGGTGCACCACCGTCACCGACCCCCTCGCAGAACATCCGGAGAGGCAGCCGTGAAGGTCACCCAGCACACCGTGCGACTCGTCCTCACCGAGCCGCTCCGCATCTCGCGGTCGACCATGGCGGCCCGTGACGCCGTGCGGCTGACCGTCACGCACGAAGGGCTGAGCGGGCACGGGGAGGCCGTCACCAGCGTCTTCTACGGCCTCGACACGCCCGCCCTGCAACGGCTCCTCACGGGAGCCGCCGAGTGCCTCGCCCGCTTCCCCGGACCGGAGACCGCGCTGCACGCCCTGCGCGTCGGCGAACTCACCGCCCCGGACACCCCCGCGGCGGTGACCGCCGCCGTGGAGGCGGCGCTCCTCGACCTGGTCGGCAAGCGCACCGCCACCGCCGTCCACCGCTTCCTCGGTTCTGCCGTCGCCCCGCGGGTCGCCACGGCCCGCACCATCTCGCTGACCTCCCCGGGCCGGGCGGCTGCCCACGCCCGCCGACTGGCCGGGGCGGGATTCTCCGTCATCAAGATCAAGGCGGGTGACCGGGACGAGGAGGCCGACCTGGACCGGGTACGCGCCGTCCACGCGGCGGCGCCTGAGGCCCGCCTCCTCCTCGACCCGAACGGGGCCTGGACCGCCGGGCAGGCACGGGCACTGCTGCCCCGGTTCGCCGAACTGGGCGTCGAGGCCGTGGAACAGCCCCTCGCGCCCGGCGACCCGGAGGCCCTGGCGCGCCTCGCGGCCCGCTCGCCCCTGCCCGTCATCGCGGACGAGGACGCCGTCACCTACGAGGACGCGTGCCGGCTGGCCGGGCGCGTCCAGGGGATCAACGTCAAACTCGCCAAGTGCGGCGGAGTCCACGCCGCCCTGCGGATCGCCGCGCTGATCGAGGGCAGTGGCACCGATCTGATGCTCGGCTGCCTGACCGCCAGCACCCTCGGTATCGCACCGGCCGTCCACATCGCCGACCGTGCCCGCTGGACCGACCTCGACGGGCACCTCCTGCTCGCCCACGACCCCTGGTCGGGGATCGGCGGCGGTGACGGCTTCGTGAGCGCGTCCGCACAGCCGGGTCTCGGCGTACGACCCCGTACCGCCGCATCCGGACCCGGTACGGCGGGCGCCGGGCCACGTGCCGCCGAGGATGCCGAACAGACCGGACCTCGTGACACCGGGGCCTGGGACGTGGCGTCATGAGGACCTGGGACGAGATCCGCAGCTTCCCGCTCGCCATCCGCCTCCTGCTGGTCAACCAACTCGGCGTCAACACCGGCTTCTACCTGCTCATCCCCTACCTCGCCACCCACCTCGGCGACAACCTGGGCATGTCGGCCGTCGTCGTCGGCGTCGTGCTCGGCGTACGCAACCTCAGCCAGCAGGGCCTCTTCCTCATAGGGGGCTCCGCCGCCGACCGGCTCGGAGCCCGCGGCGTCATCATCGCCGGCTGCGCGGTACGCACCGTGGGATTCGCCCTGTTCGCCCTCGGTGACGGACTGCCGGTCCTGCTCGCCGCATCCGTGCTCAGCGGAGTGGCCGGGGCCCTGTTCAACCCCGCCGTCCGCACCTACCTGGCGCAGGAGGCGGGGGAGGAGCGCAGGGCCGAGGCGTTCGCGCTGTTCCAGGTCTTCGCGACCACCGGCGCCCTCATCGGCCCCCTCCTGGGCAGTGCCCTGCTCCTCGTCGACTTCCGTGCCTCCGCGCTCACCGCGGCCGGAATCTTCGCCGTCCTCACCGTCGCCCAGGCCCTGGTGCTGCCCGCCAGGGACGTGCCACCGGCCAGGGGCACGGTCGTCGCGGACTGGCGCGAGGTCGCCGGCAACCGTGCCTTCGTCCTGTTCGCGCTGGTCATGGTCGGCATGTTCACCCTCGAGAACCAGCTGTACCTGCTGCTCCCCGACGGAGCGCGGCAGGCCACCGGCTGGGACGGCGCGGCCGGACTCGTCTTCCTCGTCGGCACGCTCGCCGGCCTGACCCTCCAGATCCGTCTCACCCGCGCGCTGAAGCGGCGCGGCAGCCGGGCGTGCTGGATCGCCGCCGGACTGGCCCTGATGGCGCTGGCCTTCGTACCGCCCATGCTGGTCGCCGGGACCGGCGCGCCTCCGGCCGGGCCCCTGGACGCCGTGCTGCGCGCCCTGCCCGTACTGGCCGGTGCGCTCCTGCTCCACCTGGGGATCATGACCGCGCAGCCGTTCGTCATGGAGCTGATCCCGGGTTTCGGCCGGTCCGAGCTGACGGGCACGTACTTCGGCGTCTTCTACGCGGTCTCCGGCGTCGTGGCCGCCGTCGGCAACACGGCCGTGGGCTGGGCCATGGACGAGGCGCAACGCGGCGGGGCGGGCAGTGCCGTCGCGCTCCTGCCCTGGGCCTGCTGCCTGCTCCTCGGGCTCGCCTCCGCGGGCGGAGTGACCTGGCTGCACCGCGTCGGCACCCTCCCCCCGGCACACCGCGCACCCGTACCGGTGACGGCGTGAAGGGCAGGCAGGGAAACCTGCTGACCGACCGCCCGGAGCTGTACGAGGCCCGTTTCCCCGACCCCGCACAGCTCGCCGGGCGCTGGGCCGAGGACTGCCTGCGGCGGTACGGGAGCGGTCCCGCCGTCCTGGACCTCGGCTGCGGCACCGGACGCGACGCCGCGTTCCTCCACCGCGCCGGACGCCGGGTCACCGCCGCCGACCTCTCCGCGACGATGCTCGCCCATGCCCGCGTCCACCACCCCGGACCCGTCTACGCGCGGGCCGATCTCAGCGGGTTCGATTTCGGACAGCGGGCCTTCGACGCCGTGGTGTGCCTCGACAGTTCGCTGTTGTACTGCCACACGAACGAGCAGCTCGACGGATTCCTGACGTCCTGCCGCCGCGCCCTGGTGCCCGGCGGCCTGCTGGTCGCGGAGATGCGCAGCGGCGCGTACTTCCTCGGCCGGGACGAACCTTCCGCCACCCCCTCCGTCTCCGCCTTCACCTGGAACGGCACCACCTACCGCTCGACCACCGTCCTGCACCTGGACCGCGGCGCCCAGCTCCTGCGGCGCACCCGCAACTGGACCGCGGACGACGGCACCCCGCCCGTCGAGGAGCGGTCCGCGTGGCGGCTGCTCTTCCCCCAGGAACTGCGCCACTTCCTCGGCCGCCACGGCTTCGACGTCCTCGGTCTGTACGACGGCCCGGGGCCGCGCACCGAACCACCGTGGCAGCCCGGCGCCGTGCCGGGCAGCGAGGCCGACGGCGACCGGCTCCACCTCGTTGCCCGCTCCACCCATCAACAGGAGATCAACTGTGTCCGATCCGACTGACTCGTCGACGCGTTTCCCCGCCCTGCGCAGACGCGGCTTCCTCGCGGCGGCAGGAGGCGCGGCCGGCCTCGGCGCACTCGCACTCGCCGGGTGCTCCGGCTCCGGTCCGGCCACGAGGGACGCCGGCAAGGACGGCGGCGTCCCGAAGCGCGGAGGCCGGCTGCGCGCCGCGTTCGCCGGAGGCGGCGCGAGCGAGACCCTGGACCCGCACCTGGGCAACCTCTTCGCCGACGCGGCCCGGAGCAAGGCCCTCTTCGACAAGCTCGCCGACTACGGTGCCGACCTGTCCGCGGAGCCGCGGCTGGCCGAGAGGTGGGAGCCGAACGCCGCGCTCGACCGCTGGACGGTCACCCTGCGGAAGGCCGGCTTCCACGACGGGAAGCCGGTCACCGCCGCCGACGTGCTGTACAGCTACCGGCGCATCGCCGACCCGGCGAAGGCGTACCGCGCCCGCGCGTCCCTCGAACCCATCGACCTGAAGGCGAGCCGTGCCACCGGGGCGCGGTCCCTGGAGTTCGTACTGAAGCGGCCCACGGCCGAATTCCCCAACATCATGGCCGCGTTCGGCACCTACATCGTGCCGGAGGGCGCCACCGGGTTCGACAGCGGACCGGTCGGTTCGGGACCCTTCCGCTTCGTCTCCTTCACCCCCGGGCGCTCCACCGTCCTGCGCCGTCACGAGGAGTACTGGGACGGCGCACCGCACCTCGACGAGCTCGAATTCGTCATAGCCAACGAGGAGTCCGCCCGGATCAACGCCCTTCTCGGCGGGCAGGTCGAGTACGCGCACGAGCTCAACCCCGCCACCGGCCGAGCCCACGAGAAGGCCGGCAGCATCGAGATCGTCCGGCTGCCGAACAGCGCCATGCAGGCCTTCGCCATGAAGACCGACCGGCCGCCCTTCGACGACCCCCGGGTGCGCGAGGCGTTCTTCCACATCGCCGGACGCGAGGAACTCGTGGACGGCGCCCTCTCCGGCGCGGGAGAGATCGGCAACGACCTCTTCGGCAAGGGATACGAGTACTACGCGGACGAACTCCCGCAGCGCGAACAGGACATCGACCGTGCCCGCCACCTCCTGAAACAGGCCGGCGCGGAAGGCCTGAAGGTCACCCTGGACACCTCGGCCGTCGCGGCGGGCTTCACCGAGGCGGCCGGCATCTTCCGCGACCAGGCGGCCCGCGCCGGGGTCACCGTCGAGGTGCGGATGGGCAGCAAGGACTCCTACTGGAAGGACATCCTCGACTCCGGCACCCTGTGCTGCTACCGCTCCGGGGCCATGCCCATCGAGTCGCACATCTCCCAGCGACTCCTCACCGACTCCACGACCAACGCCACCAAGTGGCAGGACAAGGGCTTCGACACGCTCTACCAGCAGGCCCAGTCCACCAAGGACAAGGCGGAGCGGGGCGCGCTCTACGGCCGGATGCAGCGCCGGCTGCACGCCGAGGGCGGCTTCCTGGTCTGGGGCTTCGGGGACTGGATCCTGGGCGTCGCGCCCTCAGTCCGGGGCGTCGCACGCGAAGCGCCCGCCAACACCCTGGACTGGGCGCGCTTCGACAAGGTCTGGCTGGCGTGAGCGGACTGCGTTCCTGGATCGCCCGGCGGCTGCTCCTCGGCGTGGCACAGACCGTGGCGGTCGTGCTGCTGGTCTTCGTGCTCACCGAGGCGCTGCCGGGCGACGCCGCCGTGGCCTTCGCCGGCGACCAGCCCGACCCGGAACGCATCGCGGCCGTCCGTGAGGCGATGGGACTCGACCGGCCCGCCCACATCAGGCTGGGGGAGTGGGTCGGAGGGCTGCTGCACGGCGACTTCGGGACCTCCCTCGCCTCGGGCCGTCCCGTGTCCGGCTTCCTCGCGGACGGTTTCGGGCCCACCGTGCTCCTCGCGACCGTCACGGTGCTGCTCCTGGTACCCGTCGGGGTCGGCCTGGGGGTCCTCGCCGCCCGCCGGGAAGGGCGGTTCACGGACCGGCTGATCAGCTCGGCGACCCTGGGGGTCTACGCCGTCCCCGAATTCGCCCTCGGAGTCCTGCTGGTGACCGTCTTCGCCCTGCGGCTCGGCTGGTTCCCGCCGACCGCGGTCGGCTACGGAACCGACCTTCTCGCCCATCCGGCCGCACTCGTCCTGCCCGTCCTGGTGCTGCTGGCGCGGCCGGTCTGCTCCCTGTCACGGCTGGTGCGCGCCGGAATGATCGACGCGCTCGCCGCCCCGTACACCGCCCACGCACAGCGGTACGGGATCCCCGGCTTCCGCGTCCGTTACGCCCACGCCCTGCCCAACGCCCTCGCCCCCGCCACCCAGCAGCTCGCTCGCACCGTCGACTGGCTGCTGTGCGGCGTCGTCGTCGTGGAGGCACTCTTCGTGATCCCCGGACTCGGCACCGTCCTCATGAACGCGGTGGCGGACCGCGACATCCCCGTGGTGCAGGGGCTGGCCGTGGTCTTCGGCCTCGCCACCGTCGTCCTCAACCTCGGCGCCGACCTCGTCACCCACCGCCTCGCACCGAGGTCGGGGGTGGCGGCGTGAAGCGTCCGGGGAGGTATGCGGCCGGGGCGGCCGTCGCAGGGGTGCCGCTCGCCCTGGCCGTGCTCGGTCCCTTCTTCGTGGGCGAACCCGGGGCCCGCGCCGCCTCCTTCACCCCGGGCGGCGGCCACTGGCTCGGCACGGACTTCGTCGGCCGTGACGTCCTGGACCAGGTGCTGCTCGGCGGCCGGCCCGTGGTCCTGGTCGCGCTCGCCGCCACGGCCCTCGCCTATCTCGTCGCCCTGCCGGTCGGGCTCGTCAGCGCCCTCACCCACCGCAGGTGGCTGGAGGAAACCCTGATGCGGCCGCTGGACGTGCTGCTCGCCGTGCCCTCGCTGCTCATGCTCCTGCTGGTCGCCGCGGCCTTTCCGCCCGGTGCCGTCGGACTCGCTCTGCTCGTCGCCCTCGTCTCCGTCCCGGACGCCGCCCGCATCGTGCGCGCGGCGGCCGCGGAGGCCGCCTCCCGGCCGGCCGTGGAGGCGCTGCGGATGCAGGGCGAGAGCTGGTGGCGGCTGGCCGTCGGCTACGTAGGGCGGTCCATCCTGCGGACCCTGGCCGCCGACGCGGGGATCCGGCTGACCGGAGCGCTCTACCTGGTGGCCACCGCCGCGTTCCTCGGCATCGGGGTCGCCCCCGACGCCTCCGACTGGGCCGTGATGGTCGACCGCAACCGGGCCGGGCTGTTCATCCAGCCCTGGGCGGTCGTCGTGCCGGCCCTGCTCATCGTCGCGCTGACCATGGGCAGCAATCTGCTCGTCGACGCGGCCATGGAGCACCGTGCCCCGGCCGGCCGCACCCCGCGTGACCGCGTCCGGAGCGAACCGGCCCCGCGCGCCCCCGTACCGCCCCGGAAAGGCAGACGTCCATGAAGCAGGACCCCGTGCTCGCCGACATCGACGGGCTGACCGTCGAGGTCGACGGACAGGTGCTCGTCGACCGGGTCGGCCTCCGTATCCGGCCCGGCACCGTGACCGCGCTGGTCGGCGCCTCCGGCAGCGGCAAGACGACCACCGGTCTCGCCCTGCTCGGCGAGTACCCCGCGGGAGCCCGGGTCACGGGGGAGGTGGTGGTCCACGGCAGGATCGGCTTCATCCCCCAGCACCCCGCGTCCGTCCTCAACCCGGCCCGGCGCGTCGGCGCCCTGCTGCGCGACATGGCACGGCAGCAGGTGCGGGACCTGCCCCGCACGCGGCGTCGCGCGGCGGCTCGGCAGCGTGTGGCCGAGGCGCTCGCGGACGCGCAGCTTCCCGACGCCGCCGAACTGCTGCGCCGGTACCCGCACCAGCTGTCCGGTGGCCAGCAGCAGCGCGTCGTCCTCGCACAGGCCCTGCTGCTCGGTGCCCGCGTCCTCGTCGCGGACGAACCCACCACCGGGCAGGACGCCCTGACCAAGCGCCGTGTCGTCGACCAGCTGGCCTCGGTGGCGCGCAGGGGCATCGCCGTCCTCCTGCTGAGCCACGACCTCGACGTCGTACGGGAGCTCGCCGACGAGGTGGTGGTCATGCGCGGCGGGCGCGTGGTGGAGAAGGGCCCCGCGCACAAGGTCCTGGAGAACCCCGTGCACCCGTGGACCCGGGAACTCCTCGCCGAGCCCCGGACCGTGCCGTACGCGGAGGAGGGGCGTGCCGGCACGGAGGTGCTGCGCGTCGACGGGCTCGTCGCCCACCACGGGGCCGGCGGCAGCCGGGTCCCCGTACTGCGGGTGGCCGGGCTCACCCTCCGTACGGGCGAATGCCTGGCCGTCGTAGGGCGCTCGGGCAGCGGCAAGACCACCCTCGCGCGGTGCCTCGCCGGACTCCACCGCGACCACCGGGGACAGGTCCTGCTCGACGGCGAACCGCTGCCCCGCAGCCTGCGCGACAGGAGCCGGGAGCAGCTCGCGGCCGTGCAGTACGTCTTCCAGGACGCCCGGGCCGCGTTCGACGGACACCGTCCGGTCCTGGACCAGGTGGCGCGCACAGCGGTGCGGCTGCGCGGTGCCGGCCGGGAGGAGGCGACGGCGGAGGCCCGGCGGACCCTGGCGGACCTCGGACTGGGCGACGACCTCGTCCGCAGGCTTCCCGGCCTGCTGTCCGGCGGCGAGCTCCAGCGTGCCGCCCTCGCCCGGGCCCTCCTGGCCCGCCCCCGGGTACTGGTGTGCGACGAGATCACCTCCGGGCTCGATCCGGTCACCCGGCGCTCCCTGCTGGATCTGCTCACCGTGCTGGTCCGGCAGCGGGACGGGCTCTGTGTCGTGCTGATCACGCACGACCTGGACACCGCCGCCCCGGCCACGCGCATCGCCGTCCTGGACGGCGGCGAGGTGGTGGAAGTGGGGGACAGGGAACAGATCCTGACCGCTCCGCGGCACCCGTTCACCGTCGCCCTGCTCAGGGCCTCCACGCGCCGGGGATCCGCCGTCCGCCCCTGAAGCGGAATCCGGACCATCCATACGGACGTACACTCGGCCCATGCGCCGCATCAGTGGTCCCGGGACCTGCCTGCACCAGGCAGTCCTCGGCGCGCCCGCGAACTGCCGCACCGCCCTGCACGGGCACGGCTAGCGATCTTCAGCGGTTCCCGTGACCGGGGCACTGCCCCGTCCCGCTGACACTGCCGCCGTCCGGCGCGCGGCACCTCCACGCATCACCCGGCACATCGGGCATCGCACGCGCTCCACTTCACCACCGCAGCCCCGGCGTACCGCCGGCGCTGTGCTCCGGCGACGGCCGCCCGCGGCCCCAGCCCTTCGAAGGGATCAACTTGAAGCTGAGCGAGCTGCTGACCGGGGAGGCCCACCACACCCTCCGGGGCGACCCGGACACGACGTGGATCACCGCGGGGACGACCTTCGACGCGGACCGGGTCGTACCGGGATCGCTGTTCATCGCGGTGCCCGGGCACCTGGAGGGCGGCCCCGACGCGGTGGCGCCGGCCATCGCCCGGGGTGCGGCCGCCGTCGTCGTGGACGACAGCTGCGTACTGCCCACGGTGCAGGAGGGCGTCTGTGTCGTTCGCGTCCCGGACACCCGTACGGCGGCCGCGGTCCTCGCCTCGCGCTACTTCGGCGAGCCGGGACGGCAGATGGACGTGGTGGCCGTCACCGGCACCAACGGGAAGACCTCGGTCTCGTACATGGTCGAGTCCGTGCTGCGGATCTCCGAGGGCGTGAAGGCCGGGGTGATCGGCACGGCCGGCAGCCGGATCGGCGACGAGCTGATTCCGATGCCGCAGTCGGTGCTGACCACACCGGAATCGCCCGACCTGCAGTACCTGTTGGGGTGCATGCGGGACCGCGGCGTGGGCAGCGTGGTGCTGGAGGCCACGTCGATGGGCCTGCTGACGCACCGGGTGGACCGCACCTTCGTCGACGTCGGGGTGTTCACCAATCTGAGCCAGGACCACCTGGACGACCACGGCACCATGGAGCACTACCGCGACGCCAAGCTCCGGCTCTTCCAGGGGTTGTGCCGACACGCCGTCGTCAACGCGGACGATCCCGTGGGCGCCTCCATCCGGACGATGATGCCTGGCGCGGTGACCACGTACGCGCTCGACACCGAGGCCGACTACCGGGCCACCGACCTGACCGTTGACGCCTCGGGCACCCGGTTCACCCTGCACCACGAAGGCCGCAAGTACCCGGCGGCGATCCCCTCACCGGGCAGGTTCTCGGTGGCCAACGCCCTCGCCACGGTCGCGGCCTGCCACCGGCTGGGCCACGACCTGGCCGGACTCGTCGCCGCGCTCGAACGGATGCCGCAGATCCCCGGCAGGTTCGAACGCCTGACGACGGCGCAGGGCACCTCAGTGATCGTGGACTACGCCCACTCCCCGGACTCCCTGGACAAGGTCCTCAGTACCATCCGGGGCTTCGCACGAGGCCGGGTCATCACCGTCTTCGGCTGCGGAGGGGACAGGGACACCACCAAACGGGCCGAGATGGGAACGATCGCCGGTACCTACTCCGACCTGTGCGTCCTCACCTCGGACAATCCGCGCCACGAGGACCCCGAGGCCATCCTGGACGACGTCGCCCCGGGCATCGAGGCGACCGGCACCCCGTTCGAACGGTGTGCCGACCGCCGCCGGGCGATCGGCTACGCCCTGTCCGAGGCAGGCCCGGACGACATCGTGCTGATCGCAGGCAAGGGCAGTGAGCCGCATCAGATCGTCGGCGACGAGCTGCGCCCGTTCAGCGACATGGCCACGGTGCGTGAATGTGCCCGGTCGACGGGCCTGCTGTAGGTCCCGGAGGGGCACACGCCCTCAGACGTCCCCGCAGCCGATACCGAGCACGAAGTGCTCCACCCCGGCGGTCCCCGGCGCCACCTCGGGCTCCATGAGGGCGCGGACGCCCGGTGCGGTGTGCAGGGCGATGGCCGTCCACACCCGCCGGACGCTGTCCTCCGGCACCCGTACGCCCGTGGGTAGCGGTGCGCCTCGTCCACCTCGAAACGGCACCCGCTCGGAAGGGAACCGCCCGCCGGGGCCCGGGTCGTGGCACAACGGATCCACAGACGCGGACGGTCGGGTTCAGTGCCCGATTCACATCGGAAGTGCGTCAACGGGCGGGATCTCGGTCTTGGCCGGGACCCACCGCCCGGTGAAAGGGTGACACGGGGCCGACCGGAGGGCGGCGGCGGAGGATACGGGGGAGCGGGATGACGGTGTTCAGGACGAAGTCCGGAGCGGTCCGGGGGCGGCGGGCGGCACGTGACCCCGGAGTCGTCGCGCTGCTCGGCATCCCCTACGCGGCGCCGCCGTTCGGCACCCGCCGGTTCCGGGCCCCGCGCCCTGCCACAGCCTGGGACGGCATCAGGGACTGTGACGCGTTCGGTCCCGTCGCCCCCCAGTCGGCCGAACTGCCCGGCGCACCGGTCTGGTCATCGGGCGACGAGGACGTCCTCAGCCTCAACATCTGGACCCGGGGCGGTGCCGGCGACGCGCTTCCGGTGCTCGTGTGGATCCACGGGGGTGCTTACGTCTTCGGCTCCTCCGCGCAGCCGGACTTCGACGGCACCGCCCTGGCCGGACAGGGCCTCGTCGTCGTCACGCTCAACTACCGCCTCGGCTTCGAGGGGTTCGGTCGTGTCCCACCGGGCGGGGGCGGGGAGCCCTGCCCCGACAACCGCGGTCTGCTCGACCAGATCGCCGCCCTGGAGTGGGTGCGGGACAACATCGCGGCTTTCGGCGGCGCCACCGACAACGTGACCGTGGCAGGACAATCCTCCGGAGCGACCTCGGTCGCCTGCCTGATGGCGATGGACCGCGCGCGCGGCCTCTTCCGCCGTGCCATCGCCCACAGTGCCGTGAACGCCTGCGCCTCACCGGAATCAGCCGCGCGCACCACACGGGAGGTGGCCGCCGCGGCGGGAGTTCCGGCCACGTACGACGGGCTCCTGTCCGTAGCCCCGAGCGCCCTCGTGGCGGCCTCGGACGCGGTGGCCGACGGCTACCGCCACGACCCCGCGTCCGGCCCGCGCCACTACGACCCGGCCATCTACGGGCCGGTGGCGGGCGGTGACACGCTTCCCCTGGATCCGCTCACGGCGTCCGCGGCCGGCGTCGCGGCCGACGTGGACCTGCTGGTCTGTCACACCACCGAGGAGTACTGGCTGCTGGACGCCGTCGGCAGCAGCGCGAAGATCACCACCGAGGAGCAGCTCGCCGTCTTCGCGGCGGACTTCCAGCTGTCTCCCTCGCTGATGCACGCCCACCGCACGTCGATGCCGGGCGCTCCCGTACTCGATGTGTTCCTCGCCGTGTACGGGGACCTGCTGTTCGGCGAGTACAGCAGCAGGCTCGCCGAATCCCATGCCCGTGCCGGCGGCCGGGCCTTCCTCTCACGGTTCGCGCGGCAGCGCGGTGGCTCGGGGGAGCGGGTCAGGGCCTGGCACTGCGCGGACATCCCGTTCGCCTTCGGCAACCTCCACGAGGAGAGCGTCACCTTCCTCGTCGGAGGCCCGCCGGCTCCCGTCGACCACGCCCTCTCGCAGCGCATGATGCGTGCCTGGGCCGACTTCGCCGCCGGCGGCGAGCCGGGCTGGCCGGCGATCGGTGGTTCCGCCGGTGCGGTCAGGATCTGGGACACGTCCGGTGCGGACACCACCGGCGCGGAGGCCGCGTTCCGTGCGGGGTGGCGTGTCGCCGGGCTTCCGTTGCTGGAGCCCTGACCGAGGCCGACGGCCCCGGGCTACAGCGGCGGCAGCCTGAGCGCGCCGCCGTCCTCACGGACATCACGTACGATCCGCAGTCCACCGACCGGATTGCCCCGTACGTCCGTGGTCACGACCACCGCGTGGTCGCCGAGGCACCGCTTCTTCCCGTCCGGGCGCTCGCAGAAGAGCACGTAGCCGGTCTGCCGGTCGACCGTGCCGGGCTCGAGCATCCACACCCCGGCGAAGACGTTCGTCCGCACCTGCGGATACGTGGCGCGCAGCTCCTCCCGCACCGCCTTCTCGACGGTCCGGTCGAACTCCCGCCTCAGCTCGAGCGGCCGGACGATCCGGGCGCGGCCCTTCGTGTCGACCCGGCCTCCGGCGATGTCGTACCCCACGGAGTAGTACGGGCGCTCGCCCAGGGATGCCAGCAGGCCGGAGTGGCTCAGACGCATCGCCGTGGGCCAGGAGGCCTTTCCGGTCTCGCGGCGCTCCGCCACCCCCGGGGAGACGAGCTTCACCGCCGCGCCGTTCTTCCTCGCGAGCGGCGACCCCGCGCCGCTCGTCGTCACCCAGCGCTGGACGCACCCGCCCACCTCGGCGATCACCTCGGTGACCGTGGAGTTCGTGGGCCGGACGGCGATGTAGGGAGCGCCTCCCGCGGGGTCGACGGCGATGACTTCGTGCCCGCACTCCTCGAAGGCACTCCTCATGACGCGCGAGTCCGCCGCCTCCGCCCTTCCCCGCGCGATCGCGGCACCCATCGCCTGTTCGCACGCACCGTAGGCGCAGGTCCCCTTCTCGGAATCGACGCTCAGGCGCACCACGGCGTCGCGGTCGTCCGTCACCGAGAACGTGATCTCCGACCCACCGGTCCCGGGGAAGAGGGTGCGGGCCCCGATGACCTCCAGCTGGCCGGGGAAGTGCTTCTCCGCCAGCTCCGCGGCCAGTCCGCGGTCCTCCTCGGTGCCGAGCACCCCGCAGGCGCCGAGCAGCAGTGCGAGGGAACCGGCCAGGGCGCCGGTGATGCCGGCCTTCAGCTGCCTACGACGTGATCCGGCCATGGTCTGCTCCTCACGGTGTCCGCGACGCGTGTTTCCTGTGACAGTAGGACCGCTGACGGCATGTGGGATGAGTACGCCTACTCAACTGGACCGTCATTGGCATGGACCTGCCTTGCGAACTGGACTACAGTCCGTTGCTACTCGTTTGAGAGCGCTCTCAACGACTCTTCCCACCGCTCTCGGACGCTTTCTGTTCCACCCCCACGAAGCTGGAACAACAGAAGGGCCACTCCCTTGAGACACACCACGATGGTGCGGACCGGTCTGTCCGCGCTGCTCATCATCGGCACCTGGGCAACCGCCGGCATCTCCCAGGCCTCGGCTGCCGATTCCCCCTCGAAGTCCGAACCGAAGGCTTCCGCGGGCCTGCTCGCGGCGATGCAGAAGGACCTGGGGCTGACGAAGCGCCAGGCCGAGGCGAGGCTCACCGCCGAGACGAAGGCGACGGCCCTGCAGGGCGCCGCGAAGGGCGCGGCGGGAGCCTCGTTCGGCGGCTCCTGGTTCGACGCCGGCAGTGGCAAGCTCACGGTCGCCGTGACCGACGGCGCGAAGGTCGCCTCCGTCCGGGCGACCGGTGCGGACGTCCGCCTGGTCGACCACACGGCCCGGCAGCTCGACGCCGCCAAGGCCCGGATAGACGCGCTCGACGCGCCCAGCGGGGTGAGCAGTTGGCACGTCGACCCCCGGGCGAACAGTGTCGTGGTCGGCGTGGTCGCCTCCGAGCAGGGTGACAACGATGTCCGCGCATTCGTCGCGAAGGCCCGCAAGGCGGGCCCGGTCACGGTGAAGCACACCTCCGAGGCCCCGCAGACCTTCGCCGCCGGAACGGTCGGCGGCGACCCGTACTACACCGGCAACGTCCGTTGCTCCATCGGCTTCTCGGTACACGGCGGCTTCGTCACGGCCGGGCACTGCGGTCAGACGGGCGGGGCGGTCAGGGGCTGGGACGGCTCCGCCATCGGCAACTTCCAGGGTTCGTCCTTCCCGGAGAACGACTACGCCTGGGTGAACGTGGGCAGCGGCTGGTGGACCGTCCCGGTCGTCCTCGGCTGGGGCACGACCTCCGACCGCCTCGTCCGCGGCTCCAACGAGGCTCCGATCGGTGCCTCGATCTGCCGCTCCGGTTCCACCACGCACTGGCACTGCGGCAACGTTCTGGCCAAGAACGAGACCGTGAACTACAGCCAGGGCGCCGTCCGCCAGATGACCAAGACCAGCGTGTGCGCGGAGGGTGGCGACTCGGGCGGCTCCTTCATCAGTGGTGACCAGGCGCAGGGCGTCACCTCGGGTGGCTGGGGCAACTGCAGCAGCGGTGGCGAGACCTGGTACCAGCCCATCAACGAGATCCTCAACCGCTATGGGCTGACGCTTCACACCGCCTGACGCTCGACGGCGCTTCGACGCTCGACGTCGCTCGAAAGCTCCGCACCGCACCGCGTTCCGCACGGCATGAAGCGCGATGGCGTCGGATCCTCGGTGATCCGGTGATCCGGTGATCCGGTGATCCGGTGATCCGGTGATCCGGCGTCGTGCGACCGGTCTGCCGCGACAGAAGGGTGGCCCCCTGTCGCGGCAGACCTCGTTGCTTGTTCGTCTCCTTGCTTTCCGTCGCCCCGCCCTCCTGGCCGGCCGCGTCCGAGCCCCACGCCGGCGCCCCCCTCAGTGACCGCCCCATGGTGCCGGGCGCAACCCGAACCCGGCCCCGTCCCCGGCTTGTTCCCGGTCGGCGGGACACGCCTGAGTGTCGTCCTCCAGCCTCCCGCAGTGGGTCCGGGGCCGGGGCATCTCTGCCGATGGCCCCCGCGCCGGGCGTGCCTCCCGCCTCCCGCGCCGGACGCGCCTCCCGCCCCCGCGCGGCGCGCGCACGCGCCTCGGCCGGTACCGGACGCGACCATGAAGCACGCGCCGCCCTCCGGGGAAGTCGGTCCGGCGCGCACCAGCCCGTGTCCGGGCTCTCCGCCTCACCACGACGGGAACTGCCCATGCACGGGGCACCGTTCACCGGCTATTGACATGTTCTCGGCGGCGGCGCAACACTGACACCGCTTCGGAGAGCGCTCTCCCGCTGTGCTTCCGGGGGTGCCCGCAAGGGCCCCGGGCTGCGCGCCGCACCGGGCGGGCGGCCTTCGTGGTGCACCATCCAGCTCCACTCTCCCCCCACCGCGCGCCCGATGCGCGCGGACGCAGAGCGGCATGGAGGTCCGCATGGCCGAAAGATCCAGCAGAATCACCCTGGTGTCCGCACTGATCGTCGCGACAGCTCTGGCCCTCGTGGTCATGGGGCTCACGGCGGTCACGAACGCCGGCGCCAGAACCGCCGAGGCCGCCCCGCGGGCGGCCGGCCAAGGCGCGGCGGCGTCACCTGTCATGCAAGGGCACGTCATGGCGGCGGCCGATCCCGTCCCGTCGGGTGACGACCCGGACGGTGACGGATACATTCCGGCGAACCCGCCGGTGACCGGGGTCGAGCCGTCCGCCAGGATTCCCGCGCCGCGGTACTTCCACGAGTTCCAGGCGAACTGTTCGGTCGGCCACACCGGTTCGGTGGACCCGATCGTCTACCCGGGCCAGACCGGGAAGTCCCACAACCACACCTTCATGGGCAACGACACCACGGACGAGAACAGCACCACCGCCTCGCTCGGCGCGGGCGGCACCGCCTGCAAGGCACCCGGTGACCTGTCCGCGTACTGGATGCCGACCCTCTACGACGGAGACCGGGAGGTGCGCCCGGTCGGCCCTCAGACCATCTACTACAAGGCGGGGGTGACCGACTACACCAGCGTCCGGCCGTTCCCCAAGGGGCTGCGGTTCGTCGTCGGCAGTCCTACCCAGACGGCGGAGCAGTTCCGCAACCATCCGGGCAAGGTCGAGGGATGGGAGTGCGGGGAGAGCTACAACAACTTCGATTTCCCCGCGAGTTGCCCGACCCGCCCGGACGTCCAGCTCAACCTCCGTATGCAGGCGCCGAGCTGCTGGGACGGGAAGTACCTGGACACCCCCGATCACCAGGCGCACATGGCCTACCCGCGGGCTCAGGGAGCCAATCAGAACGTGTGCCCGCCCAGCCATCCGGTCGCCCTGCCGATGATCGAGTTCAAGATGGCCTGGCCGGTCAACGGTGACATGTCGCAGGTGAGGCTGGCCAGCGGCACCGGTCACTCCTTCCACTACGACTTCTTCAACGCCTGGGACGACGCCACGCTGGGCGCCATGGTCGAGCACTGCGTGGTCGGCGGCCTCCAGTGCGACGCCCGGGGGTACGACCAGAACCACCCCGGAGAGGGCGCCGCTCTCGACGAGAACTACGAACTGCCCTGACCTCCTGCGTCTCTCCCTCATGGGTGCCGTGCGCCCATGAGGGAGAGCGCTCTCCATCCACGATCCCCCCACGAGGAGCTACCGCCCCATGAACATCCCACGTCTCGTCCCGTCGGTCGCCGGCGGTCGAAGTCGCGTCCGCGGACGTACCACCGCACGCCTCGCCGTTGCCGCCCTCGTCGCCGGCGTGGCCGTCCTGCCCGCGCCCGCCGCCCAAGCTGCCGGAAGTGTGGTGAAGGTCGAGGGAACACAGGGCGCCTGGCGGCTGACCGTCGACGGGGCGCCGTACACGGTCAAAGGGCTGACCTGGGGTCCGGCCGTCGCCGACGCCGGCCGGTACATGCCGGACGTCAGATCGATGGGCGTCAACACCATCCGTACGTGGGGCACCGATGCCACGACGAAGCCGCTGCTCGACAGCGCCGCCGAACACGGGATCAAGGTCGTCGCCGGCTTCTGGCTCCAGCCCGGCGGTGGCCCTGGCAGCGGCGGGTGCGTCAACTACCTGACGGACACCGCGTACAAGAACAACATGCTCGCCGAGTTCCCCAAGTGGGTGGAGACCTACAAGGACCACCCGGGCGTCCTGATGTGGAACGTCGGCAACGAGTCCGTGCTCGGTCTGCAGAACTGCTACAGCGGCGAGGCCCTGGAGCAACAGCGCAACGCGTACACGACGTTCGTCAACGACATCACGAAGAAGATCCACGCGGTCGACTCCCACCACCCCGTCACCTCGACCGACGCCTGGACCGGTGCCTGGCCGTACTACAAGAGGAACGCCCCGGACCTCGACCTGTACGCCGTGAACTCCTACGGCGCCGTCTGCGACATCGAGCAGACGTGGAAGGACGGCGGCTTCGACAAGCCCTACATCGTGACCGAGGGCGGGCCCGCCGGTGAGTGGGAGGTCCCGGACGACGCCCACGGCGTACCGGACGAGCCGTCCGACGTGGCCAAGGCCGACGGCTACCGGCGGGCATGGCAGTGCGTCACGGGCCACGCCGGAGTGGCGCTAGGGGCGACGCTCTTCCACTACGGCACCGAGTACGACTTCGGCGGCGTCTGGTTCAACCTGCTTCCGGCCGGCCAGAAGCGGCTGTCGTACTACGCGGTCAAGGAGGCCTACGGAGCGGACACCGCGCGCGACAACACACCACCCGTGATCTCGGGCATGACGGTCGACAACGACTCCGCGGTCCAGGCGGGCAAGCCGTTCACCTTCAGGGCGTCCGTCTCGGATCCGGACGGTGACGCGCTCACCCACCAGGTGCTCCTCGGCAGCAGGTACGTCGACGACAGCGGGCAGCTGACGGACGTCCGGTTCACGGACAGGGGAAGGGGCACCTTCGAGGTCACCGCACCGGACCGGCTCGGTGTCTGGAAGGTCTACCTCAAGACGTCGGACGGCAAGGGCAACGTCGGCATCGAGACGAAGTCCTTCGAGGTCGTGCCTCCGCAGGTCGGCGGGACCAACGTGGCAGCGGGGAAGCAGGCCGCCGCGTCCAGCTACCAGCCGGGCAGCGTCGGCTGCCCCTGCCCCGCGGGCAACGCCGTCGACGGCTCCTTCGACACCCGCTGGGCGAGCGACTGGTCCGACCAGCAGTGGCTGCAGGTGGACCTCGGAGCGAAGACCGCTTTCGACCACGTGCAGTTGGCCTGGGAGGCCGCGTACGCCAAGGGCTACACCGTGCAGACCTCGGACAACGGCCAGGACTGGACCACTGTGCACACCGTCACCGACGGCAACGGCGGAATCGATGACATCGACGTCGCGGGCAACGCGCGCTACGTGCGGGTGAGCACCTCGGTCCGCGGCACCCCCTGGGGCTACTCGCTCTACGAGTTCGGCGTCTACCGGCACTGACCGCTCGCAGGACCCGCCGCGCAGTCCCGCTCCCCGCTGTCGGTGCGACGGGAAGTCCGCGGCGGACCAGGGAAACCATGGTCCGCCGCGGACCCTCTCGTCGTGTACGTCGCTCTCCTGCCCGGGCACCCCGCAGGGACGGGGCATACCGGCTCCACTTCGCCTGTTGCACCGCACCGCACGGCGCAGTGCCGCACCGCACGTGTGAGCGACGGCTGAGCGGCGCTCCCGCTCAGCGAGGGCCACGCCGTCACATTCAGGGATTCCGGGCGGGCTGCGTCCCCTCGATCTCGAAGGAGACCTTGTCCTCGAAGCACCACCACCACGTCTCACCCGGCTCGTAGGAGCGGATGAGCGGGTGGCCGGTCGAGGTGTGGTGAGCGGTCGCGTGCTGGTTCAGGGAGGAGTCGCAGCAGCCGATGTGTCCGCAGGTCTGGCATTGCCGCAGATGTACCCAGGTGTCTCCCCGTGCGACGCATTCCGGGCAGGAGTCCGCACTGTCCGGGGTGACGCTCCGCACCTGGTCGAGGTGGCCGCAGATGGGCTCGCCCGTCATGGTGCACCCTCCTTCGAGTCGGTCATGGCCCCCGAGGGGATCCGCCCGGGGCCGCGTCGGTCCGGCAGCCGCCGCCGGAGTTCCCGCATCGACCCGCGGCCCTCCGCGCCGGCGTCCACCGGGGGCCCGTACGGGCAGCGGCACCTCCTCCACCTTCCCACCGGGCAGCCGCCTGTCAACCGTTGGCCGGCACGGCCCCGTCGTTCCGGCAGGGACCCGTCCATCCGGACAGGGGCAGGGCTCCCGTCCATCCGGACAGCGGCCGCAAGGACGCCGGTGCGATGCGCGGGACGTCCCACGCCGGACTGCCACGGGGACACGCGTGTCCGCGACACCGGCGCGCCGCCCGTCCACCTCAATCGCAACGCTGTCGCGCCGCTCGTGCCCGTCGGGCGCGCGACCACGCGGGGCCGGGTGAGCGCTCCACACCGCCCGCGCGGCCCACGGCCGCCGGGGGCCCCGTGCGATGTGGACCGGGCTCGTGCGCCCCGTTGCGCACCGACCCTAGAGCGAGTCCTCGGGGCCGTCGTCGTCGGCGCTCAGCTCCTCGGCGCGCAGCGCCAGGTCCTGGAGCACGTCGGAGGAGGTCACGTCCTGCTGCCCGGAGTCGTGGATCTGCGCGAGTGCGATGAAGGCCAGGGTGAACGCACCGACCAGTTGTTCGACGGCGCCGCCGACCTCCCGGCCCACGAGCGCGGCCATCTCCTCGACGGTCGCGTCACCGGGAATGGCGATGTGGGGCATCGTTTCATTGAGCAGACTCGTCACGATGCTGCCGTCCGCCTCCGCGGCGCCCCCGTCGTCCTCCACGGCCTGGCGCTGCATCTCGCTCGCCTCCGTGAGGATGCCGATCACTCGCTTGAGGACTTCGCTCTGCTCCATACGGTGAGCATATGTGCCGGGGCCCTCCCCTCCTGATCAATGCGGAGGGGACGTGCGACGGCAGGCGCCCCCGGACGCCGACATGTGGGGATGCCGCGCCGGGGGTTCGGGCCGTCGCCCGGGGGAGGGGCTCAGGCCGCCTTGCGGGGCCTGCCGCCCGAGGTCTCACGGATCAGTTCCGCGTAGCGCCGGCCGCTGCTCTTGATGGTCCGGCGCTGGGTTGCGTAGTCGACGTGCACCAGGCCGAAGCGCTTGTCGTAGCCGTACGCCCACTCGAAGTTGTCCAGCAGCGACCAGGCGAAGTAGCCCGCCAGCGGCGCGCCCCCGCGGACCGCGCGGGCACAGGCGGCCAGGTGCTCCTCCAGGTACCGCGTGCGCTCCGGGTCGTGCACCGAACCGTCGTCCCGGACGACGTCCTGGTAGGCGGAGCCGTTCTCGGTGACGTAGATCCGCCGGGCGCCGTACTCCTCCGTGAGGCGCAGCAGCAGTTGCTCCATGCCGTCCGAGTGGACCTCCCAGTCCATGTGGGTGCGCCGGACGCCGGGCAGGTACACCTGCTTGGCGTGCGGGACGGGTCCGTGCGGGTCCGCGGTGACGACCTGCCGGAAGTAGTAGTTCAGCCCGAGCCAGTCGAGCGGAGCCGCGATGGCCTCCATGTCGCCGGTGCGTACAGGCAGTTCGACCCCGTACAGGTCGACCATGTCCTGCGGGTACCCGCGGCCGTGGATCGGGTTCAGCCACCAGCGGTTGACATGTCCGTCGGCACGGACCGCGGCCGCGCGGTCGGCGTCGCTGGCGCTCGCCGGCTCGATCGGGCTGAGGTTGTTGACGATGCCGACACGGGCGTCCGGGGACTGGGCCCGGATGGCCCGCACCGCCAGACCGTGGCCGAGGTGGAGGTGGTACGAGGCACGGACGGCGGCCGTGAGGTCCGTCAGACCCGGTGCCATCCTCCCTTCCAGGTGGCCGATCCACGCGGAGCAGAGCGGCTCGTTGAGGGTGGCCCAGTCCTTCACCCGGTCGCCGAGACGCTCGACGACGACGGAGGCGTACGCCGCGAAGTGCTCGGCGGTCTCCCGCACGGTCCAGCCGCCGCGGTCCTGGAGCGCCTGCGGCAGGTCCCAGTGGTAGAGCGTCGCGAACGGGGTGATCCCGGCGTCCAGGAGGCCGTCCACGAGCCGGTCGTAGAAGTCGAGGCCCGCCTTGTTCACGGGGCCGTCGCCGCCCGGCACGATCCGCGGCCAGGCGACCGAGAAGCGGTAGGCGTCCGCGCCCAGTTGCCCGATCAGGCCGATGTCCTCGGGGACCCGGTGGTAGTGGTCGCAGGCCACGTCGCCGGTGTCGCCGTTGTCCACGGTGCCGGGGGTGTGCGAGAACGTGTCCCAGATCGAGGGGGAGCGGCCGTCCTCGGTCACGGCTCCCTCGATCTGGTACGCCGCCGTGGCGACCCCCCAGGTGAAATCGGCCGGGAGGGCGTTGAGGTCGTTCACTGACTGCCTTTCCTTGTCGGTCACTTGACGGCCCCCGCGGTGAGCCCGGCGACCAGGTAGCGCTGCAGGAGGAGGAATCCCGCGACGACGGGCACGCTGACGACGAGCGAGGCGGCCATGACCTGGTTCCAGTACACGTCGTTCTGGGTGGCGTATCCCTGGAGCCCCACGGCCAGGGTGCGGGTGGCGTCGTTGGTCATCACGGAGGCGAAGAGCACCTCGCCCCAGGCCGTCATGAACGCGTACACGGACACGGCGACGATCCCCGGGACCGCGGCCGGCACGACGACCCGGAACAGGGCCCTGATCGGGCCGCAGCCGTCCACCATGGCGGCCTCGTCCAGGTCCTTCGGGATGGAGTCGAAGTAGCCGATCAGCATCCAGATGGAGAAGGGGAGGGAGAACGTCAGGTACGTGAGGATGAGCCCGCCGCGCGAGCCGTACAGGGCGAGGCCGGTGCTGTTGCCGATGTTGACGAAGATCAGGAACAGCGGGAGCAGGAAGAGGATCCCCGGGAACATCTGTGTGGAGAGCACCGTGACGGTGAAGACCCGCTTGCCGCGGAAGCTGTAGCGGCTCACGGCATAGGCCGAGAACACCGCGATGACCACCGAGAGGACCGTCGCGGAACCCGCCACGATCAGCGAGTTCACGAAGTACTCGGCGAGCGGGACGGTCTCCCAGATGTCGAAGTACGGCTGGACGGTCAGCCTGGTCGGGACCCACTGGAACTTCCCCGACACGTCCTGGAGCGGCTTCAGCGAACTGCTGATCATGACGTACACGGGCAGCAGGACGAAGCCGGCGAGCAGGGTCAGGACGACGCGGCGGGTCCAGAGGAAGGACTGCGGCGCGGCCATGGGGGACCGGGCGGGGCTAGGCATCGGCGCCCCTCCTTCCGCGTGAGGTGAGGAACAGGTAGACGGCCGTCACGACGAGCAGGAAGAGGAGCAGCAGGACGGACATCGCGGAGCCGCTGCCGAAGTTCCAGGTGACGAACGACGACTGGTAGATGTGGATCGAGATCAGGTCGGCGTTCTCCGGAGCCGACTTGCCGAACAGCACGTACGGCGTGTTGAAGTCGTTGAACGTCCAGAGGAACAGGACGAGCACCAGGACCTGGTTGACGGGCCGGAGTGAGGGCAGCGTGATCCTGCGGATCTGCTGCCAGATACCGGCGCCGTCGATGGAGGCGGCCTCGTACAGCTCGCGCGGGATGTTCTGCAGCGCGGCCATCAGCATGAGGAAGGCGAACGGCCAGCCCTTCCAGACCGACACGATGATCAGGGCGTAGATGCTGTTGTCGCCGATCAGCCAGAACGACGGCTGGTCGGTCAGCCCGAGCTGGTCATGGAGGACGTGGTTCACCAGCCCGTTGTCCCGCTGGAACATGAAGGCCCAGGTGATGACCGCCGCGTAGACCGGCAGGGCGTACGGGACGAGGAAGACCGCCCGCAGGAAGCCCCGGCCGCGGAAGTTCTCCTGCAGCATGATCGCCGCGGCGACGCCGAACAGCCAGGACAGGCCGACGGCGAAGAAGGTGAAGACACAGGTGACGAGGAACGAGTGGAGCAGCGCCTCGCCGATCGGGGCGTTGAAGTCGACGGCGATGCTGTAGTTGTCGAGGCCGGTCCAGGGCGCCCCGCCCCAGTTGTTGATGTAGAACTGCGTGAGCTGACGGAAGCTCATCACGATCCCGATGATCATCGGGATGAGGTGGATCAGGAGTTCGAGCAGTACGGCGGGGAGCAGCAGGAGATAGGGCAGTCCGCCGCGGCGGATCCGGTCGGGGATGCGCGGCAGTCTCCTGCGCGCACCCCCGGTGCCCGTGCTCCTCTCCCTGTCCGACTCGGCGGCCCGGGGATCGGTGGTCACGGCGGTCATGAAGAGTGCCTCACTGCTGCATCGTCTGCTGGGCCTTGTCCAGGCGCGCCTTGACGGTCTCGGTGGTGATCGGCTTCCCCGCGGCGGCCTCGGCCCACAACTCCTTGACCGCCGTTCCCACAGCCGTCTCGAACTGGGACTCGTTCGGGACCTGGGGGAGCGGGGCCGCGCTGGTGGAGAGCGTGTCGCGCAGGACCTTCAGGTCGGGTGCGGCGAACGCGGCGTCGGCCTGGGCCGCCTTGACCGGCGGAATCGAGCCGTAGGTCTTGTTGAGGAGCTTCTGCTCCGCGTCGCTCGTCATGAACTTCACGAACTTCTTGGCGCCGTCGATGTTCTTGGTGTTCTTGAACACCGCCATGTTGATTCCGGCGACCATCGAGTTGGTGTGCGTGCCCGTGCCGGGGGTGCCCGACCGCACGGGCACGGGGGCGACCCCCCAGTCCTCGGGCTTCATGCCCTGCGCGGCGAAGGTCGACGCGGCGGCCTGCCACAGCACCATCGCGGTCCTGCCCTTCGCGAAGTCCGTGAGCGACTGGTTCTGGGCGTACTCCGCGTTGCCCGGTGCGATGACCTTGTCCTCGGCCATCAGGTCGACGTACTGCTTGACGGCCGCGACCGCACCGTCGGAGGTGAAGGTGGCCTTGCCGGACTCGTCGAAGAAGTCGGCGGCGTGCTGCTTGCCGAGGACGAAGACCTGGTGGATGTTGTTCGAGAGGTTCGCGCCCTCGGCGCCCAGGCCCCACTTGCCGTCCTTCGACAGCTTCTTGCCGTCGGCGACCAGCTGGTCCCATGTGGCGGGCGGCTCGGTGATCCCGGCCTCGGCGAACATCGCCTTGTTGTAGTACAGCGCGTACGCAAGCGAGTACAGCGGTACCGCGGCGGGCGGCTCGCCCTCCTTGCCGGCCGAGGCGACGGCCGAGTCGACGAAGCGGTCACGGCCACCGATCGACTCGAAGTTCTTCTCGTCCCAGGGGAGCAGCGCGCCGGTGGCCTGCAGCGAGGCCGACCAGGTGTTGCCGATGTTCAGCACGTCCGGGCCCTGACCGGAGGTGGTGGCGGCGAGGATCCGGTTCAGCAGGTCGGCCCAGGGGACGACCTCCAGCTTCACCTTGATCCCGGTCTCCTCCTCGAACTTCTTCAGCTCGGGAGCGAGGATCTTCTTGTCGGCCTCGATGCTCGGGCCCTGGTTGGACGCCCAGTACGTCAGGGTCTTCGGTGACTCGTTGCTGCCGCCGCCGGAGGACGACGTACCGCCGCCGCACCCGGTGACTCCGGCGGCGACGGCTATGGCGAGGGTGACGGCTGCTGCGGCTCTGAGGTGACGCATGAAAGGTGGCCCCTTTCCGGGAGGGCGGCGTTCGGGGTCCGAACGGCCTTCCTTCACTTAATTTATGACGTGATTTAAGAGGTGAAGGAAGTGTGCGTCAAGAGCTGGGGCCGGGGTATGTTTCCGGAACGAAGGGAGCAACATGGCTGAGCGCAGCAGACGGACCGTGCGTGACCTGCGAAGGGGCAATCGGGCGAGGGTATTGCAACGGTTGTATTTCGACGGCCCGCTGAGCCGTCAGGAGCTCGGCCCCGCGACGGGGCTGAGTTCGGGTTCCATCAGCAACGTCGTCGCCGAGCTGGCCGCCGAGGGTCTCCTGGAGGAGGCGGGGATCGTCGACTCCGACGGCGGACGCCCGCGCACCCTGCTGCGGGTCGCCCCGGGTGGCGGCCTGTTCGTGGGCATCGACATCGGCGAGACCAGGGTCCGCGTCGAGCTGTTCGACCTCGCGCTCACGGAGCTGGCCCGCACCGACCGACTGCTCGCGCAGCACGGCTACGACGTCGAGCGCATCGTCAGCCATGTGCGTACGGGGGTCTCCGACGTCCTGCGCGACGCGGGCGCGGACCCCGCAGGGCTGCTCGGCATCGGGATCGGGGTGCCCGGAATCATCGAGAGAGACGGCCGGGGGACCGCCGGCGAACCCGGCGCGGTCGTGCACGGCCAGACCATCGGCTGGAGCGCCGTCCCCTTCGAGCGGATGCTGCGCGCCGCCGTGGACGTGCCGCCGGAGGTTCCGTTCTTCATCGACAACGGCGCCAAGACGCTGGGGCAGGCCGAGATGTGGTTCGGCGGCGGCCGGGGCGCGGCATCCGCCGCCGTCGCCCTCATCGGTTCCGGAGTCGGCGCGAGCGTCAACAGGGGCGACGTCCTCGACGAGGACCTCTCCAACGCGGCCCTGGAATGGGGTCACACGACGGTGCAGCTGCGGGGCCGCCGCTGCCGATGCGGCTCCATCGGCTGTCTGGAGGCGTACGCGGGCGCGGAGGCCATGCGTGAACGCTGGCACGAGGCGGGCGGCCCACTGCCCCCGGACGCCGACGACGAGACCGCCCTCGCCGCGCTCCTGGCCGCCGCCTACCCCGGCCCGGGAGGGCCCGCGCCGGACCCGGTGGCGGTGGCGATCATGGACGAGACCGCCGCGTGCCTCGGCGCCGCCCTGGCCGATCTGGTGAACCTCTTCCTCCCCGAGCGCATCCTGCTCGGCGGCTGGGCAGGTCTGCTGATCGGACCGCACCTGCTTCCGGAGATCCGTCGCTACGCCCAGGAGTACGCACTGAGGCACGCGATCGCCCGCACCACGATCGCGATGGGACACCTGGGCCCGGACGCGGTCACAGTCGGTGCGGCGACCCTGCCCCTCTCCGACTTCCTGGCCCGCGGCGGTACCCGGCCGGCACCGGCCCCCCGCCCGGACACCACGCCGGGCCCCGGCCGCGCACCCGCCCCGGCTGCCCGCACCCCGGCCGGGTGAGGGGCGCCCGGTCGCTCGACGCCACGATGGGCCTGCGCCGCGCTGCCCCGAGGCCCCGCGGCGAACTCCGGCGCACGCCCGCCGCCGGTGTCTCGTATGTGCGGGGCGGGAGGCGGGAAGTCCGGCGGGTGCCGCGGAGAGCGGGTGCGATCAGCGCGCGACAGCGGGTGAGGACGGCGAAGAACGCGCCGACCGGGGTGGATCCGGCCGGGCCCCGGGGCCCGGCCGGTGACGGGGACGCGGGTGGTGCGGGCGAAAGTCTCGCGGACAGCACGCGGAAGGTCAGGAGACGCTTTCGACGCGGACGCGGACGCGGCCGGCCGAGGCGAGGCGTCCGGTGTCACCGATGTCGTCGAGCCGGCCGAGGATGACCAGGCCCGGTGAATGCTCACCGTCGCGGTAGAAGAACGCCAGGTTGCCCCATGGCGCGTAGTAGGCCAGATCGCCGGCCTTGGGCTCCGACGCCTCCGGTGCGCCCGAGGTGTCCAGCCTGCGGGGCGGGTCGGCGATCCGCTCGGTGTGGTGGAAGTCCGCCATCCGCAGGGTGAGCGGCAGCAGGGCGGCGAAGTCCCGTGCGGTGGCGCTGTCGTTCAAGGTGGCGTCGACACCATGGCCGTCGATCGTCAGGCGGATGTCCACGTCGGTGCTCCTGTCGGGGGGCCGGCCCGTCGCGGAAGGCGACGGGCCGACTGAGGTCGTCTGTGGCGCGGCGGACGACGGGCGGTCGGAGCCGGCCGTCACGGTCGGCAGGAGGACGAGCACCGGGCGGCACGCCGGTGGCACGGGGCGCGCCCTCCTCCCGTTCACGCGGGCAGAGGCTCGGCGTAGTGCCGGAAGCCGCCGCGCCCGCTGTGCATGGCGTACAGCCGCTCGGCCAGGACGTCGGGGCTGCTGTGTTCGGAGGCGGGGTCGATCGCGCCGGGGATGATCAGCTGGGCGGCATGGATGTTCTCCGGGGCGAGCGCGTCGTGGAGCATCGCCGCGTAGGCGCTCTCGGCGGCGAAGGCGATGGAGGTACCGGCCACGCCGGGGTTCGGGCGCACCGCGCTGGAGCCGTTGACGAACAGCAGGGTCCCCCGGCCCAGCTCCCGCATGCCCGGCAGTACCGCGTTGACGGCGGCGATCGGACCCTTGACCGAGAAGGCCAGGGGGGCGTCCAGATCAGGGGCGCCGGTGTCCAGGACCGGCTTCATGAAGTCGGCGCGCGGTACGGGGCTGTACTGCAGGACCTCCACCGGCCCCGAAGCGGCGGCTGCCGCGTCGAGCGCCGTGGCGAGGGAGGCGGCATCGAGGACGTCGGCCGTGAAGCCGCGTGCGCTGATGCCGTCCCGGTCCAGTTCGGCGCAGAGCTGGTCCAGGTGCTCGCTGCGGCGGGAGACGAGGGCGACGCTGTGGCCCGCGGCACCGAAGCGGCGGGCGGCGGCCAGGCCCAGGCCGGGGCCTGCACCGATGAGGGCGTACGTGGTCATGATCAGCTCCAGGAAGTAGCGAAGTCCGGCTGCCCGGCCCTGTGGCGGGCCGGGCAGTCGTCTGGGGAGGGTCGGTCACACGGTGAGCATGGCCTTGATGGCGCGGCGCTCATCCATGGCCTTGTACGCCTCGGCGGCCTCGTCGAGGGGGACGGCGAGGTCGAAGACCTTGCCCGGGCTGATCTTCCGCTGCCAGATCAGGTCGATCAGGTGGGGCAGGTACTGGCGCACGGGTGCCGGGCCGCCGTGCAGGTGGACCTGCGAGAAGAAGAGTTCCTCACCACTGAGGGTGACGTCGTGGTTGACGCCCACGAAGCCGACATGCCCGCCAGGGCGGGCGGAGCGGATGGCCTGGTTCATGGACTCCTGGGTGCCGACCGCTTCCACCACGGAGTGGGCGCCCAGGCCGCCGGTCAGCTCCTTGATCTTCGCCACGCCCTCGTCACCGCGTTCGGTGACGATGTCGGTGGCACCGAACTCGCGGGCGAGCTTCTGGCGGGAGGCGTGACGGCTCATCGCGATGATGCGCTCCGCGCCGAGCTGCTCGGCGGCCAGGACGGCGAGGAGGCCGACGGCGCCGTCGCCGACCACCGCGACCGTCCTGCCGGGGCCCGCCTCGGCGGCGACGGCGCCGAACCAGCCGGTGCCCAGAACGTCGGAGGCGGCGAGCAGGTGGGGGATCAGGTCCGCGTCGGGCATCCCGGGAGTGGGGACCAGGGTGCCGTCGGCGTTGGCGATCAGGGCCCGCTCGGCCTGTGTGCCGGACTGGAAGACGCGGTGGACGCAGGAGGACGGGTAGCCGGAGAGGCAGATCTCGCAGGTGCCGTCCGAGGTGGCGAACGAGCCGACGACGAACTGGCCCGGCTTGACGTTCTTCACCTCGCTGCCGACCTCTTCCACCACGCCGACATATTCGTGCCCCATCGGCATCGGAGCGTCGATGGGCTCGATGCCGCGGTAGGGCCACAGGTCCGATCCGCAGACGCAGGCCGCGGACAGCCGGATGATCGCATCCGTCGGGGCGGTGATCGCGGGCTCGGCGATCTCTTCCACCCGGACGTCGCCGGGAGCGTGCAGTACTGCAGCGCGCATGAGGGGTACTCCTGATGTTTCCGGGCCGGCCGCGGAGGCGGCCGGATTCGTATGGGGCAATTGAAGGGAGCGGACCGGTGCGCGCCGGTGGTGCGTACGGGTGTCGCCGCCCTTGTCACCTGTGTGCCCGAGCGTCCGCTCCGGGCCAGGCCCCCCGCCGGCCGAGCGGCCTGCGGGGAAGTCTCGGGTCTCAGTCCTGGACTGCGGCGCGGGGTCCCGCGACGACGGTCGATGCGCCGCGGCGGCGTTGGACGAGGGCGATCGCGACCGTGGGGATCAGCGTCAGCGCGGCGATGGCGGTACCGACCACGGCCGGGCCCGTGACCCCCAGGGGGGAGACGAGAGCGCGACCGGCGGACCAGGAGCCGATGGCGGTGCCGAGGTTGAACGCCGAGACGGTGAGCGCCGAGCCCAGGGTGGGGGCCCGGCCCGCGAAGCGGACGCCCAGGGAGATCAGCACCGGGTTGGCGCCGAGTCCGAACAGCCCCAGCAGGACGACCAGCGCGATCGTGGGTGCGGCCCGCCCCGACAGCAGGCAGATCGCCAGCAGCAGGACCGTGGTCACCGCGGGGGCCACGATCGTCGTCATGTACGGACGGTGGTCTCCCAGACGGCCTCCCGCGAGGAAGCCAGCCAGAGCACCGACACCGAAACCGGCCAGGACCAGCGGCACGAGGCCGGCAGCCAGACCGGCCCGGCCGGTCAACAGGGGTGAGATGTAGGTGTAGGCCGACATCACACCGCCGGTCGTGGTCGCGCAGGCAGCCAGCACCAGCCACAGGCGTCCCGAGCGCAGCGCGGACAGCTCGGTGCGGATCGACACCGCCTTGCCCGCGCGGCCCTCGTGCGGGACGTGGCGTGCGATCAGCGCCACGGCGGCCGCTCCGAGGACCGCGAGGGCCCAGAACGGTCCGCGCCAGCCCATGAGCTGCCCGGCGAAAGCACCCAGCGGCACACCGACGACGTTGGCGAGCATCGCTCCCGCGCCCACGACCCCCAGCGCGCGGGAACTCGCGGCCGGACCGACGGCACGGGCGGCCACCACGTTGGCCACCGCCCAGAACGCACCGGTCGCCAGCGCGGTCACGAACCGCGCGGCCACCAGCAGCGTGAAGCTGGAGCCCACCGCCACGACGACGTGCCCGGCCGCGAAAACGCCCAGAGCGATCATCAGCGTCAGCCGACTGGGCAGCCGCAGCGTGAGCATCGCCATCAGCGGGGCCCCGACGATCATCCCGACGGCGAACACCGTGATCAGCAGACCGGCGCGGGCCACGCCGACCTGCAGGTCTCCCGCGATCTCCGGCAGCAGGCCCGCCACCACGAACTCGGTCGTGCCCATCAGGAACGTGCCCATGGCCAGCACGTGAACGACGAGCGGAAGGCGGGTGCGCGAACGCGCATCGCCTTCGGCCCGCACGACTGACGGGGCCAGGGTCCCTCCTCGCGTACTCATACTTTCAACTCCGCAACGGCTTGAGATCGAGGTGCACACACCACGAAACCGCCCCGGCAGGGGGTGAGGAAGGCTGCGTTTATCGGGGGTACAAGCTCAACCTCCCTTTCCCGGTAACCGCCGCTAGCGTGGTGGACATGGACCACCGCCCCGCCGGCCCCGCCGACAACCGCTCCGAGATCCGGGATTTCCTCGCGCGCCGCCGCGCCCAGCTCACCCCCGAACAGGTCGGGCTGCCCACCGGCGGACGACGCCGGGTGCCCGGGCTACGCCGTGAGGAGGTCGCCGTCCTCGCCGGGGTGAGCACCGAGTGGTACACCCGGCTGGAGAAGGGCCACATCAGCGGCGTGTCCGAGGACGTCCTGGAAGCGGTGGCCCGCACCCTGCAGCTGAGCGCGGACGAGCGCACCTACCTGTTCGACCTGGCCAGGGCAGCTCAGCCCGGTCCCGCGTCCCGGCGCCGCCGCAAGGCTGTCGACGTCCCGCCCCGCGTCCAGTGGCTGCTCGACTCCATGACCCTGTCCGCGGCGTTCGTCAGCAACGGCCGCCGGGACATCGTGGCCGGCAACGCACTCACCCGCGCTCTGTTCGCCCCCATGTTCAACAGCTTCACCACGGACGAGCGCGGCCGTCCCAACTTCGCCCGGTACCACTTCCTCGACCGCGGCTCGCACGACTTCTTCGACGACTGGCAGAGCGCCGCCAAAACCACCGTCGCCGTGCTGCGCGCCGAAGCCGGCCGTTACCCCAACGACAAGGCGATGCGCGAACTGGTCGGCGAGCTGTCCACGGTCAGCACCGAGTTCCGTACGTTGTGGGCCGCCCACGACGTGCGTGTCCACCACGGCGGCGTCAAACGCTTCCAGCACCCGGACGCGGGCCCCCTGGAACTCACCTACCAACCGCTGGACCTGCCGATCTCCCCCCACGAAGCGCACTCCCTGACCATCTACACCGCAGAGCCGGGCACACCGGACGAAGACCGGCTCAAACTCCTCGCCAGCTGGGCAGCCACCCGGTCCAGGGAAACGGAGCCCGCCGATGAGAGGCATCCCGGAACCTGACCTCGACCGGAGCCACCCTCATCCGTCACGGCGAGAGCCGGGCCCGGCACGGCGCTCCCTTCGCGCGGACAACGGCACGGCCTCGCCGCCGAGCGACGGCAGCGGCCCGTAGCGGTCGAAATTCGTCGGCCGTTCGATCGCGGTCAGGGCAGGATGTCATCCCGTGAACCCTGTACTGTGCGGCCTCGCCGCCAACGAGGCTCTGCCCGTCGAGCTGGTCGGGCACCTGATCACGGTCGCGGACGCGGACATCGCCTACGCCCTCGCCTGCCGTGCTGACCTCAACCGCGAGCAGGCGGTCGCCCTGGCCGCGCGGGACGAGGAGAGCACTGTGCGACTCGCGTACGAAGGCCGGTTGACCGCTGCCGACATCAACCCCCGTACACAGCCGCGAGCCGCGCTCGCCCTGCTCGACGAGTGTGCCGGCGACCCTGACTGGGCGCGGCTCTTCGCCCGGGACCCCGACGCCGGTCACCGGGCGCGGCTGGCGGCCTGCCCCGGACTCCCGGCCGATGTGAAGGAGACGCTCGCCGTCGACCCGGACGTACGGGTTGTCGCGGAACTCGCCATGTGGACGACAGCGGACCTGGCGGCCCGCCTCGCGCGCCACCCGCATGCCGAGGTCCGCCGCGCGGTGGCGGCCAACGAGGCGACGCCACCGCAGGTACTTGCCGCGCTGCTGACCGGCGAGGGGCTGCCACCGGTGGAGCGGTGCCTGGTCTGCGACAGCGAGGAGACCCCCTACACGCACGATCCGTACTGTGCGCGGCCCGACTGCGAGCTGCGCTCGGGTGCCTCGTGCACCGGCTCGCACGAGTCCACCCTCCACGAGCTGGCGGAGCAGGCACTGGGGAACCCCGCCACACCGGTCGGGGCCCTCCTCGGGTTCGCCGACCACCCCTCAGCGCTGCTGCGCCGGCAGCTCGCCGCCCGCCCCGACCTGCCGCTGGAACCTGCGGCGCGGCTCGCCGGCGACACCGTCCCGGGCATTCGAGCGGAGCTTGCGGAGAACCCGGCCATCGACGACACGCTGATCCGTGTGCTGGCCGCGGACCCCGACCACGACGTACAGCGCAGACTGGCACACCATCCCGGCGTGCCGCTCGACGTACTCTCCTGCCTGGTCACCACCACCAGGATCGGCTCGGCCCTGCCGCGGCGCACAGCCGCCGCCTCTCCCTCCGAGATCGAGAGCCTGTCCAGGTCGCCGAATCCGGTGGTGCGCATGCTCCTGGCCGAACGGCGCGATCTGCCGGCCGGTATCCGCGACCTGCTGGCCGATGACCCCGACGAGAAGGTGGTCAAGTCCCTCGCACGTCACCCCGGCCTCTCGGAGACGCAGCTGCGGTCCATGGTCGAACGCCACGGCGTCCGGGTCCTCGCAGGGGTGGCGGCCAACCCGGAGACCCCGCCCGCCCTGCTGGAGGACCTGACCAGACACCTACCGCCTGTGCGGAAGGCGCTGCGCGAGATCGCCCGGCACCCCGGTGCGACCGGGCCGGCACTGCTCGCCTGTCTGGCGGACACGAAGGCACGCCGAGTCGCCGCGGGGCACCCGGCCCTGCCGCCGGAGGCCATCGTCGAACTGCTCGCCGACGAAGACCCCCACGTGGTCGAAGCCGCTGCCGCCAACCCCTCCCTGCCACCGGCCGTCATGGCGCAGCTGATACGCGAGCCCATCGGGCGATAGGCCCGGCGCATCGCCACCGAGCCACCGAACAGGTCCTCCCACGCGAACAGCGAGGCGAAGCCGGGTTCGGGTCCACCCGCCAACCTCGACGCACGGCTGCGCCACCGAGACATCTCATCCGCCGGCCGAAGGGCCCAGTCGTCGCCGTTCCCGCGCTCTCCACCCGTGGGTGTCACGCGGGAGCATTCCCGGCCCCATGTGCGGTGGGGCCCGCTGATGACCGACACCAACGCTTGGCGTGCTGGCTGTTCCCAGGGCGGGTAACCGGTCCCGAGGACTCCGCCCCGCAGGACCGGCGGAGGGCGGTAGTGCAAGGCCCGTCTACGCCGAATCCCTTACCACCAGCACCGGTTCGAAGATCACGGAGGTTGCCGGACGGTCAGGTGCGGCCAGCCGGTCCACCAGCAGCCGGGCCATCTCCGCCGCCATGTCCTCCACCGGCTGCCGCACCGTCGTCAGCGGCGGACGGCACGTGGAGGCGGCGCTGCTGTCGTCGAAGCCGATCACGGCCACGTCCTCCGGTACCCGTCTGCCGTGCTCCCGCAGGACGTGGCAGGCGCCCACCGCCATCAGATCGTTCGCCGCGAACACCCCGTCCAGACCGGGATGTTCGACCAGCAGCCGCTCCATCGCGGTTTCGCCGCTCTCCTGGGTGAACTGTCCCTCGACCGTCGGGACGTACGGGTGCCCGCGCCGCGCCATCGTGTCGCGGAACCCCTCCAGCCTCTCCTGTCCCGCCGGCACGTCCAGCGGGCCGCTGATCGTGGCGATCCGGCGGCAGCCACGCGCCAGCAGGTGTTCGGCTGCCAGTCCGGCACCGTCCCGGTGGGCCAGATCGACGTAACTGATCGGCACCGGCCGGGCAGGGCGCGCGTAGAGCACGGCGGGCAGTCCTGCCTCCGTGACCATTCCCGGCAGTGGGTCCTTCGCGTGGGTCGACACGATCAGGGCGCCGTCGGCACTGCCCTGCCGCAGGTAGGACACCACCTCCTCGCGCGCCGGCGACGTCTCCGCGAACATCAGTACCGGATGCATGCCCTGCGGCCGGAGGTGGTTGACGACACCGGTCACCACCCGGCCGAAGAACGGATCTGCGAAGACGCGGGAGGTGAAGGAGCCGGTGGCGGTGGAGCCCGTCCCGTCCTGTGCGACCGACCCGCCCCCCGGACCCTCCTCGACCCCCGCGCCCGACACCACGAGCACGATGGCGTCCGTGCGCCTGGTGACCAGGGAGCGGGCTGCGCGGTTGCCCGCGTAGCCGGTGACGGAGACCGCCTGCCGCACAGCTTCCTGGATCGCCGGGTCGACGTTGCGCACCCCGTTGATGACGCGCGACACGGTGGCGCGCGAGACCCCGGCCGCCCGCGCCACGTCTTCGAGGGTGGGTGCGGCACCGGCAGATCGCAGAGCATCCGTCATGAGCGCCTTTATAGCATCAGGGAAACGCTGGTGGAGAGCGCTCTCCACCCTCCCTCCGCAGAGCATCGACGGAAGGAGGTGCGCCGTCGCACTCGACGTGCACCGGGGGCGCATGGGTAGCACGCGTCAATTGTTCACTTGTCACCACCCTTTGTCTGCCAATAAGTTGGCCGCTTGGGACGTGTCCTACAGTCAGTGGGGGGAGCAACAGTCATGGCCGCCAACGGACGGCACCGCAGATATCAGCCCAGTCGGATCAACCGTGCATCGCTCACGGTCACGGCGGGCGGCGCGGGCATAGCGCTTCCGCTGCTCACCGCAGGGTCGGCAGGCGCCGCCTCGACCGATGTGTGGGAGAAGGTCGCCGCCTGCGAGTCGACCAGCAATTGGCACATCAACACGGGGAACGGCCACTACGGCGGCCTGCAGTTCACCGGCTCGACCTGGGCGGCGTACGGCGGTTCCGCCTACGCGGCGCGGGCCGATCTGGCGACCAAGGACCAGCAGATCGCCGTCGCCGAGAAGGTGCTGGAGGGGCAGGGCCCGGGCGCCTGGCCGACCTGTTCCGTGCGGGCCGGGCTGACGCGGGGCGGCGACGCACCCGACATCGCCCCGCAGGGGGAGCGCGGCACACCCCGCAAGGCCGCGACCGCAGCCCCCGAATCGAGCCCGTCGAGTAAGACCCGGGACACGAAGGCGGGCAAGGCGTCCGCCTCACCGACCTCCGTGCCCGGCGCACGCGATTCGTACACCGTGGCGCGCGGCGACTCGCTGTCCGGCATCGCGTCCACCGAGCAGGTCCGGGGCGGCTGGCAGAAGTTGTACGAGGCGAACCGCACGGTGGTCGGCGCCGACCCCGACCTCATCGTCCCCGGACAGCGCCTGAGCCTGGACGTGGCCGGGGCGCCGAGGACGGGCGCGGGCCCGAAGGCCACGCAGAAGAAGCCCAGCGAGCGGACCACTTCCGAGCGGACCGTCACGAAGCAGTCACCGAAGGCCTCGGCTCCGAAGCAGTCCGCGAAGGCGGACAGCAAGCCGGTGGTCAAGCAGGACACCAAGCCGGCGGCCAAGCGGGACACCAAGCCGGCGGCCAAGCGCGACAGCAAGCCGGCGGCCAAGCCGCAGTCCGGCTTCACCGCACCCGTCTCCGCCCGTACCGGTACGCCGTACCACCAGGCGGGATCATGGTCGAGCGGCTACCACACGGGCGTCGACTGGCCGGTCCCCACCGGAACCTCGGTCAAGGCGGTGGCGTCCGGAACGGTCGTCTCGGCCGGCTGGGCGGGGGCGTACGGCTACGAGGTCGTCATCAGGCACAGCGACGGCAAGTACAGCCAGTACGCACACCTCTCGTCGCTCCACGTGCGCGATGGCCAGCAGGTCGGCAGCGGCCAGCGGATCGCGCGTTCGGGTTCGACGGGCAACAGCACCGGTCCGCACCTGCACTTCGAGATCCGCACCAGCCCCGGCTACGGCTCCGACATCGACCCGCTCGCCTACCTCCGGGCCGGGGGTGCCAACGTCTGAACGGTCCCGTCCGGTCCGGTGCCCGGTGTGGCTAAGCCGCCCCGGCGCGCCGACCCGCCCGTGGGCCGCCCCTCGCCGAACTCCACGCGCCGCGCGCCGTGGCGCAGCGGTCCGGTCAGGGGCGGCGACAGCGAGGACGGGGCCGGAAACGGGTCCGAAGGATCCTTCCCGGACGGGGAGGACCGCGTCACCGGGCCGGGCAGCGTCACGGGCGGCCGGCCCGCACGGCCGGCGCTGTCGTCCCCGTCCGGCCCGGCGCCGAGCCGCTCGGCCGTACGCCGCTCCGCTCCCACCCGCTCCGTGGTCAGCAGGACCAGCCCGGCAGCCGCCAGCGCGCCGCAGGCGAGTGCGAGCAGTGTGCCCGTCAGGCCGTAGCGGAACTGCTCCCCGAACAGCGTGAGGCCCACCGCCGCGGCCACCACCGGGTTCACCACGGTGACCGTCGCCAGCGGCGCGGTCAGTCCGGCGCCCCGGTACGCGGCCTGGGACAGCAGCAGCCCCGCGGCGGCGAGGCCCGCGATCACCAGCAGGGTCGGCAGGCCCGAGGTCACCGCACCCGTCGTCCACTCCACCGCGACCGTCTTGGTGAACACCGAGGCGATGCCGAACGCGATTCCGGCGCCCGTGGCCAGCACGACGCTGCGCAGCATCGGCCGGTGCAGTCCCTTGGCGAGTACGAGCAGCGCCACCACGGCTCCCGCCGTCGTCGTCGCCAGCATCAGCTGTTCCGCCCCCGCCAGGGTGTGCGACCCGGCGCTCCCCGTGAGGGCCAGCAGCCCGGCCAGCCCGACCGTCGCCATGAGGGCGCCGCGCCAGGCGGTCCAGCCGGCCCGGCGGCGGACGAACAGGGCCGCCATCGGCAGTGCGAAGACGATCGTCAGGGCGCCGAGCGGCTGGACGAGGCTCAGCGGCCCGTACGCCAGTGCCACCACGTGCAGCACCGCTCCCACACCGTTGAGGGCCACGGCCACCCACCACACGCCGTTGCGCAGGGGTGCGTACGGGCGGCCGTCACCGGCTGCGGCCACGCGCTCCTGGACGATCGCCCCGGCCGCGTAGGCGACCGCGGAGACCAGTGAGAGAAGCACGGCGAGCGCGAGGGAACTCATGTACACCACGATGTCTCGTAGGAGCCGCCGTGTCGTCGTCCTTGAGGCGGCGATTCGGCGTACTGCTGCGGTAGTACGTACGTCACTCCTGGGTCCTCCTCCCGACGGTAGTCCTCCTTCCCTCAGGGCTCAGAAGATGACGGCGAGGGACACACTGTGCGCAGGTGCGGCTACGCCAAGCACCGGAAAGCGTGACGGACGCGGCGAACGAGCGCCTCGACTCCTTCTTCGCCTACGAGCAGCTGCCGGCCGACCCGGCGAACACCGTGCGCGAGGTATGGGTCACGGACCGTACGACTACTACAACGCCGACAAGTACAGTCCGCAGAACGAGCCCGACCTGATCGCCCCGTACACCTACCTGTCGACCGGGCAGCCCTGGAAGACCACCGACGTGGTCCACGGCGCGCCCACCCTCTTCACCGACACCCCGACCGGGATGACGGGCAACGACGACGTGGGCGCCATGTCCGCCCGGGACGTGCTCTCCTCGATAGGGGGATCTTCCCGGTCCAGCCCGGCACCGACATGTGGGGCCTGTCCACGCCCGTCCTCGACCGGGTCGACCTGACCCTGGACCGCCGGTACTACCCACGGGGTTCGTTCACCGTAAGGGCTCCCGGAACCTCGGACACCGACCGCTACATCCAGTCGGCCCGGCTCGACGGCGCGGAGCGCTCCCGGACGTACCTCACCACCGACGACATCCGCTCGGGCCGCTCGTGTGCCCGGTTCAGGTACTGAGCTGGAACTCCGCCCGGATGCGCTTGCCGACCGGCACCCGCTCCGCCGTCAGCCGGTCGCACAGGGCCACCACGATCTCCATGCCGTGACCGCCGAGGCGGGCCGGATCGGGGGCGTAGAGCACCGGGAGTGCCGTGCTGCTGTCGTACACCGTGACGCTGATGCGCTCCGCGTTGCCCTCGAGCTCCAGCAGGTACGGGCCGTGGCTGTAGCGGTCCGCGTTGGTGACGAGCTCGCTGACCGCCAGCATCAGATCGCTGCGGGTGTGCTCGCCGAGGACCGCGAGCCACTCCGCCACCAGCCGCGCCAGAAAACGGTCGGCCAGCGCACGGGCCTGCGCGATGCAACCCTGTTCGCCGTCGAACACCTCGGCGGTGAGCAGGACCTCCGAGGACGGAGACCCCTGCCGGGGGTTGTCCGGCCGTGAGATGGCCTGATCGTTCATGTGCTCCAGCCAGGGCGCCGCAGGGTGAGGTCGAAACGACCTCTTTATCGCCGTTCGTCTACCCGTGTCGAGAGATCCCACTCCGGTAGATTCTCCTGATCTTACGCACGACCCGGCAACCGGACCACGCTCACGAAGAAGTCGTCGATCTGCCGGACCGCGCCGATGAACTGCTCCAGGTCGACCGGCTTGGTGACATAGGCGTTGGCGTGCAGTTTGTAACTGCGCAGGATGTCCTCCTCTGCCGAGGACGTGGTGAGGACCACAACGGGGATCAGGGCCAGTTCAGGGTCCGTCTTGATGCGCTCGAGCACCTGCCTGCCGTCGTACTTCGGCAGATTCAGGTCGAGCAGCACCAGATCCGGGCGAGGCGCACCGGCGTGCTCACCCCTGCGGTAGAGGAAGTCCAGCGCCTCCTTGCCGTCGCGCACGACGTGAAGGGTGTTGCGGATCTTGTTGTCCGCGAACGCCTCACGGGTCATCAGCTCGTCGCCGGGGTCGTCCTCCACGAGCAGGACCTCGATGGGCTGGGCGGAGTCGTTCACGGGGCGTCTCCCGACTGGGGGGTGAGCGGGGCGGGGGCGAGGAGCTCCGCCGTGGTGTGCGTGGGCGCATCGGTGACGACGGGCAGGGTGAAGTGGATGAGCGTACCTTCGGTGGGGCCGGGGTCCAGCCAGATCCTGCCGCCGTGGAATTCGATGATCTTGCGGCACAGGGCGAGGCCGATGCCCGTTCCCTCGTACTCGTCGCGGGCGTGCAGGCGCTGGAAGATGACGAACACCTTGTCCGCGAACTCCGGGGCGATCCCGATCCCGTTGTCCGCGACCGTCAGGTGCCACTCCTCGCCCTCGCGCACACATCCGACGGTGATCCGGCACGGCACGTCGGGCCGGCGGAACTTGACCGCGTTCCCGATGAGGTTCTGCCACACCATGGCCAGCGACGTCGCGTCACCCAGCAGCTCGGGCAGCGGGTCCGCGCGCACGACGGTGGTGCCCGACTCCTCGACGATCAGGGCCAGATTGGCGAGGGCCCGGTCCAGGGAGCGGTCGAGGTCGACGGGCTTCCAGCTCTCGTGCACCCGCCCCACCCGGGAGAAGGTGAGCAGGTCGTTGATGAGCACCTGCATCCGCTTGGCACCGTCGACCGCGAAGTCGATGTACTGCTTGCCGCGTGCGTCCAGTTCCGTGCCGTACCGCTTCTCGAGCAGCTGGCAGAAGGACGCCACCTTGCGCAACGGCTCCTGCAGGTCGTGCGAGGCGACGTACGCGAACTGCTCCAGTTCGGAGTTGGACCGGCGCAGCTCCCCGGTCTGCTCGGCCAGCAGCGTCTCGCGCTCCTGGGACTCGGCGAGCTCCGCCACGAGGCGCCGCCGCATGTCCTCGACCGCTGCGGCGACCGCCCGGACGTCGGACGGCCCGCGGACCACGATCCGGCTGCCGAAGGCGCCCGAACGCACCTTGTCCGACGCTGCGGTGAGCGCGTTCAGAGGCCGGCCCACCATCCGGTTCAGGAGCAGGGCGAGCGACACGACGGCCACCACGAAGCCGACCACCAGGGCGAGGAGCACCCGGTCGCGGGTGACGCGCGCGTCGTCGAGCTCGGCACGGGCCTGGTCACGCGCGGTGTCCAGATGCCCCTGCTGCACGGCGTACAGCCGCCGCAGCGTGTCAAACTCCGACTTGCTCCGCCGGATCGGGGCCGAGGACTCACCGGCCGGACCGTCCTTCCGGACCGAGGCGATCAGCGGCTCCGCCTGCTGCCGACGCCACACCCGGGCGGCTTCCTCGATCCGGTCCAGGTCCGCGGCGAACGGCTGCTCGTGCCCGACCAGTACGCGCACCCGGTCCAGCCTGAGCCGCTCGGCACGCATCCCGGCCTCGTACGGCTCCAGGAACGAGTCGTCACCGGTGAGCGCGAAGCCACGCACCCCCGTCTCCTGGTCGAGCAGCGAGTTCTGCAGCTGGAACGACGAGGAACGGGCGGGCTGGATGCGGTCCACCAGGTCCGTGGTCCGGTCGGAGATGCGGGAGAGGACGAGCCCGCCGACGACGAGGCAGCCACAGACCACCACGACGAAGCCGGCCAGGATCAGATGCACCCAGTTCTGCACCGAGAGCCGCGCGAACGGACCCGGCCGCCCGGCCGCCCCGTCACCGGTGTCTGCGGACCTCATGAGTCCCCTCGCCAGCCCAGGTGCAGGACGGCGACGTCATCGGCCAGCCCTCCGTACGGCGACGCGCTCTCGGTGGCCTCGGCGACCAGCGCGTCGACGAACGCCCGCGGTTCCTGCGCCGCGTGCTTGCGGGCCAGGGCGAGCAGACCCTCCTCACCGAGCCGGGACTGCGGCCCGGTCCGGCCCTCGAACAGGCCGTCGGTGAACAGGACGAGCTCACTGCCCGGAGCGAGGTCCAGGTCCGTGACCGTCCAGCGGCCGGACCCGGGCAGCAGTCCCAGGGCCATGCCCACGTCGGGCTCCACCCAGGTGACGTCCGTGCCGCGCCGCAGCAGGAGTCCCGGGTGGCCGGCCCGGGCGATGTGGACCCGGTCGCGGCCCGGCGGGAAGACCAGCATGGTGACGGTGGCGAAGACATGGGGATCGGAACGCTCCGCGACGAGTATCTCCTCCAGCAGAGCGACCTTCTCAAGCTGCGAGACGCCGGTCAGCACGGCCGTGCGCCAGGCCACCCGCAGGCAGACGCCCAGGGCGGCCTCTGCCGCGCCGTGCCCCGACACATCGCCGATCACCGCGTGCACCACTCCGTCGGCGGTCTGCACCACGTCGTAGAAGTCACCGCTCAGCAGCCCGTGGGCGCGGCCCGCCTCGTAGCGGGCGGCCACTCCGAAATTGTCGTCGAGCAGCAGCGGAATGGGCAGCAGGGCGCGTTCCAGCCGGGCGTTCTCCTGAGCTATCAGCCGGCTCGTCCGCATCGCCGCGGCCGAACGCTCCGCGTGCTTGCGCTGGAGCGCGTAGCGGACCGCCCGTCCCAGTGCCTCGGGGTCGATCCGGCCCTTGACGAGGTAGTCCTGGGCGCCGTGCGCCACCGCGGACAGTCCCGTCTCGGCCTCGGCCATACCCGTCAGCACGACGATGGCCGCGTCAGGCGCCGACTCGACGAGCTGCCTCACGACATCCAGACCGTGCACGTCGGGCAGGTGCAGATCCAGCAGGACACAGACCGGCGTGCGGCATTCCGCCAGGAACCGCCGCGCCTCGGCCAGCGTCTTGCACCACGTGAGCGAGGAGTCCAGCTCGCTGTCGGCCAGCATCTCCTCGACGAGCAGCGCGTCCCCGGAGTCGTCCTCGACCAGGAGAAGGGCCGCGTCCAGGTCCCAGACGGAAGCCTCGGCGGCGGGGCCCGCCAGCTGCTCCGGAATCCCGCTGGACTCCATCAGCTGCGCAGAGGCGCCCGACAACAACTCGTCCACGCTCCACCCCCTCGAACGGACGGCACGGAGGTCACCCCGCGCCATATCGCCAGGAAGCATATGCGACCGAGGTCCGGCGGCCTGCCGGACCTCGGTCATTTCGCTCGTGTTCCGCTTTCTCAGGCTTCGACGCACATGCCCGCACGGAGCCGCTGGACGATCCTGCTGAGCAGCCGCGAGACGTGCATCTGGGAAACGCCCAGCTCCGCACCGATCTGCGCCTGCGTCATCTCCTGGCCGAAGCGCATCCGGACGATCTTCCGCTCACGCTCGTCCAGCTCACGCAGCAGCGGAGCCAGGGCGTGCAGATTCTCGACGCTCTCCATGGCCGGGTCCTCCTCGCCGAGCAGGTCGGCGTAGGCGCGCTGGTCGCTGCCGGAGTCGCTGTCGGCGTTCGGGGTGTCCAGCGAACCGGCCGAGTACCCGTTGGCCGCGACCAGACCCTCGATGATCTCCTCCTCGGGGAGATCCAGGTGGGCGGCGAGCTCGGCGACCGTCGGGTCGCGGTCGAGCTCGGCGGACAGCTGCTCCTTGGCCTTGGCCAGCTCGACACGCAGCTCCTGGAGCCGGCGCGGAACGTGGACGGACCAGGTGGTGTCGCGGAAGAACCGCTTGATCTCACCGACGATGTACGGGACCGCGAAGGTGGCGAACTCCACCTCGCGCGACAGGTCGAAGCGGTCGATCGCCTTGATCAGGCCGATCGTTCCCACCTGGATGATGTCCTCGGAGTCGTCGCCGCCCCGGTTGCGGAACCGCGAGGCGGCGAAGCGCACGAGTGAGAGGTTCATCTCGATCAGGGTGTTGCGGGCGTACTGGTACTCGCGGGTGCCCTCTTCCAGCACCTGCAGCCGGTCGAAGAACAGCTTCGACATGGCCCGCGCGTCCTGCGGGGCCACCTTGCCCGCGTCCTCGATCCAGGGCAGCGCGGACCCGTCGGAACCCGTAGCGGCCTCGTCGCACCGCGACGCCGTTGTGCCGGTCGCTCCGGTGGTTCGCACAGACATGGCCGTCATGATCTCGCCCTCCCTGGAATCCTGTGTGCCGACCGGCATCTGCCCGGCATTCCAGAAGTCATGCCTGCCAATTCCGAACTTTTTTCGTCCACCCGTGCCGGGGCGCCGGACGCGGTCCGCGGGAGCACCCCGACAGCCCGTACGGCGGCCCGGTCACGGCCCCGGGGAGGCGCCGGTCACAGCCGCGCGGAGCGACGTCCGAACCATGGCAGACTTGACCGGGGCATTCGGCCCATGGCGCGCCGGCCCCCGCCGGCCCAGGGCCGGACATCCTCCCCACCACCGGAGCCCGGCAGCGGCGCGAGTGACGAGCAACAGAGGAACGGCAATGACGGTGACAGAGGACAGCCCGGAGTTCGCTCCCGTGATCGAGGAGTTCGGTCCCGGTATCGCCCCGGAGCGGCTGGCCGTCTGCCTGAGCGTGCTCGACGAGCTCGACTCCATCGAGGTCGACCACCCGGACGCGATCGCCGTACGCAGGGCGACCGCCGGCATCTACCGCAGGGTGAAGCAGCGCCGCCGCCAGGAGCGCCGCGCAGCCAAGACCGCGCACGACAAGGCCGTCACCGAGGCCACCGCGACCGGCTCCGCCGAGCGCATCGACGACGAGACGCAGGGCGTGCTCCCGTCGTCCTCGGCCACCGCCGAGATCGCGGGCATACTCCAGCGCCCCAGGTCCTGCTACATCTGCAAGACCCGGTACGTGGAGGTGGACGCCTTCTACCACCAGCTCTGCCAGTCGTGCGCCAAGGAGAACCGGTCCCGGCGCGACGCCCGGACCGACCTCACCGGACGCCGGGCCCTGCTCACCGGCGGCCGGGCCAAGATCGGCATGTACATCGCGCTGCGGCTGCTGCGCGACGGGGCGCACACCACCATCACCACCCGCTTCCCCAACGACGCGATCCGCCGTTTCAAGGCGATGCCCGACAGCGACGAGTGGATCCACCGCCTCAAGATCGTGGGAATCGACCTGCGCGACCCCGCCCAGGTCGTCGCGCTCGCCGACTCCGTGGCCGCCGAGGGGCCGCTGGACATTCTGATCAACAACGCCGCGCAGACGGTCCGCCGCTCCGCACAGGCTTACAGCGAGCTCCTCGGAGCCGAGTCCGCCCCGCTGCCCGCGGGCGAGCTGCCCGTCGCCGAGGTGATCGGAACGTTCGGGAGCGGCACCGTCGACCGCGTCGCCGCGCTGCCCGCCGCCCGCAAGGAGGGCCAGGGGCTGACCGCCGACGACGTCACGAGCCTGGCCCTGGTCACCGGATCGGCGTCGCCGGCCCGCATCGCCGCGGGCACCGCGATCGACGCGGGCGGCCTCGTGCCCGACCTCCACGACACGAACAGCTGGATCCAGACGGTCGAGGAGGTCGAGCCGATCGAGCTCCTCGAGGTCCAGCTCTGCAACTCCACCGCGCCCTTCATCCTGATCAGCCGGCTCCGCCCGGCCATGGCCAGGACGGCGGCGAAGCGCGCCTACGTGGTGAACGTGTCCGCCATGGAGGGTGTTTTCGGCCGCGGTTACAAGGGTGCCGGCCACCCGCACACGAACATGGCCAAGGCCGCGCTGAACATGCTCACGCGCACCAGCGCCCAGGAGATGTTCGAGAAGGACGGCATTCTCATGACGGCCGTCGACACCGGCTGGATCACGGACGAACGTCCGCACCCCGACAAGATCCGCCTCGCCGAGGAGGGTTTCCACGCCCCGCTCGACCTCATCGACGGCGCCGCCCGGGTCTACGACCCGATCGTGCGCGGCGAAGAGGGCGACGAGCTGTACGGCTGCTTCCTGAAGGACTACGCCCCCGCGGGCTGGTGATCCCCGGCAGAACGCAGAACGCAGAACGCAGAACGGCGGCGACCCGTGCCCACGGGTTGCCGCCGTTCGTGTTCCGTTGTGTGATTCCTGGGGAACAGGAGGTGAACTCCGTTGGCTGAAAGTGACCCAGGCCATACGTTCTGTCGAGCGGGATCGCGCTCATTTGGTTAGTCTGAGGTCAACGGACGCCACCAAGGGATCCACGAAACTTCCTCGGCCGTCCTGGGACAGGTCTGTAAGCAGACCGCCGTCCCGCCCCGCATACCGGCGCCACCGCGACCGAACTGTTTCTGCCCCTGCCCCGCAGAGGGCGGCCGATACACGGTTCTCACAGCCGCAGCGTCGCCACCGCCCGGGGTTACGCGACACAAAGGAGTCCGCGGTGACACCTGAAATGACGAAGACCGAGCCGTGCCCGGCCGAACAGGCCGGAGCGCGTGCCCGTGGGCCCCAGAAGCTCCGCAACATCGAGGTCTGGGCCAGGTCGGCGCCGATCCGGCTGGCCGGTTACGAGGACGATCTCGCCGAGCCGCACATCCTGCCGGGCATCGACTGACCGCTCGCACCCTTCGCACAGAGCCGAGCCCCGGCCCCCGCAGCTGCAGCTGAGCCGCGGGGGCCGGGGCGTTCTCATGCCGGCCCCCGCGGCCGGAGCGGCACCGGCCGGGCCACGGGCCGCATGAAGTCCCGTACGAAGGTCCGGTGCCACCAGCATCCGGTGGCCCGCAGCTCGTGCCGGTCCGTGTACCGGTAGTGGAAGACCCTGGCCCGGACGTGGGCGGGCGGCGCCTCCGGGAACGGATTGTGGCGCAGCAGCCGCAGGGTCTCCCGGTCACCCCGCAGCAGCCGTTCGACGAACGGTCCGAACCAGGAGCGGGCGTACGCGGGCGAGAGCGCGGCGAACCACATCATCCAGTCGAGCCGCAGGTGGTACGGGGCGAACTGGCGCGGCAGCCTGCGTGGGTCGCCCGGTTTGCCGCGGAAGCCGTACTCGCGCCAGTGCGTCCCCTCGTGGATCACCGGTTCGTCGGTGCCCTCGACCACGACCTCGAGACGGACCCTGCTGATGCTGCCGAACGCTCCGTACGCGTTGACCAGGTGCAGCGGGTCGTAGGAGCGGTTCATCACCTGACGCCGGGAGATGAGATTGCGCGCCGGGCGGTGGCTGAGGGTCAGGACGAGTGCGGCGACGGCGATGACCAGCAGTTCGTACCAGAGGGGCGATGCGGGCTGCGCGGGCGGCGGCCCGGCGAGCGGTGACCAGTCGATCACGGAGAGCGCCAGGGTGATGGTCAGCCAGTTCAGCCAGGCGAAGTTGCCCGAGAGCACCAGCCACAGCTGGGTGGCGGCCATGAGCCCCGCCGCGACGCTCGCCACCGGCTGCGGGGTGAACAGCAGGAAGGGCACCACCAGCTGGGTCACATGGTTGGCGGCCGTCTCGACCCGGTGGGCCGGTTTCGGCAGGTGGTGGAAGAACCAGCTCAGCGGCCCCGGCATGGGCTGGGTCTCGTGGTGGAAGTCCAGGCAGGTCAGCCGCCGCCAGCACGCGTCGCCGCGGATCTTGATGAGTCCGGCGCCGAACTCCACCCGGAAGAGGAGCCAGCGCAGCAGCCACAGCACCAGGACCGGTGCCGCCGTGTCCCCGTTGCCCAGGAACACGGCGAGGAAGCCCGTCTCCAGCAGCAGCGACTCCCACCCGAAGCCGTACCAGACCTGTCCGACCTGCACGATCGAGAGGTACAGCACCCAGGGCGCCGCCCACAGCACCAGGGCCGCCCACAGGGGGACGTACCCGTCGAGGCCCGCCAGGAGAGCGAGCGAGAGCGCGCAGCCCGTCCAGGCGACGACGGCGAAGAAGCGGTCCGAGTAGTGCAGCCGGAACAGGCCGGGCGCGGCCCGCCAGGGAGTGCGCCGCAGCAGCTCCGGCACGGGGAGCATGCCCCGTTCCCCGATCAGCGCCCGGAACTGGAGCGCGGCCGAGAGGAAGGCGACCAGATGGACGGCGGCGAGGGCCCGCTGGAAGATCAGCCGGCTGAGCCAGTACCCGTCCGCGGTGAACCACTGCATCACCTCCAGTATCGGCTCATCGGCCCGTGGGCACGCTCCGGCGCAGCGTGTCGCCCAGCCGGCGCGCGTACCACCGCTGGAGCACCGGAACGAGCGGTCCGGCGAGGCGTGCGTACCAGGAGGCGGGTCGTGAGAAGGCCATGACGGTGAACCAGACCGTCCCGTCGTCCGCCAGGTCGACCACGAAGCACTCCTCGCCCAGCTCCGGGTGCCGGGCCGTGGTGCCGTAGCCGAAGCCGATGCGCCTCTCGTCGTACGCGGTCCAGACGATCTCGCAGTGTGCGGTGATGCGGAGCGGTCCCAGGCCCAGCGACACCGCGACCTGCTCTCCGGGCGCCGCCCGCTCGGCGGAGGCGTTCACCCGGGTTCCGGCCGCGCGGTGCATCCGCCACTCGGTGACGGCGGCGCCCGCGGCCTCGAAGTCGGCCCGGCCCCGGCCGACGGCGGTCCGGTGGTGCAGGTGGTGGTACCCGTCGGGGAGCGGCCCCAGCCGGGTGGCTCCGACCTCGGGGTACGTCAGGTGGGTCATGCGGTCCTGCCTTCCGGGTGGGCGCGGTCCCCGACGACGTGGCCGACCAGGACGAGCAGGGTGTCCGGGGAGCGGTCGGAGTCGACCAGTACGGACAGGGCGCCACCCCCCCCAGACTTGAACGTGTTCAATCGGTGTAACGCCGAGCGTAGAGGTTTTCTTGAACGCGTTCAAGGTGGCTGGTTCGGTCGAGGAATCGGACAAATAATGGCAGAGTGACGCACATGGATGATCGGGTAGCGGGCACCCCGTCACTCCCGGACGACTGGCCCGCCCACCCGGACCTCAGCCTCGCCCTGAACCGAATGGGCAGCTTCGACTGGGATCTGGACAGCGGGCGCATGCACATGGACCAGCCCGCCCTCGACGTGTTCGACCTGCGTCCCGACGAGTACGACGACCGGCCCGCGTCCCTCGCCCCGCGCGTACCCGCCGAGGAGGCGATCCGGCTCGACGGCATGGTCTCGCAGGCCCTCAAGAGCGGCCGCAGCAACTACGGCGCCTACTTCCGCAGGACCCGGCGCGACGGTTCCCTGCGCTGGACCCACACCCAGGGATTCATCCGCAGGGACGGCACCGGGCGGCCCCGGCGCATCATCGGAATCGTCCGCGACGCCACCCAGGAGCTGGCGGATTCGACCGCCCGCAGATCGGTGGACGAGGAGCGGCGCCGCCGCACCAGTCTGGTCGAGGGCACCACCGCGGCGCTGGCCCACGCGCGGACCGTCAAGGACGTCACCGACGTGCTGAAGAACTCCCAGGGCCTGGCGAACCTGGGCGCCACCAGCCTCGTCATGGGCCTGCTGGAGTCCGGACGCATCCACCTTGTGGCCGACGGACCCGAGGGCGCGTACGTGCCGGGCACCCGCTACACCCGGACGGACGAGCCGTACCCGATGAGCGAAGTGATCCGCACGCTCACTCCACGGTTCATCGAGTCCTCCGAGGACTTCGCGACCTCGTACCCGATCCTCTGGCCCCACATCAGCCACCTCGGCATCACCGCCGCGGCCTATCTGCCCCTCATCGCCCAGGCCCGTCCCATCGGCGCGCTCGGGCTCCTCTACGGCAACAAGGCGGGCTTCACCGGTGACGAGAGGAACCTGCTGGTCGCCCTCGGCAGCTCGATCGCCCAGAGCCTCCAGCGGGCCATGCTCTACGAGCAGGAGCACGACCTCGCCGAAGGCCTCCAGCAGGCGATGCTGCCCCGCCGGATCCCCGACGTGCCCGGCGCCCAGGTCGCCGTCCGCTACCGCTCCGCGCGGCTCGGCCGGGACATCGGCGGCGACTGGTACGACATCATTCCGCTGCCGGGCGGCCGGGTCGGCGCCGTCATCGGCGATGTGCAGGGCCATGACACACATGCCGCCGCGGTCATGGGGCAGCTCCGCATCGTGCTGCGCGCCTACGCCGCCGAGGGCCACAGCCCCGCCACCGTCATGGCGCGGGCGTCGGTCTTCCTCCACGAGCTGGACACCGACCGCTTCGCCACCTGCTCCTACGCCGAGGCCGACCTGACCACCGGTGTGGTGCAGCTGGTGCGGGCGGGGCACATGGACCCGCTCGTACGCGATGTCGACGGGAGCTGCCGCAAGCTGCCCGCCGAGGGCGGACTGCCGCTCGGGCTCTCGGCGGAGTTCGGTCAGCTGGACTACCCGGTCAGCGCCGTCGAGCTGGACCCCGGCCAGACCCTGGTCCTCTACACCGACGGCCTGGTGGAGCTTCCCGGCGTCGACCTCGACGAGGGCATGCGGCTGCTGACGTCGATGGTGCGCGACGGGCCGCAGGACCTGCAGCGACTCGCCGACCGGCTCTGCGAGGTCGTCGACGAACGGGGCGGCGAGGACGACGTGGCCGTGCTCCTGCTGCGCCGCGACGCCGCCCACGCGCCCCACCCCGGCGGCCGTCTCCAGCAGCACGTGGCGCAGAACGACCCCGAGGCGCTGAGCTCCGCCCGCCACATGATCCGGGCGGCGGTGCGCGCCTGGGGTGCCAGGGACCGGGCGGACGAGGTCGAACTGGCCGCCGACGAGCTGATCACCAACGCGCTCATGCACACCGACGGAGGCGCGATCGTCACCATCCGGGTGCTCACCGGCCCCGAGCGCCGGCTCCGTGTCGACGTGGAGGACCGTTCCAGCGCGCTGCCCCGCCGCAGGGACGCGGGGGAGTCGGGGGTGTCCGGCCGCGGGCTGATGCTGGTGGACCGGCTGGCCGACGTCTGGGGCGTGGAGTCGCGCGGCAACGGCAAATGCGTGTGGTGCGAGTTCGTCGTCCCCGAGCACCGGTAACGCGGAGGAGTCCGGACGGCGCGAGACCGTAACAGTACGTAATATGGCGATGCTTGACCGTAACCGGCCATCAGGGATTGACTGCGATCCCGCAGTTCTGCTGTAGATGACGCGAGGCCCCGTTGAGTACCGAGCTACTGGCACCTCTTGATCTGGCTTTCTGGCACCTCGAAACCGATGCCCACCCGATGCACCTCGGCGCGCTCGCCGTCTTCGCCCCGGCGCCCGGGATCTCGCCGCAGCACCTTCTCGACCTGCTCGGTGCCCGCGCCGCCGCGATCCCCCGCCTGCGCATGCGGGTGCGGGACGTCCTGCTGCCGGTCGGCGGTGCGGCCTGGTTCACCGACAAGGACTTCGACGTCCATCGGCACGTCAGGCAGGTGGTGCTCCCCGAGGGCGACTTCATGGCGGAGGCGACCCGGCTCGCCGGCGAGCTCATGGAGCGGCCGCTGGGGCGGGGGCTGCCGCCCTGGCAGATGTACCTCCTCCACGGAGCCGGCGACGGAACCTTCGCCGTCCTGGTGAAGCTGCACCACGCGCTGGCCGACGGGATGCGGGCCGTGGCCATCGGGGCCGGCATCTTCGACCAGATCGCCGCCGCCGGGGCAGGGCGGGGCGCCGTTCGCCGCCGGCCGGTTCCGCCGCGCTCCTGGCTGCCCGGCCCGTACGAGGCGGCGGGCATGGCGCTCGACCGGATCGGGGACGTCGGCCGGGCGCTGGGGGTCGGCGCCTCCGTCGTACGGGCCAGCCGCCTGGACCTGCGCGGGTCGACCGCCCTCACCGCGATCTCCAGCGGCACCCGGCGGCTGGCCGTCGCCGAGATGGACGCCGAGGCGGTCCGGCGGATCCGGCGGGCCGAGGGCGGTACGGCCAACGACGTCCTGCTCGCCGTGGTCGCGGGGGCGCTGCGGCGCTGGATGCTGGAGCGGGGTGAGGTGCTCCCCGGCGCCGACCCGCGCGCCCTCATCCCCGTCTCCCGGCGCAGGCCCGGCGGCGCGGCCGACGGCAACAGGCTCTCCGCCTACCTCCTCGGCCTCCCTGTCGGTGAACCCGACGCCCGGGAGCGGCTGCGCCTGGTGCGTGCGGGCATGGTGCGCAACAAGGCCGCGGGGCCGATGCGCGGTGCGGGTGCCGTCGCGGTGCTGGCCGACCAGCTGCCCGCGCTGGCGCACCGGTTCGGGGCACCGCTGGCGGGGAACGCGGCCCGGATGCTCTTCGACATCCTGGTCACCAGCGTGCCCCTCCCGCGCTCCGCGCTGTCGCTCGGCGGATGCCCGCTGCGTGCCGTCTACCCGATGGCCCCGCTGGCCCGCGGGCAGTCGCTGGCCGTCGCCCTGTCCACGTACGGCGGGCGGGTGCAGGTGGGCCTGGTGGCCGACGGCAAGGCGCTGCCCGACCTCGACCGCCTTGCGTCGGCGGTCGGGGACGAACTCCGTGACCTGCGGGCGCTCTTCCCCGTCGTGCCCGCTCCCGCATAGGGCCCCGCCCATCCATAGGTCGGACAGATAGCGGAGAATCCGCCGCCTCAGAGCGGTCACAGGTGTTGACGCACCCCAGTGATCCGATGAATATTCGCTGTGGGACCACAGGCGATCATCAGCGGGGGCGGTACGGACATGCGGCGCATCAGGCTCGGAAGCAGCGCTGTCGAGATCACCGAGCTCTCCTTCGGAGCTGCGGCCATCGGCAACCTCTTCACCGAGGTCGCGCCCGAGCAGGCCGCCGCCGCCGTGGACGCCGCCTGGGACGAGGGCGTCCGCTGCTTCGACACCGCACCGCACTACGGCCTCGGCCTCTCGGAGCGCCGCCTCGGCGAGGCGCTGCGGACGCGACCCCGTGACGCGTACACGGTGTCCACCAAGGCCGGCCGGGTGCTCGACCCGCTGCCGGCGGCGGAGGCGGCCGCCACCGAAGGACTGTCGGACGGGTTCGCCGTGCCGCACACCCACCGCCGCCGCTGGGACTTCAGCGCCGACGGCATTCGCCGGAGCATCGAGGACAGCCTCGGACGTCTCGGCCTCGACCGCGTCGACATCGTCTACCTCCACGACCCCGACGACCACGAGGAAGCGGCCTTCCGCGAGGGCTACCCGGCCCTGGAGCAACTGCGCGCGGAGGGAATGGTCGGGGCGATCGGCGCCGGCATGAACCAGACGGCCATGCTCACCCGCTTCCTGCGCGACACCGACGTCGACGCCGTCCTCTGCGCAGGCCGCTACACCCTCCTCGACCGGAGCGCCCTCGACGCACTCCTGCCGGAGGCCGCCGCACGGGGCCGCAGCGTCGTCGTCGGCGGCGTCTTCAACTCGGGGCTCCTCGCCGCCCCGCGCCCGGATGCGACGTACGACTACGCCGCCGCCCCCGCGCCCCTCGTCGACCGGGCGCTGCGCATGGAGGCCGTCGCCGCGCGGCACGGTGTCCCGCTGCGCGCCGCGGCGCTGCACCACCCGCTGGGCCACCCCGCCGTCGCGGGCGTGCTCGTCGGCTTCCGCTCCCCGCACGAGGTGCGCGACGCCGCCGCCCTGCTGCGCACCCCGGTCCCGGACGCCCTCTGGGACGACCTGCGCGCCGAAGGTCTCCTGAGTGAGGCCGAGCCGCCGGGGCCGGCATGACGGCCACGGCCGGGCGTACGGTCCCGCACACCGCGAAGTCCCCCACGGAGCTGACCGAGACATGACGCAGCCGCCGTTCGTCGACGCCCACCACCACGTGTGGGATCTCTCCGTACGCGACCAGGGATGGATCACCGGCGAGGAACTCGCCCCGCTCCGCCGCACCTTCACGCTCGCCGACCTGGAACCGGAGGCCCGGGCGGCGGGTGTCGGCGCCACCGTCCTCGTCCAGACCGTCACCGTCGCCGAGGAGACCCCCGAGTTCCTCGAGCTCGCCGCCGGCAGCGGCCTCGTCTCCGGCGTCGTCGGCTGGACCGACCTCACCGCGCCCGACGTCGCCGGCACCCTGGCGGCCCTGCGCGGCCTGCCCGGCGGGGAGCTGCTCGTCGGGATCCGCCACCAGGTGCAGGCCGAGGCCGACCCCCGGTGGCTGCTGCGCCCCGACGTCCTGCGCGGACTCCGGGCCGTCGCCGCCGCCGGACTCGCCTACGACCTGATCGTCCTGCCGCATCAACTGCCCGCCGCCGTCCGAGCCGCCGCCCTGGTACCAGGGCTCACCTTCGTGCTCGACCACGCGGGGAAGCCGCCGGTGGCCCAGCGGCGTACCCACCCCTGGGCCGACGGGCTGCGGGCGCTCGCCGCGCTGCCCAACACCGTCTGCAAACTCTCCGGCCTGGTCACCGAGGCCGACCCCCGGACCTGGACCGCCGAGGATCTGCGTCCGTACACGGACACCGTCATTGACGCCTTCGGACCCGAGAGGCTGATGTTTGGCTCCGACTGGCCGGTGTGCCGGCTCGCCGCCTCGTACGCGGACGTCCTCGACACGGCGCGCACGCTCACTGCCGGACTCGGCGAGGACGGGCAGCGGGCCGTGTTCTCGGCGACCGCGCGCCGTGTCTACGGTCTGGGCGGACCCACCTGACCGTCGGAGGAGGCATCCGCCGGGCCGCTGCGGCAGGCTGGTGTCATGCCCGAACTACCGGAAGTCGAAGCCCTGCGGGAATTCCTCGACGACCATCTGGTCGGCAAGGAGATCGCCCGCGTCCTGCCGCTGGCGATCAGCGTCCTCAAGACGTACGAGCCGCCGCTCGGCGCCCTGGAGGGCACCACCGTCACCTCCGTGGCCCGCCACGGCAAATTCCTGGACATCGCGGCGGGCCCGCTCCATCTGCTCATCCACCTGGCACGTGCGGGCTGGCTCCAGTGGAAGGACGGCTTCCCCACCACACCGCCCCGCCCGGGCAAGGGGCCGCTGGCCCTGCGTACGGTCCTGAGCGGCGGCGACGGTTTCGACCTGACGGAGATGGGCACCACCAAACGCCTCGCGGTCCACCTGGTTCACGACCCCGCCGACGTGCCGGCCGTCGCACGGCTGGGGCCCGATCCGCTGGCCGACTCCTTCGACCGGGACGCGTTCGCGAGGCTGCTCGGCGGGCAACGGCGGCAGGTCAAGGGAGCGCTGCGCGACCAGTCGCTGATCGCCGGCATCGGCAACGCCTACAGCGACGAGATCCTGCACGTCGCGAAGATGTCCCCGTTCAAGCTCACCACCAGCCTCGGCGACGACGACGTCACCCACCTCTACACGGCGATGCGCACCACCCTGCGGGAAGCCGTCGATCGCTCCCGCGGCCTCGCGGCCGGGAGGCTCAAGGCCGAGAAGAAGAGCAGCATGCGCGTCCACGGCCGTGCCGGACAGCCCTGCCCGGTGTGCGGCGACACGGTTCTCGAGGTCTCGTTCAGCGACTCGGCGCTGCAGTACTGCCCCACCTGCCAGACCGGCGGCAGACCCCTCGCCGACCGGCGCCTGTCCCGGCTGCTCAAGTAGGGCCCTCAGCGCGTCACGGTCGCGAGCCGATGCCCGTCCGACGCCCGTACCTCGAAATGATCGATATCGGCAGGATCCAGCGCCGCGCCGCCCCGCACGGTCGCCGGCTTCCCGCCGGCCCCCGCCACCGACCAGGTGCTCACCGTCTGCTCACTGCCGTCCCGGCCCACGGCGACCAGGGCGCACACCCCGGCCGCCACCGGAAGGCGCGCCACCTCCAGGCCGACGTCCGTCCCCCACTCCCGGGCACCGGTCGTCACCACCGCGCTCACCCCCGGAAGCCCGCCCGTCGCCGTCCACCGTTCGGCCCCGGCCCGGTCCGCGGGAACGCCCTGCAGGACCAACGCCGGGCCTCCGACGCCGAGCGCCACGGCGGCCGCCACCAGGGCCAGGCGCCGTCTGCGGGACGTGCGCCGGCCGAACGCGGCCGCGGCGACCATGCGGCGCAGCACCTCGGGCCCGGGAGACACCACCGGAGCCACCCCCGCCGGCGTCCGGCGCGCGTACGCCGCCAGCTCGGCCGCCACCCCGCGGAATTCGCGCACCCGGACCCCGCACGCGGAACACTCCGCCAGATGCTCCTCGAAGCGGAAGACATCGGCAGCGCCGAGCACCCTGAGCGCATAGGCTCCGGCGTCGCGGTGGGGTTCGATGATGCGCATGCCCTCGGATACGGGGAGAACCCGCGAATCACTCACCCCGCTTCGCCCGGACACCACCTAAACTCCGGCCTCATGCTGCGCGTACTGGCCGTCGACGACGAAGAACCCGCCCTGGAGGAACTGCTCTACCTCCTGCGCGCCGACCCCCGCATCCGGAGTGCCGAGGGAGCCACCGGCGCCACCGAGGCACTGCGCCGCATCGGCGGCGCCGTCGACGCCGGACCCGAAGACCCCTCGGCCATCGACGTCGTCTTCCTGGACATCCACATGGCCGGCCTCACCGGACTCGACGTCGCCCAGCTCCTGGCCGGCTTCGCCGCACCCCCGCTCATCGTCTTCGTCACCGCCCACGAGGGCTTCGCCGTGCACGCCTTCGACCTCAAGGCCGTCGACTACGTGCTCAAGCCCGTCCGCCGCGAGCGGCTGGCCGAGGCCGTACGACGCGTCGCGGACCAGGTGGGCGAACGCTCCGCCCCCGTCCACGACGCCGCCGCCGACCAGATCGCCGTCGAACTCGGCGGCGTCATCCGCTTCGTCCCCGTGGACGACATCGCGTACGCCGAGGCGCAGGGCGACTACGCCCGGCTGCACACCGCCACCGGCAGCCACCTGGTCAGGATCCCGCTCACCACCCTCGAGGAACGCTGGCGGTCCCGGGGCTTCGTCCGCATCCACCGCCGCCATCTCGTGGCCCTGGGCCGCATCGACGAGCTCCGCCTCGACGCGGGCAGCATGAGCGTGCGCATCGGCGACGCGGAGCTCGCGGTCAGCCGCCGTCACACCCGCGCCCTGCGCGATCTCCTCATGCGCCAGACCGGCCGCTGACCTGGGCCGACCCGGCTTCGACCTCTTCCCAGCCGCCTCCGCGCCGCCTACACTCCGAGCCCATGTCCGCAGAGAGCACACCCCGGCGCGAAGTGGTCACGGGGGAGCCCCGGCGGGTGCGTCCGCTGCCCCGCTACCGTGCCCAGTCGGAGATCGACGAGCAGACCGCGCTCGGCGGCGCCTACGTCCGCTCGCTGATGCGCAGCCAGCTCCGCGCCGGACTCACCGCCTTCGCCGGGCTCGCCCTCGCCGCCGGCACCCTGCCGCTCGTCTTCGAGGCACTCCACAGCAACGCCGTCGTCTGGGCGGTGCTCGGATTCGCCACCTATCCGCCGCTCACCCTCGCCGGGTGGTGGTACGTGCGGCGGGCCGAGCGCAACGAACGCGACTTCGCCCGACTGGTGGAAGGCCGCCCCGCACCGTGAACGCACCCGGCCATCCGGCATCGGTGGTGGCGGTCGCGCTCGTCGTCCTGGCCACCGTGCTCGTCGGCGGCTTCGGACTGCGGATCTCGCGCACCACGTCCGACTTCTACGTCGCCTCGCGCACCGTCCGGCCGCGGCTCAACGCGGCGGCGATCAGCGGCGAGTACCTCTCCGCCGCCTCCTTCCTCGGCATCGCGGGCCTGGTCCTGGTGCACGGACCCGACATGCTCTGGTACCCGGTCGGCTACACCGCCGGATACCTGCTGCTGTTGATCTTCGTCGCCGCGCCGCTGCGTCGCTCGGGGGCGTACACCCTGCCCGACTTCGCCGAAGGGCGCCTGGAATCACGCCAGGTGCGCAGGCTGGTCAGTGTCTTCGTCGTCGGCGCGGGCTGGCTGTACCTCGTGCCCCAGCTGCAGGGCGCCGGCCTCACGCTGAGGATCCTCACCGGAGCCCCCGGCTGGCTCGGCGACGTACTCGTCGCCTCCGTCGTGGTGCTCGCCGTCGCGGCGGGCGGCATGCGCTCGATCACCTTCGTGCAGGTATTCCAGTACTGGCTGAAGCTGACCGCGCTCCTCGTGCCGGCGATCTTCCTGGTGCTGGCCTGGCAGGGCGACGGGCAGCCCCGTGTCAGCTTCGACGAGCAGGCTTCCGCCTTCCGCGCCGACCATCCGCTGTACGCGACGTACGGGCTGATCGTGGCCACCTTCCTCGGCACGATGGGCCTGCCCCACGTCGTGGTCCGCTTCTACACCAGCCCCAACGGCCGCGACGCCCGCCGCACCACGGTCGCCGTGCTCGCCCTGGTCGGCCTGTTCTACCTGCTGCCGCCGGTGTACGGGGCGCTGGGCAGGCTGTACGCCCCCGAGCTCATCCACGGCGGTGACGCCGACGCGGCCGTACTGCTGCTGCCCGCGCGGGTGATCGGCGGACTCGGAGGCGACCTGCTCGGCGCGCTCGTCGCGGGCGGGGCCTTCGCCGCGTTCCTCTCCACGGCCTCCGGGCTCACCATGGCCGTCGCCGGAGTGATCACGCAGGACGTCCTGCCCTCCCGCGGCGTACGCCACTTCCGGGTGGCCACCGTCCTCGCCATCGCCGTGCCTCTGGCGGGTTCGCTGCTGGTCAGCCGGGTGCCGGTGGCCGACGCCGTGGGCATGGCGTTCGCGGTCTCGGCCTCCTCCTTCTGCCCGCTGCTCGTCCTCGGCATCTGGTGGCGGCGGCTCACCCCGCCGGGTGCGATCGCGGGGCTGCTGCTCGGCGGCGGCTCCGCCCTGCTGTCCGTGGCCATCACCGTCAGCGGCGCGGTCCGTCCGCCCGGCTGGCCGCACGCCCTGCTCGCCTGGCCCGCCGTCTGGTCGGTGCCGGTCGGCTTCCTCGCGATGATCCTCGTCTCCCTCGCCACCCCCGGACGGATACCGCCGGGCACCAACGCCGCGATGACCCGCTTCCACCTGCCGGAAGCCCTGACCTCCGGGAGGGGACGTTGACCGGAGCGGCCGTCGGCGTCATCGCCGTGCTCGCCCTGCTGCTGTTCGGCACCGGCTTCCTCCTGGGGCGCACGGCCCGTCCCGTGCGCCCCAGCGACGTGGGCACACCCGTCGAGCACGCCACGTTCGAGACCCTGCACACGGCCTCCCTGGCCGCGCCGCCGCTGCGCGCCGGACTCACCGAGGAGAGCGCCCGCAGGTCGGCCCGCCGGCTCCGCTCCCTGCTCGGCACCAACGCCCTGTGCCTCACCGACCGGGACCGGGTGCTCGTCTGGGACGGCGAAGGGGACCACCACGGCACGGACGTGATGCAGCACGTCCGTGAACTTCTCGCCAGCGGCCGGGACACCGCCTTCCGCAGCGACTGCGGCGACCTCGACTGCCCACTGCGCTGGGCCGTCGCCGTCCCGCTGACGGTCGACCACCGGGTGCTCGGCACGCTCGTCGCCTACGCCCCGCGGGAATCCGCCGTCCTGGCCAGGGCGGCGGGCGAGGTGGCCCGCTGGGTCTGTGTCCAGCTGGAGCTCGCCGAGCTCGACCGCTCCCGTACGCAGCTGATCGAAGCCGAGATCAAGGCACTGCGGGCCCAGATCTCGCCGCACTTCGTCTTCAACTCGCTGGCGGCCATCGCCTCGTTCGTCCGCACCGACCCCGAGCAGGCACGCGAGCTGCTGCTGGAGTTCGCCGACTTCACCCGGTACTCCTTCCGCAAGCACGGCGAGTTCACCACGCTGGCGGACGAGCTGCACTCCATCGACCAGTACCTCGCGCTGGTGCGGGCCCGCTTCGGTGAGCGGCTCTCGGTCACCCTCCAGGTCGCCCCGGAGGTGCTGCCCGTCGCCCTTCCGTTCCTCTGTCTCCAGCCCCTCGTGGAGAACGCCGTCAAGCACGGCCTGGAGGGGGCCGTCACCAGGAGCCGCATCACCATCAGCGCCCTGGACGCGGGTGCCGAGGCGGAGGTCGTCATCGAGGACGACGGCACCGGCATGGAGCCGGAGCGGCTGCGGCGGATCCTGCGCGGCGAGGGCGACGCCTCCACCGGAATCGGCCTGCTCAACGTGGACGAACGCCTGCGGCAGGTGTACGGCGACGACTACGGGCTGGTCATCGAGACGGGCGTCGGGGCGGGCATGAGGATCACCCTGCGGCTGCCCAAGTACCGCGCGGGAGTACACGGTTCGTGACCGGCCGCGGCTGCCCGGCGCTCAGTACAGATGGATCGCCAGGTGTCCCAGCGGCAGTCCCAGCTGCCACGCGGGCGTCCACACCCGCGCCTCCCCGTACTCCCCGGCCCCGTCGTCGCCCACCGGCTCCCAGGGGGGCGGCCCGATCGCGTCGAGATCCGCGGCCAGCAGCTCCGTCTCCTCCAGCCACCGCCAGGCCGCACGCGCCAGTGCGAGGTCGGGATCCGGCTGCCCGGCCGGGGGCGCGGGCAGCGTCAGGGCGGTCAGCCGCTCGCAGACCCAGCGTCTCCAGGACGCGCCGTACGCGGTGAGGAGCCGCAGCTCGTCCACCCGGGCCGCGGGCAGCGCATCGGCCACCGCCCCGTCGGAGAGGAAGAGCGTCAGGGCGAGCGCATCGCGTCCCGCGCGGTACTCCAGCGTGGCCGGTTCCATCAGGTCACCGGTCACCAGTAACTCGTCCGCGACGTACTCGGCGTACATCCAGGCCATCGGGACCAGCAGCCCGCCCCCGCCGGGTCCGTCATCATGTTCGGGACGCATCCCGTCTCGCCTCTTCCTTCGACTCGGTACCGGGCTTCACGCAGCATTGAACCGGGGGCGGATGCCCCGCGTGGGCAGAAGGGCAGGATCCGTCGGGAGATACGAGGTGAGATGACCGCCGACCGCGGTGACGACCCCCACGTGCGGCAGCTGCTGGGCGCGTACGTGCTCGACGCCCTGCCCGCCGACGAGACGGGCCCGGTCGCCCGGCACCTCCAGCGGTGCGACGCGTGCGCCGCGGCCTACGTGGAGGTCGCGGACGCCGTGTCCCTGCTCGCGCTGCTCGACGAGGAGGACCTGCTGGAGTAGCCCGGCAGGTTGCGGGACAGCAGTCGCAGCGCGTAGTAGGAGCGCGATTTGACCGTGCCCGCCGGTATGCCGAGGATCTGGGCCGTCTCGCCCACGCTCAGCCCGCGGAAGTAGATCTGCACCAGCACCGCCCGGTGCTCGGGGCTGAGCGTCCTGACGGCCTCGCGCACATCGAGGGCGCGGACCGCCGAGTCCGCGGTGTCCTCCCGGGCGGGCGCGCTCTCCAGGACGACGTCGCTGACCTCGGTCGGCCGGGCCTGGCGGGACCTGCGGGCGTCGATGGCCAGACGCCGGGCGACGGTGAAGAGCCAGGGCCGCATCGAGTCGTAGGGCGCGTCGAACGCCTCCGGGTGCTGCCACGCGCGCAGCAGCGTCTCCTGGGAGAGGTCCTCCGCCCGCTGACGGTCGCCGAACGTCAGTCCCAGCAGGAAGTGGAGCAGCGCGGGCCCGTGCTCCCGCTGCAGCTCCGCGAGGGTGCGCTCATCGGTTGTCGCCGTGGTCATCGTGAACGTCCTTTCCCGAAGAGGCTCCTGCCGCCTCGCTCCCGCCTGGCGTATACGAACGCATCGAGGCGCGGGGGAACAGGCGGTGCGCCGAGGTGTGCGCCGAGCGGTCGCACAGAGCGGCGAGTGGTGCGGTGAACGGTCGAGGGATGGCGATACGGCCGATTCAGGTACTTCATCTTCTTTGTCCTTGACTCGGCAGTATGAATATATGTGTATTCGGATGGCTGAAATCATCCGAACCGGGAGTCGTGCAGATGGCGAAGCGCATCCGAAAAACCACGCTGATCGCCGTCGCGGGCCTCCTCGCTGCCGCTACGGCCTGTACCGGCCAGCAGTCCACGCCCCCCGGATTCGCCGGACGGCACCCGTCCGCCGGGCACGGCGCGAGCGGCGCGGCCGGCGGGGGAGAAGGCGGTGCGCGGCCCTTCACGCTGCTGGCCTCGGGGGACGTCCTGCCCCACTCCTCGGTCATCGACCGGGCCGCGGTCGACGCGGGCGGCAGGGGCTACGACTTCCGCCCGATGCTCAAGGGCGCCGCGCCCCTCGTCTCCGGTGCGGATCTGGCCATCTGTCACATGGAGACGGTGTACGGGCAGAAAGGCGGCCCCTACACGGGCTACCCGTCCTTCAAATCACCGCCCGAGGTGGCGACGGCGCTGCACGCCACCGGCTTCGACTCCTGCTCCACCGCCTCCAACCACAGCCTGGACGACGGCGCTCCCGGCATCGACCGCACGCTGGACGCCCTGGACGAGGCCGGCGTCGCCCACGCCGGCTCCGCCCGCTCCGCCGCCGAGGCGGGCCGCCCCACCCTCCTCCGGGCGGGCCCGGGCAAGAACGCGGCGAAGGTCGCCCACCTCGCGTACACGTACGGCACCAACGACCTGCCGCTGCCCGCCGACCGGCCCTGGGCGGTCAACCTGATCGACAAGGACCGCATCGTGGCGGACGCCCGCGCGGCGCGCCGCGCGGGCGCCGACGTGGTCGTCCTCTCCCTCCACTGGGGGACGGAATGGCAGGACGCGCCCGACGACGTCCAGCTCGACCTCGGTCGCGAGCTCACGGCCTCCGGCACCGGGGGGCGCCCCGACATCGACCTGATCCTCGGCACGCACGCCCACGTTCCGCAGGCGTACGAGAAGGTCAACGGCACCTGGATCATCTACGGCATGGGTGACCAGATCGCCGGTGCGATGGTCAATCACGAAGGGGCTCAGGACCCGCGGGGCAACGAGAGCTCGATGGGCCGCTTCACCTTCGCACCGCCGAAGGGCGCGGCGAAGCGCTGGACCGTGAGCAAGGCCGAGTTCATCCCCCAGTGGTTCGACCCCCGGGCCGGGCGCGTGGTCGGCCTCGGCGAACCCGCCGAGCACCTGCGCGAGGTCCGCGACCGGATCCGCGGCGTGGTCCTCAGCCGCGGAGCGGCCCAGGCGGGTCTTGTCATGGGGAAGTGACGGGCCGGCACGTCGTACACGCGGGCTGAGCCGAGACGCGACGGGGATCCGGAGGCGCCGGCACCGGAGGCGGGACGGTGCGCTGCGGCACGGTCGGAACGCCACGGTGCTCCGGCAGGCCCGTACGGCGGGGCTACGGCACGACGGTGACCGGCCAGCGCCCGGCCTTCACCAGCCGGACGGCCACCGAACCGATGAAGCGATGCCCGGCGGACTCCGAGGCGCCCACCACCACGGCGTCCGCCTTCAGCTCGTCGGCCGCCGTCACGAGCCCGTTGTACGGGTCACCGCGGAACGTGTGGAACTCCCAACGGACGTTCCAGATGTCCTTGAGGTGCTCGGTCGCCGTCCTGATCTCGTTCACCAGCTCCTCCGCGACCTCCCCCGTCGTATCGGCGACCGGCACGCCCAGAGCGGCGCCGGCGGGCATCACCGGCTGCACGTAGACGAGGGTGAGCATGGCGTTCTGCCGACGGGCCAGGCCCGCCGCGTACGCCGCCGCGCGCATCGAGGAGTCGGACCCGTCGATGCCCGCGACGATCACCTTGGGGCCGTCGGTGCCGCGCTCGAACCGGTCGTGTCGCTGGTCTGTCACGGCCACGAGGTTAGCCGCTGCGGTCGCGGGCCGGCCGTGCCGGGTCCGTAGCGGCCCGGTCGGTGCCCACCGGACACCGGGCTCCGCCCATCGGGTGCAGATCACCGTGCATCCGGTGTCGTGGACGGATCCGAGCGGAGATCCGTGCAAGCAGTTGGTCATGAAAAATGATCAGATTCCCGCGGAACGCCGCATCCTGCTGCGCCTAGGCCTCGCGCTGGGCGCCGCCGCCGTCGTGCGCATGATCGTCGCGGACCCGGCCGGTACGCCCGCCCGCCCCGGGGGTGAGCCTCTCGGACCGGCCGCCGGGCCCCCCGCGAGGGCGGGAACGGGCCCCACCACGACCTACCGGCTGCGGCCCATGACCGGGGAGGCCCCGCCCGGCTTCCTTCCCGCCCCGCCACGGGTCCGCACCCGGCCGATCGAGGAGATGCCGGAGCTGGGTGCCGACGCCATGGTCCTCAGCTTCGACGACGGCCCCGACCCGCGCTACACGCCGGACATCCTGGCGACGCTGCGCAGGTACGGGGTGCGGGCGATGTTCTTCGTCTGCGGCGAGATGGCGGTGGACAACCGCGACCTGTTGCGCGAGATGGCGGGTGACGGACACGTGGTCGGCAACCACTCCTGGTCGCACCCGCTGATCCCGAAGCTCTCCCGGCGCAGGATCCGTGACGAACTGGGCAGCACCAGTGAGCTGATCGAGAAGACGCTCGGGACCCCGCCGCTCTGGTACCGGGCTCCTTACGGGGCCTGGAACCGCAATTCCTTCGAGATCGGCGCGGCCATGGGCATGGAACCACTGGCCTGGACCGTCGACACCCTGGACTGGACGCGACCGGGTGCCGATGCCATCGTCGGCAAGGTCGAGCAGGGTGCCGGGCCCGGTGTCGTGGTGCTGTCGCACGACGCGGGCGGCAACCGGTCCCAGAGCGTCGCCGCCCTGCGGCGGTATCTGCCCGCGCTGATCGCGGACGGGTACCGCCCGACCGTGCCGCACCGCAGCTGAGCGCCCCCGCGCGCCGCGCGACCACCGGGGCCCCGGTGGTCGTCGTACCGGCTATCGCGTCTCGACGAGCCGGGCGAAGGCTACGACGTTCCCGTCGTAGCCGTCGGCCTTCGAGTAGCCGCCGCCGCAGGTGATGACCCGGAGCTCGGAGTACCCGGTGTCGCCGTACACCCGGGCCCCGGGGAAGTCGTTCTTGGAGAACACCTCCACCCCGTAGACCTCGAACACCGCGACCCGGTCGTCGTAGCGGGACACTTCGACGCGCCCGCCCTTCTGGAGGGAGCCCAGGCCGTAGAAGACCGCCGGACCGGACAGATTGTCGACGTGCCCGACCACCACCGCGGTTCCGCGCTGTCCGGGGGAGATGCCGTTCTGGTACCAGCCCGCGAGGTTCGGGTCCTGCGCGGGCGGCGCCTCGATCCAGCCGGCCGGATCCAGGTTCACATCGATCACGGGCGCGTCGACCTGGATCGACGGGATCCGTACACGGGCGGCGGGGGCGTACGCGAGCGGCTGGACCGGCTCACCCTCGACCGGTTCGGCCCGCACCGCGTCCCGGGACCCGGACACCGAGGCCGCGGCGGCGGGCTGCGGGGGTCCGGGAGAGGTCTCCACACCGTTGCGCATCAGAGCGAGCCCGGTGAGCATCACGAGGGCGATCGCGCCCCACGGTGTGTGTCTGCCCCGCACGGTGCCCCACTGGTCCCGGCCCATGGTCATCCCTTCGTCGCGACACCGCACACGCTAGGTGCGCGGTGGTGCGGGGGCGATCAGGGGAGTGCGAACGGGTGGTGGCCACCGGGCCGGCCACGGAGCCGACTCCTCTTCGGAGTAATGAGCGGATAAAAATACTGACGGTCCGTGACCTGCGGCTCCATCAGGTTGGGGAGACGTCGCACGGCGTGTCGGCTCACCGGGGTGGAGCAGTGCCGAAGTGCAACTTCATCGGCATCTGGTGAGGGTTCGTCATGGGACGCGTTCTCGTCGACGATCCCGGAGAACAGGACTCCGGGGCGCTTCCCGCTGGAGGTTCAACGATGCGTGCTTCACGCACTCTCGCGGTGACCGCGACCGCATTCGCTGCGGTCGGGCTCGCCGCGCCGATGGCCGCTGCCGGCGGTGGACCGGGCAACCCGAGCACCGCTCCCACCAACGTCACCGTCAACCCGTCCTCGGTGCACCAGGGCGCCACCATGCAGGTCAGCGCCGAGGGCTGCGGCCGCGCCGGTGGAAAGGTCTGGTCGAACGCGTTCCCGACGGTGAACCTCTCACCGGGACGGGTCGGCTACGCCACCGCTCACATCCGGGACAATGCGACGCCCGGTCAGTACAGCCTGTCCGTGCGGTGCAACGACAGCGACAACAACTTCGGCGGCGGCAACGGGGGTGACGGCGGCAACGGCGGCAACGGGGGCGACCGCGGCAACGGGGGCGACCGCGGGAACGGAGGCGACCGCGGCAACCGCGGTGACGGGGGCGACTCGGTCGCGACGGCTCGGTTCACCGTGCTCCCCAGCCGGGGCGCGCAGGGCGGCCTCGGTGGCTCGATGGGCCCGAGCTCCGTCGAGATGCAGGTCGGAGGCGGTCTCGTGGCCGCGGCGGCCGTCGGCGGTGCCGTCTTCGTCATGCGTCGCCGGATGAGCAATGCGGCAGTCTGACGCGTCGAACCTCCCGTCCGGCCCGATACGCCCGTCGCCCCGAGTCCTGGATCAGGACCCGGGGCGACTGTCGTGCGGAGTGTGCCGGGGCGTCAGTGCTGACGCCCGGTGCGCCGCTTGCGCAACGCGAAGAAGGCGCCTGCTGCGGCGACTGTCACCAGGGCGGAACCGGCGGCGATCTCTCCGGGGTCCATGGTGTCGACACTGCCCCCGAGCCCGCCCAGCACACCGCTGGGAGACGCGGTGGAGCTGGTGGTGGGAGCAGTGGTGGGAGCCGTCGTAGGAGTGGCCGTGGCACCACTCGTGATGGACAGGTCCGCCGTCCGCGTGGTGGTGCCGCAGCGGAAGGTCACCTCGTAGACGGAGCCCCGCTTGGCATCCCAGTCGACGGTGGCGGTGGCCGACCTCCCCCTCGGAATGGTGATCGTGTCGAACACGCCCGAGAAGGCGGTCGCGTCGCTCGTGCACCCCATGGCTCCGAGGGTGACCCGGCCTCCCGGCGCGACCGTCGAAGGAGTGATGGTCGGCGTGAAGGTGGACGTGCCTCCCGTGGGCACGTGGGCCAATGCGGCCGGCGCCGTCAGGAGACAAGCGGCAGCACCCAGCAGGGCGGCGGGTGCGACACGTATCGCGCGCATGGTGAATCCTCCGGGTCCCGAGGAGCAGCTGCGGAACGGATTTCCGCAAGGAAAGAGAAATGCACCTCGATGCCCGAAACGGTAGAAGTGCCATATATGACCCGCGATCGGGGTCAGGCGAATGGGGCAGCCATGTCCCCCGGCCGGCGCAGCGGCCGGGGGAGGGGCTCGGGGGTCCGCTGTGCGGATCGCGCGGGCCCCGAGCCGTGACGCGGAGGGACGGTCCGGGGCCCTTCGGCAGGACCCCGTTCCGGGGGGCCGCCGTGACCGGGACTGGCCCCTAGCCCCCCGTGGCGTGCGGGAAGAGATCGTCGAACGGGGCGGTGGTCGCCGAGATCCCCCGGCCGAAGGGGGCGTCGAAGTCCCAGATCAGGAAGAGCAGGAAGGCGATCAGGACGCTGAAGAGGCCCGCCAGCAGCAGCTCACGGAATGTTCTGCGGATCTGGAGCGTGAAGATCAGCCCGACCGTGACGAGCGCGCCGGTGATCAGGCCGAACCAGACGACGCCGGGCATGGTCGCGCCCGCGTTCTGCCCCCGTGAGCCCCGTGCGTCGTCGACGGCGGCCACCTGGTCCACCAGCGGTTGGTACGCCTGCCCCTCGTGGTCCGTCTTCGGCTGGTACTCCGTGACGTCCGCACGCAGCCGGTCCAGGAGCCTGGTGCCCTCGGCGGTGAGGGTGGCGTGGTCCGTCATGGCCTTCCACTCGTCGTTCACGACATACGAGACGTACGCGTCGACATCGCCGCGGATGCGGTCCCGGACCTCTGCCGGATAGACGGCGGCCCGCGCGCTCACCTCGTGCAGGGCCTGGGCCTCCAGGCGTACCGACTCCTGGGCTGCGCTGCGGCCCTCCCAGACGCCCGCGATGGCGAGACCGAGCACGATCGCGTACACCACGCCGATCATCATCGTCATGTACTCGATGACGTCGGGCGTCTCGGAGGGGTCGTCGTCCTCCCCGATGCGGCGGTTGTTGAGGACGGCGATGGTGAGGACGACGGCACAGGCCGAGGCCATCGCGATGGTCAGAACAAGCCATTCCGACATGTGTTCCCTTCGGTGGTCAGCGGGACGAACGGGGCCGCAGTACGGCTACGGCGAAGACGGCCGGTGCGGTGATGAGCAGGGTGAGCGAGACCAGTGAGGGACCGGCCCGGGGTGCCTTCCGGGCCGGTCTCCGGTAGGTGGGGAGCGCGACGGGCGCGGGCGGGGTGGCGCGCGGCTGGCGCGGCGGGGCGGGGGCCGGTTCGGGCTCCGGTTCGGTCGGCGCAGGGGGTGGTGGAGGAGGCGGGGGAGGCGGGGGAGGTGGGGGAGGTGGAGCGGGCGGGGGAGCGGGTTCCGGCAGCGGTGGAGGGGGTGGCGGTGGCGCGGGCCGGGGCTCGGGCGGGGCCGGCGGCGGGGGTGGAGGCGGCTCGGGCTCGGCGATGACCGCCGCGCATCCGCCCTCGCCGGACACGGCGATGGACGAGCCGCCGTCCCCCAGGCCGATGGAGGCGACGGCGCAGTCCTCACCGGCCGCCGGTATCGGCAGAGCGAAGAGCCAGAGCAGAGCGGCAGCGGCCGTGAGGCGCCCCATACGTGATCCGTACACGCGGGGGATCATGGTCCCCGGCGGCGGGGGACGCGCCGAGCACGGAGATGATTCGCCTGATGGGGGGATATTCGGCGATTCACGTTTGCGGCCGGAGAAACTTTATCGGTGACCGATTGAACAAGCGGCCACCGATCGCCCGTACCTAGGGCCATGAAAGGCGCGGACTCGCGTCACAACCGGCAGAAGGACAACGGGAGTCGACATGAACACCTGGCGGAACGCCTCGCTCGCGGTCACGGCCGCGGCCCTGTTGACGCTGACGACGGCGTGCGGTCAGGAGAACGGCACCTCGTCGCCCAACGGCCAGGCCGTGGGCAACGCCGCCCCCGCCCAGCAGCCGGCCGGCAGCGGCTACGGCTCGGACGGCGGCTACGGCACCGACACGGAAGCCGATGCGTCGGCGCCGAAGCCGGCGGGCCGGCTCGCGGTGTGGGACAGCAAGGAGCTGGGCAAGGTGCTGACCGACAGCGCGGGTTTCACGCTCTACCGCTTCGACAAGGACACGGCCGATCCGCCGAAGTCGAACTGCGAGGACGACTGCGCGAAGGTCTGGCCGGTGGTGCCCGCCGGCGATGCCACGGCCGCCGCCGGAACCGACGCCGCGCTGCTGGGCGAGGTCACACGGGCCGACGGCACCGAGCAGTTGACCGTCGGAGGATGGCCGATGTACCGGTACGCCAAGGACGCGGGGCCGGGCGACGCCAACGGACAGGGTGTCGGCGACACATGGTTCGCCTCGGCGCCGGACGGAAAGAAGGCGGCGGTGAACGCGGATGGCCCCGCCGCTGCCGAACCGGCGGATCTCGCCGGGCTTTCGGTTCGTAAGGACCCGAAACTCGGAGATATCGTCGTCGACAAGCGGGGCATGACGGTTTACCGGTTCAAGAAGGACTCGGCCTGGCCGATGAAGTCCGCGTGCACCGGCGACTGCCTCAAGAAGTGGCCCGTTGTGAGTCCGGTGGAGAAGAATGACGTCGACGGCGTCACCACCAAGGGATTCACGACCTTCGACCGCCCGGACGGCATCAAGCAGCAGTCGCTCGATTGCTGGCCGATCTACACCTTCTCCGGCGATGCCGAGCCCGGGGACACCAACGGCCAAGGCTTCGGGGGCACATGGTACGCGGTGTCGCCCGAGGCGAAACTGGTCGGAGCCCCCAAGTAGCACCGACGAAGCTCGCCGTACCGGTCCGTCGCTGATTGTTCACACGCAGCGACGGACCGATGCACATGCCACCGGTGTGTGACCAATAACGGATCTCTAATTTCCGTTTCCACTCGCTCTCTTGGCGGTCGATCAGTAGCCTCTGGTCCACACTGACCATGAACATGGCCGGATCGCCGTGGCGACTGTTGGAGACATCGATGGAGCGTCCCTCCTGGGCACCGCAGGGCATAGACATCTCGGTGCCGAGTGTGTCTCGCATGTACGACTTCTATCTGGGCGGTTCGCACAATTTCGAAGTGGACCGCGAAGCGGCCCGCAAGGCCATGGAGTTCATGCCGGGGCTTCCCAAGATCATGCAGGCGAATCGCGCCTTTATGCGACGGGCCGTGCGCCACGCCACCGCTTCGGGCATCAACCAGTTCCTCGACATCGGCTCCGGCATACCGACGTTCGGCAACGTCCACGAAGTCGCCCAGGCGGACGACCCGGAGGCCCGGATCGCCTACGTCGACCACGACCCGGTCGCGGTCGCGCACAGCCAGGCCGTGCTGGAGGGCAACGAGCGGGCCGTGGTCGCCGCCGCGGATCTGCGCAAACCAGCGGAGATCCTGGAGAACCCCGAGGTCCGCGCACTCATCGACCTGGACAGGCCGGTGGCCCTGCTGCTCGTGGCGGTGCTCCACTTCATCGAGGACACCGACGACCCGTACGGGGCGGTGGCCGCCCTGCACGAGGCACTCGCCCCGGGCAGCCTGCTCATCCTCACCCACGCCTCGTACGAGGGCATTCCGCTCTCCCAGGAGGAGGCGGGCGGTACGGTCGGCGTCTACCGCACGATCCGCAATCCGCTCATCATGCGGTCGCGCGAGGAGATCAGCCGCTTCTTCACCGGCTTCGACCTGGTGGAGCCCGGACTGGTCTCGATGCCCGACTGGCGCCCCGAGTCCCCCGGCTCGCAGACGCAGGAAGACCCGTTCGCCTTCTCGGGCTTCGCCGGGGTCGGGCGCAAGGCGTGAGCATCCCCGCCCAGGCGTCCGGCGCGCCGGACGCGGAACCGGACGGGCCCGAGGGCCGGCTCCGGAGATTCGCCACCATCTGGAGCCGGGCGATCTTCCCCTCGACGGCCACCTCGATGACCCGCCCGGAGTTCGAACAGCACCTGCTGCCGATGGCCCGGGAGCTCAGTACGATCCTGCACGCGCGGCCGTTCGACGCGGCGTCGGCGCAACGGGTGGGTGCGGCGCTCGTCGACGCGCACTGCACCGATCCCGACGCCCTCAGCTCCACGCTCGGAGTCGTCGACTCGTACCTGGTGCTGTACTGCGGAGGAAACGGGCCGGTGGAGCTGTCCACCGAGGACAGCCGGGCCCGCTGCGCGCGCATCCAGCACGCGTTCGCCGGCGGCTTCACCCAGGCGCTGCGCGAGCGGACACTCGCCGAACAGGAGGCCATCGCCCGGTCGGCACTCACCGCCCGCTCGCACGCGGAGGAGGCGCTCCACGCGACCGAGGCACGCTTCCGCGCCGTGTTCAAGGACGCCGCCGTCGGGATCGGCATCGCCGACCTCGACGGCAACATCCTGGAGATCAACGACACCCTCACCCGGATGTTCGGCGGACTCGAGAACCACGTCCGCAGCCACAAGGTGAACGAGTGGGTCCACCCGGAGGACTCGCCGCACGTCTGGAAGTACTACAACGAGCTGGTGCGCGGCGAACGCGAGCACTACAGCGTCGAGAAGCCGTACTACCGCAACGACGGCACCGTGCTGTGGACCAACCTCACGGTCTCGCTGCTGCGCGACTCGGAGGGCAGACCGGAGTATCAGCTCGCCCTCATGGAGGACACCACCGAGCGGCGGCTGCTCAACCTGCGGCTGCGGTACGAGGCCACGCACGACGCGCTCACCGGACTGCCCAACCGGACCCTGTTCTTCGAACGTCTGGAGAAGGCCCTCGCCCACAAGGAGGGCATGCGCTTCGGGCTCTGCTATCTCGACCTCGACGGCTTCAAGGCGATCAACGACAGCCTGGGGCACGCGGCGGGCGACCGGCTCCTGGTCGAGGTCGCCGACCGGCTGCAGAGCTGCGCGACCGCTCCCGGCGAGATGGTCGCCCGGCTCGGCGGCGACGAGTTCGTCGCCCTCACGACCGGCCCGCGGACCGAGCAGGAGGTCGACGAACTGGCCGGCCGCATCCTCTCGGCGCTCGCCACGCCCATCCGCCTCGACGGCCGGGAGCTCACCGTACGGGGATCCGTCGGTGTCGTCGAAGGGCCGTCGGGCGAACGCACCGCCGCGGAGGTGCTGCGCAGCGCCGACATCACGATGTACCGGGCCAAGGCGGCGGGGGGCAACCGCTTCGCGCTCGCCGACGCCGAGGCCGACGCCCGTGCCATCACCCGGCACGGTCTGACGACGGCCCTGCCCACGGCGCTGGACAGGGGTGAGTTCTTCATCGAGTACCAGCCGCTGGTCCACCTCGGCGACGGCAGCGTGCACGGCGCGGAGGCGCTGGTGCGCTGGTGCCACCCGCAGCACGGCGTGCTCGGCCCCGACCGGTTCATCCCGCTCGCCGAGCACACCGGGCTGATCGTGCCGCTCGGCCGCTGGGTGCTGGAGGAGTCGGTACGGCAGGCCAACTTCTGGCAGGAGCGGCACACGGACGGCGGGCCGCTGCGGATCAACGTCAACCTGTCGCCGACCCAGCTGCACCACCCGCGGCTGGTCGCCGAGACCGTCGACGTGCTCGAACGCTCCGGGCTCGAACCGGGTGCGCTCTGCCTGGAGGTCACCGAGTCCGCGCTGATCGGCGCCGACGACGACCTGCTCAAGCCGCTGCGTCAACTGGCGGAGATGGGCGTGGACATCGCGCTCGACGACTTCGGCACCGGCTACTCGAATCTGGCGAATCTGCGCCGGCTCCCGGTGAGCGTGCTCAAACTGGATCGTTCCTTCACCCAGGGCATGCAGCACCACCCGGCCGATCCGGTGGACATGAAGATCGTCGAGGGCATCGTCTCGCTCGCGCACAGCCTGGACCTCGCGGTCACGGTGGAGGGCGTGGAGACGGGAGCGCAGGCGGAGCAGCTGAAACAGCTCGGCTGCGACACGGCCCAGGGGTGGTACTACGCCCGCCCCGGGGCGCCGGACCGGATCCACGCGCTGCTGCTGGCGGACGCGGTCTGAGGCCCGCTCACGGCCGCCGGACGGGTCGTGTCCGACCGGCTGCCGGGCACGCGGCGTACGGCTACGGCCGGTCCGTCCCGGCCGCCCGGCCCGCCCCGTCCGCCGCGTGGGCGAGGAGCATGCGCTGCAGCTCGCGTGCCGCCCGTGTGGGCGGCACGTCGCTGCGGTGCGCGAGCGCGATCGTGCGCCGCAGGCCGGGAGGGGCGAGAGGGGTCGTCCGCAGGTCCCGGCCCGTCCGCACAGCGACCATGCGGGGCACCACGGCGATCCCGAGCCCCGCCCGTACGAAGCCCAGTACGGCGTCCATCTCGCCGCCCTCCACCGTGAACGACGGCTCGAAGCCCTCCGAGCGGCAGGCGGCGACGGTCAGCTCCCGCAGGTCGTAGCCGTGCCGGAACATCACCATCGGCTCGCCCGCGAGATCCGCGATGCGGACGGTCCCCCCGTGGCCCGGGGCCGGCCGGGCGGGCGACGACAGCACCACCAGGTCCTCCTTCAGCAGCTCCACCGTGGTCAGCGCGGGCGACGCGGCGGGCAGCGGCAGCACGAGGAACGCGAGGTCCAGTGCGCCCCGGGCCAGCTCCCGTACGAGGTCGTGGGAGCCGCCCTCCTCGATCAGGAGCCGGACCCCCGGGTGCAGGTCGTGGAAGGCGCGCAGCAGGTCGGGAAGCAGGCCCGTGCAGACGCTCGGGGTGGCACCGAGCCTGATCCGTCCCCGGCGCAGCCGCACCAGCTCCTGCACCTCGTGCCGTGCCGTGTCGGCGTCCGCCAGGATCCGGCGAGCCAGCGGCAGCAGTGCCTCACCCGCATCGGTCAGCGCGATATTGCCCCGCGCCCGGCTGAACAGCTCGGCACCCAGCTCGTTCTCCAGCGCCTTGATCTGCTGGGAGAGCGACGGCTGTGAGACGTGCACCTCCTCGGCCGCCCGGGTGAAGTGCTTCGCCTCGGCGACGGCCACGAAGTAGGTGAGCTGCTGGAACTGCATGAGGTCGACCATAGCGGTCACATAGTCAAAGGCTATGGAGATCAATCATTTCATGTCTTGGACTGATGATGTCTCGTGGCCCTAGCGTCGTGTCCATGGCACTGGCAACCCGGACGGACCGACGGTCGTCCATGACGCGCACGCTCTGGGACTCGTCCGTCGGCAAGAAGACGATCATGGCTGTGAGCGGTCTGATCATGCTCGGGTACCTGGTCGTCCACATGCTGGGCAACCTGAAGATCTTCTTCGGATCCGACGAGTTCAACCACTACGCCCACTGGCTCCGGACCCTCGGCGAGCCCTTCCTGCACTACGAGTGGGCCCTGTGGATCGTGCGCGTGGTGCTCGTCGCTGCGGTCGTCCTGCACGCCGTCTCCGCGTACCAGCTGAGCCGCCGTGACATCAGGGCGCGCCCGAACGCGTACGTGCACAGGAAGGCGCGCGCGAGCTACGCCACCCGCACCATGCGCTGGGGCGGCATCATCCTGGCGCTGTTCATCGTCTGGCACATCCTGGACCTGACCACCGGCACCGTGCACCCGGGCGGATTCCAGGCCGGACACCCCTACCAGAACGTGCTCGACACCTTCTCCACCTGGTACGGCAACGTCATCTACATCGTCGCGGTGCTCGCCGTGGGCCTGCACGTCCAGCACGGTTTCTGGAGCGCCGCACAGACCCTCGGCGTGGGCAACGCGACCCGTGACCGGATGCTCAAGACCGTGGGCAACGTCCTGGCAGTCGTGCTGACGGCGGGCTTCGTCTCCGTGCCCGTGGCCGTCATGACCGGAGTGGTGAACTGACATGAGCGACTACACGAACTACGTGACCGGGGAACCCGTCGTCGACACCAAGGCGCCCGAAGGGCCCGTCGCCGACCGCTGGGACACCCGCCGGTTCGAGGCGAAGCTGGTCAACCCGGCCAACCGCCGCAAGCACACCGTCATCGTCGTGGGCACCGGACTGGCCGGAGGGTCGGCCGGCGCGACGCTCGCCGAGCAGGGCTACCACGTCGTCCAGTTCTGCTTCCAGGACTCGCCCCGGCGTGCCCACTCCGTCGCCGCGCAGGGCGGGATCAACGCGGCGAAGAACTACCGCAACGACGGCGACTCCGTGCACCGGCTCTTCTACGACACCGTCAAGGGCGGCGACTTCCGCGCCCGGGAGCCCAACGTGCACCGCCTGGCCGAGATCTCCGTCGAGATCATCGACCAGTGCGTCGCCCAGGGCGTGCCCTTCGCCCGCGAGTACGGGGGTCTCCTCGACAACCGCTCCTTCGGCGGCGTCCAGGTCTCCCGCACCTTCTACGCCCGCGGTCAGACGGGACAGCAGCTCCTCCTCGGCGCCTACCAGGCACTGTCCCGGCAGATCGCCGCCGGCAACGTCGAACTGCACCCGCGTACCGAGATGCTCGACCTGATCGTCGTCGACGGCAAGGCCCGCGGCATCGTGGCCCGCGACCTCGTCACCGGGAAGATCGACACGTACTTCGCCGACGCGGTCGTCCTGGCCAGCGGCGGCTACGGCAACGTCTTCTACCTGTCGACGAACGCGATGAACTCCAACACCACCGCCATCTGGCGGGCCCACCGGCGCGGTGCCTACTTCGCCAACCCCTGCTTCACGCAGATCCACCCCACCTGCATCCCGCGCACCGGCGACCACCAGTCCAAGCTGACGCTGATGAGCGAGTCGCTGCGCAACGACGGACGCATCTGGGTCCCGAAGGCCAAGGGCGACACCCGGCCGGCGAACGAGATCCCGGAGGAGGAGCGGGACTACTACCTGGAGCGCGTCTACCCGGCGTTCGGCAACCTCGTACCCCGCGACATCGCCTCCCGCGCCGCCAAGAACGTCTGCGACGAGGGCCGCGGGGTGGGACCCGGCGGACAGGGCGTCTACCTCGACTTCGCCGAGGCCATCCAGCGGATGGGCCGGGACAAGGTCGAGGAGAAGTACGGCAACCTCTTCGACATGTACGCGCAGATCACCGCGGAGAACCCGTACGAGACGCCCATGCGGATCTATCCCGCCGTGCACTACACGATGGGCGGGCTCTGGGTCGACTACGACCTCCAGACCACGATCCCCGGCCTCTTCGCGATCGGCGAGGCCAACTTCTCCGACCACGGCGCCAACCGGCTCGGCGCCTCCGCGCTCATGCAGGGCCTGGCCGACGGCTACTTCGTCCTGCCGTCGACCATCAACGACTACCTGGCCCGCAACCCGCACGCCGAGGCGGTCGACGCCGGCCACCCGGCGGTCGCCGAGGCCGTCGCCGAGACCGAGGACCGGCTCAACCTGCTGCTCGCCGTCGACGGCGACCGGACCCCGGACTCCTTCCACCGCGAGATCGGCGAGCTCATGTGGGAGTTCTGCGGAATGGCCCGCACCGAGGAAGGGCTGCGCAAGGCCCTGGACCGGATCCCGCAGATCCGCGAGGAGTTCTGGCGCCGCATCAAGGTGCCCGGCACCGGCGAACAGTTCAACCAGTCGCTGGAGAAGGCCAACCGCATCGTCGACTACCTGGAGCTCGCCGAGCTCATGTGCCTCGACGCCCTGCACCGCGCCGAATCCTGCGGAGGCCACTTCCGTGAGGAGTCGCAGACCCCGGACGGCGAAGCCGCCCGCCGGGACGAGGATTTCTCCTACGCGGCCGCCTGGGAGTTCAGCTCCACGGGCGACGCCCCCGTCCTGCACAAGGAAGACCTCGTCTTCGAGTACGTCCACCCCACCCAGCGGAGCTACGCATGAAGCTCACCCTGCGCGTCTGGCGCCAGCAGAACGCCGAGACGCCCGGCGCCATGGCCACCTACGAAGTCGACGGCATCTCCCCGGACATGTCGTTCCTGGAGATGCTCGACACCCTCAACGAGGAGCTCATCCTCGGCGGGGACGAACCCGTCGCCTTCGACCACGACTGCCGCGAAGGCATCTGCGGCGCGTGCAGCCTCGTCATCAACGGCGACGCCCACGGCCCGGAGCGCACCACGACCTGTCAGCTCCACATGCGGTCGTTCCAGGACGGCGACACGATCGACGTCGAGCCCTGGCGCGCCTCCGCCTTCCCCGTCGTCAAGGACCTCGTCGTCGACCGTTCGGCCTTCGACCGGATCATCCAGTCCGGCGGATACATCTCGGCACCCACCGGCACGGCGCCCGACGCGCACGCCACCCCGGTACCCAAGCCGGACGCCGACTTCGCCTTCGAGCACGCCGAGTGCATCGGATGCGGCGCCTGCGTCGCGGCCTGCCCCAACGGCTCCGCGATGCTCTTCACCTCGGCGAAGGTCAACCACCTCAACGTGCTCCCGCAGGGCGCACCCGAGCGCGAAACACGCGTGCTCGACATGGTCGCGACCATGGACGAGGAGGGCTTCGGCGGCTGCACCCTTACCGGGGAGTGCGCCACGGCGTGCCCGAAGGGCATCCCCCTGCCCTCGATCGCCGCGATGAACAAGGAGTGGCTCCGGGCCACCCGCAAGGTGCGCCGCTGACCGAGGCCCGTGCCCCGGCGGGGAGTCAGGCCGTCCGCAGTGCCTTCGCCAGGTACGCGGCCGTCCGGCTCCCCGCCGCTCGCGCGACCTCCCGCGGGGTGCCGGTGGCAACGATCCGGCCGCCCCGGTCACCGCCGCCCGGGCCCAGGTCGATCACGTGGTCGGCACCCGCGACCACCGCCATGTCGTGCTCCACGACCACCACCGAGTCGCCCGCCTCCACCAGACCGTGCAACTGCCGCATCAGCACCTCCACGTCGGCCGGATGCAGGCCCGTGGTCGGCTCGTCCAGCAGATACAGGGTGTGTCCGCGACGGGTGCGCTGCAGCTCGGTGGCGAGCTTGATCCGCTGGGCTTCGCCCCCCGACAGCTCCGTCGCCGGCTGTCCCAGCCGCAGATAGCCGAGCCCCACGTCGAGGAGGGCCCGCAGACTGCGTTCGGCCGCGGGTGTCCCCGCCAGGAATCCGGCAGCCGCCTCCACCGTCAGGTCCAGCACCCCGGCGATCGTGAGACCGCGGAGCGAGACCTCCAGCGTCGCCGGGTTGTAGCGCGCGCCGTGGCAGTCCGGGCAGGGGGCGTACGTGCTGGGCAGGAAGAGCAGCTCGACGGAGACGAACCCCTCGCCCTGGCAGGTCTCGCACCGTCCGCCCGCCACGTTGAACGAGAACCGCCCGGCCCGGTAGCCCCGTTCCCGAGCCGTCGTCGTCCCCGCGAACAGCTTCCGTACGACGTCGAACAGCCCGGTGTACGTGGCCAGGTTGGACCGGGGCGTCCGGCCGATGGGCTTCTGGTCGACCTGCACCAGCCGGTCCACCGCACCCAGGCCCTCCGCCGACGCGCAGCTCCCCTCCCCGACCGGTGCCCCGGGGGAGTCCGCCTGCCGGTCGGCCAGCACACCCGCCAGTACCTGGCCGACCAGCGTCGACTTCCCCGATCCCGACACCCCGGTGACGGCCGTCAGCACCCCGAGCGGGAAGTCGGCGTCGGCGCGGCGCACATTGTGCCGGTCGACCCCGCGCAGCCGGATCCACCCGGACGGGGTGCGCGGCTCCCGCGCCGGAGCCGGGTCCTCGTCGAAGAGGAAGCGCCGGGTCGCGGACGCGGCCACGCCGGCGAGCTCGTCCGGCGGTCCGCTGTGCAGCACCCGGCCCCCGTGCTCGCCCGCCAGAGGACCCACATCCACCAGCCAGTCGGCCTGCCGCACCACGTCCATCTGGTGCTCCACCACGAACACCGAGTTGCCCGCCTCCTTGAGCCTGCCGAGGACGGAGAGGAGGGACGCCGTGTCGGCGGGGTGCAGCCCGGCCGACGGCTCGTCCAGCACGTAGACCACGCCGAAGAGCCCCGACCTCAGCTGGGTCGCGAGCCGCAGCCGCTGCAGCTCGCCGGAGGACAGCGTCGGGGCCGTGCGGTCGAGGCTGAGATAGCCGAGGCCCAGCTCCGTCACCGGCTCGATGCGCCCCAGCAGATCGGCGGTCAGTACCCGTGCGGTGTCGCTGCGACCGCCCGCGGCGAGCAGCACCTCGGTCAGGGCGGAGAGCGGAAGAGCGGTGAGGCCGGCGATCGTGCGGCCCGCGAACGTCACCGCCATCGCCTCCGGCCGGAGCCGGCTGCCGTGGCAGACCGGACACGGGGAGCTGGTGAGGAAGCGCTCCGCCTTCGCCCGCAGCGCGCGGCTCCTGGAATCCGCGAACGTGTGCATCACATAGCGTCGTGCGCTCATGTACGTGCCCTGGTAGGGGCGCTGGATCCGCCCGGCCTCACGGACCGGATGCACCGTCACCACCGGCTGCTCGTCGGTGAACAGGATCCACTCGCGGTCCCGCGCGTCCAGCTCCCGCCACGGCCGTTCGATGTCGTATCCGAGCGCGTCCAGCACATCGCGGAGGTTCTTCCCCTGCCAGGCGCCCGGCCAGGCCGCGATCGCCCCGTCCCGCACCGACAGAGAGGGGTCCGGCACGAGGAGTTCCTCGGTCGTGCGGTGGATCCGCCCCAGCCCGTGGCACTCGGGGCACGCGCCGGCCGCCGTGTTCGGCGAGAAGGCGTCGGAGTCGAGCCGTGCGGCCCCCGCCGGATAGTCACCCGCGCGGGAGAACAGCATGCGCAGCGAGTTCGACAGGGTCGTCACGGTGCCCACCGAGGACCGTGATCCGGGCGCCGAACGGCGCTGTTCCAGGGACACCGCGGGCGGCAGGCCGGTGATCTCACCGACATCGGGAGCGCCGACCTGATGGATCAGCCTTCGGGCGTAGGGGGCGACGGACTCGAAGTAGCGGCGCTGGGCCTCGGCGTAGATCGTCCCGAACGCCAGCGAGGACTTTCCCGAGCCCGAGACGCCGGTGAAGACCGCGAGGGTGTCCCGGGGGATGTCGACGTCCACATCGCGGAGGTTGTGCTCCCGGGCGCCTCGCACCCGGACGTACGGATCGTGTGGGGTGGGCATGGGCGGTACGGCTCCGTACGGATCAGTGGGGCGGACAGGCTCTGCCGGTGATCCTCCCGCATGCCACTCGCGGGAGGACCGCCGGCAGGCGCGGGCGCGGGTCCCCTACACCATCGGGTCCATGCCGCGGTCCTGCATACTGCTCTCCTGCTCGCCCTGCTCCCGCAGGCGACGGGCCTTGTCCTGGAGCCTCTGGCGCTGCTCCGGGTCCGTGGCGCGGTCTGCGGCTTCCTTCAGTTCTTCTGCCTTGGCCTTCAGCTGCCGCGCACGGCCGCCGGACTCACCTGCAACGCTCATGATCACTCCTGGGTCGGTGGGGGAGTGGACCCGATCAGCGAATCAGCGGCCGGGCGCACACGCATCTCGAACGGCCACGGTCGATGGCGACGAGTTGGTCCGCGGCGCCGCCGAGCCGGCCGGAGTCGGGTGGTGCGGGCCCGCTGGGCCACACCCTCACCCGCGCTGGAGGATGCGCGGGAGCGTGCGGGCCGCACCTGATCCGGCCGGGGACGGGCGTCACGCCAGGGTCCGCGTCCGGTCAGGCGTTCCCGTCGAGCCGGAAGCCGACCTTGAGGCCCACCTGGTAGTGGGCGATGCGGCCGTCCTCGATATGGCCGCGCACCTGCGTCATCTCGAACCAGTCGAGATGGTGCAACGTCTCCGACGCCCTCGCGATGCCGTTCCGGATCGCCGCGTCCAGGCCCTCCTCGGAGGTTCCCACGATCTCGGTGACCCGATAGGTGTGATTGGACATGTATGTCTCCTTTCGTGGTTCCACGGTGCCTCACCCTCCGCCGGTGCGCGAGGCACCGCGATCGGTGATCCGCTCGCGACCGGGGCTTGACCTGCGCATTGATCCATACCAAACTCCGGTCCATACGCCCGTGCGAGCGCCGCCCGCAGTCCCCCCACCCGGGTCCTGTCATTCGTCGTGCCGTTTCGCAGAAGGTGACCCCCGTGAAGATCCGCACTCTGGCCGGAGCCCTCGCGCTCGTTTCCTCCGTCACGCTGGGCGGCTGCGGTTTCCTCCCCGGCTCGGGCGGCGACGGCCGCACGGTGACGGTGTGGCTGATGAAGGGCAGCGTCTCCCCGGACTTCCTGGACCGCTTCACCCGGTCGTACGAGGAGGAGAACCCCTCTGTCGAACTGGAGTTCGTTCTCCAGGAGTGGGGCGGAATCGGCCCCAAGGTCCTGAAGGCGATCGAGGGGGACGACGCGCCCGACGTCATCGAGGTGGGCAACACCCAGGTCGCCCAGTACGCGGACAGCGGGAAGCTGCGTGACCTCACCCTGGAGTCCATGCGTGACCTCGGAGGGGAGGACTGGCTGCCGGGTCTCGCCGAACCGGGCAGCATCAACGGCGGGCAGTACGGGATTCCCTGGTACGCCGCCAACCGCGTCGTGATCTACAACAAGGACCTCTTCGCACAGGCGGGCATCACCGCTCCACCCACGACCCGCGAGGAATGGGTCGGGATCACCGAGAGGCTGGACGACAGCGCGGACCAGCAGGGCATCTACCTCGCGGGGCAGAACTGGTACGTCCTGGCCGGGTTCATCTGGGACGAGGGCGGGGAGCTGGCCGAGGACACCGGCGGCGACTACCAGGGGGCTCTGGATTCGCCCGCCGCACTCAGGGGCATGGACTTCTACAAGGAGCTGCAGGCGCTCGGCGCCGGCCCCAAGGACGCCGACGAGCAGACGCCCCCGGAGACCGACGTGTTCGCCGGGGGCGACGTCGCCCAGATCATCGCGGTGCCGGGCAGCGCCGCGCTCATCGAGCAGGCGAACCCGGAGCTCAAGGGCAAGCTCGGCTACTTCCCCATACCCGGCAAGAGCGCGGACAGGCCGGGAGCGGTCTTCACCGGTGGTTCGGACCTCATCGTGCCGGAGCGTGCCGACCGGCGGAGCGAGGGCATCGAGGTCGTCAAGGAGCTGGCGGGCGAGAAGTGGCAGACGGAGCTCGCCAGGGCCATGAACTACGTGCCCAACAAGCCCGCCCTCGCCCGTGTCATCGAGGGCCAGGAAGGGACGGCCGCGATGGCCGTGGGCGCCGCCGAGGGGAGGGCCACGCCCAACTCCCCCCACTGGGCGGCCGTCGAGGCCGACAACCCGATCAAGCCGTACATGACGGCGGTGCTGCAGGGGGGTGACGCCGCGGAAGCGGCGAAGAAGGCGTCGGCCCGCATCACCGCGAAGCTCATCACCGGCTGACGGACCGCGCGCCCGGTGGCGGCCCGCCGATCCGGACCGTGGCGCGCCCGGCGGCCCGGCGTTCGGGCCGGCGTGCTCGGTCGGCCGGGCAGGGCGCGATCCGGCCACCTGGGGATTCAGCAGGATCACATCCCCGCTCCCCGTGGCGGTCATGTCAAGTCCAGCCGGTCGCGGAAGAAGTAGGGGGCCGGGCCGTCCCGCAGCCGCGGAGGTCCGGCAGCCGCCCCAGCCGATCCGTCCCCGGAGACCGCCATGACCGTGCTGCCCCTCGCCCCTCCGCCCGCTGCCACCGTCCCGCCGGCCCGTGTGCCCGCCCCCGCCCGTCCCACCGGCTACCGGGTGTCACTGGCCACCGGCCCGGAAGACGTACGCGCAGCCCAGCGCCTGCGCCACCAGGTGTTCGCCGGAGAGCTCGGCGCCCGGCTCGACAGCCTCGAACCCGGCCTGGACAGTGATGCCTTCGACGCCTACTGCGACCACCTGCTGGTGCGTGAGGCGGCCACCGGAGACGTGGTCGCCACCTACCGGCTGCTGCCGCCCGAGGGCGCCAGGCTCGCCGGCGGCCTGTACGCGGAGGGGGAGTTCGACCTCTCACGGCTCGCGCCGATCCGCGACGACCTCGTCGAGGTCGGCCGCTCCTGCGTCCACCCCGCCCACCGGGACGGAGCCGTCATCGCCCTGATCTGGGCCGGACTCGCCCGCTACATGGAGCGCACCGGACACAACTGGCTGGCCGGCTGCTGCTCCGTACCCCTCGCCGACGGGGGCGCGCTGGCGGCCACGAGCTGGAACACCGTGCGCACCCACAACCTGGCGCCCGAGGAGTACTGGGTAGCCCCCCACCGCCTCTGGGACACCACCGGACATCCCGGCGGCGGCCCCGGGGGCCGGGCGGCGCTGCCGCCCCTGCTGCGCGGCTATCTGCGCCTCGGCGCCTGGGTCTGCGGGGCCCCCGCCCACGACCCGGACTTCGACGTCGCCGACCTCTACGTCCTGCTCTCGATGCGCCGCGCCGACCCGCGCTACCTCCGCCACTTCCTCTCGCTCGCCCCGCTGCGGTGAGCGTCTGGCTGCCCTCCGCCCCGTGCACCCCGCGCGCGTGCGCGGGGCACCGGGGCGCGCGGCGCGCACCCCTGCCCGCAGCCGTCCTGCTGACCGCGGGGTGCACGCTCACCCTGCTCGGTGCCGTGTGCGTGCCGGCCGTGCTGCTCCTCGGGCCCGCACTCCGCGACCGGCTGATCCGCGGCTGGGCGTACGCCGTGGTGAGGGCCTTCGGCGTACGCGTACGGGCCACCGGACCAACGGCGGACGCGGTCCGGCACGGGGCGGACCCGGTCCGGGCCCCGGTGGGTGAACTCGTCGTCGCCAATCACGTCTCGTGGCTGGACATCCCGCTCGTCGCGACCGTGTTCCCGGCCAGGATGCTCGCCAAGAGCGAGATCCGGACCTGGCCGCTGCTCGGACCGCTCGCCGCGCTCGGCGGCACGCTGTTCATCGAGCGGGACCGGCTGCGTGCCCTGCCCGGCGCGGTACGGGCGCTCGCCGGGGCGCTGGCCTCGGGGTCACGGGTCGCGGTGTTCCCGCAGGGCAGCACCTGGTGCGGCCGGGGCGACGGCGGCCGCTTCCGGCACGCCGCCTTCCAGGCGGCGATGGACGCGGGGGCCGCGGTCCGGCCGGTCCGCATCCGGTACCGGACCGCGGAACAGCGCCCCGCGGGCGCCGCCGCGTTCGTCGGCGAGGACCCACTGGCCGCCTCGCTCTGGCGGGTGGTGACGGCTGCCGGGCTCACCGCCGAGATCCGCGTCCTGCCGCTGATACCCGCGGGCGGTGAGCCCGACCGGCGCGCGCTGGCGCGCGCTGCTCAGTCCGCCGTCGCCAGCGACAGCGCGAACCGGCCTCCTGAATCCGTCCACCACTGATCCAGCCGCAGTCCCGCCGCGGCCAGTTCTTCCCGCACTCCTTCCTTGCGGAACTTCGCCGAGATCTCCGTGCGCAGCTCCTCGCCCTCCTCGAACGGCACGACCAGGTCCAGCTCGCGGATCTTCACGGTCAGCGCCCGGCGGGCGCGCAGCCGCATCTCGATCCACTCGTGGTGCGGGTCCCACACGGCCACGTGGTCGAAGTCGTCGAGCTGGAAGTCCGCCCCCAGCTCACGGTCCACCACCGTCAGCACGTTCTTGTTGAACGCCGCCGTCACCCCGGCCGCGTCGTCGTAGGCCGCGACCAGCGTCGCCTCGTCCTTGACCAGGTCGGTGCCGAGCAGCAGCCCGTCGCCGGGCGAGAGCCGCGCTCGTACGGACCGAAGGAACTCCGCGCGCTCCCGGGGCAGCAGATTGCCCAGCGTGCCACCCAGGAAGGCCACCAGCCGGGGCCCGGGGCTGTCCGGCAGCTCCAGGACGTGCGTGAAATCGGCGATGAGGGCGTGCACGGAGAGCCCGGGGCGCTCGGCCAGCAGTGCCTGGGCCGCACCCGTGAGGGCGCTCTCACTGACGTCGACCGGCACGTACGTGTGGAGTCCGGGCAGTGCGTCCAGCAGGTGCCGGGTCTTCTCCGACGACCCCGACCCCAGCTCGATCAGGGTCCGGGCCCCGGATGCCGCGGCGATGTCCCCGGCACGGGCGATCAGGATCTCCCGCTCCGAACGGGTCGGGTAGTACTCGTCCAGCCGGGTGATCTCCTCGAACAGGTCGCTGCCGTGCGCGTCGTAGAACCACTTGGGCGGCAGCGTCTTCGGCTGCCGGGTCAGACCGCTCAGCACATCGGCGCGCAGCGCCGCGTCCGTCGCGTCCACCGGCAGGGTGCGGGTCAGCAGGAAGGGACTCACGCAGCGGGCTCCTTGAGCGGGGTCAGTAGAACATCGGTGCGGGTCGCGGCCAGCAAGGTGCGGTCCGGGACCTCGTGCCAGGACGGATCGTCGTCGTACGGCTCGGAGGCCACCACCGTGCGACCGCCCGGTTCGTCGAGATACCAGAGCGAGTCGCCCCAGGCGGTCGCCACGATCGTGGAGCCGTCGGTGAGCAGCAGGTTGAGACGTGACCCGGGGGCGGCAGCCGCGACGTCGAGAACGGTGTCGGCGACTGCCCGGGCTATGTCGTCGCCCGCCGTGATCCGGTGGCGCACGAGCGCCCAGAGCAGTGCGGAGTCGCTCCGCGCCGCCAGTGAGAGCAGGGCCGCGGGCGGCAGCGTGCCGGCCAGCGGAGCCAGGGAGCCGGGCCAGTCGCGCACCGCTCCGTTGTGGCTGAACAGCAGCGTGCCCTCGGCGAAGGGCGCGGCGGCGGCCTCCCCGTCCGCGCCCGCCCACGTCGCGTCACGGACGGCCCCGAGCAGCGCGGTGCTGCGCACCACGCGCGCCAGGTCGGCGAAGGTCTCGTCGCCCCACACGGGCCCGGCACGCCGGTAACGGCCCGGCGCGGGGTCGTCACCGGCGTACCAGCCGACCCCGAAACCGTCAGCGTTGACCGTGCCGTTCCTCTGGCGCCGGGGCTCCCAGGACTGCCGTACGAGTGCGTGCGGGGGTGTGACCAGCACCTCACCCAGGGCCACGGAGGGCCCGAGATAGGCGATGTGGCGGCACATCAGGCATCCCTCGCGGTGCGGAAACCGGAGAAGATCTGGCGCCGCACGGGAAGGTCCCAGTTGCGGAACGTCCCCCGGCAGGCCACCGGGTCCACGGCGAACGAGCCGCCGCGCAGCACCTTGTGCTCCGGCCCGAAGAACACCTCGGAGTACTCGCGGTACGGGAAGGGGGCGAAGCCGGGGTAGGGAAGGAAGTCGCTCGACGTCCACTCCCACACATCACCGATCAACTGCCCGGCTCCAGCCGGGGACCGGCCCGCCGCGTAGGCCCCCGCGGCGGCGGGACGCAGATGCCGCTGGCCCAGGTTGGCCCGCTCGGGCGTCGGGTCACCGTCGCCCCAGGGGTAGCGCAGCGACCGGCCGGAGTCGGGGTCGTGACGGGCCGCCTTCTCCCACTCGGGCTCGGTCGGCAGCCGCCGGCCCGCCCAGCGGGCGTACGCGTCCGCCTCGTACCAGCTGACGTGGAGCACCGGCTCGTCCGGGGGCACGGGCTCGGTGACGCCGAAGCGCCGCCGCAGCCACTGGCCGGCGTCGCGATGCCAGAACAGGGGCGCGGTCAGCTCGTGCCCGCGGACCATGGCCCAGCCGTCCGGGGCCCACCAGCGGGCGTCGGTGTACCCGCCGTCGTCGATGAACCGCTGGTAGGCACCGCACGTGACCGGAGCGGTGTCGACGAAGAACGCCGCGACCTCCCGCCGGTGCGCGGGCCGTTCGTTGTCCAGTGCCCACGGCTCGGTGGACGTGCCCATGGTGAACGGGCCACCCGGAACCAGCACTTCTGCCGGAAGCGCCACCGCGTCGTCGGCCACCGGCGGCTCCGGTGCGCTGAGCACGGGGGGCCCGGTACGCAGCTGATGAGTGATCAGCATCGTCTCGTCGTGCTGCTGCTCGTGCTGGGCGACCATGCCGAAGGCGAAGCCCGCCTGCTCCAGTGGCCGTCCCCCGCCGTGCAGCGGGGCCCCGTCGAGGATGTCCAGGGCCCGGCCGCGTACGTCAGCGGCATAGGTACGCGCCTCGGCGGGTGCCAGCAGCGGCAGCGAGGGACGGCTCGCCCGGGGATGCTCGAAGGCGTCGTACAGTCCGTCGATCTCGGGGCGCAGCGCCGCCCGCCCGCCCACCGCCCGCAGCAGCCACAGCTCCTCCTGGTTGCCGATGTGCGCCAGATCCCAGACCAGGGGCGACATCAGGGGGGAGTGCTGGGCGGTCAGGTCATGGTCGTCGACGCTGTCGGTGAGCAGCGCGGTGCGTTCGCGGGCGGTGAGGAGCGCGGCCAGGGCGCGCTTGCGCAGCGCCTCCGTGTCGAGGTCCCCGTGCCCGGGGGGAACAGATGTGCCGGTCATCGGCGCGGACTCCTTCCGTGCTGCGGTCCTGCGGCCTGCTGCCACGGTGCCGGGTCGGGCAGATCGTCTGCGGGACATCGGCCCCTGGCCACGTAACGGTCGGTGAAGGCCGCCACGGTGTTCTGCACGTGGTCGCTCGCGCCGAGCCGGGGCAGCGCGTCCAGAGCCGCGGCGAAGCAGGCCGCGGCGGCCGAGGCCAGCTCCGGGTTGCCCAGCCCGTCGCGGGCGGCGGCCGTCCACAGCGGATTGCGGGGTGCGGCGGCCGGGCCCGCCGTCTCGGCCAGCGGTTTCACGGTGCGGTACACGGTCTCGGCCGCCTCCGGGTCGTCGAACATCGCGGTGGTCGCGGCCAGTGGCACCAGCCAGCCGTCGGTGCCCGACTGGGCGTCGATCATGCGCAGCTCCAGATGCCCGCGGGGGCGCACCGGGGGGAAGAGCGTCGTGATGTGGTAGTCGAGATCCGCGCGCACCACCGGCCGGGGCCCGCCGCCGCGGATCCAGTCCCGGAGTGACAGCCCCTCCGGCACGGCCCAGGGGCCGTCGTCGTTCCGGATGCACATCACGGGCGTGTCGAGTACGTGGGCCGCCCAGGCGTCCCGCGGTGCGAGACGGCTCGTCGGGGCCAGCGACCTGGCCGGGTCGAGAGCGGCCCACAGGGCCTGCCGGGTCGAGCGCCAGCCGGTCCGGCGTCCCTGCCGCAACGGCGAATTGGCGAACGCCGCCACGAGGACCGCGCCCAGCAGGTGTCCGAGCTGCCAGCGCCGCCCGTAGCCCAGCGGGCCCGGCTCCTCCTCACCGGCGTCCAGGCACACCTGGACGGAGGCGGAGGTGCACATCATGGCGCGCCCGGCGGTCCCGGAACGGTCGAGCGCGGCTTCCATCGCCGCGTAGCGGGGCTCCTTGAGCAGACGGCGGGGGGAGTGCCACGGATCGACACCGAGGCCGGCCGGCACGAGTCCGGCCCTTCCGAGGGTGTCGCGCACGGCGGCCAGATCGGCGGCAGTGGCGTCGATGCACGCCATCAGGGAATCCGCCGGCCGGGAGCTGAGCTCCAGCTGACCGCCGGGTTCGAAGGTCAGGGACGCGTCCAGCGGGACCGCGCGCACGGCGTCGGCACAGGCGCGAAGGCGTTCGGGGGAGACCGCCGTCCCGGGGTCCTCACGGTCGTGGATGAGCCATTCGAGTTCCACACCGACCGTCCTGGGCGGTCCCGTCTTGAAACATATGCCGCGGAGCAGATCCTCCGCCTCGTCCTCGCCGAGGGGTTCCACGTCAACGGTCGAGCCATGAACGCCGGGAGTGTCCGGGAGCATGCTGGTCCTCCTCTTCGGGTGCTTCCTTACCACCCAAACCCTTACCGGGAGTTCGCACAAGGGTGCCCCTGCGGGACGGAAAACCGGTTGCGTCCATGCCGCTGGACGTCCAGCATGCCCCGTATGCACCACACGGGGGCGCGCCCATGAGCGCACGACTGCGCGGGATCGCGCGAGAGACCGAGGCCATCGTCGAGGCCGGGTACTACCGGACGCCGGAGGGGCGCGAGGTGACGATCGAGCGCGCGCTGACCGCCGCGCTGTCCGGGACGCGGCTGTACGGTCCCGAGCCGGTGCCCGTCGCCGTCCTGGACACGGACCGCACACCCGTCATCGAGGTGACCGGTGAGAGCAGCCTGCATGCGGCACGCCGGATGACGGGTGCCTCGGCGGGCAGGGTGGCCGTGCTGAACTACGCCTCGGCCCGCAATCCGGGCGGTGGATATCTGAACGGCGCGCAGGCCCAGGAAGAGGCTCTGTGCCGCGGCTCCGCGCTGTACGTGACGCTGCTGCGCGCCCCCGAGTACTACGCCCACCACCGCGCCGAACGCAGCGCCTTCTACACCGACCGGGTCATCCACTCACCCGGTGTGCCGGTCTTCCGCGACGACCGGGGGCGGCTCCTCGACACCCCGTACACCGCGGGATTCCTCACCTCGCCGGCGCCGAACGCCGGAGTGATCCGCAGGCGGGAGCCGGAGCACGCGCACGGCATCCCCGCCGCGCTCGCGAGCCGTGCCGAACGGGTGCTCGAGGTCGCGGCCGTCCGCGGCTACCGGAGGCTGGTCCTCGGAGCCTGGGGCTGCGGTGTCTTCCAGAACGACCCGGCCGAGGTGGCGGGCGCCTTCCGTGCGCTGCTCGCCGACGGCGGACGGTTCGCGGGCCACTTCGAGCAGATCGTCTTCGGCATCCTGGACCGCGACCCCGATTCCGCCGTACGGGCCGCCTTCACCAGGATCCTCGCCCCTCAGCTCCAGCCGTAACGTTCCCGCAGCCGTACCACCACCAGGTCGAATCTGTCCCGGTCCAGCGCACAGGCCTCGCGCCGCATACCGTCCTCGTGTACCCGCAGCACCCGGTCCAGGTCCACCCAGGACGCACGGCCCGAGCTGTCCCACGGCCCCGCACCCAGCGCGACCCACTCGTGGTCCCGTTCGTGCTGCTTGCTGGACAACTGGACGGCGAGCAGCGTGCCCTCCCTCTCGCGGGCCACGACGAGAACCGGCCGGTCCTTGCCGCGACCGTCGTTCTCCTCGAACGGCACCCAGGTCCAGACGATCTCGCCGGGATCGGGAGCACCGTCGCGGTCGGGGGCGTACGAGGTGCGGACCGGTCCCGCCTCGCGCGGGTCGGCCTCCGCCGTGGCGGTCGGTCCGTTACGGCCCGGGAAGTCGGTCGAGGGATCACTGCTGTGGTCGTGCTGGAACGTCATCACCACACCGTAGAACCTGGACGGCCCAATCCGCCCAGCGGGTCCGCGAACGGGGCCTCAGGCTCGATCTCATGATCACCTCAGTCGTCACCGCCCGTCTGTACCGCGCCTTCGCGGCCGTCGGGCTCCTCGCGGCAGCGGCCCTGCTGCCCGCGCCTTCTGTCGCCGCGTCAGGGCCGTCCTCCGCCTCACCGGCCGCCCGGGAGCCCGCCGTGGACCCTGCTGCGGCACCACCACCCCGCACGGTGTCGGGATGGCTGCCCTACTGGGACCAGGAGGGCGCCTACCAGGACGCCCTGCGCCACGCCGACCAGCTGCACACCGTCAGCCCGTTCTGGTACGAGGCCGTCTCGGCCGGCCGGATCGACAGCCATCCCGGCGCGGGAGAGCGCCGCATCATCGACGGTCTGCACCGGGCCGGGGTGAAGGTCGTCCCCACGGTCATGGAGACGATGGAGCCCGGCGCGCTGGCGGCGATCCTCACCAGCCCCGCCCGGCGCACCGAGCACGCCGACGCCCTGATGCGCACGGTCGCCACCCGCGACTACGACGGCCTCGACCTCGACTACGAGTCGATCGCCGCCACCGGGGACGCCACGTACGCCTCGGTCCGCGACGGATTCACCACCCTGGCGACGGACCTCTGCCGACGGCTCCGGTCCCTCGGAAAGCAGTGCGTGATCACCGTGTTCCCCAAGACCGCCACCACCGGGCGCATCTGGGACTACGCCGCCCTCGGGCGTGTCGCCGACCGGGTCCGCATCATGGGCTACAACCTGCACTGGTCGGGCGGTGACCCCGGACCGCTCGCCGACACCCGCTGGTACGACGACATCCTCACGCGCGCCACCGCTCTCGTACCGGCGGCCAAGCTGGAGATGGGGCTCCCCGCCTACGGCTGGGACTGGCCCGCGGACAGCGACAGCACGGCCGCCACGAAGCACGTCACCTGGAAGGAGGCCGAGGCGCTGCGCGCGGAACAGGGCGCCCCCTACCGGCTCGACGAGGTCTCCGGGACGCCGTACTTCACCTACGACGACGGCACGGAGCTCCGCGAGGTCTGGTACCAGGACGCCCGCGGGGTCGCCACGCACCTGCCGGTGGTCCGCAAGCACGGTGTGACCCACACGGTGCTGTGGGCCCTCAACTTCGAGGACCCGCAGGTCTGGCCGGTACTCGCCGGTAGCTGACGCCCGTTCCGGGTACCGGTGCCCCGGCCCACGGGGGGCACCACAGGGTCTGTAAGACTGCCCGACGCGATGAGCCAGTTACCCGAGCAGCCCGCCGACACGTCCATACCGACCAGCGCCGATGTGGCGCGACTCGCCGGAGTCTCCCGGGCCACCGTGTCCTACGTTCTGAACAACAACACGACGGTGCGGATCAGTGAATCCACCCGCCGCCGGGTCAGGGAAGCCGCCTCCGATCTCGGCTACGTCCCGCACGCGGCGGCCCGCAGTCTGCGGGCAGGGCACACCAGAACGGTGCTGCTGCCCGCCGCGCACGTTCCGGCCGGACCTCTCCAGCAGCGCTTCTTCATCGACCTGCAGTCGGATCTGCGCCGTCTCGACTACACCGTCGTCCAGTACGGAAGCGGCGGCCTCGATCCCGACGAGGCCGCCAGGGCGTGGGCCGAACTCCGGCCCGTCGCCGTCGTGTCGCCCGTGGGGATGGCTCTCACCCGCGTCGGCATAGGCGTCCTCACCCGCTCGGGCGCCAAGGCGGTGATCACGCTCGGACCGCAGCCGGTGGACGGCGCGCACGCGCTCGTCATGGACCAGCGCGAGGTCGGCAGCTGCGCGGTCCGCCACCTGCTGTCCGGCGGCCGCAGCCGGATCGGGGTGGTCATGCCGCAGGAACCCGGCCTCGCCCCGTTCTCCGAACCACGACTGGCCGGAGCGCTCCGCGCCCTCGACGAAACGGGCGCGGACGCCCGGATCCAGCCGCTGCCGCTGCGGTACGAGGAGGCATCCGCCGAGGACCTTGCCGCCCGGTGGCGGAGTCTGGGCTTGGACTCCGTGTTCGCCTACAACGACGAATACGCGATGCTGCTGATGAGGGCCCTGCAGGACGCCGGGGTGGAGGTGCCCGGCGAGGTGGCCGTCATCGGCGCCGACGACCTGATGCTGGGACGGCTGCTGCGGCCCCGGCTCAGCAGCGTCAGGATGGAACTGGCCACCGCACAGCCACTGGCGGAGATGATCGACCGGCTGGTGCAGCACCCGGGCGGAGCGCCCGAGCGCCACTACCTGCTGCGGGCGAGAGCGGTGGCCCGCGAATCGGGCTGACCGGCCGGGGTCCACGACATGCGCGGCCGACGGCGGGTGTCTAGCGTCGTCGGCATGAGTCATCCGCAGAGCTACGAGATCCTGGTGTTCCCGGAATTCAGGAAGACCGTCACCGGTGCGCCCGCGCCCGGTTCCGCGATCCGCTCGGCGGTCGTGGCGGCCACCGGTGACACGGGCGCGTCGGGCTACCCGCGCTACGCGGGGGACGGCATGGAGGCCGACATCGACCCAGCGACCCACACCGTGGAGGCCCTGCTGGTGGACGGTGCGGAGCTGGACTACGGACTCACGGTCAGGATCGCCGAGCGCATCGGCGGGGTGAGGGCGCCCGGCGGCGAGGGGGAGCCGCGGGGTGCGGAGGAGTCCGGCACCGCGGCGCCGCGCGGAGCGGAGGAGCCGGGCGCCGTGGCAGCCACGGCCGCGGAGGGCGGAAACGGCACCGGGGAGCCGGAGCCGAACGAAGAAGGCCGCTGAGCAGGCCGGAGGGCCCAGCCGTACCCGGCCGGGCCCTCGCACCGCGTCCGCCGCACCCGCAGGGGGCTACTGCTGCTCCTGAGCCTGCCCCTGTGCCTGCTTCTGCTCCTCGACGGACTTGCGCACCTCGTCCATGTCCAGCTTCCGCGCCTGCCCGATGACGTCCTCGAGCGCCGCCTCGGGGAGGGCCCCGGGCTGTGAGAAGACCGCCACGTTGTCACGGACGATCATCAGCGTGGGAATCGACCGGATCTCGAAAGCCGCCGCCAGCTCCTGCTGCGCCTCCGTGTCGACCTTGGCGAAGACCAGGTCGGGGTGGCGCTCGGACGCCGAGTCGTAGACCGGCGCGAACTGCCGACACGGGCCGCACCAGGAAGCCCAGAAGTCGATCAGCAGGAATTCGTTGTCGCTCACGACCTGATCGAAGTTTTCCTTGGTGAGCTCTACGGTGCTCATGCTTTGTTACCTCTCCCTGGGACCGATCGGACCTGTCCCGCACAACGGCGACGTCGGTTGTCCTATTCCGCCTGCCCGTGTGGCCGCTGCGCACACCCACGACCACACTGTTCCCATGACTGACGCTGATGCTGTGAAGAACAAGGAATACGACGTCGTGGTGATCGGCGCCGGCCCCGTAGGGGAGAACGTGGCCGACCGGGCCAGGGCAGCGGGGCTGAGCACCGCCGTGGTGGAGTCCGAGCTCATCGGGGGCGAATGCTCGTACTGGGCGTGCATGCCCAGCAAGGCGCTGCTCCGGCCGGTGGTGGCACGGGCCGACGCGCGCCGCGTGCCGGGGCTGAGCGGGTCGGTGCAGGGGCCGCTGGACGCGGATGCCGTCCTCGCTCACCGGGACGAGCAGACCTCGCACTGGAAGGACGACGGGCAGGTCGGCTGGCTGGACAGCATCGGCGCGGAGATCTACCGGGGCAAGGGCCGGCTCACCGGTGTCCGCAAGGTGTCCGTCACCGGCTCCGACGGGTCGGAGCAGCATCTCATCGCCCGGCACGCGGTAGCCGTCTGTACCGGCAGCCGGGCCGTCGTTCCGGCACTTCCCGGGGTCGAGGACGTCCGCCCCTGGACCAGCCGCGAGGCGACCAGCGCCAAGGAGGTGCCGGGCCGCCTCGTCGTGGTCGGCGGGGGAGTGGTCGGTGTGGAGATGGCCACCGTCTGGCAGGGACTCGGCGCCGAGGTCACGATGCTGATCCGCGGCAAGGGCCTGCTGCCCAAGATGGAGCCGTTCGCGGGCGAACTGGTCGCCGAGGCCCTGACCGAAGCGGGCGTCACGATCCTCACGGAGGTGTCGGCGACCGCCGTGAGCCGGGCGGGGAACGACGGACCGGTCACGGTCGAACTGGACAACGGTGAACGGCTGGAGACCGACGAGATCCTCTTCGCCACCGGCCGGGCCCCGCGCACCGACGACCTCGGCCTCGACACCGTGGGGCTGGAGCCCGGCTCCTGGCTCACGGTCGACGACAGCTGCCTCGTCGAGGACAGCGACTGGCTGTACGCGGTCGGGGACGTCAACCACCGTGCGCTGCTGACCCACCAGGGCAAGTACCAGGCCCGTATCGCGGGGGCCGCGATCGCCGCCCGTGCCCAGGACGCGTCCCTCCTGGAGACGGGCCGCTGGGGTGCCCACGCCGCCACCGCCGACCACGCCGCCGTGCCCCAGGTCGTCTTCACCGATCCCGAGGCATCCTCGGTCGGTCTCACCCTCGCGGAGGCGGAGGCCGCCGGCCACCGGGTGCGCGCGGTCGACTACGACATGGCCTCCGTGGCTGGTTCCGGCCTGTACGCGCAGGGGTACAGGGGGCGCGCCCGGATGGTCGTCGACCTGGACCGCGAGGTGGTGCTGGGCGTCACCTTCGTCGGCCCGGGCATCGGCGAGCTGCTGCACTCCGCGACGGTCGCGGTCGCCGGCGAGGTGCCGATCGAGAGGCTGTGGCACGCGGTTCCGGCGTACCCGACGATCAGCGAGGTCTGGCTGCGGCTGCTGGAGTCGTTCAGGGGCTGAGGGCAGCCGGGGGCGGGGCGCGCGTACGCGGTGTCGCGGTCAGAGTGACCGCACGTGTCGACGGCGCTTGCGGACGTCGCCCGGTCGGTGTCCGCCGCCTCTCTCCGATGCCGGCCGCTACGTCCTCCCCCCGAGCGTCGGCGTGAAGACGTGCTCGCCGCAGTCCGGAGGCTGTGGCGGGCACGTTGTCGCGCGGGCGGACGCCGGGGAGGCGTCGGGCGCTGCGGGCCCGATGCCGCGGCCGGGACCGCGGGCGCCCGCACAGACGGACGACGACTTCACCGTCCGGTCGCGCTGTGGGGTGGCTCGACGGACCGCCTACGGCCACCCCGTCCTGCTCATCCGACCCGAGGCGCACGCCGGGCTTCGGCCGGCGTGTCGGCTGGTGGCGGGTCACTCGGATCCCCCCGTCCCTTGCCTGCGGGAACGACTCGGTACGGAGGGGTCCATGAGCAACCGGACACGAGAGACCCCTAGTTGAACGGGTCCAGCGTGATGTACGCCTGCTGCGGGTCGCCGTCGTGCACGAGCGATTCGTGCGCGCCCACGTCGTCGAAGGCGAAGCCGTAGGCCTTGCCGTCCGCCATCTGGGCGTGGATCTTGGCGGAGTAGTGGTTGGTGACCGCGTCCTTGTAGAAGTTCGCGTTGTTCGCGTCGGGCTGGTTGGGGTTGCTCAGCAGCGTCGACCGGTTGTAGCCGGCGCACAGTGTGCGGGAGATGGGCCCCCGGACCAGGTCGTTGGGCGCGTCAAGGAGTTTGTAGCAGCCGAAGACGCTGTCGGAGTCAGGCTTCTGGAAGCTGGTGACGACCGCTCCCGAACTGTTGGTGAAGTTCATGGTGTTGCCCTGGACTCGTCCGAAGTACTTCGTGTTCGGCTGGTCCTTGAACGGCTGTACGGTCAGCGTCTGCGAGGAGTACTTACTCCACACGCGGTTGACGTAGTCGTTCATGACGGAGGCCGGTAGCGCCCCGGCTTCGATGCCGTGGCCGGGGGCGAGCGCCCGCAGGATCGTCCCGTCGGAGCGGGTCCTGATGAGCCCGCCCCAGCCGCCGGGCTGGCTGCGCAGGGAGTCGAAGAACGCCTTGTAGCCGCCGGGCTTCAGGTGGCCGGTGCTCAGGGTGGTGCCGTTCGGGCGCTTCACTCCGACCGCGTAAGGGGCGGAGAACATGTCGACCTGCGTGCTGTTGATCCACAGGCCGGCGTCGTTGAGCGTGTACTCGGTCCAGTTGAAGAGGATGTTCGCGTTCGGGTCGCTCGGGTTCTGCACCGCGGGCTGCACCAGACCGCCGGTGGTGAGCTTGAAGACGAGCTTCTGCCCGTAGGAGAAGTAGACCCGGCCGGAGAACTTCGGCATCCGGATCGTCTTCGACTGCCCGTTGGCCGGGCCCGCGATGGACGCGTCGGGAGCGGGCGTCGGGGGGTTGCCGCCGGCGGGCCACGGATGGAAGGCGCCGTTCGTGTCGGCCCAGCCCTGGCGCCCGGACGAGAGCTCGGTGCCGATGACGTAGACGTGCACCTGCTCGCCGCGCCCGGAGTTGTTGGTCAGAGTGAGCGGGATGGTCGTGGGGACGGCCGCCGCGTCGGTGGCGGCGGTGACCTGGGTGGCGACGAGACATCCGCCGGCCAGCGCGAGCGCGGCAACCAGGGCGGCGGGCCTGCGGCGGGCCCGGTGCGTACGTGGGGCGGAAGGAAGGGTGGCAGACAAGCTCTTCTCCTCATCCGGAAGGCCGTGCTGTGGGGGTAGCCGGTGTGAGAAACCCGAGGCGACTCTGAGAGCGCTCTCAGGAGACTTCCTGGAGCGTATCGACCGGTCAGGGACGCGTCAATGTTCTGGTCTGGACCATAATCCCGTACCCCGTGGCGGCGGAACAGCGGTGAGGGCCTGGTGCGGGGCGGGCGGTTGCCGTCGTCGTCGCCCTCGTCACCGGGACGGGCGGACTCGTCCTCACCTTCGACGCCGCGGCCCGCAGCGCCGGGAGAAGCGCCGCCGAGATAGATGGCCAGGAGGCTCCTCGGCGGAGGGCGGAGGCTCTCACGAGATCGCCCATGGCGGGGGCGTACCGACCGAGGGCTCCATCGTGCTCCCGGCTGTCCCTCCTCATGTCGCGGGTAGCGCCGGGCACCGCCGAGGCGCGGGAGGAGCTGCCGGACCGGCTCTCCGTGGCGCTGGGCGGCGCGTTCCCTCCGCGGCAGGGTTTCCTGTGGTCACTCGTGCGCCCGGCGGGGTGGTCCCCGCCGGGCGCACCACGTCCGTGCTCCTGCCGCGGTCCGGCCGGACCGGTCGGGCCCGGCCGGAACGGCGGATCAGATGTCGATGACCCGGTAGGCGATGGTGTAGACGCCACCGGAGCCTTCCAGTACCCGGTACTGCGTCTCCGCGCCGAACTCGTTGCCCGTGATGGTCACCGAGCCGAGCCGGTCGTCGCTGCTGGTGCTGTCGTAGTCCCACAGCGAGAGCGTGCGGGACTCGGTCTTGCCGAGGACCAGCAGCGCGTTGCCGTTGCTCCCGTCCAGGGCGCGGCGGTAGCCGGTGCCCATGGTCTGGTACGACGTGTTGGCGGGCCAGAGCTTCACGGCCTTGCCGCCGTTCGCCGCGATGTTGAGGTAGGCCTCGTCGTGGTCGCCCTCGCTCTCGTCGCTGCAGTACAGGTCGACGAGCTGGATCTGCACGTAGTCGACCGGATCGGCCTGCGCGGCGCCTGCGGCGCCCACCAGCGAGGTGAGGCCCAGCGCGCCCGCCAGGGCGAAGGTGGTCAGTCGTCGGACGGTCATCTTGTCCCCCGTGGTCTCAGGTTTTCGCCGGTCCCCCGACCGGCTCAAAGAACAGACTGCCGGACCGCCGTCCGTCGTTCTACGCGCGTTCCACTGAGCGGAACCGGCGCGCGGAGAAGGGTCCGTCAGGTCAGGGGCGCCAATTCTGACGATGCGTCAGTAGTGCAGGACGGGAGGCAGGCGGGGCGAGGCGCCGGCACGGACGAGGGCCGCGGTGACGGCCGCGGCCGCCCGCGCCGCCTCCTGGGCCGCCCGCTGCAGCCCTTGTGCGGACAACGTCATGACGGCCATCGCGGCGACGGTCCGGTCGTCGCGTCCCCGCACTGGCAGCGCCGCGCAGCACACCCCGTCCATCACCTCCGCGCACTCCAGAACCGCCCCCGGCAGCCGGCCCGCGGAGCCGGCCCGGCCCCGATCGCTCAGCACCTGGCCGGCCGCCGTGTCCAGCAGGAAGCTCATCCCGTTCCGCACCGGCACCAACGGCTCCACCTCGCCCGGCACGGACGCCACGGTGAGCGCCCGGCCGTCGTGCAGGACGGTCAGCAGGGCGCTCGCCCCGGTGGCCGCCCGCAGCCGGTGCAGCGGGTGACGGGCCGCCACCCGTAAGCCCGGGTGCGGCTCCCACGCCTGCCCGAGACGGTAGAGCTGCGAGCCGACCCGGTAGCGGCTGCCCCGCCGCTCCACCGCGCCCACCAGCAGCAACTGCTCCAGCAGTCGGTGCGCGCTCCCCTTGGGCAGGGCGCAGGCCGAGGCGATCTCGGTGAGCCCCGCTTCCCCGCCGCACCTGCGCAACGCCTCCAGGAGCGCGAACGCCCCCTCGATCACGCCTCTTCCGCGGTCCGTTCCCCGCTCCTGCTCCCCGCCCGCGTGTCGCGACATCTCTCCCCCAGCCGGTCACCGGGCCGTACCTCTTCGCACGGCCGCCGGGAGAGGATGCCCGACCTTCACGGCAGGGGCACACCCCGCCACGCGTGAACGTGACCCACAGCACACCGGCCACCGCTACCCGTGGGACGGGAGGAGCGCAAGAGGGCTCGGGGGCCGGAGCGTGCGCACCCTCCTCCGGTCAGCCGGAGGGGTCCCGTTCCGCGGCGAGTGCCGCACGGGCGATGCGGACCGCCTCTTCGGAGGTGAGCCGGGCGCCGTGGTCGTAGGCCTCCGTGAACGCGGAGGCCCCCAGGGAGGCCCGCGCCGAAGCGGCGACGCGGTCGACGTCGGTGCGTTCGGCGGGCGGCAGCGGGGCTCCGGCCCGTTGGCGGGCGGCAGCCGCCGCGCCCAGGAGCACGGCCGCGCGGGTGGCGGCGGGCGCGTGGCCGTGCAGGGCCGCCGCACCTGCGAGACCTTCCAGGGAGAGCGCCAGGGCGCGGGGCTCGGCGAGGGCGCGGGCGATCTCGAGTCCCTCCAGGTGGTGGTCCGCGGCCCCGCGCGCGTCGCCGCGGAGTTCGGCGGCGAAGCCGAGCTCGGCCAGGAGCAGGTGATCGCCCGCCCGGGACGACACATCGGCGTAGCCGTCGCGGATGTGCAGCAGGTGCGCCTGTGCCCCGTCGAGGTCGCCGGACCGGCGGGCGCCGAGGGCGAGGCCCATCACGGAGTGGATCTCGCCGTACTTGTAGCCCTGCTCGGCAGCGATCCGGCGGGCCTGTTCGTGCAGTTCACGGGCGTGGTCCCAGTCGCGGGCGAGCAGCGCGAGGCGGCCGAGGCCGGAGAGCCGCGCGGACACCTCCGCTTCCAGACCCAGCTCCCGCGCCATCCGGAGCCCTTCGTGCTGGCGGCGCTCCGCGTCCGCGTACGCGCCCTTGATCTCGGCGAGCGCGGCGAGCGGGGAGACCGTCTGCAACTCACCCCAGCTGTCGCCCAGTTCACGGAAGAGCAGAGCGCTCCGCAGGCCGTCGCGGCCGAGCCCGGCGAGGTCGCCGCAGACCAGTGCGAGTGTCGCGCGCAGGCCGAGCGCGGCGGCGGTGCCCCACTGGTCCTCCGCGGCGGTGAACTGGGCGAGCGCTCGGGTGTTCAACTCATTGCTCTCGGCCGCGTCACCGGCGCTGTACAAGCCGTACGCGCACAGCCACAGTGCACGGGCACGACGTACGGGATCGGGGACGGCGTCACCGGCAGCGGCGAGGCCGGCTCCCCTCGCGCCGCCACTGTGTGCCGTGGTGGCGGCGACCGCTGCGTGATCTCCGGTCAGCAGTGCGAAGGCGGTGTGCAGGAGGGCGAGTTCGGCGGGTGCGGAGGGGGCTGACGTCGCCGCCAGCACCGACCCGAGGCTGCGGCGCGCTTCGGTGAGGCGGCCCCGCAGCAGCCACCACCAGGCCAGAGCGGTGGCCAGCCGGACCGCCTCCTCCGGTTCACCCGTGGCCGCCCGGCGCACCGCCTCATCGAGCGCCGTGCGCAGATTGCCGGCCTCCGCGTCCAGCCGGGCAAGCCAGGGCCGCTGCGCGGCCCCGCGCAGATGCGGCTCGGCGTGTACGGCCAGGGCCCGGTAGTGGCGCAGTTGGCGGTCCCGTACGGCGGTGAAGTCCTCCATCTCGTGGAGCTGCTCGGTCGCGTACGCGGCGACCGACTCCAGGAGGCGGTACCGGGGGCCGGTGGGCCCGTCCACCACGACCACCAGGGACCGGTCGACCAGCCGGGTGACGAGATCGAGGACCTCGTCCCGGGTGACGCCGTCACCCGCGCAGACCGCCTCGGCCGCCTCCAGGTCGCAGCCGTCGCTGTGCGCGGCGAGGCGGCGCAGAACGATGCGCTCGGGCGCGCTGAGCAGCTCCCAGCTCCAGTCGATCACCGCCCGCAGCGTCTGCTGGCGCGCCGGCGCACCGCGCTGCCCGAAGGTCAGTACCCGGAAGCGGTCGTGGAGCCGGGCGGCCAGGCCCTGGACCCCCAGGGCCCGCACGCGGGTGGCGGCGAGCTCGAGGGCGAGCGGGATGCCGTCGAGGCGGCGGCAGATCTCGGCGACGGCCCGGCGCTCGGGCCCGTCCGGGGCACCCGGGTCGCGCGAGAAGCCGGGGGTCGCGGCGGCGGCACGGTCCATGAACATCCGGACGGCGTCGGCGGGCGGCAGTGGCTCGACGAGGAACACCGCCTCGCCCGCCAGGCCGAGCGGCTGCTGCCCGGTGGCCAGGACGCGCAGGCCGGGGGCGGTGCGCAGGAGCAGCTCGGTGAGAGCGGCGGCGGCGTCGACGACGTGCTCGCAGTTGTCCAGGACGAGCAGGGTGCGGCGGTCGCGCAGGGCGGCGGCGAGGCGGTGCGGCAGAGAGGGGGTGGAGGTGCCGGTGCCCGGCAGGGAGCGGGGGACGTCGTCCCGGATGCCGAGGGTGGCGGCGACGACCTGCGCCAGGTCGGCGGTGGTGCCGGCGTGGATGCCGGAGAACTCCACGAGCCATGTCTCGCCGGCCGGTTCACCGGCCGCGGCGCCGTCCCGCTCGGCCGTGGCCGCGGCGACGGCCAGCCGGGTCTTGCCGACGCCGCCGGTGCCGGTGAGGGTCACCAGCCGCTTCTTGGCGAGGAGCCGGGAGATCCGGGCGAGGGCCTGGCGGCGGCCGATGAGAGGAGTGAGGGGGACGGGAAGGTTCGAGAAGGAGCCCGGCCCGGCCGCGTCCGCGGCATCCGGAGTCTCCGTGCTGTGTACGGTCGCCGGAGTGCTCGACGTTGCCACCCCCGGTGGGGGGTCCGCCGCCACCGTCCCGGCCGCACCCTGGCTCAGACCCGGGTCCTGCCGGAGCACTGCGCCGTGCAGGGCGGCCAGTTCGGGGCTCGGGTCGACCCCCAGCTCCTCGACGAGCAGCGCCCTCAGATCGTCGTACGAGGCGAGGGCCTCGCTCTGCCGCCCCGCCGCGTACAGGGCCCTCATCTGGACGGCGCGCAGCCGCTCCCGCAGTGGGTGGCGCGCCACGAGGTCGGTGAGCTCCCCGGCGAGCAGCGCATGGTCCCGTGCCTCCAGGCGCGCCTCCGCCTGCTCCTCCAGCACGGACAACCGCTGCTCCGCGAGGCGCTGCGCCGCCCCCCGTACGAACCCGCCGTCACCGAAGTCCGCGTACGCGGGCCCACGCCACAGCTCCAGTGCCTCGGTGAGCAGCGCGGCCCGGGCGCGGGGGTCCTGGGCGGGGCGGGCCCCGGTCGCCAGGGCGCGGAACCGTGCGGCGTCGACCTCGTCGCCGCCCTCGAGCCGCAGCCGGTAGCCCGGCGGCTGCCGCACCACCCGGTCGCGGCCGATGACCCGGCGCAGTTGGGAGATCTTGGCCTGAAGGGCCGCCCGGGGGTTGCCCGGAGGCACGTCGCCCCACAGGTCGTGGATGAGCCGGTCGGCGGACACCGGTCCCTCGTCGTGCGCGAGCAGATCCGCCAGCAAGGCCCGGACCTTGGCCTCGGGGACCTTGACCTCCCGGCCCGCGCCGTCCCACACCACCAGTGGCCCGAGCACCCCAAACCGCATGGGCACCACCGTACATGGGCGGGTGTCCGGCGCCCGACAGGCTTCCGGCAGCCCTCCCTCCACCGCCCGCACGCCCGCCCGGCCCTCCGTCCCGAAGGTTTCCGGAAGGTTCCCCGAAGCGTCTGGGCGCAGAGTCGTCCCCATGGGTGGCACCACGCACCGGCGAGGAACGGGCACCCCGGAGGGAGCAGCACCCATGACCAAGTACGCGCGCAGAACAGCCCTCGTCGTCGGTGAAGTCACCGGCATCGGTCTGGCCATCGCCAAACGTCTCGTGGAGGGCGGGGCGACGGTCCTGCTGACCGTGCGCACCGCACATGAGCGCGCCCACGCGATCGCCGAACTGGGCTCCACCGCCCGCGTCGTCACCCCGGACACCCTCGAAGCCGCTCTCGCCGCACAGTCCGGCACCGGACCCGGTGGCGGAGAGGGCCGCGTCGATCTGCTCTTCTCCGACGCCGTCGCCACCGTGCAGCCACTGCTGCGCCACCTCAAGGGCGGCAGCGCGATCGTGCTCACAGCCCCCACCCCGTGCCCCGACGCCGTACGGGCCCTCGCGGCCGAACTCGCCGCCCGGGGCATCCGCGTCAACGCGGTGGCCCCGGGCTGTATCGAGGCGCCGGGCGCCCGCACCGAACCCCTGCCTCCGCTGGGCCGTCTCGGCGCCGCCGAAGAGGTGGCCCGCGCCGCCCTCTTCCTGGCCACGGAGGCGACGTTCACCACGGGGGTCCGGTTCCCCGTCGACGGCGGACTCGGCCCCCCGTGAACCGGCCACCGAGGACCACCCCCGCGGCCCGGCCCCCACCGCCCCCGCACCCACTCGACGCCCCACACCTCCCTTCCGGAAGACCTGGAGCACATCCCATGAGCACCGCACCCGACACGGCGCCCGCCGCTGCGGCACCGGACCCGCAGAGCGGAGGCGAGGGACAGCAGAAACTCCCGCTGTTCGCCCTGCTGGCCCTCGCCACCGCCGTCTTCATCACCAGCCTCACCGAGACCCTCCCCGCCGGTCTGCTGCCCGCGATGAGCCAGGACCTGCGGGTGAGCGAGTCCGCGACCGGGCAGACCGTGACGGTCTACGCGATCGGCACCGCCCTGACCGCGATCCCGCTCACCGCGGCCACCGCCGGCTGGCGTCGCAAGAAGCTGCTGCTCAGCGCCATGGCCGGCTTCGCCGTCGCCAACACGGTGACGGCCGTGTCGTCCGTCTACGAGCTGACGATGGTGGCGCGGTTCGTCGCCGGTGTCGCGGCCGGTCTCGCCTGGGCCCTGCTCGCCGGGTATGCGCGGCGCATGGCCCCCGCCCAACTCCAGGGCAAGGCGATGGCCATCGCCATGGCGGGTATCCCCGTGGCGCTGTCCCTCGGCGTGCCCGCGGGCACCTTCCTCGGTGACTGGCTCGGATGGCGCGTGGCGTTCCTGGCGATGACGGTGCTCACGCTGCTGCTCCTGGTGTGGATCGTCGCGGCGGTGCCGGACTTCCCCGGACAGGGGCGCGGCGAGCGGCCGAAGATGCTGAGCACCCTGCGCATCCCCGGAGTGACCCCGGTCCTCTTCGTCACGCTCGTCTTCGTCCTCGCCCACACCATCCTGTACGCGTACATCGCGACGTACCTCGACGACCTGGGTCTGGGCGGCAGCACCGGCCTGGTGCTCCTGGTGTTCGGCGCCGCCTCGCTGGCGAGCATCTGGATCGTCGGCGCGCGGATCAACCGACAGCTGCGCGGCCTCACCGTCGCCGGCGCCCTGCTCGTCGCCCTCGCAGCCGCGCTCCTGGCCGTCCTCTCCGACACCACCGCCCTCGTCTACGTCGCCGCGGTGCTGTGGGGTCTCGGCTGGGGCGGCGTGCCCACGCTGCTCCAGACCGCTGCCGGTGACGCGGGCGGCGAGTCGGCCGACTCGGCACAGGCCATGCTCGTCACGCTCTGGAACGTCGCGATGGCCGGCGGAGGCATCGTCGGAGGCATCCTGCTGGACGGGGTCGGCAGCGAGTCCTTCCCCTGGACCGTTCTGCTGCTCCTGCTGCCGGTGATCGCGGTCGTCCTGTACGCCCGTCAGGCGGGCTTCCCCCTCCGCCGGCCGACGGATCCGGCCGCGGGCGTGGACCCGGCGGCCTGACGCACCGGAAGCACGACGACCGACCGCCGGGGCAGTCCGTCCCCCGGTGGCCGGTCGTCCAGCCCTCTCGTGATCGGGACATCGCCGCCGAAGTCCGTGCCCTCGGGGACGCTCGGTGGCATGTTCATGATTTGTTAACACTTCACCTGACATGTCCGTGGTGGGGTTTCGCCACTGGTGAAGCCCGTTCCTTCCCGCCCACGCGTCACTCGCCACAGCCCCGGCGAAGGGAGTCTGCGCAGGTCAGCCCGTGAACTTGCAAAGTAGACGGCCGACCCGGGCAAACTCCGTCCCGGACGGTACTTTCACCTCGTACGTATGTGCCATGCATTCACTCGGATGCGAGCGGTGACGGGTATCGAGGGGGCGTAGCGTCAGATGTCGTCAAGCGAGGTGCGCGCGGGGGTGCCGGGCGACGGCGCGCACATGCAGCCGTTCATGGACGAGGTCTTCCGGGCGTTCGGGCGCTCCGAGCAGCGCCGTTGGGCCCAGACGTATCTGTGGGCCCTGATCCATGTGTCCGGCAGGAAGACGCCGCGGCGCATCGCGCTGGCGAGCCCCTTGCCGTCGGCCGCGGCGCGGGGCCTGCACCAGTTCGTCAACGTCAGCCCATGGGACTGGGTTCCGGTCCGCAGGCGGCTCGCCCGGCTGGTGGCCGCGCGGACGACGCCGCTCGCCTGGACCGTCACCGAACTCATCATCCCCAAGCGCGGCGAGCACTCGGCCGGTGTGCACCGGCGCGTGGACACGGCGACCGGGCGCACCGTCAACTGCCAGCGTGCGCTCGGCCTCTTCCTTGTCTCCGGGACCCAGTCCTACCCGGTGGACTGGAGCCTCGTGCTCGGCGGAGCGTGGGAATCGGACCGGGAGCGCAGGCGCCGTGCGCGCATCCCCGGGACCGAGAGGGCGCGCACCGCCGCCGACCACGTCGTCCGGTTCGCTGCCGAGGTCACCGCGCAGCCTCAACTCCCGCGCCTGCCCTGGGTGCTTGACCTCACCCGGTGCGAGGACGTGGCCGGGGTCCTCGCGGGCCTCGCCCGACTCCGGGCCGACGTCGTGTGCGAGGTCTCCGCGGAGCAGCAGGTGCTCACTGGGCAGCACGCCGCCGTGGTCAGTACCGTGAGCGCGCTCATGGAGGTGCGGCACGCCCGGCAGACACACGTGCTCCGCGGGCAGACCCCCGACGGCCGCGTCAGAGCCGTCCCGGTCCACACGCACGCGGGCGCGGTGGGGCTGCCGAGACCCGGCAACGCCGGCGACGCGGGCTCCCGCCCCTACCGCGCCGTGGAGCGGCCCGACCCGGACGGCCGGCAGCCGGCCCGCTACTGGCTCACCACGCTCGCGGGCCGCCGCGTGGAGGAGAACCTGCGGCTCGCCCGGAGCCACGCCGCGGCGCTCTCGGCAACGGCCACGCTCGTCCAGCGGTTCGGCCTCCTCGACTTCGAGGGCCGCTCCTTCCCCGGATGGCACCACCACATGACCATGGCCTCGGCCGCCCACGTCTACCAGCACCTGTTCGGCGCCCCCGGCGGGACCGCCGTTCCCGCCGACCCTCCCCGGGCGCCGACCGCGGGGCCACCGGACCCGCCGCACGCACCGGTCGCCGCGCTCACCAGCGCCCTGAACTGACGTGAAGGAGAGAAGCGAGGGTGAGCACGTGAAACGGGTACTCGTGGTGGAGCAGAACACCGAAGCCGCCGCGGCCATGGTGAGCGATCTCCGGCGGCAGGGATTCACGGCTCGCAGCGTCGGTACCGGAGAACGGGCCCTGCGGGCGCACGTCGAAGCGGATCTCGTGCTGTTCTCCCTGGAGCTGCCCGATATCGACGGACTGGAATTGTGCCGGTCCCTCAGGGGCGGTGGCGATACAGCCCTGATGGCCGTCACCGATGCCGGCGACGAAATGGGGCGGGTCCTTGCCCTGAATGCGGGGGCGGACGACTGTGTGGTGAGAACCTGGGGCTTCCGTGAAATCGGTGCCCGTATCGATGCGGTGCTGCGCCGTGCGCAGCCCCGGCACGTCCTTCCGGGCGCCATTTCCCTGCACCAGCTCCATATCGATCCGCGTCTGCGGGAAGTGCGACTGCACAACCGGCTCGTCGGAGTCACGTCGAAGGAATTCGAGCTGCTCTACACCCTGGCCGCCACCCCTGAAACGGTCGTGACGCGAAAGGAGCTCATGGCCCGGGTCTGGGGGAGCAACTGGGGGCACACCAGCCGCACCATCGACACGCATGTGAGCAGCCTCCGGGCGAAACTCGGCAGCGGCGGCTGGATCATCACGGTCCGGGGCGTCGGCTACCGCATGGGGTACGCCTACCGCGTGCCCGAGACGTCCGCCGGGTGAGGGGGGTCCGGCGTGTGAGGGCCTCGAGGGGCGTTTCCGCGTCCGTCGAGGCCCTCGCCGTCACCGTCGCACCGACGCGCGCTCCAGCCTCCGCAGCAGCGGGTGGCGCGCCCCGTCGGTGACTCCCGCCACCCGCCGCGCCCACCAGGCCGAGGCGAGGTTGGAGGTCAGCAGTGTGCGCCGCGGCTCCTGCCGGACCAGCTCGGCGAGGGCGGCGAGCGTGCCCATGCCCGTACCCGTGAACAGCAGGGCCGTGTCGGCGGGCAGCTCCCGCTCCCGTATGTGCCGCAGGATCGTCCCGGTCGTCACCACGTACGGGTCGAAGTGCGCGGCGCCGCCCGCATCCGGGCCCGCGGTGCCCGGGCGGGCCGGCACGAGCACCACCTGGTCGACCGTGAGGCCGGCTCGCTCCCAGAACGCGCGGGAGGTGTCGGTGAGCCACGGCTGGTACGGGGAGACCAGCGTCAGGCGGGTCACCCCGAGGCCCTCGCAGGCCGTGAGGATCGCCTGCGTGGAGGACCGCACGGGGCAGCCGGCGCGCTCGGACAGCTCATCGCAGAAGGCCCGGTCGCCCTCGGGGCCCAGCAGGTAGTGCGACGCGCTGCACGCCACCACGACGGCGTCCAGGCGCAGCGCGCCGAAGCTGCCGAGGAGCGCCGGCAGCACCTCGTTGTACGTCTCCAGCATGGCCCTGAGCCCGACGCCCGGGGTCACCGGGAAGCGGGAGGTGTACACATTCATCGCGGTGCCGAGCAGATGGTTGAACTCGGGTTCCGCCGTCGGATTCTCCGGCGGCACGACGACCCCCAGGCGGGGCAGCGAGAAAAGATCCATGTCCGCACCGTAGGACGCGGGCCGTACCGACGGCCGCTCTTCGACCGGCATTTGGCATCCGCACCACACCCGTCTTGCATTCCCTTTCCTTCTTGACATTCCTTGACACTCCACCACGCAGGCCTGACACGGACGCTGTTGCTCTTTTCAGCCGGGCAGCTAAGGATGAAGGCCGGCGATCAACGCCGGTGGTACCCCGAATTTCTATTCACGGACCCCGTCGGTAATGCAGACCCTTTCGGGAGCGAGGAGTGAAGGAAATGACAGCAGGAGAAAGCCCCGAGGAACCGGAGAGGCTGCCTCGCATATCCGACGCGACGCTGCGGGACTCCGCACACATGGCGGGCGTCGAGTTCGGCCCCGACGACGCCGCCGCCATCGCGGACCTGCTGGTGCGCACGGGCGTCGAGCTCGTCGAGGTGGGCATGGTCTCCGGCCCGGACTCCAAGGACGCCGACCTCGTCCTCGCCACCCACGAGGCCGTCGGCCCCGAGCGCAGCATGACGCTCCTCGTCGTACGCGACCGCCGGCAGGTCGCGCGTGCTCTCGACGAGGCGGAGCGCCTGGGCGTGCGCCACATCATGTACTCCATCCCCACCTCCGAGCAGCACGCGCAGTTGAAGCTCGACTCGGCCAGCCCCAAGTTCCTCCAGGCACTCGCGCGTTCCGCGATCTCCCAGGCCAAGGAGCGAGGCTTCCACGTCACGTTCAGCGGTGAGGACGGCGCCCGTACCCCCCGGGAGCGGCTCGTCCCCTACGTGGAGGCGGGGTTCGCGGCCGGGGCCGACCGGTTCCGGCTCGCGGAGACCGTCGCCCAGCTGTCCCCCTGGCAGATGGAGGAGGTGATCGCGGACATCGTCGCGATCGACGGCTCAGAGATCGAGATCCACTCGCACAACATGCTGGGCATGGCCGTCGCCAACTCCCTCGCCGCCGTCCGCTCGGGTGCGCAGTGGATCTCGGCGACCGTCGGCGGCATCGGCGAGCGGGGCGGCAACGCCCCGCTCGCCGAGCTGCTCACCTCGTTGCGTGTGATCCACGGCGACACCCGCTTCGACCTGACCCATCTCACCGAACTGGCGCGGATCACCCTCAGGGGCGCCGGCCTGGGGGACGCCTTCCAGTCCGGGCCGACCACCCCGCACGCCTTCGCGTACGAACTCCCGGGCCAGCTGAACCACCCGGAGGCGTACGAGACGCTGCCCGCCGAACTCGTGGGCAACAAGCGTGAGCTGCGGGTCCGCAGCCGCCTGACCACCGCACTGGTCGCCTGGGCCCTGACCGGCTCGGGCCTCGACGTCGACGTCGACGCCTTCACCCCGTGGCTCGTGGAGCGGCAGGAGCGCGACGGCCGGCCGCCGCTCGACCGGGACGCGATCCGCAAGGCCGCGATCGACTTCCGCCCCGTGCACGCCTGACCCCCACGCATCACCCTCTCCCCAATCCCACCTCATCAACGGAGTTGACCCATGTCCACCGTCACCCTGACCGGTGTCTGCCCCGAGTGCGAGACCGACCTGACCGTGCCCCCGGTCACCAGGGGCGAGACCCTCTCCTGCCCCGAGTGCATCCTGACCCTCCGCGTCGAGGCCGTCGAGGACGGACGGCTGACGCTGGAGATGATCGAGGTGCAGCTCCGCGACTGGGGCCAGTGACATGGGAAGCCACCGCACCGTCGCGGTCGTCGCCGACCGTCTCGCCTGGGAGGAACGTCTGCTGATCGAGGCTGCTCCGGCCTTCGGCCTCCGTCTCGACTGGGTCAACGACGAGTCACTCTCCCTCGGCCACCCGGACGCCCCGGCCGTCAAGGGATACGACACGCTGCTGATCCGCAGCCGCAGCTACACCCGCGGCGGACTGATCGCCACCCTCGCCGAGGCGGCCGGCGTCCCCACGCTGAACACCGCCCGGGCCATCCACGCCTGCGAGAACAAGGCCGCCCTGCGCGCCCTGCTGCACACCGCGGGCGTACCGGTGCCGGACCACCGGCTCGTGCTCTCGCGCAAGGACTTCGACACGGCACTCGCCGATCTGCCGCTGCCCCTCGTCCTCAAGCCCGTCTTCGGCGGCATGGGCAAGCGGGTCACGCTGATCCGGCACGCCGACACCGCCCACTCCGTGTACGACTACATCGAGGATCTGGCACACGCCTTCGAGCAGGCCAGCGTGGTGGAGCCCTACCTGGGCGGCAGTTCGGTGCGCTGCCTCGTCGTCGGGCGCGAGCTGATCGGCGCGGCGGAGTTCGAGAGCGGCGGGAAGGACTGGCGCAACAACGCCGCGCTCGGCAACAAGAACCGCGCAGTCGACCACGACCCCGACGTACTCAAGATCATCGATGGCGTGGTGGACGTGCTCGGACCCGGGATCTACGGGGTCGACCTCTTCAGCACCCCCGACGGCTACGTCGTCAACGAAGTCAACCACGCGCCCGGCTTCCGGGCCGTGGCCTCCGCCACTGGGGCGGACATCCCCTCGGCCATCGGCCGTCATCTGCAGGAGCTGCTCACATGATCCGTGCAGGAGTCGTCGGTGCCTCCGGGCTCGCCGGCGGCGAACTCATCCGACTCATCACCCAGCACCCCGACCTGGAACTGACCTTCCTCGGCGGTTCCTCCAGCATCGGCAGGCGCCCGTCCGAGCTCCACCCCGGCCTGCGCATCCACCAGAACCTGACCGTGCAGCCCGTCACCGAGGAGGTCGCCGACAAGGTCGACGTCCTCTTCCTGGCCACCCCGGCGACGGTCTCGGCCGACCTGGCCGGCCTGCTCGCCGACCGGGTCCCGGCCCTCGTCGACCTCAGCGGTGCCTTCCGGATCCGTACGCCCGAACTGCACGACCGCTGGTACCCGAAGGTCAAGCGGCGCACCGACCTGACGGACCGCTTCGTCTACGGGGTGCCGGAGCTGGTCGGCGACCAGCTGAAGGACGCCGCGCTGATCTCGCTGCCCGGCTGCTACGCCACCGCGATCACCCTGGGCCTGGCCCCGCTCACGCTCGGCCTCGGGCTCACGCTGAAGACGGTGGTGGTGGACGGCAAGAGCGGGTCCAGTGGCGGCGGGCTCCAACTGCGCACCTCCGACCTGCACCCGTTCCGGGCCGGGGCCATCGCCCCGTACTCCCCGACCGGACACCGGCACGCCGCGGAGGTGGGCGACTTCCTGGAGCGGAGCAGACCCGGTGCCGTCGGCAAACTGTCCATGTCGGCCTACGGCGTCTCCCACGTACGGGGACTGCTGACCTCCTCGTACGTCTTCACCGACGACAAGGTGGACCAGCGCGAGCTGTCACGGGCCTATCTGCGCTTTTACAAGGGCCACCCGTTCGTGCGGGTGCGCCGGCACGACGAGACGCTGATTCCGGTGCCCGACCCGCAGGTCGTCCTCGGCTCCAACTTCGCCGATGTGACGGTCCTGCACGACGAGGAGGGCGGCCGGATCGTCGTGCTCGCCGCGCTCGACAACCTCGTCAAGGGTGCCGCGGGCCAGGCCGTGCAGGCCGTGAACCTGCGGTTCGGCCTGCCGGAGGAGACGGGGCTGACGCAGCAGCCGGTGATGCCGGCGTGAGCGCACCGCACTTTGTTCCCACGGTGGTGAAACTCGGCGGGAGCTGCCTGGACGATCTCGACGGCAGCTGGTGGGACGACCTGGCCCGCCACGGCCGGAGCCGCCCCCTGATCCTCGTGCACGGCTGGTCCAAGCCGCTCAGGAGGGTCAGCGCCCGCTACGGCGAACCGTCGGCGATCCTCCGCGACCGGTACGGCAACCAGAGCCGGTGGACCACGCCCGAGGTCATCGACGACATCAAGGCCGTCAGCACCGAACTTGCCGCGGACGTCCTCGCGCAGCTGGAGGACCGCGGCATCACCGCCGAGCGGCTGCTCGGCAGTGACGGTCTGGTGAGGGCGGGCGAGGGCGAGCGCTGGTGGTGGCGGGAGAAGCGGCTCGTCGAGCTGGAGAATCTCGTCGGCCCGATCACCGGGGTCGACACGGCTCCGCTGAAGGACCTCCGGCCGGGCCACGCCCACCTCGTCACCCCGCTCGCGCGGAACGCGGCGGGCCAGGAGGTCAACACGGACGCCGACCGGGCCGCCGCCGCGATCGCCGGGGCCACCGGCGCGACCGACCTGGTCCTGGTCACCGATGTGGGCCACCTCCTGATCGACGGGGAGCCGGTGCGCCGGATCAGCAGCCGGGACGCGGCCGCCTTCCGCGACAGGGGAGCGAAGGGCGGCATGCGCAAGAAGCTGCGGGCCGCGGGCGAGGCACTGGACCACGGCGTGGAACGCGTCGTCATCGGCGGCGCCGCCGTCACGGAGCTGCTGGACGGCCGCACCGGCACGGTCATCACCGACGCACCGGCCACCACCCACACCTCAGGAGCGAGCGCATGACGCGGCCCCGCGTACTGGTCGTCAACAACGGAACACTGTCCCTCAGGCAACTCCGCTCACGTTTCGAGGCGCTGGGGTCGCAGACCGAGGCGGCCGACGCCCGGTCCGTACCCGCCAGGGTGGACGGCCGCTACCAGGCGATCGTGCTGAGCGGCACCAAGGTACGCGCGTACGACAGCGAGTACTACAAGCCGCTCATCGACCTGGTCACCGACGCCGACGTTCCGGTCTTCGGCATCTGCGGCGGTCTGCAGATCCTCGCCGTCGCGGCCGGCGGACGCCTCGTGGAGGGGCCGCAGCGGGTCGGCGGCTACGAGGCACAGGTCGACACGGAGGAGCCGCTCTTCGCCCACGTGAAGCCGACGGTCACCGTCTTCCACCGCCACACCCTCTACCTCCAGGAAGCCCCGGCGGGCTACCGCACCATAGGCCGCTCCGCGCACGCGCCCGTCGAGTTCCTGCGCTCCGACGACGGCCGGATCTTCGGCTCCCAGGCCCACCTGGAGTTCCGCAAGGACGGGCTGGAGATCCTCCGGGGCTTCGCGCAGCTCTACCGGTGACCCGTAGCCGGTACGCCTCCTCCCGTCCCTCAGCTCCTCAGACCCCTCACACACCAGACGCAAGGACTTCGCCATGAGCGCTCCGGAAGAGCCGCAGGACCCCGCCCTCACCGTCCACCTCAACGGCAGCGGCGGCACCATCAAGGGCTGGGTGGTGATCGACACGCTCGTCGACGGCCTGGCCATGGGCGGCACCCGGATGACCGCCGGGGTGACCGAGGAGGAAGTAGCGGGCCTGGCACGCGACATGACCGAGAAATTCACCCTGGCGGGGCTGCGCATCGGCGGTGCCAAGGCCGGGATCGTCTCCGACGGCTCCCACCGCGAGGAGACCTTCCGCACCTTCGGCCGCACGGTGAAGCCGCTCCTGCACGGCGGCATCCACCTCGGTATCGACATGGGCGTCACCCCCGCCGACCGGGCCGTCTTCTTCGCCGAAGCGGGCTACGACCCCCGCTACCGCCTCGGCGCCCCGGACATGCCGATCGACTGGCGTACGTACTACGAGCCCTTGATCGACGCCACCGGCCACGGCGTCGGCGTCGCCGCGGTCACCGCCCTGGAGGCCCGTGGCCGCAGCGGACCGGCCCGGGTCGTCGTGCAGGGCTTCGGCGCGGTGGGCCGGGCCGTGGCAGGGTTCCTGGAGAACCGCGGGCACATCATCGTGGGCATCGCCGACGTACAGGGCACCATCAGCGCGGACCGGCTGCCGGTCGCCGGACTGGTCGACATCACCGATCAGTTCGGGCGCATCGACCGCACCCGCCTGCCACAGGACGTCACGCTCTCCAGCGAACCGGAGGCCTGGCTGGACGTCGACGCGGACATCCTGGTCCTGGCGGCCCAGAAGAACGCCCTCACCGCCGAGAACACCCACCGCCTGCGGGCCGGCCTGGTGGTGGAGGGCGCCAACCTCGCCTCCAGCGCGGCGGCGAAGGAGAAGGTGGCCGCTTCCGGGGCCGCCCTGATCCCCGGAGTGATCGCCAACATCGGAGGCGCCGCCTCGGCGGCCCTGGCTGTCACCCGGGTCGTCCCGTTCGGCCTGCCGGCCGAGGCACGCAAGGAGTGGGTGTTCGACTGGGTCGGCGACCGGGTGCGGCAGAACACCCGGGACCTGCTGGAGATCGCGGCGGCCCGTGCGGGCAACCCGTTGCCCGAGCTGCTCGCCGCCCGCCGGAAGGACCGCTGATGAGCGCGACGACCACGACGGCGGGGTCGGCCGAGGCCGCCGGGGAGCGGCCGGCTCCCCCCGTCCCCGGACAACGCGCCGCCGAGTACCGCCGCCGTGGCTGGTGGCGGGACGAGACCTTCCTCGACGACCTGCACCGCCAGGCACGCCTGCGTCCGCACCGGCTGGCCGTCGCGGGCCGGCGCGTGGCGGAGTCCCGCACCGACACGCTCGACTACGCCGAACTGAACCGTCTGACCGACCGGTTCGCCCTGGCGCTGCTCGACCTCGGCGTGCGGACCGGCGACTTCGTCGCCGTACAGCTCCCCAACCGGTGGGAGACGGTGCCGCTGATCTTCGCCTCCATCCGGGTCGGCGCCGTCATCATCCCGGTCTCGCCCCTCTGCACGGAGGAGGAACTGCGCCATCGCCTCGCCCTCACCGGGGCCCGGGTGTGCGTGACGCTCCCGGAGTGGTCGGGGACACCGCTGGCGGAGATCGTCACCCGGCTCAAGGGCGAACTGCCCTCCCTCGAGCACGTGTCGGTCGTCGACGGCCCGGCACCCGCCGGCGCGCTTCCCTTCCACGAGCACTTCGTGGCCGAGGAACGGGAGAGGCGTGAGGGCGCCGCCGACCGGCTGCACGGACTGGCGCTCGGCGCCGACGACCCCTTCGTGGTGCTGTTCACCTCCGGCACCACCGGCCCGTCCAAGGGCGTCCTGCACAGCCAGAACACCGTCCACTCGGCCGTACGCGGATACGTCGACGCGTTCGGCGCGGGCGACGACTGGGTGGCGGCGGTCTCCACTCCGCTGGTCCACTACTCCGGATTCGCGCAGGGCGTCCTCGCGGGCGTCATGCTGGGCGGCACCGTCGCCTTCCAGGACGTACGCCGCAACGAGGCACTGCTCGACCTGGTGGAGCGGTACGGGGCCACCCTCCTGTACGGGCCGCCCGCCACCCTCGCCGACGTCGCCGCGTCACAGCGGTCCGGGCGGCGCGACACGAGCACGCTGCGCCACGTGGTGATCGGCTCGGCACCGGTCCTGAAGGAGCTGGCCGACGACGTCCACGAGACACTCGGCGCCCGCGTCCACTCCCTGTGGGGCATGTCCGAGAACGGGCCGGTGACCACCACCCGGCCCGAGGACCCCGAGGGCTGGGCGGCGCGGAGCAACGGCAGGGCCATCGACGCCATGGAGACCCGTATCGAGACGTCCGGGGCGTACGGAACCGCAGGGGCGGAGGGCTCCGTGGGCCTGCTCAAGGTGCGCGGCGCGTCCCTCGCGCTCGGGTACCACCGGCGTCCGGAGGCGTTCGCGGCCGAGCTCGGCGCGGACGGCTGGTTCGACACCGGCGACCTCGCCCGCGACGACGGCCGGGGCGGCATCCGCATCATCGGCCGGGCCCGGGACGCGGTCCTGCGGGACGGGCGGGTGGCGCCGATGACGGAGCTGGAGGCGGTGATCGGCAGCCACCCGAAGGCCGTCGAGGCCGCGCTGGTCGGCCTGGAGACGCCGGCGGGCGGTACCGGGGAGGCCGCGCCCCGGAACGTCATCGTGGCCGTCGTGGTCCCACGCGGTGGTCAGGGCCCGACACTCGACGAGGTCCGGACCCGGATCACGGAAGCGGGCCACGACACCCTCTTCCTGCCGGACCGGGTGGAGCTGGTCCCCGTCCTCCCGAAGACGCTGACCGGCAAGGTCCGCAAGGCGGAGCTGCGCGAACGGTACGCCACGCCGATGCCCGCCTCCTGACCCGCAGCCCCGCCACCCGACGCGCCCCTTCACCCCGACCGCTGGAGTTGTCATGCCCGAACCCGCACCGATCCCCATGTCGGCGACCCTCGCCGCCGACGAGGCCCTGGCCCGACGGCGGCGGGCGGGGGAGCGGGTCCTGTCGATGGCCGGCGGGGAGATCGGCCTGCCCGTCCTTCCCGTGCTCAGGGAGCGGCTCGCCGCCGCGGCTGCCGAGAACGCGTACGGCCCCGTCGCCGGAAGCCCCGCCCTGCGGACCGCCGTCGCCGGGTACTGGGAGCGGCGCGGCCTGGCCGTCGACCCCGGGCTCGTCGTGGCCGGCCCCGGCAGCAAGTCGCTGCTGTTCGCGCTGCTCCTCGCCATCGGCGGGGACGTGGTCGTGCCGGTCCCGAGCTGGGTCAGCTACGCGGCCCAGGCCCGGCTGGCCGGAGCACGGCCCATCCCCGTACCGATCCGGCCGGGGCAGGGCGGGGTGCCCGACCCGGACCGGCTGCGTGAGGCCGTCGTCGACGCCAGGGCCGCCGGGCAGGACCCGCGCGTCGTGGTCGTGACCGTCCCGGACAACCCGACCGGAACGGTCGCGTCGGCCGCCACCGTTCGGCGGCTGGCCGACACGGCTCGCGAACTGGACCTCGTCATCGTCTCCGACGAGATCTACGGCGACCTGGTGTACGACAGTTCCGAGCCGGCCGTCTCCCCGGCCCTGCACGCGCCGGAGCGGACCGTCGTCACCACCGGGCTCACCAAGAACCTGGCACTGGGCGGCTGGCGGACGGGAGTGGCCCGGCTGCCCGACAGCGAGCCGGGACGCGCTCTGCACACCCGGCTCGTCGCGGTCGCCAGCCAGATCTGGTCGAGCCCTCCCGCGCCGGTGCAGACGGCGGCCGCGTACGCGTTCGGGGAACCGCCCGAGGTCACCGAGCGCATCGCGGCGAGCCGGCGCCTGCACGAGAAGGTGGTGCGCGCGGTCGCCGCCCACTTCGCGGCCGCGGGCGCGAAGGCGGCCCCCGTCGCCGCGACCTGCTACCTCTACCCGGACTTCGAGCCCCTGCGGGAGCACCTGGCCCAGGTGCACGGTGTCCACGACGGGGACGCCCTGGCCGGGCTGTTCTCGGAGCGCTACGGGGTCGGTGTGCTGCCCGCGAGCGCCTTCGGGGAGCCCGGACGCCCCCTGCGCATCCGCGCGGCGACCAGTCACTTCTACGGCACGACCGACGAGCGGCGCACAGCCGCCCTGGAGGCGGCGGACCCGCTCGCCCTGCCGTGGATACGCACGGCGGTCGACCGGGTCGGCGAGGTCCTGGCCGACCTCACGGGCGCGGACGTGCCCGCCCTCGTCCCGCACTCCTGATCCGCCTCGACCCATCCTCGTACAGAAGGAGCCACCCATGTCCCGCCCCGACCTCCCCGTCCTCTTCGAAGGCCTGTACAACGGCGAACGCCACGTCGGTTTCGGCCGCCACGAAGACGGTGCCGAGCAGACCCTGTACCGGGTGGAGGACGGCCGGGTAGCCGCTGCCTTCATCGCCACCGACGGCTCGGAGGAGGCACTGCGGGCGGCACTCACCGAGGGCTCCACGGCTGTCACCGTCACCGCCGGGGACCCCGGGCTGCGGCTGCTCCCTCCGTTGCTGCCGGCGGCGACGGGCAACGCCCTGCTGAGCGGCTTCATGGGCACGCACAAGAAGAAGTGGGGCGGCGAAACCGCACCGGAGGGGGGAGAGTTCACCCCGCCCAAGTGGTTCTTCAAGGGATTCGGCGACTGGGTGCGGCTGCCAGGCGAGGCGCTGAACGTGCCCGCACGCCCCGTCGCCCTCATCGAGGAGCCGGAGGTCGCCCTCGTCTACGTCAACGACGCCGACGGCACTCCGCACTACGCGGGCTACACCTTCGGCAACGACCTGTGCGACATCGGCCTGCACCGCCAGGACCCGGGCTACAACCCGTACTGCAAGCTGTGCGACACCGCGCTCACCCCCTGGCTCTTCCTCGGCCCCCCGCCCCGCACGGTGACCGGCCGGGTCACCATCGTCCGGGACGGCGCGACCGCGTGGGAGGGCACCTTCGACTGTGGCGACGACGCCCTCTACTACCGGGTGCAGGACATGGCCGACCACCTGTTCACCTTCCCTGCGGTGCGACGGCCCGGGCTGGTCAACTACGTCCTCCTGGGTGCCGACGAGGCCAGCTTCCACGACGGCTTCCGGATCGCCGACGGCGACCGCGTCGCGATCGACGTGAAGAGCCACGGCGTCGCCTTCGAGAACCAGGTGCGGTACGTCTCCCCGGCGCCCTCCGCCACCCCGGCCGCGGCCCCGGCTCCCGCCGCAGCGGCCGCGGCCCCGGAGCGTGTCGCCACGGTATGAACACCTCATGAAGCAGGGCCGGTTGCGCTGTGCAGAAGCGGACCGGCCCGTGCACGCTCTGAGAGCCACCCCCCGACCCCACTCCGACCTTCCGCCCCGCAGCCCGACTTCGCGGGAGGAGACCGCACCGTGCCCGCCACTCCCAGGAAACAGGTGCATCTCGCAGCCCAGCTGCCCGGCATCCACAACGTCACCGTCTGGTCGGACCCGCGCTCCGGGAGCCAGATCTCCATCGACTCCTTCATCCGGCTCGCGCAGACCGTCGAACGCGGCAAGTTCGACTTCTTCTTCCTCGCCGAAGGGCTGCGGCTGCGCGAGCACAAGGGCCACGTCTACGACCTGGACATCGCGGGGCGACCGGAGAACCTGACCGTGCTGAGCGCCCTGGCAGCCGTCACCACCCGCCTCGGTCTCGCCGCCACGGTCAACGCCACCTTCAACGAGCCGTACGAGGTGGCACGCAGGTTCGCGACCCTGGACCGGCTCAGCGGCGGGAGGGCCGCCTGGAACGTGGTCACCAGCTACGACGCCTTCACCGGCGAGAACTTCCGCCGGGGCGGCTTCCTCCCCGAGGCCGACCGCTACACCCGGGCCGCCGAGTTCCTGAACACGGCCCGGGAACTGTGGGACAGCTGGGCGGAGGGCGACCTACGGGCAGACGCGGCGACGGGGGAGTTCGCACGGGCCGGGGCAGGCCGCTTCGCCCACCACGGGCAGCACTTCGACATATCCGGCCGGTTCACCACCCCGCCCGGCCCGCAGGGCCACCCGGTGATCATCCAGTCCGGTGAGTCCGACGCGGGACGCGAATTCGCCGCGTCCGACGCCGAGGTCATCTTCAGCAAGCACAACCGGATCGACGCGGCCCGGTCCTTCTACCGGGACGTGAAGCGGCGCCTGGCCCGGTACGGCCGCAGCCCCGACGACCTGCTGATCCTTCCCACCGCCAACGTGGTCGTCGCCGACACGGACGGCGAGGCCGCAGCCTACGCCGCGGAGATCAGCCGTGAGCTGGTGAGCCCGCAGACCGCCATAGCCCACCTGGAGGCGGTCTGGGGCCGCGACCTGTCCGCCTACGACCCGGACGGGCCGCTGCCGGACATCGAGCCGGAGGACGACGCCCACCTCCTGAAGGGGCACTCGGTCTTCCGCAAGGGCAGAGGAGAGACGGCCCGGCAGTGGCGCAAGATCGCTGAGAAGCGCAACCTCTCGATCCGGGAGCTGGTCATCGAAGTGGGCGGCCGCCACACGTTCGTCGGCAGTCCGCGTACGGTCGCCGACGCCATCGACCACTACGTCCAGAGCGAGGGCGCCGACGGCTTCGTCCTCGTGCCCCACTTCACCCCCGGCGGCCTGGACGATTTCGTGGACCGGGTGGTGCCGCTGCTCCAGGAGAAGGGCGTCCACCGCGACGACTACACCGGCACCACGCTCCGCGACCACCTGGGCCTGTCCGGCGCGCCCCGCCCGGCCGGGTGGGGTGGCCCCACCGCGCGCGACGAGTCCGACGACCCCGACGAGAAGGAGATCCCCGCATGACCGGCACGACGGGCGCACCCGGCACCCCGCTGCACCTCGCCGTCGCCCTGGACGGCGCGGGCTGGCACCCGGCGGCCTGGCGCGAGGCGGGCGCCCGGCCCGGTGAACTGCTCACCGCCGCGTACTGGGCCGAACTGGTCGCGGAGGCCGAGCGGGGCCTGCTCGACTTCGTCACCTTCGAGGACGCCCTGGGGCTCCAGTCCGCAGCCTTCCACCAACCCGACGACCGCACCGACCAGGTCAGGGGCAGCGTGGACGCGGTGCTGCTCGCGTCCCACCTCGCCCCGCTCACCACCCGCATCGGCCTGGTCCCGACGACGAACGTCACCCACACCGAACCCTTCCACCTGGCCATCGGGATCGCCACGCTCGACCACGCCAGCAAGGGCCGCGCCGGCTGGCGCCCGCAGATATCGTCGCGCGCGGCCGACGCCGCCCACTTCGGCCGCCGCACCACGCCCCGGCTCACCGAGGAGGACGTGACCGACTCGGAGCTGATCGCCAAGCGGCTGCGCGAACTCTTCTCGGAGGGCGCCGAGGTGGTGGAGGCCGCACGGCGGCTGTGGGACAGCTGGGACGACGACGCGGAGATACGTGACGCGGCGACAGGCCGTTTCATCGACCGCGACAAGGTCCACCACATCGACTTCCAGGGCACGAACTTCAGCGTGAAGGGCCCGTCGATCACCCCGCGCACCCCCCAGGGGCAGCCACCGGTGGTGAGTCTCGCCCACGCCTCCACGCCGTACGAGTTCGCGGCTCTCAGCTCCGACGTCGTCCACGTCACGCCGCACGACCGGGCGGGCACGGGGGCGATCCTCGCCCAGGTCGCAGAGGCGGTGAAACGCACCGGCAGGGACGTGACGAGCCGGCCGCTGCGGACCTTCGCCGACCTCCTCGTCCTCCTGGACGAGAAGCCGGGAGCCGCAGCCCGGCGCCTGGCACGCCTGGACGAGACGGCCGGCGCCGAGCTCACCTCCGACGCCGAGATCTTCACCGGCACCCCCGGTGAACTGGCCGACCTTCTGCTCGACCGGCACTCCGTCGGACTGGACGGATTCCGCCTGCGGCCGGCCGCACTGCCGCACGATCTGACGGCGATCACCCGGGGCCTGGTCCCGGAGCTGCAACGGCGCGGGGCCTTCCGCACGGAGTACGAATCCACCACCCTGCGCGGCCACTTGCGCCTCCCGCGCCCCGTCGGCCGCTATGCGAAGGCCGGTTGACGAGCCCCGGCGCGACCATGGGCCCGCCCCCGGGACGACCACCACGCGAAGGATCTGGGGCGGGCCCCGCTGTCCGCACCTCACGTTCCGGGAGGCGCGCCGCGCCCACGCCTGCCCCGGCGGTGGGGGCAGGCTTTTGAGACGGCCGTCGGCCGCACGTCCGCGGCAGGTGACCGTGACCGGCGGTCACCTCCGTCGTTGGTCCGGCCATGGGTGAGGATCTCGCTGATGTCAGGGTGCGCCGGGCAGCCGCGATCCTGAGGGCCGATCCCTGCGCCCCGAACACCGGAATGATCCGGACGGATCCGCGGACGGCCGCGCACCGGGCCCCTCGGGCGCAGGAGGCCGGCGACCCCGCCCTCCCACTTCCTCGCCGTGCCGCGTTCTCCGCGTTGGTCGGACTCGCCGCCCTTCCTCTGGCCGCGTGCCGCGTCGCCGCGTCGGATGCCGTACCGCCCGTGGGCTCCGGGGCCGAGTCCTCGCAATCCGGAGGCGCCGCGCACCGGACGGCGCGCGCGTTCCGGGGGCTGGAGCGGGAGTTCGACGCCCGGCTCGGTGTGTACGCGGTCGACACCGGGAGCGGTCTGTCCGTCACCCACCGCTCCGACGAGCGCTTCGCCTACGCTTCGACCTGCAAGGCGCTGCTGGCAGGGGCACTGCTGGACGCCCATCCGCTCCGCCGACTCGACCGGCGCGTACGGTACGGCCCCGCTGATCTCGTCGCCAACTCCCCGGTCACGGAGGAGCACGTGCGCTCGGGCCTCAGCCTGCGCGCCCTGTGCGAAGCCGCCATCCGCTTCAGCGACAACACCGCGGCCAATCTCCTCTTCCGCGAGCTCGGTGGCCCCGGTGGCCTGCAGGACGCGCTCGTCGCCCTCGGCGATCGCACCACCCGTTGCGACCGCTACGAGACCGATCTCAGCGAGGCGGCGCCCGGGGACCCCCGCGACACCAGCACACCTCGCGCCCTCGCTGCCGATCTGCGCGCCTACGTGCTCGGCGACGTCCTCGCCCCGGACGCGCGCGCTCTGCTGACCGAATGGCTCCGGCGCAACACGACCGGCGGCACCCTTATCCGTGCGGGCACCCCCGACGGCTGGGTGGTGGGCGACAAGACCGGCACGGGTGGCTACGGCACCCGTAACGACATCGCCGTCGTATGGCCGCCGGGCTCCGCTCCGATCACCATCGCTGTACTCTCCCGTCGCGCCGCACACGGAGCGGAGCCGCAGGACGCACTCGTCGCGCGCGCGGCGGGTGTGGCGCTCACCGCTCTCGCCGCCCGGAGGAGATGAGGGTGCGATCGGGCGCGAGCACCACGGCCGGACGGCGGCTCCGGGTACTACGTCGTCACGGACGGGACCGCGTCCGTACCGGCACGGGCGAGCCGGGCGGCCGGTGACGGAGACGTCCTGATCCACGGGGACGCGACCACCGTCAAGCAGTACGTCGCTGCCGACCTGGTGGACGAACCGCGCGTGTACCAGGCGCCGTTCACGCTCGGCGCCGGCGCACGGCTGTTCGCGGACGTTCCGCCGCTGACATCCACCACGAACTCCTGGGCCGTCCAGGCGCGCCCGTCGACCACTGCCGGCGCCACCGTACCCGCAGGCCGTGCACTGCGGAGCCCTCCGATCGACTGCCGCAGCTGCCGGAGCTGTCAAGGGGCGCGGAGGCAAGCCGAACTTTGAACTCGCAGATGACAAAGTATGGACTTCCTCAGCAGAAGTCTCCTAGCCTGGCGGGCGCAACCGCAGGCGTAGTGCTCATTCGAGGATCCGTACAGCCCGACCGGAGTGCGACCCCCCTTCTGGAGGACCGATGCATCCACGGCTGTTTCAGCGTGCCCGAAAACAGCTCACCACCGTGCTCGTCGGAGGCTTCCTCGCGGGGGGTGTCTGGGCCGGCGCCCCGGCCGCCGCCGCACCCGACGACATCCCTGCCCAGGAACCGGGCGTCACCCTGCGCGTCTTCGACACCCAGGTGCCGCTCAGCAAGCTGTGCACGCTCAAGCCGGGCCAGACGCCCAATCACGACAAGCTGATGTCCACCGTGGACTGGTCCACGGTCGGTGACTTCGGCGGCTTCGCCGACAACTTCGTGGCCGAGGCCTCCGGCTACCTGGTGGTCCCCGCCGACGGGACCTACACCTTCCGTCTCACGAGCGACGACGGCTCGAGGCTCACCATCGACGACCAGGCGGTCATCGACCACGACGGTCTGCACGGCGCCGAGCCGAAGGACGGCTCCGTCCAACTCACCGCAGGGTCACACCCGTTCCGCGTCGACTACTTCGAGCGGGGCGGCGAGCAGCAACTGACGCTCGCGTGGAAGCCACCGGGCGCGGCGGACTTCGGGGTCGTTCCGCGCGAGGCCCTCAGCACCGACGCCGGGGTCGTCAGGGTCACCGCGCCGGGCCGCAAGGAGTGCGAATCCGGGGCGGACAGCCCCGGCGACGGCCTGCCGCTCGCCGGCGTACGTCCCGACCTCGACCTCACCGACCTGCGCCCGCCCGGCTTCGAACCACAGGTCACCGGGATGGACTGGCTGCCCGACGGACGTCTGGCACTCTCGACCTGGGGTGGCTCCGAGAGCCGGACCGGAGAGGTGTACCTCCTCGACCACGTCACGGGTGACACCAGCCGCGACAAGGTGACCGTGAAGAAGGTCGCCGAGGGCCTGCGCGAACCCATGGGCATCAAGTACGTCGACGGTTCGCTGTACGTCTCGCAGAAGCACGAGCTGACGCAACTGGTCGACGAAGACAAGGATTTCGTCACCGACGAGTACCGCACGGTCGCCACCTGGCCGTACGGCGGAAACTTCCACGAGTTCGCCTTCGGACTGCTCTACCGCGACGGCTACTTCTACGTGAACCTGTCGGTCGCCATCAACTACGGCGGTGCGACCACCACCCCGCAGCCGGCGAAGGGCCGCGGCACGACCTACAAGGTCAGCAAGAAGACGGGCAGGATCCAACCCGTCGCAGGCGGCCTGCGGACGCCCAACGGAATTGGCTGGGGCCCCGGCGGCAGCATCTTCACCACCGACAACCAGGGCGGGTGGCTGCCCGCGTCGAAGCTGGTCCAGATCGAGCAGGATCGCTTCTTCAACCACTACACGGAGCCGTCGGGCCCGTTCGACAACCGGCCCGTCACCGAACCGGTGCTCTGGCTGCCCCAGAACGAGATCGCCAACTCGCCCAGCACCCCGCTGCAGCTGACGGAAGGCCGGTTCGCCGGCCAGATGCTCGTGGGCGACGTCACGTACGGCGGACTCCAACGTGCGTTCCTGGAGAAGGTGAAGGGTCAGTACCAGGGTGCCGTCTTCCGCTATACGCAGGGACTCGAAGCAGGCGTCAACCGCATCACCATGGGGCCCGACGGTGCGATATACACGGGCGGTCTCGGTGCCGACGGGAACTGGGGCCAGGAGGGGAAGCTGAAGTTCGGCCTGCAGAAGCTGACACCGAACGGCGGTAACACCTTCGACGTCAAGGAGATGCGCGCCGTCCCCGGCGGGTTCGACCTGGAATACACCCAACCGCTGTCCGAGGCGACCGCGGACCAGCTGGCGTCCCGCTACCAGGCGGAACAGTGGCGCTACACCCCGACCACCGACTACGGCGGTCCGAAGATCGCGGAGGAGCGGCTCGCCGTGGGTTCGGCCACCCTCGCCGACGACGGCCGTACCGTGCGGCTGAGGCTCGACGGGCTCAAGCCGGGCCGGGTCGTGCATCTCCGCTCACCACGCCCCTTCGCCTCCGAGTCCGGCGAGACGCTGTGGAGCACGGAGGCCTGGTACACGCTCAACGCCCTGCCGGGCAAGCAGCCCCCGGCGGCCACGCTGTACGAGGCGGAGGAGGCGCGGCAGACCGGCACGGCCGGCGTGGACACCGACCACACCGGATACTCGGGCAGCGGTTTCGTGGACCGCTACGACACGGAGGGCAAGGGCGCCACGACCTTCGACATAGCAGTCCCCAGGGTCGGCGACTACGACGTGAACCTGCGGTACTCCAACGGTCCCAACCCCTTTCAGGGAACCAAGTCCCTCTCCCTCTACGTCAACGGGAAGAAGCTGAGACAGACGAAGCTCCCCTCGACCGGCACGTGGGACACCTGGTCGACGCGGACCGAGCGGATCCGCCTGCACGCGGGGCCCAACACCCTCTCGTACCGCTTCGATCCGGACGACACCGGTCATGTCAACCTCGACCTGGTCACCGTGCTTCCCCACGATGTCCCCGTCGCCCTCTTCGACGGCAGCACTGCCTCCCAGGGACAGTGGCAGCACACGGACGGCCGACGCGTGGAATGGCCGCAGGCGGCAGAGCAGTCGATGGAGGTGTGCTGCGGTGACATCCGCACCAAGGACGCCTACCAGGACTTCAAGCTGCACCTGGAGTTCCGGGTGCCCCTGCTGCCCGACGACGTGACCGGCCAGGACCGGGGCAACAGCGGCGTCTACCTCCAGGACCGCTACGAACTCCAGATCCTCGACTCGTACGGTGACACCACGCTCGACACGAACGATGCCGGAGCGATCTACCAGAAGAAGGCACCGGACATCAACGCCGCCACGGCTCCGGAGACGTGGCAGACGTACGACGTCACGTTCCGCGCGGCACGCTTCGACGACAGCGGCGGCAAGACCTCCGACGCGCGCGTGACGGTGGTGTGGAACGGCAAGAAGGTCCACGACGACCTCGTGATCGACGGACCGACCGGCGCGGGCGCGCCGGAGGGGCCGTCGGCCGGAGCGATCCGTCTCCAGGACCACGGGAACAAGGTGCGGTTCCGCAACATCCGGATCGAACCGCTGGGCTGAGGCTCCGGATCCGTATCCCGGCACGGGGCACCCACGAACCGTGGGTGCCCCGTGCCGCTGCTCGCCTGCACAGGGGGTCCCTCTGCGCCGGTGCCGAACGGCGGGGGACCCATCGCCTGCGCCTGCCGGCTTCCGCGACGCCCGGGGCCCTTGCGGTGCGTCCGGCGGACAGCTCGATCAGAAGGCGAAGACCGGTCCTTCGCCCAGGCTCGCCCGCATCTCGCACGCGTTGCCGTAGGAGGCGGACCAGGAGACGTTGCGGCCCTGCCACACACCGGTCGCGTCGAGGACGACGGGGTCCCACTGGCGTGTGCAGTTCCCCTGCGACGGAGTTGTGGTGAGCCGCGTGAACTCGCCTTCCACCGAGCGCAGTTCCGTGCATGCCGCGGTGGGGGAGGGGTGCGTGCCGCTCGGCCGGGGTGCGCAGCTCAGGGTGACAGCTCGCTCGACGGTGACCGCGGAGGCGGCGCTGCCCTTCCCGACCGACAGGACGAGTGCGGACGGGGCGTACAGGCCGGTCGGCTGAGCAGGACGGGCCTGGGCGACGCCCATGGCTGCCGTACCGGACATGACGAGTGCGGACACCGTGGTGATGACGCCGATTCTGCCGAGGCGGTGACGCATGTAAGCAACTCCTTAGCCGGGGGTGGTGATTGCGGTCGGGAGTCTGGCGCCTGCGCGGAGTGAACGCACATCGATCAGTACTTTTCGGCCCTACCCGCGTGAAAGCGGTCTACCGAATGGCCGTTCGGGCAGCTGGGGAGTGGTGCGCGCGCCTCGTTCCGGGTGTCCGGCATGTGGACAGATCGCAGTGGTACAACCGCGAACTACCGCCTGACCTGCAATGACGTCGATGTGGTACGCGAGTGGGAAGGCGGGCTTCGGCCGGAAAGCAGTGCCTGGGACGCCTCCGGGCGGCGGCCCGAGGCCCGTTTCGGGCGGCTCGCGGAACGGCCTGCGCAGGGCTGCCTCATCGCCGCCCCGCGGATCGGCGGTGACGGCCGATCGGCCCCGGGCCGTGCTCAGGCCGCCGCCCCGGTCAGGATCACCGGACGCGACAGATTCCGGGGGCGGTCCGGGTTCATGCCGCGGTGGGCGGCGACCTCCACGGCCAGCCGCTGGGCGCGGACCAGGGAGGCGACCGGATCCAGAGCATCCGCGGTGAACAGGGCCCCCGTGGTGGCGACTTCGTCCTTCAGTCCGGCCGGAGGCTCGCCGAAGGACCACACCAGGCTCGACCGGTCGCTGATGCTGATGGGGCCGTGGCGGTACTCCATGGCGGCATAGGACTCGGTCCAGGCGCGGGCGGCCTCCCGCAGCTTGAGTGCCGCCTCGTCGGCGAGGCGGGTCGTCAGAAGGCTCTTCTCCGTGGGTCTGCCAGTGTCCGACGGTCATGTTCTATCCCGGTCCGCACGCCACTGCAATGAGCAATAAGCGAGCAATCATCGAGAAGTTCGACAGTATTTCGGTGATTGCTTATTGATTGCGCCCGTGAGGAGTGAGTAGACCTGCGGCTCAACAGGGCAACACCGGTGTTGAGGAGCAGGGCGATGAACAGACGGCTGATCCGGCGGACCGCGGCCATGGGCCTGGCCGGCGCGCTCGCCCTCGGGCTGGCCGCGTGCGGCGGTCCGACAGGCGGCGCTTCCACGGGCGACGGCAGGGAGCTCACCTACTGGTCGATGTGGAAGGAGGGCGAACCGCAGCAGAAGGCGCTGTCCGCGGCCATCGAGGACTTCACCGCCGAGACCGGGATCGAGGTCGACGTGCAGTGGCAGGGGCGTGACGTGCTGAAGAAGCTGCAGCCGACCCTCCACGGCGTGCCGGCCGCGGACCTCGTCGACCGCAGCCTTCCCCAGGTCAAGTCGATGATGGTGTCCACCGGCACCGCCGCCGACCTGACCGGGGTGCTGAAGGAGCCGATCCCCGGCGAGCCCGGCAGGACCGTCGGCGACGTGGTGCCGGCGAAGTACCTCGAGCTCGGCAGGGCCGAGGGCAAGCAGGTCGTCCTGCCCTACGCGATCGTCGCCAACGGCCTCTGGTACGACGGGGCATCGTTCCCCGGACTCCGGGAGAAGCCCCCGAAGGACTGGGACGCCTTCCGGGCGACACTCGCCGCCGAGAAGAAGGCGGGCAGGGCGCCGCTCGCCCTCGACGCGGACATCCCCGACTACGGCGCCTACTGGTACAGCAACTTCGTCGTCGGCGCGATGGGCCCCGGATCCCTCCACGAGGCCGCCGCCGACCGGACGGGCACAGTGTGGAAGCAGCCCGGCTACGTCAGGGCCGCCGAGCGCGTCGCCGCCCTGGCCGAGGACGGGTACTTCGCGGACGGCTACGACGCCAGCAAGTTCCCGGCTATCCAGCAGAAGTGGGCAACGGGCAAGGCCGGCTTCCTGCTGATGGGTTCGTGGATCGCGGGCGAGACGAAGCCGTACGCCGCGTCCGGATTCGACTTCAGGATGCTGCCGTTCCCCACGGACGGTGCACCCGGCGCCGGAACGCCCGTAGAAGCGGCCACCTTCGGCTGGGTCGTGCCTGCCAAGGCCCGGCAGAGCGAGGCGGCCCGCCGCTTCATAGCGTTCCTGTACGGAAAGAAGCAGATGCAGGCCTACGCCGACCAGGCGCAGGGAATCGTCGCGCGCGAGGACATCGAGACGGCCCCGGCCATGGCGGATGTCGCCCGGGCCCTGAAGGAGGGCACTCCCTACCCCACCTTCGACGGTGTCGACATGGACTTCGCCGAGTGGTGGACGAAGACCTTCCACCCGCTGAGCACCAAGCTGGTCACGGGCAAGATCTCCGCGGCGGACTTCAGTGAGCAGCTCGCCGCGCAGAGTGCGGACTTCTGGAAGCGGGCGGGCTGATGACCACCGCCGTCCCCGACGCTGCCCGTGCGACCGCCCCGACCCGGCGCCGTACGGCGGGCCGGGCCGCCGTGGGCCCGTTCGCCGCCCACCGCAAGCGGCTGTACCTGCCCTTCGTCCTGCCCGCCTTCCTCCTGTACGCCGCGTTCCTGCTGGCGCCCGTCGTCGCCACCGCCTGGATCAGCCTGCACGCATGGGCGGGCGCCGGGCCCATGGAGTGGGTGGGCGCGGAGAACTACACCCGGATGTTCCTCGACCCCGTCTTCCGGACGTCCTTCGGCAACACCCTGCTCCTGCTCTTCGGCGGCGGAACCGTCACCTTCCTGCTCAGCTTCGTCCTGACGATGCTGTTGCGCGATCTGGCCGGCCGGTCCACCGCCCGCTCGGTGATCTTCTTCCCGAACATCGTCCCCGCGCTGGTGATCTCGATCCTCTGGGGATTCCTCTTCCAGGCCGACGGGCTGCTCAACTCCGCACTGCGCTCCATCGGCATCGCCCACCCGCCCGCCTGGCTCGCCGAAGAGAACCAGTTCAAGGTCATCATGCTGGGCATCATCTGGATGAGCACCGGCTACTACACCACGATCATCATGGCCGCGGTGGACCGCATCCCGCCGTACCTGTACGAGGACTGCGCCCTGGCCGGAGCGAACGCCTGGCAGCGCTTCCGCCACGTGACCCTGCCGCTGTCCTGGGACGTCATCGGGATCTGCGCGGTGCTGTGGACCATCAACGCGATGAAGACCTTCGAGTTCATCCTCGCCATGGCCGGCTCGGCCAGCTCGATGCCCAGTACGTCCACCTGGACCGCGTCGCTGTACGCCTACACCTCGGTCTTCGCACCGACGGGTGTACCGCAGTACGGCATCGCCGCGGCGTCCGCCGTGGTCACGCTCGCTCTCGTGGGCGTCCTCGTCGTACTGATCCGCCGCCTGATGCGGCGCGAAGCGCTCGAATTCTGAACGGGGAACACTGTGAGCACTGCATCTACTCTGCGTGCCGGACGGGCGCAGCGCCTGCTCGGCGCCCCTCTGGTCTGGGCGTTCGTCGCCTTCAACGTCCTCGTGCTGGTGTGGATCCTGGCCTCTTCGGCGAAAGAGACCAGGGACATCATCACGTCGCCCTGGGCACTGCCCGACGCCCTCCACTGGGACAACTTCGAGCGGGCCTGGAACGCCGGCAACTTCGGCCCGGCCGCCCTCAACTCCTTCGTCCTGGTGGGTGGCACGGCGCTGGCGACCGTGCTCCTCGCAGCCCCGGCCTCGTACGCGCTGAGCAGACTGGGGGCCCGGAGCGCGGGGGCGGCCACCTCGCTGTTCGCCATCGGCCTCGGCATTCCGGCGCACGCGGTGTTCCTGCCCCTGTACCAGGTGATGGCACCGCTGGGCCTCGTCAACAACCTCTGGGGACTGTGGCTGCTGTACACCGCGACCTCGATGCCCTTCGCCGTCTTCTTCCTGACGGGGTTCTTCCGGTCGCTGCCCGCGGAGCTGGAGGAGGCGGCGGCCCTGGACGGGGCCTCCCCGTCGTACACCTTCTGGCGGATCATGCTGCCACTGGCGCGCTCCGGACTGATCACCCTGGTCCTGCTCAACGTGATCAACCACTGGGGGGAGACGTTCTTCGCGCTGGTCTTCATCCAGGAGCAGGACCTCCAGACGCTGCCACTGGCCCTGCTCGGCTTCATGCAGCAGATGCAGTACAACGGCGCCGACTGGGGCGGGCTCTTCGCGGGGATCGCCGTGGTCGTCCTGCCGCTGGTGGGCCTCTACATCTGGCTCGGCCGCCGCATCATCGAGGGCATGACCCTCGGCTCCGGCAAGTAGCACCTACACGCATCGGACTGCCGGTCATGAAAGGCGAAACACACGGTGTCACCCCGACTTACGGCTCTCATCGCCATGCGCCAGGACGTGGCGGCCCTGGCACTCCCCGCGGACGTGCGGGCCCGGCTGGACGCGGTCTGCGACGTCCCGGACCAGGTGGTCGACGACTTCAGGAGGCCTGAGGCGCGCAAGGCGCTGGCCCGTACGGACGTGCTGATCTCGGGGTGGGGCTGTCCGGAGGTGGACGCGAGCGTACTGGCGGACGCCCCGCGGCTGCGTGCCGTCATGCACGCGGCGGGCTCCGTCAAGCACGTGCTCACCCCGGAGGTGTGGGGACGCGGCATCACGGTCTCGTCGGCCGCGCCCGCCAACGCGGCGCCGGTCGCCGACTACACGCTCGCCGCGATCCACCTGTCCGCCAAGCGGGCGTTCCGCACAGCGGGGGAGTACCGGGCGGGCCGCCCCCGGGACCTGACGGTCTCTCCCACGACCGGTCTGCTCGGCCGCACCGTGGGCGTCGTCGGCGCCTCGAAGATCGGACGGCTGGTCCTGGAACGGCTCTCCGGCGCCGGCGTGCGGCTCCTGGTGCACGACCCGTTCCTGGACGCCGCGGGCGCGGAAGGGCTCGGCGCCCGGCTCGTGGGCCTGGACGAGCTGCTGGCAGGCTCGGACATCGTCTCGCTGCACGCCCCGCTCCTGCCCGCGACGCGACACCTGATCGACGCGCGCGCCCTCGGCCTGATGCGGGACGGTGCGGTGCTCATCAACACCGCGCGAGGCGGACTCGTCGACACGGAGGCACTGGCGGGGCACTGCTCCGCAGGGCGCATCGACGCGGTCCTCGACGTGACGGAACCGGAGCCGCTCCCGCCGGGGCACCTGCTGCTGACCCTGCCGAACGTGCTGGTCACCCCGCACATCGCGGGCGCGATGGGCACCGAGGTACGGCTGCTGGGGGCGTTCGCGGTCGCCGAGGCGGAGCGATTCGCGGCAGGCGACCCGCTGCTGGGGGAGGTGCGCGCGGAGGACCTCCCCCGCATCGCCTGAAAGCGGGGCGGGGGTCAGCTCGTGCGACCTCCGCAGGAGGCACGGATCACCAGACGGGGCCGCAACTGCACCTGGTGCAGCGGGGACGCGTCACCGTCGGCCAGGCGGCGCAGCAGGATCTGCGCTGCCAGCCGGCCCACCTGGAACTTGGGCGGCGAGACCGCGGTCAGCGGAATCTCGGCCACGTCCGCGAACTCGTTGTCGTAGCTGACCATGGCGAGGTCCTGAGGGACGCGCAGCCCCGCCCGCCTGGCCGCCGACTGCACCAGCGCCGCCTCGCGGTCACCGAAGCACAGGGCTCCGGTGACCCCCGCGGCGACGAGCTCCGACACGGTGGCGTCCGCACGGCCGGGGTCCCAGTCGTCCATGGCCGCGCTGTCGTACACCGGTGCGGGCAGCGCGAAGTCCGCGACGGCACGGGCGAATCCGGCCCGGATGGGCGCGGCGGTCGGGGCGTCGACACGGACGACCAGCGCGAGACGGCTGTGACCGAGGTCGCGGAGGTGGCGCACGGCGTCGTAGGCGCCACCCTCGTGGTCCGTGCAGACGTGCTCCGTGGAGTCGCCCGGGCCGGCCGTCGCCAGCCGCCGCTCCACCAGCACGGCGGGCACGGAAAGGCGGAGCAGCTCGTCCGCGCGCCCTGCCGGATCCCCGGAGGCGTGCAGGCCCGGCACGAGCAGCAGGCCGTGCACACCCGCCGCCAGCAGCTCGGCGATCGCCGCGTCCTCCGCCGCCGGGTCGTAGTGCGAACAGGCCAGCACGAACTGGGCACCCGCGTCCGCCAGCACCTCCTGTATGCCCTGGAGGACGCGCGGGTAGTACAGCGCCGTGTCGGGCACGAGCACGCCGATGATCCTGCGCCTGTCGGGCACGCGCGGAGGACCTCCCAGCGCGAACGTACCGGCGCCCTGCCGTCGCTCCACCAACCCCTGCGCGACCAGGTCCTCGTACGCCCTGCGGACCGTGGTGACGGACAGACCGGTCTCGACCGCGAGGGCCCGCTCGGTGGGCAGCTTGCTGCCCGGCGGCCAGGTGCCGTCATGGATGCCGCGCCGCAGATCGGCGGTGAGCTTGCGGAACTTCAGTTCTCGGGCCGACACGGTCCCCCCTGGGACATCCGATGAAGAAGCAATTCCCGAACAGCGACGGAATGCTCCTTGAATCCTATCCTCGGGCCTCCCTAACGTCCGCAGGCAATTCGGCATCAGGACGAGCACCGGTTCACATCCCGGTTCGGAGCCCTGGTTCAGCTCAGTGGAGGACGCCCATGGACGCGCTACCCGCCCTGCCCGTTTCCCGCCGCAGACTCCTGGCGTACGGCGTGGCAGCCACCGGCGCCGTCGCCCTGCCCTTCGTCGCGGTCCCGGCCGCCGGGGCCACCACGGCGCCGCCGTTCACGGAGCTGGAGGAGCGCGCCCTGGCGCTGCGCCCGCCCGCCTTCCTCCTCGAGTCCGCCGTACCGCGCCAGATCACCGCGAGTCCCGGCACCCGGCTCGGCATCAGTGGCGTGCGGTCCGTGTGCGGCACGCACGCGCTGCGGTGGGACCACGGCCCGCGCTCCGTGATCACCGTCGACGCCGAGCCCGCCTGGGCCGCCGACCCGTACGAGCCGAGGCCGCTCGCCGACCAGGCGTGGCAGGGCACCGTCGACACCTTCTCGGTGTGGATCTACAACGAGGCACCCGCCGACCCCGACGACGTCGTGCGCTTCGAGTTCGGGCGGGGGAGCCGCACCGACTGCTGGTTCGAATTCCGCCTCGACTTCACCGGCTGGCGCACCGCGTGGGTGCGCTATGCCTACGACATGCACGGCCGTCCGCACCCCGCCATGGACACCGTCCGCATCATCGCGCCCCGCAGGCCGGGGACGCTCTGGATCGACCAGCTGCTGCTCAACGTCGCGCTGCGCCCCGACGCCCCGACCCGCGACGCCCAGGTCCCCGAGATCTGTGTCGAGGGCGACGACTGGGACCAGCAGCACTGGCAGGCGCTGTACCTCTTCGACCGCATCCTCACCCGCACCACGATCCCCACCCCCGCCCCGTCGACTGCCGAAGCCGACGCGCTGGGTGTCCTGAAGACCCGCTATCACACCGACTACCTCGCCGCCGCGCCCAAGGTCGACGACGCGTACGTCGCCACCCTCACCGGGCAGGCGGACGCCGTCCTCACCGGCCGCCCCGTGTTCTCGTACCAGTCCCAGATCTACCCGCCCGAGATCAGTGCCGACCTCAAGTCCTTCGTCGGCGCCGTCACCCTGAGAACCGTCACCGACCTCATGCAGAAGATCGCCCAGGCCCACGACGCCGGGGGCACCGCCTACAGGCCGGCTCTCGGCAGCCTCTACGTGCGGCTCGTGGAACGGCTGCGTGAGCAGGGCTGGACGTACGGAAGCTGCCTCGGCACGATCCATCACGTCGGCTACGACATCCGCGGCTACTACGACTCCGTGTACCTCATGCGCCAAGTGCTGGCGGCGGCGGGCCTTTTCGAAGCCGTACGCACCGACCTGACCTGGCTCACCGGCTTCGGCCGGATCTTCCGGGGCTTCGACCACCGCAACGCCCACGGCTCCACGTCGGACATCATCAACACCACCGTGCGGGGCAAGCTCGCCGTCGCGCTCCTCCAGGACGGCGAGGCCCGTCAGATCGCGTACCTGAAGGCGCTGCGCGACTGGCTGAGTACGTATCTGCTGCCCACCACCGGCATCCAGGACGGCGTCAAGACGGACGGCACCACCTTCCACCACGTCGGGTTCTTCCCCGACTACGCCCGCGACGGATTCGTGGGGCTCGCCCCGCTCGTGTACGTGTTGAGCGGCGGCCCCTTCCGGATCTCGACCGAGGCCCACGAGTCCCTCAAGCAGGCCGTCCTGACCCTGCGCGTCGTCGCCAACACCCACCACTGGCCGGTCTCGCTCAGCGGCCGCAACCCCGGAGGCACCACCGGTCTGGTCATCTCGCCCTTCCAGTGGCTCACCGTCGCGGGCACCCCCGACGCTTCCAGGGACCTGGACCCGGAGCTGGGCGCCGCCTTCCTCCGCCTGCTGCCCGCCGCCCCCACCACCGCTCAGAAGAAGATCGCGGCCAGGCTCGCCGCCGAGGGAGTCTCCGCCGAGAGCGCGCCTTCCGGTGCCTGGGCCTACAACTACGCCGCGCTCGCCGTGCAGCGCCGCGACGCCTGGCAGGTCACCGTACGCGGCCACAACCGGTACCTGTGGTCCACCGAGATCTACGACGGTTCCAACTGGTACGGCCGCTACAACACGTACGGCCAGATCCAGGTCCTGCACCGCGGCACCCCCGTCACCAACCTCGACAGCGGCTACAGCCACGACGGATACGACTGGAACCGCCGCCCCGGCACCACCACCCTGCACAAGCCATGGGCGCGACTGAAGGGCGATCTCACCGGCACCATCGAGGAGGTCCTGCTCACCGACGAGAGGTTCGCCGGCGCGCACACCATCGAGGGGCGCAACGGCATGTTCGCGATGCGGCTGCGCGAGCACCCCAAGTACGAGGGCAGCCACCGTGCCCGCACATCCGTCTTCCTCTTCGACAACCTCGTCGTCGCCCTCGGGACCGGCATCGAGAACAGCGACCGGCAGCACGAGACGGAGACCACGCTCTTCCAGACCCGGCTTGCCGCCACCTCCGCGCCGACCCTCGTCGACGGGGAGCCGGTCACGTCCTTCCCCTACGCGCTCACCGACCAGGAGCTCACCTCCGCCCGGTGGCTGCTCGACGACAAGGGGCTCGGCTACTACCTCCCGCCCGGTCAGCGTCTCGCGCTGACCCGCTCCACCCAGCTCTCGCGCCACCACGGCACGGACGCCGAGACACGCGGCGACTTCGCCACGGCGTGGCTGCGCCACGGGACCGCGCCGCGCGACGCCTCGTACACGTACGCCATGCTCGTCGGTGCGACCGCCGAGGCGATGGAAGACTTCACCGAGGCGATGTCCGACGGGGCGCGGGCGCCGTACACGGTCGAACGGGCGGACACCCTGGCGCACATCGTGACCGACCGGGCCACCGGCATCACCGGGTACGCCGTCTTCGACCCGACCGCCGCACTCGCCGGTAGCGGACCGGTCCGCGCCGTCGACACCCCCTGCATGCTGCTCCTGCGAACCCCGTCCGGGCCGGCCGGCGAACAGTCCCTGGTCCTGTCCGTGTGCGACCCGGACCTCCGCCTCTACGAGGGCCGTGACCACGCCCAGTACGACGGGCACGAGTACACCGGGCACTACAGCCCGTTCTCCCGACCGTGGCTGGCCGATCCGAGCAGCCCGCACACCCTGCACGTCACGCTCGACGGCCGCTGGCACCCCGCGGCGTCGGACCAGCCCTGCACCACGCGCATCCGGGGCGGCCGCACGGTAGTGGCCTTCCGCACGGTCGACGGCCGCCCCGTCGAATGCCGTCTGACGAGGGAGACACGATGACCCGCGTACTCCGGCCCCTGGCAGCGGCCGCGCTGCTCGCCGCCCTGCTCGACTCCGGCGCGTACGCGACGGAGTCCGCCGCGACCGCACCGGTGGACGCCGCCACTCCGGCCTCGGCCCAGCCGGAGGCCGGCCCCCGGGGAACGCTGGTGTTCAGCGACGAGTTCACGGGCTCGGCGCTGGACACCGCGAAGTGGAACGTACGCGACCAGGAGCGCACCGAGACCGACCGCACCGACGGCCTGCGCTGGTGGTACAGGCCCGCGAACGTCCGGGTGATCCCCGACAACGGCGGCAACCTGGCCATCGACCTGCGCAACCCGGCAGCGAACCAGTACGCGGGGGGCCGTGTCGACACCGACGGCATCTTCGACTACACCCACGGCACGCTCGAGGTCCGCGTCCACGTACCGCCCACGGAAGGGCACCTGGGTGCCGTCTGGCTCCAGACCCACAGCTGGGGCGGCATCGCCGGGAGCGCCGAGGACGGTGCGGAGATCGACCTCATCGAGAGTGCCTACAAGGCCGACCGGTACGCCGCGACCATCCACTACGACGGCTACGGCGCCGACCACCGGCAATCCGCCGAGGTCGTCGCGGCACCCGGCCTGCACGCCACGCACTACCACACCATCGGCCTGAACTGGACAGCCGCACGCATGGAGTTCACCTACGACGGCACGGTCGTACGCACTGTTACGGACCCCCACCTGATCAGCCGGGTGAAGGAGTATCCGATCCTCTCCCACGAGGTACTGGACTGGGCCGAGGGGGACGTGACGACGGCGCCGCTGGACCACCGGTCGACGATGTACGTGGACTGGATCCGCGTCTGGCAGTGACACCGCAACGGTGGAGGCACCCCGGGCGTCCGGCAGGGCCGGACGGCGGGCCCACGCGCCCGGGGCGCGTCCTCCTGCGCGTACTCGTGCAGGGGTGCTCGGGCGGCCCCGCCCTGCCCGGCGTCCGCCGAGCGTTCACCGCGCCCGGCGGGCCGGGCGAGGACGAGCCCCGTACCCGAGCGGTCGGGTGAGCCACGGCTCGCGCTCACCCCCAACAGGACCGGCGAGAGGGTAAATTCGAACAATGAGTTCACCCAGCGGTCCCGCCCCGCACCCGCCGAGGGGTCAGGGAAGGCTTCTCGCAGTGAGCGATCTTCACCTCGGGATCGCCGACAACCGCCCGATCGCCGACCAGTTGCGCCCGACGTCCGACGAGGACTGGCTCATCGTCGCGGGCGATGTGGCGGAACAGGCCGAAGAGGTCGAGCGCGCCCTGGCCATGCTGGCCGGGCGCTTCGCCCAGGTGATCTGGACCCCTGGCAACCACGAACTGTGGACCGTGGACCGCGATCCCCTGCCCCTGCGCGGTCGGGCGCGGTACGAGCACCTCGTCCGGGTGTGCGCCGAGCTCGGCGTGACGAGCCCCGAGGACCCGTACCCGCACTGGCGTGGAGCGGACGGCCCCGTGGCCGTCGCCCCGGTGTTCCTCCTGTACGACTACACGTTCAGGGCACCTGGAGCGGCCACCAAGGAGGACTCCCTGGCGCGGGCGCACGAGGCGGGCGTCGTGTGCACCGACGAATACCTGCTGCACCCGGATCCGTATCCGACCCGGGACGACTGGTGCAGGGCGCGGGTGGCGCTGACCGAGGAGCGGCTGGCCGCGCACGATCCGGAGATCCCGCTCGTGATCGCCGGCCACTGGCCACTGGTGCGCGAACCCACGTCGGTCATGTGGTACCCGGAGTTCGCCCAGTGGTGCGGCACGGAACTCACCGCCGACTGGCACCGCCGCTTCAACGTCGCGGCCGTCGTCTACGGCCACCTCCACATCCCCCGGACGACCTGGTACGACGGAGTGCGGTTCGAGGAGGTCTCGATCGGCTACCCGAGGGAGTGGCGCAAGCGCGGGCACCCGCGCGGGCTGCTGCGTCAGATCCTTCCGTACGAGGGGGAACAGGCTCCGGCAGCCCCGGGCTCCGGTGATGCCGACTCGCCCGGCCCTTCGGGCCCTGCCGGTGATGCGGGTGTCGCGTCGTGATCGAGCGACTGCTCCCCGCGTACGTGGCGTGTGCGGACACGCACGAGACGGAGGCTCCGGCCGGAACCCTCTACCCGGAGGAGGCCCGGCTGGTCGCCACGAGCGTGGACCGGCGCAAGCACGAGTTCGCGGCTGTGCGTGCCTGTGCGAGACGGGCCATGGCCACCCTCGGGCTGCCGCCGCACCCGGTGCTGCGCGGTCACCGGGGCGTGCCGCTGTGGCCGGCCGGGACCGTCGGCAGCATGACGCACTGCGACGGCTACCGGGCGGCGGTGCTGGCACGGGCGTCCGATGTCCGCGCGCTGGGCATAGACGCCGAGCCGAACGAGCCGCTGCCGCCTGATGTGTGGGAGGCGGTGTCGCTGCCCTCGGAGCGGCGGCGGCTCTCCTCGTGGGGCGTTTCGGAGGACTCCCGGGGGAGCGCGGAGGGAGTCCCTCCGGGGACTCCGCACGGGGCGGGCGGAGCGCTGCCGCACTGGGACCGCCTGCTGTTCAGTGCCAAGGAGAGCGTGTTCAAGACGTGGTTCCCGCTCACCCGGACGGAACTCGACTTCGACGAGGCCGACATCTCCTTCCACCGGAGCTCCGAGGCCGCCACCCACGGCACGTTCACCGCCGAGCTGCTGCGCACGGCGCCGGGGATGCCGAGGTCGTACGTGGGGAAGTGGCTGGTCGACAGCGGCTTCGCGGTCACCGCGATCGCGCTTCCCCACGGGTGAGGGCACCGGTACCGTGCGGGCCGCGCCACGCCCTCCGGGCGTCGCGCGGCCCGATTCTCAGCCCAGCGGTCGGCCGCACAGGAGATTCCAGCGACCGGAACGGCCACTGAGCTCGGTCAGGGTCAGCGGGGCGACGTCCAGCCGCCAGAAGGTCTCCATCGGCAGACCCAGGGCGTGGAGCAACGCGGCGCGTACGACCGCCGGTTCGACGACGGCCAGCAGCCGCCCGCCGGTCCAGGCCGGGGACTCCAGGAGCGCGCCCACCCGGGCGGTCAGGTCCAGCAGCGACTCGCCACCGTGCGGAGCGGCAGCGGGATCGGTCAGCCAGGCCGACACCGCAGCCGGCTCGGAGGCGCTCACCTCGGAGAGACGCCGGCCGCGCCAGCGCCCCATGTCCCAGTCACGGAGGGCGGCTTCGGGGCGGGCGGGACCGGTCGTGGTCGTGAGCCCGAGCGCCTCGGCGGTCTGCCGGCAGCGGACCGAGGGGCCGTGCGCGCGGTGGTCGGCGACAGGCACCTCACCGGCGGCAGCGGCGGCCACGGCTCTGCGGGCACCGGCATCGTCCAGAGCGTCGTCCGCCTCGAAGCGGGCCTCCCGCAGCGCGGGGTTCATGGCCGGTGAGATCAACATCACCCGCACCGTCATCATCTGCCCCCACTCGCCGAACCGGAGTCTCCTGCGTAGACGCCCCATGGGAACACGGCCCGTCCCACGGCCGGTTGTCCGGCCCGCCGCACCATGGCGGTGGCCGAACCGCAGGCGGTATGGTCGCCGCACCATGACGAGGGTGTGACGGAAGTCCGGTGAGAATCCGGCACGGTCGCGCCACTGTGAACCCGCATCTCCGCGGGGAGTCAGACCCGCCACCTTCGTCTCAGGCACCACGACAGGGACGCGTGTTCCCTCAGGAGGTTCTGCCATGGCACATTCTGCCGCCCCCACCACCGTCGCACCGGTCATCACCCCCATCTCGCCGAAGGCCATCGCGCCCTGGGCCGCCTTCTTCGGCATCCTCATGCTCGTCCTGCTCTACTTCGTCGGAGCCGAGCAGGGAGCCACGGCGGTCATCTCCGGCGAGGCCGTGCACGAGTGGGTCCATGACGGCCGTCACCTCCTCGGCTTCCCCTGCCACTGAGACTCCGGGAACCAGAGGAACGTCTCATGAACTCCATATCGGTCAGAGCCCTGCTCATCCGCGGCATGCTGGCCGGCCTCCTGGCCGGTGCGCTCGCCCTTGCCGTGGCCTACTTCCTGGGTGAGTCCCGCGTGGACGCCGCCATCGCGCTGGAAGAGGCCCACGCACACACGCACACGCACGAGCACGGCGAGGAACTCGTCAGCCGCACGATGCAGGCCACCGGCGGTCTCGCCACCGGCGTCCTGGTCTTCGGTGTGGCGGTCGGTGGCATCGCCGCACTCGTCTTCTGCTACGCCCTCGGCAGGATCGGCTCCTTCGGGCCGCGGGCCACAGCAGCGCTCGTCGCGGGCGCCGCCCTGCTGACGGTGTACGTCGTGCCGTTCCTGAAGTACCCGGCCAACCCGCCGGCGGTCGGGAACCCCGACACCATCGGGCAGCGCACAGGGCTGTTCTTCCTGATGGTCGCGCTCAGCGTGCTGCTTGCGGTGGCCGCAGTCATCGTCGGCAAGCGGCTCGCACCCCGCCTGGGCAACTGGAACGCGACGATCACCGCAGCCGGGGCCTACGTGCTGCTGATCGGGCTCGCGTACGCCTTCCTGCCCTCGTTCAACGAGGTCGGGACGGACTTCCCCGCCGGCCTGCTGTGGGAGTTCCGGCTGGCTACGCTCGCCGTCCAGACGACGCTGTGGGTCAGCTTCGGCCTCGTGTTCGGCCACCTCACCGAACGGCTGCTGGTGCCGGAGGCGAGCACCGGGAGTGCCGGGGTGTCCGACCACTCCACGGCCCGCTCGGCGGGTGCCGTGAGCTGACCCTCACGCCTGCTGCCGACAGGACGGAACCCGCCGGAGAAGGACCGGCGGGTTCCGTCCTGTCGCGTTCCCGGGCGTCCCGGCCGGCCCGGGTGGGGCATGTCCGACGCGCGAAGTGCGTCGGGGGTAGCGATGCTATCCATGGAAGAAAGCGGCGCCGTCCTGAGGGGTAGCGTTGATAACGCGAGAGTGTTAGCGTTGATTAGGTCGAGGCTCGCGGAGCCGGCCGCAGCCCCCTTCTGCCAGGAGCAACGCCATGACTGAACAGCACACCACCAGCCCTGTGCGCCGGGTCGCTCTCGTCACCGGGGGATCACGAGGCATCGGCCGGGAGAGTGCCGAGAGGCTGGCGGCGGACGGATTCGCCGTCGTCATCAACTACGCGGGCAACCACACCGAGGCCGAGGCCGCCGTGGCCGCCGTCGTCGCCGCGGGCGGCGACGCCATCGCGCACCGGGCGGACGTTGCCGACGAGGCGGCCGTGGCTGCTCTGTTCGACGCGGCCGAGGAAGCGTTCGGGGGTATCGACGTGGTCGTCCACGCCGCGGGCGTCATGACGCTCGCCCCGCTGGTCGACACCGATCTGGACGCGCTGGACCGGATGCACCGCACCAACATCCGCGGCACTTTCGTCGTCGACCAGCAGGCGGCGCGCCGCCTGAGGGCCGGCGGGGCGATCATCAACTTCTCGAGTTCGGTGCTGTCGCTGGCCCTCCCCGGATACAGCGCCTACGCGGCCACCAAGGGTGCTGTCGAGGCCATGACGCTCATCCTGGCGCGTGAGCTGCGCGGCCGGGACATCACGGTCAACGCCGTCGCCCCGGGGCCGACCGCGACCGCGCTGTTCCTGGACGGCAAGGATGAGGAGACCATCGCGCGGATGGCGGCCCAGCCGCCCCTGGAGCGGCTCGGAACGCCTCAGGACATAGCGGAAGTGGTGTCCTTCCTCGCCGGCCCCGCCCGTTGGGTGAACGGTCAGGTTTTGCGCGCCAACGGCGGCATCGTCTGAGCGGCGGCCCGGAGGCCGAGCGTGAGCACCGGTGCGCGGAGCGGTTTCGGAGCGCACGCGGGCAGAGGGCAGGCCGCGGGCGGAGGGCTGGCCGCGGACGGGGTGGCGGGCCTGGGACAGGGGTCGGGCACCCGCCGGTGACCGGTGTCCCATGGGTGCCGGCATCCTTGCCAGGACCTTGCCGAGGTGGTGGACACCGGGCAGGGAGAAGCGCCCCTTCCGTGGACACCTGGGCCCGGCGCACGACGATGGTGAAGCCGCCCCTGTTCCCGCCGATCGGATCCGTGGCGCCATTCCCGTCCTGGACGCGGCTCGACGACCTGCCGGCTTCCCGTGCCGCAGCCTGACCCGGGCCGGGCGCCGCTTGATAGCGTCCATGCGATGAGCACACGAGCACGCATCCTCGAAGTGGCGGCCAGGCTGGTCGCCGAGTCTCCCGACGGGGACATCTCCACGCGAGCCGTGTGCGAGGCCGCCCAGGTCGGAGCACCGGCCCTCTACCGGCACTTCGGTGACAAGGAGGGGCTGTTGTCAGCCGTGGTCGACCACGGTTTCGACGCCTACCTGGCGACGAAACGGGACCGCGGCGACACCACGGATCCCGTCGAGGACCTTCGTAACGGCTGGGACAGCCACGTGGAGTTCGCCCTGCGGAACCCGAATCTGTACCGGCTGATGAATTCCCCCGCGATGCGGACCCCACCGGCCTCCGCGGCCGAGTCCCACCGCATCCTCACCCGGGACCTGGAACGGGCCGCGGAGCAGGGCAGGCTGCGCATCGCCCCCGGACTCGCAGCCCAGATGATCATGTCGGCCACGACGGGCGTGGCGCTCATGCTCGTATCCCGCCCCGGGACGTTTTCGGACGCCGGCACCTCGACGCGTGTGCGCGACGCCGTGCACGCCGCGGTGTTCACCCCGGATGTACGGGTGGCCACACCGGCGGACACGGATGTTCCCTCCACCGCCGCCCGGTTGAGTGCCCTGCTGCGCAGGTCGCAGGGTTCCGGGCTCAGTACGGCGGAGTCGGCGCTGATGACCGAATGGCTGGACCGCGTGTCGAATTCGGCACACGAGCACGGATGAGAGCGCGGTGCCCGGGGGTGAAGGGACATGCCCTCCACCCCCGGAGCTTCGCTCCGCTACTGCCCCGGTTCCAGGCCGGAGTCACCGGTCAGGGCGGCGGCCATCCGCAGATGCGGTGCCGCTTCCGCGGACCTGCCCTGGCGCTCGAGGGTGCGTCCGAGCATCAGCCGCGCGTAGTCCTCGACGGGGTTGCGCTCCAGCACCTCACGCAGTTCGGCCTCGGCCTTCGTGAGCCGCGCCGAGTGGTAGTAGGCGCGCGCCAGCAGCAGTCGCGGGGCGACCTGCTCCGGCACCTCCTCCACCAGCCCGCCGAGGATCCGGGCCGCGGTCATGTACTCCTTGGCCTCGAAGAACAGCTGCGCCCGGTCCCAGCGGTCGGCAGGGGTGCCGAATTCGTAGTACGTGTCGTTCACTTGTCCTCCTCGGTCGAGCGCTTGCAGATGCGTCAACACCGTAGGGTAGTTCAACATTCCACTAAAATTTCGGCGTGGGGACCGGTGCTCCGGGTCCGCACGGGAATAGGTTGAGCGCCATGAGTAATCTCGATCGCCAGGCCGCACTCTCCGTCTGCGGAGGCCGCGGCTTCGTCGTCGCCGAACCCGTACGTGAACTCCTCACTCCGCGACGTGTGCAGCTCGGTGAGTCCACGGAGGTCCGCCGCCTGCTGCCCAACCTCGGACGCCGCATGGTCGGAGCCTGGGCCTTCGTGGATCACTACGGCCCCGACGACATCGCCGAGGAGCCCGGGATGCAGGTGCCCCCGCACCCGCACATGGGTCTGCAGACGGTCAGCTGGCTCCACGACGGCGAGGTGCTGCACCGGGACAGCCTGGGCAGCCTCCAGACCGTCCGCCCCCGCGAACTGGGCCTCATGACATCGGGCCGGGCCATCAGCCACTCCGAGGAGAGTCCGAAGCCCCACGCCAGGCTTCTGCACGGCGCCCAGCTCTGGGTGGCCCTGCCCGACGCCCACAGGAACGTCGAAGCCCACTTCCAGCACCACACCGACCTGCCGACCGTCACGGCGCCGGGCCTCACGGCCACGGTGATCCTCGGCGCGCTCGACGGCACCGAGTCGCCCGGCACCGCCTACACCCCGATCGTCGGAGCCGACCTGGCCCTGACCCGCGGCGCCGAGGCCAGACTGCCACTCGACCCCGACTTCGAGTACGCCGTCCTGTCGATGTTCGGTGAGGCCGAGGTCGACGGCGTCCCGGTGCTGTCGGGCTCGATGCTCTACCTCGGCTGCGGCCGCACGGAGCTCCCGCTGCGAGCCGACTCCGACGCGGCACTGATGCTTCTCGGAGGTGAGCCGTTCGAGGAGGAGATCGTCATGTGGTGGAACTTCGTGGGCAGGACCCAGGACGAGATCACGCAGGCCCGGGAGGAGTGGATGAACGGCGATCGGTTCGGCACGGTACGCGGCTACGACGGTGCGCGGCTCCCTGCTCCTGCGTTGCCCCCCGTGCCCTTGAAGCCCCGCGGGCGTGTGCGCTGACCTGCGCGTTTGTTGAAGATCGGCGGTGCGGCGCCATGAGGGCAGGCTGTTGCGGTCTTGACCCGTTGCCTGGTGATGTGTCGCGGTGCAGGGCGGGCGCACACCCCGCTGTCCGGCACCGGCCACATACAAGAGGCCCCTCGCCCCGGCCGCGTCCTGTCCGCGGTTGCCCTGCCTCGCGACCGGGGCGGCTTCTTCCCCTCCCGGACACGCTGTTCCCGCCGAACGGCTGAGACGTCCCCCTCCCCGGCTCAGCGCCGGGCTCTGTGGTCGCTCGGGCTGCTGTGAGCGTGTAGGACCCCACGGCCCCTGCGGCCACCTGACGGCGACGCGCGTTGCCGTCCGTGCCCCGGAGAGCGCGCTCCTTCGTGACTGCCGGTCGGTCCCGCACCGACGTGGAGATGGTCCGCACCGAGCAACGGACGAGAAGACAGATCGCGGGGTCCGGCGACAGACTCGTTCCGCCGCGTCGACCGGCCTGGTCAGGAGCGCGTTTTCCGAGGAGGGACCCCTTTGACGAAACCACTTCACGCATGCGCGGATCCGGTGGCCGAGGGTGAGGGAACCGGCCCGCCGCCCGGTCCGGACGACGAGCGGCGGCAGCCGCCCACGCCGGCACGCCCGCAGCACCTCGCCGAGGAGCCCGGCGGCAGTCGGGGGAGTCCGTACGTGAGGACGGGACCCGGCACTCCGGCGACATCGCGGCAGATCGGCGGGGCCCCATGAGGTTGGCGGAACTCAGCAGCCTCAGCGGGATGCCGGCCGCGACGATCAAGTACTACCTCCGGGAAGGGCTGCTGCCCCCGGGCCGGCGCGTCACCGCGACCCGTGCCGAGTACGGCGAGGCGCACCTGCACCGACTGCGGTTGATCCGGGCGCTGATCGGTGTGCGCCGGCTGTCGGTCGGTGCGGCCAAAAGGGTTCTCGGCACCATGGCGCGGCAGCCGGATCCGCACCGGATCCTCGGAACGCCGATCGACGGCGGGCCGGAGTCGCCGGACGGGGACCGCGAACGGGCGAAGGCTCCGGGCGTCGCGGGCGCGCGGAGGCTGGTCACCGAGATGGGCTGGGACGTCGACACCGGTACCGCCGCCACCCGGAGTCTCGGCGAGATTCTGCACGCCCTGTCGGAGCTGAGTACGGGGATCGACTGGCGGACGCTGCTGCCCTACGCGCGATTGGCGGACCGCGCATCGGAGCTGGACATCGAGCAGCTGAAAGGCGCCTGGGGGCCCGAGGAGGCCGCCGAACGCGCCGTGCTGGTGAGTCTCCTGCTGGAACCGGCGCTGCTCGCGCTGCGGCGCCTCGCCGTGGAGGACAAATCAGTCCGTCACTTCCAGGACGTCGAAGGCGGCGCGGAGAGCACGTGCGAAGAAGCGGTGGTCCGCCCGCTTCCGGAAGATGGACACGGTTCGCCCGCTGTGTTCTTCGGCGCCCCGAAAGGAACGGCCACGTGACCGCGATGCAGGACGTGTACGCCGATCTGGCGGTGGAGGGCACCGAACTCGGTGATCTCGTGTCAGGACTGAGCCCCGAGGAATGGGCGGCGGAGACCCCCGCCGCCTCCTGGACGGTCCGTCACCAGGTGGCTCACCTGGCGTACGTCTCCCGTATGGTCCGGCTCGCGGTGAGCGACGCGGAGGCATTCGAGGCCGAGACCGCGCCGGTCCGGGACGACTTCCAGTCCGGGCTGGACGCCAGGCTCGCCGAGTACGTCGCGGAGCCGCTTCCCGGTCTGCTGCGTCGCTGGGCCGAGGAACGGGCCGCCGCCGAGAAGGGGCTGGCCGCACTGGAGCGGCGTGACCTGGTGCCGTGGCCGGCCGGGCCGCTGCCGGGCAGCGTGCTCGCCGCGGTCGCGTTGACAGAGCTGTTCGCGCACGGCCAGGACATCCGCGACGGCCTCGGGCGTCCGCGCGTGCTCACCGACCGGATCGGCCACATCGTCTTCCTCGGGACCCGCACCCGGGACCTGGCCTACCGTGCCCGCGGCCTGCGGCCTCCGGCCGAGCCGTTCCGTTTCGAGCTGACGGCCCCGTCCGGGGAGCTGTGGGCCTTCGGCCCGCCGGAGGCCGGGCAGCGGATCGCCGGCCCGGCCCAGGACTTCTGTCTGCTCGTCACCCGGCGCAGACACCGCGACGACCTCGCGCTGAGCGCTGTCGGGACGGAGGCCGACCAGTGGCTGGACATCGCACAGTCCTACGTCGGACCGCCCGGCACGGGCCGGGCACCGCAGTGAGCAATATGGCGTATAGATCACCGGCCCGGTGGCTGCTTTCCTAGCAGGCGGGCCGTCTTCGGTCCGCCCGACACGAGGGATCTGGGGTTGCCGTGCGAGAACAAGGGACCAGCTGGTGGCTGCTGCCGAAGCGTGCCTGTGCCACCGCCCTGATCGTCACCGGACATCTGATCGCCGCCCTGCCGCACACGATGACCCGCGGCGGTCGGACCCGGCTGGCGCTCCGCGCTCCCCGGCTGCTGACCGCGCTGGGGCCGTTCTTCGTCAAGGCGGGGCAACTGCTCAGCACGCGCCGTGACCTGGTCCCCGAACGCTGGTGCGACGCGTTGGGTGAACTGGCCGACGAGGTGCGGCAGCCGAGACGCGCGGCGGTGGCACGCACCCTCGCCGAGGCCGGATTCTCGGATGCCTTCGCCGAGTTCGACTGGGAGCCGGTGGCCTGCGGCAGTATCGCCAGTGTGCACCGCGCACGGCTTGCCGACGGCACCGAGGTCGCCGTCAAGGTGCAGCGGCACGGCATCCGCCCGGTGCTGGAGGCCGATCTGCGGCTGGCCCTGCTCGGCGCGCGGGCCGGTCGGCTGCTGCCGAGCATGCGGGACCTGCCCGCCGAGGAGATGATCGGACAACTCGGCGGCGCCGTCCTGCGCCAGCTCGACTTCACCGCCGAACACGATTCCCTGCTCGCGCTGCGGGGCAACCTCGGCGAACACACCGAACTGCGCATCCCCGCGCCCGTCGAGGGACTGTGCGGACCGACGGTGCTCACCATGGAGTTCGTCCCGGACATCGGCCGGTTCCGGCCCCACGGCATGTCGATGGCCCGCCGCCAGGAGGTGGTCCGCGACGTCCTCCGGGCGGTCTACCGGATGCTCTTCGTGGACGGCGTGGTGCACTGCGACCTGCATCCGGGCAACCTCTGCCTGGACGGTGAGGGACGGGTCGTGGTGCTGGACGCCGGCTTCGTGGTGCAGCTGCCCGACGCGGTGCGGCGCTCCTTCGCCGGCTTCTTCCTCAACATGGCCCAGGGCAACGGCCCGAAGTGTGCGGACATCGTGCTCGACAGCGCCGCGCGGCTCCCCGCTGACATGGACCGGGAGGGCTTCCGCAGCGCGGTGACGGAGCTGGTGGACGAGGTGGCCGGGGCGCTGTCGAAGGACTTCGACCTCGGGGCGTTCGCGCCGCGGCTGTTCAAGCTCCAGAAGGATTTCGGCGTCTTCGCCGCGGCCGAGTTCGCCTTTCCGCTACTGTCGCTGCTGGTGCTGGAAGGAATGATCAAGGAGTTCGACTCCGAGGTCGATTTCCAGGCCGAGGCGGTTCCCGTGCTCATGGCCTCCTTCGCCAAGGACGTCCAAGTGGACGCCGAGCGCCGTGAGAGCGGCCACTCCGGCGGGTGGGCCGCCTGAGAACCGTGCCGGCCCCGCCGAACCCCGCACCGTCTGCGGACGCCCGTACCCGCCTTCGTGTGGCCCGGGCCGGACGGCACGAACCGCCGCTTGGCGGACATCACCCGACAGCTCCTGCCGGACCGGCTGTGCACGCCTGCGGACCGGCCGTGCCGGCGGGCGAAGCGGCACGTCGAGCAGGGGACGGAAAAGGAGGAACGACATGTTGGTCTGTGTGACAGGAGGCACCGGCTTCCTCGGCTCGCACACGGTCGCCGCCCTCGCGGCCGGCGGAGCACGGATCCGGCTGCTGGTGCGCGACCCGTTACGGCTGGCGCCCGCGCTCGGCCCGCTCGGCATCGACCCGGACACGGTGGAGACCGTCACCGGCGACGTCGCCGACGAGGCAGCGGCGGCCCGCGCGGTCCGCGGCGCCGACGCCGTGATCCACCTGGGGTCGGTCTACTCCTTCGACCGCCGGCGCCGTGACGACATCACCCGCACCAATGTGGCGGGCACCGAAGCGGTCCTGAAGGCGGCGGTCCGGGCCGGGACCGGTACGGTGCTGTACGTCTCGACCGTTGGCGCGCTGATTCCCACCACCGAATCCGAGCTGCGCGCCGAAAGCCCGGTGGGGGACCCCGTTGAGCCCTACCTGGCGAGCAAGGCGGCCTGCGAGACGGTCGCCCGGCGGCACCAGGACGACGGGGCACCGATCCACATCGTCTACCCCCCGGCCCTGCTGGGCCCGGACGACCCGAGGCTCGGTGACCAGACCGGCCGGCTGCGCGACGCGCTGCGCGGCCTGATGCCGCTGTGGCCCACCGGCGGCTTCCCGCTGGGCGACGTGCGTGACACCGCCGCGGTACTCGGGGGACTGGCCCTCGGCCCGCCGCCGGACAAGCCGGTACGGGTCTTCGGGCCCAACCGGTACGTGACGACGGCCGACTACCTGACGGAGCTCCGCGCGGCGACCGGCCGCAGTCTCACGACGCTACGGCTGCCGGGGCGGGCCATGCTTCCCGCCGCCCGGGTCGCCGATGAGGTCCAGCGGTGGTGGCCGTGGCACATACCCGCCGAGTTCGGCGCCGCCTACACCTGCGTGCACGCGGTGCCGGTGGCCCGGGCCGCCACGGCCGACGTCCCCACGGCGCGGCCCGTCGCGACGACGATGGCCGACACCGCTCGCTGGCTCCACCGGGCCGGCCTGCTGACGCGGCGCCAGGCCGGTACCGCGGGCGAGCGGAGCGGGTCATGACGGCGGCGGGGACCGGACACGATCCGGCCGAGCAGTACCACGCCTATCGGCGGACCAGGGAAAACATCACCGGCCTGGTCACCCGGACGCCGGACACGGCCGCCGCCGGCGTGCCCGCCTGCCCCGACTGGACCGTGCGCGACCTGATCGGACACCTGGTCCACATATGCGAGTCGTTCGTCGCCCTGGAGGACAACCAGATCGATCTGGGCCCGGCGGAGGGCGTTGACCTGCCCGGTCTGCTGGACCGGTGGGACGCCCTGGACAGCGAGTTGCGCGAGGCACTGGACCACACCCCCGAACTGCGGCGGCGCATCATGTTGCTCGATGTGTTCTCGCACGAGATGGACCTGCGCGTCGGTCTGGGCGAGACGGTCGCGCCGTCCGGCCATCCGGCGTTCCCCGGCGCGCTGGACCTGGCCACCATGGGCTTCGGCCTCGCGTTGCACGGAGGGAATCTGCCGGCGCTGCGGATCGACACCCCGGAGCGGGACTGGGTGGTGGGCGAGGGGGCTCCCGTCGCCACGGTCCACGGCCAGGCCTTCGACGTGTTCCGGTCGCTGACCGGCCGCCGCACCCGGCACCAGATCGAGGACCTGCGCTGGTCCGGGGACCCGTCGGTGACCTGGATGCCGGCCTTCGCCTGGGGGCCGTTCGCGCCGCCCGCGAACGAGGTGGAGCCGGTCCGCGGGTTCTGACCCACCGGGCCCCGCGAGAGCCGCGGCAGGACTGTCCGGGGCCGCACCGGCCGGGCCGGTGCCCAGGGCGGGCCCGGCGCACGGACGGCCCGCACCGCTGGAGAACGCCCGGCCCGTCGCACGACGGGCCGGGCGTTCTCCTTCGCGCCCACGGTCTCAGGTGCCGGTGATGGCGGGCAGCTCGAAGGGAGCAGCGCCGGCCTTCGGCAGACCCGAGAAGTCCAGCTCCGGCAGCGCCAGCAGGATCGGCAGGTCCAGGGGGGTCAGCGGACGCCCGATCAGGTTGACCCGGGTGACCTGGTCCCGTCGTACGTTCAGTACCTGGCTCGAGGCCACCAGCAGCGGGCGCCGCTGACCGAGCGGCGAGGGCGGGTCCTCCATGGCGAGTACGGCCGCCCGGATGTACCAGGCGCCCTCCGGCAGGCGCAGCGAGAACGAACCGGGCCCGTCCAGGATCGCGCAGGCGGTCGGGCGGCCCTGCACGATGGACTCACGGAACGCACCGACGTAGATCCGTACCGGCTGTGCGGTGGGGAGACGAATGGTGCCTTCGAGCTGACTGGCGGGCCGGCAACCGTCGAGGAGCTGTTGCGGCCCCGTGGCGGCCCCGCCGCTCGGCGCGAGCAGTCCGGCACGGGCCAGCGCCCGGTAGCGGGCCGGGGAGTGGCTCACGCTGCGGGTGAAACGACTGGTGAAGGTGCCGAGACTGTTGTAACCGACCCGGTAGGAGATCTCGGTGACGCTGAGATTGGTTTCCAATAGCAGGCTCTTCGCCTGGTGCAACCGGACCACGGAAAGGAATCGGCCCGGAGAGGTGCCGGTGAGATTGCGGAACACCCGGGAAAAGTAGAATTTGCTGAGAATCGCGGTGTTGGCGATCTCGTCGAGCGAGAGTGGTTCCTCGTATCGCTCCCACATCGTCGCTATCGCGCGCTCAACGGCGACCTGCATGGCAATGCTCCAAGCTTGTCGATGAATCGAATGCGTCCTGACGGAAATGGCCGAGCGACATCTCAGAACTGACGCTCTGTCGGTGCGATAATGTGTACCGCAAAGATTTGCGCGGTGTTTCTCCGAGCGTGCTGACGAAGCGAGTACGTCCTGACCGGACGTGCAGGCCAGCGCCTGACGACCGCAGGTCGGCGGGAAAGGGAACCCGCTTTCGGGCGACGACATGAAAGTGCTGGATCCCGCTGAGCTGCATCGGGTATCAACACCTGGAGAATTCAGGGCGCACGGACCCTGTATCGGAGCACCACCGCAAGGCGGTGGGCGGAACAACAGCTGCCGACCCGAGGGGAGCTGGGTATTCAGTTGTCGCGGAGCAGTTGTCCGCTGCGCCGCTGGGCCGCCCGCTGGGCGGCCCACGACGTGACCGCGAGGATCTCCCGGTCACCCCCGCCGTTCTGCCGGAAGGCCGCGATGACCTTGTCGTCCACCCGGTAGGAAGCCAGGGCGGTGAGCAGTGCGAGGTTGCCCGCCGGTCGGTCGGCCGGCGGCAGTTCCCGCAGCGGTGCGTCCAGCCAGGCCCGGCCGAGGCCGGGGTCGCCGCCGTCCCAGCGGGCCAGTTCGGCGGCCACCAGGTCCCGGACCGGCTCCGGCACCAGTTCGGCCGCTGTCAGCTCGACGGCCGCCGTACTGCGGGCCAGCGCCGCGGCGATCCGCGGATCGGCCGCCGCCCAGCCCAGGTCCTCGGGCAGCGGTGCGTCGGGCAGTAGCGACAGCGACGTACCCGCTCGGGGCCTGGCCCGGACGGAGCTGCGCATCAGGCCGGTCAGCACCCGCAGCACGGGGCCCACCGCCCGGTCCGGGGCGTGCGGCGGCAGCGGTTGCGCGCCCAGGAAGACGTTGACCATCCGGTTGAGGTACTGGAGGCAGAACGCGGTCCCGGCCAGCTCCGGCATCAGCTCGGGTGCGAACGGAGGCCTGCCCGCCGAGTCGATCCACGCCGTCAACTGGCCCGGCGCCGTCCCCGCGCCGCCGTTCGGTCCTGCCTTCGCGCCCCGCCCGGACGAAGTGGGCCGGGCAGTCAGGGAGTTGTGCATCGTGGAGTGCATGGTGATGCAGAAGGGGCACTGGTTGCCCCGGGACACGGCGGCGGCCACCGCTTCCTTCGCGGCCCGCGGTACCAGCCCGTCGACCAGCATCGTCTCGCGCAGTGTCATCCAGGAGGCCGCGAGCAGTGCCGGCACCGGGGCGTGCAGGGCTACGGGCGGAGCCAGCACCCCGAAGTCCTGTTCGAGCTCCCGGTAGACCCGGCCGGTGTCGCCGGTCGCCTCATCGAACGGCACGGTCGCGATGTGCCGGACCTGGAGCAGGGACAGCCTCCTGAGCGGCGACTGGATGAGCAGTCTCGGGTCCTTCATGCGTCCGCTCCGGGATCCGGACCGGTGACGTCGCGCCGCGGTGGCCCCGCGTGGCCTTCATACATCGGTGGCACTTCCCTCAGCTCCTCGGCGGATGTCTTTCGGTGAGTCAGTCAATCGTCACACCGATGCGGGGTTCCTCCTTCTTCATTCTTGCGGTCTGACGGCCGGTCCCGAACGATGTGCCGGCACGGCCTGCCGCCGGGCTCGCAGCCGCGCCCCGCCCGGCCGCCACCTTCGGCGGGCCCGGGCGGAGCCACGGTGACGGCACGCCTAGGGGACGGGAAAGAACGCCCGGACGAAGCGTTCGAACATCCTGTCCCCGATGGTCCACCGCATCCGCGGCAGCAGCCGGGACGGCATCCCGATCCGGTACCTGATCCGCGGGTTGTCGCTGGTCACCGCCTTCTCGATGACCTTCGCCACGGTCTCGGCGCGCACCGCCATCCGGCCGCGGCCGCTCGGCTTCTCCGTCTCCCGGTAGGCGCCGTGCCAGTCGACGAAGTACCGCCAGAAGTCGTCGTACAGACCGCCACGTTCCTGCCCGGACATCCCGAGGTCGGCGACCGACATCGGTACGAACCCGCCGAGCACCGGCGACGGCTCGACCAGCACCACCTTGATGCCGAACGTGTCCACCTCCAGGCGCAGCGAATCGCTGATGGCCTCCAACGCGTGCTTGGTGGCCTGGTAGTAGCCGCGGCCCGGGGTGGCGAACTGACCGAAGATGGACGACATCATGATCACCCGGCCGCTGCCCTGCGCCCGCATGCCGGGCAGCACGAGCTGGGTGAGCCGGCACAGTCCGAAGAGGTTCGTTTCGAACTGGCTGCGCACCTCGTCCATCGGCGTCTCGCCGATGGTGCCGTTGAGGCTGTAGGCGGCGTTGTTGATCAGAGTGCCGACCGAGCCGTGCTCGGCGGTGATCTTGTCGACGACGGCCGTCATCGAGTCCTCGTCGTTGACGTCCAGTTGGAGGACCCGGATGCCCTCGGCCTCCAGCTCGGCCAGTGCCTCGGGCCGTCGCGCGGTCGCGTAGACCGGCCAGCCGGCCCGGTGCAGCCGCAGTGCCACGGCCTTACCGGTGCCGGAGGACATGCCGGTGCTCGACGACGCCCCGGTCAGCAGGATCGCGCGCGAGGGGCTGCTCATCGGGGTTCTGCCAGCCGCTGCTCGGACACCGTGGCGTCCTCCGGCTGCGAGGCGATCCGGCTGCGGGCCACCGAGTCGCCCAGGCCCAGGCCGTCCACCAGGCGGTTGATGAAGGCGAACAGTGAAGCGGTGAACACCGCCTCCAGCATCTCCGCGTTGGTCCAGCCCGCGGCCTCGGTCCTGGCCCAGTCCTCGTCGGTGACCCGGAACGCACCCGTGCAGATCTGGGTGACCAGGCGCATGAGTTCCTTGGTGCGCTCGTCGATCGGCAGGTCCTCCACCGAGGCGGAGTCGGCGATCGCGTCGGTGAGTTTCTGGTCGCCGCCGAACTGGGCCAGGAACCAGTTGTGGGTGCCCACGCAGTACGGGCAGCCGTTGACCTTGGAGCTCCAGGCGGAGATCATCTCGCGGGTCGCACGAGGCAGCACGCCGTCGTTGAACACGCCGCCGTAGCCGGCGATCACGACCTCCAGCAGGTCGGGCCGGCTGGACACCAGGCGGAACATGTCCGGCACGAAGGGAATGCCCATCCGGGACTTGATCGCCTCGTACAGCTCCGCGGTTCTGCCCTGGGCTTCGTCCTCCCCCACCAGGGGGACGCGGACCGTGCTCAGCACATTCGGATCGGTCATGGATGATCGCCTTTTCTTCCGATTGTGGGAGCCGCCCCGCGAACCAATTCAGAAAAACGGGAATATATCCGGTCTGGTGTGGCGGGTAATTGCGGCGTTGTTTTCTCTCATGGTGGCAGGAATGGTGACGGCGTCTCGTCTTTCAAATTGCCCTGCGTGCGCCCGCCGGCGGGTCCTGGACCTGGACACACGGACGGCCGTTCCGGCGCGGCAGGCGCCGGAACGGCCGTCTGGGAAGGCCGGGCGGGTTCAGTTCACTCGGCGCGCAGCCAGTCCGCCAGCCGCTCACCGATCATGATCGAGGTGAGGTTGGTGTTGCAGTTGACGATGCTCGGCATCACCGAGGCGTCGGCCACGTACAGGTTCTCCACCCCGTGCACCCGCAGCTGTTCGTCCACCACGGCGCCCGCGTCGTCGGCGGTGCCCATGCGGGCCGTGCCCACCGGGTGGTAGCCGCTGTCCAGGCTCACCTTCACGTACTGCTCGACCATCGCGTCCTTCTCGATGAGCTTGTCGTTCAGCACGATGAAGCCGTCGCCCCGCGACGCGATCCCCGGGTGGTTGGCCAGCTCCCAGCAGGTCCGGACGCCCTGGACCATCTTCTCCAGGTCCCGTTCGGTGGAGAGGAAGTCGAGCTGGATGTCCGGCCCCGCCGCCGGGTCGGCCGAGGCCAGCCGCAGCCGGCCGACCGACTCCGGCTGCTGGTCCACCACCATCACGCCGAAGATCATCGAAGCGCCGGCCAGCATCTGGAGCTCGGGGAAGAGCTCCAGGTCGAAGTGGTTGACCATGTAGTACTGCATGTCGTTGAAGTCGGTGGACCCCTTGGCCGTGGTCCGCACCATGGACTGCAGGAACGGCACGTTCTCGTCCAGGGCCCCCTCCTTGGGCCGCATGAACACGCCGGTCCGCGGGTGGTCCATCAGGTGGGCGCCGACCCCGGGCCGGTCCAGCCGGACGTCGATCCCGAGCCTGGTCAGGTCGTCGGCCGGGCCGATTCCCGAACGCATCAGCAGCGTCGGGGTGTTGACCGCGCCGGCCGACAGAACGACCTTGTGCGCCCGCAGTTCCTCCGGCTGGCCGGCACCGGCCGAGACGAGGACGCCGACCGCGCTGTCGCCCTCGAAGAGCACCTCGTGCACCAGCGTCCCGCTGCGGATGGCCAGGTTCTCCCGTGCCCGTACCTCGCCCGTCAGGTACGCCATCGCCGTCGAGACCCGGAAGCGGGGGTCGCGCCGGTTGGACGGGATCGGGCCGATACCGGTCGCCTCGGGGTGGTTGTGGTCGGAGACCTCGGGGAATCCGGCCGCCAGGCTCGCCTCGGTGAAGGCGCGCTGCATGGTGGTCATCTCGTCCGGCTGGAACCTGCGGATCGGCACCGGGCCGCCCTTGCCGTGGTAGCGGCCCTCGAAGTTCAGGTCGTCCTCCAGCCGGCGGAAGTACGGCAGCACCTGCTCGTACGCCCACGCCGGGTTGCCCGCCGCCGCCCACTTGTCGTAGTTCTCGGGCACACCCCGCAGCGCGATGGTGGCACCGACCGCGGACGAGCCGCCGGTGATCTTTCCTCGGGGGAAGAGGATGCGCCGGCCGTCCATGATCTCCGCGCGGTAGTGCCAGTCGTGCTTGCTCATCGACATGGCGTTGCCGTTGATGATGTCGTGCGGGATGTCGGCCGGATCGGGAAAGTCCGGGCCCGCTTCGATGAGGAGCACCGAACGGGCCGGGTCCTCGCTCAGCCGGGCCGCGAGCGCCGCACCCGCGGAGCCCGACCCGACGATGATCGCGTCATACGTGTGCGTCATGGATTTAAACCTCGCCAGACTGTGATTCGACAGGGTCCGATCTCACCCGAGTTTTACAGGCCGCCCGCATCCGGTCTTCTCCGAGACTGCTCAATGACCAGGGCCGTGGATATTCCCCGTACTGAAGGCGAGTGCTCCCTTCGAACCGTGGCAACGTCAGAGAAGCAGCCCTTGCCGGGGTGGTAGATCCTCAAGTGCCAGGTACTGCGACAGTAATTTCGGAATTACGTTCGCAATGACCTCGGCCAGTCGTTCATTTCTCGTTCACGGGAGGGAATTGGGATGTCGTACCGACAGCGATTCCGCAGGCTCATACCAGGGGTGGTCACGATATTGGTGACGACCTCGCTGTTCTTCGTCGTCCGCACATCGGTGTCCGTCGCGGGCGGTGACGAGGCTGCTGCGGCGTACAAGTTCAAGGAAATGCCGATCGCGATGCCGCCCGGATACGAATCGCAGCCGAAGAAGACGATCCGTGAGGTGAACCCTGCCTACGAGAAGATCCGCGCCTGGATCTCCTCGGTCGGCGCCAGCATCGCGGTCAACGATGTCACCGGCAACGGACTCGCCAACGGCATGTGCATCGTCGACACCCGTACCGACTCGGTCGTGGTCACCTACACCCCGACCGCTCGTACCGCCGACCGGTTCACCCCGTTCGTGCTGGACGGCAAGCCGCTGCCGATGGACGACGCCATGGCACCCACCGGCTGCACCCCCGGCGACTTCAACGGCGACAGCCGCAACGACTTCCTGGTCACCTACTGGGGACGCACTCCGGTGCTGTTCCTGGCGAAGTCCGACGCCAAGACCCCGTCCGCGTCCGCGTACGTCCCGCGCGAGGTCGTCGCCTCGCAGAGTCTCGACGGCAAGTACCACGGGCCGCGGTGGAACACCGACGCCGTCTACGTCGCCGACCTCGACGGCAGCGGCCACCCGTCGATGATCGTCGGGAACTACTTCCCGGACTCCGACGTGCTCGACCCGAACGGCCTCAACAACGTCGAGATGAACGACTCGCTGTCCAGCGCGAAGAACGCAGGCGGTAACCGCGTGCTGCGCTGGTACAAGGGCTCGGCCGGCACCAACCCGGACGTCTCCTTCGTCGAGGACAAGGACGCCATCCCGTACGACAACTCCACCGGCTGGACGCTGGCCATCTCCGGCGCCGACCTGACCGGCTCCGGACTGCCCGACGTCTACATCGCCAACGACTTCGGCCACGGGCACCTGCTGCACAACCGCTCCACCCCCGGCAACATCCGCTTCACGGAGGCCAAGGGCGAGCGCACCCCGACGACCCCGAAGTCGTTCGTGCTCGGCGACGGCTCCTTCAAGGGCATGGGGGTCGACTTCGGTGACGTCGACAGCAACGGCAGCTTCGACATGATGGTCAGCAACATCACCGTCGCCTGGGGCCTGGAGGAGAGCAACTTCCTCTGGGTCAACCAGGCCGACAGCCCGGCCGCCGCGAAGGCCAAACTGCAGGACGGCATCGCCCCGTTCAAGCAGGAGGCGCAGAAGAACGGCGTCGCCTGGACCGGCTGGGGCTGGGACGCCAAGATGGGCGACTTCCTCAACAACGGCCAGCAGAACATCCTGCAGGCCGACGGCTTCGTCAAGGGCGACATCGACCGCTGGCCGTGGCTCCAGGAATTGGCCATGACCAACGACAACCTGCTCTCCAACCCCGCGATGTGGCCGCACGTCGGCCCCGGTGACGACCTGGCCGGCGACGAGGTGATGGCGTTCTACGCCCGGACCAGCAGCGGCAAGTACGCGAACGTGAGCAAGCAGCTCGGCCTCGACGTCCCGATCCCGACCCGTGGGATCGCCACCGCCGACACCACTGGCAGCGGCGCGCTGGACTTCGCGATAGCCCGCCAGTGGGGCCCTCCGGCGTTCTATGCCAACCAGGCCCCGAAGCTGGGCAACGACCTGACACTGCGGCTGTACCGGCCCGCGCCGGACTCCACCGCTGGAGAGGGGCTGGCCGCGACCGGCTCGCCCGCGTACGGCACCACGGTGAGCATCACCACGCCGCAGGGGCGGCAGATCGCCCAGCTCGACGGCGGCGGCGGGCACGGAGGCTTCCGTAGCTTCGACGTGCGCTTCGGCCTCGGCACCTACACCGGCCCGGTGGAAGCGCACTTCACCTGGCGCGACAGCGGGGGCGGCCTGCACACCAAGACCCAGCAGCTCTCCGCGGGCAGCCACACCCTCATGCTGACCGACGACATCCAGGAGGTGACGAGCCGATGACCGACAACCGTTCCCAGACTGTCAAGGCGGCTCCGCACGCCGCCCAGCCCCACGCCGGGAAGAGGAAACCCAACCGGGATCCCCGCTACCTGGCACTGCGCAACTTCGCCATCTCCATGAGCGTGTTCAACATCCTGGGCTACACCCTGCTCGGCTTCGAGCAGCCCTGGCTGTGGCCGATCATCTGCGCGCCGTTCGCCTACGCGGTCGAGATGGTGCTGGAGGTGATCAGCGCCTGGGCCCAGAAGCGCCGGGCCCGCTTCCTGGGCGGCGGGTTCCGCAGGGTGTACGAGTTCCTGCTGCCCGCCCACATCACCGCGCTCGCGGTGAACATGCTGCTCTACGCCAACGACCTGCTGCTGCCCATCCTGCTCGGTGTCTTCATCGGCGTGGCCGGCAAACACGTCCTTCAGGCACCGATCAACGGCCGCATGCGGCACTACATGAACCCGTCCAACTTCGGCATCACCGTCTCGCTGCTCCTGTTCGGCTCCTGGATCAGCATCGCCCCGCCGTACGAGTTCACCGAGAACGCGAACACGTTCTTCCGGGTCGGCATCCCGCTGGTCATCGCCACCGCCGGCACGGTCATCAACGCCATGCTGACCAAACGGATCCCGCTGATCGTCGGCTGGCTCGGCGCCTTCGTCATCCAAGCGGTGCTGCGCCACTTCATATGGGACGTGGCGATCTGGTCCGCGCTCGGGCCGATGAGCGGTGTCGCCTTCGTGCTCTTCACCAACTACATGATCACCGACCCCGGAACCACCCCCTCGAAGGCCCGCAACCAGTTCATGTTCGGCTCCTCGGTCGCCATGGTCTACGGGCTGCTGATGGTCTTCAACGTCGTGTACACCCTCTTCTTCGCCACCACGATCGTGTGTGCCGTCCGCGGTATCGGCTGGTGGGTCGCCCACGGCCTGCAACGGCGCCGGGGCAACGGCGCGACGAGCGGCACGGTGGCGCAGCCCGCCGAGCCACAGCGCCTGGCCGGCAACGAGGCGGTGGCGGCATGACCGTAAGCGAACCGAGGCCCGTGACCACGGCCGAGGACGACGAGCGGGCACCCTCGGGCCGCATCGCGGTGGTCGGCATCGCCTGCCGCTACCCCGACGCCGAGAACCCCGAACAGCTCTGGCAGAACGTACTGGCGGGCCGCCGTGCCTTCCGTAAACTGCCCGACCAGCGGATGCGTGCCGAGGACTACTACTCACCCGATCCCGCCGCGCCCGACCGCTTCTACAGCGCCAAGGCAGCGGTGATCGAGGGATTCGAGTTCGACCGGGTCCGCTACCGGGTGGCGGGCAGCACCTTCCGCTCCACCGACATGACCCACTGGCTCGCCCTGGACACAGCGGCCCGCGCCCTGGAGGACGCCGGCTTCCCGTTCGGCGAGGGGCTGGCGGACGTCAACACCGGCGTCATCATCGGCAACACCCTCACCGGGGAGTTCAGCCGGGCCAATCTGATGCGGCTGCGCTGGCCGTACGTCCGCCGCACCGTCGGCGCCGCGCTGCGCGAGCAGGGCTGGGACGACGAGGCGCTCACCGCCTTCCTCGACAGTCTCGAACAGCGCTACAAGAGCGCCTTCCCGCCCATCGGCGAGGACACCCTGGCCGGCGGCCTCGCCAACACCATCGCCGGCCGTATCTGCAACCACTTCGACTTCAAGGGCGGCGGTTTCACCGTCGACGGCGCGTGCTCGTCCTCCCTGCTGTCGGTCTCCACCGCGTGCGACGCGCTGGCCCGCGGCACGATGGACGTGGCGGTGGCCGGCGGTGTGGACCTGAGCATCGACCCCTTCGAAGTGATCGGCTTCGCCAAGACCGGCGCGCTGGCGACCGGCGAGATGCGGGTCTACGACAAGGGCGCCAACGGCTTCTGGCCCGGCGAGGGCTGCGGCATGCTGGTCCTGATGCGGGACGAGGACGCCCGCGCGCAGGGCCGGTTCCGCTACGCCACCATCGCCGGCTGGGGCTACTCCTCCGACGGGAAGGGCGGCATCACCCGGCCCGAGGTCAGCGGCCACCGGCTCGCCCTACGACGCGCCTACCGCACGGCCGGCTTCGGCATGGAGACCATCGGCCTCCTGGAGGGCCACGGCACCGGAACGGCCGTCGGTGACGCCACCGAGCTGCGCGCCTTCTCCGAGGCCCGCCGCGCCTCCGGGGCTCTCGCCCCGGCCGCCCTGAGTACCGTCAAGGGCAACTTCGGCCACACCAAGGCGGCGGCCGGGGTCGCCGGGCTCCTCAAGGCGATCCTTGCGGTCCGCCACCAGGTGATCCCGCCCGCCACCAGCCACGTCGACCCGCACCCCGAACTCCTCGGCCCCGAGCCCGCGCTGCGGGTCCCGGACCGTGCCGAGCTGTGGCCCGAGGACATGCCCATCCGGGCCGGGGTCTCCTCCATGGGCTTCGGCGGCATCAACGCCCACGTCGTGGTCGAGCACGCCGACGGCTTGCGGCGCAGCGCCGTGCCGAGCGTCACCCGCAAACTGGTCGCCTCCCGGCAGGACGCCGAGCTGTTCCTGCTGGACGGCGCCGACCCGGAGGAACTGCGGGAGAAGGCGACCCGCCTCGCGGAGTTCTGCGCCCAGCTGTCGTACGCCGAACTCGGTGACCTGGCAGCCACGTTGCAGGGCGAGCTCGACGGCCGGCCGTTGCGCGCCGCGGTGCTCGTCGCTTCGCCCGAACAGGCCACCGAGCGGCTCACCGAGCTGGCCGGACAACTGGCCGCCGGGGCCCGCTCGCTGCTGGACACCCAGGGGGGCGTCTTCCTGGGCGGCGCCGGATCGGCCCCCCGGATCGCCTTCCTCTTCCCCGGCCAGGGCGCCGGAAAGCGGGGCGACGGAGGCGCGCTGCGCCGCCGGTTCGCCGCCGTGGACGAGTTGTACGACCGGCTCTCGCTGCCCACCGACGGCGACCTGGTCGCCACCGACGTCGCCCAGCCCCGGATCGTGGCCGCCTCGGTCGCGGGCCTGCGCATCCTGGACATCCTCGGCATCGAGGCGGTCCGGGCCACCGGGCACAGCCTCGGGGAACTTACGGCCCTGCACTGGGCGGGCGCGATGGACGAGCCGACCGTGCTGAGCGCGGCCGGCGCCCGTGGCCGGATCATGGCCGCGGCCAGCGACGGCGATGGCACGATGGCCGCGCTCGCGACCACCCCCGAACTCGCCGAGACCCTGACCGCCGGCGAGCCGGTGGTGATCGCCGGCTACAACAGCCCGCGGCAGACCGTGGTGTCCGGCCCGGTCGCGGCGGTCGAACGAGTCTGCGCACGGGCGGCCGGACAGGGCGTCGGCACGGCGAGGATCAATGTCTCTCATGCCTTCCACTCACCGGCCGTCGCCCCGGCCGCGGCCGGACTCGCCGGGCACCTGGAAACCGAGCGGTTCGGCCCGGTCGGCGAGGGACTGGTCTCCACCGTCACCGGCGGGCTGCTGCCCGCCGACACCGACGTGGTGGACCTGCTCACCCGCCAGGTACTGCAACCGGTCCGGTTCACCGAGGCGCTCCAGGAGATGGACGGCGAGGTGGACCTGCTGATCGAGGTCGGACCGGGCCACGTACTGAAGTCGCTGGCCGCCGAGATCCTGCCGGATGTGCCCGCGGTCGCCACCGAGGCGGACGCCCTGTCACTGACCGGGCTGCTCGGCACGGTCGCCGCCGCCTGGACGATGGGCGCGCCGGTCCGGCACAGTCGGCTCTTCGCCGGGCGCTTCACCCGGCCGCTGCCGCTGGACAAGGAGTTCCAGTTCTTCGCCAGCCCCTGCGAGTCCAACGGCGAGGACTTCGTGCTGGAGCAGTCGATGACGGCCGCGCTGCCCGAGCTCACCGCTCTCGCGGCCACCGCCGCCACCACGGCAGTCAACGGGGAGGACGCCTCCAGCCTGGAGGTACTGCTCCGGCTGGCCGCCGAGCGTGCCGAACTCCCGGTCGAAACGGTCGATCCGGCGGCCAACCCGCTCGACGAACTGCACCTCAGCTCCATCACCGTCGGCCAGATCATGAACCAGGCCGCCCAGGAGCTGGGCATCTCCGCCCCCATGGTCACCACCGCGTTCGCCACCTCCACGCTGGGGCAACTCGCCGAACTCCTCGACGAGCTGGCCGAGCAGTCGCCCGACGACCACCAGCCGTCCGCCGCCCCCGGCGTCGCGAGCTGGGTACGCCCGTTCGTGGTCGATCTGACACCGGCCGAGCTGCCCGGCGGCCCCGCCGCCGGGCCCGGTGGCGACTGGGAGGTCTTCGCCTCCGACCGGCACCCGCTGGCCGGCCCGCTGGCCGAGAAGCTGCGCGCGACCGGGCCCGGCGCGGGCGTCCTGCTCGCCCTGCCCCGCGACTGCGGTCAGGAGCACGTCGGGCTGATGCTCGACGCCGCCCGAGCCGCACTCGATCCGGAACGGCGTGCCGCCGGCACCCGGCTGGTCGCCGTCGGCGACCGCAGGGGAGCGGCGGGCCTGGCCAAGACGCTGCACCTGGAGGCACCGGACATCCCGGTCACCGTCGTCACCCTGCCGTTGCCCGGGGACATGACGGCCGACGCCGCCCAACGGATCGGCGTCCGGATCACCGCGGACGTCCTGGCCACCACCGGATTCAGCGAGGTGCACTACGACTCCGAGGGCGTGCGGCGGGAGCCGGTGCTGCGGGCGGTGGAGCTCGCGACGGGCTCCACCCACCAGGCGCTGGACGACGGCGACGTCCTGCTGATCACCGGCGGCGGCAAGGGCATCACCGCCGAGTGCGCCATCTCGCTGGCCGGGCCGAGCGGTGCGGCGATCGGGCTGATGGGCCGCTCCGACCCCGCCGAGGACGCCGAGCTCGCGGACAACCTGGCCCGGATGGAGGCGGCGGGTGTCCGGGTGTACTACGCGCGGGCCGACGTCACCGACGTCGACCAGGTCAAGGCCGCGGTCGGCGAGATCACCAAGGCGCTCGGCCCGGTCACCGGGCTGCTGCACGGTGCGGGCCGCAACCAGCCGCAGGCACTCGCCAACCTGGACGAGGACTCGTTCCGCCGCACACTGGCCACCAAGATCGACGGTGTGGAGGCCGTGCTGGCCGCGATCGACCCGGCGTCGCTGCGGCTCTTCGTGACCTTCGGCAGCATCATCGGCCGGGCGGGACTGCGCGGCGAGGCGGACTACGCGACCGCCAACGACTGGCTCACCGAGCTGACCGTCAAGTTCCAGCAGGACTACCCGGACTGCCGCTGCCTGGCACTGGAGTGGTCGGTCTGGTCCGGTGCCGGCATGGGGGAGCGGCTGGGCGTCCTGGAGGGGCTGGTCCGCGAAGGCATCGAACCGATCCCCGCAGACCAGGGCGTGGAACTGCTCGGCCGACTGCTGGCCGACACCGGTGTCCCGCCGGCCCTGGTGGTGATGGGCCGGGCCGGCGGCCTGCCGACGCTCACCCTGGAGCAGCGCGAACCGCCGCTGCTGCGGTTCCTGGAACGCGTCCAGGTCCACTACCCCGGCATCGAACTGGTCGCGGACGCCGAACTCGGCGCCGGTAGCGATCTCTACCTGGCCGACCACCTGCTGGACGGCGACCTGCTCTTCCCCGCGGTCCTCGGCATGGAGGCCATGACCCAGGTGGCCACCGCGTTGACCGGCCACCGGGATACGCCGGTGCTGGAAGACATGCGGTTCCTGCGGCCCATCGTGGTCCCGCTGAACGGCACGACGACCCTGCGGGTGGCCGCCCTGGTCACCGGACCCGGCACGGTCGAGGCGGTGGTGCGCAGCAGTGAGACCGGCTTCCAGGCCGACCACTTCCGGGCCACCCTGCGCTTCGGCGTGCCGGAGCCGGTCGGTGATCCGGCGCCGGTCACCGACCAGGTGCCGCGGGTGCCACTGGCACCCGATGAGCTGTACGGGCCGGTGCTCTTCCAGGGCGACCGCTTCCAGCGGCTGCTCGGCTACCGGGACCTGGCCGCCAAGCACTGCCTGGCCGAGATCGACGACACTCCCCGGGCCGACTGGTTCGCCGCCTACCACCCGGGCGAACTGGTACTGGCCGACCCGGGCACCCGTGACGCGCTCATGCACTCCATCCAGGCGTGCGTGCCCGACGCCACGCTGCTGCCGGTGAGCGTGACACGGCTGCATCTCGCGGCCCGGCCGGCGCAGCACACCGGCCGACTGCTGTTCCTCGACGCCCGCGAGCGGTCCCGGGACGGCGACAGCTACCTCTACGACCTGGACGTCCGCGACGAGGAGGGCCGGCTGGTCGAGCGCTGGGAGGGCCTGCTGCTGCGGGCGGTGCGCAAGCAGGACGGAGCCGGACCCTGGCTGCCGGCCCTGCTCGGCCCCTTCCTGGAACGGCGCGCCGAAGCGGCGCTCGGCCACCCGCTGCGGTGCGTCGTGCTGCCCGGAGGCTCGGTGGACGGGTCCTCGGTGGACGAGCGCCGGCAGCGCACCGCCCGGGCGGTGAGCTGGGCGCTGGGGCGTACCACCGAGGTGCACCACCGGCCCGACGGACGGCCCGAACTGGCCGACATGCGACGGGTGTCCTCCTCGCACGCGGCGGGCGTCACCTTCGCCGTGGTCGCCGACCAGGCCGTCACCTGCGACGTCGAGGTGGCCGCCGAGCGGCCGGCCGACGCGTGGGCAGCGCTGCTCGGCGCCGACGGCCTGGCGCTGGCACGGCTGCTCGCCGAGGGGCGGGGCGAGGCGCTGAGCCTGGCCGCCACCCGGGTGTGGGGCGCGGTGGAGACACTGCGCAAGGCGGGCTACGCGGTGGCCGCGCTGAGCCTGGACGGCGACGCGGGGCTGCCGGCCGGCTGGGTGGCCTTCCGCGGCGGCGCACACCGCATCACGTCCTTCGCGACCGCCCTGGAGGGCGTCGCCGATCCCGTGTCGTTCACCGTGCTGACCGAGGGGACCCGATGACGCAACCGGCCCACTACGAGTACCGCCACCTGGTCGGCTTCGAGGAGACCAACCTCGTCGGCAACGTCTACTACGTCAACTACCTCCGCTGGCAGGGCCGCTGCCGGGAGATGTTCCTGCGCGACCGGGCTCCCGACGTGCTCGCCGACATCCGGGCCGACCTCAAGCTGTTCACCCTGAAGGTGGACTGCGAGTTCTTCGCCGAGATCACCGCCTTCGACGAACTGTCCATCCGGATGCAGCTGCTGGACCTCACCCAGACCCAGATCGCCTTCACCTTCGACTACGTGCGGCTCGGGCCTGACGGAAGCGAAACCCTGGTCGCGCGCGGGCAGCAGAGGATCGCCTGCATGCGCGGCCCCAACACCGACACCCGCCCGACCAGGGTCCCCGAGCCGCTGAGGCTCGCCCTGGTCCCTTACAGCGTCTCCGGTACGGCGTCCTCCCGGACGCCCACCACTACTGCGGGGTGATCCACATGTCCATCGTCCCATCCGCCTCTGTTCCGCTGCCCGGTCCGCTCGACCTGCCGCCACTTCCCGCGGAGGCGCCCGAGGCGGACATCCACGACCGTCGCGCACTGCGCGGGGTGCTGGGGCGTTTCGCCACCGGGGTGACCGTACTGACCGCAGGACGCGACGCGCCGCGCGGCATGACCGCCAACTCCTTCACCTCCGTCTCCCTCGAACCGGCCCAGGTGCTGGTGTGCGTCGTGAAGTCGGCGGCCATCCACCAACTCGTGCTGGCCGAGCGGGCTTTCGCGGTCTCGGTGCTCAGCCGGGACCAGGAATGGGTGGCCCGCCACTTCGCCGACCACTCACGCCCGCGCGGTGCGGCGGAGTTCGCCGGCATCGACCACGAACCCGGCCGGCACACCGGAGCCCCCGTGCTGGGCCACGTCCAGGCATGGCTGGAGTGCCGGCTCAGCGCCATCCACGACGGGGGTGACCACACCATCTTCGTGGGCTCGGTACTGGGCGCGGGCAACGCGTCGGGCGAGGACCCGCTGCTCTTCCTGGGCGGGGCCTTCCGCCGCATCGCCGCCTGAGCCCGGTTCGACCAGGAAGCCCGGCCGGCTGCCCCGGCCGGGCTTCCCGTGTTGCCCGCCGCACCCCACGGCGGACTCCGGAACGCGAACGGCCGCCCCGGGCTACTGCTGCCCGGGGCGGCCGTTGGCGTGACCGATCCGTCCTCGCCGGCACACCGTCAGTTCCGCGCCTCCACGGTCATCGGCAGGCCGCCCTTGACCCGCAGGGTCAGCATCGGCTCGGCCCGCACCTTGTGGCCCGGGGGGACCGAGAGCCGCAGCCGGCGCAGCAGGACGGCGAGCACCACCGTGGCCTCCATCATCCCCAGGCTGCTGCCGACACAGACCCGCGGTCCCGCACCGAACGGTACGTAGCTGTACCGGTGCCGGTCCGCGGAGCGGCCCTTGGCGAACCGTTCCGGGTCGAACCGGTCCGGGTCCTCCCAGAAGTCCGGGTGCCGGTGCAGTGTGTAGGGGCACAGCACCACATCGGCGCCGGCCGGAACCCGGTAGCCGCCGATCTCGTCCGCCGCCAGCGCCCTGCGCGGCAGCAGCCACACCGCCGGGTACAGCCGCATCACCTCCTGGAGCACCATCGACGTGTACGTGAGCCGGTGGAAGTCCTCGATGGTCGGCAGCCGGTCGCCCAGCACCTCGTCGACCTCGGCGCGTACCCGGTCGCCCGCTTCGGGGTGCCGGTCCAGCAGATACAGCGTCCAGTTGAGGGTGCTGGCGGTGGTGTCGTGCCCGGCGAGCAGCAGGGTGATCAGCTCGTCGCGCATCCGGTTCTGCCGGACCGCCGGATCCCGCTCGTCGGCCGTCGCGTCGATGAGGCGCGAGAGCACGTCGTCGCGAGTGCCGTCGGAAGCCGGGTGCTGTTCCCGCTCCTGGGCGAGCGCGGCCACGATGCGGTTCAGTTCGGCCCGCGCCTTGCGGAACCTCAGCTGCAGGGGCAGCGGTACCCAGGTGGGCACCGAACTCAGGCTCATCATCTCGAAGACGGCCTGGTCCTGGACGATTTCGAAGGCCTCGCCGATGGACTCGTACGCGCCCAGGTCCGCGTCCAGCAGCGAGCGGCCGAGCACCCCGAGGGTGAGCCCGGTCATCTCCTGCCGGATGTCCACCGCTCCCGCGCCCGCCGACCGCCTCAGCCGGTCGGCCAGCAGCAGCGCCTCCTCGCCGATGGCCCCGATCTGCCGGTTGATCCGGCGCGGCTGGAACGCCGGCTGGATCACCTTGCGCTGGGCACGCCACAGGGGGCCCTCACTGGTCAGCAGGCCGTCGCCGAGCGCGCGGCGGGCGTGCACCAGACCGATGCCCTTGTGGTAGTTGGCGCTGTTGTCGGTCAGTACCCGGCGGATGTGGTCGGGGTGGTTGAAGAAGTACAGGGTCTTGGGGCCGAGCGGCAGCCGTACCGCGTCGCCGTAGGTGGCCGCCGCCTCGGTCATCACTGCCAGCCGGTCGGAGGCCATCCGGGCCAGGAGCACCGGGGTGCCGGCCCGCGACGGCCCCGGTGGCCGACGCGGCCGGCCGCCGCCCGGCGGGGCCGGGGCCGGTACCGAGTCCACGCCGGTCATGCCCGCGCCTCGGGGGCGTCGCTGGAGACGCGCTCGGCGATCTCCCGGCGCCATACCTCGTACGCCGTCAGCCGGCCGTCCACGACGGGCTCGGGCCGGGCCCGCGAGCAGACCTCGGTGACCTGCTGCGGGCTCATGCCGCAGAGCAGTCGCGCGGCCATTTCGGTGTGCGGTGTCAGCAGCCCGGACTCCACCCGGGTGGTCGAGGCGAAGGCCACGCCCTGGGCGAGTTGCGGCCGGTACTGGCCGGCCCGTTCGAGCAGGTACAGCAGCTCGGCCTCGCCGGCACCGCCCGCGTAGCAGGCGGCCAGGCCGACCCCGCTGTAGAGATCGGCCCGCCGGTCCGCCGCGAAGCTGTCCACCAGGTCCGCGACCACGGCAGGGTCGGTGCCGCCGATGAACCAGAGCGCCCGCCCGATGCCCTGGTCGACGGCGTGCCCGGCGTACCGCCGAGTCTCGTCGCCGGGCCACGGGAAGGACGGGTCCCGGTACTGCTCGCGCACATAGCGCTGGGTACGGAAGTAGGCCTGGTGGAACCCGTATCCGTCCAGGGCCAGCCATCGCAGCAGTGGGTCGGCGGGTGCGATGGACGCCCACCGGAAGCGGGGCAGCCGGGCCATCGCCCAGCCGACCCCGACGTGCACCATGTAGCCGTGCGGGGCGCCGTGGCCCGCCAGGAAGGCCGATATCCGGCCGTTGCCGGGTATCGGAAGTCCGTCCAGCATGGCCAGTCCCATCGCCGCGCCCTCGTAGGCGAAGCCGCGGAACCGCACCGGAATCCGTTCCAGCCGCTGGTGCGCCTCGTCCTGGTCGCGTGCCTCGACGGCGAACGCGTACCCGTCGAGGAAGGTCGCCCCGACCGTTTCGAGCGTCTCCCGCGCCTCGGGGCTCTTCTCGTGGAAGCCCCGGGTCGACAGCTTGGTCTCGTTGTGGCTCGGTGTCATCAGACGGCGCCTGACCGCTCGCCAGCTCGCGCTCATCGTTGCCCTCCAGCCCGCCGCGCGCCCGGACGGCCGCAGCTCTCCGGTTACATGCTCCGGTTCCGCGGCCCGCCGTACTACTTCTGCCGTGCCGGTACCGGGCAATTCAGGAGTAGGCACGGAACGGGTCGGGTCCCGACAATCAGTCGCGTCGCCCGCACGTCCCCACATCCGAGGTCTCGCATGCGGCCGTCCCGCAGGGGAGCGGCCGGGATCGCGGACCTCGTGCACCGGTTCCGGCACCGCCCCACCCCAGAGGAGACCTCACGTGACCGATACCACTTCCCCTCCGGCCCCGACGGCCCCACCGCACGCCACGTCGCTCTTCGTCAACGGCCTGTTCCCGCGCCGCCGGGTCCTGCTCCTCGTGCTCAGCCTGCTAGGCGGCTTGCTGATCGCCTACGCATGGTCCTCGAAGCTGGCGGACGACGAGATCGGCTTCCGCACCGCCAGCCAACTGCTCGGTCATGACGCCAAGGACACGCCGCTGTCCGGCATCGCCTCCGGGGTGCTCTTCGCCCTGGTGTCCGGGCTGGCAGGCTCCTTCACGGCCTGCAACGTGGCCGTGTTCGGAGCGGTGGGACCGTTGGTCGGTCAGATCAGCCTGACCCGCCGTCAGCGGCTGGCACACGCACTGCGGCCGCTGGGCTGGATGGTTGCCGGCATGCTGCCGGTCTCGGCCGCCTACGGGGTGCTGGTCGGTCTCATCGGCACCCACATGCCGCAGTTCTCGACGGCGCAGACGCACGGCATGTCACCCCGAATCGCCCAGGCCATGATCGTGTACGGGGTGCTCGGCCTGTTCATGCTGGCGCTCGGGCTGGCCGCGGCCGGTCTGATCCGCGACCCGCTGGCGGCAGTCTCGCGCCGGTACCCGAACGCTCCGCTGGTGTTGATCGGCGCCATGGTCGGCGCCTTCCTGATCGGCCGCCCCTACCCGCTGTTCCGTAACCTGTTCCGGCAGGCGGCCGAGGAACACAACCCGCTCTACGGAGCAGTCGCCTTCTCGCTCCAGTCCATCGGCAACTTCGTGGTGATGGCGGTGCTCTTCCTGCTCCTGTCCTACACCCTCAGCCGGCCCGTCCAGCGCTGGCTGGCCACCAAGCCGGGCCGGGTGGCGACGCTGACCGCGTCCGCGTTCCTGGTGGCCGGCGCGTTCACGGTCATCTACTGGGACATCCGGATGCTGGGCAGGCTCGACTACATATGGTTCCCGACGGCTCCCTGGAATGCGTAGCGGGTTTCTCTCCACCCCGGCGTGACCACCAACGGCGGCTCCGGGCCCTACTGGGTCCGGAGCCGCCGTTGTGCGGCCCTGGCCAGGGACTCCTGGGCCCGCTGCGGATCGTCCCCCGCGCCCAGGATCATTCCGCTCACCTGCGCCTCGAAGCAGACGTCCGCGGTGTTGGGCTCGACCAGGTAGCCGCCGAGGTCCAGGGTGACCAGGCCGTGCAGGGCGATCCACAGCTGATGGGCGACCAGTTCGGGGTCGAAGGGACGGAAGCGGCCGGTCGCGGCGCAGCGCTTGACCGCTCCGACGAGGATGTCCAGGGTGTAGCGGCCGTGCTGCCGGTCGGCGTCGGTGAGGGAGAAACCGCTGAGGCCCGAGCCGCCGAACATCACGTTGTACAGGTGCCAGTGCTCCCGGGCGTTGTCCCGGTACGCCCAGCCGAGCGCGAGCACGTCGGCGACCGGGTCGTCGCTCTCCTCGACCGCCCCCATCCTGTCGCCGAGCAGCCTGAACCCCTCGTGGACCATCGCGCGCACCAGGTCGTCCATTCCGCCGAAGTACGTGTAGACGGCCGTGGTCGAGGTGCCCACCATGGCTGCCAGCTTGCGGGTGGACAGTGCGGCCGGCCCCTCCTCGCCGAGCAGCTTCGCCGCGGCGTCGATGAGTTGGGGACGGAGATTCGGGTCAACGGGTCGTGGGCTCACCCTTGACAGTATGGCGGGCGGCTGTGACGCTATTACGTGACAGCGTTACGTAACGATGATACTCAACAGAGGAGGCGGCCATGCCTCGCACCACCGACCTTGCCCGCGGCACACTCCCGCACAGCACGGTGCACCTTCTCGGGCGTGGCTACCAACCGGTGCCGGCCGAGACCGACCACACCGGACTGACGGTGCGCGGCACGCTGCCGTCGCAGCTCGACGGAACCTTCCTGCGGATCGGGCCCAATACCCGGGGCGCCCACGACCCCGCCGTCGACCACGCCCTGGGGGGCGACGGCATGGTGCACGCGATCCGGCTGGGCGGCGGCCGCGCGCTGTCGTACCGCAACCGCTGGCTGCGGACCGACGCGATCAGCGGCGCGCTCAACGAACTGCCCACTCCCGGGCCCCGTAACGGACCGGACGACAACGTCAACGCGAACCTGGTCCGGCACGCCGGCCGCACCCTGGCCGTGGCCGCCGCCACCGCTCTGCCGCTCGTCCTCGACTCCGGCCTCGCCACCCGCGCCCGCACCGACTTCGACGGCACCCTCCCCCGCGGCTTCTGCGCGCACCCCCTCACCGACCCGGTCACCGGCGAACTCCTCGCGGTCGCGACCGATCACGCGAGGGACGAGGCGGTTCTGCTCACCCTCGACGTCGCGGGCCGGGTCCGCGAAACGCTGCCGATCCCGGTCAAGGGCCGCCCCTGGATGCACTCCTTCTCCCTCACCGAACGCCACGCCGTCCTCTTCGACCTGCCGGTGACCCACGACCCCGCCGAGGCGCGGGCCGGCTCGCCCCTGCCCTACTCCTGGCAGCACGACCACGGTGCCCGGATCGGGATCGTGCCCCGCGGCGGCACGGACGCGGCCGCATCCTGGCTCGATGTCGCACCCTGCTTCGTCTTCCACCCGGTCAACGCCTTCGAAGAGGGCGACGGCCGGATCGCCGTGGACGTGATCCGCCACGAGCGTGCCTTCGACCGTGACCGGCTGCACGCCAGCGAGTCGGCGCCCACCCTGTGGCGCTGGACCCTCGATCCGCGTGAGAACGCCGTGACGGAACGGCAACTGGACAGCCGGGTGCAGGAGTTCCCGCTGATCGACGAGCGGTACACGGGGCTGCCGTATCGGTACGCCTTCACCGTCGAACTCGACGCGGGCCAGGGCGCCGCGCTCTGCGGCCCGGCACTGCTGCGGCACGACCTCGCCACCGGCCGCTCGGAACGTCATGTCTTCGCCGGCGGACGGCTGACCGGCGAACCCGTCTTCCTGCCGCGCGACGCGCGAGCCGCGGAGGCCGACGGCTGGCTGCTGACCCTGGTGTACGATCCCGCGACCGACCGCAGTGAACTGGTGGTCCTGGACACCGCCGAATTCACCGGGCCGCCCGTCGCTGTGGTCCCGCTGCCGGTGCGGGTGCCGCACGGCTTCCACGCGCAGTGGGTGCCGGGGGAGCGGTGAGCGGCGCGGGGAGGCCCACGAAGACCCCGCCAGGGACGGCCACCGGGCAATCACCCGGGCCCACCGGCACGAACTCGGCGGATCCGGCCCGAAACACCACGGAGTCGCACTCGGTCGAGTGCGACTCCGTGGGGCCAGGTGTCAGTCCAGCGGACGGGCCAACGCCTCGTCGGCCTCCCCCGGCAGCGGCACGACTGCCCCCGGAGCGTCCGCGCTGCGGGCACGCAGCCCGAACCAGACCAGGACCACGCTCGCCAGGGTCACCACGACGTTCACGATGAGCGCGCGGTGGAGGCCGTCCAGTTCCACCGCCTGGGTCGCGGCGACCGCGCTCAGGATCGGGATGCCGACCGTGACGGCCACCTGCTGGGTCATCGCGGTCATGCCCGTGGCGAGGCCCTGCTCCTCGTTGGGCAGGCCCGAGGTTCCGGTCACGGTGTAGGCCACGATGGAGGTCACATGCCCGAAGAACGCGATGAACAGCGCGGGGATCACGATCGCGAGCGCCACCCGGTCGGTACCGAGGAAGATCAGCGGAACGATCGCCAGGCCCTGCACGGACATGCCCACGGCCAGCACCTTCCGGCTGCCGTGGCGTCCGATGGAGCGCCCGGCGATGACCCCGGCCACCATGGCCGCCAGGCCCGGGACGCCGAAGACCAGGCCGGTGATCAGCGGTGAGTAGTGCAGGACGTTCTGAAGGTAGAGGGTCATCAGGAAGATCATGGCGGTGCCCATGGAGAAGGTCACGAGACCCCCGTAGTTGCCCCACTTCACCGTCGGCCGCTTGAGGATGCGCACCGGGGCGAGCGGCGCGGGCGAACGCAGCTCGATCATCCAGAACGAGGCCAGCAGAACCACGCCGATGATGGCCGCGTAGATGTTCGTCTCGATGATCGCGTAGATGACGGCCAGCAGACCGCCGGCCGCGGTCACCGCCCCGGGCACGTCCATCTTCACCCGGTCGGGGACGCTGCTCTCCCTGATCAGTGAGGGGGTGAACGCCAGGATGACCACCGCCACCGGGACGTTGATGAAGAACGCGGCTCGCCAACTCAGCAGGCTGACCAGGACTCCGCCGACCAGCGCGCCGACCGTGAAGCCGCCGGAGAGCAGCGCACCGTTGAGGCCGAGGACCCGGTCTCGCTGCGCGCCTTCCGCGAAGGTGCTGGTGAGCAGGGACAGTGACGCGGGGATCGCCATCGCGGTGGCGAAGCCCTGCAGTGCGCGGGCGATCAGCAGTACCTCGGCGTTCTGGGCGAATCCGCCGAGCAGTGAGGCCGCGCCGAGCAGCGCCAGTCCCGTCATGAAGAGCCGACGGCGGCCGAACAGGTCGCCCATCCGGCCGAAGAGGAGGGCGAAGCCCGCCGCGGGGAGGGCGTAGGCCGAGGTGACCCAGGGCAGTTCGGACAGCCCCAGCCCGACGCCCGCGCCGACCTCGGGCAGCGCGACGTTGAGGATCGAGAAGTCGACGGACAGCATGAATCCGGACCCGAGCAGGAGGAATAAGATCATCCGTTCCCTGCCGGTGAAACGTGGAACTGAGCTCGCTTCGCTCTTGCCTGCATCGGTCGTCATGAGATGGTTCCCTCGATCGAGAGTCCGGTTTCGTGAACGGTCACCGCGTCGGCCGACCGTGCCGCCCGGCGGCACGCGTCACCGAGCGCCGGGCCGACGCCTGATGGGCCGTCAGTCCGTTGCCCCTGCCGGGGTGACCTGGAGCTGGGGGAGTGCTGGGAACTGCCGCCCCGTTCCCGTCGTTCGCCCGGCGGGCAGGCCGTGCGACGGACGGGAACAGGGCGACAGGGTCTAAGGGGTGTCTCGCCGTTCCGCTGCCTCGGCGATGTGCTTGATCTTCGCCAGACGCCGATCCCAGTCGGCGGCGAGCATGGTCATCCACCGCGCCGTCGCGTCGAGGGTCGCCGGCTTCACCGCGTACCGCACCTCGCGTCCGACCCGGCTGCCGGAGACCAGTCCGGCGGCGTCCAGGACGGCGAGGTGTTTGGCCACCGCCTGTCGTGATATCGGAAGACTCTCGGCAAGCGTCGTCGCCGTGGCCTCGCCCTGTGCGGCGAGCAGTTGCAACAGCTCGCGTCGCGTGTTGTCGGCCAGCGCGACCAGCACGCTGTCCACCACCCCGACGGAGCCTTGGCGTTCGTCCGTCACACGGACGACGCCTCGACGCGCGTCTTGACCGCGTCGAGCACCTGGGGCCAGCCGCCGGCGTTGTCGCTGTGCGCCTTGGCACGCAGGTCCTCGGACCCGGCCAGCGCCGCGAACCCGCTCTCGACGACGCGCAGCCGCGTCTTGTCACCCTCGGCGGTCAGCGTGAACTCCACCAGGGTGCTGTTGTTCTCGCTCAGCTCCTCACCGGGGAACGCGCTGGCCCAGCGGTACGCGACGTAGGTCTGCGGCTGCACCTTCTCCACCCGCACGGGGAAGCTGCCGTGCTCGGGGTTCTTGGCCACAGTCGATTCGCCCTCGACGGCCACGGTGCCGGACGCACTGGCCGGGTCGGCGACCCAGAACCCCGGCTCGGTCACCAGTGACCACACCCGGTCCACGGGGGCTGCGATCAGGGTTTCGCGTTCGATCAGCCGTTCGCTCATGAGGGACTCCTTCATTGGTGCTCTTGCCAGCAACTCGATGGTTGCACATCGGTTTGTCAGGCGCAATCCAAAGGTTGCGTTCAATGGGAGGGGCGGAGTACTGCCACGGAGGGAGGTGCTGCGTCAGGTCCGGGTGCGCGTGGTGCCGCGCTTTCGGAAGCTGCGGCGTGTCGCGCAAGAGTTGGGTTGCGTAAGGGTTGAGTAACGTGCAACACTTTGGTTGCGGAATCCGACGGGCCAGCCGCCGGGCAGGTCGGCTGGCCCTCGGCAACCGGGTCGGGCGCGCGGTGAGGCAACCTGCGGCTTCCCGACCGGACGGCACCTTGCGGTGGAGTCTCCGCGGCCGGCCGGTGCCATCGGGCGGTGGGCGTCGAGCGCGCCACCGAGGCGGACGACTTCACACAGCACCGAGAGGCGTGGCGTGGCGACAGCCGCTGCCGCGACCTCGGATCACACATCAAGGAGATTCGACATGGCGACACTGAAGCCCGGAAGCATGCTGGTCGGCTCGACTCGTCCCGAGGAACTGCGGGCCTGGTACATCAAGGCGCTGGCTCCGGGGTTCACCGGCGAAGGCCCGATCGACCTGGGCGGCTTCCACCTGGTCGTCTGCGAGCGCGACGACATCGACGCGAAGAACGACCAGCCGGGTCGCTCCATCGTCAACTTCCATGTCGACGACTTCGACGCGGTGGAGGCCCAGCTGAGCGCGGCCGGCGCGGAGTGGATCTCGATCGACGACCGGGAGCCGGGCAAGTTCGGTACGTTCTCCGACCCCGACGGGAATTACCTTCAGATCATCCAGTGGAAGTAGGACACCCGAGGCCGGGTGTTCCCGCAGCCCCTCTTCCGGTCCGATGCGGACCGGAAGAGGGGCTGCCCCTTGTGCACCGCTCCCCACCCCGCGTCCGTGCGAAGGCGGCGGCGCTTCCCTCGGAGCCGTGCGACGCCGTTCGTGCCGACGGCGGTGGAGACCGCCGGGGGCGTTCGGTCTCCGGCCGGCCTCAGTCCTGCTCCGCGCCGTAGGCGTGGGCGTAGTCCACGGTCCGCGGTGGCGGGAAGCGGGTGACGAAGTCGCACACGATTACATGTGTGGGGACGATGGTGATCACGGCCATCTCGCTGGTGCTCTCCCGTTTCACCCGCATCCACTCCTCCATCTGCGCCTCGTCGCCGATGTTCCGGCGGGACGCGTCGATGTGCTCCTGGGGGATCCCCTGCCGGATCTCGACCGAGGCTGTTCCGCGTACGTTCATGATCAGCGGCGTGTAGGTGGTGGTGTCGACCGTGAAGGCGACCTGCGGGTGCGCCGTGAGAGCCTTGACCTTGTACGCTCCGGTCGGGGTGGCGAAGACGAAGGCCTTGCCGTTCCAGATGTAGGACACCGGCACCGCCCGTGGGTGGCCGTCCAGCCCCACGTAACCGAGCCGCATCGGGATCGGTGCCTCGATCAGCGTCCGGATGACCGGGTCAGTCTCCATCAGGTGCAGGATCTCGGCGTAGTCCATGGATACCGCTCCTTCTCGCCGGGCGGAACTCCCGGTCCGGTCTCTTGGGCGTCGTGGACGCCCGCTCTTCTCATCGTGCCTGGCCACAAGGGGGCCGGCCGCGGTCACACGGCGGCTGTGGGCTCCGGTACCTGCGGGAGCCAGGACACGGCGTCGTCGCGGAAGTGCTGGTTCCGCGGAACGAACACACGGTCGTCGTCCAGGCTCATGATGGTCACGAACACGGCGTCCGAGCCGTCGTCGAGCGCGCACACCCGGGAGCCGCAGTCGCCGCAGAACCCGCGCCCGGCGAGGTCGCGTGCCAGGTGGGCTCGCCGCCCGGACCGTCCCAGGCGAAGCCGGACAGGGGAAAGCCCACAAAAGCCATCATCGGGCCGCCGGAGAGCTACCTGCAATGCGGGCAGCTGCACACTTCCCTGTCAAGTGCTTGTGTTCTGTATGGATAATCCTGCCGTGTTTTCAGGGGCGTTGAGGCCGCTTCGCTGAAATTGAAGGGCCCATTCGCGGGGGCTCGCATTCATCACCGGTTCCCCGATGCTTGGCGCACCCAGATTCCACGAAACCGACACCGCCCGAGAACTCAATGCCCTTTTGAGTACCCCCACCCGGAAACCAAACATCTCAGCACTTGTGCGTCAGAACCGACGGAAATGCTCGCGGACTCACCGTCGGCACGCACCGACGTTGGGTCCGCGAGCCGGACCGCCTTGTCATGGTTCCGGTCCGGTGGTCGGGGCCACCAGGGTGTGGCCGGTGTCAGGAGATGGAGAAGACCGACGCCCACTTCTGGCTGGCCGAGGCGGCGGACGCAATATTGGCGGTGACCGCCTGCCCTGCGGTGGCGTTGCCGTCCAGGACGAAGCCGGTGGCCGGGTTGGTCAGGGTGTAGGTGCCGACCGCGTTCTGCGTCACCTGCCAGCGCTGGTTGGCGGCCCCGAGACTGACGGCCTGGAGGGCGATCTGGCCGCCGGCGGTGGCAGGTGCCGTCAGGTAGAGCGGGATCGCGCAGCTGTCGTAGATCCGCACGGTGCCGTCGCCGTTGGCGACGAACTTCCAGCGCTGGGATGCCCGGGAGGTGTCCAGGGCGGCGAACTGGGCCACCCCGGAGACGGCGACGCTGCAGCCCGTTCCTCGCTGGAGCGCGACGCCACCGCCGTTGGTGAGCGCGTGGTAGGCGTTGTCACCGACGACCGTGGGACCGTAGTTGATGGCGTGAGAGTCCACGGCGGTCAGCGCGGCGCCGGTGGTGGACAGGGGCGGGACGGCCGTAGGGCGGACGTTCTTGAACCAGTCCGCGAAGGTGGAGGGTGTGTTCGCGGCCAGGGTGGCAATGCTGCGGTTCCAGCTGCCGTCCACCTGGTTCCACAGCTGGAGCAGCGAGGAGGCCACGTTGCCCTGTACGTGGTCGCCGGTCTGCCAGCCCGCGCTGTGGGTGAACGAGGTGGAGTCGCCGTTCGGGAACACGTAGCGCTGGTCGCCCAGGAGGTAGGCGGCCACCGCGTCGCCGAAGCCCTCGGTCCAGGCGCAGGTGGCGGACGACGCCAGATGGATGAAGTGCGGGTTGCAGTTGATGACGTTGGGCCAGTTGCCGTTGTAGAGCCGGTGCTGGAAGAAGTGTCCCGCCTCGTGCAGCACGGTGTGCTCGGAGTCGGGGTCGCCTTCGGCCAGGTAGATGGTGTTGGCCAGGTCGTAGTACGGGCCGTTGTTGGACCCGGTCTGCCAGCGCAGCGTCAGCGTGGTGCAGGTCGCGGCGTTGACTTCGGCGGTCGTCCAGCACGGTGTGGTCGAGTTGGCGCGCTGGGACCAGAGCAGGTTGACGGTGTCGAAGGCGTGCCAGGCGCGGGCCGAAGCGGCCGGTTTGACGGTGCCGAGAGCGACGTTCGCCGAGACGTTCGTCAGCGTCGGGGTGTCGTGGGTGTAGACCGTTCCGTTGGAGTTGGCGACTCGCCACACCTGGTTGTTGCGGGTGGCGAACCGCACGAACAGGTGGTCCAGGGAGGTGGTGTTGACCGGGGTGTAGCAGAGGTTGAACGAGCCGTCGGCCGCACCGGTGAGCTGCGTGCCGGTGTTCAGCTTGTGGTCGGTCTCGGTCGCCAGCTCCCGGCCCCAGAGCTCGACCGAGGCGTTACGGGCGCCCCGGGTCCTGAGCGGTTTCGCGGTGCCCTCCTCGGCGGACTGGTAGTCGAACTGCAGCGTGCCGCTCACGCAGATCGGGGAGGCGGCGGAGGCGGTGCCTGCCGACAGCGGCACGATGGCGCCGGCGGCGAGTAACGCGGGTATCAACAGGCGGAGCAGGGCTCTGGGTCTGCCGAACATGGACGTCCTTCCCGAGGAGCGCCCAGGGCCGCCGACGGCAGACCTGGCGCGCGAAGAAGGCCGAGTGGACCCCGGCCGGTGTATGCCGCCAGGTGCGGGCGGTCTGGACCGGGAGCCATAGTCGGCGTGAGGCCGCGCTTCCGGCAGAGGCGCACAGAATCACGACCCGCAGTCGTGAGACTGGTGTGAACATCGGGTAAGGATTCAGCGTGCACGAACGGAGACCGCTCCGGCCGGCCATGCGCCCCATCCGCCGTGGTCCTCTACGCCCGGTCTTGCTGCTGAGCTGCGGGTCTCCCGCGGAGGATGGGAGGCGAAGGCGTGCCCGCAAGCAGGCAGATAAGTGCGCAGCAGTCCGCGCGCCCCCGTGACCCCATGCTCTGCCGCCTTGTGGCGACGAGATGCTGTGGTTCACGCCCGCTCGCCCGTGGAGCTGCGGGTTCCGTTTCCAGAGGTAGCCCAGTCAGCACGTGATTGCTCCCCAATGCCTGCCGACGAGCCGAGAGCAGCACGCTGGTCCCGCATCCTCCGCGGGGCAACGGCGGTGCGCTCCACAACGCCGGCGACCGCGCACCCCGGGCCTCCCAGGCCGAGCAGCCGGCGTCGGAACGCGTCGCTGCGGCAGCAGGCGGCGGGGCGCGGTCGACACGGGCCCGGCACGGTGACGCGGGCGGTGCCGCGGTGAGCGGGGGCGGCGACGACTGGAACCTGCCAGTCCTGCTCATGGCCGCGCTCTCTGCTGGTGCGTGCTGACGCTCTGGCGGGGTTCGCCGACTCCTGGGTGGAACCGGCGAACCCGTTCGAACGCTCGCCCGGCACGCACTCGTCCGTCACCCGTCGCACCGGAAACCCCTGCGCGAGGGGTGACGGCGTGATGGCGGACCCCCGCCGGCTTCTGGGTCGGCGGGGGCAACGGCGTCGGGTGGCCGGTTTCAGCGCCTGGCTGGTGTCAGGGGCAGGTGACGAGAACGATGGACAGCGCGTTGCAGGTGACAGCAGCGGTGTCGTTGGCGGTGTTGGTGTCGGTGGGTGCGGAGGCGGTGCGTTGGCCAGTGACCGTGACCGGGCCCAGGGTCAGCAGGCCGAGCGGGACACGGAAGGTCTTGTTGACGCTCGCACCGTTGGCGACGGCCCCGTAGGTGCAGGTCACCGTGGTGCCGGTGGTGGTGCATCCGGTGGAGAGGCTGGTGGCTGCGGCGCCCGGCGGGAGTACCGCCTTCACAGTCGCGGAAGTGACCGCGTCGGGGCCGGTGTTGCGGGCGGTGAGGGTGTAGGTGATGTAGGGCGCCAGGATGCCCAGCCGCGGCTGGGCGGTGACGTCGATGTCGATGTCCGCGGTCGGCGGGGTGGCGATGGTGGTGGACTGGGCCGCGGTGTTGTTGCCGGGGACCGGGTCGGGCTCGGTGGCGTTGGCGGTGGTGGTGGCGGTCAGGGTGCCGGCCGCGGTCGGGGTCACGTTCACGGTGATGGTGGCCGACGCGCCGTCGGCGACCGTGCCCAGGGTGCACGTGATGGTCGGCGCGGTGACGGCGCAGGAGCCCTGGGAGGCGCTGGCGGAGGTGATGGTGCGGGCGGTGCCGGAGAGGGTGATCGTGGCAGTGGTGCCCGTGGCGGTGTCAGGGCCGTTGTTGCCGATGGTGGTGGTGTAGGTGAGCGGGTCGCCGGCGTTGACGGGGTCGGCGGAGTCGGCGACGGCCACGCTCAGGTCCGCAGCGGGAACCGCGGTAGGGGCGGGAGCGAAGGCGACAGCGTAGGGGAAGGAGCCGAGCGGAAAGGTGGCGGTGACGGTGTTGGTGGCGGTGTCGATGACCGACATGGTGCCGTCGTAGCCGTTGGGGACGTACACCGAGGCGCCGTCGGGGGTGACCGCGGACTCGAACGGGCCGCTGCCGACGCCGACGGTGGCGACGACGGTGTTGGTGGCGGTGCCGATCACAGAGACCGAGGACGCGCTGTTGTTGCTGGCGTAGGCGCGGGTGCCGTCCGGGGACAGCGAGAGGCCGAACGGGCCGATACCGACCGGGACGGTCGCGGTGACGGTGTCGGTGGCGGTGTCGATCACCGAGACCGTGTGTGAGTTCTGGTTGCCGACGTAGGCGCGGGTGCCGTCCGGGGTCACCTTGATGACGTTGGGCTTCTGGCCGACGCCGACGGTGGCGGTGACGGTGTTGCTGGTGGTGTCGACCACCGACACCGTGTTGCCGTTGTTGTTGGAGACGTAGGCGCGGGTGCCGTCCGGGGAGAGCGCGATGCCGAACGGGAGGGCGCCGACCGCGACGGTTCCGGTGACCGCGTTGGTCGTGGTGTCGATCACCGAGACAGTGTTCGCACTGGAGTTGGCCGTGTAGAGGGTGCCGCCGTCCGGGGACACCGCGAGCTTGACGGGTCCGGTGCCGACCGCGACGGTCGCAGTGACGGCGTTGGTGGCCGTGTCGATCACCGACACCGAGGACGAACCGTTGTTCGCGGCGTAGACGGACGCACCGTCCGGGGACACCACCACACCGAGCGGGGAGGAACCCACGGGGATCGTCGCGACCACCGTATTGGTGGCCGTGTCGAGCGCCCTCACGGTGTTGTCGTCCAGGTCGGCGACGTACGCCACCGGCGCGGCCACCAGCGCCTGCGCGGCGGGGGCGGGCAGTGCGACCAGCCCGGTGATGGCGAGCGCGCCGGCGGCGACCAGCGCGGAGAATCTGAGTCGCAGACGCGACGGGCGTAACGCGGAACGTGAGGACATCAGGTGCCTCAACCCTTCTTCGAGGCCCGCCCCGCGTCAGGGTGTCGGAGGGGCGACCCGAGGGCGCCGCGTGCTCACCGGCCCCGGCCACCGCCACCGGGACATACCCGCGCCGGAGCGAACATCCCTGGCGGCCAACGACGTTGGCCCCCTCGACTCGCCCAGCATGACACCCCGGCCTCCCGCATCAGTTCCGAACCGGCACATCCGCAAGCGCGCGGCCCAAAGGAACGTCGCCAGCCCAGCGACAGGGCGTGCAGGTAGAGGGAGAGCCCGCTCGCATGTCGGTGTACTCGACGAGGAGTCCGGCGGCGCGGTCGTCGACATTCTCGCCCGCGTCCAGTTGAGCCGGGCCGAGGACCATGTCCGCGAGTTCATCCACCGGACCCGCAAGGAACTCGGCGTCGCCGCGTGATGGCTGGCTCTATTTAGTTGCCGGACGGGCGGAGCGGGAAGACGTTGTCGGGGGCAGGCTGGTCCTGGCTGTCAGGTTGCCGGAGGATGAGGACGGCTGCCGCGAGGGCCATCTGCTCCGCCCGATGCCGGGAGGCTGCCTCGGCAGCCCGGGAGTCCTTGAGAGCTTCCTTCAGGCGGACGACCTCCTTGCGAAGCCGCTTTTCGACTTCCGGCGTCTGGTGCGTTTCCGTACGCACCCGCGCGTAGAACTCCTCCTTGAGGTCGGCGTGGCGCTTCTGCAGAGCCATACGGTGAACACCGGCCTCTGCGGCGAGCGCGACCACCGTGAGGCTGCCGTTCGAGCTGGTGGGCTGGCCGGCCAGGAGTCGGTCCATGGCCGCGCGGATGCGCGAGCGTTCGTCCTCGTGCTGCTGGTTCATGCGATGGCCTCCTCGGCGGATTGGGCGGCGGAGTCGTGGGCGTCGGCGAGTGCACGGAAGCGGCCGGCTGTTCGGCGAAACCGGTCGCCCAGGGGCTGGGGCACGAGGGCTGCCTTCGCATCGAGCCGATCAGCGTGCTCCCGTGCTGCCTGCGCGTGGCTGTCGGTGCGGACCGCGTTGCCGCAGGCGAACTGGTTGGGTGCCGTCGCCCCGGGATCCGGATCGCACAGGGCCGTGTCCCACTTGAAGGCGCATATGAGGAACGAGTCCGGGTTGTCGAAGAGGACGAGGCCATCGCGCGCGAGGAACTTGGCGGCGGCCTTCGGGGTGGTCAGGTCGCCTTCGAAGCTGGAGATCGAGGCCGCTCCGACAATTGCCCGCCGCGCTGCCGGGCCGGAGATCTTCTCGCCGGCCGCCGTGGCGTCGCGCAGACGTGCAGCGGTGGTCGCTGCGGCGAGGGCGGTCTCGACGTCGAGTTCTCCGTGGAAGCCTCTACGCTCGCGGCTGCCGTAGCCGCTGGAGGTGCGGGCATCCAGGGCGGTGCGCATGTGTCCGTACTGGATGGCGAGGGCGACCAGGCCACCGGGCTGGCGGGCGATGTGCCAGGCCAGGGTTCTGCGCAGACGGCTCAATCCAAGGTTGCCGTGCGGGTCCTCCGGTACACGTTGACCCGGCAGGCCCTGAGCAGTGGCCTCCTGGTTGATCCACGACACAAGGTTCTCGACGCGACGATCCAGCGTGCCCCGCTTCAGCGCACCGTGGTGCCTTCGCTGGGAGACGATGTCGTGGTGGGTGGAGCTGAACAAGAGCTCGCCCTTGGGGACGATGCGTTCCAGGACGCGGATGGCGTTGACGACCGGAGTGATCGCGACCCAGGGGACTGCCCGCTTCTCGCCGGCGGAGACATGGTGCCCGTCGGAGTCACGGACGTTCTTGTAGTGGTGGGAGCGGATCAGATGCCGCAGCTTGGAGCCGTCGGGATTCGGTTGCGGGTCGGGGCAGCAGCCGGATCGCAGCGACCGTGCCTCCTGGGAGCGCATCCCGGTCGAATACAAGATCACGATTGCGGCTGCCGTAGCCAGGTGCCGCACCAGGATCGGCGTCTCCTCGTAGTCCATGAACTCGCGCCATGGCCGTCCCTCGATCCGGCCCGTAACCGGCACCTGCATCGGGCTGGGCCCAGGCCGCTGAGCCGCGAGTCCGTAGAGTCCGTGCCGGGCGACGATGGTCTGGACTTGGGTCCGGCTGCACCCGGTGACCGCGGCGACGTAGTGGTGGGACAGTGTGACGCTGTGCAGCCGGCTCACGGTGGCGGGCAGCGTGGCTGCGGTACGGAGAGCTCGGCGAAGTCGAAGACCCGCTTGAAGCCCTCCTTGTTGACCACCGTGACCTGCAGTCCGTCGGCGGCTGTTCGCTGGGTCGCCTGGAAGTCCGGCGGTGGCAGGACCGCCCGGCGTCCCCGCCCGCTCATGAGGCTTCCGCGACGGGAGGGCGTCAACCAGCACCTCGATGTCCTGGATCCCAGAGGTCTCCCGGGCCAGCCGGGCGAACAGACCGTTCAGATCCTTCGCCTCGTCCGTCTCCTCCCCGTGTCCGTCTTCGGTATCGAAGGTGAGGATCGACTCCAGCTGCAGATGCATGACCGGGCGGAGGTAGTGCTCCTTCGTCGTCTCAACGTCCTTGTGCCCCAACAGGGTCTTCACCAGCCACTACGGGTCGCCGTAGAGCTGGGCGAAGTCGCGCCGGTCCGCGGCAGTCAGCCCGTATTTCTTGTCCATCAGCTCGTTGAGCAGGATCAACATGTAGAGCGCCATCGAGTGACGCATGGAATGAGGTGTCGCGCACGGGACCCTCCCGCGGATCTCCGCGACCCGCAGCAGTCGGGGCGTCTCCCGCTCCTGCGGAGTCAACAGAGCCTGCTCGCACCGTTGGTTGGCCTGCTGGGACACGGTGTTCCAGCGGTCCGGCAGCATGGGCAGGCCCTGCTCGGTCAGCCACATCCACGCCGGCTCCGGGCCCTGGGGACCCTCGACGAACAGCCACTGCCGCTCACGCCAGTCGAGCAGATTCAGGTCATATCGGCCTTGGACGCCGTCCCGGTCGACCCAGTGGACCGTCGTGGTGCGGCCCGTCGTGACCTTCGTGATCAGCCGCATCAGCCGCATCAGCGGCAGCTTCTCGTAGCGTCCCTGGGCCTGGGCCCGAGCGACTGCCCAAGCCCGCTCCGACTCCGCGTAGGTGCTGACCTGGCACAGGGACTCGACCGACGCGTAGAAGGTCCGGTCTCGCTTCGAGCGGGGCAGCGCTCGTGCCACCTCCCCGTGGCAGTAGCGGCCCGAGCGCAGCGGGCGGGACGGCACTTCGAACGTCAACATGGCGCCAGATTCCTGCCGCCGCAGTCCCGAGCTGAGCGTGAACCCGACGAACGAGGTTTTCCGGAGCTCGGTCCGTCCGTCCCAGCCCGGCACCGGTGTCCCGTCGGGACCGAGGCCGCGAAGACCAACATCCTGCCAAAGAGCCCAGGTCCGCGGCGTCAGCCACGACACCCGCGAGCTGCGGGCGTCCGCGGCGCGGTCCGCCCGGCGCCTGCTGTCCACCGGCAACGGCGTGACCTTCGCCCACCGGTAGAGCCGCGTGAAAGCCGGCGCCTCCCGATCCCACTTCGCCCCGCTGATTCGGCGTGGGTTGAGTGGTGAGTCACACCGAAATTCCCGGTACGCGCGCAAGTCGCTCTCGGTCGCCTGCCGCCACGGGATCCCGCGCCGCCACAACCAAGTCAGTAACAGTCGGATATCCAGCGCATAATTCCGCCGAGTTTCCCGCTCCAGCGGATGGAATTACGGAGAGAGTACGAATTCCAGCAGCTCGGGATCGACCACGAAATTAGGCCGTACAAAAACCGGATCACCCGGCTGAAGCCCCACCGCGGCCACAGCTGCCGGCAAGTCGTGGACCCCCAGCACACCTTCCTCCGGCAGCGGGCCCCACCGCTCCGGATCCGGCACGAACACCAGCCACCACTCGTCCATCTGCCACCCCTGTGAGTCCCTTGAACTCACTCAATCATCAGGGAAGCAGGTATGGGGTTAGAACGGCCGGCTGTTCGCGCTGTACCGGATCCTCCCGCACAGGCAACCGCCGGTATGGGTCTGCTGCTGGTCGATCTCGCTCATCGTGGTGTCCCCAGGCTCTCGGTCCGTCGGCTGTGCCCCGCAGGGAAGCCCGCTGTCGCCGGCGGGCTTCCCTGCTTTCTCCGGGTGTCGGGCAGGGGTCAGAAGGTGCGGTCCGCCACCCGTACCCTCTCGACGTTCACCAGTGCCGCTCGCAGCGCGGCGGCCGGCAGGGGAGCCCCGAGGGCTTCGGTCCGGTCCTCGAAGGCGGTGTCCTTGTCGGCCATGTAGAGCCAGGTGTAGGCGGTGGTCTCCGGCTCGATGCGCCAGCTGTCCGCCAGCGAGCCCACGTCGACGGTGTCGAAGCCGATCGTGTGGATCAGCGCCGATGCCCCGGTCTTCGCGGAGGCGTCGTTACCGGCGATGGCCACGGCGCTGCGCTCCGGATGGCCCGAGGGACGGGCGAGCTGGGTGATGTGGTGGGCCAGAATGCCGCTGAACGCCTTGACCAGGTGGACCCCGTCGAAGTGCTGCTGGATCAGCTCGCTGGTGGTCAGCTTCTCCGAGTCCAGCTCCTCGATGCGGCCGTCGCGGATCGGGTAGTAGTTGCTGGTGTCCAGCAGGGTCCGACCTCGCAGCGGCGCCGCCGGGACGGACCGGTAGTCGGTGACCGGCAGCGCCATCACGACCAAGTCACCTGCTCGTGAGGCCTGTTCGACGGTACCGGCTGTGGCCAGCGGGCCCAGGTCCGCGACGAGGCCGGCGAGGCTCTCGGGGCCGCGGGAGTTGGACATCACGACCGGAATGCCGTTCCCGACGGCGAGCCGAGCGATCACTGTGCCCATGACTCCGCTGCCGATGATTCCAAGGGTGGACATGACGACTCCTCAGGATTTTTGGTGGACTCTCTCGTGCCGGGGACGGCTCGGCACCGGTCAGATGTAGTAGGTGTTGGGCTCCAGGCCGCAGAGGATCCGGCCGTAGGTCTCGGCGTTGACATCCGGATTCATCATCGCGTGCAGGCCGAAGGTCTGGAGGTCGTTGGCTATCTGCTGCACCGGCACCTTGGTGTAGGCGGCGGAGCCGCCGCTGGACGAGGCGAGGATCTCCACCGCTTCCCGGGTCAGCCGCACGGCCGAGCCCTCGTCCGCGCGGCTGCGGCCGCGTTCCGCCATCTCCCAGGGCTCGGCCGAGGCGCACTTGGCGTCCAGCTGGGCGGCCAGCCGGGTCGCGTGGAACTCCGCCTCGTCGAGCTTCATCGCCGCTTCGGCGACCCGCAGATGGGTCACCGGGGCCTCGCTCTGGCTCGGGTACTCGGTGTAGGTGATCTTGCGGCCGGGGAGCCGCTCGAAGAAGAGGTCCCGCACCGCCTTGCCCATGCCGACGGCGACCCCGACCGTGGACGCCGCGCCCACCATGATCAGCGGAGCCCGGTACATCGGCGAGTCGGCGTTCAGCTTGGAGACCGACTGGCCACCGAGCACCATGGGCGCCGGCAGGATGCGTTCCTGCGGGATGAACAGGTCCTTCGCGGTCGTGGTGACGCTCCCGGTTCCGCGCAGGCCGCCGGTGTGCCAGTCGTCGACGATCTCCAGCTCCGACACCGGGACCGGGCCCATCACCGGGTACGGCTGCCCGTCCGGGTCCAGGAATATCGCCGCGACCTGCTGCCAGGTGCTGCTGAGGGCGCCGCTGATGAACGGCCACGAGCCGTTGACCAGGACGCCGCCGGGAACGGGGACTGCCGTCGCGGTCCCGGGCCCGATGGTGGCGCAGAGCCCTGTGCCGGACTCCGCGAACACCTCGTCCTGGACCTCGTCCGGGTACAGGCCCACGCTCCAGCCGGCGACCCAGGAGCTGGCCACCACCCATGCGGCGGACCCGTCGGCCTTGGCTATCTCCTCGGCCACCGCCACCATGGTCTGCGCGTCGCTCTCGTACCCGCCGTAGCGCAGCGGGATACGCATCCGGAAGACACCCGCGTCGCGGAGGGCCTCTACCGAGTCAGAGTGCAGTCGGCGGTTCTCCGTCGACCACGCGGTGTTGGCCCGCAGCACGGGCGCGATCGCGGACACCTGCCGCACCAGCTGTTCCCGGGTCGGGATGACGGATGTTGACATGACTTCTCCTCAACGGGCTTGGGATCAGGGGTCAGACGAAGAACGCGTTGAACGCGTCGATGACGGCCTGCGGGGCCTCTTCGACGAAGTAGTGGCCCGCGTCGGGCACCAGCACGACCCGCACGTCGCTCCCCTGGGTGGGCAGCGTCGCCTCCATCTGCTTGGCGAACATGCCGTCGGCGAGGTTGGAGACCAGGCCGAGCATGGGCGCGGTCACCTGCCCGTAGGTGCCGAGGTCGGCGATGTCCTGGCCGAACGTCTGGTACCAGCCGTTGCCGCCGCGGATCCCGTCCGCCGTGTCGTAGGCCCGGGTGTAGACGGCCCGGTCCGCCGGGGTCACCGCGCCCGGGTCCAGCAGGAAGTTGTCGAAGACCCAGTCGATGAGGAAGTGGGCGCGTCCGGCCAGCAGTTGTTCGGGCAGGCCGACGACCTGGTTGAAGGCGAACCACCACGGGAAGAAGGGCAGGCCCGGGGCAGGCAGCACGGGGATCTGGTACATCGACGCGTCCGGGTGGAGCACGTCGAGCAGGGCGACCCTGCGGGTGGCCTCCGGGTGGTTGACCGCGAAGCTGAAGGCGACCTGTGCGCCGACGTCGTGGCCCGCGATGTCCACCTGGTCGTAGCCGAGGGTACGGACGAATCCATGGACGACCCCGGCCATCGTCTTCTTGTCGTATCCCGTGGCGGGCTTGTCCGAGCCGCCCATGCCGGGGAGGTCGAGCACGATGACCCTGCGGCCGGCCGCGGCGAGGGCGGGCATCACCTTGCGGAATTCCCACCAGGTCTCCGGCCAGCCGGGCAGCAGGACCAGCGGAGTGCCCTCGCCGCCGGTGACGTAGTGGAGGCGGAGACCGTTCACGGTGGCGTATTCGCTGCTGAAGCCGCCGTCCAGGGAGCTCGCGAGTTCGGCATCGGTCGGGACTCCCGGGGCTTCCCCGCCGGAGTCCGGTGTGCTCGTACTGCTGCTGTTCGTCGTCACTGTTCCCACTCCTCGTCGTCGTGGCCGAAACAGGTATGCGAAGGACCGGCCCACGGGCTCGGTGCTGCTCAGCCATCATCGAAGACGGGAATCCCTCCCGGCCTCTTCCTACGTGCCCTCCGTCGTTCCCGGGCGGGGCGGACGTCGGGTTCGGGGCATGCGTGCTCAACGGCTCGGCAGGTCTGTTCTCTCTGCCTGCCAAGCCGTATCCGGGAGTCGCAACGACGTACGGGGCAGGGCCGACCAGCGGCCCTGCCCCGTACCCATGACGTGGAACCGAGTCAGGGCAGCTTCTTCAGGCCGGCCCCGGTCAGGAGGTAGCCGGGCGCGACCGCGGTCGCCTCCGTCCGGACCAGCTCGACCATCGCTGAGCCGGCGATCTCCGGAGTGAGCAGCGGCCCCATCTGCTTCAGGTACTCCTCCTCGGACCGGCCGTCGCGAGCCGCGTACGCGCGGGCCGCCGACCTGCCCAGCTCGGTCACCGGGGTGATCCGGGGAAGCACCGCGGAGAACGTGATGTCCAGTCCGGCGCGCTTCGCCTCGTCCTGGGCGTATCCGGTGATGAAGCGCTGGGTGGCCTTGGCGCCGGCGTAGCCCCCGGAGAGCGGCGAACCCGCCATCGCCGCACCGCTGCTGACCACGATCACCCTGCTGCCGGGCCGCAGCGGAGTGAGCAGGGCCTCGCGCAGCCAGTGGAACGCGATTCTGACATCGGTCTGCCAGTTGACCGAGAAGGTTTCCCAGGTCTGGTGTTGCAGCGGACGCATGTGCGGGCTCGCACCGGCCGCCAGGACGACGACGTCGGGCCGGTATCGGTCGAGGAGGCTGCCTGCCACTGTGGGGTCGCCGGCGTCGGCGAGTTCGGGAACGGTGCTGCCGGCGGCGCCGGCCGGGTCGGCGAACGGCGCCGCGGTGCGCGAGACGGCGACCACTCGGGAACCGGCCTCGGCGAAGGCCGTGGCGATCCCGTGGCCCAGGCCGCGGCTCGCGCCGACGACGATGGTGGTCTTGCCGGACAGGTCGCTCATGATGTCCTCCAGGTGATGGGCGTGTCCGGTCGCGGACGGTCGAGAACTCCGGACCCGGGACCTGTCGCGGGGAGGCAGCAGGTCCCGGAGCCGGAGTCACGGGCCCTCCCGGCTGTCGCCGGAGGGCGGGAATCGACGGGCTACGACTTGAAGCGTGTCCCATTCCACCAGTTGTTGCCGGGCACGGCTGCGTCCTCGCTGTCGTAGCTGTCCTTGTAGCGCCACCAGTCCCAGGGGTGCTCGAGCTCGTCCTCCTGCCGGCCCAGGGCGGTGATGTCCAGGTAGTTGTAGAAGTTCTTGAAGATGTCCCCGCCCCGGTCGAAGACCGAGTAGGTGTGGAAGACGTCGTCGCCGTCACGGATGAACGCGCTCACCCCGGGCGACTCGCCCATCTCGGTGGCGGCCTCGAAGTCGTAGTTGAAGTCGTTGCCGAACGACGAGTACCAGGGGTACTCCCAGCCCATCCGGGCCTTGAAGGGCGCGAACTTCGCCAGCGGCGCCCGGGAGACCAGGGCGAAGCTGGTGTCCCGTGCCCACATGTGGGCGAGTTCACCGACGCTGTCCGTCTGCATGGAGCAGCCGATGCAGCCCTCGTCGTCGTCCGGGCCGAACATGAAGTGCCGGACGATGAGCTGGCGGCGGCCCTCGAACAGGTCGAGCAGCGTCGCTGTGCCGTCCGGTCCTTCGAAGAGGTATTCCTTCTCCACCTTGACCATCGGCAGCTTCCGGCGCTCCGCGGCGATCGTGTCGCGGGCGTTGGTGACCTCCTTCTCCTTCTCCAGGAGCACCCTGCGGGCCTCCAGCCACTCCGATCGGGAAACTATCTTCGGAAGGTTCATCGGTTCTCCCTGGTTGGTCTGCTTCAGAGTTGCGATTACCGGCCGGTCCGCTCGCGGGCCAGAAGACTGCGGCGCTCGATCTTGCCGACCGGTGTGCGGGGGATCTGATCGATGAACTCGATCTGCCGGATCTTCTTGTAGGGGGCGACCCGTTCGGCGACGAAGGCCATGATCTCTTTCGGCGTGACCGGCTCGCCGGTCACCACGAATCCCTTGGGGATCTCGCTGGCCTCCTCGTCGGGTACGCCGATCACCGCCGCGTCCGTGACCTTCGGGTGCGACATCAGGACCGCTTCGAGCTCGACAGGGGACACCTGCTGGCCCTTGTACTTGATGAGTTCCTTGATGCGGTCGACGAGGAAGAGCTCTCCGTTCTCGTCCACGTGGCCGAGGTCGCCGGTGTGCAGGAAACCGTCCGGTTCGAGCACCTTGGCGGTGGCCTCCGGGGCGTTGAGGTAGCCCTTCATCACATGGGGGCCGCGGATGAGGACCTCACCGTCCTGGTTGTGCCCGAGTTCGTCGCCCGTGGTGATGTCGACGATCTTGCACTCGATGTTGGGGGAGTTGGGGCCGACCGACCCGGATGCCACCGGGTCGGCGAGTTGCATGAACGAGACCAGTGCCTCGGTGAGGCCGTATCCCTGGCCGATGCTCACCCCCAGGCGCCGCCGGCAGAGCTCAGCCGTCCCGGGGTCGAGCGCGGCGCCGCCGGAGACGATCGAGCGGAGCGAGGAGAGGTCGTACCGGTCCACCAGCGGGCTCTTCGCGAGGAGGACGGCGATGGTCGGCACGACGTAGAGGCGTGTGACGTAGTGGTCCTGGATCGCGTTGAGGTAGGCCTCGGGGTCGAAGCGCGGCATCGTCACGAGTGTCGCGCCCTGGAGCAGACTGGCGTTCATCGTCATGATCAGGCCGAACGCGTGGTGGAAGGGCGGGACGGCGAGCACCGTCTCGTGCTCATCGAGGGGCGCGACCAGGCTGGTCTGGAGCACGTTGGCGATCATGTTCCGATGGGTCAGCAGCACCCCCTTGGGATAGCCGGTGCTGCCGCTGGAGTGGAGCACGGCCACCACGTCGTGCGCTGGGTCGACGGCCGGCTCGGGCAACACACCGTCGGTGAGCAGCGCGGAGAACGACGTGGCGCCCTCCGCCTCACCGAACACGATGATCTCTTCGACCTTCGTCCGCGCGGTCAGTGCCGTGGCCTTGACCACCTCGGACGGCATGGTCACCAGCAGGCGCGCGCCGGTGTCGTTCAGGTGGGCGGTGAGATCGTCCGCCGTATCGAGGGGATTGAGCACCACCACCGTGCCGCCCGCCAGGGCGGCGGCGTGGAACGCGATCGGGTACGCGGGCACGTTCGGCGCGAGGAGGGCCAACACGTCGCCCTTGCCGAAGCCGCGAGCATGAAGCCCGGTGGCTGCGCGGCGCACCGCCGATGCGAGCTGGCCGTAGGTGTGGCCGTTCTCCCCGTCGACGTCGACCGTCGCCAGGCGGTCCGGGTACTGCTCCGCCTGTCGCAGTATGAAGGCGGTGAACGTGGTCTCGGGGACGTGGACGCGTGGACGTGGGCCGGTGAAAATCATGACGCGGCTTCCACCCGGCTGTACGTGCTGAGGCCAGGCTGGTAGTCGCGCTTTTCGAACTGCTTGAGCGCCACGTTGATCCACTCGTTGCCGCTGAGACGGGAGAGCTCCCAGAGCTTCGCCTGGTCGTAGTCGATCGACGCCGGAAGGTCCATGGTCGTGGTGCGCTCATAGACCTGCTTCGCCAGTTCCAGGGTGATCGGGTTCTTGTTGATGATCCGTCCGACGATTCGGTCGGTCTCCGCGTCCAGTTGATCCGCCGGTACGGCCTTGTTCACCAGCCCGTACGTCTCCGCCTGCCGCCCGGTGAGAGTGTCCCCGGTGAGGATGTAGTACAGCGCCTGCTTGCGCGGCAGGTTGTGGGTGGCCGCCCAGGTGGCTCCACCCGCCGGGAAGATGCCGAAGTTGATTTCGGAGAGTCCGAACTTCGCGGTCTCCGTCGTGATGGCCAGGTCGCAGATCCCCGCGACCAGGAACCCACCGCCGAAGGCGTACCCGTTCACCTTGGCGATGGTCACCGCGGGAAAAGCCTTCAGCCGCTTGAACCAATTGAGCGCCACCAGATTGGTCCGGTAGAACAGCTGCGGGTCATCGAAAGGCTGCAGGAAGCACTCTTCGAGGTCCATCCCGGAGCTGAAACTGTCACCGCTGCCGGTCACGACGACCGCCTTTACGGTTCCGGCTGCCTCGATCGCGTCCAGGGCCTCATTCATATCCAGGTGCATCTGCGGATTCATCGCGTTCTTCTTGCCCGGCCGGTTCAGGTAGATCGTGGCCTTCGGTCCGTCGATCTCGACGTTCACCGTGTCCAGCGTGATCATTTTTTTGGCCTCTTCTCCAGACGAAGTGCGCACGCGCACAGCAATTCACCAATCCACCGTCCGTGGCTCCGGCCACGGATATGAGCATCACATTTTCTGTATCGGGTCGACTTCTCCCAATGTGCCCTGCAGTGAATCGGTGCGGAGCGCTCCGAGGCGTTGCCGGCGGCCGAGGTGCCTCTCAGGCGTCGCACGCGGGCGGAGGGCCTTGCCACCGGCGAGATCCCCGCGCCTTTCCGAGACCTGAAGAGGGCAATTGGGAAGAGGCGAACCCGGCGGACTGGGGGCAGTCTGCTGTGTGGGAGGCACGTGGGCGGAGTTCCAGATCGTAAGCAGCGGGAGGGTGCTGGTTCTGCTCGTGCCGGGGGAACCCAGGACGGGCTCGGGGTCCCGGATTTCGGTCACTGCCTCAGGGGGCTGCCGAACGCCGACAGCTGTTTCTGTGACCTTTCCGCACGGTCGAGAAACAATCAGGGAGAAACTCCGTACGGATCACTTCGGCATGCCTGGGATGGCACCCACCGTGTCGACGGTGGACACGGCCGGCGCTGTTCTCTTCATCGGCTGGGCCGTCGCGACGTGGGCCGCCGTCGCCGTGCTCGCGGTCGGGAACGGGAGGGCGGTGAAGCCGTGGCTGTACGAACTCGCCGTGGGGCTTGTGGGCGTCGGCGTGGTGGGCCAGGTCGGCCACTTCCAGGAACATGTCACACAGGCGGGCTACTGGATCGCCCGTCCCTACGCCCTGGCGTGGATGACTCCGTGGGCTGACAGCTCTGCCCGTGGGATGGGTCAGGTCGACGCCGGCAAGCCCGCCCTCGGGATGGAGATCCTGCACCTGGTCGGCAACTGCATCTTCGTTGCCGGACCGGTCGGCATCGTACAGATCACGCACCGGGTCGCCGGGCAGTTGAAGGCGCGCAAGTTCGCGGGTCGATTCGGCCCGGCCCGGGTAGCCGCGCTCCTCGGTGGGGATCCGCCCCCGGGAGTCGAGTGCGTACTTCGGGAACCCTCGTACCCGCGGCGGTGGCCCTCGTGGAGGGCGATGAGCATGACAGGGAACCAATAGGGCGCCCGTGCTGATGAGTTGAGCCTTCGGATGTCTCCTCGACGCACGGGCGCCCTGTGCGTTGCGCCTTCGGTGCCGTCGCCTCATCGGTGGCCACTGCGAATTGCTCACTCATGGGCGCGATCCGGGCCCTGGCCCGTGAAAGCCGCGGCCCTGGTTGTGCGAGCACTTCAGCGATTTCGTGCTGCACATTCTCGGCGTCGTCGCGAGAGCCGTGCACAAGCACCACGAAGCCATGCTCGATGAAGCGTGGGTAGGGGGCCGTGGAAGTACGGCGGGACCACGGGCACCGCCGGCCGACGCGTGCGGCGTCGGGCAGAGCGCCGACGTGGCTGTGTCGAACAGCGGCGGAGACAAGCCACCGCACCGTGACGTCCCGGTGCCGATAGGAGCTCCGGCCCCCAAGTTCGGTAGGAACCCCGGACTTGAGGAACTACCTCATCACGGCCACGACGATGAGGTGGTGCTCGGAGCCGGGGGCGCGTAGACGCGTCCCGGTTCTGCCGTGCCGCCTCGAACACCCGCGACCGGCCCCCCGCTCCACCAGCAGGTGAAGCCGATGAAACCCGTTCGGGGCCGGAGATTTAATTCGCATCGCGCTGAACACCGTGAACGGAAGCGGTACCGTAAACGCGATTTTCGGCCATCTTCTCCCAACATCCATCTCAAACCGCAATTTTGAAGATGCGGACGGTTTCGAACAGTTAAACGATATTCGTCGGCCGGACTCGGCCGCCACGGCATAGGCCGGGTTCGACACGTTCGGGAAGGTGTACCGCCACATGAGGGAGCCACCGCGCGACCGGTGCAGAACGATCAGGCAACCCAAGGCGAAGCCGTCAACCTGCAAGGTAACTCGCTGTAATGAACGCGTCGGTGGGTCGGGGTGCGCTGCGGCCGCTCACCGGAACAATTCCGATCGGGATTCCGAAATTCCCGACAGGCAATTGGTAATTTCGTGCACATGTAAATGCATTCTCAGCATCCAAAGCCAGGGGATACGGATGGCCGCAGAGGTAGCGATCGAGCGCAGTATAAGAGCTATGTGGAATCACCACGCCGACCCGCTCTCCCTGGGACAACTGGCGGACACCGCCTTTTACAGCAAGTTCCACTATTCACGGATGTTCAACGAGGTGACCGGGACGTCGCCGGGCCGGTTCCTCGCCGCGGTCAGACTGTTCATGGCCAAGCGGCACCTGCTGGAGTCCGCGGCCAGCGTCTCGGACATCACCCACCGGGTGGGCTACAACAGCCTGGGCACGTTCACCAGCCGCTTCACCCGCAGCGTCGGCATCGCGCCGACCAGGTACCGGTTCCTGGCCCGCTGCGGCATGCCACCGCTCACCCTGCCGGCCGCCCAGGCCCGCCACGGGTTGTCCACTGTGGCCGGACGACTGCACTTCCCGGCAGACGTCGGCCCGGTCCGGGTCTATGTGGGCGCGTTCAGCACCCCGATCATGGAGGGACTGCCGCGCTCCTGTGACATTTTGGACGAGTGCCGCCCGTTCCGCCTGAACGTCCCCGACGGGCTGTGGTTCATCCGGGCGGCTGCCGTGATGCTGCACGACGGCGCGCCTGGCCCGCAGGTCCGCCTGCCGAGGCTGATCGGCTCGGGGTGGGCGGTCCGCGCCCGCGGAGGACGGATGTACAACGCCGATGTGCAATTGCGGGCGGCCACCCAGCTCGACCTGCCGATCCTGCTGGCTCTGCCGGAACTGGACGGCCCGTACCACCGGCCCCTGCACGCCGCCCCGTCCGGCGAGGCCGGGGTCGCCGACAGCGGGTTCGGTCGGGCTGCCTGCGAGGGCGACTGGCAGGCGGATCCGTGGGGTCGGGCCGGAGCGCACCGGCTGAGGGCCGTGCAGGAGGGCTCACCATAGGCGGAACCTGCATCCGGCCCCTGGGAAACGGACACGAACGGATGCGAGCCGTCCGGGCGGCCCGGGGCCCGGACGAGCGGTCCGGCGAGGAAGCGACGGCCTCGCCGGACCAGTTGCCGCCGCACGGACCCCGCCGTCCGCGTAGTCGGCTCCCGGTGGGGTCCGGCCGCAGCGGCCACCGCCGTACCGGGCGCTCGCCCTGCCAGGGTTACGACCGGAGGATCACCTGCTGGAGTTCGGCTGTGCACATCATGTAGCCGTCCGGGGGCGGCAGCTGCTCCAGGTAGTGGCCGAGGTCCGCCCCCAGCGCGAACACCCTCACCGGGGTGCCCGTGGCGCGCGCCGACTGCACCACCCTCCTCATGCCGTCGATGACTGCCGGGTGCCGGGTCTGATAGGACCCGGCCACCAGGTGGTTGCCCCGGTCCGCCGCGAGGTAGAACTGCACCAGGTCCTTCGTGCCGACGAACAGCTCGCTGGCCCCCGAGGCACAGATCGCCGCGGTGGCGTGCACCGCCGCGGGAGTCTCGATGAACGCGGACACCGGCACGTCGGCCGGCAGCTCCAGGTGCCTGCTCAGCGTGGCGAACTCCTCCGCGTCGTTGACGAAGGGAACCGAGAGGTGCACCCGGCCCGCCTCGTCACCGAGCCGCTCGCGCAGGGATCCGAGGACCGCGTGCAGCGCGTCCCGGTACGCGTTCGACCCCAGCAGCCAGCGGGCGCCGTGCAGGCCCAGCTCGGGGTTCGGTTCGACCGCGACCTGGGCCAGCTCGGTCACCCGGGCAGCGTGGTCCGAGCGGAGGTCGAGCAACCGCAGGACGAGCCGCTGCTCGGGCAGGAGAGCCTCGACGAACCCGCACAGCCGGTCCGCGACGGCCTGCCCGTACGCTGTGATGTCGGCCGGGCTGCCGCCCATCGAGTCGAGTGGACGCAGGCCCGCCGCCAGGCAGAGGAACTCCTCCCGGATGAAGAAGGAGTCGACCCGCTTCGCGTCCGGACCGCACGCGTTGATCGTGGCGATGTCCTGCAGGTCCGCGATGACCGCGCAGGCCGAGCCCAGGTCGTCCAGTGACGGTTCCCCCGCTTCCGGGCTCGCGGCCCGGGAGACCGTGTCGGACTCGACGATGATCGACTGGCTCTCCAGATGCAGTGTCACCTCGCCGGTGACGCCCGCCAGATCGCTCTCGTCGACACGGAGCACGGGTATACCCCTGCCACGGCAGATGGACTGCATGTGCCCGGTCAGCCCGCCCGCGCCGCAGACGACCGCACGTGAGGCCACCATCGCGTCGTAGAGGCCCGCTTCGAGGGAACTGGCGACGAGGATGGATCCCTGAAGCGGGCTCCTTGTGCGGTTACAAGTGCCTCGCAACACCTTCTCTGTTCCGTCACTCAACAGGAACCCTTGAATTCGTCGCCCGCTCAACTGGTCCTCCGCGTCCTAGGAGTTCGCTATCCCGAGTTGTCTGCGCAGTTGCTTCGGCGTAACTGAGATGTCGGTGAGCCGTTCAACGGCTGCCCGGTTGACGACAGCCCTCATCAGACGGTCGCGCCGGGACGTGTCCATCGAAAGGTTCGGCAGTTCTCCCGCGGCCCGAATGCAGGAATCCAAACGGGAATCCTTGATTTCCCGGTCACTTCGGGTACGTGTAGCCATCCTCCTCACTTCCAGAGTCACAGCTTCCTCGAATTCGACCCGCTCCACTTCCTTGATATTGCTGGAACGGGCATAGTATTCGGCCAAGCTCTCGGCCAAAGCGTCTCCACCCGGTTCCAGCGTCTCGATGACATGCGCGGCAACCGCGATCGAGTGGTTCTTGATGGCCGCGAGGTTGAAGGTGAACGCACCGGTCCGGCCGTTCCGGACGATCTCGTCGCCTTCTCTCAGCACACCAACCGCGAAGAGAGGGCCGACCGCCTCCCCGCCGGGGCCGAGCAGCGCCCCCCGTCCGTCGACCTCCAGACCGCGCCCGGTGCGCCCGTGAGGGACCGCCATGCCCCGGCGCAGGAGGTTCTTCCACAGCGGCTGTCCGACCCTGCCGTAGTCCGACTCCCTGCTGAAGTGGGAAATCACCAGGTCGGTCTCGATGGACCGCGTCCCGTTCCCGGCGTCGACGGAGACGGTCAGCCCCCCGGACTCCGTCGGCTTGATCCCGGCCACCTTGCCGACCACCAGTTGCACCGTCCCGTCCGCCGGGTGCATAGCGCGCTCGATCACCTCCATCGTGTACTCCACCGCACCCACCCGGAAGGCGGCGATCGCGGTACCGAACTCGTCGAGCAGCCACCGCAGTTCCGCGGAGGGAATCAGCTCGATGGCCTTCGGTAGATGCGGCTCCCACGCCTTGGCCACCCGCTCCGCGACCACGGTCGGATGGATGCCGGGGTGCTCGCGGACGACGGTCGAGCACGCGGCCTCCCACGCGCTTCGGACCCGGGCCAGGAACTCCTGACGATCGAGGTACGGCTCCAGCAGTGTCTTCGGACAGGGCAGCCGCACCACCTCGTGTTCATGGTCGGCGGGGTACGTACGGAACACCGTCCCGGTCCTGGAGACCAAATGGATCTTCCCCGTGTGGCCCTGGCGCAGCAGCAGGCCCGCCGAGTCGTACGCGCTCAGCACGGATCCGACGATCGCGACGGTCGCCCCGGGCGGGAGCGTCATCAGTTTCCGGACGCCGGCTTCGGAGTACGGGTTGCGCACGAAGGACTCGTGATCGAGCACTTCCGCGGCGTACGGCGGCTCCCTGAGCTCCAGGCCGGTCGCGAGGACGACGCGGTCCGCGAAGAGCACCGTCGCCTCCCGGCTCTGCCCGCCTCGGGAACCCTTGTCCGCACTGTTCAGGGAGAAGTGCCGTACCGTCACATCGACGCCGCTCGAACGGACTTCCATGTCGACGGCCTCGCCGTCCGCCTCGACGAGCACGACGCCGGGGCAGGCTTCCCGCCTGGCCTCGGCCAGCCGGTCGATCAGATAGTTCTGGAAGATCCGCCGGGGCGCCGGTCCCCCCTCGGTGAACGTCGTCCCGGCCCAGGGGGCAGGCCAGTCCTCGCGGTCCGCCTCGGAGTTGGCCCAGCGGATGAAGTCGTGGACGTCCTCACGGAAGGCCGACATCCGACCCGCCTGGATGTTGAACGCATGACCCCAGGGGTTGCCGTCGCGGTGGTAGGCGACACCTGCGCACCGGTAGTCGGAACGCCGCTCGAGCAGAACGATTTCCAGGGGGCTGCGCGCGAAACGGAGCAACCGCATAGCGGTGGCGGCGCCGGCCAGGCCCGATCCGACAATGAGCACTCTTGGGCATAAACTTGTGCGAAGTATGGTAGAACCTCCCTGAAGAGGATGGGACTGCGGCTCTGCCGACTCACACCAGCCTCGGGCTTTCACGAAGCGGGCTGTCGGGCAGAAGAGAAGAAAGTGCCTTGGCCAGCAAGAACGAGACGTGTCGAGGTCCTGGTTCCTGACATGGCGCGAGGTGCTTCCCGGGTGAAGTACTATATCGGGCCACCCGCCTTTCGTATGGGGACGTTTGCCGGTCCAGCGCCGGGTTCGAGGGTGCTGGACCGGTTCGTGTCAACTCCGCGTTGGCTCAAGCGCAGCGGGGATGTCCCCCCCGGCCCCCCCCCGGCCCCCCCGCCCCCGTCCCGACCCGCAGCTCAGCGTCGAGACCCGTGAAGTACGCGGGGCGCCGGGGGAGCTGCCGCCCCGTCAGCGCACCGTTCTCGATCTGCACGTGGACGAGTTCTCGTCGCAGGGGATCGCGACAAGCCGGGTATCTCCGTCAGGACGGTGCGGGTCGAACGAGGCGCGTCCTCGCTATGCGCCTTCAGCTACGGGGGCCGGGGGCGCAGGCGGTCGTTCGATGGTGAACGCGCGCGTGACCGGATTGACCCGGGCCGGCAGCACCGTCCCCTGCGTGGCGCTGCCGAACCGGTACCTCAGGACTTCGGTGTCGCACTCGAAGGGTTCGAAACCGGATCCGCTGATGCGCATCAGGAGCCGGACCTGGTAGTAGTCGTCGTTGGTCGGCGGGGCGGAGGCGACCGCCAGAACGAGGGCGCTCGCGTCGACGCCGAGGGCGGCGAGCTGGAGCGTGGCCTGCCGTTCCGCGCGGGCGAAGAGGATGGTGGACAACCCGACGCAGGCAGTGAACGCCGCGGCCAGGGCGAGGCCGACGCCGACCCACACCCACTCACTGCCGGTCTCGTCGAGGTCGGCGACGGTGCGTACGGTGACATAGGCACAGGCCCCTCCCGCGCCCAGAAACAGGGCCGCGCCCACGGTGGACGCGATTGCTGTGATCACCGGACCCTTGGGGTCCAACGGGACGGGTTCATGGGCGCGGGCGGTGGCCATGGTCGCACCCTAACCAAGGGGACGTGGCGTGGGCAGGGCCCCCGGGCCGCCCCCGCGACGCGGCCTCAGGCCGGTTCGAGCAGCAGCCGCTCACCGCGGAGTCGGAGGTCCCCACGGCAGAAGGAACGGGCGGCACCCGGCCGGCGACCTGGCGAAGACGACGGACACTGAGGGCAAGTACACGCTCTTCGGCTACGACTCCTCGAACCGCCCGGCGGAGATCACCACCCCAAGGGCCGGGTGACGGTCTCCACCTACGGCAACCAGAAGCGCGTCACCTCGATGCTCCGGGCCACCGCGCTGAACAGTCGGCGATGGACCGCATCATCGACGACCTCGGACCGATGTTCGCGCTGCAGCCCGGCAAACGGCCGCCAAGGCACTGCCCCGCTCCGGCGAGCGGCGTCTTGCAGTGCGTTGAGTCCGCCCAGTTCCTGCCCGAGCACGGGGGCGAGCGCGGGGCCGGACCCTTCTGCGGCTGCCCGCTGCACGGCATCGATCAGACAGTGGGTCTTTCCCTGCCTCTCCGCACAACAGCCAGGTTCCCGTCTCGGCTGCCCGTGAGGCATCCCGGCCCTCCCGGGGGGTGCGCCTTTCGCGCGGGCGCATCGCTCTCCCCTCAGACGCGCGCCCAGGCGTGGGGAACGTGAACGGAGCATCGAAATGCGCCGTGCTTCGGGCATCACGATGATCCTGCAAAGTAATTGCTCGCACAAATGAACGCGCCTCGGCTGTGCGACTGCTCTCGCATTACCTTCCATGGCCAATAAGGCCGTAAGATTTCTGTGAGTCGGACATGATTAAAGTCGTGAGGCCGGGAAATGTATCATCTGGGCTGAAGAGGTCGGGGGCTTCAGTTCACGCCACGGCCGAATTCTTTCGGGCCCGGGTGTCTGAAATCCGTCAACGCAGGGCCGGGACTGTCCCCGGGTTCGCCGATGTGCTCAAGGCTGCTCTGACCTGCTCTGATGCGATGCATTGATCCTTCTCCCGGTTGCCGTCTCCTGTGGGGGTCACGGATGGACGAGTGTGGGCGCGCCGTTGATGGTGAAATCTATTCATCCGACTATTCGGTTGCCCGAAAGAGACTGGTCGGTAAAGTCGCGGCCCGGTTTCTCGGTATGGCCGCCTATCCTGCTCTCCTCCTCGCGGTCATTCTCGTCGGGGCGTTCGCAGTGCGGCAGAAGTGGGATCCGGCATGGGTCAGCCCGCTTTTCCTGCTCGGGGTCATCGCCTATCTCGTCCTTCTGGAACGGCTGATTCCTTACGACCGGAAGTGGCACCCCGAAAAGAGAGAATGGTGCTTCTACGGCATCTACTTCCTGCTCACCATGGCCGGAAGCGGACTGGCCCAACTGCTTGTCGCGCTGGCCGTCGGCCTCATCTCGCCGGCGGAGCCGACCTACCACCTGGGGATCGAGATCCCGGGCGCGCTCCTCACCGGATCGCTCGCCAGCTATCTGGTGCACCGGCTTGGCCACCGCAGCCCCTTGCTCTGGCGGCTGCACGGGATCCACCACGTGCCGGAGAAGGTCAACGTCGCCAACAACGGAGTCAACCACGTGCTGGACATCGTCCTGGCGCAAGGCCTTGTCCAGCTGGCCCTGGCCCTCGTCGGATTCTCCCGGCCGGCCGTGCTGGTGGTCGGACTCTTCGTCGCCGCCCAGGGCTACTTCGTCCACGCGAACATCGACGTCCGCATCGGACCGCTCAACCACCTGCTGGCCAGCCCCGAGCAGCACCGACTGCACCACAGCACCGATCTGGCCGAAGCCGGCCACTACGGTTCCGACCTGTCGTGCTGGGACCACCTCCTCGGCACCTTCACCTGGCGCCCCGGCCGCGAACCCGCCGCCGTCGGCCTCCATGACCCCGCCGCCTTCCCCGGCACCGGCGAGATCTTCGCCGCCTTCCTGCACCCCTGGCGGCGCCGACCCGCGCCGGGCCCCCGACCGGAGTGACCGCCGCACCCTGCCGCTCCACCACGACTTGAGGAGTTCGACATGTCCGATGCGAACAACCGGGCGTTACGGGCCAAGGTGGCGATCGTCGGGATGGGCTGCCGTCTCCCCGGCGGCGCCCCGGACCATCGCACGTTCTGGCGGAACCTGGTGGTGGGCAAGGACTGCATCACGCCCACCCCACCCGACCGGTACAACGTGGGGACGCTCGGCAGCCGGTACCGCGACAAACCAGGACGCCTCGTCGGGAGCCGCGGCGGATACATCGACGGCTTCGATGAGTTCGACCCCGCGTTCTTCGGTATCAGCCCCCGCGAGGCCGACCACATGGACCCACAGCAGCGCAAACTGCTCGAAGTGGCCTGGGAAGCCCTGGAGGACGGCGGCCAGCGGCCCGCGGATCTCGCAGGCGGCAACGTCGGCGTATACGTCGGGGCGTTCACCCTGGACTACAAGATCCTGCAGTTCGCCGACCTGGGCTTCACCTCGCTGGCCGCCCACACCGCAACCGGCACCATGATGACGATGGTGTCGAACCGCATCTCGTACTGCTTCGACTTCCGTGGCCCCAGCCTGTCCGTCGACACCGCGTGCAGTTCCTCCCTGGTCGCCGTCCACCTCGCGTGCCAGGCGCTGAACAACGGGGAGAGCGACCTCGCCCTGGCCGGCGGCACCCTGCTGCACATGGCCCCGCAGTACACCATCGCCGAGACGAAGGGCGGGTTCCTGTCGCCCGAGGGCCGCTCCCGTACGTTCGACGCCGCTGCCGACGGTTACGTCCGCGCCGAAGGCGTCGGCCTGGTCGCGCTGAAGCGGCTGGACGACGCGGTACGGGACGGGGACCGGATCCACGCGGTGATCCTCGGCAGCGGCGTCAACCAGGACGGCCACACCAACGGCATCACCGTCCCCAACCCCGACGCCCAGGTCGACCTGATCCGCCGGGTCTGCGCCGAAGCGGGCATCACCCCCGGAGACCTCCAGTACATGGAGGCGCACGGCACCTCGACCCCGGTCGGCGACCCGATCGAGGCCAACGCCCTGGCCCGCGCGCTGGCCATCGGACGGGCCCCGGGCGCCCGCGCCTATGTCGGCTCGGTCAAGACGAACATCGGCCACGCCGAATCCGCCGCCGGGATCGCCGGCTTGATCAAGACCGTCCTGAGTCTCAAGCACCGGACCATCCCGCCCCACATCAACCTGGAGAACCTCAACCCCGCCATCGACCCGGCGACCCTGCCCTACGAGATCCCCACCCGGCTCACCGACTGGCCCGACCACGAGGGACCCGCCCGGGCAGGTGTGAACTCCTTCGGATTCGGCGGCACCAATGCCCATGTCGTCCTGGAGGAGGCCCCTCCGACCCCGAATGAGACCCACCCCGCGCCGCCCGCCCAGCGATCCTGGAGCCTCCTGCCGCTCAGCGCCCGCAACCCGGACGCCCTCAAGGAGATGGCGGCCGGGATCCGGGGCGAACTCGCGGGCGACAACGGCCCGGCCGTACTCCTCGACGACCTCGGCCACACCCTGGCCCACCGCCGCCAGCACCTCCCCGAGCGGCTGTCCGTCGTCTACTCCACGCGCGCGTCCCTCGACGATGCGCTGGCCGCCCACGAGCGCGGCGAGCCGCACCCCCGGGTCGTCCACGCCCGCGCCCGGGAGACCGCCGATCGGAAACTGGCCTGGGTCTTCACCGGGATGGGCCCCCAGTGGTGGGGCATGGGCCGCCAACTGCTGGAAAGGGAAACGGTCTTCCGCGACGCCGTCGCCGCCTGCGACCGGGCGATGAGGGAGTTCGCCGACTGGTCCCTCATCGAGGAGATGACCGCCGACGAGTCCGTCTCCCGGATGAGCGAGACCTGGCTCGCCCAGCCCGCGAACTTCGCCGTACAGGTCGCCCTCGCCGCCCTGTGGCGGCACCACGGGGTGCACCCGGACGCCGTGGTCGGCCACAGCACCGGCGAGATCGCCGCCTTCCACACCGCGGGCATCTACTCCCTGCGGGACGCGGCCAGGATCGTCGTACACCGCAGCCGCCTCCAGCAGACCCTGGCCGGCACCGGCACGATGCTCGCCGTGAGCCTGTCCGAGGACGAGGCCGAGCGCCGCGTGAGGCCCTACAACGACCGGGTCTCGGTCGCCGCCGTCAACAGCCCCACCGCGATCACCCTGGCCGGGGACGAGGAGGCCCTGAACCTGCTGGCCGAGGAGCTGCGGGCCGAGCAGCAGTTCGCGAGGTTCCTCACCGTGGAAGTGCCGTATCACAGCATCGGCATGGAACACATCAAGGGCGAACTGCTGGACGCGCTGGCCCCGTTGTCTCCGCGCCCGGCCCAGATCCCGCTGTACCTCACGGGCGTGGAGGGAACCGCCCAGGGCGGGGAACTGGATGCCGGCTACTGGTGGAAGAACGTTCGCGACCGGGTGCGTTTCCGCTCGGCGGTCGACCGAATGGTCTACGACGGCCACCACGTGTTCCTGGAGGTCGGCCCGCACCCGGTCCTCGGCCACGCGATCCGCGAATGCCTCGACACCACCGGCGTATCCGGCCTCACCCTGCCCTCGATCCGTCGCCGGGAAGACGAGAGCGAGCGCTTCGCGGCCTCCCTCGGCTCGCTCCACACCCTGGGTGTCCCCGTCGACTGGAAGCTGCTCCAGCCCGCCGGCCGGCCGGTCACCCTGCCCCGCCATCCCTTCCGGCGCGACCGCCACTGGACCGAACCCCGCCCGGTCGCCCAGGTCCGCCTCGGCCACCGCGACCACGCCCTCCTCGGCCGCCGCACCGACGCCACGGAACCCACCTGGCAGACACGCCTGGACATCGAGGACCTGCCCTACCTCGCCGACCACCGTATCCAGGACACCGTCGTCTTCCCCGCCGCCGGCTACGTGGAGATGGCCGCCCAAGCCGTCCTCGGGCTCACCGGCGGAACCACGGCCGTCCTCGCCGACATCGAGCTGCGCAGGGCGCTCTTCCTGCCCGACGGTAAGGACCGGACCGTCGAGGTGTCGCTCTCCCTGGAGAACGCCACCTTCACCATCGTCTCCCCGACCGGGGACGACGAGGAGCGGGCCGTGCACGCCAGTGGGATCGTCCGCACCGGGCAACGCCGCCGCACCACCCCGCCGCTCGACGCTCCCACGATCCGGGCCCGCAGCCTGCGCCACCTCGACGGCCCCGACTGCTACACCGCGCTGGCCGCTCTCGGCTACCACTACGGCCCCTCCTTCCAGGCCGTCGAGGAGGTCTGGATCGGTGCCGGGGAGGTCCTGGCCCGGATCCGGCCGCCCCGCGCGATCGGCGACGACGCCGCGGGCCACCAACTCCACCCCGTCCTCCTCGACGCCTGCTTCCAGACTCTGCTGACCCCCCTCATCCTCGACGGTTCCGCCCGGGACGCCGGGATCAGGCTGCCGCTCTCGCTGGACGAGGTCGCTCTCGAACCCATCGGCGACCAGCCGTTCTGGGCCCACGCCACCCTGCTCCCCGGCGACGCGGACACCACGCTCGGCAACATCGCCCTGTACGCCGACAGCGGCACACCGCTGGGCCGCGTGGAGGGATTCCGCGCCGCCGACGTGGAGAAGGCCGCCACCGCCGTCGCCCGCACCACGATCGACTCCTGGCTCGCCGAACCCGTCTGGACCGACTGCCCGCCGCTGCCCGTCCGCGACACCGTCACCGGCCAGGGGGCCGCTGCACCCGACACCGTTCGGGACGAGCCGCCCGGGACGGACGGCGTACAGCGCCCCGCACCGCCGGACGGCCCGGCGAAAGCCGCGCGGGACCACGGCTGGCTGGTCCTCGCCGACACCAGGGGCGTCGCGGACGCCTTCGCCGCCCTGGCCGCAGCCCGTGGCGAACGCTGCCGTCTGGTGCGCCGAGGCCTGGCCTACGCCGCCTCCGCCGACGGCTCCACGTACACCCTCGATCCCGCGTCCGACCTCGACCTGCGCCGCCTCTTCGCCGACCTCGACCGCGACGGCGGACCATTCCTGGGGACCGTTCTGCACCTGTGGAACCTCGACGCCCCCGCCCTCGCCGAGTGCGACCGGGCCGCCCTGCGCGACCACACAGGCGCGGGTGCCTACTCCCTGGTCGTCCTCGCCCGGCTGCTGTCGGCCCGGGACGGTGAAGGCCGCCTGCACATCGTCACCCGGGGCGCCCAGCCCGCCCTGCCGGGCGAGGGACCCGAGCCCTTCGGGGCACCCGCCTGGGGCATCGGCCGCGTCCTGCGGCACCAGGAGCTCATCGGACATGCCGGCAAGATCGTCGACCTCGACCCCCGGCGGCAGCCGGGCCCCGAAGGCAACCGGGCCGACGCCGAAGCGCTCCTCGCCGAGGCCCTGAGCGACGACGAGGAGGAGATCGCCCTACGCGACGGAGGCCGCCGCACCAGCCGCCTGCGCCCCGCAGAGGCCCTGACCCGGCCCTTGCCGCTGCGCCTGCGGACCGACGGCAGCTACCTGGTCACCGGTGCGTTCGGCGCGCTCGGCCGACTGCTGTGCCGCACCCTCGTACGGCGCGGGGCCCGCAGGCTCGTCCTGGTCGGGCGCACCCCCGTCCCGCCCCGGGAGAAGTGGGCCGGCACAGACCCCGCCACCGCCACGGGCCGGGCCGTGCGCCTCCTCCGCGAGTTGGAGGCGCTCGGCGCCCAGCCCGTCCTCGCAACCCTCGACATCACCGAGGAGGACGCGCTGGCCGACTGGCTCGACGTCGACCGGCGCAGCGGGGCGCCGCCGATCCGCGGAGTGTTCCACCTGGCTGGACAGGTCCGCGACAGGCTCGTCGCCGACCTCGACCGGAACGCCTTCGACGCCGTCCACGACCCCAAGACCGTCGGCGCCCACCTCCTGCACCGTCACCTGCGGGGCGAACCCCTCGAACACTTCGTGCTTTTCGCCTCGATCGCCTCCCTGCTGACCACAGCCGGCCAGACCAACTACGCCGCCGGGAACGCCTTCCTGGACTCCCTCGCCCACCACCGCCGCGCCCAGGGACTGCCCGCGCTGAGCCTCGACTGGGGCCCGTGGGCCACCGGGATGATCGAGGAACTCGGGCTGGTCGACCACTATCTGCACAGCCGGGGCATGAGCTCGCTGTCACCGGACGCCGGCATGGCCGTCCTGGAACGCGTCATCGGCCAGGAACACGCCCAGCTCGTCGTCGCCACCGTCGTCGACTGGCCCGTCTTCCTCGCCTGGTACCCGTCCCCGCCACCGCTGGTCGCCGATCTCGCGGCAGCAGCCGCTCCGCCCCGCGACGCTGCCTCCGGCAACGGATTCCTCGACACCTTCCGCGCCGCAGACCCGCAGACCCGCCGCACCCTGGTCGCCGAGCGGTTCACCGAGCTCTCCGCCACCGTGTTGCGCACCGGCACCGACCGCATCGACCCCACCACCGGCCTCGGCGAACTCGGCCTCGACTCGCTCCTCGCCATGGAGCTGCGGGCCCGCATCCATGCCGAACTCGGAGTCGCCCTGCCCGTGGTCGCCCTGCTCAGCGGCACTCCGGCAGGGGAACTCGCCGCCCAGCTCCACGATGGCCTGAGCGCCCTGACCTCGGCCGAAGGTCCCGACAGGGCGGCTGGCGCCGTTGAACTCCACAGGGACGAGCGGAGCTATCCGCTGACGCACAATCAGAAGGCGCTCTGGTTCCTCAAGCACCTCAACCCCGACGGCTACGCCTACAACATCGGCGGGGCCGTCGAGGTGAACGTCGCCCTCGAACCGGACCTGATGTTCGAGGCCGTCCGCCGCCTCATCACCCGCCACCCGGCGCTGCGCACCAACTTCTTCCTGGAGGACGGGCAGGCCGTGCAGCGGGTCTGCGAGGACGGCCCGAGCGACCTCGCCCTCTTCGACGTCCAGGGCGAGGACTGGGAAAGCATCCACGCGACGATCGTCCAGGAGTACCGCAAGCCCTACGACCTCGCCCAGGACCCCCTGGTCCGCTTCCGCCTCTTCAAGCGGGGCCCGGACCGCTGGATCATCATGAAGGCCGTCCACCACATCATCTCCGACGCCATCTCCACCTTCACCTTCATCGAGGAACTCCTCACGGTGTACGAGGCGCTGCGCCGCAACCAGGAACCCCGGCTGCCACCGATCGAGGCCCGCTACCTGGACTTCCTCAACCAGCAGAACGCGTTCCTTGCCGGACCCGAGGCAGCGGGCATGCTCGACTACTGGCGCTCCCACCTGCCGGCCGTGGTCCCACTCCTGGACCTCCCCGTCGACAAGCCCCGCCCGGCGGTCCAGACCCACAACGGGGCCTCCGAGTTCTTCGTCCTCGACGCCACGCTCAGCGCCCGTGTCCACGGCCTGGCCCGCGCCCACGGCGTCACTCCGTTCATGGTGCTGCTCAGCGCCTACTACCTCCTGCTGCACCGCTACTCCGGGCAGGAGCACATCGTCGTCGGCAGCCCGGTGACCGGCCGCACCCGCCAGGACCTCGCCTCCGTCTACGGCTACTTCGTCAATCCGCTACCGCTCCACGCCGATCTGTCCGGGGACCCGACCGTCGCCGAACTGCTGCAGCAGGTCCGCCGGACCGTGCTCGGCGGCCTGGACAACCAGGAGTACCCCTTCGTCCTCCTTGTCGAGGAGCTGGGCCTTCAGCACGACCCCAGCCGCTCCGCCGTCTTCCAGGCAATGTTCATCCTGCTGACCCACAAGGTGGCCACCGAGCAGTACGGCTACCGCCTGGACTACATCGAGCTGCCGGAGGAGGAAGGGCAGTTCGACCTGACGCTGTCCGCCTACGAAGACGAGGCGGAAGGCCGCTTCCACTGCGTGTTCAAGTACAACACCGACCTCTTCCTCCCGGAGACCATGCGCCGCATGGCCGCCCACTACACCCGGCTCCTGGACCGGATGACCCGCGCCCCGGGCGAACAGCGCACCTCCCGGTTGGAGATGCTCGGAGACCGGGAGCGGGAGCGGCTCCTCGAGGAGTGGAGCCGCCCGGCTCTGCCACCCGCCGGACCCGATGAACAAGAGCCCTTCACCTCGGTCCAGGCGCTGATCGGCCGTGTCGCCGCCGTGCAACCCGCCGCCGTCGCCGTGACCACGCCCTCCCCGCGCGGCGAGGCGCACCGGCTGACCTACGCGGAGCTGGACCAGCGTGCCGACGACGCTGCCGCCCGGCTGCGTACGCTCGGAGTCGGCGAGGGCTCGGTGGTCGTGCTGTCCCTGGAGAAGTCGGCCGAGCTGGTCATCGCCCTGCTGGCCGTGCTCAAGGCCGGCGCCGCCTACCTCCCGCTGCGGCCCGACCACCCGGCCGACCGGCTCGCCCACCTCGTGTCGACCACCGGCGCGGAACTCGTCGTCGTGGCGGACGACGCCGTGCCGGAGCGGACCGGGGCCCTGACCGTCCCGACGCTGACCCTTGCCGCGCTCGCCCGCACCGCCCCGCACCCGGACGGTCCGGCGTCCGAGGCCGGCCCTGAATCGTCCGCGTACGTCATCACCACCTCCGGCTCCACCGGCCGCCCGAAGGCCGTCCGCGTCAGCCATCGCAATCTCGCCTCCGCGTACGCGGCCTGGCGGCAGGAATACCGGCTGGAGACCGACGTTCGGGTGCACCTCCAGATGGCCGAACCGTCCTTCGACGTGTTCACCGGCGACCTGGTACGCGCCCTGTGCTCGGGCGGCGCCCTCGTCCTGGCCGACCGCGACCTCCTCTTCGACACCACCCGCCTCTACCGCACGATGCGTCAGGAACGTGTCGACTGCGTCGAGTTCGTCCCCGCCGTCGTCCGCGGACTGATGGACCACTGCGTGCGCGAGGGGCTGCGGCTGGACTTCCTGCGGCTGCTGGTGGTCGGCTCGGACGTGTGGAGCGTGGGGGAGTACCGCCGACTGGCCGAGCTGTGCGGCCCCGGCACCCGCCTCGTCAACTCCTACGGCCTCACCGAGGCCACCATCGACAGCGCCTACTTCGAAGGGCCCGTCGACGACCTGGAGCCCGGCGCCATGGTCCCCATCGGCCGGCCCCTCCCCAACAGCACCCTCCACGTGCTCGACACCCACGGAGAACCAGTCCCGCCCGGAGTGCCCGGCGAACTCTGGATCGGCGGCCGGGGCGTCGCCCTCGGCTACGCCGGAGACCCCGAGCAGACCGACGAGCGTTTCGTCACCCGTATCCTCGGCCGCGACGCCGACGCCCGCCCGGAACGCCTCTACCGCACCGGCGACATCGCCCGCTGGGACGCCCGCGGCCGAGCCCACCTGCTCGGCCGGACCGACGGCCAGGTCAAACTGCGCGGTCACCGCATCGAGATCGGCGAGATCGAGGCCCACCTCGCCCAGTGGCCCCCGCTCGCCCGGGCCGTCGTCACCGTACGCACCGACGCCGGGGGAGACACGGCGCTCTGCGCCTACTGCGTGACCGCACCCGGTGCCGCCCTGGACGTCCGGTCCCTGCGCCGTCACCTGACCCGCTCGCTGCCCTCGTACATGATCCCGTCCTACTTCGTCGAACTGCCCGCCCTGCCTCTGACGGCCAACGGCAAGGTCGACACGGCCGCTCTGCCCACGCCCCGCGCCGAGGCGGGTGACCGGCCCCACGAGGAACCGGCGACCCTGTACGAGATCAGCGTCGCCCGGCACTGGAAGGCCCTCCTGGGGTGCGATCAGGTCGGTCTGGAGGACGACTTCTTCGAGCTCGGCGGCAGCTCGACCAAGCTCATCGAACTCCTCCACCACCTGCGCACCGAGTTCGGCGTCGGCGTCCCCGTCAGCAGGCTCTACCAGGTCACCACCCTGCACGGCATGGCCGCCACCGTCGAGGACGTGCTGCACGGCACCAGCGCCGAGGAACTGCCCTTCCTCACCTTCAACGCCGGACAGCACCCCGCCCTCTTCTGCTTCCCGCCGGCCGGCGGCCACGGGCTCGTCTACCGGGGCCTGGCCGCCCACCTCCCGGACCACACCGTCATCGGCTTCAACTACCTCCCCGGCGACGACAAGACCGCCCGGTACGCCGACCTCATCGAAACCGCCCAACCCGAGGGCCCCTGCCTGCTCCTGGGCTACTCCCTCGGCGGCAACCTGGCCTTCGAGACCGCCAGGGAGCTGGAGCGCCGGGGCCGCCGCGTCGACCACGTCGTCATCCTCGACTCCCGCCGTATCCTCCTCGCCTACGAACCGGACGCCTCCGGCATCGCCGCATTCGAGAGCGAACTCGCCGAGCACCTGCGTAAACACACCGGGTCCGAGGCCGTCACCCAGGAGACCCTCGCCCACGCCGCCGAATACCTGGCGTTCTGCGGGCGCACGCCCAACACCGGCACGGTCACCGCGACCGTCAGCGTGATCACCGACGAGGACAAGGCCGCCCTCTACGCCGCCGGAGAGCTGGGCACCTGGCACGGCAGCTCCACCGCTGCCACCACCGTCCTCCGCGGCTCCGGCACCCACGCCGACATGCTCGACGCCAAGCACCTGCCCCGCAACGCCGAGCTGGTGCGCTCCGTCCTGACGGGAGACGCGGCCCATGGTGGATGAGGACGCAAGCGACTGGACCAGAAGGCAACGCACCCCGGGAACTCCGCCCCGCGTCATCGTGGTGGGAGCCGGTGTGGCCGGCCTCTCCACCGGCTGCTACGCCCAGATGAGCGGAGCCAGGACCCGCATCTTCGAGAAGCACGTGCTGCCCGGCGGCTGCTGCACCGCCTGGTCGCGGGAGGGCTACCTCTTCGACTACTGCATCGAGTGGCTCATCGGCACCGCCCCGGGCAACGACGCCCACCAGGTGTGGAGCGAACTCGGCGCGCTGGACGGCAAGTCGGTGACCAACTTCGAGCTGTTCAACAAGGTCGAGGACGAACACGGCCGGTCGGTCACCTTCTACAACGACCCCGACCGCCTGGAGGCCCACCTCCTGGAGCTCTCGCCCGCCGACACCCCTCACATCCGGGCGTTCACCCGGGACCTGCGGCGCTTCGTCGACATCGAGCTGTACCCGTTCCTGACCGCGCCCGCCCTGCGGACCGTACGGGAGAGGGCCCAGACCCTGCGCACGGTGCTCCCCGCCTTCCGGCTGTTCTGGCGGACCGCCGCCACCCCCATGCACGTCTTCGCCGACCGGTTCCAGGACCCGCTGCTCCGCAAGGCGTTCCGTAACATCTTCTTCCAGGACCCGGAGGGCTTCCCGCTGCTGCCTTACCTCTTCAACATGGCGGCCGCCCACCACGGCAACGCGGGCTTCCCGCAGGGCGGTTCGCTCGGCCTCGCCCGCTCCGTCGAGGAGCGCTACCGCAACCTCGGCGGCACGGTCACCTACCGGGCCCGTACGGAGCGGATCCTGATCGAGAACGACCGGGCGATCGGCATCGAACTCCGCAACGGAAGAAAGTACTTCGCCGAACACGTGGTCTCCGCCTGCGACGGCCACACCACCGTCTACGGTCTCCTCGGCGGCCGGTACACCAGCCCCCGCATCGACAAGCTGTACACCGACCTCCTGTACCGCCCCGGCACCCTCTTCCCCGCCGTCGTCTCCGCCTTCGTCGGCCTGCGCGGCGACCTGGAGCCCGACGAGGCGCACAGCACCACGCACCTCCTCGGCCCGGACGACGCGAACCACCTGCCCGGCGCGCTCCAGGACAGCCTCGTCGTCCAGGCACGCTCCCGCTACTCCGGCGGCTTCGCCCCGCCGGGCCACTCCGTCCTGCACTGCACCTACTTCAGCGACTACGCCCACTGGAAGGAGCTGCGCACCCGGAACCGCAAGGAGTACCGCCGGCGCAAACGCGACGTCGCCGACTTCGTCAGGGACTTCCTGGAGCGCCGCACCCCCGGCATCGCCGACCGCATCGACGTCATGGAAGTCGCCACCCCCGCCACGACCCACCGCTACACCGGCAACCTGGGCGGCTCCATCCTCGCCTGGAAGGCGTTCTCGGAGGCCGACGACGTCGCGGCGCGGCTGGTCGGCAAAGACCGCATGCGGCTACCGGGCCTCAGCGGCTTCTCCATGGCCGGCCAGTGGATCGGCATGGGCGGCCTGATCCGCGCGGCCTCCACCGGCCGCTTCGCCGTCCAGTACCTCTGCCGCGAACTCGGTCTGGAATTCCGGGCCTGGGAAAGCAAGGGCACCGAGCCGTGGCACCCCGGGAAGCTGGGCCACCTGCCCCAGCTGGACCGGTGGTCGGCCCGGGAGAGTGAGGACTCATGAGCCGCAGCACGAGGCGATCCCGGCCGAGGGGCGCCCGGCCCCGGGAGTCGATGATCATCATCGGGGCCGGTCTCGGCGGCCTTTCCACCGGCTGCTACGCCCAGATGAACGGCTACCGCACCCGCGTTCTGGAGATGCACGAGATGCCCGGCGGCTGCTGCACCGCCTGGGAGCGCGGCGGCTTCACCCTGGACCCCTGCGTCAGCTGGCTCCTCGGCAGCGGCCCCGGCAACGAGATGCACCAGATCTGGCTGGAACTCGGAGCCCTCCAGGGCAAGGAGATCCGTCACTTCGACGTCTTCAACATCGTGCGCGGCACCGACGGGCGGGCCGTCCACTTCTACTCGGACCCCGACCGGCTCGAAGCCCACCTCATCGCCCTCTCGCCCGCCGATGCCCGGCTGGTGCGCAAGTTCTGCGGGCAACTGCGCAGCTTCCGCAAGGCGCTCGCGGTCTACCCGTTCCTCAAACCCGTCGGGCTTATGGGGCGCAGGGAGCGCTGGCGGATGCTCGCCTCGTTCCTGCCCTACTTCAACGCCGTCCGCACCACCATCACCGTCCTCATGAGCGACTTCTCGGCGAGGTTCGAGGACCCGCTGCTGCGGGAGGCGTTCAACTTCATCCTGTACGAGAAGCACCCGGCCTTCCCCGTCCTGCCGTTCCACTTCCAGCTCGCCTCGCACGCCAACCTCTCCGCAGGCGTCCCCGAGGGCGGTTCCCTCGGTCTCGCCGAGTCGATCGAGGCCCGCTACCGGCGGCTCGGCGGCGAAGTCTCGTACAACACGAAGGTCGAGTCGGTGATCGTCGAGGACGACCGGGCGGTCGGCGTCCGGCTCAGCGACGGCGGCGAACTGCGCGCAGACATCGTCGTGTCGGCCTGCGACGGCTACACCACGGCCATGAAGTTCCTGAAGGGCGAGTACCTCGGTGAGGACTACCGCAGGCTCTACACCGAGACCATCCACGAACCCGGCATGGTCTTCCCCGGCTACTTCACCCTCTTCCTCGGCCTCTCCCGCCCCTTCCCGGAGGGCGCACCCTGCACGACGCACCTCCTCGACGAGGCCATGGCGGCCGAACTGACCGGCATCCGCCACCCGAGCATCAACGTCCAGTTCCGCAGCCGCCACTACCCCGAGCTGTCCCCGGACGGCACCACCGTCGTCTACGCGACCTACTTCTGCGACATCGCTCCTTGGCGCGCCCTGGACGAGGGCCCCGAACAGGTCACCCGCACCCGCGGCGGCCAGGAACTGCACACCCTCCCTGTACGGCACGGGCGCGGCTACTACGCGGCGAAACGCCGCGCCCGCACGGCGCTCGTCGGCTTCCTGGACCAGCGCTACCCCGGCCTGCGGGACGCCATCGTCGTCCGCGACGTCTCCAGCCCTCTCACCCAGGTCCGCTACACCGGCAACTACAACGGCACCGTCCTGGGCTGGCAGCCCTTCGTCGAGAGCGGCGAGGCCCTCGAGGAGCTGATCAAGAAGCACGGCCCGGGGCTCCCCGGACTGCGCGACTTCTACCAGTCCGGGGTCTGGGCCACCACCGGCGGCCTCATCCGGGCCGCCGCAGCCGGCCGCCACGTCATGCAGTTCGTCTGCCGCGACGACGGCAGACCCTTCACCGCGACCCTCGACCTCACCGCACCCCCACCGACCCATCGCGTCATCCCCGTGCCCGTTCGCCCCGCCGCCCCGACGGAGAGGAAGCCATGAAGATCGCCAAATGGGTGGTCCGCGAACACGTCGAAGGCGTCCCCGACGTGGACCGCGTCTACGAGAAGGTCGTCGAGAACGTCGACGTCGCCCTCGCCCGCGACGAGATGCTCCTGCGTACCCGGTACGTCTCCGTCGACCCCTACCTCCACGGCATCGCCCTCGACACCCCCATCGGCGGACACATGGGCGCCGACTCCATCATGGAGGTGGTCGAGGCGGGACCGGACGCCGCACACCGCGTCGGTGACCTCGTCCAGGGGTTCGGCGGCTGGCGCACCCACGTGATCTCCACCGGCGCAGCCGAACTCTGGCAGACAGGCACGTTCCCCATGGTCTTCCCGGACTTCCGCAGGCTCGACCCAGGCTGGTACGACGACGCCCTGCCGCTGCCGACCGCCCTCAGCGTGATGGGCGGCCCCGGCATGACCGCCTGGGGGACCCTCACCAAGTACATGACGATCAGCCCCGGCGACACCCTCGTCATCAGCGGGGCCTCCGGAGCCGTCGGCGCCCTCGTCGGCCAGCTCGCCCTGCTCGAAGGGGCCCGGGTGGTCGGCACCACCTCCTCCCCGAAGAAGGCCGAGCGCCTCACCGCGCTCGGCTTCGACGCGGTGATCGTCTACCGTCACGGGGATGGGGCGGACACCGTGCGCGACGCCCTGGCACAGTCCGCCCCCGACGGCATCGACCGGTACTTCGACAACCTCGGCGGCACGGTCACCGACGCGGTGTTCCCCCTGCTCAACGTCGGGGCCCAGGTGGCGGTCTGCTGGCAATGGGCGACCCAGGTGGGTAACGAGCACACCGGCCCCCGGCTCCTGCCGTACCTGATGTTCCCGCGTGCCACCGTCCGCGGCATCTTCTCCCTGGAATGGTTCACCGAAGAGAACTGGCGGGACCTGCACACAGAGCTGGGCGGCCGGGTCCGGCGCGGTGAGGTCGTCTGCGACCACACTCTGCACCACGGCTTCGACAACATCCCCGCCGCCTACGCCAGCCTCTACGCCGGACATGCGCCCAACCGGGGCAAGGTCCTCATCGAGCTATGACCGCCCGTGCCCCGACGGTCCGATCCAGGAGGTATGTTGACCGCCAACGAGCCTGCCCATCCCGCGCAGGTGCCCATGCACCGCTTGCACTTCGACGAACCCGGACCGCCCCGCCCTGCCGAACTGCCCGGCGGCGGCCCCGCCTGGCTAGTCAGCCGCTACGCCGACGTCCGCCAGGTGCTGACCGACCCGCGCTTCGGCCGGGCCCTCCTGTACGCCCCCGACGCACCGGCTCTCTCCGACGTGCCCGACCTCGTGAACAGTCCCGACCTGATGTTCAATCAGGACGGTCCCGACCATCTGCGACTGCGCCGCACACTGCGCCGCGCGTTCACCCCGCGGGCCGTCGCCCGCTGGCGGCCGTGGATCGCGGCGATCGTGGAGGAGCTCCTCGACCGTCTGGAGGCCTCGCCGCAACCGGCGGACGTGGTCGCGGGGTTCGCCCTCCCCCTACCGGTGGCGGTGATCAGCCGGCTGATGGGGCTGGACGAGCCGGCCTGGGACCGGATGCGGCACTGGAGCGAGCACGCCTTCTCGGACGGGACTCATGACAGCGAGCAGGTGGCGTCCGCACTGCAGGAGTTCGGCGCCTTCGGCGCAGACCTCCTCGCCGACCGGCGGCGGGCTCCCGGCGACGACCTGATCAGCGAGCTGGTCGCGGCCGCCGACCAGGAGGGGGGCGTCCCCGAGGCCCAATTGGTCGGCCTCGTGTGCGGGCTGGTCGTCGGCGGCCACGACAGCACCATGACCATGCTCGCCAACGCGCTGTTCTACCTCCTGGGCGAACGTCCCGAGACGTGGCCCCTCCTCGGCGCCGACGAGGAGGCCGCCGGACGCGTCGCGGACCGGATCATTCACCTTGTCCCGCTGGGCGACGACCGAGGCAGCGCCCGGCACACTGCCGCGGACGTCGAGGTCGGCGGGGTGACGATCCCGGCCGGCGCGATCGTGCTCGCCGACTGCGGCATGGCCAACCGCGACCCGAAGGTCTTCCCGCTCGCCACCCTCCATGACCTGTTCGCCCCACTGGAGGCCCCCACACTCTCCTTCGGCGCGGGCCCCCACTACTGCCTCGGCGCGTGGCTCGCCCGTCTGGAGCTCCAGCTCGCCCTGCACCGGCTGGCCGCCCGCTTCCCCGGCCTGCGCTTGGCCGAACCCATGGGGACGGTCTCCTGGCGGGCCGGCACGACCTCACGCAGCCCTCAGCGGCTCACCGTCAGTTGGTAGTCGCCGCAGTGCGCGGTTCAGCCTCGACGCACGGGGTGCGCACCAGGCTGATCCGGCTTCCGCGTCGGTGCCGACCACCTCAGCCGGACCGGCTTCGGTGTGGCCCCGCTGGGCAGGTGGTCGAGTACAGGCGGATGACGGTCCCCTCGACGATCGGGAGAGTGCCGTCGGCTGCGGCCCAGGACGCCCGGTTGGTGAGCTCGGGGTGAAGCCGGCCCCAGAAGCGGGCGAGGGCGGTGCCGTAGAGGCGGGTTCCGGTGACGGTGTCGGTGTCCCGGGTGCCCCAGGTGCCGGGTTCTGCCCGAAGACGAACCCGCCGCCGTGCCCGGGCGGCCGACCCATGAATGTGCGGCTGCGGCGGCGGGGCCGGCCTGCGCAGGACGCGGTCCGAGGGCATCCTGGCGAGCACCTGCACCGGCAGGTCCTTCAGCAGGAAGGCGAGGCGGGGTGCGTCGTATCGGGCGTCCGCGATGACGAGGACATCCGGGTTCCCGGCCTGTCACTCACCTGCGGAGATCAGCCGTTCGACCAGGTCGCGCAATGGTCGGGCGGTGACGGTCTCAGTGTCGTCCCCAGGTTCCAGACGCCGGCTGTCCAGGGGTGCGGTCCACCAACTGCGGCCCGGCTCCAGAGCGCAGACGATCGAGTACGGCCACTCGGGAACAGCAATGTGCTGGTCCGTGCCCCGGCCGTAGGTGTGACACAGGATCCGCTCCGGTGAGGTGTGGAGCCGGCAGCCTCGGCAACAACTCAGTGGCCACTACTCATCACGAAGATGGACGCCACCGGGCGGGAAATCCTGCGGGCCCGTACGTAGGGCCGACCCCGCCCCCGGCGTGAGTCGGGGCCGATCGGCATTCCGGCGAGGGTCTGTGATGGTCAGGCACTGATGCGACCGAAACCGCAGACCGGTTCGTGCCGACGGGCCCCGTCCTTGCAGCGTTGCTCGTGGGAGACCCAGTTCCCTACTGGGGCATCAGGACTGTGTCGACGAGCTCGACCGTTGCGTTGGCGGTCGGGATGCCCCCACAGACGATGTTCGCGGAGTTGTTCACCTTGAAGGTGTCGCCCGATCCGGACGTGGTGAGGTTGCTGCCCTGCAAGGTCTTGAAGTCTCCGTTGCCGAGCTGGCCCTGGGTGATCTTCTGGTCCACTACGTGGTACGTGAGGACCTTGGTCAGCTGGTCCTTGTCGGCCAGCAGAGCGTCGAGATCCGCCTTCGGAATCTTCTCGAACGCAGCATTGGTCGGAGCGAACACAGTGATGTCCTTTGACTTGTTCAGAGTGTCGCCCAGATCGGCCGCGTTGATCGCGGCGGTGAGCGTCGACAGCTCCGCGTTGTTGGAGGCTGCGGTGGCCACCGGGTCGTCGGCCATGCCGGCGGCGCTTCCCTGGCCTTCCGCCGGCAGGGAAGAACATCCCGGCCCGAACGGTTGCGAGCCGCTGTCGGCGGAAGCCGCCGGTGCAGCGATTCCCAGTGATACGGGAAGGACTACTGCCGCTGACACGCCAACGACGGAGCGGCGGACTCGAGTGATGTTCATGGGACGACTCCTCCGGGCTCTGGACCGGGACATGTGCATGGTCTCGTTGGCGAAGGCCAACCGGACCGGTGGCGCAGGCACCGCGACCGCAGACCGCGTCGCTCCGCGGGCCCGTCATCCAGCGTCACACACATGCCTCGAATCCGCTCAGGGAAACTGTGCTGACGGACGACAGCAGATGCTCAGGCCCTGCCCTTCCGGATGCCGCCGCAGGTCGCCGCCGAAGGCGGTGAGCGGATCCGAGCCGCCGTGTCCGGGCGCTCCCTGATCGCCCGGAATGGCATCAAGCGGGCAGCTCACGACCAGGCTACGAAGAACCGCTTGAGCTCGCGATGACCGAGCGGCCAGACCGACGTGATCCATGAGGTACGGCCAACCGCACCCACCGGCGTGCGGGGTTACCGTTGCGCATCGGCTTGTGCGCGGGCGCGTTCAATGTCGGGGACGTGGCTCTCGGCCCATTCCCGGACGGCACGCAGGGGGGCCAGCAGTGACCGCCCGAGGTCGGTGAGGGCGTACTCGACATGCGGGGGATGTGCGGGAATCTCCTTGCGAGAGATCAGACCGTCGTACTCCATCGCGCGCAGCGTCTCGGTGAGCGCCTTCGGTGTGATCCCCCGGATGTGCGCCTTGAGCTCGGTGAATCGCTTCGGCCCGTTGTCCAGCGCGTTGACGATGAACACCGTCCAGCGCGCCCCGATCCGGTGCAGAACGGTGCGACTGGGGCAGGTCGCGGCCATGACGTTGTAGGCGTTACCCATGCACGACTCCCGGTAGCGTTGTAGATACCAGTATAGAATCTATACCGTCCGGGCTGTGACTACTCCCGATTGCACGGTCCGCCCCTCGACAGCTCGGCACGGCCGTCTCGTCGCAGCGATCGTCATCGACTCGATCGGCACCGGTGTCTTCGTTCCCGTTTCGATGCTGTACTTTCTGGCCACGACGCCGCTGACGCTGGTGCAGGTGGGCGCGGCCCTGACGACGGCCGGGCTGCTGGCGCTCCCGGCAGGCCCTCTGGTCGGAGGACTGGTTGACCGGTACGGCGCCAAGCCCGTACTGCAGGCGGCGAACGTGGCCCAAGCGCTCGGCTTCGCCGGGTATCTCCTCGTGGATCAGACATGGCAGATCGCCATCTGCGCCTGGTTGAACAGTGCCGGGCGGGCGGTGTCCTTCAGCTGTTACGGCGTGACCGTCACGGCGCTGGCCGCGCCCGGCCAACGCGAGCGCTGGTTCGGCCTCCTGGGGTCGGTACGCAACCTGGGCTACGCACTCGGCGGCCTCCTCTCTGCTGTCGCCATCAGTTTCGGTGCTCACGGCGTCCATACCGCGATCGTGGTCGTCAACGCCTTGTCCTACGTCACCGCCTACGTGCTGATCCGGGCCGTGCCGAATATCCGTCCCGAGGCCGGCCAGGACGCTGCTGGAGGCTGGGGGCGCGTGCTCAGGGATCGGAGGTACCTGTCACTGGTCGCGCATCAACTGTGCTTCGCGATCTCCTTGTTCGTGCTCAACATCGCGATACCGGTCTACGCCGTGGATGTGCTGGGACTGCCTGGTTGGACTGCCGGCGCGGTCTTCTCACTCAACGCCCTGATGGTCGGCTTCGGCCAAGGCGTCGTCGTCAGGTGGCTCAGAGGGCGGATCCGCAGCCGCGTCCTCGTCGCCGGACACGCCTGCTTTGCGGCCGGCTACCTCCTGTTCCTCGCCGCCGACCGCTCGGCTGCGCTCGCCCTCGCGGTCGGCGTCGTGCTGCTCGGCGCGGTCAGCTACACCTTCGGTGAAATCCTCGGCGGCCCCATCACGTCGACTGTCGCCGCGGAGAGCGCCCCAGACGCTCTCCGCGGCCGGTACTTGGCCCTCAACCAACTCGCCGTGACTGTCGCTGGAGCGGTCTCACCGGCCGCGCTCTCCGCATTGCTGTCCATGGGGGCCTCCGCGATGTGGCTGACCCTGGTCGGCATCAGCGTCCTCGGAGCCACGCTCGCCACTGCGATCGGCAAAGTGGTGCCAGCGGCTCAGAGCCGCATCGGAGTAGTGCCGTGACCGCACAGGTTCGCAGAGTTGGCGGTCATGGCGGTTGGATGACGCTTTGAGGTGACGGCAGGCGCGAGGGCGCCGGCATCGCGGGCGCGAAGCAGGATTACGCCCGTACAGCCTGAACGGGATTCCCTTGGTACTCCAGCTGTAGATCGTGACCGGCATTCGCGTGAAGCACGGTCCCGTGCAGGTGCTCCCCGCACCCGCGGGGATGGCCGGCAGGACCCGAGGGCTTCGGTCGGTGCGCAGTCGGCGACCATCCGAGGAACCCATGTTGTACGTGGTCCTCGTGCGGCATGCTGTCGACAGGGCGAGGAGAGTTCCGGGAGGGACACCCGAACTCCCCGCCCGAGAAACCGGGAATGGCATCTGACCCTGGGGGAGACCATGCGGCTTGTCGTGACGGTACGCGGCGAAATGGGCAGCGACGACGGCGTCGCAGATCTCGGGACGTGGTTGAAGGACGTACCGCAGCTGAGGGGGCGCGTCGACCGTGCTGAACGGGACGGCGGCCCACCGGGGACGATGGGTCCGGCCATGGACGCCCTGGTGGCGGTCCTGGAGCCCGGAGGCGTTGCCGCAGTCTTCGTGGGGGCGGTGGTGGCATGGCTGCAGACCCGCCGCAGCAGCTACACGATCAGTGTGACCCGCCCCGACGGCACCCGGATCAGCCTCTCCTCACGCCAGGCCCGTGCGCTGAGCCCGCAGGACGCGGCCGACCTCGCCGAGCGCCTGGCGCGCCCGCCGGCCGACGGTGGCGGCCGGGCGGACCCGCAGGACGGTGTGGTTCGGGAGGAATCGCAGGACGGGAACCCGCCGGGCTCCCCGACGACATGACGGGTGGCGGTCTCGCGGTCCCCGGCGCACGTGCGGTGCTGTTCGGCACCGCGAGCCACGTCCGCGAGTCGGATCTGCCCGACCTCCCCTCCGTCGGAACGACACTCGACGATCTGCAGCGCACGCTGCTCGATGTATGCGGCATGGCACCCGGACACGTCGAGCGCGTCCCTGCCGACGCCGATGCCGCCCAAGTGCTCGACGCGGTCGAGGTGGCGGTGCGTACCGGTGGCGGCCCCGTTCTCTTCTACTACGTGGGGCACGGACAGCTCGGCCCGCGCGACGCTCTGTACCTCGCCACCCGCGCCAGCCGGTCCTTCCGGCAAGTCGCACAGTCGGTCTCGTACCGCACCATCAGCGACGTGCTGGGTGACGCAGGCAGCGGCAGTCTCGTCGTCCTCGACTGTTGCTTCTCCGGACGTGGCGGCGCTCCGGCCTCGGACGGCGGGGTCCGTCGGGCTTTCGCCTCCGCACGGCCGCGGGGGAGCTTCCTGCTCACGTCGGCCTCGCACTACGCCCTCTCCTTCGCGCCCGAGGACGAACGGCGCACCCTGTTCACCGGCCGGCTGCTCGAACTGCTCAACGACGGGGATCCGGCCGGACCGCCGTGGCTGACCGCCGACCGACTTCATATGGCACTCGATGAGCGCTTCGCCGAGGACCCCCGGGTCGATCCCGCCCGGCAGAGCGAGGGCGCATTGGGCTCGCTGCGCCTGGCGCGGAACCGCGCCTACCGTAAGCAGCCCGATGGGACCGTGGCTGCCGAGCAGCCCGCTGACGTGCCGTGCCCCTACCCGGGGCTGGAGCCGTACCGAGCTGTGGACAGCGCGCACTTCTTCGGTCGCGACGGCCTCACCGCGCGGTTGCTGGAGTTGGTCGACGAGCTGCCGGACGGTGGCCAGCTGATGCTGGTGGGTGCCTCGGGCGCGGGCAAATCATCGCTGCTGCGTGCCGGCCTGGTGGCCGGCCTCGAGGCCCGTACGGATGCTCCGGGTTCGACGCTTCTACTGCCGGCCCCGGGACCTCATCCGATGCGGGCCCTGGCGGAAGCGTGGGCCCGAGCCACCGGGCGGGACTCGGACGAGGTGAGGGCCGAGTTCGAACACGGTTGCTTCCCGGCACCACGCCACGGGCTGCCCGACTGCGCGCTGCTGGTGGTGGACCAGTTCGAGGAGATCTTCACCCAGTGCGACACGATCGAGGAGTGTGCCGCATTCGTCTCCCTCCTCACACGAGACGGACCGGGCCGACGGCCCCGCGTCGTCCTCGGCCTGCGGGCGGACCACTACGGAAGCTGCCTGGAGCACCCTGGTCTCGAGCGGGTGCTGGCCCGGGCTCAGCTCGCCGTCCCGCCTCTGCGCGAGCAGGAGCTGCGCGCGGCGATCGAGGGCCCGGCCGCCGCCGTGGGCATGACGATAGAGCAGGGCCTGACCGACCGGCTCCTGGACGACCTCCGGTCGGGCCGCTCCGCGAGGGACGCGGCCACGGGGCTGCCGTTCCTGGCTCACGCTCTACGGGAAACGTGGCGCAGTCGCAGCGGAGTTCGACTCACCCTCGCCGGGTACCAGGCGACGGAAGGCATCTGGCAGTCGGTGGCCACCACGACCCGACGCGTCTACGAGTCCCTGGACGACGACGGGCAGGCGACGATGCGCGAGTTGCTGTTGCGCCTGGTCCACCTTCCGCCAGACGGTGGCCCCGCTGTGCTGCGGCACAGTGTCCCGCTCGCCTCACTGCCGGACCGCTCAGGCCAGATCCGGGACCAGCTGGCCACTGCACGGCTCCTGACGGTCGATAAGGACAGCGTCCAGATCGCACACGAGGCGCTGCTGCGGGCCTGGCCCCTGCTGCACCAGTGGGTCCAGGAGAATGCTGCCGCCCTACTGCTGCGGCAGCAGGTGGGAACCGCTGCCGAGGAATGGGACACCGCAGGCCGAGACGCAGCCTTCCTGTTCCGCGGAAGTCGCCTCCAGACCGCGGAGGAGCTTGCTGAGCACATCGAACTGCACGCATTGGAGCATGAGTTCCTGGCGGCCGGGCAGTCCCACGCGACCAGTGAACTACGCCGGGAGCAGCGCCGAACCATTCTCCTGAAGCGAGCGCTGTCCGCAGTCGCCATTGCCCTGTGCCTCGCACTCGTCGCCGCGGTCGTGGCGGTGAGGGAGAGGGGTCACGCGCAGGCGCAACAGGAAGTGGCGACGGCCCGTGCGCTGTTGGCCGAGGCGGACATCCTGGGTACGTCGGACCCTGACGCGGCCCTACGGCTCCAACTTGCCGCAAACGTCTTGCGTCCCAGTGCCGAAGCTCACCGCGCGCTCTTCGACACGCTGGCCGACAGCGCGTTCCGCGGGGTTTCGGAGTTGCCCGTGGCACCTGCGGACATGGCGCTCGCGCGTGGCGGGCGCATGCTGGCGACGTCGGAACGTGACCGCCTGGCAGTCTGGGACACCAGCCGTGATCCGGTTCCTCGCACGCCACTGGTCCGGATGGCGTGTCCCTCGAACGACGAGGCACATACGCCGGTGACGTTCGGCGGCCCTGGCGAACGCATGCTCGTAGCCGTCTGCGGCGACGAGGTGCGACTGTGGAACCTCGCCGATCGCCGGGGGAACGGGAAACCGCGTCCGGTCGCGACACTGCGTGCGACAGGTCTGAAGGACGTGGCGCACGGACCGAGTGCGGTGGTCCTGAGCCCGGACGGAAACACAGTGGCTGCCATCGGCTGGTCTCGGTACGTCGGCCACAGCAAGCTCGTCCTGTGGGACGTCCGCGACCCCCGGAAGCCGCGGCAGCTCGGGCTCGTCGAGGACTCCTCGACCACGCAGGAGCTGGTGCAGGGCGACCGGGCCGCGTTCAGCCCGGACGGCCGCCTGCTGGTCACCGCCGACACCCACGGAGAGCTTCGGCTGTGGGACGTCTCGGACCCCGGCAAACCCAAGCCGCAGGGCGTGGTGGAAGACGCCGGTGGTGCCCTGGCGTTCAGCCCGGACGGAGATCTGCTGGCGGCGAGCGACGACCGTGCGGTCAAACTGATCGACATCCGCTCGCCCCGTAGCCCGAAAGTCCTTGACGAACAGGCAGCTCACACCGACACGGTCAGCTTCCTCGACTTCTCCCCGGACGGCCGTCGCCTGGCCAGCTCGAGCTGGGACGAGACTGTCGCTGTGTGGGACGTCAGAGATCCGAGCGACATGACCAGGGAGTCCCGCCTGTACAGGCACTCGTCGTTCGCCCACGCGGCGCGGTTCGGCGCCGACGGAGACTCTTTGGTCTCGGTGAGCTACGACGAGGTCATCCACTGGGACCTCACCGACGTCCGACCACCTCGAGTCCTGGACGTGCTGCCCAACGGGGCTCTGCTCGCGCTGGCGCGGGACGGCACGACACTTGCCGTTGCCCGAGGCGATCGGATCGATCTGTGGAACCTGGCCGATCCAGCCGAGCCACGGCGACTGGCGAAACTGAGCAACCCTGTGAAGGAGCGCTTCGACACGGTCCACGGCGGCTCCGTCATCGGTGTGGGTGACGTCCTCGCCGATATCGAGTTCAGCCACGACGGCACGCTGCTCGCGACCATCAACCACGACCGAAGGGTTACCCTTTGGGACGTCTCCGCCCCGGCTCACCCGCGCGTTACGGGCACCGTGCGCAGCGGCGACGACGGCGCTCCACGGCCCTCGCTGGCCTTCGCCCCCGGCAGACGGCTGCTCGCCGTGAACGACCTGAAGCACGTACAGGTCTGGGACGTGTCCGACCCGGCCCGCCCCGCCTCGATCGCATCCCTTGCCGCTCGCGGCGACGATGTCATCTTCAGCCCGAACGGTCGCCAACTCCTTCTCGCGGGGACGAGCCTACGCCTTTGGGACCTGCGCTCAGGGAAGACGGCGCCGCTGTCCGGCGATCGCTTCTACCAAGGCAGCTCCGTGGTGGCGTTCTCTCCACGGGGGAACGTGGTGGCGGCCGTCGCCGAGGTGCCCGCACAGGCCGACACCGGAATTCAGTTGTGGGCCGCCGAACGCGCCGGTTCCGTGCACCTGTTGGGGGAGTTGCAGCCTTCGGCGCTGAACGGGAGGAAGTTCACCCGACTGGCCTTTCATCCCGACGGCGTTCTCCTGGCCGGTGCGGAAGAGGACGGCGCCGTACGCGTGTGGAGCGTCACCGACCCCGGACGGCCGCATCTGGCGTTCACGTTCAGCGGCCACAGCGAGGGCGTCGACGACGTGGTCCTGGGCGGACCACAGGGACGGACGATGATCACGGCAAGTGCGGGTTACGCGCATGTCGTCGACATCGGCGACTACCCCGAGATCGCGGCCGACTCCATCCGCATCGCATGCCGGGCCACGGACGGCGGTCTCAGCCGCGAGGAGTGGGAAGAGCACGTACCGGAGGTCGAGTTCAGGGACAGCTGTCCGTACCCAGCGGACGAGGGGGACGCCTGAGTCCTCGGAAGGAAGAGGGAGAGGGTACGGGCCGGCACCAGCCTGCTCCTGACGAGCCGTGGCCGGGCCGGACGTGGGCCCGCCCAGGCCGCGTACGGCAAGCCCCAGGTCCGCAGTGGCCGGCTCATCGCGGTCCTTGCCGTAGACCCAGGCGATGGACCGTCAGGGCTTCGCGCGGGACCAGCGCCACGAGCGACCGTCCTGCACCGCAAGAGTCCACAAGCGCACGGGTACCGAAAGGGGGGGCCTTGAGTTCAAGGACCGTGCAGCTGATGACCCATCCCCTGCCGTTCGCGGGGCTGGTTCGGCCCCACTGTGCGGTGATCTCACCTCGACGCTGACGTCTGAGGCTTCGACGTCGGGCACCACTGAACCGGCCGACCGTGCGGTCATTGGTGGGGCTCGGGGATGAGATGACCGTATGGGGAGGCCGGGCGGACAGCGAGGTCAGGCGCGCCCCAACGAGGGCATGAGGTGCAGCGCGTTGGCGCGGTTGATGCCGCGACGTCGGCGGTCCGTCAGGACGGGGTCGGTCTCGATGGCCGGCACTGTGAAGGCGGTGATGATGTCGGCGGAGGCAGCCGGCCAGTCGGTGCCGAAGAGGATCCGGTCGGCACCCGCGGTGGACACCAGAGTGCCTGCGGAGGCCATCGGGCCCGCCGTGTCGTAGTAGAAGCGGTGGAGATAGTCCTGCACACGGGCAGCATCGAGGGGTGGGGTACAGAAGTCGCCGAAAGCCTTCATCCGGGTGGCGATCTGGGGGAGGAAGCCGCCGGCGTGCGGCAGGACGACCGACAGGTGCGGGTAGCGGTCGAGGGTCTTGCTACGGATCAGATTGACAGCGGCACGCGTAGTATCCAGCAGGAAATCGCACATGAAGTTCGGAATTCCGGGGACCGTGGGACTGCCGGGTGGTCCGCTCGGGAGGTCGAGCGGGTGCGTGAAGAGGACCGTGGCGCGTTCGTCGAGTTGCGCGAAGAGGCTGTCGTATGAGGGATCACCGAGATAGACACCGTTGTAGTTCGCCTTCACACTGACCCCAACGGCGCCGAGCTCGTCAAAGGCGTGTCGGAGAGCCCACGTGGTCACTTCGGGATGGTCCAGGACGGCAGGGCCGAGGACAGCGAAACGTCCCGGGTGTGCGGCGATCAAATCTGACAGCGCCTCGAAGACAACGGTGAGGCCTTCTCTGGCCTGCGCCGCGGAGCGGTATCGGTCCTGCATGGTCGGGTTGAGTACCGCGGTTGCGATTCCCACCCGGTCCATCAGCGCCAGGGTGGAGTCCAGATCCCAACGTGCCCACCACGGCAACTCCTCGCGCACCACGAGGCCCTCGCGCTCGGCCCAGTCCACCCATGCCGGAGCGGTGAAATGGTGGTGGACGTCAATCCTCGCCCGGCTGGCATCATCACCGCTCCATCCGCCCTGCACCGCCGATTCCTCACGGGCCAGAGCACTGGACCCGCTCGTGGCAGCGGCGGCCGTCGCTGCTCCACCGGCGATGAGCAGGCCGCGCCGGGTCATCGCCTGGTTCGATACCGACATCTGCGTACTCCATCCGTAACGCGAACGAGTTCTCCGTCCCACGATGGCCCGGCTGCGGGCCCAAGATCACCACGGCGTGCCCTGTCGGGGGTTGTTTCCCTCCGACGGACGCAGTCCGGACGGAGGGCCTCGCCAGTGCCTCCGGCGTCCGGTTACGCGGGAAAGGAGGCCGGCAGCCCAGATCTCGTGGCCGTCATCGCGGAGGTCGAGCAGGTCGCGTCGACCAGACCGCCAGCCTCAACCGTGGGGCCGCGCGAGGCGGCGGGGCGACCAGCGGATCGAAGACCCCCGCCCATAGCCCCGCGGCTTGAAGTCCTGTCCCTCACCGCGATCGGGGGCGCCACCCGGCCGAGGGACATTGAGGACTCGTGGTGGAAAGCCCTCGGCTGGACCGTCGCCCCGTGGCGCGGTAGCCCAGCACAGGCCGTGCCCGAACACATCCGGTTCCTCGTCAACAACCTGCCTTCGGCCGTCGACTCCTACGAATCCGTCGGCCAGGACATCGACGACCTGCGCAAGCTCCACGCCGAATGCACCGCCGCCGCAGCCAACGAACGCCGACCCGGGCGTGTCAGCATCGGTCGCTGCCCCGCCCGACTCGACGACGGCCACCTCCGCCGCGCCGACCTCACCGCCAGCGCGGCCAGCCACCGAGTCCGCTGCGGGGCCCGGTGGGAAACCCTGGGGGAGTGAAAGCAACTGCGGGAAGCCCAGGACGCGGTGCTGCGGGAAGACGCCGGTGTTGCGGCGTGAGCGGTCAACGTGGACGTCGAGCACTCGAAGTCGGCCCCACCGGCAAGACTGCAGCGGAGAAATTAGCCCGCCTTCGTAAGGTGCGGGGCTTCAGCACGCGGAAGCTCGCGGCCCTTCTCGACACCGCTGGTCGCGGCATCCCCTCATCCGGCATACCTGGTCGAACAGCGCGCGGTCCTTGCGGGCCTGGGTCCACTTGCGCACGGTCATTCGGTCGACGCCGACCGCACGGGCGAAAGCTGCCTCGCTGAGCACGCCCTCAGGGGACACGCGGATGGAGAAGGTGCAGCGGCAACTGGACGACGGCGAGGCCGACATGACGACGCTCGTCGACCTCGGGCTCGCCGAAGAGCAGCCCATCCCGCAGTACGCCGGGTTGTTCCTCGAGCCGGACCCCAGACACAGCGATGCCCCCGCTGCCCATCAGGCGGATTCTCAAGATCCTCAGCGGGCGGGATGTCTTGGCAAGCGAGGCGAACCGCAAAAGGTTCTTCGCAAAGAACTCTTCGCGAAGAACTCTTTGTGGACTATCGTGCGTCACATGGCTGATGCAGTGGAGAGGCCGGATGGCCCCCAGAACGTTGAAGAGGACTCCGTTGTTCTGGATGCCAAGGGGTTGCGTGCCATGGCGCATCCCGTGCGTGTCCACCTGGTCGGGCTGCTGCGGAAGTACGGCCCGTCGACAGCTACCCGTCTCGCGGAGCGGCTGGGCGTGAATTCCGGGACGGCCAGCTACCACCTGCGCCAGCTCGGCGCGGCTGGTTTCGTTGAGGAGGACACCGAGCGCGGCAATGCGCGAGAGCGCTGGTGGCGTTCCGTACATCAGATGACGGAGCTCAACGACCGGGAGCTGGCCGATCGAGAGCCCGAGGCCATCATGGCCTTCCTGCAATCCGTCGCCACGACTTACACCTTGCGCACTCGGCAGACGCTGAACGAGTTGCAGGCGATGCCCCGCACGTGGCGCAACACCTTCGACATGAGCGACATGGCCTTGCGGCTCACGCCCGAAGAGGCCGTCGCCTTGCGGCAGGAGTTGAGGGCCGTCCTCGCCCGGTACAGGAGAGATACGCCCGAGGCGGCGGCCAGTGCCCCGGAGGGAGCGGAGCGGGTCGGCGTCATCACGCAGCTTCTGCCAGAACTGGATACGCCCGCCCCGCTGGAGGTGCACTCCGGTCCTGAGACTGTGACAGAAGCGGAGACGTCGTGACAGGGGACGCTCTAGGCACCGACGGCATGTCCACAAGGCGGTCCTTACGGCCGCTTGGCGGGGTGCTGGCGGCCATGGCCGTGTCACTGACCGGCACTCGGATCTCCGTTGTGGCACTGCCCTGGTTCGTCCTCGTCACCACCGGCAGCGCCACCCAGACCGGACTGGTCGCCTTCTGCGAGATGACTCCCTACGTGGTGGTCAAGGCGTTTACCGGACCGCTGGTGGACCGGATCGGCCCGCGGGCCGTTTCCTGGACCACCGATCTGGCCAGCGCGACCGCCGCCGCCGCGGTTCCCCTGCTCAACGCCCTGGACCTGCTCTCCTACCCCCTTCTGCTGGTTCTGGTCGCGCTGATCGGCGCGACCCGGGGACCCGGCGACCTGGCCAAGGAGGTGATGGTCCCGGAGGCGGCCGAGCGCGGTCGGGTGCCGCTGGAGCGGGCCACCGGTCTGGCCGGTGTGATCGAGCGGCTCGCCTCTACCGTCGGCTTGGCGGTCGGGGGATCCCTGGTGGCGCTGCTCGGCCCCCTGACGGGGCTCGCCGTCAACGCGGGCTGCTTCGCCCTCGGATCGGTGATCATCAAACTCGCGCTGCCCCGGGGCATGGGGCACATGGCCGAGGAAGCCCCCTCGCCGGCCGGGGAGACGGAACCGGGTTACTGGCGGCGGTTCGGCGAGGGCTTCACCTTCCTGCGCGGCGAGCCTCTGCTGCTCACCGTCATCGTCATGGTCTGCATCACCAACCTGCTGGACGCGGCGTTCAACTCGGTGCTCGTACCGGTCTGGGCCAGGGAGTCGGGCAACGGGCCGACCGCGATCGGCCTGATGGGCAGCGTGATGGGGGCCGCGGCGGTCGGCGGGAGCCTGATCGCTGCGGTGGTCGCGCACCGGCTGCGGCGGCGAGTGGTGGTTCTCACCGGGTTCCTGCTGGCCGGGGCACCGAGGTTCCTGATCCTCGCCTTCGATGCCCCGCTGGGGGTGGTACTGGCCGTCTTCGCGGTCAGTGGGTTCGGTGCCGGCTTCATCAACCCGGTGATAGGGGCCGTTCTCGTCGAGCGGGTGCCGCGCCGGATGCTGGGCCGGGTCAACGCGCTCGGTGACTCGCTGGCCTGGGCCGGCATCCCTCTCGGCGGCCTGCTCGCCGGGGCGGCGGTGACCGCTGTCGGACTCGGGCCGGTGCTGCTCGCCTGCGGCGCCGCGTACTTCCTCACCACGAATCTGGCTGGACTGCGGCCGGAATGGCGCGAGATGGACCGTACGCGCGGGCAGGGCATCCTGAAGCCGCATTCCAAGGAAGACGCGTCACCAAGCAGTGCGAACGCAGCGACATGACGTTTACGGGAGGTAGACGGACCATCTGGCTTCCTTCTCCCTCCCCTCGCTCCTTCTGACCTCGCCCACGCTTCATGCACGCGTAGACGGCTCCTGGTCGGCGGATTCCGTCAGAACTCGGGGACCCGGAAGTCTGACCGCAGCAAGGTCGAGGCGGGGGTCCATGTCGAGGTTGACCTCCCCGTACGGGCGCACGTGCGACCAGAACAGCGGGGTCAGGCCGCTCCGGTCGGCGGGCGTGAGGAGATCGGCCCACTCCGGTTCGCCGAGGACGTCCTGGAGCATCAGGGTGTTCACGTCGACCAGGGCCGATTGCAGAATCCGCAGGCACAGCACGAACATCTCCTGCTCGTCGCGCCGGTTCGAGGCGATCTCCCCACCCTTGCCGTGTGCGATCACGGACTTCGCGCCGTGGGAGGACTCCGTCACGTTCAGGCCCTCCTCGCCTCCCTCTGAGGTCCCGCAGCCGTAGGTAGGGGGCCACGAAGTTGGTCTTCTGGGCGCGGCCGACCTGCTCAGACGACCGCCCGGCGAACGGTCGTCTGTCCCTTGAGCGCGGCAGGCTCCGGTAGTCGCTGTCCACGGTGCCGCTGGTCCGAAGTCGCCGATGAGCGGCCCGTCCCCCTGTCCGTCGATTCTCTTGAGCGTTCGCTCAAACACGGGATAGGGTGCCGTTTGAGCGAACGCTCAAACAGCCAGGGGAGCGGATATCGGCTTGTACGTGGAAACAGTGATCGACGCCGATATGGACGTTCTCTGGGAGCGGACCCAGAATCCGGCGCGGCACCAGTCCTGGGACCTGAGGTTCACATCGATCTCCTACCTGCCGCGCACCGAAGGGGAGCCGCAGCGCTTCCGCTACGCGACCCGGCTGCTGCCCCTCCTGTGGATCGCCGGCACGGGAGTCAGCGCGGGCGAGCGGCAACGGCCCGACGGCACGCGCGTTTCGGCGCTGCGCTTCGCTTCGGGTCACCCGCTCTCGCTGCTGGCCGAGGGCAGCGGCTACTGGCGCTACGTCCCCGGCCCTACCGGGGTCCGCTTCCTGACCGGCTACGACTACCGCCCGCGCTGGGGCCGTTGTGGTGCCCTCGCCGATCGGCTGGTCTTCCGTCCGCTCATGGGCTGGGCCACCGCCTGGTCGTTCGACCGGCTGCGGCTGTGGTGCGAACGCGGGATCCACCCGCGCGCCGCCCTCGGCCGCGCCCTCGGGGAGTGCGCCGCGCGCCTGGCCCTGCCCCTCGCCGCCCTGGTCGCCTCTCCCGCCGCCCCGCTCGCCCTCGCGGCGGGCATCGCAGTACTCGCAGTCCTGCTGCCCCCGCTGCCCGGCACTCCCGCCGCACGCCGTTGCCGGCGCACCCCGTCCGGGCGCGTCGGCCCACCCCGACTGCTCACCACCCTGGAGCCCTCGTGCCCTCGATCTTCCACACGCACATGGGAGCCGACTTCGGTCGTCTGCACCCCGAGATCCGGCGCCGCTTCTCCGTCGGGCTCGACAACGGCGAAGCCTGTGTCGGGCGCGGAACGATGGAGCGGATCCGCCACGGGGCCCTCTTCGTGAAGCCCTTCCTCCGGCTCGGCGGGACGCGCAACATCCTCGTCCCGCGCGAAGGGCGCGACGTGCCCTTCGTCATCGAGAACTTTCCCTACGCGGACTCCTTCGGCCGCGAAACCGTCACCTTCGTGCGAACCTTCCAGCTGCCTGACGGCCCCCACCGCTTCGACGCCACGATGGTCCTCAGCCCCGAACGCGACTGCGTTCTCGACTACCTCGGCACCCACCAGCACCTCGCCAGCGACCTCCGCATGAGCGCCGAATCCGACGGCTCGCTCCTCATACGCTCCGGCGAGCACCGCTTCCGTGAGGGCCCAGTCGATGTCCGCGTCCCGTCCCTGATCGGAGGCGAAGCCGAAGTACGCGAGTCGTTCGACGAGAGCACCGGCAGCTTCCGGATCCGGGTGCGGGTGACCAACCGGCACTTCGGCTTCCTCTTCGGCTACGAGGGCTCCTTCACCGCCGAGTACGTCGACGTGGGCGGGCGCGAACCCCGCGCCGACCTGCGGCCCGTCCGCGAGGAGGCTCGTGCGTGAGTGCGTCCGGCGGGGCCACCCGCCTCAAACTCCTCGACGGAGCCCTGCGCACCCTGGTCGAACAGGGCATTGCCAAGACCTCGGCCCGCTCCATCGCGACCACTGCAGGGGTCAACCAGGCGCTGATCTTCTACCACTTCGGTTCCGTCGACGAGCTCCTTGCCGCCGCCTGCGTCCACGGCGCCGAACAGCGCGTCTCCCGCTACCGTGAGAGGCTCGCCACCCTGGACTCCCTCACGGAGCTCCTGGCCTTCGCCCGCGCGATGCACGCCGAGGAACGAGCGGCCGGACAGGTGGCAGTCCTCGGCCAGCTGTTGGCCGCCGGTCAGACCACGCCCGCTCTCGCGGCCGCGACCTCAGCCGGACTCGCGCTGTGGATCCACGAACTGGAGGCCGTTCTGACCCGGCTGCTCGCCGCGACCCCCCTGGCCGCCTTCGCGGACCCTGCCGGGCTGGCCCGTGCCGCGGCCGCTTCCTTCGTCGGCATCGAACTGTACGAGGGCGTCGACCCCGAGGGTGCCGGCCGTGCACTGGATTCCCTCGAGCAGCTCGCCGTCCTCGCCCAGTCCCTGCAAGAACTCGGCCCCCTGTCCCAACGGGCCATCACCTACGGACTGCGCCACCACACCCGAGGCTGAGACCGCAGGTCATGACGCCGGCGGGCTCTGGCCATTGTTCGGATTGGGTGAGTGGGCCCGGACCGGATCTCAACCCCGGTTGTCAAGGCCGAAGCCCTCCGCATCGCGGGGGTCAGGAGACCTCACTGCGATCCGGGAGGCGGCTCACGCCCTACGGAGCGAGCCGCCGGACCGGGTTCGGATCAGGATGCCGGTGCAGCCGCCAGAAGGTCGGCGGGGATGCCGGCCTTGTCAGGGGCGTAGAAGTTCCTGATCTCGGTCTCCCAGGCATCCACGCCGATCCGGTCGGCGTCATCGGGACGGAGGGCCTCGAAGAGGGCTTGGATGTTCGGCAGGTCGAAGCCGACCCCCCGCAGCATCCCGGTGAACACCGGCCGGGTGACGCTCCCGCTGCCGTCCAGGTCACCGAGACGGGCGAAGCCGGCTGCGAACTGGTCGATCGCCCCGCTGAAGCGCTCCGGTGACAGGACACACGCCTGGTATTCGTCGTAGGTGATCCGGCCGTCCTGATCGGTGTCGAGCTCACCGGCCAGCGTGTCCCAGTAGCGCGTGAAGCCGGCTCGCATGGCCTGCTTCGGTGCTTCGTCGGCTCCGGGCACGGCTGCGGCGACCCGGCTGCTCATCAGATCGAAGTCGTCGGATTCCAGGACGCCGTTGCCGTCGGCGTCGAACAGGGTGAACACGAGTTTCACACGGTTGACCGCTTCGTTGCGCATGGGCTCATACCTTTCGTCAGTTCGGGAGACGGGGCGGCCGTGCCGGTCGCGTCGTACGGCGTGCGACGCGACCGGCGACATACCGGTGAGTCGCCGACAGGTGCGGCGAACACCGTGCGGGACGGGGATGTCGCGTCTGCGGTGGGCCGGTCGCACGGCTTTCGAGCTGTCACTCTGCGGGCTGCGGGATCCGAAGTCCTGGGTAGGGCCGGCCGGTCAGCAGAAAGAGTGAACATGATGCCGATCCGGCATGAACGGACCTTCTCACCGAGCAGCGGGCGTGTCGTCCCGCGCCTCTTCGAGAAGGTCGGCGGCCCTTCTCGGGGTGCCGGCCCGGACTGCTGGAGACCACGCGTACCGCGCTGCCCGGCCCGCCACGCCCCACACATCGCGCGGGGCAAGGGCGGGAGCCCATGGATCCGGCGTGCACGGCGCACTGGACACACCAACAGCACCCCGTTCGGTCTCCGCGCGCCCTACCGGTGGTCACGAGGCGCCCTCAATGATGAGCAGACCGCAAGTCATCCAAGCGACTCCGCACACCTGCTCACGGACAGGCGGATGTGTGGGGGAAGGAGTGCGCGTTGTTGCTTCTCATCTCCCCGGACGGCGTCGAGGAAGCCCTCGACTGTGCGAAGGCGGCGGAGCACCTTGACATCGTGGACGTCAAGAAGCCCGACGAGGGCTCGCTCGGTGCGAACTTCCCCTGGGTCATCAGGGAGATCCGCGACGCGGTCCCGGCGGACAAACCGGTGTCCGCGACCGTCGGAGACGTGCCGTACAAGCCCGGCACAGTGGCCCAGGCGGCACTCGGCGCCGCTGTCTCCGGAGCCACCTACATCAAGGTCGGCCTCTACGGATGCACGACGCCCGACCAGGCCATCGACGTCATGCGAGCGGTCGTCCGGGCAGTGAAGGACCATCGGCCGGACGCCTTCGTCGTCGCCTCGGGGTATGCCGATGCCCACCGGGTCGGCTGCGTCAACCCGCTCGCACTGCCCGACATCGCCCTGCGCTCCGGCTCCGACGCGGCCATGCTCGACACCGCGGTCAAGGACGGGACACGGTTGTTCGACCACGTTCCGCCGGAGGTCTGCGCGGAGTTCGTGCGGCGCTCCCACGACGCCGGTCTCCTCGCCGCCCTCGCGGGCAGCGTCAAGGCGGAAGACCTCGGTGTGCTGACGCGTATCGGCACGGACATCGTGGGGGTGCGGGGGGCGGTCTGCGAAGGCGGTGACCGCAACACCGGAAGGATTCAGCCGGAGCTGGTCGCCGCCTTCCGGGCGGAGATGGACCGGCACGCCCGAGAACACACCGCCGCCGCCCCGGCTGCGGGCTGACCGTCGGCATGGCCACGCATCAGCCCGGGCACGTCCGACAGCACACGGGCACACCCGTGATCCCAGGTGGGCGTTTCGCCGTCCTCGATCCGGCAACCGGCGAGGCCTTCGGCGAGGCTCCCGACCAGCGTCCGGACGAGCTGGACGCCATCGTCGGCCGTGCCCAGGAGGCATGGCGCCACTGGCGGGCCGACCCCGCCGCCCGCACCACCGCACTGCTCGCGGCAGCCGACGCCGTGGAGGCGGCCGGGGCGGACATCGCCCCTCTGCTCACCCGTGAACAGGGCAAACCGCTGGCCGAGTCGCACCAGGAGATCGCCCGCACGGCGGCCCGCCTCCGCTACTTCGCCGAGACGGCCCCGCAGCCGGAGCCCATCACCGACGGCAGGCCGGTACACAGCGAGGTCCGCTGGCGCCCCCTCGGGCCCGTGGCCGCGATCGTCCCGTGGAACTTCCCCCTCCAACTCGCGTCCGCCAAGTTCGCGCCCGCGCTCGCCGCGGGCAACACGATGGTGCTCAAGCCGTCCCCCTTCACCCCCCTCGCCACACGGCTGCTGGGATCCGTCCTCTCCGCTGCCCTTCCCGAGGACGTACTGACGATCGTCACCGGTCATGAGCCCCTCGGCGCCCGCCTCGCATCCCATCCGGGGATCCGACACGTGACCTTCACCGGTTCGATTTCCACCGGACGGGCCGTCGCGGAGGGCGCGGCGGCCTCACTCGCGCGCGTCACCCTGGAGCTGGGCGGCAACGACGCCGCCATCCTGCTGGACGACGTGGACGTGGAAGAGATCGCCGACCGGCTGTTCTGGGCGGCGTTCCGCAACTGCGGGCAGGTCTGCATGGCGGTCAAGCGTGTCTACGCACCGGCCCGCCTCTACTCCCAGGTGGTCGAGGCCCTCGCGCAGCGTGCGAAGGCCGCCGTCGTCGGAGCCGGCCTCGACCCCGGCACGCAGCTGGGTCCCGTCAACAACGCCCCCCAACTGGCCAGGGTGGAGCGCTACACCGCCCAGGCACTGGCAGACGGCGCCCGAGCCGTGGCCGGGGGGCACCGGCTGGACCGGCCGGGCTACTTCTTCGCCCCGACGATCCTGGCGGATGTCCCCGCCCGGAGCCCGGTGGTGACACAGGAACAGTTCGGCCCCGTCCTGCCGGTGCTGCCGTACGGCCACCTCGACGAAGCCGTCGAGGCAGCCAACGACACCGGCTTCGGACTGGGCGGCTCGGTGTGGGGGACCGACCTCGACCGGGCCGGGGAGGTGGCCGACCGGCTGGAGTGCGGAACGGCATGGATCAACCACCACGCCGAACTGTCCCTCGCCCAGCCCTTCGCCGGCGCCAAGGACAGCGGGGTCGGCGTCGCGGGCGGGCCATGGGGGCTCTACGGCAACCTCAGACCCTTCGTCGTGCACCGCCCGCAGGAGGTGTGACGATGAGATTCGGCGCAGCGGTACTGCGTTCGTACGAAGGCCGGTTCGCCCTGGAGGAGGTCCTCCTGCACACAGGACCGGCCGACGGCGAGATCCTGGTCAGGATCGCAGGCTGCGGGGTGTGCCGGACCGATCTCGCGGTCCGGCACTCTGCGGGGCGCTCCCCGCTGCCGGCGGTCCTCGGGCACGAAGGCGCCGGTGTCGTGGTGGAGACGGGCGACCCGCACACCGGCCTCAGCAGGGGTGACCACGTCGTGCTGAGCTTCGACTCCTGCGGCCACTGCCGGAACTGCCTGGCCGCGGCCCCCGGCTACTGCGACTCCTTCGCCTCGCTCAACCTCTTCGGAGGGCGTACGGAGAACGCCGCGCGGCTGACCGACTTGGCCGGCGACGAACTGGCCCCCCGGTGGTTCGCCCAGTCCTCGTTCGCCGAGTACGCGCTGGTCCCCGCCCGCAACGCCGTGCGGGTCGATCCCACGCTGCCCGTCGAACTGCTCGGACCGCTCGGCTGCGGCTTCCTCACCGGTGCCGGAGCGGTCCTCAACTCCTTCGCCGCCGGGCCCGGCGACACCCTCGCTGTCCTCGGCGCAGGAGCGGTGGGCCTGGCCGCAGTGATGGCGGCCACAGCCTCCGGGGCGAAGACCGTGGCCGTCGACCGGCACCCCGAGCGTCTGGCTCTTGCCGAACGATTCGGCGCGACTCCGCTGTACGCCACCACACCCGACCTGCCCGGCCGCATCAGGCGACTGACCGACGGCGGCGCGTGCTACGCGCTGGACACCACGGCCTCGGCCCGGCTGATCAACGACGCACTCCTGGCTCTGCGCCCGACCGGGCATCTCGGTCTGGTGGCACGGCTGCACACCACGTTGCCGCTCGAACCGGGAGCGCTGGACCGAGGCAGGAGGATCTCCCACATCTGCGAGGGGGACGCGGTACCGGGACTGCTGATCCCGCGCCTGATCGGGCTGTGGCAGGCCGGGCGGTTTCCCTTCGACGAGCTGATCCGCACCTATCCGCTCGCCGACATCAACGAGGCCGAACACGACTGCGAAGCCGGCCGCGTGGTCAAACCCGTCGTGATCCCGGAGGGGAGGAGCGGGTGACGGAGACGTACGACGCCCTCCGCCTTCCCGCACCGGCCCGCATCGACCCGCACCGCCCGTCGTCCGACGGAGCCCGGTCCCCACTCGCCAACGGAGGAAACGTGGTCGGCACAACGCATCGCAACACCGGCGTGGAAGGCGTGGAAGGAGGTGTAGGGGTGACCGCTCTCCTGGTCGCCGCCGCACGGGCGATCGAGACCTACCGTCACGACGCCCTGGCCCGGGACGTCTATGCGGAGCACTTCGTGCGCGCCGCACCGGCGTCCGCCGGCTGGCCGGTCCGCATGCACCAGGTACCGGACGGCGACGCGAACCCCTTGTGGGGACGATTCGCACGCTACTTCGGACTGCGCACGAGGGTCCTCGACGACTTCCTCCTCCAGTCGGTGTCCACGGATGGCGCCCGCCAAGTCGTGCTGCTCGGAGCAGGGTTGGACTCACGGGCCTTCCGGCTCGAGTGGCCTCCCGGATGCGTGGTCTACGAGGTCGACAGGGAAGGAGTCCTGGCGTTCAAACAGAAGGTGCTCGACGGTCTGTCGGCCACCCCGAGGGCCGTGCGCGTACCCCTTCCCATCGATCTCCGCGCCGACTGGGTCGGAGCACTCGCCGATGCCGGCTTCGACCGGGCCGCACCGAGTGTCTGGCTGGCCGAGGGGTTGCTGTTCTACCTGCCGCCCGACGCCGAGAAGTCCCTCATCGACAGGGTGGACCGACTGAGCACCGAAGGGAGCGCCTTGGCCTACGAGGTCAAGCTCGACAAGGACCTGCTGGAATACCGCGACAGCCCTCTCTACACCTCGACGACAGAGCAGATCGGCATCGACCTGCTCAACCTGTTCGACAGGGAAACGCGGCCCGACTCCGACGCCGATCTGACGAGCAGGGGCTGGTCCACATCGGTCCACACCCCCTACGACTTCACCCGTCGGCACGGCCGCGGCCCATTGCCCGAGGAGAACGACGCCCTGGCGGGGAACCGGTGGGTGTTCGCGAACAAAGCCCGAACATGACGCCGCGCCCGGGCCTCGAGCCCGGGTCCGACATGGCGCCGGTCCGGGCCCCGCCGGGGTGCGTATCGCGTCGGGACCGATTCCTTCGCGGCCGGAGCTGGATGCGGCTGGGGACCAGCCTTCGGCCCTGCTCCCGCGTACGCAGGCCGACCCGACGGGACCAAGGCCCATCGGAGCGACTCGTCCGGTGTCCGAGCGCCGTCGAGCCCCGGACCCGCCCGTTCAGCAGGCCCTGCGCCAGGTCCCCAGCTCCCACTTCTTGCGCATGGAGGAGAGACCCAGTCGGCGGGACTCCGGGCAGAACCGGTGGGTCGGCTCGGTGTACTCGACGTGAAAGACGGCCTTGCCGGCCTCGATGAACGGCGTGAGCCGCGCGCACTCGCCGTACTGCGCGCACTGCTCGTTGACCGCGAAGTCGAAGACGTCCACCAGGTGCGGGATCTGCGGCAGGTCGTTCTTGAGGCCCACCGCCAGGCCGCGTTCGTGGGCGATGTCGGCGATCATGCGGTTGTACTTCAGCTGGTCCCGCGCGGTGAGCGGGAAGCCGGTGTCGTCGGCGTACCCCTCCACCAGGTCGGGCTCCACCGCGTCGAACCCCTTCTCCCGGCACATGTCGAACCGCCGTTCCATGATCGGCCGCAGCAGGGAGATACGGCGGATGTCGAGCCAGCGTTCGCCCTGCCAGCCGTTCGGCCCGCCCAGCACCGAGCGGGGGAACGCGTCCGCGTCGGGCCGGTAGTCCTCCCAGGCGCCCACGTTGATGTAGCAGATCACCTTGCGGCCGTCGCGGTGGAGCCGGGCGACGTCCGCGGCGTCGTTCTCGAAGCCGTCGATGTCGTAGACCGGCACGTCTGCTGCCGCGGCGTCGACCTTCCCGTCGAGCTGCCACTGCCAGGCCAGCCCCGGTCCGGGCTGCCACCGCTCCTGCCGCGGCCCGTCCGCCGCCGAGTCCCGGCTGCCGCCCGTATCGGTACAGCCGGTCAGTGCGGGCGTCGCCGAGACCGCCAGCACGGTCAGCAGGGCAGTCCACGCCCGAGCCCTTCGCCTCACCGCTCCGCTCCGCTCAGTACCGGTGTCAGCCGGGACCACGGGTTGGGTGGTTCACCGGTGACCGGGCCGGACACGGCGGCGCCACGCTCGTGAGCGGTGCGCACGGCCAGCGGGGCCAGTGCCTCGGGCACGCCGTACACCAGATGGCAGAAGCGGTCGGGTGCATGGCGCGCCGTCCAGTCAGGCCTGCTGAACGCCGACACGTAGGTGGACCAGGGGCCCTCGAAGGTGACTACGAGATCGGCGATCCGGGCGTAGCCGGGCGCCGGGTACACGCCCGGGTTGATGACAACGGGGGACGCACCCTGCCCCCGCAGGGCCCGGACCAGCTTCCGGTAGGCGGGCAGGGCGTCCTCGGCCGCGCTGACCCGGTCCAGGAAGAGGCCGTCGGTCGCGTACCACTCTCGGTGCCGGGCGGCATCGGCGGTGACGTCCGCGGCGGGCCGGGTGCCGTAGTCGGTATCCACGTAGCCGAGCAGCCGGGCGCCCGCTCCGCGCAGTGCGCCCGCTGCGGAGACGAAGGCGGGATCGGGGCTGCCGCCCGGTCCGTCCGCGGGATTGAGCACGACCGCGTAGGTGCGGTCGGCTGCCGCGATGAGCCGGTGCCAGGCCCCCGGGTCCACGGTCGGGTGGACGTACAGCGGGATCAGCAGGCTCACGACGGCAGTTCGCCTTCCTCGCGTGGGAACGGGGGGTGGGCGCCGGCCGACCACAGTGCCGCCAGCGACTCCCGGAGCGTGTACGAGGGGCTCCAGTCGAGGGCCGTTCGGGCGGCTGAGACGTCGGAGCACTGCCAGGAGACCTGCTCCGAGCGGGCGGAGCCGGCACCCTGTTCCTCGATGCGGCCGCGAAAGGCCGCGAGGTCCGCGAGCGTGCGCACCAGGTGGCGCACCGGTACGGCGTCGCCGCCGCTGATGTTGAGCACGCGGGGGAGTGGACCGGGCGCGGTCACCGCCCGCTCCACCGCCCGTGCCACATCGCGTGCGTCGACGAAGTCGCGGTACGCCGACAGGTCCCCGAGGCGGAGTACCGCGTCCGGGTCCGAACCCGCCTCCCGCAGCAGCCGGGTGACCCGTCCGGGCAGCCCGGCGGGTGGCGCCCCGGGCCCCACCGGGTTCCCGACCCGCAGGACGAGTGCGTCCAGGGCGGAGGTCGTGACGGTGACCGTGCCGGCCAGTTTCGTGGCCCCGTAGGCGGTGAGCGGGCGGGTGGCCGCCGACTCCGGCGTCGGGACCCGGCCGGCCCCCGGGCCGTACTCGGCAGCCGAACCGAGATGGACCAGCCGGGCTGCGGGGCAGGCCAGGGCCATCGCCGCGCAGAGCACGGCCGGTCCCCGGGCGTTGGCCTCCGCCAGTGTCACCGCGCTGCCTCCGGTCGCGCCGGCGCAGTTGACCACGGCGTCCGGCGCCACCGACGCCAGGGTCTTCGCGAGCCGGTCGGTGGAGTCGGTGGCGAGGTCGAGGGGGACGTCGGCGGCGGGGGACCGGCCGCCGCCGAGGACCCGCGCGCCCCGGAGGACGCCGAGCCGCTCGGCGACGTGGGCCCCCAGATAGCCGGTGGAACCCAGAACGAGAATGCGCATGCGGTGCTCAGGCTCCCTTGAGCAGCAGGGACTTGCGGCTGGTGAACTCCGCGTTGGCACGGTCGTAGTCGTCGGGACGGCCGATGTCCAGCCAGTAGCCGTCGAAATCGTAGGCATGCGGCGGGTTGCCGGAACCCAGCAGGTCCAGCACCAACTCGTCGAAGCCCAGTGGCAGTCCGGGGGTGTACCCGTCGAGTGTGGCCCGGGTCAGTCCGTAGACCCCCATGGAAACGCGGTAGTCCATGCTCGGCTTCTCGGTGAAACCGACGACCTTGCTCGCGTCGGTGGTCAGCACCCCGAAGTCGATGCGTACCTGGCGCGCGTACGTGGCGATCGTCAGAGGTGCTTCGGAAGCCTGGTGGCGGCGCAGGACGTCGGCGTAGTCGAGGTCCGTGAGGATGTCCCCGTTCATCACGAGGAAGTGTTCCGGCAGCCGCTCCCGCATCGTGAGCAGCGGGCCCATCGTCCCCAGGGGGGACTCCTCGGTGGCGTAGTCGACTTCCAGCCCCCACTGGGAGCCGTCGCCGACGTAGGCCCGGATGATCTCGCCGAGGTGGCCTATGGCGATGGTGACGCCGGTGAAGCCGGCCGAGGCGAGCTGGCGCAGGACGATCTCGAGGATCGCGTGCTGGTCGCCGATGGGCACCAGCGGCTTGGGCAGTGCCGTGGTGTAGGGCCGCAGCCGGACGCCCTTGCCTCCGGCCATGATCACTGCGTACATGGTCTTCCCCCTTGCTCGACGTGCCCGATGTGGTCAGATGTTGTAGATGCCGGTCTTGTAGCGGGCGAGGTTGGCCGGCTCCCGGAAGAACTCCACGGTGTGCGCGAGGCCCTCCTCCAGGTCGTGCGCCGGACTCCAGCCGGTCGCCGCGCGCAGCCGGTCCGCGTCCGCGACCAGCCGCATCACCTCGGAGTTGGCGGGCCGCAGCCGCTGCGTGTCCTCGCGGACGTCGAGCGCGGTCTCCATCACCTTGCCGATGAGGGTGACCAGGTCACCGACGGAGATCTCGCCGCCGGTCCCGGCGTTGAAGGTGCGGCCCACGACCTGCTCGGCGGGTGCGGAGCCGACCGCCAGGAACGCCTGAGCCGTGTCCTTGACGAAGGTGAAGTCTCGGGTGGGACGCAGGTCGCCCAGGGTTATGGTCCGCTCCCCGGCCGCGACCTGGCCGATGACGGTCGGGATCACGGCACGCATGGACTGCCGCGGCCCGAAGGTGTTGAACGGCCGCAGCGTCACCACCGGGGTGTCGAAACTGGCGTGGTAGCTGTCGGCCAGCCGGTCCCCGCCCGCCTTCGAAGCGGCATAGGGCGACTGGGTGTTGATGGGGTGGTCCTCGGTGATCGGCACGGTCTGCGCGGTGCCGTACGTCTCGCTGGTGGAGGTGTGCACCAGCCGGGGTGTGCCCGCGGCCCGTACCGCCTCCAGCACGTTCAGTGTGCCGGTGACGTTGGTGTCCACGTAGCTGTGGGGCGCCCGGTAGGAGTACGGGATGGCGATGAGGGCGGCCAGGTGGTAGACGCTGTCGGCGCCTTCGACCAGGTGGCGGACGGAGCCGGGGTCCCGGACGTCGCCCAGGACGATCTCGACCTGGTCCAGGACATCGGGGGAGAGGGTCTCCAGCCAGCCGTACGACGAGAAGGAGTTGTACTGCGCCATGGCCCTCACCCGGTGCCCGGAGGCAACGAGCGCCTCGGTGAGGTGGGAACCGATGAAGCCCTCGGCTCCGGTGACGGCGGCGAGCGGTGGGGCGGTCAAGGTGGTGTCCTTCCGGTGGGCGGTGCGGGCCTTGGGCGGCCCGGGACGACGGATGACTGTGCGGGTGGGACGTGTGCGGTCGGTGGAGCGGCGTCAGCCGTGGGCGGCAGGGCGGCCCAGCTGCCGTACGGCCACCGCGGTGAGGCAGAGCACGGCTCCGCCGCAGCACAGCGGCAGCGCCGCGGCGCCCGGTGGGGCGCCGGTCAGCATCACCGCGCCGGCGAACACCGCCGCGGTGAGACACAGGGCCGCCGGCGGCCAAGCGGTGCCGAAGGCCTGCAGCAGCAGGGAGATCCACAGCGCGCCGGCGAGCAGCAGAAGGGTGACGGGATCGGCGCCCACGAGCAGCGCCGCCGGCGCGATCGGGCCGAGGTACACCAGCAGGCAGCCGGCGAGAACGACCGCGGAACGGGCCCGGAACCCCCGGGGTGTCCTCGTGGACCGCAGAGCCGCCACCGACAGCCCGCGGTAGCGGTACAGCAGCCACTCGGCCGGCCCCATGCTCAGGGTCAGCACGATCACCCCCCAGGGATGGTCCCGGCCCGCCAGGAACACCAGTGACCCGGCGGCCAGTCCGAACAGCCCGTACGGCAGCGACGGCCACAGGCCCGGACGTGTGGCACCGGGCGCCGCCGCGGCCGTGCGGGTGTCCCGCAGCGCCCACCCGGCCGCGGCGACCGTGCCGAGGAGAGACAGCAGCGGCAGACCGGCCCGGAGCACCGTCCCCGGTTCCCACCACAGAAGCGCCGCACCGCCGGCGGTGACCGGCACGAGGACCGCCAGCAGGAGCCGCTCACGGCCCAGTACGAGCAGCACACCGGCCGCCGCGAGGTACGCCGACTGGGCCACGACGGCCAGGGCGGTCACGCCCGAACCCGAGAGCGCGGCTCCGGCGGCGGTCGCCGCGGCAGCGCCCAGCGGCGCTCCCTTCGCCAGGGTGAGGCCCGCCTCCAGGCGCCCGCTCGCCAGACGTACGTAGGCCCGGTGGCCCAGTGCCTGGTTCCAGGCCCAGGAGATCAGCCCGGCCACCACCAGGGCCCGCACCGTGCCGTCCGTCGGGAGCAGTCGCCCGGCGAGCGCGTAGGCGAGGCCGGGCAGTGCGAAGAGCAGCCCTCGCACGGCGCAGCGCAGATGGTCCGGCCGCCAGGGATCGGCGGGCCGCGGCGGTTCCGGGAACGCCCGCGGTATGCGCTGGTACAACGCCGTCGCTAGCGAGAACAGGTCGGCGTGCCCGTACTTCTGCTGGATCATCTCGCCGGTGAGGCCCTCGGACTCCAGCAGCGCGGCGACCTCGTAAGGATGGACGGCGGGCGCGATGCTGTCGGCCAGTTCGGCGGCGAGCCCGTCCACCGCGTCGCGGCGCGCCCCGTGGCCGGGCAGGACCAGGGACGGCGCGTGCCGGCCGGTGACGCGCAGCGCGAGAGTACGGTCGTCGGCGAGGCGCAGGGCCAGAGTGTCCTGCTCCGCGCCGCCCGGCTCCAGCGACATGGGTCCGCTCATCCGGCCGCGCTCCTCACCGGTGACCCGCCCGCCATGGCCGGCGCGCGTTCCTCGGCGGCCGCGGGCGTGCTCCGGCCGCCGGACACCGCCAGCTCCAGGTAGATGGAGCGGAAGGTGTCGATGGTCTGCCGCAGGGTGAACTGCTCGATCACCCTGAGCCGGGCCGCCTCGCCCATCGTCCGGCGCCGCTCGGCGTCGGCCAGCAGCTCCAGCGCCGCGGCGGCCATCGCGGCCGGATCGCGGGGCGGCACCACGAGGCCGGTGTCGCCGACGGCCTCCCGGACGCCGCCCACATCGGTGGAGACGGTCACCCGCCCGCAGGACATGGCCTCGATCAGGGTGAAGGGGAAACCCTCGCTGATACTGGAGAGCATCACGACGTTGCCCGCCGCGTAGGCGTCCTTGATGTCCTCGACCCGTCCCTCGAAGGTGACCGCGTCGGCGTGGCCCAGCTCCGCGGCCAGTGCCTGGCACCGGTCCCGGTACGCCTCCCCGCCGCGCGGCGTGCCGCCGAACAGGCGCAGCCGTGCGGCGGGAACCCGTGCCCGTACGAGGGCGAACGCACGGATCAGGGTCTCCAGGTCCTTGATCGGGTCGACCCGGCCGGCCCAGCTGAGCACGGGGTCGGCCGGTTCGGGGCCGGCGGGCGGGAACGCGGCGGGGTCCACCCCGTTGTAGACCGTCCGGATCGCGTCCGGCGCCGCACCGCCGCGCTCCTCCCAGAGCCGGTTGTAGCGGTTGCCCGGGGTGATCAGGGCGGCCCGCCGGTACGTCTCCTCGGCCAGCAGCCGGAAGAAGCCCAGCACGAGCGCCTTCACGGGCCACCTGTAGGGAGCGGTCCGGTATCCGAGGTAGCGCTCGCGCAGGTAGACGCCGTGCTCGGTGAGCAGCAGCGGCACACCGTGCCGGTCGAGCGCGGCGAGGCCCGGCAGGACCGCCACCCCGCCGCTGACCGCGTGTGCCACACCCCCCTCGGGGAGCGGCGCGGCCAGAGGCCGCAGCGCGTGCTCCAGCAGCGTGGTCGCGGTCACCGCGTCCTGGAGGTTCGGCCGGGCCTCGCGGACCGCGAGCCCGGGCCGGTTCCACAGGGCGGTCAGGATGCCGATGGCCCGGTCCCCGCGCAGGAACGGACTGAGCCGGCCGTCCTCGGCGGCCCGCGCGAGCGCGTACAGGGCAGGGCCGAAGCCGTCCTCGGCGCGCGGGTCGAGCAGTGCGGTCACGAACCGCTCGTAGGACTCGGCGAGCCGCGCGAGGTGGTGCCCGCGCGGGGCGCGCCCCTCCGGGGCGGGACCCCACATGGGGACGGAGACGATGCGGCCGACGTGGGCCGGGACGTCCCAGACGACCGGCTCGCGGCCGGTGCCGGTGACGGCGGTGACGTCGAAGGCGATGTCGGGCATGCCGGTGACGAGTTGGTCGCACCAGACGCTCACACCGCCGTGACTGTGCGGGTAGGTGCCTTCGGTGAGCAGGGTGACACGCGACACGCCGGGGTGTCGCGCGGCGTGGGGAAAGTGCATCAAGGTGCTCCACGGCCGGGGAGTGGGGATGTGCCGGGCCCGGCGGTCGCGGGCCCGGCCCGGCCGCCGCACCGGCGGCCGGGACAGGAAGGACGTACGCCTGTCAGCGCTCCGCGCCGTAGGGGACCTGCTGCTCGACGCCGGCCGGCACGTCGGTCCGGGGTGCGGCGGACGTCGGGGCGGGCGTGCCGCCCGGCTCGACCGCTGCGGCCGGCGCACCGGCGGACGCGGGGAGGTCCAGGGTGTACGGCAGGCCGTCGGCCGAGGCCCAGCCGGAGAGCGAGCCGGCGTAGGCGGCCCCGAAGCCCGTGCCGTCGTGCTGCGTACCGGTGGGCATGGTGGCCGTGAGTGCCACTCCGACAGGCGTCCGCACGGTCACGCGGTCGCCGATCCGGTAGGCGGTGACCTGGTCCGCGTCGAGGGCGGCCCGCCAGAGGGCCCGGCGCTGCATCTCGACGCCGATGTCCTTCATGCGGAGATTCACCACGGGTGTGTCATCGGTGTACAGGGCGTCGTAGGCGCCGAGCACACCGTCGAGCACCGGATAGGCGATGCGGTCCTCGGCGAGGTTCGACTGGTGGATGAAGTGGGGCTTGGGGTCATTGGTGAGGACGTGCGTCAGCGCGATCCGGGTCTCCAGCGGCACGATGTGCTCGGTGTAGCCGGTGGCGGTGTCCAGCGGCGCGGCCAGGCAGGTGGAGGTGGCGGGGTTGTCCTCGCAGATACCGCTGCCGCCCTGGGCGCGGGCCGTGTAGATCCAGTTGTACTCGTCGACCTGTTCGGCGGCCCGCCCGGCGTTGTAGAAGACGTTCATCGGGTAGCGGGAGACGGTCGTGGCGGTGCCGACCTTGCGCTGGACGGGGTCACGTGAGTTGTCCGAGCCCAGCCACTCGATGCCCGTGTCGGCGAGGGCGGGCCCCAAGTTCGGGTTGTCCTCCGGCTGCTGCGGTGTCACCTTCAGGCCGGAGTGCTCCCCGGTGACCAACTCGGAACTCTGGAGCGGGAGTCCGGCCGATTCGCCCCACGCCTCGTTCGTCGCGATCTCGTCGGCGATCTCGTTCCGGCTGACCCACCGGGTGGAGCCGTCCGCGTTCCTCGCGCACGTCCAGGGCACCACGGCGGTGTTCTGCACGCAGCCCAGGAAGCCGTGGGTGTAGGTGTGGTTGATCCATCGGAACTGGTCGCGCTCGGCCACCAGCTTGTCGGCGAGGGAGTCCTGGCCGCCGTTGTCCTCGCGGTGGTCCACCGTGCCGGAGGCGTTGTAGGCGAAGTCGAGGGTGAATTCGCGGCTGTTCTGCCAGGTTGTGGCGTGGTCGACATCGGCCGGGACCATGCGGATCGGGTTCGGGGTGCCCTCACCCGGCTGGCAGTCCACGTCGCCGGGCGTGCAGTTGAGTGCCGAGTCCCAGCGGTCGTCGGCGGCGAAGACGTCGTCGACGTGGACCGCGAAGTAGTTGCGGTCGGCGCCGAGGTGCACCCCGCCGGTCATCCACTCCACGATCCCCCGGGCCAGCAGCCGGTACTGCTGCTGGTACCGGTTGTAGACGAAGGTGACGACCAGTTCGCGCCGCCCGTCGTGCCGGTACTCGCCCACCAGGGAGCCCATCGTCGGCCTGCCCGGGATGGCGGCCTGGACGTACGGGACGAAGTCGGCGCCGGCCACCGGCGTCGAGAGGTAGGCGTAGGACTCGCCCACGGTGGGGGAGTTGTCCTCGAACGGGACCGCTCCCTCCAGGTAGCCGAAGGGCCCGGCCCTCCCGGCCTGTGTCACCTCGGCCCGTACCCCGTCGACGCTGCCGGCGTATCCCGTTCCGACCGCCGCGTTGAGCCCCACCTGTGGACGCGCGTAGGTGTAGGCGTCGACCTGTGGGATCGAGTACTTCTGCTCGTACGCCACGAGGGCTGCCATCTCGGCGGATCCCGTCGGGAACGGGTTGTCGTTGGGCAGGACGACGGCCTGGTACTTGGCGCGCGGTCGGCCGTCGACCGTGTCCGCGAGGAAGCCCGGGTCGATCACGTCCCGGCCGGTGTCCGCCAGGTCCACCTCGGTGTACGGCGTTCCGGCGTTCTCCAGTTCGGCGGCGATGGCCTCGGTCGACGGCCCTCCGTCGCTCACGACCAGCACACGCAGATCGACGCGAGGTGCCGGATCGTCCGCCCGGGCCGTGGCCGCCGGCAGTCCGATCGTTGCCATCAGTGTGCCCACTAAGAGCGCGGTGGTGCGAATGGTCCGCTTCATGCGGTGGAAACCCCTCCCCAGGGCAGGGGAGGTCGGGCTCCTGTCGGAGCCTGCCCCACCCCCAATGCCACGCCGTCGCCCCCTGAGACGCCGGTCGTCGACGCATCCGTCGTGTGTCACATAGTGAGGTCTGTGTGGAGCTTTTGTGTGGCTGCTGGGCAACTTGACGGAAAAGCATATGTGTCCATCAATGCGACAAGGTGGTCGTCGTGGGCGCTGGTGGTGCCGCTGATCGCCGGGGGTGGGGCCTGTTGTAGGCCCGTGTGCTGCTGGGGTAGGTGAACGGCGGAACGCGGGCCGCCGGATGTGGCGGAGGTGAGACACCAGTGGTCTCGACCAATGTGCCTGCCGGTGTGGAGCTGGATCAAGTCATTCCGGAGGCGGCATGCCGACGGCGGCCGACATGGAGCACACGTCGGCCGCCGTCTTCGTCCGTGAGGTCCCCGCTCAGCGGGGTCGTGCGCCGCTCGGAGTGCGCAGGGCTTCGGTCACGCGCACAGCACGCGGGTCTCGGGCGTGTGGACCGGCCCGCCGCTGAGGCTGGTGCTGTCGCTGAACTCGGCGTAGAAGTAGGAGTAGAAGCCGATGTTGCCGTTGCAGCCGGAGTCGGCGGCGACCTGCAGGGTCAGCGTGACGGTACGGCTCTGACCGGGCGGGACGGTGGTGCCGTAGTTGCCGCCGAGGTTCGCCGGCCCGGTGCCCGAACACGGGACGGCGCCGGTGCCCGTCGCCAGGCTGCAGCCGGTGAAGCTGTACTTGAGGTCGGGGCGCTGGGTCGTCAGCCAGGTCGGGTCGATGGTCTGGTAGACGAACCAGATGTCGTACGTCTGATTGTTCTTGATCGTCATCGACAGGTTCACTGCACCGCCGGGCGTGGTGGTGGCGGCGTCGGTGCTGAACGACAGCTCGGCCGGGGCCGGGTCGGCGGCGCTCGCGGAGGGCGCCAGGCCGAGGAGGGTGAAGGCGAGAGCGATGATCGTGGCGAGACCGAGGCGTCTCGTGCGAGTGAATCTCATGGGCCGGGAGACTAAGCACGGCCTCGATACGCCGTCTGCACCCTGAGGCACGCCGCGCCCACCCTGCGGCTGGAAGTGGTCAGACGGTGAAGGTGGTGTGCGGCTGCCTGCACACGGTGGCCGCGCGGCTGTTTCCGCATGCCACCACGTGAGGTGGTGTGGGTACCGGGAGTGGCCATGTGCCGCCCCGTCGGGAGGCGGTGGCTGTGAGACCAATGGCGAATTCCGGGTGGCTCGCACAGGCATCGCCGTGAGGCCGCCCGTGCCGTGGGGCCCATGCGGGCGCTCGACGTCACGGTGCGGGGTGGGCGACGGACTACCCGTGTGGTCGCCGCGGCCGCGCTCAAGCCGCGGCCGCGGCGACGCAGAACTCGTTGCCCTCCGGGTCGGCCATCACGATGTGGTGCCCCTCGAACTCCTCCAGGACGGCCCCGCCCGCCTTCACCAGCCGCTCGGACTCCGCCCTGATCCGGTCCCACTTCTCACTGTCGCTGCCGTGTCCCGGCACCCGGACGTCGATGTGGAGTCGGTTCTTCGCGGTCTTCGGTTCGGGGACCTCGAGGATGGAGAGCCGGGGCCCCGAGCCGTCGGGGTCGCAGAGCCACGCGCCGCCGTCCGCGGAGTCGTCGTCCGGAAGGTCGAACTGAGCGAGCCACTCCTCGCGGGTTCCGAACGGGGCGGGCGGCGGCTCGTCCGCGTACCCCAGGGTGGTCTTCCAGAACTCGGCGAGGAGCTTCGCGTCCGCGCAATCAAGGGTGAGATCGATTCTTGCTGCCATGGCGGGACCGTACTGCGCTCCTGCGGGGAACCCTGCCAGACTCGCTGTGGCCGACACTTCTGCGGGAGCTGCCGGCCACAGCGGTGCTCAGGCGCGTCGTCAGTGCCGGCCCCGTCGCGGTGGCACGTGGGCCGTGGCCCCGTCGTCCTGCTGTAACGGAACGGGCCCGGGCCCGGCATCGCCTCGGACGCCGGTGCGACCGGCTGACTGCCCAGGGAGGATGACGCGGAGCAGAGGGCCGGTGAGAGCGGTGGTGGTCACGGCCATCACCACCATCAGCGAGTAGAGCTTGTTGTCCAGCACGCCGATCTCCAGGCCCACTCCGAGGACCACCAGCTCGGTGAGTCCACGGGTGTTCAGCAGGGCTCCGAGGGCCGCCGACTGGCGGCCGTCGAGACCACCCATCCGTGCTCCGGCGTAGGCGCCGAGGAACTTCCCGCCGATCGCCACGGCCATGATCGCGGCGAGTTCGCCGAGGTCCGACACGCTCAGCCGGGAGAGGTCGACCTTGAGCCCGGACAGCACGAAGTACACGGGCAGGAGGAGCAGCCCGCACAAGGGCTCGATGCGATCCATCACGCCGTCGCGCAGCTTCCCCTGCGTGCCGCGCGGCATCACGGCGCCGAACAGGAACGCTCCGAAGACGTAGTGCATGCCCAGCCACTCCGTGCAGGCCGCCGAGAGCAGCAGCCCGCCCAGGACCAGAGCCACGAAGTTCCGCCCGGCAGCGGGCCCGCCCGGCTCCCGGGGGCCCAGCACGCTCGCCCGGCGAAGCAGGGGACGGACGACGGTGACCATCAGCACGACGTAGGGGACCAGCAGCGCCAGCCGCCATTCGAGCTGTCCGCCCGTGGCGACTGCGACGACGACGGCGAGCAGGGCCCAGGCCATCACGTCCGCGATCGCCGCGCAGGCCAGTGCGGTGGTCCCGAGCTTGGTCGCCGCCAGTCCGCGGTCGGCGATGATCCGGGCCAGTACGGGGAAGGCCGTCACGGCCATGGCCACCGCGAAGAACAGCACGAACCCGATGGGCTCGCCCTGGTGGTGCGAGGGCATCAACGGCCAGGCCAGGGCGGCGCCGAGAGCGAGCGGCAGCAGCGTCGAGCACAGCGACGTCGAGAGTGTGGCCCGTCCCCTGCCGCGGAGCAGACCGACATCCAGTTCCATGCCGACGAGGAACATGAAGAGCGCCACGCCCACTGCGGCGAGTGCGCCGAGCAGGGACCGTATGTCGTCGGGGAAGAGCGTCCTGGAGAGCTCCTCGCCCAGCAGCGTGGGTCCCAGCATCACGCCGGCCAGGATCTCGCCGATGACCGCGGGCTGCCCGAACCTGCGGGCCAGTGCGCCCATCGCACGTGCCAGACCGAGTATGAGAGCCAGGTCGAGGAGGAGATACACCGTCTGCGAGGCGGTCATGAGCGTCCGCCTGTCCCGGTGGGCCGGCGGACGGCTTCCACGAAGGAGCGACACGTGGCCGATCGGCGGGGCGCTGTTTCCGGAAGGTCGGACCGGCTGAGCACGACGGGACTCCCTGAGGGTCGTACCGGGCTTCGGGTGGGTCGTGACCTCGCGTCACGGAGCGGGCCGTGTCGGCACGCTGGTACGGGCGGGCGGCTCCGCCGCCGTACCCGCTCCGGGCGGCGCCTGCCGGACGCCTCCTCGTGTGTCAGTGGGAGGTGCCGCTCTCCAGGCGAAAGGCGAGGTCGAGCCAGGCCGCGGCACAGGACCGGGCCAGCCGACTCACGCTCACGGCGCAGTGGGCGGGCACCTGTTCGAGCGCGACCGGGATCTCGCCCGGAATCACCGTGCTGGAGCCGAGCCAGCGCAGCAGAGCCCTGCCGGACTCGGTGTAGCGCAGGGACGGGTCCTGGCGCAGGCGCTGGAGGACCTCCTGCATCCCTTGGCCTTCCTGCGCCTCCGGCACCCCCTGTGCCTCCTCAGTGACCGCATGGCCGGGGACACGTGGTGGCATGGCAGTGGGTGAGGGGTCGGCCGGCGGGGTGGGAGCGAACCCGAGGGCCTTCTCGCGCACGCTGTCGGGCAGTGGGTCCTTGCCCTGGCTGATCCGTTCCCTGACGTCGTGCGCGGTGCCGACCGAGATGCCGGCCTCGCTGGCGATCTCCCGCAGTGAGGCCTCCGGCCGGAGGGCGATGACCCGGCTCGCCGCCAGACGGCCGTTCGCCGTGTTCACGGGCCGACGCCTGCCGTCCTGGCCGATGCGGACGTCGGAGGACGAGGAGGCGCCCATCTCGACCCGCAGGCTCGCCACTGTCTTGGTGGCGAGCCCGGCGATCGTCGCGATGGCCCGGTCGGACAACTGCGGGTGTGTACGGAACATACGCTCCGCGGCGGCCCGCCGGTCGGCACGGGTCAGGGGCAGGCCGTGCTGGACGTTGAGCCTGACGGAATGCAGGAACGCCTGGTCGGAATCACCGTCGTAGAACTGCACGCGCACGTGTTCCTGGCCTTTGAGGCGCGCGGCCAGCAGGCGATGCATTCCATCGATGACCCGTAGGGAATTGCGGTCCACCAGCAGAGGCGGAAGGCTTTCGAGGACATCGACCAGGGCTTGCACATGGTCCTCGTCCAGGCCCGCTGTCCTAGGGGAATCGGCAGGAAGAAGGACACTCGTGGCAACGAGTTCGACATGACCTGTCGGTGGTTCCTTCTTATCCGGCAGAGTGGAACGAGGCAAATCCATCCGGCCGGCCGTGTATTCCTCGAGCGAGGATATGCGCCGTGGGGACGCGGAGTGCGCGTTGAACATCTACGGTCCGTTCCGTCAGTCGAGTATCGGTGGGGGATCGATACGGGCAACTACAGGGGACGCGCTGGTCAGAAATGGGAAACACCTTGGGGACAAGGGTGTTCTGCGATGTGGGAAGTGCCGTGTGGAACCGGGAAGCGGGAGTAATATCCGCGTCTGGTGGTGGAGGAGGGGAGGGAGGGGCGTCTGAAGCGGGCTCAGACTAACAAGGCTCCATGGGGGCTGCAACGGTTCCCCACCAGCTGGTTATTTATGGCGAGTTGACGCCCATTTGTCAGGGCCGGGAGTAGGCTTTTCCGGGGGCCATCCGGCGGAAGGCGGCCTCGGTGCGCGTAACGCGCGCGATCGCCGTGACGTCCTGTGCTCGAACCCCGCACTCACGCGCTCGTCACCCTCGTCCATGTGAGCAGGCGCGACACCCTGGCTCGGATCGGCATGGACTCCGCATATGCGCCGGTCCTGCCCCTTTCGCCACTGCTGCCGCCCCCTGGGGCGCCGCCGGGCCGCAGTACCCGACCCGGCGTGACCGGTGAGCGACTGGCCGACCGTGGGCGCCGAACCGCGAGCCCGACCGTGGGCCGTGGGAGGCGTTGCCCGCCGGATGTCCTCCTTTGTGCAGGCCCCCGCCTCCTGTGGCTGTGCGCCGCGCACGTCATGCGTGGGCGCGAGCGGATGCCGCCACATGGTGGCTCAGCCAGGAGAGCAGGGGGGCCAGCTCCTCTGCGGCATCGACCACCTGGTCGACGGCGGCGGGGGTGAGCGCGACGTCGTCCCCGGCCGGCGGCGCAGCGGCCTGTAGTGAGCGGTGCCGCAACAGCCGGGCTCGGGGATGATCGGCGGGCAGACCGCTCGGCATGCGTTTCATCAGGTCGCCGGTGAGCCCGTATCCCCGTGCCCCCAAGCTGCCCGTCAGGGCGGCGAGCCGGGCGCCGCTGCTCTCGGCGACCACCGCTGCCCGGTAGCGCGGGACCTGCCCCGGGTCCGGGTAGTGCCAACCTGCCTTGAGGTGCAGGCCGTCGAGGTCGAAGCGGAGCCCGATCTCGACCTGGCGGGCGATCCGGATCACCGCACCCTGGTGCTGCCACCACCAGGACTCCTTGCGGAAACCCCAGACGGAGAAGTCGTCGAGGGCGGGGACCGCGTCGGCCACGTCGTTCAGCAGCGCGATCATGGGTTGCCGGACGTGGAGTTCCCTCTCCTTGCGGAGGCTCTCGCGCAACTGGCGCGGAGGATCTCCCTCCAGCCGCAGCAGTACATCGAACGCCTGTTCCGTCCATCCGTTGAAGGCTCCGGTCATCCGCGGATCCTAACGGCCGGTCCGCGCCGAGGCCGTCGCCACCCGACCGCGTCCGGCCCGGAGGGCCGGCCGCCGTGTGACGTCCGTTCGAAGAGATCGGCGCCTTGATGTTTACCGGGTGCCCGGGTAACCCTGTGTCGGCGCGTTCCGGATGTTCGTCCCCGGTCCTGTTCGACTGAGGACATCACTCGGTTGAACACCGCCTTTACTTGAGCGGGACCTCGATTGTCCGATGTACCCGGCCGATGTCGCGGGGTGTGGCCCCGGAGTTCGTGCCCAAGCACTTCGGAATTCTGCTGTCCCATCCGCACGCCCAGAACGACCAATCGGGTCGTCACCGCGTGTCGGCGTAATGCCGCTATCAGTTCGCAGGCGCCCAGGCACTGGAGGAACCGTGAGCGAGGGTGTGTCGCACAAGAGTCAGGACGAGCTCTATTTCGTCGTCCGCAACCACGAGGAGCAGTATTCGATCTGGCGCAGCGACAAGCAGGTGCCGGAAGGCTGGGAAACGCAGGGAGGGCCCGCCGGCAAGGAGGAATGTCTGAGTCGGATCGAGGAGCTCTGGACCGACATGCGCCCGGCGAGCCTGCGCGCTGCCATGGCCGCCGCCGAGAACGGGAATTCCTGATTTCCCCCTCTCCTGTTGAGTGTTTCCGGCATCGAATCGACGACAGCGGTCGGAGTTCATCACATGGGACATTCACGTTCTTCACACATACCCGGCACCGCGCGGGACGCCCGTGCCTTCGTGCACTCCTTGGTGCGCGAGAGCGCGCTGGCCCGGCCCGACGCGGTCGCCCTGACGGACGGGGCCGGTTCACGGGTCACCTACCGGGAGCTGCTCGAGAGGTGGGAGCGTCTCGCCACCGCGCTGCGGGAGTGGGGAGTCGGCCCTGAAGTCCCGGTGGCGGTCAGGCTGGAGAGATCGCCCGACCTCGTCGTCGCGATGCTGGCGATCCTCGAGGCCGGCGGCGTCTACGCGCCGATCGACGACTCGTGCCCCGCCGGGCGGTTCGCCGCCATCGTCGAGGACCTGGGTGCTCCGGTGCTGGTCACCGACCGGGAGACACCCACGGAGGTGAGACGCCTGGTCGGCCGGATCGTGCACCCACGTGACCTGCCCGATCAGGCCGCGCCCCGAGCGCTGGTGACCCCGCCCGCCCTGCACCCCGACAACCTGGCGTACGCCATGAGTACGTCGGGGTCCACCGGGCGGCCCAAAGGCGTGGGGATGACGCACCGGGGGCTGAACCGGCTGATCCGCTGGCAGGCGGCGGACGGTCCGGCCGGTCTGGCGACGGTGAGCTTCACCTCGACCGGCTTCGACGTCACCTTCCAGGAGGTGCTCGGCACGCTCGCCACCGGCGGCCGCCTGTGCCTGCTGTCCGAGGAGTCCAGACGCGACCCCGAGCAGCTCTTGGCCGTCCTCGAGAAGGAGGGCATCGAGCGTGTCTTCCTGCCGTACGTGGCACTCGGGCAACTGGCCCTGGCTGCACGGCGTACGGGCCGGGTCCCCGGCTCGCTCAAGCACGTGGTGACCGCGGGGGAGCACCTGGTGATCACGGACGCGATCGCCGAGTTCTTCGACGCGCTGCCGCACTGCCGGCTCGACAACCACTACGGCCCTACCGAGACCCATCTGGTCACCAGCCTGACCCTGGACGAGGACCGCGGGGCCTGGCCGCGGACGCCACCGATCGGGCGGGAAGTCGACGAGGCGGACGTCCACCTGCTCGGGCCGGGCCTCACGCCCGTGGCGCCGGGAGAGCCCGGTGAGATCCATGTCGGGGGCGCGGCCCTTGCGCGCGGCTACCTGAACGCGCCCGCCCTGACCGCCGACCGTTTCCTGCCGGATCCCTTCAGCCCCGGACCCGGCGCCCGTATGTACCGCACCGGGGACCTCGCCCGGCTGGACGGTGACGGCCTGCTGCACTTCCTCGGCCGCGCCGACGACCAGATGAAGGTCCGCGGCTACCGGGTCGAACCCGCCGAGGTGGAGCTGGCCCTGTCCCGCTGCCCGGGCGTGCGGGAGGCGGCGGTCGGGCAGCGCACGCTCGCCGACGGGATCAGGGTGCTGGCCGCCTACGTGGTGGCGGAGGAGGGAGTGCGACCGTCGGTCTCCCGACTCTCCGCAGCCCTGAAGCAGTCGCTGCCCGGCTACATGGTCCCGGCGCGGTACGCCTTCATCGACGCGATGCCGCTGAGCCCCACGGGGAAGGCCGACCGCAGGAAACTGGCCGAGGTGCCGCTGCCCGGGCCGGCGGACCGCGGAGTGACGGAGCCGGACTGTGCCACCCTTGCCGACGCGGTGGCCGCCGTATGGCAACGGGTCCTCGGTCATGACGAGTTCGAGCACGACGAGGACTTCTTCGACGTCGGCGGCGACTCGCTGCTCGCCGCCTGGGTGGTCACCGAGCTCAGCCAACTGGCCGGCCGGGAGATCGAACTCTCGGTGATCCTGCGGAACACCACCGTCGAGGAGCTCGCCGCGTTCCTGGCCGCCGGGCCCGCGACCTCGCCGACGCGCAGGCCGGCGTCCGAACTCATCACGCTCAAGCCCGGATCCGCGGGCAATGTGCTCTATCTCTTCCACCCGCTCGGCGGTGAACTGCTCACCTACCGGGAGCTGGCCCGGCGCATGGAGTCACCGGTGCGGGTGCTCGGTGTCCGGTGGGCCGCGGGGCCGGCCGAGCCGGGCCACGAGCCCTCCCTCGAGGAGATGGCACGCGCCCACCACGAGCAGCTGCGCGCCGTACAGAGCGAGGGGCCGTACCTGTTGGCCGGCTGGTCCTTCGGCGGCGTGCTGGCGCTCGAAGTAGGGAGGCTGTTGCGGGAGTCGGGCCAGGAGGTGGCCTTCCTCGGCCTCATCGACGCCAACCCCGTGCTCGACCCGCTGAGCGGTCTTCCACCGGTCGAGACGTCCTACCTGACGCTGCTCGGCCAGGTACTCGAGGAAGTGGACCGGCGCGCCGCGGACGGAGAGGACTCGGTCGACATCGCGGAGTTCTCCTCCGACCGGGACTGGGTCGGGCTGATGGGCGGAGCGCCCGCCGCAGGCGTCAAGGCCGCTCACCTGCGCCGCAGTCTGGCGATGGCCCGCCAGAGCATGGGCGCCCTGGTGACGTACACCGCCCGGCGCTACGAGGGCGACACGGACCTGTTCCAGGCCGGGGCCACCGGCCCCGGGCTGCGCGCCCAGCTGGAGGCCGGGCTGCGTGGCGTCGTCGACGGCAGCGTGCGGGTGCACGAGGTGCCCGGCGATCACACCGGGATTCTCGCCTCCCCGCACGTCACGGTGCTCGCCGAGGCGATCGACGCGGTTCTGGAAAACATCGGGAAGGGGAACGACAGCGATGGATCTTGAGGCAGAACGCCGCCAGTTCGACGAGAAGGGCTTCATGGGGCCCTTCAAACTCTGGGAGCCCGACGTCATGACGGCGTGGTGGAAGGAGCAGCGGGCCTACCTGCTCGATCCCGCCAACAAGAGTCGGGCCGTCTTCGACAACCCGGTCAACTACGACCGGCACCTGGACGTTCCCGGCCTCGGTTCGCTGATCAGCGAACCCGCCATCGTGGAACGGATGCAGAGCGTCATCGGACCCGACGTGCTGTGCTGGCGCACGGAGTTCTTCCCCAAGAACCCCGGCGAGTCCGGCACCGGATGGCACCAGGTCGAGACCTACGCCATCGGTGAGGCCGAGAAGGGGATGCTCGAGCCCGGCGAGCGCACCGAAGGAGTTCCCATGGAACTCACGGCGTGGGTGGCCTTCACCGAGGCGACCAAGGAGAACGGCTGCCTGAAGATGATCCCGGGCAGTCACCGCAGCTGGAAGTACGACGAGACCGCGCCGATCTCCTGGAACGGAACCGGGAAGGACAACACCTTCTTCGGCTACGACTACGGCGAACTGCGGATCGACAAGGACTGGAACCCCGACGAGGAGGAGGTCGTCCACCATGAGATGGCCCCGGGTGAAGTGGTCCTCTTCACCGCCCGCTGCATCCACGGCTCCAATCCGAACAACAGTCGCCGGCAGCGCATGGGCTTCTCGGTCCGGGTGGTCCCGCCCACGGTCCGGGTCTACGGCGGCATGACCGAGTTCGACGAATTCGGTCACCACTTCGATCTTTCCCGGCACGGCAGCGTCCTCCTCGCCGGGCAGGACGACTACGGCCTCAACACCATGAGGACCACCAACGCCTGGGACGAGCCCTTCACCACGCGTCCGAGGAGTGCCTGATGGTCGACACACAACTGGCCGGACGAGTCGAGATCGACTCCGCGGCGGTCACCGAGGACCTCACCCGAGCTGCCACCCTCCGCTTCTCCGAGGCCTACAGCGACTACCTCTGCGGAGGCCTCTGGAAGAGCCTGATGCTGTTCGCCACCGGCGGTGAGGGCGGCGACGGGCTGATCACCAACTACGACCACTCGCGGAAGTCCGGGGTCACCGCCTTCGGCGAGCAGCTGCCGTACCTGCGGCAGCTGGTGGAGCGCAACTTCCACCTGGAGAACCTGAACTTCGCGCGCATCGCCGAGATGACCAACAGCGTCACCGTCCCGCACCGCGACCTGCTGGAGCTCGAGGACATCCCGCAGGAGGCGCGCAACGCCCACCGCATGCACATCCCGCTGGACACCAACGAGGGCGCCCTCTTCACCGAGGACAACGTCGTGTACAGGATGGCCCTCGGCGACGTCTGGTTCTTCGACGCGTCGAAGGTGCACGGGGCCGCGGCCCTGACGACCCGCAGCCGCACCCACCTGATCCTGGACTTCACCGACGCCGCCGACGCGGCCGACGTCGTGAAGTTCCCCCTGGAACCCACCGGACGGATACCGGAGGACCGGGTCAGCAAGCGGGCCTCGCTCACGGACGGCGAACTGCAGGCGCTGTACCGGCTGTCCGACGTCGTCGATCTCGAGAACTACCGCGACGTCTTCGGCCTCGTCATCAAGAAGCACTACCGCAGGGACGGCGGTGACGACTTCGTGTGGCGCACGCTGACGGAGATCGGGCGCCGGTGCCCCGACCCGGCAGTGCGCTCGAAGATCCAGGAGGAGCAGCGCTTCTTCCTGATGGAACGTGCCACCCCCACCCCCGACGGAGGCTCATCATGACGACCGAGGACACTGCCACCTCCTTGGCCGGCCGGCTGGCCGGCAACGAGGTGCACGCGCGCTTCGCCGACCACGACTTCTTCAAGCAGGTCCACTCCAGGACGCTCGCACACGAACAGGTGGAGACCTACCTGGGCCAGTGGTGGTACCCGCTCCACTACTTCACGACGTTCCTGGCGCGCTGCATAGCGGTGCTGCCGGACATCGAGTCCAAGAGCGCCATCACCCGCATCCTCAGCCAGGAGGCCGGAGCCGGGTCCGCGCACGGCGCCCACGAAGTGATCTACGCAAGGAGCATGGAGAAGGCCGGCTACGACCGGGAGAAGGTCACCGGATCCGCGCCGTTCCCGGAGACCGCCGACCTGGTCGCCTGCTACGAGCGTCTCTCCGGCGAGCGGTTCAGCGCCCTGGGCGGCATATACGCGACCGAGGTGACGGACCTGCTGATGGTGTCCAGCATCGGAGACGCCGTCACCCGGGAGTCGGGCACCACCAGGAACGCGTGGGTGGACATCCACGTCGCCCAGGAACCGGACCACGTCGAGGAGGCCAACCACGCCCTGCTCGACGGCTTCTCCCCGGAGGACGAACAGACCGTGCTGAAGGCGGCGGAGGAGATGTGGGACTGCTGGACCGCCTTCTTCGACCGCCTCAGCGTGGAGACGGGCGTGGCGGCCCCGTCGGGCAGGCGCCGCGATGAGTGACGTCCGCGCGTCGTACCTCCGGTTCCCCGGGTGGACGCAGCCCTTCTGGACCTGGGCGACGGGGCGGGCCCTGCCCCACCAGAAGCCGCTGATCCGGCACACGTGGGCCAGCTACACCGCGGTGACCCTGGTGGTCTTCCTCGGCGGGCTCGCCCTGTCCGCGGCGGCCGTGTCGGCACGGTTCGACCTGTGGGGACTCGCTCTGGTGGCCGGCTGGGTCCTGACCCTGCAGGGTGCGCGCACGATGATCCTGGTCATCGCGCACCAGGCCCTGCACCGCAAGTACTCAGGGAACCGGGCCCGGGACAGGTTCTTCGGCGAGCTGGTCACGGTGCTGAACGTCTACAACACGTTCCAGGAGTTCAAGGAGGAACACTTCGACAACCACCACCGGCGGTCGGTCTTCGCCACCGTGGAGGACCCGCCGGTGCAGTTCCTCTTCCGGTTCGGATTCCTGCCGTCGATGACACGGAACCAGCTGTGGCGCAGGACGCTCGTCGTCTTCGTCCTCCCGCGCTTCTACGCCGTCACCATCGGCGGGAGGGTGCGCTCCAACCTGACCACCGGAACCTGGCGGCGGGCCGGCTTCGTCCTCTGGGCGGGTCTCTGGCTCTCGCTGCCCTTCTGGCTGCCGCACGGGACTTCGGTGCTGCTGCTCGCCTTCGTGCTGCCGGTGATCTTCTTCTCGCAGCTCAGCGCGCTCCTCGACCGCCTCGGCGAACACGCCTGGCTGACCCCCTCCGACCCCGGCTACGACAACCGCTTCTACACGGTGCCCGCGACCTCGGCCCGGTACTGCGGCGCGCCCGTCCCCGAACGGGGCCTGCGGCTCGGACGGGCCGCGGTCGCCTGGGCCGGCTGGCTGCTGAGCTTCCTCTTGTACCACCTGCCCAGCAGGCTCATGGTCATCGTGGGTGACCTGCCGAACCACGACTATCACCACCGTTATCCGACGACCGCCTCGTGGACCACCGCGGCCTACGCGCGACAGCGCGACATCGACAGCGGTGACTACGGGCCTCCGTACACCGAGGTGTGGGGCATGTTCCGCGCCGTGGACGGCATGTTCCGGACCATGAGTGAGGTGCCCCGCGATGGAGACCTGGTTGGTTGACGCCTTCGCCGACGCCGAGTTCCGGGGCAATCCGGCCGGCGTGGTGCTCTGCCCGGACGGCCACCCCACGGCCGGCCGGATGCAGGAGGCCGCCCGTACGGCAGGACTGCCGACCCTCGCCTTCCTGCACCCCCTGGCCAAGGGGCACTACCGGGTGCGGTGGTTCACCCCGGGCAAGGAGCTCAACATCTGCGGTCACGCCACCGTGGCGAGCGCCTGCTACCTGCACGAGGTGGGCGGGGTGGACGACACTCTCCCGCTGGTGTTCGAGACCGGTGCGGGGCCGCTCTACACCCACCGGGCGGGCGACGAGTTCGCCATCGACCTGCCGGTGATGCACACCAGGCCGATCGCCCCGCCCCCCGGTCTCCAGAAGGCGCTCGGGGTGGAGCTGACGTCGTGCGAGCGTGCCGAGGACGACATCCTCGTCGAAGTCGGGTCGGTGGAGGAGGTCGCCGACCTCCAGCCCGACTTCGAGGCGCTCGCGGAGATCGACTGCCGCGGGCACGTGGTGACCGCCCGCGGCGGGAAGGGCGGCGCGGACTTCGTGTCCCGTACGTTCTTCCCCGCCCTCGGGGTCGACGAGGACCAGGTCTGTGTGTCCGCGCACTGCAAGCTGGCACCGTACTGGGCCCGGCGCCTCGGCAAGGAGACGATGTCGGCCCTGCAACTGTCCGAACGCGGTGGCCGCCTCTCGGTGACCCTCGCCGGGGACCGGGTGCTCGTGGCAGGACCCGCAGCCGTCCGGCGGCGCCTGGACGACCTCCCGTGAGCTCCGCCCGGGGGCGCCGGCCGGCTGGGTGTCCGGCCGGCCTGCGCCCCCGGGCCACCGACCCGATCAGCCGCAACCACTCGCCGAACCGTTGCGCCTGTCCGCCGCCGCTTGTCGGGCGACCGCCTCGGCGGCCGCCCGGCACCGGCCCGCCGGTACACGCCGGTTCCGTACCGCAGAAGTGTCCATCGACCACCGGAGCGGAAGTGCCCATCCGCCACCAGAGCAAGGACGGATCCAGACGTTGATCGTTGTCTCGCCGCCCCGCATGGCAGACAGAATTCCCGCCGTGCTGCGCCAGAAGAACTTCCGTAATTTCTGGACCGCGCAGACCGTCTCCTACATGGGGGACCAGGTCACGTCCATCGTCCTGCCCCTGATCGCGGTGATGGCGCTCGACGCCTCGGCAGCGGACATGGGAATGCTCGTGACGCTGCAGCAGCTGCCGCTCCTGCTGTTCTCCCTGCACGCCGGCGCCTGGGTGGACCGGCGCGGCCGTCGCCGCGCCACGATGATCGCGGCGAACCTGGCGAGCGCGGCAGCCGTGGCCACCGTTCCCCTCGCCTACTTCACCGACGCGCTGACGCTGCTGCACCTGTACGTCGTCTCCTTCGTGATCGGCACCCTGGCAGTGGTGTTCAGCGTCGCCGTGCCCGGTCTCTTCGCCTCTCTGGTCCCCCGCGAGCAGTACCTGAGCGCCACCTCGCTGAGCAGGGCCAGCTACTCCTTCTCCTTCGTCGCGGGGCCCAGCGTCGGCGGCGTCATCGTGCAGATCCTCTCCGCCCCCTTCGCGCTGCTCCTGGACGTCTTCTCCTTCCTCGTCGCCGCGGTGATGCTGCGCACGGTGTCGGTCGAGGAGACCAAGAAGGAGGAGACCGAGTCCCAGCGCGGCATCCGTGAGGCGCTGCGCTTCCTCGGCAGGTCGGCCGTACTGCGCGCCAAGATCCTCTCCGGCACCGCCCTCAACTTCTTCTACACCGTCTACTCCACGCTGCTGATCCTCTTCGCCGCGCGCGACCTGGGCCTTTCGGCCGGGCTGGTCGGGGCCGTGATCAGCGTCGGCGCGGTGGGCGCGCTGATCGGCTCCGCCATCACCGGCAAGGTCTCCGCGCGCCTGGGGCTCGGCCCCACCTATCTCATCGGCTGCCTGATCTTCCCGGCCGCGCTCGTCCTGACTCCGCTGGCGCACGGTCCCCAGTGGATCGTCGTCACCATGCTGGTGATCGGTGAGTTCGCCTCCGCCCTCGGACTGATGCTGTTCGACATCAGCGGTGCCACGCTCCAGCAGGCGATCACTCCGGACCGGCTCCGGTCCCGGATGCAGGGCGCGCAGATGGCCATCAGTTACGGCGTCCGTCCGGTCGGCGCGCTGGTGGCCGGTGGTATGGGCACCCTCATCGGGGTCCGCCCCACCCTCTGGTTCGCGGTCGTCGGAGGTCTCCTGAGCGTGCTGTTCCTGTTCTGGTCACCCCTCAGGCGCGTCCACGACCTGCCCGACGAGGCCGAGTGAAACGGTCGCCGGGCCGCTGCCGCGGTCCGGAACACCGACAAACCCCTGCGCCGCCCATGCCTGAACGAAGGAGTGCCCCGTGGTGGTTCAGCAGTACGCGCCGACGGATCCGGGCCTGAGGCTGACGGACCCCACCCTGTACGCGCACGGGGATCCGCACGCGGTCTGGGCCGGACTGCGCCGCGACTGCCCGGTCTCGTGGCACGACGAGCCGGGCCACGAGGGCTTCTGGGCGGTGACGACCTATGCCGAGGGGCTCGACGTCCTGACCGACTCCCGGCGCTTCAGCTCGACCCGGGGCACCTTCCTGCGCCCCAACCTCTCCGACCCGTTCCCGGGCGGCGGCCGGATGATGACCCTCACCGACCCGCCACGGCACGGCGTGCTGCGCGGGGTGCTGGGCCGGCTCTTCACGCCGCGGGCCTCCCGCTCCTTCCAGGACCGGGCCAAGGAGGTCGCCCACCGCCTGATCGGTTCGGTCACCGACGCCGGGACCTGCGACTTCGTCAACGACGTGGCGGCCCGGTACCCGCTGGCAGTGACCGCGGAGCTCCTCGGCGTGGCACCGGGCGACGTGGATCGCGTCGCCTCGTACACCAGCACGGCAGCCGACAACATCGTGGACATCGACGGCAGCACCGCGCAGCAGGCCCACCTCGAGGTCCTGCAGTACTACTCCGAGGTCCTGGAGGACCGCCGCAGCAGTCCCGGCGACGACGTGGTCTCGGCCTTCGCCCTGGCCCAGGCCGAAGGGCTGGACATCAGCGACGAGGAGATCATCCTCACCTGCGACAACCTGGTGGTGGCAGCGGGCGAGACGACCAGACAGGTCACCGGTGCCGGTCTGCTCGCGCTGATGGACGCCCCGGAGCAGGCCGAGGCGCTGCGACGCGGGGAGATCAGTCACCGGCGAGCGGTCGAGGAACTGCTCCGCTGGTCGGCGCCGGTGAACCACATCATGCGCACGGCCGTCACCGACACGGAGATCTCCGGGGTGCCCATCCGCGCGGGCCAGGCGGTCAGCGTCTGGCTCCCGTCGCTCAACCGGGACGAGAGCGTCTTCGAGCGGCCGATGGAGTTCCTGCTCGATCGTCACCCCAACCGGCACGCCAGCTTCGGCGGCGGCGGCCACTTCTGCATAGGAGCCCCGCTCGCCCGGCTGATGATCTCCGCGCTGCTCGACGAGCTGGTGGACGAGCGCATCGAGATCGCACTCGCCGGCCCGCCCCGGCGGATCCCGTCCTACATCACCGGCGGCCTGGACCGGCTGCCCGTCACCGTCACGTCGCGCTGATCACATCCCGTCGTGCGGGAAAGACGGACGGATAATTCCGGTGCTCTTTCCCCCGGGGCGGGAGATGAAGACCGTTCCATTCCAGTGTTCAGGGGTGAATGCTTCCCGTGGACCGATTCGCCTAATGTTATTTCGGCGCCGAAATCCGGAGGATGGTCGATGAATACCCGGAAGACCACGGTGTTTTCCGTCGGACGGAGGCTGAAATGAAGCTGACTTCCAGTCAGGTGCACACATATCAGGAGCAGGGATTCGTCGTCCTGCGCGCTCTGTTCGACGCCGAGGAGGTCGAGTCGCTCCGGGCGTCCTTCGCCCGCGACTCCCGGGCACCCGGCCCGCACCGTGTCCGGGAGGACGGAACCGACGAGCTCAGGGCCGTCTACGCCTCGCACCAGAGGCAGCCCGAATTCGCCTCACTGATCCGCTCGCCGCGACTGCTCGGGCCGGCCCGCCAACTGGTCGGTCCCGAGGTGTACATGTACCAGTTCAAGATCAACAGCAAGCCGGCCTTCAGCGGCGGCGGCTGGTCGTGGCACCAGGACTTCATCGCCTGGCACGCTGCGGACAACCTTCCCGAGCCCCGGCTGCTCAACGTCGCGCTCTTCCTGGACGACGCCACCGAGCACAACGGGCCGGTCATCTTCCTGCCGGGATCGCACCGGCGCGGCGCCGGGGGAGCACCATCCCCGGGCGAGCCGGCTCTCTCCGGGGAACACGTCGACCCCGACGAGATCTCGCTCGGCCGCGACGAGATGCGCGAGCTCGTCGCCCGGCACGGGATGGAGAGCGCCAAGGGGCCCGCAGGTTCCGTGGTGCTCTTCCACCCGGAGATCGTGCACGGCTCCGCCACCAACATGTCGCCCCTGCCACGGCGTCTGCTGATCGCCACGTACAACGACGTCCGCAACCAGCCGCGCCCGACGAAGCGGGTACGCCCCGAATACCTGGTGGGCCGTGACACCCGGACCCTCCAGTCCACCGACGAGTCCCGAACCATCGTGGACGGAGACCTCATTCCATGACCGACCTGACCAGCCGTGCCGTCGTGCTCGAGCGCTTCGGGGCACCCCTCGCCCTACGGGACTTCCCCCTGCCCGCGGCCCCGCCCGGCGGCATGGTCGTCGCCTCCCGGTACGGCGGGGTCTGCGGCACCGACCTGCACCTCCAGCAGGGGCACCTGGACGTGCCCGTCCCGCTGGTCCTCGGCCACGAGGGCCTCGGCACCGTGTACGAGCTCGGAGAGGGCGTCGGCCACGACACCGGGGGCACGCCGCTCGCGGCGGGCGACCGGGTCATGTGGGCCTCGTCGATCGCGTGCGGGACCTGCGTGCCCTGCTCCGCCCACCTGGAGCCCACCCTGTGCGAGCGGCGCAGGACGTACGGCGTGAACCGGTCCGTCACCGAGGACGCCCCGCTGGCCGGATCCTGGGCCGAACACATCGAGCTGGCCGCGGGCACCACCGTGATCAGGCTGCCGGACGGGACCGAACCGCTCACCGCCATGTCGCTCGCCTGCGCGGGCCCGACCATGGCGCACGCCTTCGAACGCAGGCCGGTGCGGCTCGGTGAGACCGTCGTCGTCCAGGGCAGCGGACCGGTGGGCCTCGCCGCCGCCGCGATGGCCCAACTGGGCGGTGCGGGACGGGTGATCCTGGCCGGCGGCCCGGCCGAACGGCTGAGTCTGGCCGCGGACCTCGGGATCGGCACCGCCCACGTGGACGTCGTCGGTGCCGCGGACCAGGAGGACGCGCTCGCCGAGGTCCTCGAACTGACGGGTGGGCGCGGAGCGGACCTGGTCGTCGAGTGTGCGGGGGTGCCCGCCGCCGTCGGCCAGGGCCTCCGGCTGGCCCGGCGAGGCGGCTCCTACCTGGTCGTCGGCCAGTACACCGACAGCGGCGACACCCTGATCAACCCCCACCAGATCGTTCACCGGCAGCTGGACGTCGTGGGGTCGTGGGCTTTCACCGGTGCCCATCTCGCCCGGTACGTGGGCCTCCTGCCCGCGCTGGCCGCGAGGTTCGACCTGGCACGTCTGGTCACCACCTATCCGCTGGAGGACTTCGCCTCCGCACTGCGGGACGTGGCGAACGGCACGGCTCTCAAGGCAGTGATCGTCAGCTAGGCACTGCCGGCCCGGGTACCGGCCCACCGGCCGGCTGCCGGAATCCCTGCGGACACGTGGAGAGTACTGATGAACGGCAACCCCACCGCACCGGCACAAGCGGCCTCGCTCGACTACTGGCTCACGACCTTCGCCGGTCTCGCGGAGCAGCACGACCTGCCCACCGACCGGCCGCACCCCGCGGTGCCCGACGGCGTCCTCGCGTGTGCGGAGCACGCGCCGGATCCGCGGACGGGGGCGGTCGCCGCCGAGCTCGCCCGCTCCGCGGGCGTGCCGGTCGCCGCCGTCCACGAGGCCGCCGTCGCCGCGCTGGTCCACCGTCTCGGCGCCGGCACCGACATACCGCTGGCGGTGACGAACACCGGAGACGGGGCCACCGGAGGCCGTGCCGTCGGAGAGGGGCGCGCAGTTCTCCGGATCGACGTCTCCGGCCGACCGTCCTTCCGCGAGCTGGTGGCACGGGTGGGAGCCCGCCGGGCCGAGGCACGACAGCACTCCGCCGTCGCCTTCGACGAGGTCCGGGACGCGGTCAACAGGGCCAGATCCGCACCGGGCCGGCCCCTCTTCCAGGTGGGCGTCTCCACCACGGACACGGTGCCCCCCACCGCGGCGGAGCTGTGGTTCGGCATCAGCGAGGAGGGCCCTGCCCGCCTGCACTACGCCCGCCGGCTCTTCGAGCCCACCACCGCCCACCGGTTCCTGCGCAACCTCGACCAGTTGCTCACCGCGGCCCTCGCCGATCCCGACGAACCGGTGCACCGGCTCGACATCCTCGACGACGACCAGCGCGACTACCTGCTGCACACCGTCAACGACACGTCCAGAGAACTGCCCGACACCACCTTCGGCGAGTGGTTCGAGGAGCAGGTCGAGCGGACCCCCGGCGCCATGGCGGTCCGCTGCGACCGGGCGACCTGGACCTACGCGGAGCTGAATGCGCGGGCCAACCGGCTCGCGAGGACGCTCGCCGCCCGCGGCGCGGGCCCGGAGCAGGTCGTGGCCGTGCTGCTGCCCCGTTCCGACCAATTGATCATCGCGTTCCTCGCCGTACTGAAGGCGGGGGCGGTCTACATGCCGGCCGACCCCGGGCTCCCGGAGGCACGGCTGCGGACCATGCTCGCCGACGCCGCCCCCGCCCTGGTCGTCACCGACTCCGCTACCCGGCGCCTCGTGCCCGAGGACATACCGGCCGCGGCCTGCCTCGAGGTCGACACCAGCCCGGACATCGACCGGCAGCCCGACACCGCACCGCAGGTCGCCGGACTCACCGGCGACAGCCCCGTCTACCTCCTCTACACGTCCGGCTCGACCGGCACGCCCAAGGGCATCTCGATGGGCGCCGAGGCGATCGTCAACCTCATCGCCTGGAACATGCACCACCTGCCGGCGGGCCCCGGCCACATCACCGCCCACTTCGCGGCGCTCGGCTTCGACCCGACCATCCAGGAGTTCCTCGGCACACTGCTCGCCGGCGGCACCCTGGTCGTCCCGCCGGAGGAACTGCGCCGCGACCCGGCGGAGTTCGTGCACTGGCTCAGGGAGCACGGGATAACCGACCTGTACGCGCCCACGGTGATGATCGAGGCCATGTACCGGGCCGCCGTGGCCCAGGGCGTCGACCTGCCGGAACTGCGGCAGATCGCCCAGGGCGGCGAACCCCTGGTCCTGAGCGAGACCGCCAGGAACTTCCACGCCGCGCTGCCCCGGCGCCTCTACAACCTCTACGGCCCCACGGAGACCCACGCGGCCACCGCCCTCCTGATGCCCGACGACGTGGCCGACTGGCCGGAGCCGACTCCCATCGGCGGGGCCGTGTGGAACACCCGGCTCCACGTCCTCGACGAGAACCTGGCCCTGGTGCCGCCCGGCGTTCCCGGTGAGCTGTACATCGCGGGCATCTGCCTGGCCCGCGGCTACCACCGCCGCCCGGCCCAGACCGCCGGGCGCTTCCTGCCCAACCCGTTCGGACCGCCGGGCAGCCGCATGTACCGCAGCGGCGACGTGGTCCGGTGGCGGGCCGACAGCCACCTCGAATTCCTCGGCCGCACCGACCACCAGCTCAAGATCCGTGGCATGCGCGTGGAACTGGGTGAGGTGGAGGCGGCGATCCGGCAGACGCCGCAGGTCCTGGACGCGGCGGTGGTCGCGGCGGGCACGGGCAGCCGGCAGCGACTCGACGCCTATCTGGTGCCCGCTCCCGGCGCCGTCGACGTCGTCGCCGCCACCCGGGCATTGCTCGCCCGCACCGTACCCTCTCCGATGATCCCCGCCACCTTCACCCTGCTGGACGCGCTGCCGGTGAACTCCAACGGCAAACTCGACCGCCTCGGGCTCCCGGCCCCGCACGTGGTGTCCAGCAGGCTGCCCGAGACGGAGCAGGAGCACGCCCTGTGCCGGATCGCGGAGCAGGTGCTCCAGTGCGGTCAGGTCGGGGTGGACGACAACTTCTTCGAACTAGGCGGCAATTCCCTGCTCGGCTCGGAACTCGCCGCCCGGGTCCGCGTGGACCTCGGTCTCGCCCTGGGCGTCGACGTCATCCTGCGGTGCCCGACCGTGTCCGAGTGGGCCAAGTCGCTCACCGCCGCGGGCGAGGAACGTCCCGAGCTGCACCGCGCGGTGCCCAGACCGGCGGAGGTGAGGGCTTCCTACGCCCAGCAGAACCTCTGGCTGGTCGACCAGTTGGAGGGCCCCGGTCCCCGCTACAACGAACCGTTCGCCCTGCGCCTGACCGGACGGCTCGACCGCCAGGCCCTCGACGCGGCGCTGAACGACGTGGTCGCGCGCCACGAGGCACTGCGCACCGTGCTGACCGTGACCGCTGAGGGCGAGCCCCGGCAGGAGGTCACCGATCCGGCGGAGGGCGGGATCGGCCTGCCGCTGAGCGACGTCACCGTGGGCGGGCTGCAGTCCGCCCTGCGGGAGACGCTCGCACAGCCCTTCGACCTGGCCGGGGACCTGCCGATCCGGGCCCGCCTGCTGCGCGTCACGGACCTGCCGGACGAGACCCACGTCCTGCTCGTGGTCGTGCACCACGTGGCGTGCGACGGGGCGTCCATCGCCCCGTTCTGGCGGGACCTGGCCGCCGCCTTCAACTCCCGTACCGGGCGGTCGGAACCGGCCGCCGCGCCGGCTCCGCTCGCGGTGCAGTACGCCGACTACGCGCTCTGGCAGCGCGAGCTGCTCGACCCGGACCGGGACCCCTACAGCCTGGTCAAACGTCAGTCCGCCTACTGGGCGACGGCACTCGCGGGCATCCCCGAGGTCATCGCCGTACCCACCGACCGGCCGAGGCCCGGCGTCCGAAGCGTACGGGGAGGCGCCGTCCCGCTCGCCCTGCCGGCCGACGCCCATGCCCGGCTCGCGGCCTTCGCCAGGAGCCGCCGCACCACCGTGTTCACCGTGGTGCACGCGGCGGTGACCGCACTCCTGGACAAGCTCGGCGCGGGCCCCGACATCGCCGTCGGCGCGGTGGTCGCGGGCCGTTCCGACCGAGCCCTCGACGACATGGTCGGCTTCTTCGCCAACACCGTCGTGCTGCGGGTGCGCACGGACGGCGCCCCGAGCTTCGACGCGCTGGTCGAGCGGGCCAGGCAGACCGACCTCGCGGCCTTCGCCCATCAGGAACTCCCCTTCGAACAGGTCGTCGACGTGGTGAGCCCGGTCAGGAACCTGGCCCACGCGCCGCTCGTCCAGGTCATGCTCGCCTTCCAGGTGCGGCCGGCCCTGCCGCCCGTCCTGGCCGGCCTCGGCACGACGTTCCAGAAGGTCGACACCGGCATCGCCAAGTTCGACCTCTGCTTCGACGTCGCCGAGACGTTCGGGCCCGACGACGCGCCCACGGGACTCGAGGGCTCCATCAGTTTTCCCCTGGACATCTTCGACGAGTCGACCGTGAACCGCTTCGCGGAGCTGCTGACGCACCTCCTGCGGGAGGCGCCCGGCCGCTCCGGCGAGACCCCCGACCGGCTGCTGGACGACGTGTCCCCCGGCCGACCCACCCACCCAGCCACCGGCGAAAGGCGGCCGACGTGCTGACCTCCCAGGACGTGGACACCTACAGGGAACGCGGCTACCTCCTGCTGCCCGGCCGCTTCGACGCGGCCGAGACCGACCTCCTGCTCTCCGAGGCCCGCAGGCTCGCCGGACTGGACATCCCGCAACGCATCATGGAGAGCGACGGCACCCAGGTGAGGTCGGTCTACGCCGTCCACCACCACAGCGACGCCTTCGAGCGGTTCACCCGCGACGCCCGCACCCTCGAGCCCGCGCGCACCCTCCTAGACGGCGACGTCTACATCCACCAGACGCAGCTCAACCCCAAGGCCCCCTTCGTGGGCGACGTCTGGGAATGGCACCAGGACTACCTCTACTGGGAGCGCGACGACGGCATGGCCGAGCCGAGGGCCCTCAACGTCGCCGTCTTCCTCGACGAGGTCAACGAGTTCAACGGGCCGGTCTTCGTCATGCCGGGCTCGCACCGGCTCTCGCTCGACGAGGAGACGAGGACCGTGCGGGGCGGCTGGGAGAACACGCTCAACGCCGACTTCCGCCACAAGATCACCCCGGAGGCGCTGGGTGACCTCGCGGACACCTACGGCCTGGAATCGGTCCGAGGCAAGCCGGGAACGGTGTGCGTCTTCGACGGCCGGCTGCTGCACTGCTCCCCGCCCAACCTGTCCGGCCACCCGCGCACAGTGATCTTCATCCGCTACAACAGTGTGCACAATCCGCTGCGGCCGGTACCCGACCCCCGCCCCGAGTGGCTCGCCAACCGGGACCCGAGCCCCCTGGAAGTGCTCACCCGTCCCTTCTCCGCGCCCGTCGCGCGCTGAGCACCGGGAACGGAGAGACGCCAGTGGCGGACGACAGCGACTACGACATCCTCGAACGGGCCCTGGAGGTCGACCTGACCGACGAGAAGCTCTATGCGAGCGAGCTCCCCGAACAGGTGTGGCGCACGCTTCGCGCCTACGGGAAACCCGTACGCTCCCACGGTCTGCGGGACCACTGGGCCGTGACCCGCTACCGGCACATCGAGGAGGTCTACCGGCAGGGCGACGCGTTCTCGTCCGAGATGGGCATGCACCTCGGCGAGAAGGAGTCGGACACCCTGGCCGGCCCGGCGGCCGGTGGCATGTCCCTGCTGGTGACGGACAATCCCGCGCACGCCGAGATGCGACGGGCGCTCGCCGCCGCCTTCACCCCGCGCCTCATGCGGAAGCTGAAGGACAGCACGCTCGACATCGCCCGGACCCTGGTCGCCCGGGCGCTCGACGAGAAGTCCGCGGACTTCGTCGACGCGGTCGCCGCTCCGCTGCCGGCCATCGTCATCTGCGAACTGCTCGGCGTCCCGGAGAGCGACCGCGACCACGTCCTGCGGCTCACCAGGTCGGCGTTCAGCGGCTCGGGCTATGCCACCTCGAACTCCCAACTCGCCGCGCACGCCGAGCTTTTCAGCTACAGCGACCACCTCATCCAGGAGAAGCGCCGCAACCCGGGCGAAGACGTGGCGACCGTGCTGGCCAACGCCACCATGTACGGCAGGCCGATGGACCGCGAGATCGCCGTGATGAACTGTCACGACTTGATCGCCGGCGGGAACGAGACCACCCGGCACACCTCGGGCGCCGCCGCGCTGACCATGGTCACCCATCGGGAGGCATGGCAGGGGCTGCGCGAGGGCTCCACCGACGTGGCCGGCGCCACCGAGGAACTGCTCCGCTTCGAGGCCCCGGTCAGCCACGTGATGCGGGTCCTGCTGGAGGACACCGAGATCGGCGGCGTCACCCTGCGCCGGGGCGAGTACGTCACCCTCTGGCTGCGGTCGGCCAACCGGGACGAGGACGTCTTCGACGGGCCCGAGGAACTGCGCTTCGACCGCAAGGGCAGTGGGCACCTGGCGTTCGGGCACGGCGCGCACTACTGCATCGCCGCGGTGCTGGCACGGATCGAGGTCGAGGCGATCGTCACGGCCCTGTGCGAGCAGGTGGCCGACGCCGAGCTCGCCGGAGTGCCCCAGCGCCTGGAATCGAACTTCTTCCGCGGCTACCGGACGGTCCCGCTGGCGCTCACCCGCCGCTGACGGCACACGTCGGGCGTTCCGTCCGGCCAACTACGACAGAGCTGGAGTACAAGGTGTCCGTGGACCTGGACCATCGTCAGACACGCGGGTCGGCAGCCGCGACGCGGCAGGAACCCCGCACACTGCCCGGCTGGAGTCCGGCCGCGGCCTCCGAGGGCACGGTCGCCCGCGCCGTACGGCTCGCGCGTGCGGTACCGGTCGAAGACGTCGACCACGCGCTCCACCTGCTGATGGGCCGCCACCCCGCCCTCCGCGCCGACGGCGACCTGCCTGCGGTCCGGGCCCGGGCGGAGGACGCCGAAACGGAGGAGGCGGCCCTGGAAAGCGCCGAGGCGCACGCCGGGGCGACGTGGGACCTCACCGCGGGCCCGCTCCTGCGCGGCTGCCGGATACGGATCGGCCGGGACGCCACCCTGCTCACGCTGGCCGCCCCGCGGGCGGTCTGCGACGAGTCGTCGATGACCGTTCTGTGGCACGAGTTCCGCACGCTGTGCGCGGGCGGGGCCCTGCCCGAGGCGTCCGCCCCCGACCCGAGGCGCGCCCCGCTCACCACCGACTCCTCCGAGCGGCAGCGCGTCTACTGGAACAGCCGGCTGGACACCGGCCTGCCCGTGCCCCGCTTCGGCATCGAGAGTCCGCAGCGGACCGGCGGACCGGGCGGGCGCGGCGGGGTCGCCTTCACGGTGCCGGCCGACGTCCGCGTGGCCGTGGAGGAGCTGGCCCGGCGCTCGGCGACCGCGGCGGACTCGGTGCTGCTCGCGGCGTTCCTGGCCACGCTCCACCGCTACGTACGGGAGGAACAGATCCTCGTCGGTGTCCCGGTCGAGAGCCGTGCCGTTCCCGCCGGCAGCGGCGCCGTCGGGAACTTCGTCAACACGGTCCCCCTGCTGGTCGCGATCGAGCGAGGTCTGCGTTTCGGCGAGCTCCTGGAGTTGGCCCACACCACCCTCGAGGAGGCCCGCCGACGGGCGGACCTGCCCCTCACCGAGATCCTGGCCGGAGGAGGGGGTTCCGAGGCCTCGCCCCTCCGCGTCCAGTTCGTTCCGCCCGGCCCCGCCCCCGAGCGGACGGCGGGTGGGGCCCGGCACGGCGATACCGGGGCGAGGGAGCTGCCGCTGCGGGTGACGAGTGCCGCGGCCGGTGTCTCGTTCCGCCTCGCACACGCGGACGGCACCTGGACCGGAGTCCTCGAGTACGACACGGCCGAGGCCGGGGCCGGCGCCGCCCGGGGATGGGCCGAGTCCTTCACCACGCTGCTGGCCCACGCGGCCGCCTGCCCCGACGCCGGGCTCGATGCACTCGAGATGCTTCAGGCCGACCGGCTCGAGCACGCGGTCGCGGCGATCAACAGCGGGTTCGAGACCTACGAAGGGCTGCGCCCCGTGCACGCGGCGTTCGAGGAGATCGCCCGCAGCAGGCCGGAGCTCACCGCCGTCGAGTCCGGTTCCGGGTCGGTCGGCTACGGGGAGCTCGACCGGCGGGCCAACCTCCTCGCCCACCGGCTGATCGCCCAGGGGCTCGGCCCCGAGCGGACCGCCGGCGTCCTCGTCGAACGCTCGGTCGACCTGATCGTGGCACTGCTGGCCGTCTGGAAGACCGGCGCAGCCATGGTGCCGCTCGACCCGCGGATGCCGGACAAGCGGGTGTCGTTCATCGCCGGTGACGCCCGGCTCACCACCATCGTCACCCAGGAGCGGTACAGGACCCGGCTCGCCGGGCAACAGGTCCCCCTCGTCACGGTGCCGACCGAGGGCGGCGCCGACGCCCCCGCCGATCCCGGTGTGCGGATGGAGAACACCGCGTACGTCTACTACACGTCCGGGTCGACCGGGCAGCCCAAGGGCGTGGTGCTCGACCACCGGACCGCGGCCGTGCGCCTGGAGTGGCTGGGCCGCAGATACGGGCTCGCCGCCGGGGACAGGGTCGTGCACAAGACGCCCCTGATCTTCGACGTGGCCGTCTGGGAGATCGTCGGACCGCTCAGTGCGGGCGCCACGCTCCTCCTCGCCGAACCGGACGCGGAGTCGGACGTGGCCCACCTCAGCGAGCTGCTCACCACCGAGAACACCGTCTTCACCCACTTCGTGCCCTCCATGCTGGACGCCTACCTGCGCCACGCGCCCGCGGCCGAATACCCCTCCCTGCGCTGGGTCCAGCTCTCCGGTGAGGCGGTGTCGGCGCGGCTCCTCGAACAGTTCGCCGGGCACTTCTCCGCCGAGTGCCACAACCTGTACGGACAGACGGAGACCTCGGAGGTCGCCGCATGGGAGGGACAGGCCGTCGAAGGTGACGGAAGTGTCCCGCTCGGCCGGCAGATCGGCGTCTACCGCCTGTTCGTCCTCGACGAGGCGCTGCGCCCGGTCCCGCCCGGGGTGACCGGCGAACTCTGCGTCGCCGGGGTGGGCGGGCTGGCCCGCGGATACCTGGGCCGCCCCGGCACCACGGCGGACCGCTTCGTACCCCACCCCCACCCGGTCACGCCGGGGGAGCGGCTGTACCGGACCGGGGACCTCGCCTCGTTCGACGAGGACGGGCTGCTCATGTACCGGGGCCGGGCCGACGAACAGACCAAGATCCGCGGCTGCCGGGTGGAGACCGGAGAGGTGGAGGCCGTCCTCTCACAGGGCGGCGCCGACTGTGCGGTCGTCGCACGGCCGGACGAGGAGGGGGCTGCGGAGCTCGTCGCCTATGTGGTGGGTGACCGTTCCACCGTCGAGACCCTGGCCGCGCACGCCCAGGAGTACCTGCCGGGATACATGCTGCCGAGCGTCTACGTCGCGCTCGACGCGCTTCCGCTGGGAGCGTCCGGGAAGCTCGACCGGCGCGGTCTGCCCGCCCCCACCGCGGACGACCGCGCGGCGCGGCGGACCGTGTCGGAACCGCCGCTGACCGCGCTGGAGGAGCAGATCGCCGAGCTGTGGCAGATCGTGCTGCGCATCGACCGGCCTGGCCGCGACGACAACTTCTTCACCGTGGGCGGCAACTCGCTGAAGTCGCTGCAGATCCTCAACCGGATCAACGCCGCCTTCCACATCAAGTTCACGGTGCGCGACTTCTTCGCCGGTCCGACGATCAGCCGGATGGCCGCCACGGTGAATCGCCTGCTGCGGGAGATGATCGCCGCGATGTCGGAGGACGACGCGGCGGTCCTGCTGGCCGAGCTGAAGGAGACCCAGGCGCGATGACCCCCACCGAATCCGCCCAGGACCGTCTGCTGAGGCAGCTGCTGGCAGGAGCGCCGTCCGGGGCGGTGAACACACGGATCCCCCGGGTGCCCCCCGGCACCCGGGTCCCGCTCACACCTGCCCAACGCCGGATCTGGTTCTTCTCCCAGCTCTACGCGACGAGTAACGAGTACAACGTCTTCGACCTCGTGCACGTCGACCGGACCCCCGACGAGGACCGGCTACGGGCCGCCCTACGGATCCTGGTGGAGCGCCATGTCTCCCTGCGCCTGCGGCTGTTCGAGGTGCACGGCGAACCCGTGCAGGAGGACTGCGGCGCCTACGACCCCGAGGTGACCTGGTACGACGTCTCCGGATACCCGGAGGACGAGGCCGAGGCCCGCGCCACCGACATCGCCAACGAGTGCTCGCGCGAGGTGCTGCGGCCGGAGAAGCCGCCGCTGTGGCGGTTCTCGGTGATCCGGCTGCCGCGGGGCCGGGCCGCCTTCGTCCTCGGCTTCCACCACGTCATCGCCGACCACTGGTCCTGGACCCAGCTCGTCGAGGAGCTCACCGGGCTGCTCGCCGGCACCGGCCAGGAGGCTCCCGAGGGCCCCGACTTCCTCGACTACGCGGCCTGGCTGCACGACAACCACGACGAGCGGCGCGCCGAGGACGATCTCGCGTACTGGACCGAGAAGCTGGGCGGGCCGCTGCCCGTCCTCGGCCTCCCGGCGGACCGGCCGAGGCCGAAGGTGTCCTCGCGCGCGGGGCACAGCGTCCCGGTGCGCGTCTCCCGGGACGTGCTGGACGAGGCACGACGGGTGGCGCGGGAGCACGACACCACGCTCTACGTCGTCATGCTCGCCGCCTACCACGTGTTCCTCGGGAGGCTCAGCGGCCAGCGCGACCTGGTCGTCGGCGGCGTCTTCGCCGGCCGTGACCAGCCCTTCTCGGAGCGGATCTTCGGCTGCTTCGTGAAGTCGGTCGCCCTGCGCACCGAACTCGCCGAGCGCTCCACCTTCAGCGCCGCCGTCCGTGCCGTGCACCGGACCGTGCTGGAGGCCCAGGACCACCAGTACGTCCCCTACGACGACATCGTGGCCCGCCTGGGCGTGCCGCGCGACCTCGGTGTCGACCCCGTGTTCCAGGCCCAGTTCTCACTCCAGGACGCGGACCCGCTGGACGCCGACGGGTTCGAGACCGACCCGAGCGGCCTCGCCGAGTACGGGACCGCCAAATGGGACATGGCCCTCGTCCTCACCGGGACGGCGCAGGGCCTCAGCGGGCTCATGGAGTGCTCGGCGGACCTGTTCGACAAGACGACCGTCACCCGGTTCGCCGCCATGTACGGGCTCCTGCTCGGGCAACTGGTGCGGGCCCCCGGGGCCGCGGCCGCGAGCCACCCGCTGATCACCGACGGCGAGCGGGACCACATCCTCTACGGTCTCAACGCCTACGAACGCCCCACGCACACCTACCGCTCCCTCGCCGAGCCGTTCGAGGAGCAGGTGCGCCTGCGCCCGGACGCCACCGCCCTGGTCGGCGACGAGGGAACCATGACCTACCGCCGACTCAACGACGAGGCCAACCGCCTGGCCCACCACCTCGCCGCCCGTGGCGTCGGTCCCGGCACCAGGGTCGCCCTGTGCACACACCGCGGCTTCGCCATGGTGGTCGCCCTCTACGCGGTGGCCAAGTCCGGCGGCACCTACGTGCCACTCGACCCGGAACTCCCCGACGCCAGGCTCCGGTTCATGCTGGAGGACACCGGCCCGAGCACGGTGCTCACCGCCGGCACCGCCGGCGCGCGCGTCCCCGAGGGCCCCTGGTCGGTGATCTCCCTGGACGACTCCGCCCCCTGGGCCGACATGCCCACCACCGACCCCGAACGCGCGCTGCCGCACCAGGCCTCCCACCTGCTCTTCACCTCGGGATCCACCGGCCGCCCCAAGGCCGTCGCCTCGGACGCCGCCGGATCCGTCGCGGACATCCTCTGGATGCAGCGGCACTATCCCTACCGGCCGGGAGACACCGCCCTCCTGAAGACCTCCTACGGATTCGACGTCTCGCTCTGGGAGATCTGCTGGCCCCTCTACGTGGGCGCCAGAGTCGCCGTCTGCCGCCCCGGCGAGCACTGGGACGTCCACTACCTGGCCCGCATGATCGACGAGTACGAGGTCACCACCGCCTATGTGATCCCCACCCAGCTCCAGGTGTTCCTCGACGAGTGGGCCGAGGGGCAGTGCTCGTCGCTCCGGTGGATGATCTCCGGCGGGGAGCCGGTCACCCCCAGGCTGCGTGACGCCTGCCATTCCCGACTGGGCGCCCACCTGGTCAACGGCTACGGGCCCACCGAGGCCGGCCGGGTCACCGACATGGTCGTCCCCCGCGAACCGGGCAACCCGGTCGTCCCGCTCGGGCGCCCCTCCAGCAACTTCCGGCTGTACGTTCTCGACGAGGACCTGGACGTGGTGCCCGTCGGGGTGCCGGGTGAAGCCTTCATCGCCGCCGAAGTAGGTCTCTCCCAGGGCTACTTCAACCGCCCGGCCCTCACCGCCGAGCGATTTCTGCCGGACCCCTACGGTCCGCCCGGATCGCGCATGTACCGCAGCGGAGACGTGTGCCGCTACCGCGACGACGGCGTACTCGAACACCTCGGCCGCATCGGCGACCAGGTGAAGATCCGCGGCATGCGCATCGAGCCGTCCGAACTGGAAGCCGCCCTGGCCGAGCAGGAGGGCGTCGACCGGTGCGTGGTGCTGGTGGTCACCGACGGCGAGGAACAGCAGCTCGCCGCCTTCGTGGTGCCCGAGGGCGGCGTCGAGCTCGACCCCGCGGAGGTCGGGGAACAGGCGGCGCGCATGCTGCCCAGGTACATGGTCCCCACGTCCATCCACGTCGTGGACGCCATCACCACCAACGTCAACGGCAAGCCCGATCGAGAGGCGCTGCTCGCCCACCGGACCGGCCGGGCAGGATCTCCGGGCGGGCCGTCCGACGAGGTCCCCTCCTACGTCGACGGCGTCGAGGAGCGGATGGCCGCCATCTTCCGGCGGATCCTGGGCGTGGACCACGTCGCCGCCGCCGAGAGCTTCTTCACCCTGGGCGGCCACTCGCTGCTGGTCTTCCGGCTGATCGCGGCGTGCACCGAGGAGTTCGGGACGGAACTGGGCGTGGCCGAGATCTTCGCCGCACCCACGGTCAGGGACCTCGCGGCCCGTGTCCGCGACCCGCGGGCCGCCGCCGGCGGGTCCCTGGTGCCGCTCGCCCCGCGCGCCGGGGCGCCCACCCTGGTCTTCGTCCACGCGGCGAGCGGGTCCGTGCTGCCCTTCCGCGAACTCGCCGAGGACCTGGGCGAGGACTTCTCGGTCCACGCCCTGCAGGCGCCGGGGCCCGACACCCCCGGGGCCTCGTCCGTGGAGGAGCTGGCCCTGCGGTACCTGGACGAACTCGAGCCGGTGCGCGGGCTCAGCCCGGTGTTCCTGGTGGGCTGGTCCATGGGCGGGTCCATCGCAGTGGAGATGGCCCGTGAGGCCGAACGCCGCGGGGCCCCGGTCGACGCGACGGTCATGCTGGACAGCTGGCCCCCGCCGGCGTGCTGCACCACCCCCGCCGAACAGGAGCGGACCCGCAGGGCGATCGAGGACCTGGACATCGGTGCCGCGGAGGGCGTCGACCTGGGTTCACTCGACCAGGACCTCGCGCGGGTCACCGAGCGCAACCGGCTGGCACTGCTCGCCCACCGGCCCGAGCCCTACGCGGGCCGGGTCCACCTCCTGCGGGCGGACGAGCCGCTCCCTGTCACCACGGTCGTCCCCACGCCCGACGAGGACGAGGGGGCCTGGCGGAACGTGGTCGGGGACCTGGTGCGCGAGAAGATCCCCGGCAACCATCTGACGCTGCTGCGCGGCGACAACACCGCCGGTCTCGCGCGGCGCCTGCGGCGGATCACCTCGGGGAGTCTGGTCTTCGACGAGATCTGAGGGGACGCGGAAGGGCGACCGGGCCGGGGACCGTCATGGTCCCCGGCCCGGTCGCGAGCCGAACCGGAGTGCGGTGGGCCCGCACCGCCCGGCGCGGGCCCACCGCGCCGTCGTCAGATGCCGCCCGGTACCGGCCCGTCGACATGCCGGCGGATCAGGGCCAGGATCTCCGCTCCCTCCGTGGCGGGGAAGAAGTGGCCGCCGGGAACGACGTACGCCTGGAAGCCCGCGGTGCTCCACCGTGCCCAGCGCAGACTCTCGGACAGCGGGGCGAAGGTGTCCTCGGCACCCACCAGTGCCAGGACGGGCACGTCGACGGGCTCGATGTCGCCCTCGGCCCTGGCACAGGACTCGACGACCTCCAGATCGGCGCGCAGACACGGCAGGAACTCACCCCGGCTGAGCGGGTCCTCGAGGACCTGATCCGGTGTGCCGCCCCAGGCCGCCATCGCGGCCAGCAGATCGTCGTCGCTCATGGCCGCGATGTCCCCCACCACCCGGTCGGGGGGCGTGGACGCCGCCGTCACCAGGAGCCGCGCCCGGCCCGACCGCACCCGCATGAGCACCTGATGAGCGATCAGGGCTCCCGCACTGTGCCCGAGGACAACGAACGGCCGGTCACCGTAGGCGTCGACCGCCGCGGCGATGGCGTCGGCGAGCGGAGCCACCCTGCGGTAGGGCGGCTCGTCGATCCGGTCCTCACGGCCCGGCGCGTGAACCACCACGACCTCGACGCCCTCGGGCGCGTCCGCGGCCCAGGTATGGAAGAGGGAGGGACCGGCGCCCGCCGGTGGCAGAACGAAGACCACGAGTCCGTCAGTGGCGGCCGTCAGCCGTTTCAGCCGCACTCCGCCTCCGGGCTCCCGCTCCCCTCCCGGCATCTCCTCCCACACCGCCGGGCGTTGCCCGGTCCCTTCCTCCAGGCGCCGCAGGAGTCCCTCCTTGTTACCGCGCAGCAGAGCCAGAACCTCCGGGGTCATCGCGTCCTTGGGTGCGTCGAAGTGCAGACGGCCCTCCTTCGCCCAGATGCGTACGTTGTTGCTGCGGAGATCCTGCAGCAGCTGGTCGATCACGACCGATCACGCCCCTGTCCCATGTCCGGACCGCGCCGAGCGACGCGCGTCCCCTCTCGGTTCAGCGTGGCCCGGTGGTCTCGCCGGCGCACGCCCGACGAGACGGACACAGCCGGGTACCAGCGGCGCGGTCCGGGAATCAGGTGTTCAACTGAGGAAATACATCAGTTGGAATGCCGCCCGGTGGTGCGCGGACGCACTCGATTGACGGGCCCATGAGGGCTGCTTACGGTGGGCGGGATTGCAGTTCCGGCCCGTCGTAGGCATCGCGCCGAAAGGTATCGGCACAGGGGAATTCCCCTGTCTCCTCCGTTCCCCGGATCGCGTGAACCACCGGACTCTTCCGGATGCCACCGGCCGATTGCCGCCCAGACCGTCCCAGGCCGCCCGCTTGCGCCGGCCGATTCCGCGTGCCAGAAGGGCTCTGCCATGACTGGATCGCCGCAGGAGACCGACGCCCACCGACTGCTCGACGAACTGCGCGCCGACGGTGTGAGGTTGTGGGTGCACGGTGACCGTCTGCGGTACCGGTCGGACGAAGGGCTGAGCGCCGGCCGGATGGCCGCGTTGCGCGGTGCCAAGGAACAGATCACCGCGTTGCTGCTGGCGGAGGCGACCGACGGCGCGGCGGGGTCCGGCCCCGCCCCGCGTGTACGACCGGCCGCCGCAGTCGGCCTCGCCGGTCGGGAGCGTCCTTCCGAAGTGCCGCTCTCCGTAGGACAGGAGGGCCTGTGGTTCCTCGACCGGACCGGTGAGACGGGGGCCGCCTACCACGAGCAGTCGGCCGTGCGCCTGGGCGGCGCCCTGGACGAGGCGGCCCTGCACGAGGCGCTGACCGAGCTGGTCCGCCGCCACGAGGCGCTGCGCACCCACTACGCCGATGTCGACGGGGTTCCCCGGCAGATGGTCGAACCCGCCACCGCCCCCGTCCTCCAGAGGCACGACCTGACCGGAGTACCTGCCGACGAACGCGACGAGGCGTTGCGCGCGGTGCTGCGCACGGCCGCCGCGGCCCACCTCGACCTGGCGGCCCGGTGCCCCATGTCGCTGCAGCTCGTGCGAACCGGCGAGCAGGAGCACGTGATCGCCGTCGCGGCCCACCACATCATGATCGACGGGACCTCCTTCGACATCCTCTTCCGTGAACTCGGCGTCCTCTACGACGCGCTCCGCAGGGGTGAGCCCTCACCGCTGCCCGAGCCCGTGGCCCAGTACGCCGACTACGCCCTCTGGCAGCGCGAGACGCTGCGCGGTGAGCGGCTGCGTGCACTCCTCGACTACTGGACCGGCCGTCTCGAAGGTGCTCCCGCCGCTCTGGACATGCCCTTCGACCGCACGCGTCCCGCGACCCCGGGATTCCGGGGCGACGTGGTGCGCTTCAGCCTGCCCGCACCCCTCGTCGAGTCCCTCGCCGCCCTCGGCCACCGCAACCACGCGACCACTTTCATGGTGCTGCTGGCGGCCTACCAGACACTGCTGTCCCGCTGGTGCGGTGAGGACGACATCAGCGTCGGTCTGCCCGTGGACGGCCGGAACCACCCCGACGCCGAGCACCTCGTCGGCTACTTCCTCAACACCCTCGTGCTCCGCTCCGACCTCGCCGGCCGTCCCACTTTCGAGGAACTCGTACGCCAGGTCCGGAGCAACCTGATCGACGCCTACGAACACCGGGATCTCCCCTTCGGGCGCCTCGTCCAGGAAGTCGCCTCCGGCGGCAGGACCGACCACCAGCCCTTGTTCCAGGCGCTCTTCACCTATCTCGCGGAGAGCGAGCTCAGCATGGGCGACCTCGACCTCGAGCGTGTGCACCTGACGGAGAGCACCGCGAAGTTCGACCTTTCCCTGCTGCTCTCCGAGACACCTTCGGGCCGGATAGAAGGTGGCTTCGAGTTCTCCACGGATTTGTTTGATCGGGTTTCTGTGGAGCGGTTGGTGGGTTTGTTTGTGGTGTTGTTGGAGGGGGTGGTGGGTGATGTGGGTGTGGGGGTTCATGAGGTGGGTGTTTTGGATGGTGTGGGTCGGGGGGAGTTGGTGTTGTTCGGTGAGGGTGGTGGTGTTGTAGGTGGTGGGGTTGTTGGTTTGCATGAGCTGTTTGAGCGGCGGGTGGTGGAGTGTCGGGATGCGGTGGCGGTGGTGTGTGGTGGGGTGAGTGTGAGTTATGGGGAGTTGGATGGTTGGGCTAATGCGGTTGCTTTGAGGTTGGTGGAGTTGGGGGTGGGGGTTGATTGTTTGGTGGGTTTGTGTGTGTCGCGTGGGGTGGGGATGGTGGTGGGGATGTTGGCGGTGTTGAAGGCGGGGGGTGGTTATGTGCCTTTGGATCCTGGTTATCCGGAGGCGCGGTTGCGGCATATGGCGGTGGATAGTGGTGTGGGTGTGGTGGTGTGTGATTCGTCTGTGGTGGGGGTGGTTGGTGGGTTGGTTTCCGGGGGTTTGGGTGTGGTGTGTGTGGATGAGGGGGTGTTTCGTTCGGGGTCGGTTGTGGGGCCTGGTGTGGGGGTGTTTTCGGGGGGTGCGGCGTATTGCATTTATACGTCGGGTTCGACGGGTGTGCCGAAGGGGGTGGTGTTGTCGCATGGGAGTGCGGTGGCTTTTGTGGAGTGGGCGGTCGGTGTTTTTGGTGGTGTGAGTGGGGGGTTGTTGTCGCGGGTTCTGGCGTCGACTTCCATGTGTTTTGACTTGTCGGTTTTTGAGGTGTTCGCGCCGTTGGCTGTGGGTGGGTCGGTGGTGGTGGTTCGTGATGTTCTGGAGTTGGCGGAGCGGGCGGTGGTGCCGGTTCCTTCGTTGATTAATTCGGTGCCGTCGGCGGTGGAGGCGTTGGTGGGGGCGTCGGCTTTTCCGGTGGGTGTGGGTGCGGTGAATGTGGCGGGGGAGGTGTTGCGTTCGTCGGTGGTGGATGCGGTGCGTGGGGTGGATGCGGGGGTGCGGGTTTTCAATTTGTATGGTCCGACGGAGGACACGACGTATTCGACGTGGTGTGAGGTGGGTGGGGGTGGTCGGATTACGGTGGGCCGGCCGATTTCGGGGACGCAGGTTTATGTGTGTGACCGGTGGGGTGAGTTGGTGCCGGTGGGTGTGGTGGGTGAGGTGTTTTTGGGTGGTGCGGGTCAGGCGCGGGGGTATTTGGGTCGGCCGGGTCTGACGGCGGAGAGGTTTGTGCCGGATCCGTTCGGTGTGGGGGGTGGTCGGCTGTATCGGACGGGGGATCTGGGGCGGTGGTGTCCGGATGGTGAGTTGGAGTTCCGGGGCCGGGTCGATCATCAGGTGAAGGTGCGTGGTTTCCGGATCGAGCTGGGTGAGATCGAGGCGGTTCTCGACCGGTCGGGTCTGGTGGGTGAGGCGGTCGTCACCGTGGACGAGGCCGGCCCGGCCGGCGGCACCCTCGTCGCCCACCTCGTCCCCGGCCCCGGGCGGACCACGGGCCAGGGACTCCTCGACGAGATCGAGCAAGCCCTGCGAGCCACGCTTCCGGGTTACATGGTGCCGTCGGTGCTGATGGTGCTGGAGGCGCTGCCCCGCACGCCGAACGGGAAGGTCGACCGGGCCGCACTGCCCCGCCCGGGTGACGTCTCCCGGCACGACCGCACACCGCCGCGTACCCCGGCCGAGGAGACCCTCGCCGGCATCTGGCAGGACGTCCTGCACCTGGACCGCATCGGCGTGCACGACAACTTCTTCGGCCTCGGCGGCCACTCGCTCCTCGTCACCCGACTCGTCGCCCGCATACGGGACGAGATGGGCGTGGAGGTACCGCCGCAGAGGTTCTTCGAGGATCCCACCGTGGCGGCCGTCGCGGCGTTCACCGAGACCCGGACCATAGGAGTGCTGTGAGCATGTCTAGTGAGGCAGGCGCTGTTTTCCCCTGTGCGAACGGCCGGCCGGCCGCCGAGGTCGCACCCGGGCCCTCCCGGGGAAGCCATCCGGCGGATCCCTACGACCTGATCGGCGTGGGCTTCGGTCCCTCCAACCTGGCTCTGGCGATCGCGGTCGAGGAACTCGACCCCGGACGAAGCTGCCTGTTCCTGGAGCGCAACACCGGCGTCCGCTGGCATCCGGGCATGCTGATCGAGGGCGCCAGGATGCAGATCTCCTACCTCAAGGACCTGGTCTCCCTGCGGAACCTGGCCAGCCCCTATACCTTCCTCTCCTACCTGAAGGCCAAGGGCAGGCTCGAGAAGTTCATCAACGTCGGGGCGAGCAGGCCGACACGCCTGGAGTACCAGGACTATCTGAGCTGGGTCGCCGCGCACTTCGGCCATGTCGTCAGGTACGAGTCCGAGGTGGTCGCGGTCGTCCCGGTGGCAAGCCCCGGTTCGGAGACACTGGACCTTCTCCACGTCCGGGTCCGTGACGCGGGATCCGCCGAGTTCCATGACCTCTATGCCCGCAACGTCGTCCACGCGGGCGGCGGCACCCCGCGCCGGGGAGCGCCGGGACAGATATGCGACGCGTCGTCGGTCATCCATTCCAGCACCTTCCTGGACGCCTTCCCCGCACGGTTCCCGGACCACGACGCCGCCCTCGACCTCGGGGTGGTGGGCGACGGCCAGAGCGCCGCCGAGATCACCAGCCATGTGCTCAAGGGCTACCCGAACGCGCGGGTCCACCTCTTCGTCCCCGGATACGCACTGCGGGCGACGGACAACAACCCCTTCGCGAACGAGCAGTTCTACCAGCGCAACGCCGGGGAGTTCTACGCCAGTGGGGCCCGACGGCGGACGATACTCAGGACCGAACTCCGCAACACCAACTACGGTGCGGTGGAGGCAGGACATCTCGACGAGCTGTACGACATCACCTACGCGGACGAGGTGCGGGGCGCTCCGCGGCTGGTGGTGCACCGTGCCTCACACGTCTCCCGGGTGGTCGAGGACGGCGAGCGGCTGAGCGTCGAGGTGCGCGACCGGACGGACGGTCCCGACCGGACGATGGTCTGCGACGGCCTGGTGCTCGCCACCGGCTACACCCGGGAGCTGCACCCCGCGGTCTTCGGGGAGCTCACCCCGCTGCTGTCGCGTGACGAGTCGGGTGAACTGCTCGTCACGGCCGACTGCAGGGTGCGCACCGACGAGCGCGTCACCGCCGGTTTCTACGTCCAGGGGTACGCGGAGTCCGCGTACGGCGTCGGCGACACCCTGCTGTCGCTGCTGCCCTTCAGGTCACAGCAGATCGTCGACGACATCCGGGGCCGGCTCCCCGCCGGACGCCCGGTGGCCGTCGAGGAGCCGGCCCCCTACCCGCCGAGCCACTACGTGGAGACGGACCTGGACCGGATCCGTTCCCTGATGGAGCGGTTCAACTTCGCCACGGTCATCTCCGTCGCCCGGGACGCGCGAGTCCTGGTGACCCATGTCCCGCTGGTGGTGGAACGCGACCGGGGTGGCGAGCACGGCATGCTCATCGGCCACCTCGACCGGTCCAACCCCCAGGTGGAGCTCCTGCGCGACCGTCCGGTCACCGTCGTCTTCCACGGCCCCGACGCCTATCTCTCGCCGGACGTCCTGAAGACGGACAGGCTGCCCACCTGGAACTCGATGTCCGTCCACGTCCGGGGGCACGCCAGGCTGTTCTCCGGCCGGGACGAACTGATGCGCGTCTTCAACGGCCTGTGCGAACAGGCCGAAGGGGAGTCCGGCTCCTACTGGCTGCGGCCGGACGACACCCGGATCGAGCAACTGCGCGGCCAGGTCGTCGGGTTCGAGGTCGACATCCACGAACTGACCGGCAGGTTCAAGCTGTCGCAGGAGCTCGACGAGGCCAACCGCGAGCTGGCAGCCGCCGACATGGCTCGCGGCACGAGTGCGGAACGGCAGGCGTTCATCGAGCGGGCCTTCGACCTGCAACCGAGGCCCGACGTCCTCGGTCCTCCGGGCGGGCCCGGCGTCGGCGGCTGCCCGGTGGGCGGGGCCCGGGCCGCCGGCGGGACGACAGCCGTCGCGGACAACGAGAGGGAAACCGCGCGGTGACCGCACGCTGACCCGAATCAGGCCCACGATCCCGGACCGGCCCGGCAGGTGCCGGACGGGGAGCCGGGGACGACAACTCGGAAGGAGACCGTGTCCCATGCGGTGGAACGGAATCTATGTCAATGCCTGCGCGGCCGTGCTCGGCCGCGGTGAGCAGACCGCGGTCGCCGTGGCAGAGGGCCGCTACGACGCCGACGAGGCCGCCGCGGACGGCTTCCTGTCCATCAGCGTCATCGACGACGGGCCCGCGGTCGAGCTCGCCGTGAAGGCGGGCGGCCTGGTGATGGCCCGCAGCACGGCGTCCGACGACATCGCCCTGGTCGTCCACTCCAGCTGCAACTACCAGGGCCTCGACCACTTCGCCCCGGCCTCCTACGTCCAGGGCCGCACCGTCGGCGGCTGCGCCGCCGCGGTCGAGGTCAAGCAGTACTCCAACGGCGGGCTCGCCGCCGTGGAGATCGCGGCCGCCTATCTCGCCAACTGCTCCGACACGTCGAGCGCGTTGCTCACCACCAGCGACATCTTCGCCTTGCCCGCCTTCGACCGGTACCGCTCCGACAAGGGAGTCGTGTTCGGTGACGGTGGCACCGGCCTGGTGCTCTCCCGGGCCGGCGGGGTGGCCCGGCTGCTGTCGACGGCCGTGATCAGCGACGGCACCTACGGCGCGGTCTACCTCGGCAACAGCCCCTTCGAGGAACAGGCTCCGGACGCCGGAGTGGTCGACCTGCGGTCCAGGCGCGCCGACTACCTCGTCGACAACGGCGAACTCCTCCTCAAAATAGTCCAGTCGCTCACCGAACGGCAGCAGGAGAGCGTCTCGGTCGCCCTGGCCGACGCCGGTCTCGAAGCGGGGGACATCGACCGCTGGGTCCTCACCAACGTCGGCCGCACCCTGGACGACGTCGAGTTCCGGGAGATGTTCGGGATCGAGGAGGAGAAGACCACCTGGGAGTGGGGCCGCAGGGTCGGTCACATCGGCGCCGCGGACCAGATAGCCGGCCTCACCCACCTCCTGGAGACCGGTGAGGTCGGCCCGGGCGACCGGGTCGCCCTGTGCGGCATCGGCATGGGATTCACCTACGCCTGTGCCGTGGTCGAGATCCTCGAGCGGCCCCAGTGGCCGGCCGAAGCGTCATGACCGGTCCCACCTCTTCCGGTCCCACCCCTTCCGGACCCGCGCCGACGGACGACCTGCTCGAACGCGTCGACGCCCTGCTCCGGTCACCGGAGGCGACGGACCCGGACCTCGGGGACCAGCTCGCCCGGGCCGAGGACCCGCTCCTGCTCTGCGAGGCAGGCATCCTGCTGGAGAACGTCACCGCGGCGCGGGTCTCCCGTACCGCACCACGCCGTACGACGCCGCTGCGGATCGCCGTCGCAGCCACCTTCACCGCCGACGGAGTGGCGCCGCTCCTGCGGACCGCACTGCTGGCCTCCGGACTCGACGCCGAGATCCACCTCTGCCCCTACGGCCGGCTCGACGACCAGCTCACCGACCCGGCATCCGCCTTGGCGGCCTTCCGGCCCGAGGTGACGCTCTGCCTCCGGGATTCCGGCTCGCTGCTCCCCGCCGACTGGGACCCTTCGGATCTGGACGCGGTGCGTGACGTCCTCCTCGAACAGGTCGCCGCCACCGGCATGGCGGCGGCCGGCTTCGCGGAGCGCACCGGCTCCGCCGTCCTGCTGCACACGGTGCCGTTGCCCCGCCCCGACCGGGACAGCGTGATCGGCTACCGGTCCAGGGCCGCGCTCGGCCGGATCTGGCGGGAGGCCAACACCCTGCTGCTGCGAGCGGGCGAAGAGCACGCCGGGGTGTACGCCTTCGACCTGGAGGCGGCGCTCGCCGACGCCCCCGGTCCGCTGCGGGACGAACGGCGCTACCGCTTCGGCCGGATGGCATGGACGCCCCACGTCGAACTCGTCTGCGCCCGGGAGGCGGCGGCGTTCGCCCGCGGTGTCACCGGCCTCGGCCGCAAAGTCCTCGTACTCGACCTGGACAACACCCTGTGGGGAGGCGTCGTCGGTGACGACGGCCCTGCCGGCATCGAACTGGGCACCCTGTACCCGGGGGACTGCTACACCGACCTCCAGCGCCGCGCCCTCGCCCTGCGGCGCCAAGGGGTATTGCTCGCCGTGTGCAGCAAGAACGACGCCGGCCTGGTGAACCAGGTGCTCGCCGACCATCCGGACATGGTGCTGCGGCCGGACGACTTCGTCGCCGTGCTGGCCGACTGGCAGCCGAAGGACACCCGGATCGCCGCGTTGGCCGAGGAACTCTCGCTGGGACTCGATGCGTTCACGTTCGCCGACGACAGTGCCTTCGAGTGCGGACTGGTCCGTGGCTCGCTGCCCCAGGTGGACGTCGTCCATCTGGAGGGCGACCCGGCGGGCCACTCCTCGAAAATCCTCGACCCGGCCCGTTTCGCACAGCTGGGCACCACCGTCACCGACACCGAGCGCACCACCCTCTACCGGAAGCGGCGTGCGAGACACCGGTTCGGCGCCACCCAGGGATCGGTCGAGGAGTATCTCAGTGGGTTGGGCATCCAGGTGCTGGTGGGTGCGGCCGACGAGTTCACCCTGCCCCGTCTGGTCCAACTGGAGTTACGCACCAGCCAGTTCAACATGACCGGCGCAGCCCACGGTGAGGCACTCACCCGCCGGATGGCCGGATCGGCCGACCACGCCGTGCTCACCGTGGAGGTGACCGACCGCTTCGGCGCCGAGGGCGTGGTCGGAGGGGTGTGGCTGGACCGCGGCCCCGAACGCTGGACGGTGCGGAACATGGTCCTCAGCTGCCGGGTGCTCTCCCGGGGCGTCGAACGGGCTGTGCTCCAGTACGTCGCCGACCGGGCCGCGGCGGAGGGAGCCACCCTGCTGGAAGCGGACTACACACCGACGGAACGCAACGGGCCCGCGGCGTCCCTCTACCCCGACGCCGGCCTCTCCCGCCGAGAACAGGACCCCGACGGCACCCTGCACTACCTGGCACGGCTCGACGAGCTCATGCCCCTCACCCCCGACTGGATCGCCCTCGCCCCCAAGGAGACCCTCGACCATGCCTGACGTGATGAGCACCCTGCCCGGCCTCGTAGCCCGCGTCACCCGGCACCCTGCGGACGAGATCACCGCCGACTCGCGGTTCTCGGGGCTCGGCCGCTGGGGCAGCCTGGTGGCCGTACGCCTGCTCGCCAACATCGAGCAGACCTATGGAGTCCGGCTAGACCTGCGGGACTACCTGAAGATCGGGACGGTGGGGGAGCTGGCCGACGAGATCTCCCGCCACCTCGCCGCCCGGGCCACCCCCGCCGGATGACCACCGCCGCAGACGAGGGGCCCTGCCATGATCCTCGGGATCGACCACGTCGGGTTGGTCACGTCCGACCCCGTGAGGGCGGGCGCCCAGCTTGCCGCACTCGGCCTGACCAGGACCGACCACGGCATCGCCACTGCCTACCGGGTCGCCTGCGAGTTCTGGGGCCTGCCCGGACTCTCCTCGGGGACGGAGATCGAGCTGGTCTCCCCGACCGGCCCGGGTTCCGCGGTCGACGGGCGCCTCGACGAGCAGGGGCCCGGTCTCTACCACCTCGCCCTGATCGTGGACGACCTCGCCCACGAGACGAGCAGACTGCGTGAACAAGGGCTCCTCGCGCTCGACACCGAACCCTGCCGCGGGGCCCGGCCAGGCATGAGCGTGGCCTTCATGTACCTGCCGGAGCCCACGGAACTTCTGGTCGAACTCGTCCACTACGAGCGGTTCCCGGCCCGATAGCGCCTCGACGCGACGCGGGTCGGGTACGAACAGAGAGAGGAATCCCCATGGATGTCATGACCGCGGTGCTGACACGCCGCAGTGAGCACGTGCTCCACGCGCCCGCACCGGACGACGCGGAGTTCACGTACCTCCTCAGGGGGGCGAGCCTCGCTCCCGACCACGGCAGGCTCCGCCCCTGGCGCTGGATCCTGCTGCGCAGCGAAGAGCGAGCCGAACTCGGACTGAGCATCGCAGCCGAGACGGACGCCGGTGCGGCGGAGACGGAACGGCTGAGGAACAAGTACCAGCGAGCCCCCTTGTCCGCGGCGCTGGTCTTCGCCCCCCGCGAGCACCCGGTCCCGGAGTGGGAACAGCTGGCGGCCGCCAGCTGCATGGCGCACTCGCTGATGCTGCTGCTGCACGCCAGGGACTACGGCAGCATATGGCGGACGGGCCGGCTCGCCACCAGCTCCGCGGTCGGGGAGTTCCTCGGCCTGCGAGGCTCCGAGCGGCTCCTCGGAATCCTGGACATCGGTACCCCGGACGCCGCCTCGGGGCGGAGCCGGCGGGTCCCCGACGACGTGTCGGGGAACATCACCCGCTTCAAGGTGCCCGGAGACCGGGCGCCAGGCCCCGCCCCGGCCGGGAGCCAGGGCGGGAGGTGAACGCCTGGGCGGGCCGGTCGCGCCGTCGTCGGTCGCCGTCCCCGCGGCGACCCGGCTCAGCTGTGGGTCCGTAGTGCGCGCCGGCGGTGTACCGGTCTCGTACCGTCGTAGCACGGGGCCCCGGGCAGCCGCTCTTCCGGGACCGAGCGCCGGTGCCGGCGCCGGAGGGAGGACGAACGCGCCCCGGCCCTCGGCGCCGCGGATCGCATGGGTGCCAGGCAGCGTCCGGCGCCGGGAAAGCACGTGCGATGCAGTGACGTGACGGAGGGCCGGAGCAGGTCACTGCGCCGCGCGAGCACCTGACCGGGTGGCCTTCTCCGTTCCGTGCCAGTCCAGCATGAGGACGGTGGCGTCGTCCTTCAGATTGCCGCGGCAGGCGTTCAGTACCGCTGCCGTCAGGGCGCGAACGGCCTCCCTGGGATGCCAGGAGCGGGTGTCGCGCACGAGCGAGGCCAGGTCGACAGCCGAGGCGCCTCGTTCCTGCATGCCGTCGGTGAGCAGGACCAGACGGTCGCCCGGATTCAGCTGCAGCTTCTGGAGCTGGTACGAGTTGGGAGCCGCCACACCGAACGGCAGATTGACGGCCAGCTTGACCTCCTCGGCCTCGGCCTCTCCCTCCCGGAGCCGCAACGGCCAGGGATGCCCCGCATTGACCAGCTCGCAGGCGCCCGTGTCGAGGCGGACGCAGAGCAGTTGTCCGGTGGCCAGCCCACGACTGTGGGTCAGCAGGGCCTCGTGGACCTGATGGGCCTGGCGGAGGGCGTCGCAACCGGTGCGGCGGGCCCCGCGCAACGCACCCGTGACCAGCGTGGCCAGCAGGGCGGACTCCGTGTCGTGGCCCATGGCATCGGTGATGGACAGGTGCAGCGTCTCCCGGTCGAGCGTGTAGTCGTAGGTGTCGCCCCCGATGTCGTCCGCCGGCACCAGGCCGGCGGCGAGGGTGAACTGAGGCGCCTCGCAGCAGGAGGACGACGGAAGCAGCTGGTGCTGGATCTCGGCTGCGAGGCTGGTCCGGGTGGTGCGCCGTCCCGCGTGGTACAGGTCGGTGAAGCGGCGATCCGTGACGATGATGTAGGCCAGCGCATGGGCCACGTCGTTGATCTGCCGCAGAACGGTGTCGTCTGTGTACTGCAGAGTCACCTCCAGCAAGCCGATGCAGTCACCGCGATTGGTCACGGGCGAGATCACGCGCCGCCCGCCTTGACCGTCCGTCTCCACTTGCTGGAGCTGTCTGCGCAGAACCGTCTCGTAAATGCTGCCCTGCAAATCGATCTGCTCGGCCGTGTCCTCCTTCTCTCCTTCTGTGGGCGCGTTCAGGCGTAGTAGGCGCTGCCCCAGAAGATCGACGAACAGGAACGACACCGACTGCGCCCCGAAGCGCTTGCGAAGGTCGTGCGCGATGACGTCGACGGACTCTCCGGGCGGCCGGGACTCCGCTGCGGCCAGAAGTTCGGCCAGTTCCAGATCTCCCACATTCATGGCAGCCTCCCATCGTTTGTCGACAACTCCTGCCCCGGAATTCGCCGACCGCACCCGGTACGTCCTGCGTGCCCGGTCGCAGGGTTCCGTTTCTCCGGCACGTTCACGATGTGGTGTGATGCAGCCGGCCTTGCAGCTGGTCCGCCTGACGCCGCGCCACGGTCCTCCGGCGCCGGGCCGCGGCGGTCCCCGGAGGCGATGAGGCGGCTTTGCAGGGCCGACCGGGGCATTGGACGGTTCCGGGCCGCATCGAGTCGGCTCGCGGGGGCATATGGAAGTCCCGCGGCCGTACGATTCGGCTCTTGCAAGAGGAGACGACATGGAAACGCTCTGGGCCTGCCCCGCACAGCTGAACCGCTCGCTGGACGATGAGGTGATCGGTTACGAGATGGAAGCCCCGGACGGGAGTGTCGGCACCGTCGTCAGGACCTCCCAGGTCCCTGGCTTCGACCACCTGGTGGTCGATGCCGGGATCTGGAAGTTCGGCAGAAGCGTCGTCGTGCCGGCCGGCATGGTGACCAGCGTCGATGACGCCGCACGCGTGATCCATGTCGGATGCAGCAGGGAGCAGATCAAGGAGGCCCCTCGCTTCGAGCGCGACCAGGACACCGGCGATCTCTTCTATCTGCAGAAGCTGGGCGCGTACTACGAGTCGCCGGCCGTTGCCGCGGAATGACGGCGCGGCCCGGCCGCCGGACGGGAACGCATCGACGGCGGGCACGCCGGGCCCCTCCTGGTGGACCGGCAACCCGCCGTCGCCGTAGAACTGCTGACCGATCAGGCGCTCTGGAGACTGTCGTCCTGCTGCGTCCCGGTGGTCCCGCACCTGGCAGAAGAGCCCAGGGGCTGAACGCCGAGCATGCTGTCGGCGAGACGGAGGGCCTCCGCGATCTGCCGGGTGCCGGTCATCACGCACAGCGTGTACGTGGCGTCCTCGACGGCCCGGGCCGTCGAACCCGTGGAGCGGCGAGCGTCCTCGATGCGCGCGTCGGCATAGCGGGCCAGAGCATTTCGCAGGTCCTGAGGACCAGGTGTCAGCACAGCGTGTTCTCCTTGGGATTCGATACACGTCCGGTGCGGGCCGCGCGTCATCGCGTGTGCCGCCGTCACGCGTGTACCCGCTTCCGAACGGAGTACGCTCCCCGCCCGTGCGCACACCGACCATGCGTCCGGCCCGCGACGATGTGTCATCGCGGGCCGATGACCGGAAACCACGTCCGGTACGTGAGCGGTGGGACGGGATGCGGAGACCGAGGCAGGCTTCGGCTTCGCCGGAGCGGCGCCGACCGGTGGTGTCACCCCTCGACGCGGGTCAGGTCGACCTGGTCATCCAACCGGAGCACGAGCCTGCCTTGATCGTCTTGGGTCCCCAGTTACCGAGGCAGGCACGGAAACGGATGCTGTCGTTGGAGCCGTCGGGGAAGTCCTTGTTCTTGTAGCGGACGGCACCGACACCGTCCGCATTGAAGGTGGCGCCGTAGCGGACGACGCGGTTCTGGCCGTCTCGGATTTCCCAGTCCACAACGGCGGAGTAGCCGTCCGACTTTCCGTCGTAGAGGTAGAACCAGTCTCCCAGCGCGGAGTAGCAGACGGTGGCCGACCGGTCGTTTCCGCCGATGCCGGCGCATTCCCAGCTGTCCACACTGGAAGGGCCCGTGGTCGCGGTGGCACGTTCGGTCTCGGCGGAAGCGGCGGATGCCTGGGTGACGGTCAGGAGAACAGCGGCGGACAGGGTGCCGGCGAGAGTGCCTATGCGCCGGAAGGAGCGATTTTTGATCACAAGGTTCCTTTGCTGAGCTCTACGCGGTCGAAGGCCGCCATCATTCCCAGCCACCCGAGCATGGTCAACCTGTTAAACGAAGGCCCTACGCCTTTGTGCTGAGGTACTCCGTCAGGGGTGGGGCGCCGCGCGCACCGCTCGGCCGCACTGCCTGGTGGAAGCCGGTCCCGGTTTCGGTGGTGCCACAACCACGCTTTCTCGGCTACGAGTCCACCCTGGAAGCGGACACACGACCGTGACGATCCCACCGGTGCGGGAGTATGCAGGTATGACCGTATCCATCGCGCACCTCAGTGATCCGCACCTGAAGACCGGCTCGCTCGCCGGGGCTCCCGCAGAGGGTTTGTACCGAGCCCTCGGCCGTGTTCTCACGATCGATCCGGCGCCCGACTGCGTGGTGATCACCGGCGACCTGGTGGATCGGGGCGGTGCGGAGGACTACAGGGCGCTGCGTGAGGTGATCGAGCGCTTCCCCCTGCCTCTGCACCTGGTGGCCGGCAACCACGACGAACCCCGAGCCCTGTTGGACGAGTTCGCCGGAACGCGATTCATGGGTGACGGGGCCGAGGCGCGCTATGCGGTGGACTACGCCGCGTTCACCCTCGTCACCCTGGACTCGACGGTGCCCGCGTCGCCGGGCGGCCATCTGGGCGCCACCCAGCTCCGATGGCTCGATGAAGTGCTGCGGCGCAGGCCGCAGGTTCCGGCGATCATCTGCCTGCACCACCCTCCGATGGCGGTCGGCATTCCGTACCTGGACGGGATGGGCCTGGACGACGGCAAGGACCTGGCCGACGTACTCGCCCGGCACGGGAATGTCGTGCGCGTGCTGGCGGGTCACGTTCACCGCTCCATCACCGCCCCCTTCGCGGGCAGCACCCTGGCCATCGCCCCCAGCACCCACCTCCAGAGCGGTTTGGCTCTCCAGGGCGGCATCCCCGACTTCGTCCCTGAGCCGACGTCGTTCCTGCTTCATCTGCTGGCCGGCTCCTCCTGGGTCACCCACAGCGTTGCCGTCAGCCATGCCGCAGGTCCGGTCGCCACCTTCTGACAGGTCCGGGCCGCGGTCCTCAGGCCCGCGACCGTGACGGCATCACGTTCCGCCGCACGCGGAGCGGCAGCCGGCACGGACGCGGTCAGCGTCTACGGTGCCACCACGCCACATCCGGATCCGCCAGAGGCTCGGGGTACGTTCGTCCGAGCAGCACCACGTCCAGACGTTCGACCTGTACCCGCAGTTCGGTGGCGGCCTTCGGCGGCAGCAGACGCAGGGCATCCTGCAGCTTGTCCCGGGCCCACCCCTCTCCGCAGCACCGGCAGGTGAATTCGGCCTCCCACTGCCTCCACCGGCGCTCAGTTCCGTGGACGCGCACGGACCATACGCTCAGTGCCACTGACACGACGCCCGGAGACAACCGCTCCCGTTCGAGAACGCGGATGGCGGCGTTCGCCGGTCCCGACAGACCCGGAACATCGCGATACCGGATCCAGGGCCTTCCTCGAGGGAGTTGCCGCGGTCGAAGTGAGGCCGGTCTTCTACGAGGCACGACCCCTTCGCATGCACGTCATGCACGGCATCCTCCCACGACCCGTGTCGGGCCGGACACGTCTGCGAGTCGGAGGGCGGGGAGCGTGGGAGCGCCCCCGTGCACAGGACCTCAGCCGGAGGTCCCGCGAACCCGCCCCCGGGTGTCAGACCCGCGCGACCTTCTCCTTCTTCTCGCTCTTCCAGAAGCCCGAGAAGGTGATGCGCCCTTTCGGCAGACCTGCTCGGACGAGGTGGCGCCGGCCCTCGGCGGCGAGGGTCGACTCGCCCACGACGAACGCGTAGCCCGCCTCGTCGACGGTGTCGTGCCGACGGAGTTCCTCCAGGGCGGCTGCGCCGGGCACCGCGGTCGCGTCGTCGCGGATCACCCAGGTCACCGACACACCGGCCGGCGCGTCCAGTGGACGGCGGTCCTCGGCGTGCGGGATCTCCTGGATGACCCGTCCTACGGTGTCGCGCGGGAGGGAGCGGAGGATGCCCGCCGTCGACGGCAGGCCGCTCTCGTCGGCGACCACGAGCACTTCGGTGGCGTCGTCCGGGCGGTCGAAGATGAGGCCCTGGTCCAGCAGGGCGACCGGGTCACCGGGGCGGGCCGCGCACGCCCATATCGCCGCAGCGCCCTCGAGTTCACCCTCCGGCCCGCAGTGCACGACGAAGTCGATGTCCATCTCGGCTGCTTCGGGGCGGAAGCCGGCGACGGTGTAGTTGGCGCAGTGCGGCCGCACGTCCTCCGGGATGGCGAAATAGGGGTCCCACCATCGCGCGCCGGTCAGCTCGGGGAGTACGAACTCCACCTGGTGCGGCAGGCGCAGGAAGAGCCGGAACCAGTGGTCGTACCCCAGCCACGGGAAGTCGACGAGGGTGGCACCGGTGATCGTCACCCGTTGTATCGACGGAGTGAAGCGCTCGCTGCGGACCACTTCGCCACGGAACAGACCGGGATGCTTGGGCATGAGCCTGGGGGTTTTCGACACGAATGAAGGTTAGCCTAAGCTAATCTCATCCCCAACCCCCGGGTGAGCCGGCACGTTGCCCTACCGACGTCCCCTGCACCCTGGGGGTCAGTGGTCGGGCACCGCGTGCTCAGGGAGTGTCCCGAGATGCGGTCCCGGGCTCACTCCGCACTCCGGGCGGCGTGGAGCAGGACGTCGGAGGTGTACCGGAACTCTTCCAGGAGCCGTGTCGCCTCGGTGACGAGGACGCCGTACGGGGCAGAGGGGTCGGCGAGGGATAGGGACAACCGGCGGGTCTCCTCGATCACCTCGTCGCGGCGGGCCTCCGCCCTGTCGGTGAGCAGATCCAGCTCCTCCGCCTGAGGGAGCAGAGTCGTCTCGTCCAGGGTCGTCAGCACTTCGGCGACGGCGCCGACGGACTCCAGGAACGCCGCGTACCGCAGGAGGAAGGGTCGTCGGGCCTCGTCCTCCTCGCGGTACCGGTCGAGTCCGCGTGCGAGGGCCGCCACCTGGTAGAGCGTGCGTTCCAGGGCGCCGAGCACCGCCTCGTAGCCCTGGAACCCCGGGTGGCCCCGGTAGCGCAGCATCAGACGCCGAGGATTGAGCAGGGCGCTCTCCTTGGCTGTCCGGAGCCCCGTCCGAGCCTGTTCGATCATCCCTCCCGTACGTGCGGCGCGGGCCCGCCACTGCCCTGTGGAGTCCTGGTCGGGTACTCCCTCGGCGAGCACGGGATACATGTCGGCGAGGAGGCCGTGGAGGGTGTGAGCGAGGCTCCGGATGCTGTACTCGGCGCTTCGGTAGCGCAGCGGCGGCGCCACGAGGACGTTGACGGCGGTGCCGATCGCGCAGCCGATCAGGACGAGCAGCACGATCTCTCCCAGCTGGGAGAATCGTTCGGAGTCCCCGGACGAAGAGGTGTAGGTCGAGAAGGCGAAGAAGGCGGCAGTGGCAACCTGAGGACCCTGGACGCCCAGAACGGGCCAACGCCCGATGGTGAGGGCGATGAGGGCGACAAGGACGAAGGTCAGGAGGTCGGGGCCGGCGAGGAAGCCGAGAACGGCCTGCACCAGGACCCCCGCGACGACCGCCCCGACGTAGCGCAGAGATTGCACGACCGAGCGGTACACGGTCACCTGCATGATCAGCACCGCCGAGAACGGGGCGAACGCGGGCGAGCTCGCGTCGAGAGCGTAGGAGGAGGTCGCCCAGGCCAGCGTGGCGGCGAGGGCGCTCTTCCCGATCACGAGCAGGGTGTCGCGCTCGTCTCCCGAGTACGAGAAAGCGCGCCGCCACCAGTGGGTCAGCGCGGCGAACCGCCCCGTGTCCGGTCGTCCGGTCGTCGTGCCAGGAGTCATGAAGGCTTCGTCCTCCGGCTCTCGGAGTCTCTGGAACCGCTGTCGGTCCGGTTCAGGTGTCCGCGTCGCGGTCTTTCCACGGTGTCCGCCAAGCGGACGCCGAGCCGGACGAGGGCTCTGTGTCAGTGGGCGCGCGTCGCCCGATCCCGGGGCGTCGACGTCCTCCGCCCCGGTCCGGCGGCGTCAGTCGAGCGTCCGTACCCGCTCCGCCAGCCGCCCGAGGTGGTCGCCGTACCCGTCCCGGGCGCGCGCACTCAGGCGTGCGGACGTGAGGACGGGAAACCGTCGCGTGCGCAGCACGCGGTGCCCGGTCGTGCGGAGGGCGGCGACCAGAGCGCGGTCCTCCCCGGTCGCCAGTGCGGGATACCCGCCGCAGCGCAGGTAGGCGTCCGCCCGCACGCCGAGGTTGGCCCCGTGGACATGCGGGTGGTCGTCGGGTCGGCCGCTGCAGCGGCCGACGGAGTCGTACTCCCGTATGTGGTCGCGGATCACCTCGGTGAGCCCGGGGTGCCAGCCCTGCGGCCTGACCGTACCCACGACCGCGTCCCACCCCTCTTCGGCGCGTGCTCGCTGATGAGCCAGCCAGCGCGAGGGGACTTCGCTGTCGGCATCGGTGGATGCGATCCACACGGTGGCCGGGTCCAGGCCGAGCGTGCGAAGCGCCAGCGAAGTGCCTACGGCTCTGGCCCTCCCGGGGTTCCGGGATCGCAGCGGGGCGATCAGGGCGCCCCCCTGCGCGGCGACCGACCGGGTGGCGTCGGTGCAGGCGTCCGCGGCGACCACCACGATCAGCTCGGTGGAGACCATGGCGGGATGCCGGGCGGACCGGGCCACGGCCTCGAGCGCGACGGGCAGGAGAGCCTGTTCGTTGTGTGCGGGAATCACCACGGCCACGGCGGCGATGCCCGTCACACCAGCCCCTCGTGGCCGGCGGGGGAGAGGGGCGGGGACGCGCCGGGCGAGATCCGGCTGAAGGTCTGCAGAACGAAGTCCTCTTCCCTGTGGTCGGACCGGAGCAGCAGGTCGCGCTCAAGAGCGAGCCGATCGGCCAATTGGGCACCTGTGTGCAGATGCTCGGGAACAGGGTGGTTCCAGTGGACCGTGACCAGCGTTCCGCCGGGTTCGAGCGAGCCGACCGCACGTGACAGCAGTTCGCTCAGCTGACCTTCGTCGAAGTAGTAGAGCAGTTCCGAGAGCACGACGAGGTCGAAGCGGCCCTCGGGCCACTCCTGTGGCACGGTGAGCCGCTCGACCTCGACGTGGGGGAGATGGGAGGTGCGCTCGCGGGTGGTCCCGACCGCGGACGCGACCCGGTCCGCAGCGAGGAGCCGTTCACACCGGGGAGCGAGGAGCTGGGTCAACTGCCCTACGGAGCAAGCTGGTTCGAAGGCCCGGCGGAACGTGGGCCTGGGCAGCGAGGCGACGGTCAACGCGTACTTGCGCTGTTCGTACCAGCGCTCCCGGAGCCCCCAGGGATCCGGCTTCCCCTTGTACATCTCTTCGAAGTATCCGGCCGGAGTGCTCACTGGAAGACCACCTCCACAGGGCGCAGATGGTGGGCGAGCTCCTCGGGCGGGAGGACTGCGGCCTCGTGCTCCCCGGGCCCCAGCGGCAGGATCTGCGAGACGAAGGCATCGACGGCGTGCCGCTTGCGCTGCTGGATCTCGGCGGGCAGGGAGAGGCACCTGGCCCGCTCCCACGGCACGCGGGAGTCACCTGGGTGCGCCCAGTGCCACATCCACACCGGGTACTCGGCAAAGGGTGCGTCGACTTCCGCGGCCGCGGCACGGGCCGCACGACCGGCCGCCTCATGATCACTGTGCACGTCGCCGGTCCAGGGCGCTGCGACGAGGGCCGCGCCGGAACACAGTGGGACGAGGGCTCGCCGGACCTCGTCCTCGTGCCGGTCCACTCCGGAATCGGGGACGTGCAGCCTTACGATCTCGGCGCTGCCGGCCCCGAGCCGTTCCAGGGCGGTCCGTGTCTCCGCCGCCCGCTCGTCGGCCAGTTCCCGAGGGAGCAGGATCCTGCTGTCCGGGTGGGACGCTTCCCCGTCGGTGACGGTCACGACGGTGATGCTGCGCCCGGCGGCGGCAAGCAGGGCGAGCGTGCCACCGAGACCCAGAACCTCGTCGTCGGGGTGGGCGGCCACCACGACGACCCTTCCCCCGGGCGGCAGGGGGAACTCACGAAGATGTTTCCAGCCCGTCCACGCCCGCCAGACGCTCTCGTCGGTCCCGGGGGCCTGGATGGCATCCGCGTAGCCTGCCGCGCCGTCGGTATGTGTGGTCATCCTTCTTCCTTGCCGCTGACGAGGGCGCCGAGCTCCGCGAGGCTGCGCTCGGCGTGGTGCTGACGGGTGTACACCGTGAGGTCGGCGACGTTGCGCGCGTGCCGCTGGTCGCGACAGAGCGGGCCCGCTCCGGTGGAGCGGCCGACGTGTCCGAGGGTCCGGTCGCAGACGGCCTCCACCAGGCCCCGCACCCGCAGGCTGTGCAGGCGTGCCTCACCCTTGCGGTCCATGGGGTCGGCGTCGATCGCCGCTGCGGCAGCCGACAGCAGCAGGCCGGCCGCGCGCAGATCGATGTCGACGGCGCCCAGGTGGGCCTCGGCGTGGGGACCCGCGCCGCGGGCGACCGCCGCGCGAAGGGGGCGGGCGACGGCATGGGCCCCGCCCAGCCAGCAGGCCGCCACCCCGATGCCTCCGTGCTGGAACCCGGGCCGGTTCACGTACCCCTCGATGTCACCGACCGGATCCGCCGGGGCAGAGCGGAAACGTACATCCGGTGTGTCCGAGCCGGCCATGCCGAGCGCCTGCCAGGTGCCCTCGACCGGTTCGGACGTGTCCGAGGCGAGGGCGACGGCGAACAGGCGCCGGCCTTCCTCCGTGCGGGCGGTGACCAGCGCGTGCGTGCAACTGTGCGCTCCGGAGCAGTACTGCTTGAGCCCGCTCACGCTCCACCGGCCGGCGGGGTCCCGTGCCGCGGACAGGCCCTCGCCAGGGGGCTCGGCCGCCCACACTCCCCAGCGTTGGCCAGGTACCGGCGCCGGTCCGTCCAGTTCCGCGAGGACGGCCAGGGCGTCGACGTGGCCCTCGACCAGGCGGGCGAGGCACAGGTCCTCCTCGGCCACTGCCTGAAGGGCGGCGAAACGCTCGGCGGTCGCCCCGCTCCCCGGCAGGGGGAAGCGCGATTCACCCGCGTCGATGGCTGCGACGGCCGCGGAGAAGCGTGCCGAGACCTCGGCGCGCCACGTACGCGCGTCGAAGTCATCGGCTCCACCGGGCGGGCGCGAAGCCTGGAGTACGGCGGTTTCCCGCGCAGCGTCCTGAGTCATTCACGTGTCCTTCATCTGTGCTGCCGCGCTGTCCCCCACCGGCTGCCCCCGCAACGGTCCGGGTAACGTGCGGCCGCGGCCCGGTCCCGTGCGGCGACACCGGCACTCCACGCCGCGTCCCCCGTGGTCCGGGGCCACGTCCCTTCCACCACTGGGAAGCGCTCGCGGCGCCCGGATGCCGGGACTCTGCCGTGCCGTGGGCATCGCCCCGTCGGGGTCCCGGGAGCGCCCTCCACCACGTCGGCCGAGGTGTCTGCCGTGCGGGCCATAGCCTCACGATCTCCCCTCCACGCTTCGGCAGCACGCGGAGACGTCCAGACGAGGCCACTTCCGGGAGCCTCGTCGACGCGCGGCTCACCATTCGTGGACGCGGTCGACCGGGAGGTCGCTTCCGCGGACCGACGACGACGTCCCGGTGACCGACGGACGGGGCCGAGGTCAGAGCGGCTCCGTCTGGTCCGAGCCGGGCAGCGGCTGTTCGGCCCAGATGGTTTTGCCGGTGCCGGTGTAGCGGGTTCCCCAGCGCTCGGTGAGGCCGGCGACGAGGAGGAGCCCCCGTCCCCCCTCGTCGAAGATCCGGGCGCGACGCAGATGGGGAGCGGTGCTGCTGCTGTCGGAGACCTCGCAGATGAGCGCGTGGTCCCGGATGAGGCGGAGCCGGACCGGATCGCCACCGCCGTAGCGGATGGCGTTGGTGACCAGTTCGCTGACGACCAGCTCCGTGGTGAACACGAGGTCGTCCAGACCCCATGCCATCAGTTGCGCGGAGGCGCCTTTGCGGGCGGTGGAGACGACAGCCGGATCGGCAGCGAGGTCCCACGAGGCGTAATGGCCTGCATCCAGGCGGCGGGTACGGGCGAGTAGCAGAGCGACGTCGTCGTTCGGCTGCTCGGGAACCAGCGCGTCCATGACTGTGTCGCAGGCCTCGTCGAGGGAGTGTGCGGGGCGGCCGAGCAGGTCGCGCAGCTCGGCGAGGACGGTGTCCACGTCCCTGTCCACGTTCGCGATCAGCCCGTCCGTGTAGAGGGCCAGTCGACTGCCCTCGGGAAGCTCGAACTCGGCTGCTTCGAAGGCCAGGCCACCCACGCCGAGCGGCGGCCCGCAGGGCAGTTCCAGTTGCTCGACGGTGCCGTCGGGGCGGACCAGCATCGGCTCCGGGTGGCCCGCCCTCGCCATCGTGCAGCATCCGCCCGTCGGGTCGTACACGGCGTAGAGGCAGGTCGCACCGGCGACCGTCGCGCCTTCGGCGCTGTCCGCCGGCTCTTCACGGTCGAGCGTCAGCACCAGCTCGTCGAGCTGGGTGAGCAGTTCCTCGGGAGTGAGGTCGACGTCGGCGAGGGTCCGTACCGCGGTGCGGAGCCTGCCCATGGTCGCCGAGGCGTGGAGGCCGTGACCGACGACGTCGCCGACGACCAGGGCGACCCGGGCGCCGGACAGCGGGATGACGTCGAACCAGTCTCCCCCGATCCCGGCGCCGTTGGTGTTCGGGAGGTAGCGCGACGTGACCTCGACGGCACTCTGGCGGGCTGCGCGACGGGGGAGGAGGCTGCGCTGCAGGGCGAGTGCTGTGGCCCGTTCGCGGGTGTAGCGCCGGGCGTTGTCCACACACACGGCCGCCCGCGACACGAGCTCCGCGGCCAGCTGCAGATCCGTGCTGCCGAACCCTGCGGGGGTGCGGTGCCGGGCGAACACCGTGATGCCGAGGGTGATGCCACGTGCCCGTAGCGGAACAACCAGGACGGAATGGACCTTGTTGACCCGCATGCGCCGCCCGCGCGCCGGTTTCTCCGTCGTCCAGCGCAGCAGAGCCTCTTCGTCGACTGTGTGACGCGACGGCTCTCCGTCGATCAGGGCGCGGCCCACCACGGAGTCCCAGTCGTAGTCGTGGGTCCTACCGAGCGGGACGACCGATTCAGGACACCCTTCGAGCACCGACCGCTGGGCCACCCGGTGGAAGGAGAGCTTGTCCCGGTGCAGCACGGAGCGTGCCTCGTCGCCCGCCAGCACCTCCGCGAGGAGATCGACGGTCACGAAGTCGGCAAAGCCCTCGATGCCGAGTGCCGCCAACTCCTCGGCGGTACGGCCCACATCGAGCGTGCTGCCGATGCGCTTGCTCGCCTTGTCGAGCATGCCCAGGCGCTGGCGCGCCCAGAACTGGTCCGTCGTGTCGAGTGTCACGACGGACACACCCTGGACCTCGCCCGCGGCGTTCCGTACGGGCGACATCGCCGCCTGCCAGACGTGCTCGCTTCCCGCCATCATGAGATGCGTCTCGTAGGGCTCTCCCTCGCCTGTCCTCAAGACGCGGGCAATGGCTTCCGCCAGCCCCTCGCCGCCCTCCAGGAACAGTCCCGGCTCGATCTCGCCGGGCCGCAGCCCCAGAATCGACGCCTCGGGTCTGCCGACGGAGCCGGCCGCCGCGGCGTTGGCCATGGCGAGCAGCTGGTCCCTGCCGAAGTAGGCCACCGGTACCGGCAGCTGGTCCAGGATCCAGCCGCGCACTTCGTCGGACGGTACCCCGGTCGTTCGGCTGCCCTCCGCAGCAGCCGGTGTGGGCTCTCCGCCGTCCGCAGGCGGACCTTCACGGTCCGTCTCGTCCTTGCTCATGGACCCATCACTCGTCCTCCCCGCCTGGGCAGGTCGTTACCGAAGCGCACACAGGTGACCTCTGTTCAAGAATGCCCCTGAGTGTCCAGGCTCTCAACCGCCCCTCTCCCCGGCACGGCCGTTTGGCTCAGCCCGCGGCCGTACGGCATCCCCCTCAGCACACCGTGCACGACCGGGCGGCGACGCCCTGCGGCGGCAGCCGGTGGCACGGCGGGACGTGTCACGTCTTCGGGACGGGCGGGAGCCGGCCGTCGGCCGGGCTCGTCGGCGTGACGGTCGTGGCGGGCACACCGTCTCCCCGGACGGGAAGCCGGGTCCTCGGCGCCCCGCTCCCGCCCGGGCGTACCCCACGGACCCGTCGACTCGAGGCGGGCCCTACGGCGAGGTGGACTACTGCGGAGAGCGGAGTACGAGCAGGGTGATCTCGCTGGGGGCGAAGACACGGAAGGGCGGGCCCCAGAAGCCGGTGCCGCGGCTGGTGTAGAGGAGGGTGCGGGCGCCGTGACGGCTCAGACCGGCGACGGCTGGCTGGTCGAGGCGGACCAAGTAGTGGAAGGGCCAGATCTGGCCACCGTGGGTGTGGCCGGAGAGCTGCAGGTCGACGCCGTGGGCTGCCGCACGGTCGATGAACTTCGGCTGATGGGCGAGGAGGAGGACGGGGAGGTCGGCGTCGGCGCCGTGAAGGGCTCCGGCGAGGTGGGCGCGGTGGCCCGCCAGCCCGGAGGACTCGGCGGTGACGTCATCGACACCGGCGACCACGAGGGTGTCACCGCCGCGTTCGAGCAGGAGATGGCGATTGCGCAGCGGCTCCCAGCCCAGCTCGTCCATCAGGTCGACCCAGCCCTGGGCCTCGCTGTAGTACTCGTGGTTGCCGGTGACGTAGACACGGGCCCGAGCCGCCTGCACGGTGCCCAGCGGGGCGGCCTGGGTGCGACGGCGTTCGGCCGTGCCGTCCGCGATGTCGCCGGTGTGGCAGACCAGGTCGGCTTCCAGTGTGTTCACCGTCTCGCAGACCCGGGCCGACCAGCGGGCGCGGTCGAGCGGACCGTAGTGGGTGTCGGTGATCAGGACGACTCGGGTGCCGTCCAACCCGGCTCCCAGACGCGGGAGTCGCACGTCCAGCCGGCGTACGCGTGGCACGCGCCTTGCCTCGGCGTACCCCCAGACGAGCAGCACCGCGGCTACGCCGAGGACGGTCCAGGTGACGATGCGGGCCCGGTCCTGACCGTCACCGACGCCGGTCACGGTCAGGGTGAGCCGCAGCAGGACGCCGAGCAGGACGGACCAGGTGAACAGGACCCAGATGCCGCCCAGCAGCGTGTCACCGATGATCGCCGCCCGGTCCTGCTGGCGCCGACCATGGCCGCGCGTCATCGCGAGCGGCATACCGATCAGGCCGAGGACGAACAGTGCGGTGCCGATCAGGGCGACGGGGAGCGGCCAGTGCTGGCCGGTGTGCAGCAGAACCCAGCACGGCACGGCCCACAGCAGCACGGGGGCGATCAGTGGGACGTAGCGCATCAGGAGCTGCAGTCGGCTCCGTGGAGCCCCTTGCGCTTCACCAGCGGCGGATCGGGTGTTGCTTGTCTCGGTCACGCTTCCCCTCCCGAGGTGCTGCCCGGCGGATCGTGCCCGTATCGGAGCCGAGCGGTGGCCACGGCACAGTCCTCGTACCAGTCGTTCGACCGTCGCCCCGACACGATCCGCCGATCATGCCCTGATTGTGTTCCGGTCTCAGCTGCCGGAGCCCTTCGGAGAGTTCATTGTCCGCCGTCGCGGAATCCGGCCGACCTCCGGGGTTCGGTGAGTCCGTTCCGGGCGGCCTGCGGGCTCGCGGCCGTGTCACGTCCGGGCACGGCGACCCGATGGATGACGACCTCGTCCGGCGAAGCCGACCCACGACGAGTCCTCCAGCGGGTCGAGGAGCACGTGTCCCGACGGTGAGGCCGTGCGAGCATCGGCGGGTGACCGACGACAACGAGGAGCTGTGCGCCGCCGACCTGATCGGGAGGCGACTGCTGAAGGTGACCACGGCCCGGCTCCACTACGCCGACGACGAGCCGTCCCTGGTGCATCTGTGGCTTCATCTGGACGGGCTGGGACCGGTTCTGTTCCACACGCCGTCGACCGGTCTGAGGCTGCTCCTCGATGAGCCGCACGGACCGTATGCGGTGGAGGGCACGGCAGCGTCAGTGTGGTCGACGATTCGCCGGATGGTCCGGTGACCGGATTCCTCGGTCAGCCGGTCCGTTCGGTGCGGGAGATCGACTACAACGACGGCCACGTCGGTTTCACAGCCGGCCTCACGCTCCAGTTCCCCGGCGGCAGCATCCGCCTGCTCGAGCTCGTGGACGAACTCCTCGTCGCCCGCGCCCAGGACCTGGGCGCCGTCGAGGCCCACCTGCACGAGGACGTGACCATCGCGCGGGTGGTGCAGACCTGTGGTGGCTTCCCCTCGCAGTGGGATGCCTGGACCACCAGGGGCCGGTACCTGTACCTGCGGTACCGGCACGGTGAGGGGACCGTCGAGCAGCATCCGAGCGAGGACGTCGGCACCTGGGACGGCGGGGCGTCGAGGCTCTGGACCAGCTGGGACGACGGAACCGGCGGAGGTGTGATCGAACTCGCCGACTTCCTCGCCATGGCGGGACTGCGGCCGGCCCCGGACGCCGAAGTCCGCACCTCACCGCTGACCGGCCGGAAGGCCTGAGGGCGGCGAGGGGCGCACGCCCCGGTGCGCCTCGAAGCCGGACCTCCGCCACGGACCCTCGCCGCTGAGTCGCGCCCGAACAGCAAGCGGCGCATCGTCAGCGGCCTCTGGGCTGTCAACCGTCCAGGTCTTCCGGCAGTGTTTCGACTCAGGCCGGGGTGGCCCGGCGTCGGTCGGGAGTGAGGAGGTAGGCGATCGCCATGTCGCTGAGCTCGTCGGCGTACCGGCGCACTGCCGCTTCGCCGGTGACGGGGTCGGGGCGCACGGAGTCGTGGAAGCAGGCGCCGAGGATGGCGCGGGCCGCGGTGTCCAGAGCCGTCTGCGGTGGGGAGCGCCGGATCTGGTCGGTGTACGGGGCTGCCGCTTCGAGCAGGAGGCGATGGATCTCCGTGATGGTGCGTGCCCCGCGGTCCAGTGATCTGGCCCCCCGCGCGCGCAACAACTCGGGGAAGAGGCGGCTGCTGTCGGCGAACGACTCCATCAGGGCGTGCGCGTAGGCGTCCATGACGCCGGACAGTGACGCCTCGGCCATGCGTAGCCGCTCGGCCACGTACTCCTCGCGCTGCTCCAGCATCCGCTCGGACAGGGCGGTGATCAGATGTTCCTTGTCCTCGAAGCGGCGGTAGATCGTTCCGACCGAGACGCCGGCGCGTTCCGCGACCCCGGCGATCGTCATCTCCTCCAGGCCGGACGAGGAGGCGATCTCCTCGGCGGCCCGCAGCACGCGGGCCAGGGTCGCGGCGCTGCGTGCCTGCCGGGGTTCCCGGTACGACGCTGGGTGATCCGGCTTCTCGGTCATGTCCCGCATGGTAGCCGCGGCGGTCTCAGCTGGTCCCTTCGACAACAGGAACGTCGACCGACAGCGAGTAGGCACCGGTAAAGGCGTGCCGGGCCGCAGACGCCCGAGGCGCTCCGGCGGTACGGGGGCTTCAGGCCCCTTCCTCCGGTGCGCGGGCGGTGCTGCCGTCCGGGGTGAGGCAGCGGCGTACGAGTGCGAGGGTGCGCTGTGTGACCGTATCGAGGGGGGTGCCGTTCTCGACGGCGGCCAAGGCGGTGTGCAGCATTCCGGCGATCAGGTCGGCCGTGAGCGCCGGCTCAGGAGCGCCGAGCTCCCGGACGGCGGCGCGGAACGGTTCGACCTGATCCAGGTGGAGTTCCATCAGCCGCTGCTGGCAGGCCGGAGGAAGGCCGGCGTTCATGAGGGCGACGGCGGGCCGGTGTGCGCCTTCGGCGCCCAGGCGGAGGCTTTCCCTGAAGAACGCCTCGACGCGTTCCAGTGGGCCTTTCGCGGTGGCCATGGCGCGGGTGAGTGCCTCGTTGGAGCGCCTGAAGGCTTCCTCGGTGATGGTGGCCAGGAGGGCTGCCGAGGAGTCGAAGTACTGGTAGACGCTGGAACGGGCCAGGCCCGCGCGGGCGCCGACCGCCGCCGGTGTGACGGCGGCGGCGCCCTCGTTGACCAGGATGTCGATCGCCGCCCCGATGAGAGCCTCGCGTTGCTGGGCACGGTGCTCGGCGACGGTGGAGGCGTTGATCTTCGGCATGAGGGGCGGGCTCCTGGAGGGGGGACAGGCCCGGGAATGCGGCGCCGGTTGGCGGCCCCGTCAGGACAGGCGGCCGTCGACCATCTCGTACACCCGGTCGGCAGCCTCCATTATCGCCGTGTCGTGGGTAACCATGACCGTGGCCGTGCCGCGCTCATGGGTCTGCTCGGCGATCAGTCGCACCGCCTCGGCGGACCGTACCCGGTCCAGTGCCGAGGTTGGTTCGTCCACCAGCAGGACGCCGGGGGAGGTCATCAGGGCGCGGGCCAGGCCGGCGCGCTGACGCTCGCCGCCCGACAGCTGGTGCGGACGGGAGCCGGCGCGTGCCTGTCGAGCGCACGAACGGTGCGCTCGTCGGGCCTCTCCGCTCATCCGGACAGTTGGTGCCACGACCGGACCACCCGCACCAGGTCGCGGTAGTCACCAGGGCGGGCGTTTCCCGGGGCACCATCCAACTCTGGGACACCCTCGCCGGCCGACAGATCGGGGTCCTGTCCGGGGACGCGATCAGCCCCGTCTCGGGGGACTTCATGCAACACAGCCTCGTCTTCTCGGCCGACGGGCGCAGTCTGTTGGTGCAGAGTGCGGACGTCACCGTCCGCCGGTGGTCGGTGGACCAGCGGAAAACCACAGGGCACCCCATGGCCGTGGACCACCTGGACAACTTGGTCTCCCTGACCTCGGACGGCACAGCGATCACGGAATCCGCCGACGGCTACGACCTGTGGGCGACTGACACGGGCCGTCATATCGGCGCCTTACCCACCGTGCTCGACATCAGGCGGACAGCGGTCGTCTACGAAGACCGCTGTCCGCCTACGCCAAGGGCTGGAGGCAGTCCTACGATCTACTTCGCGCGAACTGGTTCCCCCACCTCTGCTCCTCGGCCGGGCATGATTGCACCGAAGAGGAGCGCGAACGCTTCCTGCCCGCGGGTACCCCTCGGGTCCTCCGTGCGAGAACGCGAGCCCCTGGCGTGGGGCGCCGACCGCCAGCTGACTGGTCGCGACTGGAGGAACTGCGTGAGCAGGCCGCCGACTGGGCCGGGTGGTGAGCTTCGTGGTGCGAGTTTCCTACTGCTCCCCGCGCACGCGGGAATGGCCCCCGGATTCAGCCGCGCCTGACGACGTCTCGGAGCTGATCCCGCCTACGTGGGGATGGTTCCCCGTCCCCCGCTCGCAAGAGCGGACCCACGAGTAGACCGTCACGATGCTGACGCCCGTCAGCTCGGCAGCCTCTCGGTCGTCAGCCAGGTCTCGTCCTCTGCTGAAGCCCTCCCGAGCGCATACAAAAGGCCCCGTACCTCCAAAGGCGTCGGGGCCTGCACGTGGACGCAATTGTCCCGTTGTTCGAGAATATGCGTTGCACTAATGCAAAGCGTAAGTGCCTGTTCCGGCGGGCGTCATGACGTGATGGCGGCGAGTTCCTCGCCGGGCAGATCGACGGTCCGTGAGACGCCGAGTTCGGCCTTGATTACGTCGGCCTCGCTGTGCCTGTGGTCATCTAGTTCGTGGTACTCAGTCTCTTCTTCGATTTCGTGCAGTCGACGTGCGAGCTTGAGACGTCGTCTCTTCGTTCGCTCCATGCCGATCCGTGCCTCCAGATCGGCGACAACGGGGGTCGGGGGTCGACCACTCGAATAGGTCCCCATCGCCTCCTGTGCGTCCTGCAAGGCCATCCTGGTGAGGAACACGTAGTCGTCCCATGTGACATAGCCGGTGAAAGGCTGAATCAGTGCGATGGCCTCTCGGCACCGCGTCCTTCTGGCCTCCTCCGACATCGGCAGCACGTTGGCTCGTTTACGGGCCCGACTGAGGAGGACCCGCTGCTCGGCGTTCCAGGTGGCCATGTCCGCACCCGATACCGTCGTCTTCCCGAGGAGTGCGGCTTCCAGGTCACCCAAGATGAGGTACCCCTCCAGTGCAGCTGCTCTTGCGGCTGTGTCGCGCGCGATCTTGTCCGAGGACTTGGCCTGCATACGGGCGCCCAAGATGCTTGCAGCACCACCGATACCGGCACCAATAAGACCGGAGGCGAGGTTGCTCGTCAGGAGGTCGATCCAGTTGCTCATGCCATCATCATGCCGACGGATCAACCCGTCTGGGGTTGATCCCGCCAACTGCGCGAGCCGGCTCGCCGGTTGAGCGACGAGCAGAGGCAGCGCCTGGAGGACATGCGGGAGGAGCGGGAGCTGGCGGTGACGCGGGCCTGGAACCAGCGCCCGTACGGCGGCCACACCGACCAGGAGCTGACCCGGCTCCTCGCCACCGACCCCGTCGACGCCCGCCGGGAGGAGCGGGCCGCGGCCGCCGCCGACGAAGCCAAGACCGCGCTGCTGCAGGAGATCGAGGACGCCGCCGCCGGCGGAAGCACCCTGGGCGGATCGAGGTCGCACCCATCTACGCGCTACTGGACCACGCCGAGCGAGGAGACCTCCTCGGACTGCCCGGCAACGCCGAACGCCGGCGTCGCCAGGGCCCGGTCGCGCAGCCTGGCGAGCTCGGTCAGATCTTGGGTGCCGCAGCGTCGGCCGAGCATGGGCTGCGGGCGGGCCGCGGGCGAGGTGTTCATCGCCTTCAGGTGCGCCGGGGTGGCGGCGATCGCCTTGCTGCGGCCGCGCGTCCGTACCGGGTCGAGCTTCATCGGCTTGAGCGCCTCGCGGGCCCGCCTTCGTGGCCTGCTTGAGGACTTCGATGCCGTGCCGGCGGGCGGTGACCGTGACGCCGGTGATGCGGCGGGCGATGGTGCTGGGCGCGGCCTTCGTCATCTGGTCGAGCCAGATGACGAAGGCGACCAGGGTGCCCTTGGTGACCGCGGTCAGCGGCAGCGTGTGGCCGGTCCGCCCGGCGAGCCGGCGGTGGAACTCGGCCCAGAGCTCCCAGTCGCGGGCAAGGAGGCGCGGGTCTTCTGCGGCCGGGCGTCCACCAGGTGCTCCACGGCACTCTGGTCGAGCGCGGCGAGCGCGGCGGCCGGTCGCGCTGTCGTACGTCGCGACGTCCCCGGCGGTCTTCGCCTCGTCGGTCGGCAGCAGCTCCGCCTCGACGACGTCGGTGTGCTGCGGTTCCGCGGTCATCCGGCGAGCCTCTCCGTGACCGGCGGGCATGACCGTATTACCGCCCCGGATATCGCATCTTGTCCAAGCCGGTTCACCGGTATCCTTTCCGGCCTGACCACCGCAGGGTCTTCGGATTGTCGAGCACAGGGATGGCATCGTCAGCGTTGAGCCCCTGCCCTGCGGGCGTACGGGCCGGTCGAGGGCATCGCCCATCTTCCACAGCGCCGCGCCTGCCGGCGGTGGGCGGGTGGTCACCGGCAGCGGATGCGGGAGATCCGACCAGTCACTGGCCCGATGACGCGCGCCCGTGGGCATGCCTCAGCCGCATGCGCGCCGCCGTCACCTCACCGGCGCCCACGATCGCCCAGAACGCATGGCGCCAATATGCGGCCTACGTAAACCAGTTGCGGACTGCAAAGGAGTGTTGCATAGGGTGGCCGCACGATCATTGCATCTAGGGGGCGATCAGGATGGTCGAGCGTTGCGATAGCCATGCTCAGGCACGGGGTGGACATCGCGCTCGCGTAGCTGCCCCGCGCACGCGCTGAGCCATGAGCCGCCCCGGCTGCCTTTGCGCCTCGGGCCCGAGAGATCCCCGCGCACCGCACTGAGCGTGATGATCCTGCCGAACACGATTTCAAGGAGAGCTGATGAACATAGCGCGCGCCCTGACCGCTACCGCCGCTACGGCGGCGCTGGTCGCGGGGGCTACGGTCCTCGGCACCGGCACCGCGTCCGCTGCCAGCTACAAGTGCACGACTTCGAAGAAGTCGGTTGACCACCCCGGCAACACGGTCAACGACAACTTCAACTTCTCCGTCAAGACCTGCGCCAAGCGTGAAGGGGGCTACATCTACACCAAGGCGTACGTCTCGGTCGATGGCCCCTGGGGCTTCGCCGGCTCGTCCTCCGTCAACGACGCACGCGCGCTGATCCAGGTCAAGCGGAGCGTGTCCGGGACCGACCCCGTGTCCAAGTACGCGTACGGAAATGGTCTGGGCAGCAAGCTGAACAACCTCGACGCCTACGGCAACACGAGCTACACGAGCCCGACCGTGAAGCACAAGGCCGCCGCCGGTAGCCGATACCTCGGCGACAGCGTCATGCAGATCGACTGGAGGAACGACGGCAAGGGGCGGATCAGCTACAACTTCTCCGCATCGCCGACTGTCTGACGCTCACGCGCGCTTGGTGTCCCGCTCTGAAGAAGTGGGGCACCAAGCGCCGGGCCCACACGGAGAGCGAGGTGCTGCCTTGACTGCACGCCTCCAACGCCTCACTCCTCCCACGCGCCACGGGCCACTTCGGCCATGACCTCCGTAGCGATGTCGAGGAGGGGGCGGAAGTTCCCGTGGGCGGCTTCCCACCACGCCCAGGTAAGCGGGTCGAGGATATGGCACGTGATAAGCGCGTCCCAGTCGGCCGCCGCCCGACACCGTCGCGTGTGGTGGTCCTCGTGCGGGAAGTGCCCCGTGCCCGGCGCACTCTCAACACGCTGTCCCGTGGGACAACGTCGCTGCTTTCGTCGAGCAGACGCAACGCGCGGTCCGTGTCGGTGAGGTTGGTCGTGCTGACCATGTCGATCAGGCTGACCATGCCGTCATCGGGCGTGGATCCCGGTTCGTAGCCCTGCTTCTCCTGCAGCTCCGGGAGGCGTTCTGCCCGACGGTTGGCGGAGAGGAATGCCCCCCTTCCAGGGCCTTCGCCGGTCTCGCGTCCGCAGCGACGGAGGTGGGGCGTCCGGTCAAGGAGATGGGCGCCACCGCCCGGGACGCGGCGAAGGCCGGCGCCCCGCACGCCCTGGCGGTCAGGGACACGATCGACGCGTTCCGCCAGTCCTCACCGTCGCCCACGAAACCCGTCGCCCGCCGCACAGACACCACCATCATCGCCGCAGTCCCTGAGCAGGTGCGTCCGCTGCTGACCCGGCTGCCGGGCTTGGGGCATCTGCGGACTGGGAGACAGAGGTGCCCCTCCCGGTCTCAGGGACGTTCACCACCCCCGCCCCGGGAGTCTGCGTGCGGACGCGGTGCTGACGGCGCCGGAGGACGGGGTGCCGGTGATGTCCGTGGAGGTCGACAACCACACCGAACCCGCCGCCGTCGTCGCCAGGAAGATCGAGAACTACCGCCGCTTCTGGGCCCGCTTCTCGACGTCCTTGAACGTGAACAGGTTGAACATGGAAACGCGTACGTGCGCTCCGCGTGGGGGGATGCCGTAGTGCTGGTGCACTCCTCGGTGTACTCTCGGGATGCGAATGTGAATTCACATTCGCATCCAATGGGAGGTTCGACCATGACCGACGACCAGACTCTTACGCCCGTCACCGTGACGCTCGAGGCCGGCCCCACCGGCGCCGGGAGCATCGACGACCTCGAGCTCTTCTACGCCCGCCGTGCCCTGGACCGTTTCCGGACACTGCTGGGCCGCCAGGGGCTCCTCGACCTCCTGGCCGCGGACATCGAGGAAGGCAACGCCTTCCTGCGTGAAAGCGCTCGGACCTCCGACGGCAGCTTCAAGGCAGGCACCACCGTCCTCGCCACGCGAGGCCTCAGCTCGGGTACCTTCCTCGCCTGGATGGACGAGGCGTTCGCAGGCGACGAGAGCGCACTCCTCGCAGCACACCCCGAGCACTACGTGATGGGAACCGACGCCATCGGAGCGCGTGTGGTGGAGAACATCGGTCCCCACGTCGCCTCCTTCTACATGGGCGGCTGGGGAACGGACGCCCTGGGTTGGGCCGCGGACGCCGACGAACTGCTCCCGGAGTCGGAATTTCCGCGCAAGATGTCCTCCAACCTCTTCCTGGCCGACGGCACCGTCGTCGGACGGTCACTGATCCAGTTCGGCGACACCGCCGACGGCTTCACGGCCCACCTGACGGTCTACTTCCCGGTCACGTGCCCGGACGAGGTCCTCGACCACCACCTTCGGCACTACGCCGTCGAGTTCAGGAACTGGATCGAGGCCGCCGCGGCTGCCCGCGCCTGAATTGCCCACAGTGCGCGGGGCCGCCCCGGCCCGCCCGGTGGGCAACGCCGCGCCTGTTCTTCGACTGGCCGGAGCTGGACACCGTGCTTGTACGGACCCGGATTCGGCAGGGGCGGACAGGGGGTCGCGAGGGAAGTGTCCACGCTCGTCCTTTCGCCCGTGCTCAGTGCGGTGGAGGGCGGGACGGGCGTGTGGCGTGGCGTCGGTCAGCGGCCCGGCCTCGCCAGGGCTCACGGCGCTCATCGCAGGGCCGGCGAAAGTGACAGCCGGGCGGCGATGCGTGAAGCGCGCGGTATCGGAAAGGCGCCGTCCGCTCCGCCGGGACACTCAGCGGGAAGGATCATCGCCGCTGGCCGACGGTGATCCTCTTCCGGGTGCGGACCGGTGTGCAGTGGCGGAATCCGCTCGAATGATTCGGGCCGCGGGATGAGAGCCAGCCGGGGCCGTCGGGCGCAGGGGTGAGGTGCTGTGGCTTCCGGGAGCTGGGAGCTGGATGGGGGTGCTGTCAGGGCGGGCCCGGTTCCTCCGGGGCCAGCGCCACCAGTAGTTGACGGATCTCGATGAGCAGGCCGCCGCCGACGGCGGTCGCCGAATTGTCCGCCTGGCTGTGCAGCCGGCCGAGCAGCTGCTCGTAGCGTTCCCAAGCGGCGACCGCGGTCTCTCGATGGGTGGTTCCGTGCTCCTCGAACCGGGCAAGGGCCTCGGCCCGGTCCGAGCACAGGCGTGCGAGGTCACCGGCCAGAGCCGCGTAGTCACGGGTGAAGCTCCCCGTCGGGGCGGAGAGGGCGTGGGACCGGGCCGCGATGCCGGACATGGTCCGGGTGAGCGCCGTGAGGTGGTGCACGACGTTCTCCCACTGGTGGTCGGCCTGAGGCGGCGGATGCGGCACGAAGTGAGCGCGGCGCAGGCGTCGTGCCGGGTTCAGACGGGTACTCTCCGCGGACCGCCGCCGCGCAACCGCCACGGCCTCCACGGCGCTGCGGAGTCTGCGTGCCCGGTCCTCCCACGCCTCGGCTTCCGCCGCGCCCCATGGCTGCGTCAAACCGTCGGCGATCGCTCGCAGGAGACCGGAGCATTCGAGTGCCAGGGCGTGGAGGTTGGAGCGTACGTCGTGGAGACGTAGGGGCGGCAGGACGAACGCGTTGACCGAGAGGCCGATGGCTGCTCCGATGAACGTCTCCAGGAGACGGTGGCCGATCTCTCCCGGCTGGTAGGAACCGTAGGCGATGACGAACAGGGCGGTGGTCGCACCGTAGATGCCGTGCGGGCCGAGCCGCTGATAGGCCGCTATCAGCGTCAGGGGAGGTAAGGAGATGGCCATGGCGTGCAACGTGCTGCCATCGGTGAGGTACATCGCCACGGAGGCCCAGACCGCGCCCAGGGAGATGATGGCCAGTTGCTGCACACCGGCGCGCAGCGATCTGTAGACGGTCGTATCGACCAGGATCAGGGCGGTCCACGGAGCCATCAGGGCCATGGGGCTCTCGATCCAGAATGCTGCCAGTGCCCAGGCCAGCATGGCCGCGCCGGCTGCCTTGAGAGCCTGTACGGCAGTGGCGCGCTCGGGGCCGGAGTGCCGCAGGGCCCTGCTCGCACTCCGTCTCACCGCGTCGAGCTCGTATCCCGTGTGCCGCCATACAGTCATGACGAGTGTGCGCAATGCCGACCCTTCCCGCGTGTGGCAGCAGTCGTGTCCATCGGCCAGTCGCGCGCCCGCGCACCCGTTATGCGAACGAGGCAGGACAGGCGCGTGGCCCGGCGAACAGGGCGCCGGGCCACGAACTGGGTTGACGCGGGCCGACAGGGGGAGGCCGGCCGGGGGCGGGCCGCCGCTGCCCGTGGTGGCCGGGTGCCCTGAGGCCCGGTGCGGGTTCAGGCTGCAGCGGCGTATGCCGACTCGAGAGCGACATCGACACGGGGATGGACGACGAGCCTTGCACCTCGGGAGTCGGCATTGTCCTCCAGCAGCCGCCGCACGGGGGCGTCGTGGGTGGCGACCGAGAACAGCACGTTCAGATCGCTGCACTGGCGATGGGCACGCAGGACGGCGCTGGCGGTGGCAGGGCTCGCGGCACCGTCGTTGATGACGACGAGTACCGGTGACGGCTGGTACGCCTGTGTGAAGTCCATGATCCTGGTTGCCAGTTCGGCACGTCCGTTGATCCCCGGGTCCTCCCGCACGGTGAGGACGAGGACATCGTGTTCACGTCTGTGGGACAGCATCGCGACCTCCGCTTCCAGGCCCGGCAACGGGCTCGTGTGCACTGCGTCTGCCCCTCCCGCCTGTTCCCATGCAGGGCATTCCGTCCGCTGGGGTGGCCTCACGGGCGAGGCGTCGGCCGCTGCGTCAGACACCCGGTCGGCAGGACGCTCCGTACCAGGTGAGAGCAGGTCTGCGCTACGGCGGGACGATCTCCGCGGCCGGCTGACGGGACACCGGCTGACCGGCGCACCCGGCACACCGCCCGGGCGCGCGCCGACGCCGCTCGGGCCCGTCGAGTCCGGAACCCCGGGCCTCCAGGCTCCGGGCCGCGGGTGGCCTCGCGTGCAGTTCCTGCCGGGCTAGTGACCTGAGTCGGAGGTTTGTCGTTGGTCGGGTATGGGGCGTCCGGGGTCATCGTCGAAACCCTTGAGCAAAGGCCGAAAAACGCCACCCATCGGTCGACCAGATCGATGGCGGCCGCCACAGGGATGTCACAGTCGGCGATCTCCCGAATCTGGCGGGCGTTCGGACTCGCCCCCACACTGCTCGCAGACGTTCAAGCCAGTGCTGTGGCCGTGAACGTTCACAGGGGCAGGGGCAGGGGCAGGGGCAGGGGCGGGCGCTCGGCCTGGCTATGCTGCACCTCGGGAGTAGCGCTCGGCTGTGAGGGGTTGCGGAATGTTGGTCGAGGTGGCCGGGGTGCGCGTACCCATAGGACGAGCGGCGGAGGCGGCGCGAACAGTCTGCGTGGAATACGCTGATGACGCGCTGTATCACCACTCTGTGCGGTCCTACTTCTTCGGTGCGGCCTGGGCGGAGGCTCGCGGCCTCGACTTCGACCGCGAACTGTTCTTCGTTGCAGCGATGCTGCACGACCTGGCTCTCACCCCGCCTTTTGACAGTCACACTCTCGCTTTTGAAGAAGCCGGTGGGCACTTGGCCCGCGTTTTCACAGCCGGTCTTGGCTGGCCGACTGAGCGACGCGACAGAGTGGCTGACCTGATCGTGCTTCACATGCGAGACGACATCGCGCCGGAAGTGGACGTGGAGAGCCGGCTGTTGCAGGTGGGGACCAGCGCAGATGTGTCTGGAACGGGACTGGAGGCGTTCGGCATCTCCTTCACGGACACCCTTGTCAGTGCCTACCCCCGGCTGGGCTTCGCCCGTTCATTCGTGCGTCTGTTCCAGGACCAGGCGGAACGCAAACCGGGCTGTGCGGCCTCGGAACTGGCAGCAGGAGAGTGGGCGGAACGGACTCTCTCCCATCCGCTCGATCAGGGTTGAAGCCGGACAGGTGTAGGGCGCTGTCATTCGGCTCGGCGACGACACGGCCTCACCAGCGGATGCCCTTTCTCGATTCGAATGCGGGCGCACTCCTTGCGTTGGGCTGCGAGGACGTCAGCTTGGCGGGCGTTGGTGTTACACCCGCGCGTCCCTGGCAAGCAGACGTTCCCCGCGTGGGCGCAGCCCCGCTGAGGCGTTGGGGCGTTCCCGGGGCGGGCTGACGACGAAATCACCTGGCTAACCGTGCACAAGCTCGTTAGTGACCCGAGGAGACCGTTGCGGGCGGCGGCACCCATCGGCTGGTGCGGGGCACCGTGTCGGTGATGCCGAAGTCCTTCCTGAGTTCCTCGGGGACGGCGTAGTGCATGACCCGCCCGCGGGTGAGGGAGGACAGCTCGAAGAGGGTGGTCAGGTGGCCGATGCGGTCCAGTGCCCGGGCGGCGAGGGGTGATCGGTCCTCGATGGCCTCCATGACACCGAGAACATGCGGCATGGCTCCGACGACGGTGTCCCACGTGGTGCGCGGCACCTGGAGCCAGTCGGCACAGGTGTCGCCGACGAGGTAGCGGATGAGCGCGGAGACGACCGGGTCGAAGAAGGTTCCGGGTACGACCTCTTCGTAGAGGTCGATGAGCTGGCGGGTCAGGTGTGCGCCCTCCTCGGAAGGACCCATGTGCCGGAGCATGTACAGATCGAGGAACTGCCTGGCTTCGTCGAGCGACTTGGGTACGGCGTCCTGGTCGACCCCGAGCATCGCGCCGACCACACGCCAGGCGTAGTAGTACGCGTCCGCGCCCTCTGCCGACATGTGGATCCCGAGCCGGTGAAGGCTGTCCAGCACGACCAGGGAGAAGAACATCTGGCCGCCGATCAGGTCCTCCTGACAGATGGGCGTCCCGAGCGCATCGGTGTCCCAACGGTCCTCGCGCCGCAGGTGATGGCGGATGGAGGCGTGGAGGAGGCGCACCTTCTGGGCTGCGGGGATGAAGCGGCTGCCCGCCTCGAAGGCGTCCGGCTGCATCAGGTAGACGGTGAACTGCCCGGTCTCCGCCATTCGCTTGGACGGGTACGAGAGTCCGTGGGTGGCCGACAGCAGCTTCGCCACATGGGGGACGACGTAGCAGGCGGGCATGGAGGCGAAGGACAGGGCGGTGGAGATGTGTACGTTGTTGTCGATGAAGAACAGCCGGGCCTTCTCCATCTCCTCCCAGTCCACCCAGGCCGGCGGTGCACTGGTGGCAGACAGGTACTCCCGGGCGACATCGGGCAGTCCGTCGGGGAGCGGGGCGCCGGCGGTGGAGACGTAGCGCATCAGCGTGTTGAACTTCCCCACCTCGCCGCGCTCGAAGAGTGCGGCGACAGTGGCGTCCGCGAGTTCGTCCCCGGACCGGCGCAGGGCGTTCAACGACGTTTCGGTGTAGGTCATGGCAGTACTCCTTGGGTTGCTCCGAGTCGTCCACACGCGGGCGGAGGCAGCGGCAGCCGGGGGAGGGCCCGTTTCCGCCGAGCTCCCGCAGCGCGTGGTCAGGAGAGGCGGACGGTGACCGAACGTGCCAGAGCGGTCAGGGCATGCGTGGCGGGTGCGGGCACATCCACCGCGTGCAGGGCATCGAGGGCCTCATCGACCCGTGCGGTGATCATCTCCTCGATACGGTCGGGGGCGTGGAGCCGGCGCATCACCTCGCGCACCGTGTGCAGGCCGTCCTCACCCACGTCGCGGCGGCCCAGGATCGTGCGCAACTGCCTCCGCTCGCCCTCACCGGCAACACGCCAGGTTTCCGCCAGAAGGGCCGTGGGCCGGCGGCCGCGCAGATCGTCGGCGTTGGCCTTGCCGGTGGTTCCGGGGCTTCCGAACAGGCCGAGCAGATCGTCCCGCAGCTGGAACGCCTCACCCAACGGAAGCCCGTACGCCGTATAGCCCTCGCGCAGCCGCTCCCCGGCCCCGGCCAGGGCGCCGCCGATCAACAGGGGCTGCTCGACGGTGTACTTGGCGGTCTTGTACCGGATCACCTTCAGGGAATCCGTAAGGTCCGGGTCCGCTCCGGTGCGCAGAATCTCCAGGCACTCACCCGCGACGAGTTCCCGGGTCAGCACCGACCACAGCGGGCGGGCCCGGGCGAGGTAGGCCGCCGGCAGACCGCTGGTGGCGAACAGCTGTCCGGCCAGACCCATCAACAGGTCACCCACCAGCATCGCCAGCGACCTGGCGGCGCCGGCGGCACGCGGCCGGCGGCGAAGCGCACTCCGCAGGGCCATGTGCGCCGTCGGCCGGCCGTGCCGCAACGGGCTGTCGTCGATGAGGTCGTCGTGCACCACCGCCGCGGCGTGCACCAGCTCCATCGACGCCGCCGCCCGCACCAACGCGTCGTTGTCCGGCTGGCCCACCGCGCGCCAGCCCCAGTAACAGAACGCCGCCCGCAGCCGCTTCCCGTCCGCGACGGCCGCCTCCAACTGCTCGGCCACCGGTCCCAGGGCCGCATCGATCTCGGTGAACCGGTCGGCCTCCTGGGCCACGAACCGGTGCAGTACGTCGTCGACGCGGGCCTTGAACGCGACCGGCTCCCACCGGTCACTCGCCACCGGCGGCCTTCCGGGCCAGTGATCCCCGGGCGAGGACCTCCAGATGGGCCGGGGGAGCGGTGGCGTAGCGGTCCAGGACCAGGCGTCCGCGCGCCAGCAGGTCGTGTTCGGCCCCGGCTGCCAGCTCCGCGGCGTCCGAACGCCGGAGCAATCCGCGCATCGTCCCCAGGGCCGAACCCACCGTGCTCACCGCCAGGTCCGCCAGCCCGGCCAGCAGGAGCACCACCTGCGCCTCCGGGCCCCCACCGTCTCTCGCATCCTGCGTCATGCCGTCTCCCCACACCCACTGCACATCCGGGCGGCGCCGGTCGAGCGCCGTCCCTCTCAGGATCGCGCCGCACCTGGATCGGGAGGGGAGCAAATCACCATCGAGTGAGTACCTCGCCCGGCCGTACGGATGGTGGCGAACACCCTCCCGCGGCGCTCAAACCTCAGCGCCGACGTTGTCCGCTCCTCCTGCGACGGAGCCTCTTCGGTCCGGACACGGGCTTCGCGGAGTCGTACGTGCCGTCTTCTCCGCAGAACCCGGCTTGACCGTCCAACCCGTGAAGTGTCGTGCACGGGACGTTCCCTGACGCTTCGTCAGGATACCGAGCGCGGACCGGTCGGGGTCCGCCGTTCCATTACGTCACCCTGCCCGACGGTCACCAGGGCTGGATCGACGTGGCTCTGGAGCGGGCCGACGGGCAGCTGACGCCGGCCCGGCTGCAGGTCACCCTCTTCCGAGGTGGTTCCCCACGCCGCCCGACGGATCCCGGACGGCTGAGGACCGCGCCGCGACGGGACATCCGTCGGGGCGCGGTCCCCTTCGTGTGCCGGGAGCGGATGGCTTCCGGACGCCTGTGCCCGGTCGTCCAGCGCCTTCGCGGCGTGGCCGCAGCGCGGGCCGGACACCTGGACCTGGACCTACGTCACGTGGTGCGTATGCGGCGAGCCGCTCCGAGCATCGCGTCCACCATGAGGAAGCCGATCAGGGTCACGCCCAGGACAGGCAGCGCCCAGCACAGGGCGGCCACGGCCGGAATGCCCAGGACGAGGGCCGTGAGGGGAAGCCGGCGCCACGCGCCGCGCTCGGGTGCCTTGCCGGCGAGCGCGGTGCGATCGGTCCGTGTCGGGCGACGCTGCCACCACATGCGGTAGCCCCAGATGATCACCGCGGTCAGGCCGAGCGCGATCACCGCGAGCACGATCTGGTTCACGATCCCGAACAGCACGCCCATGTGACCCTGCACGCCGAGCTTGCTGAGCTTGGCCAGGACCGGATACCCGGCCCACCTGTTGTGGGAGACGACCTCGCCGGTCGTGGTGTCCACGGCGACCTGGTCGTAGTGCACCGGCCAGACGTTGTCGGTCTGCGCCACCACCCACGCGCTCGCCGGATCGGCGGGGGGCGTCACCTCCACGGTGCCGTCCAGTCCCGCGCCCCGCGCCGCTGCCAGGGCCGCGGCGAAGGCCGCCGGATCGGCGTCGCCCGCCTCACCCCCGGATCCGCCGTGCTCGGCGTGCTCCGCGTGGTCGCCGGCCGGTGCGTCCCCACCGGGGAGCGCGGTGTCCAGGGCCGGGGCCCGGCCGTTCGTCGCGTCCAGGGCCTGCCCGAACCGCTCACCGGCGTGCTGCGACCAGGTGAGTCCGGTGGCGCTCAGGAACAGCAGACCGAGAGCCAGCCACACCCCCGTGGCCGCATGCCAACTGCGCGTCCGGCGCACCCCGCCCGCCGTGCGGTCCGGGAGCAGCACGCCCCGGGCCGACTTCGCTCGCCTGCCCCTGCTGCGCCCCAGCCACAGGACGAGACCACCCGCGACGATCACCCACAGCCAGCTCGCGGCGACCTCGGAGTACAGGCGTCCGGTCTCCCCGAGATGGAGATTGCGGTGCAGGTCGTCGAGCCACGTGGTGAGCGGTGTCGACCCGAACCAGGTGGTCAGCTCGCCCTGTACCTCGGCGGTATAGGGGTCGACGAACACCGTGCGCTGTTTGTCTCCCAGCTCGGGCACCGAGAGCACCACACGGGTGGTGTCCTCCGGCCCCGGCGGGGTGGTGACGGACATCGTCGTGCCCTCGGGGTGCGCCGAACGCGCGGCGGCTATCTGTTCCGCCAGCGGGCGGGTCTCGCCCCCGACGCGCTCCACACGCAACTGGTCGCCGTACACGAGCGCGTCGAGCTGCGGCGCGAGGGTGTAGGCGAGCCCTGTCAACGCGGCCACCAGCAGGAACGGGGCCACCAGGACACCGGCGTAGAAGTGGAGCCGGACCAGAAGGTGCCGCAGCCCCGCCCAGGACCGGACCGGGCCGAGGTGCTCGGACACCGGCCCGGCCGACGTGGTCCGGTCCGGCGCGGCACCCGTCGGATCGTGGTCGTTCTGCGGCAGCTCTTCGATTCTCGGAGACATGCGTGGTCCTCATCGGTAGGCGGCAGGGCGGACGGCGTGGGCCGGCTCGGGAGGGGCCCGGGCCATGCCCGACGGCCGGTGGGGGGTGGCGCGGACCGGCCTCGGCAGCCGCCGCGCACAAGCCTCGTGAACGGCGGATCGCATCGGCCCCTTCGTCCTTCCACGGGGCAGTAGTCGGTCCGGGGCCCCGGAAAGTTCCCGGCCGATCGACTCCGTTCCGGCAGGCGTCGAAGACCGCTCACGCAGACGTGCGACGGCAGTCTCCCGTGCCCTCGGGCATCAGGGGGTGCGAAGGCGGGTGGTGGGCCGGCCAAGGACTTCCCGCGCCCTCACCGTAGGGGGAACAGCCGCTCCGTCGTCCACGGGGTGAACGGCAGGACACGGATCGGCGCCACCGGCCGCCGGGCGTCCGGCCCTCGGTGGAGCCGTCCGCGCAGGCCCGGACCCGTGGCCAGGCCGGCCGTCGTCCGCCCCCGCGGCCTACGGCGCCGTGTTCATTCGAGGGGCCGGCCCCTGCGCCCCCCTCTCACCATCCGGTCCACAGCAGGTGGTTGATCAGCAGCGCCAGGATCGCCTGCGCGGCCAGCCAGCCCCGGTGATCGCGCCGGGGGAGCAGTGCGGTGGCGGGGAGCAGCCACAGGAGGAACGGTTGCCAGATGCGTTCCGTCTCGGCCTTGCTCATCCCGGAGAGGTCCGCTGCGGCGATGGCCAGCAGCGCCGCCAGCACCAGCAGGGCCAGGCACGTTCCGCCGGTCACCGCGCCACCGCCGCGGGCGGGAAGCAGGCTGCGTACGCCTCCGGGGGCCGCCACGACCGCTCGCCGCAGCCCGGCGACGGTGGCGAGGCCTGCTGCCAGGGTGGCGCAGGCGAGGTTGCCCCAGACCCAGTAGGAGTACGGCCGGACGCCGCCCGCACCCTGGTAGTAGCGCTCGACCAGCAGGTGGTAGGCCTCCCACCAGCTGAATCCGGCCACGGTGAAGGCGACGGGGGCGACCAGCGCCCCGGCGAGGAAGGGCAGGACCGGCCGCGCGGTCCGGGCGAGCAGGAGGACGGCGCACAGGAGTACGCCGATGAGCGTCAGGCCGTAACTCAGGTAGCAGGTCAGCCCGAACAGCACACCGGATCCCGGGGCGGCGTACCGGGCGAGGCGCGTCCTTGCGGTCGCGGCGAGGGCGAGCAGGGCGATCGACCAGGCCGCCACCCCGGCGAAGTAGCCGTCGGCCGAGGTGCCGGTCCAGACGGCGAAGGGAGCGAGCACCAGGAAGGGGGCGGCGCCGCGTGCGAGGCGCTCACCGGCCAGGGCGCGTACGGCGATCAGGACGGCCATCACACCCGACGCGCCGAGCACGATGCACCAGACCCCGGCCCAGGCGCCGCCGCCGAGACCGATGCGGTCCAGGCCGACGAAGGTCAGCGTGGCGCCCGGCGGGTGACCGGCGACATGGGCGGGCCAGTTCCCCGGCGGGCCGATCACGATGTGGTCGGTGAACCCGCGCAGGGCCGACGGGACGTCCTCGAAGCGGTCGATGACCCGCAGGTACTCGTGCTTGGTGGTGAGCCGGCGGGCGACACCCCGGTCCCAGCCCTCGATCAGCGCCAGCGAGAGGATCCAGCCCAGGGACGCCGCCCACGCGGCCACCAGCAGGCGCCGCCACGGCAGCCGTTCCGCGAGGCCGGGCCCGTACGCGACGACGGCGACCGCGACGGCCACCGCGGCCGGGGTGCCGGGGCCCACGTGCGGGTCCCAGGTGGCGAGCAGCGGCGGCCAGTGGACCTGCAGACTGCCGTTCGCGTTCTGCACCGCCCACCCCACGGCGGACGCCGCCGCCACCAGCAGCAGGCCCACCGCGGCGGCGGCGAGGTCCGGGCGGCGGTCCCTCCGCCCGGCGGGAGGTGCGAACTCCTCGGCGGGGCGGGTGCTGTCGCTGCGCTCCTCGGTCTTCACAGGGGCACGCTATGCACGCCGGTGCCCCGGGCCACGGTGCGACGCCGCGGCGTCACACAACTGTCAGATCCTCCGGGTGACGTCAGACTTCCGTCAGGAGTCGTACACCCCGCGGGGCCATGGGCCCGGCATAGCGTCGGCCCATGGACGACTCACGTCTCAAGACCCCAGCGCGCCTCGCCGCGCCGCAGCTCCCCTCCACGCCCGCGTTCTGGCGCAGCCCCGTCCGGGGAGTCAGGTTCACCGCGCTGCTCGGAGTGGTCCTCCTCGCCGGGATCACCCTGCTGTTCGTGACCGGCCTGCTGTCGTACGCGGCGTACAACCCTGACCTGGCGGCGGTGAACGACAAGACACCGGACAAGGGACTGCTGGGCTTCTACCTCTTCGCCTGGCCGACCGGCCCCCACTGGCTGTACCGCCTGACGCAGGGGCTGCACGTGACCGTGGGCATCGTCCTCGTCCCCGTCCTGCTGGCCAAGCTCTGGTCGGTGGTCCCGAAGCTCTTCGTGATGCCCCCGGCCCGGTCCGTGGCGCAGGCGCTGGAGCGCGTGTCCCTGTTGCTGCTCGTGGGCGGCGTCCTTTTCGAGTTCGTCACCGGGCTGCTGAACATCCAGCTCGAATACCTGTTCCCCGGGTCCTTCTATCCGCTGCACTTCTACGGGGCCTGGGTGTTCGTCGCCGGGTTCGTGGCGCACGTGGGCCTCAAGCTCCCCCGGACCCTGCGCGTCCTCCGGCACGGCATTCCCCCCGCCGCGGACGAACTCGCCACCCCCGACCCCGCACCCCCGACCCTCTCGCGGCGCGGCGCGCTCACCGTCGTCGGAGCCGGGTCCCTGCTCCTGCTGGTCACCTCGGCGGGCCGCAGCTTCGACGGGCCGCTGCGCCGCGTCGCGCTCCTCACCCCGCGCGGCGGCGCCGAGCCGGGAGAAGGGCCCAACGGCTTCCAGATCAACAAGACGGCCGCCAAGGCGGGCATCGTCCCGGCGGACACCCGGGAGCGGTGGCGGCTCACCCTGGCCGGGCCCGCGGGAGAGGTCCGGCTCACCCGGGCACAGCTTCTGGCCATGCCCCAGCACAGTGCGGCGCTGCCCATCGCCTGTGTCGAGGGATGGTCGACCTCCGACCAGTGGTGGCGGGGGGTGCGCCTGCGCGACCTCGCCGCGCTCGCCGGACACGCGGACGGGAGGGCGCCGGACGTCCTGGTCGAGTCGCTCCAGCCCAGCGGCCCCTTCCGTACCGTCGCGCTCCGGGGCAACCAGGTGGCGGACCCGCGCTCACTGCTCGCGTTCGGCGTCAACGGCGAGGAGCTGTCCCTGGACCACGGCTACCCGGCACGGATCGTCGTACCGGCGGCCCCCGGGGTGATGAACACCAAATGGGTGGCCCGGATGACCTTCGGAGGAGTGCGATGAGGAGGCTGCGCCGCTGGTACGGGGCAGGGCCGCTGCACCTGGTCCTCATGGCCGCCTCCTTCGCCATCGCCGCGTACGCGGGGATCCGGCTGCTGGAGGGCGGCGACACCTACCTCGTCGTGCTGTGGTTCGTGGGTGCCGCGCTGCTGCACGACCTGGTCCTGCTGCCGCTGTACACGCTCGCCGACCGGGCCGTGACCGGGGCACTGGGGCGACGGAGGGGACTGGTCAACTTCGTACGGGTCCCCGCGCTCCTGTCCGGGCTGCTCCTGCTGATGTGGTGGCCGCTGATCACACGCCACTCGCACCGCTACGAACCGGCCGCCGGGATGTCCCCCGACAGGTTCCTCGGGAACTGGCTCCTGATCACCGCGGCACTGTTCACACTGTCGGCGCTCTGGCTGGTGGTGCGCACCGTGCGGTCGAGGCGCAGGGTGACGAAGGGACGCCCGTCGGCCTCCCACTGATCGGTGGGCCGCCAGCCGCACAGTCGTGCGTACCGCAGCAGAGCGGGTCTGCCCAGGCGCGCCCAAGGGAAGGGAGGGCCGGGGACGGCCGGTTCGCGCCCGTCGTCCAGTCGGACCTGTACGCGCTCGTCCACGTCCTCCGGCGCCGTCTCCGCGAGGAGGAGGCCGCCCGGGGCGAGCAGCGCGGCGGTCCGGCGGAGCAGGGCGCCGGGGTCGCCCCCGATCCCGAGGTTGCCGTCGAGGAGCAGGGCCGTGCCCCACCGGCCCTCGTCGGGCAGCTGGTCGAAGACGCTGCGGCGCAGCGCCGAACCGCCGAGGCGCCGCGTGTGGGCCACCGCCGCCTCGCTGACGTCGATTCCCAGGGCGCGGTGCCCGTGTGCGGCGAGCGCCGCCACCAGCCGGCCGGGCCCGCAGCCGATGTCCACGACCGGCCCCTCGCAGCGGCGGAGTGCGGAGAGGTCCGCCGCGTCGGCGTCCGCACACCAGCGTTCGACGTCCAGCGGCAGCAGCCAGCCGTCCGCGCGGCGCAGGAAGAGCGGGCCCCGGCCGGTACGAAGGGCGTTGGCGTACGGATCGGCGGCCCAGGCGGTGGGGAGCGGCGGGCCGGTGGGCGGCAGGGTGGTGCTCATCCGACGGCCGTCCGGGTCAGCCGGGCCAGGGTCGCCGCGAACTCCCCGTGCGGCGCGGCCTGCGCGACGTGCCACGCGTCGTCGGCCTCGTCCACGTCCCGCAGTTCCGGCAGATCGCCCACCGTGAGACCTGCGTCTGTCAGGCGGGCCCGCTGGACACCGCCGGTGTGCGGCAGCGACATCGGGATCCCCAGGACCAGCTCCGGCCGCGGTTCGGCCAGGCCCAAGGCCCAGAAGCCACCGTCCTCCGCCGGTCCGAACCAGGCGTCGCACTCGTCCCAGCCGCCCGGCGACAACGCGGGGGCGAGGTGCGCTGCGGTCAGCTGGGGTGTGTCCATGCCGATCAGGAGCGCCGGGCCGGTGCACTCCGCGAACGCGCCGGCGATGCGCTCGTCGAGGCCGCCCGCGCACTGCGGCCGCACCTCGATGCCGGGCGGCAGCCAGGGGCCCGGCCGTCCGTCGAGGACAAGGATCCGGCGACGGGCCGGCAGCGTGCGCACCTGGCGCAGGGTGTCCGCGAGGGAGGCGGCGGCGAGCTCCGCGGCCTCGTCCGGCGTGAACGGCGGAGTGAGCCTGGTCTTGACCCTGCCGGGGACCGGTTCCTTGGCGAGGACGAGCAGCGTCGTCGGCCCCGGCGTCACCGGCAGGTCCCCGCGCCCACGCTGCCCGTCCCGGTCGGCACGCCGGGCGGCCGCCGCAGCACGGCCCGCATGTCGCGGACGGCGTGCCAGGTGCCCCGCCAGGTGCCGGTGACCTTGGACCTGCCGGTACGGGCGAGATAGGGCACATCCGTCTCCGTGACCCTGAGCCCGGCGTCCGACGCCCGGACCACCATCTCCAGCGGATAGCCGCTACGGCGGTCGGTGAGGTCCAGGGCCAGCAGAGCCTCCCGGCGGGCCGCCCGCATCGGCCCCAGATCGCGCAGCCGCAGGCCTGTCCGGGTACGGAGCATCCTGGAGAGGGCGAAGTTGCCGGCGCGTGCGTGCGCGGGCCACGCGCCGAAGCGCTCCGGACATCGCCGTCCGAGCACGAGATCGCTCTCGCCCGCGGCCACCCGGGCGACGAGGCCGGGAAGCAGCGCCGGATCGAGGGAACCGTCGCAGTCGCAGAAGCACACGTACGGGGCGGTGGCGGCGAGCAGCCCGGCGTGGCAGGCGGCCCCGAAGCCGCGCCGGGCCTCATGCACGACCGTCGCGCCCCACGCCCGCGCGATGTCCGCGGACCCGTCGGTGGATCCGTTGTCGACGACGACGGCGCGCCAGCCGTCCGGAATCCGCCCCAGCACCCAGGGCAGGGCCGCTGCCTCGTCGAGGCAGGGCAGCACGATGTCCGCGGTGACAGGGGCGGTGAGTTCTGCCGAAGAGTCGTTCACGCCGATCACCCTACGGAGCAGAAACCGGCATTTCGGGCTACAGGTTCTTACGAAACGTGGACATCGACCGTGTGGCGGCGCACGGCCGTCCGAGGCACGGTGCAGGGATGCCAAGGTTGCGGCATGCAGAACAGCCCGTTCGAACCCGCCCCCGGCCCGGCTGCCCACGCCCTCTCCGGACCCGCCCCCGGGGCGTGTCCCGACGGCCCCGCCCGGGTGCCGGAGCCGGACCCGGCCCGAGGATCCGGCCCGCGCGGGCGGGTACTGGTCGTCGACGACGATCCGACGGTCGCCGAAGTCGTCGCCGGATACCTGGACAGGGCCGGCTACGGCGTGGAACGTGCCGTTGACGGTCCCGGGGCCCTGGAGCGCTTCACCGCGAACCGGCCCGACCTGGTGGTCCTCGACCTGATGCTGCCGGGCATGAACGGATTCGAGGTGTGCCGCCGGATGCGCGCGTACGGACCGGTGCCGGTCATCATGCTGACCGCACGGGGAGACGAGGAGGACCGCGTACTCGGCCTGGAGACCGGTGCGGACGACTACGTCACCAAGCCCTTCAGCCCGCGCGAGCTCGTCCTGCGCGTCGCCTCGGTCCTGCGGCGCTCCAGGTCCGGAGCGCCGGAACAGGGAGGCGGGACCCTCAGGACACTCACCGGAGCCGGGCTCTCCCTCGACCCCGGTGCCCGCAGCGCCACGCTCGACGGAGGCGCACTCGCCCTCACCCTCCGCGAGTTCGACCTCCTCTCCTTCTTCCTGCGCCACCCCGGCCGGGCGTTCGCCAGGGAGGAGCTCATGCGCGAGGTGTGGGGCTGGGACTTCGGAGACCTGTCGACGGTGACCGTCCACGTCCGGCGGCTGCGCGGCAAGATCGAGGCGGACCCGGCGAACCCCCGGCTGATCCGGACGGTGTGGGGGGTCGGCTACCGGTGCGACCTGCCGGACGCCGGGGAGCCGGCATGACCGACACGCTGCTCATCGCACTGTTCGCGTTCCTGGGCGCCGGCGTCGCCGGTCTGCTGGGCGCCCTCGCGCTGCGGCTCCTGCGCCACCGTTCCCTCGCCGTCTCCCTGGCCGTGGTGGCCGCGGTCGCGGTCGTCGCCATGCTCGCGGGCACCCTCGCCGTCGCCTGGGCGATGTTCCTGTCACCCCACGACCTCGAGGTCGTCACGACCGTCGTCGCCATGGCCGCCGTGGTGTCCCTGGGCACCGCGATCCTGCTGGGCCGCTGGGTGGCGGCCAGGAGCCGGGACCTGGCACTGGCCACCCGTACGTTCGGAGAAGGAGGCACGTTCGCCGTCCCGCAGGAGCGGACCACCGCCGAATTCGCCGCGCTCAGCCGTGAGCTCGCCGCCACCAGTGCCAGGCTCGACGCGTCGCGGGAGCGCGAACGCGCCCTGGAGGCGTCCCGTCGTGAACTGGTCGCCTGGATCTCGCACGACCTGCGGACACCACTGGCCGGACTGCGCGCGATGTCGGAGGCGCTGGAGGACGGCATGGCCGCAGACTCCGGCCGCTACCTGCGCCAGATCCGTACCGAGGTGGAGCGCATGAACGGCATGGTGGGCGACCTGTTCGAGCTCTCCCGCATCCACGCCGGGTCGCTCACCCTGAGCCCGGCCCGTGTCTCCGTCCACGACCTCGTCGCCGACGCCCTCGCGGGAGCGGACCCACTCGCCCGCGAGCACGGGGTGCGGCTGATCGGGCACCGCGTCGACTCGATGCCCGTCGAGGTCGACAGCAAGGAGATGAGCCGGGTCCTGGGCAACCTCCTGATCAACGCGATCCGCTGCACACCCGCCGACGGCACCGTCGCCGTGGCCGCACACGGCAGGGCCGATGCCGTCGTGCTCTCGGTCACCGACGGGTGCGGCGGCATCCCCGAACCGGATCTGCCGAGGGTCTTCGACACCGGATGGCGCGGTACCCACGCCCGCACGCCCCCGGCCGGGGCAGGACTGGGCCTCGCCATCGTGCGCGGCATCGTCGAGGCCCACTCCGGCCACACCGAGGTCCGGAACGTCGCCGGCGGGTGCTGCTTCGAAGTGACCCTGCCCGCGGTGTGAGCAACCGGGGCGCGAAGGGGGTCAGGCCGTGCCGCCGCGCAGCGGGGCCGCGGCGAACTCCGCCATTCCGTCGGCGAAGCCCACTTCCGGCTTCCATCCCAGCTCGTCACGGAGCCGCCGCGAGTCGGCCGTCACATGGCGCACGTCCCCGAGCCGGTACCCGCCCGTGACGACCGGGTCCGGCCCCCCGCAGGCAGACGCCAGCGCGGACGCCATCTCGCCGATGGTGTGCGGCTCCCCGCTCCCCGTGTTGTACGCGGCGAAGGAGCCCCGCCGCCTGTCGCCGAGTGCGGTCAGCGCCACCGTGTTGGCCGCCGCCACGTCCCGTACGTGCACGAAATCGCGCCGCTGCGCCCCGTCCTCGAACACCTGGGGTGCCTCGTCCCTGGCCAGGGAGGAGCGGAAGAAGGAGGCGACACCGGCGTACGGGGTGTCGCGCGGCATCCCCGGACCGTAGACGTTGTGATAGCGCAGCGAGACGGCCCGCCCGCCGGTGTCGCGGGCCCAGGACGACGCGAGGTGCTCCTGCGCGAGCTTCGTCGCCGCGTACACGTTGCGGGGGTCGGCGGGGGCGTCCTCGGAGACGAGGCCCGGCAGCAACTCCGCACCGCACCGCGGGCAGTACGGTTCGAACCGACCGGCCGCCAGATCAGCGTCCGCACGCGGCCCGGGCCGGACCGTGCCGTGCCGTGGGCAGTCGTACCGGCCCTCCCCGTACACGACCATCGATCCGGCGACGACCAGGTCGCGCACTCCCGCCGCGGCCATCCCGGCGAGCAGGACCGCGGTGCCGAGGTCGTTGCAGCCGACGTACTCCGGCGCGTCCGCGAAGTCCTTGCCCAGGCCGACCATGGCCGCCTGGTGGCACACGGCGTCGACGCCCGTCAGCGCTCCGGCCACCCGCTCCGCGTCGCGCAGGTCCGCGATCACCGCCTGCGTCCCCGGAGGGGGCTGGTAGGAGGCGTCGGGATGGGCCGTGGACAGCAGAGCGTCGAACACCACTGCTTCGTGCCCTGCCGAAACGAGTGCCCGGACGATCTGTGCTCCGATGAATCCGGCTCCGCCGGTGACCAGTACGCGCATGGCCGCCACGCTAGGCCCGCGAGTGGAGGCCGGAGGGCCGTGGTGCGGGCGTGTCACGTAACCGTAAGAACCGGACAGCCGGGGAGCGGTGTGTCCGTCGGCCCGTAAGTCGTGCAGGCCACCGGCACAGGAACGGTCTTCGTACCGGCTGTCGCCGCGGCGTTCCGGCGGCTGGCCGTGATGCCGGCGACGACGTCACCCGCCTGGCGGGCGGCGCGGACTGTCAGTCGTCGTCATCACGGGGCCCCTCTTCGACGACGCCCCTCTCGTCACGCGGGTAGGGAACGATCTGCACCGGACAGTGGGAGTGGTGCAGCAGCGCGTGCACGACGTGGCCGAGTCCCAGCACGGATGCTCCTCGCCGCTCGTGGCTTCCCATGACCAGGAGGCCCGCCCCGCGGCTCGCCTCGACGAGCGCGGACGCCGTGGACCGGGCCGTGAGCACCTCGGTCCGCACGGTGAGACCGGGGTGGTCCTCGCGGATCCGCGCGGCCAGGTCGGCCAGGAGGCGTTCGCCGGGTGCGGCGAGCCGTCCGGCCTCGTCGGGCCGGGCCTGTCGGCTGCCGAACCGGGAGAGCAGATTCCGTACGTTCAGCAGGCGCAGGGAACCCTTGCGGGCCTGTGCCTCCTGAGCGGCCCGGACCAGCCATGCGGCATCCTGCTCGTCCCGGACCGCCGCTGTGACCGGCGAGCCGTCCTCGTCCTCGGCCCCACCACGCACCACGACGACGGGTACAGGGCTGCCGACGACCGCTTCGAGGCCGACCGATCCGAGAAGGAGGGGCCCGAACCCCCCGCTCCCCCGACTGCCGACGACGATGACGTCACCCGGCCGGGCCGCCGCGTGGAGCGCGGGGACCGGACTCCTACGGCTCAGCTTGAGGGTGAGGTCGAGCCCGGGGAACCGGTGTCGTACCTCCTGCGCGGCTTCCGCCAGCACGGTGTTGCCGTGCTCCCGGACGTGCTCGGACGTCTCGAACGACGCGAATCGTTCAAGGCGGTCCAGGTCCGCTGCGTGTACGAGACACAGGCTGTGGTGGTTCCGGACGGCCCCCGCCGCACCCCAGAGTGCGGCGGCCCTGGCGTACTCCGAGCCGTCCACCCCCACAACGGTCCTCGCGTCTTCCCTGTCGCCGGACGTGTCGGTGCGCATCACTGCTCCTCGTGCCGTGCGGCTGTCCGCACCTTCATGCTGACACTGCCGGACGTGATGCGGCGACCGCGAGGAGGTTCACCGGGGGCCGTAGGCCCCGCCCGGCGGACGAGCGACCGTGCCGAACGGGCGTTCGGCACGACGTCGGCTTCCCGGACGGCCATGACCGAAAGCGGCACGTCGGCGACGTCCGCACGGTGGGGCGACGAGCGCGGACGTACGGTCGTCGCCGACGTGGCCGTGCCTCGCGTCTCCGCGCGCGGTCGGCCGCCCTACTGAGGAAGTGTCGCGATCTGGATCAGGTTGCCGCAGGTGTCGTCGAAGACGGCAGTGGTGACCGGGCCCATGTCCAGGGGCTCCTGGGTGAAGCGGACGCCGAGGTCGCGCATCCGCTCGTACTCGCCCCGCACATCGTCGACGGCGAACTGGGCGAGCGGGATACCGTCCTCGGTGAGCGCGTCGCGGTAGGACTTGACGGCCGGGTGGCCGGCGGGCTCCAGGAGGAGCTCGATTCCGCCGGGCTCGTCGGGGGAGACGACGGTCAGCCACCGGTCCTTCTCTCCCACAGGGACGTCGTGCTTCTTCACGAAGCCGAGGACCTCGGTGTAGAACTGCAGGGCCTTGGCCTGGTCGTCCACGAAGACGCTGGTCAGATGGATTTTCATGGGGAGCTCTCTTCCGGTCCGGATCTGTCGGGTGCGAGCCATCGCTCGGCGATCTGCCGTAGCGGGGCCGTGTTCAGGTCGTGGAACTTGTAGCGGCCCTCCCGTCTGGTCTCGACGAGCCCGGCGGCTTCCAGCACGGCGAGGTGCTGGGAGACCGCCTGACGCGAGATACCGAGCTGATGCTTCATGCTGAGCCGCGCGCAGATCTCGAACAGTGTCTGTCCGGACGTGTCCGTGAGTTCGTCGAGGATGGTGCGGCGCGTGGGATCGGCCAAGGCTTTGAAGAGGTCATCGGCCACCGCCACAGCATAGGCAAGCATGTACTTGCCTATCAAGCGGACACGCACCGTGTCCTGAGCCGGTCGGGAGTGCCCGGCCGGGGTGGCGCGGCGTCGGTGGCGCGCGTGGTCGGGCCCGCGCTGCCCGTGTGCGGTCCGGTTCCGCTCGTCGGGCGACTGCGCTGCCCCGAACGGATCCTCCGTAGCGGTTGTGCAGGGTCCGGGCCGCGGGCGGTGGACACGGGTGGCGCGGTGTTCGTTGGTGGCGGCCTCATGAGGGCTCCGGGACGGGCGGCGCGCTGGGGTGCGGCACGGACGCGCGGCCCCGGGCGGCGTACTGGGCGGCCTGGGTGGCGAACATGGCCGCGTAGCGGCCCCGGGCGGCCATGAGTTCGTCGTGGCTGCCGTGCTCCGTGAGACGCCCCCGGTCGAGGACGTGGATGGTGTCGGCGTGACGGACGCCGGACATCCGGTGGGTGACCAGGACGACGGCCCGGTGCGGGCCGGCGAGCCGGCGGATGGCGTCGAAGGCGGCGATCTCGGCCTCGGGGTCGAGGGCCGAGGTGGGCTCGTCGACGATCAGGACGCTGTCCGCCGGGCAGGACTCCGTACGCCAGTGGGTGCGGGCCAGGCCGATCTTCTGCCACTCGCCCCCGGAGAGTTCGGACGCTCCGCGGAACACCCGGGCGAGCAGGCTGAGCAGGCCGTGGGGGAGCTTCGCGATGACGGGAGCAGCCCCGGCGAAGTCGACGGAGGGCTGGAGGTCCTCGTGCCCGCCGGGTCGGCCAGGGCGGCCGATGCGGATGTTGAGCGCGGCGGTCACCGGCCAGCGCTGGAAGTCCTGGGTCAGCAGGGACACGCGGTCGAACACCTGCGAGCGGTCGAGCCCGGACAGCTCGGCATCCCCCCAGTGCACCGTGCCGCTCTGCGGCAGCAGCAGTCCGGCGAGGACCTTCATCAACGTGCTCTTCCCCGAGCCGTTCTCGCCGACGACGGCCGTCACCGAGCCCATGGGAAGGACGAGGGAGACACCGTCCAGGGCCGGGGCGTCACGCTCCGGGTAGGCGTAGGTGACGCCCTCGAGGAGGACCTGGCCCACCCTCTCGGGCAGCTGCTGCCCGCCGTCGGGGATGGCCCGCCCCGCGGCCTGGGTCAGGAACCGGTCGTGGTCGCGCACATAGAGGCTCTCCTCGTGCAGTTGGTTGACGTTCATGACGAGGGCGCCCAGGCTCGCCGATCCGGACCGCACGGCGATCACGGCGGTACCCGCCACGGCCAGACTCATGTGACCCGCCATGATCAGCCAGAGCATCACACCGTACGTGCTCGCCATCGCGAGCCCGGAGAGCGCTGCGGCCACCAGCTCGGTCAGTGCCTTGCCGTTCGCCAGCCGCTTCTGCTCGGCCTCGGCGCTCTCCGCCATGCCGCGGTACTTCTCCAGCAGGAACGCGCCCACCCCGTGGATCCGCACCTCCTGGGCCGCGGTGCGCTCGGTCAGCAGATTGCTGATCAGGCGGCCGGCCCGCACGTGCTCGACCCAGGTCATCACCGAGACGTACCGCTGCTGCGCCACCCGCATCGCACCCCAGCCGCGCGGGGCGGCGATCAACAGCAGCATCGGAAGCAGGGCGGGGTGCAGCACGGTCAGGATGCCGGCCGTCGCGATGAGGGAGATCGTGCCGTTCAGCGCGGCCACACAGGCGCTGATCATGCGGCGTGCCGAGGCGGCCCCGAACTGGGCCACATCGATCAGGCGGCGGAACTCAGGATCCTCGATCGCCTCCAGTTCGACCACCGTTGCCGCCGCCAGGTACTCCGTCGTGGCGATCCGTTCGACCAGCGGTTCCAGACGACCGGCCCGTGACGTGGACAGGCCGGCGAAGCCGGCGTTCACCACCGCGACCACCGCGCCGACGATCAGCCCCGGCAGTGCGGCGTGCAGCCGGTCGACGGGCGCCCCGCTGCCGAGCAGGGCGTGCATCACCGAGTTGACGGCCAGCAGACCTACGGCTGCCGCGATGCCCTGGCCGACTTCGCTGATACCGACGACGAGGAGCGCGGGCCGGTCGGCAGCCCATGCCCGGCGCAGCGTGCTCGCGACCAGCCGGGGCATGGTCCGGATCGCCGAGAGCATGGTCAGGTCCAGAGGGGCGCCCTCGTGTTCGGCGAAGCCCATGTCGTAGCGCAGGGGGCCGCCGAAAAGCTCCTGCTCGGCGGCGGAGATCGTCGGTTCGACCATCCGAACCCGTCGTAAGTAGTTCCTCATGTGCTGCCTCCTCGGTCGGAGTTCATCCGGTCAGGGTCGTAGGGCCTTCGAAGCGGGGTGCGGAAGATCGCCACTGTGAAGTGGCGGCGGCTCGCCCGGGGTGCTCCGCCGGAACCCGGAAGCGGTCTTCGTACGGCGCGGATTCCGCGTTGCAGAGGGCTGCCCCGTCCGGCGCCGCGCGACGCCACCGCCCCGGGCCGCCCGCCGCCGAGCGGCCCGGTGCGGCGCCGAGCCCGTACTCCTGGTGACGGATGTCGACGTCGGTCCCGGTCTCTTCCGCTGCCGGGCATCGGGCGGCCCGTGCTTGGCCGGCCGCCGGGGCGAACTGCCGACCACGGCCGCTGCCTTCACCGCGCCGAACGCCGGTACCGCGTGCCGGTAGGCGAAGGTCTCGCTCGTATGGAACGCCGGTTCGGGGGTGGTCTTCACGGAATACCGGACTCCTGTGCGAACGGTCACCTCCCGGACCCGGGAACCCTCTCGCCCCCGCGACGTGGCTCGCACGCCGGAGATCGGGCCCCCGTCTTCGCGGCCCGGTGTGAAGCCGGCCGGCACGGCTGTGGCCGCGCTCGTGCCGCGTACCTCGGATCCCGGCGGGGCGAGACCACGGCCACCGGCCGGTGCTCGGCGGTGAGCCGTGCAGGAGTGGGAGCCGGCAGGCTCAGTTCGAACACAGGATGAAGGACGGGGAGGAAGGGCGAGCGATGCATGACGTCTCCTGTGCTGCGGTGGAGCGGACGGATGCTCGGACAACGGGGGTACTTCGTCCCCCGTCACGGGTCCGCGAGGGCGAAATCTCGAACGTGATGTCGTATCGGCCGCGAGGCCCCGGCGGGGCCCATCCCGTGGGACGTGATGTTGAGTTCGAATCACTCCTGTGGGTGTGGGTACTCCCGTCGGGGGATTGCCCGGCCGGGGACGATCCGGCCCCGGGTGCGCCCCGTGCCCAGGGGGAGGCGTGCACCCTCTCGCCGCTCTTGTGTGTGAAGGGCAGGGCGGGGCGGCGTCCGGTGCTGTCGGCGGGAGGGAAACCTTTCCGCGGCGCGGGACGTCGAGCGCCGATGATCCGACTGTCGATCAAGATCATTCATGTTGCAGGGGTGAACGGTTCCGGACGCATGTGTGACGGTGCACGGTCGGGTGCTCCCGACTCGTACGTACGTGCGCGCACGGCAGCCGGGAAGGGGTGCGTCACGGCGGGTGCTCTCCCGGGGCCGTGCACACACCGGCGATACGTACGGGCCACCCCGCAGCGAACCAGGGTGGCCTGACGCGTTCACGGCGTAGCCGGTGGCCGATAAAAACGCGTGGACCCCGCGGACACTGCCACGGGACACTGCGACGCCTGACCTCCCGTACTCGCGCGGACACCTCGCCGCGAGCCGCGCGGAGGCTCCGCCGTCATGCCCGGCTCGGTCGCGAGGCGACCGGCCGAGGGCATGCCGCACCGGATCGCCCCCGCGGCCGGTACCGCGACGACGCCTCCCCGGAGGCGCGCGCAGCGGGCTCGCCGCACGAACGCACAGGGTGGGGATGGGATTGTCCGAAGCGCGTGAGGAATGGCCGGGCAAGGGGTCGGTGCTCCTGGCACTGCGCTACTACGGGAGGGAGTTGGTCCGCCACCGCTGGCTTACGGCACCCGCGATGCTCCTGCCGGCCCTGGGCAACATCGGCATCAACTACATCGCCCCGCTGATCGTCGCCAAGCTCGTCGGCCACATCGCCGACGGCGGGGGGACCGCACTCGGTTCGCTGCTGCCCTACGTGGTCGCCTTCGCCGGCGTCCTGCTGCTCGCGGAGGCCCTGTGGCGCGTCGGTCTGCACTTCCTGAACCGCCTCGACGCCCGGGGTATCGAGGACCTGTACGTGATCGGAATGGATGAGCTGTTCGCCAAGGACGCCACCTTCTTCCACGACAACTTCGCCGGGTCGCTGACCAAGCGTGTCCTGAGCTTCGCCTCCCGCTTCGAGGAGTGCGTCGACACGCTCACCTTCTCGGTCGTGGGCAGCTTCGTGCCGCTGATCTTCGGGTCGGTCGTGCTGTGGAGCTACGAACCGCTGCTCGTCGTGGGCCTCCTGACGATGATCGCCCTGACCGCGCTGTGCGTGCTGCCACTCATCCGCCGCCGGCAGAGGCTCGTCGACCAGCGCGAGGAGGCGATCGCCCAGGTGTCCGGCCACGTGGCCGACAGTCTGATGAACATGGACACGGTCCGGGCCTTCGGCGCCGAGGAACGCGAGGCCGCCGAGCACCGCTCCCGCGTCGCGGAGTCCCGCCGGCTCACCCTGCGGTCGTGGGACTACGGCAACCTGCGCATCGACACGCTGGTCGCCCCGATGTCCGTACTGACCAATGCCATGGGCCTGCTGCTCGCGGTCACCCTCGGCGGGGGCGGCCACGGCGTGGAGGCGGTCGTCGTCGCCTTCACCTACTACAGCAACGCCACGCGGATCATGTTCGAGTTCAACCAGATCTACCGTCGCCTGGAAAGCTCGATGACGGAGGCGGGGCAGTTCACCGAACTGCTGTTGTCACAGCCGACCGTGCTCGACGCGCCTTCGCCGGAGCCGCTGCTGTCCGAGGCCGCCGGCGTCCGCTTCGAGCAGGTGACCTTCGCCCACGCAGGAGGCAGACCCCTCTTCGACGGCCTCGATCTCGATGTGCGCGCTGGCGCGAAGATCGGGCTCGTCGGCCGGTCCGGCGGTGGCAAGACCACGCTCGGCCGCCTGCTGCTGCGGATGACGGACATCGACGCCGGCCGGATCCTGATCGGCGGACAGGACATCAGCAAGCTCCGGCAGGCCGATCTGCGCAGCCTGATCGGCTACGTGCCGCAGGACCCGGCGATGTTCCACCGCTCCCTGCGCGACAACATCGCGTTCGCCCGGCCGGACGCGACCGAGGCGGAGATCCGCCGCGCGGCCGAGGCGGCGCACGTCACGGAGTTCGCCGACGCGCTGGCGGACGGCTTCGACACCATGGTGGGCGAGCGGGGTGTCAAGCTCTCCGGGGGACAGCGGCAGCGTGTCGCGCTCGCCCGGGCGATTCTGCGGGACGCGCCCATCCTGCTGCTCGACGAGGCGACCAGCGCCCTGGACTCCGAGAGTGAAGTCCTCGTCCAGAAGGCGTTGTGGCACCTCATGGAGGGGCGGACGGCGCTGGTGGTGGCGCACCGGCTCAGCACAGTCGCCGGCATGGACCGGCTCGTCGTCCTCGACCACGGACGAATCGTCGAGCAGGGCACGCACGAGCAGCTGCTCGCCACGGAAGGCGCCTACGCGAAGCTGTGGCGGCACCAGTCGGGCGGCTTCCTGGACGGCGCCCGCGAGCAGGCCGACCTGGCCTGAGCCCGGAGTTCGAGGACACGGGTCCGCGGCCCGGGCCCGGTCGCGTGGCACCGGCGTACGAGCGGCCCCCGGCACCCTGCCTGGGCCCCCGGATGCCCGGCGCCCCCGTCCGGCACGGCCCCCGGGGCCCGGGCAGCCCCCTCACGCGTCACCCCGGCGGAGCCTCCGATGCGAGCCATGCCGTCCCGAGTCCGTCCAGCCACGCCGGGGGCAGTTCCGCGTGCTCCCACTCCGTCCGGAGCGCCAGCGGGGCGGCGGTGAGGCGTTCGAGCACGGCGATGCTCGTGGGGGAGTGGAGGAGGGAGTAGCGGCCGTGAACGGCGATGCGGCTGCGGGGCCCGTACCGGGCGTACAACCGTGTCAGTCGCTCCCGATGGGACTCGGTGAACTGCTCCAGCCGTCCGGCGTACCCGACCCGTTCCACGACGCTCATCGTGCCGAGTGCCGCCGTGAGGACCTCGTCCGAGACCTCCGGGTCGAGAGCGGAGACGTCGCCGAATGCGAGGGAGAGCGGCGTCACGGCCACCTTCGCGCGCTCCACGTCCACTCTCCCGACGGGGTGATGGCCTCGCGCGGCGTCCCCCGCCGGGGCCGGTGTTCCCGCGCCGATGGCACGCTCCAGGGCGCGCCCGGCGATGCGGGCGAGCTCGTCACCGACGGCCCGGGCGCCGTCACGCCAGCCGACGGCATACAGCTCCCCCTTCTCGTCCGGGACGCCCTCGGCCCTCCCGGCCTCACTGCGCGCGTCCGCGACCGCGCCGGCCTCGACGAGCGCGATCAGTTCTTCGGCCTCGTCCCGGAACACTCCGGCGCGGCCCAGGAGTTCGAAGAGGGTCTCCTTCGCGTTCATGACACTGGCGGAGTCCAGCGGGTCCACTTCGGCGGTGTCGATCGGGTCCTCCTCGTCGGCCTGGGGCGGTGCCGGCGCTCCGGCAGGACATGGCACTCCGGTCACCCTCTCCCTGCCCCGGCTGTGGGGCTGCCAGTCGGGGCGGCCGACGTCCAGCTTCTCAAGTCTCCACTCTCCATGACACGGAAGGCCGCCGCCGTGCCCAGGTCTCCCCGTGATCGCTTCGTGTCGCGAACCACTCCCCGGGGGCCGCCGGTCGTGAACGGGGCGGTCCTGCGACTGCCCGGTGTCCGCGTGTGACCACCCCGGCCCGGCACGAGTCCGGTCGGAGCCGTGAGGGGTCTCACCGGGGAGGCACCTGGGACGTGAAGCAGGACGCGCAGGCGCAGGGCGCCGAGGGGGATGTCGTGCGGTGGGGGGCATCGCTCCGCCCGGCATGGGATGCCGGGCCGTATAGCCACCGGGCCGTGTGATCCGGGGTGTCACACGCCGTTGCCGGGGCACCTGGAAAGTCAGAGAGGCTGGGAGGAAGGACATGATGGTGCGGACGGTGGGTGTCGAGGAGGAGCTGCTGCTCGTCGACGAACAGAGCGGTGAGCCCCGTGCTCTTTCGACGGCTGTGCTGGCCTTCGCGGAGAGCCGTGCGGACGGGGACTCGGCCTTCGAGGCGGAGCTCCATGACCAGCAACTGGAGTTCGCCACCGAACCGCGCGCCGACATGCGTGAGCTCGCGGACGAGATACTCCGGTGGCGGGCCGAGGCGGCGGAGAGCGCCGCCCGGGCCGGGGCCGCGGTGGCGGCCCTCGCCACCGCGCCCCTGCCGGTCAGCCCGGCGATCGGTAACGGTGAGAGGCACCGTTGGCTGGCCGAGAGGTTTGGTCTGACCGCGCAGGAGCAGCTGACCGGCGGATGCCACGTACACGTCTCGGTGAACTCGGACGATGAGGGCGTCGGTGTGCTGGACCGCATACGGCCCTGGCTGTCGGTGTTGCTCGCGATGAGCGCCAACTCGCCGTTCTGGCAGGGCCGCGACTCGGCGTACGCCAGTTATCGAAGCAGGGTCTGGGGACGCTGGCCGTCAGCCGGACCGGTCGAGATCTTCGGCTCCGCGGAGCGCTACCACGAGGAGGTCGACGCACTCGTCGGTACGGGAGTCCTGCGCGACAAGGGAATGATCTACTTCGACGCACGGCTCTCGCACCGGTACCCGACGGTTGAGGTCCGCGTGGCGGACGTGTGCCTGGATCCGGCCGACGCCGCGCTGCTCGCCACACTCGTGCGCGGGCTGGTCGAGACAGCGGCACGCAGCTGGTCGGACGGTGAGCCGGCCGATCCGGTCGGGGTGGGTGTCCTGCGTATGGCCGCCTGGCAGGCCGGCCGCTCGGGGCTGGAGGGGAAGCTGCTGCACCCGGGCACCATGCGCCCCGAGCCCGCGTCCGACGTCGTGGGCGCGTTGCTCGCGCACGTCCGTGACGCCCTGGAGGAGAGCGGCGACCTCGCATCGACCGAGACCGCGCTCAAGAGTCTGCTGGAGCGCGGGACGGGGGCACGGAGCCAGCGGGAGGCACTCGCCCGCACGGGCAGTCTCCGCGCCGCCGTGGCCGAGTGCGTGTCCAGGACGCGCGGCTGACCCAGGGGCTGTCGGCCCGTACGGTGTCCGGACGCGGCGCCCGCCCTCACGGTCGGGCCGCCGTCCTCCGCGCCGGTTGAATCCCCGCGCCGGGACCCCGGCCCCGCACGGCGCTACTGCTTCCCGGGTACGGACGTGCCGGCACGCGTCGCGTCCGTACCCCAGCTGGCGAGCAGGCGCAGCGCCTCCGCGGACGCCGAACCCGGCTCCGCGTGATACACGACCACCGACTGCTCGGCGTCGTCGGGCAGCGCGAACGTCTCGAAGGAGAGTGACATCTCACCCACCAGCGGGTGGTGCAGCCGCTTGACGCCGTGGCTCTTCTCCTTGACGTCGTGGGTGGCCCACAGCCGCCGGAACTCCTGGCTCTTCACCGAGAGCTCGCCGACGAGAGCGGAGAGTCGCGGGTCGTCGGGGTGGCAGCCCGCGTCCATCCTCAGGTAGCTGACGATGTCCGACGCCTTCTGGTCCCACTCCACGAACAGCTCTCGGTACTCCGGCTTGAGGAACACCAGCCGCGCCCAGTTCCGCTCCTGCGGCTGCAGCTCCGACCAGTCACCGAAGACCGCCGCGGCCATCCGGTTCCAGGCGAGGATCTCCGCCCGCCGCCCGGACACGTACGCGGGGACACCGTCCATCGTGTCGAGCAGCCGGCTCAGGGATCCGCGCACCCGCTGCTGCCGTGCCGACGACTTCTTCCTGTGCTGCTTGGGCTTCGCGAGGTGGGTGAGATGCGCCTGCTCGGCGTCCGTCAGTCTCAGCGCCCGCGCGATCGCGTCCAGTACCTCCCCGGACACGTTCCGTCCGTTTCCCTGCTCGAGGCGGGTGTAGTACGCCACGGACACACCCGCCAGCTGGGCCAGCTCCTCGCGACGCAGCCCCGGGACCCGGCGGTGCCGTCCGTAGTCGGGCAGCCCGACGTCCTCCGGCTTCAACCGGGCACGCCTGCTGCGCAGGAACTCGCTGAGTTCTGCACGCCGGTCGAGGGACCGCCCCATGTCGTCACCGGGAGCGGCGCCGCCGCCCGGCCGTCGCTCGTCAACCGGCTGCTCGTCCATGGGGCCCAGTATCCACCGTCGTACGCACAGCATCCTGTCCCCGCCAGTGGTAGGACCGCTGGACGTAGGCAGAACCGTGGTCTGGGTGAAGCCCGCGAGCTGGGGCAGGCTGGACGACGTGCCCGGACGGAAGGCTGCCGGGCACCGGACCACTCCTTAGGAGAACTCCCGTATGACCACTGTCGCCGCGTACGCCGCACCCGCCGCCAAGGCTCCGCTGGAGCGCACCACCATCGAGCGTCGTGCGGTCGGCGAGTACGACGTCCTGATCGACATCAAGTTCGCCGGCATCTGCCACTCGGACATCCACCAGGCCCGCGACGGCTGGGCCGAGGGCATCTTCCCGATGGTGCCGGGCCACGAGATCGCCGGTGTCGTCACCGAGGCCGGCCCCGGCGTCACCAAGTTCGCCGTGGGCGACCGCGTCGGAGTCGGCTGCATGGTCGACTCCTGCCGCGAGTGCGACAACTGCAAGGCCGGCCTCGAGCAGTACTGCGTGAAGGGCAACACCGGCACCTACAACGCCGTGGACAAGAACGGCGAGCCCACCTACGGCGGCTACTCGTCGCACATCGTCGTGGACGAGAACTACACCCTCCGCATCCCCGACGGCCTGGCGCTGGACGAGGCCGCGCCGCTGCTCTGCGCAGGCATCACCACGTACTCCCCGCTGAAGCACTGGAACGCCGGTCCGGGCAAGAAGGTCGCCGTCCTCGGTATGGGCGGCCTCGGGCACATGGGTGTCAAGATCGCGCACGGGCTCGGCGCGGAGGTGACGGTGCTCTCGCAGTCCCTGCGCAAGCAGGAGGACGGACTGAAGCTCGGCGCCGACCACTACTACGCCACCAGCGACCCGAAGACCTTCGAGGAACTGGCCGGCACGTTCGACATCATCCTCTCCACGGTCTCCGCACCGCTGGACTTCGGTGCCTACCTCTCCCTCCTCAAGACGGATGGCGCGCTGGTGAACGTCGGCGCCCCGGAGGAGCCGATCTCCGTCAACCTCTTCTCGCTGATCGGCGGCCGTAAGTCCCTTTCGGGCTCCGGTATCGGCGGTATCCAGGAGACCCAGGAGATGCTCGACTTCTGCGCCGAGCACGGCCTCGGGGCGGAGATCGAGCTGATCGCCGCGTCCGAGATCAACGAAGCGTACGAGCGCGTGCTGAACAGCGATGTGCGCTACCGGTTCGTGATCGACGCGGCGACGATCTGAGGTCGTGAACCTCCCGTCCCGGCCCTGCGACCGTCTTCGGCGCGGAGTGCCGGGACGGCAGGTGCCCGGCCGGGCTCGGACACCCTCCGCGGCCGGGCACCCGGCCAACACTTCGGCAGCACACGAGGGCCGAGGTCGGCTGCCCGTACGAGCGGGCAGCCGGGCCCGGTGCCGGCGGCCGGACCGGCGCTGTCGTCGGCCGTGAGGGACGGCCACCGGGAATGTGGTCCCGCCACGCGTCCCGGACCTGCACAATTCACCGTGTGACTGATCGTGATCCGTACCTGTGGCTGGAAGACATCGAGAGTGAGGCCGCGCTCGCGTGGGTGGCCGAGCGGAACGCGGAGACGGCGGCCGAGCTGGCCGGCGGTACCGGGTTCGCCGCCCTGAAGAGAAGCCTGCGGGAGGTGCTGGACGCCTCGGACCGTATCCCCTACACCGTCCGTCGCGGCGCGTTCCTCTACGACTTCTGGCAGGACGCCGAGCACGTGCACGGTCTCTGGCGGCGTACGACCCTGGAGCAGTACCGCAAGGACGACCCGGAATGGGACGTCCTGATCGACGTCGACGCGCTCGTCGCCGCGGAGGGCGAGCCATGGGTGTGGGCCGGTGCACGGGTGCGTTACCCCGACTACGACCGGGCACTGGTGTGCCTGTCACGCGACGGCGCCGATGCCGTCGCCGTGCGCGAGTTCGACCTGGTGACCCGGACCTTCGTCGAGGGCGGCTTCCAGGTGCCCGAGGCGAGGACGAGGATCGGGTGGATCGACGCCGACACCGTCTTCATCGGTACGGACTTCGGCCCCGGCTCGCTGTCCGACTCCGGCTACCCGCGCACGGTCCGCCGGTGGCGACGTGGTACGCCGCTGGAAGAGGCTGCCCTGGTCTTCGAGGGCGGGGCGGGAGACGTGTCGGTCGGGGGATGGCATGACAACACACCGGGGTTCGAAAGGGACTTCATCGCCCGTTCGCTGGACTTCCACCGTAGCGAGACGTTCCTCCTGGCCCCCGACGCCTCGCTCGTGAGGATCGATGTTCCCGACGACGCCAGTGCTCACGTCCATCGCGAGCACCTGATCGTCACCCTCAAGTCGGACTGGCTGGGACACCGGGCGGGCTCCTTGCTCGTGTTCGGCTTCGACGCCTTCCTGGCGGGCGACCGCACCGCTCAGGTGCTGTTCACCCCGGACGCGCGGACTGCCCTGGCCGGGTACGCGTGGACCCGTCATCACCTCATCCTGGAGACGATGCACGACGTAAGCACCCGTATGGACGTGCTGACCCCCACGTCCGACGGCCCGTGGGCGCGTGCGCCGCTCACAGACGTCCCGGCACTGTCCGCCGCCGCGATCGTGGACACGGACCCCGACGTCTCCGACGAGTACTTCCTGGACGTGTCGGGGTTCCTGCAGCCGTCCACGCTCCACCGCGGGCAGATCGGCGCCGACACGGAAATCCTCAAGCAGGCTCCGGCCCGCTTCGACGCGGCAGGCCTGGCGGTACGGCAGTTCTTCGCGACTTCCCGGGACGGCACACAGGTGCCCTACTTCGTGGTCGGGCCCGGCGGTGCCACCGACGGCCCCGGCCCTGCCCTGCTCTACGGATACGGCGGCTTCGAGGTATCTCTCACCCCCTACTACAGCTCGGTGACGGGCCGGGCGTGGACGGCGCGCGGCGGCACCTACGTGCTGGCCAACATCCGCGGGGGCAGCGAGTACGGACCGGACTGGCACCGGGCCGCGCTCGGCGCGGACCGGCCGCGAGCCTTCGAGGACTTCGCGGCCGTCGCCGAGGACCTCGTCGCGCGGGGCATCACCACCCCGCCCATGCTGGGCGCCATGGGCGGCAGCAACGGTGGCCTGCTCATGGGCGCGATGCTCACCCGCTATCCGCAGTCGTTCGGTGCGATCGTCGCCGAGGTGCCGCTGCTGGACATGCTCCGATTCCACCGGCTCCTCGCCGGTTCGTCCTGGACCGCCGAGTACGGCAACCCGGACGACGAGGCCGATCGCCCGCATCTCCGCGAGCTCTCGCCCTACCACCGGCTCACCGCGGGCCGGCCCTACCCGCCGGTCCTGCTCATGACCTCCACCCGCGACGACCGGGTCCACCCCGGCCATGCGCGCAAGGCCGCCGCCCGGCTGCGCGAGCTCGGCCACCCGGTCCTGCTCCACGAGGACGCGGGAGGTGGCCACACGGGCGCCGGTGACAACGAACGGACCGCCCACAACAGGGCCCTCGTATACACCTTCCTGTGGCAGCACCTCGCACCGGCGGTTCCGCCGGTCTCCGGCTGACCGGGAGGAGGCCGGAGTAGGTGCGACATCGGTCGTGCCCCTCCCTCCCGGAGGCTTCCGGGAGGGGCACGGCAGGGGGTGCTGCACACCCTCGCGCTCGACGTACTCGACGGGCGGATCCGGACGATCCGCTCGGTGATCAACCCCGACAAGCTCGGGCACGTGGGCCCGGTGGCGGACGCATGGGCGATCGACCGCGAGCTACGACAGACGCGCCGGCCCCCGGTACGGTGCCCGTCCTCCCGCCTCCGGGCACCCGGCTCGCCCATCGAGTGAGGGACGCTCCGTTCGCGCCGGGCCGTCGTCCGCGAGAGCTCAGGCACCGGTGGTCGGATCACGCGGGCTGCGGCGTGAGTCGCTTGTGGCCCTTCCGGTCGTAATACGCGGTCATCACGAAGCCGAAGACCAGAGCGAGCACGGTACCGACCGCGATCATGGTCCAGGCCCGGGCGAGCCCGGCGTCACCGCGCGCGTCGAAGTAGAGGATCGCGCGGACGCCGTCGCTCAGCTGTCGCATGGGCTCGAAGTGGGAGAGGAAGCGGTAGAACCCGGGTACCGCCTGCAGCGGCACGGTGGCGCCCGAGGACGGCAGTCCCAGAACGATGAACACGAACATGGAGACGAGTTGGCCGATCCCGCCGAACGCGGCGTTGATGGCCTGTACGCCGAGGCCGACCGCCAGGGCCGCGCAGTAGGAGTAGATCCACAGCAGCGGGATGTGGGTCGCGTCCATGCCGAGGATGCCGACGCAGGCGAGCACCACGAGGGAGACGCTGAGGACGGTGATGCCCGCCGTCATGGCCATCTTCAGAAGCAGCGTCTGGGTGCGGCTGATAGGGACGGTCGGCCGGCGCGTGTGCCACGGGCCGATCTCGTTGTCGGCGTAGCCGAGGCCGGTGTCGACACCGTTGCTGATGACGTTGCCGCCCATGAAGCCTGCCAGTACCAGCAGCAGGGTGTAGTAGAAGGCGCTCAGGCCGAGACCGCTGTGGCTTCCGACGGGATGGCCGACCCGGGTGGTGACGGAGACGGGGTCGGTGAGCAGGAGCTTCTGCGTGGGGTCCGCTTCGGGGGCGGACGACGTCAGCTGTTTGCCGATCGTCAGGGAGGCCCGGTGCGCGGCCGCCGTGGCGATCTGGCTCGCGAGGGAGGAACCGAGGCTGCCCTTGCCGGGGTTGGTCAGCACCGTCAGCGTCGGGCGGGAAGTGGCGCTCGTGGTGGTGAGCGCGGCGATGGAGCCGGTGAAACCGGCCGGGATGACCAGGGCGCCGTAGATCCTGTCGGAGTCCAACTGGTCCTGGGTCTGCCGGAGAGTGAGCGTGCGCCACTCGGCCTTTCCGCCCGCCCCGTCGGAGACGACGGCCCGCGTGATCTGTGTGCCCAGATTCGTCTCCTGCCCGGGCAGGGGCTTCCCCCGGTCTCCGTTGACGAGCGCGATCGGCAGGTCGCGCAGTTCGCTCTGCGGGCTGACGATGCCGCCCATGTAGAGCAGGGACAGCAGCAGGGCGAGCAGCCCGGTGAGAACGGTGGGCACCAGCCACAGCTTGGGGAGGCGCAGGAGAGCGCCGGCGCGTGCCTGCGGGCCGGTGTCGGGGGTGGTGCCGTCGGCGGTCATCATTCTCCGTCGTGTCGGGGACCTGCGGTGGGCATCGGCTCGGGAGCCGATCGTGGGCGAGATCGCCGGGGTCCGGACGGGGGAGTACGGCGAGTCGTCCCGAGCCGTGCCGTACTTCGCTCGGCTGGAGCATCCCGAACAGTCCGGCGGTCTGCTCGCGGAGGGGCTACGGACCGGACCGTTCCACCCGGCTCTGCTCGTTCGCCGGTGCCGGGACGATCCTTTCCGAGCACCGTGGGATCGCCGGAACGGCAGGCGACCGGAACCCGCCGGAACGGCAGGTGACCGGAACCCGCGGCCAACGGGCACCGGGCGCGTACCCGTCCGGCCTCGCCGATTCCGGGCCACCGCGCTGTGCGTCGACGCGCGGCCGGGCCGGCTCCACCCGTCCGGAGCCCGCGGCACCGGTCAGGGAGACCGGCGTTGCACGGCCGAAAGGGTGACCATGGGTCTCGGCGCGCCGACGCGGGCGCCGGACAGATCTACTACCGGCTCACCTTCGAGAACACCTCCGAGGCCCCCTGCACCCTGCGCGGTTTCCCCGGCGTCTCACTGATAGCGCGTGACGGCGGCGTGATCGGCGCACCGGCCGAGCGAGAGGGTGCTACGAGGGCGCAGACGGTCATCGGTCCAGGGAAGACCGCGCACGTCACCCTGCACACGCTGAACCGGGGCATCGACGACTCCGCCTGCTGGGACCCGCCCGACCACCTCAGGGTCTATCCGCCCGGCTCCGCCGAAGCACCCACCCTGCGTGCCCCCGAACTCCGCATCTGCGGCGACCGCTTCACGACCACCGCGGTGGGCGGATGACCGGCCGGGCCGGGCTGGAACCGCTGCGCGGGGAGCTGGTCGGTTCGTCGACCGCGGTTTCACTGCGGAAGCTGCCCGACAGCCGGTTCGCCACCCGCGTGTGACCGGCCGTCGCTGTCCGCGCTGTCGGCCTCCATCCGGGAGATGGCTTCCAGCGGATGGGGAGTCGCCCGGCTCACCTGCTGGAACGCCCGATAGAAGTCACCCATCACCGCGGCGACCGGCGCGTCACGGAGAAGGAGCGTCGCGACCGATGCCGGCACTTCCGCCGGGGATACGCCTTCGGCGCAGCCGTGCACGAACGCTCTGCGTTCCTCCGGTGTGTATTCGTGGAGTGCGACGGCCAGCCAGTTCACCAGGTGTGTGCTGATGTAGCACTGGTCGTAGGTGCGGTGTTGGCCGAAGAAGTCGGCCTCGTCCCGTGCGAGCTCGAAGCGGGAGGAGATCGCGAGGCCGAAGTCGGTGAAGAAGAGCTGTCGGCCGTCGGTGAGGATGTTCTCGAAGTGGGCGTCGAAATGCAGCAGCCCGCGGGCGTTCATGAAGGAGATGCCGGCTCTCAGCTCGTCGTCGACCATGGCACAGGCCCGCTCGGCCGTCTCGTCATCGGCCCCGATCCGGACGCCCAACCAGTCGTGCAGGTTCTGGGGGATGTACTCCAGGAACAGCACGAGGCTTGCGGTGGACTGCTGGAGGGCTTCGATCCGGCGGCGTACCTCCGATCCGCCTCCCCAGTAGGCGACCGCTCGATCCACATCGGCCAGTTCCTCGGGAAGTGGCCGGCCGGCATCTGGTACCACCCGCCAGTGGTACATCAGGGGGAAGCCCTCGTGTTCTCCCGCGACCACCCAGTTGGTCGTCATGGTGTGCACGGCCAGCTCCCGCCAGGCCCCGAACCCCGGGCCGCCGATGGTACCGATGCCGTAGTGGCAGAAGGCCGGGAGGTCGAACAGATTCGCGGTGGAGTGAACATGCTCAGGCCGTCGTTCCAGATCGGTCAGCCGTACCTGCTTGACGAAGACGGGCGTTCCCTCGACCTCCAGCAGGACCGTATTCCCACCGATGCCCGACCCCAGCGGTGCGCCGGCGTCCACGAACGCGCGCAGACCGCGGTCACTGCGCAGCGCCGGCGACGTGGAAACGGTGCCGTGGGCGGTCAGACGAGCACCACGGGACATGTCGGGGCCCTTCATCGCGCCTCCCACCGTGCCCCGCCTCTTGCTCAACGGCCGCCGTGGCACCGGGGCGGGGGTCGAAGGCCACCCTCCCACGTCGGGCCCGGTGGGTGTGGCGTAACCGAGTTGCCTCTGGGGCCGTTGCGGCTGGGTGGCGACAATCGGAGACCAAACCGCGCACCCCCGGGCGCCGGCTCACCGCTGCCCGCCACGACCACGTCGTGGCTCACCCTGCTGCTTGTGGTCTCACGTGGAGCTCAGTGATCGTCCCAGTGCCCTTCGTGCGAGGCGTGCCGGTGGCCGTCGTGGACGTAGTCGACATGGTCCTCGTGCGGCACGGAGACATGGCCGCAGTCCACTCCGTGCTGGTGCTCGTGTCCCTCGTGCACCGAGTGCTCCGGGTTCACGCACTCGTCCACGTGGTCCTCGTGGGTGCGGTGCAGGTGCTTGTCGTGCGCGTAGTCGATGTGGTCGTTGTGCGGGATCGCCACGTGGCCGCATCCCGGGGCGTGCTGGTGCGCGTGCGAGGTGTGGGGGTGGTGCGCCGTGGTCGCGGACATCTCGCTGACTCCTTGTGGGTGCGCTGCCGTGGGGAGAGCCGGGCTCGCCCGCCGGAGAGGGCACTGCAGACGATTCCGGTGTTCATCGCAGCGTAAGCCTGTCCGGGCGCGGACACCTCCGGACGGGGCTGCCGGAGGTACCGGGTGTCACCCACGGCCACCGGACGTCGCTCCGGGTCCTGTCGGGGGAGGCGCGGGAGCGCGCGAGGCGCACGCTCCCGCCCGGCGGGAACGCGCGCCTCGCGCCTCGGAGCACGGTCAGTGCTGCTTGACGCCGCTCAGCTCGTTGGGAGCCTTCGGCAGTTCCACCGAGGCCAGCTGCTTGCCCGACTCGATGTCGATGGCCAGCAGCTTCTTGCCCGACGGGTCCGAGACGTACGCGGTGTGGTCACGCACGAAGAGCGCCGGGCGGGGCTGCTGCCAGTCCAGCGGCTCCTGCCAGGATCCGAGAGCCGGGATCCTCTTGGTCACCTCGCCCGTTCCGGGGTCGATGACATGGATCCTGCCGTCGGTACCCAGGACGAGCGCCTCACCGTGCGGACCGCGTGCCAGCGAACGGAACGTGTAGCTCGTGCCGATGTCGACGAGCCGCATCTTGCCCGTCTCCGTGTCGATGAGCGACACCTGCTCCGGGCGTTCCAGCTCGGCGTCCTTGTCCTTCTTGTAGTCGCCGAGGACGACGGGGGACTCGTCGGACCCGGCCTGGTTGCCGATCCGGCCGTACTTCGTGGGGCTCTTCACCTTCTTGATGGCGCCGTCCTTGTAGACCAGGACACCGTCCTCGCAGCCGATGACGACCGCCTCGTCCTGCGCGGCGGCCTCCCCGTGGACGCCGGGGCACGCCTCGCTGCGCGTGATCTCCTTGCGGTCCTTGTCCAGTACGGCGATTCCGACGCGCTTCTCCTCCGTACCGAGGGTGGTGACCAGCTTCCCGTCGGCGAGCTGGATGGCGACACCGTGGTGCGGAGCGGCGGAGGTGTACGTCTCGCTCTTCGGCTTCGTGGCACCGAGGTCCTCGGGGTCGAAGACCGTGACCACGCCCGTGCCGTCGGTGAAGAGGATGGTCTTGCCCGCGTGGCGTACGACGTGTCCCGGCTTGCTGCCCTCGAACTCGACGTCGGTGAGCTTCTGCCCTGCCGCGTCCAGCACCTGGAAACCGGTCGCGGTCGACACCATCACATGGCGGTCGTCGCCCGCAGGATTGACCCGGTTGAAGCCCTCCAGCGGTATGTCCTCCGCGAGCTTCAGCGTCGTCCCGTCCAGTATGAAGAGGCCCCCGTCGTACGTGGTGACGATCGGGTCCGCGATCCGGGCGGCCGGCGACTTCGACGCCTTGTCCGTCGTCGTCGCGGCGGACTCCTCGGTGTCGCCTCCGCAGGCGGTGAGCGCGACGGAAGCCGCGAGCAGGACGCTGACGGCAACTGCCGTCCTCGGGCGGGCTACATACTTCATCGTGTGGTTTTCCTCTCCCTTGTTGTCGCTCATGACCGGCGACAACGTGGCTATTCGGTGGTCAGACCCTTGGTGATGGATCTCGTGTTGGCGCGCATCATTTCCAGGTACGTGGCCGCGCCCTTTCCCTTCTCGGTGAGGGATTCGGAGAACAGCGGCACGACGTCGACCTCGATGTCGCTCTCGTGTTTCAGGACCTGGGCCAGTCGGTCGGGTTGCGACGAGTCCGCGAAGATCGCCTTCACGCCGGCCGTCTCGATCGCGGTGGCCAGCGACGTGAGGTCGGATGCGCTCGGCGACGCGAGGGTGGTCCCGCTGGGGATCACCGCGCCCACGATCCGGAACCCGAAACGCTGGGCCAGATAACCGAAGACGTGGTGGTTGGTCACCAACTGGCGTCGCTCGGAGGGGATCGTGTCGAACTGCTTCCGCATCCACGAGCTCAGCCCGGTCACCTGCGCCCCGTAGGCGGACGCGTTCTTCTCGACGACGGCCCTGTCGACTCCCTCCACGTGCTCGATGACCTGATCCGCGATGAGTCCGACGGCCGCGCCGACCCGCTCGGGGTCGGTCCAGAAGTGGGGGTCGGGCTCGTCCGCGGACTCGCCCGCCGTATAGGTGAGCGGATCCACGGCGTCGCCCACCGCCAGAGTGGAGACGCCGGCCTCCTCGGCGGCCTCCACATGCCGAAGGACGTTCTCCTCCAGGCCGAGGCCGTTGTAGACGACCAGGTCGGCCTGCTCGATGGACGCCGCCTGCGGAGCCGAGACACCGAAGGAGTGCGGATCGGCGCCGGCCTGCATCAGCACGGTCACCTCGGCCTCGTCACCGATGATGTTGCGGGTGATGTCACCGAGGATGTTCGTCGTGACGACCACCGAGGGGCGGCCCGGGTCGGCCGTGCCGCAGCCGCTCGCGCCCAGGAGCACCACGGCGGTCAGGGACGCGAGGAGGAGACGCGCGGGCCCTCGGCGCCTGCGTGCCGTCGCGCAGTCGTCGCTCATCGGCCGGTCTCCACCATGTACGTCGGCGCGAAGTCGAGCCGGAAGGTCCGGGCCAGTCGAAGCCGGTCGTTGTAGTCGATCTCGTAGACCTTGCGTCCCGCCGCGTCGTTGACGTGCGCGCGGGTGGTGTCGACCTCGATGGCGCCGGGCCCCGCCCCCTCCGCGAGGAGTTCCTTGCGCGCGACGCTCTTCCTGGTGGCGGTGTCGTAGGCGGTGAGCACGCCGTCCTTGCCGAGCGCGAGCAGCGGAGAGCCCTCGCCCGCGGTGTTGGCGGCCGCGACCGGCCCGGTGTCGATGTGCGTCCAGGTGCGGGCGGTGACGTCGAGGACCCAGACGGCGTCCTCACCGGATGTGGCCGCGAGCGTGGTGCTGCCCGCCCGGTGATGGAACTCCACGGCCCGCTCCGATGCCTTGACCGCTGTGCCGTACGGGATCTTCTCGGCCTCGAACGTGCCCTCGTCCTCGCTGACCAGGAGCGCACCGTCGGCACACCCGAAGATCACACCCCTGCGGGTGACGGCCTCACCGCGCTGCTGCGCACACGGCTCGTTCAGTGAGGCGACCCGCGCTCCCTTCCGGTCGCGGACCTCGACGGTGGCACTGTCGGCATCCGCCGCTGTGACCAGCAGATGTTCCTTGTAGGGGACGACCGCCCCGCTGCCCGCGCCGGTCAGCACGCTGCCACGCGGGACGCTTCCGCCCTCCAGCTTCCGGCGGTCGAGGAGCCGGGTGCCATCTACCGTGGAGGAGACCGCGGTGACGGCCTGATCGCTGTGGATGTGAGCGGTGCCCTCCACCGCGATCGGCCCCACGTCGCGTATCGCGGCGCGGTAGTAGTGGACGTGGTCGCCGTGGTCCACCGTCCAGGCGCCGGTGTCCACGACGTGGGTGTCGTCGGTGGTGCTCAGGTAGGCGAACCGGCCGTCGGTGCGCAGCCCTTGTACGCCGTCCCTGTCTTCGAGCGGCGTGATGTCCTCGGTGATCAGATCAAGGACCTTGACCGCCCCGGTGCCCGCGTCGGCGAGCACGAGCCGGGACTGCTGCTCCGAGGCTTCCTCGGCTCCCTCGACGTATCCGTGGGGTCGGGCCGGTGCCGAGGCATTGGAGGGTGTGTCCGAGTGGCCGCCGCTCTGGCAGCCGACGAGCAGTCCGGTGCCGACAAGAGCGGCGCAGGAGAGCGCTGTGGCGGTTCGGGTCTTCCTGGGTGTCATGACGGATGTCCGTTTTCCATGTGCGGGCGGTGGGTCGTGGACGAAGGGGGAGTGGACCGCGCCCACCGGTTGTGGAGGCCGGAAGCCGCGGTGGACAGCAGGAACTGGACGACTGCCGTCGCCGCGATGCTCGCCCCGGCAGCCGTGTGGAGGTGCCACGAGAGCAGCAGGCCGATGAATGTCGCGGTGGCTCCGAGGCACGCGGCGCCGATCATGATCACCGGGATGCGCCGGGCCCATGGCAGCACGGCTGCGGGCGGCGCGATCAGCAGCCCGAAGACCAGCAGCGTCCCCACCACGTGGAAGGACGCCACGATGGCCAGCGTGAGCAGGGCCAGCAGAGCCGCGTGCGCCAGGCGTGGCCGGAGTCCCAGTGTGTGTGCCTTGCGCTCGTCGAACGCCAGCGCGACGAAGGGCCGGTAGCCGAATACGGAGATCGCCAGGGCGATGACCAGCGCGCCCCCGAGGTAGGCGAGGTCGGCCGAACGCACGGCCAGGACGTCGCCGAAGAGGAAGCCGGTCAGGTCGACCGCGAACGACTGGGAACGCGAGACGATGATCACGCCCAGCGATAGCATCCCCACGAAGAGCAGGCCGATGCTGGTGTCCTGCGACAGCCGGGGGGACCGGCCGACGACACTGACGCCGAGTGCCATGACCGCGGCGCTCACGGCCGCGCCGACGAGCAGATTGCCGCCCAGCAGTGAGGCCAGAGCGATACCGGGGAGCATGCCGTGCGACATGGCGTCCCCGAAGAACGCCATGCCGCGAAGAACGACCCACGTGCCGGCCAGGGCGCAGATCAGCGACACGAGAATGCCGCCCCACAGGGCCCGTTGGACGAAGGTCACCTCGAAGGGGCCCATCAACCATTCCATGTCGCCGGACACTACAATGAAAATGATTATCACTACAAAGACGCGAGACGGGAAGAGGTTCTGGGATGCAGCGACAGGTAGGACTCGAAGGGGTGTCGGCCGGTTATGCGAACCGTGCGGTGCTGGAGCAACTCACCCTGCACATACCGGCGTTCACCACAACGGCCGTGGTCGGGCCGAACGGCTCGGGCAAGTCCACGCTGCTCGGAGTGATCGCCGGTGTGATCCGGGCAACAGCGGGCGAGGTGGAGCACCGGACGGCCGGGCGTGTCGCGTTCGTGACGCAGCGCAGCAAGGCGGTCGACGTGCTCCCGCTGACGGTGCGCGACGCCGTGGCGATGGGGAGGTGGGGTCGTCGAGGGCTGTGGCGACGGCTGTCGCGGCGGGACTGGGAGGTCGTGGAGACGAGTATGGGGCGACTCGGCATCGCCTCCCTCGCCCACCGGCAGCTCGGGGAGCTGTCGGGTGGTCAGCGCCAGCGCGCCCTCATCGCACAGGGGTTGGCGCAGGAGGCCGATCTGCTTCTGCTCGACGAACCCACTACGGGCCTCGATGCGACGGCTCAGCGGTTGATCGCCGATGTGCTGGCCGAAGTGACGGAGGAGGGCGTCACGGTTGTCCAGGCGACCCATGACCTCGGGGTGGCCAGGTCCGCAGGGCACCTTCTGCTGCTCCAGGAGGGGCGGCTGTGGGGGGAGGGCGATCCTCGGGAAGTCCTCACCGACGACGTCATCGACGCGGTCTGGCGGCTGCCCCGGCGGGTATGAGGTGCGGCAAGCGGTTGACGAGACGGATCGTCTCGTCTAGCTTACGTGCATCGGCCGGCAGCGGGTGCCCCCTCTGTCTGCCGCATGACCCCGCTCACCCAGCAAAGGACTGCTCTTGCACCGTGCTCCCGTCGCCACCTCCGTCACTGCCCCCTCTCCCGCCACGTCCCAGATCGCTCTCGCCGAGGTGACCAAACGCTACGGCGACCGGCTGGTGCTGGACCGTGTGTCCCTCACCGTCCGGGCGGGCGAGAAGGTCGGCGTCGTCGGGGACAACGGCGCCGGCAAGTCCACGCTCCTCCGGCTGCTGGCAGGACGGGAGTCGGTCGACAACGGCAGCCTGACCGTCACTGCACCGGGCGGGATCGGTCACCTTCGCCAGACTCTGGATCTGCCCGGTGCCGCGCGTGTGGGCGATGCCGTGGATCACGTACTGGGTGAACTGCGCGCCCTGGAGCGCCGTATCCGGGTCGCCGAGACCGGACTCGGTACGGCCGACAGTGCCGAGTTCGAGCACTACGCCGCGCTGGTGGCCGAGTTCGAGGCGCGAGGCGGGCATGGTGCGGATCGCCGGGTCGAGGTGGGCCTGCGCCGTCTCGGCGAGCTTGCGCCCCTGGACCGGAGGCGCAAGCTGAGCACCCTTTCCGGAGGGCAGCGCTCCCGGCTCGCGCTCGCCGCGACGCTGGCCTCGGCTCCCGAGCTGCTGCTGCTCGACGAGCCGACCAACGACCTGGACGATGAGGCCGTGGCATGGCTCGAAGGACATCTGCGCCGGCATCGGGGCACGGTCGTCGTGGCCACGCACGATCGGGCCCTACTGGAGCGCGTCACCGACACCGTTCTGGAGGTGGACCAGGACCGGCGCACGGTACGGCGCTACGGCAACGGTTACGCCGGCTTCCTCACCGCCAGGGCAGCGGCCCGGGCCCGGTGGGTGTGGGAGCACGAGCAATGGCGCAACGAGGTCGCCCGCCAGGAACACCTCGCCCACGCCGGGGCCGGGCTGCTGGCCGGGATCCCCCGCAAGGGGCCGTGGGCGTTCAGCGGCGCCGGGGCGTTCCGGGCCCGTTCCCGGGCGCACGGCGCACAGAGCCGCATCAGGAACGCACGTGAGCGCTTGCAGCGGCTCACGAAGCACCCGGTGCCGCCCCCTCCGCAGCCCCTGCGGTTCACAGGCCGCGTCGAAGGCACGCCGACCGCCGAGGGGGCGACCATGTCGACGCACCTGGAAGACGTCCTGGTCGAAGACCGGTTGTACGTTCCGTCCCTGGAACTGGCTCCTGGTGGCCGGCTCCTCGTCACCGGCCCCAACGGTGTCGGTAAGAGCACCCTCCTGCAGGTGTTGGCAGGCGAACTGATGCCTGACGCCGGTGTCGTGCGCCGGCCGCGGCGGGTCGGATTCCTGCGTCAGCAGAGTGCGCCCGATGACGCTTTCGACGCCCGGACACTCCTCGCCGCCTTCGCAGCAGGCAGGGAGGGCCGGCCCGAGGATCACGTCGGGGCACTGCTTGCGCTCGGCCTCTTCCACGCCGCCGACCTCGCGGTCCTCGTACGGGACCTGTCCGTCGGGCAGCGCCGCAAGCTCGAGCTGGCCCGCCTCGTGACGGCGGGCCCCCTCGACCTGCTCCTGCTCGACGAGCCGACGAACCACCTGGCTCCCGCCCTGGTGGAGGAGATCGAGGCGGCCCTGGCCTGCTACACCGGCACGCTGGTCGTGGTGTCGCACGACCGACTTCTGCGGGAACGCTTCCATGGGCCCCGCCTCGAACTTCCCGTGGCCGCTGGGGAGACGCGCCGGGAACGGACACGACCGGACCGGCCCTCCTGAAGGGTTCGCACTGCCGAAGCCCGTCGGGACCCGGACCATGGTCCACCCCGATCCTTCCTTCTGCGGTCTTGGACCGTGTCTGCTGAATGATCACCCATGGGCTCAGAATGCCGGATGCTTGTTGACGGAGGGTGGCCACCGGTATAGGGCGTCACGTCTTCCCCGTGGCGGGCCATGACGACGAGGAGTGTCAGCGGTGTTGGAGACCTACCTGTCCTGGTACCGCGAGGGCCGGATGGACGAGTCCGCGTTCCGCGCGGTCACCAACCAATTGGCTCAGTCCGGGCTGACCGTCGAGCACCCGACGCTGGGCTGCGGGATGCTGTTGGACGTCGCGGGGGAACAGGTGAAGCTGCCTGTCCAGCGCATCCTGGAGCTTATTGGCCTGTCGGTCGGGCCGCTCTGCATGCAGTTCTGGATGTCGGCCGACACGGACGTGGTGTGCGATATCAGGTACGTGGCGCCGGACACCCAGGTCCTCACCTTCGTGCTCGGAGGATTGACCGAGAACGAGCGTAAGCAGGCCACGGACGCGGTTCAACGGCTGATCCAGCGGGAGTTGGACAGGACTGTCGCGCTGCTCGTCGATCTGGGCGGCGAAACAACGGACGAGGACGATGACGCGCTGGTCCTGTTTGACCGACTGCCGATGGGCCCGCGCCCGGACCGAGTGCAGTTCCGGACGGACCGGCTCAGCGCCGTCCCGGCTGTTCTTGCTGGAGCAGAGGTGACGGATCTCGGCAACGGGCTGAGTACAGTCCGCTGGTAATGATCATCGGGAAGGTTCGCGAAGCCATCGCTCGGGCGCTGCGGTCTGAAGGACAGCACGGAGAAGCATGTAAAGCATCCTTCACTCACGACGTTCCCGGCCGGACCGCCGACCGGAGACTGATGAGTCAGTCAGCGAGTTCCGGACCGTGCAGCGGCCGACCGGTGCACCGACTGCCCCGGTCCGGCCCGCGAGGGCGCGGCCGATCGCGGCCGGCGCCGAGCGGAGCCGCTCGGCCTCCTGCCCCGATGTCGGGTGCCGCTCGACGCGGCGTCCCCTCGATGGGGGAGAGGCCGGCGCCCTGCGCGGGGGGAGCGGCCGCATGCGGCGAGCGGACACCAGGGGTGAAACCGGTGCGGCGACACCTTGCACGTGGACGGTTACTCAGCGGTCACTCTGCTGAGCAACCCTTCCGGCAGACCGGGCCGTCACGTGCCGCAGGTGTCAGGATGTTCTCTATGGACGTGCGGAAAAGGAACCGGGTGACGGTGTCCGGCCGGGATAGCGGCCCGGTGGTGATGCTCGCCCATGGATTCGGGTGCGATCAGAATCTGTGGCGCCTCGTCGCGCCCGTGCTCGAGGAACGCTTCCAGGTGGTCTGTTTCGACCATGTGGGGGCCGGGCAATCCGACGTGTCCGCCTGGAGCGCGAAGAGGTACTCCACCCTGGACGGCTACGTGCAGGACGTGATCGAGATCTGTCAGGAGCTGGACCTCGGACCCGTGACCTTCGTCGGGCATTCGGTCAGTTCCATGGTCGGTGTCCTCGTAGCCGCTCGGGAGCCCAAGCTCTTCGACAGACTCGTCCTCCTCACGCCTTCGCCGTCCTACATCGACGACGGTGACTACCGGGGCGGGTTCAGCGAACAGGACATCGGCGAACTGCTCGAGTCGCTGGACAGCAACTATCTGGGCTGGTCCGCGACGATGGCCCCGGTGATCATGGGAAATCCGGAACGTCCGGAGCTGGGTGAGGAGCTGACCAACAGCTTCTGCCGGATGGACCCGGAGATCGCCCGGGTGTTCGCGAGAGTGACCTTCCTGTCCGACAACCGGGCGGATCTCGCCGAAGTGAGCGTCCCCACGCTCATCGCCGAGAGCGCGCGTGACACGCTGGCCCCGCGCGAGGTGGGCGCCTTCGTCCACGAGCAGATCCCCGGCAGCGAACTGGTCACTCTGGACGCGACGGGCCACTGCCCCCAGCTGAGCGCCCCCGAGGAGACGGCCGAGGCGATCATTGCCTTCGTGCAGGGGGCGTGACTGTGTCCCCGAGCTGGGAGGAACCCGACGGATGCTGGGCCGTGGGGGACCGGGACCAGGAGCAGCTGCCGTTCTCCGCCCTGCTGGAGGACAGTGCGGAGGACCTGTATGAGAACGCGCCGTGCGGCTACCTCTCCACCTTGCTGGACGGCCGGATCGCCAAGGTCAACCAGACCCTTTTGCAGTGGCTCGGCTACCGGCGGGAGGAACTGGTCGGCCGCAAACAGTTCTCCGACCTGCTGACCATCGGCGGCAAGCTGTACCACGAGACGCATTTTTCGCCGCTGCTGCAGATGCAGGGCGGGATCAGCGGCATCGCACTGGAGCTCAGGACCGCGGACGGCAGCCGGCTGCCCGTCCTGGTCACCTCCACCGTGAAGCAGGACAGCGACGGGCAGCCGCTGCTGATCCGCACCACCCTCCTGGACGCACGGGACAGGCGCACCTACGAGCGCGAGCTGCTGCGAGCCCGGCAGGAGGCCGATCTCGAACGCGAACGACTGCAGCGCCTCGCCACGACCCTGCAGCGCACCTTGATCCCGCCGGCGCTCGAGCCGGTTCCAGGACTGGAAGTGGCCGCGCAGTACCACTTCGCGTCCCCCGACGAGGTGGGAGGGGACTTCTACGACCTGTTTCCGCTGGCTCCGGGCCGCTGGGGATTCTTCATGGGCGACGTGCGCGGCAAGGGCGCGGGCGCGGCTGTGGTGACCTCTCTGGCGCGGTACACCCTGCGGGCCGCCGCGGTCTCGGACCCCGTGCCGGTCACGGTTCTGGCCAACCTCAACAGCGCCCTCAACCGTGAGTTCCAGGAGGACGAACCGCGCTTCTGCACCGTGATCTTCGGCCTGCTCACCCTGGACGGGGAGGACATGGGTTTCCATGTCGTCCTGGCCGGTGGCGGCCACCCCCCTGCCGTGCTGCTGCGCGCCGACGGCAGCGCCGACTACCTGCCCACGCCGGGAGGACAGCTGGTCGGGGTCGTGCCGGACGCGCAGTTCACCACGGCCGCCGTGGAGCTGGGCCCCGGGGACACCCTGCTGCTCTACACCGACGGTCTGACCGAGGCCCGTACCCCGGACCCGGGTGGACGCTACGGCGACGAAGCGCTCCTGGAATTCGCGCGAGGCCTCGCCCCCACGTCGGCTCCCGGCGCCGTCGAGGCGCTCAACGAGCTCCTGGACTCGTTCGGCGAGGGACTCGACGACGACACCGCGCTCCTGGCCATGGGGGTGCCCCGTGCCGAGCACGAGGACGGTGAGGAGACCGGCGCCGAACGGAGGTGAGCAGGAACTGGCCACCGCGAGTTCCTCGCCGGCCCCTCCGCCTCGGCAGCGGATGCCCTACGGGCGGGCCGGCCGCGTGGGAGGGACCGTGCTTACCGCGCGGCGCGAACCATGCGCACCTCACGCCGCGAACCGTGCGCACCGCTCGCCGCGCCGTCCGGCCGGTGCTCCGTCGGCCCTGCGACCGGACTGAGCACGGCATCGCTCCACCGCACTCACGGCTCTCGGCAAGTTGCACAAGCCCTGCCGCCGGTCATTGCCGCGATTGCGCAGAGACGGCCGCCGGTTGCTGCCGCAAAATGCGATCACACACCGAAGTGATCCGGATGAACCATTCGGTTCGCCCTGACGTCAGGAGTCGCCTTGCTGTGGAGAAGAAGCCTGCTCGCCCCGTTGGCCGCACTCACCCTTGTCCTGTCCGTATCGGCGGGCGCCGGTACAGCGTCGGCATCTGCTCCCACCACGGGTACGGCCGCTGCCGCCCCCGGCCCTCCCGCGGCCTCGTCCGCCGGTGACTTCGGCGCCCCGGGCCCCTACGCCACCGCCGTGGAAGTCGGAGCGATCACCACGCTCTACTACCCACGCGACATCGCGGACAGCGACCGCCGCCACCCCGTGATCGTGTGGGGCAACGGCACCAACGGCACTCCCCTCGTCTACCGGGACCTGCTGCTCCACTGGGCGAGCCAGGGGTTCATCGTGGCAGCCGCCAACACCCCGCAGTCCAATCTCGGCATCTCCATGCGAGCGGGCATCGACATGCTCACCCGCAGGAACGCCGACCCGGGCAGCATCTTCCTCCACCGCGTCGACCTGGAACACATCGGCGCATCGGGGCACTCGCAGGGTGGCGCGGCGGCCATCGTCGTCGGCGCGGACCCCCGCATCGACGCCATCCTGCCGATCCAGCCCGGCCCGCTTGCCGACATCAACGCAGTGCACGTACCCGCGCTCCTGCTCGCCGGCCAGAAGGACAGCATCGTCTTCCCCTTCCTCGTCAAGGCCTTCTACAACGCAGCCGATCACATCCCGGCTGTCTACGGTGAGCTGCGAGGCGCCGACCACTTCACGGTCGTGGGCGACCCCGGCCCGTTCGCCGCACCGACCACCGCGTGGTTCCGTGCCCACCTCATGGGCGACCGGACGGCACGTACGCAGTTCTTCGGCACCGGATGCGGCATCTGCGCCGATACCGCCACCTGGTCCGACGTCCGTCGGAACGCCCTGGCCCTGAGCGTCCCGGCCGCCACTCCGTAACCCGCTCCAGCCGATCACCGACGCCCTGGCAGACGTCGTTCCGGTCTGCCCTCTCCACCGCTTCCCCTGCCGCTCCCGCAGGGAGGGGGAGCGGCTCCTTCTCGTGAGAGGACCGCCATGGACATCATCGCGACCACACGCCAGGGAAAGGTACGAGGCCGTGTCCGGGACGGGATAGCCTCCTTCCTCGCCATCCCCTACGCCGCCGCGCCCTTCGGCATCCACCGGTTTCGCGCTCCCGCGCCCGTCCAGTCCTGGGACGGGGTGCGTGACGCGCTGGCGTTCGGGCCGACGGCCCCGCAACGCCCCTACCCGCCGCCCCTCGACCGGTTGATCCCCGAGGTGGAGATCCCGGGGGAGGAGTGTCTCAACCTCAACATCTGGGCTCCGGCGGGCGAGGACGGGCCGCTGCCCGTGATCGTGTGGATCCACGGGGGGTCCCTGCGCAGTGGCTCCGCCGCCGTGCCGCTGTACGACGGCCGGGCCTTCGCGCGCGACGGCGTGGTGCTTGTCTCGATCAACTACCGTCTCGGGGTCGAGGGGTTCGGAGTGTTTCCCGACGCCCCCGACAACCGGGGCCTGCTGGACCAGATCGCCGCCCTGACCTGGGTGCGAGACAACATCGCCGCGTTCCGCGGAGACCCCGGACGCGTCACGGTGTGCGGTGAGTCCGCCGGAGCCGTCAGCATCGCGGCCCTGATGGCCGGAGCTCGTGCGGCCGGGCTGTTCCACCGGGCTGTCCTGCAGAGCGGCGCACCGCAGACCGTGACGCGCGGCCAGGGCGCGAAGACCGTGAGGGCGATGGCGAAGAGACTGCGGGTGCCGGCCACGGCGGAGGAGTTCGCCGCCGTGAACCGCGAACGACTGCTGGACGCGCAGGACGCGGTGGTCGGCAGAGCGAACCCGATCAGCGGCGGGCCGGGCTTCCACATCGTCGTCGACGACGACGTGGTACCGGCCGACCCCCCGCTCCCGTCGGTCGACCTCCTGCTCGGCTGCAACCGGGAGGAGTACCGCTTGTGGTTCGTACCGAGCGGAGCGCTTGACCGCGTCAACGGGCTCACGCTCCGGCTGGCCCTGCTGAAATCGCGGATCTCCGGCCGGGTCGCGCGGTTGTACCGGGCGTCCCGGCCGGGCGCGAAGCCAGGTGTGATCCTCGGTGAGATGGCCACGGACTTCCTGCTGCGCGGGCCCCTTAACCGGCTTGCCGACTCCCGGCCGGCCCGCACGTACCTCTACGAGTTCGCCTGGCGTTCCCCGGTCATGGAACTGGGGGCGTGCCACGCCCTGGAGATCGGGTTCGTCTTCGACAACCTCCGCCGCGGTGAGACGCTGACCGGGCCGGACGCCCCTCAGCCGCTGGCCGACGCCATGCACCGGGCCTGGGTCGCCTTCGCCACCACGGGAGATCCGGGCTGGCCCGCCTGGGACGCCCGCCGCCCGGTCATGGTCTTCGACCATCCGCACGCGGGGACCGTGCTCGCGCCGCGCCAGGAGGAGCTGGAGGCCTGGCTCCAGCTTGATCTTTAACCTCGGAGCCCGAACGAGTCCTCGTACTTGATCACTCGGGTTGGTAACTGCCGTACGTGCAGGCGGCCTTCGGCTGAGCATGTGATCCGACCAAGGAACACACAACGCTCAGCACGAAGGCCGTGGGGATGAGTCTGTCGCATCATGCTGTCCGGCAGGATCCGTTTGCGGGACTGTCGGCAGCGCCCGTGGTGTCCGCCAGCGGCAGACACCACGGGCGCCCTCCACCAGGGCCGTTCCCACCCCGTTCCCGTACTACCCTCACCAACTTCTCGTACCGGCTCATCCGCAGGCCGGTGAATGTCTCCACCGACAACGGCTCAGCCGGCAACACCCCACCCGTACAGGAGGAATGCCCTAACTCAGGCGTTCTGCTACACCCTTTAGACCCACGTCTTCCCCTTCGCATTCGACTTCAACTTGTGCTTCTTGACCTTGTCCTTGCAGAGCCGGCACGCGGTCTGCTTCGCCTTGCCGTAGGTCCAGGCAGTGATCTTTCCTCCCACACCCCTGCCGACCGTGTTGTTGTACGAGTCGGCCTTGGAGTCGCGCTTTGCCGCGGCGGACTTGCCGGCGTTCTTTTCGTGCGCGTTGCCGAGGGCCTTCGCGAGGTACGACCCGACCGACCAGGTGAGCATCGCCTGCCAGATGCAGTGGCGGTAGGCGTTCTGCTTCGCTCCGTTCGAGTACCTCTTCTTGGCCTCGCTCAGTGCCCAGTTGGTCACGTAGATCATGTCCGCGCACCACAGGAAGAACAGAGCGCAGATCGCGGCTTCCGGTACGAGCCCGCCGATGGCGTAGTTCCCGCTGATGTCGTAGCAGTTCACCGGGTCGCCGAAGCAGTAGTCGTAGGAGCTGGCGTTGCCTCCGACGATACGGTCGGTGGAGAGGAACCGGCCCGTGGCCGAGTCGTACAGGCGCGCCCCCATGAGTGTGGCGGTGCTCGGCGTTTCCGACGAGCGCCGCTCCGCGCCGATCCAGCCGTACCGGGCCGGGTCGGTGCCGGGAAGGCGGTTGCCGAACTCGTCGTAGCTGTTGACCACCGGAGTCGTGGCGTCCACCAGCGGCAGCTGCGTAGCCACGTCGCCGTGGATGTTGGTGAGCTGGAGGACCACGTCACCGGTGGCGCCGGTCGTGGCGATCAGGTCTCCTGTCAGGTCCGACAGGTTCCGGGTGATCCTGCTGTCACCCTCGTTGATCCACGTGGGGTTGTCCCCGTCGGCGCCGTAGTGGTTGCGCTTGGTCGAGGCCGTCGACCAGGTCCCGTCGTCATCCTTGTTCTCGGTCGTGAACGAGGCGAGCCTGCCGGCCGAGTCGAGGTCCCAGGTGGTGCGCTCGGAGCCCGCCGTGATCTGGCGGACGAGATCGTTGGCGAAGTAGGAGTTCTGGGCTCCGCTGCTCTGGGCGGTGGTGCGGCCGAAGGCGTCGTAGACCGTGCCGGTGGCGATCAGCCTGTCGGCGGTGTCGTACGTGGAGTTGACCGCCTTCGTGGTGGGCGCGCCGCCGTCCACGTCGTCGACCGTGGTCACCAGGGACGTACGGTTGGTGTTGGCGTCGAACCCGTAACCGCGGTGGGTGGTGACGCCGGCCTGGGTGTCGTCGGCCCTGGTCAGGCGTCCTGCCGCGTCGTAGGTGTAGCTCTGGTACGCGCCGCCGCCCGTGTAGGTGGTGCGGGACACGACCTGGCCGTGGATGTTCTCACTGACCGACTCGCCCTGGATGGTCCAGCCGGATTCCCAGTGCCAGTAGCGCGAGGTCTCGTTCCCCGTGGGGTCGAGGTTGTATTCGACGTCGATGTTCCATGGCAGCCTCTGCTTGTAGAGGCGGCCGTCGGAGTCGTAGGAGGCGCTGACGTCGCCCGTGCTCCCGAGGGCCGAGTCGTGCATTCCGGTCGGCTGGCCGGTGAGGCTCTGGTAGCTGTAGGTGGTCTCCGAGGGGACTGAGTCGGTCCTCCGCGTCACCCGGTCGCGGCGGTCGTACTCGGTGCGTGTGACATTGCCCGCACCGTCGTCGTACGAGATCTCACGGCCCAGCCTGTCGGTGACGTGGCGCACCGTGGTGGTCCCGTCGGAGACGGTGACCGCCTGCCCGTTGGCCGGGTTGTAGGTGATGGTCTGCGTCGGTACGGCGGTGCCGGCTCCTCCCGTGATCGTGCTCTTGGTACCGCGCCCGACGGCGTCATAGGTGGTGACCGTGGTGCGCGTCACGCCGTTGGCGGTCTCGGTGACCTTGGCCACCTGGCCCAGGCGGTTGTACTCCAGGGTCTTGGTGGGCAGTTCGTCGGGGTTCGAGCCGCCACCGGTGATCTTGCCTGCCGGGCCGCTGGAGCAGAGCAGGTCGGCCCATTCGGGACGCCCGGAGCAGGCGCCGGTCCCGTCCGCGGTCCAGTAGCGGGAAGCCACCGTCCCCGCGTCCGCGCCGTTGGACTTGGGCTGGATGCTCTTCAGGATGCGGCCCTGGGCGTCGAACTCGGAGGAACGGGTCAGCTTGATCCCGTTCGGGTCCGTGACCGTGGCAGTGGGCAGGCCCTTGACCCAGTCGTAACGGGTGTTGGTGGTACGAACATCGCCGTCGTTCAGGTAGCCCTCGATGAATGCGCCGGTTGATGTGGTGGTCGGCTGGTCCGCGACCCGGGCCGACCCATCGGTGGGACGGCCTTCGTCGTACCGGGTGATGGTGTGCTGGCGCGCCGCCACCTGTGTTCCGGCCGGGATGGTGGGGCTGTCGGAGTCGCCCTGGAACTGCTGGGTCAGGGTGACCAGGTGGAGCGGGCCGTACTGCTGCAGCTGCCGTTTGCCGTCGGCGGAGAACTCCGAGACCGTGGCCAGCTTGCGGGCACGTTCCGCAGGCGAGTCGGCGAGGATGCCGAGTTGGCTCTGCGTGGTGACCTGGTAGTCGGCGTTGCCGAGTGCGAGTTCGCGGTTGGTGGCGCCCAGCTCCAGGACGGCGTTGCCGAAGGAGTCGTACTGGGTGGTGGTCAGGTGACGGCCGGGCAGGCCCATGTTGACCTGGAGGCCAGAGGCGTTGGTGTAGGTGGTGGTCGCCTTGTCGTAGTCACCGGCGTTGAGGTCGTTCCCGTTGTGGGATGCGGGCACCTGGTCGGCAGGGAAGACGGCGGTGGCGTCCGTCGGTGCGTCCGTCTGGCCCCACGTCAGGGCCTCGGCAGGGGAGAGCTGATTGGGTGCCTTGGCGCCGGTGAGCGGTACGTCGTAGACCAGCGAGGTGGCCGACGTACCGCCGTCGGTCTCGTCCTCGCTGCCCGGCTTCAGGGTCGGCCGGGACACGGAGAGCAGCATGCCCTCGCCCGCGACCGTGCTGGAGCCGGCCTTCCCGTACGAGAAGGTCCACGGCAGCTCGCCCGGCGGGGTCTGGGTGACCACGCGGCCCGCGCTGTCGTAGGTGTAGGTCGTCTTCAGCGCGGGGGAGACCCTCGGGTCCCACTGCTCACGCAGGCGCCCCGAGGCGTCGTAGGCGTAGTTCGACACGACCGTGGCCGTGGCGTTCGCCGCGCCGGGATCGGTGGACCACAGCCGGATGCGGGCGACCTGCCCGGCGTAGTCGCCCGGTGTGCTCCCGGTGGCTGTGGTGGTGGCGTACTGGTACTCCAGGATCCGGCAGCCCTTGGTGGAAGGGGTGCTCGCGCACGTGGCGTTGGTGACCGCCGAGGTGGGAGCGATCACGTACTTCGGGCGGGCCAGGACGGCGCTGCCCACGACGACCTTCTCCGAGATCAGAGAGGTAGTGGAGTTGTCCGTCGGGAGGCTGCTCTGGGAGAGCTGCCAGATCGTGGCGGCCGCATCGATCTTGGTGAACTGGGAGACGGTCCCCTCGGTGTCCTTGAGGGTGAAGGAGCCGGTCAGACTGCCCGTCAGCGTGAGGGCCTCGGCGCCCTCCTCGGGCTTCCAGCCACCTCCGCTCGTCGCCGTGAACCCGGTCTCCTCGCCGTCGATGTCCACCACCGCGACCGAGGTGTTCGACGTCTTGCGCAGGTACAGCGATTCGGTGGCGGAGAGCTCCGCGGCAGCGCCCGCGGTCCACTGGGGACCGAAGATGGCCACCTGGCCCTCCTGCTGTCCGCCCTCGGAGGGCCGGCGTGAGGACGCCGTGCGGCTGGCCGTCAGGCCGAACGCCGAGCTGTCCGTCTCGGTCAGCACGAAGTCGCCGGTGAGCATGTTGACGTCACCCGGACCTGCGGCCTGGGTGGGCGCGGCGCCCGCCTTCCGGTCGACGGTGATCGAGGTGGCGGGGGAGGCGTCGGTGCTGGTGCCGTCGGTGAAGACCGCGCGGACGTTGATCGGACCGTCCTCGGTGAGGCTGCTGGTGATGTTCCACACCAGCGCCTCGGACAGGCCACCGCTCACAGCGGCCGGCCAGGAGGCGAGGGCGGTGTTGTCCGCCCGGCGACGCACATCGGCGAGCGGGACGTCCTTCCAGGCGTCGGTCTCGCCGCGGCGGTACTGGTAGCGCACCCCGGTGTCGGAGGGCTTGCCCTGACCGGTCAGCACGGCCCGCCGTGCCGGACGGTCGCCCTGGCCCGGCGAGAGCAGGGCCGCGCCCGAGCCGGCGAAGAAGGTGAAGGAAGTGGTGGCGGAGACGTTGCCGGCGGCGTCCCTGGAGCGTGCCGCCAGGGTGTGCTTGCCCGCGCGGAAGACCGGCGTGGCCGTCACCGGCGAGCCGGTGGTGGCGATCGACTGCCACGCCCCGCCGTCCAGCTGCCACTGGACCGACTTCACGTCCGCGGCCGGGGGAGTGAGGGTGAAGGCACCGGTGAAGTCGCCGTTGCCGTCCGGCGTGCCGGACCACTGACCGGCAGGGAAGTCGGCCGAGGCGACCGTGGTCGCGGCAGGCGCCGTGGTGTCCACGACCAGTGTGCGGAACGCCGACCAGGCGCTGGTGGCGGAGCCGTCGGTGGCCCGCGCCCGCCACTTGTAGGAGCCGGCCGACAGCGCGGCGGGGGTCCAGTCCGCCTGGGCGCCCGAGGCGACCGCCGCGCTGTTGCCGGTGCGCAGGGCGGAGGTGCCGGTGGAGGTCCACACCTCGTAGTTGAGGGTGACCTGCGAACCGTCGCCGTCCAGGGCCTTCGCCGACAGCGTCGGCGTGGTGTCGTTGGTGGCGGCTCCGGCAGCCGGGGCTATGAGGGTCGGCAGGTCGGGAACCGAGTTGTAGGTGACCGAGAGATAAGGAGTGTTGGAGGCGGCGTCGCCGGAGTTGAAGCGCTTCCAGCCGGCCGGCTCGTTCTCGTTCGTGGCCCGCAGCCCCAGGTGGTTGCTTCCGTTGCCGTTCCCCGCCCACGCCGTGGCCAGCGAGGTCACGTCCGCGTTGACCCAGCCGTCGTTGCAGGCGCTGGAGAAGCCCTTGGTCTGGGTGCTGGTGGCGTACTTCGTCGTCCAGGCCGGCTGCGCGGTCCAGCGTGATCCGGTCCCGGCGGCCCCGGTCGACCACACTTCCCAACTGGCGGGGGTGCAGGACCAGGAGTGGTAGGCGAACAGGTTGAGCTTCGCCGCGGTGATCTGCTTGCCCGTGATGTTCTTCATCGGGAACGAGAGGAACGACCGGGCCACCTGCGAGGAGCCGTTGTTGCCGAGCTTGAGGTCCGTCGAGGTCGACTGGTCGGTCGTGTAGCCCTGTTGGACGAAGGTGTCGAAGCTGGCCCCGACGCTGATCGCGGGGTCGATCGTCACGGGGAACTGTGTCGTGGGGTCGGCCAGGAACTTTGCGTCCGGCGTCAGGGTCAAGGTGACGGTGTCGCCGTCCTGGACCACCTTCACCGCCACCGGGGCGGTGCGCTCGTGCTCACCGGACGACGTGTGCACCCTCGCGTCCCACATCACCGGCGCGGGCATGGCGCCCACGGGCCTGCCCTTGGAGTCCTTGAAGGAGACCGAACCGTCCGGGTTCGCCTCGGCGGTCAGGCCCTTGGCCGTGAGGCTGTAGGCAATGGCACCGCTCGCATCGACGGCGGAACGATTCTTCAGTTCCAGGAACTGCTCGTAGCCGCTGCGCGTCGACTCGATCAGGAGGTCCGCCGAAGGGAGGGCGTTCCGGTACCGGGCGACGGTGTTCTCCTCACCCTCGATCTCCGGCGCGGGCAGCGCCCCGTACCAACCCAGCTGAATCCGCTGACCGGTCCGGCCCTCCAGCGTCACCAGGGGAACGCCGGCCGAAGCGGTTTTCCTGCCAGTGCTCCTCAGCCCCTTGGGAGCCGCGCTCCGGCCGGCCAGGCGCAGTCCGTGGGGATGCCTGCGGGCCCCGACCGAACCGTCCGAGAGCTTCTGCAGGGAGATGTCGATGTCCTGCCACGCGCCCCGGTCGTCCTTGAACCGGATCGGTCCGGTGTGCGCCTCCTCGGTCACCGAACCGTTGGGGTTCACGTGGACCGTCGAGGTCTCGGTACGCGCGTCCACCGCCTCGATCCGACGGTTCTGGATCTTCGCCTTCAGCCGGGCGGCAGCCACCGACCCCGCGGTCGCCGGCCCGAGATCCTTCGCGTCGGCGGCCTTGTCGGCAGGAACGGCCGTGCGCTCGACGCCCATCGCCAGATTGGCGGTTCCGACCATGACGGTGGCTTCGAACGCCATCGTCAGCACGACGGCCGCTGCCACCGGGCGCAGACGCCTCAACTGAACAGGCGGCAGGAAGGGCTGAACGGACGGTGCGTTCGGTCTTCTTCCTGGCCGCAGGAACTTGCCTGTCACTCTCACTCCTCGCACATGGTGCGGGTGTACCCCGCATGCACATGGGATCCTCACATGTCGCACACAGGTGTCAATGAGTCAGTAAGCGGAGCAGGTGTTTCCCTGGCGGGTGCTCAGAGCCCCACGAGGGGGCATCCGGGCCATCCGGCCGAAAAGGAAGGGGCGTTCGCGGCAAAATGATCATTTGTGGAGCGTGGCGAGCGGCCCACTCTTTGCGTATTCTTGACCCTCCCCGCGCCCCTCCTTCGCACGGAGGCAGCCCTGCCCCGGTTCGATGGGTCATCAGATACCGCAGCGCCAGGTCACGTTGAGTCACCTGGCGCCGCAGGTCTCTTCGAGGGCGAGGCTGTGAGGACCGCGGTGGTGGGCAGCGCAGGGCTGTCGTGGACCTGTTTCAGTCCGAGCAGTCCGCGGGTGAGCCGTCGGCGGCCGCGGTGATCTCCACGCGGTATCCGGATCCGGAGCCGAACTCGGGTCCGGGCTTCCGCTCCTCCGCCTCCAGGATCTCCTTGGTCAGGAAGTAGACGTCCAAAGCGGTCGCCCGGTCTCCTTCGGCCCTGGTGAAGCACAGGCCGGCGAACTGTCCGTCGTTCGATGACCCCTGGTCGGGGCGGGCCGGCTTCCAGCCCTCCTGCTCCGCCACGGTCCGGTAGTGCGCGGCCACTTCGGCCTTGTCGCCGCGGAGCACGTAGGTCCGCGAGGCGTACAGCTGCGCGTCGCCGCTGTCCTGCCAGCAGTCGGACTCCAGCTTCTCGAAGCCCTTGGGGACGATGGCTCCTTCAGGCCGTGAGCCCAGGACGCCGTACGACTCCAGCTTCTCGACCCGGCTCTCGGTGCCATCGCACCCCGAGGCGGACGCGTCGGCGATCGACTGGCATCCGGTGAGAGCTCCGGCTGCCACCGCTACCGTCGAGAGCAGGGCGGCACAACGGCCGGTTCCCGTGTGAAGTGCCAAGTTGACTCCCCTGGTTGATATGCCCGGGCGGCCGGACTTCCGCAGGCCCCGGGGCACTCACGGCGGGTCACGTTAGCACGCTGCTCCTCGGCTCTTGTGCGTAGCCCAACGACCGGCACAGGAACAAGGATCGATCATGTCTGCTTCCTCCACTTCTCCCGCCTCCGGCGAGAACCAGCCGCCCACGGCCAACGATCCCCTGGCGTGGCGGCGGCATCTCCGGCGCCGGCCTCGGCCGCCGCCGGCATCAATGAGACGTGCGACGCCTGGGAAGCGGTCTCGGACTCCCTCTGCGACGCGGACGGCTGGCCGCTGGACGACGAGCTGTACGCGGACGGCAGGGTCGAGCGAGACGCCGCAGCGTGGAACCACGCCGAGGTGTTCCTCGACCACGGACCCGAGGTGCTGGCCGGGGTCCGCGCCGCCGCCGACGGCCCCGACTACGTCGAGGGGCCGATCAGCGACGACCTGTGCCGACTGCGCGGGATCGACACCACCCTGGCCCGAGCGCATCAGCTTCGGCATGAGTGGGACCAGGTCATGGCGCTCATGGACGGCTCGCAACCAGGCTCGCTCCAGCTCTACCAGGAGCGCGCGGGGGAGCACCGCAACTCCGAGGGCCGGCACTACGCGCACGAGCTGTCCTACCAGGGCCCGGCACTCGTACGGGCCAACGAGTACCTGGTCGGCCGGGCGGAGGCGCAACGGCCCGCGCAGACCGAACGGGCGCGCGTGGCCCTGACCCGGTTCACGCCCGGCGCCCGCGGTATTCCGCCTGCTTCGCCTCCCGCTCCCCCGGTGGCGAATCCAGCGGCCCTCGCTCGCACCGCGGACGCTCCTAGCTTGACTCTGAAGCTCCTATGGATCGTCAAGCTGCGAAGTCGTTGTCGGTGAGCTCGTGCATGCGCTCGTGAGGTGGCGGTAGGTCTCTCGCACGACGAAGCGCTTGAGGCATCTGAAGATGTCCTTCGTCTTGAGCCCTTCGAGGGTGCGTCGTGCCCCGTAGTCGCGGGTGCGCGGTTCGTGACGCATGCGGACCAGCACGATGGTGTGCAGCGCACGGTTGGCCTGGCGGTCTCCGCCGCGGTTGAGTCCATGGCGGTCGGTGCGACCGGGGATCTTGGAGTTTCCCAGTGGGCCAGCATGATCAGCGGGCATGCTCGGGTGGTTCCGATGACCGATGCAGCTGTCGAGGTGCCCGTTGTCCCTGCGCCCGCGTTCCGGTGAGCACGTACCGTCTCTGACTGCGCGGATCGCGCGGGCGAGCAACCCGGGCGATACCTCGGCCCGTTATGCGCGCCATGGACACATCATCAGCTGGAAGGGGTTCTCCGCTCACCTGACCGAGACCTGTGCTCCCGGCAGCCCCAACGTGATCACGGACGTGGCACCACTGCGGCCACGCGTGCCGCCCGCGGGATCTGTGACCGGTTCCCGTGGCCAGGTCGCCCGGTAGGCCCTCCGTCACACGAGGTCTCTTGCGACGAGTGCCGCTTGGAGCAGCCGGGCCTCGGCGGGGACGGCGAGATCCAGCCCGGTCAGCACGCTCACCCGGTGCAACCTGTAGTCCAGCGTGTTGCGGTGGACGCAGAGCTCCGCCGCGCTCCGGCTGCGGTTGTGTCCGTGGTCGACGAACACCCGCAGTGTCTCCAGCAGGTACGCATGCTGCGCCAGCGGGTCGAGCTTGGCCGCCAGCCGCAGCAGCGCGTCACCGGGACGCGCGAGCTGGTACTCCAGGAGCACGTCGTCGAGCCGGTACAACCCGGGCGGACGGCCCAAGCGCTGTACGAGTTCGAGTACGCGCCCCGCCTCGGCCGCCGCTGCGGGAACGGTCGCAGGTCCCGCAGCGAGGGCAGCGGCCATGAACACGCACTGGCCCACGTCCTTGCTGAGCGGATCCGGCAGGCCGGACAGGTCGCAGCTGTCCGGCAGCAGCGCGATCCCGGCGACGTGATCCATCAGCACGGGGACGCCCGCGTAGGCCTCGAGGGACGACTGCACGAGCCTGGTCGGTGGGTTCGACTCGAAGGCCAGGGCGACGACCACATGCCCGCCGTCCACCGATATCCGTGCCGTCTCCGCCAGTTCCTCGTAAGGCCGCCCGGCCAGCAGAGCGGTCAGCAGCGTCCGCCGTGCCCGCTTGTCCTCGCTGTGTATGTCCTCCTGTGCAGTGCGGTGCGCGAGGACGACGGCGGGCATGGCCGCGTGCAGGCAGGCCAGCAACTTCGCGCCCGCGCCGGTCAACTCCTCAGGTTCGGCCGTCTCGGCCAGGGTTTGCCACCACACCTCCGCACCGATGAGATAGGCGGCGATCACCGCTTCCAAGGGCACGCGTTCCTCGGCCCGGCGCCCGGACCACTCGATGAGCCGGGTCAGATCCCCCGGGCCCATCGCACCGTCCTCGCGCAGAGCCCGGAGTAGCAGATCGTGCACGGCTGTGATCGACCGCGTCACCTCGCCATCGAGCGTCCTGCGCGACAACTCGCCGTAGAACGGCACCTCCGCCACACAGCGTGCGACGACGGCAGCGGTGAAGTCACCACCGCGCAGCGCCATCCGTGTGTGCAGAGCAGGCATCGACGTATCGTCACACCGCCCGAACACCTCCGTCAATCACTCGATCGTGCGACCCGACCCCGCTCCCACGCCGTCGCTCACCACCGGAACTCGCCGTCTTCCGGGGTCATCCGATCTGTGCAGTCGATAGTTCGGGACGACTCTGTGACTGCGCCGCGGCCGGTGGGCGTCGGACGAGGCGTGAACGCGCCTCGCCCCTACTGCAGTGATGTCTCCGACGCCTGTGAGGCTCTGATCGAACCGGTCCTCACCACCGAGCGAACCGGGCCCGGAACAGCTGCTCGGGTCCATGGCCTGCAGGCGATGGGGGCGGTGTACCGAAAGGGTTTGTCACGAGGTCGGGACGTCGACGGTGATCACCCCATGACGACCGGAATGTGCCATGCCGACCAGTCCGTGTCTCAGGTTGCGGGTGAGTCCTGGACGGGTAGTTCTTCCGCCAGTTCCATACAACGCAGGCGGGCTGGGGAGAAGTCGTAGGGCATCTTGCCGATGGCTTCGAACGCGCTCATGGAGCCAGCCTCCCGCTTGCCGGAGTCGAGGTCGGTCTCGGCCTCGCCGTCATCGGGGGTGGCAGGGTGCAAAATGTCCCAGGCGTCGAAGAGGGCATCGTCGTCCTCGTCCATGCCGGACTCCTCGATGACGGCGTGCAGGGCGCTTTCGAAGGCGCGCCGCTCGACGGCCACTTGAGCCACCCGTGGATCATCGACGGCGACGCTGTCATCGAGTGCCTCCTCGGCTTCGTCGATGCGGTCGGAATCCTCCCGCAGAGTGGGATGCGTGGCCAGAACAATGAAGCGGGTGGCCTGGACGGCCGCGCCGAGTGGGCCGAAGATGCGCTCGGTGACCAGCAGAGTGTCCAGGTCCGCCTGACGCAGGGAACCCTCGGGCAGGCTCTTGAGGCGTTCGGTGACGAAGTCGGAGAGCAGGCCCATCCGGCTGCCTTCGGTGCGCATCCGCTGCACGGCGTTTCGTTGCCGCCGCAATTCCGCCTCCTGCTCGGCGAGGGTTTCCTCCAGCCGCTCCAGGATGCCCGCGATACCTTCTCCACTGTCCGCGCCGACGGAAGCCGTGCCGGTGGTAAAGGCGTCACGGATGTCGTCGAGGGCGATCCCGGCGTCGGCCATCTTGCGAATCCACAGCAAGCGGATCATGTCCTCGTACCCGTAGCGGCGGCGGCCGTCGCCGCCCCGCTCGGGCTCGGGGAGCAGACCGATCTCGTGGTAATGACGAATCGCCCGTGGCGTGCTGCCGACGAAGGCCGCCGCGTCACCGATCTTGACCTGACGGGGTGGGATGAAAGACGAGTGCATGAGCAGGGACCTTTCCTCAAGGCATCGGGACGTAAGTCCACCGGACCATATGCCGCTACGGAAGGTGCAAGTCCGAACACACCGCTCTGCGCCCACGGCAGGAAATGCGCCCTCTCCGCAGTGACGGCAGGGCCGTCGTTGCCTGCTGGGGCATCCGCACGACGGCAGTGTGGGTTCACAGCCACTCATGAATCGCCGCGACCTGAACCCTGCCTCGAACCGCAAGTGTGTCGAACCGGGTCACCACGGCCGGTGCTGCTTGAGACGGCTGATCCGGCCTTCGACCGCGTGCCGGGCCGGGGGTGGACGCCTGCCGGCAGGCGTCCACCTGCTGGATGGCCGACGGGGCCACTCCCGACTCTGCTGTCCCTCGGGTAACCAGGTGCACCGTATCCGCCGTATGCGTGTTCGGTAGGCTTGCCTTACCTGGTGTGGGTCCCGAGTGTGCGGGTTCCGGTGTCGCAGGTCGGAAGCAGGGGCAGGGCGTAGGTGGGAGACGGTGACCAGGCTCGTGTGCGTCGTGCGTTCGGCAGGCCGGGAACGCTCACGCCGATAGCGGGGGACGCAGGTTTCGGCCGGGCGCCCGGGACGAGGCAGCGTGGATAGGATCGCGCTCGCGGCCGGAGTCCTGTACGTCATCGTCCTGCTGCGCGCCGGAGGGACGTTCGCCATCGGGTGGCTCGCGGGCGCCGGTGCCCGGCGCAGCAGGTTCGCGGGGCGGATCTCTTCGGCGAAGTTCCGGCGTGCCGAGCAGGCGATCCAGCGGTGGGGCGCGCCGGTGGTGGCGGTCTCCTTCCTGACTGTCGGTTTCCAGACCGCCGCCAACTTTCTCGCGGGGAGCATGCGCATGCCGTTGCCGCGCTACCTCCCTGCCCTGTTCGTGGGCGGAGCGGCCTGGGCGCTGATCTACGCGACGGCGGGGCTCGGCCTGCTCGAAGTGCTGGTGCGACTCCTCACCGAGCGGACGGCCATCGAGGGGGCCGCCGTGGCCGTCCTCCTCCTCGGGGCGTGCGGGGTGGTCGTGTTCCGCAGAAGAAGGGCGGTGCCGTCCACCGGTGACACCGGGGACACGGGCAACACCCGGCCCGACGAAGAGTGAACCCTTGGCTGCGGGTTGTCGGTGCCAGGTGACGCCGCTGGAGCGTCGGGTGCCACCATCCGACGCCGCGCCAGAAGAGAGCGTCGGCTGTGCGTCCCGCGCCACCGAGGTCGGCTGCCCGCGAGGCCGGTCATGTCCGGGCTCTCGGGGGTGCCCGGGGCGCGGGCGCCGGGCCTCGGCGGGTGCCTCCCGGCTCGTCGGATGCGAACCTGCCCCCGGACGTCCGGGCCGGCGCTCACAGGCCGGCCCGGACGGCGGGATCAGACGAGGTCGAACCGGTCGAGGTTCATCACCTTGTCCCACGCCGCGACGAAGTCCTTCACGAACTTCTCCCTCGCGTCGTCGCTCGCGTAGACCTCCGCGAGCGCCCGCAGCTCGGAGTTCGACCCGAACAGCAGGTCCACACGGCTGCCGGTCCACCTGACCTCGCCCGTGGCGCCGTCGCGTCCCTCGAACGTGCTCGCGTCCTGTGACGTCGCCGTCCACGTCGTGCCCAGGTCGAGCAGATTGACGAAGAAGTCGTTGGTCAGCGATCCAGGGGTCGCGGTGAAGACGCCGAGCGGCGACTGCTGGTGGTTCGCGCCCAGGACGCGGAGACCGCCGACGAGGACCGTCATCTCGGGGGCACTCAGGGTCAGCAGGTTCGCCCGGTCGGTCAACAGGTACTCGGGGGACAACCGGTTGCCCTTGCCGAGGTAGTTGCGGAACCCGTCGGCAGTCGGCTCCAGTGCGGCGAACGACTCCACGTCGGTCTGCTCCTGAGACGCGTCCACGCGGCCCGGTGTGAACGGGACCTCGACGTCGAAGCCCGCGTCCTTGGCGGCCTGCTGGACGGCCGCGGCACCGGCGAGCACGATCAGGTCGGCGAGCGAGATCGCCTTGCCGTCGTCCCTGGCGGAGTTGAACGACTGCTGGATCCCCTCCAGCGTGCTCAGTACCGTCGCCAGCTCGTCGGGGTTGTTGATCTCCCAGCCGCTCTGCGGCTGCAGTCGGATGCGCGCACCGTTCGCGCCGCCGCGCTTGTCGCTGCCGCGGAAGGACGCGGCCGAGGCCCAGGCGGTCGACACGAGCTGTGACACCGACAGGTCCGAGGCGAGGATCCGGCTCTTCAGCGAGGCGATGTCCTCGGCGTCGACCGGCGTGTGGGACACCGCGGGCAGGGGGTCCTGCCACACCAGGGTCTCCGCCGGGACCTCGGGACCGAGGTAGCGCACGACCGGACCCATGTCACGGTGGGTCAGCTTGAACCACGCCCGGGCGAACGCGTCCGCGAACTCGGCGGGGTTCTCGTGGAAGCGCCGAGAGATCGCCTCGTAGGCGGGGTCGAACCGGAGCGAGAGGTCGGTGGTGAGCATCGTCGGGGCGTGGCTCTTCGCCGCGTCGTGGGCGTCGGGGACGGTGCCGGCCCCGGCACCGCCCTTCGGACGCCACTGGTGCGCGCCCGCGGGGCTCTTGAACAGCTCCCATTCGTAGCCGAAGAGGATCTCGAAGAAGCTGTTGTCCCACGCGATCGGGGTGTTCGTCCAGATGCCCTCGAGGCCGCTGGTGATCGTGTCGCCACCCTTGCCGGTGCCGTAGGAGTTCTTCCAGCCGAGGCCCTGCTCCTCGATCGGGGCGGCCTCGGGGTCGAGGCCCACGCTGTCCGCGGGGCCCGCGCCGTGGGTCTTGCCGAAGGTGTGACCGCCTGCGATCAGGGCGACCGTCTCCTCGTCGTTCATCGCCATCCGGCGGAACGTCTCACGGATGTCGCGGGCTGCGGCGAGCGGGTCCGGATTACCGTTCGGGCCCTCCGGATTGACGTAGATGAGACCCATCTGGACGGCGCCGAGGGGGTTCTCCAGCTCCCTGTCGCCGGTGTAGCGCTCGTCACCGAGCCACGTGGTCTCGGGACCCCAGTAGACGTCCTCGTCGGGCTCCCACACATCCGCACGGCCGCCGCCGAAGCCGAAGGTCTCGAAGCCCATCGACTCCAGGGCGACGTTGCCCGTGAGGATCATGAGGTCGGCCCACGAGAGGCTCTGGCCGTACTTCTTCTTGACCGGCCACAGCAGTCGGCGGGCCTTGTCGAGGTTCCCGTTGTCCGGCCAGCTGTTGAGAGGGGCGAAGCGCTGCTGCCCGGCCCCGGCCCCGCCGCGTCCGTCGCTGATCCGGTAGGTGCCCGCGCTGTGCCACGCCATCCGGACCATGAACGGACCGTAGTGGCCGAAGTCGGCCGGCCACCAGTCCTGAGAGGTCGTCAGCACCTCTGCGATGTCCTGCTTCACGGCTGCGAGGTCGAGGGTGTTGAACGCCTCGGCGTAGTCGAACTCCTCACCGAGGGGATTGGCCACTGCGGGGTTCTTGGCAAGGATCTTGAGGTTGAGCCGCTCCGGCCACCACTGGCGGTTTCCGCCACCCTGCGTCGGGTGAGGGGCGCGTCCGTGCGCGACCGGGCAGCCACCTCCGCCCTCCGTCTTCGCGTCTACGACGATTGCATCATGGTTCTCGGACATGGGAATCCTTCCGGGCTGGGCGGATCACATTGCTCAGGACTGCGGGCGGTCGAGCGGTCGGGGGACAGGGACGGGTGGTGCCGGCCCGGCAGGCCGAGAAGCCGCGTCGCCGGGCGGGGCCGGCGAGGGGCGCCGCGCCCCTTGCCCGTCCGACCTCGACGACGGCACGGTGTGTCGCACGGACCGTGCCCGGGCCACGGCCCGTCCCAGGCGGTACGGGCGTTCTGCCGTGGGAGGTGCGAGGAGGGCCCCGCTCCGGGGGTGCCGGGAGGTGCCCGGGCAGTGCGGCGCACTGCGGGGTGTGAAGGCCTCGGCGACGCCGGGGCGGTCGCCGTCGTGGACGGTTTCGAGGAGTTCGACGTGCGCGGTTGTCATCCGGTGGCCGGCACCGCGCAGATGCCCGGTGGGTGTCCCGTCACGTCTCCCACTCCTGCCGCACTGGAGTCCTTCTGTCCCTTGGCTATCGCCGGAACCGATCCTACGATGGATCCAGTCCAGGTCAACAAGCGCGCCAAACTCGTATTCAATCGGATCCCGGACGCCTGCCCGGTGAACTCCGGGTATCCCGCCCAACCTGAATAGGTGAACCGATATGAGTGACCTGCTGGTGCGGTTGCGGGGGCGTGGCTGGCGGATGACCTCGCAGCGGCGTGTGGTCGCCGAGGTCCTCGACGGCGACCACGTGCACCTCACGGCCGAGGAGGTGCACGCCCTCGCCGCACAGCGGCTGCCCGAGATCTCGCGTGCGACCGTCTACAACGCCCTGGGTGAACTGGTCTCGCTCGGTGAGGTCGTGGAGGTCTCCGCCGACGGGCGTGCCAAGCGCTTCGACCCCAACGCGCACAGCCCGCACCAGCACCTGGTGTGTGCCGGCTGCGGAACCATCCGTGACGTCCACCCGACCGGCGATCCGCTGGCCGACCTTCCGGCCGGGGAACGCTTCGGCTTCACCGTGCTCGAGGCCGAGGTGACCTACCGCGGGCTGTGCCCGACCTGTTCCCAGGGGCTTCGGCCGGACCCGGATCGATAGGCCGTCCCGACAGTGCGTCGCGCGCACTCACCCGGCAGCCCCTCGCGCGGACTCAACGGAGCCTCGCGTTCGCCCGCGCCGGTGGTGTCCGAGCCCGAGGCGCGTCGGTGGCGTACGAACCGGGCGTCGCGCGAGACGCTCCTGTCCCGGGCACACCGCATCGGACGGGGCGCCGGGGCCCGTCCCCACCGGCGTGAGGTATCTCCCACCGGCGTGAGCCATCTCCCTCCGGTGGGAGATCGACGCCACCGCTACTGATCGGTACCGTCCACGAGGACAGCGGATGCCGAACCCGGCAGCCGGAATGACATCTCCACCTGGGGCCCCGTGCCCGCAACACGACAGGGGACATTGATGTTCCGCAAGGTATTGGTCGCCAACCGGGGCGAGATCGCGATCCGCGCGTTCCGCGCGGCGTTCGAGCTCGGCATCTCCACCGTGGCCGTGTTTCCCTACGAGGACCGTAATTCGCTGCACCGCGCCAAGGCCGACGAGGCCTACCAGATCGGCGAGAAGGGCCACCCGGTGCGGGCCTACCTCTCGGTCGACGAGGTGATCAAGGCCGCGCTGAAGGCGGGTGCCGACGCCGTCTACCCCGGATACGGCTTCCTGTCGGAGAACCCGGGTCTCGCCGCCGCGTGCGCCGAGGCCGGGATCACCTTCGTCGGCCCCCCCGCCTCCGTACTGCACCTCACCGGCAACAAGTCCCGTGCGGTGGCGGCCGCCCGCGAGGCCGGGGTCCCCGTGCTGCAGTCGTCGGAACCGTCCACCGACGTGGACACGCTGGTCGGCGCGGCCGACTCCATCGGCTTCCCGGTGTTCGTCAAGGCCGTCGCCGGCGGCGGCGGACGGGGAATGCGGCGTGTCGCCGAGCCCGCCGAGCTGCGGGAGTCGATCGACGCGGCCATGCGCGAGGCGGAGTCGGCGTTCGGGGACGCCACCGTCTTCCTGGAGCAGGCCGTCCTCAACCCGCGCCACATCGAGGTGCAGATCCTCGCCGACACGCAGGGCAATGTCGTCCACCTGTACGAGCGGGACTGCTCGTTGCAGCGGCGCCACCAGAAGGTCGTCGAGATCGCGCCCGCCCCGAACCTCGACCCGGAGCTGCGCGCGCGCATCTGCGCCGACGCCGTCGCGTTCGCCGAACACATCGGGTACGTCAACGCGGGCACCGTGGAATTCCTGGTCGACGAGCGCGGCAACCACGTCTTCATCGAGATGAACCCGCGGATCCAGGTGGAGCACACGGTCACCGAGCAGGTCACCGGACGCGACCTGGTGATCGGGCAGCTGCGGATCGCCGCGGGGAAGTCGCTTCCGGAGCTGCACCTGACGCAGGACGACATCGTCCTCAACGGCACGGCCATGCAATGCCGCATCACCACCGAGGACCCCGCGAACGGCTTCCGTCCCGACACCGGCACCATCTCCGCGTACCGGTCCCCGGGCGGCCCCGGCGTTCGCCTCGACGGCGGGACCGTCCACACCGGTGCCGAGGTGTCCGCCCACTTCGACTCGATGCTGGTCAAGCTGACCTGCCACGGTCACGATTTCGCCAACGCGGCCCGCCGCGCGCGCCGGGCGATCGCCGAGTTCCGTATCCGGGGAGTCGCCACCAACCTGCCGTTCCTGGGCGCGGTGCTCGATCATCCGGGCTTCCGCGAGGGCCGCATCACGACGAGCTTCATCGCCGAGCATCCGGAGCTGATCCGGGCGCGACCCACTGCGGACCGTGGAAGCCGCATGCTCGCCTATCTCGCCGAGACGACCGTCAACCGTCCCCACGGCCCCCGCCCCCGGGTGATCGACCCGGCCGCCAAGCTCCCCGACCTGCCCCCGGGCGCACCGTTCCGCGAAGGCTCACGGCAGCGGCTCGCGGCACTCGGGCCCGAGGCGTTCGCGGCGGAGCTGCGTGCGCAGCGGGCCGTGGCGGTGACGGACACGACCTTCCGGGACGCGCACCAGTCGCTGCTCGCCACCCGGGTGAGGACGCGCGACCTGCTGGCCGTCGCCCCTCACGTCGCCCGTACGGCGCCGGAGCTGCTGAGCCTGGAGTGCTGGGGCGGTGCCACGTACGACGTGGCGCTGCGCTTCCTCGCCGAGGATCCCTGGGAGCGGCTCGCGGCCCTGAGGGAGGCGGTGCCCAACATCTGTACCCAGATGCTGCTGCGCGGGCGCAATACCGTCGGTTACACGCCCTACCCGGTCGAGGTGACCGAGGCCTTCGTCGCCGAGGCGGCGTCGACCGGCATGGACATCTTCCGGATCTTCGACGCACTCAACGACGTCTCGCAGATGCGCCCCGCCATCGACGCCGTACGGTCCACGGGCACCGCGCTGGCCGAGGTCGCCCTCTGCTACACCTCGGACCTGTCGGACCCGGCCGAGCGGTTGTACACGCTCGACTACTACCTGCGTCTCGCGGAGCAGATCGTCGAGGCCGGCGCGCACGTCCTCGCCATCAAGGACATGGCCGGTCTGCTGCGCCCGCCGGCCGCCCGGACCCTGGTCACCGCGCTGCGCGAGCGCTTCGACCTCCCCGTGCACCTGCACACCCACGACACGGCGGGAGGCCAGCTCGCCACGCTGATCGCCGCGATCGACGCGGGAGTCGACGCGGTCGACGCCGCCGTCGCCTCGATGGCGGGCACCACGAGCCAGCCGTCGCTGTCGGCACTCGTGGCGGCCACCGATCACACCGCCCGCGCCACCGGCCTCTCGCTCGACGCGGTCGGCGCACTCGAGCCGTACTGGGAAGCCGTGCGCAAGGTCTACAAGCCCTTCGAGTCGGGTCTGGCGTCACCCACCGGGCGCGTCTACCACCACGAGATCCCCGGCGGCCAGCTCTCGAACCTGCGTCAGCAGGCCATCGCGCTCGGTCTCGGCGACCGCTTCGAACTGATCGAGGACTGCTACGCGGCCGCCGACCGGATGCTGGGCCGGCTGGTCAAGGTCACCCCCTCGTCGAAGGTGGTGGGGGACCTCGCCCTGCACCTGGTCGGAGCCGGGGTCGACGCGGCCGACTTCGAGTCCGACCCCGGCAAGTTCGACGTACCGGATTCGGTGGTCGGATTCCTGCGCGGCGAGCTGGGCGACCCGCCCGGGGGATGGCCCGAGCCGTTCCGTACGCGCGCGCTCCAGGGCCGCCCCGCGGAGGCCGGGGCGGCGACCCTGTCGGAGGAGGACCGCGAAGGACTGGGCCGGGAACGGAAGGCGACGCTGAACCGGTTGCTGTTCCCCGGCCCGACCAAGGAGTTCGACGCCCACCGGGAGGCCTACGGCGACACGTCCGTCCTGCCCACACAGGACTTCTTCTACGGGCTGGAACCGGACACCGAGCACACGGTCACGCTGGGAACCGGTGTCACCCTCCTGATCGAGCTGGAAGCGATCTCGGAGGCCGACGAGCGCGGCTTCCGTACGGTGATGGCCACGCTCAACGGGCAGCTCCGCCCGGTGTCGGTGCGGGACACGTCCGTCGCCACCGAGGTCAAGGCCGCGGAGAAGGCCGAGCGGGGCAACGACGGGCATGTCCCCGCACCGTTCGCGGGGGTCGTGACGCTGCAGGTGGAGCAGGGGGCCACGGTGTCGGCGGGTCAGACGGTCGCCACCATCGAGGCGATGAAGATGGAGGCGTCCATCACCGCTCAGCGCGAGGGCACGGTCGCGCGGGTCGCGATCGGCAGGATCCAGCAGGTCGAGGCGGGCGATCTGCTGATCGAGATCGGCTGACGCCGACTTCGTCGGTACGGAAGGCCGGCCGGATGCGATGCCCGGGCCGGCCTTCCGTGCGGAAGGCGTCACCCGGTGGACGGGGCCCGTTCGGCCTCGATGCGGCGCAGGCGTTCCGCGTCGGAGGTGCGGGGGCAGGTGCCGCACGCCTCCGTCGGCCGGATCGTGTAGTAGAGGCAGCAGCCCGCCCGGTCCCGGGTGGGGTGCTGCCTGCCGTCGATGTCCGTCAGGTGCCGGAACCCGGCGCCGGCCGGATAGGGCGAGACGGGTCCGGGCAGCAGCCGTCCGGCCGCGGCGACCGCCCGTTCCTCCTCGCCGAGCATGCGGCCCACGTACCAGATGCCCGAGACGAGGTCGTCCTCGACCATTCCCCACAGCGCTCGGGGGCCGCGCCGCACCCGGGGCCCCAACGCCGCGCACAACGGGCGCACCAGATCGGCTACGGCCTTCCTCAGCACATCGCCCAGCGCCGCCTCGTCCGGCATCACGCGCACCCCGGGAAGCCCTTCCGCCGGGTCGCCCGGCAGGCAGGCGAACGTCCCCGGCACCACCTGGTAGCGGTCCTCACACCTGCCGATGCGTACGTCCTCCGGGCGGGCCAGCGGCACCCGGCGGTCCAGGTACCAGGGCCCGCTGAGCAGCAGGCACATCGACCAGAGGCAGTCGTGGAGGAGGTGGGAGGCGACCACGTCCGGGCGTGCCCGGTGGTCGTAGCGCTCAGCGATCCGGGTGTCCTCCGCGTCGAGGAAGGCATCCAGCAGGCCGGGCCTGAGTGCCAGTTCGGCCACATCGACCCAGCTCTGCCCGGCCGGGGCTCCCGGCTCGGCGATCTCCGCCTCCAGGGCCGGACAGTGCCCGGCCAGACGCCGGTACGTGGACGCGAGGAGGGCCGCGGAGCTCTCGGCGGGCCGGAGGGACGCCGGTGCCGGGGCGAGGATCACGAATGGCTCCTAGAAGGGAGTGCGCACGACGGGCGCGACCCACGGCAATGGCGGCTGCCTGCGGATCAAGCTGCTTAGGGGAGGCTCACCTTACTACCCGTCAGGTGCGTTTGCGACGAACCCCCCGCTCATGTCGATCAGTTGGTGGAAATAGGTTTGCCTAACCTAAGCTTCCACACGTTTCTCGTCGTACCAGCGCGCCGGAAGTGACCGCCCATGCAGACGTACCTGCTTGCCCTCAATCCGACCGATTCGGTCATCAGTGGCTTCCTCCCGGCCGCCGGGCGGCTCGGCCTGGCGGTGACGCTGCTCACCGACCAGCCGACGGCGTACGGGCCACCCGGCTCACTCGGGCCGGACGTGGAGGTCGCCGCCTGCGACGTGCGCGACCACCACGCCGTGATCACCCACATCTCCCGGCGAGGGCGACCTGCCGCCGTCTTCACCAACAGCGACCACCTCCAGACCCAGGGCGCCCTCGCCGCCGAGTTCTTCGGCCTGCCCGGCAAGAGCTGGCACGCCACGCTGCGCACCAAGGACAAGGCGCTGATGCGCCGCCACCTCGCCGCCACCGGAGCCGAGCCCGTCCGCGCCGTCGAGATCCTGCCCGGCCAGTCACCGGACGCGTGCGTCGAAGCCGGGGGAGTGCCCTACCCCTGCGTCGTGAAACCGCGCGAGGGTGTGGCCAGCGAGGACGTCGTACGGGCCGACGACCCCGCCGCGCTGCTGCGCCTGTGCGCGGAGATCCGCACACGCCGGCCGGACGCCGCCCTGGTCGTCGAGGAGCTCCTGCCCGGCGAGCTGTACACCCTGGAGACCCTGGGCGACGGCCGGCACCTGCACGTCCTCGGCGGATTCCACACCCGACTCTCGCCCCCGCCCCACTTCATGGAGGAGCGGCTGACCTACGTCCCCGGCCACCCGGCCCCGGTGCGCGAGCAGATCCTCGCCCGGCTCACCGCGCTCGGCGTGGGATTCGGCGCCTGCCACACCGAGTTCGTCGTCCACGAGGGCCGGGCACGCATCATCGAGGTGAACTACCGGGCCATCGGCGACCAATGCGACCTCCTCCTCGCCGATCTGCTCGACATACCGCTCTTCGACCACATCCTCGCCACCCATCTGGGGGAGCCCCTGCCCGAGGACCTCGGCGCCCGCACGGACCGCGCAGCCAGGGTCGACTCCCCGTGTGCCGACCGGGCCGGGGTGCTCACCTCCGCGCCCGGCGCGTCCGACCGGACCGAGGGGGACGTGCGCCTCACCTACCGGCCCCTGCGCCCCACCGGTGAACGCCACCCGCTGCACCGCACCAACCGCGACTACCTCGGCATCCTGCGGACCATAGGACCCGACCAGCACGCGGTGGACCGCGCCGCCGACGAATTCCTCGCGGCTCAGCGGTGGGAGATCACCCCGTGACCGCCGCCCCGGCCCGTACCCCCGACGAACCCGGGGCCACCGGGCCCGATGGTGCCGCGCGCGCCGTGCCGGCCGAAGCCCGCCAACTCCTGCGCGTGCTCGGAGCCCTGCTGCGTGAGGACGTGGCCGGGCTGCGCACCCGCACCACCCTCCTCCACCGTGCCGACGGCCCCTGGCTGCGGCTCGCCACCGGCCCCGGCCACGCCCTGCTCCTCCCCGTGCGCGAGGACGGCTTCCAGAGCACCTGGGCCGCACGGTCGCCCCTCCTGCGCAGGGAACCCGGAGGCGGTGAACTGACCACCTGCGAAAGCGTGCTCGCCGCCCTCGCCGGGCTGGCCGCCCCGGAGGACGCGTCCGGCTACGCGGCCTTCGCCGAGGAGTGCCGCAGCGACCTCGCGGCCCGCCACCTGCACGCCGCGACCCGGGACACGGTCCTCACCCGCCTGACGAACAGCCACGGGCCCCGCCCGGCCCATTGGCACGGCCATGCAGGAACCCTCGCCCACGACACCCTCGCCGCCCGGACCGACCACCCCGTGCACCCCGTCCCCCGAGGCCGGAAGGGGCTGGGAGAGCGCGAACTGCGTGCCTACGCACCAGAGTTCCACCCCTGCTTCGCACTCCGCTGGCTCTCCCTGCCTGCCGAGCTCGTCACATCGTCACCCGCCACGGACGCGCCCGCCACGGACGGCATCGCCACGGGCCCGGCTGCGCACACCGGGGCCGCGTCGGGACCGGCTCCACGCACCGGCCCCGACGCGACGCCCCGCACGGGGCCCGGGACCTCTCCGGCTGCCGGAGGCGTACGGCTGCACGACGGCTGGCCCACCCCCGCCGAGCTGGGGCTGCCCGCCGGCCACCACGAGGGACACGTCCTGCTGCCCGTCCACCCCCTCACCGCGGCCGGCCACCTGCACGACGTGCTGGCCCGGACCGGCCTCGCCCGGCACGCGATCCTCGCCGAGCGGCCCCTGCTCGATGCCGTACCGACCCTGTCCATGCGCACCGTCGCACTCGTCGGCCGACCCGACACCCATCTCAAACTCCCGCTCGCCACAGCCACCCTGGGCCTGCTCAACCGGCGTACCGTCACCCCCGGTTCACTGCGCGACGGTGCCGCCGGACAGCTGCTCCTGGCGGGGGTACTGCGCCGCGAACCCCGGTTCGCCGGGCGCGTCCTGCTGGCCGACGAGACCTGCTACGCACACGCCGGACACGAACTCCTCGCCGTACTCCGCCGCACCATGCCGGCCGGGCTCGACGATGCCGTGGTCCTCCCGCTCGCCGCGCTGCTGGCGCCCGCCCCGGACGGGCGCCCCGTCATCGGCCACCTCGCCGACCGCTTCCACGGCGGCGACCGGATCGCCCTCGCCGACGCCGTCCTGACCCTGCTGCTGGACTGGCAGACGACCCTCTTCGGCCACGGCATCGCCCTGGAGTCCCACCAGCAGAACATCTCCCTCGTCCTCGGCGGCGGCACGGAGGGCCCCCGACTGCTCCTGAAGGACAACGACGGTCCGCGCGTTCACACCCGGCGGCTGGCCGAGGCATGGGGATGCGCGGAGCCGACCGGGGAAGGCCTCGGCTTCACCGACCGGCGGATCTGCGTCACGGAGGACGGGCCCCTCGCCGACCTGTTCACCGCCATCACCGTCCACCTGTGCGCGGGCTCCCTGGCCTTCGGCCTCGCCGCGCACGGCGCCGCGCCCCTCGACCGGCTGCTCGGCCTGATACGCGACCGGCTCACGGAGGCGATCGACCGGACCGCCGCCGTTCGGCCCGACGCCGCTGCCGTACTGCGTGCCCGCGTCCTCGACGCCCCCGAACTGCCCGTGAAGGCCATGGTGACGGCCGGAACCCTGCTCACCAAGGCACGGTCAGGCGCCGCCGACATCAACAAGCACTACACCACCGGCCCCAACTACCTCTTGCGGAAGGCATGACCCCGATGCCCAGCACCACCACGCCCCGCACCCCGGTACGCACACCGGTGCGCCCGCCCACCGCCGACGAGGCGGTCGGCCACACCCTCCTCAACTGCCTGCTGCGCGAGGCGACGGCGCCGGAGGACCGCACCCTCGCCGACGGCCGGCTGGTGCTGCGCCTGCCCCGTCTCGACATGCTCCTGAGAGTCGGCGTGCGCCGGGCCTCCGTCCTGGGCGCCCACCGGTTCAGCGGCCCCGTCAGCATCCTGGAGGGCCTGCCGGGCGGAGCCTGGACGACGATCGGATGGCAGCGGCTCGCCGAGCTGGTGCACGCCGAACTCACGCTGCGCACCGGCACGGAGAACGACGAGTTCCTGGCCCAGGTGGCCGCAGGCCACCGTGCCGTCGACAGCGCCCTCGGCCGCTGGGCCACCGCGGACACCGCCACCCCTGTCGGCACCATCACTCGCACCGCCCCCGACACCACCGGCGACCCGGCCGACGGCGGTGCCCGGTCCGAGGACGACGAGCCACCGGCCGTCCGCGCCGCGGGCCGCCCCGGGGACCCGCTCACCACCTACCTCGCCTCCGAGCAGTCCCTGCTCCTGGGGCACCGCTTCCACCCCACGCCGAAGGCCCACGGCGCCGACCCCGGCACCTGGACGGCGTACGCCCCGGAGGAAGGCGCCCGCTTCCCGCTGCACCTGCTCGCCGTCCGGGAAGGGCTCATGGCCGAGGAGACCGCCGAGCCCGGGGGAGCGGCGGCCCTCGACCGGACCGGAGAGGCGCCGCCCGGCTACCGGCTGCTGCCCGCGCACCCCTGGCAGTACCGACTGCTCGGCGGCCATCCCGCTCTGCGGGCCGCCGTCGCCCGCGGGGACGTGCTCGACCTCGGTCCGGCCGGGCCCCCGGTCACCCCCACCGCCTCCGTGCGGACCATCCACGACGGGCACGCCTTCCTGAAGTTCAGCCTGGACGTGCGCATCACCAACTGCCTGCGGAAGAACGCCTCGTACGAGCTCACCGGCGCGGTCGCCCTGACGCGGCTGCTCGCTCCCGTCCTCGCCGACCTCGCCCGGAGCCATCCCTCCGCCGCCGTGCTCCGCGAGCCCGCCTACCGCTCGCTCGCCCTCCCGGGGCCGGACGGCCGCCCGGACCGTACCCTGCTCGAAGGCTTCGGAGTGATCGTCCGGGAGGGCCTCACCCGCCACACGCCCACGGGCACCACCCCGCTGCTGGCCGCGGCGATCGCCGACGAGTACCCGCTCGGCCCCGGCCGGGTCTCCGCGCTCCTCGCGGGCGCCGGACCGGACGAGGCCGCCGAGTGGTGGCGCCGCTACACGGCCCTGCTCGTCCCGCCCGTCCTCACCGCGTACTTCCGCCACGGCGTGGTCCTCGAACCGCATCTCCAGAACGTCGTCGTCTGCGTGGGCCGCGACGGTGCGCCGGAACGGGTCCTCTTCCGTGACCTGGAAGGCACCAAGCTCCTGCCCGACCACTACGCCGCCGCACTGCGGAGCCTGCCCGGTGAGGTCGCCGAACCCCTGACGTACGACCGGCGGCGCGGCTGGGACCGGGTCGTCTACTGCCTGTTCGTCAATCACCTGGCCGAAGTCCTCGCCGCCGTCGCCGATCTCCACCCCGAGACCGAACCCGCCCTCTGGCGGCAGGTGCGCGCCACTGTGGAACGGAGCGCCGACGCCCTCGGCCGGCCGTCGCAGCTGCGTGCCCTGCTGGCAGGGGCACCGCTGCCCGCCAAGGCCAATCTGCTTACCCGCTGGCAACGGTCGGCGGACCGTGACGCCGGGTACGTCCGACTGCCGTCCCCCCTCGCCGCTCCACCTCCCGGCGGCCGCCCGTACGCTCCCTGACCCCGCGCCCTCCGCACGCCGACGAACGGAACACCGGTGCCCCCCTCCCTGCTCACCCCCGCCGTACGGGTCGAGGCGCAGACCCTCACGACCGGCGAACTGCCTTGCTACGTACACGACCTGACGGCCCTGCAGCGACACGCCGCGACTGTGCGTGCCGCCCTCCCGCGCACGGTGGAGCTGTACTACGCGGCGAAGGCCAACCCCGAACGTGAGGTCCTCGCCGCCCTCGCGCCGTGGACCGACGGTTTCGAGGTGTCCTCCGGCGGCGAGCTCGCCCATGTCCGGGCCGCCGTCCCGGGGCACCCCCTCGCCTTCTCCGGCCCCGGCAAGACCGCCGACGAACTCGTCGCCGCACTGGCCGCCGGGGTGGAACGCGTGCACGCCGAGAGTCTTCACGAGGTGCGGATGCTCCGGGCGCTGGCGGCCCGCACCCACGTCCCGGGCCGCGCGCCCACCCGGGTCCTGCTCCGCATCAACCCGGCTGTCCCGGACGGGACGCTGGCGGGCAGCGCCCTCACCATGGGAGGGCGCCCCACGCCCTTCGGGATGGGCGCCGAGGAGGCGTCCGAAGCGCTCCGCCTGCTCGCCGGCGACGACTGCCCCGGCCTCGAACCCGCCGGTGTCCACGCGCACCTGGCCAGCGGTCTTCCCGCCGGGGCCCTGCTGCGCGTGGCCGAGGCGATCGTGGTCGCCGCCGCCGAACTGTCCCGTCGTCACCGGACGGCCCTGCCCGAGGTCGGGGTGGGCGGGGGCATGGCCGTGGACTACACGCGCCCCGGGGACCGCTTCGACTGGACGGCCTACGGCACGGGCCTGGACGCCCTGGCCCGGCGTCACCCCGGCCTGCGCCTGCGGGTCGAGCCCGGCCGTGCCCTGACCGCCTACTGCGGCTGGTACGTGACCGAGGTGCTGGACGTGAAGCGCAGCCACGGCGAGGACGTGGCCGTGGTCCGGGGCGGTACGCACCATCTGCGGACGCCCGCGGCGAAGGGGCACGACCAGCCGGCGGAGGTGGTTCCCGTCGAGTCGTGGCCGCACCCGTGGCCCCGGCCGGCGGCGGCCGACGGCCGGGTGACGGTCACCGGTCAGCTCTGCACACCGAAGGACGTCCTCGCGAGAGGGCTGGCCGCGCCCGGTCTCAGGGCGGGGGACCGTGTGGTCTTCGCCCTGGCCGGCGCCTACGCCTGGAACATCTCCCACCGTGACTTCCTGATGCATCCTCCGCCCGGCTTCCGCTTTCTCGGTGGATCGGAGACACCGCCCGCGACGGGGTGCTAGCTTAGGTAAGCCTAACCTAAGGAGCTGAGATGGCAGTCGCCTCTGCCCGTACCGCCGAGCTCTCCCACGCGGAGCGGATCCGCTCGGTCGTCGCCGCCGCGGGCTCACTCGGCCTGACCACCGCCGGCGCGTCCTACGACCTCATCGCCATGCACGTGGTCGACAGCGGGAGGTTCACGCTCCGCGTGCCCGACGACACCCCGCTCGCCGCCGAGGTGGTGTGCGCTCCGCGCGGTGCGCTGGGCGCGCTCGTGGAGTTCACCGACATCGCGCCCGTGCGGGCGCGCGACCGGGTCCGTGCGCGGGTCACGCTGTCCGGCCGTCTGACGCAGTCGGGGCGCCGGGACGGGAACGTCCTCGTCCTCGGCCTGGACCCGGCGCGCGCCGCCATCCACTGGCAGGGGCGTGTCGAACACGTGGACCTCGACGAGGTGTTCCGGACGGAGCCGGACGCCCTCGCCGTCCATGAGGCGGCGATGCTCGGGCACCTGGACGACGACCACCGCGACGTCGTCACCCGGCTCGCCCGCCTCGCCGCCCCGGAGGTCCGCCGCGGGGTGGTCGCCGTCCGCCCGTACGCCATGGACCGGTACGGATTCACGCTCCGCTACGAGTACGCCCGGGGTCACCGCGACGCACGCCTGCTCTTCCCCTCCCCGGTCCGTGACGCCACGGAGGTCGGGGTCCAGGTGGAGGCGCTGCTCGCGCAGTCCCGGCGGTGCCGGGGCGAGTACCGCTTCTGAAGGCCGCTAGCGGTGCGGTCCGGTGCGGGGAGAGCCGCCCGCCCTGCCCGCCGCCACCTGCGCCACCGGCCCCGAGCTTCTTCCCGGACGCCGCAGCCCGGCTGCCGGAGCCTCCGGGATCCGAGCCGCCGGAACGCGGCTCGAAGGCCCTGCCCCGCTGCCGGTCCGCGCGGGGGAGGGCCCTCGGCCCGGGCTCGGGCGTCGACCGCTTACCGACAGTCCGGGGCGGCCGGACCGGCGGTGTTCACGGCTTGCGGGCCACGAACCCCCACTGGTCGACAGCGGTCGGGTGCTCCTCCGTGGGGCGCCAGAACGTGATGGACACGAAGCCCGGCTCGAGCAGCTCCAGGCCCTCCGCGCATCCGGTGATCTCCTCCGGTTCCCGTACCAGGTACGGGGGGTTGTCGCCGGAGTCGTACGCCTCCTGCGCCGCCAGGGTGCGGGGCGTCTTCACCGTGTCGCAGAGCACCAGATAGCTGCCGGAGGGCATCCGGTCCATGTACTGCCGGACCACCTTGATGCCGTCCGCCGGGGTGAGATGACCGAGGGTCGACATCAGGAGCACGGCCACCGGCTTCGACAGATCCAGCGTCGTGCCCGCTTCGTCCACCACCGTGTCCGTCCTGGACAGGTCGGCGTCCACGTAGGCGGTCCTGCCCTCCGGGGCGCTGGTCAGCAGCGCCGCGGCGTGGACGAGGACGATGGGGTCGTTGTCCACGTAGACGATCCGTGCCTGCGGGATGACGGCCTGTGCGACCTCGTGGGTGCTGTTCTCCACCGGCAGTCCGGTGCCCACGTCCAGGAACTGATGCACACCCAGCGTCGCGAGATGGCGGACGGCGCGGGCCTGGAACGCACGGGAGGCCTGTGCGATGTCGGCCATCTGCGGGTAGGCGGCGGTGACCGCGTCCGCCAGCTCCCGATCGACCGGATAGTTGTCCTTCCCGCCCAGCCACGCGTTCCATACCCGCGCGGAATGCGGAACGTCGGATCGGATCTTCTTGCGGAACTCGACGTCGTCGACGGACACGACACTCTCCTACTCACCCGGGGTGCACAGCAGTTGACCCCGGTTCGAGGGGCACACCCACAGGCACGACCGTACCTCTGTGCCGGTGGGGAGACGTACCCGGGCGTACCCGAGGAGCCGCCTTCAGCTCCGCCTCCCGGCCCGGACAACCGGAGCCGGGGACGGCGCGACGCCCCGAGGGGCGGAAGTCCCCCGGGGCACCCGTGCGCCGGGACGTCATGCGCAGTACTGCGCCTGCTTCCCGATCGACCGGTACATGCAGTCCGCGTTCTCCACCAGTTGGAGTACCGCGTCCCTGTTGCGCGAGGTCTCCCGCTCGATGACCTCGTCGGGCGGGTAGAAGCCGCCTCCCGAGGACGAGCCGGGGTACATCTCGAAGGTGTAACCGAAGATCTTCTGCGAGCCCCACAGCCAGTCGTCGATCGAGCCGTCGGTGATGTAGAGGTCGCTGGACTGCTCGGCGGTGTAGCCGTTGCTCGCGCCCATCTTCTGTCCCACGGCGGCGAACGCGTTGCGGTCGTCGGCCGTCATCCCCGCGGCGGTGTCGTTGTACGTGTAGCCGAACGGCCACAGCACCAGCTCGCTGTAGGTGTGGAAGTCGATGCCCGCCTTGATCTGCTGCTTCCCGCCGACCACCCGGCTGCGGACGAAGTCGGCCACGACCTTCGTCTCGGGCGCGGACTCGGCGGCGGTGCCGCGGTAGGTCTCCGACGAGCGGCTGGACGAGGAGCCGCCGCAGCAGCCCCAGTTGTAGGCCCAGTTCCGGTTGAGGTCCGTCCCCACATAGGTGGAGCCGGAGTTGGGCTGCCGGTTCTTGCGCCAGCTCCGGTACGAACCGGAGGCGATGTCGTACTCACCGCCGTCGGGGTTCATGTCCGGCACGATCCAGAGCTCACGGCCGTTGACCGCCTGCGTGATCCGGGAGTCGGTGCCGTAGTCCTCGCCGAGCTCGCGGAGCAGGTAGAGCGCCATCTCCACGGTCAGGTGCTCGCGGGCGTGCTGGTGCGCGGTGAAGAGCACCTCGGGCTCGGCCTCGTCGGTGCCGACGTTGTCGCTCACCTTGATCGCGACGATGTCCCGGCCCTGGTAGGTCTTCCCGATCACACGCTTGTTCATGATCGAGGGGTATGCCGCGATACGTGCGTCGATCTCCGCGTTCATCTCGGCGTAGTTGTGGTACTTGGAGTCCGCCGACGGGAAGTCGAGCACGCCGACAGAACTCTGCGCGTGCGGTTCCGCGCTCGGCGCGGGGAGGACCTCCAGCACGTATCCGTCGGCCCGGAGCTTCTTGGCCTGGGCGGAGTCGGCGGTGATCACGACGCCGTGCTCGTGCACTTCGTCGATCGAGACATCGGTCCGGGCGATCGCGGTGCGGTCGGCGGGGGTGTGGTGCCCGGTGATCTCGTACTGCCGGGTCCGTTCGTCCGCGCTGACGGCCGCGCTGCGGGACGAGGCGTCGGCGCCGGTCACGGCGGTGACGGGGGCGGCGAGGCCGAGGGCGAGCAGGACGGCGAGGGTGGCGGTGCGTCTGACTTTCGTCGGCCGGGGTTTCCGTGCGTTGACGAGTCGCATGCTGGCAGTCTCCTGAGTCCGGTGGGATGGGGGTGGAGCTGTGCGACGCGCACATGGTCCTGACAGGAACCGACCGGGTCAAGAGAGTGGTTCTGGCCACCGACGGTTGGGTCGCGCCCCGCTTCGGCCACCCTCTCCCGGGCGCTGTCGGCCCGCACCCGGTGCGGGCAGTTGCCTCGGACGCCCCGGCCGGGCTCGGGTCGGGGCGGGCGCGCACGGGCGGCCGGCAAGGACCGCGCAGCGTCCTTCGCCCGGTGCGACACGCGGGGATCGAAGGGGTGGCGGCCCGCGTTCCTTCAGCCCGCGGCGGTTCTCGCCTGCGGCGGTGCCCCGTAGATGGCGTACCGACTGTTCCTGCTCGTCGGTGAAACGCCGTCACGGGAGCGCATGTTCACAGAGGACCTTCTTCTCGCCGAGGCCGTGGGTGCGCGAGCAGCCGGCGGGCTTCGGTGCGGGCAGGGCGCGGGCCGGTGCGGGTCGGTGCGAGCCGGAACGCAGTACGAACGGGCGCCCGGCGGGCCGGGCCCCGACACGCATCAGGACCGGCTGAAAGGGTGTGGCGACAGGGAGCAGGTACCCGGCGCGCGGAGGCCCGGCCGGGCTGGGAGGCTCACCGCCCCACCCGGGCCACCAGGGTCCATCCGGGCCGCCCGCCCCACGGCCGCCGTGGCAGTCGACCCGGGTGGCGCTCGGTCAGCGTGCGTCGCGCAGCTGAAGAACGTAGGCCGCGGTCAGCGCGACGGCACGGTCCGCGTCATGGGACAGCTCCACGAGGGCACCTGACGCCGTCGGCCCGGGGATGCCCGCCAGAGCCTGGGTCAGCCGTCCGCGTGCGGGCGCTTCGGAGGTGTCACGGGCGAGGTGGTCGACGAGCTCTTCCGCGATCCGGTCCGCCGTCGCGGGGTCGCTCGCCAGCACGCTCAGCGCATCGGCCGCATCGGTGTCGTTCCGTCCCGCCACGATCATGTCGATGAGCGTCGGGAGCGCTTCGGCCGCACCACGGGCCCCCAGCGCCAGAGCCGCGTACCCGCGGACCACGTCGTCGGGGTGCGTGAGGGCTTCCCGCAGTCGCCCGGCGGCCTCACTTCCGGGCATCTCGGCGAGGGACTGGACGGCGCGTTCCCGCACCGCGGCCACCGGCGAGCCGAGGCCCTGCGCCAACAACGCCGGGCCATCGTCGCCCGATCGTGCCAGCGCCCACCTCATGGCACCGGCGACGTACGGGTCCGTCTCGCTCAGCGCCGCATCGACCAGTGCCTGCACCGGAACCTGATCGACCGAGGAAAGGGCCGCGCGCTGGCGCGCGTCGGCGCTCTTCGACTCCAGCGCCTGGAGGAGCGCGACGACCTGGAGAACCTCCTCCCAGCCGACGGGATCTACGGCATCGATGCGACACAGGCGCGTCAGCAGTTCGGTCTCCGCCGCTATGCGTTCGCGTGTCCGACGGATGAGGTCGTCGACGAGCACGGAGGGCGTGAAGCCGGAATCGTCGAGCGCGCGTCCGATCTCACGCAGCGACAGCCCCAGAGACCGCAGGCTCTCGATGTGGAAGATCCGCCGGATGTCCTCGCCGGAGTACTCCCGGTAGCCGGAGCCGGTACGCCCCGAGGGACTCACCAGACCGAGCGACTCGTAATGCCGCAGCATGCGGGCACTGACCCCGGACCGTCGCGCCACCTCACCGATCAACACGCTCTATTGTCCCTCGATGCCGGTTCCCCCGAGGGCCACGACGCGTTTCGCCTCCTCGATCGCGCACTCGAATCCGGCGTCCGGGTCGCGCAGCAGCCGTTGGGTGGCGAGCGCGTGGGTGCGCATGCGCGGGTCGGAGGCCGTGGTCGCGGCGACCAGAGCCGGCTCGATCGCTTCCCCCAGTGCGACCAGCGCCCGGCTGAGACTGAGCTGCGTCTCCCGCTCGCCGCGCCCGAGCTGCGTCGCCAGCACGGTGGCCAGTGTGGACTCCTCGCCTTCCGCCACGAGCACGACAGCGGCCCGCCAGGCGCTCCGTGCCACCTCGTCGTCGGCGTCGGTCAGGAGCGTCCGTGTGATGGCCGGCCATGCCTGCCGGTCTCCGATCTTGGACAGCGTGTGCAGCGCCTGGCTGCGTGCCCGCGCGCGATCCGAGCGGACTTCTCGGAGCAGCCCGGGAAGCGTCAGGGACACCGGATGTCGGGTGAGCGCCCAGGTCAACATCTCGCGGACGAAGAACTCGGGCTCGATCGCGCAGCGTTCGATGAGCTTGTCGACGAAGCTCGGGTCGGGTGCCGTGCCGACCGCCAGAGCAGCCCGCAATCGTACGGACGCATGACCGTCCTCCAACGCCTCGAGCGCTCGTGCCGTGTCCGTGTCCCGCTGTGTGATCGTCATCGGGATCACCTCCTTGGCAAGCAGTGAAAGCCCTGTCACGGTGTCAAGGTCAAACAGCGCCCGTTGCGCGCGCACCAGTCACTTGCCGCGTCCCACGCCGCGTGCGGACACCGGGTCGCCGGTCAGCTCCGCGACCTCCGCGAGAAGTCCGGCCCGGTCGATGGCGTCACACCCGGTGGCCGGGACGGTGCAGGCGTAGGCACCGGCGACCGAGCCGTAGAGAGCGCACCGGCGCAGATCCTCGCCCGTCAGCCGCCCGAAGAGGAAGCCGGAGGCGAAGGCGTCACCCGCCCCGTTGGAGTCGACCACCGGCTTGCGCGGCTCCACGACCGGAATGTGCACCAGTCCGTCGGCGGTGAGCAGGTATGCGCCCTCCGCGCCGGCGGTGGCGATCACGGCCTCGGCCCGCCCGCGCTCCAGGATGCGGCGCATGGTCTTCTCGGTGTCGGCCAGGGCGGTGGTGGACACGAAGACGAGGTCTGCCCCGTAGGCGAAGGGCTCGTGATACGGGTTCTCGCCGTCCCAGTCGTGGAGGTCCGTGGAGATGGAGAGGCCCGCTTCCTGCAACTGGGGAAGGGCGAAGGCGCACGGATACGTGAGGGAGACGTGCGCATGGCGGCTCACCGAGGCCAGGGAGCGGACCACGTCCTCGGGCAGGCGGTCCGACTCCCGGGAGCGGCTGTCGTCATAGAGGGAGAGACGCCGCCCGTCGGGGCCGACGAGGTTGACCGCGCGCTTCGTCCCGCCGGGCAGCGGAACCTCGGTGAATCCGATGCCCCGATCGCGGTGGAAGGCCCGGACGAGATCCCCGGAGGGATCGTCCCCGATCATGTCGAGGTGATGCGTGCTCAGCCCCAGCGCGCTCAGGCCCAGTGCCACGAAGTCGCCGGTCTGCCCGGCCCGGGTTTCGATACCGGGCCGGATCATGTAGCTGTCGGCGTACGGAAGGGGGAGCTCGGGGACGTACACGATCGTGTCGACGCCCGCCCCTCCCAGGACGAGGACGTCGTACGCGTTGCCCATCGCTGCTCCTCCGGTATGCGAACCCAGCCCTCGCACCGACGACGTCGGCGGGTTCACGGATGCCTGTGACCGCAGGTGAGTCAAGCAGCCGAGGATGTTCCCGGCAATGGGTTGCAGTGTGTTTCAGCAAGATTTTGCAGCCAGTGGTGACAGTGCCGACGGGGACCGTGGCTGTGTTGCAGGGGTCTCCACGGCGGCTTCCGCGCGAGGCTCTTCGGTCGTGGGTGATCGGGGCGTCCGCACCGGGCGCCGGCTGCGGCGTTCGCCCCGGATCCGATTCCGGGCCGTGCCGAACGGCGGCGAGGCCGGTCTCCGGGCGGCCGGATGGGCGGGTCGCGGGGTGTCAGCGCGTGCGGTGGTCGGCGATCCACTCCGCCAGGGCGAGCAGTGTGGACTCCGCGCTGTCGGCCATGTGGTCGCGCAACGCTTCGACGTCCGCGCGTGTGTCGCCGAGGACCGGATCGATGCGCAGCAGTTGCCACGACTGTCGCACGATGCTGCCCCTGCCCTGCTCGTGGAGGCTCCACCCCCATCGCACGATGCCGTCTTCGGCACCACCGACCACGAAGGCGAACGCGACGCCGAGGTCGGCCCGCACCACCTCGGAATCAGTGACCCATTCGCGCCCGTCACGCCGGTTACGGCCACTGAAGCGCGCACCGGCCCACGGACCGTCTCCCGGTGCGTAGCGGACGGCGGCAGCGCTGGGGCTCCATGTCTCGATCAGTGACACGTCACTGATGAGGCGGTACACGGAGTCCGGTGCCGCGTCGACCCAGCAGCGGCGACTGAAGGTGAACGGTGTCAGGTCGAGCCCGTCGAGCGGGTGTTGAGGGGGCGGAGCCGCATTCGTGGGTTCTTCGGGGGAATCAGGATCGAGAAGGGGCATGCGTTTCATCCTGGAGCCCGGGGCGGAGACGAGCCAGACCTTATGGGTGCCTACCCCCGGAGGGTGCGGCGCCGACCGCCGGGGCGGGCAGGCCGAGGCGGAGGTGCTGTCGGGCGGCCGGCAGGTGTGTCCGGCTTCGGGCAAGCCCGGCGGCGAAGCCTCGCGCCGGGCGGAGAGCAGCCGGGCGGCCGCTCGGCGCATGCCGTACTTCTCCCTGCTCACGGCGTGGGGCCTCCTGGTGTTCGCGCGTATCGTTCGGGCGGGTGCCGATGTGCGCGCGGATCTGGAAGGGACCGTCTGAATGGCGACCGGCGACGCGGACGACCATGCCGTCGAGGTACATCTCGACCGGCTCCCGGCCGAGCGCCGCACGGCCTCGACCGAGCCGGCCCTCCGTGTCGGCGTCACCAACGCCAGTCTCTCGGTTCTGAAGAACGGCCGTGCCAAGGCAATGCGATCCACCACGCTCACCCGCGTCGGCACCGTACTCGGCGGTCGGCCGGGCGGCCTGCTCTCGTACCCCGGCGGTCGCGACTGACGCGTACGGGAGGGCATCGGCCGCTGGCACCGGCGTGCGCTCCACCACGTGTCTGGCGGAACGGCCGCGCCTCCACACCGCACGGGTCATCCGTGCCCCCGCCTCCACCAGCGGCACCTCCCACCATCACTCCGTGCCCAGGAGAACCACAGGAAAAGGAGCACCATGGACTGCCTCTCCACGACCTCTGCCCCAGCCGTCGCCGCCCTGCTGAGGGACTTCTCGCTGGAGATGACGGCCAAGGACATCCCCGGACTCGAGGAGGCCCGCACACATATTCCGGCCGGCACCCGGATCAACGTCACCTTCCTCGGCAGCGAGGACCTCGCTATGCGGCTGGCCGCCGCCCGCGCCGTCCAGCAGTCCGGTTTCACCCCCGTTCCGCACATATCGGCCCGCCGTCTGCGCTCACGGTCGGAACTGGATCAATTCCTGGGCGCTCTCAGCTCCGACGGCACCGCGGGCAGCGTCTTCGTCATCGGTGGCGATCCCGTCACGCCGCACGGCCCCTATGGCGACTCCCTCGCGCTCATCCGGTCCGGGCTCCCCCAGAAACACGGTGTACGGCACGTAGGTATCGCCGGTTACCCCGAGGGGCACCCCGCCATCGCGGGCCCGGCGCTCTGGTCGGCCGTCAAGGACAAGACGACCGCCCTGGCACAGCACGGCCTGTCCGGCGATGTCATCACCCAGTTCGGCTTCGACGCCGAGCCGGTGCTCACCTGGGTCGAGGAGGTCCGGAAACGGGGCATCGACGTGCCCGTGCGCGTCGGAGTCCCCGGCCCCGCGGGTGTCAGGCGGCTGATGACGTACGCCGCGCGCTTCGGCGTCGGCACGAGTGCGTCCCTCGCGAAGAAGTACGGATTCTCGGTCACCCAGCTGATGGGCACCGCCGGCCCCGAGCGCTTCATCCGTGCCCTGGCCGATGGTTACGACGAACGCCGCCACGGCGTGCTCAAGCTGCACTTCTACACGTTCGGCGGGCTGGGGGCCACGTCGCGGTGGGTCTCCGACTTCCGTACCGGCGAGGAGAGCTGACGCGATGCCCTCCCGGGGGAGGCCCCGCGTACCTGGCCCGGGAGGGCGGGGTCAGGGCTCAGGCCGCAGGGGCTGATGTCGCAGCGCGTTCGGCTGAGCCCGTGGTCGTCCCCGTCCCGACGGGGATAGGGCAGCACGATTCGGTTCCCGCGCCGGGCCGAGGGCGAAGAGGCCGTCGTCGATCCGGTGTCCTGATCCCGGTCAGGCATCCCAGGCGCGAGGGCGGCTCAGGGCCTCCCACTCGGGCCGGAGCAGTGAGAGCACGGCAAGGTCGTGGCGGCGGCCGCGGTGGAGACAGGCGGCGCGGCTGACCCCTTCGTGCACGAACCCCGACTTGGTGAGGACCGCGAGGGCGGAGGCGTTCTCCGTATGGGTCTCCACCGCGAGGCGGTGGAAAGGCAGTTCGCCGAACGCCAGGTCCACCAAGGCGTCCAAAGCGGCGGAGCCGTGGCCTTGCCCGCGATACTCGGGGGCCAGCATCAGCTCGACCTGTGCCGTGCCGTTGACGATGTTCTGATTGCTCAGCGCGATATGGCCGATCGGGGTGCCGTCAGGGAGGAGAACGAGGAAGTCGTCACGGTCGTCGTCCTCGGTGTCGCGCTCGATGCGCTCGCGCATCGCGGTGAGGGAGCGCGGCCAGATGCCGATCTCGTAGGCGGCGACCGGGTCGGATCGCCAGCCGTGCAGAAGCTCCGCATCGTCCACGTCCACGGCGGCGAGACCAACGGACTCGGCGCGCCGGCAGAGTTCGCGCCCGGTCTCCGCGTCGAGCCCGGCGTCCGCGGTGCCGCTGTCTTCAGTCATGGGTGGATGCTACGAGTGTCTTCCACCCCACGACCACCGGATTTCCCCGCTCCTCCTTCCGGCGCCGCGGTTCTTCGCCCGTCAGCCTTCGATGAGCGTGGCCCCGCGAGCAGGGCGGGGGCGAGCCCGTCCCTTCGGCGCGCCTGACGGCGGTACGTTCGCCCCGGCGTCGGCGCTGGTCGGCGCGGCGGGCAACGATCCTGCCGATGCCGGACGCGCCGGTCACCGCAGGCGCGTCCCCGGCCCTCCGTCGCGCGGAACGGCCGGTCAGGGCTGGTCGGGATGCCGGTACGGGCCGTCCAGAGCGGCCCATTGGAGCAGCATGATGGTCTTGGCGTCGGCGATGTCCCCGCTGCGAACCATGGCGAGCGCCTCGTCGAAGGGGAGTTCCACGGTCGTGATGTCCTCGCCCTCGGCTGCGATCCCGTAGCCGTCCGCCGCACGGGCCACCCGGTCGTACGGTGCGGCGAAGAAGTGCAGGCGTTCGGTGACGGACCCCGGGCTCATGTAGACCTCGAAAACCGGCTCGGGGGTGCCGATGGTGTGTCCGGTCTCCTCGGCAGCCTCCCTGCGGATGGCCTCCTCCGGCGCATCGCCGTCGAGGAGCCCCGCGGCGGTCTCGATCAGCATCCCGTCGCGGTGCCCGTTGACGTAAGCGGGCAGCCGGAACTGACGGGTCAGCAGCACGGTCCGCCGGCCGGTGTTGTAGAGCAGGACCGTCGCGCCGTCGCCCCGGTCGTAGGTCTCGCGCTGCTCCCGGCTCCAGTGCCCGTCGCTGTGCTGGTAGTCGAACGTCGTCCTGCGCAGGACGTACCAGTCGCAGGAGAGCACGGCCACGTCCGTCACACGCACCCGCGGGTTTCCGGACAGGTCGCGGCCGTGCCGGTCCAGGCCCGTGCGGCCGCGCCGGTCGGGGGTGTCCAGGCCGGCGGTCACCGGGCGGCCGGAATGTCGTCGATGCCGGTGTAGACGTCCAGGCCACGGGTCCGGGCGACCTCGGTCATCCGGTCCGCGCCCTTCGAGGGCCCCCCTATGCGCAGGACTGCGTCGCAGCGCTCGAGAAGCCGTTCGGCCAGCGGGTGGAAGATCTCGTCGAAGACCGCGTCGCCCGGCCCGGTGCTTCCCGCGGCACGCACCAGGGGGAGGGCCAGGGCCTCACCGGTGACCGCCAGGTGACCGGCGCGGAAGAGTGTCAGTGCGGCGCGGTCCATCGCCCGTACGTTGGCTTCGAGCAGGGCCGGGTCGTCGCCGGTCCCCGCGCGGTACGGGCCGGCGACCAGGATCATCAGGGGGTGCGGCGCAGAGGTCATGCCAGGTACTCCTCGGTGGTCCCGGCTCAGGCCAGGACGGTGTGGACGCCCGCGTCACGCAGGGCTGTCAGGGTCAGGGGGCCGTTGGGGTGGGTGGCGGGGTCCTCGGCGGCGGAGTCGGTGACGAAGTCGTCCACCGCGCCCACCGCGGCGACCTGGCTGAACGCGCGCACCCCGAGCTTGGTCGCGTCCGCCACCGCGATCGTGCGGGTCGCACCCGCGAGGGCGGCCTGCTTGACGGCCGCGTCGTCCAGCGAGAACTCCGTCCACCCGTACTCGGCGTGCACACCGCCGATGGACAGCACGAAGCAGTCGAAGGCCAGGGCTTCGAGCGTGCGCAGGGCCAGTGGGCCGACCAGGGACCGCTCGCCGGGACGGGACCGGCCGCCCACGATCAGGAGCTCGATCCCGGGGCGGTCCGCCAGGCACACGGCGGCCTGCAGGCTGAGGACCGCCACCGTCAGAGGGGCCCGTGCGGCCAGGTGCTCCGCGACGTGCACGGTCGTGGTGCCCGCGTCCAGCAGGACACGCGAGCCCGGCTCCACCATCGCCGCCACCGCCGCACCGAGCCGGTCCTTGGTCGCGGCCTGCCACGGCTCGCGCGCCGAGAAGCCCGCGTCCTCCTGCCGGGACCGCGTGGCGACTGCGCCACCGTGCACCCTGCGCACCAGCCCCTGGCGCTCAAGCGCGTCCAGGTCTCTGCGCACGGTCATTTCGGAGACCCCCAGGCGATGGGAGAGCTCCGACACGGAAACCCGGTCGGAGCCCTGCACCAGCCGCAGGGTCAGGTCCAGACGATTGGCGACACCCATGGCTCATTTCTAACACAGGCGCGTTTGTTTGAACATCAAGATGTGAGAACAGTGCGGGTCGCACGTCCCGGTCCGTGCCCTCGTGAGGCCATGACACCGACGGGGCCGACCGGCATCCTGGGCGCCATGGACACGAAGACGTCGAGCGCCGACCGGGTCACCGTCGCGGCCTAGGAGAACGTGCCGGGGCGCCTACGGCCGCTGGAGGCCGTACGCGCTTGACTGCGTGAACGCGGCATCGACTGGACGCCGTTCGCCTTCGACGAGATCCGCCGGGGACATGCCCGCGGCATCGGCCCCGACGGGCACCGGCACGGCTGGTCGGGCTTCGCCTGATGGGACAGCCCGGTGTCACGGACCTTGCTCACCTTGCAGCTGTCCTCGGACGTACTCGTCCAGGAGACCGGCATGAGGGCGGGCCCACGGTGGGGTTGCGGCACGGAGAGCGATGCTCGCAGGATCCGCACGGAAGGCGTCGGTGTGAGCCCGCACCTCGCTACGTACGGGCTGTCCGCTCCACCCGCGCGGATGTACGTAGGACGTGTCAGGGAAACCACGGACGCGCGGCGCCGCACCGAGTGGGAGGGTGTGGGCGGTCCAGCGAGCTGCGCTCATCCCGGGCGGCCCGAGGGCCATCGCGAGGGGGGCGGCGAGGTGGAGCGCATAGCGGTCAGGGCCGGACGGGGGGCGGCCCTGACCGGAGGGTGGGTGATCCTGGCGGTGGCCGGATGGCTGATCTGGCTGTTGCCGGGATCCCACCTCGCGGCTGTTCTGGGGGTCGGCCCGTCGGACGGGTCCGTCAGGATCTCCGGGTGCCACGAGGCCACCGACGAGCAGGGCTACGCGGACGGCACCGCCTGCATCGGTGTCTTCATGCCTCGCAAGGAGGGCGAACCCCAGCGGGAGATCACACTGGACAAGGCAGCGAAGCCGCACCCGGCCGGCAGCGTCGTGGAGGTGCGTACGGCCAGAGGGAGGGCTTACGAGCTGTCGGGCGATGCGTTGCTCACGTGGGTCAGCGTCTCCGGATTCATTCTCGGGCCGTTCCTCTTCGTGTCGCTCTGGCTGTTCGCCTGTGCGCGCCACGGCAGATGGGAGAGCGGCGACGGTTACTTCCTGGGCTTCCTCGCCTGGGTGGTGGGCGTGCTCGTTCTCAGTGTCGTGGTGGCCATTCCGGTCTGGATCTTCACCGCCCTGTTCGGCTGAGGCCGGTCGCGCACGGAACTGCCGGGCTCGGTGGGTGTGCGCGACGTTGCGGACCGGCGGCCGTCGAACGGCTGTCCGCTCAACGTGGTAGACATTGCCGTGGAGTTCGGCAGAGGTATCACACCCGTGGGAGCGTCGAGTGACGCCGCCCCACACCGCGACGGCGGAAGCCCACTCGTCGGCCGGTCGGCCGAACTGGGGAAGCTCGACACGGTGATCGACCGTATGGGCCGGGGCGGCCCGTCGCTCGTCGACATCACCGGTGCGGCCGGGATCGGCAAGAGCCGGCTGATGGCGGAGCTGTGCCTGCGCGCCCGGCGACGCGGGGTGACGGTACTGCGCGGCCGGGCCACGGAGTACGAGCGGCACCTCCCGTTCCAGCCGTTCGCCGACGCGTTCGCCGACCTGGACGACCGCCCGCTGCGCGCGGCACCGGCGCTGCTCGACGCGGTCTCCCCGATCCTGGGCGGCCGGGGTGCCGGGCCGTCCCCCGGGCCGGCGTCTGCCACCGCCGACCGCTTCGCTCTCCACCGTTCGGTGGCACGGCTGTTGGCACAGCTCGGCCGGGGCGGCGGGCTGGTGGTGGCGCTGGACGACATGCACTGGGCGGACCCGGCGTCACTGGAGCTCCTGAGCCATCTCGTCCGGCACCCGGTGTCCGGCCCCGTCGTCCTCGTCGTCGCCCGCCGTGACCGGCAGACCCCGTCCGCGCTCACCGCGGCGCTCACCCGCGGAGCCGACACCGACGCGGTGACGCGGATCGGACTGACGCCGCTCGCGGAACAGGAATGTGTCGAAGGATTGGCCTCCGATCTGCCGAGCGGCCGGGCCGCGCAGCTCTACGCCGCCGGTGAGGGCAACCCCCTGTACTTCCTCTCCCTCCTGCACGCGCACCGCGAGCGCGCGGCGCGAGGCGGCACGTCCGCCACGGTCCTCACGAACAGCCTCGGCGAACTGCCGACCGGACTCGCAGCGCTGCTGCTGGACGAGCTGACCCCGCTGACCCCGTCGCAGCGTCGGACCCTGGAGACGGTCGCCGTGCTCGGCGATCACGCCGTGCCCCAGGTGATCGGCAGGGCGACCGGCCTCACCGATGCCGCACTCGACGACGATCTGGGCGCCCTGGAGCGGCGTGACCTCGTGCGGCCGGGCCCGGGCGGCCGGCTGGCGCTGCGCCACCCGGTGATCCGGACCCTGGTCCACGAGTCCACCGCCGCCCGCAGGCGCGTCGAGATCCATCGTGCCGCCGCAGCCGAGCTGGCCCGCGCGGGCGCACCGGCCGTCGAGCAGGCCCAGCACATCGAACGGTCGGTGACCGTCTGGGACCCGCAGGCGTACGCCGTACTGAGGCAGGCCGCCGAACAGACCGCGTCGACGGCACCCACGAGCTGCGCACACTGGCTCGGGGCCGCACTCCGGCTGCTGCCGGACACGGTCGAACACGGACCTGAGCGACGCGATCTGATGCTGCGGCGGGCCCGTGCGCTCGGTGTCGCCGGCGGGCTGCGGGAGTGCCGGGACCTGCTGCACGAGGTGATCGGCTCGGCCGGTCCTGACGAGACCGGTGTCAGGACGCCGGCGGTCGTGCTGTGCGCCTTGACGGAGCGGCACCTCGGAAGGTACCCCGAGGCGATCGCGCTCCTGCGCCGCGAACTGCGCAGACAACCCGAACCGTCACCGTCCGACAGGGTGTCGATCGGCCTCGAACTTAGCTCGTCCGCACCGCACAACACCTCTTACCCGCAGATGCGGGGCGAAGTCGCACGGACCCTCACGGAAGCCCGCTCCCTGGGCGACGAACTCGGAGAAGCGGGGGCACTGGCGGTCGCCGCCTTCGGCGAGGCCTACGAGGGCGGTGTGGCCGCCGCGGGCGCGTTCGCGGAGCAGGCGGCCGAACTGCTGGACGGACTTCCCGACGGCGACCTCACGGCGGTGTGCGAACCACTGGCCAGACTGGGCTGGGCGGAGGCGTTCCTCGGCCGCTACACCGACGCCGAGCGCCATGCCGACCGGGGACTGGAGATCGCCCGGCGCAGCGGGCAGGTCTACCTCCTGCCGCTCCTGCTGCTGTGCAAGGCACACGTAGGGATCCAGACCTGCCGACTGCCGTCGGCCCGAGAGCTGGCGGCCGAGGCCGAGGACATCGCTCGGGGCATCGGAAGCAGCGAACTGCTCGCGTTCGTCCTGGCCAACAAGGCCCAGGTGCTGGTGGCGGCATCCGAGCCCGGCGCCCCGAAGGCACTGGCGGCCGCCGAGGAAGCCGTAGCCACGATGGGGCCCAGCGACAACTGGCGGGCCTCCATGGCCTGGTCCATGCTCGGCTACGCGGCGCTCACCGGCGGCGATCCGCACCGCGCCCGGGACGCCCTCCTTCGCGCCGGTGGCGACGACCTGCAGGGCCTGCAGCCCTCGATGCGCCCCCTCCTGTCGGAGCTTCTGGTCACGGCGGCCCTCTCCACGGGGGATGTCGACTCCGCGTCGGTCTGGGCCGAGCGGGCCGGTAAGGAGGCGGAGCGGCTCGGGCTGCCGGTGCAGCGCGCCTCCGCACTGCGGAGCGCGGCACAGATCGCACTGCACGGCGGTGACCCGGCCACGGCGGCGACGCTGCTCACCGAGGCAGTGGCGGAAAGTGCACGCTCCGGTGCGGTGTTCTGGGAGGCGCGGTCCCTGCTGCTCGCGGCCCCGGTGATGACGGCCGCCGGGTTGGGCGCGCGGGGCGCGGCCATGTGGGAGCAGGGCCACCGGATGGCCGTCACCGGAGGCGCGGGCCTGCTGATCGGCCTGGCGGAGATGACGCGGCCGCCCGTACCCGGCACCTCCGCACCGGCCACGTCCTTACCCGCCGCGCCCTCCATCACTCCGCCCCGGCTCGCCTCGCTGACGGCGCGCGAACGGGAGGTCGCCGAACTGGTCGCCGAGGGTCTCACCAACCAGGCGATCGCCGCCAGGCTCTACCTCAGTCCTCGCACCGTCGAGACCCACCTCTCCCGGGTGTTCCGAAAGACCGACGTCGCCACCCGGGCGGGACTCGCCGCCCTCATGGCCCGTTCCTGACACCTCGGAGGCATGTCCCGGCGCCGCACGCCACCCGTTGCGGAGCGGGCCGGTCCCCGACGGGGACCGGAAGGCCGACCCGGGACCGGTCAGAGGCGTTCCACGGTGCCGGCAGGCAGCCGACACCGTGGAACGGCCCCTTCCGTGCCCCGGCCCCTCGCGACCGTCCCGCCGAAGGCGCGGAACGGCGCGGCGCAGCCGAGCAGGGTGGCGAAGTCATCTCGCGCACGCACGGCCACCGCTGGTCGCGCGGCTCTGCCGGGAATCACGGCGGCCCGGGGGCGTTGAACCATGCGTGAGCTCTGCCATCGCATCCACCCGGTTCTCCTTCCTCGACCGTTCCCGCACCAGGGAGGGGTACGACGGCCCGCAGGCGCTGCGGGACACCGTCCGGCTGGCCGGTACGGCCGAGGCGCTCGGCTACTACCGCTTCTGGGTGGCCGAGCACCACAGCGTGCCCGGTGTGGCAGGCTCGGCGCCGACCGTCCTGGCCGCGGCCGTGGCGGCCGCGACCTCCACCATCCGCGTCGGTACGGGCGGGGTCATGCTCCCCAACCACCAGCCCTTCGTCGTCGCCGAACAGTTCGGTGTGCTCGCCTCCCTGTTCCCCGGCCGCATCGACATGGGACTGGGGCGCTCCGTGGGCTTCACGGACGGGATCCGCAGAGCTCTGGGCCGGGACAAGGAGGACGCCGACGCCTTCGCCGGTCAGCTCTCCGAGCTCCTCGGCTGGTTCGACGGCACCCAGCGGGCCCACCCTCAGGTGCACGCGAGGCCGGCCGAGGGCCTGCGCGTACCTCCGTACGTCCTGGCGACCGGCGAGGGCGCCGCCATCGCGGCGGCGGCCGGGCTGCCCCTGGTCGTCGGTGATCTCCGCGGTCGCGAGAAGCTGATGCGGGCCGTCGAGGGCTACCGCAGCGGATTCCGTCCCTCGGCCTGGGCCTCGGAGCCGTATGTGGTCGTGGCCGGCACGGTGGCGGTCGCCGAGACCGAGGAAGCCGCCCGCCGTCTCCTGGTACCCGAGGCCTGGTCCATGGCGTACGCGCGCAGCCACGGCAGCTTCCCGCCGCTGGCCACGGCCGAGCGCATCGAGGGGCTGACCATGACGCCCAAGGAACGTGAGTTGTACGAGAGCGGCCTGCGCGGCCACCTGGCGGGCACGGAGGACGCGGTGGCCGCCGGACTCGAGCTGGTCGTCGGGGAGACGGGCGCGGACGAGGTGCTGGTCACCACGAGTACGTACGACCGGGAGGCTCTGGTGGACTCCCTGGAACGTCTCGCCCGGATCGCAGGGCTGCGAGGAGCGCCGGACACGGTGGCGGTGACCTGACGGGCGGGCCGGGGCGGCCCCGCCCGCGGAGAGGGAGGGGCCCGCCGCTCCGCGCGGACGGATCATCGCGACTCCCGGTCCGGAGCGCCGACCGGGGACGTCAGCTGCGCCGACCGCAGGGGTATCGCGCGCGGGTCCCGGCCGCAGGGGTATCGCGCGCGGGTCCCGGCCGCGCGCTACTCCATGGGATAGATGTCCCCGCTCGCCATTCCGCTGACCTGCACGCTCTCCGATTCCAGCCGACGGGCCCGGTCCTTCAGACGCCGGCGTTCCGCGGGGTCGGTGGCGCGTTCGGCGGCCTCTTCCAGATCCTTCGCGTCGGCACGCATCTGCCGTGCGCGACCGTGGACGTTCTCTGACTCGCTCATGATCACTCCTGGGAGCCGTGCGGAGCGGACCCCTCCACCGAACCAGCCCCCGAGGCGTGGGGCATCTCGGCGGGACCCCCGAAGCGCGGGGTGTGCGCGCCGGCACGGGCTATTCGAACCGGGTGACGTCGCCCGCACCCCGCCGTACGATCTCCACCTCGCCGCCTGAGAAGTCGATGACCGTGGTCGGTTCGGTGCCGCAGTCACCCGAGTCCAGCACGACGTCGACCACGTGGTCGAGGCGTTCCTTGATCTCCCAGCCCTGCGTCAGCGGCTCCTTCTCGTCGGGCAGGAGCAGCGTGCTGGAGAGCAGGGGCTCGCCGAGCTCGGCGAGGAGCGCCTGGGTGACGGCGTGGTCCGGGATCCGGACGCCGACGGTCTTCTTCTTGGGGTGCTGCAACTGCCGCGGCACCTCCCGGGTCGCGGGGAGGATGAAGGTGTAACTGCCGGGGGTCGCCGCCTTGATGCTGCGGAACACGTCGTTGTCGACCTGCACGAACTGCCCCAGTTGTGCGAAGTTCTCGCACACCAGGGTGAAGTGGTGGCGGTCGTCGAGATTCCGGATCGACCGGATCCGTCCGATGCCGTCGCGGCTGCCCAACTGGCAGCCCAACGCGTAGCAGGAGTCGGTCGGGTACGCGACCAGCGCACCCGACCGGATGCTGTCGGCCACATTGCTGATGGTGCGGCGCTGAGGATTCTCGGGGTGTACGTCAAAATACTTCGCCATTGGCCGAGTCTAAGGCTCGGAGGCATACCCGGAGTGCCCGCCGCCCCGCCCTGTGCGAGGCCCTCGCCCCGCGGGCACCTCACGCACACGCCCCCGGACCCACAGCGGTTCCGGGGGCGCTCACGGCCCGAGGTCAGGCGCCGGACGCGTCCAGCATGGCTGCACGGTCGACGACCTTGATCCGCTCCCTGCCCTGCTCCGCCCCGAGCGCCTGCTCGTGGGCGTCCAGGCTGTGCCAGCCCTCGCGGGTGGTGTACCGGACGCCGCGCTGCTCAAGGAAGTCGACGACGGCGTCGGGACCGGGCTGCGCGGGCTCGGCCAGGCGTCCGGCGGCGTGGTCCTCCAGCAGGCAGGCCACCGTCTCGTTGGCGTCGCCCTTGGTGTGCCCGATCAGGCCGATCGGGCCCCGCTTGATCCAGCCGGTGACGTACACCGACTCCATCGGCTCCCCGCCGGTCAGGACGCGTCCCGCGGCGTGCGGGACCGTGCCGGAGGCCACGTCGAACGGGAGCTTCGGGAGCTCCTCCGAGTAGTAGCCGACCGCGCGGTAGACGCTCTGTACGTCCCAGTCCGTGAACCGGCCGGTGCCCTTGACGTTGCCCGTGCCGTCCAGCTCGGTCCGCTCGGTGCGCAGGCCGGCGACGCGGCCGTCCTCTCCGATGACCTCGACCGGGGACTCGAAGAAGTGCAGGAAGAGCTTGTGCGGACGGTCGCCCACGTCCCGGATCGCCCAGTTCTCCAGCGTGGAGGCGACCATGTTGGCCTGCTTGTTCTCCCGCCGCGTCGCGATCGAGCCGTCGTCGTAGTCGATGTCCTCGGGGTTGACGATGACCTCGATGTTCGGCGAGTGGTCCAGCTCGCGCAGTTCCATCGGGCTGAACTTGGCCTGGGCCGGACCGCGCCGCCCGAAGACGTGCACCTCCAGGGCCTTGTTCGCCTTGATGCCGTCGTACACGTTCGCGGGGATCTCGGTCGGGAGCAGTTCGTCCGCCGTCTTGGCCAGGATGCGCGCCACGTCCAGGGCCACATTGCCGACGCCGAGCACGGCGACCTTCTCGGCCTCCAGGGGCCAGGTGCGGGGCACCTCGGGGTGGCCGTCGTACCAGGCGACGAAGTCGGCGGCACCGTAGGAGCCGTCGAGCTCGATGCCGGGTATGTCGAGGGCGCGGTCGGCGTCGGCGCCGGTGGAGAAGATCACGGCGTCGTAGAAGGACCGCAGGTCGTCCAGGCCGATGTCGTTGGGGTAGTCGACGTTGCCGAACAGCCGCAGCTGTGGCTTGTCCAGGACCTGGTGCAGCGCCTTGACGATGCCCTTGATGCGCGGGTGGTCCGGAGCCACCCCGTACCGGATCAGGCCGAAGGGCGCGGGCATGCGCTCGAACAGGTCGATCGATACACCCGGGTCCTGTGCGGCCTCGGATTTGAGCAGCGCGTCCGCTGCGTAGATTCCGGCGGGACCGGCTCCGACGATGGCGACGCGGACGGGGCGTGTCATGGAGGTTGTTCCTTTGGGCGGACGAGCACGGGCAGAGTGCAGCGGAGTAAGGCTTGGCTTACTCCGCTGCCCCCACGGTATGCCCTGCGCCGGAGTGTCCCTGGAGCGGGGCGAGTGCATATTCGGGAAATACCGGGACGTAATTACCTGAAGGGGTCCGGATTCTGTGAGCAGGGACCGCCATGAGCAACTGATTGCCTCCCGGATGCTGAGACGGAAGGGTCGAAAGATGGGCAGGAGCCTGCCCGACGGAACCCGCCCGCCGGTGGTTCCTGCGCGTCCCCGATCTTCGAGGGCGTCATGATGGGTACACGACGCAGGACTCCTACGAGAGGACAACGCCATGCCGATCGAGGGCGAGTACGAGCCGAGCCCGACGACATGGGTGCGTGAACAGGTCGAGCTCATCGAGAGCTCCGGCGGCACCCAGGGGACCACACTGCGCGGGATGCCCGTCATCCTCCTGACGACACGCGGCGCCAAGAGCGGCAAGCTCCGCAAGACCCCGCTCATGCGGGTCGAGCACGGCGGCGAGTACGCCGTCGTCGCCTCCCTCGGCGGCGCCCCCAAGCACCCCGTCTGGTACTACAACGTGCTGGCCGACCCCCACGTGGAACTGCGCGACGGCACCGTGCAGCAGGACATGACCGCCCGCGAGGTCACGGGTGAGGAGAAGGCCGTGTGGTGGGACCGCGCCGTCGAGGCGTTCCCCGACTACGCCGACTACCAGACCAAGACCGACCGGGAGATCCCCGTATTCGTCCTCTCCCCGTCCGGGGCGCGGTAGCCCCGGACGGGGACGGTCCGGACCGCTACCAGGAGAGCCGGCCGATCCGGGAAGTGATCCGCTCGCGGTCCCAGGCGCCGTCCGCCACCAGCACCCGGTAGCGGCGGGTCAGCGTCGCGCCGGGGGCCAGGGCCAGCTCCTCGTGGAAGGCGAGCGACGGGGCGACGGCCGCGAAGGGCGAGCTGCGGACGAACCAGTGCGCCGGGTGCGCACCGCCCGCGCCGGTGTGATCGTTCCCCGGGGAGTGGATGAAGACGAGCGTGGCGTACCCGTCGACCTCGTCGTGCTCCCCGGTGTACGCCAGCCAATCCGCCTGCTGTCCCATCAGCCCGGGGCCCTCGGCGTCCGGGGTCAGGATCCGCCCGTCCCGGAAGGCGCGCGGACCCCTCCAGAACAGGCCCGTGTACCCCGCGTTCTCCCGCCCGTGCGTCGTGGGGCTGCCGAAACGGAGCGGCTCCTCGCGCCGGTTGGTGATCGCGGACGACCAGGTCAGCGTCCAGCTGCGGCCTTCCTCGTCGATGTCGTGCACCTCGATGCGGCGTGTCTCGTCGGCCCAGTGCTCACCGCTGTGCGGATGCCAGGTCAGCCGCTCGGCGAGGCGGATCCCGTCGTCGTGCACCGACACCTCGTCGAAGCCGGCGTGCGCCATGGAACCGACACGCTCCGGCAGGGCCTGGTACCCCTTGCCGTGTACGTAGCTGTTGCCGCCCCACAGATTCTGGCCCGACAGGTGCGAGGCGGTCATCTGCAGGCCCTTGTGCCAGCGGTGGTCGTTGGGGCGGTAGTCGGTGACCACCCGGCCCGACAGTGTGCGCAGGGGGTGGATGTACGGCTTCGGGGCCTCCCAGGGGTCCTCGGCCCGGTACACGTAGCGCAGCAGCTCGACGCCGCTGTCCGCGACGGTCACCGCGATGTGGTGGCCGTGATGGTGGGTGAGCTCCAGGGAATGCGTCATGCCGGGTCCTCCATGGTCGGCGCCCCGGGCTCCGGCGCCCAGCCGGGAGCATCGCCGTGCAGGGCGGAGTAGTACGGGTCCCCGGGGCGGATCCCGCCCGCACGGACGGTCTCCCCGGTGAAGGCCGCCTTGTAGAGGGCGGCCACCAGTTCGAGGCTCTTGCGGCCGTCGGCGCCGCTGCTGCGTGGCCGGCGTCCCGCCCTGAAGTCGTCCAGCAGCCCACGCAACTATGCCTCGTGCGAGCTGGGCACGTCGGGTCCGAAGTCGTTCCAGGCGGCGGCCTCTGCGGTGGGGACGCCCGGCGCCGGTGTGATCCGCCAGTCGGCGTTGCGGTGTCCGTACAGGTGGGTGAGCTCGACCGTCGCCCGTTCGCAGTCGATCCGGATGCGGCTCACCTCGTCCGGACTGAGGACGCTGTTCACGACCGTCGCCATCGCGCCGTTCTCGAAACGGACCAGCGCGGTGGACACGTCCTCCGTCTCGACGTCGTGCACCAGCCGTCCCGCCATCGCGCGGATCTCCGACCACGGGCCGAGCAGATCCAGCAGCAGGTCCATCTGATGGATGCCGTGTCCCATCGCGGGGCCGCCGCCCTCGCTGCTCCACCTGCCGCGCCAGGGAACGGAGTAATACGCCTCGTCCCGGTACCAGGTGGTCTGGCAGTGGGCCACCAGGGCCCGGCCCATCGCCTGCCCGGCCAGCAGCTCGCGGACGTGCCGGGAGCCCGAGCCGAAGCGGTGCTGGAACACGATCGCAGCGTAGGGCCCACCGTCCCCGGTCCCTTCCGCGGCCTCGATCGCGTCGAAGTCCTCCAGCGACGGGCAGGGCGGTTTCTCGCACCACACCCACGCCCCGGCACGCAGCGCGGCCACGGTCTGGTCGCGGTGGAACCGGGGCGGGGTGCCGATGACGACCAGGTCGGGCCGCTGCTCTGCGAGCATCCGGTCGAGATTCGTGTACGGCCGGGCGATTCCCGCATCCGCGCAGAACGCCCTGACCGCGGTCACGTCGACATCGACCGCCGCGACGATCTCCAGCGGCTGCTCGGCGGCGAGCGCGGTGAGCGCGGACAGATGACTGCCTCGCGCGATCGCACCCGTGCCGACGATCGCGACCCGCACCGTCCCTCGGTGGGAACCATGGCTGGGCGTGACAAACACCCCCTGAGGAGGAGAGATGGCCGCCCACTGGATAGCAAGCGCTTTCTTTCTCCGGGAAACCTAGGCTCCGTGCACAAGCCCGGTCAAGGGGGTCCGGGCCGGTCCGGGGCGTCAGGCCTTCAGCAGCCGCGGCAGCCTGGCCAGCTGCACCGCTTCCTGGAACGGGCCGCCGCCCTCGTGGTCGTTGAAGTCGTACACCTCGATCTCCTTGTCCGGGTGGGCGTACGCGTTGAACGCGGCGAAGACCGTCGACGGCGGGCAGGTCTGATCCTCCAGGGCCACCGAGAACAGCGCGGGCGCCCGCCCGCGCGCCGCGAAGTGGACGCCGTCGAAGTACGCCAGGGTCCGGGCGACCTGTTCGGCGCGGCCCCGGTGCGTCTTGAGGTAGTTGGCGATCTCGCGGTACGGGTTCCGGTCGGTGATCCGGACGGCCCGGGGGAAGTCGCAGAGGAACGGCACATCGGGTGCCACGGCCGCCAGGTCGGGTATCAGGCCACCGACCGCGAGGGCGAGACCGCCGCCCTGGCTCACACCGATCGCGGCGGTGCGGCTCGCGTCGGTCAGCGGGTGCGAGCGGGCCGCCTCCACCGCCCGCGCCGCGTCCGTGATCAGCCGCCGGTAGTAGTACGTGAGCGGGTCCTCGATGCCCCGGGTCATGAATCCGTTGAAGGAGGGGCCGCTGCCCACGGGGTCCGCGGTGTCGCCGGGAGCCCACCCGCTGCCCTGGCCGCGGGTGTCCATCACGAAGTGGGCCAGGCCCGCGGAGGCCCAGAGCAGGTACGAGTGCGGCAGCCCGCGCCCGCCGCCGTATCCGAGGAACTCCACGATCACCGGCAGCGGTTCCGTGGTGCCCGCGGGCATGACGAGCCAGCCCTTGACCGGGTGTCCGCCGAAGCCGGCGAACGTCACGTCGTACACGTCGACCGTGGTCAGGCCGGTGTCGGTGCGCAGTTCGAAGCGGGCGTCCAGGTCATGGGTCCGTGCCTCGTCGAGGGTGGCCGACCAGAAGGCGTCGAAGTCCTCGGGCTCCACCGAACGGCTGCTGTGGGCGCGCAGTTGATCGAGGGGCAGGTCGAACAGGGACATGCGGGACCACCTTGTGTCGTAGAGATGAATGGTCATACCGTACGACGGTCGGTGCGAGAATCCGATGGGGGAGTGCGCGGCGACCGGGCAGGGGGAAATGGCGTTGCCGCTTGATGCGGTGCCTGCGAGGCTTCCGGGATGGTCGACACGGATACCCGCAGTTCGCATCAGGTGACCGCACTCTTCTCGCACGGGCGCCTGACGGCGATCCCCCGGAAGGTGGCCCGTCGCGAGCAGCTGCTCGAACACCTCGCCGACACGCTCTTCGAGCCCGGTCGCGTCTACACGGAGCGTGAGGTGAACGACGCGCTGCTCACGGTGCACGAGGACTGCTCGGCCCTGCGCCGCTACCTCGTGGTCGCCGGCCTGCTCGTACGCCCGAAGGACGGCAGCAGCTACCGGCGGGGGCGGTAACGCTCGCCCGGAGCGGCGAGGGGGCGTCGCCCGCCGGAGCACAGGGCATGCCGGTGCAGCGGATCGGGCCGCAATCGCTGCCGTGGTCGGGGGAGACGGCGCTGGACGCGGAGTATGCCCGGGTGCCCGCTCCCGTCACGTGCGGGGCGGTCGGGCACCCGGGCTCCCGCTCCTCGCCGTGGCCTCTGCGTGGCGTGGCCCGCGGGAGCGGCCGTACACACGAGCCCTGGGTCACGCTGTTCGCACGCTGCGGGACCGGCCGCACGTGGTTCGCGCGCCGCCGGACCGGCCGGGACCGGGCGGCAGGGTTCAGTTGAGGGTGTCGGGGTCCGGGCCCGTGCGCATGCCGCGGTCGAGGCCGGCGATCGCGGCCATGTCGGCGTCCGAGAGCTCGAAGTCGAAGACATCGATGTTCTGCCGGATGCGGGCGGGCGTGACCGACTTGGGGATCACGACGTTGCCGAGCTGGAGGTGCCAGCGCAGGACGACCTGGGCGGGCGACTTCCCGTGGCGGTCCGCGAGGGAGACCAGGACCTCGTCGTCCAGCAGTGCGCCCTGCGCCAGCGGGCTCCAGGCTTCGGTGGCGATGCCGTGCTCGGCGTGCAGGGCACGCAGCTCGTTCTGCTGGAGGCCTGGGTGCAGCTCGATCTGGTTGACCGCCGGGACGAGAGGGCTCTCGTCCATCAGGCGGCGCAGGTGGGCAGGCTGGAAGTTGGAGACTCCGGCGGCCCGGATCCGGCCGTCGGCCACCAGCTTCTCCAGTGCGCGCCACGTGTCGAGGTAGAGGTCGCGCGCGGGGGTGGGCCAGTGAATGAGGTAGAGGTCCACGAAGTCGAGGCCGAGCTTGGCGAGGCCGGCGTCGAAGGCGGCGAGTGTGGAGTCGTAGCCCTGGTCGGCGTTCCACAGCTTGGTGGTGACGAAAAGGTCCTCGCGCGGCAGTCCGGAGGCCTCGAGGGCGCGGCCCACGCCCGCCTCGTTGCCGTACACGGCAGCCGTGTCGATGGAGCGGTAGCCCGCTTCCAGGGCGGAGGACACGGCTGCGGTCGTCTCGTCGTCCGGGACCTGGAAGACGCCGAAGCCGAGCTGCGGAATGGTGATGCCGTTGTTGAGTGTGACGGTGGGGACCGAGGACATGGTGGGTCCTTCCTGGAGTCGGGCTGCGCCGAGCTGCGTACGATGGTTACTGGCGTCAACAATAATTGCATGCGCGGGTTAATGGCAAACGCTGGCAACCTGGGCGGTTTGCGACCAGGTGTCGCCGCAGCGCCGGCCGCCCTGGCACCGTCCGGCGTGGCGCCTCGTGGTGCGTCCGCCGGCTCCGGGCGCAGGGAAAGGCGGGACCGACCGGCACCGCCGCCCACCGTGCCACGGTCACCGGTGATCCGCAGGGCGTCCGCGGCCACCCGGCCGCGGATCGCGTGGTGCCGGGCGCGAGGGCCGGTGCCCGTGGCCGTCGGGTGCCGGGTGCCGGTCGATGCGGACCGTGCCCGGTGTGGTCATGGGCCGGGTGGGGCGGCCGACCGGGCCGGCGTGCCGTCCGGGCCCCGTGGCGGCGGCGCGTGCGGGACCGCCTCGTCGAGGGGTGCCCGGCCCGGGGCCGTCCGGGGCGGGGGCATGTGCTGAACTGTCCGGGAACACCGGATACAGGAGCTCCTTTGAACAGCTATCGCCACCCCGGCCTCGTCTTCACCGACCACCGGTTCACGGTTCCCCTCGACCACGATGCCCCGGACGGCGAGAAGATCGAGATCTTCGGCCGGGAAGCCGTGGCGAGTGCGAACGTCGGCCAGGACCTGCCGTGGCTGGTCTATCTGGAGGGCGGCCCGGGCTTCGGCGCCCGCCGTTTCATCGGCACGGAGGCATGGCTGGGGCGTGCGGTGCGGGAGTTCCGCGTGCTGCTCCTGGACCAGCGGGGCACCGGCCTCTCCACCCCGGCCAACCGGCAGACCCTGCCGGTGCGCGGAGGCCCGCGGGAGCAGGCCGACTACCTGGCCCACTTCCGGTCCGACAGCATCGTGCGGGACTGCGAAGTGATCCGCCCGCAGCTGACCGGCGGGGCGCCCTGGACGGTCCTGGGGCAGTCCTTCGGCGGCTTCTGCGCGGTCCAGTACCTGTCGTCCGCGCCCGAAGGGCTGGAAGCCGTCCTGATCACAGGGGGGCTGCCTTCCCTGGACGCGCACGCCGACGACGTCTACCGGGCGGCCTATCCGCGCATCGAACGCAAGGTCGCCGCGCACTACGCCCGTTACCCGCAGGACGTCGCCCGTGCCCGCGCCGTCGCCGGTTACCTCGCCGAGCACCGCCCGGAGAGCGGCGGGCACCTGCTGACGCCCGAGGGGTTCCAGTCCCTCGGCATCGTGCTGGGCGGCAGCAACGGCAGCCACCAACTGCACTACCTCCTGGAGAACGCCTTCGTGGAGGGCGCGCACGGGGCCGAGCTCTCGGACACCTTCCAGGAGGCCATGCGCACGGCCACCTCGTTCGCCGGGCACCCGCTGTACGCCCTCATGCACGAGGCGATCTACGGCCGGGGCGCGCAGCCCACCGACTGGTCCGCCGAGCGCGTCCGCGCCGAGTTCCCGCAGTTCGACGCCGCCGCCGCGCTGGCGGGCGACGGGCCGCTGATCTTCACCGGGGAGAGCATCCACCCCTGGCACTTCGAGGTCGATCCCGCGCTGCGCCCCCTGCGCGAAACGGCCGAACTGCTCGCCGCCCGCACCGACTGGCCCGTCCTGTACGACGCCGACCGGCTCGCCGCCAACGAGGTGCCGGTGGCGGCCGCCGTGTACCACGACGACATGTACGTGGACACGGGGCACGCGCTGCGCACCGCCGCATCGATCCGCGGCCTGCGCACGTGGGTGACCAGTGAATTCGAGCACGACGGGCTGCGGGCGGGCGGCCCCCAGGTGCTGGACCGCCTGCTCGGCCTCGTACGGGGGGAGAGCGACCGGTAGGAACCGGCCGCCCGGGGGCGGGTCAGCGCTGCAGGGCCTCCAGCGTTGCGCCCAGGTCCGCCCCCGAGCGCGGCGCGCTGTTGTACGGCAGCTTCGACAGCGCCGCCGCCATGCCGCAGGTGTTGCTCGCCGCGGAGTACACGAGACCTGCGCCGATGGCCGCGGAGAGCCAGCGCGCGGCCGGGATCCGCCTGCCGGCCAGCAGGCCCACCACGACGAGCGAGCCGGCGGCGAGGCGCACCTGGCGTTCCATGGGCCAGGTGGCCCCGGCGCCTTCCGGGCGGTCCAGGTCGTGTCCGTCGCCCTCCCAGGCGGAGGTTCCGCCGGTCAGGGTGGCGGCGTCGATGTCGGCATCGGCAAGGATCTCGCAGGCCCGGGTGGAGCGGACCCCCGAGGCGCACACCACGAGCAGCGAGCCGCGGGCCGAGGCCGACTTCAGGGCCGGCACCGCCTCGGGGAGCCGGTCCAGCGGGACGTTCAGAGCGCCGGGCACGTGCCCGGCCGCGTACTCGCCGGGAGCCCGCACGTCGATGACGGTGAATTCCTCCAGGCGTGCCGCGGCCTGGGCGGGGGAGAGGGAGGCGGGGCTGATCACGAGCGATTCCTTTCGTTGCCGGAGCGGGGGAGGGACCGGTGTCCCGCACGCCCGCACACCAGAATACCCCTAGGGGTATTTCTCGAGGCTCCGGCTCGCGCGTGGGGCCGACCGGAGCAACTCCGACTTCCCCTGCCCCGGTACGCCTCCGCAATGCCCCGTGCCGCGACGGTCCCCCGGATAGCCTGCCGGTCATGACAGAGCAGTTGGAACCCATGCCCTCGGACTGGCAGCGGGCGCTGGCAGTCGTCGCCCACCCCGACGACCTGGAGTACGGCTGCTCCGCAGCCGTGGCCGGCTGGACCGACGGGGGACGCGAGGTCACCTACCTCCTGGCCACCCGGGGCGAAGCCGGGATCGACACCATCGCCCCGCACGAGTGCGCTCCGCTGCGGGAACGGGAACAGCGGGCGAGTGCCGCAGCCGTCGGCGTACGCGCCGTGGAGTTCCTCGACCACCGCGACGGCGTGATCGAGTACGGCACGGCCCTGCGCCGCGACATCGCCGCGGCCATCCGCCGGCACCGGCCGGAACTGCTCATCACCCTCAATCACCGTGACACCTGGGGCGGTGTCGCCTGGAACACCCCCGACCACCGGGCGGTCGGCCGGGCCGCGCTGGACGCCGCGGGCGACGCGGGCAACCGCTGGATCTTCCCGGAACTGGCCGAGCAGGGCCTGCACCCGTGGGACGGGGTGCGCTGGGTGGCGGTCGCGGGCACGGACAGGCCTACGCACGCCGTCGACGCGACGGCGGGATTCGAACGTTCCGTCCAGTCGCTCCTGGCCCACCGCACGTACATCGAAGTGCTGACCGACGAGGATCCGGAGGCATACTGCCGCACCTTCCTCTCGGGAGCGACCGGCGCGAGCGCGGAGCGGTTCGGCGGGCGGCCGGCGGTCGCCTTCGAGGTCTTCGCCCGCTGACGGCGGCCGGGCTCGCCCGTCCGGTTCGGGCTCGATCGGGAAGCGGGGCGGTGCTGCGCGGCGGGGTGGGGGCCGCGCGATCAGCGGTCGAGCCCGTGAATCGGGCGGGCTCCAGGGTGTGGCGAGTCGGCGGCGCGTGTGTGTGGCGGCCGTCCCGTCGGTGGTCTCCCGGGCGGCCCCCGGGCACGTGGTGGGTGTCCACATCCCCGTCGGCACCACCCCCACCCCCGGAATCCAGCCACCGTGACCCCACGGCCGACCGTCTCGCGGTCGTGCTCGTGCTCGTCCTCGCGGTCAAGGACAACAGCCTTGTCCGCGGGGCGAAGCAGGCCCGGCACGCAGGTACTCGGGGCCGGAAGTCCTCTGCCGTGCGCTACCCCTGACATGCAGCCGGTCCGGCTGGCACGATACGTCCCGGGGGCGGCCCGTCGGGGCGCCGGGGGCGAGGGGGAAAGATGGGCATGGTGGACATCGCGGTGGCCGTCGGGCTGGTGGCGCTGGTGCTCCGCGCGGTGGTGCGCCGCGGGCTGACGCCGGGGTCGTTACTGCTGGCGCTGGTGGTCGGCGGGCTCGGTCTGTGGCGGGGGCTCGGCCCGGGGCCGGGCTGGCTCCTCTGGCCGGCCGTCGCGCTCCTGGTGGTGACGGCGGCGGACTTCTTCCTCTCCGCTCGGTCCTACGCGCGGATGCCGCGTACGGACGCGGCCGAGGTGAAGGCTCAGCTGCTGGCGGACTGCCGCAGCGGCGACGGGCGGCAGCAGCTGACGCTGGCCGTGGCCCCGGGCGGAGCCGTGCTGATGGACGGCATCTGGGGGGACACGGTCCGGCGGGACGTCGTGATGCCGGTGGGTGGCTGCCCGGTCTGTCTCGTCGAGGAGGTGACGGCCGAGTTGGCCGGCCCGGACGCGAACGCCCTGGCCTCGTACCGTCGCGACCGGGCCGCCGGTACGAACCGCCTGGTCGTCCTGAGCCGCGGGGAGGACGCCTGGACGGCGGCCCTGGAGCCGGTGCGGGCCTCGCAGAGGCCGTTCAGGCCGGTGGGCTGCCCGGTCCACAGCTGAATCGTCCCGTCGACCGGCGGGCGCGGGGCCGGTGACGTGGCCACGGCGGATTCCGGCCGAAGTACGATGCGTTCGCGACGCGGACACCGAAGGCGTCCCTCCGGTGTCCGCAGCACTCTGACACGCCGCGGAAGCGTGGACCGCCGTACGAACGGCGGTCCACCACCGCGACCCGCTCGGCCCCGCGCTCGACGCCCGAGGTCACCTGGGCCCGCACCGCGTAATCCTTCGGGCCCGGGCGCCTTCACCGCCGCTCGGCCGCACGCGGCCCCTGCGCGGCGGCCGGCTGCCGCCGCCCGTACTGCCGCAGCGCGAGCAGACCGCCCACGCCCGGGAGGAGCGCGTACAGCTTCGTCCGGCCGTTCGTACCGGGCGTGCGCATCACCTGGACGGTCACGAAGAGGTAGGCGCAGCCATGGGTGGGGCCGGTCAGCGAGGACACGGCGGGCCAGTGCACCGTCGCAAGGTTGACGAGGAGCACGAGCAGGGAGGTGAACTCGACGCCGGCGGCGGTCCGGAGCGCACGCATTCGTCACACGCCCGTCGTCGAGCCGGGGCGGACGATCATGAGTACGGTCACCGTCGCCCAGAGCAGGTTGAACAAGCCGGTGTACATGCCCAGTCGACGGGTCGCCTCCGGGCCGGCCGAGGCGTCCCCGGCGGTGAGCGCGTTCTGTCCGGGCAGGATCAGTGCGGCCAGCACCCCGGCCGCCAGGGCGGTGAGGACGATCGAGACGATCAGCCAGGCGTCGCCCAGGACCCCCAGGCTGCTCGCCGTGGCGAAGCCGAAGACGGGGACGACGATGCCGACGCCCGCGTAGACACGGCAGATGCGGTGCAGGGTGTGCAGGGTGGCGGAGGCCCGGTCGTCACCGGCATCGTCCAGTACACGCCGGGCGGCGGGCGGGAACATGCTGGCCGCCACGGTCACGGGTCCGATCGCGACGATCGCGGCCAGCACGTGGACGGCCAGGAGGAACTTGGTCACAGCGAGAGTGCTTTCCGGTGGCGGAGACGGGGAGAGGGATTGCCTGCGGTGTTCATGCCGGCGCCCGCCACACCACCCCGCGCCGCTCATGGGCGAAGAGCCGCTCCACGAAGAGCGCAGGCTGCGGGCCGAGCTCCCGCTCCAGCAGATGCAGTCCGAGGTCGAGCCCCGAGGTCACGCCCCCGGCCGACACCAGGTCCCCGTCGTCCACCACCCGGGCCCGCACCGCACGCACCCCGGTGGACGCGAGCGCATCCATCCCCTCGTGGTGGGTCACCGCGTGGCGGCCGCCGATCAGCCCCGCCATGGCGAGCAGCAGCGAACCGCCGCACACCGTCGCCACACACACGTCGGTCCGGTCCACCGCCTCCTTGAGGAGTGGTGGCAGCCCCGTGTCCAAGGCGCGCGCCAGGATCGCCGGGACGCTGCCGTCATCGGCGGGGCCCGTGCCCCGCGGCATGCGCCCGGCGGCTCCGGGGACCACGACCAGACCGGCGCGCGCGGGGTCGAGCCTGCCGACGGCCCGGAGGGACAGGGGCGCGATCCCGGCGGTCACCTCCCGCGGCCCCTCGGCCGTCACGAGTTCCACGGTCAGAGCCCCGTCCGCGGCGGCACCTCCGGCATGCAGAACCTCGTACGGGGCGACGACGTCCAGTGGGTCGAAACCGTCGAACAACACGATTTGGGCGAGCATCCGGCATCAGTCCTCTCGGTACGGACCGCGTCACTGTCCGGCACGGCCGGAACCGACGCTAGGCGCCCGTCCGGACCGGCGGGAGTGGCGAAAATGCCACCCTTCAACGGATTCTCGCCACCGCCGTCTCCACCCCTCCGACCTGCCCCTATCGTCATTCCCGGGCGTAGGCCCACCGGTCCGGGCAGCGACCGGACCCGGAGATCGGAGAGGATCCGTCATGCATACCGTGGCCGTACTCGCCCTGGACGGCGTCATCGCCTTCGACCTGTCCACGCCGCTCGAGGTCTTCACGCGCACGCGACTGCCCGACGGCCGCCCCGCCTACCGGGTCCGGGTCTGCGCTGCCACCGAGGAGGTCGACGCGGGAGCCTTCACGCTCCGCGCCCCGTACGGTCTCGACGACCTCGCCGACGCCGACACGATCATCGTCCCCGGCTGTGCCGATCCGTCCGTGCCCGTCCCGCCCGACGTGCTCGACGCCCTGCGAGGCGCCGCGGCCGACGGCACCCGCATCGCCTCGGTCTGCGCCGGAGCCCTCGTGCTGGCCGCCACCGGCCTGCTCGACGGGCTGAGGGCCACGACCCACTGGGCCGCCGCCGGGCTGCTGGCCGCCAGGCATCCGGAGATCGACGTGGACCCCGACGTGCTGTACGTCGACAACGGCCAGTTCCTCACGTCGGCCGGGGCCGCCGCGGGGCTCGATCTGTGCCTCCACCTGATCCGGCGCGACCACGGCTCGGCGGTGGCCGCCGATGCCGCCCGCCTCTCGGTGATGCCACTGGAACGCGAGGGCGGCCAGGCGCAGTTCATCGTCCACCCTCAGCCGCCCGCACCGGGCGGCGCGGCTCTGGAGCCGTTGCTGCGGTGGCTGGAGGACAACGCCGGACGCGAGCTCACCCTCGACGACATCGCCGACCGGGCCGGCGTGAGCACCCGCACGCTGAACCGCCGCTTCCGGGAGCAGATGGCCACCACTCCGCTCCAGTGGCTGCACCGGGCGCGGATCCGCCGGGCTCAGCACCTCCTGGAGACCACGCCGCACGCGGTGGACCGGATCGCCGGGCAGGTCGGATTCGGCTCGCCCACGGCTTTCCGCGACCGGTTCAAGCGAGTCGTGGGCGTCAGCCCCCACGCCTACCGCCGCGCCTTCCGCGGCACGGGCACGGTTCGCGATCGGCAGGGTGCCGGACGCGGCATGGACGCCCACCCCTGTCCGGCAGTCGCCGACCTGCCGCGGAGTACCGGAGTGCTGCCGGTCCGCCCGGGGTGAGGTCCCCGTCCTTCGGGATCGGTGCCGGCGCAGCCGATCACGGGCCTGTGCGGACGTGGGATGCCCCCGCCCCCGGGAGAACCGGCCGGATGCTCAGTGCCCGGGTGTCGCCCGGCCGAGGGCGAACCGTGCCGTCCCGGGCCTTCCCTCGACCAGGTCGGCCGCCAGGTCACCGATGGCCGGTCCGAACTTGAATCCGTGCCCGGAGAAGCCCGCCAGCACGGTGACCGGGCCCTGCCGGTCGATGACGAAGTCCTCGTCGGGCGTCGTGGTGTAGAGGCAGGTGAGGGGGGTCGGCTCGGTGCCGGCCACACCGGGCAGCCATGCGTCGGCGTAGGCGCGGAGCCATTCGACGGCCGCGGGGTCCGGCGTACGGTCACGGTGGTCGGGGTCCACGACCTTCCCGACGCCGTGCAGACCCACCTTGACGCCGTCCACACTGCCCAGCCCGTACACACCACCCGGTTGATCGAAACCGGCTCCCGGGTGGTGGATGAACGAAGGCCAGTCCAGCGCGTCCGGGGCCGGGAAGTGCACCGGCTGCTCCTGGGTGACCCGCATCGGGGGCAGGCCGGTCACCAGGGCAGGCAGGAAAGCGGGCGCCCAGCCGCCCACGGCGACCACGACCGCGTCCGCCGTCAGAGCGTCCTCGGTGTCCGTCACCACGGTCACGCCCTCTCCGGTACGTCCCGAGTGCCGAATGCCGGTCACGCACACCCCGTGCCGCACCTCGGCGCCCCGCTGCGCCGCGGCCTTCAGCAGCGCGGACACGGCGTCGTCGGCGTGCAATCGGCCGGCGTCCGGGTGGTACATCGCGGTGGTGTCGGCCCGGAGCCCCGGCCACCGGTCGGACACCTCGCCGGGGGACAGGCGCTGCACCGACCGGCCCGCTCCCGCCAGCACGCGGGCCAGCACGTCCACCGTCTCGGGCGAGCCGTGGTCGACGGCCCCGGTGAGTGTCAGCACCGACTGCCCGCTCTCCTCCTCGAGCCGCTGCCACAGGGGCAGTGCCCGGAGCGCCAGCTGCGTGTACGAGGGTTCCGGGTACGCCAGCCGGAAGATGCGGGAGGTGCCGGACGAGCTGCCGCGGTCATGGCCCGGGCCGAAACGTTCCAGCACCGTGACCCGATGGCCGCGCGCCGAAAGGCGCCAGGCGGCAGCCGCTCCCATCAGTCCGCCGCCGACCACGAGAACCCGAAGAGCCATGAGCATGTGTCCTTTCCTGTGCCGGGTCGTCCCGGCTCGGTGACGGGAAGGCCCGGCGCGTCGTCCGGTGTCCTGGAGCGGTCGGAGGGAGACCGAACAGTTCACCTCCGCCGTCCTGGCCAACCGGTCCTTGCGGTTCCAGGTGGCCGGCCACGTCGTATACCGGCCATTCTCGATCAAATGGTTGACCGCCCGAGCAAGGGGGTGGGTCGAAGGACCCTCTTCGTCCTCACGGGCACGCCGGCCTGTCCTGGTCGGTGGCAAGGCCGGGTATGCCCGGCGCGATGCCCGTGGCCGGACTTCGGTATGAATGGCCGTATGAAGGAACAGACTCAGGACGACCCCGAACTCGACGCCGTGCTCACCGGAGTGGGCCCCCGGCTGCGTCGGCTGCGCAAGGACCGGGGCGTGACCCTCTCCGCGCTCTCCGAGGCGACGGGCATCTCCGTGTCCACGCTCTCGCGTCTGGAATCCGGCGGCCGGCGTCCCAGTCTGGAGCTGCTGCTGCCGATCGCGAGGGCCCATGAGGTTCCGCTCGACGATCTCGTCGGTGCGCCTCCCGTCGGTGATCCCCGGGTCAGGGCGAAGCCGATCGTGGTGGGCGGGCGGACCGCGCTCCCGCTCACCGGCAGGCCGGGAGGGCTCCAGGCGTACAAGTTCATCCTGGAGGCGGGCTGCGCCGATCCGCCCGAGCAGCGCACCCATGAGGGGTACGAGTGGCTGTACGTCCTCTCCGGCCGACTGCGGCTCCTGCTCGCCGAGCACGACCTGGTCCTGGGTCCGGGGGAGGCCGCCGAGTTCGACACCCGGCTGCCGCACTGGTTCGGGCCCGCGGGTGACGGGCCGGTCGAATTCCTGAGCCTCTTCGGTCCGCAGGGTGAGCGGATGCACGTCAGGGCCAAACCGAAGCGCTCCTGAAACGGGCCGCGGCCGTCGCGGCCCGAAGTGTTCCCAGACGGGCAAGCGACCGCTTAGTATGCCTCGGAGCAGTGGTAATGCCGACAGTGTTGTGGAGGCCCCTCATGCAGGCATGGCGAGTGCACCGGAACGGCGAGCCGAGCGAGGTGATGGAGCTCGAGGAGACGGACCGGCCCACCCCCGGCGACGGGCAGGTGCTGCTGAAGGTACTCGCGGCGAACATCAACTTCCCCGACGCGCTGCTCTGCCGCGGGCAGTACCAGGTGAGGCCCCCGCTGCCGTTCACGCCCGGAGTCGAGATCTGTGGTGAGACGGAGGACGGGCGCCGGGTGCTCGCCACCCCCGCCCTTCCCGACGGCGGTTTCGCCGAATACGTCGTCGCGGACGAGGCGGCCCTGCTGCCCGTACCCGACGCTCTGGACGATGCCGAGGCGGCCGCTCTGCACATCGGCTACCAGACCGGATGGTTCGGCCTGCACCGCCGCGCCCACCTGCAGGCGGGCGAGACACTGCTGGTCCATGCGGCGGCGGGCGGGGTCGGCAGCGCGGCGGTCCAGCTCGGCAAGGCTGCCGGTGCCACCGTCATCGGAGTCGTCGGTGGACCGGAGAAGGCCGCGATCGCCCGTCGACTGGGCTGCGACCTCGTCATCGACCGACGGAGCGAGGACATCGTCACGGCGGTGAAGGAGGCCACCGGCGGGCGGGGAGCGGACGTCGTCTACGACCCGGTCGGCGGGGACGCCTACGCCAAGTCCGTGAAGTGCATCGCCTTCGAGGGGCGCGTCGTGGTCGTCGGCTTCGCGAGCGGGACCATCCCCGCCCCGGGTCTCAACCACGCGCTGGTGAAGAACTACTCGATCGTCGGCCTCCACTGGGGTCTGTACAACACCAAGGACCCGGCCGCCGTCCGCGCCTGCCACGACGAGCTCACCAAGCTCGCCGCGCAGGGTGTCGTCAAGCCCCTGGTCAGCGAGCGGCTTCCGATGGCCGACGCCGCACGCGGCGTCCAGCGGGTCGCCGACGGCACCAGCACCGGCCGCGTCGTCGTCCTGCCGGCAGGAGGCACGCGATGAGCACCGCCATCGACGCGACGGAGATCCGCCGGCGCACCCAGGAGCTCCTGACCGCGTACCCGCCGGCCAGCACCGGCCGCACCGACTTCCTCAAGGCGCGATTCGATGCCGGTCTCGCCTGGGTGCACTACCCGCCGGGGCTCGGCGGACTCGACGCGCCGCGTTCCCTGCAGCCCGTCGTCGACGCCGTACTCGCCGCCGCGCAGGCCCCCGACAACGACCCGCGCCGCATCGGCATCGGTCTCGGAATGGCCGCGCCGACCATCCTCGGCTACGGCACCGACGAGCAGAAGCAGCGCTTCCTGCGCCCCCTGTGGATCGGCGAGGAGGTGTGGTGCCAGCTCTTCAGTGAGCCCGGCGCCGGATCCGACCTGGCCGCTCTCGGCACGCGCGCCGTCCGGGAGGAGACGGGCGACTGGGTGGTCGACGGCCAGAAGGTCTGGACCTCCAGCGCCCACGTGGCGCGCTGGGCCATCCTGATCGCCCGCACCGACCCCGACGTCCCGAAGCACCGGGGCATCAGCTATTTCGTCTGCGACATGACCGACCCCGGCGTCGAGGTCCGGCCGCTGCGTCAGATCACCGGCGAGGCCGAGTTCAACGAGGTCTTCCTCACCGGTGTGCGCATCCCCGACAGCAGGCGGCTCGGACCCGTCGGCGACGGCTGGAAGGTCGCCCAGACCACCCTGATGAACGAGCGCGTCTCCATCGGCGGAGCCCGGATCCCGCGCGAGGGCGGCATGATCGGGACCGTCGCGAAGACCTGGCGGGAACGCCCGGAGCTGCGTACCCACGACCTCCATCAACGCCTCGTCACCCTGTGGGTCGAGGCCGAGGTCGCGAGGCTGACGGGCGAGAGGCTGCGCCAGCAGCTCGTGGCCGGACAGCCCGGCCCCGAAGGCTCCGGCATGAAGCTCGCCTTCGCCCGCCTCAACCAGGAGATCAGCGGCCTGGAGGTCGAACTCCTCGGTGACGAAGGCCTGCTGTACGGCGACTGGACGATGAGCCGGCCCGAGCTCGTCGACTTCACCGGCCGCGACGCCGGGTACCGCTACCTGCGCTCCAAGGGCAACTCCATCGAGGGCGGTACGAGCGAGGTCCTGCTCAACATCGTCGCCGAGCGCGTCCTCGGTCTGCCCGTCGAACCGCGCAACGACAAGGACGTCGCCTGGAAGGATCTCGCCCGATGAACGCGCAGAACGAACCCGCCCAGGCGCCCGACCTGCTCTACTCGGAGGCGGAGGACGACCTGCGCTCCGCCGTGCGCTCCCTGCTCGCCGACCGGGCCGACGCGCCGACGGTGATCGCTGGAATCGAGTCCGACACGCCGTACGACCTGCGGCTGTGGGAATCGCTCGCCGCCGGGATCGGGGCGGCGGGTCTGCTGGTGCCGGAGAAGCTCGGAGGGCAGGGCGCCACCCACCGCGAAGCCGCCGTGGTCCTGGAGGAGCTCGGCCGCAGCGTCGCCCCGGCCCCGTACCTGACCAGCGCCGTCGTCGCCACCGAGATCCTCCTCGCGCTCGACACGCAGGACGGCCCGGTCGGTGAACTCCTCGGCGACCTGGCCACGGGCCGCAAGGTCGCCGTGCTCGCGCTGCCGTTCGCCACGTCCGCCACAGACGCCGCGTCGACGATGACCGGCACCCTCGACCGGACCGTGACCGGCGTCGCGGAGGCAGCCGCGGCCGATGTGCTGCTGGTGCCCACCGCCGAAGGCCTGTACGTGGTCGGCACCGCCACCGAAGGCGTCCACGTCGAGCCGCTCGTCCCGCTCGACCTGACCCGTCCCCTCGCCGCGGTCACGCTCGAAGGAGCGGCCGGCACCCTGCTCGCGCCGGCCGAACGCTCGGCGGCAGCCGTGGCCAGGGGCCTGATGACCGGTGCGGGACTACTCGCCTCCGAGCAGCTCGGCCTCGCCGAGTGGTGCTTGACCGAGACCGTCCGGCACACCCGTGAACGCCACCAGTTCAACCGGCCGGTGGGATCGTTCCAGTCGCTCAAGCACCGGATGGCCCAGCTCTGGCTGGAGGTCGTCTCCGCGCGGGCCGCCGCCCGGAACGCCGCGGACGCCCTGGCGGCCGGCAGCCCCGACGCACCCCTCGCGGTCGCGGTCGCCCAGGCATACTGCTCCGGGGTCGCGGTCCACGCGGCGGAGGAGTGCGTCCAGCTCCACGGCGGGATCGGCATGACCTGGGAGCACCCCGCGCACCTGTACCTGAAGCGGGCCAAGGCCGACTCGATCGCGTACGGCACGGCGGGGCGCCACCGCGAGGCCGTTGCCGAGCTGGTGGAGCTGCCCGCGCCGTAGGGCGAAGCCGGAGCGGGGGCACGTGCACCACGTGCCCCCGCCCCGGTGTGCCCGGGGCGGGTTCCGTCGTCCGGGCGGGCCCCGGACAACGGCAGGCGCGACGCAGCCGACGGGCGGACGACGTCCGCCCCAACTCTTGGCAGGTACCTGCCTTTCGTCTCGGCCGGGGCCCCATACTCGTCGCGTCCCCCCGCCCGCTCTGCCCCTCACCGCTTCAGGGAGACCCCATGGCACACCTGACCCGTCGCAGAGTCGTCAGTACCGCCCTCGCCACCGCAGCCGCGGGCGCGTTCATTCCCGCCCAGGCGGCTGCGGCGGCCCCCGCCCGGCCGGCCCGCCCGCGCCCGCTGGCCCCCGCACACGCGCACAACGACTACCTGCACCCCCGCCCCCTCCACGACGCGCTCGCGCACGGGTTCACCAGCGTCGAGGCCGACGTCTTCCTCGTCGACGGGGAACTGCTCGTCGCCCACGAGGAGAGCAGCCTCGACCCGGCCCGCACCCTCACCGCGCTCTACCTGGACCCGCTCCACGCCCTGGTCCGGGCGAACCACGGCTCGGTCCACGCCGGACACCGCGCCCCGCTGCAGCTGCTCATCGACATCAAGGACGACGGCGCCGCCGCCTACCTCGCACTCGACCGGTTGCTCCGGAGCCACCGGCACATCATGACCCGCTACAGCCACGGCCGGGTCCGCACCGGTGCAGTCACCCCTGTCATCTCGGGAGACCGTGCCGCCCGTGTCCCGATGGAGGCACAGACCACTCGGTACGCCTTCTACGACGGCCGGCCCGACGACCTCGGAACGGGGGCGCCCGCCTCCCTCATCCCGCTCATCAGCGCGAACTGGACCCAGGGCTTCGGCTGGCAGGGCACCGGCCCGTTCCCCGCCGCCGAACGGGCCAGGCTGCGCGGCCACGTCGACGCCGCCCACGCGGCGGGGCAACGCGTCCGCTTCTGGGCCACGCCCGACACGCCGGGTCCCGCCCGCGACGCCGTGTGGGACGAGCTGCTCGCCGCGGGTGTCGACCACCTCAACACGGATGACCTGGCAGGACTCGCAGCATTCCTCCGCCGCCGCGGCCGCCCCCGCGCCTGACACCACCGCCGGCCCGTCACCCTGCGTCATCACCCGTGCGGCGGACACGCCAGTCCGTCGGACGGCCTCCCCGCTGCGCCACACTGGCGGCCGAAAGCCGCCATTCCGGCGCGGCGGAGGAGGTTGGCCATGGCCATTTCGATCTCACTGGTACTCTTCCTGCTGATCCTCGCGGTGATCTTCCTGCGCAACGGCGGACTCAAGCCCTCGCACGCGATCGTCTGCGCGCTGCTCGGCTTCCTCCTGGCCAGTACGAGCATGGCGCCCACCATCCATGAGGGGATCACCGCCACCGCGAACGTGGTCAGCGGCCTGCACCCCTGACCCCGCGCACGCTCCGGGTGCGGGACAATCGACACGATCGCGGCAGAAGCGCCGCACGGGCCCCGCACGGGGCGGTACGGTCGCCGTCGGCCCCGCGCACGCTTCGTCGACCTGGCCAGGACCTGATCGCTCCTCGCCACGCACCTGGAGAACGCAGCAATGTCATTCCCGCAACCCGGACGGCAATCGGCCGCCGCCCACCACGAGCACTGCAACAGCGCCCTCTGCTGCCGGTGCCAGCAGCGGCAGTGGTCGACGCACCTGGGCAACGAGCGCCTCTGCGGCCCCTGCGCCGCCTGCTGCCGTGACTGCGGCAGGGCGCCCGCCCCTCACCTGGACGGCCTCGACGAGGGACTCTGCGCGGAATGCCGCGGGCAGTGCGGCCGGTGCGGGAACCGGCTGCCCGCCGAGGGCCCCTGCTCGTGCCGGAAGTGGAAGGAACGCGGGGCGATCACCCCCGTCGGCTACGTCCTGCAGGCCTTTCCCCAGCCGCTGCTCCAGGCCCTCGCCCACCGCACCCCCCGGTCCGTGTACGACCTGGTCCACCAGGAGCTCGTGCGCCGCACTCCCGACCAGCTCCTGGAGCGCCTGGAGCGACGGTGGAACAGCCGCTGGGCCCATGCCCTGCACGAGAAGGACGAGGACGGCCGGCGCCGCTGGGCCCCGCAGGAGATCGCGGAAGCGCTGCTGAGCCCGGGCCGGTGCGCGGACTCCCAGTGCGAGGACGGCTACCTGATCACGACCGACACGCCCTGTGGACAGTGCCTCCGCCCCACGCACCGCTTCGTCACCGCGGTGGCCGACCACACGGCGACCACGGCACACGCGAGGGCCAGCGCCGCGTGGATCCGCCGGGCGCTCGTGGAGGGCCGCTCCACCAAGCCGGGCAAGCCGCGCCCGCCTCGCTGAACCCCGGCATCTCAGGCCGCGGACCGGACCTGAGCCGTGAGGTCCTTGTCCAGAGCGGTCCGTACCAGAGCCGCTGCGAGTACTGCGGGATCCCGTCCCTCCGCCAGCCCGGTCAGCCCCGCCGGCGAGGTGGGCAGACCCAGCCGCTCGGCCCCCTGCAGCGCTTTCGCGTCGAGGAACGGGGCCGTCTCCGGCCACACCGTCTGCACCTCGCGCACGAAGATGTCGGCGCCGGTGGGACCCATCCCGGGAAACCGCTGCAGCGCGCGGCGCAAGGCGCCGTCGTCGCCGTCGGCCTCCCGGCGCAGCCGCCGCAGATCCCCGCCGTGCTCGTCCAGCAGAAGGACGGCACCGTCCCCCAGCTGGGTCGCCGTGCGCTCGTCGTACCGCCGGTAGCCGCCTTCGCCCAGTGCGTCGACACGCTGCTGCCACGTCGCGTCGGCCATCCGGCGCGGGGTGCGCATCCCGTGCGCGTACAGCGCACGTGCCGCTGCCACGGCGACGGAGGCCCGGATGCGGGCGCTCAGCAGGTGGCTCAGCACGAGGAGCTGGTACAGCGGCTGAGGGGTGTCACGCAGCCGGATGCCCGCCTCCTCCGCGTACGTGGTGCCGTGCAGGTCCAGCAACGTGTCCAGCGTGGTCCGGTCACTCATGTGAAGCCGAATATGCGGGCGATGAAGTAGCCGGCGACGACCAGCGAGCCGAACATCACGAGCGAGGCCCAGAAGACGGGGTGCTCCCAGATGCCGCCGTCCGCACGCTCGACGTGCGCCTCGCTGATGCACCCCTCGCACGGGGGCGTCTCGCCCGGGGGCGTGAGCGGGCGCGCGGGCGACAGGGAACTCGGGGGAGTGTGTGAGATAGCCATACCTCCACCATCCCTCCGCACCGCCCGGATCGCACCGCGGATGCGTGAGGGGTGCCCGAATGCGTCCGTACGGAGCCTGCCTGGACTCCGAAGCGCTGCGATGCCCGGAAGCGGGGCACGGTCAAGGAATGCCTGGAGTATCTGCGCCCGCGCCCGTCATCAAGCTCGTGCAGCGCACCACCGAGCCTGCCGCGGCCCAGCTGCTGCGCTCCACCGCTGCGGCCGTCATCGCCTTTGCCGTGGCCCAGTGGGCGCTGCCCGAGCCCCATCCCGCGCCCCTGACCGCCCCTCTCACGGCTCTGCTCGTGGTGCAGGTGACGCTCTACGCCACGCTCACCACGGGGATCCGACGGGTGAATTCGGTTGTCGTCGGCGTGCTGATCGCCAGTGGTTTCAGTTCCCTGGTGGGGCTGAGCTGGTGGAGCCTCGGCCTGACGATCTTCACCTCGCTGCTGATCGGGCGCTTCGTCAGGGTGAACGAGTTCGTGCCGGAGGTGGCCATCAGCGCGATGCTCGTGCTCGGTGTCGCCCAGGTCGCCGACACCGCCTGGGAGCGGGTGTTCGAGACGCTCATCGGTGCAGGGGTGGGGCTCCTGTTCAACCTCCTGTTCGCGCCGCCCGTTTGGGTCGAGACGGCCGGTGCCTCCATCAGCGGCATGGGGCAGCGGATGGGCAGCATGTTCCGGGTCCTCGGCGAGGAGATCGGCGGCAACCATCCCGTGGCGGAGGCAGCCGCACGCCTGCACGAGGCCCGTCGGCTGGACCACGACATCGTGGAGGTGGACGCCTCCTTGCGGCAGGCCGAGGAGAGCCTGATGCTCAATCCCCGGGTCCGCCAGGGGCTCCTGTACCGCGTGGTCCTGCGCACCGGTCTCGACACGCTGGAGATCTGCGCCGTGGTGCTGCGCGTACTGACGCGGACCCTGACCGACCTCGCGAAGGCGCGCACGGAGGAGGCACTGTTCCCGGAGGACGTGGCCGCATGCCTGAGGGAGCTGTTCGGACACATGTCGGACGCGATCGAGGGTTTCGCGGTGATGATCACGACCCCGATCGCGGCCAGCGGGGAGGAGGCCGAGGAACGTCTCGCCGAGGCGCTCAGCCGCAGTCGCACGACACGTGACCGGGTGGCGGACCTACTCCTGGAGGACGTCCAGGAGCACCCCCGGCAGTGGCAGTTGCACGGTGCCCTGCTCGCCGAGATCGACCGCATCCTCGACGAACTCGACATCGACAAGCGCACGGAACGTCTCGGCGAGGAGCTCGACCGCCGCTCGGCGGAGATGCACGAACGACACCCCCGTCTCCGGGCGGTGGCCCGTCGGCTGAGGGGTGCCACGCAGAGCAGGCCGCGCGCGGAGACCTGAGAGGGCGGCAGGACGGCCGTCGCGCGGGCGGGCGCACTGCGTCGGCCGGCCCGGGAACCCCCTCCGGTCACCCCTTCGCCGGAGACGGTTCAGTTCTCCCGTCCTCGCAGAGCTCGGCGAGCCGGTTGAGCATGGCCCGGTGCCGGAGCTGGATCACCGCCTCGAAGGCCACGTTGTGCAACGTGGCGCCGACGCCGCGCAAGGGATGCTCGTCGACGATCAACAGGGTGTCGTCGCCCCAGGGGCGCACGTCGATGGCGACCCTCGCGGTACCCAGCCAGCCGCTGTTCACCTCGAGTTCCAGGATTCGGGGAGGCTCGCACCGGCGTACGACCGTCTCGTTGTCCAACTCGAAGGGGCCGATCCTGACCCGGTAGGCGATGGTGGACCCGACTTCGGGCCACCGACCCTCAGCCGGATGGGACTCGGCCGTGCCGACCACCCAGCGGTCGTAGCGCTCTCCGTCGGACAGGACGGCCCAGACCGCGTCCGTGCTCCTCCTGACCAGCTTGTGCCGTACAGCCATGAGTTCCTCCTGCTCCCGGTGGTTCGCCAGTCCCGCAGTTTTGACGCAGGGCGGTCGGCTGCCTCGTTCGTCAGTCCGGCGTGGGCGCGTTTCACGCCCCGCAGTGGTTCACGCGTGCCAGCGCACGCCCGTCCGGTGCACGGTGCTTGTCGTCACCGCGGCCGGCCGGCGGGCCCATCGGACGCGGTCGTCCCTCCATCCGGGCGGGGCGGCCGGGCCGGCACCGTGCAGTCGCCGGGCGCACGGGCCGTATCGCTCCCCGCGGTATGGGCTTCCTCGCCGTGCGTGCGACGCCGGTGACTGGTGTCGCACCAGGGGTACATGCGGCTCCGCCGACAGGTGCAGACGGCAACGACGAACCGGTCCGACACGGCCACACGGCCGTCGGCACAGGTGATCTCCACCGGCCCTTCGATCAGCAGCGGCCCCTGGTCGTCGATGGAGATCCTCCGGGGAAGCTCAGGGGTGTTCGGCACGGATGACCACCAGTTCCTCGCTCGCCTCGTTCCGGCCCACGAGGCCGGACTCCCTCAGCCACCGGAGTCTGGAACGCAGTACGGGCCCGAGGGGTACGCGGGCGCGCTCGCTCACACGCGCGTCCAGACCGGCGTCCGACAGGCGGCGCAGGGTCGTGTCGCTGTCGCACAGGCCGGAGTGGACCATCAGCAGGAGGCCGCCGGGACGCAGCGCGGCCGGAGCCGCGACGCAGACACGGTCGAGGACCGCGCGCCCGTCGTACCCGGCGTCCCACGCCCGCGCGGAGCCGTGCCCCGGCAGCCGGCCGATCGGGGACGGGACGTACGGCGGATTGCAGATCACCAGGTCGTAGGACCTGCCGGGCAGTGCGGACAGGAGGTCGCTGCGCTGCACGGTGACGCGCCGGCGGTGCAGCAGCGCGTTCAGCCGCGCGGTCAGTACGGCCCGCCGCGCGATGTCCACGGCCGTCACCCGCGCTCCGAGCCGCGCCGCGTGCAGGGCGAGCGCGCCACTGCCCGTTCCGAGGTCCAGGACGTCAGCGCCGGGGCGGACGTCCTCGCGGTCCAGGGCCGTCATGAGGAGGCGTGTGTCGTGCTGCGGCGCGTACACGCCGGGGAGCGTCAGCAGCCGGTCCGGGCGGGTGGGTTCCTCGGTCAGTTCCGTGGACATCCAGGGCTCCTCAGCATCCGTGTGACGACTGGGTGGCTTCGATTCGGTGCAATCGGGCTCCGCGACGCCACTCGTCCGTGCGGAAAGGGCGCCGCGAGCGACTGGATCAGGTCTGCCAGTCCGCCAGCAGACGGGCCTCGAGCCGGTCCTCCAGAAAGGAGGTGGCGGTGATCCCGAAGGAGATGTCGGACGCCAGTTCCGGTTCGTCCTCCAGCAGCCCGCCGATGACGTCACGGCGCACCACCTGTTCGTGGACGGCGTCCGCCTCGACGTGCTCCGTGTAGAAGAACTCCGCCGCGTGCCCCGCTCCCGTGCGCTTCATGGCACGGGCCAGGCGCCGGGAAGCGGGTGAGGAGGTGATCTCGACAGCGCCGAAATGTCCCACCAGCGCCCCGCGCAACCGCCGGTGCAGGCCGAAGAGCGACATCATGTTCACCAGGGCCAGCATTTCGGCGCAGCCGTCGTCCAGATAGCGGCCGTACGTACTGTCGAGCCCCAGACCGGTCATCAGGTCGGCGAAGAGCCGGGCGTGGACGCGCTCCGCACGGCCACCCCCGAATTCGTCGTACTCGATCGCGGCCATGCCCGCCTTCGCCCGACCGCTCAGCCGGGGCAGCACCCAGGCGTGCGGATCGGCCTCCTTCAGGTGGTAGAGGGAGCGCTGCACGGCGTAGGCACGCAGGTGCCGCAGCTCGCCCCGGTCCTGCAGGAACCACGAGAGACCGGAACCGTGTACGGGCTCCACGAGCAGGCCGGCCAGTACGTCGTCCAGATCCGCCGAATCCGTGGCGTCGGACCGCAGCGCCGTGAGGAAGCGTTCCTCCAGCTCGGCGCGGACGGTGAGCAGCCCCGGATCCCACTCCAGCTCCGGTCGTACGCCGGAGAAGCCCCGGTAGTGGAGTTCGTAGCAGACGTACAGAGCCAGATGCAGATCCTCACCGTACGGATCGGCGTCCCCCGCGGTGCCCGGGCCCGGCAGGGCCGCGTCACCGTGCACGTAGCCGATCACGCCCGCGGACACCGGGCCGCGCGTTCGTGGAAGGGATGGTCCAGTGTGCTGATCGGACATGGGACCCTCCTGCCCCGTCAGCTGCGGAAACCACACAGACATCGTGATCGACTGTACGCCGGAGGCCCCGCCGCAGCCTTTCGGCGCGTGCCGGGCCCGCCGACCTGGCAGACAATCGCAGAAGGGGCGGGAACACCGTCCCGCTCGAAGGAGCACGCATGTGCGCTGACCGGGACGACCGTCCGGGTGATCCGTCGGACGGTGACGACGCGTTCGAAGTGGACCAGGAGGTCCAGCACGCGCTGGACCGGCTGACGCTGCTGATCAACGCGGCGGAGGCGCTGGCCAGCACCCTGGACGAGGAGACCGGCCTGCGCAGACTGTGCGACACCCTCGTACCCGGCCTCGCCGACTGGTGCGCCGTCGACCTGCTGGACCGGCGGGGCCGACTGCGCAGGATCGTCGTCGAGCACCGTGACGCCGACCGGCTCTCGCCCGGCCTGTACGAAGGGCTCCTCCCGACCAGCGAAGGTTCCGCCGCGGCCGTGGTACGGGCCCTGCAGGGCGCCGGGCCGATGCTCCTGACGGACTTTCCCCCGCCCGACCGTGCCGCCGACCCCCTTCAGGCGCGCGAGCTCGAACTCTTCGACCGCATGACGGCCGACACGGCCGTGATCGCTCCGCTGCGGGCGAGGAGACAGGTGCTGGGCGTCATCACGCTCGCACGGACCACGCGTGGGGCCCGGTTCGACAAGGACGTGCTCCCCCTCGTCGAGGACCTGGCCCACCGGGTCGCCCTCGCCGTCGACAACTCACGCCTGCACTTCGAGGCCCAGCACACCGCCGAACGCCTGCAGCGCTCGCTCCTGCCCGACCTGCCGGCCGACGGGCCCGTGGAGCTCGCCGCCCGCTACCAGTCGGCTGTGGCGACCGCCCAGGTCGGTGGCGACTGGTACGACGCCTTCCTGCTGGACGAAGGCGCCACCGCGCTGATCATCGGAGACGTGGCGGGCCACGACCTGCGCTCCGCGGTGACGATGAGCCAGATGCGCAACATGCTGCGGGGCATCGCCTGCGACCGGAAGGAGCCGCCCGGAAAGATCCTGGCGCGGCTCGACGCCGCCACCCACATCCTCTACCCCCACCAGACGCTGACCTGCATCTACGGCCTCATCGAGAAACCGGCCCCGACCGGGCACTGGCAGTTGCACTACGCCGTGGCCGGCCACCCCGCGCCGCTCCTGGTGACCTGGGACGGCGAGACCCGCTTCCTCGAGGGCGGCCGGAGCATGATGCTGGGAGTCGACCCGGACGAACACCGTACGGACGACACGGAGGTGCTCCCCCCGCAGTCGACCGTCCTGCTCTACACCGACGGGCTCGTCGAGCGTCGTGACGAGATGCTGGACCGGGGTCTGGCCCGACTGCGCCAGCACGCGGCAGCACTGGCCCGTGAGCCGTTGGAGACCTTCTGCGACGAGCTGCTCAACGGTCTCGCAGCGGCCGGTACGGACGACGTGGCCCTGATCGCGGTCCGGGTGGCCGCCCTCGCGGAAGGCCCGGCCACCGCCTTCGCGCGATGACCGCACGGTCAGCCGGCCGTCTTACCGCGCGTCCACTCCAACAGCCGGTCCGCCGTCCACGAGGTGATGACCCGGTCGGCCGGGACGTCGCACTTCTCCGCCCGCGCGCAGCCGTGGATCTGCCAGTCCAGCTGCCCCGGGGCGTGGGCGTCGGTGTCGATGGAGAAGAGGACCCCGGCGGCGACCGCCCGCCTGAGCAGGCGGAGCGGGGGATCGAGCCGTTCGGGCCGGCAGTTGATCTCGACCGCCGTCCCCGCTTCCGCGCACGCCGCGAAGACCTCGTCGGCATCGAACTCCGACTCCGGCCGGGTCCGCCCGCCGACGAGACGCCCCGTGCAGTGACCGAGCACATCGGCGTGCGGGTCACGCACGGCCGCGAGCAGCCGCTTCGTCATCGCCGCCGCGCCCATGCGCAGCTTCGAGTGAACCGAGACGACGACCACGTCGAGGCGTTCCAGAAGCTCGTCCTCCTGGTCGAGGGAGCCGTCCGGCAGGATGTCGCACTCGATCCCGGTCAGCAGGCGGAAGGGCGCCCACTGCTCGTTCAGTTCCGCCACGACGTCCAGCTGACGGCGAAGGCGTTCCGGGGACAGCCCGTTGGCCACGGACAGCCTGGGGGAGTGGTCCGTGAGTACGGCCCACTCGTGGCCCAGTTCCGCCGCCGTCCTCCCCATCTCCTCGATCGGACTCCCACCGTCGGACCAGTCGGAGTGCGTGTGGCAGTCGCCGCGCAGGGCCGCCAGCAATGACTCACCTCCCCGGGCGAGGGGCACCGAGGCCTCGTCCTCCAGGCGTTGCAGGTAACGGGGCGTAGCGCCGGTCAGCGATTCCCGGATCACCTCCGCCGTGCGGGGGCCGATACCCCGCACGGCCTCCAGCGAGCCGTGGGCCACCCGGTCCGCCAGCTCGTCCCCTCCCATGGCATCGACCGCCTCTGCGGCGGTGCGGAAGGCCTTCACCCGGTACGTGGCCGCCTGGGACCGCTCCAGCAGGAACGCGATCCGCCGCAACGTGCTGGACGCTTCCACGGTCACGGCCTCGCGGTGTGGTCGGGGTGCCCGCGGGTGCGACGGGCTTCCTTCATCTCGGCCTCGTACAGATGCTGCCGTCCTGCCGCCAGTTCCTCCCGCACCCGGGCCTCGACCTCCACGAACGGCCGGTAGTAGGTCACGTCGTACTCCTCGACCACCTGAAAGGTCCAGCGGCCGGGGAGGACATTGCGGCCGAGGATCTCACGCTCCACCAGGTCGGCATGGCCCATGTGCCCTGCCGTCCTGAGCAGTTCCACCGCCCGGTCCAGGGTGAGGTCGGCGCCGCCCGTCAGCTGATGGAAGTCGTAGAGACGGCCCCGCGCCCGCTCCACCGTCTCCAGCGCCTCCGTCAATGCCCCGAGGGCCTCCACCGTGGTGTCCCCGACCGCAGGCGGGCGCCTGTGACCGTCGTCGGGCCCGCTCTCGTCACGTGTCTCGCGCATGACTACGACTGTGCACCCCTTCCGCCGCCCTTCGTCCATCGAGCGCGCCGAAGGGGTGAGGGCCGGAAACCTTCCTGCACCGCCCCGAGATGCGCGGAGCCCCGCATTCATGAGACTGGATCCATGGCAGAGAAACCACGCACCCGTGTCGGGCACGCGAAGAAGGCGACGGCCTCGCGACCTTCGTCCCGGCGGGGCCCTGAGCACGCCGCCCGTGCTGCCTGCAGAAGTCTGGAAAGCCTTATCGGTCATCCCTCGGAGGGAGTGTCCGCCGTGCGGCGGAGCGATGACGGCTGGTGCGTCGTGGTGGATGTGCTGGAGGTCGCGCGCATCCCCGACACGACGAGCCTGCTGGCTTCCTACGAGGTGCAGTTGGACGAGGACGGCGAGCTCCTGGAGTACAGCAGGGTCCGTCGGTACCGACGGGGCGCCGCCGACGAGTGACCCGTGTTGCCCCATCAGCCGGAAGGAACTCCATGACCACCATGTACGCCGACGAGATCGCCCCGTGCCCGCCGCGTGCCGGCACCCTCTACGACGTCCTCGAACTCATTCTCGACCGGGGCATGGTCATCGATGTGTTCGTCCGGGTCTCGCTGGTCGGCATCGAGATCCTCAAGATAGACGCCCGCATCGTGATCGCGAGCGTGGACACGTACCTGCGATTCGCCGAGGCCTGCAACCGCCTGGACCTGGAGCGGGATTCCGGCAGCCGGACCATTCCCGAGCTGTTCGGCGCGGGGGCGGCCAAGTCCGTCGGCAAGCGCAAGGTGCGCAAGGCCGCGGAGTCCGTCGGTGACAGCGTCCGCAAGGCGGTGGGCGGTGGTGACGACGACGACTCGGACGGCCAGGAGGAGCAGCACGAGCGACCCAGGAAGCGCCGGGCGCCGGCACGTGACTCATCCAGCCGACGACGCCGCGCGGAGGCATGAACGTGACAGCTACCGGCGTGTACGTCTACGCCATCGTCCCGACGGGTGAACCACTGCCGCGGAAAGCCGTCGGCGTGGGCGACCCGCCCGCCGAACTGCGGCTGATCAGCGAAGGACCGGTCACCGCGGTGGTGAGCGACGCGCCCCCGAACCTGCGCGCGCGGCGCAGGGACCTCATGGCGCACCAGGACCTGCTGATGCGCCTCACGGACACGGGTCCGGTGCTTCCCATGCGCTTCGGAATGGTCGCGGCGGACGAGGCCACGGTGCTCAGGGAACTGGCCGGGTCACGGGAAGGCCATCTCGCCTCCCTGCGGCACCTCACCGACGGTGTCGAGATCAATCTCAAGGCCCTGCCCGCCCAGGACGCACTCGCGGTGGTCGTGGCCGAGGAGCACCAGGTGCGACGGCTACGGGACGAGGTACGCCGACGCCCCGGTTACGAGGCGAGTGTGCGACTGGGGGAGGCCGTTGCCGCGGCGCTCTCGCGCAGGGCCAGCGAGGCCGGCAAGAAGATCCTGCGCACGCTGACGCCCATGGCCCGGGCGGTGGCAGCCGGGCCGGAGGTCCACGGATGCGCGCTGAACGTGTCGTTCCTCATCGACCGGCACGACAGCGACCGCTTTCGGATCGCGGCGCAGTCCTTCGCGGACAGCCACCGCGCCCACGTCGAACTCCGTATCGCCGGGCCTCTGCCCTGCTACAGCTTCGTCCCCTCCCGGCCCGCCCGGGCAACGGCAGCGGGGACCTGAGATGGGCCTGATCAGCGGGATCCTCCTGCTCCCTCTCGCACCGGTCCGTGGAGTGGTCTGGGTGGCGGAGAAGGTGAACGAACAAGCCGACCGCGAGATGCACGACCCCGGTGTGCTCAGAGCGCAACTGGCGGCACTGAACCAGGAGCTCGAGGACGGCAACGTCAGCCTGGAGGAGTTCGAACGGGAAGAGGAAGCACTGCTCGAACGGCTGCACGTCACTCGGGCCCGCTCCGTGCGAAACGATCGAAGGTGAATCACTCATGGAAGACCAGACGAAGGTGACTCTGGCGGCCGCAGTCGTGGGCGGATATGTGCTCGGCCGCACGAAGAAGGGCCGGATGGCCATCACCATCGCGACCTATCTGGCAGGAAGGCGCTTCGGACTGGAACCGCGCCAGCTCGCCGCCGAAGGGATGCGCAGGCTGGGGGAGGTTCCTCAATTCGCCGAATTGCAGGAGCAGTTGAAGGGCGAGGTCCTCGAGTCGGGCCGAAAGGCTCTGACGGCCGCGGCGGACCGCGGCATGAGCTCGCTCGCAGACGCACTCAGCGACCGAACGTCCCGGCTCACGAACCGGGGCGAGGAGGACGAAGAGGAAGAGCCGGAGGAGGAGTACGAGGACGAGTACGAAGGCGAGGACGAAGAGGAAGAGCCGGAGGAGGACGGCGAGTACGAGGAAGAAGAGGGAGAGGAAGAGCCGGAGGAGGAGTTCGAGGACGAGGAGGAGCCGGACGAGGAGGAGCCGGACGAGGAGGAGCCGGACGAGGAGGAGCCGGACGAGGAGGAGCCGGACGAGGAGGAGCCGGACGAGGAGGAGCCGGACGAGGAGGAGCCGGACGAGGAAGAAGAGGACGAGGAAGAAGAGGACGAGGAAGAGAGCGGAGGGAAGCCGGAGCCGAGCAGGTCGGGTCGAGCTGCGAAGAAGGCTCCGGCCAAGAAGTCGGCGGCGAAGAAGGCTCCGGCGAAGAAGGCTGCCGCCAAGAAGTCGGCTCCGGCGAAGAAGGCTCCGGCCAAGAAGTCGGCGGCGAAGAAGGCTCCGGCCAAGAAGTCGGCGGCGAAGAAGGCTCCGGCGAAGAAGGCTGCCGCCAAGAAGTCCGCGCCGCGAACGAAGGCCGGGAAGAAAGCAGCCCCCGCCAAGAAGTCCGCGCCTGCCAAGAAGCCCCCGGCCAAGAAGTCCCCGGCCAAGAAGGCCGCGTCAACGAAGCGATCTGCGTCCAAGCGCACCGAACGGCGGAGGTAGCCAGTCATGGCCAAGACGGACAAGGACGAGCCGGAGGCTGCGGAGTCGGGCATGTCGCGGCTCCGCGGAGAGGCATCGAACTTTCTCAGTGCGCAGGTGGAGAAGCTTGCCGAGAAGGCCGGCGGAAAACTGACCGACGTTACAGGGCAGCTCACGAACATCGCGGAGAACGGGGGCTCGCTTCCGGCGATCGGCTCCCGTGTCCTGAAGGGCGAATCGCCGGTGAAGGCGTTCGTCTCCGAGAAGGCCAAAGGCGTCAAGGACAATGTCGTGGACAAGGCAAAAGACGCCTTCGGCGGGGGAAAGAAGAAGCGAAAGTCCAGCAGCAGCAAGATCACAAGCATCATCGAGGTCCTTGATGTGGGTGTGCCGCTGAGGGACGCGTACGACTACTGGACGGAGTACGACAAGTTCAGCAGTTTCGCGAAGGGTGTACGCGACGTCTCGACGAGCGACGAGGTGACCAGCGACTGGAAGGTGAAGGTCGGTCCCTCGTCCCGCAGCTTCAAGGCGACCGTTCAGGAACAGGTACCCGACGAACGGATCGTGTGGACCTCCGAAGGCGCGAAAGGCACCACCCGAGGTGCTGTCAGCTTCCATGAGATCGCGCCCAGCCTGACACGGATCGTGCTGGTCGTGGAGTACTACCCCTCGGGCTTCTTCGAGAAGACAGGCAACCTGTGGCGGGCCCAGGGACGCCGTATGAGGTTGGACTTCAAGCACTTCCAGCGGTACGTCACGCTCACCGAGGAAGAGCCCGAGGGCTGGCGCGGCGAAATCCGCGACGGCGAAGTCGTGGAATCCCACGAAGACGCCGTCGAAAGAGAGGAAGCCGAGTCGGAGGAGGGGGCCGAGGAGGAAGAGCAAGACGAGGAAGAGGGTCAGGAGGAGGACGAAGAGGAGGAGCCCGAGGAGGAAGGCGAAGAGGAGGAGGACGAGGAGGAGCCGGAGGACGAGGAAGAGGACGAAGAGGAGGAGGACGAGGAAGAGGACGAGGAGGAGCCGGAGGAAGAGGACGAGGAAGAGGAGGAACCCGAAGAAGAGGAAGAGGACGAGGAGGAAGAGCCCGAGGAGGAGGCCCCCGCACGCAAGAAGCGCCGAGGGCGGAGCCGTAGCCGTGACTGACGGAGACCTCGTGCAGGCCGGGTACCAGATTCCCGGCCCTCAGACGACCAACCTCGCCGACATCCTCGAACGCGTCCTCGACAAGGGCATCGTCATCGCCGGCGACATCAAGATCGACCTACTCGACATCGAGCTGCTCACCATTCGGCTCCGCCTGTTCGTGGCCTCCGTGGACACTGCGAAGAAGGCCGGGATCGACTGGTGGGAGACGGATCCGGCACTGAGTTCGCACGCGGCCCGCAATGCGCTGCAGGACGAGAACCGCGAACTTCGTGAGCGGCTGGAGGCATACGAGTCGAAGGCGGACGAACTGCCGGTGGGACAAGACGCAGCTGCCACGCACTGAGGAGGACCGAGGTACATGAAGGAATCGGGCGCCGATTCTCCGGACGGCCATGCCGTCTACGTTTTCGCTGTATGCGGGGCCCCGGTCCAGACCGCGGTCGCGGACCTGCCGGGCGTCGCAGCAGGCACGGCAGTACGCACCCTGCCGTTCGGGGAGCTGACGGCCGTCGTCCAGACCGTCCGTGCCGCGGACTTCGCCGACGAGGCCTGGCAGGCGCGTCTGTCCGACACCCGTGAACTCGAGCGCTACGCACGTGCCCACCACCACGTCGTGACGGTGGCCGCAGCGGCCTGCCCCACCGTCCCGCTGCCGCTCGCCACCCTGTATCACGACGAGGAACGGGCGCTGTCGGCGCTCAGCGGCGAGACCGGTCGATTCCGTGCAGCGCTCGCGCGCACCGCGGACCACTCCGAGTGGGGGGTGAAGGTCTACGCGGCTGAGCGTCCCCCGCAGGACGCCGAACGCCCTGTGGCGGAGGTGGGTACCGCCCCGCGCGGGCCGGCGGAGCCCGCCGGCCGGACCCGTCCGGCACCAGGCGCCGGTCTCGCCTATCTGGACCGCAAACGGGGGGTGCGGGCACGGCGCGAACAGCAACAGGAAGAAGCCCTCCGGATGGCGGAGACGGTGGACGCGGAATTCCAGCGGGTGGCGGCGGCTGCTCGAAGGCTGCGGCCGCACAGCCCCGAACTGGCCGGTGACCCACGGGTCCAGGTGCTCAACGCCACCTACCTGGTCGCGGACCGCCGGTCCGGCGAGTTGGAGACGCTGACCAGGATGCTGCAGGACAGCACCGGGGCGCAGATCGAACTGTCGGGGCCCTGGGTTCCTTACTCCTTCGTCGGCGAGGTGTAGCGGATGTCGCACGATGTCGTGCCCTGGAACAATCCCGAGCCCTTGAGCGGGCCCATCGGCGTACCGCTCGTCGACCTGCTGGACCGGGTGCTTGCAACCGGCGTGGTGGTCAGCGGTGACCTGGTGATCGCGATCGCGGACGTCCCGCTCGTACGGCTGTCGCTCCACGCCCTGCTGTCGTCCGTCAACGAACGGATCCCGTCACCGTGGGCGGACGGGGGCCCGCTGTGACCGCCTCCCGGGTGGACGTGGACTCGGACCAGCTGGGAAATGACCTAGTGGCGCTCGTGCTGACCGTGGTGGAACTGCTGAGGCAGCTGATGGAGCGCCAAGCCATTCGACGCATCGACCAGGGCGATCTCACCGAACGGCAGGTCGACGAGATCGGGACCACACTCATGCTGCTCGACCAGCGCATGACAGAGCTGTGCGAGCAGCACGGCGTGCGGCCCGAGGACCTCAACCTCGACCTGGGGCCGCTGGGAACACTGCTGCCGCGCAGCTGACGGTGCCGGACGCGGTGGACCGTGTCCGGCACGGACGGTTGACGGTGTCAGACGGTCAGAAGGGTCTTGACCATCCCGTCCTCCTTCGCCTGGAAGGTGCGGTAGGCCTGCGGGCCCTCCGCGAGGGGCAGCCGGTGTGTGGCGAAACCGTCGACGCCCAGGGGGTCGGAGTCGTCGAGCAGCGGGAGGATGTCGTCCACCCAGTGCCTGACGTTGGCCTGGCCCATGCGCAGCTGAATCTGCTTGTCGAACAGGGTCAGCATCGGAACGGGGTCGATCGCGCCTCCGTAGACACCGACGATGGAGACCGTCCCGCCGCGGCGCACGGCGTCGATGGCCGTGTTGAAAGCGGCCATGCTGTCGAGGCCGGCTCGCTCCATGACCTTGGCGCCCAGAGCGTCGGGCAGCCGCGTCGCGATCCGCTGAGCCCCCCTGGCGAAGGGGGCGCCGTGTGCCTCCATGCCGACGGCCTCGACCACGGCGTCCGTGCCGCGTCCCTGTGTGAGCCGACGGATCTCGTCGGCCACGTTGTCGTGCTCCTTCAGGTCCAGTGCGATGACGCCGCGTGCACGCGACCTGGCCAGCCGCTCCGGCACCAGGTCCACGCCGATGACCTGCTCCACCCCCTGGTGGAGGGCGATCCGGGTGGCCATGTCACCGATCGGGCCCAGACCGAGAACCGTCAGACTTCCGCCCGGCGGCACATCGGCGTACGCGACCGCCTGCCACGCGGTGGGCAGCACGTCCGACAGGTAGACGAAGCGGTCGTCCGGCGGTCCGTGGGGCACCTTCACGGGCAGGGTGTTGCCGAAGGGGACTCGGAGCAGTTCCGCCTGACCGCCCGGTATCTGCCCGTACAGCTTGGAGAACCCGAAGAGTGAAGCTCCTGTGCCGCGCTTGCGGACCTGTGTGGTCTCGCACTGCGAGTGCAGTCCCTGATCACACATCCAGCACGTACCGCACGAGACGTTGAAAGGGACCACGACACGGTCGCCGACCGATACCGCGGTGACCGCGGGGCCGACCTCCTCGACTATTCCCATCGGCTCGTGGCCGAGAATGTCGCCGGCATCCAGAAAAGGGCCGAGGACTTCGTACAGATGCAGATCGGACCCGCATATACCCGTGGAGGTAATACGCACGATGATGTCCGTTGGGTCGATGATCTTCGGATCCGGCACCGTTTCGATGCGTACGTCGCGCTTTCCTTGCCAGGTGAGTGCCTTCATCGTGCCCTTCTCCCTGTTGCGCAGCTGTACCGGGGTCGTGTGGAAAGACCCCTCCTCCTGTATACGCCGTCTGGTGACGTCGGGCGCAACGAGGCAGGGAGTCATCTCGGGCGATGTGTTCTCGGCAGTCCTATGCTCATAAGTGTCACCTGCGTGTGCGGGCCGCGTGATCGGAGAGAATGATGATCATTATTGGAGCAATTCTCCTTGTCATCGGATTGGTGACCGGGCTCGGCGTTCTGTGGACCATCGGAATCATCCTGCTGGTGATCGGACTCGCCCTGTGGCTACTGGGGTCCATGGGTCGCGCGGTCGGCGGCCGGAAGCACTACTGGTGACCTTCTTGTAGAAGCCGGTCCAGGGTGGATTTGACCGGGGTCCTGGGGCGTCGGTCACTCCGCCCCCAAGGGTTTCGATCGTTGCACAAATTGTCATGCTCAAGACGAAACTGGGCGTGGCGCAGGTGGACTCCGTGTGCTGGCGGGCGTGGCAGGCGGGCCGCAACGCCACGTGGGACTGAACGGTCTGTACCGCAACGGCTCCGGCGGAGACTTCCCAGCGGCGTGCTCGACAGTCACTGTGCGGCGGCAGGCGGACCGAGAGCGGCCCTCCCTCGACGCCGAGAACGGCCGTCACGGCTCCCTCGACGCCGGGGTGACTGGAAGACCACGGACATCTGCGGTCGGCGGTGACCCCACCGTGAAGCTGTATGAGCAGGCCAATCACGGCGCCGACAGCGGGGCGGGCGCATGCGATTGGCGAGGAACGTCCGTTCGGCCTACGGTCGATGGGTGAACGTTTCCGTTCACTGCCTGGCTCGAACGGCTTGATTTGCTGCAGCCCAATGACGAAATCACCGGCGGAATCCTCGAAGCTTGCCTCATCCCCGGAGCGGGGCCGCGGCAAGGGGATAGCGCTGCTCGTCATCGCCTCGTGCCAGCTGATGGTGGTCCTCGACATCACCATCGTGAACATCGCGCTTCCGCACATCCAGACCTCACTGGGCTTCTCGACCGAGAGTCTGTCCTGGGTGATCAACGCCTACACGCTGACCTTCGGCGGGCTGCTTCTGCTGGGCGGGCGGCTGGGCGACATCCTCGGGCGCCGCAGAGTGTTCATCTTCGGCGTCCTGCTCTTCGTCTTCGCCTCGCTCCTCGGCGGACTTTCCCAGGAATCCTGGCAGTTGCTCGCGGCACGCGCCCTGCAGGGTGTCGGTGGTGCGATCGCCTCCCCGACCGCGCTGTCCCTCATCACCACCACCTTCCGCGAAGGCCCCGAGCGGAACAGGGCGTTCGGCGTGTTCGCTGCCGTGTCCGCGGGCGGCAGCGCGATCGGGCTGCTCGCGGGCGGAGTCCTGGTGGAGTGGCTCGACTGGCGATGGGTCTTCTTCGTCAACGTGCCCATCGGTCTGCTGATCGCCGCTGCGACACCCCGGTACATCAGGGAGTCCGAACGTCATCCAGGTCATTTCGACGTCCTCGGCGCACTCACCTCGACCATCGGCATGGTGCTTCTCGTCTACGGTTTCATCCGTGCCTCGGAGGACGGCTGGAGCGACACCCTGACCATCGGATCGTTCCTCGCGGCCGTGCTGTTCCTCGGTCTGTTCCTCGCCGTCGAGAGCCGCTCGAGGCAGCCCATCACCCCCTTGAAGATGTTCCGCGACCGCAATCGCGCAGGCACCTACGGAATCATGCTGAGCCTTGCGGCCGCGATGTTCGGCATGTTCTTCTTCCTGACGCTCTTCGTGCAGAACATCCTGCACTTCAGCCCGCTGCAGGCGGGGCTCGCGTTCCTCCCCATCAGCGTGGTCATCGCGATCAGTGCGGGAATCGCCTCGCAACTGCTGCCGAAGTGGGGGCCGAAGCCCTTCATGGTGGTGGGCGCGATCCTGGCTGCACTGGGGCTCGGCTGGCTCACGTTCACCGATATCGACAGCACCTACCTGGGGAGCATCCTGGGCCCCATGCTGGTCTTCGGCTTCGGCATGGGCATGCAGTTCGTGTCGCTGACGCTGATGGCGGTCTCCGGAGTCGTACCCCGGGAGGCGGGAGCCGCGTCCGGCGTCCTCAACGCCACCCAGCAGGTCGGAGGATCGCTCGGGCTGTCCATTCTGGTCACCGTCTTCGGTACGGCCAGCCGCAACGAGGCCACCGACCAGGTACCCCGCTTCCTGGCGGAAGCGACTCCGGCCCAGCAGCTGGAGTTCCGCAGGACGGGCGAACTCCCGGCACCCTGGGGAGACCAGGTGCTCGCCTCGGGAGTGTCCAGCGCATTCGTCGTCGCAGCCGTGATGGCCGTCGTCGCGGCACTGATCGCCCTGCTGGTCATCCAAGTACGCTCCAGCGACCTGGAACGCCTGCGCGGTGGAGCGGTGTCGCCGCCCGCGGACGGCGCGGCCCCCGGAGGCGACCTGTCGGAGGGTGAGGGGGCCACGGACGCGACTGCTCCGGTGCGGAGACGGGGAGAGGGCGGGAATGAAGAAGCGGGCCCGTCCGGCTGAGAGCCGATACAGCCGCGGTGTGCCCCGCCGGGTCGGCGCTGAGGGAGGTGCGCGCCGAACGGTCAGAACTGATTGACGAGGCGCATGTAGCGCGCCCAGTCCCAGTTCACCCCGGGGTCGGTGTGATCACTTCCCGGGACCTCGTGGTGGCCGATGATGTGCGCGCGGTCCTTCGGAAGGCCGTGCCGGTCACAGATGTCCGCCGTGAGCTGCGCCGACCGCTCGTACATGGCGGGGGTGAAGTACCCGGGTTCGTCGACCCAGCCCTCGTGTTCGATGCCGATGCTGCGGGTGTTGTAGTCCCAGTTCCCCGCGTGCCAGGCTATGTGCTCCTCGCCCACGCACTGGGCCACGAATCCGTCACCCGAGCGCACCACGTAGTGGGCGGAGACCTGCTTGACCGGATTGCGGAAGATGCCCACCGTCTGGGTGAAGGTCTGCTGGGCGACGTGCACGATCACGAGGTCCACGGACTGGCCCGAAGGCCGCCCTGACACCGTGTAGTTGGACGGGGAAGCCGGGGCCCAACGGGCCGAGGAGTAGTCCGTGCCGGCTGCGGTGGAGGCCTCGGCGCGCGCCGAGGCCGGCACAAGCGCCACGGCGGTGGTGGCCGCCGCCCCCTGGACAAGTCTTCTGCGCTGCATCGGCTCCCCTGATGTGCGGCCGGCTCCGTACCCCGGCCACGTCGTCCCCCGTGCGGCCGGTCCACACCCCGGTCCGCGTCGTCCCCCCTTACGGCCGGAGACTGCCCCACCCTACGGGCAGCACCACGCGCGGTGGATGCCGCGGTGCCATGGGGGTGGTACCGCAACGGTTCGCGCGACAGCCGGGCACAGTACGGGAGACGTGCCGGGCGACCGCGTGTCCCGCAGCGGAGTCAGCCGGTCAGGGGGCGGGGGAGCCTCAGCAGGGTCACCGACGTTTCGATGCCGCTGTCCACCAGACGGCCGTTCGCATCGAAGGCCTCCGCGCCGTCCGTCATCCCGAAGTCGTTGTCGTTGATGAGCGCCAGGGTGTCCCGGCCCGTCACCGCCACGCCCTCGATCTTGCCGGGGACGCCCGCGATCGTGCCCAGGTCGACGACCAGGCTCTTGCGCAGCACCCGGACCCCCGAAGCGGAAGGGTCCTCCAGTTGCTCGTAGGCGGGCGAGGTGGCCGGGTCGTCCCACACCGAGCCGAGGATGCCGGAGCCGCCGGGCAGCGTCACCCGGTGCAGCCGGGCCGACCTGTCGGTGCGCTCCTCCACCAGCAGGCCGTCGCGGCCGAGCGCGACGACCGAGGAGATCTTCAGCTCGGAGGTGTCGTCCTCACCGGGGTCGACGACCCCCACCGGGTCGAAGCGGTACGCGTACTCGGCGGTCACCTTCTGCTTCTTCGTGGAGAAGCGCAGGAAGCGGACGTTGCGCGACTCCTCGCCGGCCTGCTGGTCCGGGAGCGACAGCGGGCTCTGCACGGCGAGGACCAGATCGCCGCCGGGCAGCAGCGCCAGCCCTTCGAAGCCGCGGTTGACCTTGCGGTGCAGCAGCACGCCCGGCAGCGCCTCGACGACCCGGTAGTCGGCACCCTTCAGCTCCAGGCCCTCCGGGACGTACCGCGCCAGGACCCGGCCGCGCGAGGAGACGTGGACGAGTGACGGACCGTACTCGTCGACCAGCCAGAACGACCCGTCCGCCGCACGCACGACGCCCTCGGTGTCGAGGCCGTTCGGGTCGTATCCGAGAGGGGTGCGCGCGTCAAAGGTGTACGGGGCCTCGTCGCGGCCCTCCTGATTGGGCAGGCCCGTCACCGCGGCGCCCGAGCGGGTCGTCAGCGGCAGGGAGTCCAGCACCTTGATCTGCTTGCCGTCGACGCGGATCCTGACGATCGCAGGGTCGAAGCCCGGCACGGGGAAGGTGCGGCGCTTCTTGCCGTCGATCTTGATCTGGCCGTTGGGACCGCGGTCCGTCACCGTCCAGAACTCGCCCCGGCGGCCCGCCGGAAAGATGTCGCTTCCGATGCCGCCCAGCATCACGCCGCGGTCATCGGGGACCGTGCCCGACAGCAGGCCGTTGCTGAATCCGGCCAGGGGGACATCGCCGAGCACCGCACTCCCGGTGACCCGTGCCGTGCGCTCGGGATGGCCGGCCGGCCCGTGACGGCCCTGCGCACCGGCTGCGGTGCCCGCCACGCAGACCATGGAGAGCAGAGCGAGCGGCAGCCCGAGAGCGAGGGAACGACGGACAACGCGGGTGGGCATGGGGCCTCCTGGCGACGCGGGCTGCGGTAACGGTCGCAAGGCTCTGCCCCCACGCACAACACCCGGTGACACCGAGCTGAACGTGGGGGCAGCAGGTGGCGAACGCGGTACGCGCCCCCGGGCGGTGGTGCTCAGGCCTCCAATGACACGCCCGCCAGCGCCCCCGCCGGATCGTCGTCCGCCGGCCCGGCCGGTACCCATCGGCTGCGCTCCTTGCGGTACGGCCACCAGCGGCCGTCGCGCCCGTACCGCAACTGTGCGTCGGAGCCCACCACGGTCCAGCGGTTGCGCACCGCACGCAGGTGCGGGCGCTCGCCCTCCTCCCATGCCGCGGCGAGCTGCGCCTGGGCCCGTGCGAGCTCCTCCGGACCGGGCAGCCACTCCTCGTCGTACACGGCCAGCCCGGCCGCCCCACCGTGGCGCCACGCCCGCACCGCAGCGTCCAGCCCGGCCGGCTGCCGCCCCGACGCCGTGGCGAGACGCGCGGTGATCAGCGTTCCGGGACGGGCAGCGGCAGCCAGCCGGACGGCATCCTGATCCGGACTCAACTCGGCTGCCGGGGGCCGCCGTTCATGCCCGTCGGTGACGGCGTCCGCCAGCAGCGCGAAGGCGCGCGCCGCAGCGTCGGCCGCCAGGAACTCCAGCGCCGCAGGATCGACGTCCGCCCCAGGCTCCGTCTCCACGTGCAACGAGGCCGGAGGACCTGGCTCCACGGGCAGCGGCGGTGGCGCGGGCAGGGGCGGCAGGATGTCCCGCGCCGCGAACGCCTCGTCGGCCCGGACACCACGCGCGGGCCCTGAGGGCTCCGCTCCCGGCGGGCCCGGGGCATGGGATCCGCGGACCGCACGCGCCGTGCTGCGCACCTGGAGCTCGTCGAGGAGCCGCCGCTCGTCCCTTCCCCGCAACAGCAGGAGGACGAAGGGGTCCTGGTCCAGCAGCCGTGCCACCTGGTAGCACAGGGCACCCGTGTGCGGGCAGTGGTCCCACGCCTCGCAGCTGCACTCGGGTTCCAGATCGCCGATCCCCGGCAGCAGATCGACCCCGGCGGCAGCCGCGTCCTCCACCAGGTCCGGCGGCATCTCACGGTCCAGCAACGCGGCGATGTGCCCGGCCCGTTCGGACGCCATGTCCAGGAAGCGGTCCCAGTGCTCGTCGTCCAGCCGCTGGAGCAGCACGTCGCTGCGGTACGCCGTCGAGTCGCGGTCCTGCACGACAGCGGTGATCCGGCCGGGCCGTACGGACACCGCGCCGACACCGCCCTCCCTGGCCAGCTTCCGGCCCCGCTTCAACTGCTCACCGTCCAGAGCCGTGTCCTCCAGGGCCTTCAGCCACGCCTGTCCCCACCAGGACGAGGCGAAGCCCCGGCCCCGTGACGGTGGCAGAGCGGCAAACGTACGCTCCGGCTCGTGACCGTCGTTCATCGTGCGCCCCCTCGCAGCTCGACCAGGTCGGCCAGTTCCGCGTCGGTCAGTTCCGTCAGTGCGGTCTCGCCCCCGCCGAGCACCGCGTCCGCGAGCCCCTGCTTCCGGACCAGCATGTCGGCGATCCGGTCCTCGATGGTGCCCTCGGCGATCAGCCGGTGCACCTGCACCGGCTGCGTCTGGCCGATCCGGTACGCACGGTCGGTGGCCTGCGCCTCCACGGCCGGGTTCCACCAGCGGTCGAAGTGCACCACGTGACCGGCCCGGGTGAGGTTCAGGCCCGTGCCCGCCGCCTTGAGTGACAGCAGGAACACCGGTGCCACGCCCGCCTGGAAGCGGTTCACCATGGCCTCCCGCTCGGCCACCGGGGTACCTCCGTGCAGGAACTGGGTGGGCACCCCACGCGCCGCCAGATGCCGTTCCAGCAGTCGTGCCATCTGCACGTACTGCGTGAACACCAGCACGCTCGCGCCCTCGGCCAGAATGGTATCGAGCAGCTCGTCGAGCAGCTCCACCTTCCCCGACCGGTCCGCGATGCGGGGCTGCTCCTCCTTCAGGTACTGCGCCGGGTGGTTGCAGATCTGTTTGAGTGCCGTCAGCAGCTTCACCACCAGCCCGCGTCGCGCGAAACCGTCGGCGCCGGAGATCTCGGCGAGAGTCTCCCGCACGACCGCCTCGTACAGCCCCGTCTGCTCGGCGGTGAGGGACACCGCGCGGTCGGTCTCCGTCTTCGGGGGCAGCTCCGGGGCGATGCCCGGGTCGGACTTGCGGCGCCGCAGGAGGAACGGACGGACCAGCGCGCCCAGACGCTCGGCGGCGGCCGGGTCGTTGCCGCCCTCCACCGCGCTCGCGTACCGGGTGCGGAACGTACCGAGCCTGCCCAGGAGTCCGGGCGTCGTCCAGTCGAGGATCGCCCAGAGTTCGGAGAGGTTGTTCTCCACGGGGGTACCGGTGAGTGCCACGCGGGCCCGGGCACCGATGGTCCGCAGCTGCTTCGCGGTCGCCGAGTGCGGATTCTTGACGTGCTGCGCCTCGTCCGCCACGACCATGCCCCAGGACGCCTGCGCGAGGCGAGGAGCGTCGAGGCGCATGGTGCCGTACGTGGTCAGGACGAACTCGCCGTCCGCCAGGCCTTCCAGCGAACGCGACGCGCCGTGGAAGCGGCGTACCGGCGTGCCTGGGGCGAACTTCTCGATCTCGCGCTGCCAGTTGCCCATCAACGAGGTCGGGCAGACCACCAGCGTGGGGCCCGCGGCCGAGGCGATGTCCTGCCGGTGCAGATGCAACGCGATCAGCGTGATGGTCTTGCCCAGCCCCATGTCGTCGGCCAGGCAGCCGCCGAGGCCGAGCGACGTCATGGTGTGCAGCCAGTTCAGGCCGCGCAGCTGGTAGTCGCGCAGGGTCGCCGTGAGCGAGGGCGGCGGGCCGACCGTCTGCCGGTCCTGTGACTCCGGATCGGCGAGCCGCTCCCGCAGCTGTTCCAGCCAGCCGGTCGCGGCCACCTCCACCCTGCGCCCGTCGACTTCGGTGGTTCCCGTCAGCACGGCGCTCAGGGCGTCGATGGGCGTCACCTTGCGTGCCCCGGCATCCCGTGCGCGCCGGGCGTCCTCGGGGGTGATGAGGACCCACTGGTCACGCAGCCTGACGAGTGGCCTGCCCGCTTCGGCGAGGCGGTCGAGCTCCGCCCGGCTGAGCCTGTCGTCGCCCAGCGCGAACCACCAGTCGAACGCGAGCAGGGCGTCGGCCGACATCAGGGACGGGAGCTGCGAACCGGTCCGCCGGGAAGCCCTGGTGCCGTCGGCGTCGTCGTCCGGGCCGGACGCGTGGGCCGGTCCGATCACCGCACGCGCGGTGAGCTTCCTCGCCAGCTCCCTGGGCCAGTGCACCTGTACCCCCGTCGCGGCGAGGGCCCGCGCGGCGGGGCCGAGCAGTTCGGCGATCTCCTCGTCGGCCGGCTCGATCGCGTCCGGGACCGCGGCCGACAGCAGCGGTGTCAGCGGAGGCCAGGCCCGGGCTGCTCGACGCAGCGCCAGCAGCGCGTCCATCCGGGCGCGGGGCCCGAACAGGGAGGCGGCGGGGGCCCGGTCCGCCCAGACGTCCGCCGCGTCGGCCATCAGCGAAGGGTCCTGGACGCTGTGGATCTGCAGGACGGCACGGAACGACGGGCCGCCGGCCGAGCCGTCCTCCTCCGCCCGGTCCAGCCCCGACACCTCGACGCGCAACGAGAGCCGCACACCCGCGTCGTGCCCGGCGGCCACATCGGCCGCCCACGGCCGGAGCGCCGGCAGGTGCCGCGCCGCCGGGGCGGCGAACGCGGGGCCTCCGGCGGCGTACTCGGCGGCGGGGGAGCGCGGCAGGGCATCGGCCACCGCGTCGAGGAACGAGCGCAGCAGGGCCTCCGGTTCGGCCAGCACGACCGGATCGGCCGCGGCGTCGAGCGGTACCGCATGGGCGGTGGGCGGCATGGACGCAGCCAGCACCCGGATCCGCTCCAGGTCCTCAGCCGTCAGGGGGCCGACACGCCAGGCATCGTGGTCCGCGGCGCTCAGCCCCGGCAGCAGCAGCCCGCGCGCCACCAGCTGCAGGGCGAGCACCGCGGCAGCGCCCCAGAACGCCGCGGCGGGGGACGCGTGCGCGCTCGTGCGCGCACGCGTCAGGACCGGCAGGGCGTGCGGTACCGGCATGAGCAACGCCGGTACCGCGCAGGGCCGGAGGTCGCTTCCGACGACGGTCAGCTCCTCCGAACTCCCGTGATCGGCAGGCGGAGTGCTACCGTCCGGGTTCCAGAACGCGATCAGGCCGGTACGGGCCGGATCCGCGGGGAGAAAGACTGCGGAGCAGCGGGACAGTTCGGAGATCTCGTTGAGTGTGGCCGCAGGGAGCCTGTGCACAGCGATGTCAGATTCCTCAAATTTGACTAGTGGGGCCCGGGGTCGCCGAGGGTACTCCATCCACGGTCCGTCCCGGGAGAAACGCACAGTGACTCGGCTCACGTGTTTCTGCCTTCTGAAGCCTGGGTGCGGCCCGCGCCACCACCGGCCACTGGGGCTTGCCCCCGTAAGGCCGGGGTGATGGCGCCATGGTCGCCACAGGCCCGCGATCCGTACGTTTGACGAGGTCAGTGCAGATGCCCAGAAACCGGAGACGTCATGCCCCAGGCGGTAGCCACCGTTGCGCAGAACACCCGCGACGGATCGGAGGATCCAGCCGGCCGGCAGGGCTCCGGAAGTGATTTCGCGCCCCTCCTCAAGACCGTCAAGGGGCAGGGGCTGCTGGACCGCCGCACCGGCTGGTACGCGGCGGGCATCGCCGTGAACCTGGTGGCCCTCGGAGCGGTGATCACCGGTATGGCGCTCCTCGGCGACACCTGGTGGAACCTGTTCCTCGCCCTGCCGCTGGCGATCGTGTGGACCCGTACCGCGTTCGTCGGGCACGACGCCGGACACGCCCAGATAACCGGCGACCGCAAGGCGAGCCGGATCATAGGGTTCGTGCACGCCAACCTGCTCCTCGGGATGAACGAGGCCTGGTGGAACGACAAGCACGTCCGCCACCACGCCAACCCCAACCACATCGACAAGGATCCCGACGTCGGCGTCGGCGCCCTGGTGTGGACCCAGAAGCAGGCCGCCGAGCGCGAGGGCTTCCTCCGCTGGCTCACCCGCAACCAGGCGCGGCTCTTCTTCCCGATGCTGCTCCTCGAAGGCATCGCCCTCAAGATCTACGGCTTCCAGTACCTGCGGAACCAGCCCGTACGCGAACGCGCGCTCTCCGGCCTCCTGCTCGTCGGCCACCTGGCGCTCTACGCGACGCTGCTCCTCACCGTGATGTCGCCCGGCAAGGCCGTCGTCTTCGCCCTCGTCCATCACGCGCTCTTCGGTCTCCACCTGGGTATGGCGTTCGCGCCCAACCACAAGGGCATGGAGATGCCCGACCCGGACGGCGACCGCTGGGGCCACCTGCAGCGCCAGGTCCTCACCTCGCGCAACGTCCGCGGCGCCTTCCTCACCGACTGGTTCCTCGGCGGCCTCAACTACCAGATCGAGCACCACCTCTTCCCGAGCATGCCCCGTCCCCACCTGCGCCTTGCGCAGCCCCTGGTGAAGGCGCACTGTGCGGAGATGGGGATGCCCTACGCGGAGACCGGACTCATCGAGTCCTACCGGCAGGCACTCGCGCACATGCACGAGGTTGGCGAGCCCCTGCGGTAGGCCTGGTCCGGCTTTGAGGAACCGACTGACGGGCGCGGGCGTTCTCACACCAAGGAGCGGCTCCGGCCGCGAAGGAGGCACGGATCATGTCGAACGGTGCAAAGATCGCCATCGGGGGCGTCGTCGCGGCAGTCATACTGATTCCGTTCATCGGATTCTGGTGGTCGCTGCTGATCCTCGTCGGAGTGCCCGCAGTGGGTTACCTGATGCTCGACCCGGCCCAGCGACGCCGGCTCCGCAAGGTCGGCCGCAAGGAGATAGGGCGCTGAACAGCACAGTCACAGCGGTGAGCAGCAACGGCGTATACGCCTTCACCAAGCCGAACAGGGAAAGCATCACCCTCCTTGCCGGACTCGGCGTGGAAGGCGACGTCCACGCCGGTGTCACGGTCAAGCACCGCTCCAGGATCGCCCAGGACCCGACGCAGCCCAATCTGCGTCAGGTCCACCTGATCCATGAGGAGCTCTTCGCCGAGCTGCGCGGAGCCGGATTCGACGTCTCGCCGGGCGAGCTCGGAGAGAACGTCACCACGGGTGGCATCGACCTCCTGGCCCTCCCGGTGGGGACCCTGCTGCACCTCGGCGACGAAGCCGTCGTCGCGGTGACGGGGCTGCGCAACCCGTGCCTGCAGATCGACAACTTCCAGGACGGCCTGCTCAAGCAGGTCGTCGGCCGCGACGGCACCGGCGCCGTCGTCCGCAAGGCCGGCGTCATGGGCGTCGTCGTGGCCGGCGGAACAGTACGGCCCGGCGATCCGGTCACCGCGGAGCTGCCCGCCGAGCCGCACCGTCCGCTGGAGCGGGTCTAGCCAGGGCCCCGGAGTCCGGATCGTGACGGGCACGGGGCCCTGCTCCCGGCTCCGGCCGGGACGACAGACCTGGCGATCCGGGTTACCTCGTCGCCCGGGTACAAAACGGCCCGCTCGGCCGAAGCGGAACAGCGGGGGCACGGTACGAGCTGCGTCTCGCCCCGCCGGTGATCGTGTCTCCCCCGCCCGACGCCGGGGGAGCCCTCGTCCGCCGATGGCTCAGGCAGGCCGGGCCGCCAGCGCGTCCAGCGACTCCAGCAGCCCCGGGAGCCCGGGTCCCCGGCCGATGGTCAGTACCTCGCGCGGCTCCTCGTCCAACAGCACGAACGCGATGTCGTCGGTCCTGGCGACCAGGGACCAGCCGGGACCGTCGACCCGCAGGGTGCGGGCCCCGCCGGGGGCGAACGCGGAGCGTATCCGACCGGGCGGGGGCGGGGTGGCCACGTAGGCGAGGGACTCTTCGAGCACCCTGCGCACCCCGGGATGCCGCCCGGAGCCGTCGCCCTCCGCATTCCTCGGCGCATCCCCGGCGTCGCCCTCAGCCGCGTCCCCGGAAGCCTGTGAGCCCTCTTCTTCCGGCGTCTTTCCCCCCGTCCGGCCGAACGCTGTCCCGTCGTCGATCTGCTCGCGCCAGGAGGCCCACTGCTGGGCGATCTCGTCCGCGCCGAGGCGTCGCTGAGCAGCCCCCCAGACCTCGGCGTCCGGTGGCGTCAGGGGCGCCGGGCCGGCTTCCCCGGCAGCAGGGTCCGGCTCCGGATCGTGCGGCTCGGGTACGCCGGGCGCCGCGACCGCGAGGGCCAGCGGCCAGCCCGGCAGCGCGCACACCACCGAGCGGTCGTCGGGGGAGAGGTCGTACTCCATGCCGCAGTCCCAGGACGCGATGGCGACGGCCACCAGCGAGACGTCCTCGACGACGACCGTCCAGCGGGCGCCGCCGCCGTCCTGGCCGAGCACGAGACCGTATCCCTCGGCGTACGGCTCGAGCCCGAGCGCCTCGCACGCCGCCACGTAGTCGTCGCCGAGCACGCTCGGGAACTGCGCCGGGGTCATCAGTACCGCGGTCAGCACAAACAGCGCGTCCTCGTCGGCGACCGTGTCGTCCGTCCCGGCCACAGCACCCTCCCCATCCATGTCGTCCGGTCACTCATCGCTTGGTCCGTCGGCGCACCTTAACTAGTCGGTAACCTCGGCGTCGAGGCCCTGACAAGGGATCCCGCCCCGGTGAGGGAAGGCCGCCGGCAGCCGCTCCGGCGCTTCGGAGCGGTTCCCGCGCCGTGGTGCGCGCTCATCCCGCGCACGTAGGCTCGTGCATCCGGCCGACGAGGGGACACCAGGGTGAAGCGGTACGAACGGCTCAAGCAGATCCAGCGGCTCGACCCTGAGCGGGACTTCCTCGAGATCTACCGGCTCGCCGTGACGTACGAATTCCCCTGGGACATCACCCGTGCACTCGAGCTCGCCCTGTACCGCACCTATGCCGTCCCCAGCATCGGCCGACTCCTCGCGGAGACGGGGGAACTGACGGAACGCCCACAGAAGCGGTACGACGACACCACGCTCCTCCTCGACACCGTCGTGGAGCACGGCTTCGACAGCGAGGCGGGACGGACGGCTGTCCGGCGGATCAACCGGATGCACCGCAGCTACGACATCAGCGACGACGACATGCGCTACGTCTTGTGCACGTTCGTCGTCACCCCCAAGCGCTGGCTCGACACCTACGGCTGGCGCAGGCTGTCCGACCACGAGCTGCGCGCCTTCGCCGCCTACTACCGCACGCTCGGCACACACCTGGGCATCAAGGACGTCCCGCACACGTACGAGGACTTCGAGCGCACCCTCGACAGCTACGAGGACGAGCACTTCGGCTGGGACGAGGGCGCACGTGCGGTCTCCGATGCGACGCTGGCCCTCATGGGCTCCTGGTATCCGGGTCCGCTCGCGCCGGTCGTACGCACGGCGGCTCTCGCCCTGCTCGACGACTCGCTGCTGAGGGCGTTCCGCTACGAGCGTCCGGGGCGCGTCGCCCGGGGGCTGACCCACGGAGCGCTCCGCCTGCGGGCCCGTGCCGTACGGCTTCTGCCGCCGCGCTCCCATGCCCATCACGCGCGCCAGAACCCCGAGATCAAGAGCTATTCGAACGGCTACGACATCGCGCGGCTCGGGACGTTCCCCACTCCCGGTGTCCGTGGCTGCCCGGTCCCGCACGGCCCGCGTCCAGGCCTCCCGGCCGAGTGAGCCGAGGAGGGCCGGGGTGCGGCGACGGCCGCACAGCGCAGACGACCTGTGCGACGACCGCCGGTCACCGGATGCGTGCGGCGAGCACCAGATAGCGGTCGTCCTCGTCCGTGTACGACTCCACCTCCCATCCCGCGCGGGCCAGCAAGGGAACGAGCCGGGGTTCCGCCCGCAGATCGTCGTCCGAGAGGGTACGCCCGTGCCGTGCCGCCAGTGCGGCGCGGCCGATCGGGTGGAACAGCGCCAGCCGGCCGCCTGTGCGCACCGTTCGTGCCAGCTCGCGCAGATCCCGCTCGGGACGGGCGAGATGCGAGACCAGCCCGGCCGCGAACACCGCGTCGAGCGCGTCGGCGCGCAGCGGAAGCCGAGCGACGTCGGCGACGAGCAGCGCACCGCTCCCACCGCGCCCCGCACGTGCCGCCGCGCCCAGCATGGCAGGCGTCAGATCGGCCCCGAGCACCGTGCCGCCGGGCCCCACCGCCGCTCGCAGAGCGGGCAGCGCCCGCCCTGTTCCGCAACCGGCGTCGAGCACGGTGTCGCCCGGACGGAGGCCGAGCTCGACGACCGCTGCGGCATACGCCGGACCGTCGTCGGGGAAACGGCTGTCCCAGTCCGCGGCCCGCACGGAGAAGAATTCCTGGACGTGTGTGTGGTCGTCGGCCATACGGACATGATCGCGCAGACGGGACCTGAGCGAAACGGCATGAAACGGCGCGCGGGTTTTCGCGTTGCCCGATCGTCGGGAACATCGAGCTGTCACATTTCAGCAGTTCTCGCATGAGCCCCGGAGCGCGCCCGTGGGCGGGCCGGCGTCCCCGGTCCATGGGACACCTGGACCACGCCACCTTCGGCCGACTGACAGCCGTGCTGCCGTACGCGATGGCATCGATGGGCGCCGCACGGACTGCGCCGTACCGTGCGTGCGCTCGGCACCAGCGGCCGTTCCCGACGCAACTGGCTGTTCACCGCCGCCGCCATCGCCACCGAGATCTGGACGATGCACTCCGTCGCCCTCCACGCCCGGCGCGCGGTGCGGGATCAGCATCACCGCCTGCCCGCCCGCGTGCCCGGGCCTCGGCGCGGCCGAGGCGCGTTCGTCGGCGGGCTCTTCACTCACCCGCTCAAGGTCGCGTTCGGCGACGGCGAGTTCGTCCCGCTCGGCCCGCACCTGCGCCAGCTGTGCGGTCAGCTGTTCTTCGAGTTCGTCCAGTTCCGCGGTGATCCGTTCCAGCAGCTCGAGTCCAGCATGCCTTGGAATGGAGAGGGCCGCCGAACCGCGGCGAGCACGAATCGGACGGTCAGCTCCCTGCCCGTGCTGCCGGCCGCTTGACCAGGAACTGCTGCGCCGCCTCGGCTGCCTCCTGGTGGAGGTCGTCGGCGCAGACTCCCCAGCTCTGCTCCCCGCCGTCCCGGTTGCGCGCGTAGTGGGCCAGCGGTTCCAGCTCTTCGGGGTCAGCGCCCCGGTTCCTGTTCCTCCGGCACGGGAAGGTCCCCTACTGAACGGCTGCGGGGCAGGTCGGGCGGTCGATGCGGTAGACGTAGTGGGCCCGGTCGTCGATGGGGTTGTCGGGTTCCAGCGAGGCCTCGGCGACACGGTGGAAGCCCGCCTTCTCCAGCGCCCGCCAGGATGCCCGGTTGGCCACCTGCACGGGGACGATGATCGCGGTGACGTCGGGCTGCTCGGTCCAGGTCGCCCCGACGACCGCGCGGATCATGCGTACGCCGTGTCCCTGACCGACCCGGCATGGATCGCCGATCAGGTAGTCGATGGTCACCGCCCCGTCGGGCACGTCGACTTCGGCCGCCAACTCCGCCAGGTAGTCGGGGTAGTCGGCGAAACGGCAGCGCTGCACGAGGCCGATCGGCTCGCCGTCGAGCAGGACGAGCAAGTCCTCCGACGGCTCCTGCCCCCGGGCTGCGGGTCCGAAGTCGCGCTTGACGGCCTCGGGAGAGGTCTCGTGGTTCCACCATCGCGCGACATGCGGCTGTGCCAGCCACTGCCTCAGCTGGGGAAAGTCGGGTTCGCCGAGCCGGCGCCAAGTGATCACCAGGACTCCTCGGTGGGTCGGTAGTGCAGTACCTCGTCGAAGAGCGCCGGTGCGTCGGGCTCTTCGCTCCGAGTGAGGCCGGCCGGCATGGTGAGGGAAGGGCTCTCACCCCCGGCGATCACCGCGTCCAGCCCTGCCTGGATGAGCCGGTCAGACCCGACGTTCCTACCGAATGCCCTCTCGCGCGCGATGTGGCTGAGCTCTTCGAGGACGTCATCACGGGTCATCGGAGTCCTCCCGGCCGGCGTCTGGGGGAAGAAGGCTCGCACATCCGCCCACACTGCCGCCTGGAGTCTCTTCCCGAGCCAAGCGCGCTGACGGACGATCTACTGCTCAGACTGTCGCCCACGACCAGCGGGAGCACCCCGAGAGCCGGTCACACCAGCTCTTTGACCTGCGATTTCAAGTCGACGTAGGCCCAGCGGTACGCATACAACGTGGTGTGACGTCAACCTCACGGCTCGGTACAGCGAGGACTGGTCCGGCACACGATGGTGGCGCGACGGAGCAGCCAGGCATCATGCATCGGTGAGCACCATAGTGAAGTTCTTCGCGGCACCGGACGACGCGTCGGCCGCCCTCGCGGTCGGGGGCGGCCCGGGACCCGCTTACGAGTCCCTCTCGTTCGGCAACTTCGACGTAGAAGAAGCTGTGGTCGATTGGGAATGCCTCTTCCTCGGCAGCGATTTCGAAGAGCTCCTCGAAGCCGGCGAACCGCGCATCGTTGCCGAGGACGATGACGGCTCCGTCGTCGTCGCGCTCTCCGAGCGCTTGGCGGACGCCCTGGCCGAGGCGGAGCCCTCCCGGCTGCATGAGGTGGCCACGGTGTGGGCAGGGCAGCAGGCGGAGGACGGCGCGACGATCGACTCCGGTGTGGCCGGAGAGATATTGGCAAGTCTGGGCAGTCTCGCCCGTGGCGCGGAGCGATCTGGCCACGGCTTGTACTGCTGGGTTGCTTGAAGGCTGTCCCGTAGTCCCTGGCGGGCGCACGACGACAGCTACGGCACCTCGCTGCGTTGTCGGAACGCCCGCACACATCCAGTGTGCGGACGTCCCTCCGCCATGCGCTGCACCGCATCTGACGCCGCACGCCGATCCACCAGGGATTCCGGGAATGCCATAGTCGGAGCCTGTCTCCTGGACACGAGAAGAAGCTGCTCAGACAAGAAGGGCCAAGCGCTCGAGCGGTTCCCCGGGCTGCTCGGCCCCGCCCGGTGGTGATGGCGACACCATCCTCACCGGGGACCTCGGGCGTTCGCTTCGCTCGGCCCGCGCCAACGGCGCCGCCCCGGGCGCAATGTGATGCCCCGGCATCCTGGCACTCAGGACTGTCAGTCGGCGACGTCAGCCATCGCCAGAACCTTGTCCATGCGCACGCGCACGAGTAGCTCCCCGGCCACGCCGTTGCGCGCGCCGAACTCCTCGGCTGCCTCCCGGCCCATGTACCGGGAGGCGATGCGGGTCGCCCACTCCCGCAGCGCGCCGAGGTCCTCGCTCAGTTCCGCGGTTCCTCGCACCACCGCGAACGCGAACGGCGGCCGGTCGTCGTCGACACACACCGACACCCGGCCGTCGCGCGCGAGATTGCGGCCCTTCACGCTCTCCTTGCCCGTGTTGAAGACCAGATCGTCACCGTCGAGCAAGAACCAGACGGGCGCGATGTGGGGACTGCCGTCCTCCCGCACGGTCGCCACCTTGCCGGTACGGGTGCCCTCCGAGAGGAACGCCCGCCATTCGTCCTGAGCCATGTGGTGTGCCATGCACCCATCCTCGACGGACGGGAGGGCCGTGGCGTGAAGCGACGCCCCGCCGACAGGGGGACGCTTGCCCGCAGGGGAGTGGTACGCAAGGCTGGCGCACGACGTGGGGAACAGGTGAACGGGGAGGACGAGCACATGGCGCTGGACCGGGGACTTGACTGGCTCCTTGATGATCTCACCAGCCGGGTGGAGCACATACAGCACGCGCTGGTCCTGTCGAACGACGGCCTGGTGACCGGGGCCAGTACGGATCTGGCCCGCGAGGACGCGGAGCACCTGGCCGCGGTCTCGTCAGGACTGCAGAGCCTGGCCCGGGGGTCGGGGCGGCATTTCGGGGCCGGAAGAGCCCGCCAGACGATGGTGGAGTTCGATGAGGCGTTACTCTTCGTGACCGCGGCGGGGGATGGTAGCTGCCTGTGCGTGCTCAGCGCCGCAGAGGCCGATGTCGGCCAGGTTGCTTACGAGATGACTCTGTTGGTGAACCGCGTGGGTGAACACCTCGGTGTGACAACACGCGAAGGGATTGACGGTCTGAGGCGCCTCTGACCTGCAGCTTCCTGCGAGGCTGCGAAGTTTTCCACAGGCTGCACGAGAACGTCCTCCGCCGGTTACCTTGGTCACGGAGAGTATTCGACCTCTCGGGAGCGCATGGGACCCGGGGGCCTCACGGGGGAGGACGGTCATGACCGTTACGGAACGCGCCCGCACGGGGGCGGCAGGCGCAGGGGAGCGAGCGGCAGGCAGCCGCAACAGGATCGCGGAAATCGACGCGATCGCCGAAGGCGCGGTGCGCGCGGGGCGTGCCGCTCAAGAACTGGCCTTGAAGCAAGGCGAGTTCGAGCTCGCCCTCCATCTCGGCCTCATCAGTGCCGAGGACTCACCCGGCGGGAGGCCGCGGATCCGCCGGGAGGAGATCGACCGACTGCGCGCAACCGAGGGGTTTCCCGGGACGCTTCGGGCCAAGGTGCGCACGGCAGGGACGGCGGAAAGCGCCGAGCTCCTCGGCATCAGCCCCGGCCGCTTCACCGGCCTCGCGCGGATCGGCTGCGTCTCACCCGTCGCGTTCTACCTGAACCGGTACCGCGCGGTGGTCTGGATCTACCTCGTGGACGAGCTCTCCGCCTTCGCCGCCAAGGAGCCGGAGCTGCTCACCGGCAGAAGCCCTGTCGGGATGCGCGCGCTGTTGGAGGCCGGGACTGACCGGCGCGCACGCAACTGGCGTTCACGCAGGAGCGACAGGCTGCTGCGCCGCACTCAGGATCCATGGATCCGGGCGGCGGTGCAGGCATCGGCTCTGGACCCGGTCCAGCTCGCGGAGGTGGTCGACGATCCCTATGAGCGCGCCTACCTGGCCCTGGTGCGCCCGGATCCCGTCTTCGGACGGCCGGGGTCCGTCTCCGGGCGGGAAGCCATGGGCCACCTGATGCTGGCGGACGATCCGGACGAGATCCTCTGGCGCAGGGTCAATCTCGGGTTGGAGCTGGAGCGGGCGCGTGAGTCCCGCCCCGCGCCCCGCCCGGGCCACGATCCCGCGTTCCGGCCGGTGACGGAGCGGCCGCAGGTGGCCGCTCCGGCAGCGGGCTGCGGCAGCGCGCGACCTGCAGCCGGGCGCAGGCTGCTCGACCGCGTCGGACTGGGCGGGCGACGTAGCCGTGATCATTAATGGATTGCGTAGGCCCGTCGGCGCAGGCATCTTTGCTCCATGCTGATCAGGGAAGCCACTCCTGAGGACTGGCCCGCCATCTGGCCGTTCTTCCAGGGCATCGTCACCGCGGGTGAGACGTTCACCTACCCATTGGAGCTGGGTGAGGACGACGCTCGGGGCTGGTGGCTCGTGCCGGCGCCGAGCCGTGCGGTCGTCGCGGTCGACGACGCCGGGACGGTGCTGGGTACGGCCAAGATGAACAGGAACCACATGGGCAACGGCTCCCACATTGCCAGTGCCAGCTACATGGTCGATCCCCGGCATGCGGGTCGGGGTGTGGGCAGGGCCCTGTGCGAGTACACCGTGGAGTGGGCGCGCGCGACCGGATACCGCGCGATGCAGTTCAACGCCGTGGTGGAGACCAACATCCATGCGGTGCGGCTCTACAGGTCCCTCGGTTTCGAGGTCATCGGGACTCTTCCCGAGGGCTTCAAGCACCCCACCGAGGGCTACGTCGGACTGCACATCATGCACAAGGCCCTCTGACTTCATGGGAAGTCCGCCGGAAGGGCGCGTTCCGTCCCGGTGTCTTCCAGCCATCTTCCGGCCTCGTTTCGGGTGCCGAGACTCTGAAGCGGCCCAGCGCAAATCGTGTTCAACCATGACAGAACACCCGCGAAGGGCGGCGCGGGGCCCTGCTCCCGGGCCTGCTCGTGGTACAGCAGCGGGTAGCCGTACCGCATCGCCGCCTTCATCGAGCCAACCGGAGGGGAGCCGTCCGGGGTCGCGTCTGTCCGTGATGTCATAAACGGCAGTGGTGTGGGAGCAGTTGGGGCGTCGGTGGTGCATGGGCCGGTTGCGCGCCCGGGGTGCGTGGGCAGTACTGTGCGGCCCATCGCCATACCGGCGGTGCACTCGTACGAAGGAAGAATCCATGACCATACCCAGGAGATCGTGGCGTGGCGCGGGAGCATTCGCGGCCGCCGCGGTTGTCGGTCTGGCCGGCGGGGTCATCTCCGCAGGTCCGGCCGCAGCTCACACTCCCACCTGGGACGTGACCTGCTCCGAGGTCACCCTCAACCTGACGGCCTACTCCAGTAAGGCCGTCAATGAAGTCACCGTCTCCGTCGAGGGTGGCGAGGTCCTGCTCCCCACGACGGAGTTCGGCCGGGAGTACCGCACCTCGACCCCCATCAAGCTCCCCGCGCACGACAAGGAGCTGACCATCCGTCTCGTCGTCAAGGCGGGCGATGACGACAAGTTCTCGCGCAACGAGACGAAGACGGCCGAGGTGTGCGAAGGCAACACCCCGTCGGCCCCGCCGAGCACGGAGCCGCCGGCGCCTGAGACCCCCGAGCCGAGCGAGACCGCCACGGAGCCCGCGACGGCCCCGAGCGAGTCCGCCACGGAGACCGCGCCCGCCCCGGCCGAGCCGAGCAGCAGCGCGCCGGACCTGGCCGAGACCGGTTCCTCCTCCGCCACTCCCGTCATCGGTGGCGCCGCGGTCGCGGTTCTGCTCGCCGGTGGTGGCATCCTGTGGTCCGTCCGCAAGCGCCGCACCGCGCAGCACTGACGCATTCCAGGCAGTCCGGCCGAGGGGTCCGCTCCGACGGGCCGGGCGGGGGCGTACCGCATCAACTCCGATGCGGTACGCCCCCATTGCCTTTCGACGTGTTCAGGCGCGGGGGAGCCGGACCGATCTCGCACCAGACCGCCTTGCCCTCCCCACGAGGCTCGATGCCCCAGCAGGTGGCGACGGCGTCCAGCAGGAGGAGGCCCCGCCCGGAGGTGGACGTCTCGCCCGGTGTGCGGCGTCGTGGCCAGACGCTGGACCGGTCCTGGACCGACAGTCTGATCCGTCGGACGGGCTCGGGCAGGACCTCCAGTGTGAGTACTGCTCCGCCCTCCGTGTGCAGCAGTACATTGACCAGCAACTCCCCGGTGACCAGCTCGGCGTCGTCCGCCAGCTCGGCCATCTCCCAGTCCGAGAGGGCCTGGCGCACGATGGCGCGAGCCTCCGAGAGCCCTTCCGGGTCTGCCTGGTGGATGTACTGGTGCAGCCGCGGAGCGCGAGGCGATCCGAGGTCCGGGCTGCGCCGCAGTACGAGCAGGGCCACATCGTCCCCCGAACCCCAGCGTTCCCACAGCCGGTCCGACAGGTGGTCTGCCAGTTCCTCGGCCCCGGCGGGCCCGTCGCTGACCTCGTGGATCAGTGCCGCCACTCCCACGTCGACATCGGCCCCGGGTTCCTCGACCAGCCCATCGGTGTACAGGACGAGCGTCTCGCCGGGCACCAGATCGAGACGGGTCTCCGGGTACTCCTCGTCCCTGAAGGCCGTGGAGATGCCGAGCGGAAGCCCTCCGCGGACCTGAGGAGTCCCGACCCGTCCGTCGCTGTGCCGGATCAGTGGTCCGAAGTGTCCGGCGCGCACCACGCGGACGGTGCCCGTGGCGAGGTCCACCTGTGCATACGTACATGTGGCGAAGCGATCCGTGTCCAGCTCGGCGAGGAAGCGGGAGGCGCGTGCCAGCACCGTCGACGGCGGGTGGCCCTCGCCCGCGTACGCACGCAGGGCGATGCGCAGCTGGCCCATGATCGCGGCGGCGTGGGTGTCGTGGCCCTGTACATCGCCCACCACGATGCCGAAGCGGTTCTTGGGGAGGGCGATCACGTCGTACCAGTCGCCGCCGACCTGGCGGCCGCTCCACGCCGCGTGGTAGCGCACCGCGATCTCGCCGCCCTCGATCTCCTGGATCCGCCGCGGGAGCATGGCCGACTGGAGACCGGTTGCGAATTCACGTTCCTCGTCGAACAGTATCGCCCGCTGCAACGACTGCGCCACGATGGCGGCCAGCCCGAGGCAGAGGATGCGTTCGTCGGCGCTGAACACCGCGCGCTCGCGGTAGAACAGCGCCAGCCCGCCCAGGGAGCGCGCCTGAGCCACGAGCGGGAGGTACGCGGCCGCCCGGAAGTTCAGCCGCCCCACATGGGGCTCGAGCGCCGGATAGCGTCGGACCAGCGAGGCGAGCGAGGTGATGAAACGGGGGCGTCCGCTCAGGATCGTGTCCCCGAGAGGGAGGTTGGCGTCGAGTGGACCCGAGCCCAGACCGTCCAGGACCTCCAGGGAGTCCCCGCTCAGCGCGATGATGTTGAGCACGGAATTCTCCACCAGCCCGAGGGCCACACCGTCGGCTCCGAGACCGGTCAGCCCGCCGGGGCCTGTGAGGGCGGCGGTCACGTCGTCCACCGTCACCGCCCGCGACATCGCACTCGTTGTGCGTTCAACGATGTTGGTCTGGCGCTGATGGCGTTTTTCCAGATCGGACACGAAGGCCGAATGGGTGACCTCCGCCGTCGCATCCCTCACCACGCCGATGACACGGTGTGCCCGGCCGTCCACCGACCGCAGGATCCGCGCCTGGACGTGGGTCCACTGGCGCGACCCGTCCGCCAGGGGCACCTGGAAATGGACGCTGTACGAATTGTGGCCGCCACTGATGGCCTCGTTGATCGTCATCTCCAGCCGGGCACGCTCCGTAGGATCCAGCCGCTCCAGCACCGTGGACGGGCGCCTGTCGAAGGCCGCCGGATCCACCCCGAAGACCATCAGACCGGCTTCGTCGATGTCCAGGATCCGGGCGTCCAGGTCCCACTCGAAGCTGCCGGTGCGGTTCATGGCGAGGCGCTCCGCCGTACCGGTCTCGCAGCTGGGGCTCCGGCCGAACCCGGCTTCGTCCGGGTCTGCGGGAACTGCTGGCCGTGAAGAGTCGGTCATGCGCGCTCCGGAGGTCGTCCGGCGGGCCTGCTGGACGTCGCGGGCCCGTACGTCTCAATTGTCGAGCCACGGCTGCGGGACTGCCACAGCGGTTTCACCGGAGCCCCGGCTCCGGGCCCTCACCGCGGACGTCGCAGAATGGCACGCAGAGATCTCCCACGGCTGACCGGAGCGCACACATGTATGACGACGAGCCCGTCCTGCTGCACACCGAGGGCCGTATCCTCCACATCACTCTCAACCGGCCCCGGGCCCTGAACGCCCTGACGCACACCATGGTGCGGAGGATCGACGAGGCACTCAGCGCGGCCCAGGACGACGACGCGGTCACCGCGGTCCTGATCAGCGGGGCCGGTGACCGCGGTCTCTGCGCGGGCGGCGACATCCGGTCGATCTACGAGGACGCCCGGGCCGGCCGCAGCGCCTCCCTGGACTTCTGGCGCGACGAGTACCGCCTCAACGCCAGGATCGCCCGATTCCCGAAACCGTACGTGGCCCTCATGGACGGCATCGTCATGGGCGGCGGGGTGGGGGTGTCGGCCCACGGCGACGTCCGTGTCGTCACCGAACGTTCCCGCGTCGCCATGCCGGAGACCGGTATCGGGTTCGTCCCCGACGTCGGCGGTACCCGCCTCCTGGCAGCGGCGCCCGGCGAGCTCGGCACCCACCTCGCCCTCACCGGGCAGGCCGTGAACGCGGCCGACGCCCTCGTATGCGGCCTGGCCGACCACTTCGTCCCGTCGAAACGTCTGACGGACCTGACCACGGCGCTCTCCCGGAGCGCCACCCCCGCCGAGGTGACGGACACGGTACTCCGGTACACGGATACGCCCCCCGAAGGGGAACTCGTCTCCCAGCGCCCGTGGATCGACGACTGCTACGCGGCCGACACCCTCGGGGAGATCATCGAACGGCTCATGGACAGCGGCATCCCCGCAGCGAAGGAGACCGCCGAGACACTCCGCACCAAGTCGCCCACAGCGCTCGTGGTCACCCTGGCCGCAGTGCGCCGGGCCAAGCGCCTCGGCAGTCTCGAAGAGGCCCTCGACCAGGAGTTCCGGGTCTCCTGCAGGGCTTTCACCGGACCCGATCTGGTGGAGGGCGTCCGTGCCCGGATCATCGACAAGGACCGCAACCCCCGGTGGAATCCCGCGCTGCCGGGCGACGTCACCGACGCCGACGTCGCCCGCCACTTCGAGCCCCTCGGCGACCAGGAACTCGGTCTGTCCTCACACTGACCCCGCGGCCGGCCACCGGCACGCGTTCACAGCTCTCCCGGCCCCGCCACCACCCGGAACGGGACACCCAGGAGGTCTGCCGCCGCCCTGAAATCCTTCGCACGGTGCCCCGTGCACACCGTCCAGTGGTGGCCGATGCCGGTGGCCGACCAGGCATCGACCCACTCACCGGGGTCGAAGCCGAAGTCCACACGAGACGTGGTGTTGCCGATCTCCAGCAGCGGACCGGGGACGACCTCGCCCTCCGAGGCGACGAAGACGAACGAGCCGTCCGCCTCCTGCCCGACGCCGAACGTGGTCACGGGGCCGTGCCGCACATCGAACTCGACGCTGACACCCCAGCCGCGCTTGCCGTGATAGACGCCGAGGCCCCGAAGCAGCGGGTTCTCGGCGCTGATCCCCAGGTGGGCCGGGCCGTCGTGCCCCATCTCGACGACGCCGTCGCTGAAGTTCAGGGCCTGCAGTTCGGTGAAGGATCCGCCGGCGCCCATGGTGTCGGCGATCAGCATGGCGAGACTCGTACGGAGCTCGTACTCACCCGCGACGGGGACCCCGCGCGCGGTGAGCAGAGAGGAGCCGAGGATCATCCCCGCACCGAGCCGCTCGTGTATCTCCCCGTCGAGCCCGCGGTGGTAATAGGCGAGGCTGTCCAGCGCGAAGTCCTCGACGAGCCGGTCCAGACCCACCGAGACCCGTGCCGCCCAGCCGAGGTCGGACTCGTCGACCGAGTCGTCGAGCGTGAACACACTCCGGGCCAGCGCGACCCGGTCGGCGGTCTCCTCGTCGGTCACCGCCGCGACCCGCACCCGCAGATCGTCGAATTCCAGGACCTCGACATGGCCCCCGAACTGCGCGGACACCAGCGTCATGTCCGTCGAGACGTCCAGCATCCCCGGATAGAGATGCCCCATGAGCCCGTGTCGGCCATGGCGCAGGGCGCCCCGCACACCGGCTGCGGAGATCCACCGGCCGATCCGTTTCCAGGCGTTCTCGTCCCGCAGATACCCGGAGACCGAGCGGAAGGCGATTCCGCTGCGCCGGAACACGTTGGCGACCTCCGGCAGCGGACACTGGCCGCAGTAGGCCAGCCACTCACCCGTGCCGGTGTTCGGGTGGTCCATCGCCTCCGTCGGCTGCAGATCGATGACCAGCACCGGAGTGTGAGTGCGCTGGGCGATCGGCAGGACCATCGAAGCGGTGAGGTAGGTCGTCAGGAACGTAACCACGATGTCGCAGTCGGCCTTGCGGAGCTGCTCCGCAGCACGGGCCGCCTCCTGCGGATCGGAGATGAATCCGGCGTCGACGACCTCGCAGCCCATCTCCTCGAACCGTCGCGTCACGAAGCGTGCCGATTCCTGCAGCTGTTCCAGGAGGCGGGGGAACTGCGGCCAGTAGGCGGCCAGTCCGCCGGCTACGAGGCCGACCCTGGTACGTCGTCGTGCGGTGCGCAGGAGTGCGCTGTCGGGCACGGCAGTGGGTACGTCGGACATCGGGATTCCCTTCATCTGTTCCAGCCGGCGCTCGGGCGCCGGGCGACGCGCCACCACCGGGGGAGCGGGGCGCGCTTACACCCGTGCCGGCCCCAGGCGGTCCGCGGCCCTGTCCCAGGCCCCCGGATCCCCCTGCGGCGTGTAGTGACGCAGCTCCTGCGTACGTGCGACCAGACGCCGCGTGTCGGCCGTTCCGCCCACCAGCCCGTGGGCCCGCGCCTGGAGCAGCACATTGCCGAGCGCCGTCGCCTCGGCCGGCCCCGCGGTGACGGGCAGGCCCGTGGCGTCGGCGGTCCACTGGCACAGCAGTTCGTTGCGCGAACCACCCCCGACCAGATGGATCCTCGACAGCTCGCGGCCCGCCAGCTGGGCGGCCCGGCGCAGCGTCCTGCGATGGGCGAGCGCCAGGCTCTCCAGTACGCACCGCACGTAGCCGCCGGGGCCGTCCGGCGGCGCCTGACCCGTCCCGGTGAGCACGGCGTCGATCCGCGACGGCATGTCACCCGGTGCCAGGAAGACCGGATCGTCCGGGTCGATCACCGCGGCGAACGGCCGGGCACGAGCCGCATCCGCGAGGAGCCCGGCCAGACTCGGGGACCCGCCCTCGCGCTCCCAGGTACGGCGGCACTCCTCGAGCAGCCACATGCCCATGATGTTGCGGAGGTAGCGGACGGTCCCGTCCACCCCTCGCTCGTTGGTGAAGTTCGCGGCCCGGGACTCCTCGGACAGTACGGGCGCGTCCAGTTCGAGACCGGCCAGCGACCAGGTTCCGCACGAGACGTACGCGAAGCCCGGCTCGGAGGCCGGAACCGCGGCCACGGCCGACGCCGTGTCGTGCGACGCGACCGCCGTCACCGGCGTGCCCGCCGGCAGACCGGTGAACTCGCTGACGTGCGGCAGGAGCGTGCCCGCCGGGTCGCCCGGTTCACGCAGCGGCGGGAACAGCGAGCGCTCCAGGCCGAGCCGTCCGATCAGCGCATCGGACCAGGTGCCGGTCCGCGCGTCGAACAGACCGGTCGTCGACGCGTTGGTCACCTCCGCGCCCACAGTCCCCGTCAGCCAGTACACCAGCAGATCCGGCATGAGCAGCAGCGTCCGCGCCGCTTCCCACTGCGCCGTGGACCGATGGGCGGCGAGCTGGAAGACGGTGTTGAACGGCAGGTGCTGCAGACCACTGACGGCATACAACTCCTGTGCACCGCACACGGCCAGCACCGCGTCGGAAGCGGAGGCGTTGCGGCCGTCCCGGTAGTGGAACGGGAGACCCAGCAGCGCCCCGTCGGAGTCCAGCAGACCGTAGTCCACGGCCCAGGTGTCGATGCCCACCGACGTGACGGGGCCGCTGCGGGCCGCGGCGCGCAGACCGTCGAGCATCCCCTGATACAGGGAGAGCACGTCCCAGCGGAGCCCGTCGGGCAGCCGCACCGGAGTGTTGGCGAACCGGTGCACCTCGGTCAGCACCAGCTCGTCGGGGCTGACCCTGCCGGTGATCACCCGACCGCTGGTGGCACCCAGGTCCACCGCGGCGAACACCGGGTCGTGTCGTGAAGTCGCAGACATGGAGCTCTCATCCGATCCGGGCGGGGCCGCGCCCCGGGGAGGTTCACAGGACCGCTCCCCGAGGTGCGGCCGGCCGCACGTGGTCAGCGCAGGAAGGCCGCCGCCACACCGGCGTCGACGGGAATGTGCAGGCCGGTGGTGTGCGTGAGGTCTCCGCCGGTCAGTGCGAAGACGGCGTTGGCGACGTGCTCGGGAAGCACTTCGCGTTTGAGGATCGTGCGCTGGGCGTAGAACTCGCCGAGCTTCTCCTCCTCGATGCCGTACGTCGCCGCGCGCTGGGCACCCCAGCCCGCGGCGAAGATCCCGGAGCCGCGCACCACGCCGTCCGGGTTGATGCCGTTGACCCGGATGCCGTGCTCGCCCAGCTCGGCCGCCAGCAGTCGTACCTGGTGCGCCTGGTCGGCCTTGGTGGCCGAGTAGGCGATGTTGTTCGGCCCCGCGAACACGGCGTTCTTGGACGCGATGTAGATGATGTCGCCGCCAAGCTTCTGCGCCTGCATCACCCGCGCCGCCTCCCGGGACACCAGGAACGAACCGCGCGCCATGATGTCGTGCTGGAGGTCCCAGTCCCGGGCCGTGGTCTCCAGCAGCGGCTTGGAGATGGAGATCCCCGCGTTGTTCACGACGAGGTCCACACCGCCGAAGGCGAGTACCGCCGCCTTGAACGCGTCGGTGATCTGAACCTCGTCGGTCACGTCGACCGTCACGGCGACGGCCTTGTCCGGCCCGCCGAGCTCCTCCGCCACAGAGGCGGCGTTCTCCGCATGGAGGTCCGCGACGACCACACAGGCGCCCTCCGCGACGAGCCGGTGCGCGATGGCCCGGCCGATGCCCGACCCGGCACCGGTGACCAGCGCGACCCGGGTGGCCAGCGCCTTCGGTCTCGGCATCCGGCGGAGCTTCGCCTCCTCCAGGTCCCAGTACTCGATGCGGAACTTCTCGGACTCCTCGATCGGGGCGTAGGAGGAGACGGCCTCGGCACCCCGCATCACGTTGATCGCGTTGAGGTAGAACTCCCCGGCCACCCGGGCGGTCTGCTTGTCCTTGCCGAAGGAGAACATGCCGACCCCGGGGACCAGCACGATCGCCGGGTCCGCGCCTCGCATCGCGGGTGAGCCGGGGGAGGCGTGGCGCTCGTAGTACGCGCGATACGCCTCGCGGTACTGCCCGTGCAGTTCCCCGAGGCGGGCCACGGCCTCGTCCAGCGGCGCGTCGGCGGGCAGGTCCAGAACCAGAGGGCTGACCTTCGTCCGCAGGAAGTGGTCCGGGCAGGACGTGCCGAGGGCGGCCAGGCGCGGGTGCTCGGCGCGGGAGAGGAATTCGAGCACCGGCGCCGTATCGGTGAAATGTCCCACCTGCGGACGGTCCGTGGACGCGAGACCCCGGATCACCGGTGCGAGGGCCGCAGCCCGCTCCCGGCGCGCCCGCGCCGTGAGGGCCTCCCGGCCGGGCAGGACCGCACCGAACGGCTCGGGCCTGCCGCGCTCCTCCAGGAACGTCTCGGCGGTACGGATCATCCAGAGCGCGTTGCGTTCGCACTCATCGGAGGTGTCGCCCCAGGCCGTGATGCCGTGACCGCCCAGGACGACACCGACCGCCTGCGGGTTGGCCTCCTTGACCGCCGCGATGTCCAGACCGAGCTGGAAGCCGGGGCGGCGCCAGCCCACCCAGGCCACCCTGTCGCCGAAACACTCGGCGGTGAGCTTCTCACCGTCGGCCGAGCAGGCCAGCGCGATGCCGGAGTCCGGATGCAGGTGGTCGACGTGAGCGGCCTCGACGAGGGCGTGCATGGCGGTGTCGATCGACGGTGCGGCGCCACCCTTGCCGTGCAGGCAGAAGTCGAAGGCCGACACCATCTCGTCCTCGCGCTCCACCCCCGGATACACGTCCTTGAGCGCCCGCACCCGGTCCAGCCGGAGCACGGCGAGACCGGCCTCGGTCAGCGTGCCGAGGTCGCCGCCGGAGCCCTTGACCCAGAGCAGCTCGGCCTCGCCGCCGGTGACCGGGTCGGTCTCCGTCGCTTTGGCGGAGGTGTTGCCACCGGCGTAGTTGGTGTTGCGCGGGTCGGATCCGATCCGGTGGGCGCGCTCCAGGAGCGCGGCGACTTCGGCGTGCGTCGCGGACGTCATGAGGGTTCCTTCGAGGTGAGAGGGCGGGCGGGTGCGCGGAGCGTACGGGGCAGGGCTCAGGCGCCCCAGCCGGCCTGCTCGCCGCCGACCCGGTCGGTGGCGATGCGCTCCTGGTTGCCGGAGGCGAGATAGGCGGCGAACGGATCCCGTGCCAGGCCCAGTTCCTCGCGGACCTCGGCGAGCAGCGGGCGCACGTCGGTGTTGAACGCGTCCATGAGCACGCCGTTCGAAGCGAGGACGTCGCCGGAGTGCTGTGCCGCGGCCAGTGCCTCGGAGTCGATCAGCAGCGCCTTCGCGGTCGCTTCCTGCACATTGGTCACGGAGCGGATGACGGCCGGGATCTTGGCCTCGATGTTGTGGCACTGGTCGAGCATGAAGTTGACGTTGGTCTCCGCTTCGAGACCGCCGTTCTTGACCACTTCGTGCATGATGCGGAAGAGCTGGAAGGGGTCGGCGGCTCCCGCCATCAGGTCGTCGTCCGCGTAGAAGCGGGAGTTGAAGTCGAACGCTCCGAGCTTGCCCTCGCGGAGCAGGAACGCCACGATGAACTCGATGTTGGTTCCCGGTGCGTGGTGTCCGGTGTCCACCACGACCTGCGCCTTCGGGCCGAGCTTGAGGCAGTGGGCGTACGCCGTGCCCCAGTCCGGTACGTCGGTGGTGTAGAAGGCCGGCTCGAAGAGCTTGTACTCGAGCAGCATCCGCTGGTCGTCGCCGAGCCGCTCGTACACCTCGGCGAGGGCCTCCGCGAGCCGGTCCTGGCGGCCTGAGATGTCGTCCTGGCCGGGGTAGTTGGTGCCGTCCGAGAACCACAGCTTGAGGTCGGGCGAGCCGGTGGCCTCCATGATGTCGACGCACTCCAGCAGATGGTCGGTGGCCTTGCGGCGGACCTTCGGATCCGGGTGCGTCACCGAGCCGAGCTTGAAGTCGTCGTCCTGGAAGACGTTGGAGTTGATCGCACCGATCCGCAGTCCGAGATCCTCGGCGTGCCGGGTGAGCGCCGGGTAGTCCTCGACCTTGTCCCACGGAATGTGCAACGAGACCTTGGGGGCCACCCCCGTGTACGCGTGCACCTGCGCGGCGTCCGCCAGTTTCTCGAACGGGTCGCGCGGGACTCCGGGCTGGGCGAAGACCTTGAAACGGGTCCCGGAGTTGCCGTAGCCCCAGGACGGCGTCTCGATGACCTGAGACTTCAGAGCTGCCTTGACGGCCGACACATCAGACATGAACACCTCGTAAGCAGAGTCATCCGGCGACCGGTCAGGATCGGGGATGTGAATCGTTTCATCCGGAACGTACGCTAGGTTTGGCTGATGCTGCTAGTCAAGCAGCTAGTCAAGTTTCTTGTGGATTTGAATCAATTCACCGAAAGCGCTTGCTGTTCCGGCCGTTTTGACAGGTGACTAAAAGGTCACATATTTTGGTTCCATGGACGCCGTATTCAAGGCCCTGGCCGACCCGACGCGACGCGGTCTGCTCGACGAGCTGTTCCGTGAGGACGGGCAGACACTGAGTGCGTTGGAGGCCCGCTTCGAGATCACGCGGTTCGCGGTGATGAAGCACCTCAAGCTGCTGGAAGCGGCGGGCCTGGTCGTCACCCGACGGCGAGGCCGGGAGAAGCTGCACTTCCTGAACCCGGTGCCCATCCGGCTCGTCCACGACCGGTGGGTGAGCAAGTACGCGGAACCCTGGGCGGCAGGGCTCGGCGGACTCAAGAGCCGACTGGAGGATCCCATGGAGAAGGTCTTCGAGATCTACATCCGCACCACCCCCGAGCGCCTGTGGGAGGCGATCACCGACCCCGAGATCCGGAGTAGGTACAACTTCGGCGCCCGCGTCACCTCCGACTGGACACCCGGCTCACGCTTCGAGATGGGCGCACCGGGAGCCCCCGGGCCGCTGGGGGAGGGCCAGAACCTCGAGGTGGATCCGCCGCGCAAACTGGTCCAGAGCATGGTGGCGCTCTGGAGCGACGAGGTGAAGGACGAGGGGCCCACGCGCATCACCTGGGAGATCGAGCAGGTCGGCGACTCCTGCCGGCTCACCGTCACCCACGACGAACTGCGCGAGGGCGCCAATGACGAGCTGTACGGCGGATGGCCGATGATCCTCTCCGGCCTCAAGACCTGGCTGGAGACGGGCGAGCTCCTCACGACACCCGGTTCGCTCATGTACACCGACCGGTAGCGACGGCCCCGTGGCGGTGGGCGCCGGCTCCCGCTGCCGGGGAGCGCGGCACCCACCGAGCGCCGGGAACCGTCAGCGACCGGACCCGGACAGGCTCGGATGCAGCGCCCGCACGAGGGCGAAGAGCCGGTCCTCGTTGCCGCTGAGACCCGCGCTGCGCAGAGCCTCGTCCGCCTCCTCGATCGGCGAGGCGAGCAGCGGCATGTACAGCGGAGCTTCGGCCGGGTCCGCGAGCACGGCGCGGGTGGCCTCCAGTAACCGGACGTACGCCTGCGCGGCGGCGACTTCGTGATTGCGCATCTCAGCATCTCCTGGTCAGAGGTGTCGGACCGTCAAGCATCCCCCACAGGTCTGACAACGCTTTTCCGGCCGGTCCGCAGGGCTCACCCGAGCCCCACGCGACCTGCACCGGCCGGCGGTTCGACCTCTATGAACCGACGGCGCCGAGGCCCCCTGTACAGCAGGGCCGTCCAGCCCAGCCTCCGCAGCACCGCGACGCATCCGCTCAGCGCCTCCTCCTCGTCGTGGGCCGCGCCGCTCCCCGGCGGACCGACCCATTCCACCCGCACGGAACCGGACCGTTCGCCCGCGCACACCCGGTATCCCGAGGCCGTCCGCTCCCCGGACACACGGACCGCCGACGCGGGAATCGAGGCGGCCTCCAGCGCCAGCGCAACGGCCCGCACCGGCCGGTGCAGCTCCCACTGTGCCGGTGTGCCCTCGGGGTCGCCGGGCCCCGTGTGGGTGAGCCGGCGGATCTGCAGCATCCCTTCGAACGCCGTCCGCACTGCCCCTGCCCGAGCGTCCCGCGGCCCGGTATCCGGCTGGCCGTCACCGGTTGCGGGCTCGAACCCGGTCTCCTGCGAAGCCCCCATGAACCGTCCCCTCCGCCGACACCGCTGTGCTGATGAGTCCAGTGTGCGCTGCCCCACCGACAGTGGTGTGACAGCCCGGATAGGCTTCGTCCCCACACACCGGAGGAATGAGGCACGTGCCCGACAACGACCCGACCGCCGCAGCCGTGACGGATCCTGCCGCTCTGCGGGCCGACTGCGCGAACTGTTTCGGGCTGTGCTGCGTAGCGTTGACCCTGACCGCGTCTGCGGACTTCGCGATCAACAAGGAAGCGGGCGACCCCTGCCGCAACCTGCAGGAGGACTTCCGCTGCGGGATTCACACCCGGCTGCGTTCGGAGGGTTTCGCGGGGTGCACGGTGTACGACTGCTTCGGTGCCGGCCAGAAGGTCTCCCAGGGGACCTACGACGGCCGGGACTGGCGGCAGGCCCCTGACAGCGCCCGGCAGATGTTCGAGGTCTTCCCGGTGATGCGACGGCTCCATGAACTCCTGCGGTACCTCACCGAAGCGCTCGCACTGCCCGACGCCGGACCCCTCCACACCGAACTCCGCAACGCGCGGGACTCCACCGAACGCCTCACCCTCGGCACGGCCGAGGAGCTCGTGGAACTGGACGTGTCGGTGCACCGCGACGGGGTCGCCGCCCTGCTGGGCAGGACGAGCGAGCTCGTACGCGCCACCGCCCCCCGGGGCAGGAAACGCAGTCACCGGGGCGGCGACCTCATCGGAGCTCGCCTCAAGGGCGCCGATCTGCAGGGTGCCGACCTGCGCGGCGCCTATCTCATCGCGGCCGACCTGCGCGCCGCGGATCTGCGCCTGGCCGATGTCATCGGCGCCGACTTCCGGGACGCCGACCTGGCGGACGCAGACCTGACAGGCGCCCTCTTCCTCACCCAGACGCAGCTGAACGCGGCGAAGGGCAACGCCGCCACACGGCTGCCCCCGTCCCTCACCCGGCCCACGCACTGGGTCGGCACCCCGCCCGGCGGAGAGTGAAACACCGGTATCCGGCCCAGCGGCCCGCATTCTGCGCATGCGCGGGCAGGGCTCCCGGTCCGCCTTTAGAGGTCCTAACAGAAGTCTCTGGTGGTGTGACTGTCGGCTTGGATGCTCGTTGGGCTGTTCGTGGGGAAGAGAGAGTCGCGCCCGTGGCTCGTCTCGGATGAACTGTGTTTGCTGATCGAGCCGTTGCTACCTGTTCCAGGCCCGAAGCTGGTGGCCGGTCGGCCGAGAGTGCCTGACCGGCAGGCACTGTGCGGGATCCTGTTCGTCCTGCATACCGGGATCCAGTGGGAGTACCTGCCGCAGGAGCTGGGTTTCGGTTCGGGCATGACGTGCTGGCGCCGGCTCGCTGCCTGGAATGAGGCCGGTGTCTGGGACCGGCTCCATGTCGTGCTGCTGGCCAGGCTACGAGCGGCGAACCAGCTCGACTGGTCGCGGGCGGTGATCGACTCCTCCCACGTCCGGGCCGCTCGGCGAGGCCCAAAAGCGGGCCCAGCCCGGTCGACCGCGCACGGCCGGGCAGCAAGCACCACATCCTCGTCGACGGTCAGGGCATCCCACTCGCGGTGTCTCTGACCGGCGGAAACCGCAACGACGTCACCCAGCTCATGCCGTTGCTTGCCAAGATCCCGTCGGTCCCGGGGCTCGTTGGACGGCCGCGTCGACGGCCCGACGCGCTATTCGGGGACCGCGGTTACGACCACGACAAGTACCGCCGCCTGGTCTGGGCTCGGGGCATCAAACCCGTCATCGCCCGCCGCGGCGTCGCCCACGGTTCTGGCCTCGGTGTTCACCGATGGGTTGTCGAGCGCACCATCGCCTGGTTCCACGGCTTCCGACGTCTCCGCGTCCGCTGGGAGAGACGCGATGATATCCACGAAGCCTTCCTCGGCCTCGCCACCTGCCTCATCACCCACCGCCACGTCCAACGCCTTTGTTAGGACCTCTAAAGGGAGGTCTTCCCCGTGGGGTGCCTGCGGCCGGCGGTCCGCGCCCATGCGACGAGCCCGTTTTCGCGAGCCGACCGGAGCCGAATGCGGGCGGCAGATTCCGGGAACCGTGCGCAGAGCGCAGGGGCGGGCCCGATCAGTTGGCCGACGTGTTCCGTGTCATCTCGGCTGCCTCGGTGATGGCGCGTTGTCTGAGATCGCCCAACAGATGCATCGTGACGGCGGCCAGGACGTCGTCCCCGCCAACAGTCCGCCCGTCCCCGCGACGGGTGGACAGGGCGAGGAGGGGGTTCTTGAGCAGCGGGCCCGGGGCTGGCTCGCCTGGCACCACCAGACTGACCGTCCCGAACCGCTTGACCCCGCCCTCGCGGACGACCTTGGCTGCGTCCCGGGCCAGGGCCGTCAGGAACACGCTCGCGATTCCGTCCAGGTCGCGGACCATCGCCGGGACCGCCCTCACCCCCCGGCTCCCCAGCAGCCTTCTCACCCCGGCCTCGAACCGGTGGGCGCCAGCCACACCACTCGGTGTACGCGCCCCGCGGCGCTCACGAAGAGACACGAGCGCACCATCGGCTTTGCGTACCTCGCCCATCAGGCCGTGGAAGGTCGGGCTGTGCAGGTACCACGCCGATCCCACCTCCGCCTCGACGTTCCGTTCGATCGCCGAGATGAGGTCCTTGGGAATCAGCTTCTTCCTGGCCTCCTCGGCCGCCGCGCTTCTCGCGCCGTCGATGATCTCCGTCAGCACGGTCTGCGTCACCGACGCGGCGGCCCACGCGGCCGGCCGGGAAACGTGCAACGAGGTCACGTCCCTGAAAACCGCTTTGACGAGCTGAGGCTTGAACGGCAGGTCGGTCACGACGGAAGGGGTCTGCGGACCGCTGCGCTCGGTGCGTAGGGGTTGTGTGGGCATCGAAGAATGTGCTTTCTGCTGTCGGAGGTGTCAGTGGCCCATGCCGCACCGGGCTGCGAGGCCACAGAGCTCTACGGAGGGCGCCGAGCCGACACAGGGCTTGCCGGGCGGGGCCGCCGGCACACAGAGGTGCAGGCGGCCCCGCCCGGATTATCGGCGTTCCGGCGACCGGGCGTGCGGCAGGGGGTGCCACCCGGGCGACGCGCTGTGGTGCGGCGCCGTGCCAGTCAGGCGACCTGGTACCTGCCGACTTCCAGGAAGTGGCGCAGTGCTTCGGGTGTGTTGTCGTCCAGGGCGGCGTTGGCTGCCGCGCGCAAGGCCGGGCTGATGGACGAATCAGCGAGGATGCGGGCGATGGCGACGCGGTCGTCCTCGGCCTGGGCAATGCGGTAGCCGGTCTCCAGCCAGGCGCGCATCGCGTCGGAGTCGTTGGCGTCCAGAAGGGCGTTGACCTCAGCGATGACGCGCCGGCCGCTGTCGGGGTCGGCGAGCAGACGCGTGATGGCGACGCGGTCGTCCTCGGCCTGGGCGATGCGGTAGCCGGTCTCCAGCCAGGCGCGCATCGCCTCGGGGTCGTTGGCGTCCAGGAGGGCGTTGGCTTCTCGTGTCACACGCCGGCCGCTGTCCGGGTCGGCGAGGATCCGGACTATGGCGACTCTCAGGTCGTCGGCGTCCGGCTCGTCTGCGGACGAGGACACCGCGGGCACCGTCACCACGGCCGGTGCCGCCGTGGCGGCGAAGGACGGGGTGGTGAGCAGGAGGGCCGGGCAAGGATGCCCGCGGCGATGCCGGGCACTACGCGATGCAGTCGCAAGGGGAATGCTCCTCTTCGTTCGCTACAGAAGTGAGTTGAGGACGCCTCAGGGCGTTCACTTCGGTGATGCTGCCACCTGGTTCTGACAGTGGCAGTCGCCCCGCTGCGGTCGCAGGGCACCGTCGCCGCGGACGTGGCCGGTGTTTCATGGCGACGCGCCTTCGAGAAGGGCGGCCTTGAGCGCGGCTCGTGGCGGCTGTCGGGGCGTGATCGGGCGAGACGATTCTTGGGGGCGGTCGTGGTGTGGTCCGAGCGTGTGGTGGTGCGCGACGGGGTTCGGCTTGTCTGCCGGGACCGGGGCGGGCCGGGGGAACCGGTCGTGCCGCTGCACGGCTTGGCCGGTCATGCGGGTGAGTGGGAGGTGGTGGCCTCACGGCTTATTGCCCGGTATCAGGTCGTCGCGGTGATCAGCGCGGGCACGGCGCGAGCGAGCGTCATCCGTACGCGCGGACATCCATCTCAACCTGCTCCAACTCGCTTGCAGCATAATCTGCTTGAGACGACTCCAAACTTCATTTTGAAACGATCAGTTAGTCGTGAAGCGCGGTCTCCCCGCCCCGCCCGGCCGCGTCCCCGTCGTGCTCCAGTGCCGCCTTGAGCCGCTCCAGCGTCGTGCGGATGTTGCCCCGCTGGAACTCCGCGAAGGTGTGGCCCCGCGTGGCCACACGGTCGAACGCGTCGGCGAGGAAATCGGGCCACGCCCGCCGGTTGTCCGTCCAGGTCTCCGTGACCCGGGTGAAGCCGTCGACCGCTTCGAAGCGGTACTCCCACAGGGCGATGGCCCCTGGCAGTCGGGGCCGCTTCGCCCCGATCGCGTGCACCCGGAACGCGAAGCGCTGACCCGGATCGGCTGCCGTCACCGTGCACCTCGTCGTCCAGCGGAAGGGACCGCGCTTGTTGCGGCCCTCGAAGACCATGCCCACATAAGTGGAACGGCGGTCGCCGAGCACCCGCGCGCCCCGGTTCTCCGGACTCCAGCGCCCCATCGAGGTGGGGTCGCTCACCTGCGCGTACACGGCCGAGGGAGTCGCCTCGACCAGGATGCTGTCCGACACGGACATGATGCGGGGCATAAGCAGAACTCCTTGTCCACGTACGGCCTGCCGCTCTGCGGAAGCCGGACGGATCAGGTGCGAAGGGCTGACGGTGCTGGTCCGCTGGACAGTGTGGCCTACACGCATCAGCGTCCCGGACACCGGACCCGACAAGCTCCTCAGCGACTACGAGCATGGTGCCATCGAGCCGAAGTCGTACCGCGTCTTCTCCGTGGACTGCGCCACCCGGCACGGAGGAGGAACGCCGGTACTGCCGCACCGGCCCCCGCGGCCGACGATGCCAAGCGGCGGTGCGTGCTTGGGGCGAAGAACCCGCCATCCGAGGTGAAGGACCCGCAGGGCCGGCCGTGCGGCGGACGACTGCCGCGGGAGGAAGGGCATGACTTCGAGTGCGCTATGGCCGATGGAATCCGCGGTGTCGCCGCAGGCGTGTGGCGCAAGGACACCAGGGGGACGGATCATGAGCGCGTCTCCGGTCACACTGATCACCGGCGGCGGAAAAGGATCGACGCCGCAACGGCTCGCCAACCGCTGGACCGCGGCCACCGTCACGGGCGTGAGGGAAGGTTGCGGGCCTCCGCCCAGGAACGTGGCACGTCCGAAGGCTTGTTGGCGCTCACGGGGTACGGGCCCGGCGGCGATGCGGTGCGGTCCGCCGTCGGCACCACCGTAGAACGCTTCGGGAGGCCGGACGCGGTCATCCTCAACGCGGGATCCGCCGCTCGGCGCCCCAGGGCCGCACCCCGCCCGCCGCCCGCCGCCCGGCCCCGGGACGCTGTCGACGGTCAGGCGCGCCACTCCGCCGTACGTTCGGGTGATGCGTCTGCCAGCGCCTTCTCGATGGTCTCCGCGTCGCCCCGGTTCCCGTAGACCGGTGTGCCCGGCTGCTGGCGCCAGGAGTCGTCCAGTCCACCCGCGTCCACCGTGTCGAAGCCCAGCTCGTCGATGAGGGCCCGCACCGCCTGCTTGGCCGCCGGGTCGTCGCCGGCCACCGGGAGGGCCTGCCGGCCGGGGGCGCCCTGGGCGAGTCCCTTGTCGAGGATGTCCTGGGCGTACGTCCCGTTGAACGCCTTGACCACCGGGTGGCCGAGCTGCTGCTCGGTCCAGCGGCTCTCCGTCAGCCCGTCCTCGATGGCGCCGATCCGCCCGTCACGCTGCGGGTAGTAGTTGCCGGTATCGATGACGACGGCGCCCTCCGCCGCCTCCTCGAGGATTCCGGACGGCAGGTCCGGGACCGCCTTGAGGGGCACGGTCACCACGACGACACCGGCGCCGCGTGCCGCCTCGGCTGCCGTGACAGCAGTGGCTCCGGTCTCCTCGACGAGCGCCGTCAGAGTGTGGGGTCCGCGCGAATTGGCGACGGAGACGTCATGCCCCAGCGCGGTGAGGCGGCGGGTGAGATTGCCGCCGATGTTGCCCGCCCCGATGATGCCGATCTTCATGAATCCGACCTTCCGATGCCGAGTGCGTGAGGGTGAAAGAGTGTCGTCGAATCATGAACTCCGATCGGGAGCACACTATTCCGCTACTGCCGAATCGATTCTGCGGTAGCCCGGACGGATGAGAACCGCTGGGACGGGCACCTAGAGGGGGAGGCAAACGGAATCAGAGCGCCCCACTTGGAGGTGGTGCCCGTGCTGCACGGCGTCGATGTCAGCTCGCATCAGACGGACTTCGACACGGACGGTGTGGACTTCGTCCTCATCAAATCCACCGAAGGGCGTTCGTACGTCAATCCGAAACTCAAGGGCCAGGTCGGTCGTGCCAGGGACGCCGGGTGCCTGGTCGGCTTCTACCACTTCCTGTGGCCGGGGCACGCGAAGGAACAGGCGGCGTATTTCGTGGACAGCACCCCGGAGAAGGCGGGGGACCTCCTCGCCGCCGACTGGGAACAGACCGCCGAGGGTACGCGCGCGAGCAACGCGGACAAGGACCGCTTCATCCGCGAGGTGAAACGCCTGCGGCCCCACCATCGCGTCCTGCTCTACTGCAATCGCACCTTCTGGCTCGACCACGACACGTCCTCGTACGCGGGCGACGGACTCTGGATCGCCGACTACGTACCGGAGGGCCGACCGAGGGTCGAAGCCTCCTGGCGCATCCACCAGTACACCGACCGGCCGCTGGACAAGAACGTGGCCGACTTCTCCTCCCGGCAGGCGATGCGCGCCTGGGCCGAGGCCTGAGGGGCGCGTCAACACGGGCATCATCGCCATCGGCCAGTGGAGTGCCCTTTGCCAGCCACTGGTGCAGTGCTCACGGGGATGTACCGCGGTACCGCTGCGGAGGAGTCCATCCTGGTCGCCGAGTCCACAATCGGCCGTCGACCGAAGGAGTGCCGCAGTGACGACGAGGGGTGCCGCAGAATCGGTGGAGGCCGATGCCGCCTACCAGGACGAACTGCCCGTCCGGCCGCGGCAGCCGGGGAGAATGGTCGTCACGTGGCTGACCACCACCGACCACAAGACCATCGGAACGATGTACCTGGTCACCTCGTTCCTGTTCTTCCTCGTCGGCGGTGTGCTGGCACTGGTGATGCGTGCCGAGCTGGGCCGCCCCGGTAATCAGATCGTCTCGAACGAGCAGTTCAACCAGGCGTTCACGATGCACGGCACGATCATGCTGCTGATGTTCGCGACGCCGCTCTTCGCAGGTTTCGCCAACTGGATCATGCCGCTGCAGATCGGCGCGCCCGACGTGGCGTTCCCGCGGCTGAACATGTTCGCGTTCTGGCTGTACCTCTTCGGCTCGCTCATCGCGGTGTCCGGCTTCCTCACCCCGCAGGGTGCGGCCGACTTCGGATGGTTCGCCTACTCGCCGCTCACCGACTCGATCCGCTCGCCCGGGGTCGGCGGCGACCTGTGGATCATGGGTCTGGCATTCTCCGGCTTCGGCACGATCCTCGGCTCGGTCAACTTCATCACCACGATCATCTGCATGCGTGCCCCCGGCATGACGATGTTCCGCATGCCGATCTTCACCTGGAACGTCCTGCTGACCGGTGTTCTCGTGCTGCTGGCCTTCCCGGTGCTGGCCGCGGCGCTTTTCGCGCTGGAAGTCGACCGAAAATTCGGCGCACACGTCTTCGACGCGTCCAATGGCGGCCCGCTTCTCTGGCAGCACCTCTTCTGGTTCTTCGGACACCCGGAGGTGTACATCATCGCCCTGCCGTTCTTCGGTATCGTCTCCGAGATCATTCCGGTGTTCAGCCGGAAGCCGATCTTCGGTTATGTCGGCCTGATCAGCGCGACGATCGCCATTGCCGGTCTTTCCGTGACCGTGTGGGCGCACCACATGTACGTCACCGGTGGTGTGCTGTTGCCGTTCTTCTCCTTCATGACATTCCTGATCGCGGTGCCGACCGGTGTGAAG
>BMWJ01000006.1 GCA_014651175.1 Streptomyces clavifer | reverse complement strand
CTTCGAACGGCGTGACGACCGTGCCCCGCGCCGTGACGACAGCCGTGGTGGCAGCACCGGCGGAGGTTTCCGCCGTGACGACAGCCGTGGTGGTGGCACTGGTGGCGGTGGCTTCCGCCGTGACGACCGTGCGCCTCGTCGTGACGACAACCGTGGTGGCGGTTTCGAGCGTCGTGACGACCGTGCCCCGCGCCGCGATGACGACCGTGGTGGGTACCGCGGTGGTCAGCAGCGTGACGACCGCGGAGGCCGTCCTACGGGCGGTGGCTTCGAACGGCGTGACGACCGCGCTCCCCGTCGTGACGACAACCGCGGTGGCAGCACCGGCGGTGGCTTCCGCCGCGATGACAGCCGTGGTGGTGGCACTGGTGGCGGTGGCTTCCGCCGTGACGACCGTGCCCCGCGTCGCGATGACGACCGTGGTGGGTACCGCGGTGGTCAGCAGCGTGACGACCGCGGCGGCCGCCCCAGTGGCGGTGGCTTCGAACGGCGTGACGACCGTGCCCCGCGCCGTGACGACAGCCGTGGTGGCAGCACCGGCGGTGGCTTCCGCCGCGACGATCGTGCCCCGCGCCGCGACGACGACCGGCCGAGCAGCTTCCGCCGTGACGACCGTGCGCCCCGTCGTGACGACGACCGTGGTGGGTACCGCGGTGGTCAGCAGCGTGACGACCGCGGCGGCCGGCCTACGGGCGGTGGCTTCGAGCGTCGCGACGACCGCGCTCCCCGTCGTGACGACAGCCGTGGTGGCAGCACCGGCGGAGGTTTCCGCCGCGACGACAACCGTGGTGGTGGCACCGGCGGTGGCTTCCGCCGTGACGACCGCAGCAGTGACCGCGACCGTGCGCCCCGTCGCGACAACGACCGGGGCAACGACCGGGGCGGATTCCGCGGGCGGGACGACCGCGGTGGTTACCAGGGACGTGACGACCGCGACCGTGAGCCGATCAAGCGGCTTCCGATCCCGGACGACGTCACCGGCCACGAGATCGACAAGGACGTCCGACAGGAGCTGATGAGCCTGCCGAAGACCCTTGCCGAGGACGTCGCGCGGAACCTCGTCATGGTGGCCCGGCTGATCGACGAGGAACCCGAGGAGGCGTACGCGTACTCCCGTATCGCCCTGCGTCTGGCGTCGCGCGTCGCCGCGGTTCGTGAGGCTGCCGGCTTCGCCGCGTACGCCACGCAGAAGTACGCGGAGGCTCTGGCAGAGTTCCGGGCGTCCCGTCGGATGACCGGCTCCGTGGAACTGTGGCCCGTCATGGCCGACTGCGAGCGCGGACTCGGGCGCCCTGAGCGCGCCATGGCCATGGCCGGCGAGCCCGAGGTGCAGAAGCTGGACAAGGCCGGTCAGGTCGAGATGCGTCTGGTGGCCGCCGGAGCCCGCAGGGACATGGGGCAGATCGACGCCGCCATCGTCACGCTGCAGGGCCCTGAGCTCGCCTCCAGCTCCGTCCACTCGTGGACGCCGCGCCTGCGGTACGCCTACGCGGACGCGCTCCTGGAAGCAGGGCGTGAGGACGAGGCCCGCGAATGGTTCGGCAAGGCGCTGGAGGCCGACAAGGACGGATCGACCGACGCGTCGGACCGGCTGGCCGCGCTCGACGGTGTGGAGTTCGTCGACGTCCTCGGAGACGACGACGAGCAGCCGGCCGAGGCGCCCACGGCAGAAGCGGCTGAGGACGCCGCTGAGGTCGATGCCCTGGAGGACGACGAGGACGACGAGGACGATGTCGACCTCGACGACGAGGACGGCATCTCGAAGGCGTAAGCACTGACGCACCGACGAGAAGAGGGCGGCACCCGCAACGGGTGCCGCCCTCTTCTCGTCCGGGGGCCGTCAGTCGGTGTGGAGGCTGCGCAGGACCAGGCCCGTGGCCGGCTTGGGCCCGAACGACGTCGACTTGCGGGGCATGGTGACGCCCTGTCTGGCCAGGTCCCGGACGACGTCCTCGCGCACCGGGTGCATCAGCACCGCCGTGGCGCCGTGCCGCTCCGCCTGCTCGACCGCCGCGGCCGCGTCGTGGATGTAGCCGATGTGCTCAGGTGCGTCGGGGATCCGCCAGACATGGTCGAGGAGAGTGGAGTGCAGCACGGTCGCGTCGAGCGTGCGCCAGGCCGCCGGCCGGTCGGCGCGGACCGTGCGCGACAGCAGCCGCTCGTCCGGCCCGTCGACCAGATGGAAGCGGCCGTCGCCCGCGAGCAGATAGGCGTTGCCCTCCGCAGCGGCTGCCGCGAGCGCGTCGAGGGCGTGGGGGAGCGGCCCTTCGACGGTCCGGACCCGGAATCCGCTGCCCAGGGCGGCGAGCGCGTCCGCCACCGGGAGGCGGCGCAGCAGCCGGTGGATGCCACGGACCTGGAGGGGATGGCGGGCCGTGTCGACCAGCAGGACCAGTCCGAAGTCCCACGGGCCCGGGGCGGACTGCTCCCGCTGGAGCCTCAGATAGGTCGCCCAGCGGTGGTGGCCGTCGGCGATCAGCGCCTGGCGGCAGGCGAGGTCGGAGGCGATCTCCGCCTGCTCGGCGGGATCCGTGACGGCCCACAGGCGGTGGCCGAAGCCGTCCTCGGTCGTCGTGGTCAGGAGCGGCAGACGCTCCACCACACGCTCGATGACGGCCGTCGCACCGACCGGTCCGCCGTCGCCGGCGTAGCTGAGCAGCAGCGGTTCGAAGTGCGCGGCCGCGGTGCGCATCAGATCGGCGCGGTCCTCCACGACATCGGCCATGACGTCCTCGTGCGGCAGGACGATGCCCTCGGCCGCGGGTGAGAGGGCCAGAGCTCCGATCACCCCGCGCTGCAGGAGGTCGCCCGCCGACTGCTCGTACACGTACAGCGCCGGCACCGGGTCGGGGGCGAGGACGCCCTCCGCGAGCCAGCGCTTCAGCGTCTCGGCGGCCTGCTGGTGGCGCTCGGCGGCGGTGCCGGCCTGCGGCAGGATCAGCCGCACGATGTTGTACGGGTCGGCTGACTCCAGGTGGTGCAGCCCGTCGGGCCGTACGACGACGTCGTAAGGGGGCGATGTCACCGCGGCCAGGCTGCCGACCCGTTCGGGGACGTACCGCAGGCCGCGGAAGGGGATCAGCCGCAGCCCCTGACCGGCGGCGGGCCCGGATGTGTTCATCCCCGCATCGTATGTGCGCTCCGGCGATGCGGGATGATCGGGGGATAAGCATGGAAAGAGGAGCGTAGGCGTATGAGTCAGCAGTACAGGTCCCGGCCGCTCGGAAGCAGTACGGCGCTGAGCGAGGCGTACGACACGGCGCTGCTCGATCTCGACGGCGTGGTGTACGCGGGCGGGCATGCGATCCTCCACGCCGTCGAATCGCTCGGTACCGCGCGGGACGGCGGAATGCGGCTGGCGTATGTGACGAACAACGCCCTCCGGACGCCGGACGCCGTGGCGGAACACCTGACGGAGCTGGGAGTGCCGGCCGAGCCGGCCGATGTGATCACCTCCGCGCAGGCGGTCGCTCGGCTGATGGCCGATCAGCTGCCGCCGGGGGCCCGGGTGCTCGTGGTCGGTGGTGAGGGGCTGCTGGTCGCGCTGCGCGAGCGGGGCCTGGTGCCGGTGGAGTCGGCGGACGACGATCCGGTCGCGGTGGTGCAGGGGTTCGGCGGGCCCGACCTGGCCTGGGGGCGCCTCGCCGAGGCGGCGTACGCGATCGCGCGCGGGGCGGCGTGGTTCGCCTCCAACACGGACCTGACGATTCCGAGCGCCCGCGGCATCGCACCGGGCAACGGAGCCGCGGTGGAGGTCGTACGGATCGCCACGGGCGCCGAGCCGCAGGTCGCGGGCAAGCCGCTGCCGCCGATGCACCGCGAGACGGTGCTGCGTACCGGGGCCGAGCGGCCGCTCGTCGTCGGTGACCGGCTCGACACGGACATCGAGGGTGCGTTCAACGGGGGCGTCGACTCGCTGCTGGTCCTCACCGGGGTCACCGACGCCGCGCAGCTGCTCGCCGCCGAGCCGAAGTACCGGCCGACCTACGTCGACCGGGACCTGCGGGGACTGCTGACCGGTCAGCCCGAGGTGACGGAGGACGGCGACGGAATCCGGTGCGGCGGCTGGACGGCGGCGGTGCGCGGGGACGCCCTCGTGCTGGACGGCGACGGGGACGCGCTGGACGGGCTGCGGGCCCTGTGCGGTGCGGCATGGACCCATGCCGGGGAAGGTGCGTGCGGGCTCGACGCGGAGAAGGCGCTCGCCAGGCTCGGACTGTAGCCGGGACGGCGTACGGAACCGGGCAGTTGAGAGGGTCGGAGGATAGGCTAACCTAACCTGGTGTTGGTCGAGAATCCCCCCGAATCGCGTGCCGGCTCCGCAGCCGCGCCGGCGAAGCCCCTGCCTGCCGGGCGCCATGCGGTGCGCGCCGCAGGGCTTCTGGTCGCTGTGGGTGTCCTGGTGCTGGTGTGCCTCGCGAGTATCGCGATCGGTGCCAAGGCGTTGCCCCTGTCCGAGGTCTGGCACGGCCTGTTCCACTACGCGGGGAGCAACGGCGACGTCCTGGTGCGTGATGTGCGCGTCCCGCGCACCGTGCTCGGGCTGATCGTCGGAGCCGCGCTCGGCCTCGCCGGAGCGGTGATGCAGGCACTGACCCGCAACCCCCTCGCCGAGCCCGGTCTGCTGGGTGTCAACGCGGGGGCGTCCGCGGCCGTCGTCTCGGCCATCAGCTTCTTCGGCGTGACCTCGCTGACCGGCTACGTCTGGTTCGCGTTCGGCGGCGCGGCGATCGTGTCCGTGGCGGTGTACCTGCTCGGCGGCAGCCGGTCCGCCAACCCCGTCCGCCTCGCGCTCGCGGGGACGGCGGTCACCGCGGCGCTCTTCGGCTACGTCAACGCCGTACAGCTGCTGGACGCGGCTGCGCTGGACCGGCTGCGGTTCTGGACCGTCGGATCGCTGGCCTCCGCCAACATGGAGACGGTCGGCAAGGTGTGGCCCTTCATCGCGCTCGGCGTGCTGATCTCCCTGCTCATCGCCCGGCCGTTGAACGCGCTGGAGATGGGGGACGACACCGCCAGGGCGCTCGGCGCCCATCTGACCCGCACCAGGATCCTCGCCATGGTCGCGGTCACGCTGCTCTGCGGGGCGGCGACCGCCGCGTGCGGGCCGATCGTCTTCATCGGGCTGATGATCCCGCACCTGGTCCGCACCATCACCGGCCCCGACATGCGATGGATCCTGCCGTACGCGGCCGTCCTCGCGCCCGTGCTGCTGCTCGGCGCGGACGTGGTCGGCCGGGTCGTCGCCCGCCCCTCCGAGCTTCAGGTCGGCATCGTCACCGCGCTGCTCGGCGGGCCGGTCTTCATCCATCTCGTACGACGCAGGAGGATGGCCCAGCTGTGAAGGCCGCACAGGACGCCGAGGCCGCACAGGACACCGGCCCCGGGCCCGCCCCGGGCACCGGGCCCACGCGGAACACCACGAGGACGGTGCACGCCGTCCGCACGCCGGGCGGGCTCTCCTTCCGGGTGGACGCACGGGCGTTCACCGTGATCGTGCTGCTCATGGCTGCCGCCGCCGCGGCCGCGGTGGTGCTCATCGGCAGTGGCGACTTCGCCATGACCCCGGGCGAGGTCCTCACCACCCTGTTCGGCGAAGGAACGTTCCAGCAGGAGTTCATCGTCACGGACCTGCGGCTGCCGAGGGTCCTGGTCGGGCTGCTGGTCGGTGCCGCGCTGGGCGTGGGCGGTGCCGTCTTCCAGAGCGTCTCCCGCAACCCGCTGGGCAGCCCGGACGTGCTCGGATTCGGACAGGGCTCCGCGGTCGGCGCGCTGATGGTGATCGTGCTCTTCCGCGGGGGGCCGGCCGAGGTCGCCGCGGGCGCCGTCGCCGGAGGCATGCTCACCGGGGTCGCCGTCTACCTGCTGGCCTGGAAGCGGGGCGTGCACGGCTACCGGCTCGTCCTCGTCGGCATCGGAGCGGCCGCGATGCTCACCGCCGCGACCCACTACCTGATCACCAAGGCCAACCTCGTCGACGCGACCCGCGCCGTCGTCTGGATGACCGGCTCGCTCGACGGCCGTGACTGGGCGCAGGTCTGGCCGCTGCTCGGGGTCTGCGCGGTGCTCGTCCCCCTGGTCCTGGGCCACGGACGGGCCCTGCGCATGCTGGAGATGGGCGACGACGCCGCACACGCCCTGGGCGTACGGGTGGAACGCACCCGGCTGGTCCTGCTGGGCTGCGCCGTGATCCTCGTCGCCGTCGCCACGGCCGCCGCCGGCCCCATCGTCTTCGTGTCGCTGAGCGCCCCGCAGGTGGCCCGCAGGCTCACCCGCTCACCCGGGCCCAACCTGGCCGCCGCGGCCTGCACGGGCGCGGCGCTGCTGCTCGTCGCCGACTGGACCGCGATGAACGCCTTCGGGGACCGGCAGCTCCCCGTCGGCGTCGTCACCGGTGTGCTCGGCGGCTGCTACCTCCTGTGGCTCCTGGTGTCCGAGCGCAGGGCGGGACGCATATGAAGCCGGGTCCGCCGGCGAAGGCACCGGACACCTCGCAGCCGCACCCCACCACCTCCGGGAGTACGACCATGCAGCGCCTCACCGCAGATTCGGTGACCCTCGGTTACGACCAGCGGGTCATCGCCGAGAACCTCTCGGTCGAGATCCCCGACCAGTCCTTCACGGTGATCGTCGGCCCCAACGCCTGCGGCAAGTCGACCCTGCTGCGCGCGCTCTCCCGGATGCTGAAGCCGAGTGCGGGGGAGGTCCTGCTCGACGGACAGTCCATCCACAGGCTGCCCGCCAAGCAGGTCGCACGGACCCTGGGACTGCTGCCCCAGTCCTCCATAGCCCCCGACGGCATCACGGTCGCCGACCTCGTCTCGCGCGGCCGGTACCCGCATCAGGGGCTGCTGCGCCAGTGGTCGCCCGAGGACGAGCGGATCGTCGTGGAGTCCATGGCGTCCACCGGCGTCGGTGAACTCGCCGACCGCTACGTGGACGAGCTGTCCGGCGGCCAGCGCCAGCGTGTCTGGATCGCCATGGCGCTCGCCCAGCAGACCCCGCTGCTGCTGCTCGACGAGCCGACGACGTATCTCGACATCCAGCACCAGATCGACGTCCTCGACCTCTGCGCGGAACTCCACGAGGAGCAGGGCCGCACCCTGGTCGCCGTGCTGCACGACCTGAACCACGCCGCCCGGTACGCCACCCACCTCATCGCCCTGCGCAAGGGCGAGATCGTCGCCGAGGGCGCCCCCGGGGACGTCGTCACGGCGGAGCTGGTGGAGGAGGTGTTCGGGATGCGGTGCCAGGTCATCGAGGACCCCGAGACGGGAACGCCGCTCGTCGTCCCGGCCGCCCGCGGCAAGCGGGTGCGGGCTGCCGCCTGACCCCGGCGCCGGCTACAGCAGGGACTTGAGCTTCAGCAGATCGCGGAAGCCCGCCTCCAGCCGGACCCGGCCCGACCCCCAGGCCTTCGCGAAGTTCAGCTCACCGTCCACCAGGGCCACCAGATCGTCCCCGGTCATGGCGAGCCGGATCTCGGCCTTCTCGCGGGGCGGGCCGTCGGCCGTGTCGAGCACCCGGATCCGGCCGTTCGCCAGCCGTCCGGTGAACGTCACGTCGAGATCCCTGATGTGGCAGCTCAACGAGCGGTCGAGGGAGGCAGCGCCGCGCACGTCGCCGTCCGCCGATGCCAGGTTGCCGGAAAGTGTGTCGAGTGCACTGCGGCACTCCTCCATGGTCGCCATCGTCACCGACGGTACCCCAGCGCTTCGCGGTAGCGTTCCGGCATGAGCGACTGGATGCCGGATCCGGAGACGGTCCCCGAGGCCACACCCCCGCCCGCCGCGCCCTCCTACGACACCGCCCCGCCCGCCCCGCTCGGCGTCGTACGCACCCCCACCGGGCATGCCGGAGTGGACGCGCGGCTGGAGCGTCTGGCCGACGCCGACCACCTCCCGGCGGACGGGCACACCGAGGTGTACGAGGATGTACACCGTGGGCTGCGCGACGAGCTGACCGCGCTGGACGCCCGGCCCGCACCCGCACCGACGCCCGCGCACGACAACAGGAGCTGAACCGAACGTGGCAGGAGTGGCACGTCGCCGCCTCGACGCCGAGCTGGTACGCCGCAAGCTGGCCCGCTCGCGTGAGCACGCGAGCCAGCTGATCGCAGCGGGGCGGGTGACCGTCGGTGGCAACACCGCGAGCAAACCCGCCACCCAGGTCGAGACCAGCGCGGCCGTCGTCGTGACCAAGGACGACAGCGACCCCGAGTACGTCTCGCGGGGCGGGCACAAGCTCGCGGGCGCGCTCGCCGCCTTCGTACCGCTCGGGCTGACCGTGGAGGGACGGCGGGCGCTGGACGCCGGGGCGTCGACCGGAGGCTTCACCGATGTGCTGCTGCGGGCCGGCGTCGGCCATGTCGTCGCCGTCGACGTCGGGTACGGGCAGCTCGCCTGGTCGCTGCAGTCCGATGAACGCGTCACCGTCAAGGACCGTACCAACGTACGGGAACTGACGTTGGAGCAGATCGACGGGAAGGCGGCGGACCTGGTGGTGGGCGACCTGTCGTTCATTCCGCTCGGCCTCGTACTGCCGGCCCTCGCGCGCTGCGCCGCCCCCGACGCGGACCTGGTCCTCATGGTCAAGCCGCAGTTCGAGGTGGGCAAGGAGCGCCTCGGCAGCGGAGGAGTGGTCCGCAGCCCCGAGCTGCGGGCCGAAGCGGTGCGCGAAGTGGCGCGCCGGGCCGGGCTGCTGGGCCTCGGTGTCCGGGGTGTCACGGCGAGCCCGCTGCCCGGGCCGTCGGGAAATGTCGAATACTTTCTGTGGCTGCGGGCCGGAGCACCTGAACTGGATCCCGCGGATGTCGACCGTGCAGTGGCGGAGGGGCCTCGTTGACGACGCATGCGGCACAACCCGAGAACGCGGCGCGAACCGTGTTCCTGCTGGCGCACACCGGCCGCCCGGCCGCGATCCGCAGCGCCGAGCTCGTCGTCCAGGGCCTGCTCCGGCACGGCCTCGGCGTGCGGGTGCTGGCCGTGGAGGCGGCGGACCTGCCGCTGCCGCCCTCCGTGGTGACGGTCACGGACGCCACGCCCACGGCGGTGGACGGCTGCGAACTGCTGATCGTGCTGGGCGGTGACGGCACGCTGCTGCGCGGCGCCGAGATCTCCCGGGCCTCCGGCGTACCGATGCTCGGCGTCAACCTCGGACGGGTCGGCTTCCTCGCCGAGGCCGAGCGCGACGACCTGGACAAGGTCGTCGACCGGGTCGTCACCCGTGCGTACCAGGTCGAGGAACGCATGACGCTCGACGTCGTCGTGCACAGCAACGGAGACGTCGTGCACACCGACTGGGCGCTCAACGAGGCGGCCGTGCAGAAGGTCTCGCCCGAGCGGATGCTGGAGGTCGTCCTGGAGATCGACGGCCGTCCGGTGACCGGGTTCGGGTGCGACGGGATCGTCTGCGCCACCCCGACCGGTTCGACCGCGTACGCCTTCTCGGCGGGCGGCCCCGTCGTCTGGCCCGAGGTCGAGGCCCTGCTGATGGTGCCGATCAGCGCCCACGCGCTGTTCGCCAAACCGCTGGTGACCTCGCCCACGTCCGTCCTGGCCGTGGAGGTCCAGCCGCACACCCCGCACGGGGTCCTGTGGTGCGACGGGCGCAGGACCGTGGAGCTGCCCGCGGGCGCCAGGGTCGAGGTGCGGCGCGGCGCGGTGCCCGTAAGGCTGGCACGGCTGCACCAGGCCTCGTTCACGGACCGTCTGGTCGCCAAGTTCGCGCTCCCCGTGCAGGGCTGGCGGGGCGCGCCGCACTGAGCTGCGAAGGGCCCCCGCCGCCCGGGAGAGTGAACGGAAGGCCGGGGGCCTTGGCGGAGCGGCCCCCGGACCTCGTAAGGTCATGTCCGTGTTGGAGGAGATGCGGATACGGTCGCTCGGAGTCATCGACGACGCGGTGGTGGAGCTGTCACCCGGTTTCACCGCGGTGACGGGCGAGACCGGCGCGGGCAAGACCATGGTCGTCACCAGCCTCGGGCTGCTGCTCGGCGGACGCGCCGACCCCGCTCTCGTGCGGATCGGTGCCAAGGCCGCGGTCGTCGAGGGGCGGATCACGGTGTCCGAGGGCGACGCGGCGGCACTGCGCGCCGCGGAGGCCGGGGCCGAGATCGAGGACGGTGCGCTGCTCATCAGCCGTACCGTTTCGGCGGAAGGACGCTCCCGGGCCCACCTCGGGGGCAGATCCGTGCCCGTGGGAGTCCTGGCCGAGCTCGCCGACGAGCTCGTCGCCGTCCACGGCCAGACCGACCAGCAGGGGCTCCTCAAGCCCGCGCGGCAGCGGGGGGCCCTCGACCGGTACGCGGGCGACGGCGTCACGGTGCCGCACGCGGCGTACACGGTCGCCTACCGGCGGCTGCGCGCGGTCGTCGTGGAGCTCGACGAGCTGACCACGCGGGCCAGGGAGCGCGCCCAGGAAGCGGACCTGCTGCGCTTCGGCCTCGACGAGGTGGCCGCGGTCGCACCGCTGGCCGGGGAGGACGCCGAGCTCGCCGCCGAGGCCGGACGGCTCGGGCACGCCGAGGCCCTCGCCTCCGCCGCCGCGCTCGCCCACGCGGCGCTCGCCGGCGATCCGGAGGACCAGGAGGGTGTGGACGCCACCACCGTGGTGGCGGCCGCGGGACGGTCCCTGGACGCCGTGCGGGCCCACGACCCGGCACTGGCCGCGCTCGCCGACCGGATCGGTGAGATCTCGATCCTGCTCGCCGATGTGGCAGGGGAACTCGCCGGGTACGCCGATCAGCTGGACGCCGACCCGCTGCGGCTCGCCGCCGTCGAGGAGCGGCGCGCCGCGCTCACCGTGCTCACCCGCAAGTACGGCCAGGACATCACCGCCGTGCTGGGCTGGGCCGAGGAGGGCGCTGCCCGGCTGACCGAGCTCGAGGGCGACGACGACCGGATCGGTGAGCTGACGGCCGAGCGCGACGCGCTGCGCGCCGAGCTCTCCGGACTCGGCCAGGCGCTGACCGACGCGCGCACCGAGGCGGCGGCGCGCTTCGCCGCGGCGGTGACCGACGAGCTGGCGTCGCTCGCGATGCCGCACGCCCGGGTCTCCTTCGCCATCCGCCAGACCGAGGCGGTGGACGAGGCGTCCGGCATCGACATCGGCGGCCGGAGCGTGGTCTACGGGCCGTCCGGGGCCGACGAGGTCGAGCTCCTGCTGGCCCCGCACCCCGGGGCCCAGCCGAGGCCGATCGCCAAGGGCGCGTCGGGCGGTGAACTCTCGCGGGTGATGCTCGCCGTCGAGGTGGTCTTCGCGGGTTCCGACCCCGTACCGACGTACCTCTTCGACGAGGTCGACGCGGGCGTCGGCGGCAAGGCGGCCGTGGAGGTGGGCCGGCGGCTCGCCAAGCTCGCCCGGTCCGCGCAGGTCGTGGTGGTCACGCACCTGCCCCAGGTGGCGGCCTTCGCCGACCGGCAGCTGCTGGTCGAGAAGACGGTGGACGGCTCGGTCACCAGGAGCGGGGTCACGGTCCTGGAGGGTGAGGACCGGGTGCGCGAGCTCTCACGGATGCTCGCCGGCCAGGAGGACTCGGAGACGGCCCGGGCGCACGCGGAGGAGTTGCTGGCGACCGCGCGGACGGACGGGTAGCGCCGCCTTCCGGCGAGCTGCCGAGGAGGGGCCACCCCGGCCACCCTGCCCGCCCGGCCACCCTGCCCGCCCCGGCCCCGTGATCCGGGCCGGAGCCCTCCGGACTTCGGTCCCGGACCGCCCGGGACCCCACTTCGGAGCCGGACCCGGTCGGTGCACCGGACACATCGGAATCATCGGGCGACAGCGGCTCGAACGGGACACCGTACGCACCGGATCTCGGACCGGTCAGCACGCGGGAGGCGCCCGGACCCCGCCCCGGACCCGTTCCGGAGGGCGGGTTCCGGGCGCCTCTTGCGTCAATTTCGCGCCACGGATTCCACTCGTACGGGTGGGGCGCCCCTTCCGTCGTCTCCGCGCGGACGGGAACAACGTTTCGTCAGTCCCGGAACGTGCGTACGGACTGGCATCCTTGGCGCTGTACATTCCGCCGACTCGGGAGCCCCGGGAGCCATTCGACGTGTCACAGCTGCGTACGGTCCAAGTCCTGGGCGGAGGTGCCGGAAGCAGCGCTCATGTCACCTCGCTCACCGCGGGTCTGGTCGCCAGGGGGGTGCAGGTCACCGTCTGCGCCCCGGCCGGTGCCGACCGTGCCCATGACTTCCCCGCGCTCGGCGCCCGCTTCGCCCCCGTGCCCCGGCGCACCGACCCCGTGGCCGTCGCCGCGTTGCGCGCCGCCTGCGCGGACGCGGACGTCGTCCACGCGCACGGGCTGCACGCCGCCGTACGCACCGGGATCGCGCTCAGCGGCCGTAGCACCCCGCTGGTCGTGACCTGGCGGACCCGTACGCACGCCGAAGGTGCCCGCGGCGGACTGCTGCGCCTGCTGGAGCGAAGGGCCGCCCGTGCGGCGGCCGTCGTGCTGGGTTCGTCCTCGGAGCTCGTCGACCGGGCCCGTCGCAGGGGCGCCAGGGACGCACGGCTCGCGCCGCTCTCGATCCCGGCGAGCCGTTTCCCCGGCACCGAACACGACGGCAAGGCGCGTGTCGAACTGGGCGTGGTCGAAAGGCCGTTGATCGTCTCGGCCGGCAGCCTCCACGCGCACCACGGCCACGACACGCTGCTGGACGCCGCCCGCGAGTGGCGCGCACTGGACCCCGTACCCCTGCTGGTCGTCGTGGGGGAGGGGCGCCGGACCGAAGCCCTGCGGCGGCGGATCTCGGAGGAGGGGCTGCCCGTCGTCCTCACCGGCTGCCGCGACGACCTGGCCAGGATCCTCGCGGTCGCCGACCTGGCCGTGCTGCCCGGACGCGGGGAAGCCCGGCCGGTGCTCGCACAGGAGGCGCTGCGGCTCGGTGTGCCGCTGGTCGCCGCCGGGGGCGGCGGACTGCTCGAACTCGTCGGCGACGCGGCCGAGCTGGTGCCGTACGGCGACGCGGAGGCCCTGGCCGGTGCCGTCGTCCGGCTCCTCGCCGCACCGGAACAGCGGGACCGCCTCGCCTGGGCGGGGCGGATACAGGCCGCGGGCTGGCCCACCGAGGACGACACCATCGCCCATGTGCTCGCCGTGTACAACGAGTTGGCCAAGCCGACGGGGTCCGTGCCCGCCTGAGGCCTCAGAGTGTGTGGCGCCGCGCCCGCAGCGCCAGACTCAGGGCCAGCACCGTCTGCGGGTCGTCCAGATCGGCGCCGAGCAGCTCCCCGATGCGCGCCAGCCGGTTGTAGAGCGTCTGCCGGTTCAGATGCAGTTCGCGCGCGGTCTCCGCCTTGCGGCCCGCATGGGCGATGTACGCCTCCAGGGTGGGCTGCAGCACGGGCCGCGAGGTCCGGTCGTGCTCGCGCAGCGGGCCGATCGCCCGGTCCACGAACGACGCCAGGTCGGGATGGTCCCGCAGCCGCCACAGCAGCAGGTCGATGTCGAGACGCTGTGCGTCGTACCAAGGCCGTTCCCCCAGCCCCTGCGCGGCAGTCGCCGCCTCCGCCGCGTGCCGCAGCCCCGCACCCGCCGCGCCCCATCCGCCCGCGGCCCCGACCACGACGACCGGTGCGCGGTCCCCGGCCCGTGTATGGCCCGCCCGCTCCACACCCGCCCGCAGCGCGGCCGCCACCCGGTCCGCGAGCGCCGTGCGCCCGGTCTCCGGGCGCAGCGCCAGCAGGAGCGGAATCCTTCCCTCCACGGGCCGTACGCCCAGCAGTACCGGCACGCCCAGCCCGGACAGCTCCTCCATCACCGTCCGTGCCAGCACCGCCCAGCTCCCCGACGGCGCGGACGCGGGGGCGAGCCGCATCACCACCGGCAGCAGCGGATCCCCGCCCGGCCGGAACCCCAGGACTCCGGCCTGCGCGGGCGCGTCCTCCGGCGCGACGCGCCCTTCGGAGAGATCGGTGAGGAAGTCACCGCGCCCCCGCGCCGCGAGCTCCTCCTCCTGGCGGGCCTGCATCAGGACGACGGCGAGGATGCCCGCCGCCCGCTCGGCCGCCATCCGGTGCACCGTCACGAGCGGCCCCGACACGGCGAGCAGCACCAGCCGCGCCCGCACCGACACACTGCCCCCGCCTCCGCCCGGCACCTCGACCAGCACGGTTCCGGCCGGCGGGGACTCGCGCACCCCACGGCCGCCGCGCAGCCCCTCCCAGACCTGCAGCGGATCGGCGCCCACCGGCCCGGTCCCGGTGCCCGCCGCGTACAGCAGCCGTCCGTCCGGGGTCTCCAGGAAGACGGGGTTGGCGGTGAAGTCCGCCAGGATCGTCAGGACCTGAGGCACACCGCCGCCGCCGAGCACCGCCTGCGTGCAACGCCGGTGCACCTCCTCGGCCCGCCGGAGCAGCGCGTAGTGCCCGTTGACGATCTCGGTGTGGATCTCCTCGGTCACCGCGACGAACGGCACCTCGCGGTGCAGCTGCACGAGCGGCAGCCCCGCCGTCCGCGCGGCGTCCACGATCGACGCGGGCAGCCGGCTGAAGCGCGGCCCCAGCTCCACCACCAGGGCGGCGATGCCCCGGTCGGCCAGCCGCCGGACGAAGGCCCGCTGCTCGGCGGGGCGCGTGCCCAGGCCCAGCCCCGTCGTCAGCAGCAGTTCGCCGCCCTTGAGCAGGGAGGCGATGTTCGGTGCCTCACCGGCGTGCACCCAGCGCACCGTACGGTCCAGCCGGTCCTCCCCGGCCAGTACCTCGGGAAGCCCGCCGCGCAGCCCCGGCAGCTCCAGGGCCCTCCGTACGGTGATCCCGCCCTCTGTCTCCACTGGCTCCGGCCTCGTGCTTCCACTCGCCCACGGCGGGGCGGAATGCCCCGGTCAGGAAGCTACCGGGCCCGATGGGGTCGTCACACCACGGCGACCGACGGCTTCACGTTGTGGTTCAGGTGGAACACGTTGCCGGGGTCGTAGCGGGCCTTGACCGCGGCCAGCCGCTCGTAGTTCTCCTCACCGAAACCGGCGACGACCCGCTCCTGGCCCTCGCGTCCGATGAAGTTCAGATACACGGCGCCCCCGGCCCAGGGCCGGACCGCCGCCCGCACCTCGCGCACCCAGGCCTTGCCCTGTTCGTCCTCCGCCGCGGTCCCCCAGATCCCGAACGGGTGCACGGCCCAAGGGGACGAGCGCCAGGGGACCGGGAAGCCGCCGGACTCCCGGCCCACCCGACCGCCCAGCGGGAACAGCACGTGCTGCGAACCGGAGGGGACGGGCATCGCGTGGGCGGTCGAGCAGAACGCGCCCACCGCCTCGTCGGGGAAGGAGTCCAGGTACTCGGCCGACCAGTAGTTCCGCTGTCCCGGCGGGTCGTCGAGCATGCACTGCAGATGCGCGTACGGGATCTCCGTGATGAACTCCGCCTCGCGGTCCAGCGCGAGCAGCGGTGCGGCCACGTCCCGGGCCTCCGCCTCCGGCCCCGTGTAGGTGACCAGGACGGCGCAGATGAGCCGTCCCACCTGGTGCTCGGGCACGAACTCCTCGGGCGGACCGGTGAGATAGAGGCACCCGCCGCCCGCCTCGTCCGGTGCGGACTCCATCAGGTCCCGGTACGTGCGCACCGCCAGGGGGCCGTCCTCGGGACGGAAGAGCAGCAGCATCATGGTCAGGACGGGCAGTTCGTGCAGGCGCAGGGTCAAGGAGGTGGCGACGCCGAAGTTGCCGCCGCCGCCGTGCAGCGCCCAGAAGAGGTCGGGGTTCTCGTCCGCCGCGGCGCGCACGGTGCCGCCGTCCGCGGTGACCAGTTCGGCGGCCAGCAGGTTGTCGCAGGCCAGCCCGAACCTGCGCTCCAGCCACCCCGATCCGCCGCCCAGGGTGAAGCCCCCCACCCCGGTGGTGGAGACCCGGCCCCCGGTGGTCGCCAGGGCGTACGGCTGGGTCGCCCGGTCCAGATCGCCCATGACGGCCCCGCCCCCGACGCGGGCCGTTCGGTTCTCCGGGTCCACGGTGACGGCGTTCATGCGGCGCAGATCGATGACCAGGCCGCCCTCGCTCAGCGACATCCCGGACACACTGTGCCCCCCGCCGCGGACCGCGACCTCCAGGCCGTGCTCACGGGCGAAGCGGAGCCCCCGCACCACATCGGCGCGGGCGGCGCACTGGACCACCACCGCGGGTCTGCGGTCGATCATGCTGTTGAAGACGGTGCGGGCCTCGTCGTAGCCCGGGTCGCCGGGCACATGGGCCTCACCGGCGATATCGCTGCGGAGGCCGGCCAGGCCGGCATCCGCCAAAGGTTCGCGGGGCGTCATGCTGCCCCCTTCGCAGGGCGTGACAGAACCCTTCCATCGTAGGCCGGACCGTGGACATCGGCCGTCCCGCAGGTTCTGTCACGCCCCTGGATCAGCCGACGTACGCCCCGCTCGCCGTGAGCCGCAGCGCCGTGTCGATCAGCGGCACATGGCTGAACGCCTGCGGGAAGTTACCCACCTGGCGCTGCAGCCGAGCGTCCCACTCCTCGGCCAGCAGCCCCAGGTCGTTGCGCAGGGACAGCAGCTTCTCGAAGAGCTGGCGGGCCTCGTCGACCCTGCCGATCATCGCGAGGTCGTCGGCCAGCCAGAACGAACAGGCCAGGAACGCGCCCTCGTCGCCCTCCAGCCCGTCCACGCCCGCGTCCTCACCGGCCGTCGGGTAGCGCAGGACGAAGCCGTCCTCCGTGGACAGCTCCCGCTGGATCGCCTCGATCGTGCCGATGACCCGCTTGTCGTCGGGCGGCAGGAAGCCCATCTGCGGAATCAGCAGCAGGGAGGCGTCCAGCTCCTTCGACCCGTAGGACTGGGTGAAGGTGTTGCGCTCCTTGTCGTAACCCCGCTCGCAGACGTCGCGGTGGATGTCGTCGCGCAGCTGCAGCCACCGCTCCAGCGGCCCGTCGGTGTCCCCGGACTCGATCAGCTTGATGGTGCGGTCGACCGCCACCCAGGCCATCACCTTGGAGTGCACGAAGTGCCTGCGCGGCCCCCGCACCTCCCAGATGCCCTCGTCCGGCTCCTCCCAGTGCTTCTCCAGATAGCTGATCAGCTTGAGCTGGAGGCCCACCGCGTAGTCGTTGCGGGTCAGACCCGTCATGTGCGCCAGATGGAGCGCCTCGGTGACCTCGCCGTACACGTCGAGCTGCAGCTGGTTCGCCGCGCCGTTGCCCACCCGCACCGGACCGGAGTTCTCGTAACCGGGCAGCCAGTCCAGCTCCGCCTCGCCGAGCTCCCTCTCACCCGCGATGCCGTACATGATCTGCAGGTTCTCCGGGTCGCCCGCGACCGCCCGCAGCAGCCACTCGCGCCACGCGCGGGCCTCCTCGCGGTAGCCGGTGCGCAGCAGGGAGGAGAGCGTGATCGCCGCGTCCCGCAGCCAGGTGTAGCGGTAGTCCCAGTTGCGTGAGCCGCCGATGTCCTCCGGCAGGGAGGTGGTCGGAGCCGCCACGATGCCGCCGGTCGGCGCGTACGTGAGCGCCTTCAGCGTGATCAGCGAGCGCACCACCGCCTCCCGGTAGGGCCCGTGGTACGTGCACTGCTCGACCCACTCGCGCCAGAAGTTCTCCGTCGCCTCCAGCGAACCCTCGGGGTCCGGCAGGGCGGGCGGCTCGCGGTGCGAGGGCTGCCAGCTGATCGTGAACGCGATCCGGTCCCCGGGTGCCACGGTGAAGTCGGAGTACGTCGTCAGGTTCCGGCCGTACGTGTCGGCCTCGGTGTCCAGCCAGACCGAGTCCGGCCCCGCGACGGCGACCGTACGGCCGTCGACCTTGTGCACCCAGGGGGTGACCCGCCCGTAGCTGAAACGCATCCGCAGCTCCGAGCGCATCTGCACCCGGCCGCTGACACCTTCCACGATGCGGATGAGCTGCGGGGCGCCGTCGCGCGGCGGCATGAAATCGGTCACGCGGACCGTGCCGCGCGGGGTGTCCCACTCCGATTCCAGGACGAGCGAGTCGCCCCGGTAGCGGCGCCGGTCCGCGGCGGCGGGCTGAGCCCCCTCCGCGCGGGCGGGTCCCAACCGCCAGAATCCGTGTTCCTCCGTGCCGAGAAGCCCGGCGAACACGGCATGGGAATCGAAGCGGGGCAGGCACAGCCAGTCTGCTGTGCCGTCCCGGCAGACCAGGGCTGCGGTCTGCATGTCTCCGATGAGTGCGTAATCCTCGATGCGCCCGGCCACGTGCGTCTCCAGTCGAACGGCCATGTCGCCCCGAAGGGCGCTTACTGCTGGTCAAGGGGTCGTTGTAGTAGAACCGACGAGCTCTTGCACGGGTGAGCGGGCTGGGGTGTTGCCGCTGGGCCGGCCAACTCGGCAGCGAGTGTCCGAGCAGGATACGACGCACCCGGGGGTTCCGCGCGACTGTCCGCGACTTGTCCGCCGCCCGTTACCGGAGAATGGGCAGAACGTGGAACGACTGCGGTGATCTTGTGTCAACCGTGTGCGAGGAGTGGCCGGAAGCGACCTCTCCTCGTCGCTGTTACCCTGGTAGCCCGTGGACCGGTGGTCGTCCCGACAGTGGACGAGGCCCCCGAACCGCAGCGACGGCGCCTCCGGAATTCTCCGTACGGCACGCCGGCACGCACCTCACGATCGCGACCACGGGAGCCCCCTTTGGCTATGCAGCCCTCATCCACGACGACCAAGCACATCTTCGTCACCGGGGGTGTCGCCTCCTCCCTCGGCAAGGGTCTGACTGCGTCAAGTCTGGGTGCCCTGCTCAAGGCGCGTGGCCTGCGGGTCACCATGCAGAAGCTCGACCCCTACCTCAACGTCGACCCCGGCACGATGAACCCCTTCCAGCACGGTGAGGTGTTCGTCACGAACGACGGCGCCGAGACCGACCTGGACATCGGCCACTACGAGCGCTTCCTCGACGTCGACCTCGACGGCTCGGCCAACGTCACGACCGGCCAGGTCTACTCGCAGGTCATCGCCAAGGAGCGGCGCGGCGAGTACCTCGGCGACACCGTCCAGGTCATCCCCCACATCACCAACGAGATCAAGCACCGCATCCGCCGTATGGCGACCGACGACGTCGACGTCGTCATCACCGAGGTCGGCGGCACGGTCGGCGACATCGAGTCGCTGCCGTTCCTCGAGACCGTCCGCCAGGTGCGTCACGAGGTCGGCCGCGACAACGTCTTCGTCGTGCACATCTCGCTGCTGCCCTACATCGGCCCGTCCGGCGAGCTGAAGACGAAGCCGACCCAGCACTCCGTCGCGGCCCTGCGCAACATCGGCATCCAGCCCGACGCCATCGTGCTGCGCGCCGACCGCGACGTACCGCTCTCCATCAAGCGCAAGATCTCGCTGATGTGCGACGTCGACGAGGCCGCCGTGGTGGCCTGCCCGGACGCGAAGTCGATCTACGACATCCCGAAGGTGCTGCACTCCGAGGGACTGGACGCCTACGTCGTCCGCAAGCTCGACCTGCCGTTCCGCGACGTCGACTGGACGACCTGGGGCGACCTGCTGGACCGTGTCCACAACCCCGACCACGAGGTCACCGTCGCGCTGGTCGGCAAGTACATCGACCTGCCCGACGCCTACCTCTCGGTCACCGAGGCCATCCGGGCCGGCGGCTTCGCGAACAGGGCCCGCGTCAAGGTCAAGTGGGTCGCCTCCGACGACTGCAAGACCCCGGCGGGCGCGCACAAGCAGCTCGGTGACGTCGACGCCGTGTGCATCCCCGGCGGCTTCGGCGAGCGCGGCGTGATCGGCAAGGTCGGCGCGATCCAGTACGCCCGCGAGAACAAGGTGCCGCTGCTCGGCCTGTGCCTGGGCCTGCAGTGCATCGTGATCGAGGCCGCGCGCAACCTCGCGGGGATCCCCGACGCCAACTCCACCGAGTTCGACGCCGCCACGGGCCATCCCGTCATCTCGACGATGGAGGAGCAGCTCGCCTACGTCGAGGGCGCGGGCGACCTGGGCGGCACCATGCGGCTCGGCCTGTACCCGGCGAAGCTCGCCGAGGGTTCCGTCGTCCGCGAGGCGTACGACGACCAGCCGTACGTGGACGAGCGGCACCGCCACCGCTACGAGGTCAACAACGCCTACCGTGCGGAGCTGGAGAAGAAGGCCGGACTGGTCTTCTCCGGCACCTCCCCGGACAACAAGCTCGTCGAGTACGTCGAGTACCCGCGCGAGACCCACCCCTACCTGGTCGCCACCCAGGCGCACCCGGAGCTGCGCTCCCGCCCGACCCGCCCGCACCCGCTCTTCGCGGGCCTGGTGAAGGCCGCCGTCGCGCGCCAGGTCGCGGCACGCGGGACGGACGCCCCCGCATAAGGCGATACGGTTGACCGGGGTACGGATCCTTCACCGGATGCGTGCCCCGGTTTCTGTTTTTCGTGGGAGGACGTACATGGGAATCCAGGACACGCCCGAGGAGTGGCAGGTCACCGCGACGGTGACGCCCTTCACCGGCAACAAGACCAGCGTCCGCACCGACGACGTGGTGATGCCCGACGGCACCGTCGCACGCCGCGACTACCAGGTCCACCCGGGCTCCGTCGCCGTCCTCGCGCTCGACGAGGCAGGCCGTGTCCTCGTCCTGCGGCAGTACCGCCACCCGGTGCGCCAGAAGCTGTGGGAGATCCCCGCCGGACTCCTCGACATCCCGGGGGAGAACCCGCTGCACGCCGCACAGCGCGAGCTGTACGAGGAGGCGCACGTCAAGGCCGAGGACTGGCGGGTGCTGACCGACGTCTACACCACGCCCGGCGGCTGCGACGAAGCCGTACGCGTCTTCCTCGCCCGGGACCTCTCCGAGGTGGAGGGCGAGCGCTTCGAGGTCTCCGAGGAGGAGGCCGACATGGAGCAGGCCCGGGTGCCGCTCCCGGAGCTCGTGCAGGGGGTGCTCGCCGGGGAACTCCACAACAACTGCCTGGTGGTGGGCGTCCTGGCGCTCACCGCGGTGCTCGCGGGCGACGGGGTGGACGCGTTGCGGCCGGCCGAGGCGCCGTGGCCCGCCAGGCCCTTCGAGGCCTGAGCGCCCGAGACGGCGGGGGACCGGCCGGCGCCGACGGGGACCGGCGCCCGGCCGGCCCGGCCGCGTACCCCCGCCACGGCCCCGCGTACCCGGCCGGGGACCGATCGTAAGAAACGCTGATCCGATCGGGGGACGTACCCGCCCCGCTCGGCCGTGATCGTCCGCACCGCTGAACTACGCTCGAAAGGTCCCGACCGGAGTTCCGGCGGGCAACCGCGTGCAGTGAAGTGGAGCGTGGCCAGTGACCGATCAGGCGGTGGACACCAGCGGCCCGGCCGGCGTGGCGGGGGCGTCGGGATCCAAGCGGCCATCCGGTGCCACCCCACCCCAATTCTTCGGCCGCGAACGCGAGTTGAGAGCCCTTCAGGACGACATCGGGCGAGCCGGTCTGGACACGCTGGCCGGCCGCAAGGCCGCCCGTGCCCGGGTCCTGCTGATCGCGGGCCGGCCCGGATCCGGACGCACCGCCCTCGCGGCCGAACTGGCGCGCCGGCTGGCGGAACCGGGCGACTACCCCGACGGGGTCTTCCGGGTCGCGCTCACCGATCACGACGGCGCACGCGTACCCGTCGAGCGCACCGCGCGCGAACTCCTGGACCTGCTCGCGGTCCCCGCCCCGCCCGGCGCGGACGAGGACGAGCTCTCCGAAGTGGTCCGCGCGGCGTTCGCCGAACGCCGCGCCCTGATCCTGCTCGACGACGCGGTGGACGCCGAACAGGTCGACCCGCTGCTGCCGGACAACCCGGACTGCCTGGTCGTGGCCACCTCCACCGGCCCGCTCACCGGCATTCCGGGCGTCCGTCCGTGCACCATCGGAGGCATGGACGCGGGATCCGCCGTCCACCTGCTCGCCCGCACCATCGGGCAGGTCAGGATCACGGTCGACCCTCGGACCGCCGAGACGCTGACCGAGGAGTGCGCCGGACTGCCCGCCGCCCTGACGCTGGTCGCCGGCCTGCTCGCCGCCCGTCCGGGCGCCTCGGTCGCCGACGTCACCAAGCAGCTGCGCGAGCTGCCCGACGATGCCGAACAGCCCACCGGCGCCCGCCCGCTGGCCCGCGCCTTCCGGCTGGTCCACGACTCCCTGCCGCCGGCCGCCGCCCGGACACTGCGGCTTCTCGCGCTCGCCCCCGCCGGACTGGCCGACGCGCACACCGCCTCCGCGCTGGCGGGGTGCTCCGTCTCCGCGGCCCAGACGACCCTGGACGACTTCGTCCGGCTCGGACTGATGCGGTCGAACGGCGCGGAGCAGCCCCAGTACGAGGTGCCCGGCTGTCTCGCCCCCCTGCTCCGCGCCCTGCTGGAGGAACGGGACCGGCCGGCCGAGATCCAGCTGGCCCGGGCCAGGATGCTGGAGCGGACCGTACGCCAGCTCCAGTCCTGCCGGGCGGTCACCGACCCGGAGGGCTCACCTGCCCGCCGCAAGCTCGCCGGACTGCCCCGCTCGCTGCGCTTCCCCAATCCGGACGCCGCCGCCGAGTGGCTGCGGATCCGGCAGCCCGCCCTGCTGGCCTCCGCCCGGCTCGCCGTCCAGGACGGGGAGCTGGACACCCTCGCCCGCCGACTGGTCGCGGCACTCGTCCGGGCGCTCGCCGTGCACCGGGGCACCGAGGAGGCCGCGCCCGAGCTGTACGGGCTGCACGCGCTGGTCCTGGACGTGGCGGAACGCCGCGACCTGCACCGGGAGAAGGCCGCCGCGCTGCTCAACCTCGCCGACCTGGACGCCAGGACCGGCCGCACCCAGGAGGCGCTGACCCGCTACCGGGCCGCGCTGGACGCCGGCCGCGCGGCGAACGACCTCTACGCGACGGGCCGCGCCATGGAATCCGTAGGGGGGGCCTACGCGGAGCTGGGGGACTTCAACCGGGCCTCGGACTGGTACGGCCGGGCCCTCGCGCAGCGGCTCACGCAGGGGGAGCGGGCCGACGAGGCCCGGCTCTACGGGCGGCTCGGCGCCGTCCACAGCTACGCGGGACGTTACGGCGAGGCCCTGCGCAACTGGCGGGCCGCGGCGGCGGGGCACCGCAGGCTCGGCGACCTGCCCGCCCAGGCGCGGGCGACCAGCGAGGCCGCACGGGTGCAGGAGTACGCGGGCCGCCCGCAGGAGTCGCTGCACACCTGCCGTGAGGCGGTGGACCTGGCCCGCCGGGCGGGGGATGTGCGGCTGCAGGGCGCCCTCGAGCTGCGGCTGGCGGACACGCTGGACCGGCTCGGGGACCCGGCGGCGGCGGGGCTGCACAGGGCGGCAGCCGACAGATTACTGGGAGAGTAGGGCTCGGCCTACGAAATCCGTAGTACTTCGGTGAAAACTTAATGCTTTGTAAGGCTGGACAGCGGGAAGTCCTTCAATAATGATGGCTCTGCCGCGCACCCCTGCGGTGTCCCCTTTAGGCTTGGTTCATGTGGGTACCTCCCGCTATGCCCGAGCTGCCCTGCGAGCCAAGGACCGTGATCGACGTGAAGGTCGGCATCCCCCGCGAAGTCAAGAACAACGAGTTCCGAGTGGCGATCACCCCCGCCGGAGTGCACGAACTCGTCCGTCACGGCCACCAGGTGTTCGTCGAGCAGTACGCCGGCGAGGGCTCCTCCATCCCGGACGAGGAGTACGTAGCCGCGGGTGCGCGGATCCTGCCCACCGCCGACGAGGTGTGGGCCGCCGCCGACCTGCTGCTCAAGGTCAAGGAACCGGTCGCCGAGGAGTACCACCGCCTGCGCAAGGGGCAGACGCTCTTCACGTACCTGCACCTCGCCGCCTCCCGCGCCTGCACCGACGCCCTGCTGGAGTCGGGCACCACCGCGATCGCGTACGAGACCGTCGAGACCGCGAACCGCGCGCTGCCGCTGCTCGCCCCCATGTCCGAGGTCGCCGGCCGCCTCGCCCCGCAGGTCGGCGCGTACCACCTGATGCGTTCGGTCGGCGGTCGCGGTGTGCTCCCCGGCGGCGTCCCCGGGACCGGCTCGGCCAGGGCCGTCGTCATCGGCGGCGGTGTCTCCGGCTGGAACGCCACGCAGATCGCCGTCGGGCTCGGCTTCCACGTGACGCTGCTCGACAGGGACATCAACAAGCTCCGCGAGGCCGACCGGATCTTCGGCACCAAGGTGCGGACGGTCGTCTCCAACGCCCTCGAGCTCGAGAAGGCCGTCATCGAGGCCGACCTCGTCGTGGGTGCCGTGCTGATTCCCGGCGCGAAGGCCCCGAAGCTGGTCACCAACGCGCTGGTCGCCCGGATGAAGCCCGGAAGTGTTCTTGTCGACATCGCGATCGACCAGGGCGGCTGCTTCGAGGACTCGCACCCGACCACGCACGCCGAGCCGACCTTCATGGTCCACAACTCGGTCTTCTACTGCGTCGCCAACATGCCGGGCGCGGTGCCGAACACCTCCACGTACGCCCTCACGAACGCCACGCTGCCCTACATCCTGGAGCTCGCGAACCGCGGCTGGGCCGACGCCCTGCGCCGTGACGCAGCTCTCGCCAGGGGCCTCAACACCCATGACGGCCAGGTCGTTTACCGCGAGGTGGCCGAGGCGCACGGGCTCGACCACGTCGAGCCGGCCGCGCTTCTCGGCTGAGCGGCCGACCCCCTCCGTCAACCCGTTCCGTCAACCTCGTACGTCCGGCCGGACCTTGCCCAGCAGGGTCCGGCCGCGCGTGTGCCGGGCCTTCGCGCGTGCCCCGTTCAACTCGCCGGACACGTAACCCCATACCCGTTTTGCACCCCCGTGAATGGCGCGCACGGGACGTCCGGCACCCTTGACAGAGGGGTGTTCGATTGCCGACACATCGGGCCGGGTCCGGCGGATTGTGTTGCTGCGAACCGGTGACACGCCATAGAGTCGCCAATCGTCGGCATGGTGCCACGCTGACCTATCGATAAGTTTCCTGGTCGCATCCAAGGAGGTAGGACGACTTGTGAATGAGTCGACAATTACTCCCGGGGGTGGTCAACCAGGGATGCCTGCACGGGGTCTGAGCCCGATCGGGCTCGAAGCTGTCGGCTCCGTCGCTGTCCGCACCTTCGCCACCCACCAGCACATGACGACAGCCCCCCAGATGATGGACGGCCTACACGTGAACGCCATGGCCGGCAACGAAAGTGGCCGAGAGACCGCCCACTTCGCCGACTTCGCCGAGGTGCCCGAGGGGCACTTCTACGACCCAGACGCCGAATACGAGCCCGATCCGGAGTACGCGGCCACGCTCGCGCCCGATGCCGCTCGCCAGCGCCGCGAGCGGATCGGCCCCACCGGCCGGCCGCTGCCGTACTTCCCGATCCCCGGTCCGCTGACCGATCACGGCCCCGCGAAGATCATCGCGATGTGCAACCAGAAGGGCGGCGTCGGCAAGACCACGTCGACCATCAACCTGGGTGCCGCGCTCGCCGAGTACGGGCGACGCGTCCTGCTCGTCGACTTCGACCCGCAGGGAGCCCTGTCGGTCGGCCTCGGGGTCAACCCGATGGAGCTCGACCTCACCGTCTACAACCTGCTCATGGAGCGGGGCATGGTGGCCGACGAGGTCCTGCTCAAGACCGCCGTGCCCAACATGGACCTGCTGCCGAGCAACATCGACCTCTCGGCCGCCGAGGTGCAGCTGGTGAGCGAGGTGGCGCGGGAGTCCACGCTGCAGCGTGCGCTCAAGCCGCTGATGGCCGACTACGACTACATCGTGATCGACTGTCAGCCCTCGCTGGGCCTGCTCACCGTGAACGCCCTGACGGCGGCTCACCGGGTGATAGTCCCGCTCGAGTGCGAGTTCTTCGCGCTGCGAGGTGTGGCGCTGCTCACCGAGACGATCGAGAAGGTCCAGGAGCGGCTCAACCCGGAACTGGAGCTCGACGGCATCCTCGCGACCATGTACGACTCCCGCACGGTTCACAGCCGTGAGGTGCTCGCGCGCGTCGTCGAGGCCTTCGACGAGCACGTCTACCACACCGTCATCGGACGCACGGTGCGTTTCCCGGAGACCACGGTGGCCGGTGAGCCCATCACCACGTACGCCTCCAACTCGGTCGGTGCCGCCGCCTATCGCCAGCTCGCCAGGGAGGTGCTCGCCCGGTGTCACGCCGAGTGAGTCTGCCGGGGGCCGACGAGCTGTTCCGCACCACCGGAGGCATGGGCCTCCAGGCCTCACCCGCCGACCGGCGACGCAAGGCGAACGGTGAGGCGCGGGTGCCCGCGCCGGCCGGAGGGAGCGACCCGGCGGCCGACACCGGCGGCCAGGGCGGGACCCCCGGGGGAAGCGGCGGCACGACGGCCGCGCAGTCCCGCCAGGAGCACTCCACCGCGGACTCCGACGGCGGAGGCCCCCGCAGCCGCCCCGACGGGCCCGGCACGCCCCAGCCCCGCTCCGCACCGCAGGAGACCGCTGCCACCGTCCAGCAGCAGCGCGGACGCGGCGGCGGCGGCGGTGGGCGGGGTGCGAACCGCCGGCCGAGCGGCAGGGAACGTCACGACGAGAAGATCACCGTCTACGTGTCGGCCGAGGAACTGATGGACCTGGAGCACGCGCGGCTGGTGCTGCGCGGTGAGCACGGCCTCGCCGTCGACCGCGGACGCATCGTCCGGGAAGCGGTCGCCGTGGTGCTCGCGGACCTGGAGTCCCGGGGCGACGCGAGCATCCTCGTACGGAGGCTGCGCGGCCGCTGACCGGCGCGGCGCCGGTAGCCTGCGGGAGGGCCGCCGACACGGCGGCCCGGCCCGTCGTCGCGGGCCGCCGTGCCCGTACGCCTCCGCCGCACCCCTGGACCGCGATGCCGACTGCCGACCACCCCGCCCGCCCGCCCCGCCGCGCGCTCGGCCGCGGGCCGGGTGCCCGGCCCGCGGCCGGCCGGGGTGAGGCGGACGCCTCCGGGAACGGGCTTCCGGAGCCCGGGACCGGGCCCGCGAGCCCGGTGGACGAGCCCACAGGTCCGGCAGACGCGCCCCAGGGGGCCGAGGAGCCCCGGACGGCCCCGGTGGGCGACCGGGGAGCCCTCGGGCCCGCCGAGGGCGGCACAGGCCCCGCAGGGGCGGCCGTACCTCCCGGCCCCGCAGAGGCGGCCGCACCGGCCGAGGGGGGCACCGGGGCCGGCGAGGTGCCCGGGGCCGCCGACGACAAGCGGTTCACCGTGCGGCTGGTCAACTTCGAGGGCCCCTTCGACCTGCTGCTCCAGCTGATCTCCAAGCACAAGCTCGATGTGACCGAGGTCGCTCTCTCCCGCGTCACCGACGAGTTCATGGCCCACATCCGCGCCATGGGGCCGGACTGGGACCTCGACCAGACCACCGAGTTCCTGGTCGTCGCCGCGACCCTGCTCGACCTGAAGGCCGCCCGGCTGCTGCCCACCGCAGAGGTGGAGGACGAGGCGGACCTCGCGCTCCTGGAGGCGCGGGACCTGCTCTTCGCGCGGCTGCTGCAGTACCGCGCGTACAAGCGGATCGCCGGGATCCTCAGCGACCGCCTGGAGTCCGAATCCCGCCGCCACCCCCGAACCGTCGGACTCGAACCCCACCATGCCGAGCTGCTGCCCGAGGTCGTCATCAGCATCGGCCCGGACGGTTTCGCCCGGCTCGCGGTGAAGGCCATGCAGCCCCGGCCCGTGCCGCAGGTCTACGTCGACCACATCCACGCACCGCTGGTCAGCGTGCGGGAACAGGCCGGAATCGTGGTGGACCGGCTGCGTGCCGAGGGCGAGCTCAGTTTCCGGGTGCTCACCGAGGACGCGGGGGACACCCTCACCGTCGTCGCCCGGTTCCTGGCGCTCCTGGAGCTCTACCGGGAGAAGGCGGTCACCCTGGACCAGGAGGAGGCACTGGGGGAACTCCTGGTGCGCTGGGCCGGTGCGGAGGGGGCCGAGCCACTCGTCACGGACGAGTTCGACCATGAGGTGCGCGAGGCACAGGAGGACGTACAGGAATGAGTGCAGACGACACCGGACGTGACGGCGCGGTCGCCGCGCTCGACCTCCGGCCCGCACTGGAAGCGGTCCTCATGGTCGTCGACGAGCCCGCCACCGAGGAGCACCTGGCCAAGGTGCTCCAGCGTCCCCGCCGGGCCGTCGCGGACGCGCTGCGCGAGCTCGCCGACGAGTACACGGCCCAGGGCCGCGGCTTCGACCTGCGGCTCATCGCCGGGGGCTGGCGCTTCTACACCCGCCCGGAGTACGCGGCGGCGGTCGAGGGCTTCGTGCTGGACGGCCGGCAGGCACGGCTCACGCAGGCGGCGCTGGAGACGCTCGCGGTCGTCGCGTACCGCCAGCCCGTGAGCCGGTCCAGGGTCTCCGCGGTGCGCGGAGTGAACTGCGACGGCGTCCTGCGGACCCTCCTGCAGAGGGGTCTGGTCGAGGAGGCGGGCGCGGAACCCGAAACAGGTGCGATCCTGTACAGGACGACGAACTACTTTCTGGAGCGCATGGGCCTGCGAGGCCTGGACGAGCTCCCGGAGCTCGCGCCCTTCCTCCCGGAGGCGGACGCGATCGAGGCTGAGACGCTAGAGGGTGTGCCGTCGTTCGATCCGGACGCACCGGACACCCCGGAAACTCACGCAGACGACAAGACGGATTTTTGATGCGAAGCAGTGGCAGCAACAGCGGAAGCGGCAAGAGCGGCGGCAGGAGTGGCGGCGGCAGCGGCTCCTGGAGCGGCGGCGCAGGCGGCAGGAACAACAGCGGCAGCGGCCGGAGCAGCAACCCGAACCCCCGGGTCTCCGGCTCCGGGCGTGACGGCGAGCGTGACGACAAGCAGGAGCAGCGTCCCCGCCGGCCCCGCCCCGAGGAGCGCCGCTACGACGTGGGCTCCGACAAGCCGGGCGGCGACGGCGGCGCCCGCAAGGGCCGCGGCGCGGCAGCCCGCGGCGGGGCCAAGGGCGGCCCCAAGTCCGCACAGAACGTGACCAAGGGTGGACGCCGCGTGGGCGCCCCGTCCCGCCCGCGCGAGCTCGACGCCAAGATCGAGCAGCGCAACCGCGACCGGTACGCGGACAAGCCCGAGATCAAGACACCCCGGACGCACCCGGGCGCCGAGCAGGAGGGCGAGCGGCTGCAGAAGATCCTCGCCCGGGCCGGCATGGGCTCGCGCCGGGCGTGCGAGGAGCTGATCGAGCAGGCCAGGGTCGAGGTCAACGGCGAGATCGTCCTCGAGCAGGGCAGGCGGGTCGACCCGCAGAAGGACGAGATCAAGGTCGACGGCCTGACCGTCGCGACCCAGTCGCACCTGTTCTTCGCGCTGAACAAGCCCGCCGGTGTCGTCTCCACGATGGGGGACCCCGACGGCCGTCAGAACCTCGGCGACTACGTCAACAACCGCGAGACGCGGCTGTTCCACGTCGGCCGGCTCGACACCGAGACCGAGGGCATCATCCTGCTCACGAACCACGGTGAGCTGGCCCACCGCCTGACGCACCCCGGGTACGGGGTGAAGAAGATCTACCTGGCCGCCATCCAGGGCCCGCTCCCGCGCGACCTCGGCAAGCGGCTCAAGGACGGCATCCAGCTGGAGGACGGGTACGCCCGCGCCGACCACTTCCGGGTCGTCGAGAACACCGGCAAGAACTACCTGGTCGAGGTGACCCTCCATGAGGGCCGCAAGCACATCGTCCGCCGGATGCTGGCCGAGGCCGGCTTCCCGGTCGAGCGGCTCGTGCGCACGTCCTTCGGGCCGATCCCGCTGGGCGACCAGAAGTCCGGCTGGCTGCGCCGGCTGACCAACACCGAGGTCGGCATGCTGATGCGCGAGGTCGGCCTGTAACCCGCGCCCCGCACCGAACGGCCCGCGGCCGGTTCCTGGTTCATTTCGAACAGGGAACCGGCCGCGGGCCTTTTGCTGCCGCCGGTTCTTCTTTATAGTCAGAGTGACTATTAAAGAGAGAAGGAACGGCGTGACGCTCGCGGACATACTCGACCCCCTGCAGCAGCCCCTGGTGACGGTCCTGGACACCCCGGTCAGCTGGACCGAGGTGCTCGGATTCGGCAGCGGGGCGCTGTGCGTCTGGCTCGTGGCCCGCCAGCACCTCGCCAACTGGCCGATCGGCATCGCCAACAACCTGTTCTTCATCCTGCTGTTCGCCCAGTCCGGTCTGTACGCCGACGCCGGCCTGCAGATCGTCTTCATCACCCTCGCCGCGTACGGCTGGTGGACCTGGACCCACGGGGGTGGACCAGGTTCATCGGTCCTGCCGGTGCGCAGAACCACACGCACCGAATGGACCTGGCTGCTCGCGGCGGGGGTGGCGGGGACTCTCGGCCTCACCCTGCTGCTGTCCCGGGCCACCGACTCGACCGTCCCCTTCTGGGACGCCCTGACGACCTCGCTGTCCCTCATGGCGACGTACGGGCAGTGCCGCAAGCGGGTCGAGTCCTGGTGGCTGTGGATCGCCGCCGACGTGGTCTACATCCCGCTGTACGCGCACAAGGAGCTCTACCTCACCTCGCTGCTGTACGCCGGCTTCCTCACGCTCTGCCTGATCGGGCTGCGCAGCTGGAGCCGCGACCTCGCCGCCGCCCCGGGCCGGGAGCGGGTGCCCGCGTGAAGCGCTACGGCCACGGCCTGGTCCTCGGCAAGTTCTACCCGCCGCACGCCGGCCACCACCACCTCGTCCGCACCGCGCAGGACCGCTGCGAGCGGCTCACCGTCCTGGTCTGCGCCGCCTCCGTCGAATCCGTGCCCCTCACCGACCGGGTCGCCTGGATGCGCGAGGTGCACCCCGGCGTGCGGGTGGTCGGCGCCGTCGACGACATCCCCATGGACCTGGGGGACCCGGCGATCTGGGACGCGCACATGGCCGTGTTCACCGGGGCCGTCCCCGAACAGGTCGACGCCGTCTTCAGCTCGGAGTCGTACGGCGACGAACTGGCCCGCCGCTTCGGCGCCCGGTCCGAGCTCGTCGATCCCGCCCGCACCGTCTTCCCCGTCTCCGGCACCGCGGTCCGGGCGGACCCGGCCGGCTGCTGGGACTACCTCGAACCTCCCGTACGGGCGGCGCTCACCCGCCGGATCGTCGTCCTCGGCGCCGAGTCGACCGGCACCACCACCCTGGCCCGGGCGCTGACGGAGCACTACCGGCGGCGCGGCGGCGCCTGGTCGCACACCCAGTACGTCGCCGAGTACGGACGGGAGTTCAGCGAACGGAAACTGGCGGACCTGCGCAGCCGTTGGCCCGGCGTGCAGTGGGAGGACGTCACCTTCCACACGGACGACTTCCCCCTCATCGCCGAGACCCAGAACGCCCGGGAGGAGGCCGCCGCACGCATCGGCTCCCCGGTCCTCTTCTGCGACACCGACTCCTTCGCCACCACCGTCTGGCACGAGCGGTACATCGGCGGACGCAACCCGCTCGTGGAGCGGACCGCCGACCTGACACCCCACCACCTGTGGCTGCTCACCGACCACGAGGGCGTCGCGTTCGAGGACGACGGGCTGCGCGACGGCGAGGAGCTGCGGCCCTGGATGACCGACCGCTTCCGCGCCGAACTCACCCGCACCGGACGTCGGTTCATCGAGGTGACGGGCCCGCACCGGACCCGTCTGGACACCGCGGTCGCGGCCGTGGACGCTCTCCTCGCCACCGGTCCGCGCCTCGCCGACCCCCTCCCGGAGAAGAGGTGAGCACCGCCCCCGAGGGATACGACCCCCATGCCTTCGTCCCCTTCGCCGTCACCGTCGACCTCGCGGTCTTCACCGTCCGGGAAGGCCGGCTCCACGTCCTGCTCGTGGAACGGGGCGAAGCCCCCTACCGGGGCCGCTGGGCGCTGCCCGGAGGCTTCGTGCTGCCCCGCGAATCCGCGGAGGAGGCGGCGCGCCGCGAGCTCGCCGAGGAGACGGGACTCACCCGGAACAGCGTGTGCGCCCTCCACCTCGAACAGCTGCGCACCTACAGCGACCCGGACCGCGACCCCAGGATGCGGGTCGTCTCCGTCGCGTACGCCGCACTCGTCCCGGACCTTCCCGAACCGCGGGGCGGCGGGGACGCGGCACGCGCGCAGTGGTGGGAGGCGGGCGGCACCGAACCGCTGGCCTTCGACCACGACCGCATCCTGGCCGACGCGTACGACCGGATCGGCGCCCGGCTGGAGTACTCCTGTCTGGCCACCGCCTTCTGTCCCGCCGAGTTCACGCTGGGGGAGCTCCAGCAGGTCTACGAGACCGTCTGGGGCGTCGAGCTCGACCGGCCCAATTTCCGGCGCAAGGTCCTGACCACGCCCGGTTTCGTCCAGGCGGTCGACGGGCCCCCGCGCCGCACCGGCGGACGCGGGAAACCGGCCGCCCTGTACCGGGCGGGTGCCGCCACCGCCCTGCACCCACCACTCCTGCGCCCGGAAGGACGCCCGGAAGGACGGACATCATGATCCCGACAAGGATTCTCACCAAGCAGGCCGCCACGGGCGCGCTGACCGGGCTCGCGCTCGGCGACGCGCTGGGCTTCCCGACCGAGTTCAACAACGTGCCGTCCATCCTCGCCAAGTGCGGGCCCTGGCGGCAGATGCGGCTCCCCGAGCCGGCGATCGTCACCGACGACACCCAGATGACGCTCGCCCTGGGGCGCGGCATACGCACCGCCATGGACCGCGGACTGCTCACCCCTTCGCGGCTGGTGCGCCCCGTCCGCGAGGAGTTCGTCGACTGGTACCACTCGCCGGACAACAACCGCGCACCCGGCCGCACCTGCATGACGGCCTGCCGCATGCTCGACAGCGAACGGCCCTGGCAGGAGGCCAGCCGGACCGGCTCCAAGGGCTGTGGCGCCAACATGAGGGTGACGCCGGTCGGGCTCGTCCCCGGCCTCAGCGAGGAGCAGCGCTCCGGTGCGGCCCAGCTCCAGGCCGCCCTCACCCACGGCCACCCCACCGCCCTGGCCGCCTCCGACCTGATGGCCCGCGCGGTGTTCCTGCTGGCACAGGGGTCCGAACCTCTCGGACTGGTCGGCCAACTGCGCAGCTACGCCTACGAGAACAGCGGCCGCTACCTGGAGCGCTGGCTCGGCGACCTCTGGCGGTACGCGGGGGACGCCTCACCCGAGGCGTACATCCGGCGCGGCTGGGACGAGTGCCTGGCCGTACTGGCCAGGCTGCAGGACGCCCTGCGCGACCCGTCCCCGGAGACCGACCCCTGCGAGACCACCGGGGACGGCTGGATCGCCGAGGAGGCCCTCGCCACGGCCCTGCACTGCTTCCTCCTCTTCCCGGAGGAGCCGGTCACCGCGCTGCGCCGGGCCGCCTGCACCCGGGGCGACTCCGACTCGCTGGGCTGCATGACCGGCGCGCTGGCCGGGGCGCACCTGGGGGCGGGCGCGTGGCCCAAGGAGTGGTCGGAACGCATCGAGTACCGCAGCGACCTGCTGTCGCTCGGTGCGCTCTGGGACGCTTGACCCATGCACCTCGACACGACGCCCCTCCTCGGGGCCGGGCTGCCGGTCACCGACTTCGCCCCCGTCCTCGCCGAGGAGCCCGGACCGCTCCTGTTCGCCACGGTCTCCGGCGCGCATCTGTACGGCTTCCCCTCCCGTGACTCGGACGTGGACCTGCGGGGGGTCCACGTCCTGCCCGCGGAGGATCTCGTCGGGTTGCGCGACCCCGAGGAGACGCGCTCGCGCATGTGGAACCGCGACGGGGTCGAGATGGACCTCGTCACCCACGATCTCCGCAAGTTCGTCCGCCTCATGCTGAAGCCCAACGGCTACGTCCTGGAGCAGCTGCTGTCCCCGCTTGTCGTGCACACCACCGCACTCCACGCGGAGCTGACCGCACGGGCGCCGGATGTCATGACCCGCAACCACGCCCACCACTACCGGGGGTTCGCCGGCACCCAGTGGCGGCTGTACGAGAGGACCGGTGAGCTGAAACCGCTCCTCTACACGTTCCGGGCGCTGCTCACCGGCATCCACCTGATGCGCAGCGGCGAACTGGTCGCGCACCTGCCGACGCTGCTGGGCGAGGTGGCGACGCCCGCGTACCTGCCGTCCCTGATCGAGGCCAAGGCGGAGGCCGAGCACGGCGCCGCGGGCGCCGTGGACGGAGCGGTCGCGGCGCGGGACGTCGAGGCGCTGCACGCGGTCCTCGACGAAGCCCGGGCCGCGTCCCGGCTGCCGGACACCGCGTCGGGCTTCGACGCGCTGCACGACCTGGTCGTCCGCGCGCGGCTCGGCTAGCCGCAGGCCGCCGCCGACGCCCTCCGGGTCCGTACCAGGAACGCCTCCACGCGCTCCAGGTCCGGCTCCGGAGGCAGCGGCGAGCGGGTGTGCGCCTCGTCGTTCTGCTCGGCCAGGCGCGTCATCCGCCGCTCCACCTCGGGCCACGGGACCTCGCCCCGCTTCACCGCGAGGAGCTCCTCGCGCGCGTCGCCGACCCCGATGACCAGCTCGCCCGTCCGCAACAGGTCCCGGCCGCACGCCAGCAGCCGCAGCAGGTGCATGGCGTGCTTCCAGCGCGGGGCGCCGTGCTGCCGTACGTCCGCCTCCAGCTTCCTGCGCTGGCCCATCGCATAGCGGACGAACGTCTCGTGGGCCCGGCGGGACAGGAACGCCCCGCGCAGGCCGAGCAGTTCCCGGCCGGTGTCGTCGATCCGTTCCACGAGCGGCGAGTGCAGGCACTCCAGCACGTTGGGGTTGGCCCGGAGCGCCAGCTCGCAGAAGCGTTCCAGCTCCCAGGAGAACTGCTCCCGGGCGGGCCCCTCCACATGGGTCGGCGGCTTGGTGAAGCGCCAGAACAACGGCGCCGGCGCCAGGAAGACCCCGCGCCGGTCCGTGTCGCTGTCGTCGGTGGCCAGCCCGAAGGCGCGGGAACCCATCACGCACGAGTAGACCGTGTGATCGCGTACGAGGGTCTCGGCCTCAGGGGTGATCATGCGCGCGAGGCTACGCGGGCCCGCCGTGGCCCGGGGGAGAGGCCCTACCCGAGCCGGATGCTGTCGCCCTGCACGGTGATCCGCTCCACGGGCAGCGGGCGCGGCGCGGGGCCTGCCTCCACCGCGGCGTCCGTGATGCTGAACCTGCTGCCGTGGCAGGCGCAGTTGATGGTCCCGTCGCTCACCGACGCGACGATGCAGCCCGCGTGGGTGCAGACCGCGGAGAAGGCCCTGAAGTCGCCCGCCTCCGGCTGCGTGACCACGACCTTGCGGTCCTTGAGGATCGTCCCGCCGCCGACCGGGACGTCGGAGGTCCGGGTCAGCTCCGCGGCGGAGGTCTCCGAAGCCTTCCGGGTCTCCGGAGCGGTGGCCGGGGCCGTGCTCCCGTCCCCGTCCCCGTCCCCGTCGTCGGACGAGCCGCAGCCGGCCGCCAGTGCGGCGGCGCCCGCCGTGAGGACCGTCCTTCGCCGTGCGCTCATGGCTCTCCTCGGGTGGTGGTCGATGAGAGGCATCGTGGCGCCGCGGGCCGCGCGGACGAAGCAACCGGGCGGCGGGTGCGCCCGGGCGGGTGGCGGATCCAGACTTCCTGTACGGTTGTCCAGGAAATGTTCCTGGACGGTTGTCCAGGAAGTCACTCGCAGGAGGCCGCACACCATGCAGACCGCCGCCCAGGTGCTGGTCGCGCTCGTCGCGCTGATCCACGCCTACATCCTCGTCCTGGAGATGTTCCTCTGGGACACCCCGCGCGGCCGCAAGGCCTTCGGCACCACCGAGGAGTTCTCCGGGGCCAGCGCCACCCTCGCCGCCAACCAGGGGCTCTACAACGGATTCATGGCCGCCGGGCTGGTCTGGGGCCTGATCGCGGCCGACCCCGTCGGGCACCAGGCGCAGATCTTCTTCCTGAGCTGCCTGGCCGTCGCCGGGGTGTACGGGGCGGCCACCGTCAGCCGCAGGATCCTGTACGTCCAGGCGGCACCCGCCGCCGCGGCCCTCGCCCTCGTCCTGTCGGCGGGCTGAGGAGGATGACGCCCGCGGTGACGGACGGCAGCGGCGACCCGCGGACCGCGCGCACCCGCGCCAGGCTCCGCGAGGCGCTGCTGGAAGCCTGCGCGGAGCGGCCGCTCGACCGGATCGGTGTGGCGGACGTGGTGCGCGGAGCCGGTGTGGGGCGCGCCACCTTCTATCTGCACTACGACGACCTGCGCGCCCTGGCCGTGGACGCCTGCGCCGGCGTCGTACGGGATGCGGTCGAGGCCCTGCACGCCTGGGGCCGCACCCCGCCCGGCCCGGACGCGCCGCCGCAGGAGCTCGCCGCCCTGCTCCGGGAGGTCCGCGGCCGGGCCGAGGTCTACCGGAGCCTGCTCGGGCCCGGCGGCGGCCCCCTCGGGGAACTGCTGCACCGGGAGCTCCGGCAGTACAGCCTCGACGAGCTGCGCCGGCGCAGGCCGGCCGTGAGCGGCCACGACCTCACCGCGAGCGCCGTCGCCGGGCTCTTCACCGGGATGCTCGCCGACTGGGTCCACGACCGGACCGACGCCACCCCGGAGCAGCTCGCCGGGCGGATCTGGCGCACACTCCTCGCCGTGCACGCCGCCGCGGCGTCTCACGGACAGAGCACGGTGACCACCGGCCCCTCCGCACCTCTAGGCTGAAAGAGCACGCAGAACGAGGGAACGAGAGGTACGACGTGGCGGTACGAGCGGTCCGCGGAGCCGTCCAGCTGGAGCGGGACGAAGCCGGACACATGGACGAGCAGGTGGGTGCGCTGCTCACCGCCATCCTCGAGCGCAACCAGATCGTCGCCGACGACCTGATCAGCGTCTGGTTCACTGCCACCCCCGACCTGCACAGCGACTTCCCGGCCGCCGCGGCGAGGGGCCTGGGCATCGTCGACGTACCGCTGATCTGCGCCCAGGAGCTCGACATCACCGGGGCCATGCCCCGGGTGGTCCGCATCCTCGCCCACGTCGAGACATACCTCTCCAAGGCGGAGATCAGTCACGTCTACCTCGGCGCCACCGGTGCCCTCCGCAAGGACATCGCCCAGTGAGGACCGCCGTCGTGATCGGGACGGGCCTGGTCGGCACCTCCGCGGCCCTCGCCCTCGCCGGGCGCGGCATCCGGGTCCACCTCGTCGACCGGGACGCCTCGTCGGCCGGTACGGCGGCGGCGCTCGGCGCCGGCACGGAGGAGGCCCCCGACGGGCCCGTCGACCTGGCGATCATCGCCGTACCGCCGGCGTACACCGCCTCCGTCCTGGCCGACGCCATGCGCGACGGAGTCGCCCGCGGCTACCTGGACGTGGCCAGCGTCAAGGGGGGTCCGCGCCGCGAGCTGGAGGCCCTCGGCGTCGACCTCACCCCGTACATCGGTACGCATCCCATGGCCGGCAAGGAGCGGTCCGGTCCCCTCGCGGCCACCGCCGACCTCTTCGAGGGCCGCCCATGGGTCCTCACCCCGACCCGGGACACCGACACCGAGGTCCTCAACCTGGCCCTCGAACTGGTCGCGCTCTGCCGCGCGGTCCCGGTCGTCATGGACGCCGACGCCCACGACCGCGCCGTGGCCCTGGTCTCCCACACCCCGCAGCTGATCTCCTCGATGGTCGCCGCCCGGCTGGAGGAGGCCGACGAGACCGCCGTGCGCCTGTGCGGCCAGGGGATCAGGGACGTCACGCGGATCGCCGCGTCCGACCCGCGGATGTGGGTGGAGATCCTCTCCGCCAACCCCGGCCCGGTCGCCGACGTCCTGGCGGGCGTCGCCACCGACCTCGACGAGACGGTACGGGCGCTGCGCGGCCTCCAGTCCGCCGACGAGGACGAACGCCGCGCGGGAACCGAAGGCATCGAGGGCGTCCTGCGCCGCGGCAACGCCGGCCGGGTCAGGGTGCCGGGCAAGCACGGCGCCGCCCCGGCGTCCTACGAGATCGTGGCCGTGCTCATCAGTGACCGGCCCGGCGAACTGGCCAGGATCTTCGCCGACGCCGGACTGGCCGGGGTCAACATCGAGGACGTACGCATCGAGCACGCCACCGGTCAGCAGGCCGGACTGGTCCAGCTGATGGTCGAGCCGAGCGCGGCGCCCGTACTGAGCGCGGCGCTCGGCGACCGGGGCTGGTCGATCCGCCCGTAGGTCCCGGATCGTGCCGGGCCGGCACCGCACCTCGCGGCGGTGCCGCCCGGCACGGTCCGGCCTCCCTCCCGCGCCCCGCGGCGCACGGCACCGGACCCCGCCCCCTCGTCCGGCCCGATCCGTACGGAAGCCCCCGGCGGGACGGGGCCGACAGGGGTGCGAGGCCCCCGCGCGCACTCGGTAACCTTGGGGGAGGCCGTCCCGTGGCCCGCTCCGCCCACCCCGTGTACCAGGAAGGTGTCCACCACCGTGGAAACCGTAAGCGCCGCCGCCCGGACCGCCCCGGCCGCAGTGATCGTCGCCATCGACGGGCCCTCCGGCACCGGCAAGTCGAGCACCTCCAAGGCCGTCGCCACCCAGCTCGGCCTGAGCTACCTGGACACCGGCGCCCAGTACCGGGCCATCACGTGGTGGATGCTGAACAACGGCATCGACGTGGGCAACCCGGCGGAGATCGCCACCGCGGCGGCCAAGCCCGTCATCGTCTCCGGCACGGACCCGGCCGCCCCGACGATCACCGTCGACGGCGAGGACGCCTCCGGTCCGATCCGCACCCAGGAGGTCACCTCCAAGGTCAGCGCCGTCAGCGCCGTCCCCGAGGTGCGCACGCTGATCACGGAACTGCAGCGCTCGATCGCCGCGGACGCCGAGCGGGGCATCGTCGTCGAGGGCCGTGACATCGGCACGACCGTGCTGCCCGACGCCGACATAAAGATCTTCCTGACCGCCTCCCCGGAGGCGCGTGCCGCCCGTCGCAGCGGTGAGGTCAAGGGTTCCGACCTCGCCACCACCAAGGAAGCACTGATCAAGCGGGACGCGGCCGACTCGGGCCGGAAGACCTCGCCCCTGGCCAAGGCCGGGGACGCGGTCGAGGTGGACACCACCGACCTGACCCTTCAGCAGGTCATCGAGTGCGTCGTCACCCTCGTCGGGGAGAAGCGGGCCGTGAAGTGACCGAAGCCACCGCCGCTCCCACGCTGCGCGGAGCGGCCGTCGGGCGCGGGATCGGCATCGGGCTCATGTACGGGCTGTTCCGGCCCCGTGTGCTCGGTGCGTGGCGGGTACCCACCAGCGGACCCGTCATACTCGCCGTGAACCACGCACACAACATCGACGGTCCGATGCTGATGGGCACCGCGCCCCGGCCCGTCCACTTCCTGATCAAGAAGGAGGCGTTCGTCGGTCCCCTCGACCCGTTCCTGCGCGGAATCGGTCAGCTCAAGGTGGACCGTGCGACCGTCGACCGCACCGCCATCACCCACGCGCTGGGCGTGCTGGAGGACGGCGGGGTCCTCGGGATCTTCCCCGAGGGCACCAGGGGCGAGGGCGACTTCGCCTCCCTGCGGGCCGGACTCGCGTACTTCGCGGTGCGCGGCGGGGCGCCGATCGTCCCCGTGGCGGTCCTGGGAAGCACCGGGCGTCGCGGACGGCTGATACCGGCGCTGCCCCCGCTGCGCAGCCGGGTGGACGTCGTCTTCGGGGACGCCTTCCAGGCCGGTGACGGCAGCGGACGGCGCACCAGGAAGGTGCTGGACGAGGCGACGCTCCGGATCCAGGGAGAGCTGTCCGCGCACCTGGAGCACGCCAGGCGCCTCACCGGGCGCCAGGACCCGCCGGCGGAGTGACACCCGCCGCATGACGCCCGGCGCGCACCCTGCCGCGTGGCCGGAGCCGTCCGGGCGCGGCCCGTGCGAGGAGGTTCCTCCGCCGTGCGGCAGCACGCACCGGACGCCGGGCGGCCCGGGCTCCGGCCGGACGGCGGTAGTTTGACGGCAGGGCCTGCGAGACTTGAGTAGTGGGCCGCGCGATCGCGGCCCATCGATGATGATGCAAAGAGGGAACGGACTTCATGAACGACCAGATTCACTCCGACGGCTCGGACCACGAGCACGGAGCACTTGGCGATGCCGAGTACGCGGAGTTCATGGAGCTCGCCGCGCAGGAGGGGTTCGACCTCGAGGACGTCGAGGGCGCGATCGGTGACGCCGGCCACGGCCCCCTTCCGGTCCTCGCCGTCGTCGGCCGCCCCAACGTCGGCAAGTCGACCCTGGTGAACCGCATCCTCGGCCGCCGCGAGGCCGTCGTGCAGGACAAGCCGGGCGTCACCCGTGACCGCGTGACCTACGAGGCCGAATGGGCCGGCCGCCGCTTCAAGCTCGTCGACACCGGCGGCTGGGAGCAGGACGTGCTGGGTCTGGACGCGGCGGTTGCCGCCCAGGCCGAGTACGCGATCTCGACCGCCGACGCGGTCGTCTTCGTGGTCGACGCGACCGTCGGCGCGACCGACACCGACGAGGCCGTCGTCAGGCTGCTGCGCCGGGCCAAGAAGCCCGTCGTCCTGTGCGCCAACAAGGTCGACGGACAGAGCGGCGAGGCGGACGCCACCGCGCTCTGGTCGCTCGGCCTCGGCCAGCCCCACCCGGTCTCCTCGCTGCACGGCCGCGGTACCGGCGACATGCTCGACGCCGTGCTGGAGGCGCTGCCCGAGGCCCCGGCCCAGACGTTCGGCACCGCCCTCGGCGGCCCGCGCCGCATCGCGCTCATCGGCCGCCCGAACGTCGGCAAGTCCTCGCTCCTGAACAAGGTGGCCAACGAGGACCGCGTCGTCGTCAACGAGCTCGCCGGCACCACCCGCGACCCGGTCGACGAGCTGATCGAGCTCGGCGGCATCACCTGGAAGTTCATCGACACGGCCGGCATCCGCCGGAAGGTCCACCTCCAGGAGGGTGCGGACTACTACGCCTCGCTGCGTACCGCGGCCGCCGTGGAGAAGGCCGAGGTCGCCGTCATCCTGATCGACTCGAGCGAGTCCATCAGCGTGCAGGACCAGCGGATCGTCACGATGGCCGTGGAAGCGGGCCGTGCGATCGTGCTCGCCTTCAACAAGTGGGACACCCTCGACGAGGAGCGCCGCTACTACCTGGAGCGGGAGATCGACACGGAGCTCGCGCAGGTCGCCTGGGCTCCGCGCGTCAACGTCTCGGCCGTCACCGGCCGCCACATGGAGAAGCTGGTCCCGGCGATCGAGACCGCGATCGGGGGCTGGGAGACCCGCGTCCCCACCGGCCGGCTGAACGCCTTCCTGGGCGAGATCGTCGCCTCCCACCCGCACCCCGTGCGCGGCGGCAAGCAGCCCCGCATCCTCTTCGGCACGCAGGCCGGCATCAAGCCGCCGCGGTTCGTGCTCTTCGCCTCCGGCTTCCTGGAGCACGGCTACCGCCGCTTCGTCGAGCGCCGCCTGCGCGAGGAGTTCGGCTTCGAGGGCACGCCGCTGCACATCTCGGTCCGGGTGCGCGAGAAGCGCGGCCGCAAGAAGTAGGCGCACGGCGAAGCCCCGGACCCCCCGCGTCGAGCGGGGGGTCCGGGGCTTCGCCGTGCCCTCAGGCGTCGGTGGATCCGGGGGGCAGAGCTGCGGGCCTGGCGCCCCCGGCATGCCGTCCCACCCGCTGCCAGGAACCGAGGTTCCCACTGCGCCCGGTCTGGCTCCCCCGGCTGTTCGCCGCCGTACGGCCGCCCAGCGGAGCACGGCTGCTGAGCATCCCGATGCCGAACGTTCTGAAGCCGAGATTCTCCTCACCGCTCCGGTCCCCCGGAAGCGCCCTGAACAACCGCCGGTACTCGGAGTACAGCGCGTCGTAGATCGGGGTGGGGGATCTGCCGCCCGAGGGGTCCTGCGACGGCCGCATGGCCGGGATCGGGCTCTGCTGATGGCGGGAAGGGTCGTATGAGTGCACGTAGGTGCCAACGACCTCACCGCCCGTCGGATGCGGGCCGGGCGGAGAAAACGCTGTTCGGCGGGCGGGAGAGGGCGGGACGGGCACGATCAGGTGCCGGCCAGCGGCATCGACGCGGCGACCAGGAGACCGTTCACCGCGGCCTTGTCCAGGGCGTCGCGGAGCAGGTCCTCGCGCGGCTGCTGGCCGATCGAGCCCGCCGGGGCGGCGAAGACGAGCACGGTGTGCGACTTGTTCGCTGCGGCCCGCCACCCTTCGGTGACCTGGAGCGGCTCATGGGCCTGCCACCACGCGACCGGGCTCCCGCCGCCGACGCCCGGCTGCAGCACGGCGTGCAGCTGGCCCATGGCGAGCAGGACCGACCAGCCGGGGAGTACGCCCGGCAGCCGGTTCAGGTCGGGTGTGGGCAGGAAGCCCTGTTCCAGCAGCAGCTGGAGGAACTGGTCGCCGGCGCGGCCGTCCGTGCCGGGCCGGGCGATGGGCCCGGTCGGTTCGACGACCAGGGCCGGGCGGAGGTCGTCCTCGATCAGGACGAGACCGCTGGTGATGCCGAGCACGGCCTGTTCGGGCATGAGGCCCTCCGGATTCTTCTGCTCGCTGCCGGTGATGGACCGCACGGCGCCCTGGAGCTGGTCCTCCGCGATCCGGACGACCTGCGAGGGGATGCAGGTCGCATGGGCGAAGGCGAGCACGGCGGTCTCGTCGCCCACGAACAGCACCGTGCTCGTGCGTTCCTGGTCGGAGTCGCCGGGGGTGCGGCAGGAGGTGCAGTCGTAGCTGCCTGGGGCGCTGTCGCCGACGAGCAGCCGGTCGGCTTCGGCATCGCCGATCTCGGCGCGTACGTCCTCGCTGACGTCGAGCATGCGCGGCACGGGTGGCTCCTCGAACTCGGTGCGTGGGCCGGGCGGTTCCCGGCTCATGAAGAGACAACGGACAACCCGGGGCCCGGGTCACGCGCGAAACGGGAGGAGAAAGCGGGAGTGTCGCGGGGCCGATACGTCGACAGATCGTGAAAACGATCCGGAGTCGGGAGTTCCGTCAACTGGGCACCCTGGTACGGGCGTTCGTTCGAATTGTCACGGCTCTGTACGACTCCTGTGCGAAGTCTGTGCGTATACCTGACGGCGCGTAGGGTCCGTTGCTGACCAGTCGAACAGGGGAAACGACTACGTAATGCACCTTTCATTTCTGCTCCACAATGCGTACGGCATCGGGGGAACGATCCGTACCACCTTCACGCTCGCCGCGACCCTGGCCGAGCAGCACGACGTCGAGATCGTCTCCGTTTTCCGGCACCGCGACGCGCCCGCACTGGGTGCGCCCGACGGTGTGCGGATGAGTCATCTCGTCGACCTGCGCCGGTCGAGTGCCGGCTACGACGGCGACGCGGCCGAACACGCCGTGCCCGCCCGGGTGTTCCCGCGCGGCGACACCAGGCACCGGCAGTACAGCAGGCTCACCGACAGCCGGATCGCCGCCCATCTGGGAGCTCTGGAGGCCGATGTCGTCGTCGGAACACGGCCGGGACTCAACGTGCACATCAGCAGGCAGGCGCGGCGCGGCCCGGTACGCGTCGGGCAGGAGCACCTCACCCTCGACAGTCACAGCTACCGGCTCCGGCGGGAGATAGGGCACCGGTACGGGCTCCTCGACGCGGTCACGACCGTCACCGAGGCCGACGCGCGCGCCTACCGGACCGGACTGCGGCTGCCCGGCGTACGGGTGGAGGTCATCCCGAACAGTGTGCCGGAGCCCGCCGGCGAGCCCGCCGCAGGTGACGCCAAGTGGATCGTGGCCGCGGGCCGGCTGCACCGGGTGAAGCGCTACGACGTACTGGTCCGGGCCTTCGCCCGGGTCGCCGCGGCCCGGCCCGAGTGGCGGCTGCGGATCTACGGCGGCGGTGACGCGACGGGCAACGAGCAGCAGGCACTGCGCGAGCTCGTCGACACGCTCGGACTGCGGGACAGGGTCCACCTCATGGGGTCGGTCCACCCGATGGAGCGGGAATGGCCCAAGGGCTCCATCGCGGCCGTCACCTCCGAGCGGGAGTCGTTCGGTATGACGATCGTGGAGGCGATGCGCTGCGGGGTGCCGGTCGTCGCGACCGACTGCCCGCACGGTCCGGCCGAGATCATCGACGACGGCACGGACGGGCGGCTCGTGCCGCTCGGTGACACCGGCGCCTTCGCCGACGCCCTGCTCGCCCTGATCGACGACGACGAGCTGCGGCGCCGGATGGGGCGGGCCGCCCTGGCCTCGTCGGAACGGTTCGACCCGGCGCCGATCGCGGAGCGGCACGAGTCGCTCTTCTCGGACCTGGCCGCGCGCGGCGGGGGCCGCCGCTCGCGGAGCGCCCTGCGCACCGCGCTGCACCGCTCCCGGGGCACCGTGCTGGACGGGGCGTACGCCCTGCGCTACCGGACCGCCGATGCTCTCCGGGGGAGGAAGTCGGGCTGACGGCGCCCGCCCGGCCGCTCCGCCGGTCCGCCGGTCCACGGAAGGGCGTCCGGGTCCTTCGGGTCCTCCGGGTGGTGCGAACCCGGAGGTATCCCGGATCGTTCGATTCCGGATGGTCCGGCCGCCTGCGAGCTCCGGAGGCAAGGGGCCCGGAGGCAAGGGGCCCGGCGCACGCGGCAGGGAGTGTCGCGGGCCACAGATAAGATCTGCATAAAGTGCGTGAATTCCGGGGGTGCGCCTGTCCGCATACCTCCCGCCTTTCTCGGAAGGCGCGCACCACCCCATGTCCCGCGCTCGTTGATATCACTCCGTGCGGACGCCTCGCGGCATTCGGTGAGAAGCCCGCAATTCTTTTTCCGTACACCTGGACCGCCCGTCCGGGTGAAGAGGGGCGGCGTAAACGCGTGTGGGGATGCTGTGACACAAGCGTGACCGCCGGGGTACATGGGGATGCGCCGCCGAGGGCTGTCACCCCGGCTTCCGTCACGGAGCGGGGGCGCCTACGGTGAGGGGTATGGCACCCATACCGAGCCCTCCCGCCCAGCCGGACGACGCCCCGGAGTCGTATGTCGGACTCGATGCCGAGGCCGCCGAGAGGCAGGCCAGAGCGCGTGGCTGGAGCACGGTCCGGTCTCTCCCGCCGGGCACGGTCATCACCATGGAGTTCCGTGGCGGGCGGATCAACTTCGAAGTCGACGCGTCCACCGTGACCCGCTGCTGGGTCGGCTGACACACCCCTGATGGAGCGAAGGCCCCGACGTCCGTCGGGGCCTTCGCCATGCGTCCGAGCGCCCGTGCGCAGCGTCCCCGCAGGTCGTGCGCTCCGTCCCCGCAGGTCAGGGGGCGACCGGGCCGCCCGTCACCGGGTGGGCCGGAGCCGTGCCGCCCCGGGCGGCGCGGTCCGCGTGCGGGGGGCGGCGGGAGCCCGCCGGGGTGAGGGGCGCCCGCTCCGAACGCACCGCGTGCGGGGAGTGCGCCCGTGTCCGGCCGCCCGCGCCCGTGTGGGCGACGCTTCCGGACGTCTCGGGTGCCGGGCAGCTCTTCTCGGCGTCCGTGATGCCGGTGCCGGTGCTGTTGCTGGTGCCGCTCAGCGACTGCGGCAGTACGACGGGGGCGGGGGAGCCCGGACCGCCGGGGGCGGGCCTGCGCAGCCCGAGGCGGACCCGCCAGCGCGCACGCACCGACAGGATCCAGGTCTCCGCGCGCGTGATCAGCGGCTCGAACCAGGGCAGCGCCAACATGATCAGCAGACCGGCCGCCCAGCCCAGCAGCACGTCGCTGAGCCAGTGCGTCCCGATGTAGACGGTCGTGAGGCCCACGCCCAGGGACACGAACGCCGAGAGGGCCGACAGATAGCGCCTGGCACGCGGAGTGGTGGCCAGGTAGGCGAGGATTCCCCAGGTCACCACGGCATTGGCGGTGTGACCCGAAGGAAATATATCGCCGCCGGCGAAGAGCTCCGCCGACCCGATCTGGGTGGCGTAGTGCGGGCCGAGGCGCCCCAGGCCGAACTTGACCGCACCGACCGTCACGTTGAGCAGCAGCAGCGAGGTGCCCAGCGTGAGCAGGGGGCGCAGCGTGTGCTGGCGCCAGGAGCGCCAGCCGAGCCAGGACGCGACCATCACGGCCGTGGGGCCGCGCTGGCCGAGCACGACGTAGTAGTCGAGGAAGGCGTGCAGTTCGGGCCACTGCTGATAGGGCCGGAACAGCATGACCTTCCAGTCGAGAGCCACCAGCCAGGACGAGACGAGCACGGCGACGACGATGGCGAGATAGAACGCCAAAGTCCCGCCGAAGAGAGCGATGCGGTGACGACTCATCCGCGGGATCTCTATCTTCGGCGGTTCCGGCTCCCGGTCCAGACGGGCAAAGATGTCGGTACGCACGCAAAGGACGTTACAGCGAGTGAGCGTGGGATCCGGCCGATCCCGCGTCTTTGTGATGACGATGTGATGTGGACTTCGTCTCGGACCGGTATCCATTCGACGCGCCGCAGGGAATCGGATCGGGCTTGCCGGGCATTTACCGGGGCGTGAATTCGCAGGAATGTTTGATCGTCGATGAAATGACCTGGTGCGGTGCCGGAACGCATTCGACCGGCGATTGCGGGGGTGCGCCCGGCCGCCCTCCGGGCGCGTGGCCGACGGCCGCCACCGCACCGTTCCCCCGTCGTCGCGGCAGGTCGGCAGGGGCCCCGGCCGAGGGGTCCGCAGTGGCGTACGACACACTCCAGGGCGGGCGACGGTATGAGATGGACCACGTGTGACCACGGGGAACTCGCGTACGCTGACGGCTCACTCGCCCGTCGATGCCGGGCCCGAGGGGGCGGAACAGGCGCCTCCGCAGGTCTGCCGAGCGCGAGGGACTCATTGTGGGAGGTACGCACATGACCGGGACGTCCACGGCCGTAGCCCGACTGCGCGCAGCAGCCGGCGGTGCCAATCGATGGGTAGTCCTGGTCGTCCTCTGCCTCAGTCTCCTGCTGGTCGCGCTCGACGCGACCGTGCTGCACGTCGCCGTCCCCGCCGTCACCGAGGACCTGCGGCCGAGCGCCGTCGGCCTGCTGTGGATCGTGGACGCCTACCCGCTCGTCTGCGCCTCGCTGCTCATCCTCTTCGGCACGCTCGGTGACCGGATCGGAAGACGCCGCGTCCTGCTGTTCGGTTACGCGCTCTTCGGGGTGGCCTCGGCGCTCGCGGCGATGGCCGACACGGCCGCGGTGCTGATCGCCGCCCGGGCCCTGCTCGGCGTCGGCGGCGCGATGATCATGCCTGCCACCCTCTCGATACTCCGCCAGGTCTTCCCGGACCGTCGCGAGCGGGCCATGGCCATCGGGATATGGACCGCGGTGGCCGCCGTGGGGGCCGCCGCCGGACCGGTCATCGGCGGATTCCTCGTCGAGCACTACTGGTGGGGCTCGGTCTTCCTGATCAACATCCCGCTCATGGTCATGATCCTGCCGATCGGACGCTGGCTGCTGCCCGAGTCCCGCGGCTCCGACGAAGGCCCCTGGGACGTGCTCGGTGCGCTCATGGCGGCGGCCGGTGTGCTCGGTGTCGTCCTGGGGATCAAGCGCGCGGGCGGCGGGGAGGGCGTGCTGGACCTCGCCACCCTCGGCCCGCTGCTCGCCGGTGCCGCACTGCTGGTCCTCTTCGCCCGCAGGCAGAAGCGCCGTACGCATCCGCTGATCGACATGACGATGTTCTCCCGGCCCGCCTTCACCACCGCCGTCGGATGCATCGTCCTGGCCATGCTGGCCCTGGTCGGCCTGGAGCTCATCGCCGTCCAGTACCTCCAGCTCGTCCTGGACCTCGGCCCGCTGGAGACCGGCCTGCGCCTGCTGCCGCTCACCTTCGCGGCGATGGCCGCCGGTGCCACGGGCTCGTACACCCTGAGCCGCGTCGGGCCGCGCCGCATGGTGGGCTGGGGCTTCGTGCTCACCGCGGCCTCGGTGCTCCTGCTGACCCTGATGGGGCAGCACGACCGGCCCGTGCTGCTCACCGTCGGCTTCGTGCTGCTGGGCTTCGGGCTCCAGTCCACGCTCTTCGGCGCGTACGAGTCGATGCTCAGCGAGGCTCCCGCGGAACGGGCCGGCGGGGCGGCGGCGATCGGTGAGACCTCCTACCAGCTGGGCGCGGGCCTGGGCATCGCCCTGCTCGGCAGCGTCATGAACGCCGCCTACGCGCCGGGGCTGTCCCGGCTCCACGACGAGGGCGTGCCGGCGGCGGCGGGAACGGCCGCGTCGAACTCGCTCGGTGAGGCCTATCAGGTGGCCGGGCAGCTGGGCGGTCCCGCGGGCGACCTCCTGCGGAACACCGCCCGGCACGCCTTCGTCAACGGTCTCCACATCACGCTCATGGTGAGTGCGGGCCTGCTGCTGCTCGGCGCCCTGGCGGCGCTGCGGCTGCCCCGCGCCATGGACTGCGCCTCGGTCAAAGGGGTCTGCGAGGCGGAAGCGGGGGAGACCACCGGTCCCGGACGCGCGGCGCCGGAGCGGGCGGACGCCGGGCCTCGCGCCGACCCCGTGACGCTTCCGCCGCAGAACCGGCCGGAGCGGCGGCTCCCACGGCCCGCGCGGCGTGAACCCGCGGAAGCCACGGGCTCTGGACGAGCGGCACACTGAGCCGTAACGTCAGCGGGACGCCATAACTACCACTGCTAGTTTAAGTCCCGTGCGAGCCGCCGGAGGCACTCCCCATGTCCGTGAAGCCGTCGAAACTCCCACCGTTCGACCCGGCCGATCCTCTCGGCATCGACGATCTCCTCGATCCGGAGGACCTCGCGATCCGCGACACGGTGCGGAGCTGGGCCGCCGACCGGATCCTGCCGCACATCGCCGAGTGGTACGAGAACGGCGAGCTCCCCGGCATCCGCGAACTGGCCCGCGAGCTGGGCTCCCTCGGCGCACTGGGCATGTCGCTCCAGGGGTACGGCTGCGCGGGCGCGACCGCGGTCCAGTACGGCCTGGCCTGTCTGGAGCTGGAGGCCGCGGACTCCGGCATCCGCTCCCTGGTCTCCGTCCAGGGCTCCCTCGCCATGTACGCGATCCACCGCTTCGGCTCCGAGGAGCAGAAGCGGCGGTGGCTGCCCGGCATGGCGGCCGGCGAGACCATCGGCTGCTTCGGGCTCACCGAACCGGACCACGGCTCGGACCCGGCCGGGATGCGCACGTACGCCGAGCGGGACGGCCGGGACTGGATCCTCACCGGCCGCAAGATGTGGATCACCAACGGATCGGTCGCGGGGGTCGCGGTCGTCTGGGCGCAGACCGACGAGGCCGGAGGCGGCTCGGGGATCCGGGGCTTCGTCGTGCCCACGGACAGTCCCGGCTTCTCGGCGCCCGAGATCCGGCACAAGTGGTCCCTGCGCGCCTCGGTCACCAGCGAGCTGGTCCTGGACGGGGTGCGGCTGCCCGCCGACGCCGTCCTGCCGGACGTCACCGGTCTGCGTGGCCCGCTCAGCTGTCTGAGCCATGCCCGCTACGGCATCGTCTGGGGAGCCATGGGCGCGGCCCGTGCCAGCTTCGAGGCAGCCGTGGACTACGCGAAGAGCCGCGAGCAGTTCGGCCGGCCGATCGGCGGCTTCCAGCTCACCCAGGCCAAGCTCGCGGACATGGCTCTCGAACTGCACAAGGGCATCCTGCTCGCCCACCATCTGGGCCGCCGGATGGATGCGGGCGGGCTCCGCCCGGAGCAGGTCAGTTTCGGGAAGCTCAACAACGTGCGGGAGGCGATCGAGATCTGCCGAACCTCGCGCACGATCCTCGGCGCCAACGGGATCTCGCTGGAATACCCGGTGATGCGCCACGCGACGAATCTGGAGTCGGTGCTCACCTACGAGGGAACCGTGGAGATGCACCAGCTGGTGCTGGGCAAGGCGCTCACCGGTCTGGACGCCTTCCGGTAACCCGGAACCGCCGGAACCGGACCCGTCCGGCGAGCGCCCCGCTCAGCTCTGGTTGAAGAAGCCGTCGGCCGGCCGGCCGGCGGCTTCGCCGGTGACGACCTGGGTGTGGGCGGGGGTCAGCAGGAAGACCCGGGTGGCCACGCGCTCGATCGAGCCGCGCAGGCCGAAGGTCAGTCCCGCGGCGAAGTCCACGACGCGTTTGGCGTCGGTGGCGTCCATCGCCGTCAGATTGACGATGACCGGAACGCCCTCCCGGAAGAGCTCACCGATGCCGCGCGCGTCCCGGAAGCTGTCCGGGGTGACGGTGGCGATCCGGCGGCCCGTGTCCACGGCCTTCTCGGAAGCCACCTGCACACGGGGGTCCGTCACCCACGGCTGGTTCGTGCCGGTCTCGGCTTCCTCGGAGTACTCGTCGTCGTAGTACCGCTCATCGTTGTCCTCCACGAGGCCCAGCCAGGCACTTGCCTTGCGCACCGATCCCATGGACGCCTCCTCTCACCGCGGTTCGTTCGTGTTCCACATCTCTTTCCTGTCCCTATGGTCGTTCATGATGCGGATACCGCGCCAAGGGGATAGTCGGCGCGTAGGGGATTCGTGACGCTACTGGTGCAGAACATGTGGCGGTTCGTCAGGGTTCCTCCCGTATAAGACGGCTTGCGGAAGGAAAATATGAGGCGCCCGTCCGTACGGGTGACATGGGGGACGTACGGGTGAACGGGTCACTCGATACGATGCACGCCGCGCGTGCGCCGGTGCGGCGCATCAGGTGAACGGCTCGGGGGATCGTCGTGTTCGGAATAGTCAGGCCCTGCACCCATCGGCTGACCGAAGGGCTCAAGGCCGAGTGGATGGCCCATCTCTGCGGGCTCTGTCTCGCCCTCCGTGCGGACCACGGACAGTTCGCCCGGATCGTCACGAACTACGACGGCCTGATCGTCTCGGTACTGACGGAGGCTCAGACGGAGCGCACCGCGGCGCAACGGCGCACCGCGGGCCCCTGCCCGCTGCGCTCGATGCGGACCGCGCCGGTCGCCCGGGGCGAGGGCGCCAGGCTCGCCGCCGCCGTCTCCCTCGTGCTGGCCTCGGCCAAGGTGCGCGACCACGTGGCGGACCGGGACGGGCTGTTGAAGCGCCGCCCGGTCGCCGCCGCGGCGCGCAGGGTCGCCGCCGGCTGGGACCGGGCCGGAGCACGGACCGGTGCGGAGCTCGGCTTCGACACGGCGGTCCTGGTCGACGCCGTCGACCGGCAGACCGGCCTCGAGTCCCTCGCGGGGCCCGGGACCCCGCTGCTGACGGTCACCGAACCCACCGAGACGGCGACGGCGGCGGCCTTCGCGCACACCGCCGTACTCGCGGGCCGGCCGCAGAACGCCGTCCCGCTCGGCGAGGCCGGGCGGCTCTTCGGGCGGCTCGCCCATCTGCTGGACGCCGTGGAGGACAGGGAGGCTGACGCGGCGTCGGGCGCCTGGAACCCCCTCACGGCGACCGGCACCCCGCTCACCGAGGCCCGCCGGCTCTGCGACGACGCGCTGCACGGGGTGCGCCTCGCGATGCGGGACGCGCAATTCACCGACGGCCGGCTGGCACACGTGCTGCTCGTGCACGAGCTGCGGCGCTCGGTGGACCGGGCCTTCGGCTCGGCCGCGTGCGCGCACCCGGGTGACGGGCAGCCGTCGGGCTCCTTCGGGCCGCCGCCCGGAAACCCGTTCGCACCGGCGCCCGGCGGCCCGTCCGGTCCTCCGCTCCCGCCCGAGCCGCCGCGCAACCGGCGTGGCCTGATAGCGGGCTGCCTGGTCTGGGCCGGTCTCGCCTGCACCTGTCAGCTGTGCTGCGCCGGCAGCTTCAACGACCCGTGGAGCGGCCAGGAGCGCGAAGGGCTCTGCCACAAGGCGGACTGCGACGAGTGGTGCGACGGCTGCTGCCAGGGCTGCGACTGCTGCGGGAACTGCTGCAGCTGCGGCGACGGCTGCGACTGCGGGTGCGACTGCTGATCCGGCGTCAGTCAGCCGCACCCGCGCACCTCACCCCGCGATCTCGGGCGGCGAGATCTGCGACGTCCGGATCGCCGACTCGGTGGTGCCCCACTTCTTCAGGATGCGGTCATAGGTCCCGTCCGTCCTGAGACTGTTGACCGCCGCCTGGAAGGCGGGTGCCAGCGGGGTGCCCTTCTTGAAGGCGAAGCCGACATCGAGCCGCTTGAACTCGTTGAGGAAGCGCAGCCCCTTCTGCTGGGTCACGGCGTAGCGCAGCCCGTTGATCGTCGACATCACGACATCGCTGCGGCCCTGCTGGAGCGAGATCCAGACGGCCGCCTGGTCGGCGTACGTCTTCACGTCGTACGCCTCCTCGCCCGCGTCGGCGCACACGTGCTTGTTCTCCTCCAGCGTCGCCTCGAACGTGGTGCCGGCGCTGGTGCCCACGGTCAGGCCGCAGAGCTGGGTGAGCTCGGTGACGTTCTTCAGCTTGCTGTCGTCGCGGACGGCGAAGCCCTGGCCGTCGTTGATGTACGTCACGAAGTCGATCGTCTTCCGGCGCTCGTCGGTCACCCCGAAGTTGCCGGTGCCCAGGTCGTACTTCCCGCTGCCGAGGGCCGGAAGGATCGCCTCGAACGAGGCGACTTCGCGCTTCAGCTCCAGCCCCAGCACCCTGGCCACCGCGTCCGCGAAGTCGACGTCCGCGCCGGCCAGGGTCTTGCCGTCCTCCAGATAGAAGGCTCCGGGCGGTGTGCCGATGCTGGAGGCGAGGGTGAGGGTGCCGGCGGCGCGCACCTTCTCGGGCAGCAGCTTCGCCGCGGCCGGGTCCTTCTTCACCGACGACACCACGTCGGTCGTCGGGATCTTCCCCTTGCCCTCCGTTCCGGCACCGGCCGGCGCGGCCGCCGGGTCGGCCGATCCGCAGCCGGAGAGCGCGAGAGCGGCGACGGTGATCAGTGCGAAGGCAGCGGTGTGCCGGATTCTGGGCATGACGGAAACACTCCGGGTTCGTCGACGCGCTCCGGTGCGTGGGCAGCACGGAGCCACGGGCGGAAGATCAGCTGAACGAGGGGAGGGCGGAGCGGTGTTGTGTACGTGAAGGCACGCGGGAAAGGTGCTCAAGCGCCGACAGCGGCGCGAGCGGGAAGACGCGGGGGAACAGCGGGTTCAGCTCAACAGGAAGAGAAGAGGACCACACGCGACCGAAGTCGATGTGGGAGCGGGTGACCAGCCACTGCTGCGCGTACATGGCCTCAGTGGAACAGGCATCCGGGTACACGTCAACCGACCCCGGACACACGGCTCACAGTGTGGACAAGCTTGACAACACGACCCCGACAAGGATTGGCTCGGAAGCGGACCGGCGCTGAGGGGCCCGGTCCATGTTGTGTTCCGCGTTGAAGGCACATCCCGTGTTAGATCTCTGCATCCACGGAGCCTTCGCATGTCCGCGCAGACAGACACCCCCCCTCCGCAGCTCCCCGCCCCGCCCGTCGACGATGCGCACGACTCCGTCCCGCGCATCGTGCCGGTGCGCCGAACAGGGCGCTGGGCGGCGGCCGTTGCCGTCCTGGTGCTCCTCGCCGGCGCCCTGGTCTCGGTGATCCGGAACGACGCCTTCCAGTGGGGCGTCGTCGGCGACCACCTCACCACCGCGTCGGTGCTGCGCGGCCTCGGCCTCACCCTCTGGCTCACGGGCCTCGTGATGGTGCTCGGCTTCGCCCTCGGCACCCTGCTCGCCGTCATGAGGCTCTCCGGCAACCCGATTCTGCAGGCCGTCGCCTGGGGTTACGTGTGGCTGTTCCGGTCCACCCCGATCCTGGTCCAGCTGCTCTTCTGGTTCAACATCGGCGCCCTCTACCCGCAGATCCTCGGAGTCGACACGGTCAACCTCCTCGGCCCGGTCGCCGTCGCCGTCATCGGCCTCACGCTCCACGAGGCCGCGTACGCCGCCGAAGTGGTGCGCGGCGGCATCCTCTCCGTCGAGCACGGACAGCTGGAGGCCGCCCAGTCGCTCGGGCTCGGCCCCTGGCGCCGGCTCCGGCGCATCGTGCTGCCCCAGGCCATGCGCTCCATCGTCCCGCCCGCCGGGAACATGCTGATCGGCACCCTGAAGGGCACCTCGATCGTCAGCATCATCGCCGTGCAGGACCTGCTCTACTCGGTGCAGCTCGTCTACCACCGCACCTACGAAGTCATCCCGCTGCTGCTCGTCGCCACCCTCTGGTACGTCGCCGTCACCTCCCTCCTTTCCGTCGGACAGCACTACGTCGAACGCCACTACGCACGCGGCACGGCGGACGCGCGATGAGCGGCGTACCGACACTCGTCGTCATAGGGGGCGGACCGCGCGGCACCGGCGTCCTCGAGCGCATCGCCGCCAACTCCGCCGAGCTGTACGGGGACCGGCGCCTGGACATCCACCTCGTCGACCCGTACCCGCCCGGGGGCGGCCGGATCTGGCGGCAGGACCAGTCCCCGCTGCTCTGGATGAACTCCATGGCGGAGGACGTCACCATGTTCACCGACGACACGGTCGAGCAGGAGGGCCCGATACGGCCCGGCCCCGCCCTGCACACGTGGGCCGCCGACGTCCGCGAGGGACGGATCACCCTCGACTCCGACCCCGGGACACTCGCGGAGATCCGAGGGCTCGGCGCCCAGGACTTCCCCAGCCGACGGCTGCAGAGCGCCTACCTGCGCTGGGTGTACGAGCAGGCGCTCGCCGCGCTCCCGCCGGGCATCACCGTCCGGGAGCACCGCGCTCACGCACACCGCGTCTCGGGGTCCCGGGACGGCCGGCAGCAGGTCTGGCTCCAGGGGCGCGCCGAACCCCTCCTCGCCGACCTCGTCGTCCTCACCATCGGCCATCTGGACGCCGAACCCGACGCCGAACAGGAGGAGCTGGCCGCCTTCGCGGCACGGCACGGACTCGTCCACCTGCCACCCGACTTCACGGCCGACAGCGACCTCGGCTCCCTGCCCGCGGGTGAACCCGTCATCGTGCGCGGCCTCGGCCTCGCCTTCATCGACCTGATGGTGCTGCTCACCGAGGGGCGCGGCGGGCGATACGAGGACGGGGTCTACATCCCCTCCGGCCGGGAGCCCGTCCTGTACGCGGGCTCCCGGCGCGGAGTCCCGTACCACTCCAAGATCGGTTACGCCTGGGAGGGCGAACGGCCTCCCCTGCCGCACCACTTCGGCCCCGCCCGGCTGGACGCGCTGCTCGACGGCGCCGGCCCCGTGGACTTCCGCCGCGACCTGTGGCCGTCCATCGCCAAGGAGCTCGGACACGTCCACTACCACCGGCTGTTCGCCGCCCACCCCGAGCGCACCGCCGTCGGCTGGGACGACTTCGAGGAGAAGTACGCCGTCGCGGACGCCGACAGCCCCGAGCTGCGCGCGCTGGTCGCCTCGGCCGTGCCCGACCCGGCCGACCACCTGGACCTGGACGCGCTGGACCGACCGCTGGACGGGGTGCTCCACCCCTCGTACGACTCCTTGCAGGACGGGCTGCGCACCTACATCACCGCCGACCTCGAACGCCGGCACGATCCCCGCAACAGCCCCGACCTCGCCGTCTTCCTCGGACTGCTGTCCGTCTACGCGCAGCTGGTCCGGGCCGGGGACATCGGCGACCGGTGGCACGGCTTCTTCAGCCATCTCGCCTCCGGACCGCCCGGCCCCCGGCTGCGCCAGCTCCTCGCACTCTCCCGGGCCGGGGTCGTCCGCTTCCTCGGAGCGGGAATCACCGTCGAGGCCGACGAGGAACGCGGCGTCTTCCGGGCCGGCAGCGCCACCGTGCCGGGCGAGCACATGGAGGCCAGGGCCCTGGTCGAGGCCCGGCTGCCCGATCCGGCCCTGCGGAACACGCGCAGCCCGGTGCTGCGCGGACTGTACGAGGACGGGGCCGCCGGCACCGACACGGGGCTGCTCTCCGTCGACCCCGGCGACGGCCGGATCCTGGACCGTGACGGCAGCCCTCACCCGCGACGCTTCGCCCTCGGCCCGAACACGACCGCGCGGTCGAGCGGCGCCTTCACCCGGCCGCGCACCGGCGGCCCGGCCTTCCGGCAGAACGACGCCACCGCCCGCACGGTGCTCGCGTTCCTCCGCGACCTCTCCTGTAGCGGCCGCCCCACCGCGTGAGTGCGGTACCCCCTCTCTACCATCCGTTGCCGAAGGAACCCACCATGTCGCTGACCAGCGATCCACCCCTCGCACCCCCCGACGAAGAGACCGAGCGAACAACCCCGCACGACGGATCCGACCTCTCGGAACTGACGGTCGTCCCGGTGCGCCACCCCTGGCGCTGGGTCGCCGTGGCCGTCACCGCCGTGCTGCTCGCCCAGTTCCTGAACGGGCTGATCACCAACCCCGGCTGGGAATGGGACGTCTTCGCCCGCTTCTTCACCACCGAGACCATCCTGAAGGCCGTCTGGGTCACCCTCCAACTGACCTTCTACGGAACGGTGCTCGGCTTCGCACTGGGCATCGTCCTCGCGTTCATGCGGCTGTCCGCCAGCCCGTTCCTCAGGGCGGTCGCGTACGGCTACATCTGGGCGTTCCGCTCGATCCCGCTCATCGTCCAGCTGCTGTTCTGGTTCAACCTCGCCTACCTCTACAAGGAGCTTCAGTTCGGCATCCCGTTCGGGCCCGGCTTCCTCACCTTCGACACGATGAACCTCGTCGGAGCGATGAGTGCGGCGGTCCTCGGACTCGCGCTGCACCAGGCGGCCTACGCGGCGGAGATCGTGCGCGGGGGCGTACTGGCCGTGGACAGCGGGCAGCTGGAGGCCGCCGCGGCCCTCGGGATCCCGCGGCTGCGGCAGCTCCGGAGAGTCGTGCTGCCGCAGGCGATGCGCTCCATCCTGCCGAACGCCGCCAACGAGATCATCTCGCTCTTCAAGGGCACCTCGATCGTCTCCGTGATGGCGATCGGTGAACTCTTCTACCAGGTCCAGGTCGTCTACGGCCGCAACGGCAGGGTCGTGCCCCTGCTGATGGTCGCCACGGTCTGGTACATCCTCCTGACCACCGTGCTCTCCGTCCTCCAGCACTACGTCGAACGTCACTACGCCAAGGGGGCCGTGCGATGAGCACACCCATCGATGTACCCGCACCCACCGAAGCACCCGTGGACGCACCCGCGGCCACGGAGGCGACCGCGCCCGCTGACGCGCCCGCGTCCGCCACGGACGTCATGGTCGAGATCCGCTCCGTGCACAAGAGCTTCGGCGCACTCGAAGTGCTCCGCGGCATCGACCTGTCCGTCCGCGCCGGAGAGGTGACCGTCGTCCTCGGCCCGTCCGGCTCGGGGAAGTCCACCCTGCTGCGCACCATCAACCACCTGGAGAAGGTGGACCAGGGCTGGATCAGCGTGGACGGCACCCTGGTCGGCTACCGCAGGTCGGGGAACAAGCTGTACGAGCTCCGCGAGCGCGAGGTCCTGCGGCAGCGCACCCGGATCGGCTTCGTCTTCCAGAACTTCAACCTCTTCCCGCACCTGACCGTCCTCGAGAACATCATCGAGGCGCCGGTGGCCGCCCTCGGCCGCCCCCGGAAGGAAGCCGTCGCAGCCGCGGAGGCGCTCCTCGCCCGGGTCGGTCTCGCCGACAAGTCGGGTGCGTACCCGAAGCAGCTCTCCGGCGGACAGCAGCAGCGCGTCGCCATCGCCCGTGCGCTCGCCCTCGAACCGAAACTGCTGCTCTTCGACGAGCCGACCTCCGCGCTCGACCCCGAACTCGTCGGCGAGGTCCTCGACGTCATCAAGGACCTGGCGCACCAGGGCACCACGATGATCGTCGTCACCCACGAGATCGGCTTCGCCCGCGAGGTCGCCGACACCGTGGTCTTCATGGACCAGGGGCGGATCGTGGAGCAGGGCCCGCCCGCCGACGTACTCGACCGCCCGGTTCAGGAACGCACCCGGGCCTTCCTCTCGAAGGTCCTCTGAGCCGTGTCCCCGCAGGCCGCACCGCCGCAGTCCCCACGTTCCGTCTTCCCGCAGCCCGTTCTCCCACCGTTCCCCCATCCCGTTTCCCCGCGCTCAAGGAGCAGCCAGGTGTCCGTCCGCCGCACCCTCGTCATCGCCCTCGCCACCCTCACCGCCACCGGGCTGCTCACCGCCTGCGGCAGCAGCGACGCCGCCACCGACGTGATCCGCCCCGAAGGGCAGAAGGACACCGGGATCAACATCGGCCCCGACCAGAAGCGGATCAGAGGCGAGAAGGTCGACTCCATCGCGGCCAAGGTGCCCGAGGCCATCCGTGAGCGCGGCACGCTCCGGCTCGGGGCGAGCGCCGACGCCTCGCCCCCACTCGGCTTCTACGCGACCGACGACAAGACCCGGATCGGCAGCGAGATCGACCTGGCGACCCTGATCGCCGACACCCTCGGACTGAAGCCGGATCTGCAGGAGGTCTCCTGGGAGAACCTCTTCGTCGGCCTCGACAGCTCCAAGTTCGACGGCGTCCTGTCCAACGTCACCGTGACGGAGGAGCGCAAGGAGAAGTACGACTTCGCCACCTACCGGCTCGACAACCTCGCCTTCGAGGCCAAGAAGGGCTCCGGCTGGAAGGTGAAGGCGCCCGAGGACGTGGCGGGGAAGACGATCGCCGTTGCCTCGGGCACCAACCAGGAGAAGATCCTCGTCGACTGGAGCGAGCAGAACACCGACGCCGGACGGAAGGCGGTGGAGATCAAGTACTTCCAGAAGGACACCGACTACTACCTGGCCCTCCAGTCGGGCCGGATCGATGCCTACCTCGGCCCGAGCCCCTCGGCCAACTACCACGTCGCGTCGGCCGGGCAGTCCGAGATCATCGGCACGCTCTCCGGAGCCGGCGACGGCGTCCAGGGGAAGATCGCCGCCACCACGAAGAAGGACAGCGGCCTGGTCGAGGCCTACGGCGCGGCCATCGACCACATCATCCAGGACGGCTCCTACGCCGAAGTGCTCAAGCGCTGGGGTCTGACCAACGAGGCCGTCGAGAAGTCGGAGATCAACCCGCCCGGTCTCCCCAAGACCGAGAACTGACCCCGAGAGGTCCGCATGTCTGCCACCAGGCCACTCCATCTGGCCGCCGAGATCGGCGGCCCGCCGCGCTACGACGCCGCCTCCCACACCGCGCTCGCCCGCCTCGCCGAACAGGGCGCGCTCGACTTCGTCACCCTCAACGACTCCTTCGCCCGCCCCGGCCCCGACGCGCTCGCCGTGCTCGCCCGCGTCGCCCCGGCCACCACCCGGATCGGCCTCGTGCCGACCGTCACCACCACCCACACCGAGCCCTTCCACGTCTCGTCCGCCGTCGCCACCCTCGACTGGGTCAGCGGGGGCCGGGCGGGCTGGCACGCCGACGTGTCGACCACGGAGGCAGAGGCCCGCCTGTTCGGCAGGCGCGGTGCCGCGCCTGCCGACGCCCTGTGGCAGGAGGCGGGCGAGGCGGCCGACGTCGCCTCCCGGCTGTGGGACAGCTGGGAGGACGACGCCGAGATCAGGGACGTCTCCACCGGCCGCTTCATCGACCGCGACAAGCTGCACTACGTCGACTTCGAGGGCAGCACCTTCTCCGTCCGGGGCCCCGCCATCGTGCCCCGGCCTCCGCAGGGCAGGCCCGTCACCGTCATCGACGGCACGAGCGGCCCCGCCAGGAAGGCCGCCGCACGGTACGCCGACGTCGTGTACGTACGGGCCACCTCGCCCGAGCAGGCGTCCGCGCTCCGTGACGACGTGCGCGGCCTCGCCGCCGCCCACGGCCGGGACCCCGACACCCTGCGGGTGCTGGTCGCGCTCACGGTCGACCTCGGGGACGCCGAGACGGCGCCGGAACCGGGACTGGAGAGCGGCCCGCAGCTCGCGGGCCGGGGGACCTACTTCCGCGGCGGCCCGGTGGACCTCGCCGAGCTCGTCACCCAGTGGCACCGGGGCGGCGCCGTGGACGGCTTCCACCTCACCCCCCTCGCCCCCGAGCGCGACCTCGAGAGGATCGTCAACGGCACCGTGGCCCTGCTCCAGCACCGCAGCCTGTTCCGCACCTTCCACCCGGGGGGCACGCTCCGCGAACACCTCGGTCTCACCCGCCCGGCCAACCGCTACGCGCTCGCGCGGACTTCCGGGGGCACCGCATGACGAAGCAGATGCACCTCGCCGCGCACTTCCCGGGCGTCAACAGCACCACGGTGTGGGCCGATCCCCGCTCCCGGAGCCAGATCGACTTCGCCTCCTTCGAGCAGCTGGCCAGGACCGCGGAACGCGGGAAGTTCGACTTCTTCTTCCTCGCGGAAGGGCTGCGGCTGCGCGAGCACAACGGCCTGATCCACGATCTGGACGTGGTCGGCCGCCCCGAGTCCCTCACGGTGCTGAACGCCCTGGCCGCCGTCACCGACCGCCTCGGGCTCGCCGCCACGGTCAACGCCACCTTCAACGAACCGTACGAACTCGCCCGGCGCCTGGCGACCCTCGACCACCTCAGTGAGGGGCGTGCCGCCTGGAACGTGGTGACCTCCTCCGACGCCTTCACCGGGGAGAACTTCCGCCGGGGCGGCTACCTCGACCGGTCCGACCGGTACACCCGCGCCGCCGAGTTCGTCGCCACGGCACGGGAACTGTGGGACTCCTGGACACCGGACGGCACCTCGCGCCCGTTCGCGCACAGCGGGCAGCACTTCCAGGTCTCCGGGGAGTTCACCGTCCCGCGCTCCCCGCAGGGGCACCCCGTCGTCATCCAGGCGGGGGACTCCGGCGAGGGCAGGGAGTTCGCCGCGTCCGCGGCCGACGTCATCTTCACCCGGCACGGCACCCTGGAGGCCGGGCGGATCTTCTACGCGGACGTCAAGGCGCGGCTGGCGAAGTACGGCCGGCAGCCGGACGACCTGAAGATCATGCCAGGGGTCACCGTCGTCATCGGCGACACCGACGCGGAGGCCCAGCAGAACGCCGCGGAGATCCGCCGCCTCCAGGTCTCCCCGCAGAACGCCATCCTCGCCCTGGAACAGGTATGGGGCCGCGACCTCTCCTCGTACGACCCCGACGGGCCCCTCCCCGACATCGACCCGGACCCCGGATCGCGCCTGTCGCAGGGCAGGGCCGGGCTCGCGGACCCCCTCGTGAGGGCGGCCGAGTGGCGTGCCCTGTCGGCGGCCAAGGGGCTGTCCATCCGCCAGACGGTCATCGAGACCACGACCCGGCAGTCCTTCATCGGCTCCCCGCAGACCGTCGCCGCCGAACTGGAGACGTTCGTCTCCACCGGCGCGGCCGACGGCTTCATCCTCGTACCGCACCTCACACCGGGCGGCCTCGACCCCTTCGTCGACCGGGTCGTCCCGCTCCTCCAGGAACGCGGAGCCTTCCGCTCCGAATACGCCGGTTCCACCCTGAGGTCGCACCTCGGTCTGGCGGAGCCGGTATGGAAGGGTTGATCGCATGAGCACGGACGCGCAGCAGGACAGCAGGGACGGCCGGGACGGCTCGGGAAACCAGGACTTCCAGGACTGGCAGCGCTGGCACGAGGAGCGCATCGTCGCGGTCGCGGCCCCGCACGGCCCGCTCTCCCTCACGGGCACCCACTGGCTCTCCGACTATCCGGACGGTCGAATTCCGGCCGTGCCGGGGCAGTGGCGCACGGGGCGCGACGAGGTGGTGCTCACCGGCGCCCCCGAGGACGGGCTGACCGTCGACGGAAAGCCGTTGGCCGGAGAGGCCGGACTGACCGCCGACCGCGGTCCGATCGGCTCGTCCAGGGTGGCCCGGGGTGAGCGCCGACTGGTCCTCCTGAGCCGCGAAGGCCAGTGGGCGGTAAGGGAGTTCGACCCGCAGTCGCCGGCACGGCACGACTTCCGCACCATCGACGCCACCCCGTACGACGCGCGCTGGTCGCTGGAGGGCACCTTCCGCCCGTACGACACCGCCCGGACCGTCCGGGTGGCGAACGCCGACGGGCGCGAGCGCGGGCTGGGGCTCGGCGGGGAGATCGCCTTCACACTGGACGGCACCGAGCACACGCTCCAGGCCGCGGTCGAGCCCGACGGCTCGCTCTGGGCCGTCTTCGCCGACGCCACCAGCGGGAACAGCAGTTACCGCTTCCGCTTCCTGCGGCCCGGGGCACCCGACGAGGACGGCCGGGTGAAGGTCGACTTCAACCGCGCGCTGCTGCCGCCCTGCGCCTTCGCCGACCACTTCATCTGTCCCTTCCCGCCCCCCGGCAACACCCTCACGGCCGCAGTCGCGGCAGGGGAGCGGAACCGTATCGACGCCTGATCCGCCCCACCCCCGACGCAAGGCCCGGCCCACCCGCCCCGGCAGCCACAGAGCTGCCGGGGCAGTTCCGGTTGCGGGGGCCCGGACGGCCGGAAGTCGCCCTTGTGCGGCGCGTTGGCGACCCCCAATTCTCCCGAGCAGCGCCTGTCGGACGTACGGATCATCCGGAATTCGAATACTTCCGGTACACGTCCCGGAGCATCCGGGACGCCCACGTGCCCGGCTGCGCCTCACGGGTCCCGGCCACCCCACAGGCGGACCCCCGATTCCCCTCGGGAGGAACGAGAAGTGAGGATCAAGCACACCACCCCCCGCAGCGGCACAGCGAGACGCAGCAGGATCGCCGCCGTCTCCGCAGGCCTCGTCGCCATCGCCGCACTCGCCGTCCCCGCCGCCGACGCCCGGCCGACCGGAACATACGACGCCGACCAGCTCCGCGCGGCAGGAGACGCCGTGCTCGCCGCCGACGTCGCGGGCACCGCCTGGAACGCCGACCCGGCGACCGGGAGGCTCGTCGTCACGGTGGACAGCACCGTCTCGCAGGCAGAGATCAACCGGATCAGGAAGTCCGCGGGAGCCAACGCCGGGGCCCTGCGCATCGAACACACCCCCGGGACGTTCAGCACCCTGATCTCGGGCGGCGACGCCGTCTACGCCTCCAGCTGGCGCTGCTCCCTCGGCTTCAACGTCCGCAGCGGCAGCACCTACTACTTCCTGACCGCCGGCCACTGCACCGACGGCGCGGGCACCTGGTACGCGGACTCCGGGCGCACCACCGTCCTCGGCAGCACGTCGGGGTCCAGTTTCCCGACCGACGACTACGGCATCGTGCGGTACACCAACACCTCGGTCGCCAAGCCGGGCACCGTCGGCGGCCAGGACATCACCAGCGCGGCCAATGCCACGGTCGGCATGGCCGTCACCCGCCGCGGCTCCACCACCGGTACCCACAGCGGTACCGTCACCGGTCTCAACGCCACGGTCAACTACGGCGGAGGGGACATCGTCCGGGGGATGATCCGCACCAATGTGTGCGCCGAACCCGGTGACTCCGGCGGCCCGCTCTACTCCGGGACCCGGGCGATCGGTCTCACCTCGGGAGGGAGCGGCAACTGCAGCTCCGGCGGCACGACCTTCTTCCAGCCGGTCACCGAAGCACTGAGCGCGTACGGCGTCAGCGTGTTCTGACGCTGCGGGACACCGCCGCACTCCCGTGAGCCCCCGCCGATTCCCGGCGGGGGCTCCCGTTCGACCCGCGGCTTTTGAGAGGATGCCAGCACGGTTGGTCGCGGAGGTACCACGGGGGCGGACGCTGTGCCTGTCCGGAGGGGGAGGCCCCTCCGGGCCCCCGCATACACCCAGGGGGTCCCAGGTCCGTGAAACGCATCGGAGTGACCGGTCACCGTTCCATCCCCCGGGAGGTCCACGCCCACGTGCTGGAGGGACTGCGGGCGGCGCTCTGCGGCCTCGAAGGCTCGGTCGAGGCGCTCTCCAGCCTGGCCGTCGGAGCCGACCAGCTCTTCGCCGACCTCGCCCTGGCCCACGGTGCGGAGCTCACCGCGGTGATCCCCAGCGGTGACTACGAGGCGGGCTTCGACGACGAGACCGACCTCGCGCGCTACCGCATGCTCAAGGCGAGGGCCGTCCGCGAGGTCCGGCTGGACTTCCCGCACTCCACCGACGAGGCCTACTACGCGGCGGGCGCCTACATCGCCGACCACTGCGACCGGCTGCTCGCCGTCTGGGACGGCCGGCCGGCGCGAGGGCTCGGCGGCACCGGCGACATCGTGACGTACGCCCGCACGCTGGGCCGTCCGGTCACGGTCATCTGGCGCGACGGCGTGGAGCGCGACTGAGCCGGCACGGGGGCGCGCCTGAGCCGGCACGGGGCGTACTCGGCGCCGGCGCGGGGCGCGGGGCGTGGGCGGAGCTCGGGGCGCGGCGGTGTGCGCGAGCCCGCGCGGCGCCCCGGGCCGGGTGTGCGGCTCCCCCGGGGGTGGTGCGGCGGGCCGCCCGGCGTATGTACGTGCTGCGCCCCCATGCCTGAGCCGAACTCAGATGCGGTGCCTGGCCAGCCAGTCCGTGTGTTCGGGGGAGACGATCCGCTCGGTCTCGAAGACGGCGACCGGCCACTGCCGCTCGGTCAGGGTGGTCTCCATCGCGGCCTGCATGTTCTCCAGGTCCTCCTCCACCAGTGAATGGGCGGACACGAGCGGATGATGGCGTCGCATCTCGTTCCAGGCCAGGCAGGCTGCCGCGGCGGCGGAGAACGAACCCGTGAGCGCGAACGACTCGGCGGCGGAGAACGTCTGCAGCACGGCGAGGACCAGGGCGGGCAGCGTCAGCGCGGCGATGGTGCCGGCCCAGACGAACGCCCCACGCCGGGACACCTGCTGCCGTCTGCGGTACCAGCGCCGCTGCTCGATCAGGCGGTCCCGGATGTACGTCTCCTTGCGCACGGTGAACGCCTTGTCCCGCAACTCCCGCATGGAGGAGGTGATGAGCCCGCCGTCCTCGTCCGTCATCTCCTCACGGGGATCGTGCCACCCCACCTTCCGTAACTCCTGCAGCCCTTCCTCCAGCCGGTTGGCGAACACGGCCTCCGGGTGATGCGTACCGGTGTCGAAGGGGGAGCCGTGGACGGCATAGCGCCAGCAGTTGGACTTGATGAACTCGGCCGCGGACCTGTTGAGTTGCCAATGCGACTTTGCTTTGCGCCGGGAGGCCAGATACGTCGTGATCAGGACACCGAGGTACGCCAACACAGCCATGGCGTCCAGTAGTTGCACCGTCCCGCCGACCTCCACGTCCCAGGGCAGGGCGGCGGGCACGGTCCCCAGGACGAGGAGGGCCAGCTGGCCGCGGGTGGTGTTGACCGCCTCCCGCTGCCGTGCGACGGCGATGGCGTCCGTGTGGTGGAAGAGTGCGGGCAGGTCCTCGCTCCGGAAGACCATGGACTGAAGTGGTCCGGGAATCGCCGTCATGTCACCCCGTCTGCAGTTGTGGGAAAGCCTTTCGTCGCGCAGCCGGCCTGGTCGTCGCGGGCTCGCGCGTGCTGTCTCCCGGCTCGGGAGAGAGTGCGCGAAGGCCTGCCGGGGCCACGAGAGTAGGGTCGCGCCCCGGAGACCGCAATGGCGTCTCCGGCCGGCGGCGTGCTCGACCGGCGGGCTGAGACGCCCTCGTGTGATCCGTTGTGCTGTGGGAAGGTCTGACAACTGACATCGTTCACAGGCGGGTTGCCTCAGGATCGCCGGGTGGGGGCTCGCCTTCGACGGGGGGAGAGCTCGTGAGCGACGCAGGTCAGGACGGTGGTGTGCCGCTGTCAGACACCCAGCGCAGGGTCCGCCGGAGCCCGTTGCTGTTCACCACCCCTTTGGTACTGCTGGGGATCCTGCTGCTCATCCTGTTCTGGGAGTCGATTCGCGCCAACATGACGGGCGACGCACGGACGGAGTGGCCGTGGCGCCTGCAGCTGGTCGACATGGAGGCGTTGGGAAGCCTGCTGGCCGTTGCGGCAGGCGCTGTCCTGGCCAGGGCGCAGTACGCCCGCACGGTGCGGCCCTACCTGGGCTGGCGGGCAGCGTGGGCGAGGGGGGACCTCAGGGGCGACGTGCAGGCGTGGCGGGTGGGCATACTCAATGGAGGGCAGCACATCGCGGCGATCGAGTCCTGGGAATGCCGGGTGGTCCTGAGGGGGAGCGGCGAATCCGTGGACGCGGGGTGGGTCGATATCGACGAAGCCGTGACCGGACTGACCGCAGCCGGGCTCGTGGTGGCCGAGGACTTCCAGCTCGTCAAGTTCGGGCAGGGGTTCCCGCTGGTGGGCACCGGAAGCTACGAGACGGTGCTGGTGGGTGCGTTCTCGAAGCGGTTCGTCGAGGACGTCGACTCGTTGTACGTGCGCGTACGGGTGACCGACGTCGTGGGTGACAGTCATGAACGCATCGGGGACTGCATGAAGGGCGCGCGGGCCGTCACCCAGGCACCGCTCGACTGACCTTCCCTCCGGCCGCGACCGGGGAGGCGCAGCGTGACCGGGCGGCTGGGCCCTCGGCCACCGAGGGCCTACGGGCGTCGCGGAAGGTGTCCTGGAGTTGCCGCCCCGGCCGTCCGGGTGGCACACGGCCTGCGGAGGACCCGCCGCTGTGCGGGGACGGTCCGCGTGTCCAGGGCGCACGGCCGGGGAGGAAGTGGAGCAGCCCCCGGCGGCGGGCCGCTCATGAGCCTTTGGCCTGTGCATTCCTTTGTCACCCGGGTGGGTCAGTCTCCGTCAGAATTTCCGGTGTCGCAATGCGCCGTAAACATGAGATTTCGTGCCACGCCGAAGTGTGCGGGTGGCTGGGATGGGAGTAAAGTCATGCCGCCGGACACTGTGAATGTGCAGGTGCCGGTAGTGATCCAGTGTCCGGAAACAATCCACCAAGGACGGCCGTGAAGACCTACGAAACCTCCCCCTCCTTCGCCATTGCGAAGAAGAGTCGTGTGCCACTCACCGAGATCGACGCCCGCAGCGCCGACGCTTCCAGGAAGCTCGGCCGGGTATTCGGCACCTCGACCGGTCGCCCGACGCAGACTTCGACCTTCAGTTCGGCTCTCTGAGAAGGGCTTCGGCGTGGCTAGACTGGGGGAATGACAGGACCCCTGGTCCCCTTCCGCGAGATCGTTCTCAAGGTGCACAGTCGTTGTGATCTCGCGTGCGACCATTGTTATATCTATGAACATGCAGATCAGAGCTGGCGTACCCGCCCCAAGACAATCTCTGACGAAGCAATTTCATGGGCAGCTCGACGATTGGCCGAGCATGCTTCCGCGCATGCGCTCGATTCGATGTCAGTGATCCTGCACGGAGGCGAGCCGCTCCTGGCCGGCCCAGCACGCCTGCGCCGTGTCTGCGAGGAGCTCACAGCGGCCTTGAACGGTATCGCTGAGCTGGACCTCAGGATCCACACCAACGGTGTCCAGCTCAGCCCCCGGTATCTCGATCTCTTCGACGAGTTCGGCGTCAGGGTGGGCATCTCGCTCGACGGTGACCGCACGGCGAACGACCGGCATCGCCGCTTCGCCGACGGACGCACCAGTCACCCCCGCGTCCTCAAGGCGGTCGAGCTGCTCCGGCAGGAGCGCTACCGCCATCTCGATCTCGGACTGTTGTGCACGATCGACATCGAGAACGATCCGCACGCGGTCCTGGACGCCCTGGTCGAGCTCGAACCGCCGCTCATCGACTTCCTCCTCCCGCACGCCACCTGGGACGAGCCGCCACCCCGGCCGGACGGGTCCGAAACGGCGTACGCCGACTGGCTGCTCAAGGTCTACGACCGCTGGCAGCACCGGGGCAGCCCGGTGCCCGTGCGCCTCTTCTCGTCGGTGCTGTCCACCCTGAGCGGAGGACCAAGCCTCACCGAGTCGCTGGGGCTCGCCCCCACCGATCTCGTGGTGATCGAGACGGACGGCCAACTCGAGCAGGTCGACTCGCTCAAGAGCGCCTACGAGGGCGCGGCGGCCACGGGATTCGATGTCTTCTCCCACTCGTTCGACGATGTCGCCGCGCATCCCGGGGTCCGTGCGCGACAGCTCGGTCTGGCCGGCGTCAGCGAGACCTGCCGCCGTTGCCCCGTCGTACGTTCGTGCGGTGGAGGGCTGTACACGCACCGGTACCGCGCGGCCAACGACTTCGACAATCCGTCCGTGTACTGCCGCGACCTGGAGGCGCTGGTGCGCGGCATCGAGGCACGCGTCGCGGTGCATCCGGCGGTGACGGACCACGCCGAACTCGTCGAAGCGCAGCAGGACCTGACCCGCACCCTGCTCGCAGGCCTCCATGCGGACCTGGACGGCCGCGGCGGCGTGCGGTGGGAGGAGGCCTGGGAGCTGGCGGGCGAGCTCGAGTCGTCGGAGGAGGGCGCAGCCGGTCTCGACCACGTGCTGGCGCACCCGTACACGCGGACCTGGCTCCTGGAGGTACTGGGAGGGCTGCGCGCGGGACGGCCGGAGGCAGTGGAAGAGGCACTGCGCCTTCCTGACTATCTTGCTGCAGCCACGGTGCGCTCGGGCCTCGGGCTGACAGTGCCGGCCGGATACCGGGCCGGGCGGCTCCATCTGCCCACGCTCGGCGAGCTCAGGGTCGGCGGGGAGGGTGAGTGCGGCACGCTCCGAGTGACACCGGTCGGGGACGGGTTCGTCGCCCGGCGCGACGACAGCGGTGGCGAATGGCGGATCCCGCACGGGGCGGACGACCCTGCGTGGACCCCGGTGCGTCACCTCGGCCACGACGCCGTGCCCCGCTTCGCCCTCGACGACCTTGATCTGTACCGGGACTGCTTCGGCGCTCCGGCCGCGTCCCGGCTGGGGCCGGTCGAGGCCGATGAATGGGAAGCCGGTCTCGCCGAGGCGTGGGAGCTCCTGGAGAGGGAGGCGCCGTCCCACGCCGCGGCTGCTGCCCACAGCCTGACGACGCTGACCCCGCTCGCCGCCGGACAACACGTCGGACGGCCGCACGGACAGGGGGCCCTCGGGCTGACGTCGACGGACGATGCGAAACAGCTGGCACTCGAACTTCTGGGCGGCTTCCGGCGTACCACCTTGCGGGCGCTGCTCGATGTCACGGACCTTTATGCCTCGGACGGCACCTGGGACTATCGCCCGCTCTGGCGGGACGGATCAGTCCCGTTTTCGCGGCTGTTGGCCGAAACCTATGAACGGGTGGCGTTCTCCGCTCTTGATCCCTGCTTCATGGACGGTATCGACGAAGCGCTCGACATGATGGGATCTGCACCCGAGCCCACCGTCGGGGGAAAGCGATTCATCGCCGTACTCAGGGAGGAGGTGAAGCAAACACAGGACAAGTGGGCCGAATAGCCTCAAGATTGTTACGGCCCGGAACGTACGGGGTGAATCCTGGGTATGGATGACTGAAAAGTGGCGTTGATTGACCGAACACCATGGGGGTGGAGCAAGGTCCGCTCCGGAATGATGAATTCGCTCGCACCCCCTCCATAGTCCTGGGATGCGGGTGCTCACACAGGACGGGGGTCGTGTGCACGCATCAACGCAGCAGCGAGCGGCGGACCATCGGCCGTACTTCTTTCTGAGTTACGCGCATACACCGGGGTACGGCGGTGGAGCGGACCCCGATATGTGGGTCGAACGGCTTTTCCAAGATCTCTGCGGCCATGTGATGGCCATGACCGACCTGCCCGCGGGCGCTTCCGCCGGGTTCATGGACCGGGAGATACGCTCCGGTGAGGGATGGTCGGAGAGGCTGGGCAGTGTGCTCGCCACCTGCCGGGTCTTCGTGCCGCTGTTCTCGCCGCGCTATTTCGCCAGCGAGATGTGCGGCAAGGAGTGGCACGCGTTCGAGCAGCGCGCCATTCATCACCGGGCCCGTTCGAACCAGTCGGCCGAAGCGATCGTTCCGGCGCTCTGGGTACCGGTGCCGCCCAACCAACTCCCCGGATCGGCCGAGCGGTTGCAGTTCAACCATCGTGACTTCGGGGAACGCTACGTCAGCGACGGGCTCTACGGGCTGATCAAGCTCCGGCTGTTCGCCCAGGAATACGAACGGGCCGTCTACGAGCTCGCCAAGCGCATCGTCAGTGTCGCCGACACGGTGCAGATCGACACCGGAAGGCCCGTCGACTACCGCCTCGCCCCCAGCGCCTTCGGATCACCGAGCAGCGGGGTGGGGGCCCCTCGGCCGATGCAGATCACCGTCGCCGCCCCCACCCGCCACGACCTGCCCGAGGGGCGTATCGCCGACTACTACGGCGACCATCCGCAGGACTGGAATCCCTACCACCCGGCTGCCGCCAGACCGCTGGCCTACGTCGCCGAGGAACTGGTCCGATCACTCAACTACCAGGCCGTCATCACCTCGTTCGACGAGGAGTCCGGGCAACAGGAGGGCAAGCAGGCGCCCAGCACGCCGGAAATACTCCTCGTCGACCGCTGGGCCCTGCAGGACGAGGACCGCAGGCGCAGGCTCGCCGCCTTCGACGCGGAGAACAGGCCCTGGGTGACCATGGTCGTGCCCTGGTGCCGCGACGACCATCAGAGCAGAGCGGCCGAGGCCGAACTGACCGAGAAGCTCGAGCAGACGATGCCGACCAAGATGCGGCAGGGACGGGCCTTCTGCCGCGTCGCGGCCAAGGGGGTACCCACGATGGAGGCGTTCGGACAGGTCCTGCCCCAAGTCGTCGAGGTGGCCGCCCAGCAGTATCTGAGGCATGCGACGGTCTATCCGCCGGCGGGCGGGCGGCACGGTGAACGGACGCGACTGATGGGCCCCATGGGCAGCACGCAGTTCATACCCGACATGCACGACCTTGCGACGGATGCGGAGGACGTATGACAGCCGGCCGTGACGGGCGCATCGTCACTTTCTACTCGTACAAGGGCGGCACGGGGCGCACCATGGCCCTGGCGAACACCGCCTGGATCCTCGCCGCCAACGGTAAGCGGGTACTGGCCGTCGACTGGGACCTGGAGGCTCCTGGGCTCCACCGGTTCTTCCATCCCTTCCTCGATCCGTCGACGCTCGGCGCCACCACCGGGGTGATCGACCTGATCACCGAATACGCCTGGGCCGCGACCAACCCCGCCCAGCGCTCCGACGACTGGCACCGCGACTACGCGCGCATCCAGCCGCATGCGGTCTCGCTCAATCCCGAGGCGCTCGGATGGCAGTTCCCGCGGGGCGGAACGCTCGACTTCGTCTCGGCCGGGCGGCAGAACCGCGAGTACTCCGCGACGGTCTCCACCTTCGACTGGGACAACTTCTACGACCGGCTGGGGGGTGGGCACTTCTTCGACGCCCTGCGCGACGACATGAAGGCCAACTACGACTACGTCCTCATCGACAGCCGTACCGGCCTCAGCGACATCGCCGACATCTGCACCGTCCATCTCCCGGACGTGCTCGTGGACTGCTTCACCCTGAGCGACCAGTCCATCGACGGCGCGGCCTCCGTCGCCCGGCAGATCGCCGAGCGCTACACCGGCCGGCCCATCTCCATCTTCCCCGTCCCGATGCGCATCGACGAGGGCGAGAAGGAGAAGGCCGACGCGGGCCGGGCCCTGGCCCGGCTGAAGTTCGACCGGCTGCCCCGCGACCTGTCCGGGGACGAACTCACCGCCTACTGGGGTGCGGTGGAGATCCCGTACCGTCCCTACTACGCGTACGAGGAGACCCTCGCCACCTTCGGTGACGAGGCAGGCCTCAGCAACTCGCTCCTGTCGGCATTCGAGCGCCTCACCGCGGTCGTCACCGAACAGGAGATCACCTCGATGCCCCCGGTGGGCGAAGAGATCCGGCTGAGGATCAGGGACGCCTTCACCCGGCGCCGGCCGGCCCTGCCCGCCGATCTCTTCCTCAGCTACGTGGCGGAGAACCGTATGTGGGCCGACTGGATCGAGTCGGTTCTCACCCGGGCCGGATTCCGGGTCGTCCCGCGTGACGTGTCCGCCGATCCCGCACTCTCGGACGCTGTGTACCCCGCGGTCGAGACCGCGACCCGTACGGTGGTGCTGCTGTCCAGCGCCTACCTCAAGTCCCAGCGGGCCGTCGACCTGTGGGACCGGGCCGTTTCCGAGGATCCCGGTGGCGGCCGGCGCCAGCTGCTGCCGCTGCGGATCAGTGATGTCCGGCTCTCCGCGCCCTACATCGACCGCAACCCGGTCGATCTGTTCCGGCTGGACGAGGTGCATGCGACCACCGCCCTGATGCGTGCCCTGGACAGGCCTGTGCAGCTCGGCGACGGAGTGGCTCCCGGGCCGCGGTTCCCCGGTACGGTGCCGAGGATCTGGAACGCACCGCCCCGCAATCAGGGCTTCACCGGCCGCTCCCTGGTTCTTGAGCGGATGCGCGATCAGCTCGGCGGGGGCATGGCTGTCGTGCTGCCGCAGCCGCAGACCCTGTACGGACTCGGAGGCGTCGGCAAGACGCAGGTGGCCCTCGAGTACGTGCACCGTTTCATGGCCGACTACGACCTGGTCTGGTGGATATCGTCCGAGCAGACAGATGACGTGATCGCGGGGCTCGCCGAACTGGCCGTACGGCTCGGCGCCCAGGGCGGCGACGACATGGCCGCGGCCTCCCAGGAGGCTGTCGACCTGCTGCGGCGCGGCGTGCCTTCGGACCGGTGGCTGCTCGTCTTCGACAATGCCGACGATCCCGAACGCCTCAGGCGCTACTTCCCCCAGGGGGGCTCGGGGCACATCCTGGTGACCTCCAGGAACCAGGCATGGTCCCAGCACGGCGACGCGCTGCCCGTCGACGTGTTCCTCCGGGAGGAGTCGATCGAGCACCTGCAGCGAAGGGCCCCGGGGCTGAACGCCGAGGACGCCGCGCAGGTGGCCACAGCGGTGGGCGACCTCCCGCTCGCCGTCGAGCAGGCCGCGGCCTGGATCGCGGAGACCGCGACCCCCATCGACGCCTATCTGGAGCAGCTTGCCCGTCAGGCTCCCCAGGTCCTTGCCCTGAACCAGCCGGCCGGCTACCCGCAGCCCGTCGCTGCCACCTGGAACATCTCCATCGAGCGCCTCAAGGAGCGTTCGCCCGCGGCGGTGAGGCTGCTCCAGCTCTGCGCGTTCTTCGCCCCGGAGCCGATCTCGGCGAATCTCCTCTACAGCAAGGAGATGATCGAGGCGCTCAAGCCGTACGACTCCTCGCTCCAGGAGAAGCTGGTCCTGGGCCGGGTCATCCGGGAGATCGGCCGCTTCGCCCTCGCCAAGGTCGACCAGGTCTCCAACTCGATCCAGGTGCACCGGCTGGTGCAGGCGGTGATCAGGGCCCAGCTGAGCGACGAGGAAAGGCGTGAGGCCCGGCATGTCGTCCACCGCATCCTGGCGGGCGCCAGGCCCGACGACACCGAGCCGATCGACAATCCGGAGACCTGGCCGCGCTTCGCGGCGATCTGGCCGCACCTCGGCCCGTCCGACGCGCGCAACTGCAGGGACCATGAGACCCGCAGGCTCCTGATCGACCGGGTGCGCTATCTGTGGAAGCGTGGAGACGTCAGGACCGCCGGCACCCTGGGGGAGGAACTCCGCGAGACCTGGCTGGAGATGCTGGGGGAACGGGACATCCAGTACCTGTACCTCTGCTTCCATCTCTCCAACATCCTGCGCACCCGTGGGCGGTATGTGGAGGCGAGGGAACTCGACGAGTTCACTCTCCGACTGCAGCGTGAGGTGCTGGGACCGGAACACCCGCACACGTACATGACCACCAGCAGTCTCGCCATTGACCTGGGCCTGCTCGGCGACTACGAGCGTGCGATCGAGCTGGCGACGGAAGCGCATGACGGCTTCAACCAGATCTTCCACGAGAGGCACGCCCGCACGTTGGCGGCGGCCAACAACCTGGCCCTGAACCTGAGGAGCGTCGGCCAGTACGCCAGGGCCAGGGAAATCGACCAGGACTGCTATGACCTGCGGTCGGAGGTGCTGGGCCAGGAGCATCCGCACAGCCTGTCCTCCGCACTGAATCTGGCCCGTGACCTGCGCGAGGTCGGGCGGTACGAGGACTCCGTAGGCTTGCTCAGCCGCACGTACGACAGCCTCAAGGCCACCCTCGGCCGTACCTATCCCACCACCCTGAGTGCGGCGAAGAGCCTCGCGGTGTCCCTGCGCCGGGCGGGTCAGCTGGAGGACGCGCGCAGGCTGACGGTGGCCACGCGCGCCAGGTACCGGGCCAAGTACACCTCGGCCAACCCGGAATCACTGGCCTGCGACCTCAACATGGCGTCCGACCTGTTCGCCGCGGGGGAGGCGGCCGAGGCCCGGGACACCGCGCAGGAGGTCGTCGACCAGTACATGAAGGTGCCGGGGGAGCGGCACCCCTACACCCTGGCCGCGCAGAACAACCTCGGCGTCTACCTCTCGGGGACGGGTGTGCCGGGGGAGGCGGAGCGACTGCTGACGAAGGTGGTCGCGTCGATGCGCGAGGTGTTCGGGAGGGATCACCCGAACACCCTGTTCACCGTGATGAACCTCGCCAACGCCACGGCCGAAGGGGGCGACCTCGACATAGTGCTGGAGACCGAGCGGCGGGTGTCGGAGCAGCTCAGGGAGGTGCTCGGGGCCCACCACCCGGAGACCCTGGCCATGACCTCCAACCTAGCGGTCACGCTCGGCGTGATGGGGCGCAAGGACGAGGCGCTGCGGGTGCGGGCGGAGACCGGTGACGAGCTGGCACGACAGCTCGGGGACGATCACCCGCTGACCCGGGTGGCGAGGGACGAGCGCAGGTTCTGGCGCGAGCTGGAACCGATGTCGGTGTGATCCGGCGGGGGCTCCGGGTCGGAGCCCCCGCCGTGTGCACCGGGACGTGTCGTCAACGGACCGCCGCGGCCGGGCTGACTGTCTTCGGTGAACGGCCGCGTCTGCCGGGCCGCCGCATCCGCCGACCCGCCGTTTCAGCAGACAGCCGCTTCCCGATCGTCCAGCAGCCAGTTGAGCACGGACGGAAGCACGGACAGCGCGTCGAAGTGTGCCGCCGTCGGTTCCATCACGGCGGTGACGTCCGGGATCTGTCCGGCCAGCCAACGGGAGTGGCCGATCGGTGAGAACACGTCCTTCTCGCCGTGCCACAGCATCACGGGGCCCGTGATGTCCGCGGGGTCGAACCCCCACGGCCGGCAGAACGCGATCGCGTCGTCGATCCAGCCGTACGCCGAGGTGCGCAGCCCCTCGGCGTAGTTGGCCAGCAGCATCGTGCGGATGCCCGCGTCGTTGACCACGATCCGGTCGGAGTCGGTCAGCTCGCGGCGCAGGTCGTCCAGGAGCCGGACCGGGTCCTGCCTGATCTCCGCCGAGCGGCTGATGAAGGACTCCGCGAGCCCGTCGGGATCGGCAGCGGCGGTGGAGTACGCGAGCACGTTCGACGCGGCCATCCCGTCGAACCAGTCCAGGCCCTCCGCGTCCCAGGGGGCCAGACCCACGAGTGCCGCGGTACGGGTGACCCGCTCGGGCATCAGCGCGGCGCAGGCCAGGGCGTGCGGCGCACCGCCGGACCGGCCGACCACGGCGAAGCGCTCCAGGCCCAGCGAGTCGGCGATCGCCCGTACGTCCTCGACGACATCCACCACCCTGCGTCCCTGCAGCCGGTCGGAACCGCCGTACCCCGGGCGGTCGTACGCGATCAGCTGCATCTTGCGCTGGTAGAGGACCATGCCGCGCGGAGCGGGACCGAGCCTGCTGCCCGGCATTCCGTGGAGGAGGAAGACCGGTCTGCCGTGCGGATCCCCCTGACGCTCGACCATCAGATGCCGCCCGTCCGCCATCCGCACCCGACTGCGCACCCCGACTCCTCCGTCCGGTGACCCCGCCCTTTCCGGGCATCACATGCCCGGCGTGTGCTGTCAGTCCGATGATGGCGCATCAAAGGCATGACCGGCACTCCTTGTCGGGAGGAACCCGTGTTCGCCCGCCGGGGACCTGCACCGCATCCGGACCCGAAGCCCCAGCATCCGGACCCCGAAGGGCGAGAACAGGACAGGAGTAGACCTCACCCACTGACCGCATTCGATCGCGCGCGGTGTTCGCGAACGGAACCGACGTGGTCCGGCCTCCTCATGTGAAGGGCAGGGGAGTGAAGCGTCTCTGTCGTGTGTGCGTCCTGAAGTCGACCTTGTGTGCTACCGGACGCATCGGAATAGTGGGCGGCTCCATCCTCCGTGTTCCGGGCACCCCACTTGTCCGAACGCGGCCCCACAGGAGGTCGAAGTTGAAGCACCGTCGCATATCCAGGAAGCGTGCGGCCCTCGCGGGCTCGGCCGTCGTCGCCCTGGTTGCAGCAGGAGTAACCTTCCAGACTGCGAACGCCAGCGATGACGTTCCGCGGTTCACCGCACAGAAACTGACAGCGGACGCGGCCGGAAATCTCGCCACCACCCTGGACAAGACCCTGGGCGGCGACACGGCCGGCGCGTACTACGACGCCGAGGCGAGGAACCTCGTCGTGAACGTCCTCGACGAGGCGGCCGCCGAGCAGGTACGCCAGTCGGGCGGCAAGGCCAGAATCGTGCAGAACTCGCTCACCGAGCTGAAGTCGGCCCGGCAGACCCTCACCGACAAGGCGACCCTCCCCGGTACGGCCTGGGCCGTCGACCCGGTCAGCAACAAGGTGGTCGTGACCGCCGACCGCACGGTCGACGGCGCGGCCTGGGACAAGCTCAGCGCGGTGGTCGACGGACTCGGATCCAAGGCCGAACTCAAGAAGTCGGCGGGGGAGTTCAAGCCCCTCATCGCGGGCGGCGAAGCCATCTGGGGCGGCACCGGACGCTGCTCGCTCGGCTTCAACGTGGTCAAGGACGGCGAGCCGTACTTCTTGACCGCCGGGCACTGCACCGAGGGGATCACCAGCTGGTCCGACTCGCAGGGCGGCGCGGAGATCGGCGCCAACGAGGGCTCCAGCTTCCCGGACAACGACTACGGACTGGTCAAGTACACGGCCGACGTGGAGCACCCCAGTGAGGTCGACCTCTACAACGGCTCCACCCAGGCGATCACCAAGGCCGGAGACGCGACCGTCGGCATGTCGGTGACCCGCAGCGGTTCCACCACCCAGGTCCACGACGGTGAGGTGACCGCTCTGGACGCCACGGTCAACTACGGCAACGGCGACATCGTCAACGGCCTCATCCAGACGACCGTCTGCGCCGAGCCGGGCGACAGCGGCGGCTCGCTCTTCTCGGGCGACACCGCCCTCGGTCTGACCTCCGGCGGCAGCGGCGACTGCTCCGCGGGCGGCGAGACCTTCTTCCAGCCGGTGCCGGAGGCGCTGGCGGCTTACGGGGCGGAGATCGGCTGACGCCCACTCCCGCAGGTCGCGGCCCGCTCGCCCCGCCCGGGGCGAGCGGGCCGTCCGCTGCGTCGGGGCGGCCGGACGCCGGACCGATGGCACGCCCGTCACCCCCTGGTCGCTCGATGGCGAGAGGCCTACCCCTCAGGCGGGCTTCGCCCCGCCGCTCGTCGCCGCCTCCGTCGTCCCGTCCGGCCGTCGTCGCATCGACAGCAGCAGGGTCAGGACCGTGCCGGCGACCGCCCAGGCCGAGAGCACCAGCAGCGGTCCGGTGACCGCGTTGCCCCGGAAGTACGCGATCGAGCGGGCCGTCCAAGTCCCCGCGCCCGGTGGCAGGGCCGGGCCGATCGCGCGCCAGAAGTCCGGCAGCATCGGCAGCGGGAAGGCGCCCCCGGCGCTCGGGTTGCCCGCGATCACGATGATCAGGACGGCCAGTCCGATGCCCACGATGCCGGTGAGTGCTTCCAGGGCGAGCGTGGTCATGCCGACCGCGAAGACCACCAGGGCTCCCAGTCCGGACAGGGCCCACACGCTGCCCGGGAGTGCGCCGAGGACCGGTCCGATGATGACCGCGCCGCCGATCCCGCCCGCGATCGAGTACAGCGCCATGACCGCGGTGCGGATCACCGCGCGCTGCCGGTTGGCGGGCCTGGTGCCCGCGCTGATGGCCAGGATCGAGGCGCAGAGGTAGCCGCCGACGCACCAGCCGACGACCAGGTAGAACGAGGACAGGCCGTCGAAGTCGTCCGGGGAGGCCGGGGCCACGTCCACGGTCCGTACCGTGCGCTGCCGGGGGCCCTCCGCCTCCTTGACGATCGTGGTCAGTGAGGTGGCCAGCACGGTGCCGCCCCCGGAGGCGACGAGCAGGGTGTCGGTCGACCCGGTGGGGCCGACCACCAGAGCGCCGTCGATGTCGCGGTTCTGGATCTGCCGGCGGGCCTCGGCCTCGCCGGAGACCGCGCGCGGGTCCAGCGGACCGCCCGGCAGTCCGTCCAGCTGGGTGACGAGCTGCCCGGACACCTGCTGCGGAGCCACGACCCCGAAGGGGACATCCGTCGGGTCGGGCCGGTGCAGTGCTCCGACGTAGGACGCGATGAACAGCAGTTGCAGCCCGAGCACACCGATGACCAGCAGAGCGGCCCGTGGGGTGACGGCGTTCTTCACTTCGCGGGCGAAAGTCATGCCCCCACGGTCCGGGCGGCAGGCCCTTCCCGCAGGCGGGGCGGGGCCGAATGGCGGAGGTGAGGGGCGGCGGGGCCGCCCCCGCTCGGTTATCGTACGAGTGTTCGAAACTTGGTCTATGGTGGAGAGCGAGGGGGTGGTGAGTACGGATCGGTCCAGGAGGTGCGGATGTCAGGCTTCACGCATCTGCATACCGTTTCCGGGTTCTCCCTGCGGTACGGGGCCTCGCACCCGGAGCGGCTGGCCGAGCGTGCCGTCGAGCGGGGGATGGACGCCCTCGCGCTGACCGACCGCGACAGCCTCGGGGGCGCGGTCCGCTTCGCCCGGGCCTGTGAGAAGGCCGGGATCCGGCCGCTCTTCGGGGTGGAGCTCGCGGTGGCACGGCGTACGGGGCCGGAGGGGCCCGCGCACCGGTCGCGCACCCCGGTGCGCGGCGGTGCCTTCGTCGATGAATCCGCACCCCGGGTCACCTTCCTCGCCCGGGACGGCGCACGCGGCTGGGCCGAGCTGTGCCGGCTGGTCACCGCGGCCCACGCCGTCGGCGTCGACCCGGGCCGGAGCCCGGCCGCCGAGCTCCGTGCCGCTGCCGCCGATCCGGGCCAGCCCCTGGTCGGCCGTACCGCGCTGCCCGCCGACGGGCTCACCGTGCTGCTCGGCCCCGGCTCCGAGGTCGGCGCGGCGCTGGCCGCCGGCCGCCCCGACCGGGCCGCCGCGCTGCTCGCCTTCTGGCGGGAGGTCTACGGCGACGACCTGCGCCTCGAAGCCGTCCACCACGGCCGCGAGGGCACCGGCCCCGGATCGCTGCGGCTCGCCGCCCGTACCGTCGGCTTCGCCGCCGAGCAGGGGGTGCGCGCCGTGCTGACCAACGCCGTGCGGTACGCCGACCCCGGGCAGGGGCCGGTCGCCGACGTGCTGGACTCGGCCCGCAGGCTCGTCCCCGTCGACCCGCGCCGCTCCCCCCTCGACACCGGCGAGCGCTGGCTCAAGGACGCCCGTGCGATGCGGGAGACCGCCGAGCGGATCACCTCCGCCGCGGGGCTCGGCCGGGGTGCGGGGGAGCGGCTGCTCGCGGAGACCCGGCGCACCGCCGACGCCTGCCGGGTCGACCCGGCGGACGACCTCGGCCTGGGCAGTGTCCACTTCCCCGAACCGCACCTCGTCGGCGCGGCCCACCGCACCGCCCAGCGGGTGCTGGCCTCCCGTGCCGCCGCCGGCATGGTGCTGCGCGGCCTCGACGGCAGACGTGCCTACTGGGAGCGGATGCACCACGAACTGGACATCATCGCCCACCACGGCTTCGCCTCGTACTTCCTGACGGTCGCCCAGGTCGTGGACGACGTCAAGGAGATGGGCATAAGGGTCGCCGCGCGCGGATCCGGCGCGGGGTCCCTGGTCAACCACCTCCTGGGGATCGCCCACGCCGACCCGGTCGAGCACGGGCTGCTCATGGAACGCTTCCTGTCCAAGCGGCGCTTCGTACTGCCCGACATCGACATCGACGTGGAGTCGGCCCGCCGCCTCGACGTCTACCGCGCGATCATCGGGCGCTTCGGCGCCGAGCGGGTCGCGACCGTCTCCATGCCCGAGACCTACCGGGTGCGCCACGCCATCCGGGACGTCGGCGCCGCGCTCTCCATGGACCCGGCCGAGACCGACCGGCTCGCCAAGGCCTTCCCCCACATCCGGGCCAGGGACGCCCGCGCCGCGATGGAGGAACTGCCCGAGCTGCGTGCCGTGGCAGCGCAGAAGGAGAAGTACGGCCGGCTCTGGGAGCTGGTGGAGGCGCTCGACGTGCTGCCGCGCGGCATCGCCATGCATCCGTGCGGGGTGCTCCTCTCGGACGACTCGCTGCTGCGGCGTACGCCCGTCATGCCCACCAGCGGCGAGGGCTTCCCGATGGCGCAGTTCGACAAGGACGACGTGGAGCACCTCGGGCTGCTCAAGCTGGACGTGCTCGGTGTACGGATGCAGTCGGCGATGGCGCACGCGGTCACCGAGCTGAAGCGGGCCTCGGGGGAGGAGCTCGACCTGGACGCCGTGCCGCCGGGCGATCCGGAGACGTACCGGCTGATCAGGAGTGCCGAGACGCTGGGCTGCTTCCAGATCGAGTCACCGGGGCAGCGCGACCTGGTCGGCCGGCTCCAGCCCGCCACCTTCCACGACCTGGTGGTCGACATCTCGCTGTTCCGCCCCGGGCCCGTCGCCGCCGACATGGTCCGGCCGTTCATCGAGGCCAGGCACGGCCGGGCGCCCGTCCGCTATCCGCACCCCGACCTGGAGGGGCCGCTGCGCGACACCTACGGGGTGGTCGTCTTCCACGAACAGATCATCGAGATGGTGGACATCATGACCGGTTGCGGCCGGGGCGAGGCGGACCGGGTGCGGCGCGGGCTCTCCGACTCCGAGTCGCAGGGCCGGATCAGGATCTGGTTCGCGCGGCGGGCGGCGGAGAAGGGGTACGGCGCGGACGTGATCGCCCGGGCCTGGGAGATCATCGAGGCGTTCGGCAGCTACGGCTTCTGCAAGGCTCACGCGGTCGCCTTCGCCGTACCGACGTACCAGTCGGCATGGCTCAAGGCGCACCACCCGGCGGCCTTCTACGCCGGGCTGCTCACGCACGACCCCGGGATGTACCCGAAGCGGCTGCTGCTCGCGGACGCGCGGCGTCGCGGGGTGCCGGTGCTGCCGCTGGACGTGAACCGGTCGGCGGCCACCCATCGGATCGAACTGGTGTCCGATGGCGGGGTGTGGGGACTGCGACTGGCCCTCTCGGACGTCCACGGCATCGGTGAGGCCGAGGTCGCCCGGATCGAGGCCGGTCAGCCCTACTCCTCGCTGCTCGACTTCTGGCAGCGGGCCAGGCCCGGGAAGCCCGCGGCCGAACGGCTGGCCCAGGTCGGCGCGCTCGACACCTTCGGCGCCAACCGGCGGGACCTGCTGCTGCACCTGTCCGAACTCCACCGTGCCCAGCGCGGTTCCGGGACCAGGGGGAGCGGCGCCCAGCTCCCGCTCGGCGACGGGCGGCGGACCGGCACCATCGGCCTGCCCGACCTCAACGACGCCGAACGCCTCAGTGCCGAGCTCGGGGTCCTCGGCATGGACGTGTCACGGCATCTGATGGACGATCACCACGCCTTCCTGGAGGAGCTCGGGGCGGTCTCCGCCAAGCGGCTGCGGGAGGCCCGGCACGGCGAGACCGTGCTGGTCGCGGGCGCCAAGGCGGCCACCCAGACCCCACCGGTCCGCTCCGGGCGACGGGTCATCTTCACCACCCTGGACGACGGGACGGGCCTGGTCGACCTGGCCTTCTTCGACGACAGCCACGCCGCCTGCGCGCACACGGTCTTCCACTCCTGGCTGCTGCTGGTGCGCGGGGTCGTCCAGCGGCGCGGCCCGCGCAGCATGAGCGTGGTGGGAGCGGCGGCCTGGAATCTGGCGGAGCTGGCGGAGCTGCGGCGGACCGGCGGGCTCGACGCGGTCGCGGCCCGGCTGGCGGAGGTCCCCGCCTCCGGGGAGGAGGAGACCAGCGACGACGGCCGCCGGATCCAGCTGCCGACCGGCTACGAGATGAACCCGTGGTCCGACCTCCGGCCCGCCGGCGAAGGGGCACCCACCGGAAGGAAGCTGTGGCACCAGAGCCCGGGGAGCGCGGGATGAGCGACGAGCAGCCGACCGTCCTGTGCCTGCGCTTTTGCCGGATCGGCGGCGGGCAGCCGGACAGCGCCGCCTACGAGGGCCTGCTGGCGCTCCTCGGTGCGTTCACCCCGGTCGTCGAGGCCGCCCCGCCCGACGGTGCGCTCGCCGATGTCGGCGGCTCGCTCCGCTACTTCCGGCAGGACGCGGCGGGGCTGGCGTCGGTGATCCGGGTCCGCGCACTCGCCCTGCACGGCGTGGACTGTGCGATCGGGGCGGCGGAGAACCCCATGCTGGCCAGGATGGCGGCCCGGCAGGCGGCGCCTGGGACGACCTTCGTGGTGCCCGCCGGCGGGGCCGCAGGCTTCCTCGCGGACAGGCCGGCCGCCGCGCTGGACGGTGTCGGTACGGCGACCGCGCGCACCCTCTGCGGATACGGGCTCGACTCCGTCGGCCGGATCGCCGCCGCACCGCTCGCCACGCTGCAGCGGATCACCGGGGTGCGGGCCGGGCGCGACCTGTGGGAACGGGCGAACGGCGTCGACCGTACGAAGGTCCTGCCGAACGCCGCCGCCCGGTCGATCGCCGCCGAACGCTCCTTCCCCCGCGACGAACTGGACCCGGAACAGCACCGCCGCGCGCTCCTCTCGCTCACCGAGGAGCTGGGGGCGAGGCTGCGCGGCGAGGGGCAGGTGTGCCGTTCGCTCGCGGTCACCGTCCGGTACGCGGGCCGGGCCGGCTACGAGACGCTGACCCGCAGCCGTACGCTCCCGGAGCCCACCGCCCACTCGGCGGCGCTCACCTCGCTCGCCTACCGGATCCAGGACTCGTTCGGGTTGCAGCGGGCGCGGGTCCGGGGCATCGCGCTGCGGGCGGAAGGGCTGCACGACGCGGAACGGGCCTCCCGCCAGCTCACCTTCGACCCGGTGGACGAGCGGGCCCGGCGGATCGAGGCGGTCTCCGACCGGCTGCGGGCCAGGTTCGGTCCGCAGGCCGTGAAGCCGGGAAGGCTCGCCGCCTGACCGCCGCCCATCTTTTTACCGACGCGTAACTTCCCGCACCACCTTACTGGCGCGTAATTTGGCATGAGCACACAGAAATGCCGACCGTGGAGTCGCCGTACCCAGAACCACGGCGTACGGAATCACGGCGTACGGAATCACCCGACACGGATCCACTCCACACGGAACCACCCCCGCACCGCACCTCAGCACGTTCGACTTGTGGTCCGGACCACAGGGCGCACCGCCATCGCAACTCCCTTGAGCCGCAAGGAGACCACACGATGCTGCCCTGGACCCGAGCCTCGCGCACCCCACGCGCACGCCGGACGCTCACCGCACTGCTCCTCGCCGTCGTCGCACTGGTCGCCCCCACGGCGACCGCGACCGCGGCCACCCCCACCGTGGAGGCCGCCGCTTCGTCCCGCGGCTGGAACGACTACTCCTGCAAGCCCTCGGCAGCCCACCCGCGCCCGGTCGTCCTGGTCCACGGAACCTTCGGGAACTCGATCGACAACTGGCTCGTCCTCGCGCCGTACCTCGTCAACCGGGGCTACTGCGTCTTCTCGCTCGACTACGGCCGGCTCCCGGGCGTCCCCTTCTTCAACGGCCTGGGCCCGATCGACAAGTCGGCCGGACAGCTCGACGTGTTCATCGACAAGGTGCTCGGCGCCACCGGAACCACGAAGGCCGACATCGTCGGTCACTCCCAGGGCGGCATGATGCCCCGCTACTACCTGAAGTTCCTCGGCGGCGCCGACAAGGTCAACGCCCTGATCGGGATCGCCCCCGACAACCACGGCACGACGCTCCTGGGCCTCACCAGGCTGCTGCCGTACTTCCCCGGCATCGAGGACCTCCTCACGACGAACACTCCCGCCCTGGCCGACCAGGTCGCCGGATCCCCCTTCATGACCAGACTCAACGCGGGCGGGGACACCGTCCCCGGCGTCCGCTACACCGTCATCGCCACCCAGTACGACGAGGTCGTGACCCCGTACCGCACCCAGTACCTGAGCGGGCCGAACGTACGCAACGTCCTGCTCCAGGACCTGTGCCCGGTCGACCTGTCCGAGCACGTCGCGATCGGGACCATCGACCGGATCGCCTTCCACGAGGTCGGGAACGCCCTCGACCCGGCGCGCGCCACCCCGACCACCTGCGCCTCGGTGATCGGCTGAGACGCATGCCGGGACGTGCCGGGACCCCTTGCGCGGTGGGGCGCGCAAGGGGTCCCTGTGGCCGTGGCACTCATCGCGGCCGGCGACGGTCACGGCGGCCGCCCGGTCGCGTACGGGCGGCCGCCCGCGACGGCCGCGCGCGGTCAGCCGCGGTGGGTCCCGGTGGCCGCCCGGCGGCGGACCGAGGCGAACAGCGCACTCGCGCCGACGGCCAGCGCGGCTGCTCCGCCGACCGCGAGGTACGTGGTGCTGCCGCTGCCACCGGTCTCGGCGAGGGTCTCGTCCGCCGCCGCCGCTGCGGGGGCCACCGCGGCACTGTTCGGCTCGGGGGCGTTCGCCGTGTCCTCACCGGCCGCTTCACCGCCGGCCGGGGCCGCCTCGGTGACCTCCGCGCCGGTGGAGGCGTCGTCGTCACCGTGGCCGTTGTGCTCGACGGACGACTTGTCGGAGCCCTCGTCGATGTCCTGCTCGGACGGTGCGGACGCGGACGGGGCCGGGACGGCGGCGACGGAACCGCTGCCGCTGCCGCTTCCCTCGCCGCCGAAGACCACGTCGGAGCAGGCGTAGAAGGCTTCGGGGGAGTCGGACCGCTGCCAGACGGTGTAGACCAACTGCCGCCCCGACGCCTGCGGGACGGTGCCGTCGAAGACGTACGACCCGTCCACCAGCTGCGGATCGGTGGCCTCGGCGAACGGCTTCTCCTGGAGGTCCGACCACTTCAGGGGCTGCGACGGGTCGTATCCGGCCTTGGTGAGGTACAGCTCGAACGAGCCCTTGTGCGGTGCGGTGGCCCGGAAACGGAAGGTGTGGCTGCCCGCCTTCATCGGGCTGGACGGCCAGTCGGCGCGCGGCAGGTCGAGCCCCTTGAACTTGTCGTTGCCCGCGCTGCACAGCTTCCCGTCCGGGATCAGCTCACGGTGCTTGCCTGCCGCATTGGCGATGTTCACGCCGTTCCAGTCGTACAGCGCCTGGGTGCCACCGGCTGCCACCGCCGCCTGGCACGCGGCGGACTTCGGACTCTCCGGCCCCTCGGCGAAGCACGCCGAGACCCGGCTCACCGGGTCGGTCAGCGAACCGTGCGCGGCGGCGGGGGCGGCGGACAGCCCGGTCAGGGCGAGCGGCGCGACGCCGAGCGCGACGATGCTCCCGGCGAGCCTGCGGCGAGCGGTCATGATGACGGCCATGGTGGCGGTTCTCCTTCGACGGACACGTCTGCGAGGGGCGCGACACAGGGCCCGTACCACGGTGCCGCCGGCGGCACCGACGGAACGGACCTCGTCCCGGTGATCAGCAAACTAGCCGCCGGACAGGGCGGATCCGGCCGTGGAAAGGCGCAGGTGGCGATCGTTATGGCGCACTTAAGGGACGGTTAGGGGAGGGCTCAGGAAGTGCTCCCCGAAAGGCGCCCGGGGCGGGGCCGGTTCCTCGCGGCCGGTCCGTCCGGGGCCCGCGAGCCGGCTGTCCGGGGCGGGCCCGACCCTTCGACTGGTCCCCGACGGGGCCGATGGCGGAGGATGGCCGCGCACCTGCAGGCACCCCGGGGGAGAAGTGACGATGCGCGAGATGGTCGATGTGAGTGTGGACGCGATGCTCGAGGACCTCAGGATCCTCGTCGAGACCGAGTCCCCTTCGCGGGACCTCGACGCCTTGAAGGCCTCGGCCGAGGACGTCGCCGGTGTCATCGAGCGCCGCCTCGGCGGTCAGGCCGTCCTCGTCGCGAGTGAGGCCGGGCCGCACGTCCACTGGTCGGGCGGCGGCGAACCCCGCGTACTGATCCTCGGCCACCACGACACCGTGTTTCCGCTCGGCACCCTCGAACGCCGCCCGTTCCGGGTCGAGAACGGGCATGCGACCGGCCCCGGGGTCTTCGACATGCTCGGCGGCCTGGTCCAGGCCGTTCACGGGCTGGCGGCGCTCGAGGACCGGTCGGGCGTCGAGATCCTGGTGACCGCCGACGAGGAGGTCGGTTCCCGCTCCTCCCGGGCCCTCATCGAGGAACGGGCCCTCGCGTGCGGCGCCGTCCTCGTGTTCGAGGGAGCCGCGGAGGGCGGCGCGCTGAAGACCGGCCGCAAGGGCTGCGGCACGTTCCACGTCGCCGTCACGGGCCGGGCCTCGCACGCGGGCCTCGAACCGGAGGCCGGAGTCAACGCCCTGATCGAGGCATCGCACCAGGTCCTGGACATCGCGGCGCTCGGCCGCCCCGCCATCGGCACGACGGTCACGCCGACCGTCGTGTCGGCGGGAACCCTGGACAACGTCGTTCCCGCGGGGGCGACCGTCGTCGTCGACGTCCGGGTCGAATCGGCCGACGAGAAGGAACGCGTCGAAGCCGCCCTCGCCGCACTCGTTCCGCACCTCGACGGGGCGCGGATCGAGGTCAGGGGCTCCGTGGGCCGGCCCCCGATGCCCGAGTCGGCGTCCGCGGAACTCTTCGCGGTGGCCGAGCGGCTGCTCCCCGGGATCGGAGGACGGGCGGTCGGCGGAGGAAGCGACGGCAACTTCACGGCCGCCCTGGGAGTGCCGACACTCGACGGTCTCGGAGCGGTCGGGGGCGGCGCCCACGCCGACCACGAGTACCTGGTGATCGACGCCATGGAGGAGCGGGCGCACCTCGCCGCCGGACTGGTGAACGCGATCCGGAACACCTAGGAGCGACGGGGGCGTGCACGGCCCGCGAGGTCAGGACAGCGCGCGGTAGCGGCGCTCCGGCCGCCCCGTCCCCCCGTACCGCAGCGACACCTCGGCCCGCCCCGTTTCCGCGAAGTACTCGAGATAGCGGCGCGCGCTGACGCGGGACAGGGCACCCGCCTCGGCGCACTCGGAGGCGGACAGGCCGGCCGGGTGCGCGCGCAGGACGCGTTCCACCAGGTCCGCGGTGCGCGCCGCGAGCCCCTTGGGGAGTTCGCGCGAGCCGGGGGGCCGGGTTCCGAAGATGCGGTCCACGTCCTCCTGGCGTGCCTCCTGACGGGCCTCGTCGAGCGCGTCCAGACGGTTGCGCAGCGATGCCACGTGGTGCAGCTGCTCCTCCAGCGCCGAGCGGTGGAACGGCTTGATCAGATAGTGCAGGGCGCCGGCGCGCAGGGCCGCCCTGACCACGCCCGCGTCGCGTGCGGCCGTGATGAACAGCGCGTCCGCGCTGCGCGTGTCGCCGCTCCGCTCCTCCGCCGCGCGCAGTTCCCGCAGTACGGCGATGCCGTCCATGTCGGGCAGGTAGATGTCGAGCAGCACCAGATCCGGGCGCAGCCGACGGGCCGCGCGCAGGGCGTCGGCACCGCTGTGGGCCACGCCGACGACCGTGAAACCGTCCATCGCGGACACATAGCGGCCGTGCAGCTTCGCGACCATGAAGTCGTCGTCCACCACCAGCACTCTCGTCACGCCGACACGGTAGGCCGCGACCACAACGACCACAACGTCCATTGGTTCCGGAACGGAGACAGTTGGTTGACGCACCGGCAACATGTGGGCCACCTCACACCCGTCCACGCATGGCTCGAAAGGTGGCACCCGGTGCGATTGCGCACTCCACTCGCCCTGTTCGGGGCGGCGCTGCTGGTGGTCGTGGGACCGCCGCTGCTCTCCGCGGGCAGCGACTCCGACACCGGCACGCAGATTCCCGGACTGCGCTTCATGGTTCCCAACACACCCGGCGGCGGGTACGACATCACGGCGCGCACCGCCGCGAAGAACGCCGAGGACGCCGGGCTCACCCACAGCATCGAGGTGTTCAACCTGCCCGGCGCGGGCGGCACCGTCGGACTGGCCCGGCTGGCCGGCGAGCACGGCAACGGCAAACTCGCCATGTCCATGGGCCTCGGGGTCGTGGGCGCCGTACACACCAACAAGTCGCCCAAGACCCTGGCCGACACGACCCCGATCGCCCGGCTCACCGAGGAGCAGGACATCGTCGTCGTCGCCAAGGACTCCCCGTACCGGACGATCGACCAGCTGCTCACCGCCTGGAAGAAGGACCCGGGCCGCATTCCCGTCGGCGGTGGTTCCTCGCCCGGCGGGCCCGACCATCTGGCGCCCATGCTGATGGCGAAGGCCGCCGGCATCGCTCCCAGGGAGGTCAACTACATCCCCTTCGACGGCGGCGGCGAACTCCTCGCGTCGATCCTCGGCAACAAGGTCGGGTTCGGTGTCTCCGGCGTCGGCGAGTACCTGGACCAGATCCGGGCCGGAGAGCTGCGGCTGCTCGCCGTCACCGGCCCGAAGCGGGTCCCGGGTCTCGACGCGCCCACCCTCCGCGAGGCCGGCCTGGACACCGACTTCACCAACTGGCGCGGCATCGTCGCCCCGCCGGGCCTCTCCGACGCCGAACGGGACAAGCTCGTCTCCCTCGTGCGGGGGCTGCACACCTCGCAGCAGTGGCAGGACTCCATGAAGAAGAACGGCTGGGACGACGCGTTCCTCACCGGTGACGCCTTCGGCGACTTCCTGGAGGCCCAGGACCAGCGTGTCGCCACCGTGCTGAAGGAGCTGGGACTGTGACCGCGCCCCCTCCCGCCCCCACCCGCTCCTGGCTCCGTGAGCACTCCGAACTCGGCGTCTGCGTCCTGCTGTTCGTGCTGGGCGTCCTCGTCCTGACGGACGCCCTCACGATGGACGTGGACCTCACCCAGCGCGGGCCCGTCGGCCCCAGGACCGTCCCGGTCGTCGTCGGGGCGGGCCTGCTCGTCGTCGCGGTGCTCCTCGCCGTCGACGTCCTGCGCGGCGGTCGCGGCGAAGCGGAGGCCGGCGAGGACGTCGACCTCGCCGAACCGGCCGACCGGCGTACCGTCGCCCTCCTCACCGGGGTCTTCCTCGCCTTCGCCGTCCTCATCGACCCGCTCGGCTTCCCCATCGCCGGGGCGCTCCTCTTCTGGGGCTCCGCGCACGCGCTCGGCAGCCGCCACCACGACCGCGACCCGCTCATCGCGGCGGGTCTTTCGTTCGTGACGTACTTCGTCTTCGACCACCTGCTCGGGGTGCCCCTCCCCGGCGGACCGCTGATGGGGGTGCTCTGACCGATGGACTCCCTCAACTCCCTCATCGACGGTTTCGGCACGGCGCTCACGCCGGTCAACCTGCTCTGGGCCGCGCTCGGCGTCCTGCTCGGCACGGCGATCGGGGTGCTCCCCGGCATCGGCCCGGCCATGGCCGTGGCCCTGCTGCTGCCGGTGACGTACGGACTCGAACCGACCGGTGCCTTCATCATGTTCGCCGGGATCTACTACGGCGCGATGTTCGGCGGCTCCACCACCTCCATCCTCCTCAACACGCCCGGGGAGAGCGCGGCCGTCGTCGCCGCCATCGAGGGCAACCCGATGGCGAAGGCCGGGCGCGGGGCGCAGGCCCTGGCCGCCGCGGCCATCGGCCACTTCACCGGCGGCATGATCGGCACGATCCTGCTGGTCGTCCTCGCCCCGACCGTCGCCTCGCTCGCCGTCGACATCGGCGCTCCGGACTACTTCGCGATCATGGTGCTGGCGTTCATCGCCGTCACCTCCGTCCTCGGCTCCTCCCGCATCCGCGGTCTCGCCTCGCTCCTCATCGGGCTCACCATCGGCCTCGTCGGCCTGGATGCGATGACCGGGCAGCAGCGGCTGACCTTCGGCTCGCTCCAACTGGCCGACGGCATCGACGTGGTGATCGTCGCGGTGGGGCTCTTCGCCATCGGCGAGGCCCTGTGGGTCGCCGCCCACCTGCGCCGCTCCTCGGAGAGGCCGATCCCCGTCGGCCTCCCCTGGCTCGGCCGGGCCGATGTCCGCCGCACCTGGAAGCCCTGGCTGCGCGGGCCCTTCATCGGCTTCCCCTTCGGCGCCGTCCCGGCGGGCGGTGCGGAGATCCCCACGTTCCTCTCGTACGTCACGGAGAAGCGGCTCTCCAAGCACCGCGACGAGTTCGGCAAGGGTGCCATCGAGGGCGTCGCCGGCCCGGAGTCCGCGGCCTCCGCGTCCGCCGCGGGAACCCTCGTCTCCATGCTCACCCTCGGGCTGCCCACGACCGCCGTCGCCGCCGTGATGCTGGCCGCCTTCCAGCAGTACGGGATCCAGCCGGGCCCCCTCCTGTTCGAGCGGGAACCCGAGCTGGTCTGGGGCCTGATCGCCTCCCTCTTCGTCGGCATGGTGCTGCTGCTCGCGCTCAACCTGCCCCTGGCACCGCTGTGGGCGAAGCTGCTGAAGATCCCGCGCCCCTACCTCTACGCGGGCATCCTGTTCTTCGCCGCCGTCGGCGCGTACGCGGTCGGTGGCGAGGCCGTCGACCTGGTGATCCTGCTGGTGATCGGCCTGATCGGCTTCGGGATGCGGCGCTACGGGCTGCCGGTGCTTCCGGCGATCATCGCCGTGATCCTCGGCCCGGCCGCGGAACAGCAGCTGCGCCGTGCCCTGCAGATCAGCGACGGCAGCGTGACGGGTCTGGTCAACACCCCGTTCTCTGTATCGGTGTACGCGATCGTCCTGCTGATCCTGGCGTGGCCGCTGGTGAGGAAGCTGGTGGTGCGGCTGCGGTCCTGACGGGCTGTCGGCGGCGGCTGAGAGGATCGGTCCCATGACGACGATCGACTGGGACGCCGCCGCCGACTCCTTCGACGAGGAGCCCGACCACGGACTCCTCGATCCCGCCGTCCGCAGCGCCTGGGCGCAGCGGATGGAGACCTGGCTGCCCGCGGCGTGCTCCGAGGTGCTCGACCTCGGGTGCGGCACGGGCAGTCTGGCGCTCCTGGTCGCCGGTCAGGGACACCGGGTCACCGCCGTCGACCGGTCGCCGCGCATGGCCGGGCAGGCGCGGGCCAAGCTCTCCGGGACCGGAGCCCGGGTACTCGTCGGCGACGCGGGCGAACCGCCCGTCGGCACACAGCGGTTCGACGTGATCCTGGCCCGGCACGTGGTGTGGCTGCTCCCCGACCCGGTGGCCGCCCTGCACCACTGGTTCGGCCTGCTGAGGCCCGGCGGGCGGCTGGTGCTGATCGAAGGGGTGTGGGGCGGTGTCGGACTCTCCGCGGCCCGCCTCACCGGACTGCTCACCCCGCACACGGAGCGCATCCACCACGAGGCGCTCTCCGGTGACGACCGGCTCTGGGGCAAGGAGGTCCACGACGAGCGGTACGCGCTGGTGGCCCGCGCCGAGCCCGCCCACCGGCACACGGAGGTGGTCGACGTCCACCTCGTCCTGCGCCGCGGCGCCGAGGTGCTGCTCGCCCGGCGGGCGGGCACGGGGTACGCGGACGGGCTGCTCCACGCACCCTCCGGCCACGTCGAGGACGGCGAGGACGTCCGCGAGGCGATGATCCGGGAGACGGCCGAGGAGACCGGCGTCGTGCTGGATCCCGACGAGCTCCGGGTGGCCCTGGTCATGCAGCACCGTGGTCCCGGCGGCAGCCCCAGGACGGGCTGGTTCTTCGAGGCGGCGTACGACCCCGGGCGCCCGCCCCGCAACGCCGAGCCGGAGAAGTGCTCCGAGCTCGGCTGGTTCCCCCTGGACGCGCTGCCGGACGACATGGTGGCGTACAGCCGGGCCGGCCTCGACGGCTACCGCGCGGGGGAGCGCTTCCTGCTCCACTGGCACGAGGACGGCGACCCCGTCGGGCACGTGCCGCACGGTGTACGGCGTGCCGTCCCGCTGCCTGCGACGGCCCCCACCGGCGGGGTGCACCACATCGAGCTGTGGGTGCCCGACCTGGCGGCGGCCGAGTCGGACTGGGGCTGGCTGCTGGGCGAGCTGGGCCACGCCCCGTACCAGCGCTGGGAGCGGGGCCGCAGCTGGCGGCGCGGTGACAGCTACGTGGTGGTCGAACAGTCCCCGGACCTGTCCGGGGACACGTACGACAGGCTGCGCCCGGGCCTCAACCACCTGGCGTTCCACGTCCGGGACCGCGACACGCTCGACGCGCTCGTGCGCCGGGCCCCCGGGCACGGCTGGCGGCCGCTCCTCCCCGACCGCCCCGCGCACACCGTCGACGGGCACCACGCGGCGTACCTGGAGAACGCGGCGGGGTACGAGGTGGAGCTGGTCGTGCCCTAGCGCGGGGCCAAGTGCCTGCGGTGCGGCTCGCTCCGCCCCGGTGCGTGCGGGGGAGGGCCTGCCCACCCCGCACGCGGACACGCCTCAGCTCAGGAGCTCCGTCAGGCCCCCGGCGCGGGCCAGCCGCTCCAGCTCGTCCAGTGCCCGCACGGCCGCCTCCGCCGCCACCGGGTCCCGGTCCGCCAGGCCGCTCTCCTCGAACTCGTCCTCGTCGAGACGCAGTACGGACGAGCCGTCCGCGGACACCCAGAGATCGAGATCCAGGTCCTCGACCAGCAGTTCGGCGTCCCGGAGGACGGCGGGCCGGGTGATGTCGCAGTACCAGCCCTTGAGTTCCCCGTCGCCGGTGCGCACCTCCTTCACCGCGAACCACCGGTCGCGCCAGTAGTGCTCGATGAGGACGTCGCCCGGCTCGAACCGTACGAAGCCGAAGTCCCGGGTGTGCGGCGCAGCCCAGGGTGCCCGGACGGTGACGCGGGTGCTGTCGTCGTGGACGAGGTCCGCCGGGTAGCGGATCTTGGTGCTGCCCGCCTTGACGAGGGTGACGAACAGGGCGGTCCCAGGTGGGACGGTGGACATGGCGTACCTCCGTGGCGCAGTTCTCGCGGCCGGACCACCGGTTGGCCGTCGCTGTCGGGCCGTTCCCGCGTCGGGTGCCGGTGCGGGCACGCGCACACCCGTGCGGCGGACGGTACGTGGGTGGCCCCGCCGGCCGCCTCCGGATTTCCGGTGGTGGGGGAGAATCGGCCCGTGACCCTGAAGATCGCCATTGATCCGGACTCCGCAGCCGCCCCGTACGAGCAACTGCGCACCCAGCTCTCCGACCAGGCCCGCTCCGGTGCCCTGCCCGTCGGCCACCGGCTCCCGACGGTGCGCGGCCTCGCCGAGGACCTCGGCCTCGCCGCCAACACCGTCGCCAAGGCCTACCGGGCGCTGGAGGCAGACGGGGTGATCGAGACCCGCGGCCGCAACGGCACGTTCGTCGCCGCGGCGGGCGACGCCGCCGCACGGAGGGCGGCGACGGCCGCGCAGGTGTACGCCGGAGAGGCCAGGCGCCTCGGCCTGTCCAGGGCCGACGCGCTCTCCCTGGCCCGGGACGCGGTACGGGCGGCCTACGAGGAGTGAGGCGGCCCCGACGAGCGGATCCCCGCCGTTCAGCGGGCGCTCAGAGGTACAGCCCGGCGTTCGCCCCCGCGTCCTGCTTCGGCACGGACGCGGGGGCGCTGCCCCGCCGCAGTGCGTACAGCTCCGCGAGCGTCGCGCCGTCACGGCCGATGCCCTCCTCCGTGCCCAGCCAGGACACCGACTCCTCGCGCGTCAGCGAGCCCACCTCGATCCGGGCCAGGCAACGGCCGGGGCGCACGACCGCGGGGTGCAGCCGCTCCAGGTCCTCGTTGGTCGTCACCCCCACCAGCACCTTGCGGCCCTGGCCCAGCAGGCCGTCCGTCAGGTTCAGCAACCGGGACAGCGCCTGGCCCGCCGTGTGCTTCGCCTCCCCGCGGATCAGCTCGTCGCAGTCCTCCAGGAGCAGCAGGCGCCACCGTCCCCCGGCCGAGCCGTCGTCCTCGCCGATGGCGATGTCCGTGAGGTAGCCGACGTCGTTGAAGAGCTGCTCGGGGTCGAGTACGCAGTCGACCTGGCACCAGTCGCGCCAGGACCGGGCGAGGGTGCGCAGCGCGGAGGTCTTGCCGGTGCCCGGGGGGCCGTGGAGCAGGAGCAGCCGGCCCGCGATGTCGTCCGGGGTCACCTTCATCAGCCGGCCCATGGCATCGGCGACCGGAGCGGTGTAGTTGGCGCTGATCTCGTCCCACGTGCCGGCGGTGATCTGCCGGGTGGTGCGGTTCGGGCCGCGTCGCGGGGAGACGTACCAGAAGCCCATCGCCACGTTGTCCGGCTGCGGTTCCGGTTCGTCCTGCGCGCCGTCGGTCGCCCGGGCCAGCACCTCCTCCGCCAGCTCGGCGCTGGTGGCGGTGACCGTGACGTCGGCCCCCCGGTTCCACCGCGAGATCAGCAGTGTCCACCCCTCGCCCTCGGCGAGCGTGGCACTGCGGTCGCCGTCGCGGGCGGCCCGCAGCACCCTGGCAGCCGGTGGCATCAGGGTCGCCCCCGAACGCACCCGGTCGAGTGTCGAACTGTGCGAGTACGGCTGCTCGCCCGTCGTGAAGCGGCCGAGGAACAGCGCGTCGACGATGTCGGACGGCGAATCGCCGTCGTCGACGTTGAGCCGGATCGGCAGAGCGGACTCGGGGTTGGCAGACATGGCGCCCATGATCCGGCACAGCGGCAGCCCGCGCACCCAGGTTTCGACAGCCCGCCGCGTCCCCCTCGGCCTCGGGGGCGGGCGGCCGGACCCACGGACGGGCGACCGCGCCTGTCCGTGGGCCCGGCCACCCCCGCGTCAGGCCGGACGCGCCGACGCGGATCCGTCGAACGCGCGTCGTGCCCGGCGTGCGCCGCGTACGACGGCGAACCCCTGGCTGAGCGCCCGGTCCACGAGGAACGCACGGGTGACCGCCCGCCCCTCGACCAGCCGCGCGAACGCGGCGGTCCCGGTGCTGCGCCGGACCGTCACCCGCTCCAGGGCGTACGGTCCCTGGCGGCGGCGCGCCAGGCCGTTGCCCACGGCGAGGGACTGGGCGAACCCCGCCGCCCGCACCGCGTGCCGTACCCGGCGGCCGGAGTAGCCGTACGGGTACGCGAAGGAGACCGGACTCCCGCCCAGCTCCCCGGTGATGATCTCGCGGCAGCGCACGGTCTCGGCCCGCAGCGCGGTGGCGTCGATCTGGTCCAGCTGGGGGTGGGTGTGGCTGTGACCGCCGATCTCCACCCCCGTCGAGGCGATTTCGCGCACCTGGCCCCAGTCGAGCATCGTGTCCGGGGCTCCGCCCTCGTCGTGCGCACCGCGGAGCCAGCCGGTGGAGACGAAGACAGTGGCGACGAAACCGTGTTCGGCCAGCACCGGCAGGGCGTGGCGGTGCACCCCCTCGTAGCCGTCGTCGAACGTGATCAGTACCGGCCGGGGCGGCAGCGGCCGTCCCAGACGCCAGCACTCGCCCAGCGCGGCCGTGGTGAGCGGGGTGAAGCCGCGCCCGGCGAGGATCTCCATCTGCGCCCGGAACGCGCCGGGCGACACCGACAGGCCGTACACGGCGTCGGCCGGCCGGTGGCCCACGGCGTGGTACATCAGGATCGGCACGGCCGCGCTCACCCCACCTCCTCCCGTGCGGCGGGGGCCGGCTCGCCGCCCCGGGCGGACCGGCCGACCGCCGGCACGGTGAAGGCGGGCCCGGCGCGCCGGGCCCGGACGGTCCCCACGGCATATCCGGCCGCGGCGGCCAGGACGCCGGTCAGGATGGCGCCCGCCCGGCCCGCGCCCCCGGGCCGGCAGCGCAGTGCGTCCCGCAGGCCCCGCAGCACCCCGGCCGGGAGCACCCGCGTGGTGTAGCGGCGCTCGGACTCGAGCCCCTTGCCCACACCCGCACTTCGGGAGACCAGCGCCTTGGGGAGCCCTTCGGCGTACGTACGGGTGCGGAAGTAGCCGAACCGCTCCCGCACCGCGGGGACCTTGTGGTGGATCACCGCGCGGTCGTCGGTCAGCAGCACCGCGCGGGGGAGCGCCCGGGCCAGCCGGATGCACAGCTCGGCCTCCTCCCCGCCCAGCGGACGCCTGCCGCCGTCCCGCCCGATGCCGATGGCGAAGCCGCCCGACGCGTCGAACGCCGCGCGCCGGAAGGACGCGTTGCCGCCGAGGACGTTGCGGACCCGGACCCTGCCGGGCGGCAGCCCTCGGTACGTGCATCCGACGACCCAGTCGAACTCCTCGGGAAACCACACCGGTCTGATGCCCGAGGCCCAGGACGGCAGGGTCCTGCCGCCGACGGCCATCACGTCCGGATCGCCGTAGTTCCCGTCGAAGTGGCGCAGCCAGTCGCGCTCGGCCACCGCGTCGTCGTCGAGGAAGGCGACGATCTCGCCCCGGGCGGCGGCGATGCCCGTGTTGCGACCGGCCGACAGTCCGCGGGGGCCCGCGTTCGCGAGCACCCGCACCGTCCCGGGGCCCCCGTATCCGCCCGAGCTCGTGAACTCCTCGTCCAGACGTGCCAGCAGAGCCGGATTGTGGTCCACCACCAGCAGGATCTCCGCCGCGGGCCGGGTCTGCGCGCGCACCGAACCGACGGCCGCGAGGATGTCGTCCCAGCGGTCCTCGGTGTAGACGCAGACGACCACGGAGAAGTCACGCCCGCTCACAGCACCGGCCTCCGGCCGATGACGGCGGGGACCGCCGCCCGGCGCCCGGTACGGCGCACGCGCTTCTCCCGGAGGATCACCTTGAGCACCCGGATCCCGTCCCGTACGGCGCTGAGGTTGCTGACCCCGTGGATCCGGTTGTACTCGTGGCTCGGCACCTCCTGGACCCTGAGTCCCGCCTTGACCACCCGGATGTTCATCAGGGTCTCGATCTCGAAGCCCGTGCAGTCCAGGGTGATCCGGTCCAGGCAGTGCTTCCAGAAGGCGTTGTAGCCGTAGCAGAGGTCGGTGTACCGGGCGCCGAACTTGCGGTTCACGGCGGTGCACAGCGCCCAGTTGCCCAGCTTGCGGACCGGCGTCATGTCGTCCGTTCCGCCCCCGTTGGCGAAGCGGGAGCCCTTGGCGAAGTCGGCGCCGCCGACCAGGGCCGAGACGTAGCTGACGATCTCCTGGCCGTCGGCCGAGCCGTCCGCGTCGACCATCACGATGATCTCGCCCGTGCAGGCGGCGAAGCCGCTGATCAGGGCGTCGCCCTTTCCCTTGCCGACCTGCTTGACGACCACGACGTCCGGGCGCAGTTCACGGGCGACCCGGACCGTGTCGTCGGTGGAATTCCCGTCGACGAGCACGACTTCGTGAATCCAGTCGGGCAGGGTCTTGAACACATGGGGGAGATTCTCCGCCTCGTTCATGGCGGGGATCACGACACTTACCGGCGGCGCTATCGCGAGATGGGAAGAGATCGGTCGGTATTCGCTCTCCATTTGAGCGATTTCGATCCCTTCGGCGGCGGATCTGTTCGAGGAAGGCAGAACTGAACTCATGACTCATTTCCCTCTCGTCCGGTGGACGGCCCGCCCCCGGGCTGTCCGGATAAAGGTCCGGTTCGAAAGGGGGGTTCTCACCCCGGCCATGACGGCATACCACTCCGAGCTGGCTGGATGAGCTGGCACAACTGGCCGCACGGCGGCCGACTCGACTGAGTACGGCCGCTGGGCACGGCACCCCCCTACCGCGCCCCGCTCCGATATCCACCGTGGCTGCCCGAGCCCTCCCCGGCGCCGTACTGCGTGATGGATCGTCGCGGGTGGATGTACGACGGTATTAACGATGGGAACTGTATGGCAAGACCCGCACCACGGTCTCGCATTTCTGGGATTTTGACCGGACTGTCACCTACGGGCACGGAATTGCGACTTCCCGTTCATGTGCGCATTCCGGATCTTCGGGAGTCGCGCCGACAGGTGAATGATCAGGGCGGAAACGGATATGATCAGCACTCCATTCCGCGCCGACCTGCTGTTCAGGGCCGAGCGGGTCCGTGCCGTCGGGGAATTGACGGCCGGTGACCCGGCGGCCGGCCCGTCCACTCCATACCCCGCAGCCCCACGGAGAAGGCGGCCGACGGAGTTGCGAAGAGGTGAATGAGCGCGAGAGGCGCACGCAGTGGTGAATCGATACCGCTGAGCGCCGGAGTCCCGCCCACCCCCGCCACTGCCGCGGCGCAGGCTGCTGGAAGCGGCGCCGCGTGTGCCCGAAGTGACTCCGGATCATCGGCGATGATCCGGGTCGAGGGCTTTGCTCCCCCGTGCTCCGGATGCCCGACGTTCATGTGAGGGAGCGCCAGAGGGGCGCCAAGGGGCTCTCGTGGAACGTTCTTGGCATGAACACTTCCGGAATTGGTGCCGGGACTGCTACCACGGAGTAGGCAGAGATCCTGCCCAAGGAGGTTCCATGAAAATGTCCAGACTCGTGGCGTTCTCGTCCTCTCTCCTGCTCGGCACCGTTCTCGCTCTGACGGGCGCCGGCGTCGCCAACGCCGAAGAATCCGTACAGGCGGTCGACTACGTGGCGCTCGGCGACTCCTACTCCTCCGGTGTGGGGGCGGGCAGTTACGACAGCGCCAGCGGCAACTGCAAACGCAGCACCCGGGCGTACCCCGCGCTGTGGGCTGCGGCCAACGCGCCCGCCTCGTTCGCCTTCACCGCGTGCTCGGGGGCCAGGACCGGTGATGTCACGGCCGGTCAGCTCGCTCCTCTCAACTCCTCGACCGACCTCGTCTCGATCTCCATCGGCGGCAACGACGCGGGGTTCGCCGACGTCATGACGACCTGTGTCCTGCAGTCCGAGGCCACCTGCCTGAGCCGGATCGCCACCGCCCGCGGCTACGTCGACTCGACCCTGCCCGGCAGGCTGGACTCGGTGTACGCGGCGATCAGCGCCAAGGCGCCCGCCGCCCGCGTCGTCGTCCTCGGGTACCCCCGCTTCTACAAACTCGGCGGCAGCTGCCTCACCGGTCTGAGCGAGAAGGAACGCACGGCCATCAACAGCGCGGCCGACTACCTCAACGCGGCGACCGCCAAGCGGGCCGCCGACCACGGCTTCACCTTCGGCGACGTCGCCCCGACCTTCACCGGGCACGAGATCTGCTCGGGGAGCGCCTGGCTGCACAGCGTGAACTGGCTGAACATCGGCGAGTCCTACCACCCCACCGCAGCCGGACAGTCGGGCGGATATCTGCCCGTCCTCAACGCGAAGGCCTGACCGCACCCGCGCACGCGTCCGCACCGCACGTGCCTGCCCACACACCCACGTCCTGAGCCGCACCCCCGCACGCGCCCGTACCGCAGGCTGCGCGCCCGACCGCGAGGGGAGGAGGTCCCGGTCCGCCGGGGCCTCCTCGTCCGCGCAGGCGTCGCCCTACAGCGCCCGGACCACCAGTCCGAGGACGAGCAGGGCCACGACCGCGAGGGCGACGGCCAGCAGTGCGCCCACCCGCACGCTCCGGTCCGCCGGGTGCGTGGCGGCGTCCGGCGCCCCGGCCGGTTCGCCGGAGGAGCCGGAGGAGCCGGAGGGGCCGGAGGGGCCGGGGCTCTCGGAGGCCGGAGCAGGTGGTCCCGGCGGTTCCGCGGTCCCGCCCCCGGCCGGGCCCGTCCCGCCCGCGGCCAGGATCCGCAGCCGGTGCTCGGCCTCCTCGGCGGTGAGCCGCTCGGCCGGGTCCTTGCGCAGCAGCCCCTCGATGACGGGAGCGAGCGGACCCGCCCGACGGAACGGCGGCGGCTCCTCCTCGACCACGGCGCGGAGGGTGTCCGCCGGAGCACCCCGGCCGAACGGGGTCCGTCCCTCGGTGGCGGCGAACAGAAGCACACCCAGTGACCACAGGTCGGATTCGGGCCCCGGCGTGCGCCCCAGCGCACGTTCCGGAGCGACGAACTCCGGCGAACCGATCGGCTCACCCGTACCGGTGAGTGCGGACAGGTCCCCGGCCGCGGCGATACCGAAGTCGGTCAGCATCACCCGCCCGTCGTTGCCCAGCAGTACATTGCCCGGTTTCACATCGCGGTGCAGCACCCCCGCCCCGTGTCCGGCGCGCAGCGCCGCGAGGACCTCCGCGCCGATCCGGGCCGCGCGCCGCGGGGGCAGCGGGCCGTCGGCCTCGAGCACATCGGACAGGGCGAGACCGCGGACCATCTCCATCACGATCCAGGGCCGGGAATCCTGCACGGCCACGTCGTGGACGGCGACGGCGTTACGGTGCGAGATGCGGCCGGCCGCCCTGGCCTCCTGCTCCAGCCGGGTGTGCAGCCGCCCGACGTCGGCGGGGGGCAGCCCGGCGGGCGTCCGGACCTCCCGCACGGCGACCTCGCGTCCCAGCACCTCGTCGCGGGCGCGCCACACGATGCCCGCCCCGCCCTCGCCCAGCAGCCCGAGCAGGCGGTAGCGGTCCGCGACCACGCGGTCGTTGCTCGATACATCGTTCACGGTGATCCTCCCTCAGCAGCGGCGTGCAGTACGGACGAATCCCCTCCAATTTAGCTCAACCCCGCCCGGAGTCCGCCGAGTTCGGTAACGGGCCGTCAACCTCCGTACACGTGCGGGCAATCCTGCGGGCGGGATACACGAGTGTCGTCACGGGACGATAGGGTTAACCTGCCCGGGCCGGGTGCCCTCGTACGGGTGGGGAGTGACATGGAACAGATAACGATGCGCAGCAGGCCGCGTGTGCCTGCCATCACGTGTGGGAGCAGTGCGACCAGTTCGCGCCTCGATCGCCATCTCGCGGTGCTGGGCGGCCCTGCCGTTCCGCAGCGGGAGTCCGCGGAAGCGACGCTGCTGATGCTCGAGCTGACCTCGCGCGACGCCGCGCACACCCGCAGGAGCAGGGGCGCGCGTGTCTCGCTCTTCGCGCCGCTGCGGCGACTGCGACGCTCGCTCTTCGGCAGCCGCCGCTGATCCCACGTCACGACTGATCCGGCCCACCGCTCAGGGCCGAATCCGAGATCACTCCGTCCCGGCGCAGTGCTGCTGTCTGTTCGTCCGTCATCCCCAGGGCCCGCAGCGTTGCGCCGGTGTGCTCACCCAGCGCCGGTACGGCACCCATCGGCGTCTGCGCCCCACCCGGCAGTGTGATCGGGGGCAGCAGCGCACGCAGCGGCCCCACCGGTGACTCCACTTCCCGCCACCGGTCCCGCGCGGCCAGCTGGGGATGGGCCGCCACATCGGCGACGGTGTTCAACCTGGCGCAGGCGATTCCCGCCGCGTCCAGCCGGGCCAGCGCCTCCTTCCCGGTCAGCCCGGCGAGCGCGTCGCCCACCACCGCGTCCGTCCGCCCCCGGTTCGCCGTCCGCGCCGTGTTCGTCGCGAAGTCGGGATCGTCGGCCAGCCCGGGCCGCTCCAGCACCTGCTCGGCGAGCCGCCGCCACTCCCGGTCGTTCTGCACGGAGAGCAGCAGCTGTTCCCCGTCCGCGGTGCGATACGCGTCGTACGGGGCGATGACCGCGTGCGCGAGCCCGGTACGTGCCGGAGTCGTGCCCCCGTGCATCCCGTGGTGCAGCGGATGCCCCATCCACTCGGCCAGTGAGTCCAGCATCGAGATCTCCACCGGGCCACCGCGTCCCGTGGCCGCCCGCCGCAGCAGAGCGGCCAGCACGCCGGAGAAGGCGTACATCGCCGCGGCGATGTCGGCGGCGGGCACTCCCGCCTTCACCGGCTGCTCCGGAGTGCCGGTGACCGATACCAGGCCCGCCTCGCACTGGACGAGCATGTCGTAGGCGCGCTTGTGCGCGTACGGCCCTCCGGCGCCGTATCCGGAGATGTCCACGGCCACCAGCCGCGGATGAGCGGCGCAGAGGGTGGCCGCGTCGAGGCCGAGACGTGCGGCCGCACCCTGTGCCAGGTTCTGCACGAACACGTCGGCGTCCGCGACGAGCCGGCGCACCAGGTCCAGGCCCCGTGGGTCCTTGAGGTCGATCGCGACGGATTCCTTGCCGCGGTTGCACCAGACGAAGTGCGAGGCGAGCCCGTGCGCGGCGGTGTCGTAGCCACGGGCGAAGTCGCCGCCGTCGGGACGCTCGATCTTGATGACCCTGGCGCCGAGGTCGGCCAGCTGCCGGGTGGCGAACGGGGCGGCGACGGCCTGTTCGACGGCGACGACGGTGACGCCGTCCAGGGGGAGGGGCTGCGTGGTGCTCATGGGCACCGTGCTTACCGTGCACGCGGCGCCCTTGTCACCCCCTGCCGCCGCCGGCGTACCGCCGGACCGTCAGCGGGACGAACACCGCGAGCAGGACCGCCGCCCACGCCAGTGTTCCCGCGACGGGGTGTGCGGACGGCCAGGCGGCGTCCGCCACCGGGGCCGCGTTGCCGAAGAGGTCGCGGGTGGCCGCGGCCAGGGCGCTGATCGGATTCCACTCGGCGACCGCCCGCAGCCATCCGGGCATGCCGTCCGTCGGGATGTACGCACTGGAGAGCAGCGGAAGGACGAACGTCGCGCTGCCGACCTGACCCGCGGCCTCCTCGTTGCGGATCAGCAGGCCGAGCCAGTAGCCGGCCCACGACGTGGCGAACCGGAAGAGCAGCAGCAGCCCGAACGCTCCCAGGGCCGCGGCGGCGCCGCCCTCGATCCGCCAGCCGGCCGCGAGTCCGACGAGCGTCAGGGGGACCAGGCCGACCGCGGTGGTCAGCAGTTCGGAGGCGGTGGCGCCGAGCGGCACCGCGGCCCGGCTCATCGGCAGCGTACGGAAGCGGTCCATCACCCCGCGGTCACAGTCCTGCGCCGCCATGAACATGCCGGTCATCAGCCCGTTGGCGGCCGTCGCGGCGAGGAGCCCCGGCACCAGGAACGCGCGGTACTCCTGCCCCGGTACGGCCAGTGCGCTGCCGAAGACGTAGCCGAAGAACAGCAGCATGGTGATCGGCATGGTCTGGGTCAGGATCAGGACGCCGGGCGCGGCCCTGATCTTCTGCAGGTGGCGGCCGGTCATCGCCAGGCCGTCGGCCAGCAGGGTGCCGCCCGCGGCGGGCTCCGGGTTGTGCTCGGGGACCAGGGTCGTGGTGCTCATGCCGCCGGCTCCTTCACCGTGTGGGTGTCCTCCCGGCCGGTCAGCCGGAGGAAGGCCTCGTCGAGGGTGGGCGGACGCAGGCTCGCGTCCATCACGGGGACGCCCGCCGCGTCCAGTTCGCGGACGATGCGGGGCAGGGTCAACGTGGGGTCCGTGGCGACCGCGCCGACGGTGCGGTGCTCGTGGTCGAGCACCGGCTCCGCGCCGGTCAGCTGGTCGAGCACCGCGGCCGCGGCCCCGAGCGCCGACGTGTCGGCGACGACGACCTCCGCGTAGGCGCCGATGAGCGCCTTGAGTTCGGCCGGGGTGCCGCGGTGCGCGGCCCGGCCCCGGTCGATCAGCACGATGTCGTCGGCCAGCCGGTCCGCCTCCTCGAGGTACTGCGTGGTGAGCAGGACCGTGGTGCCCCGCCCGGCCAGCTCGCGGACGGCCGCCCAGATCTGGTTGCGGCTGTGCGGGTCGAGTCCGGTCGTCGGCTCGTCGAGGAAGAGCACCTGCGGGCGGGTGAGCAGGCCCACCGCGAGGTCCAGGCGGCGGCGCATGCCGCCGGAGTAGGTGCGGGCGGGCCGGCCGGCCGCCTCGGTAAGCCCGAAACGCTCCAGCAGTTCCTCGGCGCGTGCGTGGCCCGCCGCGCCGCGGTAGCGGAGCAGCCGCGCGAAGAGCCGCAGATTCTGCCGTCCGGAGAGCTCGCCGTCGATCGAGGTGCTCTGTCCGGTGACGCCGATCGCGGCGCGCACCGCTGCCGCCTCCCGGACCACGTCGTGACCGGCGACCCGGGCGCTGCCGCCGTCCGGCCCGGTCAGCGTGGTCAGCACCCGGACGGCTGTGCTCTTGCCCGCGCCGTTCGGCCCCAGCACGCCGCAGACGGTGCCCTCGGCGACGGCGAGATCGAGTCCGCGCAGCGCCTGGACGTCTCCGTAGCGCTTCTCCAGGCCTTCACTAAGTACAGCGTACGTAGTTTCCATGGGTGCACCGTAGCGCACTTCGTACGGTGTACGTAACTACGATGGTGGGAGAGGTGGTGATCGATGGTGGGGCGACCCGCTGTACCCGAAGTGATCTGGGCGCGCCCCGAGCGTGCGGGGCGCGGGCCCAAGCCCGCATTCAGCCGTGCCGACATCGCGGCGGCGGCCGTGCGCATCGCGGATGCGGAGGGCCTCGACGCCGTGTCGATGCGGAAGGTGGCCGCCGAGCTCGGCTGCGGCACGATGTCGCTGTACAACTACGTCCCGCGCAAGGAGGACCTGTACGAGCTGATGTTCGACGCGGTCAGTGCCGGCTATGACCTGCCGGAGAAGCCCTCCGGCGACTGGCGTGCCGACATCCTGGCCCTCGCCCACCAGGCGCGCGCGATGATGCACCGTCACACCTGGGTGCCCCGGCTGATGTCCCCGGTCTACGGATTCAGCCCGAACGCCCTGGCCTACCTCGAGTACGCGCTCAGCTGTCTGGACGGCTTCGACGCCCGGTTCGGCGAGAAGATGGAACTCATCGCCATGGTCAACGGCGTGATCACCACCTACGTGGCCAACGAGATCGCCACGGCGGAACGCGGTCGCTCGCTCCCCTGGTCACCGGAGCAGGAACAGGAGATCCGCACCCGCTACCTGATGAGCCAGATCGCGACCGGCAGGTATCCGCGCATGGCGGCCGGATTCGCCGAGGACCCCGGACCGATCGACCTCGAGGGGGTCTTCGACCGGGCTCTCGGCCGGGTGCTGGACTCGTTCGACAGGTAGCCGGTATCCGCCCGGCCGCCCGGGGGTCACAGCAGGGCGAACTGCCCCTCGGGGCCCTCCTCGTGGTGGTCCAGTACGGAGGCGGGCCGCCGGGCCGACGCGGGGACGGGTAGCACCCCGGCCCCGCGCAGTCCGTCCCTGGTCGGCCCCGGGTCCCCGTCGAGCCGGTCCCGCAACGCCGCCTGCCGGGGCGCCAGTTCGCCGAGCAGGGCCAGGACCGTGATCAGTTCGAGCAGCTCGGAGGTCCACTCCTGCGGCCAGCCGGGCGCCCGCACGGCCGCCAGGCCCTCCGCCCCGTCCGGTGCGGTGCGGCGTGCGAACCAGAGCTCCAGCATCCGCATCCCGTTCACCCGGAACTCCCAGGCCCCGGCGGGCACGGGGGAGACCCGGCCGGCGCCGAGGGCCAGTGTCCCGGTCGCCGGGTCGTAGTCCAGTCCTTCGGGCCGCGGCGGGATCGCCGCCCGCACATACGGGCGCCGGCCGCCCGGGAGCCGCGGGCGCTCCCCGCCGTGCGCCCCGCGCAGCTGAACCCTCAGCAGCTCCCGGCCCAGCGCCACCCCCTCCGCCCACAGGGCGCCGTCCGCCGGCAGCGGTACGACGGGGCCCGCCGCGGAGGGGAGGGCGGCGGCCAGGGTCCAGGCGAGCACGGACTCCGCACCGGCTGCGTCCCCGTACCGGGAGCGCAGCAGGTCCGGCAGGCCGGGTGCGAGATTGGGCTCCTGCGCGCCGGGACGGCGGTAGAGCGGGCGAATCCGGCCGGGGCGGCCCGCCGGTGCGTGCCCGTCGGGCAGCAACGCCGTCACGGACAGGGCGGGTCCGCCGCCCCGCGGCACGTACCCGTGCTCGACGGCGAACAGCTGGTGCGCGTCGGCGACCCGCCACAGCTCGGGTCGGGCCGCGTCGATCAGCCGGTGGTCGGGGATCAGCCAGTGCTCGTCGAAGGGGCCGTGCAGGATGCGTACCGGCTCCGGATACGGCCCCGGGTCCCGGGCGAAGCCGCCCGTGCCGGTGGGCCGGCCCGGCAGCGCGGCGGCCGGGGTCAGCGGCGTACGGGAGCGGCTGGGCCGGAACAGGCGCTCCTGCTCGGCGCCCTCGGCTCCCGCCAGCAGGTCCCAACGGGCCCGCAGGGAGGCCGCGTCCGGGGCCGTCACCCAGGAGCGGCCCGTCCTCAGGGGCCGTACGGACCAGGGCATGAGGTCGTCCAGCAACGGGGGTGCCGCGCCCCCGCCGGCTCCGGCCGCCACCCGTGCTGCCACCGTGTCGTCCTCCCCGTCGCCACGTCCGCCGCCCCCGGCATCGTAACGGCGGCCGGGCCGTGGCGGCGGGCCGCCGTCAGTGCGCCTCCACCGTCACGGAGAAGGAGAAGCGGTCCCCGCGGTACCGGATCCGTGCCACGTCCACCACCCGGCCGCCCTCGTCGTACGTCACCCCGGTGTAGTGCAGGATCGGGCTGAGCAGCGGGACCTGGAGCAGTTCGGCCGTGGCCGGGTCGGCGAGGCGGGCCTCGACGGTGTCCGTGATCCGGGAGATCCGTACGCCGACGGCGTCGCGCAGCACCTTGGTCATCGGCCACCGCTCCAGATCGGCCACGTCGAGCCGGGCCGCGATCTCGGGACGCACGGAGTTCTCCGCCCAGTTCGTGGGTTCACCCGTGTCGTCGTCGCAGCGCAGCCGGCGGTAGTTGACCACCTCGGGGCAGTCCGGGAAGAACTCGGCGAGGTCCCCGGGGACGGCGGCCGGGCCGTGTCCGAGGACGGTCGTCCGCTCGCCCGACTGCTGGGCGACGATCGCGTCGATCGACCCCAGCAGCCGGACCGGCGACACCCGCCGGGCGCGCGGCTCGATGAAGGTCCCGCGCCGCCGGTGCCTGTTGATCAGGCCCTCGGACTCCAACTCCTTGAGGGCCTGGCGCATGGTGAGGACACTGACGCCGTAGTGCACGGCGAGCTGCTCCTCGGTCGGCAGCCGGGGCGACGCGTCCTGGGGCCGGCCCAGTATGGAGGCCCGCAGCGACTGCGATACCTGGTACCACAGGGGCAGCTTCCGGTTCAGCACCAGGGAGTCGGGGGCAAAGGCGGGCGTGTGACGCACCTCGTTCACCTGATCCATCCGTTCCACCTGGACTCTCTCCGCAGGGCCGACCGCGGGTCTCACGGCCGGAAGTTGCGGCTCAGACCCTGCCACACGTCGTCGTACCCGCGCTGCAGATGGACCGCGCCGGCCGCCTGGGCGGTCGCCGTGACCGGCCAGCGGGTCTCGAACATGAACGCGAGTCCGTCGTCGATCTTCTGCGGCTTCAGCTCCGCCGCGCTCGCCCGGTCGAAGGTCGCACGGTCGGGGCCGTGTGCCGACATCATGTTGTGCAGCGAACCGCCGCCCGGTACGAAGCCGCCCGCCTTGGCGTCGTACGCGCCCTCGATCAGGCCCATGTACTCGCTCATCACGTTCCGGTGGAAGTACGGCGGGCGGAAGGTGTCCTCGCCGACCAGCCAACGGGGCGCGAAGACGACGAAGTCGACCCCGGCCAGCCCCGGGGTGTCGGACGGCGAGGTCAGCACGGTGAAGATGGACGGGTCGGGATGGTCGTAGCTGATGCTGCCGAGGACGTTGAAGCGGCGCAGGTCGTAGACGTACGGGGTGTGGTTCCCGTGCCAGGCGACGACGTCGAGCGGCGAGTGGCCGTAGGTCGCCGACCAGAGGTTCCCGCAGAACTTGTTGACCACCTCGACGGGGCCCTCACGGTCCTCGAACGCCGCCACGGGTGCCAGGAAGTCCCGCGCGTTGGCCAGGCCGTTGGCCCCGATCGGTCCCAGGTCGGGGAGTACGAACGGCTGCCCGTAGTTCTCGCAGACGTAGCCGCGGGCGGTGGTGCCGAGGAGCTCGACGCGGAAGCGGACCCCGCGCGGGATCAGCGCGACGTGGCCCGGCTCCGCGCGGAGCAGGCCCAGCTCGGTGCGGAGCAGCAGGCCGCCGTGCTCGGGGACGATCAGGAGCTCGCCGTCGGAGTCGCTGAACACCCGGTCGGTCATGGAGGAGTTCGCGCTGTAGAGGTGGACGGCCATGCCGGTGCGCTGCGCGGCGTCGCCGTTGCCGCCCAGCGTCCACAGGCCCGTCAGGAAGTCCGTCCCCGGTGCGGCGTCGGGGAGGGGGTCCCAGCGCAGCCGGTTGGGGTCGGGGACCGCCTCGGTGAACGGGGCGGTGCGCAGTGTGCCGTTGTCGATGCGGACGAAGGCGGGGTGGGCCGCCGAGGGGCGGATCCGGTAGAGCCAGGACCTGCGGTTGCGGGCCCGGGGTTCCGTGAAGGCCGAGCCGCTCAGCTGTTCCGCGTACAGCCCGAGCGGGGCGCGCTGCGGCGAGTTGCGGCCGTGCGGCAGGGCGCCCCGCACGGCCTCCGAGCTGTGCTCGTTGCCGAATCCGGCCCCGTAGGTGAGTTCTTCCGCGGTCTTCCTCGCCTGCTCGATGCCGCTCATCATGCGCTCCCGGTGAGAAAAGGAATCCTGTGGATCCCCGACGAGGAATCCTATGGGCAACCGTAGGAATGGAAACGCGGCCCGTCAACGGCATACGTGGTGCACTCGGGTGTAACGGGCGGGACGAAGGGTGCGGAAGGGGCTCCCGCCGGGAGCGCCCGAGGTGGGCGGCCCGTGAGCGGTTCGTGGGGGGATCGAACCCCTGTCGGGGCTCACGGCATCATGGTGGGCGTGTCCCCTGCGAATACGAACCTCCGGCGCGTCCCGGTGCAGCAGCGAAGCGCCGACCGCCTGGCCCGGATCCTCGACGCCGGTGCCGGACTCCTCGACGAGACCGGCTACGAACAGCTGTCCACCCGGGCGGTGGCTGACCGTGCCGGGGTGCCCATCGGCTCCGTCTACCGCTTCTTCCCCAACAAACGGGCCCTGGTCGACGCCCTGGCCGAGCGGAACCTGGACCTCTACGCCGAGCGGATCGTCGACCGTCTCGCGGTCATCCCCGCACAGGAGTGGCGTGCGGCCATCGACGCCGTACTCGACGAGTACCTGGCGATGAAGCGTTCCGTCCCCGGCTTCGCCCTCGTCGACTTCGGTCCGCCCGTCCCGGTCGCCGATCCCCTCGACCAGGCGAACCAGCGGGTGGCGGACCGGCTGGCCGCCCTGCTCTCCGGTCACCTCGGCCATCGCTCCGGGACCGACGGGGATCTGCTCCGGACGGTCCTGGTCTGCGTGGAGGCGGCCGACGCGCTGCTCCGGCTCGCCTTCCGCTCGGACCCGTCGGGCGACCCGGCCCTGATAGCCGAGACCCGGATCCTGCTCCAGGCCTATCTGGCCGGCGTCCTCGACGGGCCCCCGCCCGCGGTGTGACCCGGCCGGCGGGCAACTCCCGCCCGGCTGGCGGGCCGGAGGGCGAGAAGGCGGGCGTCCACACCCTCGCCAGCATCCGTACCGGTCGGTATGCTCGGTCCCGCCGGGAACCGCGCCCGCCCCGCGGGCCGCGGTGCACCGCCGCACGCCCGCGCGCCACCGCTGTCGCCGCCCCGGGGAGGGCCCATGTCCCACGATTCCCGCACCGCTCTGCGTGTCTGCCCGCTCTGTGAAGCCACCTGCGGACTCACCCTCACCATCGAGGGGACCACGGTCACGGGAGCCCGGGGCGACCGTGACGACGTCTTCAGCCAGGGCTTCATCTGCCCCAAGGGCGCGTCCTTCGGCGGCCTCGACGCCGACCCCGACCGGCTGCGCAGCCCGCTCGTGCGCAAGGACGGAGTCCTGCGCGAGGCGACCTGGGACGAGGCGTTCGACACGATCGCCGCGAAGCTCCCGGCGCTGGCCGAGGCACACGGCACACAGGCGGTCGGCGTCTACCTGGGCAACCCCAACGTCCACACGATGGCCGGCGCGCTCTACCCGCCGCTGCTGCTGTCCGCGCTCGGCACCCGCAACGTCTTCACCGCGAGCACCCTGGACCAGATGCCCAAGCACGTCTCCAGCGGACTGCTCTTCGGTGATGCGCACGCCATCCCCGTACCCGACCTGGACCGCACCGCCCACCTCCTGCTGATCGGCGCCAACCCGCTCGAATCCAACGGAAGCCTCTGCACCGCCCCCGACTTCCCCGGCAGGCTCAAGGCGCTGCGCAGGCGCGGCGGCACCCTCACCGTCGTCGACCCGCGCCGCACCCGCACCGCTCGCCTCGCCGACCGGCACGTCGCGATCCGGCCGGGTGCCGACGCCCTCCTGCTCGCCGCGCTCACCCAGGTGCTCATCGAGGAGAAGCTCGCCGACCCCGGCGTGCTCGCCGACCACCTCGACGGCTACGACGAACTGGCCCACGCGATAGCCGACTTCACCCCCGAAGCCGTGTCCACCGCCTGCGACCTCGACGCGGGCACCATCCGCACGGTCGCCCGCGAACTCGCCGCCGCCCCCGCCGCGGCCGTGTACGGGCGCATCGGCAGCTGCACCGTCGAACACGGCACCCTCGCCAGCTGGCTCGTCGACGTGCTCAACATCCTCACCGGCAACCTCGACCGCCCCGGCGGCGCCCTCTTCCCGCTCTCCGCCACCGCCCGCGCCCCCCGGGCCGCCGCCCCCGGGAAGGGTTTCGCCCTCGGCCGCTGGAGCAGCCGGGTCTCCGGCCACCCCGAGGCCAAGGGCGAACTGCCCACCGCGGCGCTCGCCGAGGAGATCGAGACCCCGGGGGAGGGGCGGATCCGCGCCCTGATCGTCGTCGCCGGCAACCCGGTGCTCTCGTCCCCCGACGGGGACCGTCTCGACCGGGCACTGGCCGGCCTCGACTTCATGGTCAGCGTCGACCCGTACCTCAACGAGACGGCACGCCACGCGGACGTGGTGCTGCCCCCGCCGCCGCCCTCGCAGAGTGCCCACTTCGACTTCGCCTTCAACTCCTTCGCCGTCCGCAACCAGGTCCGCTACAGCCGTCCCGCCGTGCCCCTGGAGGACGGCGGGATGGACGAGAGCGAGATCCTCGCCCGCCTCGTCCTCGCCGTCGGCGGCCTGCACGGAGCATCGCCCGAGGCCGTCGACGACCAGGTCATCGCCGCTGCGCTGACCAGGGCCGGGGCCCCCGCGGCGCTCGCCGCCGAGCTGACGGGCGACACCGGGGCGGAGCGGCGCCTCGACCTGATGCTGCGCCTGGGCCCGTACGACCTCACGCTGGAGCGGGTCCTCGCGCATCCGCACGGGATCGACCTGGGTCCGCTGAAGCCCCGCCTCCCGCAGGTGCTGAAGACCCGCAGCGGTCACATCGAGCTGTTCCCGGCGCCGATCGCCGCCGACCTGCCCCGGCTGCGTGCGGCACTCGGCACCGGGCCCACCGGGCTCGTCCTCGTCGGCCGCCGCCATCTGCGCTCCAACAACAGCTGGATGCACAACGTCGCCTCGCTGCGCGGCGGCTCGAACGTCTGCACGTTGCAGATCCACCCCGACGACGCTGCCCGCGTCGGACTCTCCGACGGCGACACCGCCCGCATCACCGCCGCGGGCGGCGAGGTCGAGGCACCGGCGGAGATCACCGACGCCGTCCGGACCGGGGTCGTGAGCCTTCCCCACGGCTGGGGGCACAGCCGTCCCGGCACTCGTATGTCCGTCGCGGAGGCGGAGCCGGGAGTCAACGTGAACCAGCTGCTCGACGGCACCCTCATGGACCCGCTGTCCGGCACCTCGGTGCTCAACGCTGTGCCGGTCTCTGTATCACCAGCTCCCTGACCTGGTGTTTTGCTCGTATTGCTCACACGTCAACATCTTGTGAACGCCGTGACGGGGCCCCTAACGTCATCCGAACCGCCGACCTCGGTGCGAGTTCAATGGTGAACGTGAGGTATCCCACACATGCTGACAATCCTCGGATTTGCCATGATCGCGACCTTCCTGGTCCTGATCATGATGAAGAAGATGTCGCCGATCGCGGCGCTGGTCCTGATCCCCGCACTCTTCTGTGTCGCCGTCGGGCAGGGCGCGAAGCTCGGCGACTACGTCATCGAAGGCGTCGGCACACTGGCGCCGACCGCGGCGATGCTGATGTTCGCCATCGTCTACTTCGGCGTGATGATCGACGTCGGCCTCTTCGACCCGATCGTCCGGGGCATCCTGCGCTTCTGCAAGGCCGACCCGATGCGCATCGTCATCGGCACCGCGCTGCTCGCCGCGATCGTCTCGCTCGACGGCGACGGCTCCACCACGTTCATGATCACCGTCTCGGCGATGTACCCGCTCTACAAGCGGCTGAAGATGAGCCTGGTCGTGATGACCGGCATCGCGGCCACGGCCAACGGCGTCATGAACACCCTGCCCTGGGGCGGCCCCACCGCCCGTGCGGCGACCGCCCTCAAGCTGGACGCGGGCGACATCTTCGTCCCGATGATCCCGGCGCTCGCCGTCGGACTGCTCGCCGTCATCCTGCTGGCCTGGGTCCTGGGGCGCCGCGAACGCAAGCGTCTGGGCATGCTCACGCTCGACGAGGTGCTCGTGCGGGAACCCGAGACCGTCCTCGTGGGGACGGGCGGCGGGGCGCTCGCCAAGGGAACGCCACAGGCCGGGGGCGGCGGTACGGGCGGCACCGCGGACGGGCCGCACGAGTCCGGGAAGCCGGCGGGTCCGGACGAGTCGGACGAGCCGGACGAGGAGTTCAAGGGGCTGGACCCCAACCGGTCCACGCTGCGGCCCAGGCTCTACTGGTTCAACGCCGGCCTCACCGTCGCCCTGCTGGCGGCGATGATCCTCGAACTCATGCCGATCCCGGTGCTCTTCCTGCTCGGCGCGGCTCTCGCCCTCACGGTCAACTTCCCCCACATGCCCGACCAGCGGGCCCGGCTCGCCGCCCACGCGGACAACGTCCTCAACGTCTCCGGCATGGTCTTCGCCGCCGCGGTCTTCACCGGTGTCCTCACCGGTACGGGCATGGTCGAACACATGGCGGACTGGCTCGTCGGCGCCATCCCCGAGGCGATGGGCCCGCACATGGCCCTCGTCACCGGCCTCCTGAGCCTGCCCCTCACCTACTTCATGTCGAACGACGGCTTCTACTTCGGGGTCCTCCCCGTGCTCGCCGAGGCCGGCGCCGCCCACGGCGTCTCCCCGCTGGAGATCGCCCGCGCGTCCCTGGTGGGCCAGCCGCTCCACATGTCGTCCCCGCTCGTCCCCGCCGTCTACGTCCTGGTCGGCATGGCGAAGGTCGAATTCGGCGACCACACCAGGTTCACCGTCAAGTGGGCCGCGCTGACCTCGCTGGTGGTCCTCGGCGCCGGAATCCTCTTCGGCATCATCTGATGCCCACCCCGTCACGGCCCGGCAGGGGCTGGCTGCTGCGCCTCGTCATCGCCTTCGCCTTCGCGCAGGGGGCGGTTTCGATGGCGCGGCCCGCCGTCTCCTACCGGGCCCTGTCCCTGGGGGCCGACGAGCGCGCGATCGGCGTCATCGCCGGAGCGTACGCGCTGCTCCCGCTCTTCGCCGCCGTGCCGCTGGGCCGCAGGACCGACCACGGCCGGTGCGCGCCCCTGCTGCCCCTCGGCGTCGTCCTCATCGCCGGGGGCTGCGCGCTGAGCGGCGGCGCGCGTTCGCTCCCGGCGCTCGCGGCCTGGAGTGGGGTCATGGGCCTGGGACACCTCTGCTTCGTGATCGGCGCCCAGTCGCTGGTCGCCCGGCAGTCGGCCCCCGCCGACCAGGACCGCAATTTCGGCCACTTCACCATCGGGGCCTCCCTCGGACAGCTCGTCGGACCGATCGCCGCCGGATACCTCGTCTCGGAGCGGGACGGCGCCATGGCCCGTACGAGCGCCCTCGCGCTCCTCGTGTCGGCCGCCGTCGCCGCCGTCTCCTTCACCGCCCTGTGGCGCATCGAGCACCGCAGGGCCGCAGGCTCCCCCAAGCCGGCCGCGGACAAGGTCCCGGTCGGCCGGATCCTGCGGACCCGCGGCGTGCCGGCCGGCATCTTCATCAGCCTCGCCGTGCTCTCCGCCACCGACATCCTCACCGCCTACCTGCCGGTCGTCGGAGAGCACCGGGGCATCGCGCCCGCCACGGTCGGACTGCTGCTGAGCCTGCGGGCCGCAGCCACCATCGCGTGCCGGCTCGTCATGACACCGATGCTGCGCCTCTTCGGCAGGACGGCCCTGCTGACCACGACCTGCCTGCTCGGCGGTCTGCTGTGCGCGGGGATCGCCCTGCCGGTGCCCGTCTGGGCGCTCGCCGTGATGCTCGCGGCGATGGGCTTCTGCCTCGGGGTCGGCCAGCCGCTCTCGATGACCACGGTCGTCCGGGCCGCCCCCGCGGCGGCCCGCTCCACCGCGCTCGCCCTCAGGCTCACCGGCAACCGCCTCGGCCAGGTCGCGGCCCCCGCGTCGGCCGGGCTGATCGCCGGTGTCGCAGGCAGCGCCGCGCCGTTCGTGATGCTGGGAGCGCTGCTGGTCGGGGCGGCCGGACTCGGCCTACGCAGCGGCCGGGTCCCGGCCGCGGAGCCCGCTCCCGCCCCGGTGGCGGCCCCCGACCCGGCCGCGGACCCCGTTCGGGCCGAGCCCGCTCCGGACGCCGAGGAACCCCGCGCGAACCGGAATCCCGCCTGACACATCCCGGAACCGATCAACCTTGCACGAATCATTCCCACACCCCGCCCGGTGGGCTAACTTCAGGCCACGCAGCCACTCCCCACGCGCAGCCACCCTTCCCTCCCGGGCGGAAACATGAGTCGTGCCATCTCCCTGCGCAGTGTCAGCAAGACGTACGGACGGTCCCCGCGCGCGGTCGACCGGTTCTCGCTCTCCGTCGCCCCCGGCGAGTTCGTGGTGCTGCTGGGCCCCTCGGGCTGCGGAAAGTCGACCGTGCTCCGCATGATCGCGGGCCTGGAGGAGATCACCGAGGGAGAGCTGCTGCTCGACGGCGAGCCGGCGAACGACCTGACGCCGCGCGAACGCGGCATGGCCATGGTCTTCCAGAACTTCGCGCTCTATCCGAACATGACCAATCGAGCCAATATCGGCTTCCCGCTGAAGTTGGAGAACTCCCGCCGCGACCACACCGAGCGGGTCGAGTCCACCGCCAGGATGCTCGGCATCGAGAGCGTGCTGGACCGCTACCCCCGCCAGCTCTCCGGAGGCGAACGCCAGCGGGTCGCGATGGGCCGCGCCATCTCGCGCCGGCCCTCCGCCTTCCTGATGGACGAGCCGCTCTCCAACCTCGACGCCAAGCTGCGCAACCACCTGCGCGCCGAGATCGCCCAGCTCACCACCGAGCTGGGCGTCACCACCGTGTACGTCACGCACGACCAGGCCGAGGCGATGTCGCTCGGCGACCGGGTGGCCGTGATGCGCGGCGGGGTGCTCCAGCAGGTCAGCTCGCCGCGCGAGGTCTACGCGCTGCCGGAGAACGTGTTCGTCGCCGCGTTCATCGGCACCCCGAGGATCAACCTGCTCCAGGCCGTCGTCCACGCCCCGCTGGAGGGCCGGATGTCGATCGACCTGGGCCGCCAGCGCCTCGCCCTGCCCGAACCGCTCAGCCCCGACCACCAGCTGCTCCGCATCCAGCAGGGCCGCCCGGTCATCGTCGGCCTGCGCTCCGAGGCCGTCCGGATCGCCCCGCCCAGCCACGCCCGCCCCGGAGAGGTGGCCCTCAGCGGCATCGTCGAGCACGTCGAGTACCAGGGGCACGAGGCGCTCGTCCACCTCAACACCGGCTCGCGGCCCGCCGTGGTGCCCGACCTGGAGTCCGCCCGGCCGCGGACGCCCCAGCGCCGCCGTGCCGGGGGCGGCGGAACCGGTGTGCTGGAACGCCTCAGGCAGCGAGCCACCGGCTCCGTCGCCGTACTCGACCCCCCGGCCCCGGAGCGGTACGCCGTGCGCGGCCCCGACCGCCCGGCCGTCACGGCGAGCGACCTCGTGGTCCGCACCGGCCCCGACCTGCGGCTGCGCACCGGGGGCCAGGTGCCGCTCCTCGTCGACCTGGCGCACCTGTACGTCTTCGACCACTCCGGGCGCCGGATCTGCCCCCTGCCCAGGGACATCCCCGGGCTCGACGTGTGACCGCTGCCCGCGGCCGCGCGTGACCTGTGTCTCCAGCCGTTCCCTGGCGCCGAAAAACTAACAGCGCTAGTTTGGGGCCGGGACGGCATCGGTCCGTACGCACTGCTTCGGCGGCAGGCACAGCGAAGCCCGGGAGGAACAGCCATGAAGGCGCATGACGGGATGTACATCGGCGGGGAGTGGCGGCCCGCCTCGGGCCGGGACACGATCGCGGTCGTGAACCCGGCCGACGAACAGGTCATCGGCCATGTCCCGGCGGGCATCGCCGAGGACGTCGACTCCGCGGTACGCGCCGCCCGCGCCGCGTTCCCCGGCTGGGCCGCCACCCCGCCCGCCGAGCGTGCCGCCCGGATCGGCGCCCTGCGCGACGTCCTGGCCGCCCGCCAGGAGGAGATCGCCGAGACCGTCACCGCCGAGCTCGGCTCGCCGCTGCCGCTGTCCCGCGCGGTGCACGCGGCCGTACCGGTGCTGGTCGCCGGCTCGTACGCCGAACTGGCCGCCACCCACTCCTTCGAGGAGCGGCTGGGCAACTCCACCGTCCTGCTGGAGCCCGTCGGCGTCGTCGGCGCGATCACCCCCTGGAACTACCCGCTCCACCAGATCGTCGCCAAGGTGGCCCCCGCGCTCGCCGCGGGCTGCACCGTCGTCCTCAAGCCCGCCGAGGACACCCCGCTCACGGCCCAGCTCTTCGCCGAGGCCACCGGGGAGGCGGGCCTGCCGGCCGGCGTCTTCAACCTGGTCACCGGCCTCGGCGCCGTCGCCGGACAGGCGCTCGCCGAGCACGAGGGCGTCGACCTGGTGTCCTTCACCGGGTCCACCGCGGTCGGCAGGCAGATCGGCGCCACGGCGGGCGCGGCGGTCAAGCGGGTCGCGCTGGAGCTCGGCGGCAAGTCCGCCAACGTCATCCTGCCCGGCGCCGACCTCGCCAGGGCGGTCAACGTCGGCGTCGCCAACGTGATGTCCAACTCCGGCCAGACGTGCAGCGCCTGGACCCGCATGCTGGTCGACGCCGAGCGCTACGAGGAGGCCGTGGCCCTCGCGGCGGCGGCCGTCGCCAAGTACGTCCCCGGGGAGAGGGTCGGCCCGGTCGTCAACGCCAAGCAGCAGGCCCGGGTGCGCGGTTACATCGAGAAGGGCGTCGAGGAGGGCGCCCGTCTCGTCGCCGGAGGCCCCGAGGCACCCAAGGAGCAGGGCTACTACGTCAGCCCCACCGTCTTCGCCGACGTCACGCCCGGCATGACCATCGCGCAGGAGGAGATCTTCGGCCCGGTGCTCTCGATCCTGCGGTACGAGGACGTGGACGACGCCCTGCGGATCGCCAACGACACCGTGTACGGGCTGGCCGGTGCCGTCTGGGGCGCCGACGACGCCGAGGCCGTGGCCTTCGCCCGGCGCATGGACACCGGCCAGGTGGACATCAACGGCGGCCGCTTCAACCCGCTGGCGCCCTTCGGCGGCTACAAGCAGTCGGGCGTGGGGCGCGAACTGGGCCCGCACGGCCTCTCCGAGTACCTCCAGACCAAGTCCCTCCAGTTCTGAGTCCCCCTCCGATCCACCGAGGAGTCTGTTCGTGGTCCGCGCCGCTGTACTGCCCGCCGTCGGAGCTCCCCTGGAGATCACCGACATCACCCTCCCGGAGCCCGGCCCCGGCCAGGTGAGGATCAGCCTCGCCGCCGCCGGGGTCTGCCACTCCGACCTGTCCCTGTCGAACGGCACCATGCGGCTGCCCGTCCCCGCCGTCCTCGGCCACGAGGGGGCGGGCACGGTCCTCGCCGTCGGCGAGGGCGTCACCGAGGTCGGTCCCGGCGACCAGGTCGTCCTCAACTGGGCGCCGTCCTGCGGAGAATGCCTCCACTGCGGGATCGGCGAGATCTGGCTCTGCGCCGACGCGCTCAAGGGCGCGGCCGCCGTCCACGCCCGTACGGCCGACGGCACGGAGCCCCACCCCGGACTGAACGTCGCGGCCTTCGCGCAGGAGACCGTCGTGGCGGCCAACTGCGTCCTGCCCGCCCCGGCCGGCATCCCGCTCACCGACGCGGCCCTGCTCGGCTGCGCGGTCCTCACCGGATACGGGGCGGTGCACCACTCCGCCCGGGTCCGTGAGGGCGAGAGCGTCGTCGTCCACGGGATCGGCGGGGTGGGCCTCGCGGTCCTCCAGGCCGCCCGCATCGCGGGGGCGTCGAGGATCATCGCCGTCGACGTGTCGCCGGAGAAGGAGGAGCTCGCCCGCCGGGCCGGGGCCACCGACTACGTCGTCGCCTCGGACACCACCCCGCGCGCGATCCGCAAGCTGACCGGTGGCCAGGGGGCGGACGTCGCCGTCGAGTGCGTGGGACGGGCCGCCACGATCCGCGCGGCCTGGGAGTCCACCCGCCGCGGCGGCCGCACCACGGTCGTCGGCATCGGCGGCAAGGACCAGCCGGTGACCTTCAACGCCCTGGAGATCTTCCACTGGGGCCGTTCCCTCACGGGCTGCGTGTACGGCAACAGCGATCCCGCGCGGGATCTGCCGGTGCTCGCCGAACACATCCGGGCCGGCCGGTTCGACCTCTCCATGATGGTGACGGAACGCATCGGCCTGGACGGCATTCCGGCAGCCTTCGAGAACATGATCGCGGGCAGGGGCGGCCGCGCGCTGGTCATTTTCTAGATCCGGACGCGGGGGACCGGGACGCAGGGGACCCGGGGACCGCGCGGGGCGGTGGCCCCGGACCCCGCACGGCGGTCGGCGGCGGCTCAGGAGGCCCGGGCCGCCGCCGGCTCCTCGCCGTCCGTGTCCGTGCGGGAGGCCGTGCGCGCCCGGGTCCGGGAGATCGCCACCCCGGTCAGGCAGAGCAGCCCGCCCGCGACGGTGAGCAGCGCCGGCACCTCGCCGAGCAGCAGCCATGACATCAGCACCACCAGGGCGGGCACCGCGTACGTCGTCGCGCCCAGCCGGCCCGCCGTGGTCCGGGCCAGGGCGTAGGCCCAGGTGGTGAAGGCCAGAGCCGTCGGGAAGACACCGAGATAGACCATGTTCAGCGTGGCGGAGAGCGGGGCATCGGCCGCCTCGGAGACCAGCACCCCCGTGAAGGGCAGGCAGGCGACCGTACCGACCAGGCAGCCGAACGTGGTGATCTGCAGAGGTGATCCGTGGCGCAGCGCGGGCTTCTGGATGACCACCCCGCCCGCGTACGACACCGCGGCCAGCAGGCACAGGAGAACGCCGAGCACCGAGGAGCCGCCGTGCCCGGACATGGAGAGGCCCACCACGACGGCCCCGGCGAACGAGACCCCCATGCCCGTGAGGAGCCGGCGCGGCAGCCCCTCTCCGAGCAGCCGGGCCCCCAGCAGCGCCATCAGGATCGGTCCGATGTTCACGATCATGGCCGCCGTACCCGCGTCGACCTGCTGTTCGCCCCAGTTGAGCACCACCATGTAGAGCCCGAACCACAACAGCCCGGACGCGAGGATGCCCGGCCAGGCAGCCCGCGACGGCAGCCCTTCACGGCGTAGGAGAAGGATCGCGCCCAGTGTCAGCGTGCCCGCGAGCAGTCGGCCCAGGGCCAGCGCGCCGGGCGAGTACGCCTCGCCGGCGCTGCGGATCGAGACGAAGGCGGAGGCCCACAGGACCACGGTGGTGCACACGGCCGCCGGGGCGCGCCAGTCCCGGACGGGTGAGGAAGCCGCAGGTGGTGCGGGTGTCGTCGTCATGGCCACGACCGTAGGTCCCAAACGCTGCGGCACCCACCGAATTGTCAGGGCCCGTCAATCGTGGCGGGGTCGATGCCCAGGAGTTCCGACAGCGCCCGCAGTCCGGTGGGCGTCGCCCGGACCGCTCGGCCCGATCCGATCCGTTCGCACCATCCGGCGTCCAGCGCGTGCCCGCACAGGGCGGCACCCGCGGCGCCCGCCAGGTGCGGCCTGCGCTCGGTCCAGTCCAGGCAGCCGCGCGCGAGGGGCCGTCGTGACGCCGTGTCCAGAGGCGCACCGAGTGCGCCGAACCAGTCCAGCCCGTCCTCGGTGAGCGCGAAGCCGGTGTCCTGCCGCAGCAGCCCCCGGGCGGTCATCGCGTCCGTGATCGCGATGCCGAGCCGCCCGGCCAGGTGGTCGTAGCACGTGCGTCCCCTGGCCAGTGCGCTGCTCAGGCCCGCTGCGCCCAGAGTCCTGGGGTGCGTCTCCTCCGGGCCCGGGGCGGCCTGCGCGGCGAGTTCCTCGACGAGCCGGGCGGCACGCGCTCCGGCGAGCCGCACATAGCGGTGGCGGCCCTGCCGCTCCTCGGCCAGCAGGCCGCCCGCGACCAGCTTCCCCAGGTGCTCGCTCGCGGTCGACGGGGCCACCCGGGCGTGCCGGGCCAGCTCGCCCGCCGTCCAGGCCCGGCCGTCGAGCAGGGCGAGACAGAAGGAGGCGCGGGTCTCGTCCGCGAGCAGCGAGGCGAGAGCGGCGAGGCGGGGTGCGGCGGGGTCGTGCGACGGCGTACGGGCCATACCGTCCAGGATGCGTCAGGAACGGTTCGGCGAGTGCCGAACCGTCACCCCTGCCGTGCCCGACGACGCGGTGCCGGTCGCCACGGTCTGCTCGTACTGGAGCGCCAGGCCGTCCAGCAGGGCCCGCAGCCCTGTCTCGAAGGCGCCCTCGTCGACCTGCTGGCGGCGGTCGGCCAGCAGATGGGCCTGGCCGAGGTGGGGGTAGTCGGCGGGGTCGTAGGCGGTCTCGTCGTCGACGAAGCCGCGGGCGAATGAACCGAGCGCGGATCCGGTGATGAAGTAGCGCATGAGCGCGCCGATGTACGTCGCCTGGGCGTGCGGCCAGCCGGCCCGGACCATGGCGCCGAACACGGCGTCTGCGACCCGCAGCCCGGCCGGACGGCGCCCCGGGCCCTGGGCCAGCACCGGGACGATGTGCGGGTGCGCGGAGAGAGCCGCTCGGTAGGAGACGGCCCAGTCGTGCAGGGCGGCGGGCCAGTCGCGGGGGTCGGACTCCTCGAACATCGACAGATCGACCTGGGCGGACACGGCGTCGGCGACCGCGTCGAGGATCTCGTCCTTGTTCCGGAAGTGGTTGTAGAGCGAGGGGCCGCTCACCCCCAGCTCGGCCGCGAGGCGACGGGTCGAGACGGCGTCGAGCCCTTCGGCGTCCACGAGCGCGCTCGCCGCCTCGACGATGCGGTCTCTGCTGAGGAGGGGCTTGCGCGGTCGGGCCATGCGGCACATAGTAGGGCCTGCCAACAGAAAACTAGCAGTGCTAATTAAAAGTGGGTGGCAGGATGAACCTAGAGCTGAGCGAGGAGCAGGAAGCCGCACGGCAGCTCGCCGAGGACTTCGTCGCACGGGAGATCACTCCGCACGCCGTCGCGTGGGACCGGGCCGAGAGCGTCGACAAGTCGATCGTGAAGAAGCTGGGAGACCTCGGTTTCCTCGGTCTGACCGTCCCCGAGGAGTACGGCGGCTCGGGCGGCGACCACCTCGCCTACTGCCTGGTCACCGAGGAGCTCGGGCGCGGCGACTCCTCGGTGCGCGGCATCGTGTCCGTCTCGCTCGGCCTGGTCGCCAAGACGATCGCCTCCTGGGGCAGCGAGGAGCAGAAGCGGCAGTGGCTGCCGGGGCTCACCGCGGGCGAGGCCGTCGGCTGCTTCGGCCTCACGGAGCCGGGCACCGGCTCCGACGCGGGCAACCTGACCACGAAGGCCGTGCGCGACGGTGACCACTACGTGATCAACGGCTCCAAGATGTTCATCACCAACGGCACCTGGGCCGACGTCGTCCTGCTCTTCGCCCGCACCGGCGACGCCCCCGGCCACCGGGGTGTCTCCGCCTTCCTGGTGCCCGCCGACAGCCCGGGCCTGACCCGGCGCACCATCCACGGCAAGCTCGGGCTGCGCGGCCAGGCCACGGCCGAGCTGGTGCTGGAGGATGTCCGCGTCCCCGCCGCCACCCTCCTGGGGCCGGAGGGCAAGGGCTTCTCCATCGCCATGTCCGCGCTGGCGAAGGGCCGGATGTCGGTGGCGGCCGGCTGCGTCGGCATCGCCCAGGCGGCCCTCGACGCCGCTGTGCGCTACGCGGGTGAGCGCGAGCAGTTCGGGAAGTCCATCGCGAGCTACCAGCTCGTCCAGGAGCTGATCAGCGACATCTCCGTGGACGTCGACGCGGCCCGCATGCTGACCTGGCGCGTCGCCGACCTCGTCGACCGCGGCAAGGACTTCGCCACCGCCGCGTCCACGGCGAAGCTCTTCGCCTCCGAGGCGGCCGTCCGGGCCGCCAACAACGCCCTCCAGGTGTTCGGCGGCTACGGCTACATCGACGAGTACCCGGTGGGCAAGCTGGTGCGGGACGCCCGCGTGATGACCCTCTACGAGGGCACCAGCCAGATCCAGAAGCTGATCATCGGCCGCGCGCTGACCGGGGTCTCCGCGTTCTGACCGCCGGTGCCGCCCCGGCCCCCTCGCCCCCTTGCGGTCCGGACGGATGAGTACCGACTGAGTACGCCTACGGATGTGGCGTGCGCCCCCTCGCCCGATGCTGTGCAGCATGAGTGAGACAACATCGGTCAAGCAGCAGAGCACCGCGGCCTTCTACGGCCAGGCCGTCCTCTCCTTCGGGGTGGCCATGGGCGCGGTGGCCCTCGGTATCTTCTTCCTCGACGCGGACGGCTGGGTGCGCGCCTTCCTCGCCATCGGCGTTCTCTACCTCGTCACTTCGTGCTTCACTCTGGCCAAGGTCATCAGGGACCGCCAAGAGGCGGGGCAGATCACCAACCGCGTCGACCAGGCCCGGCTGGAGAAGATCCTCGCCGAGCACGACCCCTTCCAGAAGCTCTGACGGTCCCGGCCACCGGCGTCCCCTAAGCGCTTGCTCAGGTTCGCGGTATGGTGTTCGTCCTGCGAGGGGAAAGGGGCACGTGAACATGAGCACGGCGGAGGAGACCGACGGCGAGAACACGCCGTGGAGCGAGGTCACGCCCGAGGCGGCCCGGCGACTGCTCGTCGCGGCCGTCGAGGCCTTTGCCGAGCGCGGGTATCACGCGACCACCACGCGGGACATCGCGGGGCGGGCCGGGATGAGCCCGGCCGCGCTCTACATCCACTACAAGACCAAGGAGGAGCTGCTCCACCGGATCAGCAGGATCGGCCACGACCGCGCCCTGCTCCTCCTGGAGACGGCCGCCGACAGGGACGGCACCGCGGCCGAGCGGCTCGCAGGTGCCGTACAGGCCTTCGTCCGCTGGCACGCCGAGCGCCACACCACCGCCCGGGTCGTCCAGTACGAGCTCGAAGCCCTCAGCGACGAACACCGTGCGGAGATCGTCGAGCTGCGCCGGAAGAGCGACGCCGCGGTGCGCCGGATCATCAGCGAGGGCGTCCGGACGGGGGAGTTCGACGTCCCCGACGTCCCGGGCACCACGCTGGCCGTGCTGTCGCTCTGCATCGACGTGGCGCGCTGGTTCAACGCGCAGGGCAGCCGGACGCCGGACGAGGTCGGCACGCTCTACGCCGACCTCGTCCTGCGCATGGTCGGCCCCCGGAAGTAGTATCCGGAGCGTGCCGCGCGCCCGTACGGCTCAGAAGTAGTAGCGCGACACCGATTCGGCGACGCAGGCCGGCTTGTCGCCGCCCTCGCGCTCGACCGTGACGAGGGCGGTCACCTGCACCCCGCCGCCCGCCTCCTCGACGCTCCTGAGCACGGCGGTGGCGCGCAGCCGCGACCCGACCGGGACGGTGGAGGGGAAGCGGACCTTGTTGGTCCCGTAGTTGATGCCCATCTTCGCGCCCTCGACCCGGAGGATCTGCGGGACGAGCACGGGCAGCAGCGACAGCGTGAGATAGCCGTGGGCGATCGTCGTGCCGAAGGGGCCGGCCGCGGCGCGCTCCGGGTCCACATGGATCCACTGGTGGTCGCCGGTGGCCTCGGCGAACAGGTCGATCCGCTTCTGCTCGATCTCCAGCCAATCGCTGTGACCGAGCTCCTGGCCCACTCCGTCCCGCAGCTCCTGTGCGGACGTGAAGATCTTCGGCTCTGCCATGTTCCTGGTCCCTGCCTTCCGGCTGTCAGCCCCGAGGCGCACGCCCCGAGCGGTGTCTAAGCGCTTGCTCAGCATGGTGGGGCGGTGCGCCCCTGTCAACGACGGACCGTCCGGGTATTCCAAGTGGGCGGCTGCGGCCGAGACGGGGCCAGTAGGGTTCGGGGAGTGCCACAGATCCCGCAGACACTTCATGAACTCACGGTCGGCCAGCTCTCCGCGCGCAGTGGCGCCGCCGTGTCGGCCCTGCACTTCTACGAGGCCAAGGGCCTGATCAGCAGCCGCCGCACCAGTGGCAACCAGCGCCGCTACAGTCGGGACGCCCTGCGGCGGGTCGCGTTCGTCCGCGCCGCGCAGCGGGTGGGGATTCCGCTCGCCACCATCAGGAACGCGCTCGCCGAGCTTCCGGAGGAGCGCACTCCGAACCGCGAGGACTGGGCGCGGCTCTCCCACGCGTGGCGCTCGGAGCTGGACGAGCGCATCGAGCAGCTGGGGCGGCTGCGCGACCACCTCACCGACTGCATCGGCTGCGGGTGCCTGTCGCTGGAGAACTGCGTGCTGTCCAACCCCGGCGACATCTCCGGCGAGAGGATCACCGGGTCGCGTCTGATGCCCGAGCGCAGGGCTGCGGACCGCTCGTAGGCGCGCCCGGGCCGTGCCCGGGCGCACGGGGCCGGGATGCCGACCGCGGCTCCGGCCCACACGGGGTGTGCCGTGGTGCGGCGGTCCGGGTCGTGTGGGTGCGAGGCGTTGCGGTGGCCGCGTCACGTCGGGCGTGTCGCGCTCCCGTGCTCCGGCGGCCCGGGTCCGCGCGGGTTGCGGCGGTCCGGGTCCCGAGGGGGTGCGATGCGGCCCGGCGCCCCGGGCCCCTCAGGCCGCCGATGCCAGCTTCCTCGTCCGTCCTCCCCGGGCCTTCGCCAGTGCCCGCTCGGTCAGCACGGGCCGCGGGACCACGATGCCGCACCCCGTGCAGACCGGCCCGGACCAGGGTTCACGGTCGAGGTCCTGCCGCCAGGCGATGCCGGTTCCCGCGCAGACCGGGCAGGCGGCGCCCGGCTCCGAGCCGAGGGCGGCGATCAGCCGCCCCAGCACCTCGGCCAGCGGTGCGGTCGGGTGGATCTCCGGGTCGTCGCAAGGAGCGACGCCGTTGCCGCCCCAGGTGCGCCGGTGCCAGTCGTCGAACGTGCCCGGCCGGCGCAGCCCGTCGTGCTTCTCACGGCGCCGCCGCTCGGCGAAGCCCGTCTCGTACGCGAGCCAGACGGCCCGCGCGTCCTCCAGCTCCTCCAGTGCGCGGATCAGACGCACCGGGTCGGGAGCCCGGTCCTCGGGCTCGATCCCGTGCCGGGCACACAGGTGATCCCAGGTCGCGCGGTGACCGTAGGGGGCGAACCGCTCCAGGCATTTGCGCAGCGAATACCGCCGCAAAGCCAGATCGCCCCGCTGATCGCGGACCTGTCTCGCAAGACTCCGGAAACCGGCCATGGCACTGCCACCTCCGTCGCTCGTACTTCGGCGTCAAGGGATGGACGTACGACTGCCCGATTCGGCTCCATCGAAAGGTGAAAACCGTCCACGGAATGAGACGGTTTCCCGAGAGGCGGTGTGGCGGCGTGTGGCGATTCGGAAAAAGTGACTGATGTTCATCTTACCGGGGTGGCCTACCGGCGGTAACCTCCGGCGCATCGGCCACCCGGAGGAGCACGCATGCCCCCTCGCACCCACACGCTCAGAGCCGCCACAGTCGCGGCCGTCCTCGCTCTCGGTACGTCCCTTCTCGCCTCGGCGCCCCCGGCCGGGGCGGCGCAGCCGGAACCCGTCGCCGTCACCGACCACTGCCAGGGCCGGTGCGCGGACATCCTGCCGCCCGGCGAGAACGGCAACGCCACCCTCGTCGAGATCCTCGGCAACAAGGCCTTCGGCACCCACCCCGCCCACAGCGACGACCAGCTCGACCGCTACAACGGCCTGGTGGCCGGTCACACGGGCCTCACCGACCAGAAGCTGACCGACTTCTTCAACGACGCCTCGTTCGGGGTCGCCGCCGACCAGGTCGAGTCCGTCACCTCGCCGCGCTCGGACGTGACCATCACCCGCGACAAGAAGAGCGGCGTTCCCCACATCAAGGGCACCACCCGCTACGGCACCGAATTCGGCGCCGGGTACGCGGCGGGGCAGGACCGGCTCTGGCTGATGGACCTCTTCCGGCACATCGGACGCGGCCAGCTGACCTCGTTCGCCGGAGGGGCGCTCGCCAACCAGGGGCTGGAACAGCAGTTCTGGCCGCAGGCCCCGTACACCGAGGCGGACCTGGAGGCCCAGGTCGCCTTCATCCGGACGTCCGAGGGCCCGCGCGGTGAGCAGGCGATGGCCGATGCGCAGGCCTACGTCGACGGCATCAACTCCTACCGGGAGAAGTCCAAGAACGGCCGCTACTTCCCCGGGGAGTACGTCCTCACCGGGAAGATCGACTCCATCACCAACGTGGGCGAGATCCAGCCGTTCAAGCTGACCGACCTGATCTCGATCGCCTCGGTCGTCGGCGGACAGTTCGGCGGGGGAGGCGGCGGCGAGGTGCAGGCCGCGCTCTCCCTGCTCGCCGCCCAGCAGAAGTACGGTGTCGAGGAGGGCACCAGGGTCTGGGAGTCCTTCCGCCAGCGCAACGACCCGGAAGCCGTCCTCACCGTCCACGACGGCACCTCGTTCCCCTACGCGGGCAAGCCCGACCAGGCCCGCGGCACCGCCCTCCCCGACGCGGGCTCGGTCACCCCCGAACCGCTGATATACGACCGCACCGGCTCGGCGGGCACCAACGCGAAGACCCCCGTGAAGGCGCCGGCCGCGCTCGAGCCGCTGCAGGGCATGTACGACGACGGAGTCGTCCCGGGGGGATCCCTGCCCGGAACCGGCGACGGCGCCCAGAAGCGGGGCATGTCCAACGCCCTCCTGGTGTCGGGCAAACACACCGCGAGCGGCAACCCCATCGCCGTCATGGGTCCCCAGACCGGCTACTTCGCCCCGCAGCTGATGATGCTCCAGGAGCTCCAGGGGCCCGGCATCAGCGCCCGCGGCGTCTCCTTCGCGGGTGTCGGCATGTACATCCAGATGGGCCGCGGCCAGGACTACGCCTGGAGCGCCACCTCGGCGGGCCAGGACATCACCGACACGTACGCCGTCGAGCTCTGTGAAGCCAACGGTTCCGCGCCCTCCAAGAGCTCCACGCACTACCGCAACGACGGTGTCTGCACGCCCATGGAGAAGATGGAGCGCACCAACTCCTGGAAGCCCACCGTCGCCGACTCCACCGCCAAGGGCTCCTATCGGATGCAGGTGTGGCGCACGGACTACGGCATCGTCACCCACCGCGCCACGGTGGGCGGCAAGCCCGTCGCGTACACCTCGCTGCGCACCACCTACCGGCACGAGGCCGACTCGATCATCGGCTTCCAGATGCTCAACGACCCGGCCCTCGTCACGGACGCGGCCTCCTTCCAGCAGGCGGCCGGCCACATCGACTACGCCTTCAACTGGTTCTACGCCGACTCCCGCACCGCGGCCTTCTACAACAGCGGCATGAACCCGGTGCGCGCCGCCGGAGTCGACCCGGCGCTGCCGGTCAAGGCCGAGAAGGCGTACGAGTGGAAGGGCTACGACCCGGCCGCCAACACCGCCACGTACACACCGTTCGCGGAGCACCCGCACTCCAGCGGCCAGGACTACTACATCTCCTGGAACAACCGTCAGGCCAAGGACTACGCCACCGCCGCCTTCGGCTTCGGCTCCGTCCACCGCGGCGACCTGCTCGACGACCGGGTTGCGGCACTCGTCGCGAACGGCGGAGTGACCCGCGCCTCCCTCACCCGCGCCATGGCGGAGGCGGCACTCACCGACCTGCGCGGCGAACAATTGCTGCCCGAGCTGCTGAAGGTGCTGCGCTCCCAGCCGGTCACCGATCCGGCGCTCAACACCGTGGTGCAGCAGCTGGACTCGTGGCGGGCCTCCGGCGCGCAGCGCAAGGAGACCAGCTCCGGATCGCACACGTACACGCATGCGGACGCGGTACGCATCATGGACGCCTGGTGGCCGAAACTGATCGAGGCGGAATTCCGTCCGGGCCTGGGCGACGGCCTCTTCACCGCCCTGACCGGGAACCTTGCCACCGACGAGTCACCGGCGGCGAGCCACGGACCGAGCGGGGCGCACAGCGGCTCGGCGTTCCAGTACGGCTGGTGGGGCTTCGCCGACAAGGACCTGCGCCAGGTCCTCGGGCAGACCGTCAAGGGGCCGCTGGCGAAGACGTACTGCGGCAACGGCGACCTGAGCGCGTGCCGCGAGGCGCTGCTCAGCACGCTGAAGCAGGCGGCCGCGGTGCCCGCGACCACGGTGTACCCGGGTGACGACAGCTGCAAGGCGGGGGAGCAGTGGTGCAGCGACGCCATCATCCACCGCGCGCTCGGCGGGATCACGCACAAGACGATCCACTGGCAGAACCGGCCGACGTACCAGCAGGTCGTGGAATTCCCCTCCCACCGCTGACTCCCGTCCCCGACCGCCGGACGGGCCCTCCCGGCCCGTCCGGCAGACCGGAACAGCCCGTCCGGCTTTCGAGGACAGCGCAGTACGCCGGAGTCCGCTGCCCCGTGCGCACGGGGCAGCGGACTCCGGCGGTCCGTCAGGGCCCGCCCGGCACCCGGTCCGTCCGGCGCCCGAGGACGGAGCGGTGCGCCGGGGGCGGCGCACCCTGTGCGGGGCCCCGGCCCGTCCGGCAGGGACGAGGAACCGGCCGGCGGCCGCCCCGGCACTCACCGGTACAGCAGGTGCGACTTCCGTACCGACCGGAAGGCCGCCAGATCCGCCCCCCAGGCCCCCACCACCTCATCCGTGTCGGCGCCCGCGTCGATCATCGTGCGGACCCGCGTGTTGCCCGTGAGCTTGTCGATCCAATTGTCCGAACGCCACGCGAACCCGCTCCAGGTCCGTTTCGCCGTCACCAGCAGCGCGATGCCGGTGCGCACCGGGTCGAAGGCCTCCCGGTCCTGGACGTGCACCTGCACCCCGCCCACCGTCCTCCCCTGGAACTTGGAGAACGTCGGCGCGAAGTACGCCTCGCGGAAGGCCACCCCGGGCAGCTCCAGCGCGTTCGCCGCCGCCGCCCACCGGTGGTCGATCCCCTCCGCGCCGAGGAGCTCGAACGGCCGCGTCGCGCCCCGGCCCTCGGACAGGTTCGTGCCCTCGAACAGGCACGTCCCCGAGTAGACCAGCGCCGTCTCCGGCGTCGGCATGTTGGGGCTCGGCGGCACCCACGGCAGGCCCGTCGTGTCGAAGAAGTCCGAGCGCCGCCACCCCGACATCTTCACGACGTCCAGCTCCACCGGTCGCGCCGCCAGGAACTCGGCGTTGAACAGCAGTGCCAGCTCCGCGACCGTCATGCCGTGCGCCTGGGCGATCTCCCTGCGCCCGACGAACGTGGCGAAGGCCGGGTCGAGCACCGGGCCCAGCGCCGCCCGCCCGGTCACCGGATTGGGCCGGTCGAGGACCACGAGCCGCTTGCCCGCGAGCGCCGCCGCCTCCATGCAGTCGTACAGCGTCCAGATGTACGTGTAGAAGCGGGCTCCCGCGTCCTGGATGTCGAAGACGACCGTGTCCACGCCGGACGCCGTGAAGATGTCGGCGAGCGGCTGCCCGCTCTTGAGGTACGTGTCGTAGACGGGCAGCCCGGTCGCCGGGTCGTCGTAGCGGCCCTCGGACCCGCCCGCCTGAGCGGTCCCGCGGAAACCGTGCTCGGGTCCGAAGACCGCGGTCAGGTTCACCCGGTCGTCGGGGTGCATCACGTCGACGAGGTGCCGCACGTCGGCGGTGATCCCGGTGGGATTGGTCACGACGCCGACCTTCTGACCCGCCAGCAGCCGGTAGCCGTCGGCCGCCAGCCGTTCGAAGCCGGTCCGGACACCCGGGCGTCCGGAGCCGTGGCCCCGGCCCGCTGCCGCCGCCGTTCCGGTACCGGCCGCGGTGGCCGCGAAGGCCCCCACCGCTCCGCCGGCCGCGAGCAAACCACGCCTGGACAGGGTCATTCCGGTACCTCCATGATCGCGCCGACTGTCATGGTCACGCACGCTAGCGCGGGTGCGGGCCGCACGGAACGGCCCTGACCGGGCAGAATCCCAGTCCTGCCCCGGACCCCTTCCCGGATCACATACCGACTGGTTAGTCTGCCGGGAAAGACGGCTGGGAGAGGCGGGACCGATGAGTACGGTGCAAGGCGCTGGCGTAGTGGTGACCGGGGCGGGAGGGGGCATCGGCGCCGCTCTGGCACGCCGTTTCGCCGCGGAGGGTGCCCGGGTCGTGGTCAACGACCTCGACGCCGGCCGGGTCGAGGCCCTCGCGGAGGAGATCGGCGGCATCGTCGTGGCGGGCGACGCCTCCACCGTCGTGGACGCCGCACGCGACGCGCTCGACGGCACGATCGACGTCTACTGCGCCAACGCGGGCCTCGCGTCGGGCGGGGACGCCTTCGCGGAGGAGGACGTCTGGGCCAGGGCCTGGGACGTCAACGTGATGGCGCACGTCCGCGCGGCCAAGGCACTGCTGCCGGACTGGCTGGAGCGCGGCAGCGGCCGGTTCGTCTCCACCGCGTCCGCGGCGGGACTGCTCACGATGATCGGCGCCGCCCCGTACAGCGTGACCAAGCACGGTGCGGTCGCCTTCGCCGAGTGGCTCTCGCTGACCTACCGGCACCGCGGCGTCAAGGTCCACACGATCTGCCCGCAGGGCGTGCGTACGGACATGCTCACCGCGGCCGGTTCCGCGGGCGACCTCGTGCTCGCGCCCACCGCGATCGAGCCCGAGGCCGTCGCCGACGCCCTGTTCGAGGCCATGGAGCAGGACCGCTTCCTGGTCCTGCCGCACCCCGAGGTGGCCGGCTACTACCGGGCCCGTGCCAAGGACCCCGACCACTGGCTCGGCAACATGAACCACCTGCAGCAGAAGTGGGAGGGGTCCGGCGCATGACCCGGTCGATCTACGCGGCGAAGCCCTGGACCGCCCTGCTCAGCGAGGTCCAGCGAGGCCCCGTCCATCCGGCCGAGACCGTGGTGCACGCCTTCCGCGACGCCGTCGGCCGGGCCCCGGATCACCCCGCGCTCGCCTACTTCGACGGACGCCTCAGCTACCGCGAGACCGACGAGCTCTCCGACTCCGTCGCCGGGCATCTCGCCGCCGAGGGGCTGCGGCACGGCGACCGCGTGGCGATCATGCTGCAGAACACCCCGCACTTCGTCCTCGCGCTGCTCGGCGCCTGGAAGGCCGGTGCGACCGTCGTCCCGCTCAACCCGATGTACAAGTCCGGCGAGGTGGGCCACGTCCTGAAGGACGCGGGTGTGACCGCGCTGATCTGCTCCGACCGGGCCTGGGCGTCCTATCTGCGGGACACCGCCGAGGCGGCGCCGGGCGTGAGCATCGCCGTCACCGCATGCGAGCTGGACCTCCAGAGCACCGACGACCCGCGGGTGCTCGGCTTCGAGCGGCTCCCCGCCCCCGGCCCCGGAGACCGGCAGGCCGACCTGGTGACCGTCGCCCGGCGCGGTCTCGCCGCCCCGGAGGGCCGGGAGCTCACCGCCTCGGACGTCGCACTGATCAGCTACACCTCCGGGACCAGCGGCACCCCCAAGGGGGCCCTGAACTCGCACGGCAACATCATGGTCAACGCGGAGCGGCAGCGCACCGGCCACCCCATCGCCGAGGGAGCGGCCTACTTCGCGCTCGCCCCGCTCTTCCACATCACCGGCATGGTGTGCCAGCTCGCCACCTGTATCGCCAACGCGGGCACCCTGGTCCTCGTGTACCGCTTCGAGGCGAGCGTGGTCCTGGAGGCCTTCGCGGAGCACCGCCCCGCCTACACCGTCGGCCCGTCGACCGCCTTCATGGCGCTCGCCGCCCACCCGGGCGTCACCCGCGAGCACTTCGCCTCCTTCGAGGTGATCTCCTCGGGCGGGGCGCCGCTGCCGCCCGCCCTGGTCGAGAAGTTCCGCGCGGGCCTCGGCCCGTACATCCGCAACGGCTACGGCCTCACCGAGTGCACCGCACCGTGCGCCGCCGTGCCGCCGGAGCACGAGGCTCCCGTCGACCCGGTCTCCGGGACGCTGTCCGTCGGCCTGCCCGGCCCCGACTCGGTCGTCCGGATCATCGACGAGAAGGGCGACGACGTGCCCTTCGGCGAACAGGGCGAGATCGCCGTGCGGGGACCCCAGGTCGTCTCCGGCTACTGGAACCTCCCCGAGGCCACCGAGGCGGCCTTCCCCGGCGGTGAGCTGCGCACGGGGGACATCGGCTTCATGGACGCGGCCGGCTGGCTCTACGTCGTCGACCGCAAGAAGGACATGATCAACGCCTCCGGCTTCAAGGTCTGGCCCCGGGAGGTGGAGGACGTCCTCTACACCCACCCGGCGGTCCGCGAGGCAGCCGTCGTGGGCGTCCCCGACTCCTACCGCGGAGAGACCGTACGGGCCTACGTCAGCCTGCGCCCCGGGGCCGAGGCGGACCCCGGGGAGCTGAGCGCGTACTGCGAGGAGCGGCTCGCCGCGTACAAGTACCCGCGCGAGGTGGAGATCCTGAAGGAACTCCCGAAGACGGCAAGTGGGAAGATCCTCAGGCGGGAACTGCGTTCCCCCCGTTAGGGACTCCGGATACAGACGAAAGGGCGGGTGGCGGCAATGGCCAAGGCGACGGACGGGGACGGCACGCCCGTCCCTCAACGGCTGCTGGCCGCCGCCACCCGGCTCTTCGCCGAGCGCGGCTACGACCGCACCTCGGTGCAGGAGATCGTCGAGGCGGCAGGTGTCACCAAGGGGGCGCTCTACCACTACTTCGGCTCCAAGGAGGACCTCCTCCAGAAGGTCTACGCCAGGGTGCTGCGGCTCCAGCAGGAGCGGCTCGACGCCTACGCGAACGCCGACGCCCCGATCGAGGAGCGGCTGAGGGAAGCGGCGGCGGACGTCGTCGTCACGACCATCGAGAACCTCGACGACGCCTCCATCTTCTTCCGCTCGATGCACCACCTGAGCCCGGAGAAGAACAAGCAGGTGCGGATGGAGCGGCGCCGCTACCACGAGCGCTTCCGGGCCCTGGTCGAGGAGGGCCAACGAGCCGGGGTGTTCTCCTCGGCGACCCCCGCCGACCTGGTCGTCGACTACCACTTCGGCTCGGTCCACCACCTGTCCACGTGGTACCGGCCGGACGGCCCGCTCACCCAGCAGGAGGTCGCGGACCACCTGGCGGACCTGCTGCTGAGGGCCCTGCGCCCCTGACGGTCTGCCCGGGCGGCGTCGGTCAGCTCCCCTCCCGCACCCCCAGAGCGGCGAGCAGCAGCGAGGCGAGCTCCTCCGCGAAGACCGCCGAGCCGGTGAGGGCCCGGCGGACGAGATCCTCGTCGGGAGTCAGCCCTGCCGCGAGCGCCCAGGCCGCCGCGGCCCCCACGGCGTGCTCGACCGGGAACTGGTCCAGGGGTATGTCGTAGTCCTCGGCCACGGCGCGGTTGAGCAGGGCCTCCCAGGCCCCGCCTCCGGGAGCGGCGGCCTCCACGAAGCCGACGTCGCTGTCCAGGTAGGTGACCAGGAGGACCGGCGCGCCGGTGCTCCGTACGAGGTCCGCGACGCCGCGCTCCTCCGACTCCGCGACCTCGAGCACCTGCCAGCCGTCCGCCGGGGACCCGGCGTCCTCCGCATCCGTGAAGCCGGCCCTCTCCACGGGGCCGCGAAGGTCGGCCGTGGAACGGACCGTCAGTGATCCACCAGCATTTCCCATGCCCCCGAGGCTATGGGAGGGCACTGACACGCCCCGGCGCAGCCGGCGTCAGGAGACGGGCGGGCAGAGCACCAGCAGGCAGCTCCGGATCCGGACGTCGTCGATGACCGGGCCTCCGACGCCGGGGGTGGTGCCGGCGAAGGTGAGGGTGACGGAGGTCTTCAGCAGGTTGGTGAAGACGGCGGTCTGCCGGGTGCAGCCCATGTCGCGGAAGCCGTGGCCGGTGATGTCGAACGCGAACGTCGTCACGGGGACACCGTCGACTCCGAGCTCGCCCGTCTTCAGTGCGGGCGCCCACGCGGGGTTGCCCGCCAGCTCGAAATCGACCACGTACGAGGTCAGGGGGCACCGGTATCCGCGCGAGGCCTGCCACCGTGCGCTCCGGCACGCGCGGCGCTCGTCCCACGGAGCGAGGCGGTCCGGGGGTCCTGACCGCCTCCTCCGACGGGCCGGCGCGGCTCCGCGGACCCGTGTCCTCGCCCTCCCCCGACGTCCGGTGAGCGAACGCGCCTGTCCGGATTCCACTCTTGACGGTGCTCGGTCACCTACCCGAGCATCGGGGGCGCACTTCCAGCCCCACCGCTCCAGGCCCAGGGCCGTCCACGGTCCCGGGACCCCCGCACGTTCCGTCAGTCCCCGAACGGAATCCGGAGCCACCGATGAGACCTGCACGCCTCAGATCCCTGTCCGCCGCCGCGGTCGCCGTCGCGGCGCTGCTGGCGACCGCCGCCCCCGCCGTCCAGGCGGCGCCGGCACGGGCTGCCGCAGCCCCCGACATCCCTCTTGCCAACGTCAAGGCACACCTCACCCAGCTCCAGTCGATAGCCACCGCCAACGGCGGCAACCGGGCACACGGCCGGACCGGCTACAAGGCCTCCGTCGACTACGTCAGGGCCAAGCTGGACGCGGCCGGATACACCACCACCCTCCAGCAGTTCACCTCCGGCGGAGCCACCGGCTACAACCTGATAGCCGACTGGCCGGGCGGTGACCCGAACCAGGTCCTGATGGCCGGTTCCCACCTCGACTCGGTGACCTCCGGCGCCGGTATCAACGACAACGGCTCCGGATCCGCCGCCGTGCTCGAGACGGCCCTCGCGGTCTCCCGTGCCCAGCTCGCTCCGGACAAGCACCTGCGCTTCGCCTGGTGGGGCGCCGAGGAGCTGGGGCTCGTCGGCTCGAAGTACTACGTCAACAACCTCGCGTCCACCGAGCGGGCCAAGCTCTCCGGATATCTCAACTTCGACATGATCGGCTCGCCGAACGCCGGCTACTTCGTCTACGACGACGACCCGGTCATCGAGCAGACCTTCAAGAGCTACTTCGCCGGCCTGTCGGTGCCCACCGAGATCGAGACCGAGGGCGACGGCCGGTCCGACCACGCCCCGTTCAAGAGCGCGGGCGTACCCGTCGGCGGCCTGTTCACCGGAGCGAGCAACACGAAGTCGAGCGCGCAGGCCCAGAAGTGGGGCGGTACCGCGGGGCAGGCCTTCGACCGCTGCTACCACTCGTCCTGCGACACCACCACGAACATCAACGACACGGCCCTGGACCGCAACAGCGACGCCGTCGCCCACGCGGTCTGGACCCTGTCCGCCGGGACGGTGACCCCGCCGACCGGCACGGTGTTCAGCAACGCCACCGACGTCGCCGTCCCGGACAACGGGGCCGCGGTGACCTCGTCGGTCGCGGTCACCGGCCGTACCGGTAACGCCCCTGCCACGCTCAAGGCGGCGGTCGACATCAAGCACACCTACCGGGGCGACCTCGTCGTCGACCTGCTCGCCCCCGACGGCACCGCGTACCGGCTGAAGAACTCGAGCAGCAGCGACTCCGCCGACAACGTGATCGCGACCTACACGGTCAACGCCTCCGCCGAGACGGCCAACGGCACCTGGAAGCTCCAGGTGCGGGACGTCGCGGCACAGGACACCGGCTACATCGACAGCTGGCAGCTCACCTTCTGACCCCGCCGGGGAGGCGCTCCGCGCCTCCCCGTACCGGGCTCAGAGGTACTTCTTGATCTCACGCCGTGCCAGTGACCGCTGGTGGACCTCGTCCGGCCCGTCCGCCAGCCGCAGGGTCCGTGCCGACGCCCACAGCTCGGCCAGCGGGGTGTCCTGGCCGACCCCGCCCGCGCCGTACAGCTGCACGGCCTGGTCCAGGATGCCGACGACCGCGCGCGGAGTGGCGATCTTGATCGCCTGGATCTCGGTGTGGGCCCCGCGGTTGCCCACGGTGTCCATCAGTCAGGCCGTCTTCAGCACCAGCAGCCGAAGCTGCTCCACCGTCACCCGGGCGTCCGCGATCCAGTTCTGCACGACGCCCTGCTGGGCGAGCGGCTTGCCGAAGGCCGTACGGGCCACGGCACGCCTGCACATCAGCTCGATCGCGCGCTCGGCCATACCGATCAGCCGCATGCAGTGGTGGATGCGGCCCGGGCCCAGCCGCGCCTGCGCGATGGCGAATCCGCCGCCCTCCTCGCCGATCAGGTTCGCCGCGGGCACGCGTACGTCGGTGAACACGACCTCGGCGTGGCCGCCGTGCGAGTGGTCCTCGTAGCCGTACACCCGCATCGCACGGCGCACCTCCAGGCCGGGGGTGTCACGCGGGACCAGGATCATGGACTGCTGGCGGCGGATGTCCTGGCCGTCCGGGTCCGTCTTGCCCATCACGATGAAGACCGCGCAGTCCGGGTTCATCGCCCCGGAGATGTACCACTTGCGCCCGTTGACGACGTAGTCCGCGCCGTCCCGCGTGATCCGCGTCTCGATGTTCGTCGCGTCCGACGAGGCCACGTCGGGCTCCGTCATCGCGAACGCCGAGCGGATCTCCCCGGCCAGCAGCGGCTCCAGCCACTGCTTCCTGTGCGCGTCCGAGCCGAACTGGGAGAGCACCTCCATGTTCCCGGTGTCCGGCGCCGCGCAGTTCAGCGCGGTCGGTGCCAGGTGCGGGCTGCGGCCGGTGATCTCGGCCAGCGGGGCGTACTGGAGGTTCGTCAGCCCGGCGCCGTACTCCGCGTCCGGGAGGAAGAGGTTCCACAGGCCCTGCCTGCGGGCCTCCGCCTTGAGGTCCTCCACGACCCGCGGGGTGTCCCACGGCGAGGCGAGCCCGGCCCGCTGCTCCTCGGCGACCTCCTCGGCCGGGTAGACGTGCTCGTCCATGAACGCGAGCAGCCGGGAGCGCAGCTCCTCGGTACGGGCGTCGAATGCGAAGTCCATGGGGTGATCAGCCTTCCTGGAGGGTGGTGAGGCCGTGCGAGATGAAGACGGGGACCAGGTCGCCGATGCGGTCGAAGCCGGCGCCGACCGTCCGGCCCAGGGTGTAGCGGTAGTGGATGCCCTCGAGGATCACGGCGAGCTTGAACCACGCGAAGGCCGTGTACCAGGCGATGGCGGAGGTGTCGCGGCCGGAACGGGCGGCGTAGCGCTCGATCAGCTCGGCGGGAGTGGGGTGGCCGGCGGCCCCGCTGGTGGTGGACACCGGGGACGCCGGGAGGTCCAGGTCGGAGCTGTACATCACGAGCAGCCCGAGGTCGGTCAGCGGATCGCCGAGCGTGGACATCTCCCAGTCCAGGACGGCCCTGATCCTGTCGTCCCGGCCGAGCAGCACGTTGTCCAGGCGGTAGTCCCCGTGCACGACGGTGGGCGCGGGGGAGTCGGGGAGCTCCCTGCCCAGCGCGGCGTGCAGCTCGTCGATGCCGGGCAGCTCACGGTTGCGGGAGGCGTCCAGCTGCTTGCCCCAGCGCCGCAGCTGGCGGTCCAGGAACCCCTCCGGGCGCCCGAAGTCGCCGAGGCCGACGGCCGCCGGGTCCACCGCGTGCAGGTCGACCAGGGTGTCGACGAGCCCCAGTACGGCGGCGCGGGTGCGCTCGGCGCCGAGCGGGGCGAGCTGCTCGGCCGTACGGTACGGAGTGCCCTCGACGTACTCCATGACGTAGAACGACGCGCCGATGACCGTGTCGTCCTCGCAGAGCAGCACCGGCTCGGGCACCGGCACCGCCGTCGGGTGCAGTGCGCTGATCACCCGGTGCTCGCGCTTCATGTCGTGCGCGGTGGCCAGTACGTGGCCCAACGGCGGTCTGCGGACGACCCACTGTCCACTGCCGTCGGAGACGACGTAGGTGAGGTTCGAGCGTCCGCCCTCGATGAGCCGGGCCTCGAGCGGTCCGTTCACCAGCCCCGGCCGCTCGCGGTCGAGATATCCGCGCAGCAGGTCGAGGTCGAGACCTGGCGGGTGGACTGGGCTCATGGTGCGCACCTCCGGGGCGTGTGGGCGGTCGGGACCATGATGCCGACCAGTCGGTATGTCGTCCAGTGCCGTCCCGGAATCCGGGAGGGGAACTCGGTGCGGAGTCTGGTGCTCAGTCGCATGGGTGAATAGAGTTCATGTATGGATACAGCATTGTTGATCGACGACGTCCGGCTGACCCCGATCCTCATCGCCGATCCGCCGCTGCTGAACACCCAGGGCGTCCACCAGCCGTACACCCCGCGGCTCATCGTGGAAGTCGTCACCCGCGGCGGTGTGACCGGAATCGGCGAAACCTACGGCGACGGCACCTACCTCGACCTGGCCGAACCCCTCTCCCGTGCCCTCCCCGGCCGGTCGGTCAGTGATCTGAACGGCCTCTTCGCCCTCGCCGACGAGGTGTGCGGCGACTCACGCGCCGCCGACGAGCGGGTCGACGCGGGCGGGCTGCGCGGCGTGCAGACCGCCGACAAGCTGCGGCTGTCCGTCGTCTCCGGCTTCGAGGTCGCCTGCCTGGACGCCCTCGGCAAGACCCTCGGACTGCCCGTGCACGCCCTGCTCGGCGGCAAGGTCCGCGACAGCGTCGAGTACAGCGGGTACCTCTTCTACCGCTGGGCGGCACACCCCGAGGGCGGCGAACGCGACGACTGGGGCGCCGCGCTCGACCCCGACGGAGTCGTCGCGCAGGCCCGGCGCTTCGCCCGCGACCACGGATTCACCTCCTTCAAGCTCAAGGGCGGGGTCTTCGAACCCGACGCGGAGATCGCCGCCGTCCGCGCGCTGGCCGAGGCCTTCCCCGGGCAGCCGCTGCGTCTGGACCCGAACGGGGCCTGGTCCGTGGAGACCTCGCTGTACGTCGCCGACCAGCTCGAGGGCGTACTCGAATACCTGGAGGACCCGGCGAGCGGTACGGCGGCGATGGCGGAGGTCTCCGCGGGGACCGGCCTCCCGCTCGCCACGAACATGTGCGTCACCACCCTCGCGGAACTCCCCGAGGCCTTCGCCCGTGACGCCGTCCAGGTCCTCCTGTCCGACCACCACTACTGGGGCGGACTGCACCGGACCCGCGAACTGGCCGCGATCTGCCGCACGTTCGGCGTCGGACTCTCCATGCACTCCAACACCCACCTCGGCATCAGTCTCGCCGCCATGACGCACGTCGCCGCCACCGTGCCCAATCTCGACTACGCCTGCGACAGCCACTACCCGTGGCAGACCGAGGACGTCATCACCACCCGCCACACCTTCCGGGGCGGACGCCTGGCCGTCTCCGACGTGCCCGGACTGGGCGTCGAGCTGGACCGCGACCGGCTGGCCGCACTGCACCGGCGCTGGCTCGACGACGACGGCACCATGCGGGCGCGCGACGACGCGGCGGCGATGCGCAAGGCCGACCCGGAGTGGGTGACCCCGCCGATTCCGCGCTGGTGAGGCCCGCGGGCGGGGGACGCGCCCGTACGGGACTCGCGCGGGGTCCGTCCCGCGTGTGCTCCCGACCGCCGGCGGGACGCCCGGGCCGGGCCTCCCCGGGACTTCCCCGGCAACCCCGCCGCCGCCCCGCACCGTCACGGCCTGAGTTGCGGTGACCCCGGCCTGCGCCGATCGTCGGAGGATGAAGGCGATCAGCTACAGCAGGTACGGCTCGGCCGACGTCCTGGAGTACGGCGAGCGGCCCGACCCCAAGGTCGGCCCCGACTCGGTGCTGGTGAAGGTGCGGGCCGCCGCCGTCAACCCCGTCGACTGGAAGGCCCGCGAGGGGTACCTCCAGGCGGGCCTCGAAGCGGTCTTCCCCGTCATCCCCGGCTGGGACGTCTCCGGTGTCGTGGTGCAACCCGGCGCCGCCGTCGACGAGTTCGAGGTGGGCGACGAGGTCATCGGCTACGTGCGCGAGGACTTCCTCTCACGCGGCACGTTCGCCGAGTACGTCGCCGCCCCCGTGCGCACCCTCGCCCGCAAACCCCTCAGCCTGAGCTTCGAGGAGGCCGCGGGCCTGCCGTTGTGCGGTCTCACCGCCCACCAGGTGCTGCACCGCACCCTGAAGGTCCGGGACGGTGAGACCGTCCTCGTCCACGCGGCCGCCGGCGGGGTCGGCTCGCTCGCCGTCCAGCTCGCCCGGCACGCCGGCTGCCGGGTCATCGGCACGGCCGGCGCCCACAACCACGAGTACGTCCGGCAGCTCGGCGGCGAACCGGTGGAGTACGGCGACGAGCTCGCCGACCGGCTGCGGACCCTGGCACCCGGGGGCATCGACGCCGCCTTCGACACCGTCGGCGGGGAGGCCCTGCGGGTCTCCGCCGAGACCCTCGCCCCCGACGGCCGGCTCGCCTCCATCGCGGACGCCGAGGTCTTCTCCTACGGCGGCCGCTACGCCTTCGTGCGTCCCGACGCCCAGGACCTCGCCCAGCTGGCGGAACTGGCCGAGCAGGGGATCATCTCCGTCCACGTCGACCAGGTCTTCACTCTGGAGCAGGCGGCGGACGCCTACCGGCTGAACGAGCAGGGGCGCACCCGCGGCAAGATCGTCGTCACCGTGGCCTGGGAGGACTGACCCCGGTACGCCGGGGACCCGGCCCGGCTCAGAAGAGCGTCGCGGCGGCGAACACCGCGAGCGCCACGGTGCACGCCGCGGCCGTCAGGGCGCGGCGCGGTGACAACGGCACGGGCTCCGCCGTACCCAGGCCCGTCACCCGCCGGTGCGCCACCCCGAGGAACCCCAGCCAGGCCAGCAGGCTCAGCGCCACGGCGATCACCCCGGCCCCGCTCACCCCGCTGTCCAGCGCCTGCCGGCCCGCGAGCAGCGCCACCACCGTGCAGGACAGCGTGGTGCGACGCCAGGCCAGCCGCGTCCGCTCCGGCTGCAGCCCCGGATCCCGCCCCACGGCGGTCACCGGCCCTCCCAGCCGAACAGGACCACCACCACCATGGCCACCGCGACCACGGCGACGGCGAGGCTCAGGAGCGCGGGGAACCGGGACACCGGCAGATCCTCACCGCGGCGCATCGCCCGCTCGCACCGCACCCAGTGGTTGACGGCCCGCAGCGCACAGAGCACACCGGCCGCCAGCAGCGCGAGAGCGAGACCGGACCGGATGCCCCACGCCAGCCCGGGCAGGAACTGGTCGACGGCGAAACCGCCGCCGATCAACGCGAGCGCCGTGCGGATCCAGGCCAGGAAGGTGCGCTCGTTCGCGAGCGAGAAGCGGTAGTCCGGGGTGTCGCCCTCCGCCCGGATCCGCTGGGGCGCGAGCCACAGCCGCACGCCCCGCGCGAAGTCGCCGCCGCGGCTCACGTGGCCGACCCGGTTTCCCCGGCCCGCATCGCCCGCAGCCGGTGGTACGTCTCCAGCCCGTCCGGCACCCACGTCCAGTCGCCGAGCCGGCGCTCCAGCTCCGCATCGGTCAGGAAGGTGTGCCAGGCGATCTCCTCGGCCTGCGGGCGCACCGGCAGCTCGCACCGCACCCGGTAGACGTACGACCACCAGCTGTGCTCGGCGCTCGTGTAGAGGAACGTGAACAGCGGTTCGGGGCGGGGGAGACCCGATACCCCGAGCTCCTCCTCGGCCTCCCGCAGGGCCGCGTCGTCGTAGGACTCGCCCGCGCCGACCACCCCGCCCACGAACATGTCGTAGTGCGAGGGGAAGACCAGCTTGTCGGCGGTCCTGCGGTGCACGAAGATCCTGCCCCCGGCGTCTCTGGCCTCGATGAAGACGCACCGGTGCCGCAGTCCGCGCGCGGTCGCCTCGCCGCGCGTCGCCTGCCCGACGACCTCGTCGTTCTCGTCGACGATGTCCAGGATTTCATCTGCCGGAGTCATGCGGCCCATCCAACCCCACGCCACCGACAGCCGTTGACCCGTGCCGCTCCCTGCCCTCCGGCATCGCCGGATGCAGCCCGAGCAGCACGATCCCCGCCACGATCGCCGCGAGTCCGGCCGCCTCCCATGCCAGGGCACCCGTGTCCGTACGCACCCGGTCGCCGAGGAAACCGATCCCGCAGACGATCCCGGCGAGTGGCTGCGCGGCGGTCAGCGCGGGCAGGGAGGCCCGCAGCGGCCCCGCCTCGAACGCGCTCTGGACCAGGATCAGCCCGGTCACCCCGAGGACGACGACCGCGTACGGCTGCCAGCCCGCCATCAGGGCCGGCCAGCCGCCCTCCGTCAGCTTCTCCCCGCTGACCCTGGTCAGGGCGTCCTGCAGTCCGTACAGCAGTCCGGCGGCGAGCCCCAGCAGCACGGGCGTCCCCCGGGTCCGGGGATGCCTGGCGAAGGCGGTGAGCAGCAGCGCGAGCCCCGCCACCGTGCCGACCACCAGCCAGTGCCGCAGCGGGTCGGTGTCGGCCCGGCCGCCCTGCGGCTGCCCGGCCAGCAGGAACGCGGTGACCCCGCCCGCCAGCAGCCACAGCCCGCCCCATCCCTGCTGGCCCAGCCGCTGGCCGGTGAGACGGCGCGAGAGGGCCAGCGCGAAGACCAGATTGGTCGCCAGCAGCGGCTCGACGACGGACAGCTCGCCGTTGCCGAGCGCCAGCGCCCCCAGCACCATGCCGCAGACCATCAGGCCGATACCGGCCAGCCAGCTCGGCACCCGCATCAGGTCCAGCAGCAGCCGGGGCGAGAGGAAGTCGCGCAGGGGCGCGCGCCGGGCAGCGTCCTGCTGGAGGACGAAGCCGAGGCCCAGACAGCAGGCGGCACCCACGGCGAGCAGGACAACCAGCACGGACACGGTCCGACGATAGCCCCGCATCGGTACGGGAGCCGTGAGGGCGCCACCGGCAGGGCGGTTGACGTGGGAGCGGCCCGTACCGAAGATCTGACGCACAAGTAACTTCGCAGTACCGCGCATACCCCGTACCCGCCCCGCACCGCCCCGAAGGATGGAACCCATGGCGTACGACGCTGACGTGATCGTGATCGGGGCGGGGCTCGCGGGACTGGTGGCCACCGCCGAGCTCGTCGACGCGGGCCGCACGGTGATCCTGCTCGACCAGGAACCCGAGCAGTCCATCGGCGGTCAGGCGCACTGGTCCTTCGGCGGCCTCTTCCTCGTCGACTCGCCCGAGCAGCGCAGGCTGCGGATCAAGGACAGCCGGGAGCTGGCCCTCCAGGACTGGTACGGCACGGCGGGCTTCGACCGCGAGGAGGACCACTGGCCCCGCAAGTGGGCCGAGGCGTACGTCGACTTCGCGGCCGGTGAGAAGCGCTCCTGGCTGCACGCCCAGGGGCTGCGGCTCTTCCCCGTCGTCGGCTGGGCCGAACGCGGCGGCTACGACGCCAACGGCCACGGGAACTCCGTCCCCCGCTTTCACATCACCTGGGGCACCGGCCCCGGTGTCGTCGCCCCCTTCGAGCGACGGGTGCGCGAGGGCGTCGCGAAGGGGCTCGTCCAGCTGCGCTTCCGCCACCGGGTGACCGGCCTCGGCCGCTCGGCCGGGACCGTCGACACGGTCACCGGTGAGGTACTCGAAGCGAGCGGCGCCGAGCGGGGCACGGCGAGCGGCCGCGAGGCCACCGGCGCCTTCGAGCTCACGGCACAGGCCGTGATCGTCACCTCCGGCGGCATCGGCGGCAACCACGACCTCGTTCGCGCCCAGTGGCCGGAGCGGCTCGGCACCCCGCCCGAGAAGATGCTCTCCGGCGTCCCGGCCCACGTCGACGGGCTGATGCTCGGCATAGCCGAGGACGCGGGCGCCCACCACATCAACCGTGACCGGATGTGGCACTACACCGAGGGCATCGAGAACTGGAACCCGATCTGGGCGAAGCACGGGATCCGGATCCTCCCCGGCCCGTCCTCCCTCTGGCTCGACGCCCGCGGCAAGCGGCTCCCGGTCCCGCTCTTCCCCGGCTTCGACACGCTGGGCACCCTCGAACACATCATGAGGTCCGGCTACGGCTACACCTGGTTCGTGCTGGACCAGAAGATCATCGGCAAGGAGTTCGCGCTCTCCGGGTCCGAGCAGAACCCGGACCTGACCGGGAAGTCGGTCCGTGACGTGATCGGCAGGGCACGCGCCGACGTCCCCGCACCGGTGCGGGCGTTCATGGACAAGGGCGTGGACTTCGTCGTCGAGAAGGACCTCGGCGCGCTGGTCCGCGGGATGAACGCGCTGACCGACGAACCGCTGATCGACGAGGACGACCTGCGCCGCGAGATCACCGCACGCGACCGCGAGGTCGCCAACCCCTTCACCAAGGACCTCCAGATCACGGCGATCAACGGTGCACGCGCCTACCTCGGCGACCGGCTGATCCGCACGGCCCGGCCGCACCGCATCCTCGACCCGGCCGCGGGTCCGCTGATCGCCGTGCGCCTCAACATCCTGACCCGCAAGTCCCTCGGCGGACTGGAGACGGACCTGTCCTCCCGTGTCCTGACGGAGGACGGCACCGTGCTGCCCGGGGTGTACGCGGCGGGGGAGGCGGCCGGATTCGGAGGGGGCGGCGTCCACGGCTACCGCTCGCTGGAGGGCACGTTCCTCGGTGGCTGCATCTTCTCCGGCCGCGCCGCCGGCCGCGCGGCGGCCGAGGCCACCGGCTGACCGGACCCCGCCCCGCAGGGCGCCGCGGTCCCGTCACGGTCCGGAGCGCCCCTGCGGTGACGAGCGCTTCACGAGCCTGTCCCGATTGTGTGCCGTTCGGCGGAAGGCTGAAATTCGACGGTTAGCCTGGCGGCGCTCAGGGCGTCCCGGAGGGCGTCGGACCAGGTGGACGGAAGCGGGAACAGACGTGGGCGTACGTGGCGGGAACGCGGTGTCGCGCAGGCAGATACTCAGGCTGGCGGGGACGGGGCTGGGGCTGGCCGTGCTCGGTGCCGGGGCCGTGGGGTGCGGTCCCGGGGCGGACGAGCCCGAACCGGCCGGCAGTGCCACACCGGGCGGGGACAAGAACGGTGACGCCTTCACCACCCCGCCTCCCGGCACCGCGCCCGAGCCGCTCTGGCAGGCGGACACCGCGAACACCGTCCTGTCCGGCAGCGCGGCGCTCGCCGTGGTCGACGGCCTGGTCCTGGTGTCGGGCGACCCCCTGGTGGGCCGGGACGCCGTCAGCGGCAAGGAGAAGTGGAAGCGCACCGGCGTCACCACGCCCGGCGCCGGGCTCATCATCGGCGGCGGGACGCTCTACCTCGCCAGTGCCGAGTACGACGGCGACGTGGTGGGTCTGGATCCGGCCACGGGCAAGGAGACCTGGCGCAGCCGACTGGGTGACGAGTACCAGCAGCCGCGCCCCATCGCGGCCGACGAGGGCCACGTCTACGTCCTGGCCGGCATCCTGGAGAAGGACTTCTCCACGCCGAACAACGTGCTGGCCGCGATCGACACCGCCTCCGGCGAGGTCACCTGGCGCGAGCAGCGCGACGCGGGGACCGAGGAGTACGGCATCAACGCCGCGGTCGTCGGCGGACGTCTCGTCTACACGGACTACCGGGAGAACGTCACCGTCCGCGACACGGCCACGGGCCGGCAGATCTGGACGAAGAAGATCAGCCAGTCCAACCGCCGTCACTTCGCCGTGCACGACGAGCTCGTGGTCGTGGCGGACGGACAGCACCTGCGGGCGTTCGCACTGTCCGGGGGCAAGGAGCGCTGGTCGCTCACGACGGAGGAGTTCAGCAGGTTCAACGACCCGCACCTCCTGGACGGGGTGCTCTACGCCTCCGACACGGCGCGCGCCCTGTGGGCCGTGGACCCCGCCACGGGCAAGAAGATCTGGCACAACGAGGACCTGCGGGACACGGCGACGCAGGCCTGGCAGTTCGTCAAGGCGGGCGGCACCCTCTACGGCGCCACGGAGTTCGACAAGGACGGCGGCGTGCACGCCTTCGACGCGGCGACCGGGAAGCTGCGCTGGACGTACAACGACGGGACCGGCGACATCCAGCAGTGGTACGTGGCCGCGGCGGGCGACCGGCTGGCCGTGATGCACGGCAAGCGGCTCTACGCGCTCCCCGCCGTGTGACGACCCCCGCCCCGCCCGCGACGACGGCACACGCGGCCGGGCGGGGCGGGGTCCTTCCCCCGGGCCGGTTTCACCACGGGCCCGGGGCCCGTCGCTGCCCGGGCCTCCACCGGGCCGAGCGGGCCACCGCCGGACCCCGCGGGCCCGGCCCGGGGGGCCGCGTCCCCGCCTCCGTGTCAGAGCAGCCGCTCGACGACCCGGAACCTCTCCGCCACCACCATCGTGTCGTCGTCCACCGTGAACGACGGATCCCCCAGCGCCTCCCGCATCTCCTCGCCCTGCCAGAACGCCTCGTGCCCCGCACGCCACTGGGCCACCGACGTGTAGCCCTCGCCCTCGTCGAGCACGTGCTGCAGATCGACCGCACCCAGCGGCAGCACCCGCACCTCGGTCACCTCGAGCACCGCGGTCTCCCGCCCCTCGGAGTCGATGAGCGCGGACCGCTCGCCCACCGGTGGCAGTTCCTCCTTCTCCGTCTCGTACTCCACGAGGAGGCCGGACGTCGACACCTTCTCGCCGGAGAGCACGGCGGCCACCAACCGGTCGCGCAGCGGCCCGGGAAAGGCGAGGAGGAACGGCTTGAGGGGTTCGTGTGCGTCCATCCGGGCAGTGTGGCACGCGTCACCCCCGGTCGCTCCGGCTCCCCCGCGCACCCCTGCGGCGAGCTGCGCGAAGGGTGCGGACCGCCCGCCTGGATACGTCAACTGCTCGAAGGGTGAATGCAGTTGCGGGAGGGTCGCCCTTGACTCGGACCATTACCTAACGCTTTGCTGTGCGCGATCGTTTGCTCGCACACAGCATCGAACCGCTTCGCACGCCGCGTCGAAAAGGAAGCCTGCGGATGTCTCCGCCTCCGCCGCCTCTGGGCCGCGCCCGCCGCAAGGGCGGCCGTTCGGACCATGCTTTCGACCCGGCTCTCGGCGACACCGAACTCATCTCCGTACGCGGCCAGTTCACCCAGGGGCGCTGGACCAGGGCCCGCTCCCTGCTCGTCGCGACCGGTGCCGACTGGGACCGCCGCGGCCACCGCCTCCTCGCCCTCGCCGCAGTGCCGTCCGCCGCCGGCTGGGCCCGCGAATGGCTGCTCGCCGAACCGGACAGCTCCGATGCCGCCACGCTCCTCGCCTGCGCCGACGTCACCCGCGCCCTGCGCCCCAAGGCCGGCGCCGGCGAGCGGGTCCGGGCCCGCGAGGCCTGTCTGGCCGCCGCCGCCCTCGATGCCGCGGACCCCACCCCGTGGCTGGCCCTGATGCTGCTGGACCGCGCGCACGGCACCCAGGAGGAGACCGCCGGACACTTCGAGGAGATCCGCGCCCGCCACCCCGAACACCACCAGGCACACCACCTCATGACGGCCCGGCTGGCCGAGGCCGGCAGCGGTGGCGACCCGCTCCACGAGGTCTACGACTTCGCCTCCTGGGCCGCCGAGCAGGCCCCCGCCGACTCACCGCTGGCCGTGCTCCCCGTCATCGCGCACGCAGAGCGCTACCGCGTCCTGGTCGAGGCCGGACACGCCTCGGACGACCCGGCGGCATCGGGCCACTGGACCGGACGCAGGGCCCGGCAGGTGATGAAGGCGGCCTTCGACTGGTGGCTGGAATGGGAACGCGAGGACCACCCCCGCCACCGCGCCGACCTCAACTTCCTCGCCCACGCCAAGATCTGCGAGGGCCGCCCGGCCGAGGCCGCCGCCCTCTTCCACCGCATCGGCTCCCACGCCACCGCCGCCCCCTGGTCGTACTCCGGCCGCGACCCCTACCCCGCGTTCCTTGCCGCGCGCACCTTCGCGCTCGGTACCCCGTGATGCACGCTGCTCCCAACGAAGGGATCACCCCCGCCATGTCGACGGGCAGAACACACTCGAGCGAGGCCGGCACCGGAAGCACGACGGGCGGCACCGGCGGGATCAACACCTACAAGGGCGAGGACCGCGCGCTGCGCGCGGACCGGCTCGGCACCCCCGGACTGCTCCTCTCGGTCCTCGCCGCCAGCGCCCCGCTGATGGTCGTCGCCGGGGTCATGCCCACGGTCTTCGGTGTGATGGGCATCGTCGGACAGCCCCTGCTGTACGTCATCCTCGGTGTCGTCCTGATGCTGTTCGGCGTGGGCTACGCGGAGATGAGCCGGCACGTCCACAACGCCGGGGCCTTCTACGCGTACATCGCCCGGGGCCTCGGCCCGACGGCCGGCGCGGGCGCCTCGCTCGTGGCGCTGGTCGCCTACAGCGCCATGCAGGTCGGCATCTACGGCATCCTCGGCTTCGAGGTCTCCGGCCTCTTCGCCACCTATCTCGACATGGCGGTGCCCTGGTGGCTCCCGGCCCTCGCCGCCGTCGCCGTCGTCGGTGTCCTCGGCTGGCTGAAGATCGACCTGAACGCCAAGGTGCTCGGTGTCCTGCTGGTCATCGAGTGCGCCCTCGTCGTGATCTTCGACATCGCCGCCGTCAGCAAGCCCGGACCCGAGGGCCTGTCCCTGCACGCCTTCAACCCGGAGACCCTCACCGGTGCGGGCCTGGGCACCGCACTCTGCTTCTGCATCGCCGCGTTCGTCGGCTTCGAGCAGGCACCCGTGTACGCGGAGGAGACCAGCCGCCCGCAGGTCGTCGTGTCCCGGGTGATGTTCCTGGCCGTCGGCTACGCCGCACTGTTCCTCGCCGTCAGCTCCTGGGCCCTCACCGTCGCCGCGGGCCCGGGCTCCATCGCGGGCACCTCCCTCGAACAGGGCCCGGGCATGCTCTTCGGCCTCACCGAGGAGCGGCTCGGCGCCACCTTCACCGACGTACTGCACGTCCTCTTCGTCACCGGCATGTTCGCGGCCCTCCTCAGCTTCCACAACGTGGTCGCCCGCTACGCCTTCGCGATGGGGCGTGAAGGCCTGCTGCCCGCCGGCTTCGGCCGGACCAGCAGGACCAGCGGCGCCCCCGCCACCGGGTCGATGCTCCAGTCCCTGGTCTCCGTCGTGATCGTGCTGGCCTTCGCCCTCACCGACGGCCACCCGGTCGGGGACCCCACCGCGCCCGTCCTGCGCCTGTTCACCTGGATGGGCAACGTCGGAGCCCTCGGCGTCATCCTGCTGATGGCGGCGGCGTCCTTCGCGGTCATCGCCTTCTTCCTGCGCCGCGGCGCAGGACGCGCCCAGGCACCCCGACTGGTCGCCTCGGGCCTCGCAGGGACCGCCCTGCTGGCCATCGCCGTCTTCACCGTCCGGGACTTCGACGTACTCGTCGGCTCGGGCCCCGGCTCGACGCTCCACTGGCTGCTGCCCGGAGTCATCGGCGCCGCCCTCGTCGCCGGTCTCGTGTACGGCGCGGTGCTGCGCTCCACCAAGCCGGACGTGCACGCCAGGATCGGTCTCGGCAACGAGGCGTTCCAGCTGGAGAAGGCCGCCGAGAACGCCCCGGCTCCGCTGTAGTCCTTACGGCGGTGTGACGGACACCCGCGGCCCCTGGTGACGGGACGGCCGCGGGTGTTCCATGGACGGGTGAACAGTCGTCCTCCCGGTCGCACGGGCCCACCCTCGGGCGACGTCCCACCCACCGGGGGAGACGTCGCCCACCGCGAAGACCCCGCCGACGGGCACGGCACCCCCGTCGGCCGCCGCCTCGTCCTGACCATGCTGGGCCTGGGCGCGGCCGGAGTCGTGGCCGCACCCGCGCTCCAGCGGGGACTGGAGGCCGGACTCGGCGCGGTCGCCGACAAGGACCCCACCGGCCTGACCGGGCTCCTGCCCAACGGCGGCGGCTTCCGCTACTACTCCGTCGCCACCTCCGTACCGAGGAAGTCCGCCGCCGACTACCGCCTCACCGTGGACGGCCTGGTGGACCACCCCGCCACGTACACACTGGACGGCCTGAAGGCGCTCCCGCAGACCCGCATGGTCCGCGACGTCCAGTGCGTCACCGGCTGGCGGGTCCCCGAGACCCCCTTCGAGGGGGTCGGGCTCTCCGCGCTCCTGGAAGCCGCCGGCGTACGGCCCGAGGGCAGGGCGGTCCGCTTCACGTGCTTCGACGGCGCGTACAGCGAGAGCCTCACGATGGAACAGGCCCGCCGGGCCGACGTCCTCGTCGCGCTGCGCATGCGGGACGAACCGCTGTCCCACTCCCACGGCGGGCCGGTCCGGCTCTACGTGGCCCCGATGTACTTCTACAAGTCGGCCAAGTGGCTTTCCGGGATCACCGTCACCGACTCCGTCCGCCCCGGCTACTGGGAGGAGCTCGGTTATGACGTCGACGCCTGGGTCGGCCGGTCCAACGGCCGCGACGACGCCCCCACCGCCTGAACGCCCCACGAGGATCCGGCGCTTCACCCGCGCCGAGCGCCTGGTCCACCGCACCACCGCCTGGCTGACGCTGCTCAGCGTGCTGACGGCGGCCTGCCTGTACGTCCCCCAGCTCGCCGAACTCGTCGGCCGCCGCCACCTCGTGGTCACCGTCCACGAATGGTCCGGGCTGCTCATCCCCGTACCGCTGCTCGCCGGGCTGGCCTCCCGGGCCCTGCGCGCCGACCTGTCCCGGCTCAATCGGTTCGGGCCGCACGACCGGCGGTGGCTGAAGGCAGCGCTGCGCCGCGACCGTACGCCCGGCGCCCGGCCCGCCGGGAAGTTCAACGCGGGCCAGAAGCTCTATGCCGCCTGGATCGCGGGCGCCGTGCTCGTCATGCTCGGCACGGGCCTGCTGATGTGGTTCACGGACCTCGCCCCGCTGGTGTGGCGCACCGGCGCGACCTTCGTGCACGACTGGCTGGCGCTCGCCGTCGGCATCGTCCTCGCCGGACACATGGCGAAGGCGCTCGCCGACCCGGAGGCACGCCGTGGCATGCGCACCGGGTCGGTCGAGCGCCCTTGGGCCCGCTCCGAGCACCCGCTGTGGCGGGATCCCGAGGAGTAGCTAGAGGACCAGCGACAGCAGCAGGATGAAGCCGAGCGAGACGACGGAGATGATGGTCTCCATCACCGACCAGGTCTTGATCGTCTGACCGACGTCCATGCCGAAGTACTCCTTCACCAGCCAGAAGCCCGCGTCGTTGACGTGGCTGAAGAAGAGCGAACCGGCACCGACGGCGAGGACGAGCAGCGCGGCCTCGGGAGTGGACATACCGGCCGCCAGCGGAGCGACCAGGCCGGCCGCCGAGATGGTGGCCACGGTCGCCGAGCCCGTCGCCAGCCGGATCGCGACGGCGATCAGCCAGCCGAGCAGCAGGGCGGGTATCGACCAGTTCTCCGAGAACTCCAGGATCATCTGGCCCACACCGGCGTCGATCAGCGTCGTCTTGAAGCCGCCGCCCGCGCCGACGATCATCAGCACGCCCGCGATCGGGGCGAGGGACTTCTCGACGGTCGTGGAGAGCCGCGCCTTGGTGAAGCCGGCGGCCCTGCCCAGCGTGAACATACCGACGATCACGGCCGCGAGGAGGGCGATCAGCGGGGAGCCGATCACATCGGTGACCCGCTGGACGTGGTTCTCGGGGTCGTCCACCACGATCTCGACGAGGGCCTTGGCCAGCATCAGGACCACCGGCAGCAGCACGGTGACCAGCGTGGCGCCGAAGCCCGGACGCCGGTCCAGGTCCTCCGACGGCCGCTGCGGGATCATGTTCTCCGGGGCCTGGATGTCCACCCAGCGGGCGGCGTACCGGGAGAAGACGGGGCCCGCGATGATCACGGTCGGGATGGCGACGAGCACGCCCAGGGCCAGCGTGACACCCAGATTGGCGTCCAGGGCGTCGATGGCGACCAGCGGGCCGGGGTGCGGCGGGATCAGGCCGTGCATCACCGAGAGCCCGGCGAGCGCGGGGATGCCGATCCGCATCAGGGAGTAGTTGCCGCGCTTGGCGACCAGCAGCACCACCGGGATCAGCAGCACGATGCCGACCTCGAAGAACAGCGGCAGACCGATGATCGAGGCGATCAGCACCATCGCCCAGGGCATGGCCCGCCCGCTCGCCTTCGCGAGAATCGTGTCGACGATCTGGTCGGCACCGCCCGAGTCGGCGAGCAGTTTGCCCAGGATCGCGCCGAGTGCGATCAGCACACCGACACTCGCGACGGTGGAGCCGAGGCCGGTGGAGAAGCTGGTGATCGTCTTGTCCAGCGGGGCACCGGCGAAGGCGCCGAGCGCCAGCGAACCGATGGTCAGCGCCAGGAAGGCGTGCATCTTGAACTTGGTGATGAGTACGACGATGACGGCTATGCCCGCCAGTACGGCGATGCCCAACTGAGCGTTGCCGGCCGAAGTGATCGGTTCGACGGCATCCGCTGCCAGCATCTCGACGCTGAGACTGGTCACGGTGAATCCTTAGGAGTCGAGCCGGCGCAGCGCGGCGACGGCCCTTTCGGTGATTTCTTCGGGGGTGCCGGACACGTCCACGGCGACGCCCGGCTCGTCCTCCTGCAGCGGCTGCAGGGTCGCGAACTGGGAGTCGAGCAGCGCGGTCGGCATGAAGTGGTTCCTGCGGCCCGCCATCCGGCGCTCGATGAGAGCCCGGTCGCCGGTCAGGTGAAGGAAGACGGCACCAGGCGCCTCGGCGCGCAGCCGGTCACGGTAGACCCGCTTGAGCGCCGAGCTGCTGACCACTCCGCCGAGCCCCGCCCGGCCGTGCGCCCACTGCCCGATCGAGTCCAGCCAGGGCCAGCGGTCGTCGTCGTCCAGGGGGGTGCCCGCCGACATCTTGGCGATGTTGGCAGGCGGGTGGAAGTCGTCGCCCTCGGCGTAGGGAACGCCGAGTGCGGCGGCGAGCAGGGGACCGATCGTGGTCTTGCCGGTCCCTGCTACGCCCATCACCACGACGACGTGGGGGGTGCTCATTGGTGCCTCGCTGTCTTCTTCGACATCGGTCCGTCGCGCTACTGAAGCCCATTACATACGACTTATTCAAGAGGCTGTGACATAAACGTCGTACTTTTTGTTGCCGCCGGCCGCACCGTAGGCTGGTGGGCGTGACCACACAGAGCCAGGGGCTGCATACACATGTGCTGGACGCCCTGGGCCTGGAGATCGCCGCGGGCGACTGCCCGCCCGGCCGCGTCCTGCGCACCGACGAGCTGGCCCAGCGCTTCGACGTGTCCCGCACCGTCGTACGCGAAGTGATCCGCGTGCTGGAGTCCATGCACCTGGTGGAGTCCCGGCGCCGGGTCGGAGTGACCGTGCGGCCCACCGAGGAGTGGAACGTCTACGACCCCCAGGTGATCCGCTGGCGGCTGGCCGGATCGGACCGCCCCCGGCAGCTGCGGTCGCTCACCGTGCTGCGGTCCGCCGTCGAACCCGTCGCCGCCGGACTCGCGGCCCGCCACGCCACCGCGGAGCAGTGCGCCGCCCTCACCGAATGCGCCCTCGGCATGGTCGCCACCTCGCGCGGCCAGCAGCTGGAGGGCTATCTGCGGCACGACATCGCCTTCCACCGGATCGTGCTCAACGCATCCGGCAACGAGATGTTCGCGCGCCTCGGTGACGTCGTGGCCGAGGTCCTCGCGGGCCGCACCCACCACCAGGTGATGTTCGAGGACCCGGACCCGGCCGCCGTCACCCTGCACGTCCGGCTCGCCGAAGCCGTACGCGAAGGCGACGCGGTGGGCGCCGAGCGGCTGACCAAGGAGATCGCGGTCGGCGCGCTGCACGAACTGGACGTACTCGCGCCCTGAGCCGGGGCGCCGCCCCGGTACGGTGGTCGGTGAACGATCTTCAGCACGACATCTTCAGCGCGACATCGTCGGCACGACGATCTCGGCGCGACGATTTCAGCAGTACATCTGCAGCAGGACACGAACAGTCGGGATGGGAGACCACGGTATGGCGCAGCAGGTACAAGGTGTCATCGCACCGGGGAAGAACGAGCCGGTACGGGTCGAGACGATCATCGTGCCCGACCCGGGCCCCGGTGAGGCCGTAGTGAAGATCCAGGCGTGCGGCGTCTGCCACACCGATCTCCACTACAAGCAGGGCGGCATCAACGACGACTTCCCCTTCCTCCTCGGCCACGAGGCCGCGGGCGTCGTGGATTCCGTCGGCGACGGTGTCACCGACGTGGAGCCCGGTGACTTCGTCGTCCTCAACTGGCGTGCGGTGTGCGGCCAGTGCCGCGCCTGTCTGCGCGGCCGTCCGTGGTACTGCTTCGACACCCACAACGCCAAGCAGAAGATGACCCTGCTGGACGGCACCGAGCTCTCCCCGGCCCTCGGGATCGGCGCCTTCGCCGAGAAGACCCTCGTCGCCGCCGGCCAGTGCACCAAGGTCGACCCCGAGGTCTCCCCGGCCGTCGCCGGGCTGCTCGGCTGCGGTGTCATGGCGGGCATCGGCGCCGCCATCAACACCGGCCAGGTCGGCCGCGGCGACTCCGTCGCCGTCATCGGCTGCGGCGGCGTGGGCGACGCGGCGATCGCCGGGGCCCGGCTCGCGGGCGCGGCGAAGATCATCGCGGTCGACATCGACGACCGCAAGCTGGAGACGGCGAAGAAGATGGGTGCCACCCACACCGTCAACTCCCGCTCCGGCGACCCGGTCGAGGCGATCCGCGCGCTGACCGGCGGCAACGGCGCGGACGTCGTCATCGAGGCGGTCGGCCGCCCGGAGACGTACAAGCAGGCCTTCTACGCCCGCGACCTCGCCGGTACCGTCGTCCTCGTCGGCGTACCCACCCCCGAGATGCAGCTCGAACTCCCGCTGCTCGACGTGTTCGGCCGCGGTGGCTCGCTCAAGTCCTCCTGGTACGGCGACTGCCTGCCCTCCCGCGACTTCCCGATGCTCATCGACCTGCACCAGCAGGGCCGCATCGACCTCGGGGCGTTCGTCACCGAGACCATCGGCCTCGGCGACGTCGAGCAGGCCTTCGCCCGGATGCACGACGGCGACGTCCTGCGCTCGGTGGTGATCCTCTGATGGCCGCCCGCGTCGACCACCTGGTCACCTCCGGCACGTTCGCCCTCGACGGCGGCGAGTGGGACGTCGACAACAACGTCTGGATCGTCGGCGACGACACCGAGGCGGTCGTCATCGACGCCGCCCACGACGCCGCCGCGATCGAGGCCGCACTCGGCGGCCGTACGCTGCGCGCCATCATCTGCACCCACGCGCACAACGACCACATCGACGCGGCCCCCGCCCTCGCCGACGCGACCGGGGCGCCGATCCTGCTGCACGCCGACGACCTGCCGCTCTGGAAGCAGACCCACCCGCACCGCACCCCCGACGCCGAACTGGCCGACGGCCAGGTGCTGGAGATCGCCGGGACGCGCCTGGAGGTCCTGCACACCCCGGGTCACGCGCCCGGCGCCGTCTGCCTGTACGCCCCGGAGCTGGCCACCGTCTTCAGCGGTGACACCCTGTTCCAGGGCGGGCCCGGTGCCACCGGGCGGTCCTTCTCCCACTTCCCGACGATCGTCGACTCGATCAGGGACCGGCTGCTCGCCCTGCCGGCGGAGACCACCGTCCGCACCGGACACGGAGACTCCACCACGATCGGCGCGGAGGCCCCGCACCTGGACGAGTGGATCGCCCGCGGCCACTGACCGCAGGCCGGCCCCGGAGCCCCGTCACGGGCTTCCGGGCCGGGCCGCGGCTCACCGCTCCGGCCACGAGGACAGCCTCAGCCCGCTCTCGAAGCGGTGCGGCCGGCCGGTGACGGGATCGGTGAACTCCAGCACCCTGGCCAGCAGTTGCAAGGGCCGCCCGTAGTCCTCCCGGCCGGCCTCCGGTTCCACCACCGGATAGACCGGATCGTTGACGAGCGGCAGACCCAGCGCGTTCATGTGGACCCTCAGCTGATGGGTACGCCCGGTGGCGGGCAGCAGCCGGTAGCGGCCGAGCCCGCCCCGGTGCTCCAGCAGCTCGATCCGGCTCTCGCTGTTCGCCTCGCCCGCCTCCTCGCGTGCGGCGACGACCCCGCGCTCCTTGACGATCCTGCTGCGCACACTGCGGGGGAGCGCCACCCCCGGGTCGTACGGGGCCACCGCCTCGTACTCCTTGCGCACCAGCCGGTCCCGGAACAGCGTCTGGTACGCGCCCCGGTCACCCGGCCGTACGACGAACAGCACCAGGCCCGCGGTCAGCCGGTCGAGCCGGTGCGCGGGCTGCAGCCCGGGAAGACCCAGCTCCCTGCGCAGCCGCGCCGTGGCCGTCTCGGTGATGTGCCCGCCACGCGGGGTGGTGGCCAGGAAGTGCGGCTTGTCCGCGATGACGAGGTGCGCGTCGCGGTACACCACACCAACCGGGAACGGCACAGGCTCCTCCGGCGCGAAGTCCCGGTGGAACCAGAGGTACCGTCCCACGGTGTACGGCTCGTCGCCCCGCACCGCACCGCCGTCGGCCCCGACGAACCGGCCCCCGGCGAGCATGGCGTCCACCCGCTCCGCCCCGATGGCCTCCGCGAACCGGTGCAGCAGGTGGTCCCGGACGCATCGCCAGGCCCCGGCCGGGTCCTCCGGCAGCCGCACCCGCACCGGATCGACCCCCGCGTGCTGCGGCAGCGGTGCGGCAGGGGGCTTCGCCCGTCCTCTCATCGTGTCGTTCCTTGCGCGCTCCGTGACCTTCATCCGGCCAGGGTGGGCCGAAAAGCAAAAAACCCCAGGAGACCTGGGGTTCGTGCTGGTGTCCGAGGGGGGACTTGAACCCCCACGCCCGATAAAGGGCACTAGCACCTCAAGCTAGCGCGTCTGCCATTCCGCCACCCGGACCGGGTGTCCGCCGTCCGGGCCGTGCCCGTTCCGACGTGGAAAACCATAGCAAACAATCGGGGGTGCTCGATCACGCCCCATGGCATGTGAAAGGCACGTGACGGGGGGCGGGCGGTCTTGCGTGTGCGGGGCAGGCGCGCGAGGATGAGGGGGAGCACCACCGCGACAGTGGAAGGAAGCAGCGTGAGCGAGACCAACACGGCCCGGGCCGGCATCAGCGAGTCCGCCGAGAATGAGGTCGTGGACCTCTGTCGTGACCTGATCCGGATCGACACCAGCAACTACGGCGACCACTCCGGCCCCGGGGAGCGGCTCGCCGCCGAGTACATCGCCGAGAAGCTCGCCGAGGTCGGGCTGGAACCGCAGATCATCGAGTCCCACAAGGGCCGCGCCTCCACCGTGGCCCGGATCGAGGGCGAGGACCCGTCCAGGCCGGCGCTTCTGATCCACGGGCACACCGACGTCGTGCCGGCCAACGCGGCGGACTGGACGCACGATCCGTTCTCCGGCGAGATCGCCGACGGGTGCGTGTGGGGCCGGGGCGCGGTCGACATGAAGGACATGGACGCGATGACCCTCGCGGTCGTCCGCGACCGGATGCGCAGCGGCCGCAAGCCCCCGCGCGACATCGTGCTGGCCTTCCTGGCCGACGAGGAGGCGGGCGGCACGTACGGGGCCCGCCACCTCGTCGACAACCACCGCGACCTCTTCGACGGCGTCACCGAGGCGATCGGCGAGGTCGGCGGGTTCTCCTTCACCGTGAACGAGAACCTGCGGCTCTACCTGGTGGAGACCGCGCAGAAGGGCATGCACTGGATGCGGCTCACCGTGGACGGCACGGCCGGGCACGGCTCGATGACCAACAACGACAACGCCATCACCGAGCTCTGCGAGGCCGTGGGCCGGCTGGGGCGGCACAAGTGGCCGGTCAGGGTGACCAAGACCGTGCGGTCCTTCCTGGACGAGCTGTCCGACGCTCTGGGCACCCCGCTCGACCCGGAGGACATGGACGCGACGCTCGCCAAGCTCGGCGGGATCGCCAAGATGGTCGGCGCGACCCTCCGCAACTCCGCCGCCCCCACCATGCTCGGCGCCGACTACAAGGTGAACGTGATCCCCGGACAGGCCACCGCGCACGTGGACGGCCGGTTCCTGCCCGGGTACGAGGAGGAGTTCCTGGCCGACCTCGACCGGATCCTCGGGCCTCGGGTGAAGCGCGAGGACGTGCACGGTGACAAGGCGCTGGAGACGAGCTTCGACGGGTCCCTGGTGGACGCGATCCAGCTCGCGCTCAAGGCCGAGGACCCGATCGCCCGCGCCGTGCCCTACATGCTGTCGGGCGGTACCGACGCCAAGTCCTTCGACGACCTCGGCATCCGCTGCTTCGGCTTCGCGCCGCTGAAGCTGCCGCCGGAGCTGGACTTCGCGGGCATGTTCCACGGTGTGGACGAGCGGGTACCGGTGGACGGCCTGAAGTTCGGTGCCCGGGTGCTCGACCGGTTCATCGACCATTCCTGAACGTCCCGGCGGCCGAAATTCGCCAGCGTGTACGTACATAACCAGAAAGAGTGAAAGGGGTCGTGCGCTCGTAGCCCCGCCCTCTCCTCCTCGTTACAGGTGATGCGGTCCGCGGCTGGGATCGCACTTGTCAACGAGGAGGAATCATGATCAAGAAGGTCGTCGCAATCGCGGCTGCTACCGGTGGTCTCGTGCTTGCTGGTGCGGGTATGGCTGCTGCCGACTCCGGTGCCCAGGGTGCCGCCATCGGCAGCCCCGGCGTGCTCTCGGGCAACGTCGTCCAGGCGCCGGTCCACGTCCCGGTGAACGTGTGCGGCAACACGGTCTCCGTGATCGGGCTGCTGAACCCCGCCTTCGGCAACACCTGCGTCAACGCCTGACGTTGAACACCAACCCGTAAGGGTGTGGTCCGGTCGGCCCCGGAGTGCGCGCCATGCACTCCGGGGCTGCCGGGCATTTGGGCGCCCGGACAAGCTGTGTCCGGGGGCATTTCGGAAGGCAGAAGGCAGGAAAGCAATCTATGCGACAGGTCACTCGTAAAGGCCTGATCACCATGGCGGCGGCGGGCGGAGTGCTCGCGCTCAGTGGCGGATACGCACATGCCGACGCGGGAGCGTCCGGCGGTGCGTCGAACTCACCGGGAGTGCTGTCGGGGAATTCGATCCAGGTCCCGATCGACATTCCCGTCAATGTGTGCGGAAATTCCGTGAACGTCGTCGGTCTGCTCAATCCCACGAGCGGCAACGACTGCGGAAACGGATCGACGGGAGCCGGGCACGGACACGCGTCGGACGACAGCGCCCCGTCCGGTCACGGCCGCGGCGGCTCGGGCACGTCCGGGTCCGGCAGCCACGCGTCCGGGCCCGAGGCCCGGGACAGCGGGGCGGGGACCGGCAGGCACCGCGCCTCCGGCGCCACGGCACACGGCGAGGCCAAGGGTTCGCCCGGTATCGCCTCCGGCAACCAGGTGCAGGTGCCGGTCGAGATCGCGGTGAACGCCTGCGGTAACAGCATCACCATCGGCGGACTGCTCAACCCGGTCTTCGGCAACAGCTGCGAGAACGAGGCGGAGGCCCTCCCGCCCGTCGTCCCGCCGACGCCGCACACCCCGGCGCAGGAGCCGGTCCGGCCGGCCGCCCACACGCCGGCCGCGCCGCAGGCTCCCGAGGCCCAGCTCGTGACCGAGCAACTCGCCCACACCGGTGCGGGCGGCCTCGATCTGCTGGTCCCGGCCGGTGCGGGACTGCTGCTCGCGGGCGCGGGCACGGTGCTCTACCGGCGCTCCCGCAGCGCCGCGTAAGGATGCTGTGACAGCGCGTACGGCATGATCAGAGGAGCGGGTTCCGCGTGCGCGGAACCCGCTCCGTGCTACCAGGTGGCGCGGAGCTGGCGGATGATCCGGCGGCGCAACCGCACGCGGCGGCTGCCGTCACGGCGCAGCGTCAGCCGGTCCAACTCCCAGTGCCCGTACTCGGCATGGTCGGTCAGCAGGCGGGTCGCTTCCTTGCGTGACACCCCGCGTGGCACGTACACGTCGACAAATTCGTATTCCGGCATCGCATCTATTGTGCGGGCAGAGCCCCGGTACGGATAGCGTCTGCACTATGTCTGATGCTGCGCAGCCCACCGCTGCCGAGGTACGCGCCGCCGCCGATGCAGTCAAAACCGCGCTCGACCGCCACCTCGAGGCCGTCGAACGCCGTACCGGGGACGACGACCCCGCTGTCTACGACGCGTTCAACGCACTGGCCGCTGCGGCCGAGGTCTACGACGAACTGCTCTACGACCGCTACGACGAAGTCACCCCCTTCGAGATCCCGGGTGCGGACGACTCCCTGCCGCCGTACGCCGGACCGGAGGAGCCGCATGCCGTCAGCGTGCTGATCAGGCGGGACTACGCGGTGGTCGAACCGCCGCGGCTGCTCGCCCAGGCACGGCGCCTCGCCGACCTGGACCCGGAGGGGCACGACAGCTTCGCCGTGCCCGCCGTCGGTGCCGGGGTGCACGCCGCACTCGGGGTGCTCTTCGGCGAGTACGAGGCCGACGAGATCGCCTCCCGGCACAAGGAGTTCGGTCTGGAGGAGGGCGACTCCACCCTCTGGGTCTCCGCCGTGGAGGAGCTTCCCGAGCCGGGGGAGTGGCTCGGGGCGCCGTTCGACGACGCGGATCCGGCCCTGGTCGTGTGCCGTTTCGACGTCAGTGCGGTGTTCGACGAGGAGGACGACGCGGACGAGGACCCCGAGCCCTCGGCGGTGGAACGCGTCTGAGAGCGGACATGTCCGACGGCCCCGGTGCGCAGCGCACCGGGGCCGTCGGACATGTCCGGCCCTTCCCGGCCCGGCCTCCTACGGGGCCTGGACGGCGTCCGGGGTCGGGAGCGCCTCCAGGAGGGGGCGCAGCCGGGTCGTCCGCTCCTGCGCGGGGATCTCGGCCACCGCGCGCGGCAGGGCCTGGTCCACGCCGTGCACCACGGACAGGTGCCGCTCGCCGCGGCTGAACGCGGTGTACACCCACGGCCGGCTCAGGCCCTGGGCCGCGTCGCCCGGCAGCACGACCACCACCGCGGGCCAGCGCATCCCGGCCGCCTGATGGGCACTGAGCGCCCAGCTGTGCCGCACCGACGACTCCACCCGGTCCTGGGGCACGACGACCGGTGTGCCCGCGCAGTCCAGGTGCAGTCCCTCGGCATCGGCCGAGACGACCGACCCGGGGACGGCCCTGCCGGGTGCGGGCACGTGGACGACGCGGTCGCCGGGATCGAACCCGCCGAACCGGCCGGAGCCGGGGTTGAGCCGCTGCTTGAGCGCCGCGTTCAGCGCCTTGGTGCCCGCCGAACCGCCGTGCCCGACGGTGATCACCTGGGTGTCGGAGGAGGGCACGCCGATGGCGCGCGGCACCGAGTCGGCGACGAGCTGCACCGTGCGGTGGACGGCCTCGCCCGCATCGCGGACAGGGACGATCACGACTTCCCTGCCGGGTGCGTCGACCCGGCCGATCTCACCGATGCCGATGCCCGAGACCAGCTCCCCGATCGGTCCCGGGTCCGGGGTGCGGGACACCACCTGGGGGCAGGCGCGCGCCGCGAGCACATCCGCGAACACCCGGCCGGCACCCGCGGACCCCAGCACGTGCGGGTCACCGCTGAGCACCAGTCGCGTGCCGTCCGCCAGGGACTCCACCAGCATCGCTGCCGTCTCCACGTCGAGCTGCGGGGCGTCCAGCACCACCAGGAGGTCGAGGGCGAACGCACCGTCCGCGTCCCGTCCCGGACCGGCCGTGCCGGACAGCAGGCCGGACAGGGTCACGGCGGCCCGCGGGTCACCGGCCTCGGCGGCCAGCCTGTGCACCCCGTCCACGCTGTGGGCCGTGGCGAGGGCCCGCAGACCCAGGCCGCGCGCGGCGGCGATCAGGGCGGCAGGCTCGGCCCGCGCACTCTCGCCGCCGCTGTGGGCGACCAGGCCGGCGGACGCGACGGTCCGGATCAGCTCGCCCGCCGAGGGGGACGGGGCGGCGGCAGCGGCGTCCGCCCAGTCGGTGCCCTTCCCGCACGAGTTGATGAGGCGCCCCAGGCCGTCGGCGAGGCTCTCCTCGGCCAGGGCGTACCGGTCGAGGCCCAGCAGGACCGGCACCGGCGCGGATGCCTCGCCCGCCTCCTCGCCGCTCTCCTCGCCGTCCGTCCCCTCCGCGGCGTCCAGCGCCTCCGCAGGGTCGAGCCCGTCCTGGAAGACCAGGACGACGCCCTCGGCGACTGCGTGCTGCACGGCCGCCTCGGGGTCGGTCACCCCGCGCCCGGCCAGCGCCGCGCGCACCTCGTCGGCGTCCAGCGCGGTGTGGCCCTGCAGCGCGGCCCGTTCCATCAGCCAGCCGACGAGCGCCGCCGTGCGCCGCTCGTCGTCCGGCCCGCACTCCGCGCCCAGCAGGGCGCGCGCGAAGCCGTCGGCCTGTTCCGGACGGACACCCGGCACGGCCAGCAGCTGCCACGGGTCCTCGCGCAGGAGGTGTGCGGCCTGCTCCCCGAGCGTCGCCGCCGCCGGGAGGGCCAGCGCCTCGGGCGCCCCGCCCTCGGTGAGCACGGCCGCGACCGCCGCCGCCGTCTCCGGGGACGCCCTGCGTGCGGCGGGCTCGGCGGGGGCGGGGGACGGCCGGGCGGGCCCCGGGCCGGCGGGGACCGCCCGACGGGGAGCGGGTGCCGCGGCGGGCGAGTCGAAGAAGGCCGTGCCCGGCTTCTCGCCGCTCTCGACCGCGCGTACGGCCGCGAGCAGGTCGGCGGCCGGGCCGCTCAGCTTCGTGCCCGCCGGGATGGGCCCTTCCTTGCCGGCCTTGCGCTTCTCGATCCGTTCGTGCAGCTCGCGCTGGGCGGCCAGCTCGGCCTCGGCCTCGGAGAGCGCGGCAGGCGCGTCGGTGGCGGCGGCCCCGTCCCCCGCAGTGTCCGCGGCTCCCTCCGCGGGGTCCTCCGCGGTCGTGGGAGCCCCCTCCCCGGCCGCGGGGCCGTCCTCGGCGGTCACCGGAGCCCTGTCCGCGTCCTCCCCGCCGTCCTCCCCGCCGTCCTCGCCGGGGGCACGGTCCTCGCCGGGCGTGTCGGCGGCGACGGCGCCGGGGCCGCGGTCCTCGTCGTTCTCGGCCGCGGGTTCCGGGGTTTCCCCCCGGGGAAGCGCAGTCACAGCGTGCTCCAGTCCTGGTCGGGATAACGGTGCACGGGTGCCGACACATCGTCGAGCGCCCGGCAGATCTCGTCAGGAAGACTAAGCGTCTCCACTGACAACGCCTCGGTCAGCTGCCGCGCGTTGCGCGCGCCGATGACCGGGGCCACCACCCCCGGCCGGTCCCGCACCCAGGCGAGCGCGACGTTCAGGGCCGTCGTGGCCAGACCGTCCGCGGCCGTGGACACCGCGTCGACGATCCGGCGCGCCGGATCGTCGAGGTACGGCTCGACGAACGGCGCCAGCTGCTCCGACGCGCCCCGCGAGCCGGACGGCGTGCCCGTGCGGTACTTGCCCGTCAGCACTCCGCGGCCGAGCGGGGACGAGGGCAGCAGCCCCACCCCGAGGTCCAGGGCCGCAGGCAGTACCTCGCGCTCGACCCCCCGCTGCAGCAGCGAGTACTCCATCTGCGTGCAGGCCAGCCGGGTGCGCAGTCCGGGCGCGGCGAGCTGCCAGGTGGCCGCCTTGGCCAGCTGCCATCCGCTGAAGTTCGACACCCCCGCATACCGCACGCGCCCCGACGACACGGCCAGGTCCAACGCCTGCAGGGTCTCGTCCAGCGGCGTCACGGGGTCGAAGGCGTGGATCTGCCACAGATCCACGTAGTCCGTCCCGAGCCGCTCCAGGGACGCGTCCAGCGCGGCGAGCAGGTGTCCGCGCGATCCGTCGACGCGGCGGTACGGGTCGGGGACGCTGCCCGCCTTGGTCGCGATGACCAGATCCTGGCGCGGCACCAGCGTGCCGGTGAGCCGGCCGAGCAGGTACTCGGCCTCTCCCGCGCCGTACACGTCGGCGGTGTCGACGAGGGTGCCCCCCGCGTCCCAGAAGGCCTTCAGCTGTTCGGCGGCGTCGTGCTCGTCGGTGTCCCGGCCCCAGGTGAGGGTGCCGAGCCCGATCCGGGACACGCGAAGGCCGGTTCGGCCGAGATGCCTCTGCTCCATGGGCGCTGAGATTACTGGCCACTGCTCCACGGGGTGGAAGCGTGTGGACAACCCGACAGCCGTCAACCGGGCCTGCCGTATCCCGGAGCCCCGCGCTAGAGTCCGGGACACAGAGACGTTACTGATCGGTAGAGGGAGCGTGGCCATGCGGCTCGGCATCAATCTCGGTTACTGGGGCGCGGGCATGGACGGCGACAACCTCGCCGTCGCCCAGGAGGCCGACCGGCTCGGCTACGACGTCTGCTGGGCGGCGGAGGCCTACGGCTCCGACGTGCCGACGGTGCTCGCCTGGGTCGCGGCGCAGACCGAGTCGATCGACGTCGGCTCCGCCATCATGCAGATCCCGGCCCGCCAGCCGGCCATGACGGCGATGACCGCCGCCACCCTCGACTCGCTCTCCGGGGGCCGTTTCCGCCTCGGTCTCGGCGTGTCCGGACCCCAGGTCTCCGAGGGCTGGTACGGCGTCAAGTTCGACAAGCCGCTGGCTCGCACCCGGGAGTACGTCGAGATCGTGCGCAAGGCCATGTCCCGGGAGCGTCTGTCGTACGACGGCGCGCACTGGACCCTGCCGCTGCCGGACGGTCCCGGCAAGCCCATCAAGCTGACCGTCCACCCGCAGCGCGAGCACATCCCGCTCTACATCGCCGCGATCGGTCCGAAGAACCTGGAGCAGACCGGCGAGATCGCCGACGGCGCCCTGCTGATCTTCCCGTCCGCCGACCACCTGGAGGAGACCGCGGTGAAGCATCTGCGGGCCGGGCGCGAGAAGGCCGGGAAGACGATGGACGGCTTCGACGTCTGCCCGACACTGCCCCTCGCGGTCGGCAACGACGTCCACGGCCTCGCCGACATGTTCCGCCCGTACACCGCGCTGTACGTCGGCGGCATGGGCAGCCGCAAGCAGAACTTCTACAACCAGCTCGCCCAGCGCATGGGCTACGAGAAGGAAGCGGCCGAGATCCAGGACGCGTACCTGTCCGGGGACAAGAGCGGCGCCGCCGCCGCCGTGCCGCACCAGCTCATCGACCAGACCACGCTGCTCGGGCCGGTGGAGCGGATCGCGGAGCGGATGCAGGCGTACGCGGCCGCCGGTGTCACCACGCTGACCCTGGCCCCGGCGGGCTTCACGCTCGACGAACGGCTCGCGGCCCTGCGCGCCGGCACCGATGCCCTGGAGCGCTCGGGCCTGGCCGCCTGACCGCGGGGCCGTCCCGGAAGAGCACTACGGCCGTGGTGGGGGCTCGGGGGCCCTCCCCGCCACGGCCGTCATCCGGAACAACGCGCGGCACGTCCCCCGGTCACGCCCGCTACCCCGCCCGGCCCCGTTCGTGTTGCCTACCGTCCCGTACCGAATTTGACTGTGTCCCTGCGGACACCGGTACGAAGGGTGGCAGTCATGTTCTCGGTAAAGAGTCTGTTCGAGGAGATCCTCGACCACGACGAGTCCTTCCGGCTGTTCTGCTCCATCGCCGCGGGCGGGGAATCCCAGGGCGGCTGGGAGAACGGCCGTATCGCCGCGCTCGTCCCGGCCGGCCTGCGCGACCTCGCCCCCAAGGTCGCCCGGCACGGGGCCGACGAGGACAAGCACGGCCGGATCTTCAACGCCCTGCTGAAGCAGCGCGGGCTGCAGCCGGTCGCGGTGCCCTACGAGACGGACTACACCCTGCTCCTGGAGCGTCACGGCATCGGTCTCGCCCACGACCGGCTCAACCGTGAGGAACCGCTCACCGAGCGGGACGTGATCGTCTACCTGGCCCACAGCCGGGTCACCGAACAGCGCGCCTCCGAGCAGATGAGGCTCCTGGTCAGGCACTTCGCCGAGCATCCCTCCCTCGGTCGCGCGGTGAAGATGATCTCGCGCGACGAGGACAACCACCTCGCGTACTGCCACGAGGAACTGCTCCGATTCGCCCGGGCCGGTCACGGCAGGACGATCCAGTCCGTCCTGCACGAGTGCGCCCGTGCCGAGATCCGGGTGTACCGCGACGTCAGCCTCGCCGTGATGAGCCACATGGGCCGGTTGCTGGGCTGGCCCCGCCCCAAGGCGGCCGTGCTCGCGGCGGGCATCCACGCCGCGTACGCCTACGAGCGGCTCGCCGGATGGCGGCGCATGGTGAGCCTCGCGCCGCCCGCCCGGCGCGACGCGCTGGGCGGGCCGGCGGTGGCCGAGGCGGAGTTCGCCTGAGGCCCCCGGGAACGGGCCCCGGCTACAGCCAGCCGCGATGCTTGAACGTGCGGTACAGGCCGAAGACCGCGCACCCCATCAGCGCGACCACCGCCGGATACGTCCATGCCCAGTGCAGCTCCGGCATGTGGTCGAAGTTCATGCCGTAGACGCCGGCCACCATGGTGGGTACGGCGGCCATCGCGGCCCACGCCGAGATCTTCCGCATGTCGTCGTTCTGCCGGACCCCCATCTGGGCGAGATGCGCCGCCAGGATGTCCGAGAGGAGCCGGTCCAGGCCCTCCACGTGCTCGTTGGCGCGGGTCAGGTGGTCGTTCACATCGCGGAAGAACGGCTGCGAGTGCTTGTCGACGAACGGCACGCCCGCGCCCGCGAGCCGGGCCGTGGGCGCCGCCAGCGGGCCGCTCGCCCGGCGGAACTCGAGCACCTGCCGCTTGAAGGTGTAGATGCGTGCGGCGGTGTTCTTCGAGTCGCGCGTTCCGCTGGGCGCGAACACCTGGGCCTCCAGCTCCTCCAGGTCGACCTGGAGCTCGGCCGCGACCTCGATGTAGTGGTCCACCACCGCGTCGCTGACCGCGTACAGCACCGACGTGGGGCCGTGCCTGAGCACCTCGGGCTCGGCCTCCAGACGGCTGCGCACCGCCGCCAGGGGGGCACCCTCGCCGTGCCGGACCGTCACCACGAAGGAGTCGCCCATGAAGATCATCAGCTCGTCGGTGGTGACCGTGTCGCTCTCCTGCTCGTAGACCACCGGCTTCACGACCACGAACAGCGAGTCGTCGTAGATCTCCAGCTTGGGCCGCTGGTGCGCACGCAGGGCGTCCTCCACTGCCAGCGGGTGCAGCCCGAACTCACTGCTGACGAGGCCGAACTCCTGCTCCGTCGGCTCGTGCAGTCCGATCCAGACGAACCCGTCGCCGGATGCCCGCGCCTCGTCCAGGGCGTCGGAGAAGTCGGCGGGGCCGTCCGTCCGGCGCCCGTCCCGATAAATGCCACAGTCCACGATCACGCGCGCATTCTCTCCTGCCCCGGGCCTCCTCGCACCTGAGTCCTGCCCTCTACGCTGGCGGGTATGCCCACGCTCATCCTCGTACGCCACGGACGCTCGACCGCCAACACCGCCGGAGTGCTCGCGGGGCGGACCCCCGGGATCGCCCTCGACGAACGCGGTGCCGAACAGGCCGCCGCGCTGCCCGGACGGCTGGCCGCCCTCACGCTCGTCGCGGCCGTCAGCAGTCCCCTGCAGCGCTGCAGGGAGACGCTCCGGCCGCTGCTCGACGCCCGCCCGGACCTGGCGCTGCACACCGAGGACCGGATCAGCGAATGCGACTACGGGGACTGGTCGGGGCGCAAACTCGCCGAGCTCTCCGACGAACCGCTGATGTCCGTCGTGCAGCAGCACCCTTCGGCCGCCGCGTTCCCCGGTGGGGAGTCCATGCGGACCATGCAGGCCAGGGCCGTCGACGCCGTACGGGACTGGAACGCCCGGATCGAGGCGGAGCACGGGGACGACGCCGCCTATGTGATGTGCTCGCACGGCGACATCATCAAGGCGCTCGTCGCCGACGCGCTCGGCATGCACCTCGACCTCTTCCAGCGCATCCACGCCGACCCCTGCTCGGTCACCGCGATCCGCTACACCCGGCTGCGCCCGTTCCTCCTCCGCCTCGGTGACACCGGCGACTTCGCGTCCCTGGCACCGCGCGAACAGGCCATCGGGGCCGACGCGACGGGGGGCACGGCGACGGACGCGGCCGTCGGGGGCGGCGCTGGGGCGCCGTGATCGCTCCGCGCAGTAGGGTGGACGCGCCGTAGCGGCCGTGTGGGGGCACTCCCCCCGGGGCCCCGGCCACCCTCCATCCGCCCCCATTCTCAAGGGAGACAGGACGTGTCCCGTCAGGTGTTCCTCTACGACCCCCCGGACCGTTTCGTGGCCGGTACGGTCGGGCTGCCTGGCCGCCGTACGTTTTTCCTGCAGGCGTCCTCGAGGGGCCGGGTCACGAGCGTGGCCCTGGAGAAGACCCAGGTCGCCGCGTTGGCCGAACGGATCGACGAACTCCTCGACGAGGTCGTCCGGCGGACCGGCGGCAATTCACCGGTGCCCGCCGTGGCACCCATGGACGTCACCGACACCGCCCCGCTGGACGCCCCCGTCGAGGAGGAGTTCAGGGTCGGCACGATGGCCCTCGCCTGGGACGGCGAGGAACAGCGCATGATCGTCGAGGCGCAGGCGCTCGTCGAGCTGGACGCCGACTCCGACGACGATCTGGCGGAGGCCGAGGAACGGCTCCTGCAGGACGAGGAGAACGGCCCGCCGATGCTGCGCGTCCGGCTGAGCGGCGCCCAGGCACGGGCGTTCGCCAAGCGCGCCCTGGACGTCGTGAACGCCGGCCGGCCGCCGTGCCCGCTGTGCAGCCTGCCCCTCGATCCGGAAGGACACGTATGCCCGCGCCAGAACGGATACCGTCGCGGGGCCTGACGGAGGCCGGACTGCGCACCCTGCTGGCCCAGGGGGAGCTCACGGTCCTCGGCCGGGTACGGGGCGCGTCGAACGCGGTGCTCTACTGCACGGTCGCGTACGAGGGCGAGGAGCGCCCCTGCGTCTACAAGCCGGTCGCCGGGGAGCAGCCGCTCTGGGACTTCCCGGACGGCACGCTCGCCCAGCGCGAGGTGGCGGCGTACGAGGTCTCCGAAGCGACCGGGTGGGGACTCGTGCCGCCCACGGTGCTGCGGGAGGGCCCGTACGGTCCGGGAATGTGCCAGCTGTGGATCGAGGCGGACGAGGCGGACGCCGCGGACGGGAGCGACGACGGCTCGGAGGCCGGCGACCCGGGTGCGCACGGGCTGCCTCCGCTGCTCGCGCTCGTCGAGGACGAGAAGCCGGGTGAGGGCTGGAAGGCCGTCTGCTTCGCCGAGGTGGGGGAGGGGCGGACCGCCCTGCTCGTGCACGCCGACGACCCGCGCCTGCGCAGGCTCGCGGTCCTGGACGCGGTGATCAACAACGGTGACCGCAAGGGCGGGCACCTGCTGCCCGCACCCGGCGGCCGGCTGTACGGCATCGATCACGGGGTGACCTTCAACGCGGACGACAAGCTCCGCACCCTGCTGTGGGGGTGGGCGGGCGAACCGCTGACGACGGAGGCCGTGGAGGTGCTCGGCCTGCTGTCCGCCGGCCTGGAGCCGGGGACGGCGCTCGCCACCCGGCTGGCGGAACTGATCACGATGGCCGAGCTCGACGCGCTGCGGGGCCGGGTGGCGGTGCTCCGGGAGGCCGGGTGCCATCCGCAGCCGAGCGGGGAGTGGCCGGCCATTCCGTGGCCCCCTGTGTGACGCCGGAACCGGCGCCCGTGGCCGCAGGGCCGGGGCCGGAGCCGTTTTCCGGACCCGGGACGCCCCGGCGTCCGGAGGCCCGGGACGGGCACGGGCGGCGGGTCCCCGCGTCCGGTGGAGCCCGCTCGGGGGCGGGCGGTAGAGGAAAAGCGCTGTCCGCGCAAGACCGCCTCTTCGGCCACGATCCCGGGTCCGGTTCGTATCCGTAGGCATCGTCCGGTTACGCTCGTGACATGCATGCCTGGCCCGCTTCTGAGGTCCCCGCCCTGCCTGGCAAGGGCCGCGACCTTCGGATCCACGACACCGCGACCGGCGGACGGATCACCCTTGACCCCGGTCCCGTCGCCCGCATCTACGTCTGCGGCATCACGCCGTACGACGCGACCCATATGGGTCATGCGGCGACCTACAACGCGTTCGACCTCGTTCAGCGCGTGTGGCTCGACACCAAGCGGCAGGTTCACTACGTCCAGAACGTGACCGACGTGGATGATCCGCTGCTGGAGCGGGCCGTGCGCGACGGCGAGGACTGGACCGAGCTCGCGGAGCGCGAGACGGCACTCTTCCGGGAGGACATGACCGCCCTGCGCATGCTTCCGCCCCAGCACTACATCGGGGCCGTGGAGGCGATACCCGGCATCGTCCCGCTCGTCGAGCGGCTCCGCGACGCGGGAGCGGCCTACGAACTCGACGGGGACGTGTACTTCGCCATCGAGTCCGACCCGCACTTCGGCGAGGTCTCCGGCCTCGACGCCGAGGCCATGCGGCTGCTCTCCGCCGAGCGCGGCGGTGACCCCGAGCGCCCCGGCAAGAAGAACCCGCTCGACCCGATGCTCTGGATGGCCGCCCGTGAGGGCGAGCCGAGCTGGGACGGCGGCACCCTCGGTCTCGGCCGCCCCGGCTGGCACATCGAGTGCGTGGCCATCGCACTGGACCACCTCGGTATGGGCTTCGACGTCCAGGGCGGCGGCTCCGACCTCGTCTTCCCGCACCACGAGATGGGCGCCTCGCACGCCCAGGTGCTGACCGGCGAGCACCCGTTCGCCCGTGCCTACGTGCACGCCGGCATGGTCGCCCTCAACGGCGAGAAGATGTCCAAGTCCAAGGGCAACCTCGTCTTCGTGTCGGCGCTGCGCCGGGACGACGTGGACCCCGCGGCGATCAGGCTCGCGCTGCTCTCGCACCACTACCGGGCCGACTGGGAGTGGACCGACCAGGTCCTCGCCGACGCGGTCGAGCGCCTCGCACGGTGGCGTGCCGCCGTCTCCCGGCCCGACGGGCTCGGTGCCGACGCCCTGGTCGAGGAGGTGCGGGAGGCCCTGGCCGACGACCTGGACACCCCGGCCGCACTCGCCGCCGTGGACCGCTGGGCCGCCGCGCAGACCGCCGACGGCGGTACGGACGAGGGTGCGCCCGGCCTCGTGTCACGCACCGTCGACGCCCTCCTGGGCGTCGCGCTGTAGTTCCCGTCCCGCGACCCCCATGACGCGGACCGGCCCCGGACTTCCGAGTGGAGTCCGGGGCCGGTCCGCGTCATGGGGGGCCGGCGTGTGTGTCAGTCCTCGGACGGGTTCTCGTCCGGCCCGGTCGGCGGGTCCTCCGGCTCGTCCCCGTCCTTCGGCCGGGGCGTCCCGGGGCGCTCCGCCTCCGGCCGCTGGGGCTTCGGCGGTCTCGTGCGGCCGCTCGACGTGTCCCGCAGATAGGGCACGTCGCCGCCCTCCGTGGCGTGGCCGCCGGGCGGCTGGCCCGGACCCCCGACGTCACGGCGTCTGAGATACCGCTCGAATTCCCGGGCGATGGCCTCGCCGGACGCCTCGGGCAGCTCCGCGGTGTCCCGCGCCTCCTCCAGCGTCTGCACGTACTCCGCGACCTCGCTGTCCTCGGCGGCCAGCTGGTCGACGCCGAGCTGCCAGGCGCGGGCGTCCTCGGGCAGCTCGCCCAGCGGGATCCGCAGACCGAGCAGGTCCTCGAGACGGTTCAGCAGGGCCAGCGTCGCCTTCGGGTTCGGCGGCTGCGACACGTAGTGCGGCACCGCTGCCCACAGACTCACCGCGGGCACCCCCGCGTGCGTACAGGCCTCCTGGAGGATGCCGACGATGCCCGTCGGGCCCTCGTACTTGGTCTCCTCCAGATCCATGGTCCTGGCCAGGTCGGGGTCCGAGGTCACTCCGCTCACCGGCACCGGCCGGGTGTGCGGGGTGTCACCCAGCAACGCCCCCAGGATGACGACCATCTCCACGCCCAGCTCATGGGCGAAGCCGAGGATCTCGTTGCAGAACGAGCGCCATCGCATGGAGGGTTCGATGCCCCGGACCAGCACCAGGTCACGGGGCTTCTCCCCGCCGATGCGGACCACGGAAAGCCGCGTGGTGGGCCACGTGATCTTCCGTACCCCGCCGTCCAGCCACACCGTGGGCCGGTTGACCTGGAAATCGTAGTAGTCCTCGGCGTCGAGCGCCGCGAACACCTCGCCCTTCCATTCCCGGTCCAGATGTCCGACCGCTGTGGAGGCGGCGTCACCGGCGTCGTTCCAGCCTTCGAACGCGGCCACCATGACCGGGTCGACCAGCTCGGGTACCCCCTCGAGCTCGATCACCCAGGCCTCCTTCCGAAGTTCCCTTGTGTACGGGCCAACCTTACGGCTTCGGCCCTCCCTGGCCGCAGCCCGTTTGCGTGCATGAATGATCCGTGCCAGAGCTTGATTCATCCGAGCTGTGCGGATCCGGAACTGATCGAATTTCCGTCAGACCCTGGACGATCGGTGGTATCCGGCGCTATACATCGGATGACCAAGCAGAGGTCCGATGTTATTCCCCTGGGGGCGCACATGAGTCAGACCGTCACGGACTTCGAGGTCCACGACATCCGCTTCCCGACCTCGGAGCAGCTGGACGGCTCGGACGCCATGAACACCGACCCCGACTACTCGGCCGCCTACGTCGTCCTCGGTACGGACACCGGCGGCGCGCAGGGGCACGGCTTCTGTTTCACCATCGGCCGCGGCAACGATGTCATGGCCGCAGCCATCGAGACGCTCCGCACCCACCTCGTCGGGCGCCCCGTGCCGCGCGACGCCGCCGCTCTCGGCGCCCTGTACCGCGAGCTCACGCACGACTCACAGCTGCGCTGGCTGGGGCCCGAGAAGGGCGTGATGCACATGGCGGCCGGTGCGGTCGTCAACGCCGCCTGGGACCTCGCGGCCAAGCTGGCGGGGCAGCCCGTCTGGCAGTTCCTCGCCGGGATGACACCGCAGGAGCTCGTCTCCCTCGTCGACTTCCGCTACCTCACGGACGCGCTCACCCCCGACGAGGCGCTCGCCCTGCTCCGGGCCGCCGAGCCGGGCCGGGCGGAGCGCACCGAACGGCTGCTCGCCGAGGGCTACCCCGCCTACACGACCTCACCCGGCTGGCTCGGCTACGACGACGACAAACTCGTGCGCCTGGCCGAGGAGGCCGTCGCGGACGGCTTCACGCAGATCAAGCTCAAGGTCGGCGCCGACCTGGACGACGACATCCGCAGGCTCGCGCTCGCCCGCACCGCGGTCGGTCCCGGAATCCGCATCGCGGTCGACGCCAACCAGCGCTGGGACGTGGCCGCCGCGGTGGAGTGGATGCGCGCCCTCGCGCCGTACGACCCGTACTGGATCGAGGAACCGACCAGCCCCGACGACGTGCTCGGGCACGCCGCCGTGCGGGCGGGGCAGCCCGTCAAGGTCGCCACCGGCGAACACGTCGCCAACCGGGTCGTGTTCAAGCAGCTGCTGCAGGCTGACGCGGTCGACTTCGTCCAGATCGACGCCGCACGGGTCGCGGGCGTCAACGAGAACCTCGCGATCCTGCTGCTCGCCGCCAAGTACGGCGTTCCCGTCTGCCCGCACGCCGGAGGCGTCGGACTGTGCGAACTGGTCCAGCACCTCTCGATGTTCGACTACGTGGCGGTCTCCGGCAGCCGGGAGGACCGGGTCATCGAGTACGTCGACCATCTCCACGAGCACTTCGCCGACCCGGTCGTCATACGGGACGGCCACTACGTCGCCCCCCGCACGCCGGGCTTCTCCGCCCGGATGCTCCCGGACTCGATCGCCGCCCACATCTACCCGCGGGGCCCCGTCTGGCAGGCCCGACTCACCGCCGAGGAGACCCACTGATGACCGGTACACAAGACTTCGACGGGCTGTCCGCCCTGGTCACGGGTGGCGCGTCCGGCATCGGTGCCGCCGTGGCCGCCCTCCTGCTCGCCCGCGGGGCACGCGTCGCCGTGGTCGACCGTGAGACGAAGGGGGCCCCCGGCGGTGTCCTCGCGATCGTGGCCGACGTGACCGACGACGACGCCGTACGCAACGCCGTCGACCGGGCCGCCGGTGAACTGGGCGGACTGCACACCCTCGTGTCGAACGCGGGGATCGGCTCCATCGGCACCGTCGAGGACAACACCGACGAGGAATGGACCCGCGTCCTGGACGTCAACGTCCTCGGCATGGTCCGCGCCGCCCGTCACGCCCTGCCCCATCTGCGGCGGGCGGCGGCCGCCCGCCCCGGCGCCGTGTCGATCACCCAGACCTGCTCCATCGCCGCCACCGCGGGTCTCCCGCAGCGCGCCCTCTACAGTGCGAGCAAGGGCGCGGTGCTCTCGCTGACGCTGGCCATGGCCGCCGACCACGTCCGCGAGGGCATCCGCGTCAACTGCGTGAACCCCGGCACCGCCGACACCCCGTGGATCGGCCGGCTGCTCGGACAGGCCGAGGACCCGGCGGCCGAGCGCGCCGCCCTCGACGCCCGCCAGCCGCTGGGACGGCTGGTCTCCGCCGACGAGGTCGCCGCCGCCGTCGTCTACCTGGCGAGCCCGGCGGCAGCGTCCGTCACCGGCACCGCGCTCGCCGTCGACGGAGGCATGCAGGGCCTGCGGCTGCGCCCCGCCCGCTGAGCCGGAGGGCCGGTGTCCCTGCCGGTACGCCGGGAACGCGCCTCACAGGGTCGAGCGCAGCCACTGCTCCACGCTCGCCACGTGCACCGTCGCCCAGGACCGGGCCGCCTCCGCGTCCCGGTCCCGCAGGGCGGCGAGGATCGCCCGGTGCTCGTGCAGGGTCCGGCTCACCGCGTCCTCCTGGGTCAGCCCGCGCCACACCCTGGCCCGGGTGGTCGGCCCGGACAGGCCGTCCAGCAGCGAGCACAGGACCGCGTTGCCGGAGGACCGGACGATCCCGCGGTGGAACTCCAGATCGCAGGCGACCAGTTCCTCCACCGAGGGGGCATCGCCCAGTGCGTCCAGCTGCGCGCCCAGCACGTCCAGCTGGGCCTCCTCGATGCGCAGTGCGGCCATCGCCGTGGCGGCGGGCTCCAGGATCCGGCGGACCGCGAGGAACTCCAGCACCGTGTCGTCACGGTGGAAGTCCACCACGAAGCTCAGCGCCTCCAGCAGGAGCTGAGGATCCAGGCTGGTGACATAGGTGCCGTCGCCCTGGCGTACGTCGAGAATCCGGATCAGCGACAGCGCGCGCACCGCCTCGCGCAGCGAGTTGCGGGAAAGCCCCAGCTCGGAAGCGAGTTCGCTCTCCTTGGGAAGCCGGTCGCCCGGCCCCAGAGCGCCCGAGACGATCATCCCCTTGATCTTCTCGATCGCTTCGTCGGTGACGGCCATGCAGGGCCTCCTCGCACACAAGACATCCGATGTATCAGCCTCATTATGCGGCCCCGGAGCGTGCCGCGATCTCCCCGCCCGGTCGCGGGCCCCGGGCGCGCTCCACATGGAGGCGGCCCCAGCGCGTGCCACGCGCGGGACCGAGCCCGGCCCGCGGTGCTGAAGCACCAGCAGGACACCCCCGCCGGCGTCCTCGAGCCGCCGGTGTGTGAACCGGTGCATGACATCACCTGGGGTCCGCCCCGAGCTCGCGTTCCACGCGCACGACCACATACCCCGGACCGGGGGAGAGGGCTCCTCGGCGGCCCGGGCAGCGAGCCCTGCCGCGTCACCGCCTCGGTGTGCCCGGGCTGTTCCACGCGCACGACCACCTACCCCCGGACCGGGCCGGTCGTCCACCGGCAGGGCCGGTGGAAGGGAAACCCCAGCACCGCGCAGCGATCGCCCACTCGACTGCCGGGGCCGGGGGTGGCTAGTCTGACCGGCATGAAGGACCGACGGAATCTCACGCAGCGACGTCACATCGACCTCGCACGTGTCGCCAGCGCGTTCTGTTGTCGCGAAGTCTGAGGGTTCCCTCCTTCGTGCGCTGTCCGGAGCCGTCCTGACCAGGACGGTCCTGCCCGTTCCAGGGACCTCTCCCCACCGGTGACCCGGCGCCCCTCGCCGACCGGGGCCACACGGTCGTACCGCTCGACGTCCGCACCCTGCCCGCCGGCGCAGAGCCGGGCGCCGGCTTCGGACTCCGGCGGTGGCCGGGGCCACGGACCCGTTCGCGGTGGTTGACGGCGTCACCATCGGCACGCCCGTCTGCGCGGCCGCCCACCCGGGGTTGCCGAAGACCCTTCCCCGACCCGGCCCGCTGGAAGATCCAGTACCTCGGCCGCCACGCCCTCGACGGCACCCGCCCCGCCCTGCCGCGGCCTGCTGTGCCACCCCTGATCGGAGAACCCCGTGCCTCTCACGTTCCACTGGTTCCTGCCCACCAACGGCGACAGCCGCCACGTCGTCGGCGGTGGCCACGGCACCCCCGTCACCGCCGCGGGCGGCGACCGACCGCCCACCGTCCGCTACCTCGCCCAGATCGCCCGCGCCGCCGAGGACCTTGGCTTCGAAGGGGTCCTGACCCCGACCGGCGCCTGGTGCGAGGACGCCTGGCTGACCACGGCCATGGTCAGCCAGCACACCGAGCGGCTGAAGTTCCTGGTGGCGTTCCGGCCCGGCTTCGTCTCGCCCACGCTCGCCGCGCAGATGGCCGCCACCTACCAGCGCCAGACCGGGGGCCGGCTGCTGCTCAACGTGGTGACCGGCGGGGAGAGCCGCGAGCAGCGCGCGTACGGGGACTTCCTCGACAAGGACGCGCGCTACGCCCGTACCGGCGAGTTCCTGGAGATCGTCCGGGACCTGTGGGGCGGCAGGACGGTGAATCTGAAGGGCGAGCACCTCACCGTCGAGGACGCCCGGCTCACCCGGGTCCCCGACCCGGTGCCCCAGGTGTACTTCGGCGGCTCCTCGCCCGCCGCCGGTGTGGTCGCCGCCCGGCACGCCGACGTCTACCTCACGTGGGGTGAACCGCCCGCCCAGGTCGCGGAGAAGATCGCCTGGATACGCGGGCTCGCCGAGCGCGAGGGTCGCACCCCGCGCTTCGGTATCCGGCTCCACGTCATCGCCCGGGACACCGCGGAGCAGGCGTGGGACGAGGCGGACCGCCTCCTGGCGGGCTTCGACCCCGCCGTCGTGCGCTCCGTCCAGGAGGGGCTCGCCCGCAGCGAGTCCGACGGGCAGAAGCGCATGCTTGCCCTGCACGGCGGCGGACGCGACGGTCTGGAGATCCACCCCAACCTGTGGGCGGGCATCGGCCTGGTCCGCGGCGGCGCGGGGACCGCGCTCGTCGGCAGCCACGAGGAGGTCGCCGACCGCATCGAGGAGTACCACCGGCTCGGCATCGACGAGTTCATCCTCTCCGGATACCCGCACCTGGAGGAGGCGTACTGGTTCGGCGAGGGCGTCCTGCCCAGGCTCGCAGCCCGCGGGCTGTGGGCCCACCCGGACGGCCCCGCCCGGGCCCCCTTCGCGCAGGCTCGATCAGGGGGGCCTGCGGGGGCCTGAGAACCGGGCCCGGCGACCCGGCCGCGGGGCGACGGGGCAGCGGGGCGACGGCCGGGTTCCGGCACCCCGGGGTGCCGCGCGGCCCGGGTCACTCCCAGAGCGTGGAGGCCGCCTCGCGTCGCAGGACCGGGGCGATCTCCTCGGCGAACCGCTGCAAGGTCTCGAGCTGTTCGCCGTGCGCCAGGCCGAATCCGTCCACGGTGATCGACTGCAGGTCGTGCCGGTACACCGCGTGGCAGCCGAGGATCTCGTCGAGGACGGCACCGTCGAGCGCCGCCGACAGGTGAAGACCCCTGTACGGTCATCCCTCCACTGTCCCCACGTCACATCGCACCGGTGTGGCGGCGGTATGGCACGGCAGGGGCGCACACGGAAGGGCGGCTCCTCCCGGAGCCGCCCCTGTGTTCCGTACGGACCGTCAGTGCCGGTCGGCGAGCACGTCCTCGACCCTGGCCCGGATCTCGTCCGTCGCCAGGCCCCGGATCGTCAGCGTCGTCCGGCGGCGCAGCACGTCGTCCGCGGTCTCGGCCCACTCGCGGTCGCGGGCGTACGCCACCTGCGCCCAGATCTCCGGTGCGTCCGGGTGGATGCGGTCCGCCAGCGCAGGGTTCTCGTTGGCCAGCCGCGCGATGTCGAAGGAGAGCGACCCGTAGTGCGTGGCGAGGTGGCGGGCCGTGTCGGCCGCCATCCGCGGACCCGGGGTCCCGCCGTCGACCATCAGCCGGTGCGCGACCGCGTTCGGGTTCGCGATACCGGGCAGCGGCAGCTTCCGCGGCAGCCGTGCCATCGGCTCCATGTCCTCGGCGAGGGGGTGCCCGGGAAGCGCGGCCAGCTTGTTCATCACCGTGCGGCCGATGTGGCGGAACGTGGTCCACTTCCCGCCCGCGACCGACAGCATCCCGCCGCGTCCCTCGGACACGACCGTCTCGCGCTTGGCCTTCGCCGTGCCCCCGGGACCGCCCGGCAGCACCCGAAGCCCCGCGAAGGAGTACGTGATGAGGTCGCGGGACAACTGCTGGTCCCGGACGGAGAACGCCGCCTCGTCCAGGATCTGGGCCGTGTCCTTCTCGGTGACCGAGACATCGGCCGGATCGCCCTCGTACTCCTCGTCCGTCGTGCCGAGCAGCAGCATGTCCTCCCACGGCAGGGCGAACGTGATGCGGTACTTGTCGATCGGAGTCGCCAGGGCCGCCTTCCACGGACGTGTGCGCTTGAGGACCAGGTGCGCGCCCTTGGACAGACGGATGGACGGAGCGGCGTCCGGATTCTCCATCTTCCGCAGGTGATCGACCCACGGACCGGTGGCGTTCAGCACGAGGCGGGCGTTCACGCCGAACTCCGTCCCGTCCTGACGGTCCTCGAGCTCGGCCCCGGTGACCCGTCCCCGGGTGAAGCGCAGACCGGTGACCGCGGCGTGGTTGAGCACGACGGCACCGGCGTCGACGGCCGCCCGGACCGTCATGAGCGCCATCCGGGCGTCGTTCATCTGGTCGTCGCCGTAGACCGCGACGGCCTTGAGGTTGTCCGTACGCAGCTCGGGCACGTCGCGCTGCGCCCGGGCCGGGCTGATCACATGGCCGACGCCGTCACCGAACGCGGACAGGGCCGAGTACGCGAAGACGCCCGCACCGAGCTTGGCCGCACCGTGCGGCCCGCCCTTGTAGACCGGCAGGTAGAAGGTGAGCGGGTTGGCCAGGTGCGGGGCGACCTCACGGGACACCGCGCGCCGCTCGAAGTGGTTCTCCGCGACCAGCTTCACCGCGCCGGTCTGCAGGTAGCGCAGACCGCCGTGGAGGAGCTTGGAGGAGGCGGAGGAGGTGGCGCCGGCGAAGTCGCCGGCGTCCACCAGGGCCACCCGCAGGCCGGACTGCGCGGCGTGCCAGGCGGTGGAGATGCCCAGGATGCCGCCGCCGATCACCAGGAGGTCGTACGTCGCCTTGGAAAGCTGCTCCCGGGTTTCGGCGCGGCTCGGAAGGGAGCCGGAGGCCGGATGCGTCCCGAGGGCGGGGACGCTCTGCAGGGTGGTCATATCGATTACTCCTCAGCAGTGTCTTCGTCGAGCCAGCCCATGGAACGCTCCACGGCCTTGAGCCAGCTCCGGTACTCGCGGTCGCGGGTGCCCGCGTCCATTCGGGGTGTCCACTCGGCGGCCCGGCGCCAGTTGGCGCGCAGCGCGTCGGTGTCCGGCCAGAAGCCGACGGCGAGACCGGCGGCGTAGGCGGCGCCGAGGCAGGTGGTCTCGGCGACCATGGGGCGCACCACGGGCGCGTCCAGGAAGTCGGAGGGCGTCTGCATCAGCAGGTTGTTGGAGGTCATGCCGCCGTCGACCTTGAGCGCGGTCAGCTCGACGCCGGAGTCCTTCGTCATGGCGTCGCTGATCTCACGGGTCTGCCAGGCGGTGGCTTCGAGCACGGCACGGGCGATGTGCGCCTTGGTCACGTAACGGGTGAGACCGGTGATGACACCACGGGCGTCGGGGCGCCAGTAGGGGGCGAACAGGCCGGAGAAGGCGGGCACGAAGTACGCGCCGCCGTTGTCCTCGACCGACGAGGCCAGCGTCTCGATCTCGGCGGCGGACTTGATCAGGCCCATCTGGTCGCGCATCCACTGCACCAGCGAACCGGTGACGGCGATGGACCCCTCGAGGGCGTAGACCGGCTTCTGGTCGCCGATCCGGTAGCCGACGGTCGTCAGCAGCCCGTTGTACGAGTTCACCGGGGTGTGGCCGGTGTTCATCAGCATGAAGGTGCCGGTGCCGTACGTGGACTTGGCCTCGCCCTGGGCGAAACACGTCTGGCCGAACAGCGCGGCCTGCTGGTCGCCGAGCGCGGAGGCCACCGGGACCCCGTCGAGGACTCCGCCCTTGGCGTTGCCGTACACCTCGGCGGAGGACCGGATCTCGGGCAGCACCGCGCTCGGGATCTGCATCGACTGGACGATCTTGTCGTCCCACTGCATCGAGTGGAGGTTCATCAGGAGGGTGCGCGAGGCGTTGGTGACGTCGGTGACGTGGACGCCGCCGTCGGTGCCGCCGGTCAGATTCCAGATGACCCAGGAGTCCATGGTGCCGAAGAGGATGTCGCCCCGCTCGGCCCGCTCGCGCAGCCCCTCGACGTTGTCGAGCAGCCAGCGGACCTTCGGGCCCGCGAAGTACGACGCGAGCGGCAGGCCCGTCTCGCGGCGGAAGCGGTCCTGGCCGACGTTGCGGCCGAGCTCCTTGCAGAGCGCGTCGGTGCGGGTGTCCTGCCAGACGAGGGCGTTGTGGACCGGCTCACCGGTGTTCTTGTCCCAGAGCAGGGTCGTCTCGCGCTGGTTGGTGATGCCGATGGCCTTGACGTCGGCCGAGGTGATGCCGGCCTTGACGATCGCCCCCGCGACGACTTCCTGGACGTTCTCCCAGATCTCGGTCGCGTCGTGTTCGACCCAGCCGGGCTTGGGGAAGATCTGCTCGTGCTCCTTCTGGTCGACGGAGACGATCCGGCCGTCCTTGTCGAAGACGATGCAGCGGCTGGACGTGGTGCCCTGGTCGATGGCCGCGATGAACGGGCCGGTGGTGTGTGCGTCGGTCACGGTGTGCTCCCGGAGGTCTGTGTGGTGTGAAGGATCACGGCTCAGGCGAAGGCGAGGTTGTAGAGCCCGCCGGCCAGAGCGGCGCCTATGAGCGGTCCCACTACCGGTACCCAGGCGTAGCTCCAGTCGGAACCACCCTTGTTCGGCAGTGGCAGCAGCGCGTGCACGATGCGCGGACCGAGGTCACGTACCGGGTTGATCGCGTAGCCGGTCGGGCCGCCGAGCGAGAGGCCGATACCGACGACGACCAGGGCGGTGATCAGCGCGCCGAGCGTGCCGAGTCCGTTGCCCTCGTTGTTGAGCCCCTGAGTGAGGATCGCCAGGATCAGCACAGCGGTGGCGATGACCTCCGTGACCACGTTCTGCACCGCGTGCCGGATCTCCGGACCGGTGGAGAAGACGCCGAGCACGGGGCCGGCCTTGGGGGCGGCCGACTGGTCGACCATGCCCTCCACGGCGGGCTGGGCCTTCACGATCTCGGGATCGGTGAGGTGCGCGTGGAACTGTCCGTAGTACACGGCCCAGACGAGCACGGCACCGATCATCGCGCCGAGCAGCTGAGAGGCGAAGTACAGGGGTACGTCGCTCCACTCGGTGCCGCCCTGGATCGCGAGGCCGAGCGTGACCGCGGGGTTCAGATGGGCGCCGGACACACCGGAGGCGAGGTAGGCGCCGGTGAGTACGGCGAAACCCCACCCGAAGGTGATGGCGAGCCAGCCGGCGTTCTGCGCCTTGGAGCGCTTGAGCGTGACGGCGGCACAGACACCGCCGCCGAGCAGGGTGAGTACGGCGGTACCGATGGTCTCGCCGATGAAGATGTCGGAGCTGGACACCGCGACTCCTTTGTCCTTCGTCCAGGGGAAGGCGAAACACCGGGTCCCTCCGGTGGATCGCGCCCCAGGTGGGTACTCGTCCGTACGAGTACGTCACCTGCAAGGGCTTGACCGGCCCTCGGCACTGTCACACCCTAACGCGTATTGCCGTTAAGCGTTCGACAATGCCGACCGGTGAACGGCAATGTTTCTCCCGAATGAAGGAAGCGTCAAGAGTTCTGTGACGTGGGACTCGGTGCGGGACTCGATCGTTACCGTCGGCGCGGTGGGCGCTCAGAAGCGCCCGGCGCCCAGATCCCGGGAGACCGCGCGGGCGCAGTCCCGCACGGCGGCGATCAGCTCGGGGCGCAGGTCACCGCCCGGCGACACGCGTTCCACGGCGCCCGTCACGGCCACCGCGCCGACCGGCATGCCGCGCCGGTCGTGGACCGGGGCGGCCACCGCCGCCACGCCCTCCCAGGTCTCCTCCACGTCGGACGCCCAGCCCTGCGCCCGGATCAGGTCGAGCAGCGACTCGAACTCCTGCTCGCCGGTGACGGTGCGCGGGGTGAACGGCCGCCGTTCCGCCTCGACGACCTCGCTGTGCGCGACCGGGTCGTAGGCGGAGAGCACCTTGCCCAGGGCGGTGGAGTGCAGCGGCTGCATCGCGCCGACCTCCAGCACCTGGCGGCTGTCGTCGGGCCGGAAGACGTGGTGGACGATGAGCACGCCGTGCTGGTGCAGCACGCCGAGGTGGACGCTCTCGCCGCTCGAGCGGGCCAGGTCGTCGGTCCACACCAGGGCGCGGGCCCGGAGCTCGTGGACGTCGAGGTAGCTGTTGCCCAGGCGCAGCAGCTCGGCGCCGAGCTGGTAGCGGCCGGACGCCGCGTCCTGCTCCACGAAGCCCTCGTGCTGCAGCGTCCGCAGGATGCCGTGTGCGGTGCCCTTGGCCAGTCCCAGCGATGACGAGATGTCGGAGAGCCCGAGCCGGCGCTCACCGCCCGCCAGCAGACGCAGCATCGCCGCCGCCCGCTCGAGCGACTGGATGTTCTTGGCCATCGCGCCGTACTCCTCCACCTCGGTTCGACAATGCTGAACACTATCGGTCGATGCCGACCTCTGTCCGGCGGCGCGGTGATTCCGCGCCACCACGCGACCGGGCCCCGCCGTCCGCACAGCATGCAGTCCGCCCCGTGGGACGCTACGACCGCCCTGCGCCCCGCCCGGCTACGCTGGCCGCGTGCCCTCCTCCGCAGAAGGGCGCAAAGCCGACAGCCGTCGCATTCCAGGGAGAACATCCATGGCCTCGTTGCCGACCCCTTCCGCTGACAGCCGGACCCGTGCCGCGGCCCTACGGGAGGCTCTCGCCACCCGAGTGGTCGTGGCGGACGGTGCCATGGGCACGATGCTCCAGGCCCAGGACCCCAGCCTCGAGGACTTCCAGAACCTCGAAGGCTGCAACGAGGTCCTGAACGCGACCCGGCCCGACATCGTCCGTTCGGTGCACGAGGAGTACTTCGCGGTCGGCGTCGACTGCGTCGAGACCAACACCTTCGGCGCGAACCTCGCGGCCCTCGGCGAGTACGACATTCCGGAGCGGGTCTTCGAGCTCTCCGAGTCCGGCGCGCGCATCGCACGCGAGGTGGCCGACGAGTTCACCGCGTCCACCGGGCAGCAGCGCTGGGTACTGGGATCCATGGGCCCCGGCACCAAACTGCCGACCCTGGGCCACGCCCCGTACGACAAGCTCCGCGACGCCTACCAGCAGAACGCCGAAGGCATGATCGCCGGCGGCGCCGACGCCCTCCTGGTGGAGACCACCCAGGACCTCCTGCAGACCAAGGCGTCCGTCATCGGCGCCCGGCGCGCCCTCGAAGCCACCGGCGCCGACCTGCCGGTCATCTGCTCCGTCACCGTCGAGACGACCGGCACGATGCTGCTCGGCTCCGAGATCGGTGCCGCGCTGACCGCGCTCGAGCCGCTCGGCATCGACATGATCGGCCTGAACTGTGCCACCGGCCCCGCCGAGATGAGCGAGCACCTGCGCTACCTCGCCCGGCACTCCCGCATCCCGCTCTCCTGCATGCCGAACGCCGGCCTGCCGGTGCTCGGCAAGAACGGCGCGCACTACCCGCTGTCCCCGGCCGAGCTCGCGGACGCCCAGGAGACCTTCGTGCGCGAGTACGGCCTCTCCCTGGTCGGCGGCTGCTGCGGCACGACCCCCGAGCACCTGCGGCAGGTCGTCGAGCGGGTCCGCGGCATGGCACCCACCGTCCGCGAGCCGCGCCCCGAACCGGGCGCCGCCTCGCTCTACCAGACCGTCCCGTTCCGCCAGGACACCTCCTACCTGGCGATCGGCGAGCGCACGAACGCCAACGGGTCGAAGAAGTTCCGCGAGGCCATGCTGGGCGCGCGCTGGGACGACTGCGTGGAGATGGCCCGCGACCAGATCCGCGAGGGCGCGCACATGCTCGACCTCTGCGTCGACTACGTGGGCCGCGACGGCGTCGCCGACATGGAGGAGCTGGCCGGCCGTTTCGCCACCGCCTCGACCCTCCCCATCGTCCTGGACTCCACCGAACTCCCCGTGCTGCGGGCCGGTCTGGAGAAGCTCGGCGGACGAGCCGTCCTCAACTCCGTCAACTACGAGGACGGCGACGGCCCCGAGTCCCGCTTCGCCAAGGTCAGCGCGCTGGCCTCCGAACACGGTGCCGCGCTGATCGCGCTGACCATCGACGAGGAGGGCCAGGCCCGCACCGTCGAGCACAAGGTCGCCATCGCCGAGCGCCTCATCGAGGACCTCACGGGCAACTGGGGCATCCACGAGGCGGACATCCTCATCGACTGCCTGACCTTCACCATCTGTACGGGCCAGGAGGAGTCCCGCAAGGACGGCATCGCCACGATCGAGGCGATCCGCGAGCTGAAGAAGCGGCACCCCGACGTACAGACCACGCTCGGCCTGTCCAACATCTCCTTCGGCCTGAACCCGGCCGCCCGCGTCGTCCTGAACTCCGTCTTCCTCGACGAGTGCGTCAAGGCCGGTCTGGACTCGGCGATCGTGCACGCCTCCAAGATCCTGCCGATCGCCCGGCTGGAGGAGGAGCAGGTCAAGGTCGCCCTCGACCTCGTGTACGACCGGCGCGCCGAGGGCTACGACCCGCTGCAGCGGCTCATGGAGCTCTTCGAGGGCGTCAACATGAAGTCGATGAAGGCGGGCAAGGCGGAGGAACTCCTCGCCCTGCCGCTGGACGAGCGCCTGCAGCGCCGCATCATCGACGGCGAGAAGAACGGCCTGGAGACCGACCTCGACGAGGCCCTGCGGACCCGGCCCGCCCTCGACATCGTCAACGACACCCTGCTCGCGGGCATGAAGGTCGTCGGCGAGCTCTTCGGCTCCGGCCAGATGCAGCTGCCCTTCGTGCTGCAGTCCGCCGAGGTCATGAAGACCGCGGTGGCGCACCTCGAGCCGCACATGGAGAAGTCCGACGCCGACGGCAAGGGCACCATCGTGCTCGCCACGGTCCGCGGCGACGTCCACGACATCGGCAAGAACCTCGTCGACATCATCCTGTCGAACAACGGCTACAACGTCGTCAACCTGGGCATCAAGCAGCCCGTCTCCGCGATCCTGGAGGCCGCCGAGGAGCACCGGGCCGACGTCATCGGCATGTCCGGTCTCCTGGTGAAGTCGACCGTGATCATGAAGGAGAACCTGGAGGAGCTGAACCAGCGCAAGCTGTCGGCCGACTACCCGGTGATCCTCGGCGGCGCCGCCCTCACCCGGGCCTACGTCGAGCAGGACCTGCACGAGATCTACGAGGGCGAGGTCCGCTACGCCCGTGACGCCTTCGAGGGGCTGCGCCTGATGGACGCCCTCATCGCCGTCAAGCGGGGCGTCCCGGGCGCCACCCTGCCCGAGCTGAAGCAGCGCAGGGTGCCCAAGCGGGACATCGCCGTGCCGGAGGCCGAGGAGACGGAGGAGGGGGTGCGCTCCGACGTGTCCGTCACCAACCCGGTCCCCGAGCCGCCGTTCTGGGGCACCCGCGTGGTGAAGGGGATCCAGCTCAAGGAGTACGCCTCCTGGCTGGACGAGGGCGCCCTCTTCAAGGGCCAGTGGGGCCTCAAGCAGGCCCGCGCGGGCGACGGGCCGACGTACGAGGAGCTCGTGGAGACCGAGGGCCGTCCGCACCTGCGCGGCTGGCTCGACAAGCTCCACACCGAGAACCTGCTGGAGGCCGCCGTCGTCTACGGCTACTTCCCGTGCGTCTCCAAGGGCGACGACCTGATCCTGCTGCACGAGGACGGCTCGGAGCGCACCCGCTTCACCTTCCCGCGCCAGCGCCGCGGCCGCCGCCTCTGTCTCGCGGACTTCTTCCGTCCCGAGGAGTCGGGGGAGACGGACGTGATCGGACTCCAGGTCGTGACGGTCGGCTCGAAGATCGGCGGTGCCACCGCCGAGCTCTTCGAAGCGAATTCCTACCGCGACTACCTGGAGCTGCACGGCCTGTCCGTGCAGCTGGCCGAGGCGCTCGCCGAGTACTGGCACGCGCGCGTCCGCAGCGAGCTGGGCTTCGCCGGGGAGGACCCGTCCGACGTCGAGGAGATGTTCGCGCTGAAGTACCGCGGAGCGCGCTTCTCCCTCGGCTACGGTGCCTGCCCCGACCTGGAGGACCGGGCGAAGATCGCCGCGCTCCTGGAGCCCGAGCGCATCGGTGTGAAGCTGTCCGAGGAGTTCCAGCTGCACCCGGAGCAGTCCACGGACGCGATCGTCATCCACCACCCCGAGGCGAAGTACTTCAACGCCAGGTAGTGAGCCGTTCGACGCACGGTGGGGCGCCGTACCCCGCGCCGTAGCCGGACGAGTCGTAGAATGGTCGGTCCAGTGCAGGCCGGTCGCCGTTCCCACCGGGAACGCGGCCGGCCTTCTCGTCCCTCACGGAGGTGTGCCGGATGACCAGTACGGTCCCCGCGTCCTTGACCCGCACGGCCGAAGGGTCCGCCCTGCAGGCGGTTCTTCTCGACATGGACGGCACCCTGGTCGACACCGAGGGCTTCTGGTGGGACGTGGAGGTCGAGGTCTTCGCCGACCTCGGGCACCGGCTCGACGAGGCATGGCGCGACGTGGTCGTCGGCGGGCCGATGACCCGCAGTGCCGGCTACCTCATCGACGTCACCGGCGCCGACATCGCCATCGAGGAGCTCACGGTCCTGCTCAACGACCGCTTCGAGAAGCGCATCGGCCGCGGGGTGCCGCTGATGCCCGGCGCCGCCCGGCTGCTCGCCGAGCTCGCCGCGCACGAGGTGCCCACGGCCCTGGTCTCGGCGTCCCACCGGAGGATCATCGAGCGGGTGCTGGACTCGGTGGGCCGCCACCACTTCGCGCTCACGATCGCGGGTGACGAGGTGGCCCGGACGAAGCCCCACCCCGAGCCCTATCTCGCCGCGGCGGCCGGCTTCGGGGCGGACCCGTGGCGCTGCGCGGTCGTCGAGGACACCGCGACGGGAGTCGCCGCAGCCGAGGCCGCGGGCTGCCGGGTGGTCGCCGTGCCGTCCGTGGCACCGATCGCCGTCGCGCCGGGACGGGTAGTCGTTCCGTCGCTCGAACAGGTGGACCTCGCCTTCCTGCGCGCCCTGGTCACCGAAACGCCCTGATCCGAGCACCGAGCGTCGCCCCGCGGCGTGCGCGGCAGGCGTCGACCTCCCCGGGCACAGCGCACAAGCCAGGTGCATGTCAACGAAGGGCGTCCGCCGGGAGAGTGACCTTCGTCACTTGGTGTCACGTCCGCGAGAGCCCGTTCCAAGCCCGGCTGCCCGTTTCACGCACCCATACGTCCGGTTTCATGGATCACTGTACGAATCATTCCCGAGCGTGACATAGACGCGCGGTCATGAGCGATCACCGAGTGGATACGGGGCCCGCGAGCACCGGTCAAGTCGCCTCGCGGCGCCTACTAATCTCGGATTTCTCACAGGCCGGAATGAGTGGAGAACGTCCAGATGAACCGCAAGACGCTGGTGCTGCCGGCCGTAGTGGGCCTGCTGGCGCCCGTGCTCGCCGCCTGTGGCGGGTCGGAAGGCGAGGGCGATGCCATCGTTGTCGGGACGACGGACCAGTTCTCCTCCTCCTCCGAGGCGCCGGCGCCGTTCGACCCGGCGATCGGCTACGAGGCGGGAGTCTGGAACGTGCTGCGCCAGACGGTGCAGACGCTGACCCACATCCCGCGCGGCGGCGGTGAGCCCGTGCCCGAGGCGGCCCGGAGCTGCGCGTTCACCGACACGGAGAACGAGAGCTACCGCTGCACCCTCCGCGCCGGCCTGACCTTCGCGGACGGCACGCCCGTCACTCCGGACGACGTGAAGTACTCCATCCAGCGCGTGCTCGACATCGAGGACGAGGCCGGTCCCGTCGGTCTGCTCGCCAACATCGACACGATGGAGACCAAGGGGGAGGACCAGATCGTCTTCCACCTGAAGACCCCGGACGCGACCTTCCCGTACAAGCTCGCGACCCCGGCCGCCGGCATCGTGCAGAAGGACAAGTACCCGGCGAAGAGCCCCCGCGAGGGCTTCGAGGTCGACGGGTCCGGCCCGTACACCATGAAGCCCGAGGTCAAGGGCGACCAGGTCGTCAAGATGGTCTTCACCAAGAACCCCAAGTACAAGGGCGACGTGAAGATCCTCAACAACAAGGTGGAGCTCGACCTCTACCCCGACGCCGTGGCCATGGGCAAGGCGCTCGAGGACGGGGAGATCGACATGATGACGCGCACCATGTCGCCCGAGCAGGCCCAGAAGATGCTCCAGGATCCGGTGGAGGGCATCAAGCTCACGGAGATGCCCGGCCTCGCCATCAGCTACATGGCCTTCAACACCGAGGACCCGGCGGTCAAGGACAAGGCCGTGCGCCAGGCCATGGCCCAGATCATCGACCGGGGCGCCATCGCGAGCGGCGTGTACGGCACCACGGCCGAACCGCTCTACTCGCTGATCCCGAGCGGCATCACCAACCACACCAACTCCTTCTTCAACAAGTACGGCGAGCCCGACGTCGACGAGGCCGGGAAGATCCTGGAGAGGGCCGGCATCTCGACGCCGGTGAAGTTCACGCTGCACTACACGACGGACCGCTACGGTCCCGCCACCGCCGCCGAGTACAAGGCGCTGGGCAAGCAGCTCAACGACTCGAAGCTCTTCGAGGTCGACGTCAAGGGCACTCCCTGGGCCAAGTACCGGACCGCGCAGAGCAACGGCGACTACGCGGTCTACGGCATGGGATGGTTCCCCGACTTCCCGGACCCGGACACCTACACGGCGCCGTTCCTCGACAAGAACAACTTCCTCAACTCGCCCTACGAGTCCACCCTCATCCAGGACACCCTCATCCCGGAGTCCCGGCGGGTGGCGGACCGCAGCGCCGCGGCCGAGACCTTCTCGAAGATCCAGGACATCGTCGCCACCGACGTCCCCGTCCTCCCGGTCTGGCAGGGCAAGCAGTACGTCGCCTCCCGCGACGGCCTGACCGGCGTGGAGTGGGCCGTCACCTCCTCGGCCGACCTGCAGCTCTGGGAGCTCAAGAACAGCACCGGCTGAGCCGGCACACCGAAAAGCCGATGCGGTCCGGAGCCACTGGCTCCGGACCGCATCGGCCTTTCCGTACCGCTCGCGCTCACTGCGCCCCGGGACGCACCAGGCCGCTCTCGTACGCGTAGACCGCTGCCTGCACCCGGTCGCGCAGGCCCAGCTTCGTCAGCACGTGGCCCACATGCGTCTTGACCGTCGTCTCGCTGACGAACAGGTCAGCGGCGATCTCCGCGTTCGACAGGCCGCGCGCCACCAGCTTCAGCACCTCCACCTCGCGGTCGGTCAGGGTGTGCAGCGCGTCCGGGACGGGGTCCTCGCCCGAGGGCAGGTGGTCCGCGTACTTGTCGAGCAGCCGGCGCGTGATGCTCGGCGCCAGCATCGCCTCGCCGGCCGCCACCACCCGGATGGCCTGCACCAGCTCGACGGCCGGAGCGTCCTTCAGGAGGAAGCCGCTGGCGCCCGCGCGCAGCGCCTCGACCACGTACTCGTCGAGGTCGAAGGTCGTCAGCACCAGTACCTTCGCCGGACCGTCCCGGCCCGGACCCGTGATCTGGCGGGTGGCCTCGACACCGTCCATCCGCGGCATCCGGATGTCCATCAGCACGACGTCGGGCTGCAGGGCCCGCACCTGGTCGATGGCCTGCAGGCCGTCACCGGCCTCACCGACCACCGCGAGGTCGCCCTCGGCCTCCAGGATCATCCGGAAGCCGGTGCGCAGCAGCGGTTGATCATCGACCAGCAGGACGCGGATTGCCACGGATTCTCCTTAAGGGCTTTCGAGGGCCGCCGGCTGGCCGGCCTCGGCCCGGACCGGCTCCATTCTGCCCTGCACACCCTCCACCGACTCGGCCGGGCGGACCGACAGCGGATAAACCGGGGGAGTCCCGCCGAACTCGGGACAGACGGCCTGGTGGTCGCACCATCCGCACAGCTTCGTCGGCCGGGGGCGCCACTCACCCGTCTCCGTCGCCAGCGTGATCGCCTCCCACAGGGCGAGCAGCTTGCGCTCCACCCGCTCCAGATCGGCCGGCACCGGGTCGTACGTCAGCACGTCACCGCTGCCCAGGTACACCAGCTGCAGCCGCCGCGGCACCACGTTCTTCAGGCGCCAGATCACCAGCGCGTAGAACTTCATCTGGAACAGCGCGCCCTCGGAGTACTCCGGCCGCGGCGCCTTGCCCGTCTTGTAGTCGACGATCCGGACCTCGCCCGTCGGGGCCACGTCGATCCGGTCGATCACACCGCGCAGGCGTAGCCCGGAGTCCAGCTCGGTCTCGACGAAGAGCTCCCGCTCGGCCGGCTCCAGGCGCGTCGGGTCCTCCAGCGAGAACCATTTCTCCACGAGCTGCTCCGCCTGGTCCAGCCACCCGGCGAGCCGTTCGCCCGCCCCCTCGCCGGAGAACAGCTCGGCCAGCTCCGGCTTCGACTCGAGCAGCCGGTCCCACTGACCGGGTACGAGCGCCCTGGCCCGCGGTGCCGTGCGCTCCTCCGCAGGAGCGTCGAACAGCCGCTCGAGCACCGCATGCACCAGCGTGCCCCGGGTAGCCGCCTCACTGGGCTTCTGGGGCAGCCTGTCGATGACCCGGAAGCGGTACAGCAGGGGGCATTGCATGAAATCGCTCGCGCGCGACGGCGACAGGGACGAAGGTGGCCGGTGCGGGCGCGGTACGGAGGTCATGTCGCAGACCCTACGGCCCGCCACCGACACCCCGCGGCATACCATCGACCACAGAGCTCGCACGCAGCATGATCGTGGCAGACGCCACCGACCGGAGGGACCACGTGGACGAGAGCGGCGACAGCGGGCGCCCGCAGCACGGCGCAGGGGGCACGGACCCCGGCACCGGGCCCGGGAAGGGCAAACCGCGGCGCCCGGCAGACCCCGGCGGCGGCCTCCTGATGGGCCGTCCCTTCGGCGTGCCCGTGTACGTGGCGCCCAGCTGGTTCGTCGTCGCCGCGCTGATCACCTGGGTCTTCGGCGGACAGCTCGACCGGGTCCTGCCCGGGCTCGGCGCCGCCCGCTACCTCGTCGCGCTCTTCTTCGCGATCGCGTTCTACGCCTCGGTGCTCGTCCACGAGCTCGCCCACACCGTCGCAGCCCTGCGCTACAAGCTCCCGGTCCGCCGCATCCAGCTCCAGTTCTTCGGCGGCGTCTCCGAGATCGAGAAGGAGTCCGAGACACCGGGCCGCGAGTTCGTCCTCGCCTTCGTGGGCCCCCTGCTCTCCCTCGTCCTCGGCGGCGTCTTCTACGTCCCCCTCCAGTTCGTCGAGGCGGGGACCATCCCCGGAGTGCTCCTCGCCGGGCTGATGATCTCCAACCTCATCGTGGCCGCCTTCAACCTGCTGCCCGGCCTGCCGCTCGACGGCGGACGCATGCTCCGCGCCGTGGTCTGGAAGATCACGGGCAAGCCCATGAGCGGTACCATCGCCGCCGCGTGGGTCGGCCGCGGCCTCGCCGTCGCCGTCCTCGTCGGCCTGCCGCTGCTCACCCACACCGGCGCCCTCGGCAACGCCACCAGTGAGATCAGCGGTTTCGAGACCGTGACCGACGCCCTGCTCGCCGCGATCCTCGCCGGAATCATCTGGACCGGCGCGGGCAACAGCCTGCGCATGGCCCGGCTGCGCGAGCACCTCCCGGACCTGCGCGCCCGCACCCTCACCCGGCGCGCGGTCCCCGTGGAGTCCGCCACCCCGCTGTCCGAGGCGCTCCGCCGGGCCAACGAGGCGGGTGCCCGCGCCCTCGTCGTCGTCGACGGGCAGGGCAACCCCAAGGGCGTCGTCCGCGAAGCGGCCATCGTCGGGGTCCCCGAGCACCGCCGGCCCTGGGTGGCCGTCAGCGGGCTCGCCCAGGACCTCACCGAGGGCATGAAGGTCCCCGCCGAACTCGCGGGCGAAGCACTCCTGGACCGGCTCAAGGCCACCCCCGCCACCGAGTACCTGGTGATCGAGGAGACCGGCGAGATCTACGGCGTCCTGTCCACCGTCGACGTCGAACGCGCCTTCGTCGCCGCCATGGCCCGGCCCTCGGCCTGACCGCGTCCCCCGGCGCCGGGGACCCCGCGAGGGAGGCCGCCGAAATACCGGTAGGCTGGCCACATGTCCGAACCGACCGGTGCCGCCCGCCGTCGCGGCCCATTCAAAGTCGGGGACCAGGTCCAGCTCACCGACCCCAAGGGACGCCACTACACCTTCACGCTCGAGGCCGGAAAGAACTTCCACACCCACAAGGGTTCTTTCCCCCACGACGAGCTGATCGGTGCTCCCGAGGGCAGTGTTGTCCGTACCACGGGAAACGTCGCGTACCTCGCGCTGCGCCCCCTGCTCCCCGACTACGTCCTGTCCATGCCCCGCGGCGCCGCCGTGGTCTACCCCAAGGACGCGGGGCAGATCCTGGCCTTCGGCGACATCTTCCCCGGCGCCCGCGTCGTGGAAGCCGGCGTCGGCTCCGGAGCGCTGAGCACCTTCCTGCTGCGCGCCATCGGCGAGCAGGGCATGCTGCACTCCTACGAGCGCCGCGAGGACTTCGCCGAGATCGCCCAGCAGAACGTCGAGCGCTACTTCGGTTCCCCGCACCCCGCCTGGCAGCTCACCGTCGGCGACCTCCAGGACAACCTGTCGGACACCGACGTCGACCGTGTCGTCCTGGACATGCTCGCCCCGTGGGAATGCCTGGAGGCCGTCTCCAAGGCACTCGTGCCCGGCGGCATCCTCTGCGCGTACGTCGCGACGACCACCCAGCTCTCGCGGACCGTCGAATCCATCCGCGAGATCGGCTGCTTCGCCGAACCGCAGCCGTGGGAGTCGATGATCCGCAACTGGCACGTCGAGGGACTGGCCGTCCGTCCCGACCACCGGATGATCGGCCACACGGGATTCCTCGTGACCGCCCGCCGGCTCGCGGACGGCGTCGAGCCGCCCCTGCGCCGCCGCCGCCCCTCCAAGGGCGCGTACGGCGAGGACTACAAGGGCCCCGGCAGCCGGAGCGGATCCGCCCCCGCCGAGGACTGACCCGGTCCGTGGTCCGGCCCGCCCGGGCCACGCCGCCCACGACAACGCGCAGGCGCCGCCGCCGAGTTCCCCGGACCCACCCGGGGGCCCGGCGGCGGCGCCTCTTCGTCACCCGTGGCAGGGACGGAGCGACCCCACCGTTCCCCTCCGGTGTGAGGTGTGGCACGATGCTGGCCACCCCCGCCCGCCGACATCCGCTCGGCACTGCCTGTCCCAGGCACCCATGAACCACAGGAGACACAGCGCGTGCAGACCTCCGCTCTCCCGGACCTCGCGCACACCGACACCAGGCCGGTGCACTGGCTCGCCACGGCCGCGGCCATGGCCGCCGTCGTCGCGGGCGCGGGACTGCTCCAGCCCGAGGCGGCCACCGCGACGGCCTCGGCGTCCGAGCACCGTACCGGCGCCTCGCACGGCGCCGCACCGGCCGCCGCACCCGATCCGGCCGGTGTCGACTTCCCCCTGGACTGCAGCGGCGCCGGGCAGACCGTGACCCACAGAGCGCCCGGGGACCTCGACGGTGACGGCCGGCCCGAGACCGTGGCGGTCGTGCGCTGCGACGCGGGCTCCGGGACACCGCCCAGCGGCGTCTACGTGCTGACACGTACGAGCGGGGCCGCACCCCGGGTCGTCGCGACCCTGGTGGACCCCGCCGAGAAGCTGACGGTCACCGATTTCGCCGTCCGCGACGGCCGGGTCTCCGCGACCCTGCTGGGCTACTCGTCGGCCGCGGTGCCGCGTTGCTGTCCGGACGAGGAGGAGAGCGCCGTCTGGCAGTGGAAGGGCAACGCGTTCGTCCGGTCGGCGTCGGCCGGGGACGCCGACCTGAGCGCCTGAGCCGGTTACGCCGCGTCCGGTCCGAAGACTTCCACATTGTCCGAGACGCGACGTACATGAATGCAGTCGCCGGGACATTCCTTGGCCGAATCCACCACGTCCTGGAGGAGCGGCAGCGGCACGGGGGTGGTGGCGCCCTTGTCCTGGAGGAGCTCGTCCTCGGTGCTCTTCACATACGCCAGACCGTCGATGTCCAGCTCGAACACCTCGGGTGCGTACTGCACGCAGATGCCGTCGCCCGTACAGAGGTCCTGGTCGATCCAGACCTCGAGGTCCTGTGTGTCGCTGTCGCCCGGAGCGTCCTGCCGCACGGTCATGAGTCCTGCCGTTTCCTGCGTATCTGAACCAATTGGAGCCAGCCCTGACGGGTGTTGGTCGGTTCGACGATACAACCGGCGGCTTTCCGATGCCGAAGGGTGGGTATTCCCTTGGCGTGAGGGAGAGCGCAAGGGTGAAGATCGGACACACCCCCGGGTCTTTGTGATCTAGGGGTTTCAATCATCACCCACGCAGGTAGGGTCAGGAAGCGTCCAGCTCCCCTTGGAGGAGGTGAGGACCGTGGCAGCCCACGACGACGACATCAACCGCGGCATCCGGCCCGCGCGGGGGTCAGATGACCCAGCCGGCCAGGTTGCCTATCTCGAGCAGGAGATCGCCGTCCTGCGACGTAAGCTCGCCGACTCTCCGCGTCATTCGAGGATTCTCGAAGAGCGGATCGTCGAGCTGCAGACCAACCTGGCAGGCGTGTCCGCGCAGAACGAGCGGCTCGCGAGTACGCTCCGGGAGGCCCGCGACCAGATCGTGGCCCTCAAGGAGGAGGTCGACCGGCTTGCCCAGCCCCCGGCCGGCTTCGGTGTCTTCCTGCAGGTCAACGAGGACGGCACCTGCGACATCTTCACCGGGGGACGCAAGCTCCGGGTGAACGTCAGTCCCAGTGTCGAGCTCGAAGGCCTCCGGCGAGGCCAGGAAGTGATGCTCAACGAAGCGCTCAACGTGGTCGAGGCCATGGCATTCGAGCGGGCCGGGGACATCGTCACCCTCAAGGAGATCCTCGAGGACGGCGAACGCGCCCTGGTGGTCGGGCACACCGACGAGGAACGGGTGGTGCGGCTCGCCGAGCCGCTGCTGGACATCACCATCCGTCCCGGCGACGCCCTCCTGCTCGAACCCAGGTCCGGCTACGTCTACGAAGTGGTGCCCAAGAGCGAGGTCGAGGAGCTCGTCCTCGAAGAGGTTCCGGACATCGACTACAACAAGATCGGCGGTCTGGGCGACCAGATCGAGCTGATCCGCGACGCGGTCGAGCTCCCCTACCTCCACCCGGACCTCTTCAAGGAGCACGAACTGCGCCCGCCGAAGGGCATCCTGCTCTACGGTCCCCCCGGCTGCGGCAAGACACTCATCGCCAAGGCCGTCGCCAACTCGCTGGCCAAGAAGGTCGCCGAGGTCACCGGACAGCCCACGGGGAAGAGCTACTTCCTCAATATCAAGGGCCCCGAGCTCCTCAACAAGTACGTCGGCGAGACCGAGCGGCACATCCGGCTCGTCTTCCAGCGTGCCCGGGAGAAGGCGAGCGAGGGCACTCCCGTCATCGTCTTCTTCGACGAGATGGAATCCCTCTTCCGCACCCGTGGTTCCGGCGTCAGCTCGGACGTGGAGAACACCATCGTCCCCCAGCTGCTCGCCGAGATCGACGGGGTGGAGGGCCTGGAGAACGTCATCGTCATCGGCGCCTCCAACCGCGAGGACATGATCGACCCCGCGATCCTGCGGCCGGGCCGCCTCGATGTGAAGATCAAGATCGAGCGTCCCGACGCGGAGGCCGCGAAGGACATCTTCGCGAAGTACCTCACGCCCTCGCTGCCGCTGCACGCGGACGACCTGGCCGAGCACAGCGGCTCGAAGGAAGCCGCAGCCCACGCCATGATCCAGTCCGTCGTGGAGCGGATGTACACGGAATCCGAGGAGAACCGCTTCCTCGAGGTGACGTACGCCAACGGCGACAAGGAAGTCCTGTACTTCAAGGACTTCAACTCCGGAGCGATGATTCAGAACATCGTGGACCGGGCGAAGAAAATGGCCATCAAGGCATTCCTCGAGCAGCGCCAGAAGGGCCTGCGCGTCTCCCATCTCCTCCAGGCGTGCGTGGACGAGTTCAAGGAGAACGAGGACCTGCCCAACACCACGAACCCGGACGACTGGGCCAGGATTTCCGGAAAGAAGGGCGAGCGGATCGTGTTCATCCGCACACTCGTCACCGGAAAGCAGGGCGCGGACACCGGTCGCTCCATCGACACGGTGGCAAATACCGGACAGTACCTGTAAAACGCAGACCGGCTGCGGATGCCCGGGAGGGCATCCGCAGCCGGCCGTTTTCCCGGCAGGTCCGGCCACACCCGAACAATGACGCAATTGATCTCCCCACCGGCGCAGAGGCGCTCTAGGCTCTGCCGTACCGCCGAGTCGCGCAGTGCGGGGACGGGCACCGCACGCGTACCGGACCAGCAGCGGTACTTGAGCGGGGCTCCCGGACGGGAGCACCGCCGGGCAAGGAGGGCCGCATGACCGTACGGCGAGTGATGGGCATCGAGACGGAGTACGGGATCTCCGTCCCCGGTCAACCCAACGCCAATGCCATGCTCACCTCGTCCCAGATCGTCAACGCCTACGCGGCGGCGATGCACCGGGCGCGCCGCGCCCGCTGGGACTTCGAGGAGGAGAATCCGCTGCGCGACGCGCGAGGCTTCGACCTCGCCCGCGAGACCGCCGACTCCAGCCAGCTCACCGACGAGGACATCGGCCTGGCCAATGTCATCCTCACCAACGGTGCCCGGCTGTACGTCGACCACGCGCACCCCGAATACAGCTCACCGGAGATCACGAACCCGCTCGACGCGGTGCTCTGGGACAAGGCCGGCGAACGCGTGATGGCCGAGGCCGCCGAGCGTGCGGCCGCGATCCCCGGCGCCCAGCCGATCCACCTCTACAAGAACAACACCGACAACAAGGGCGCGTCCTACGGCACGCACGAGAACTATCTGATGAAGCGGGAAACCCCCTTCTCCGACATCGTGCGCCATCTGACTCCGTTCTTCGTCTCCCGCCAGGTCGTCACCGGTGCGGGCCGGGTCGGCATCGGCCAGGACGGCCGTGAGCACGGCTTCCAGATCAGCCAGCGCGCCGACTACTTCGAGGTCGAGGTGGGCCTGGAGACCACGCTCAAGCGCCCCATCATCAACACCCGCGACGAACCGCACTCCGACGCCGAGAAGTACCGCAGACTGCACGTGATCATCGGCGACGCGAACCTCTCCGAGATCTCGACCTATCTGAAGCTGGGTACGACCTCGCTGGTCCTCGCCATGATCGAGGACGGCTTCATCAACGTCGACCTCGCGGTCGACCAGCCGGTGCGCACCCTGCACCAGGTCTCGCACGACCCGACCCTGCACCAGCTCGTCACGCTCCGCAGCGGCCGGACACTCACCGCTGTACAACTGCAGATGGAGTACTTCGAGCTGGGCCGCAAATACGTCGAGGAGCGGTACGGGGCGGACGCCGACGAGCAGACCCGGGACATCCTGGTCCGCTGGGAGGACACCCTGAACCGCCTGGAGAACGATCCGATGAGCCTGGCGGGCGAGCTGGACTGGGTCGCCAAGAAGGAGCTCATGGAGGGCTACCGGCGCAGGGACGGCCTGGACTGGGACGCGCCGCGTCTGCACCTGGTGGACCTCCAGTACGCCGACGTGCGGGCCGACAAGGGCCTGTACAACCGGCTGGCCGCCCGGGGCAAGATGAAGCGCCTGCTCGACGAGAGCGACGTCGGGCGGGCCCGTACGAAGCCGCCCGAGGACACCAGGGCCTATTTCCGGGGCCGCTGCCTGGAGCAGTACGCGGACGACGTCGCGGCGGCCTCCTGGGACTCGGTCATCTTCGACCTGCCCGACCGCGACTCGCTGCAGCGGGTGCCCACGATGGAGCCGCTGCGCGGGACCCGCGAGCACGTCAAGGACCTCCTGGACCGCTGCCGTACCGCGGAAGAGCTGGTCCGGACGCTGTCGGGCGGCTGAAAGGCCCCTCGGCTGGGAATCAATCAAGAGACCTCCGGACGTTGAGACAAGTACCGGGCCAATGTCGGACCCCGTAGGTAGGGTCTGATCACGTGCTTCGAACCGAGCGGGGTGAGCTACATGGCGACCAAGGACACCGGCGGCGGACAGCAGAAGGCGACACGCTCCACCGAGGGGACCGAGGAGCAGGCGCAGGACGCGCAGGTCTCCGAGGACCTGCAGGAGCGACAGGAGAAGCTGAGCGACGACGTCGACGACGTCCTCGACGAGATCGACGACGTCCTCGAGTCCAATGCCGAGGACTTCGTTCGAAGCTTCGTACAAAAAGGCGGACAGTAGGGCAGATGTCCGAATTGGGTGAGGAGAAGTGGTGCTCCGGCTGCAAGAGGGAACTACCACTTCCCGCCTTCGCGTCGGACAGGAACCGGCGCGACGGACTTCAGCCGCGGTGTCGGGAGTGCGTGGCTGCTTACGGTGCCGCCCACTACCGGCGCCGCCGGGAGGCTCAAGGTAAGCCGGTACGGCAGCGCGCGGACGTTCCGCAGGGGCACAAGGAGTGTCGGCCGTGTGGCGAAGTCAAGCCACACAGCGAGTGGCACCGTAACGCGACTGCCCCCGACGGCTTGGCGACGCGCTGCAAAGCGTGCAAGGCAATTCAGGGAAGAGCAGGTCACCTGAAGCGTCAGTACGGCATGACCGAGGCCCAGCGCGACGACATGATCTCGTCACAGGCGGTCGTCTGCACGATCTGTCTATCTGCTCCCGCTGTACATGTGGATCACTGCCACGAGACGGGTAGGGTCCGAGGCGTACTGTGCTTCAACTGCAATTCGGCCATCGGCAAGTTGGGGGATGATCCTGACTCCTTGCGCAGGGCCATCGCATACCTGGAGGGAAACGCGTGGAAGCCAACACTCGTAGCACCGGGCGTCTACCAGCTGCCTTCCTGACGCCGGGTTCGTCCTCGTTCATGGACTTCCTGTCCGAGCAGTCGCCCTCGATGCTCCCCGGCAACCGCAGCCTGCCACCGCTGCAGGGGGCCATCCAGGCGCCGCACGGGACGACCATCGTGGCGGCGTCGTTCCCCGGCGGGGTGGTGCTCGCCGGTGACCGGCGGGCGACCATGGGGAACATGATCGCTCAGCGCGACATCGAGAAGGTGTTCCCGGCCGACGAGTACTCGGCGGTGGGGATCGCCGGCACGGCGGGTCTCGCCGTGGAGATGGTCAAGCTGTTCCAGCTGGAGCTGGAGCACTTCGAGAAGGTCGAGGGAGCCACGCTCTCCCTGGAGGGCAAGGCCAACCGGCTCTCCACGATGATCCGCAGCAATCTGGCGATGGCCATGCAGGGCCTGGCGGTCGTCCCCCTGTTCGCGGGATACGACATCGACCGCGGGAAGGGCCGGATCTTCTCGTACGACGTCACCGGCGGGCGCTCCGAGGAACACGGATACGCGGCCACCGGCTCGGGCTCCATCTTCGCCCGAGGGTCGATGAAGAAGCTGTTCCGCGAGGACCTGACGGAGGAGCAGACGCTCACCCTGGTCGTGCAGGCGCTGTACGACGCGGCCGACGACGACTCGGCGACCGGCGGCCCGGACGTGGCCCGCCGGATCTACCCGATCGTCACCGTCATCACCGACGAGGGCTTCCGGAAGCTGGACGACACGGAATCCTCCGAGATCGCGCGCTCGATCCTGGAGCGCCGGCTCGAGCAGCCCGACGGCCCGCGCGCCGCGCTGCTCTGACCGGACCGATGCCTCTCCGATGCACTCGTCACTGACAGAAAGGGACGGATAGCCGGTGTCGACGCCGTTCTATGTCTCACCCCAGCAGGCCATGGCCGACCGGGCGGAATACGCCCGGAAGGGCATCGCCCGTGGTCGCAGCCTGGTTGTGCTGCAGTTCGCCGACGGCATTGTGTTCGTCGGCGAGAACCCGTCCCGTGCGCTGCACAAGTTCAGCGAGATCTACGACCGGATCGGCTTCGCCGCTGCCGGCAAGTACAACGAGTACGAGAACCTCCGCATCGGCGGCGTGCGCTACGCCGATCTGCGCGGATACACCTACGACCGCGACGATGTGACGGCCCGTGGCCTGGCCAACGTCTACGCGCAGACGCTCGGCACCATCTTCTCCAGCGCGGCAGAGAAGCCGTACGAGGTGGAGCTGGTGGTCGCCGAGGTCGGGGCGGGGCCGGAGGGCGACCAGATCTACCGGCTGCCGCACGACGGCTCGATCGTGGACGAGCACGGCTCGGTCGCGGTCGGCGGGAACGCGGAGCAGATCAGCAGCTTCCTGGACCAGCGCCACCGTGACGGGATGTCCCTCGCGGAGGCACTGAAGCTGGCCGTCCAGGCCCTCTCCCGGGAGGCCAACGGCAACGAGCGGGAGATTCCCGCCGAGCGGCTCGAGGTCGCGGTCCTGGACCGAACGAGGCCGCAGCAGCGCAAGTTCAAGCGGATCGTCGGCCGGCAGCTGACCAGGCTGCTGGACGCGGACGGCGCGGGGGCGACCCCGACGGACGCCCCGTCCGACTCGGAGACGGAGGACGCCGGGAGCCCGGGCACCGAGACCCCCGGCACCGTGACCCCGGACTCCGACGCCGACGGGTCCGCGAAGGAGTAGTCCGTCCCGGACGTGATCCGGTCCGGTGCCCCCGGCCGCCGCACGTGGCGGCCGGGGGCACCGTCATGAGGCGGGCGGGGGCGCGGACGAGCCGCGCACCACCAGGTGGACGGGGAGACCGGCCTGCTCCGCGGGGCGGCCCTCCAGGACGGCGAGCAGGGCCGTCATACCCCGCTCGCCCACCTGTTCGGCCGGCAGCCGCACCGTGGTGAGTTCGGGCTCCACCGCCGTGGCCAGGGCCAGGTCGTCGAAGCCGGTCACGGAGATGTCGTCGGGCACCCGCAACCCCCGTCTGCGGACGGCCTTGCAGGCACCGGCGGCCAGGATGTCGTCGTCGCAGACGATCGCCGTCGGCAGCGGCCCCGGAGCGGCCAGGACCGCCTCGGCCGCCTCGCGCCCGGCCCGTACGTCGAGCGGCGCCGCCACCCGGTGGACGGTGGCCCCGGGGACGTCCCGCACCGCGTCGGCGAGGGCCCGGGCGCGCACGGCGAAGGTCCAGGTGTCCACCGCGGAGGCCAGGTGGACGAACCGCCGGTGGCCCAGGCCCGCCAGGTGCTCCGCCACCTGCCGCATGCCGTCCGCGATCTCGAGGTTCACCCGTGCGGCCGTACCGTGGTCCCGCGGGTCGCTGTCCAGCATCACCAGCGGCAGGTCCGCGCCCCGCAGAGCCCCCAGCGCGTCCGCCGCCATGGACGAGGCGATCACGCCGTCGAGCGCCGCGCGGGCGGAGGAGAACGGGTCCCTGGCCGGCCCCGTCCCGTCGGGCGAGGGGTAGAGCACCACGCCGAAGTCGTGTTCCGCCGCGACGGCGGCGGCGCCCGCGTACACGCGGGCGAAGAACTCGTTGGTGAGCGCCGGCACGACGAGGAGCGCGGTGCGGGTGCTGCCCAGCCGCAGACTGCGGGCGGCCAGATTCGGCCGGTAGCCGAGCTCCCGGGCGCTCCCACGCACCCGCTCCGCGGTCGCCGCGGAGACCCTTCCACGCCATTTTCCGCCGAGCACGAGCGAGACGGCGGCCTGCGACACGCCTGCGGCCCGTGCCACGTCGCGGCTGGTGGGCCGGGGTGGGGCTGGCTGCTGCGGGCTGCTCACTCGTGCCTCCGTGCTGGGCGGGCCAGATGCCGTGGGATGGACTCGCGGACTGCGCACATGGTACGTATGCACCCTGACGTTATACGTAAAACTTCGGGGTGCGACGCCACCGGACGAGAGGGGCGGACATGGCCGCGGGATATCTGGACATCCTCCGGACGCGGCACGCCGCACGGCTGCTGACGGGAACACTGGTGGGGCGCCTGCCGAACGGCACGGCCCACATCGCGATCGTCCTGTTCACCCGGGCCGAGGGCGGCAGCTACACGCTGGCGGGCGCCCTCGCCGCCGCGTACGGCCTGGCCACGGCCGTGGGGCAGCCGCTGCTGGGCAGGGCCGTGGACCTGTACGGGCAGCCGCGCGTCCAGCTCCCGGCCGCCGTGCTCTCCGCGCTCGGTATGGCGGCGTTCGCCCTGCTGGGCCTCGACCGGCTGCTGCCCGCCTACGCCGCGGTGATCGTGGCAGGTGTCTTCACGCCACCGCTCGAAGGCGGCCTGCGGGCCCTGTGGCCGACGGTCCTCGGCCGGGAGGACCGGGTGCACCGGGCCTACGCCATGGACGCCGTGGCGCAGGAGGTCATGTTCACGCTGGGGCCGCTGCTCGTGACGGTCCTGGTCTCGCTGTGGTCGCCCGCCGCCGCGCTCCTCGTCATCAACGCCATAGGCGTCCTCGGCGCGCTCTCGGTGGTGCTCTCCGAGCCCTCCCGCACCTGGCGTTCCGCGCCCCGGGAGGCGCACTGGCTGGGAGCCCTGCGCTCGCCGGGGCTGCTGGCCCTGCTGGGGGCGTTCTTCTTCGTCGGCCTCGCGCTCGGCTCGATCACGGTGGCCGGAGTCGCCTACGCCGACGACCACGGCCGGGAGTCCGTGTACGGATGGCTGATGGCCGCGCTCGGACTCGGTGCGCTGATCGGCGGCGCGGCCTACGGGGCGCGGCAGTGGGCCGGGGCGCCCGAGAAGCGGCTGCGGGTCATCGTCGGCCTGCTGGCCCTGGGATACCTTCCGCTGACGCTGACCCCCGGCGTGCCCGCCATGACCGCGCTGGCCGCCCTGGCCGGGGTGTTCCTGGCCCCGGCGATCGCCTGCTCCTTCATCGTCGTCGACCGGCACGCCCCGCGGGGCACCGTGACCGAGGCGTTCTCCTGGCTCGTGACGACGTTCGGGGTGGGCGCGGCGGCCGGCACGGCGGTCGCCGGTCCGGCCGTCGAACTCGGCGGGACGGCGTGGAGCTTCGCCGTCGCGGGGGCCGGGGGAGTGGCCGCGCTGCTGGTTCTGCTGGCCACCGGGAGGGTCCTCGCAGTTCCCGTACGCGGGCCGGAAGTCGTGGCCGGTTCGGAAAATGATCGAAACGGTGCTGCCGAACCCGGTTTCAGCTCAGGCCATAAGGCGTAATGTTCAGTCATGGACCGCCGCATTTTCGGGCTGGAGAACGAGTACGGCGTCACGTGCACGTTCAGGGGACAGCGCCGACTGTCACCTGATGAAGTGGCGCGCTACCTCTTCCGCCGTGTTGTGTCATGGGGCCGCAGCAGCAATGTCTTCCTGCGGAACGGCGCCCGCCTGTACCTCGATGTGGGATCGCATCCGGAATACGCGACACCCGAATGCGACAACGTGACCGAACTGGTCACGCACGACAAGGCAGGCGAACGCATTCTCGAAGGCCTGCTCGTCGACGCCGAACGCCGCCTGCACGAGGAGGGAATCGCGGGCGACGTCTATCTCTTCAAGAACAACACCGACTCGGCCGGAAACTCCTACGGGTGCCACGAGAACTACCTCGTGGCACGGCACGGGGAATTCTCCCGGCTCGCGGACATCCTCATTCCCTTCCTCGTCACCCGACAGCTGATCTGCGGTGCCGGCAAGGTGCTGCAGACCCCGCGCGGAGCCGTCTACTGCGTGAGCCAGCGTGCCGAGCACATCTGGGAGGGCGTCAGTTCCGCGACGACGCGTTCCCGTCCCATCATCAACACGAGGGACGAACCGCACGCCGACGCCGAGCGGTTCCGCCGCCTCCACGTCATCGTCGGCGACTCCAACATGTCCGAGACGACCATGCTGCTCAAGGTCGGCGCCACCGATCTGGTGCTCCGCATGATCGAGGCGGGCACGGTGATGCGCGACCTGACCCTGGAGAACCCGATCCGGGCCATCCGCGAGGTCAGCCACGACATCACCGGGCAGCGCAAGGTGCGACTCGCCAGCGGCCGTGAGGCCTCGGCCGTCGAGGTCCAGCGCGAGTACTACGAGAAGGCCGTCGACTTCGTCGAGCGCCGGGGCATCCGCACCGGCACGGTCGACCAGGTCCTCGAGCTGTGGGGCCGCACCCTGGACGCCATCGAGGCCGAGGACCTCGACCGGATCGGCACCGAGATCGACTGGGTCATGAAGTACAAGCTCATCGAGCGGTACCGGGCCAAGCACAACATGACCATGTCGAACCCGAGGGTCGCCCAGATAGACCTCGCCTACCACGACATCCACCGCCGCCGAGGGCTCTACTACCTGCTGGAGCGCAAGGGGCAGGTCGCTCGCATCTGCAACGACATGAAGATCTTCGAGGGCAAGTCCGTGCCCCCGCAGACGACCAGGGCGAGGCTGCGCGGCGACTTCATCCGCCGGGCCCAGGAGCAGCGGCGGGACTTCACCGTCGACTGGGTCCACCTCAAGCTCAACGACCAGGCGCAGCGCACCGTGCTGTGCAAGGACCCGTTCCGTTCCGTGGACGAGCGGGTGGAGAAGCTCATCGCGGGCATGTGACCGGACAGGACAGGTCCCGCTGCGGATGCGACCGGGCCCCGTACGTTCCTCGTACGGGGCCCTTCGCGCGGCCTAGAGTGTCGGGGACCCATTCACGTGCCGTCTGAGATCTGAGGAACCAGTGCGCCGACTTGCCGGCCTTCTCGCCGTCCCCCTTCTGCTGCTGTCCACTGCGGCATGCGGCGACGACAAGGCCTCCGACTCCGCCTCGCCCAAGAACGGCGTCCCCGCGATCACCGCGGGTGCGAAGTTCGGCGAGAAGCCCACCCTGGCGAAGGGAGAGGGCGATCCGCCCAAGGAGCTGAAGACCGAAGTCATCAGTGAGGGTGACGGCGCGAAGCTCAAGAACGGCGACGCGATCCAGGTCAACTACCTCGGCCAGGCGTGGGACTCCACCAAGCCGTTCGACAACAGCTTCGACCGCAAGCAGCCCTTCGATCTGACGCTCGGTGCGGGCATGGTCATCCAGGGCTGGGACAAGGGCCTCGTCGGCCAGAAGGTCGGCAGCCGCGTCGAGCTGGTCATTCCGCCGGACCTCGGTTACGGCGAGCAGGGCCAGGGCGACATCAAGCCCAACGCCACCCTCGTCTTCGTCGTCGACGTGGTGAAGGCGACCCAGGTCCCGAAGTCCGCCGAGGGCAGCGAGGTCGCGCAGGACAACATCGACCTTCCGAAGGTCGGGACGAACACCGACGGCAAGGCGCCCAAGGTCACCTTCCCCAAGGCCGACCCGCCCAAGAAGCTCGTTTCCAGCTACGTCCTCGAGTCCGACGGGGCCGTCATCAAGGAGACCGACAGCGTCGTCGTGAACTACGAGGCCTTCCTGTGGAAGGGCGGCAAGAAGTTCGACAGCACCTACGACACGGGCAAGACCGCGACCTTCCCGCTGGCCCAGATCACGGTCAAGGGTTTGAAGAACGGGCTCGTCGGCAAGAAGGTCGGCAGCCGTGTGCTGCTCGTCATCCCGCCGGACCAGGCCTTCGGTGACAAGGCGCAGCAGACCATCCCCGCCAACTCGACGCTGGTGTGGTCCGTGGACATCCTGACAAAGATGTAAGACTGTCCCGGTTGCCCGTTCATCATCCTGAGGAGCAGTTCAGTGAGCATCGAGAAGCCCGAGATCGACTTCCCGGGTGGCGAGCCGCCGGCGGACCTGGAGATCAAGGACATCTGGGAAGGCGACGGAGCGCAGGCCGAGAAGGGCCAGACCGTCTCCGTCCACTACGTCGGTGTGGCGTTCTCCACCGGCGAGGAGTTCGACGCCTCGTGGAACCGCGGCACCCCGCTGCAGTTCCAGCTCGGTGCCGGTCAGGTCATCGCGGGCTGGGACCAGGGTGTCCAGGGCATGAAGGTCGGCGGGCGCCGCCAGCTGACCATCCCCGCGCACCTCGCCTACGGCGACCGCGGCGCGGGCGGCGGCTCCATCGCCCCGGGTGAGACGCTGATCTTCGTCTGCGACCTGGTCGCCGTCTGATCCGTCCGATGACAGGAGCGAGGGCCCGTGCCACGAGGCGCGGGCCCTCGCTTTGGTCCGGGCACCCCGGAGCGGTACGGTCGACGGTCGTAGAGCACGTCGAGAAAGGGCGTCGATGGCGATTGCCAAGGCCGAACGGCTGATGAACCTGGCACTGTGTCTGCTGGGTACCCGGCGCCCGCTCAGCAAACGTGAGCTCCGAGGGTCCATCGAGGCCTATCTCGAAGCGGGCTCCGACGAATCCTTCAACCGGATGTTCGAGCGCGACAAGGACGACCTGCGCGAACTCGGCCTGGTCATCGAGACCGTGGAGAACCTGGACGGGGACACCGGCTACCTCGCGCGCCGCGACAGCAACCGGCTGCCGCCCATCACGCTGGACGCCGAGGAGGCAGCGGCTCTCGGGCTCGCCGCCAAGGTCTGGCAGCAGGCCCGGCTGGCCGGCGCCGCCAGCGGCGCCCTGCAGAAGCTGAGGGCGGCCGGCATGCCCGAGGCCGAGGACGCGTACGAGGTGCACAGCGCCCTCGAACCCCGTATCCCGGTCCACGAGGCCGCCTTCGAGCCGCTGATGCTCGCCTGCCGGGACCGCCGTCCCGTCACCTTCGACTACCGCAAGGCAAACGCCGCCCGCCCCGAGCAGCGCCAGGTGGAGCCCTGGACGCTCGAGTGCTGGCGCGGCCACTGGTACCTGGCCGGCTGGGACCGCGGCAGGGGCGCCGAGCGGGTCTTCCGGCTGTCCCGGATCTCCGGACGGGTCCGCTCCCGTGCCGGAGCCTTCACGGCCGAGGTGCCCGACGTGGTCACCGTCCGCGAGACCGTGGAGAGCTGGGCGGGGGAGACCGCGACCAGGACCGCCCGGATCAGGCTGCGCGCCGGGTCCGGATACCCCCTGCGCTCCCGTGCGACAGCCGTACGGGAACTCGGCGACGGCTGGGACGAGTTGGAGATTCCGTACGGACACGGACTGGACGCCTGGCTCGTCGAGTTCGGACCGGACGTCGTCGTGGAGGAACCCGCCGATCTGCGGGCCGATGTGATGGACCGGCTGCGCGCCGTGGCCAAGGACTGAGGGGGACCCGCAACTCGTGGCCACGAACGCGATCGACCAGACCCGGCGGATGCTCTCCCTGGTGACGTATCTCCGTGAGCGCCCCGGCGCGCACGTCCAGGACGTCGCCCGGGCCTTCGGCATCACCGAGGACGAGCTGATCTCCGACCTCGACGTGCTCCCCATGTGCGGGACCAGCTTCCGCGGCGGTGACCTGCTGGACATCGACACCGACGGCGACCGCATCTGGTGGCACAACCCGGACGACGTCGCGGAGCCGCTTCGGCTGGCCGCGGACGAGGCCACCGCGCTCCTCGTCGCGGCCCGCGCGGTCGCCACACTGCCCGGCCTGCGCGAGAGCGACCGGCAGGCGCTGGTGCGCGCGACCGCGAAGCTGGAGACCGCGGCCGGCGAGGTGGGAGCCGCCAGCTCACGGCTCTCGGTCACCTTCGAGTCCGAGGGCGGTGTCTTCGCCGACGTCGACCGGGCGATCTCCGAGCGTCGCAGGCTCTGGCTGCGGTACTACTCGCCCGCGCGCGACGAGCTGACCGAGCGCGAGGTGGACCCGATCCGCCTGTTCGCCGTCGGCCACACGTACATGGAGGGCTGGTGCCGGCTCTCCGAGGCACGGCGTACGTTCCGGCTCGACCGGGTCGCGGAGATCCGGCTGCTCGACGCCCCGTCAGCGCCGCCGGAGATCGAGCTGCGCGACCTGTCCGAGGGGCTGGTGCAGCCGGCCGCCGAGGACCCGGAGGTCGTGGTCGAGGTGGGGCCCGGGGGCAGATGGGTCGCCGAGTACTACCCGCACGACAGCGCCGAGGAGCTGCCCGACGGAGGTATGCGGATCACCCTCCGCACTCCGGACCCGGCCTCGCTGCGCAGGCTCGCGCTGCGGCTCGGCGGGGAGGGGCGCATCACGGCTCCGCAGGACCTGGCGCACAGTGCCAGGCTGGCCGCGCGCGAGGCACTGGCCGCCTACGACGATGCGCTCTGAGCGGGGGCCGGCGGTGCACCGGGGAGACAAAGGTCATATGGCGGCGATATCGGGCGGGCGTGGCAGGCAGCACGGTCCCGCACCCGTGCCGGTGCCCGGCGCCGTACGGTTCAGGGCCGCGTGCCCGGACTGCCGGGGGCGCTTCGAGCTCGGGGCGGGAGCCCTGCGCCTCGCCATAGGCGCCAGCCGGCGTACGACCTTCTACACCTTCACCTGCCCCGAGTGCGGCTCCGCGGTCCGCAAGCCGGCCGGGGAGCGCATCATCGAACTCCTCTCCGGCGGCGGAGTGCGGACCCTGCGCCTCCACACCGCCCTCCGGTAGCGCCCGCGGGCCGTCCCCCAGCAACGAGAAGACATCGAGGCACCGTCCATGTTCTGGCCCATGCTCGCCATCGCCCTGGGATTCCTCGGCCTGGCCGTGCTCGGCGTCCTGGCCGTCAAGGTCTTCGTCGAGGCGCAACGGCTCGGCAGGCAGGTCGCGGCGACCACGCAGCGGATCAACCGAGCGGCCGAGGATCTCGAACGAGCGGCCACCGGTCTCGCGGAGACCGGGGAGGCCCTGCGATAGGAAGGGAGCGCCCTCCGTTTTCACGGGTTCGGGGGGTACGCTGCTGAGGTCGGCCCAGGCAGGGAGGTGCGGGCCGCAACCGGGGGTACGCGCGGGCATTGCCTCGCGTTCACCCCTGCGGGTTACGATCGCTGCCAGCGTCAAGGTCGGACGTATGTCCGGTCGAACGGGTAGCGAGCCCACCCTCCAGTCGCCTCAGTGAGAAGGAAGTCGCACATGATCGGCAATCTGAAGCCCCTCGAGATCGTTCTGATCATCGCTGTCATCCTGCTGCTCTTCGGTGCCAAGAAGCTTCCTGACATGGCGCGTTCGCTCGGCAAGTCGGCCCGCATCCTCAAGAGCGAGGCCAAGGCCATGAAGAAGGACGACGCGGAGCCCGCGGCGCCCACCACGGAGACCGTCGCGGACACCCCTCCGCCGGCGACCCCCGCCCGTACCATCCAGGCCGCTCCCGGGGACGTCACCAGCTCCCGCCCGGTCAGCGAGGCCAAGCCCACCACCCAGAGCTGACAGCTGATTCGCTTCACCGACAGCTGCCGCACGAGACGAGGGAAGTGGGTTGCTCAAGTCTGCCCGCAAGCAGGAGAAGGACGACGAGGGGCGGATGCCCCTCCTCGATCACCTGCGTGAGCTGCGCAACCGACTGCTGAAGTCGGTCCTGGCCATCGTGATCGCAGTGATCGCGGCAGCGTTCTTCCAGAAGGAAATCTTCGAGTTCCTGATGAAGCCGATCCTGGACTCGGTCGGCTGCAAGAACGGCGCCGTGACCATGGTCAACGGCCGGCCCTGCGCGGAGATGACCACCAACGGTCTGCTGTCGCCCTTCACCATCGCGCTGAAGGTGTCCCTGATGGCAGGTGTGCTGGTGGCCACCCCCGTCTGGCTCTACCAGCTGTGGGCGTTCGTCGCCCCGGGCCTGCACAAGCAGGAGAAGCGCTACTCGATGGCCTTCGTGGCCGCGGGGGTCCCGCTCTTCCTGGCCGGTGCCTACCTGGCCTACACGATCCTGCCGCAGACCGCCGAGATCATGCTCGGCTTCACGCCCGACAACGTGAAGAACCTGCTGCCCCTCGACGACTTCCTCGACCTGATCACCCGCATGGTGATCGTCTTCGGGCTGGCCTTCGAACTGCCGCTGCTGCTCATCCTGCTCAACATGACCGGGGTCCTGTCCGGTGTCCGCATGCTGCGCTGGTGGCGCGGGATGATCGTCGGCCTCACGGCGTTCGCGGCCATCGCGACGCCGGGTGGTGAGCCCATCTCGATGCTCCTGCTGGCGGGCCCGCTCGCGGTGCTGTACTTCGTCGCGGTCGGTTTCTCCCTCCTCAACGACAAGCGCAGGCAGCGTAAGAACCCGGACGCCGAGCTCGACGACGACGAGGCCTCGAAGCTGGACCTCACGCCCCAGAACATCGGCGCCATCGAGGGCGTGGGCGCTCCCAGGGCGGCCCTGCCCGAGCAGGCAGGCGGCGAGTCGGACGGCGGCCGGTCCCACCGGCTCAACGGTTACGACGACATCACCTGACCTTGTAGGGTCTCCCCAATCTTCGTCCAGGGGGACCCCCAGTGACCAGCGAGATCACGCTCTTCGTCAATCCCACCGCAGGACGCGGCCGGGGCGCGCGAGCCGCGCAGCCGGCCGCTTCCGCGTTGCGGGACGCGGGTTTCTCCGTGCGCACGGTGCTCGGTGAGGACGCCGGTGACGCCCTGCGCCGGGCCCGTGAGGCCGTGGCCGGCGGAACCGGCGCGCTGATAGCCGTGGGCGGGGACGGGATGGCGTCCCTCGCGCTCCAGGCCGTCGCCGGAACGGCGACGCCGCTGGGGGTCGTGGCCGTCGGCACGGGGAACGACTTCGCCCGCGCGCTCGGGCTGCCGGTCCGCGATCCGGCCGCGGCGGGACGGCTCGCCGCCGAGGTCCTCACAGCGGGGACGGCGCGCGGCATCGACCTCGGCCGGGTCGGCGGGCGCTGGTTCGGCTCCGTGCTCGCCTCCGGTTTCGACTCACGGGTCAACGACCGCGGGAACCGGATGCGCCGGGTAGCCGGGCGGTTCACGTACGACCTGGCGATCCTCGCCGAGCTGGCGGCCTTCCGGCCGATCCCGTACCGCGTCCGGCTGGACGGCGGCTCGGTGCGGGAGATCGAGGCGACGCTGATCGCCGTGGGCAACGGCTCCACGTACGGGGGCGGCATGCGGATCTGCGCCGACGCCGTCATGGACGACGGGCTCTTCGACGTGACCGTGGTCGGCGACTGCAGCCGGACCACACTGCTCAAGGTCTTCCCCCGGGTGTACCGGGGCACGCACCTCGGCCACCCGAAGGTGACCGTGCACCGCGTCGCGTCCATCGAGCTGGCCGCCGCGGACGTCACCGCGTACGCGGACGGCGAGCCGCTGGGCGCGCTGCCCCTCACGGCGACCTGCGTGCCGGACGCCGTGAGGGTCCTCGCACCGTGAAATAAAGATCGGGCTGACTGTCATACCCGGCGGGTAGGCTCGTACCAAGATGACAGAGGACCTCTCACCAGCTGAGCGATACCAGGCTTCTCGGGTCCGTGCGGCCGAGCAGGCCACGGCCCTCGGGCCCTTCCGCGAGATGTACGAGTTCGGACTGGACCCGTTCCAGATCGAGGCCTGCAAGGCACTGGAAGCGGGCAAGGGGGTGCTGGTCGCGGCCCCCACGGGGTCGGGCAAGACGATCGTCGGCGAGTTCGCGGTGCACCTGGCCCTCCGCCAGGGCCGCAAGTGCTTCTACACCACACCCATCAAGGCCCTGTCCAACCAGAAGTTCACCGACCTCGTCAGACGGTACGGCGCGGACAAGGTCGGACTCCTGACGGGGGACAACAGCGTCAACGCGGACGCACCCGTGGTCGTCATGACCACCGAGGTGCTGCGCAACATGCTCTACGCGGGCTCCCAGGCGCTCACCGGCCTCGGCTACGTGGTCATGGACGAGGTGCACTACCTCTCCGACCGCTTCCGCGGCGCCGTGTGGGAGGAAGTGATCATCCACCTGCCGGAGTCGGTGACCCTGGTGTCGCTGTCGGCGACCGTGTCCAACGCCGAGGAGTTCGGCGACTGGCTGGACACGGTCCGGGGCGACACCCAGGTGATCGTCTCCGAGCACCGGCCCGTGCCGCTGTGGCAGCACGTCATGGCAGGCCGTCGGATGTACGACCTCTTCGAGGAGGAGACGGACCACGGCGGCCGGGGCACCGGAAGGCGCGAGGTCAACCCCGACCTCGTCCGGCTCGCCCGGATGGAGAACCAGCGGGGCTACAACCCGCGGGAGCGCCGGCGCGGGAAGATGGTGCGCGAGGCCGACCGCGAGCGCGAGCGCCGTCAGCGCAGCCGCATCTGGACGCCGTCCAGGCCCGAGGTCATCGACCGGCTCGACGCCGAGGGGCTGCTGCCGGCCATCACGTTCATCTTCAGCAGGGCCGGCTGCCAGGCGGCCGTGCAGCAGTGCCTCCAGGCGGGTCTCCGGCTCAACGACGAGGACAAGCGCGGGCTGGTGCGTGAGATCGTCGAGGAGCGGACCGCGTCCATCCCCGGCGAGGACCTGCACGTCCTCGGCTACTACGAGTGGCTCGAAGGCCTGGAGCGGGGCATCGCCGCGCACCACGCCGGAATGCTGCCGACCTTCAAGGAGGTCGTCGAGGAGCTGTTCGTACGGGGCCTGGTCAAGGCGGTCTTCGCGACGGAGACGCTGGCGCTCGGCATCAACATGCCCGCGCGCTCCGTGGTGCTGGAGAAGCTCGTCAAATGGAACGGCGAACAGCACGCCGACATCACGCCCGGCGAGTACACCCAGCTGACCGGACGGGCCGGCCGCCGGGGCATCGACGTCGAGGGCCACGCCGTGGTCCTGTGGCAGCGCGGCATGGACCCCGGAGCGCTCGCCGGCCTGGCGGGCACCCGCACCTACCCGCTGCGTTCCAGCTTCCGGCCGTCGTACAACATGGCCGTCAATCTCGTGCAGCAGTTCGGGCGGCACCGTTCGCGCGAGCTGCTGGAGACGTCCTTCGCCCAGTTCCAGGCGGACCGGTCGGTCGTCGGCATCTCCCGGCAGGTCCAGCGCAACGAAGAGGGCCTGGAGGGGTACCGCGAGGGCATGACCTGCCATCTCGGGGACTTCGAGGAGTACGCGCGACTGCGCCGCGACCTCAAGGACCGGGAGACGGATCTGGCCAAGCAGGGCGCCGCCCAGCGACGGGCCACCGCCTCCTCGTCCCTGGAGAAGCTCAAGCCCGGTGACATCATCCACGTGCCGACCGGGAAGTTCGCCGGACTCGCACTGGTCCTCGACCCGGGGCTGCCCGCGGGGCGTACCAACGGACATCGTGGGCTGGAGTACCACGACGGCCCGCGCCCGCTGGTGCTGACAGCCGAGCGCCAGGTCAAGCGGCTGGCCCAGATCGACTTCCCGGTGCCGGTCGAGGCGCTGGAGCGGATGCGGGTGCCGAAGTCGTTCAACCCGCGCTCCCCGCAGTCGCGCCGCGATCTCGCCTCCGCGCTGCGGAGCAAGGCGGGGCACCTCGACCCGCGACGCCACCGCAAGGAGCGGGCCGCGGCAGCCGACGACCGGGAGATCGCACGGCTGCGCACGGAACTGCGCGCGCACCCCTGCCACGGGTGCGACGAGCGCGAGGACCATGCGCGGTGGGCCGAGCGGTACCACCGGCTGCAGCGCGACACCCGTCAGCTGGAGCACCGGATCGAGGGACGGACGAACACCATCGCCCGGACCTTCGACCGGATCGTCGCGCTCCTGACCGAGCTCGACTACCTGCGCGGCAGCGAGGTCACCGACAACGGCCGACGGCTGGCGCGGCTCTACGGAGAGCTCGACCTGCTGGCCAGCGAGTGCCTGCGGGAGGGCGTCTGGGAGGGGCTGAACCCGGCCGAGCTGGCCGCATGCGTCTCCGCGCTGGTCTTCGAGGCGCGCCAGGCGGACGACGCGGTGGCACCCAAGCTGCCGTCGGGCCCGGCGAAGGCGGCGATCGGGGAGATGGTCCGCATCTGGGGCAGGCTCGACGCCCTGGAGGAGGACTTCAAGATCAGCCAGACGGAAGGGGTCGGCCAGCGCGAGCCCGACCTCGGCTTCGCCTGGGCGGTCTACATGTGGGCCTCGGGCCGGACGCTGGACGAGGTGCTCCGCGAGGCGGAGATGCCGGCCGGTGACTTCGTCCGGTGGTGCAAGCAGGTCATCGACGTGCTCGGCCAGATCGCGGCCGCCGCGCCGCGGGACGGGAGTTCGGTGGCGAAGAACGCGCACAAGGCCGTCGACGCGGTGCTGCGGGGCGTGGTGGCGTACAGCTCCGTGGGATGAGCCGGCGTTCCGCCGGGATGTGCGGACGCGGCGAACGAAGGAGTGGCCACCGGCGCGCCGAGCGCGCCCGTGGCCACTTCTCCGTGTGTCCTTCCGTCAGGTTTTCTTGCTGTTCTTCATCGAAAGTCCCGCGCAGGCCGCCCCCAGCACGATCGCCAGACCACCGACGATGACGTTGTTGAGGATGACGCCCATGTCCGGGCTCTGGCCCACGACCCACGTCGACACGACGAGCCACGCGCCCAGGGCGACGATGGCGATGCTCATCCCGGTCATCCGCTCGGGCATGGCGGTGAAGCAGAGTGCCAGCACGGCGATCGCGATTCCGATGACCAGGTTGTGTGTCACGAGGGAGGGCTGGCTCGCGGTGAAGTGGAGCACCCACGGCGAGACGGCGCAGTACAGACCGAGCAGGAACACCGGTGCGTCGGCGCCTGCCGTGGTGCGGCGTCCGCTGACCACACGGTCGTGGCGCGCCCGCATTTCTTCGGCATCGGGGTGGGCGGAGATGTCCCTCCCGGTGTGCGAGATGTTACTCATGAGGATGGTCTCCTTCGCACTTGCTGGAGCGGCCGCTGTCAGGATCACGGCCATCAGCTCTCCTGACCAGTGTGCTCTTATATGACCCTTATGTGTAGTTGTTCGGGTGGTCGAATCCTGCGGATCCGTCAAGGCGGAGGGCCAGGGACACCAGGTCGGCGGTTCGCAGGACCCGGCCCCCGTACCCCGGGAGCGGCACGTGGAGGTCACGCGTCCAGCGTTCCGGCACGGCGCCCAGGCCGTACACCGCTCCCGCCAGTCCGCCGGTGACCGCCGCCACCGTGTCGGTGTCGCCGCCCACGTCGACCGCCGCGGCGAGTGCGCTCTCGAAGCCGGACGTGGTGCGCAGTGCCCAGAGCGCGGTGCCGAGGCACGGCCACACCGCGCCGTTGAACTCGGTGGCGTCGTCCGGATGCCAGTCCGGTGCGAGCACGGCCGCCCAGCGGGCCCGGTGGGCGGGATGCACCTCGGCCAGGGCGGCCGGCACGGCGGTGAGGGGGTCGTCCCCGTCGAGGGCGACACGCACCAGCTCGTGAAAGACGGCGGTGCCCTCCCACGCCGCCCGGTCGCCGTGGGTCAGGGCGGCGATGCGGCGGGCGGCGTCCATGGTCGCCGTCCGACCCTGTCGCGCGAAGTACACCGCCGACGTGGTCGCCCGCATCAGTGAACCGTTGCCCGCGGCATGCGCGTTGATCTGGAAGTGCAGTGCGGCGGCCAGGTCCCAGGGGTCCCCGCTCGTCAGGACGTCCTCGGTCTGCAGCCCTATGTCCTTGGGTTCTGCGGCTGCCCACCGCCGGAACCGGGCGAACACGTCGGGGAGTTCGAGGCCGTCGTTGTCCAGGAGCGACTCCCCGACGAGCACGGCCATCTGTGTGTCGTCCGTGGCCTCGCCCGGATCCCAGCCGCCGCCCCCGCACAGCGTCCCCACGCCGTCCGGGAAGCGGGCGGAGAACACACCGGGCGCCCCGAACTCGAAGGGGGCGCCCAGTGCGTCACCGGCCGCGGAGCCGGTCACCGCCCCGGCCGCCCGGTCGCTCCGGGCCGCGTTGCCCGTGCCGTGCGTCCCATGGACGGGGCCCTCGGGGCCGGTTGTGCTCATACGGTCAGCGTACGAGCACAACCGGCCCCGCATCAGTGCATCAGGCCGCCGGCATCAGGACCGTGTCGACGATGTACACCGTGGCGTTGGCCGTCGGGACGTTGCCGCACACGACCTTCGAGGAGTCGTTCACGGTGTACGACTTGTCCGAACCGGACGTCGTCAGCGGGGTCTTGGCCAGGGTGTCGAAGGAGCCCTTGTCCAGCTGCGCGGGCGCGAGCTTCTCGCCCACGACGTGCGAGGTGAGCACCTTGGTGAGCGCCGCCTTGTCGGCGAGCAGCTTGTCCAGGTCGGCCTTCGGGATCTTGGCGAAGGCGTCGTCGGTCGGGGCGAACACCGTGATGTTCTCGGCGCTGTTCAGGGTGTCGACGAGGCCGGCCTGCTTGACGGCAGCGACCAGCGTGGAGAGGGCCGGGTTGTTCGAGGCCGCCGTGGCGACCGGGTCCTGCGCCATGCCCTCGAAGGAGCCCGCGCCGTCCTTCGGGACCGTCGCGCAGCCCGGGCCGAACGGCTCGTCCATGGACGCGGGCGCGGTCTCCTCGGCCGGAGCGCTCGACGCGGCCTTGTCCGCACCGGAGCCCGACGCGGAGGTGTCGGAGTCGCCGGAGCATGCGGTCAGGGCCAGCGGCAGCAGGGCGGCGGCGGACACGGCGACGGCGACGCGGCGGAGGTGACGGGTGTTCATGGTGTTCTCCTGAATGGATTGTCGGTACAACAGGGGGAAAGGAGCGGGTGGTCCGGCGGGCCGGAGGTGTGGTCAGGTCACGTCGACCACCACCGAGTGCCATCCGGTCGCACCGTCGGGCACGGTGCCGACCCGCTCGTCGGTCTGGGTGGCGCCGGTACGGTCCGTCGCGCGGACCTCGAGGGTGTGGTGGCCGGTCGTGGCGGGCCACTCCCACACCCACTGGCGCCAGGTGTCGCGGCCGGCCTCGGCGGCCAGCCGCGCCGTGTGCCACGCGCCGCCGTCCACCCGGACCTCCACCCGGGCGATGCCCCGGTGCTGGGCCCAGGCGACGCCGGCGACCGGCACGGTCCCCGCACGCGGGGAAGCGAAGGGGCGGGGTGTGTCGATGCGTGACTGGGTCTTGACCGGAGCCTCGCGCGACCAGTCGCGCTTCACCCAGTAGGCGTCGTACGCGTCGAACGTCGTGAGCTCGATGTCCCGGATCCACTTGCAGGCCGAGACGTACCCGTACAGACCTGGGACGACCATCCGGACGGGGAAACCGTGGTCGAACGGCAGGGGTTCGCCGTTCATGCCGACCGCGAGCAGTGCGTCGCGGCCGTCCATGACCTCCTCGACCGGCGTGCCGATCGTCATGCCGTCCACGGAACGCGCCACGATCTGATCCGCCGGGCCGCCCTTCGACGGCGGCTTCACCCCGGCCTCGCTCAGCAGATCGGCCAGTCGTACGCCGATCCACCGGGCGGTGCCCACGTAGGGCCCGCCCACCTGGTTGGACACGCAGGTCAGAGTGATGTCCCGCTCGACGAGCTCACGTCGCAGAAGGTCCTGGAAGCCGAGGGTGACGGGGCGTGGGACCCCCTCGCCGTGGATCCGCAGCCGCCACCGGCCCGCGTCTACGCGGGGGACCACCAGCGCGGTGTCCACCCGGTAGAAGTCCTTGTTCGGAGTGACGAAGGAGCTCAGTCCCCGGATTCCCAGATCGACGCCGTCCGGTATCGCCGGTGCGGGCGAGGCCGGCGCCGGGAGCGTGACTCCCTCGCGAGAGGCGGAGACCCCGGCCAGTCGGGACGCCTGGAGCCGACGGCCCAGGAGCCCCGCACCGGCCGAGGCCGCCGCTGCGGTGGTCGCCGCGACCACGAAGCCGCGGCGGTCGAAGGCGCCCTGCACCCCGCCGTCCGTCTCCCCAGCCGCGGGAGGCGGAACGGGTGCCGGGGCCAGCCGTGCGGCCAGGAGATACAGCACTCCCGCGGCCACCAGCGCGCCCACGACCGAAGGCAGCGCGTCGGCCGGGCGGCCTTCCGGCCGCCCGGCCGCGGCGACTGCCCCGACCACGCCGAAGACCAGTACGGCCGCAGCGCCGCTCCACCGGTGCCGCAGCGCGAGGACCCCCACCGCCATGGCGAAGAGCGCCAGGAGGACCAGGATCCCGAGCTGCAGGACCAGCTTGTCGTCGGTGCCGAAATTCCGTACGGCGAAGTCCTTGACGGCCGCGGGAGTGCGGTCGATGACCGCCCCGCCCACCGCCGTGACCGGACCCGCCTCGGGGCGTACGGCGGCCGCGACGAGTTCGGCGACGCACAGGGCCGTGAACCCGGCGATCAGACCGCTGAGCGCGGCGCACGAGGCACGTGCCCAGCGGGATCGCCGGGACCCGGAGGCCCCGTGCTTCTGCGAAACGTATCGGTCTGTTCTCACACCGGGAGTTCGACGCCGGGCGCCCGGCGGATTGGTCGCTCACTCGATCGAAGGAATTTCTCCGCACGGCCAATCCGCGGGCCGACCTGCACCGAATGACCTCTGAGCGGCTCTCCGGCAAGGCCCGGACGGCCGTGTGACACGAGGAGGAACACGCATGACGACGCAGCGGCGGCGCACAGCCGTGGTGGGCAGTGGGGTGGCGGGGCTGACGGCCGCGCATGTCCTGGGCAGGGCCCGGGACGTGACGCTCCACGAGGCCGACGAGCGCGTCGGCGGCCACGCGCACACCCACGACCTGACCGCGTCGGACGGCAGCACGCACTCCGTCGACTCGGGCTTCATCGTGCACAACCGGCGCACGTACCCCCATCTGCTCCGGCTCTTCGACGAACTGGGTGTGGCCACCCAGGAGTCCGAGATGAGCATGTCCGTGCGCTGCGAGGGCTGCGGCCTCGAGTACGCCGGTGCCCGGGGAGCCGCGGGGCTGTTCGCCCGGCCCGGTCTCGTCCTGCGCGGCCGGTACCTGCGGATGCTGGCCGAAGTGCTCCGATTCCACCGGGCGGCGCGGGCGCTCCTCGCCCAGGACCCCGGCACGGCGGTCATGACCCTGGGGGAGTTCGCCGCCCGTGGCCGCTTCTCCCCGTACTTCACGGCCCACTTCCTCACGCCGGTGGTCTCCGCGGTCTGGTCCTGCGATCCGGTGACCGCGACGCGCTACCCGGCCCGCTACCTGTTCCGCTTCCTGGACCACCACGGGATGCTCTCGATCGGCGGGTCCCCGGTCTGGCGGACCGTCACCGGCGGATCGCGCTCCTACGTCGACCGCGTCGTCAAGCAGGTCCACTCCGTACGCACGTCCACCCCCGTACGGGCCGTGCGCCGGCACGGCGACGGCGTGGAGATCGTCACCGAGGACGGCGCCACGCAGGAGTACGACGAGGTGGTCATCGCCACCCATCCCGACCAGGCGCTCCGGCTGCTCGCCGACCCCACCGAGGAGGAACGGCGCACACTCGGGGCGTTCCGCTACTCCCGCAACCCCACACTCCTGCACACCGACACCACCCTGCTGCCGCGCAGCCGGGGGGCCGCGGCCTCCTGGAACTACCTGATGCCGTCCTGCACGGCCGACGCCGACCGGGTCACCGTCAGCTACGACATGAACCGGCTCCAGCGGCTGGACGCCCCCGAGCGGTTCGTCGTCACGCTGAACGGCGCCGACCGGGTCGACCCGGACCTCGTCCGGGCCCGCATGGTCTACGAACACCCCGTCTTCACCACGGAATCGGTCGCCGCCCAGGCACGGCTGCCCGCCCTCTCCGGGCCGGTCACCGCCTACGCCGGGGCGTACCACGGCTGGGGCTTCCACGAGGACGGCTGCCGCTCCGGTGCCGAGGCGGCAGCCGCACTGGGAGTGACCTGGTGACCGGTGCCCTCTACCCGTGCACCATCACCCACGTACGGACCGCGCCCCGCACGTACTCCCTGCGGCACCGCACCTACCTGTGGCTGATAGACCCGGACCACCCGCCACGGCTGCCCGCCGTCCTGCGCCCGCTGGCCCGCTTCGACGCCCGCGACCACTTCGGCGGTACGGCCCCCACCATCCGGGCGGGTCTCGAACGGTTCCTCCGGGCCCGTGGGGTCGACCTCGCCGACGGCACCGTCACGATGCTCACCCAGGCCCGGGTGTTCGGCCACGTGTTCAACCCGCTGACCGTCTACTGGTGCCACCGCCCCGACGGCACCCCGCTCTGCGTGGTCGCCGAGGTGCACAACACCTACGGGGAACGCCACGGCTACCTGCTGCGCCCGGACGCGGCGGACCGGGCGGTGACCGGCAAGGACTTCTACGTGTCGCCGTTCTTCCCGGTGGACGGCCGGTACCGGATGCGGCTGCCCGAACCAGGCCCGCGCCTCGCCCTGACGATCCATCTGGAGCGTGAGGGCGGACGGCCGTTCACCGCGACCGTGCGCGGCACCCGGCGTCGTGCCACGGCCCCCCAGCTGGTCCGGCTGTTCCTGCGACACCCCTTCTCCACCGCGGTCGTCTCCGCCGCGATCCGGCTGCACGGCATCCGGCTGTTCCTGCGCCGGCTGCCCGTGCAGCCACGCCCCCGTCACCGTACCCAGGAAGGCATGCAGTGAAGGTGCCCACCTCTCCCATCCCGCCCGTAGCGCCCGGAGCGCCCTTCGCCCCGGCCCCCCGCGCCCCCGTCCCGGCGGCTCCCGCCCCGTCCCGCCCCAAAGGCGCGGACCCCGAGCGCTGGCCCGATGTCGTCGCCCTGCCCAGGGCGTCGGGAGCCAGGACCGCCGTGGCCGAACGGCTCGTACGGCGCGCCCTCGCCCGCCTTCCGCTGCGCGTCAGACTCGCGGACCGCGACAGCATCGGCCTGGGCGGACCACTGATGGACATCCGCGAACCCGACGCGTTCTTCCGCAGGCTCGGCGCGGGCGGGCTGATCGGCTTCGGTGAGTCCTACATGGCCGGCGAATGGGAGTCCCCCGACCTCGTCGGCGTCCTGACCGTACTCGCCGGGAACGCCGCCGGACTCGTCCCCGCACCGCTGCAGAAGCTGCGGCGGCTGTGGGCGCTGCGGCAGCCCGCGGCGCAGGCCAACACCCCCGAGGGCTCCCGCGACAACATCAGCCACCACTACGACCTGTCGAACGACCTCTTCGCCCTCTTCCTCGACGAGACCCTGACCTACTCCGCCGCCGTCTTCCGCGGTTTCCCGGCGGAGCGGGACCTCCTGTCCGCCGCCCAGCACCGCAAGATCGACCGGCTGCTGGACCAGGCGGGGGCCGGCCCCGGCACCGAGCTGCTGGAGATCGGCACGGGCTGGGGCGAACTCGCCCTCCGCGCCGCCGCGCGGGGCGCCCGCGTCACCACCCTCACGCTCTCCCGGGAACAGCAGGAGCTGGCCCGCCACCGGATCCGCGAGGCCGGCCACGAGGACCGGGTCGACGTGCGGCTCTGCGACTACCGCGACGTCACCGGGGAGTACGACGCGATCGTCAGCGTCGAGATGATCGAGGCGGTCGGTGAGGAGTTCTGGCCGGTCTACTTCCGGACCCTCGAGCGGTGTCTCGCACCGGGCGGGCGGATCGCCCTCCAGGCCATCACGATGCCGGACGACCGGATGCTCGCCAGCCGCAGCACGTACACATGGATCCAGAAGTACATCTTCCCCGGCGGGCTGCTGCCCTCCACCGAGGCGCTGGACCGCGTCACCACCGGCCACACGGGTTTGCGGATACAGCGGCGCGACAGCTTCGGCACGCACTACGCCGAGACCCTGAGGCTGTGGCGGGAACGCTTCGGGGAGCGGGCCGCGCAGGTCGACGCCCTCGGCTTCGACCTGACCTTCCGCCGTATGTGGACCTTCTACCTCGCCTACTCCGAGGCCGGATTCCGGTCCGGCTACCTCGATGTGCAGCAGATTCTCCTGACCCGTGAGGACCCCGCGTGAACACCACCACCGGCACCCCGGCGTGCGCCGCGCAGCGGATCGCGCCCGTCATCGAGCAGTTCCTCGGCGGCCCGCCGCCGGTCAGGATCAGGATGTGGGACGGCAGCGAGACCGGCCCCGCGGACGCGCCCACGGTGCACGTCCGTTCCCGCCGGGCGCTGCGCCGGCTCCTCTGGCAGCCCGGTGAGCTCGGTCTCGCCGAGGCCTACATCTCCGGGGACATCGACCTCGCCGACGACCTCGCCGACGGGCTCCGCGCGATGCGCCGGGCCTCGCGCGAGCAGGGCCTCAAAGCGCCCCGGCCCGGGCTCGCCGACCGTGTCAGGGCGGCCGGCACCGCCCTGCGCCTCGGGGCGGTCGGGCCGCGCCCGCCGGTTCCGGCGGCCCGCGCGGGGCTCCGCGGCGCGCTGCACAGCAAGGCCCGCGACCGCGCCGCGATCAGCCACCACTACGACCTGTCCAACGACTTCTACGCCCTGCTGCTCGACGAGACCATGGCCTACTCGTGCGGCTACTGGACCTCGGACGCCCCGGACTACGGGCCGGCCGACGCGCAGCGCGACAAGCTGGAGCTGATCTGCCACAAGCTCGGCCTGCGGCCGGGGGCGCGGCTCCTCGACATCGGCTGCGGCTGGGGATCCCTGACGCTCCACGCGGCGGCCCGGCACGGAGTCCGCGTCACCGCCGTCACCCTGGCCGCGGAACAGGCAGCGTACGTACGCGGCGAGGTGCGGGCCCGCGGCCTGGAGGACCTCGTGGAGGTGCACCGCTGCGACTACCGCGACGTCGCAGGCCTGCCCGGCTTCCAGGGCGGGTACGACGCCGTGTCCACGGTCGAGATGGGGGAGCACGTCGGCGACGCCGAGTACCCGGCCTTCACGGCGCTGCTGCACGCGGTGCTCCGGCCGCAGGGGCGTGCCCTGGTCCAGCAGATGTCCCGCGGTTCCACCGCCCCCGGCGGCGGGGCCTTCATCGAGTCGTACATCGCACCCGACATGCACATGCGTCCGCTCGGCGAGACGGTCGAACTCCTCGAAGGCGCCGGACTCGAGGTCCGCGACGTCGAATCCATGCGTGAGCACTACGTGCTGACGGTCGAGGCGTGGCACCGCACCCTGGAGGAGCGCTGGCCCGAGTTCGTGGCCCTGGTCGGCGAGGAGACCGCCCGGGTGTGGCGGCTCTACCTGGTGGGCGGTGCCCTCGCCTTCGAGGAACGGCGCATGGGCGTCGACCAGATCCTCTCCGTGCGGCCCGGCGCGGGAGGTTCGGCCGGAATGCCGGCCTCCCGGCACGGCTGGTACACGGAGCCGGGCACGGTGCCCGCGCAGCGCGGGGACGGCGCGGGCACCCCCGCGGACGGGGCCGACCGGGACAAGGGGGCCGGACGGTGAACGGCTTCGCATGGGGGGCCTTCGGGCTGAACCTGGCAGCGGCGGCGGGCGCCGCCCTCGCCGTCATGCTCGTGACGTTCCTGATCGCCCTGCGCAAGCGCCTGCACCGGATCGTCGACGTGGCCTGGGGTCTCGGCTTCGCGGCCGTCGCCCTCGTCCCGTACGCGATGCCGGGCGACCACGGGGACGGTACGACCCGCCTCCTGGTGACCGCGCTGACCGTCGTCTGGGGCCTGCGGCTCGCCGTGCACATCGGCCGGCGCGGCCGCGGCCACGGGGAGGACCCGCGGTACGCGGCCATGCTCGCCAAGGCGCCGGGCAACCCCGACCTGTACGCCCTGCGGAAGGTGTACCTGCTGCAGGGGGCACTGGTCTGGCTGATCTCCCTGCCCGTGCAGGCCGCGTCCTACCTGACCGGACCTCCGGGCGGGTGGGCCTGGGCGGGGACCGCGCTCTGGGCGGTGGGGATCGGCTTCGAGGCGGTGGGCGACGCTCAACTGGCCCGCTTCAAGCGCGATCCGGCGAACAAGGGCCGGATCATGGACCGGGGGCTGTGGGCCTGGACCCGCCATCCGAACTACTTCGGCGACTTCTGCGTCTGGTGGGGACTCTTCCTCATCGTCTGCACCGCGCCCGCGGTGGCGGCGGCGACGCTGGTGTCCCCCGTCGTGATGAACCTCCTGCTGACCAGGGGCAGCGGGAAGGCACTGCTGGAGCGGCACATGGAGGGCCGGCCCGGGTTCGCGGAGTACCGGGCCCGCACCAGCGGCTTCTTCCCCCTGCCGCCGGGCACGGTCCGGCACGGCTGACCTCATGACGGTGCCCCGGCCCGCAGGGCCGGGGCACCGTCATGAGAGCGCGGGTCAGGCCTTGGGGAAGTCCATCAGCGCAACGGGTGGCGTGGTCGGCTGCTTCGATCCGCCCGCGGGCTCGACCGTGATGCCCATGCCGGAGGCGCCGTCCACGGGCCCGTCCAGCAGCACCGTGTCGTCGGTCGCCGACGGGTCCATCAGCCCCGCCGAGCGCATGCTCCCGTCGTCGTTGAACCACAGCTGGTAGACCTTGCCGCCGGGCGGCCGGTCCATGTCGGAGGCCAGGAACACCGCGCGGTTCACGCTCGGCGAGACGACGACCGCGGCCCGGGCACCACCCTCCAGTGCGCCCGAGCTCGTCCTCGCGTCCGGAGCCGCCAGCACCCGGGCCAGCTGCTCGTTCTGCTGCCGGGCCTGGGCCGCCTCCTCCTGGGCGTTCCGTGCGACCTGGTTCTGCCACACGGCGACCCCGCCGAAGGCGGCAGCGGCGGCGACGCACGCGGCGAGGGCGTACGTCGACCAGCGCCCGGCCCGCCCCGCCGGGGCACCGGAGCGCCCGCTCCGGCCGTGGGACGGAGCCTCCTGCCGTACGGTCGTGATCTCCCGCAGCACCCGCTCCCGCATCGCGGGCGGAGCGACGACGGACACCGCGAGGCCGAGCCGGGCGGCGGTGGCGGACAGCTCCCGTACCTCCTGGGTGCAGGCCTCGCAGGCCCCCAGATGGCGCTCGAACGCGAGGCGCTCGTCCTCCGGCAGCGCATGCAGGGCGTAGGCCCCGGTGAGCGTGTGCAGCTCGGCCGTGCTCATGCGTTCACCCCCAGGCAGTCGCGCAGCCGGATCAGCCCGTCGCGCAGCCGTGTCTTGATCGTTCCCAGCGGTACGGACAGCAGTTCGCCGACCTCGCGGTAGGTCAGCCCGCGGTAGTACGCCAGGGTCACCGACTGCCGCTGGAGCTCGGAGAGCGTCCGCAGACAGCGTCGGACCTGTTCCCTCTCGAGCCGGGTCTCGACCTGTTCCGACACCTCGTCGAAGTCCGGCGTGCGGTCGAGCAGCGCGGCCCGGTGCTCCCGCGCCGCCGCGGCCTCGGCCGACCTGACCCGGTCCACCGCGCGGTGGTGGGCCAGCGTCAGCACCCAGTTCATGGCGCTGCCGCGCGACGGCTGGAAGCGGGGGGCGGTGCGCCACACCTCGACGAGCACCTCCTGAGCCACCTCCTCGGACTGGGCCGGATCACGCAGGACGCTTCGCACCAGGCCGAGGACAGGTCCGCTGACCTGGTCGTACACCTGGGTGAAGGCGTCCTGGTCACCGCGGGCGACCAGGACGAGCAGCTCCTGCAGATCGGGCCCCGGCGACGGGGCCCCACTGATGTGTACGGCTTCTTTCACGCGGACGTTCCTCCCGGGGCACGCATCTGCTTCCTGGGATGATTCGGAGCCGACAACGCTGCGGATTGGTCGATGGGCCGAAATCCTCGCACGAACCTCGCACAGCCGTGCCCACCCCGTGGGCGAGTCAGCCGGGCACCGGCGCGCCGTCCTTCCGCCGTCGCGCGGAGCGGGCGCCCGATCCCCTGGCCGCCCGGACGGCGAGGAAGACCGACAGGCCGATCGGCGCGAGCAGAACGGTGAGCACGAGCAGGGGCCCCATCACGAACGGGGACACCCCCAGTCGCCGTGCCTCCAGGAACATCCACTGCCCGAGCAGCAGGTCCCAGGCGATGACCTGCGCCCAGACGGCCGCGGCGCCGTTCGCCAGGCCGGTGAGTTCGCGGAAGGTGTCGATGTCCGGGCTGCTCACAGCGGCCCAGAGCTCGGGGAACACCGGGGCGGCCAGGACCGCGTAGAGGGTCAGCAGAGGCAGCACCGTCAGGGGTGAGGCGGCGACTCGGGCGGTGACGCGCCGGGTCGGCGCGAAGATCATGAGCAGCCAGAACGGCGCGGCCAGGAAGAAGGTGATCTCGAAGAGTGCACCGGTCATGACACAGGCTCCTTGTCGAACGCGTCGGCTGCCGTGAGGGACGTGGCCGGCCGCAGCGCCGCGAAGGCGCCGGCCGCGGTGGCGGCGAGGATCAGGGCGGCCGCGGTGAGCGTTGCCCCGTCGGGGTGGACGAGTGGCTGGCCGCGCAGCGCCTGCCAGGCGACCAGGGCGACGACCGCGGCGTACGCGCCCGAGGCGACGAGCACCAGCCGCAGCCTCACGCGCGGGTCACGCAGCCGGTCGGTCCGGGGCGCGAGAAGGATCAGGGCGAGCAGGAACAGCGGGAGCGCCTGCAGTGCGTGCATGCCGATGAAGTGCGGGATGCGCAGATCGCCGCCGGTCGTCGACCAGCCCGTCAGCGGCATGGAGGGCCCACCGTCCGGTACGCCGACGGAGTGCGCGCCGATCACGTCGGCGCCGTCCAGATCGCCGGCCGCCCGCTGCTGGGCCGAGGGCTGCGACATCAGGAATCCCACGCCCGCGCCCACCAGGGCGATGAGCACCCCGGACCGCACGGCCCAGGCGGAGGCGCGGTCGGCGATGCGCGAACGGAGCAGCAGCACCGCGATGGCGAGGGTGCCGGCCCACAGGACCACGACGGTGACGGCCATCGCGTTGTAGAGCATCGCGTCGAACGGCGTCTCGTAGTTGAAGTGGCTGCGCTTCCCCCGGACCACCTGTCCGGTGATGAGCACCATCTCGCCCAGGCAGGCCAGCGCGACGACGGTGCCGGCCCACCAGCCGGCCCGCCGGCCGCGGGTGAGCAGTGTCAGCATCCACGCCAGGGTCAGTGTGTACGGCACGAACGAGACGGCGAACTTGAACGGCTTGGCCCAGATCGGCGCTCCCGCGACGACCCGGTCGTCGACCAGGAGCCCCAGTGCTCCGACGACGGCCATCACGGCCATCGAGGCGGAGAAGACGACTAACGGCCGGTGCCACGTGCGCCATGAAGACATGGATACCCCCAGAACCATTATGGATAGTAGTGCTTTCCACTATCCGGTAGGGGTACTATGAGTGACGAGGGTCGGCCTGGCAAGCTCCGGAGGATGAACGCACAGTGCGCATCGGTGAATTGAGCCGCAGGTCCGGGGTCCCGGTACCGACGGTCAAGTACTACGTACGCGAGGGCCTGCTGCCCCCCGGCCGGCTGACCAGCCCGAACCAGGCGAGCTACGACGAGGGGCACGAGAACAGGCTTCGGCTGATCCGCGCCCTGCTCGACGTCGGCGGACTCTCCCTCTCGGCCATCGCGGAGGTGCTGGGCGCGGTCGACGATCCGGCCCAGCCGGTGCACAAGGTGCTCGGGGTCGCGGCGAAGCGCATCACCCCGGCGGAGGGCGACGAGGTGGGGCCCGAGCTGATCGACGCCCGCGAGGACGTGGCCGCGCTGCTGGAGCGGCGCGGCTGGCGGGCCGAGGCGGACTGCCCGGCGGGCCAGGCGCTGGCGGGGGTGCTGGCCGCTCTGCGCAGGGCCGGACACGGCGGCTTCGTCGAACTGCTCGACGTCTACGCGGACGCCGCGGAGCCGGTCGCCCGGGCGGACCTCGACTACGTCGGACGGCGGGTCGCCCGCGAGGACCTGGTGGAGAGCGTGGTCGTCGGTACGGTGCTCGGCGAGGCCATGTTCGCGGCGCTGCGCCGCCTCGCGCACGTGGACGCGTCCGCCCGCGCGTACCGGGACGAGGGCGGACAGGGGTGAGAACGGCACGGAGCCCGGTCGCCGTGGTGGACGGTGACCGGGCTCCGGGTGCGGGGGTGGGTGCGGCGCTAAGCGGCGCTCTCCTGCTCCCGCTCCACCTGCTCGTTCCACTCGCGCTTGACGGCACGCCAGGCGTCGTCGTTCTGGCCGAGGCGCCAGTAACCGGAGATCGACAGCTGCCGGGGCGGGATCCCGCGCTCCAGCCGCAGGTGCCGGCGGATCTCCTTCACGAAGCCCGCCTCACCGTGGACGAAGGCCTGCACCTCGCCCTCGGGGAAGTCCAGCCCCTTCACCGCCGCGGTGAGTGCCTCGCCGACCGGACGGTCGCCGCGGTGCAGCCAGGTCACCTCGACCCCGTCCGGCGTCACGATCTTCTGCTCCTCCGAGGCGTCGGACACCTCGACGAAGGCGTGCACCACCGCGCCCACCGGCATCTGCTCCAGCGCGGCGGCGATCGCCGGAAGTGCGCTCTCGTCGCCGGCCAGCAGGTGCCAGCCGGCCGAAGCCTGCGGCCCGTACCCGCCGCCGGGGCCCAGGAAGGTCACCTGGTCGCCGACACGGGCCCGGCTCGCCCACGGCCCCGCCAGCCCCTCGTCCCCGTGCACCACGAAGTCGATCGCCAGCTCGCGGGCGACGGGGTCCCAGGAGCGCACCGTGTACGTGCGGGTGGTGGGCCACAGCTCGCGCGGGTACTCCTCACGGATCCTGGCCATGTCGAAGGGGTGTGCGTAGTCCGCGCCCTCAGGGGCGAAGCACAGCTTCAGGTAGTGGTCGGTGAAGCCCTCCAGGGTGAAATCCGCCAGACCGTCGCCGCCGAGGACCACGCGCACCATGTGCGGGGTGATCTGTTCGGTGCGTACGACCTGCGCTCCCTGTGCCGTAGGTGCCTGCCGTGCCGGCCGCTCTGCCACGAGGTTCTCCCTGCTTCCGACCTCTACGAGGCTCCACTTACTTAGGTATACCTAAGCTAGCATCTTCACGCCTGGAGCGTCAGGAGCAGGCGTTGCAGGGAGCCGCCCAGGCCCCACCGGGCCGCCAGGGCCTCAAGGGCCTCGGGGTCCCGGGGCTCCCGGGGGAGCGCGGGGTCGAAGCCGGGCAGCGGTACGTCACCGGCGACGCGGACCACCTTCGGCGCGACCGCCACGTAGTCCCGCGCCTCGTCGAGCCGCCTGCGCTGCGACGGGGTCAGCCGGGCCGCGGGATCGTCCACCGCGGCCATGATCCCGGCCAGGTCGCCGAACGCGTCCAGCAGCTTCGCCGCCGTCTTCTCGCCGATGCCGGGCACCCCCGGCAGGCCGTCGCTCGGGTCCCCGCGCAACAGTGCCAGATCGACGTAGCCCGCCCCGTCGACGCCGTACTTCTGCCGCAGCCAGGCCTCGTCCGTCACCTGGAGCGTCCCCACGCCCTTCAGCGGGTACAGCACCCGCACCTCGCGGGCGTCGTCGACCAGCTGGTAGAGGTCCCGGTCCCCGGTGACGATGTCGACCGGCCCGGTGGCCCGGCCGGCCAAGGTGCCGATCACGTCGTCCGCCTCGTACGGGGAGACGCCCACCCGGGCGATGCCGAGGGCGTCCAGCACCTCCTCGATGACCGGGACCTGCGGGGAGAGCGTGTCGGGGGTCTCCTCCTCGTCGGGGACGCCCGCGGGAGTCTCGGCGGCGACCCGGTGCGCCTTGTACGTCGGGATCAGTTCGACCCGCCAGTGCGGGCGCCAGTCGGCGTCCATGCAGGCGACCAGGTCGTCCGGCCGGTGGTCCTGGACGAGCCGGGCGATGAAGTCGAGCAGCCCGCGCACGGCGTTGACCGGTGTGCCGTCCGGTGCGCGCACCGAGTCCGGCACGCCGAAGTAGGCGCGGAAGTAGAGGGAGGCGGTGTCGAGGAGCATCAGGCGTCGCGTCACACCCCGATGATGCCGCACCCCTCCGACACGGCCGCCGCGGACGCCGCGGTTCCAGGGCCGGCGGGCCGTGAAGGGTGAGCTGGATCACACATGTGTTTGGGTGGCGTAAGTGGGGGCAGGCGCGCCAATGGAGCGGACCACGTCCATTTTGCAACTGATGTACGTGTTCTGCGGACCGGATCCGCACCGCTCCTCGGTCTGCCGGCGGGGGTGGCAGACCGTTTTCGGTTCAACGCGTGAGGTGTATGTGTCAAGGCTGCAAGCGGAGCACCTGTACAAAGTGTTCGGCAGACGACCCGATCAAGCCGTGCGAAAGCTCGAGAGCGGGACCCACCGCGACGAGCTGCGCGCCGACGGAACGACCGCAGCGGTGATCGACGCATCGTTCACCGTGGAACCGGGCCAGATCTTCGTCGTCATGGGGCTCTCCGGATCCGGGAAGTCCACACTGCTGCGGATGCTCAACGGCCTCCTGGAGCCCACGGCCGGACGCGTGCTGTTCGACGGGCAGGACCTGACCGCGCTGAGCCCCCGTGACCTGCGTACGGTCCGATCCAGGAAGATCAGCATGGTGTTCCAGCACTTTGCGCTCTTCCCGCACCGGAGCGTGCTCGAGAACGCCGCCTACGGCCTGGAGGTCCAGGGCGTGGCACGCGCCGAGCGTGAGAAGCGCGCCACCGAGGCGCTGGAGCTGACCGGCCTCGCCGGCTGGGAGAAGTCCTGGCCCGACGAGCTGTCCGGCGGCATGCAGCAGCGTGTCGGTCTGGCCCGCGCTCTCGCCACCGACGCCGACCTGTTGCTGATGGACGAGTCCTTCAGCGCGCTCGACCCGCTGATCCGCCGCGACATGCAGGACCAGCTCCTGGAACTGCAGAAGCGTCTGAAGAAGACCATCGTCTTCATCACCCACGACCTCAACGAGGCCATGCGCCTCGGGGACCGGATCGCCGTGATGCGGGACGGCGAGATCGTCCAGCAGGGCACCGCCGAGGACATCCTGGTGCGGCCGGCCAACGAGTACGTGGCCTCCTTCATCCAGGACGTCGACCGCTCCCGCGTCCTCACCGCCGGTTCGATCATGGAGGAGCCCGAAGCGGGCCGCTCCGACGCGGACCTGATGGCCGGGGCCCCCGCGACGGTGTCCGCCGAGACGCCCATCGCCGAGCTCTTCACCCCCTGCTCCACCAGTGGGGTCGCCGTCGCCGTCACCGACGCGGACGGCGGCGTCATAGGCGTCGTGCCGCGCAGCCGGCTGCTGGCCGCGCTCGGCGAGGAACCGCAGGTCGAGGCCGCGGTCCCGGCCCCCCGTGACATCAAGAAGGTGAACGCCGGTGCCTAGGGTCTCCTTCGGCGAGTGGGTCGAGAGCGCGGTCGACTGGCTCCAGTCGAACCTCACCTGGATCTTCGATGCCATCAAGGCCGTCCTCGGCGGCATGTACGACGGCGTCAACGCCGTCCTCGGCGGCGGTGAACCGCTGCTGATGGCCGCGATCTTCGCCGTCATCGCGTTCTGGCTGCGCGGCGTCGTCCCGGCGGCGCTCACCTTCGTGGGCTTCGCGCTCATCGACTCCCTCGCCCTCTGGGACGAGGCCATGGCCACGCTCTCGCTGGTCGTCGTGGCGGCCGTGATCACCATCGTGATCGCCGTGCCCATGGGTATCTGGGCCGCGCGCAACAACAGGGTCAGCGCCGCGCTGCGGCCGGTGCTCGACGTCATGCAGACGATGCCGGCCTTCGTCTACCTGATCCCCGGCGTCATGTTCTTCGGCGTCGGCGTCACCCCCGGCGTGATCGCCACCATCGTCTTCGCGATGCCGCCCGGCGTCCGGATGACCGAGCTGGGCATCCGCCAGGTCGACAGCGAGCTGGTCGAGGCGGCCGAGGCGTTCGGCACCACGCCGAAGGACACCCTGACCCGGGTGCAACTGCCGCTCGCCCTGCCGACGATCATGGCCGGGATCAACCAGGTCATCATGCTGGCCCTGTCGATGGTCGTCATCGGCGGCATGGCCGGCGCGGGCGGACTCGGTGAGAAGGTCTACGCCGCGATCACCCAGCTCCAGGTCGGCCTCGCCGCCGAGAGCGGCATCGCCGTCGTCATCCTCGCCATGTACCTGGACCGGATGACGGGCGCGCTCAACGAGCGGGTCTCCCCGCTCGGCCGCCGTGCCGCGGCGAAGGTCGCCGCCGGTGCGCGTCGCCTGAAGTTCACGCACTACAAGCCGGGAACCGCCGTCGCGATGACCGGTGTCGTCGTGCTCGCGCTCGTCGCGGGCGGTCTGAACATCGCGGGCTCCGGCTCGGACGACGCCCGGAAGGGCCAGGCCTCCGACGGGAACGTCGGCCAGGGCCAGAAGATCAACCTGGGCTACATCCCGTGGGACGAGGGCATCGCCTCCACCTTCCTCTGGAAGGAGATCCTGGAGCAGCGCGGCTACACCACCGGCATCACCCAGCTCGACGCCGGCCCGCTCTACTCCGGCGTCGCCCGCGGCGACATCGACTTCCAGACGGACTCCTGGCTGCCGACCACGCACAAGGACTACTGGGACAAGTACAGCGACCAGCTGGACGACCTGGGCTCCTGGTACGGGCCGACCTCGCTGGAGCTGACCGTCCCGTCGTACGTCGAGGGCATCGACTCGCTGGCCGACCTCAAGGGCCAGGGCAAGAAGTTCAACGGCAAGATCATCGGTATCGAGTCGAGTGCCGGGATGATGGGCACGCTCAACAAGAAGGTGCTCAAGGAGTACGGCCTGGAGGGCGAGTACAAGGTCGTCTCCTCCAGCACCTCCTCGATGCTCGCCGAGCTGAACGCCTCCATCAAGAAGAAGGAGCCGGTCGTGGTGACCCTGTGGTCGCCGCACTGGGCCTACGGCAAGCACGACCTGAAGAAGCTCGAGGACCCGAAGGGCGCCTGGGGCAAGGGCGAAGAGGTCCACACCGTCGCCCACAAGGGCTTCGCGAAGAAGGCCCCCGCCGTCGCGGACTGGCTGAAGAAGTTCAAGCTCACCGAGAAGCAGCTCACGAGCCTGGAGAACGAGATCCAGGACGCCGGCCAGGGCAAGGAGCAGGACGGCGTACGCAGCTGGCTGAAGAAGAACCCGGGACTCGTCGACACGCTGGCCCCGCTGCCCGGCGGCGCGGGGGGCACCCAGGAGGGCAAGGACGCGGGCAAGACCGTCAACATGGGGTACTTCCCGTGGGACGAGGCCATCGCGTCCACCTACCTCTGGCAGAACATGCTGGAGGACCGGGGCTACAAGACCACGGTCAAGCAGCTCGACCCGGGTCCGCTCTACACCGGTCTCGCGCAGGGACAGCTGGACGTCCAGTTCGACTCCTGGCTGCCGACGACGCACAAGGACTACTGGGACCGCTACAAGGACGACCTCACCGACCTGGGCTCCTGGTACGGGCCGACCTCGCTGGAGCTGACCGTCCCGTCGTACGTCGAGGGCATCGACTCGCTGGCCGACCTCAAGGGCCAGGGCAAGAAGTTCAACGGCAAGATCATCGGTATCGAGTCGAGTGCCGGGATGATGGGCACGCTCAACAAGAAGGTGCTCAAGGAGTACGGCCTGGAGGGCGAGTACAAGGTCGTCTCCTCCAGCACCTCCTCGATGCTCGCCGAGCTGAACCGGTCGATCAAGAAGAAGGAGCCGGTCGTGGTGACCCTGTGGTCGCCGCACTGGGCCTACGGGAAGCACGACCTGAAGAAGCTCGAGGACCCGAAGGGCGCCTGGGGCGAGGGCGAGCAGATCCACACGGTCGCCAAGAAGGACTTCGCCCAGGACTTCCCGGAGTTCACCGGCTGGCTGAAGGACTTCAAGCTGAGTGAGGCGCAGCTGGCCTCGCTCGAGGTGGAGATCCAGAAGGGCGGTGCGGGCAAGGAGAAGGAGTCCGCCCGCACCTGGATGGACGCCAACCCCGACGTGGTGGACCAGCTGGCGCCCGTCGGCAGCTGATCCACCCGCAGTCCCCCCGAGGGGGACGGCCCCGGTAGCGAACCGGCGCCGTCCCCCTCAGGCTTGTTCCAAGGAGTCCTCGGAGGGTCTCCCGTCCACTCACTTCCGCTCCATCCCGCGAACGACATGCGTAGGGTGCTGGCAACCGGGAGGATGGCGATCCGGGGAGGGAGCCGGACATGGACGACAAGGAAGGCCTTCGGGTGGGTGCCGCGGTTCGCCGACGGCGCAGGACCCTCGGGCTCACACTGGCCGTGGTGGCCGGGCGCAGCGGCCTGTCCGTACCGTTTCTCAGCCAGATCGAGAACGAGCGGGCGAGACCCAGCCCCCGGTCGCTGGACCGGGTGGCCGAGGCGCTGGAGACCACGACCGAGCGGCTGCGGGCCGCGGCGGACTCGGCGCGCGCCGTGGACGTCGTGCGGGCGGGCGCCGGGGACGGCGTACGCCGCCTCGTGCGCGGCCGTCATCAGCTCAGCGCCCTGGAGTTCGTCGGCGAGCAGGACCTCGGGCGCGAGTTCCAGCACCGCAACGACGAGGTGATGTACGTCGTCGAGGGCGCCGTCGAGGTCGAGGCCGAGGGGCAGGCGCACCGCCTCGGCCGGGGCGACACCCTCTTCCTGTCCGGCGGGGTCCGGCACCGGTGGCGGGCGACCGTCCCCGACACCCGGCTGCTGGTCGTCGCGGTCGCCGAGCACATCGACGCGACGTACGACTCACGGCGCTGAGGAGGACCCGGCGGTGCGTGTCGTCTCCCTCGTCCCCTCGCTCACCGAGGCCGTCGCCGTCACCGGCCCCGGGATGCTCGTCGGCGCCACCGACTGGTGCACGCACCCGGCGGGGCTCACCGCCGCCCGGATCGGCGGCACGAAGAACCCGGACGTCGCGGCCGTCGTGGCGCTGCGCCCCGATCTCGTCGTCGCCAACGAGGAGGAGAACCGGGAACCCGACCTGGCAGCCCTGCGGGAGGCCGGTCTGGACGTCCTGGTCACCGAGGTCCGTACCCTCGGCCAGGCCTTCGCCGAGCTGGAGCGGGTCCTGGTCACCGGGTGCGGACTGAGCCGGCCCCGCTGGCTGGACGAGGCCGAGGCCGCGTGGGCGGCGCTGCCGCCTCCCGGGAACCCGCGCCCCGCGATCGTGCCCGTCTGGCGCAGGCCGTGGATGGTGCTGGGCCGCGACACGTTCGCCGGCGACCTGCTGGCCCGCTCCGGGGTGCGCAACGTGTACGCGGACCATCCCGAGCGCTATCCCCGCATCCCGCTCGCCGAGCTGAACGCGGCGGGCGCGGAGCTGGTGGTGCTGCCCGACGAGCCGTACCGCTTCACCGCCCTCGACGGCCCCGAGGCCTTCCCCGGGGTGCCGGCCGCGCTCGTCGACGGCCGCCACCTCACGTGGTACGGGCCGTCACTGGTCCCGGCGGCCGGGGCGCTGCGAGCAGCGCTCCGCCGGCCAGCCCCCGCAGTGTCCGTACGCCCGCCACCGCCCAAGCCGCCACCAGCAGCACGTAGAGGGCCACGGCCAGCCAGGTGAACGCGGCCAGTCCGGTGTGCCGGGCCAGCCCGGCCGCGCCGGTGACGCACGTACCGACCGGGAAGGTGAACCCCCACCACGTCATCGTGAACCCCATGCCGCGGCGCGCCGCCCGCACCACCAGCGCGGTGGACAGGGCCAGCCACAGCAGTGCGAATCCCATCACCGGCACCCCGTACAGCACGGCGAACGCGCCGAGGGCCGAGACGTAGGGGGCCGCGATCGCACCCGGTGCCACATCGGCGAGCTGGTTGACGGCGGTCGTGGACTGGCCCAGCGGGCCGAGCACCAGGAACAGCGTCGGGGTCAGGGCGAGCGGGGGCGGGCCCCGGTGCACCAGGGTGGCGAAGACCAGGGGGAGGGCCACCAGCGTGGCGAGCAGGGACAGCCCGAACATCGCGTAGCAGGCCAGCAGCAGCGCCTCGCGCCACTGACCGGGCGGCAGCTCGGGCACCAGGAGCGGACCCACCGCTGCGGAGACCATCGGGGCCACCAGGGGCAGCAGCCAGACCGGTGACGCGGTGCCGGGCGCCGGGCGGTGGCGCACGACCATCAGGTACGGGATCGCCACCGCGGCGGCGAGACCCGCGACCGTGCCCAGGGTGAACAGCACCGTGTGCACGGCGACGGCCGCCGGGTGCCCGATGACGTCCCGGCCGACCACCAGCGTGCCCGCGCCCACCGCGAGCAGGGCCATGGGCGGACAGCCGTGGAACGGGGCGACGGCGGGATCCAGGAGGTGGGCCCCGGCCTGGTCGCGGTGGAGGTACCAGTGCCCGGCGCGGGCCACCAGGACGACGGCGAGCAGGACCGCGGACAGGGCCCACACCGCGACGCAGGCGGCTCGCAGGCCGGGCAGCCGGACGGGGAGCGTGGCGCCGGCGGTCGCGACGATCGCGGTGCTCATGACCGTCGCGTACCAATTGGGGCCGAGGTGCCGCAGGGAGGGGAGCCGGGGGAGGGCGGGAGGGAGGGCGGGCGCCGGGGTCCGGATCTGCGGAAGGATGGCCATGCCACGATCTTCGGCGGGCGGACCGCGACCCACCAGGGAGTCCCGGTCTATGAGGTCATAAGCTGAATGTATGTCCAGCTCCGTGTCCGACCCCGCATCGGGCTCGCCGGGTGACGGAACCGGCTCCGAACCCGCTTCCGCCCCGGCCGCCCGCACCGTGCCCGAGCACGCTTCCCCGCTGTCCCACCGGGTTCCGGACCTCGGCGCGATGGTGCTGCTGCTGGCCGTCGCCCGGCACGGGAGCCTGGGCCGGGCGGCGCGGGACGTCGGCATCACCCAGCCCGCCGCCTCCAGCCGCATCCGGTCGATGGAACGGCAGCTCGGTGTCGCACTCCTGGACCGTTCGCCGCGCGGCTCCCGGCTCACCGACGCGGGAGCACTCGTGACCGACTGGGCGCGCCGGGTCGTCGAGGCCGCCGAGGCGTTCGACGCGGGGGCGCAGGCGCTGCGGGACCGGCGCGACTCCCGGCTCCGGGTCGCCGCGAGCATGACCATCGCGGAGTACCTGCTGCCCGGCTGGCTGATCGCGCTGCGCGCCGAACGGCCCGGCACCGCCGTGTCGCTGCTCGCGGGCAACTCGGCCGTGGCCGCCCAGCGGCTGCTCGCCGGTGAGGCCGATCTGGGCTTCGTCGAGGGCTTGTCCGTGCCGGAGGGGCTCGACGGCACGGTCATCGCGCACGACCGGCTCGTCGTCGTGGTCGCCCCGTCCCACCCCTGGGCCCGCCGGCGCAGCAGGCTGACGCCGCAGGAGCTCGCCGGGACGCCCCTGATCCTGCGCGAGCACGGCTCGGGCACCCGTCAGGTCCTGGACGCCGCGCTCGCCGTGCACGGCGGACTGGCACGGCCCCTGCTCGAACTCTCCTCGACCACCGCGGTGAAGGGGGCGGCGGAGAGCGGGGCGGGCCCCTGCGTGCTGAGCGAACTGGCACTGGGCGAGGAGCTGTCGGCCCGGCGCCTGGTCACCGTCCCGGTGCCGGGCGTGCACCTGCGGCGCCAGCTGCGCGCGGTCTGGCCCTCGGGCCACCGCCCCGCCGGCCCGGCCCGCGATCTGCTCGCGTTGACGGCGGGCCGTTGAGGCGTGCCGTCGACGGTTGGCCGGGCCTGCTGCCCGCCCGGCCCGCATCGGGCCCCGCGGCGGGCCGGGGCGTGACCGCGGTGGCGTGATCTCACCCGCCCCGGCGGATCCTGCCCGGACCGCGGAGGCGTGACCTCACACGCCGGACGGGCTCCGCCGGGTCGGCGCGGCCGCGTCCGACGGTCCCCGCCGCGCGCGGACCGCCGCGACGAGCGCCCGCATGATCCGGAGGTCGTCACCCATCTCGGGATGCCACTGCACCCCCAGCACCCACTGCGCGCCCGGCAGTTCGACCGCCTCCACCGTGCCGTCCGCCGCGTGGGCGGACGCCACGAGGCCGGGCGCCAGCCGCTCCACGGCCTGGTGGTGGTACGTGGGTACGGACGCGTCCTCGGGGACGAGTGAGGCGTACAGCGTCCCGGGCACCGGGGCCACCGGATGCTCACCGAGGACGCCCGCCTTGCCGAACGGACCGGTGTGCCCGTCCAGATGCTGGGTCAGTGTGCCGCCCAGCGCCACGTTGAGCAGCTGCATGCCGCGGCAGATGCCGAGCACCGGGGTGCCCGCCTCCATCGCGGCGCGAAGCAGTGCCAGCTCCCAGGCGTCGCGTTCGTGCGCGGGCGGCCCGGTCCGGAAGTCGCGCTCCGCGCCGTACAGCCCGGGATCGACATCGGCGCCGCCCGCGATCACCAGACCGTCCAGCCGGTCCACGACGGCCGCGGCCCGCTCCGGGTCGTCCGGGGGCAGCAGGGCCGCCAGGCCGCCGGACCGCTGCACCAGCCGCGGATACGCCGAGGGGAGCACCGCCGCGGGGAGCTCCCAGACACCCCAGCGAGCCGCCGGCTCCAGATAGGTGGTGACGCCGATGAGCGGTTCGTGCATGGTGCGGTCCTTCCGGCGGGCGGCACGCGGACCGGCCCAGTGCAATGGTGTTGCGTCATACCTTTGTGCGTGGCGGGCCGCCGCGCAAGAGAGATGATCCGGAAGGGCGGGTTCAGGCCAGGAATCCCCGCAGGAGCGCCGCCGTCCCCGCGCAGTGCTCGCGCATCACCGCGCGCGCCGCCTCCTCGTCGCCGTCGAGCACCGCCTCGACGAGCGCCGTGTGCTGGTGCTGCGAATGCTCCAGGTTCCGCACGAGCAGGGGTATGCAGTCCAGCAGGTCGTTCACGGTCGCCCGTACGGCCGCGTACTGGGCGGTGAGGGAGGGGGAGCCGCAGAGCTCGGCCAGCGTGAGGTGGAAGAGGGTGTCGAGCCTGCGGTAGTCGGGCAGAGGTGCTTCGTGAGTCGCCGTCAGAGCCGTCCGCAGCCGGTCCACGCCCTCGTCGTCGAGGCCGTGCACCGCGCACAGTCCGGCCGCGCCCGTCTCCAGTACCTCGCGGAAACGCAGGATGTCCTCGATGTCGGCCCCCGCCACCCGGCGGCGCAGCTCGTCGCCGTCGGCCGAACCGGTGCGGGGGAGTACGAACGTACCGCCGTACCGGCCGCGTCTCGCCTCGATCAACCCCTGGTCCTGGAGCACCTTCAGCACCTCCCGCAGGGTGACGCGGCTGATGCGGAGGTGCTCGGCCAGCTCGCGCTCGGCCGGCAGCCGGCCGCCGGCGGGCACCAGGCCGAGCCGGACGACCTGGAGGATCTGCTCCAGGGCCTCCTCGAAGCCGTTGCCCGCGCGGACCGGCCGCAGCACGGGCAGCAGCCGTTCGAAGACCCCGGGCTCCCCGTTCTCCTCCGCCACGTCCCGATTCCCTTCCCCCCAATGGTTTTCTCCCATACCTTAGACCGACCGGCCGTGCCTTCCCGCCGGCCGAGCGAGGAGTACCCCCGTGGCAGACCGAACACCCCCGCTCGGGACCGAGGAGCTGCGCGCCCTCGTCCGGAGCGGTGAGATCGACACCGTGGTCCTCGCCTTCCCCGACATGCAGGGCCGGCTCCAGGGAAAGCGCTTCGCGGCGGCCTTCTTCCTCGACGAGGTGCTGGAACACGGCACGGAGGGCTGCAACTACCTGCTCGCCGTCGACACGGACATGAACACGGTCGACGGATTCGCGATGTCCTCGTGGTCCAACGGCTACGGCGACTTCGCCATGCGCCCCGACCTCGCGACCCTCCGCCGCATCCCCTGGCACGAGGGCACCGCCATGGTCATGGCCGACCTCGCCTGGGAGGACGGTTCGCCCGTGGCCGCCGCGCCCCGCCAGATCCTCCGGAGGCAGCTGGAGCGCCTCGCCGGGCACGGCCTCACGGCGCACGTGGGGACCGAGCTCGAATTCATCGTCTTCAAGGACACCTACGAGCAGGCCTGGGACCGCAACTACCGGGACCTGACCCCGGTCAACCAGTACAACATCGACTACTCCGTCCTCGGCACCGGCCGCATCGAGCCCCTGCTGCGCCGCATCCGCAACGAGATGAGGGGCGCGGGCCTCACGGTCGAGTCCGCCAAGGGTGAGTGCAACCCCGGCCAGCACGAGATCGTCTTCCGCTACGACGAGGCCCTCGTCACCTGTGACCAGCACGCCGTCTACAAGACGGGCTCCAAGGAGATCGCCGCCCAGGAAGGGGTCGCGCTCACCTTCATGGCCAAGTTCAACGAGCGCGAGGGCAACTCCTGCCACATCCACCTCTCGCTCCAGGACGCCGACGGACGAAGCGTCATGGCCGGTGAGGACGGCACCATGTCGCCGGTGATGCGCCAGTTCCTCGCCGGGCAGCTCGCCGCCCTGCGCGACTTCTCCCTGCTCTACGCGCCGAACATCAACTCCTACAAGCGCTTCCAGCCCGGCTCCTTCGCCCCGACCGCCGTCGCCTGGGGCCACGACAACCGCACCTGCGCCCTGCGGGTCGTCGGACACGGCCGCTCGATGCGCTTCGAGAACCGGCTGCCCGGCGGGGACGTCAACCCCTACCTCGCGGTCGCCGGCCTCGTCGCCGCCGGGCTCCACGGCATCGAGCGCGGGCTGGAGCTCCCCGAGGCGTGCGAGGGCAACGCCTACACCGCCGGTTACGACCAGGTCCCCACCACTCTCCGCGACGCCGCCGCCCTCTGGGAGGAAAGCGACGTGGCCAGGGAGGCGTTCGGCGACGAGATCGTCGCGCACTACCGCAACATGGCGCGCGTCGAACTGGAGGCCTTCGACGCCGCGGTCACCGACTGGGAGCTCCGCCGCTCCTTCGAACGCCTGTGAGGCACCCCGTGACCCCCGACCCCGTGACCCCCGACCCCGTGACCGTGACGCCCGTGACCGTGACGCCCGTGACCGTGACGCCCGGGACCGACGACTCCGAGTCCCGGGACCCCGTGATCACCGAGCACCGTGTGCTGAACCCGGCGACCGAGGAGCTCGTCGCCACCGTCCCCGCCACCACCGTCGGCGAGGTCCACGCCGCCGTCACCCGGGCCGCGGCCGCCCAGCGGACCTGGGCGGCCCTGGCCCCGGCCGACCGGGCCCGGCTGCTGCGCCGCTTCGCCGTCCTCGTCGACGAACACGCCGAGCAACTGGCCCGGCTGGAGGTCACCGAGGCGGGCCACACCCTGGGCAACGCCCGCTGGGAGGCGGGCAACGTCCGGGACCTGCTCGACTACGCGGCCGGGGGAGTGGAGCGTCTCACCGGGCGTCAGATCCCCGTGCCCGGCGGGATCGACGTCACCTTCCTCGAACCCCTCGGGGTCGTGGGGGTGATCGCCCCCTGGAACTTCCCCATGCCGGTCGCCGCCTGGGGCACCGCACCCGCCCTGGCAGCCGGGAACGCCGTACTCCTCAAACCCGCCGAGACCACCCCGCTCACCGCCCTGCACCTGGCCCGGCTGGCCCTCGACGCGGGCCTGCCCGAACACCTCTTCCAGGTGCTGCCCGGCGCGGGCGAGGTGACCGGCAACGCCCTGGTCGAGCACCCGGGAGTCGCCAAGATCGTCTTCACCGGTTCCACCCGGGTCGGCAAGCAGATCATGGCCAGGTGCGCCGACCGCGTGAAGCGGCTGACCCTCGAACTCGGGGGCAAGAGCCCCACGCTGGTCTTCGCCGACGCCGACATCGAGGCCGCAGCGGCGGCCGCGCCCATGTCCTTCCTCGACAACGCGGGCCAGGACTGCTGCGCCCGCACCCGGATCCTCGTCCAGCGGTCCGTGTACGACCGCTTCCTCGGACTCCTCGCCCCCGCCGTCGAATCGGTCGTCGTGGGCGACCCCGGCGACGGGAGGACGCAGATGGGGCCCCTGATCTCGCGGGCACAGCTCGACCGGGTCCGTTCGTACGTCCCCGACGGCGCGGCCGGCATCCGCGGCGGCGCCCCCGACGGCCCCGGCTTCTGGTTCCCGCCGACCGTCCTCACCGACGTCCGCCCGGACGCGCCCGTCGCCACCGAGGAGGTCTTCGGCCCGGTCGCGGTCGTGCTGCCCTTCGAGGACGAGGAGGACGCGGTCCGGCTGGCGAACGCCACCGAGTACGGCCTGGCCGGCTCGGTCTGGACCCGTGACGTGGGCCGTGCCCTGCGGGTCTCCCGGGCGGTCCGTGCCGGGAACCTCTCCGTCAACTCCCACTCGGCGGTGCGCTACTGGACACCGTTCGGCGGCGTCAAGCAGTCCGGACTCGGCCGTGAACTGGGGCCCGACGCCCTCGCGGCATTCACCGAAACCAAGAACGTCTTCATCGGCACGGAGGCCTGAACGCGCATGACCACCGACCCCGGGTACATCTGCCGCCGCCTGACCGGCCGCACCGCCGTCGTCACCGGAGCGGGAAGCGGCATCGGCCTCGCCACCGCGCGCAGGCTCGCGTCCGAGGGCGCCCACGTCGTCTGCGGCGACATCGACGAGAGCGCGGGGCGGGCGGCCGCGGAGGAGGTGGGCGGGACCTTCGTACGCGTCGACGTCACCGACCCCGAACAGGTGGAGGCGCTGTTCAAGGCCGCGTACGACACCTACGGCTCCGTCGACGTCGCCTTCAACAACGCCGGGATCTCGCCGCCCGACGACGACTCCATCCTCACCACCGGGCTGGAGGCGTGGAAGCGCGTCCAGGACGTCAACCTCACCTCCGTCTACCTCTGCTGCAAGGCGGCCCTCCCCTACATGCGGCGCCAGGGACGCGGCTCCATCATCAACACCGCCTCCTTCGTGGCGCGGATGGGCGCGGCGACCTCCCAGATCTCGTACACCGCGTCCAAGGGCGGGGTCCTCGCCATGTCCCGCGAGCTCGGGGTGCAGTTCGCCCGCGAGGGCATCCGGGTCAACGCCCTGTGCCCGGGACCGGTCGACACCCCGCTGCTGCGGGAGCTCTTCGCCAAGGACCCGGAGCGCGCAGCCCGCCGGCTCGTGCACATCCCCCTCGGCCGGTTCGCCGACGCGACGGAGATCGCCGCCGCCGTCGCCTTCCTCGCGAGCGACGACTCCTCGTTCGTCAACGCCACGGACTTCCTCGTCGACGGCGGGATCTCGGGCGCCTACGTGACCCCGCTGTAACGGCCCCCGCCGGAGGACCGCTCCCTAGAGTGGAGGGCATGAGCAACGCGACACCACCCGGCTGGTACCCGGACGCGAACGTGCCGGGCGCGGAGCGCTGGTGGGACGGCACGGCGTGGACCGGGCACACCCGGTCGTCCGCCGTGACGCAGCCCATGGCGCTCCAGCCGCAGTCCGCACCCCGGGGGCCCGGGGTGCCGGCCCGGGGGAGCGGCCGCACCACCGGGGCCGTCGCGGTCACCGTGGCCGCCCTGGCGGTCGTGGCCGCGGCCGTCACCGGATTCGCGGTGCTGGGCACGGACGGCGGCGGCGGTACGGCGCCGAGGTCCGCGCCCAGCGGTACCGCGCCGCCGCCCGCCCCCACGGAGACCGGCGGTCCCGCCGCCCCGTCGCCCGGCGACGGCGACCCGCGGATCCTCACGGACCAGCTCAACGGGGTCACCCTGCGGGTGCCCGAAGGCTGGGAGAAGCCGGAGAACACCCTCGACGACGCCTCCACGATGCGCACGGCCGGTTCCTACACCTGCCCAGGTGATTCGGGGAGCTACTGCCACCGCGGCACCGTCACCGTGCGGACGGCGAGCGGCGACCTCACGTCCATGGAGGAGCTGGCCCGGGAGGACGTCGGGACGGCCGCCGAAGCCGCCTACGGGGAGAACGCCGTCGGGGACCCGGCCCACGGCGGGATCAGGTCCCACCAGGTGCTGGCGTCCGAATCCGTGAGCGTGGCGGGGCGCACCGGCCACCTGGTGCGGTGGCGGGTCACCACCGGCAAGGGGCCCGGCGGGTTCGTGCAGTCGCTCGTCTTCCCCTCAGCGGTGGGCAGCGAGACGCCGGTCATCGTGCGCTTCGCCTTCGACGCCGGACGGGACGAGCTGCCGCTCTCCCTCATGGACACCATCACCGGGGGCATCCGACCGCTGGGCGACGGCACCACGAACGGCGGTGTCGGCAGCACCGTGGGGCCGAGCCGGTGCTGCTCCGCGGAATTTCGTGGAGGGGTGATCACAGCCGTGGGTGCACGGCAGGCTGCTCCGGATGGTGATCAGTGACTCGATGATGACCGCCTCGGGCCTGTGACGAGGACGTCCAGCCCCGGCCCGCCGCGCCCCGCCACCGGGCCGGTCGTCGGACGGGCCCTTCCGGCCGGGGCCGTGACCCCGGCAGGCCCCGCCCGGAGGTCGGCGGCGGACCGGCGTGCGTGCCGGTACGGGTCATCAGAGAGGGACGACGTACGGGCGCACAGTGGTTTCATAACTGTACCTTTCGAAAGGTACAGTTATGAGGGTAACGCTGGTGCTGATCGAGAGGTGTGCGGGAATGATTCCGAGTGCGGGGCGGCGTTGGCTGCTGCTGGCGGTGGTGAGTGCGGGACTTCTGCTGATCACCCTGGACAACTCGATCCTGTACGCGGCGCTGCCGACGCTTGTGGAGGAGCTCGGCGCGAACGGCTCCGAGGGCTTGTGGATCATCAACGCCTATCCGGTGGTGATGGCCGGGCTGCTGCTGGGCAGCGGCACCCTGGGCGACCGGGTGGGGCGCCGAAGAATGTTTCTGATCGGCCTGGCGGTCTTCGGTGTCGCCTCGCTGGCTGCCGCGTTCTCCCCGACCCCGGAAACCTTGATTGCGGCTCGGGCGTTCCTGGCCGTAGGCGCGGCGGCGATGATGCCCGCAACGCTCGCATTGATCCGCATCACGTTCGAGGACGAGCGCGAGCGCAACGTGGCCATCGCCATCTGGGGAACCCTGGCGATCGTCGGCAGCGCGCTGGGCCCGATCATCAGCGGGCTCCTGCTGCAGAGCTTCTGGTGGGGATCGGTCTTCCTGATCAACGTCCCCGTCGTCATCGCCGCACTGGTCGCCACACGGGTCCTGGCGCCGCCCAACGACGCCGACCCCACGAAGCGGTGGGACCTGCCCTCCTCGCTTCTCGCGCTCGTCGCCCTGGTCGGCCTCGTGATCGCGATCAAGGAAACCGCGAAGACGGAGCCCGCCCCCCTGCTCATCGTTGCCGCCGCCCTGGCTGCCGTCATCGGTGGCTGGGCGTTCGCACGGCGCCAGAGCCACCTGCCCTACCCCCTACTGGACTTCTCGATCTTCCGAAACCGGGCCTTCCTCGCCGGAGTCCTGGCCGCCGGGTTCTCCATGTTCGCCATCGCCGGTGTTCAGCTGATCACCACACAGCGGTTCCAGCTCGTGGAGGGCTTCACCCCGCTGCGCGCCGGCGTCCTGGTCGCAGCCGTCGCTGTGGGGGCGCTCCCGACAGCCCTGGCCGGCGGCGCGAGCCTGCACCGGGTGGGGCTGCTGCCCATCGTCGCGGGTGGTCTGGCCCTCAGCGCGGTCGGCTCCGTGCTCATCCTGCTGAACTTCGACACCAGCATGGGACTGCTCATCACCGGGCTGCTCATCACGGGTGCCGGCCTGGGTGCGGCCATGTCCGTCGCCTCCAGCGCGATCATCGGCAACGTTCCGGCCCGCCGTGCCGGTATGGCTTCCTCCGTGGAGGAGGTGTCCTACGAGTTCGGCAGCCTCATCGCCGTCGCCCTGCTCGGCAGTCTCCTGGCCGCCGTCTACACATCGACCGTCGACCTGCCCGCCGGAGTCCCGGACTCCGCGCGCGACAGCCTCGACAGCACGCTCGCACTGGCCGGGAACGACCCGACACTGATCACCGCGGCGTCCAACGCCTTCGACGGCGCCTATTTCACCGTGATGATCGTGGTCACCGCCGTCATCGCCGTCGGCGCGGTCACGACCGGCCTCCTCCTGCGCCACCACGGACCGGGATCGGCCCTGTCCGCCCCCACGCACCACTGACACCCCGACCCGGGAGCACCCATGCGGACCAGCAAACGAACCCAGATCCTCGAAGCAGCAGCCCGCGTCGTGGAGCGCGAAGGTGTCAAGAGCGTCACCTTCGACTCCGTCGCCGCCGAAGCCGGCCTGACCAAGGGCGGGCTCCTCTACCACTTCACCTCCCGCGAGGACCTCGTCCAGGCCATCCACCAGCACCTCGCCGACCAATGGGAGGCGCAGATGACCGCCGCAGCCGGAAGACCGGCCCGCGAGGCAAGCCCCACCGAGCGGCTCACCGCCTATACCCGAGTCACCACGCACAGCGCCACACGGGCCGAACTCCTCTTCATGCTCGAAGGATCCACAACACCCGAACACGCAGCCCCCTGGGGCGCCGTCATGGAACGGTGGGCCCCACCATCGCCCACCACCGACGCCGGCGACCCGGTCGCGCTCGACCGGTTCATCGCCCGGCTCGCCGCCGACGGCCTGTGGCTGTACGAATCCCTCACCGCCGAGCGGCTGACTCCCGAACTACGCCGCGCCCTCGCCGAACGCATCACCAGCGCCCTCGACCATGAGGACAAGTGAGCTCGCCCCGGTCCCCTGAACGCTGGATTCCTGATCACTGCGGTGGTCATGTGTCGGACAGGGCCTACCGGGACCCGTCGTCCGGAGCGCTACCGGGCTCGCGTACCCCGGCACGCTCCGGACGGAGAACCCCCGGCCGGCCGGTGTCGTCCGGCGGGCCCCCGGACCCGGTACGCGAGGCGGTGGCGGCGCGGAGCCCGGGGCGGGCCCGCGCCGCCCGTCAGGCGTCCTCGGCCGGGAGGGCGTACAGCCGGGGGAGGTTCACCACGATCGCCTCCTGCGTGCTGCGGGCGATGACGACCACGGCCTCCTCGGTGGGGTCGGGGTTCTCCTCCCGGTGCGGCACGAACGGCGGGACGAAGATGTAGTCACCGGGCGAGGTGCGCAGCCGGACCTCCTCGGGCGTCCCACCGGAGTCGTCCACGAAGACGAACTCGGGGTGTCCGGCGACCACGTGGATGGCGGTCTCGGACTCGCCGTGGTGGTGGTCGGAGGAGGACGTCGAGGGGGCCACATGGGTCTGGCCCATCCACAGCTTCTCGGAACCGACGGTCCTGCCGCTGACGGCGGCGAACCTGCGCATGCCGCCGGTCTGCGCGGTGTCCCCGTCCAGGGAGTCCGCGCGAATGTGGTGCAGACGGGTGTGGAGTGGTGCCGCGGGGCGGCCCGGGGCGTCATGGAGATGAGGGTGGAACCCTTCACCGGGGGTCGTCAACGGCTCGCTCATGGCAGGGACGCTAGAGCGGCGCCGAAAAGGATGTCAAGAGGTGTCCTTTCCCCTTCACCTGCGGCAATGTTGCCGCAACGTAGGAGCGGAACCGGTGAAGCGCTCACCCCGGACGGGTCCTTTGGGCATGATGAGGCCATGCATATCTCCGCGAAGGCGGACTACGCCACGCGTGCTCTCCTGGAGCTCGCCTGTGAGCCTGGCCGTCCGCTCACCTGCGAGGCCATCGCCTCCTCGCAGGATATTCCGTTCCGATTCCTGAAGTCCGTCGTGGGCGAGCTGCGCAAGGCGGGTCTGGTGCGCAGTCAGCGTGGCTGCGAAGGCGGCTACTGGCTCGGCCGGCCGGCCGGGGAGATCACCCTCCTCGACATCGTGCGCGCCGTCGACGGCGAGGTGATCACCCTGCGCGGCGAGTCGCTGGGCGGGCTCGACTACCCCGGCCCCGCGGCGGGACTGCCCGCTCTGTGGCGGCAGGTCGAGGCGAGTGCGGTGGCGCTCCTGGGCGGGCAGTCCCTGACCTCGCTGCTGCCCTCCGGTGCGCTCGGGCAGTCCAGGGCCGACGCCGCGTGAGTGCCGGACCCGCTCCGGAACCCCCGCTGGAGGTGGTGGAGTACACCGACCCGATGTGCCCGTGGGCCTGGGGCTCGGAACCCGTCTTCCGCAGGCTGCGGGCCGCCCTGCCCGCCCGGGTCCGCTGGCGGAGGGCGTACGCCGTCCTCTTCGACCACGACGACGACCCGCCGCCCGACCCGGCTGCCGAGACGGCCTGGTACGCACGCCACCTGGCGGAGATCGGCGGGCACACCCTGGCCCCCCGTGCGGCCCGGCTCAGCCGTGTCGCGGCCAGCTCCTGGCCCTCCTCGCTGGTCGCCAAGGCCGCGGAGCTCCAGGGGCCCGAGGTGGCCGGGCCGGTGCTGCGGCGGCTGCGGGAGACCGTGTTCGTACTCGGCGAACCGGCGGACACCACCGCGTCGGCCCTGTCCGCGGTACAGGGTGTGCGGGGCCTCGACCCCGCGCGGCTGAGGGCCGACGCCGTGTCCGCCGAGACGCTGGAGCGGGTGCGTGCCGACCGTGCGGAGGCGCGCCGCCCGGTTCCCGAAGTCCTGTCCGGCCGGGGCGGGTCACCGCATCCGGGCACGGCCAAGGAGACCGCCGACGGCGGACGCCGCTACGCACTGCCGACGCTCCTGTTCCGGACCCCCGCGGGACACCGCGCCGTGCCCGGCTGGCGGACCTTCGAGGCGTACGCGACGGCCGTCGACGAGCTCTGCCCGGGGCTCCTCGCCACCGTCGGACCGACCGCCCCGGCGGTGGCGCTGGAGCACTACCGGAGCCTGACGGAGCCGGAGCGCCTGGTGCTGGCACGCGGTCCCTGGCCGCCACCCGGCGCGGTACGCGTGGACACCGCGAACGGGCCGCTGTGGCTGGACCCCGAGGAGGCCGCGGTGCATCCGGCGGCCGCCCCTCCCGCCACCACGGGGCCCTGAGCTGCGGGGCGACGCCGTTTCGCGGAATGAGACACCAATTGGTGTCCATTGACAGCCGGCGATCGGTGCCCACAGGATGTCACCATGCTCACGACGCACCCCGGCGTGGTGTGCCGCTACGTGGACCTGCGGCGCACCTCCAGCGCTCTCTGTCGCTGACCGCCCGCCGACCCCGGCCCGCAGGCGCCGCCTGACCACTGCCGTCAGCACCTGCTGCCCGACGCTCCAGCGGCCACGCCCGTCAACTCCCCGCGCCTGTGCCCCCGTGCCCCACCGCGCGCCTTCTCCGTGTCCCGGTCGCCCCGCGAGACCGCCGATCCCGGCTGTCCCGACCCGGCCCGCCCCAGGACGCGCCGAGGCGTACGCCGGCCTGCCCGTCCGGCGCGGGGCCGACGGTTCCATGCGGTTGCGGCCCGGTGGATTCATGCGGGTATCTGGCGATCCGTCCCCTCCTTCCCCTGGTCCCGCATGCCCCGGTCCGGGTCGGGGCCCACCACAGAGAGAGCGATATGTCCGCACGACGCACGATCCGCCGCCCCGCAGCACCCGTCCGGCCCGCCCGACGGGCCGCGGTCCTCGGAACCGCCCTCGTCTCCCTGCTCGTCCCCGCCCTGAGCGCCTGCGGGGGTGAGGCCTCTTCGGCGACCGGCGGCTCCACGCTGAAGTGGGCCTCCTCGTACTTCCCCGCCCACTGGGACCCGGTGGTCTCCGGAAGTGGCGCCCAGTTCCGTGAACTCGCCCTGGTCTACGCCTCGTTGACCCGTACGGATGAGGACGGCAAGGCGGTTCCCGACCTGGCGGAGAGCTGGGAGTACAACGACAGGGGCGACCGGATCACCTTCCACCTGCGTCCCGGTCTGAAGTTCAGCGACGGCGAGCCGGTCGACGCCACCGCGGTCAAGGCGGCGATCGAGCGGGCGCAGAAGCAGAAGAACTCCGCACTCTTCGGTGACCTCACCTCGATCAAGTCGGTGGAGGCGGACGGGCTCGACGCGGTGCTCCAACTCTCCCAGGTCGACTACCAGATACCGCAGCTGCTCGGTCAGCGCGTCCTGCAGATCGCCAGTCCCAAGGCGGCCGAGACCCCGGAGAAGCTGGACCAGAACCCCGTCGGCGCGGGCCCGTTCGTCGTCGAGCAACTGGTCCCCGGCACCAAGGTCGTCCTGAAGAAGAACCCGGACTACTGGGACGCGGAGAACATCCACATCGACGACGTCGAGCTGGTGTCCGCCCCCGACGCGTCGACCGTCGTCTCCGGGCTGCAGACCGGTGTCTACAACTTCGCCGACCTCGACCCGAGCCAGGCGGACGCGGCCGAGAAGGCCGGCCTGGACGTCTTCGTCCAGCCCGGATTCAACGCCTCCAACATCAGCCTCAACATCAACAAGGCGCCGTTCGACGACGACAAGGTCGTCGAGGCCTTCCGCCACGCGTTCAACCGCAAGGAGTTCGTCGACAAACTGACCTTCGGCTACGGCGAGACGACCGACCAGCCGTTTCCGAAGGGATACGAGGCGTACGACCCGACGTCGGAGAACGCCTACCCCTACGACCCGGCGAAGGCGAAGAAGCTCCTCGCCGAAGCGGGACACGGGGCCGGCGACCTGGAGCTCGACCTGGTCATCCCCGCGGAGGACCCGCAGGCGGAGATCGTCCAGTCGCAGCTGGCCGCGGTCGGCGTCACCGTCACCATCAAGATCGACAAGAACTGGGCCACCCCGTTCTTCGCCAAGGACCTGGCCTTCTCGCTGTACTCGACCACGGGCCGCGACTCCGCGGTGCAGACCCTCACCGCCCACTTCGGTCCCAACGGCCCACTGAACCTCAGCACCCCGTACGAGCCCGAGGGCTTCGCGGCGGCCACCGCGAAGGTCCGTCAGACGCCGCTCGACGCACCGGACTACACCGAGGCGCTGCGGGCGGCGACCCGGGCGGGGCTCGCGAGCAAGGCGCTCATCTTCACGTACTCCTCGCCGAACCTGCTGGCCAAGAGCAAGAAGGTCTCCGGGCTGCCGAAGAACCCGGCCCACATCGACTGGACCGGCGTGACCATCTCCGGCAGCTGACCCCCCCGCCCACATCCGACAGAAAGGAGGCAGACCGATGACGACGACCGCGCTCCAGGTCGTGCCCGCCCGGCGCCGAGGGGCCGCCGCAGCCAGGACGCGGCACGCGCTCGGCCGGATCCTGGGCGTGATCGCCCGCTCGATCGGGATCTTCGTGCCCGTGTTCCTGGTGGCCACCTTCGTGACGTTCGCGCTGCGGTCGCTGAGCGGGCTCAGCCCGGCGCGGATCCAGCTCGGCGAGAACGCGACCCCCGAGGCGATCCAGCGGGTCGAGGCCCAATGGGGTCTCGACAAGCCCTTCCTGGCCCAGTACGGGGACTGGTTCACCGGCGTCCTGCACGGCGAGCTCGGCGTCAGCTGGGTCAACGGCGCCGACATCTCCACCCTCATCGGACTCGGCCTGGGCGTGAGCCTCTCGGTCGCGACGTTCGCGCTGGTCATCGGAGTCGTCGTCGGCTTCGCCCTCGGCACGCTGGCGGCGCTCCGGCGCACGACCTGGATCGACCGGGCGATCACCGGATTCGTCACCGTGATCTCCGTGATGCCGCCCTTCGTCGTCGGCATCGTGCTGGTCGCCGTCCTCGCGGTCGGACTCGATGTGTTCCCCTCGGCCGGCTACCTACCCGCCGAGCAGGGGATCGGCCCGTGGCTCGCCCACATCACCCTGCCCGCCCTCGCCCTGAGCTGCGACGTCATCGCCGACGTCGCCCGTCAGCTGCGCACCGGACTCGTCGCCGCCCACAGCGAGAACTACGTGACGGGCGCCGTGGTGCGGGGACTGAGCCCCCGTCGGATCTTCTTCGGTCACATCCTGCGCAACGGCCTCGGCCCGACGCTCGCCACCCTCGGCCTGAAGTTCCCCGCCCTCGTCGGTGCCTCCGTCGTCACGGAGTGGATCTTCGGCCTGCAGGGCTTCGGCAGGTTCGCCAACGACTCCGCCCAGGCCGGCGACGTTCCCGCGGTCCAGGGCGTCCTCGTCGTGTCCATCGTCCTGGTCGTCTCCTTCAACCTGATCGTCAACCTGGTGCTGGCACGCGTGACGCCGGCCTCTCAGCGGGGGGTGTGACCCATGGTGCGCCGCGTTCTCTCACTCACGTCCGGACGAATCGCCGTCGTCATCCTCGCCGTGATCGCGCTGCTCGCGATCCTCGGCCCGTGGCTCGCCCCGCAGGATCCCCTGGCCACCAGCGACAACACCCTCGCGGCAGCCTCGGGAGCCCATTGGCTGGGCACGGACTACCTCGGCCGCGACGTGTTCAGCCGCCTCCTGGACGGCTCCCGCGTCAGCGTCCTCGGCTCGCTCGAAGTCGCCCTGACGGCGCTGGCCGTCGGCGTGGTCCCCGGCATCCTGTCGGTCTACCTCGGCCGCGTCTTCGAGTGGCTCACGCTCCGCCTGGCGGACACCCTGGTCGCCCTGCCGTTCCTGCTGTTCGCCGTCGCCGTGATCGCGCTGCTCGGCAACGGCCTCACCCAGGCCATGCTCGTCACGGGCGCGCTGGTCTCCCCCCTCTTCTACCGGGTGTCCCGCGCAGCCACCCTGGCCGTCGCCCGCTCCCCGTACGTGGAGGCGGCGCTCATCTCCGGAGCCTCCACCGGCTGGGTCGTGCGCCGCCACGTGTGGGTCAAGGTGCTGCCGCCGATCGCGGTCGCGCTCGCCCAGACCATCGGCGTCGGTTTCGTCATCGTGTCGAGCCTGACCTTCCTCGGTATCGGCGTCCAGCCGCCCGCGCCCACCTGGGGCGGGCTGCTCGCCTCGGACCTGGGCTACCTCAGCCACCAGCCGTGGGCCCCGGTCCCACCCGCCCTGCTGATCATGGTCACCGTCTGGGCCAGCAACCTCCTGGCCGACGCGATCCGCGACGTCTCCGGCGAGGCGGGCCGGACCCTGGCCGACAACCGCACGGTCCGCGCCAACCGGCTCGGCAAGGGCCGCCCCGTTCCCGCAGGAGGTGCCCGATGACGCTGCTGTCCCAGCACACCGCCCCCGAGCAGACCCGGACCGTCGCGACCGCCGGCCCGAGTGCCCCGCCGGTGCTCGCCGTCCGCGACGTACGCATCAGCGACCGGGTCACCGAGCGGGAGATCGTGCGCGGGGTGAGCTTCGAACTCACCCCCGGCAAGGCGGTCGGCATCGTCGGAGAGTCCGGCAGCGGCAAGACCCTCACCTGCCGGGCCGCGCTCGGCATCCTTCCCCCGCACTTCGAGGTCACCGGCGGCTCCGTGGAGATCGACGGCACCGACATCGCGACCCTGACGCCCCCGCAGTGGGCGGCCCTGCGCGGATCCACGATCAGCGCGGTCTTCCAGGACCCGGCGTCCTACCTCAACCCCTCGATCCGCGTGGGCGCCCAGATCGCCGAGGTCGTCCGGGTCAAGAAGGGACTGAAGCGGCGCGAGGCCCGGCACCGCGCCGTCGAACTGCTGCGGGCGGTCCGTCTGAGCGACCCGGAGCTGGTCTACGGCCAGTACACCTACGAGCTCTCCGGAGGAATGCTCCAGCGCGTCCTCATCGCGGCCGCGATCGCCGCCGACCCGCGGGCCCTGATCGCCGACGAGGCCACGACCGCGCTCGACGTCACCGTCCAGGCCGAGATCCTCGACCTGCTCGCGGAACTGCGCGAGCGTTCCGGGCTGGCGCTCGTGGTCGTGTCCCACGATCTGGCCGTCGTCGCCCACCTGTGCGACGAGGTCCTCGTGATGCGTCAGGGCGAAGTCGTGGAGCACGGTCCGACCCGGGCGGTGCTGTACGACCCGCAGCACGAGTACACCCGGCTGCTCATCGCCGAGCACGACCAGTACGGCCTGGAGAAGTTCCTCACGCCGAAGGAGGCGTCATGACCACCACACCCCCGGGGACGGACACGTCCGGCCACACGGTCGCCCCCGAGCCGGCCCTGGAGGTCACGGGCCTCGACGTGCACTACGGCCGGGGCCGTCGGCGCCACCACGCCCTGCGCGGGGTCTCGCTGAGCGTCGCACCCGGCGAGACCGTCGGCGTCATCGGCGAGACCGGGTCGGGCAAGTCCACCCTCGCTCGCGCCGCCCTCGGGCTGGTGCGCGCCTCGGCCGGCTCGGTCACCGTCGGGGGCGAGGACGTCACCGCGTACGGCAACCGCCGGTGGCGCGCGCTGCGCCGCCGCGGAGTGGTCCAGTACGTCTTCCAGGACCCGCTGCGCAGTCTCGACCCGGACCTCACCATCGAGGACTCCCTGATCGAACCCCTGCTCATCCAGGGAACGGGGCGCAAGGAGGCGGCCCCGCTGGCCCGTTCCTTCCTCGATCGCGTCCGCCTCTCGGAGGACCTGCTCGGCCGGCTGCCCGGAGAGCTCTCCGGCGGACAGCGGCAGCGGGTCGCCGTGGCCCGCGCGCTGATCACCGAGCCGCGGCTCGTCATCCTCGACGAGCCCGTCAGCGCCCTGGACTCCGCCAACCGCGTCCAGGTCCTGGAGATCCTCAAGGAGCTCGGGGCCGCCGGGGTCGCCCTCGTCCTCATCTCCCACGACCTCGGATCCGTCGCCGGGACCGCCGACCGCATCGCCGTGCTCCACCGCGGCGAGCTCGTCGAGACCGGTGCGGCCCGCGACGTCATCAACGAACCCCGGCACGCCTACACCCGCCTGCTCGTCGGTTCCGCGCCCACCCTGCGCACCGCTCCCGCGAGCCGCGCCGAACGCGAAGCCCTGCGCGCCCTGCTCGACGCCTGAACACCCCTCGGAAGGAACAAGCCATGTCCCGCACGATCCACCTCGCACTGCACCCGTACGGAGTCGGAGGCCCCGGCCAGCACGGCCTCTGGAAGGACCCGCGCGTGGCGAAGAACTCCAGCATCGACATCAACCACTACATCCGGCAGGCCCAGGCTGCGGAGCACGCGCTCTTCGACGCCCTCTTCGTCGTCGACAGCCAGTTCATCAACGCTACCTATCCCGCCCACTACCTGAACCGCCTGGAGCCGCTCACCCTGCTGTCCGCGGTCGCCACCCACACCCGGCACATCGGCCTGGTCGGCACCGCGAGTTCGACGTACAACTCCCCCTTCAACCTCGCCCGCCGGTTCGCCTCCCTCGACCACATCAGCGGCGGCCGCGCCGGGTGGAACGTGGTGACCAGCTTCGACACCGGAACGTCCAGGAACTTCGGGCTCGACGAACACCTCGACTACGCCACCCGCTACGGCCGCGCGCTCGAATTCGTCAAGGTGGCCCGCGGTCTGTGGGACTCCTACGAGGACGACGCCTTCCCGGCCGACGTGGAGCGCGACCTCTTCCTCGACCCTGACAAGCTCCATGCCCTCGACCACGCCGGAGACCACTTCCAGGTCGCGGGCCCCCTCAACATCTCCCGCTCGCCCCAGGGCCAGCCGGTCATCTTCCAGGCCGGGGTCTCGGCCGAGGGCCGCGACCTCGCCGCGCAGGTCGCCGAGGGGATCTACGCACCGGGCGGCTCGCTGGAGCAGGCCCAGGAGTACTACGCCGACGTCAAGCGGCGTACCGCGTCCTACGGCCGGGACCCCGAGCACATCAAGATCTTCATCCACGGAGGCCCGGTCGTCGCCGCGACGGACGAGGCCGCGAGGCGGCGCGAACGGGAGATATTCGAGGAGGACAACGACTTCGACCGCAACCTGGCGCTCCTGGGCCGCTCCTTCGGCGCGTACGACTTCAGCACGCACGACCTGGACGCACCGTTCCCGGACGTCGCCCACCTCGCCGAGAAGGGCGGCCGGACGGGAGCCGGCAAGCTCATCGAGCGCGCCCGGGCGGAGAACCTCACCCTGCGTCAGGTCGCCGAGTCGGTCAACGCGTTCCACCGGTCGCCCTTCGTCGGGGCCCCGGAGACCGTCGCCGACACCATCGAGCAGTGGTTCGACGCTGGCACGTTCGACGGGATCAACCTCGCCTTCCGCACCTCCGAGGACCTCGACCTCTTCGTCGACGGTGTCGTCCCCCTGCTGCAGAAGCGCGGGCTGTACCGCACCGAGTACACGGCCGACACCCTGCGCGGCAACCTCGGCCTGCCCGTTCCCGCCAACCGCCACGCTCGCGAGCCCCGACTCGCGAACGACTGAGGGGCGGGGGCCGTGAGCGCGCAGCAGGCCGAGCCGCGACTCCGGCCCGGCTGCCTCACCCACGGCCAGGCCGCGACGACGATCCGGACCCGGCCCACCGCAGGGCCCGGGGCCTTCCCCGAAGGAACGGACCGGGGGCGGGGCGCCGCGCCGCGTCCACTCGTTCCACGGCTCATCGGGGAGATCGCGGCAGCTCTCCTCCGGGAGCAGGCCCCTCCCGTGGCGACGGACCCGGTCACCCGGTCCGACCCCGCCGCCGTCCCCGACCACGACACCGCGATCCTCGCCCTCGAACCCGTCGCGTCCGACGTGGCACCCGCCCTCGGCCGGACACCGGCGACCGAGCCCGAACCCTCCGGAGTGTGACATGACCGAATACACCGACCACTACGCCCCCGACGGCCTCCGCACACGTGCCACCGTCGTCGTGGTGCCCGGCAGGGGGGAGACCCGGGCCACCTACGCCCGGCTCGGCCGGCGGCTCGCCGCCGACGCCTACCGCGTACGCGTCGTCGACGCCCCCGACCTCGACGCCGACGACGTGGCAGGCTCGCTGACCCGCTTCGGCGCCCGGCTCACGACGGCCGTCGAGGGCACCGCGGCCGAGGACGGGACCGTCCGCCCCGTCGTCCTGCTGGGCGCCGACACCGGTGCCGTCGCCGTCGCCGCGCTCCTCGGACGCGACGAGATCCCGGCGGCCGGGCTGCCGGACGCCGTCGTCCTCGCCGGGCTCCCCGGCCACGCCGCGACCACCGCCGGGCCGTGGGACGAGGAACTCGACGCGCGCACCTCCTGCCCCGCCCACCGGCAGACGCTCACCGACGACGCGCAGGTCCGGCATGGCACGCTCGGCGACGCGGTGCCGGACACGCTGCTCGACGCGGCCCTCGCCGCCGAACCGGCCGTCCCCGCCCTGCTCCTCGTCGGCGACGCCGATCCGCTCGCGGACCGCGACTCGCTGGCCGGCATCGCGAAGTCGCTGCCCCGGGCCCGGCTCTCCGTGGTCCGCGGGGCTCACCACGACGTCCTCAACGACGTGCAGCACCGCTCCGTGGCCGCCGAGATCGTCACGTTCCTCGAGACACTGCGCAACGAACTCGTGCCGGTGATCGCCGTGGAGGCGAGCACCTGGTGAGCGTCCCCGTCCCCGGGACGCCCGCGTGGCACCGGGCCCGCCCCGCCCTCCCGTGAACCCCGAAACCCCGAACCCGGAAGGTCGCCCCATGGCCGCCATTCTGTCCGTCTCCGGAAGTCCCTCCGCGACGTCCCGCACCGCACGCCTCCTGCGCCATCTCGACGACCGGCTCAGGCTCCAGGGCCACCAGGTCACCTCGCTGGAGGTCCGCACCCTGCCACCCGGCGCGCTGCTCGGCGCCGACTTCCGGCACCCGGCCGTCGCCGCGGCCACCGAGCTGTTCGAGCAGGCGGACGGAGTGGTGATCGGCACCCCCGTCTACAAGGCCGCCTACTCCGGTCTGCTCAAGTCCCTGCTCGACCTGCTCCCGCAGTACGCCCTGACCGGGAAGACCGTGCTGCCGCTGGCCACCGGGGGCAGCACCGCGCACGTCCTGGCGATCGACTACGCGCTGCGCCCCGTGCTCAGCTCGATGGGCGCCGCGCACATCGTCCCGGGATGGTTCACGCTCGACCAGGACATCACCGTCGGCGCCGACGGCACACTGACCGTGGCACCGGGGTCCGCCGAGGCACTGGACCAGGTGACGGACCGATTCTCCGCCGTACTGGGCGGCCGCCCGGCGGAGCCGGCCGTCGCGAAGTGAGGCAGGCGGCGGGGCGGGCGGGCCGGCCGCGGTGACCGGCACCGGCCCCGCGGGCCCGGCACAGTCCGGGCGAGGCCTACAGGAACGTACGGCCCTCGCCGCGGTACGTCGGCACGGTCGCCGTGATCCGGTCGCCCTCGATCAGCCGCAGCTCGTCGAAGCGCTCGCACAGCTCACCGGCCTTGGCGTGCCGGAACCACACCTTGTCCCCGATCAGCAGATCGTCGGCGGGCGGGCCCAGCAGCGGCGTCTGCACCTCTCCCGGCCCCTCCTGCGGGTCGTAGCGCAACCCCTCGGGCAGGTACGGGACCGGCAGCCGGTCCGGGCCCGCCGCTCCGGAGGCCGGGTAGCCGCCGCCCAGCACCGTCACCACGCCGACCCCGGGCCGGCGGACCACGGGCTGTGCGAACAGGGCTGCCGGACGGCCCGTGAACGAGGTGTAGTTGTCGAACAGCCGCGGGACGTACAGCCCCGAACCGGCCGCGATCTCGGTCACCGAGGCCTCGGCCGCCGTGTGCTGCACGCTGCCCGTGCCGCCCCCGTTCACGAACTCCAGGTCCGGCGTCACCGCCCGGACAGCCCGCACGACCTCCGCCCGCCGGACCGCCAGCTCCCTGCGGGCCGTCGCCTGCATCAGCCGGACCGCCCGCGACCGCAGCGGACGCCCGGCCACCGCGTCGCCGACGCCGGCGACATGACCCTCGTACGCCATCAGCCCCACCAGCCGGAATCCCGGCCTGCGGGCCACCGAGCGGGCCAGCTCGGCCAGCTGGGCGGGGGAGCGCAGCGGGGAGCGCAGCGCGCCGATCCGGACCCGGCCGCCGAACAGCCGCAGCGAGGTGTCCAGCTCCAGGCAGACCCGGATCTCCTCGGTGCCGCCGGCCCGCGCCGCGTCGATCAGCTCCAGCTGCGCGTGGTCGTCCACCATCACGGTCACGGACCCCGCCAGCTTGGGATCGGCCGCCAGCTCGGCGTACGCGGCCCGGTCGGCCGACGGATAGGCCAGCAGGACGTCGTCGAAACCGGCCCGGGCCAGCCACAGCGACTCCGCGAGGGTGAACGACATGATCCCGGCGAAGCCGGGGCGTGCCAGGACCCGCTCCAGCAGGGCACGGCAGCGCACCGACTTGCTCGCCACCCGGACCGGCTTCCCGCCCGCCCGGCGCACGAGGTCGTCGGCGTTGGCGTCGAAGGCCTCGAGATCGACCACGGCCACAGGGGCGTCGAGATGGGCGGTGGCCCGGTCGTACCGGGTCCGGTCAGCGGCGCGGGCAGTCATGGCCGCAGCTTGCCAGACCGCCGTACCGCTGGGTAGGGGGACGTTCGGTGCAGATCCCCCGGCGCCCTCCGTCCCGTTCCCGGGGGACGCCGCTCACCCCGTAGAGTGACGGGCACGCGCATGACCGTCGGCCTGTCCGGCACGGTGATCCGCAGGCGGTACGGGGACGTGGACCAGGGGGCCGGATGAGTACCGAAGCGCAGCGCGCTCCCGTGCCGCCCGGCCCGGCCGTCCCCCCGCCGGCCCCCTCGCCCACGGGCGCTCCGTCCGCACCACCGGCCGGCGACCTGCCGCCGCAGGCCCCCGGGACCCGCCCGGCGGATCCGCCGCCGAGGGCCACCTTGCCCGCGGACCCCCCGCCCGTGGAGACGACGGCCCGGCTGCGCGTCGTGCCGCCCACCGGCCCTGCCGCACCGCCGCCGCCCGCGACCCGGCGCAGGCCCGTCGGCGCGGTGGACCTCACCCCGCGCCCCGGTGCGGCCCCCGCCCCGCCGGGCGCGTACTACGCCTACGCCGAGACACCCGTCGAGACCACCACGCGCCTGCGCCCCGTGAAGACCCGCCACCCGGCCAGGACGGCCGCAGCGGCGGCCTGCGTGGTGCTCGGCCTCGGGCTGATCGGCGGCGCCGTCACCGGCAGCTGGCTCACCGGGAGGTCCGCGGCGGAGCCCGGGGACGACGACGCGTACACCGTGGGCCGTTCCGTGTGGCACAGCGTTCCCGTCGACACCCTCTTCCCCCGCACCCTCAAGGGCGACGGCGCGGGGCCCGGGGCCACCGACCGGACCTGGACCCGGCTCGCCGTCGCCCCCGACAGCGGCTGCGCGGCCGGACTGGACCCGCTGCTCCTGAAGACGCTCCGCCCCGTCGGCTGCGCACGCATGGTGCGGGCCACCTACACCGACGCCACGAGCAGCAGCGTCACCACCGTCGGTCTGGTCCTCACCGAGGGGGACGCCGCGAAGATGAGCGCGCTCAGCACCCGGTTCACCGATCAGCGCCTCGACGCCCGGGCCGACCTCATGCCCCGTACCTACCCGGCCGAGGGCACCGTCGCCGCGGGCTTCGGCGACGGGCAGCGGGCCAGCTGGACGGTGCACGTCCTGACGGAGGTGCCCGCCGTCGTGTTCGCCGTCTCCGGCTTCGCCGACGGACGGCCGGTCGCCGAACCCCAGCCCGCCGCCGCGGCCATGGCGGCGGGCGCCACGACGACCCCGGCCCTGGCCGGACTCGGCCACGAGGCGAAGGGGGTCGCCGACCGGGTGGAGCGCACGCTCCGCAGGACGGTCACCGATCTCGTGGAGAAGCCGGAATGACCCGTCCCCGCCGGTACCGCGCCCTCGTGACGGCGGCCACGGCCACCGCGTTCACCCTGCTGCCCGCCGTCCCCGCCCACGCGGACGCCATCCGCGACCAGCAGTGGGGCCTGGAGGCCCTGCACACCGACAGGGCCTGGCAGACGACGAAGGGCGAGGGCATCACCGTCGCCGTCCTGGACACCGGGGTCGACGACAGCCACCCCGACCTGGAGGGCCAGGTGCTCCCCGGCAAGGACCTGATCGGCTTCGGCGCAGGACGCGGCGACCGCTCCTGGGCCCTGCACGGCACCGCGATGGCCGGCATCATCGCGGGCCGGGGCAACGGCCCCGGACGGGGCGACGGCGTGCTCGGCGTGGCACCGGGAGCGAAGATCCTGCCCGGCCGGGTGATCCTCGAGTCCAACGACCCGTCCCGCACCAAGGCCCGCGAGTCCCGCGGCACCGCCCTCGCCGAGGGCATCCGCTGGGCGACCGACCAGGGCGCGGACGTCATCAACCTCTCGCTCGGGGACGACAGCAAGTCCGCCCATCCCGAGCCGAGCGAGGACGCCGCCGTCCAGTACGCCCTCGGCAAGGGCGTGTCCGTCGTCGCCTCGGCGGGCAACAGCGGGGAGAAGGGCGACCGCGTCTCGTACCCCGCCGCCTATCCCGGTGTGATCGCCGTCGCCGCCGTCGACAAGTACGGCACGCACGCCGCGTTCTCCACCCGCCGCTGGTACGCCACGGTCAGCGCGCCCGGCGTCGACATCGTCGTCGCCAACCCCGACCGGCACTACTACATCGAGTGGGGCACGTCCGCCGCCTCGGCGTTCGTCTCCGGAGCCGTCGCCCTCGTACGCGCCGCCCACCCGGACCTGTCGCCCGCCCAGATCAAGACCCTGCTCGCGCAGACCGCCCGCGACTCCCCCTCGAACGGCAGGGACGACGCCCGGGGCTACGGGATGGCCGATCCTGCCGCCGCGATCGAGGCCGGGGCGGAGCTGCGCCGGGACCCCGCGGGCGCCGGATCCGCCGCGGCCGGCCACCGCGAGCAGTACTTCGGCCCCGGTCCCGCGCCGGAGCGGCAGGACGAGGACCCGGCCGACTGGCTCGCCCCGGCAGCCGGAGGGCTCGGTGCGGTGCTGCTCGCCCTGGCCGTGGTGCTGTGGCGCGGCGGGAACACCGCACCGCGCCGGAACAACACCTTCGCCACGGGCATCACCGGCCGTCGCTGAGGGCCCCGCGGGCCGGGCACGCCGGAATCCCGGGACGGCGCGCACGTCACCGGGTGCCGCTCAACGCCTCCCCGGTCATGTCCACCGCGGCCTTCGCCACCTCCTCCACGAGGGCGACGCCGGCCTCCTTCGTCGCGTGCCCGCACGACAGCACCGCCACCAGGTACGTGTGCCCGCCGTTCTCCACCCGTCCGATGCTGTTGATGTCCCACAGCCCGGTCGTCGTCCGGGGCATCCAGCCGTTCTTCAGCGCCCAGCCGTCACCCGCAGCGGACACCCCCCACTGCTGGTCCGCCTCGACCCGGCCCATCAGGTCCGTCAGATAGGCACGGGAAGCGGCGGACAGCTCCGACTCCGTACCGAACACGGCCTGCAGCAGCCGCACCTGGTCCGCCGCCGTGGTCCGGGTCAGCCCCCACGCGTGCGCGGCCGTCGTCCCGGTCAGCCCCAGCCGCACGTTCGCCGCGTCCAGCCCCTCCTCGCCGCCCACCGCCCTCAGGAGCTCGGTGGCCGAGGTGTTGTCGCTGCGCCGGATCATGGCGTCCGCCCGGGCGTGTTCGGCGCCGCTCAGCTCCCGCCCCTCGTCCTGGGCCAGGAGCAGCAGCGCCGCAAGGATGTCGACCTTGACGATGCTGGCGGTGTCGTACGCCCCGTCCCCGTACACCGCGCTCCGCCCGCTCTCCGTGTCCAGCACCGCCACCGACACGTCGGCGCCGGCGGTCAGGGGCGCCAGCACGTCGGCCAGCTCCGCGTCGAGATCCACCTCGGGCTCCTCACTCGTGGCCGCCGCGGCCGGCGGGCCCGATGCGGAGGATACGGACGCCACGGCGGCGGGCGAGGGATCCGGCGAGCGGCCCGCCAGGTACGCGCCGCCCGCGGCGGAGCCCGCCAGCAGCACGACGGCGGTCACGGAGGCGGCGGACAACGCGGACCTGCGCGTTCTGTGTCGGGGCATGGTCCGGACGGTAGGAACCGCAGCTGGCAGCGGCCTGTGCCCGACCTGTCGCCCGGATGAGAGAACCGGTCCACTACGCTCCTGGTGTGGCGCTCAAGAACATCCCGGACCCCGGTTTCTCCGACGACGACGGCACGGCCGCTCCCGAACTGACGGCGGCGCTCGCCGCGTGGTCCGCGGACCGCACGGCCGTCGGCCCCGTACTGGCGGCGCTGCGCGGCGCCCGGCTGCTCGTCCCCGTCGTCGCCGTGCTCGGCGAGGTGGAGGAGGACGAGAACGGGCTGCGCCGCGAGAAGACCAGCGACATGGCGGTGCCCACGCTGCAGGCCGGTGACCGGCGCGCCCTGCCCGCCTTCACCTCCACCGCCGCTCTGGCCCTCTGGGATCCGCAGGCCCGCCCCGTGGCCGTACCCCTGCACCAGGCCCTGCAGGCCGCCGCGCACGAGAAGGCCGACACCGTCGTGCTCGACCTGGCGGGGCCGGTGGCCTTCGAGCTGACCGGCCCGGCGCTGCTCGCCCTCGCCGAGAACCGCACCAGCACCGACCCGCTCGACGACCCCGCCGTGATCGCCGCCGTACGGGATGCCGTCGCCGCGGAAGCCGCGGTGCTCCGCGCCCACCTCGGCCCGGGCCGGGCCGACGGCACCCTGGCCCTGGTCCTCGCCCCGGACGCGGTGGTGGCCGAGGCCGCCCGCCGGGTCGCCGACGCCCTGTCCGCCAGTGAGGTGCTCCGCGCCAGGCTGGTGCGCGGCATCGACCTCGCCCTCCTGCCCGCCGGCGCCGAGGCCCCCGGCGAGCCGCTCTTCACCCGCTGACACACGCGGGAGCCCGCCACCTGTCGAAGGCAGCGGGCTCGTGGGTCCGGCGCGGGGCACCGAGGACGGAGCGGGGCCTCTGGTCCGCAGGGTGCGGGGCTCGCGTGCTCCCCGAGGCGTCACGCCACGGATGGATCGCCGCTCCGGCTCGCGCGGTGCGGCACCGGGGACCCCGTTGCTCCCCGGCCGTGGGGGAAGCCCTCAGCCGTAGACGGGGCCCGTGTACTTCTCGCCGGGTCCCCGGCCGGGCTCGTCCGGTACGAGGGAGGCCTCGCGGAAGGCCAGCTGGAGCGACTTCAGACCGTCGCGCAGCGGCGAGGCGTGGAAGGTGCTGATCTCGGTGGTGCTCGCGTCGAGCAGACCGGCCAGGGCCTGCACCAGCTTCCGGGCCTCGTCCAGGTCCTTGTGCTGCTCACCCTCCTCGGTCAGGCCGAGCTTCACGGCGGCGGCGCTCATCAGATTGACGGCGACGGTCACGATCACCTCGACCGCGGGGACCTCCGCGATGTCGCGGGCCATGTCGTCGAAGCCGGGGGTCTCGGTGCTGGGGGTGGTCGCGTCACTCATGCCCCACACGATAAGGCCACGTCCGCCCGCCTCCGCCTGCGGGAGTGGCCGGGGGGACGGGCGCGCACGGGCAGGCGGTGCGGCGGTACAGCGGGTTCGCCGCCGGTCGCGGGAGCTGCTAACCTTGTGTAACGACCGGCCGGACACCTATGTGCTCGGCCCACAAGTGGAGGCTCCGATCTCCCACCTGACCGTCCTCACGGATGGCAGGTCACCGGTCTGGTGGCGACCATCGTTCCGTACGGACGATGGAGCTGCTCGATGCGCCCCGCGGTTGACCGCGGCGGTGTTCCGGTATTTCCAGGAGCCCCGCCTGTGTCCCGTCCGGGGCATTTTCTCGTTCCCGGCTCGGTTGGTCACACGAAAGACGTTACGCGGCTTCCCTCCAGGTAGTCGCGTGGTGCTACCGAGGAGGATCCATCAGCGCCGAGCCCCGCATCAACGACCGGATTCGCGTTCCCGAGGTGCGACTTGTCGGTCCCAGCGGCGAGCAGGTCGGGATTGTTCCGCTTGCCAAGGCCCTGGAACTCGCACAGGAGTACGACCTCGACCTGGTCGAGGTGGCGGCGACAGCCCGTCCCCCCGTGTGCAAGCTCATGGACTACGGGAAGTTCAAGTACGAGTCGGCCATGAAGGCCCGTGAGGCGCGCAAGAACCAGGCGCACACGGTCATCAAGGAAATGAAGCTCCGGCCGAAGATCGACCCGCACGACTACGACACCAAGAAGGGTCACGTCGTCCGGTTCCTCAAGCAGGGGGACAAGGTCAAGATCACGATCATGTTCCGTGGTCGTGAGCAGTCCCGCCCGGAGCTGGGTTTCCGACTGCTCCAGCGTCTCGCTTCGGATGTCGAGGACCTCGGCTTCATCGAGTCGAACCCGAAGCAGGACGGCCGGAACATGATCATGGTTCTGGGCCCGCACAAGAAGAAGACCGAAGCCATGGCCGAAGCCCGCGAGGCCCAGGCCGCCCGCAAGGCGGAGCGTCAGGGGACCACCCCGGACGCCGAGTCCGAGGGTGACACCGCCGAGGCCCCGGCCGAGGCCGAGGCTCCGGCAGAGACACCTTCCGAGGCGTGACCTCCGGGGGCTGCCATCCAGGCGCCCCCGGGTCCCTCGGGAACCACCCAGAGATCTGACGCCCCTGCAGTCCGGTGCCCGCACCGAGAGGGGCGCCACTGACGAGGAGAGAACGGCGCGATGCCGAAGAACAAGACGCACAGCGGTGCCAGCAAGCGCTTCAAGATCACCGGCTCCGGCAAGGTGCTCCGCGAGAAGGCCGGCAAGCGCCACCTGCTCGAGCACAAGTCGTCCAAGAAGACCCGCTCGCTGACCGGCACGGTCGTCGTGGCTCCGGCCGACGTCAAGAAGGTCAAGAAGCTTCTCGGCAAGTGAGGACGCGGCCTCCGGTGCGTCCGGAGGCCCGACCTCGATCCGACCGGGACCAATTCGTTTCCGGGCTTGGTGAGTCGACAACGTGATTCCCAGCCCCGCTGCAAGGAGTTAAAAGTGGCACGCGTCAAGCGGGCAGTAAACGCCCACAAGAAGCGCCGGGCGATCCTCGAGGCCGCCAAGGGCTACCGCGGTCAGCGTTCGCGCCTGTACCGCAAGGCCAAGGAGCAGGTCACCCACTCCCTGGTCTACAACTACAACGACCGCAAGAAGCGCAAGGGCGACTTCCGTCAGCTCTGGATCCAGCGCATCAACGCGGCTGCCCGCCAGAACGGCATGACGTACAACCGCCTCATCCAGGGTCTGAAGGCCGCCAACATCGAGGTGGACCGCAAGATCCTGGCCGAGCTCGCGGTCAACGACGCCAACGCGTTCGCCGCTCTCGTCGAGGTCGCTCAGAAGGCCCTCCCGAGCGACGTCAACGCCCCGAAGGCCGCCTGATCCAGGCAGTTCTTCCAGAGGTAGTCAGCCGGACCCGCAGGCGCAAGCCGTCTGCGGGTCCGGTGCGTTGAAGGACGCTTCGTGCACGGAGCCGTCCGTGCGCGGAGAAACGTACGCAGAGAACCAGAGTGACGCAGAGAGGCTCGCCGCCGACCATGGGCACCCCCGAAGTGATCTCCGCGCGGTCGCCGCGCGTCGCCGCCGCACGACGGCTGGCCAGGCGCAACTTCCGCGGCAGGGAACGCAGATTCCTCGCCGAGGGGCCGCAGGCCGTGCGGGAGGCCGCAGGACACCGGGGCAGTGACGGCGAGCCCACACTGACGGAACTGTTCGCCACCGCCGAGGCCGCCGAGCGGTACGCCGACATCGTCGAGGCCGCCCGGGCCTCCGGCGCCCGGGTGCACCTCGCGGACGCCGACGTGCTCGCCGACGTCTCGCAGACCGTCACCCCGCAGGGCCTGATCGGTGTCTGCCGCTTCCTGGACGCACCCTTCGAGGAGATCCTCGCGGCGAAGCCCAAGCTCGTCGCCGTCCTCGCCCACGTACGCGACCCGGGGAACGCCGGCACGGTGCTGCGCTGCGCCGACGCGGCCGGCGCCGACGCGGTCGTGCTCACCGACGCGTCCGTGGACCTCTACAACCCCAAGTCGGTCCGGGCCTCGGCCGGTTCACTGTTCCATCTGCCGGTGACCGTCGGCGTACCCGTGGAACAGGCCGTGCAGGGGCTGCGCGACGCCGGTGTGCGCATCCTGGCGGCGGACGGCGCGGGCACCGACGATCTCGACGACGAGCTCGACGCGGGCACCATGGGCGGACCCACCGCCTGGGTGTTCGGCAACGAGGCCTGGGGGCTTCCCGAGGAGACGCGGGCACTGGCCGACGCCGTGGTCCGGGTCCCGATTCACGGCAGGGCGGAGAGCCTCAATCTCGCCACCGCCGCCGCCGTCTGCCTCTACGCCTCCGCGCGCGCCCAGCGCCCCCGCCGCACCGGCTGAGGCAGCCCCCGGCGGGCCACCCGCCGATCGATACCGGCCACACGGGCCGGCGCGCTCCCTCAGGGTGTCGCCGGCCGTCCGACGCCTAGTAGGGTGACGAACTCGGGGGCCCACTGCACCGGTTCGAGAGGTGGGGTACGGGAATATGGCTGTCGGCATGAGCAGGCCGGGCAGGACGCACGCGGCCGCTGTGCGCGCCATCGACGACGCGGCCTCCACGAGCCCGGTCATCGGCGGCGACCCGGCCACCGGCCTCGACCCGGACGACCTGCCCGACGGACTCGTCGTCGCCGACGAGAGCGGCCGGGTCATCTGCTTCAACAGGGCCGCGGTCAGGATCACCGCCACCCCCCGGGCCGCCGCCCTCGGCCGTTCCGTGGAACACGCGCTGCCCTTCGAGGACCTCAAGGGCCGGCGCTGGTGGGACCTGACCGACCCGTACGGCGGACTCGCCACCCGCGTCGGCCAGCCCGAGCGGAACCTGCTGCTCCCCGGCGGCCGTGAGGTCCTGGTCTCCGCACGGTACGTACGCGACACCCCGACCGGGCCGGTGCGCCGGCTCGTCGTCTCGCTGCGCGGCACCGAGGCCCGCCGCCGCACCGAGCGCAGCCACGCCGAGCTGATCGCCATCGTCGCCCACGAGCTGCGCTCCCCGCTGACCTCCGTCAAGGGGTTCACCGCGACGCTGCTGGCCAAGTGGGAACGCTTCACGGACGACCAGAAACGGCTCATGCTGGAGACCGTCGACGCCGACGCCAACCGCGTCAACCGGCTCATCGCCGAGCTGCTCGACATCTCCCGCATCGACTCCGGGCGCCTCGAGCTGCGCCGCCAGCCCGTGGACGTCTCCGCGGCCGTCGAACGCCACGTCCAGGCCCTCACGGCGAACGGCCAGGCGCCCGACCGCTTCCTCGTACGCACCAGGCAGCCCCTGCCCGACCTGTGGGCCGACCCCGACAAGGTCGACCAGGTCCTCGGCAACCTCCTGGAAAACGCGGTGCGCCACGGCGAGGGAACCGTCACCATCGAGGTGGCCCCCGCGCCCGCGCCGGGCAAGAGCGACGAGATCGGAACGGCAGTCACCGTGAGCGACGAAGGTCCCGGCATCCCCGAGGAGTCGATGGGCCGCGTCTTCACCCGCTTCTGGCGGGGGAGCAAGCGCGGCGGGACCGGCCTGGGCCTCTACATCGTCAAGGGCATCGTCGAGGCGCACGGCGGCACCATCACGGTGGACCGGGGGCCCGGCGGCGGCGCCGAGTTCCGATTTATCCTGCCCGTGAGCGCCCCGGCCTACCTGGCCTGAGCCGCCCACGGGCTTCTTCGCCTCCCGGCGGCCCGTAGACTCGACTTTTGGCACCTTTGCGTCCTCAGTCGTCGAGCCAGGTCGCCACCAGCCAATCGGAAGCACGGGAAGAGATGTCGGCACCGAACAAGTCGTACGACCCAGTCGAGGTCGAGGCACTGAAACCGGAAGAGATCGAGCGCCTGCGGGACGAGGCGTTCGCCGCCTTCGCCGCCGCGGGCGACCTCGACGCGCTCGCCCAGGCGAAGACCGCGCACACCGGTGGAACCTCGCCCCTGTCGCTCGCCAACCGCGAGATCGGCGCCCTGCCGCCGCAGGCCAAGGCCGAGGCGGGTAAGCGCGTGGGCCAGGCCCGCGGCGCCGTCTCCAAGGCGCTCGCAGCCCGCCAGACGGAGCTGGAGGCCGAGCGTGACGCCCGCGTGCTGGTCGAGGAGGCGGTGGACGTCACGCTGCCCTACGACCGCGTCCCGGCAGGTGCGCGCCACCCCCTGACGACCATCATGGAGCGCGTCGCCGACGTCTTCGTCGCCATGGGCTACGAGATCGCGGAGGGCCCCGAGGCCGAGGCGGAGTGGTTCAACTTCGACGCCCTGAACTTCGTGCCCGACCACCCGGCCCGGCAGATGCAGGACACCTTCTTCGTCCAGGGCACGACGCCCGACGGGAAGCCCACGACGGGTGACGAGTCCGGCATCGTGCTGCGCACGCACACCTCTCCGGTCCAGGCCCGCTCGCTGCTCAGCCGCAAGCCCCCCGTCTACGTGGTCTGCCCCGGCCGGGTCTACCGCACCGACGAGCTCGACGCCACGCACACCCCGGTCTTCCACCAGATCGAGCTGCTCGCCGTCGACGAGGGCCTCACCATGGCCGACCTCAAGGGCACCCTGGACCACATGGTCCAGGCGCTCTTCGGCCCGGACATGAAGACCCGGCTCCGGCCGAACTTCTTCCCGTTCACCGAGCCGTCCGCCGAGATGGACATGGTCTGCTACGTCTGCCGCGGCGAGTCCGTCGGCAACCCCGACCGGCCCTGCCGCACCTGCGGCAGCGAGGGCTGGATCGAGCTCGGCGGCTGCGGCATGGTCAACCCCAAGGTGCTCGTCGCCTGCGGCGTCGACCCCGAGAAGTACAGCGGATTCGCCTTCGGGTTCGGCATCGAGCGGATGCTGATGTTCCGCCACAACGTCGAAGACATGCGAGACATGGTCGAGGGTGACGTCCGGTTCACCCGGCCGTTCGGGATGGAGATCTGATGCGCGTCCCGCTTTCCTGGCTGCGGGAATACGTCGACCTGCCGGCGACGGAGACCGGCCGTGACGTACAGGCCAAGCTCGTCGCCGTGGGCCTCGAGGTCGAGACCGTCGAGCAGACCGGCGCCGGCCTCAAGGGCCCCCTGGCCGTCGGACAGGTCCTGACCATCGAGGAGCTGGAGGGCTTCAAGAAGCCCATCCGCTTCTGCACGGTCGACGTCGGCACCGCCAACGGCACCGGCGAACCGCAGGAGATCGTCTGCGGTGCCCGCAACTTCTCCGTCGGCGACAAGGTCGTCGTGGTCCTCCCGGGTGCCGTCCTGCCCGGTGACTTCGCGATCGCCGCGCGCAAGACGTACGGCAAGACCTCGCACGGCATGATCTGCTCCACCGACGAGCTCGGCATGGGCGACGACGGCACGCACGGCATCATCGTGCTGCCGCCCGAGTACGAGCCCGGCACCGACGCGATCGAGCTCCTGGAACTCGTCGACGAGGTCCTCGACATCGCCGTCACCCCGGACCGCGGCTACGCCCTGTCGATGCGCGGTGTCGCCCGTGAGACCGCCGTCGCGTACGGGCTGCCCCTGCGCGACCCGGCGCTCCTGGACGTGCCCGCGCCCAACGCGTACGGCTACCCGGTGAAGGTGTCCGACCCGATCGGATGCGGCAACTTCACCGCGCGTACCGTCACCGGCCTGCGGCCCGAGGCCCGCTCCCCGATCTGGATGCAGCGCAGGCTGCAGAAGGCCGGGATGCGCACCGTCTCGCTCGCCGTCGACATCACCAACTACGTGATGCTGGAGCTCGGCCAGCCGCTGCACGCCTACGACCGCACCCGCATCGACGGGCCGATCGGGGTGCGCCGCGCCGAGCAGGGCGAGAAGCTCGTCACGCTCGACGGCGTCAAGCGCGTCCTGGACGCCCAGGACCTGGTCATCACCGACGACCGCGGGCCGATCGGCCTCGCGGGCGTCATGGGCGGCGCCCACACCGAGATCGCCGATGCGGCCGAGGACGCCGGGACCACCGAGGTCGTCATCGAGGCCGCGCACTTCGACGCGATCTCGATCGCCCGGACGGCACGCCGCCACAAGCTGTCCTCCGAGGCGTCCCGGCGCTTCGAGCGCGGTGTCGACCCGCAGGCCGCCGCCGCTGCCGCGCAGCGCACCGTCGACCTGCTGGTCCTCCTCGCGGGCGGCACGGCGGAGGCGGGCGTCACCGAGTTCAGCGCCCCGTCCGCGCCCCACACCATCGCGATGCCCGCGGACCACCCGGACAAGGTGGCCGGTGTCTCCTACGGCCGCGAGACCGTCGTCCGCCGGCTCCAGCAGGTCGGCTGCGACGTCTACGGGCAGGACGAGCTGATCGTCACGGTGCCGTCCTGGCGCCCCGACCTCGCCGCGCCGAACGACCTGGCCGAGGAGGTCATCCGGCTGGAGGGGTACGAGAACCTCCCCTCCACCCTGCCGACGCCCCCGTCCGGCCGCGGGCTCACCGACCGCCAGCGGCTGCACCGCCGCATCGGCCGGGCACTCGCCGGCGCCGGATACGTCGAGGCGCTCAGCTACCCGTTCATCGGCGACGCCGTCCTGGACCAGCTCGGCCTGGACGCGGACGACGCGCGCCGCCGTACGGTGAAGCTCGTCAACCCGCTCTCCGACGAGGAGCCCGCGCTGCGCACCACGCTGCTGCCGGGCCTGCTCGGCGCACTGCGGCGCAACGACGGCCGCGGCAGCCACGACCTCGCGCTCTTCGAGACCGGACTGGTCTTCCTTCCCCAGGCTCCCGGCCTCGCCGGAGCAGGGGAGACCGCACTGGCCGGCGAGGAGACGAAGGCCGTACGGCTGCCTGTCGACCGCCGTCCCACCGACGAGGAGATCGCCGGCCTGGACGCGGCACTCCCGCGCCAGCCGCGCCGCGCCGCCGTCGTCCTCGCGGGCGCCCGCGAGCAGGCCGGCTGGTGGGGCAAGGGGCGTCCCGCCGACTGGGCGGACTCCGTCGAGGCGGCCCGCACGATCGCCCGTGAGGCGGGGGTCGAGCCGACGGTCCGCGCCGACCGGCACGCGCCGTGGCACCCCGGCCGCTGCGCCGCGCTGTACGTCACGGTGAACGGCGAGGAGACCCTCTTCGGGCACGCGGGCGAGCTGCACCCGCGCGTCATCAAGGACCTCCACCTGCCCGAGCGCAGCTGCGCCATGGAGGTCGAGCTCGACGTCCTGGAGCAGGCCGTCGACGGCGCGCTCCAGGCGCCCCGGATCTCCACCTTCCCGGTGGCGACCCAGGACGTCGCGCTCGTCGTCGCCGAGGACGTCCCCGCCGACGCGGTCGAGAGGGCCCTGCGCGACGGTGCCGGTGAGCTCCTCGAATCGCTGCGGCTGTTCGACGTCTTCACCGGGGACCAGATCGGCGAGGGCAGGAAGTCCCTGGCGTACGCGCTGCGGTTCCGTGCCGCGGACCGGACGCTGACCGTCGAGGAGGCCTCGGCCGCCCGCGACACCGCGGTCGCCCTGGCCGCCCAGCGCACCGGCGCGGTGCTGCGCGGCGCGTAAGACCCCGCGGACACCGAGAAGGGGCGTATCCGGCCACCGGACACGCCCCTTCTTCCTGTCCCGCCGGACGGCCCGGGGACCGCACACGGCCCGGGAGCGGCGCCGGGGAACCGCCCGGCCCGACCCGCGGCCACATCCTCCTGCCATCGGGGCAGCAGACGGTGCGATCCGGCGCCGTCCGCCCTGCCACGGAGTGTCGGGCAGGCCGGCAGAACGGACGGCGCGGGGCGGGTCGTCAACTGTACGAGGGGGAGCCGACGACCCGGCCGCCTCTTGCGAGGCACTCATTCAAGCGACCGGCGCCCCGGCGCGGCAGAGCGCACAGCCGGACGGTTCGGGCATTCCGTTCACACCCCGTGTGAATCGTGCTCCACTAGGGTCGTCGCGACGCGCACATGGGGGGGCAATGGAGCCCAACGTCCTGCTCGAATCCCTGATCGACGAGGCCGGTGTGTCCCGTGCGGGACTCGCCGGACACGTCAACCACGCCGGCCGGGCCCGGGGCCTGCGTCTGCGGTACGAACACACGGCGGTCGCCCGCTGGCTCAAGGGCCAGCGCCCGCGAGGGCAGGTGCCGGACCTGATCTGCGAGGTCCTCGGGAGCCGGCTGCACAGGTCCGTCACCCTCGACGACATCGGCATGGGAACCTCGGGCGCGCACACGACGTCGCACGGCACCGGCCTCTCCGGCTTCGTCGAGCACGCCACGGCCCTCTGGCGCTCCGACGAGCAGCAGCGCGCCCACCTCGCCACGATCCCCGCCGTCACCGGAACGACGGCGGTGATGCCGGTCTGGGAATGGGAGAACCCGCCCGAGGACACCGACGTCTCCCGTCCGGGACCGTCCCGGGTGGGCCCGGCGGACATCGCGATGCTCCGAGAGGCCCGCGCCCACTACGAGCTGATGTACCGGAAGACCGGCGGCATCGCGACCAGGGCCCGCGTCGTCGGCTTCCTCAACGCCGAGACGGCACCGCTGCTGCGCGCCGGGTACAGCGACGCCACGGGCCGCCGGCTGCACCGGGCGACGGGCGGGCTGGTGGCCGTCGCCGGCATCTGCGCGTACGACTCCGACGCCCACGGGCTGGCCCAGCGCTACTTCCACCAGGCGCTGCGCCTCGCCAAGGCCAGCGGGGACCGGGGCCTCGGCGGTTATGTGATCGCGCTGCTGGTCAACCAGTCCCTGCACCTGGCCGACTACCGGCGGTCCGTCGCCTTCGCCGAGGCGGCCCTGCGTGCCGCGGGCCCGCACATCTCCCCGGCCCTGGCGGCCGATCTGTACGCGATGCAGGCCAAGGCGTACGCCCGGCTCGGCGACCCCCGCAGCGCCCTGGAGCGCATCCGCCGTGCCGAGGCCGAGGCCGGCCGCATCCACCCGGGCCGCGAACCCGATGAGACCGGATACGTCCAGCCGGGTCTCGTCAACGTCCAGGTGGCCGAGGCCCTGCTCAGTCTCGGGGATCTCACCGGGGCCCGGGAGCACGCGGCGGCTGCCGTACGCTCCCCGGCGCACGACCGCGGCAGGGTGCACCGGCTGGCCATGCTCACCCACCTCGAACTGCTCCAGGGGGAGGCGGACAAGGCGGCCGGTACGGCCTCGGAGATGGCCGAACGCGCCCGCGGCATGGAATCCCGGCGTCTGCGGGACCGGCTGCGCTCCGTCCGCGAGCACCTGGCGGCGAGCGGCTCCGCCGATGCCGAAGCGGCGGCCGGCCGTATCGACGGGGCGCTGCGCGTGCCTCTGTGAGCCTCGCCCCGCCTGCCTCCGCGCGTCCCGCTGCGGAGCCGACCCTGCTCCGATGTTGCCATCGACCAGTCGGAAGGTGGCAAAACTGTGCATTGGGTGAACTTAAACGAACAGGCTGTGTATGCGAACCGCTGGTTCCGGGTCAATCTGGCGGATGTCGTGCTCCCCGACGGCAGGCACCTGGACCACTTCGTCATCCGGCTCCGTCCCGTCGCCGCGGCGACGGTCGTCAACGAGGCCAACGAGGTGCTGCTGCTGTGGCGCCACCGGTTCATCACGGACAGCTGGGGATGGGAGCTCGCCGCGGGTGTGGTCGAGGACGGCGAGGAGGTCGCTGCCGCGGCGGCCCGGGAGATGGAGGAGGAGACGGGCTGGCGCCCCGGCGAGCTGAGTCCGCTGATGACGGTCGAGCCGGCCAACGGCCTGACCGACGCCCGGCACCATCTCTTCTGGGCGCGGGAGGCGACGTACACCGGCCCTCCGGCGGACGGCTTCGAGTCCTCGCGCCGTGAATGGATCCCGCTCAAGCTGGTGCCCGACATGATCGCGCGCGGCGAGGTCCCGGCCGCCAACATGGCGGCCGGTCTGCTGATGCTGCGTCATATGCTGCTGGGCTGAGCGCACACGCGGGGCCGGCCGGGGAACCCCAGGCCGGCCCCGCGTGCGTGCGGAACGGTCACTCGTACGGGTAGAACCCCGACCCCGTCTTGCGGCCGAGCCGGCCCGCGTCCACCATCCGGGGGAGCAGCGGGGGAGCAGCGGGGAGCGGCGTACACGGGCTCCTTGTACTCGGCGAAGTGCAATTGGTCGGTGAGCCACCCCGGTGGGGGGCGAACCGCGCGATTACGGTGCAACCGAAGCCTCCGGTGTCACCGTTCAGGCCGGGGATACGCATGCATGGCGAACCCGCCTGCCCGAAGTGCGCTCAAGGGCCGTTCCCCCTGCGGTTGTCACGCTCGAAAGGATGCTCTCGTCTTCGGCGTGGGTGCTCTGTCGTGCCGCTGTTACTCGCAGGTTCCCGGACGCGTACCGCACAGTTCGTGATGTGCCCTTCGGGCTACCGGGAGCCCCAGGCTGGTCAGGCCGTGATGTCTGACGACATCCGGGCCGCATAGCCCCAGTCCACGAACTCAGGCCGCGCCCCTGGGTTGTTGGGCGACAGGTGTCCCCTCCCTGACCCTTCGTTCCGACGGGCGACGCGCTGGAGGGCCGACCTGCATCCGAGCGGTCGGCATAACCGCGCTGTGTAGGTGCGCATCCTTCCTGGAACGCTGTGCTCGGGGCGGGCCGATATCTACGGCCACGGCGTGAGGGTTCAATGCGTCGTGCCGGGAGTGTTTTTACCGCAGTGAAGAGAATGGAATTGTTCACCGTACGCGGACCGTTACGACATGCTACTGTCGATCTCGGTTGCAGTCATGGTTCCCAAAACTTCAAGCCTCTGCGTGGGTGTTTTCGACCAGTGGAAGCTTCATTGTATTTCCGGTTTTCTCCGGGCGGGTCATCATCGCGGCGACGCGGCGTCCGTACATCACGGATTCCGACGTATCTGCCCCCGAAGGAGGCATGACATGGCGTCAGGCACTGTGAAGTGGTTCAACGCGGCCAAGGGTTTCGGCTTCATCGAGCAGGACGGTGGCGGCGCTGACGTGTTCGCCCACTTCTCGAACATCGCCGCCCAGGGTTTCCGCGAGCTGCTCGAAGGGCAGAAAGTCACCTTCGACATCGCGCCGAGCCAGAAGGGCCCGACGGCCGAGAACATCGTTCCCGCCTGACGCTGCCGCGCACTTCGTAGCTGGGGCCCGCATCCTCCGGGGTGCGGGCCCCAGCTCCGGGCATTCTCCGGGAGTGGTGCCACCTGCGGTGAATCTCCGCCCGCAGAGACTTCTCGCTGCCCACTCCTTCCGAGCCCACCTGTCGGTGGAATCGGATTCCTCGCCCATGTGGCGTTACTCATTCCAGGGTCTGTATCCCGCCCGGGACCAATTGCAGATCTCATTTTATTTCGGATTCCGCTTCGGCCCGTTCTTGTGATTCCCCGCGCTGTTCTTCCGCTGCGAGAATTCCTTGATACGCGCCGTATCAAGGAAGGTTCTGAATGAACCCCACACGTACGAACAATCGCTCTTCCCGCAGCCGTGCCGCCGACTCCGGCCGGGGCGGTAGCCGCTTCAACTCGACCGCCTCGACCCGTTCCGCTGCCCCGGCCCGTTCCGGCGGTTCGGGCCGCTCGGCCGGCAATGGGCGGCGTCCCGCCGCGGTTCAGGGCGAGTTCGCCCTGCCGATCACGGTCACTCCCGCGCTGCCCGCCGTCGAGGCGTTCGCCGACCTCGACATGCCGGGGCAGCTGCTGGCGGCGCTGACCGCCCAGGGGGTGAGCGTTCCTTTCCCGATCCAGGGGGCGACCCTGCCCAACACCCTCGCCGGCCGCGACGCCCTGGGACGTGGGCGCACCGGCTCCGGCAAGACCCTCGCCTTCGGCCTCGCTCTGCTGGCCCGCACCGCCGGTCAGCGCGCCGAGCCCCGACAGCCGCTGGCCCTGGTCCTCGTGCCGACGCGTGAGCTGGCCCAGCAGGTGACCGACGCCCTGGCGCCGTACGCCCGCTCGGTGAGGCTGCGCATGGCCACCGTCGTCGGCGGCATGTCGATCGGCCGGCAGGCCAACGCGCTGCGCGGCGGCGCCGAGGTCGTCGTGGCGACACCGGGCCGGCTCAAGGACCTCATCGACCGGGGTGACTGCCGACTCGACCAGGTCGCGATCACCGTGCTGGACGAGGCCGACCAGATGGCTGACATGGGCTTCATGCCCCAGGTCACCGCGCTGCTGGACCAGGTCCGCCCCGAGGGCCAGCGGATGCTGTTCTCCGCCACCCTGGACCGTAACGTCGACCGCTTGGTCCGCCGCTATCTCAGCGACCCGGTCGTCCACTCCGTCGACCCCTCCGCCGGTGCGGTCACCACGATGGAGCACCACGTACTCCACGTGCATGGCGCGGACAAGAACCGTACGACCACCGAGATCGCAGCCCGCGACGGTCGGGTGATCATGTTCCTGGACACCAAGCGCGCCGTGGACAAGCTCACCGACCACCTGCTGGCCAGCGGAGTGAGGGCCGCCGCACTGCACGGCGGTAAGGCGCAGTCCCAGCGCACCCGGACCCTGACCCAGTTCAAGACCGGGCACGTCACCGTACTCGTGGCCACGAACGTCGCCGCTCGCGGCATCCACGTCGACAACCTCGACCTCGTCGTCAACGTCGACCCGCCGACCGACCACAAGGACTACCTCCACCGCGGCGGCCGGACCGCGCGGGCGGGGGAGTCCGGCAGCGTCGTCACCCTGGTCACCCCCAACCAGCGCCGCGACATGACCCGCCTCATGACCGCTGCCGGCATCGTGCCCCAGACCACCCAGGTCCGCTCCGGCGAAGAGGCACTCGGCCGCATCACCGGCGCCCAGACGCCCTCGGGCATTCCCGTGACGATCACCGCGCCGGTGGTCGAGCGGCGCCGGCGCAGCGCGCCCTCACGAGGCCGGCGCAGCCCCGCCTCCACGGCCCGGCGCGTAACCGCGCATCAGTCCTCCTTCGACGCCGCGGCCTGAAGAACTTCGTGATCCGGAAGCTGACCCATCTGTGCAGGAGGCACCTTTTGACGTTGGTCCAGATGAAGCCGGGCTCGACGGATCCCACAGCTGTAGGCAGGACGGTGGCCGACGTGATGGAAACCGCCGGGCCGCAGGTCTGTAACGACATGACCGTCGAGGTGGCCCTGTCCGTCATGGCCAGTGCACGTACCCGGCATCTGCTCGTCTGCGACGACAGCGGCCTGTGCATCGGCCTGGTCACCCACACCCGGCTCGCAGCAGTCCGTGAGAGCTCGGTGTACTCGGACAGGGTCCAGCTGCGGGACATCCTCGGCGACCGGGGACCGTTCACCTCACCGGTGACCACGATGGCCGAAGCCGGGCACATGATGCGCCACAGCGCCGTCGATGCCCTGCCTGTGGTCGACGAACACGGCAGTGCCCTGGGCGTACTTGCCCTCGCCCGCTGAGCCGTCCCATCCGCGGCAGGACCACTCCATCCGCGTTTCTCTCCCTGTGAGGCATCATGCGCTGTGTCATCGCCCGCTTCCCGTTCGACCTGACCAGGAGCGGCGTCCTGGAATCGATGAAGGGCATCAAGCCCGAGCACGCCTCTGGCGAATCGGTGATCATCGGCCGACGCACCTACCCCGTCAAGCAGGTCGGACAGGTCATCACACGCCAGGACCGCCGCGACTTCAGTTCCGGCGAAGTCCTGCGGGCCATGACCCAGCTCGGCTTCACCTGCCGCGACCTGACCCCGGTCCCCGCACCCACCCGCGTTCTCAACCCGGTGCAGAAGGCATCCGTGATGCCCGGCGCCCCTGTGGCCGCCTGAACAGACAGGCAGGCGCTAGCTGTCGGCAAGCATTGGTGAGGGTCCGGCCGGAGCACTCCGGCCGGACCCTCACCGCGTATCGAGGTGCCCCGGCGAGGCAGCGGGTCAGTGGCCGGAGTAGCTGAAGTCGCCCATCGTCCAGGCGCTGACGTCCTCGATCGCGACCCGGTACATCCCGCCTGTCTCCGGGATCCCCACCGTGCCCTGCAGAATCCGCGCCACGTGGGAGTGCAGATGCGTGGGCGGCCCCTCCTCGGGTGCCGCACTGGTGAATATTGCGGAAAGGTCGCTCAGGCGGGCCGAGTCCGCAAGGACCTCCGACACCCGCTTCCTCCAGACGGCCTAGGGAGCCAGCCGGCCCGTGATGCCAGCACCACCGGCGACCACGGTCAACGACCTCTGATTGCTGCGCCCGGACTCCGGACCCGCGCATCCGCGCCGTCGCTCTGTAGCGCTCCGGCACGGCGTCGGGTCGGCAGTGGCAGATGAGGCTCTTCGGGGCCGCACGCGGCCCTGACCTCGAAGAACGCGCCCCTGCGGGCCCGGCAGTGTGAGCGCCGAGCCCGCCGACGAGCCGTCAGGCGTACGGGTAGAACCCCGACCCCGTCTTGCGGCCGAGCCGGCCCGCGTCGACCATGCGCTGGAGCAGCGGGGGAGCGGCGTACAGCGGCTCCTTGTACTCCGCGTACATCGAGTCGGCGACCGAGGCCACGGTGTCCAGACCGATCAGGTCGGCGAGCTTCAGCGGGCCCATCGGGTGGGCGCAGCCCATCTCCATGCCGTTGTCGATGTCCTCGCGGCTGGCGATGCCCGACTCGAACATCCGGATCGCCGAGAGCAGGTACGGGATCAGGAGGGCGTTGACCACGAAACCGGACCGGTCCTGGGCGCGGATCGGATGCTTGCCGAGCACGTCCTGCACCACGGCCTCGGCACGCTTTATCGTCTCGTCGGACGTCGTCAGCGCGGGGATCAGCTCGACGAGCCTCTGCACCGGGGCCGGGTTGAAGAAGTGGATGCCGATGACCTGGTCGGGCCGGGAGGTAGCCACGGCCAGCTTCACCAGCGGGATGGAGGAGGTGTTCGAGGCGAGGATCGCGTCCGGCCGGGTCACCACCTGATCCAGGACCTGGAAGATCTCGGTCTTGACCTGCTCGTTCTCCACTACGGCCTCGATGACGAGATCGCGGTCGGCGAACTCGCCGAGATCGGTCGTGAAGCTGAGGCGGCCGAGCGTCTCGTCGCGCTCCTCCGCAGTGATCTTGCCGCGTTCGGCGGCCTTCGAGAGGGAGTTGTGCAGCCGCGTGCGGCCGATCTCCAACGCCTCGCCGGTGGTCTCGGCCACCTTGACCTCGAGGCCGCTGCGGGCGCACACCTCCGCGATGCCTGCGCCCATCTGGCCACAGCCCACCACTCCGACGCGTGCAATGTCGGCCATAGAGTCCGTCACCTCGTGCCTTTCGCTGATCTCCGTGCGGCAGTCCCGTTTGATTCCGGTGCCCGCCCCGACCCCACGACGTTACTCCGCGATCCGGTCCCGGTGACCTGCGGGTCGTGCGGTCCCGGGGCGGGCATCATCCGTGTCACGCACCGCAGCCGGAGTGACACACCAGGGCAGAGGAACGAAAGGTGTACGAGATGCGGCGATTCGGCCGAAGGGCATTCGTACTGAGCGCGGCCGGTACGGTGGCCGCGCTGATGACGGCGGGCGACGCCGTCGCGGCGCCCCGGCGGCACACCGCCCGGCGCCACACAGCGGCGGCGGGGGAGCTGCGCGGCGTGTGGATCTCCACGGTCGCCAACGTGGACTGGCCGTCGGCGCCGGGCCTGACGGCGGCCGCCCAGCAGGCGGAGCTGCTGGACCACCTGGACCGGGCCGTCGAGCTCCGGCTGAACGCCGTGATCCTCCAGGTCCGGCCGACGGCGGACGCCCTGTGGCCCTCCCCGTACGAGCCGTGGGCGCAGTACCTCACCGGGGTACAGGGCAAGGACCCGGGCTGGGACCCGCTGGGGACCGCGGTGCGCGAGGCGCACGCCCGCGGTCTGGAGCTGCACGCCTGGTTCAACCCGTACCGGGTGGCGAACCATACCGACCCCTCGCGGCTCGTCGCCACCCACCCCGCCAGACTCCACCCGGAATGGGTACTGCCGTACGGCGGGAAGCTCTACTACAACCCGGGGCTTCCGGAGGTCAGGACCTTCGTCCAGGACGCGATGCTCGACGCGGTCACCCGCTACGACATCGACGCCGTCCACTGGGACGACTACTTCTACCCCTACCCGGTGGCGGGCCAGGTCTTCGCCGACGACGACGCGTACGCGCGGTACGGCGCGGACTTCCCGAACCGGGCCGCCTGGCGCCGTGACAACACCGACCGGCTCGTGCGGGAGACGGCCGATCGGATCAAGGCGGCCAAGCCCGGTGTCCGCTTCGGGATCAGCCCCTTCGGGGTGTGGCGCAACGCCGCGACCGATCCCCTCGGCTCGGACACCCGGGCCGGTGTCCAGACGTACGACGATCTGCACGCGGACACCCGGAAGTGGGTGAAGGAGGGCTGGATCGACTACATCTGCCCCCAGCTCTACTGGAACATCGGCCTCGCGGCCGCCGACTACGCGAAACTGCTGCCCTGGTGGGCCGAGACCGTCCGGGGAACGGGCATCGGCCTGTACGTGGGGGAGGCGCTCCACAAGGCCGGCGACCCGGCCCAGCCTGCGGCCTGGCAGGACCCGGCCGAACTCTCGCGCCACCTCGACCTCGCGGCCGGTCACCCCGAGGTCGGTGGTCACGTCTACTTCTCGGCGAAGCACGTGAAGGCCGACCGGATCGGCGCGATGGCCCGTGTGGTGGCCGACCACTACCAGGTGCGGGTCCGCACCCCCCGCTGACCGTACGTCCGCGCCGGAGACCCGCGGGGGTCTCCGGCGCGGACGCGCGTCACCGGTTCCGGTCCTCGGGGGCGGTGTGCCGGACGACGCTGTCGGGGCCGGGGGACATGATCGATTCGTGCCCGTCCTCGAAGCGCAGACGGTACGGGGGGCTGCCCCCCTCGCCGAGCACTTCGACGATCTCTGCGACGCGGTCGTGCCGGCCCACGGTCCTGCCGTGTGTCAGCAGCTGGTCGCCCGCGTGTGCCTCCATCGGGAGTTACCTCCTCACGGGTGGCGGTCCTTGTCGACAAGTCTATGACGCGGTGCCCGTTCCGCCTCCCGTACGGCCCGTCCCGCGCGCCCCCCGGCCCGCGTACTGCGTGACGGCGATGCACACCAGGACGGCCACCGCCGCCGCGGGGGCGGCGGCGGACACGTGCTCGCCCAGCGCCAGGAACGACCAGACCAGGGTGAGCAGCGGCTGGGCCAGCTGGAGCTGACTGGCCCGCGCGACCCCGATCTCGGCCATGCCCCGGTACCAGACGTACAGACCGAGGAAGGTGGACCCGGCGGCCACCCAGACCAGCCCGGTGATCCCGCGTGCCGTCAGGTGCACCGGCTCGAAGGGCAGTGCCACGGCCGTGCCGGCCACCGCGAGCGGCAGGACGAGGACCAGCGCCCAGCCGATCACCTGCCAGCCGGGCATCTCACGGGCCAGCCTGCCGCCCTCGGTGTAACCCGCCGCACAGACCAGCAGCGCGCCGAACAGATACAGATCGCCGCCGGACAGGGAGCCGCCGCTCTGCTGCACCGTGAAGACGATGACCACGGCGGCCCCGGCCAGCGCCGCGGCCCAGAACGCGCGTGGCGGGCGGGAGCCGGTGCGCAGCGCCGCGAAGAGCGCCGTCGTCAGGGGCAGCAGCCCCACGACCACGGCCGCGTGCGAGCTCGTGGAGGTCCGCAGGGCGAGCGTCGTCAGCAGGGGGAACCCCACCACGACACCCCCTGCGACGACGGCGAGACCGCCCCAGTGGCGGCGATCCGGCACCGGGACCCGGCCCGCCAGGAGGAAGCAGCCCGCCAGTAGCGCGGCGAGCAGGCTGCGCAGCGCCACCAGGGACCACGGGCCGAAGCTCTCCAGCCCCCAGACCGTGGACGGGAAGGTCAGCGAGAAGGCGACGACGCCGAGCCCGGCGAGGACGGCACCGCTGCCGGGGTGCCCGCGCACCGTGGGGGCGGAGCCGACCGCTATCGCGACGGGTGCAGTAGCGCTATTCTGTGCTGTCATGCATGAGCGTAGCAGTGTGGCCGAACTGGCGAACTCCCTGCGGGACGAGCTCAACCGCTACTCTCCAGGTGGAAAGCTGCCGTCCAGCCGGGTGCTCGTCGAGCACTACAGGGTCAGCCCCGTGACCGTCTCCCGGGCCATCGCGCAGCTCGCCTCCGAAGGGCTCGTCGTCACCCGGCCCGGCTCCGGTGCCTTCCGGGCCGAGGCACACACCGCCCTCCCCGACCCGGGCGACACCTCGTGGCAGGAGGTGTCGCTCAGCAGCACCGGCGGACCCGAGGTGGTGCCGCGCACCGTCGACGCCTCGGGCGTCCTCGTCACGCTCGCCGAGCCCCCTTCGGGGGTCATCGAATTCAACGGCGGCTACCTCCACCCCGGCCTGCAGCCCGAGCGCGCCCTGGCCGCCGCCCTCGCCCGGGCGGGCCGCCGGCCGGGTGCGTGGGGCCGACCGCCCACCTGCGGGCTCGCCGAGCTCCGCGCCTGGTTCGCCCGGGACATCGGCGGCACGCTCACCGGATCCGACGTCCTGATCACGGCGGGCGGGCAGAGCGCCCTGGCCACCGCGCTGCGCGCGCTCGCCCCGCCCGGTGCCCCCGTGCTCGTCGAATCGCCCACCTACCCCGGCATGCTGGCCGCCGCCCGCGCCACCGGCCTGCGGCCCGTACCCGTGCCGATGGACGCGGACGGGGTGCGGCCCGACCTGCTGGAAGCCGCCTTCCGCGCCACCGGGGCCAAGGTCTTCGTCTGCCAGCCGCTCTTCCACAACCCGACCGGCGTGATCCTCGCCCCCGAGCGGCGCGAGCGCGTCGTCCGGGCCGCCCGGCGGGCAGGCGCCTTCGTCGTCGAGGACGACTTCGCCCGACGCCTCGTCCACGACGACGCCGGGCCCCTGCCCGAACCGCTGGCCGCCCACGACCCGGACGGCGTCGTGATCCACGTGCGCTCCCTCACCAAGATCACGTCACCCAGTCTCCGCGTCGGCGCGCTGGCCGCCCGCGGGCCCGTCCGGGAGCGGCTGCGCGCCATCCAGGTCGTCGACAGCTTCTTCGTGCCCCGCCCTCTCCAGGAGACCGCACTCGAACTCGTGGGCGCCCCGGCCTGGGCCCGCCATCTGCGCGCGGTGTCCGCCGAACTCGGCAGCCGCCGCACCGCGATCACCGCAGCCGTGCGCACCCGGCTTCCCGAACTCGCCCCGGCGCACGTGCCGTCGGGCGGCGGCAGCGTGTGGCTCCGGCTCCCCGGCCCGGGAGCCGACGAGCCCGCTCTGGTCTCCGCCGCGCTGCGGGCCGGCGTCGCGGTCGCCCCCGGCCGCCCCTACCACTGCGCCGAACCCCCGGCCGGTCACATCCGGCTGAGCTTCGCCGCCGTCGCCGGGCCGGCCGAGATCGCGGAGGGCGTCCGCCGGCTGCGCACCGCCTGCGACGAGGTGTTCGGGCGCCGGGGCCCGGCCGATAGCCTGCGCCCATGACCGACACCGACCTGTCCGAGCAGCGCTACGAGATCTCCCACGACCCGTCCCGGCTGGACCACGCCCGCATCCACCACTGGCTCTCCACCGACGCGTACTGGGCCCTCGGCCGCACCCGCGAGCACCAGGACCGGGCGATAGCCGGCTCCCTCAACTTCGGTGCCTACGACCCGGAGTCCGGCGAACAGCTCGCGTACGCCCGGGTGGTGACCGACCACGCCACCTTCGCCTGGATCTGCGACGTGTACGTCGACCGTTCCGCCCGGGGCCTCGGCATCGGCATCCGGCTCGTCACCACGGTCCGGGACCTGCTGGCCCCCACGGGGGTGCGCAGGCTCCTCCTGGCGACCGACGACGCCCACGGCGTGTACGCCAAGGCCGGTTTCCGGCCGCTCGAAACCCCCGCGAAGTGGATGTGCCTCCAGCTGGGCTGATCCGGACGTGTCCACAACCGCCGTGCCGGCCTCTTGACCGGCGCGGCGGTTGGCTCCACGATCCGCCCATGAGTGTTCGCGTCTCACTGGTCGCCGCAGCACGCAGCTCCACCCTGCTCACCGAGCGCTTCGACGACGACCGGCCGCTCGACCACACGGGCTGGCACGAGGTACAGCTCGCCGCGCACGCCCTGGTCCCGCTCGCCGCCGCCGAACTGCGCTACTGCTCGCCCACGCCCCGCAGCCGCGCCACCGGTGACGCGCTCGGCTTCGCCCCCATGGCCCAGCCCGCCCTGCGCGACTGCGACATGGGCCGCTGGCGCGGCCTGACCCTCGCCGATGTCGCCGCCCGCGAACCGGCCTCCGTCGACGCCTGGCTCGCCGACCCCCGCGCCGCCCCGCACGGCGGCGAACCGCTGCTCGCCTTCATCTCGCGGATAGGGGGCTGGCTCGACACCCGCCCCGCCTGCGACGGCTTCATCGTCGCCGTCGCCGAACCCGCCGTGGTCCGCGCCGCCCTCGTCTACGCGCTGCGAGCCCCGCCGTCGGCGTACTGGAACGTGGACGTCCGCCCACTGTCCACCATCACCCTCACCGGTCTGGCGGGCAGCTGGAGCCTGAGTCTCGAGGCGTCCACCCGCTGACCGGAGGGCCTCGACCGGGGGGAGCGGCGCGTACGGCGTCTTCCCGCCGGTCCGACCAGTCGGTACGGTGCGTACTCCCGAGGCGAGGAGCGACCCGTGCCGCACATCCACGGCCACTGCGACGACCGCTTCGCGGCGGTGCGTGACGCCTTCGCGGCGAACTTCACGGAGCGCGACGAACTGGGTGCGGCCGTCACCGTCCTCGTCGACGGTTCGCCTGTGGTGGACCTCTGGGGCGGCTGGGCCGACAAGGACCGGACCCGCCCGTGGGAACGCGACACCGTGGTCAACGTCTGGTCCACGACCAAGGGCCCGACCGCGCTCTGCGCCCACCTCCTCGCCGACCGGGGCCTCCTCGACCTGGACGCCCCCGTCGCCCTGTACTGGCCCGAATTCGCCGCCGCCGGCAAGGAATCCGTACGCGTACGCCATCTGCTCTCCCACCGGGCCGGCCTCGCGGGCCTGCGGGATCCGCACACCCTGGCCGAGCTGTACGACTGGGAGCTGACCACCGCCCGCCTCGCGGCGACCGCGCCGTGGTGGGAGCCGGGCACCCGCTCCGGGTACCACGCGATCACGTACGGCTTCCTCGTCGGAGAGGTCGTCCGCCGCATCACCGGCCTGCTGCCCGGGGAGTTCCTGCGCCAGGAGATCACCGGGCCCCTGGGCATCGACTTCACCATCGGGTTCCCGGAGAAGGACGCCGGCCGGGTCGCCGAGCTCGTCCAGCCCAGGACCGACGCCCGTGCGCAGGCCGCCCTCTTCGACCGGATGGAGCCGGTGGCCATCGCCTCGATCCTGAACCCGGTCACGGGCACGGCCGCCGCCAACACACCCGAGTGGCGGGCCGCCGAGATCCCCGCCGCCAACGGGCACGGAACCGCCCGCGCCGTCGCCGCGCTCTACGGCATCGTCGCAGGACGCGGCAGCCTCCGGGGCCACCGAGTCCTGTCCGAGGAGGCGGCCGAACGGGTCCGCGAGGGTCAGGGCAGCTGCCGGGACCTGGTGCTCGGCGCGGGCTTCGCCCACGACACCGAGCTGGGCCTCGGGCTCTGGCTCAGCGGCCCGAACGCCTCGTACGGCCCCAACCCGCGGGCGGTGGGCCACGACGGGGCGGGCGGTTCCTGCGGTCTCGCCGACCCGGAGGCCGGAGTCTCGCTCGGCTACGTCATGAACCGCATGGGCCCGCACATCGCCGATGACCCGCGCAGGACGGCACTGGTCGACGCCCTGTACGCAGCCCTCCCGCCCGCTCAGTAACCGGCCGGACGCACCAGCCCCGACTCGTAGGCGTACACGGCGGCCTGGGTCCGGTCCCGCAGCCCCAACTTGACCAGGATCCGGCTCACATGGGTCTTCACCGTCTGCTCCGCCACGACCAGCCGCCCGGCGATCTCCGCGTTGGACAGCCCCTGCGCGACGAGGGACAGCACCTCCGTCTCACGTCCCGTCAGGTCGCCGACGCGGTCCCTGCTCGGGGCGCGCGGGGCGCTGCTCACCCGGGAGAACTCGGCGATCAGGCGCTTGGTGATGTTCGGGGCGAGCAGTGCGTCGCCGGCCGCCACCACCCTCACCGCCCGGGCGAGTTCGGCGGCCGAGGCGTCCTTGAGCAGGAACCCGGACGCGCCCGCGCGCAGGGCCTCGTACACGTACTCGTCGAGGTCGAACGTGGTCAGGACGAGGACCCTGACGGTGGAGCCGGGTGCCCCGGTGATGCTGCGCGTGGCGTCGATCCCGCCCAGGCGGGGCATCCGTATGTCCATCAGGACGACGTCCGGGGCCAGTTCGGCGACCTTCCCGACCGCGTCCAGGCCGTCGACGGCCTGGCCGACGACCTCGATGCCCGGTTCCGCGTTCAGCAGTACCGTGAAACCCTGACGGACCATCATCTGGTCGTCGGCGATCAGCACGCGGATGGTCATACGGGTTCCTCCAGGGGAAGAGTCGCCATGACCTCGTAACCCCCGCCGGGCGTCGGGCCGTGCACGAGGTCACCGCCCAGCATGGCGGTCCGTTCGTGCATCCCGAGCAGTCCGTGTCCCACACCGGCGGACCGTGCGGGCGGGCTCTCCGGGGCGGTGTTGGTGATCCTGACGGTGACGGCGGCCGAGTGGTAGCCGATCTCGACCCGGGCCCGCGCCCCGGGGGCGTGCCGCATCACGTTGCTGAGCGCCTCCTGCACGATGCGGAACGCCGACAGCTCGACCCCCGGCGGCAACGGCTGCCGGGCGCCCGTCGTCTCCGCGGTCACGGCCACCCCGGCGCCCCGGACCTTGCCGGTCAGCTCGTCCAGCCGGTCGAGGGTCGGCTGCGGGGCGTGCCGCACCCCGTCCGCGACGGCGTCCTCGGAGCGCAGCACGCCGAGGACCCGGCGCAGCTCGGCGAGCGCCTCCACGGCATTCTCCCGGATACCCGCGAGGTTCTCCCTGAGCTCGTCCGACGGGTTCTCGACCAGGTGCGGGGCGACCTGTGCCTGGATCGAGATCACCGACATGTGGTGGGCGACCACGTCGTGCAGCTCACGGGCGATCCGGTTGCGCTCCTCCAGCAGGGTGCGCCGGGACCGCTCCTCCGCCGTGAGCTCCGACTGCTCGACCAGCTCGGTGCGGGCCACCCGCAGGGCCCGCAGCGCGGCGCCGACCACCACGGCCGTGACGGCGGCGAGGGAAGCACGGTCAAGGGCGTGGTCGTGGGGCCCGGTGGTGAACGACACCGAGAACGCCACCGCCATAAGGGCGATCACGAGCGCGGTCGCCGCCCGGCGCGGGTGGACCCGGAGCGCCAGCAGGAACAACGACCCGGCCTGCAGGGCGATCTCGGGCACGGTCGGGAACAACGCGTCGTGGGCCAGCGCCGGTTCCGCGAGCCGCAGGCTGACGAGCATCAGGGCCAGCGACACCCACCAGGCGTACAGCGGCCGGGACATCCCGGCGATCAGTGCCGCGGACTGGCCCACGGCGAGCAGCACCGCGTAGAGCGGGATGCCCGCGCCGTGCGGTATCAGGTCGTAGACGTGGAAGAGCGCGACTGCCCCCGCACCCAGGGCCAACAGCATCCCGAACACCGGGCGCCAGGCCGGCGCTCCGGGCCGGCCCGCGGCCGGCACCGGGTCGACGGGCAGCGCCCACAGGTCCCCGTACAGTCCGCGCGGCAGCCCGCGCAGGCGTTCCCTCAGCCGTCGCCAGGCCCCCGCCGCCCCCGTCATGGCCCTCAGCCTATGCATGGCGCGACTCCGTGACAGGGGCGGGGGAGGCCTTCCGCACGACCGTCGAACGGCCGCCGCCGCGCGTCTCGTACGTGCCGAACGCGGCCCGGCACACCAGCAGGGCCAGGGCGAACACCGGCAGCCAGGCCAGCCGCGCGAGGATCCAGGCCGGTCCTTCGGGCAGGTCGTGCAGGCCGGGGAGCGGGCCGGCCACGAGAAGGGCGGTCGAGGTCACCACGATCATCGCCGTCTGGTGCCACAGGAATATCGTCATCGCGGAAAGATTCACCAGCGCCGTCACCGCCCACACCCCGGGCCGCGCCATTACCCGCCGCAGCGGACCGAGGAGCAGCAGGGCGCCACCGCACTGGGCCAGACCGAAGGTGACGACGGCGAGCGTCGGCGGGTCGAGGTTGGAGAGCCCGCTGCCCGGCACCCCGACCATGGAGGCGGGGTAGCCGGCGAACAGCACGAGCCCTGCGGTGGCTCCCGCGCCTCCGATCAGCAGCGCCCACCCGGTCCGCCGGCTGTCCAGCGCGCCCCGGGCCCGGGCGGCCCCCAGGCAGTACGGGACCAGCCAGCCCGCGGCCACGTTGATCCAGCCGAGCGCGGACGGGCCGTCCAGCCCCAGCCTGAAGAGATCGACGTGCAGGACCACGGCGAGCGGCCACAGCGGGTGCAGGCGTGCCACCAGCGGTGTCGCCGCCGTCAGCGCCGCGAAGACCAGCAGGAACCAGAGCGGCGACCACACCAGCTTGCCCAGCGCGCGCACCGTCCCCCGGTCCACCCCGGAGACCAGCATCACGCCCGCCGCCACGGCCCACACGGCCGGGACCACGGCGACCGGGCGGAACAGCCGCCCCATCCGGGTACGCAGCCACCGGCCGTAGGAATCGCCCCTCGCGCGGGCGGAGGCGTATCCCCCCGCGCCCACCTGCCCGCCCACCAGGAAGAAGACAGCGAGCGTCTGGAACACCCAGGAGACCGGGGTGAACTCCGGCATGTACCGCAGCGGACTCGCCCCGCGCACCGTGCCGCTGTCGGCGACCAGCGCGGTCACCAGCCAGTGGCCGCCCACCACACCCACGATGGCCGCCGCGCGCAGGGCGTCGACCGCCCGGTCGCGGCCCGGGGGCGTCGCGGACTCGATACGCCGTACCAGGTCACGCATGGCGGCCCGCCCGTCCCGCCACGATCGCCGCGATGCTGCGCAGGGGGACGGAGCCCGGCTCCAGGTAGTCGCCGTGCCCGCCGTCGCCCGCGTCGAACACCTCCGCCCCGAACTCCGGCGAGACCGGATCGGCCCCGAACCCGACGGTGGTGAAGGCGAGGTCCAGCTCCACGTGGGGTACACCGGCGATCCAGTCGCCGGTGGCGCGGCCGGCCCGGACGGTCGCCCCGGTGTGCAGAGCCGCGGCACTCTCCGCCCCCGTGCCGGGGCTGCCGAACAGCACGAGGTCCGCGACCTCCAGCCCGGAGGCGGCCCGGGCGCACACGACGGAACCGTAGGAATGGCAGAGGAGGGCGACCCGGGCGGCGGGCCGAGCCGCTCCCAGCTCCCGCACGAAGGACCGCAGCAGCGGGGCCGCCTCGTCGGCCCGCCCCGCCGTCAGCGCCCCCGGGCTCACCGTGGCCGGGGTCCGGTACCCGAGCCAGGCGACGACGGCCGAACCGCCGCCCAGCTCCCCGAGGAGCGCCTCGCCACCGTGCCGCAGGCGCGCGTAGTGGTCGAGGTCGACGCCGGCCCCCGGCACCAGCACCGCGATCCGGTGGGCCCGGGACAGATCCCCGAAGACCTCGGCGGTACGGCCGCCGTCGCGTCCGTCGAACGCGAGGAAGTGCCGTCCGGGCGCGGCCATGGCCCGGAGGGAGGCGGCGCGCTGCCGGTCACCGTGCCGCAGGGCCGCCTGCCCGGCCGCCCGGATGCCGTCGCGGCCGGCCGCGTACCGCGCGCCGAGTGCGGCGGGGGTCGCGGCTCCCAGCGGGCCGAGGTCGGCCGGCGCCGGAGCCGGAACGGCGGCCGGGCGGGCCGCCCCCGACACCGGCAGGGCCACGGACGCGGTGACGAGCGCGGTGAGCAGGGCGCGACGCAAGCGGCTGCTGCGTGGGCGGGACGCCATGGGGAGGTCCTTCCGTACCGGATGTTCCTGGTGAATCCGGTACCGAAGCTATGGAGCGTCCCGTGTGGTCCGCGTCCCGCCATGGAGTGCACCTGTCCCGTAGCTCTGGAGTACTACGGGTACGGGGTGGTGCGCCGCCGAGGCCCTAGGGGCGGCGGCGGGGCTTGCCGCGCTTGCCACCGCCGGACGCGCCGCGGGGGTTCTTGCCCGTCGCCTTGCCGGCCGCGGGCTTGCGCGGCGCGCCCCCCTTCTTCTCGGGGCGCTTGGCCTTCGGCTGCGGGGGTGTCGGGGGGCGTCCCCGGGTGCTGTTCACGGTCCGCCCGCGGACGATCCCGATGAACTCCTCCACCAGGTCGGTGGTCCTCTCCTCCGGCCACGACAGCGCGATGCGCGACTCCGGGACGTCCGAGAGCGGCCGGTAGGTGAGGTCCTTGCGGTGGTACAGCCGGGCCAGCGACTGGGGGACGACGAGCAGTCCCACCCCCGCGGCCACCAGCTCGACCGCGTCCTCCGTCGTCGCGGGGCGTTCCAGCGCCGGCAGGCCGGGCGGACGGTCCCACTCCAGGGTGTCGTCGAGGGGGTGCAGGACGACCTCCTCGGCGAGGTCCGCGGCCGACACCTCGTCGACGGCCGCCACGAGGTGGTCCTTGGGGACCACGACGACGGTCGTCTCGGTGTAGAGGGGGATGGCGCTCAGATCCGTACGGTCGACCGGGAGGCGCACGAAACCGGCGTCGGCGTCGCCGCCGCGCAGCGTGCGGGCCGCCTCGTCGGCGGGTACGCCCACGAGGGTCAGGGGGACACCGGGCAGCCGTTCGTTCCAGATCCGCACCCATTTGGTCGGGGTCACGCCCGGGACGTAGGCGAGCCGGAACGAGGAGGGGGTTTCCGAGCCTGTCACCCCGCCAGGCTACCGGGCGTGGTCGGAGGGGGCGCACATGCTCGATACCCTGGGCACCATGACGTCGCACCAGACCACCCAGACCATGAAGCCCGCCACCGCGGCGAAGAAGCTGGGTGTGTACCTCGAAGCCACCCCCGCCGAGTTCCAGGAGGGCGTCGTCTCGCGCGGCGAGCTGAACGCGCTGCAGGCCGACCCGCCCGCGTGGCTGCAGGAGCTGCGGCGCAACGGCCCGCACCCCCGGCCCGTGGTCGCCTCCAAGCTGGGCATCTCCATCGCCGGCCTCGCGCGGGGCGGAGTCACCGAGCCGCTGACCACCGAGCAGATCGACGAGCTGAAGAACGAGAGCCCCGAGTGGCTGCAGAAGGAGCGGGCCACCCAGGCCGAGGTCCGCAAGGAAGCCGTGCGCATCAAGGAGAAGAACGCGGCGCGGTCCGAGGAGACCGGCGACGCGCGTTCCTGACGCGCTCCCGGCGTGCGCCGGGCTCGTGGTGAACGCCGGACTCGCGGCGGCCGTGCGCGAGTAGGACGCAGCCGAGGCGCCGGACACTCCGCCGATCCGGACGCACTGCACGCGTGGGTCCCCCGGAGCCCGGTGCGTACGACCTACCGAGGCGCCGGCAGCGATGCTCGTCCCGGCGCGCGGCGCCGGCACCGACGTACGCCCGGGCGCGCGCCCGCGGCTCACCGCATGCGTGGGCCGGATCACCGGCGCTCGTGCGGGACTGCTCGGCGACGGGGACCGGCAACTCGCATCCGGGCCGTGTACGACCGGGCGGCCTCAGGGGGCTCGACGCGGCGCAGCGGTACGAGCGGCGGCAGCGGAACAGGGCCGGTCGGCGGCGCCCCGCCCATGCTCCAGGGGTGGGAGCCGCCCGCACCGGCACGGCCGACACGCAGACCCCGCGCATGCCCACCCCACGACACATGAAGCAGAACGCCGCCGCGCACAGGGCCCGGTCGGCGAGTCCTCGTACGCCCTGAACCCCGGACCGGCGCGAAGCCGCAGCGGTGCTGCTCGCCGCCGGGCAGGGCCTCGACCGGGGCGGGGCGGAGATCCTGGCGACCTCGATCGGTGCGCCGGCGACGGCTTCGGCGGGGAGCCGCCTGCGCGCAGTCCGCCCGCCGCACCGGTGCGCCACGTCGCGTCCACCGGAGTGCCGTCGGGCCGGGCGGTCCTTCGGCGGGAGCTCACCCGGGAACCGCCGCCGATCCGGCGGCCGGGCAGATTGAGCCGGCTTCCGTACAGCGAAAATTTTTGCATAAAAGTGCATAGCTGCGTATAGTCATGCCATCGACGAGGAGGATATCGATGGTGGTACGTGCGGCAGTGGCAGGGGCGAGCGGATATGCCGGCGGGGAGCTGCTCCGTCTGCTCCTCAGTCACCCGGAGGTCGAGATCGGCGCCCTCACCGGCCACTCCAACGCGGGGCAGAAGCTCGGCGCGCTCCAACCGCACCTGAGGCCGCTCGCGGACCGTGTGCTCCTGCCGACCACGGCTGACGCCCTCGCCGGGCACGACGTCGTCTTCCTGGCCCTGCCCCACGGGCAGTCCGCCGCCGTCGCGGAGCAGCTCGGTGACGAGGTGCTCGTCGTCGACATGGGCGCCGACTTCCGGCTGAAGAACGCCGCGGACTGGGAGAAGTTCTACGGATCGCCGCACGCCGGCACCTGGCCCTACGGCCTGCCGGAGCTGCCCGGGGCCCGTGCGGCCCTGGCGGGGACCAAGCGCATCGCCGTCCCCGGCTGCTACCCGACCGCCGTCTCCCTCGCCCTCTTCCCGGCGTACGGGGCAGGCCTGGCCGAGCCCGAGGCCGTCGTCGTCGCCGCGTCCGGCACCTCCGGCGCGGGCAAGGCGGCCAAGCCGCACCTGCTCGGCTCCGAGGTCATGGGCAACATGTCGCCCTACGGGGTCGGCGGCGTCCACCGGCACACGCCGGAGATGATCCAGAACCTCGGCGCCGCGGCGGGCGAGCCGGTCACGGTGTCCTTCACACCGACCCTCGCGCCCATGCCCCGCGGCATCCTCGCCACGTGCAGCGCGAAGGCGAAGCCGGGCGTGAGCGCCGAGTCCCTCCGCGCCGTGTACGAGAAGGCCTTCACGGACGAGCCGTTCGTCGACCTGCTGCCCGAGGGCCAGTGGCCCGCCACCGCGGCCGTGTACGGATCCAACGCCGTCCAGATCCAGGTCGCCCTCGACGAGGCGGCCGGCCGGATCATCGTGATCAGCGCCATCGACAACCTCGCCAAGGGCACCGCGTCGGGTGCCCTGCAGAGCATGAACATCGCCCTCGGACTTCCCGAGGACACGGGTCTTTCCACGATCGGAGTCGCACCGTGAGCGTCACGGCAGCCAAGGGGTTCACGGCGGCGGGCATCGCCGCCGGGATCAAGGAGAGCGGCGGACCGGACCTGGCCCTCGTGGTCAACAACGGTCCCCGCCGCGCCGCCGCGGGCGTCTTCACCTCCAACCGCGTCAAGGCCGCGCCCGTCCTCTGGTCGGAGCAGGTCCTCAGGGGCGGCGAAGTGACCGCCGTCGTCCTCAACTCCGGTGGCGCCAACGCCTGTACGGGCCCCAAGGGCTTCCAGGACACCCACGCCACCGCCGAGAGGGCCGCCGAGGTCCTCACCGGTCACAGCGCCGGCGAGATCGCGGTCGCGTCGACCGGGCTCATCGGCCTGCCGCTCCCGATGGACAAGCTGCTGCCCGGCATCGGGACGGCGGCCGCCGCCCTCAGCGAGCACGGCGGCGAGCGCGCCGCCCTCGCCATCAAGACCACCGACACCGTGCACAAGACGGCCGTGGCGGGCGGCGAGGGATGGACCGTCGGCGGGATGGCCAAGGGTGCGGGCATGCTCGCCCCCGGCCTCGCCACGATGCTGGTCGTCCTCACCACCGACGCCGACGTCGAGGCCCCCGCGCTCGATGCCGCACTCCGCGACGCCACCCGCACCACCTTCGACCGGGTGGACTCCGACGGCTGCATGTCGACCAACGACACCGTGCTGCTGCTCGCCTCGGGGGCCGCCGGAGTCACCCCGGGGCAGGAGGAGTTCGCCGAAGCCGTGCGGACCGTCTGCGCGGACCTCGCCCGCCAGCTGATCGGCGACGCCGAGGGATCCTCCAAGGACATCCGCATCGAGGTCGTGGGCGCGGCCACCGAGGACGACGCCGTCGAAGTGGGCCGCAGCATCGCCCGCAACAACCTCCTCAAGTGCGCCATCCACGGCGAGGACCCCAACTGGGGCCGGGTCCTCTCCGCGATCGGCACCACGAAGGCCGCCTTCGACCCGGACCGGCTGAACGTCGCCATCAACGACGTCTGGGTCTGCAGGAACGGCAGCGTCGGTGAGGACCGCGAGCTCGTCGACATGCGCTACCGGGAGGTCCGGATCACCGCCGACCTCGCCGAGGGCAGCGAGGCGGCCGTCATCTGGGCCAACGACCTCACCGCCGAGTACGTCCACGAGAACAGCGCGTACAGCTCATGAGCGCCGCGAGGAAGCACACCGCGCTGCCGAAGGCACAGATCCTCATCGAGGCACTGCCCTGGCTGACCCGCCACAACGGCAGGACCGTCGTCATCAAGTTCGGCGGCAACGCCATGATCGACGAGGAGCTGAAGGCCGCGTTCGCGCAGGACGTCGTCTTCCTGCGGCACGCCGGCCTCAAGCCCGTCGTCGTGCACGGCGGCGGCCCGCAGATCAGTGCCCAGCTCGACAAGCAGGGCCTGGTCAGCGAGTTCAAGGCCGGACTCCGCGTCACCACGCCCGAGGCGATGGACGTCGTGCGGATGGTGCTGGCGGGGCAGGTCCAGCGTGAGCTCGTCGGCCTGCTCAACCAGCACGGCCCGCTCGCGGTCGGCATGACCGGCGAGGACGCCCACACCATCACCGCCACCCAGCACCGCCCGGTGATCGACGGCGAGGCCGTCGACATCGGCCGGGTCGGCGAGATCACCGCCATCGACACCGGGGCCATCCAGGCGCTGCTCGACGACGGCCGGATCCCGGTCATCTCCTCCATCGCCCGCTCGGCCGAGGACAACCACGTCTACAACGTCAACGCCGACACCGCCGCCGCCGCACTCGCCGCCGCGCTGAACGCCGAGACGCTGATGGTCCTCACCGACGTCGAGGGCCTCTACGAGGACTGGCCGAACAGCGACGACGTGATCAGCCGCCTCACCGCCACCGAGCTGGAGAGGCTGCTGCCCGACCTGTCCAGCGGCATGGTCCCCAAGATGCAGGGCTGCCTGCACGCCGTACGCAACGGGGTCGAGACGGCCCGTGTCATCGACGGCCGGGTCCAGCACTCGATCCTGCTGGAGATCTTCACCGACGAGGGAATCGGCACGATGGTCGTGCCCGACGCACGGACCGCACAGGGGGAGTCATGAGCAACCAGGAGTTCACACAGCGCTGGCAGGGCGCACTCATGGACAACTACGGCACGCCGCAGCTGTCCCTGGTGCGCGGTGCCGGAGCCCGGGTGTGGGACGCCGACGGCACCGAATACCTCGACTTCGTCGGCGGGATCGCGGTCAACGCCCTCGGTCACGCCCACCCGGCCGTCGTCGAGGCCGTCTCCCGCCAGATCGGCTCGCTCGGCCACGTCTCCAACCTCTTCATCGCCGAACCGCCCGTCGAGCTCGCCGAGCGGCTGCTCCAGCTCTTCGGGCGCACGGGCCGGGTCTACTTCTCCAACTCCGGTGCCGAGGCCAACGAGGCCGCCTTCAAGATCGGCCGGCTCACCGGCCGCGGCCACATGGTCGCCACCGACGGCGGCTTCCACGGCCGGACCATGGGCGCCCTCGCCCTCACCGGCCAGCCCAAGAAGCGCGAGGGCTTCCTCCCGCTGCCCGGCGACGTCACCCACGTGCCGTACGGAGACGTCGAGGCGCTCCGGGCCGCGGTGACCACCGACACCGCCCTGCTGATCATCGAGCCCATGCAGGGCGAGAACGGTGTGGTCGTCCCGCCCAAGGGCTATCTGGAGGCCGCCCGGGAGATCACCCGGGCCACCGGCACGCTGCTGGTCCTGGACGAGGTGCAGACCGGGATCGGCCGCTGCGGCCACTGGTTCGAGCACCAGGCCCACCAGGGCGTCGAGCCCGACCTCGTCACGCTCGCCAAGGGCCTCGGCGGCGGACTGCCGATCGGCGCCACCGTGGCGTTCGGCGCGGCGGCCGACCTGCTGAAGCCCGGTCAGCACGGCACGACGTTCGGCGGCAACCCCGTCGCCTGCGCCGCCGGCCTCGCCGTCCTGGACACCCTCGCCGCCGACGGCACCCTGGACGAGGTGAAGCGGCTCGGCGAGAGGATCAGGGACGGCGTCGAGGGCCTGGGGCACCCGCTGGTCTCCCACGTCCGAGGCTCCGGCCTGCTGCTGGGTATCGTGCTCACCGGGCCCCTCGCGGCGAAGGTGCAGCAGGCGGCTCAGGAAGCCGGACTCCTGGTGAACGCTCCCGCCCCCGACGTCGTACGGCTCATGCCGCCGCTGATCATCGGTGACGCGGAGGTGGACGCGTTCCTGCGGATCCTGCCGGGAGCTCTCGACGCGACCTACGGGGACGGACGGTCCGCAGAGTGACGATCCGGAGATTGAGGCGACGACGATGACCGAGGCGCAGGAATCCGAGCACGGCGGGCCGTCGGTGCCGCAGACCCGCACGGCACGCCACCGCAGGATCGTGGACATCCTCAACCGGCAGCCGGTGCGCTCGCAGAGCCAGCTGGCCAAGCTCCTGGCCGACGACGGGCTGAGCGTCACCCAGGCGACGCTCTCCCGCGACCTGGACGAGCTCGGCGCGGTGAAGATCCGCAACACCGGCGGCGAGCTGATCTACGCGGTGCCCAGCGAGGGCGGCTTCCGCACTCCGCAGGCACCGCTCGGCGGGTCCGCGAAGGAGGAGCGGATGCGCAGGCTCTCCGCCGAGCTGCTCATCTCCGCGGAGGCCTCGGCCAACCTGGTGGTGCTCCGGACCCCGCCGGGCGCCGCCCAGTTCCTCGCCTCGGCCATCGACCAGGCCGAACTCCGGGCGATCCTCGGCACGATCGCGGGCGACGACACGCTGATGCTGATCAGCCGTGACCCGAACGGCGGCCAGGCACTGGCCGACCACCTGCTGCGGCTCGCCCAGAACGACCGCTGAGCGGCCGCCGTCAGTAGCGCGTGATCGCGGTCGGGCCGGACCCGGTCCCGATCGCGATGTGCGGCCGCCGTGCCGGATCGGCCCAGGCGAGGATCCGCTCCATGACGGTGGCCGGTACGGACACGCAGCCGGCGGTCGCTCCCCTGCCGTCGACGTGCAGGAAGATCCCGGCGCCCCGGCCCCGGACCGGCCGGTGGTAGTTGAAGCCGATCACGAGCGCGCGGGCGTACTGCGCGCGGTACGCGACCAGGTGCTCGGCCTCGCCCGCCCGGCAGTGGGCCGGGCGCGGCTCCACCCAGCGGTTGTACGCGGGGGACGCGTTGTCCTGGCACCACCACGAGCGGTCGCCGGCCCGGCGGTACGGATAGCGGGTTCCGGCCGGGGCCGTCCCGGTGCCGAAGGCGTACGGCAGGTCGAACAGGCCGGTCGGCGTGGTGTTCGTGCCCTGCGTACGGGTGGTGCCCTCGGCCAGGCCGTTCGCGCCGAAGCGGGCAGGAGCCGAACCCGCCGCCACCCACGTCCCCCGCCGCCGGTCCCACCAGGTGACCGTGCCCGTGGTGGAGTCCGTGCCGGCGGCCTCGGCGGTGATCAGCTGGCTGCCGCCGCCCGTGTCGGCCAGCCGTTCCGGAAGGGGTGGCGGCTCCGCCGGCCGCGCCGCGAGCGACGCCAGCGCGAGCAGGACGGACGCGGTCACCAAGGGTCTGCGCATGCTCCGGACCGTACGGCCCGTGCCCGCCCCGCCCCACCGCACCTGCTCCGTTCGGCCCAGCGCCTTACACCGGGCCCGTGCCTACCCCGCGGACGCCGGCGCGGGCAGGCCGGGCAGCGGCAGGGGCAGGCCCGGCAGCCCGTCGATGCTGGTGGCGATGTCCTCCTTCTTCCCGAAGTACGCGCTCAGACTCGCGTCGTCCTCACGCCGGAAGCGGTCGGCGTGCAGGGTCCGGTCCTCGTCGTACGCCATGAAGGGCACCCCGTAACCGCAGGTGTCCCGGATCAGTTCCGCGCTCACCACGATGATCGCGCGCAGCCCGTGCGCGGTCGGGTCGACCGAGGGGAAACGGCCGAGGAGACCGGGGAACCGGGGGTCGTCGCGGAAGACGGGCTCACCGCGGCCGTGCACCCGGACGATGTTCGGCGGCCCCTGGAAGGCGCACCACATCAGGGTGATGCGGCCGTTCTCCCGGAGATGGGCGATGGTCTCCGCGTTGCTCCCGGCGAAGTCCAGGTAGGCCACGGTCCGTTCGTCCAGGACGGCGAACGAGCCGTTGACGCCCTTCGGGGAGAGGTTGACCGTGCCGTCGGCGTCCAGGGGCGAGGTCGCGGTGAAGAAGACGTGCTGCTCCTCGATGAAGGTGCGCAGCCGTCCGTCGATACGTTCATGGTTTTTTCCCATGGCATGAATTATCCGTCGTCAGGTGCCCCGTGGGCAGCGGGTCTCAGCCATCGGAACCGGCCGGGGGCAACGGCTCGTACCGGGCGCGCTGTGCCTCGTGGGCGACCTCGGGGTCCTCGTCCTCCTCCAGTGCGGCCAGCACGCGTTTGCGCAGGGCGAGGCTGTGGGCGCAGAGCAGCCGCAGGCCGGACCGCCGCACGTGCCGGGGCCGGCCGGGGGCCACCAGGGCGGCCAGCCACTCCTCCGGGACGAGCAGGACGTACGGGACGAGCGCCTTGCGGGCGGTCCGCACCACGGGTGGGTGCGGGTCGTCCATGGCAGCCATGAGCGTGTCGGGCGAGACCGCGTCCAGCATCCGCAGCGCGGCGAGCGCCGCGGCACGCACGCGGCCCTCCGGGTGGGCAGTCAGCGGCCGCAGCAGGGCCGCCGCCCCGGGCGCCCCGGACTCGGCCAGGCCGAACAGGGCCCCCGGGGCGAGGCCCGGCACGTCGGGGCCGGCGCACAGCGCCCGGTAGAGCTCCCCGGATTCACGGCCCTCCATCCGCAGGACGAGGCGGGCGGCGGAACGCACCCCGGCCGAGGGGTCCGACACGTGCCACGCGGCCTCCCGGCCACGGCCCGCCCGGTGCAGTGCCGTCACCGCGGAGGACCGCGTCACGGCCGAGGAGGCCGCGAGCAGAGGGTCCAGGAGCCGTTCCGGGTCGCCGGGGGACACCCGGGCCAGCAGCGCGTCGGTGCACAGGCGGCGGACGGCCCGGTCCGGGGCGGTGAGGACGAGATCCGTGAGCCCGGCGGGTGTGAGGAGTCCCCGCTCCAGACAGAGCCGCACCCCGAGGACCCGGACCTGTGCCAGCGGGCTCGTCAGGATCCGGGGAGCCAGTGAGGGCGGCAGGGGCCCGGCCACGGCCAGGACCCGCTCCAGGGCCCAGTCGCCGTGCGGGCGCAGGCTCAGCCGCAGGGCCAGGGGCACCAGCTCCGCCGCCGCAGGCCCGTCCAGGTCCGCCGCCAGCACGCTGCGGGCCCGCTCGCGCACCCGCGGCCGGGAGTCGGCGCAGCGCACCAGCAGCAGGGGCAGGAGGGCCGGCCGCCCGGGGGTGAGGGCCAGCGCCGCCTCCCGTGCCTGCCACCGGTCGTGGCAGAGGACGAGTGCGGTCTCCGCCTCGGAGGGCGGGAACCGCGACCAGGTGACGTCGTGCGCCTCCTCGTCCCAGCGGGGGGCGGCGGCCCAGTCGACCGACCCGTTGCCGTCGGCATTCCGCTCCCTGAGCAGATACCGCAGCGGCCTGACCCCGGTCCGCCACGCGGTCGCGGTGGCGATCCGCCGGTCGAGGTCCACCCAGGCATCCGGCTCGGCCGTGTCCAGCGCTGCGGTCAGGGGCTTGCCCAGCAGTAGTCGGTCCTGGGGCGGGAGATACAGCGTGGGGGACAGCGGGACGAGGGGGCGCATGGGTCCAGCCTAGGGATCACGCACCCCTCCCACCAGCACCTTTGACAAAGCATACGGAGGATTGCATAGTTATGCCTTGTCCTCGAGGATCGCGGCCGTGTGCGTGACCGCGTCCGATCCACGGCGTCACCACCGCCTCCCCTCCGCGCGCCGGCGGGGAGGCGATCGCACACCCACCCCTTGCACTCCCGAGGAGCACGCAGTGAGCAACGGCACCGGCAACAGCGACGTACGGCTCTGGGGCGGCCGTTTCGCCGACGGCCCCGCCGAGGCGCTGGCCAGGCTGTCCGCCTCCGTCCACTTCGACTGGCGGCTCGCCCCGTACGACATCGCCGGTTCCCGCGCCCACGCGCGTGTGCTCAACAAGGCGGGCCTGCTCACCGACGACGAGCTGGCGCGCATGGCCGCCGGACTCGACGACCTCGAAGCCGCCGTCGCCGACGGTTCCTTCACCGGCACCCTCGCGGACGAGGACGTGCACACCGCGCTGGAGCGCGGTCTCCTGGAGCGCCTCGGCCCGGACCTCGGCGGCAAGCTGCGGGCAGGCCGCTCCCGCAACGACCAGGTCGCCACGCTCTTCCGGATGTACCTGCGCGACCACGCCCGGATCCTCGGCGGGCTGATCGCCGAGCTCCAGGACGCCCTCGTCGGCCTCGCCGAGGCGCACGCGGACGTGGCCATGCCCGGCCGCACCCACCTCCAGCACGCCCAGCCCGTCCTGTTCGCCCACCACGTCCTGGCCCATGTGCAGCCCCTCATCCGGGACGCCGAGCGGCTGCGGCAGTGGGACGAGCGGACCGCCGTGTCCCCGTACGGCTCCGGCGCGCTGGCCGGGTCGTCCCTCGGGCTCGACCCGGAGGCCGTCGCGGCGGACCTCGGCTTCGAGCACGGCTCCGTGGCCAACTCCATCGACGGCACCGCGTCGCGGGACTTCGTCGCCGAGTTCGCGTTCATCACCGCGATGATCGGCGTCAACCTCTCCCGCATCGCGGAGGAGGTCATCATCTGGAACACGAAGGAGTTCTCCTTCGTCACCCTCCACGACGCCTTCTCCACCGGCTCCTCGATCATGCCGCAGAAGAAGAACCCCGACATCGCCGAGCTGGCCCGCGGCAAGTCGGGCCGCCTCATCGGCAACCTGACCGGGCTGATGGCGACGCTCAAGGCCCTCCCGCTCGCGTACAACCGCGACCTCCAGGAGGACAAGGAGCCCGTCTTCGACTCCTGCGACCAGCTGGAGGTGCTGCTCCCCGCCTTCACCGGCATGATGGCCACGCTCACCGTCCACCGGGAGCGCATGGAGGAGCTGGCCCCGGCCGGCTTCTCGCTCGCCACGGACATCGCCGAGTGGCTGGTCAAGCAGGGCGTGCCGTTCCGGGTCGCGCACGAGGTCGCGGGCGAGTGCGTCAAGGTGTGTGAGCAGCAGGGCATCGAGCTCGACGAACTGACGGACGAGCAGTTCGCCGGGATCTCCGAGCACCTCACCCCCGAGGTGCGCGCGGTGCTCGACGTGCCCGGCGCGCTGGCCTCCCGCGACGGCCGCGGCGGCACGGCCCCGTCGGCCGTCGCCGTACAGCTCGCCGAGGTGAAGGCCGATCTCGCGACGCAGCACGCCTGGGCGACCGCGCGGGGCTGATCCGGCGGCATCGCGGGCTACGTTGGTCGGGCAGGCACGTGAAACCGACCAGGAGGAGTCCGCGATGCCCTTCGCCCGCCTGAACCGAGCGACCACTCCGACCGCGCACATCGGGCTGGGCCTGGCCGCGGTAGGCAGGCCCGGCTACATCAACCTGCACCGCGACCGGGACCTCCCCGCCGACCGCGGTGTCGAGGTCCTGCGCGCCCGCACCCATGAACTCCTGGACGCCGCCTACGCGCAGGGCGTGCGCTACTTCGACGCGGCCCGCTCCTACGGCCGCTCCGAGGAGTTCCTCGCCGGCTGGCTGACCGCACGTCCCGACGTCACGGACGTGGTCGTCGGCAGCAAGTGGGGCTACACCTACACCGCCGACTGGCGCGTCGACGCCGAGGCGCACGAGGTGAAGGACCACGGCCTCGCCACGTTCGAACGGCAGCGCGCCGAGACGGCCGGGCTGCTCGGGGAGCGGCTGGACCTCTACCAGATCCACTCGGTGACCGCCGACAGCCCGGCACTGGGTGACAAGGAACTGCACGCCCGCCTGGCCGCGCTGGCGGCGGAGGGCACCACCGTCGGGTTCTCCACCAGCGGGCCCGCCCAGGCCGACGCCATCCGGGCCGCCGTGGCCGTGACGGTGGACGGCGAGCCACTCTTCCGCACCGTCCAGGCCACCTACAACGCCCTGGAGACCTCCGCCGGCCCGGCGCTCGCGGAGGCGCACGACGCCGGGCTCACCGTCATCGTCAAGGAGGCCATGGCCAACGGGAGGCTGGCAGGGACCGAAGCCCCCGCCGTCGCCCAGGAGATCGCCGCCGAGGCGGAACTGGGTGCGGACGCCGTCGCCCTGGCCTTCGTGCTCCACCGGCCGTGGGCAGGCGTCGTCCTGTCCGGGGCGGTCACCGTCACCCAGCTCGCCGGCAATCTGCACGCCCCCCTCCTCGACCTGGACGCGGACCGGCTGGACCGGCTGGACGCCCTGGTGGAGGAGCCGGAGGCCTACTGGCGCCACCGCTCCTCGCTGCCCTGGAGCTGAGCCCGGGTCACGCGGTCACGCCCAGGCGGCGAGTGCGTCGAAGTCCGCCCGCACCAGCCCCACCCGGGGGTCGACCGGGCGCAGCAGCGCCCGCCCCGGGTGGTGCCCCGCCACCCAGCCGGTGTCCAGGTCCGTGATCTCGTCGTCGACCCAGGCGAACGGTCTGCCGGCCGCGTACTCGACGACGTAGCGCGTCTTCCAGTACGTCCCGTTCCCCGTGAGGCCGTGCATCCGCGGCCAGTCGATGTACGGCAGGGGCGGCAGCCCCAGACGCGGGGCGATCCACTCGTTGGCCTCGTTCTTCCAGGTGGTCGCCCAGGCGAGCTCGTAGAGGCCGGTGAGGGCCAGCAGCTCGTCGCCGTGTTCCGGGTTGAGCAGGACAGGCAGCGCCGGCCCGGCAGTCCACCCCGTGGGCCGCATGCTGTGCCGCCGGTACCCCTTCGGCGGCCTGCGGCGGGACAGCGCCTCGTACGGGTTGAGTGGGCCGTCGATGTCGATCAGCAGCAGCGGCTTCATCACCTCATGGTGCCCTCCTCCGGCGGGACGGGACGGACAGAGGATGACGCATCCACCCGTGAGACGATTCTGTCTCACTTGGGATAGTGTCGTCTCATGACTCTCGATCGTGAGCAGGTGCTGCGGAGCGCCGCAGCCCTGCTGACCCGCAGATCCACCGCGACCATGGACGAGGTCGCCCGGGCCGCAGGCATCGGCCGCGCCACCCTGCACCGTCACTTCGCAGGGCGTGACGCCCTCGTGAGAGCGCTGGAGGACCTCGGCATCCAGGAATTCGAGGCGGCGCTCGATGCGGCCGTCCTCGACGAGGGCACCGCCGAAGAGGGCCTGCGGAGGCTCGTCGCCGCCGTGGAGCCCGTGGCCGGGCTGCTGTCCTTCCTCGTCTCCGAGAACCAGCTCTTCGAGGGCGACGAGGTGAACGACGGCTGGAACCGGCTCGACGCGCGGGTCTCCGCCTTCTTCCGGCGCGGGCAGGAGCGCGGCGAACTCCGGATCGACCTCACCCCGGCCTGGCTGACCGAAGCCCTGTACGGACTGATCGGCACCGGAGCGTGGGCCGTACAGGTGGGGCGGGTCGCCGGGCAGGACTTCCAGTACATGATCGTCGAGTTGCTGCTCGGCGGAGCACGCCGGAGCGTGGAGGAATGAGCAGTACCCACGAGCAGCCCGACACCTCGGACGACCTGTACCACCCGGGGCGGTGGATCGCCCTCACCGTCCTCGTGCTGGCCGTGCTGCTGGTGGCCGTCGACGCCACCGTGCTCGGCCTGGCGACCCCGTTCCTCAGCGAGGACCTCGAACCGACCGGCACCCAGCTGCTGTGGATCGGTGACGTCTACTCCTTCGTCATCGCCGGCCTCCTGGTCTCCATGGGCAGCCTCGGTGACCGCATCGGCCGCAAGAAGCTGCTGCTGTGCGGCGCCGTCGCGTTCGGTGCCGTCTCGGTCCTCAACGCCTACGCCACCACCCCCGAGATGATGATCGTGGCCCGGGCCCTGCTGGGTGTCGCGGGTGCCACCCTCATGCCGTCCACCCTCGCGCTGATCCGCAACCTCTTCCACGATCCGCGCGAGCGCAGTCTCGCCATCGGCATCTGGGGCGCGATGGCCTCCGCCGGAGCCGCGGTCGGCCCCGTCGTCGGCGGTGTGCTCCTGGAGCACTTCTGGTGGGGGTCCGTCTTCCTGATCAACCTGCCCGTCATGGCGGTGCTCGTGGCCGTCGGCGTCAAGATGATCCCCGAGTCCAAGGACCCCGCCCCCGGCCCGTGGGACGTCCCCAGTGTCGGTCTCTCCCTCATCGGCATGATCGGGATCGTGTACGCCATCAAGGACCTCGCGGCGCACGGGGCCGACTGGCCCGTCGCCGTCGCGGCCGTGGGAGGTGTCCTCGCGCTCGTGTGGTTCGTGCGAAGGCAGTTCCGGCTCCCCGCCCCCCTGCTGGACATGCGGCTCTTCCACCACCGGGGCTTCTCGGGGGCGGTGCTCGCCGATCTGCTCACCATCCTCGGCCTGTCCGGCCTGGTCTTCTTCCTCTCCCAGTTCCTGCAGCTGGTCCAGGGACGCGGGCCCCTGGAGGCCGGTCTCGCCGAGCTGCCCGCGGCCATCGGCGCGGTGACCGCCGGCCTCCTGGCGGGCAGGGCCGCCCGTCGCTTCTCGGTGCGCTCCGTGGTGGCCGGCGGACTCGGGGCGATCGGCCTGGCCCTGGCCGTGGTCACCCTCATCCACAAGGAGACCGGCTATCCGCTGCTCGGCTTCGTGCTCCTGGTCGTCGGCGTCGGCGCGGGCTTCTCCTTCACCGTCACCGCCGATGTGATCCTCTCCAGCGTCCCCAAGCAGCACGCGGGCTCGGCGTCCGCGGTCTCCGAGACGGCGTACGAGCTCGGCGCGGCCCTCGGCATCGCGCTGCTCGGCTCCATCGTCACCGGCGTCTACCAGGGCTTCGCCACCCCGGACGGCGTAGCTCCGGCCACCTCCGCCGCGGCCCACGAATCCCTCGGCGGCGCCGTGGAGGCGGCCGAGGGGCTCCCGCCCCAGCAGGCGGACGCACTGGTCTGGGCCGCGCAGGAGGCGTTCGTCAACGGTCTGAGGGTCGCCGCGGGCGTCGGCGCCGCGGTGCTGCTCGCGACCGCGGTCGCCGCCTGGTACCTGCTGCGCGGCCAGAAGCTGGAGGACGGCGTCGAGCACGGATAGCACAGGGCCCGGAGTCCACCCGGACGGCGGGCACGCGAAAGGGCCCGTACCCCGCCATCCGGGGTACGGGCCCTCTCGCGCGCGAGGGTCAGGCGGCCTTGGCCTTCGTCGCGTACATGTCCACGTACTCCTGGCCGGACAGCCGCATCGCCTCGGCCATCACCGAATCCGTGACCGCGCGCAGCACATAGCGGTCGCGGTCCATGCCCTCGTAGCGGGAGAACTCCATCGGCTCACCGAAGCGGACCGTGACCTTGCCCGGACGCGGGAGGCCGGCGCCGCCGGGCTGCAGCTTGTCCGTGCCGATCATCGCGAACGGCACCACCGGCGCACCCGTCATCAGCGTCAGCCGTGCGATGCCCGTACGGCCCCGGTACAGACGCCCGTCGGGGGAGCGGGTGCCCTCGGGGTAGATCGCGAAGGCGTTGCCCTCCTCCAGCACCCGGCGGCCCGTCATGAGCGCCGCGACGCCGCCGCGGCCCCCGTCCCGGTCCACCGGGATCATTCCGCACCCCGTGAAGAACCAGGCCATCAGCCGGCCCTTGAGGCCCTTGCCGGTCACGTACTCGTCCTTGCCAATGTAGAACACCGGCCGGTCGCAGCAGATCGGCATGATCATCGAGTCGATGAACGTCAGATGGTTGCCCGCGAGAATCACCGGCCCGGTTCCCGGGATGTTCTGGGCGCCTTCCACCTGGGGGCGGAACAGAAGGCGCAGGATCGGTCCGAGCACTGCCTTGATGACGGTGAGTCGGGACAACGCATCCTCCGGTGTAGTGGCCGGGCCGGCCGGGTCGGGTTCTGGCAAGGGTCTGTGCAGGTGAGGACGATACTCGCGGGTCCTGCCCGCTCGCACATCGGGTTCACGGAGCGGATACGCAGTGTTGACGTGTGTTTCCGCCATGTTCGTCCACGTGCCGCCCCTCCGATGACGTAGCTCCCTACGATCACGCCCTGGGACCTCCCGACCGGACGGGGCGGCCCCGACCTGCCCCGGTACCGAGTCCCGGCGGGCAGCCGCCGGCCGCAACGGCTCTGCGGTGACGCGATCCACGGCAGGGGACCCACCAGCCGATTCTGCCCGGTCCGGACGGAAGACCCCGGCTCGACACGTGCCAGACATCACATGCGAGGAGCATTCATGACAGAGCAGGCGCAGACGAGCCCCGGCCGCCGGACCCTCCTGGGGGCGGCCGTGCTGGGCACGGCCGCCCTCGGACTGACCGGTACGGCGGACGCCGCCGAGAGGAGCCGGGGCGGCAGCGGCCACGGCTCCTACCGGGACCTGCCCAGGCCGACCGTCATCGGCCACCGCGGTGCCAGCGGCTACCGGCCCGAGCACACCCTCGGCTCCTACGAGCTGGCCCTGGACATGGGCGCGCACATCGTCGAGCAGGACCTGGTGCCCACCAGGGACGGCCACCTGGTCTGCCGCCACGAGAACGACATCACCGGGACCACGGACGTCGCCGACCACCCCGAGTTCGCGGGCCTCAGGACCACCAAGAAAGTCGACGGCGTCCCGCTCACCGGCTGGTTCACGGAGGACTTCACCCTCGCCGAGCTGAAGACCCTCCGCGCCACGGAGCGCATCCCCGGCAACCGGCAGGAGAACACCCTCTACGACGGCCGCTGGGAGATCCCCACCTTCGAGGAGGTCCTGCGCTGGGCCGACCGGGAGGGACGCCGGCGCGGCAAGCCCGTCTGGCTCTACGTCGAGACCAAGCACCCCTCGTACTTCCGGGGCCTCGGTCTCGGTCTGGAGGAGCCGCTCGCCCGGCTCCTGCGCCGCTACGGCCGGCACCGGGCGAACTCCCCGCTGATCCTGCAGTCCTTCGAGCCGGGCTCCATGCTGCGGCTGGCCGGGCTCGTCGCCACCCCGCGGGTCGTCCTGCTGTCCGGCCCCACGTCGCGGCCGTGGGACTTCGTGGAGTCCGGCGACCCGCGCACCGTCGCCGACCTGGTGAAGCCCTCGGGGCTGAAGTGGATCGCGTCCTTCGCGCAGGGCATCGGCCCCACCCTCGACCTGGTCATCCCCAGGGACGGCGCGGGACGGCTGACGTCGCCCACCGCCCTCGTCGCGGACGCGCACGCACGGGGCCTCGTCCTGCACCCGTACACGATGCGCAACGAGAACACCTTCCTGCCCGCGGAGTTCCGGCGCGGCACGGACCCGAACGCCTACGGCGACGTGTTCGGCGCCCTCCGCACGTACTTCGAGGCGGGCATCGACGGGATCTTCTCCGACAACCCGGACACCGCCCTGCTCGCGGCAGCCGACTTCGCGAGGGACTGAGGCACGCCCGTCAGCCGCCCGGCCGGGATGCCCCGGTCGGGTGGAGCTCCCCGCGCGGGGCAACCGCCCCGGCGGGGTGCGCGTTGACGGGGCATGACGCTTCCCGATCATGCTCCCCCGGCCTCGGACACAGCCCGGCGAGCCGCCGTCCGCACCCTGGGCCCGCTGGTCCACGCGGAGGCGACGGCCGAGGCCCCCGCCGCCGGGATCGACGCCGCGGACCTGGAACAGGCCGTGTGGCTGCGGCTGCTGGAACGTCCGGCGGCCCGGGGCCTGCCCGTCGACCCCGCCCGCTGGGTCCGCTCCGTCGTCCGCGCCGAGGCGCGCACCGCACGCCGCAGGGCCCGGCGCGAGCACGCGTACGCCGCGGGCGGGCCCGTCGACGAGCGGGCCGGCTGCCCCGAGCGGATCGCCGTGGGCGCCGACGAACGCCGGGCGCTGCGCGCCGCGGTGGGACGGCTGCCCGGACGCTGTCCCCGGCTGCTGGCGGCGATGCTGGCCCCCCACGATCCGACGTACCGGGAGCTCGCGGGCGAGTTGGGTATGTCACAGGGCAGTTTGGGACCGATGCGTTCCCGATGCCTCGGATGTCTGCGCAGAATGCTCGCGGCGGAGGTTGTAGCTCCTGAACTGCGGGGAAAGGAGCGGTAGACAACCGGCGGACCAGGTGAGCGGGAGGCGTGCACACATGGGCACGAGTGTGACCATCTCGGCGGCGACGGCACAGGACGTCGAGCAGATCTTCAGGCTCCAGTACCTCTGTTTCCAGAGCGAGGCGGAGCTGTACGGCAACTACCGGATCGATCCACTCGTCCAGACCCTCGAATCCGTCCGTGGCGAAGTGGCCACGGACCTGGTGTTCGTGGCCCGGCTGGGGGAGGAAGTCGTCGGCTCGGTACGCGGCTTCACCGACGCCGAGGGCATCGGCCGGATCGGAAAGCTCTGCGTCCACCCCCGCCTGCGCGGGCACGGCCTCGGCACCCGCCTCCTGCGCGCCGCCGAATCGGGCCTGGCGGACGGGCGTTCGGCCATCCGCTTCCGGCTGCACACGGGTGAGCGGAGCGAAGGCAATCTGCGGCTCTACCGGAAGGCGGGCTACGCCCGGGTGGGCGACGCCACGGGCGAGGACGGCGTCCGTCTGATCCTGCTGGAGAAGGAGGCCGCGGCAGCGGCCTACGCCGCCAGCGCCTGAGCGACGGCGAGGGGGCGGCGGGTCACGCCGTCCGTGCGCGGCGCAGCCAGATCATCCCGGTGACCGGCAGGATCACCGGGATGAACAGGTAGCCCATGCCGAAGTCCGACCACACCGTGGCATCGGGGAAGGCGGTGGGCTCCACCAGCGTCCAGGTGCCCACGACCAGTACGCCCGCGAGCTCGGCGGCGCAGCACACCAGCGCCGCCCTGCGCGCTCTCTCCCCGCCCCGCACCAGCGAGTACGTGATGAAGCCGTACACGACGGCGGCGACGGCGGACAGTACGTACGCCAGCGGGGCCTTGCCGAAATCCATGATCATCTCGACGATCGAGCGGGACGCCGCGGCCACGGTGAACACCCCGTAGAACCAGACCAGTACGCGTCCGGGCCCGGAGCCCAGCTCGAACTGCTGCCTCTGCGGAGCGGGGGAGGCGGGCGCCCCGGTGCGGTCGGTGTCGGTCACGGTCAGCTTCCCCAGATGTCGTAGAGCCGTACTTCCAGCACGGCCAGCACGACCGCGCCCGCCGCCACCGTGACCGAACCCCAGCGGGTCCGCTCCGTCAGCGACAGGAAGCCCGCCGCCGGCACGGCCGCGAACGCGCCGATCAGATAGGCGATGAAGATCGTCATGCCCTGCTCCGGCCGCTCGCCCCGGGCCAGCTGCACGATCCCCACCAGCAGCTGGGCCAGCGCCAGCACGGAGACGACCGCCATGCCGATGAAGTGCCAGTCCTTCGTGGGCTGGTCCCGGTAGGCGGCGAGGGCGCACCAGGCGGCGAGGGCGAGCGCGGTCACGGCGACCGCGACCGTCAGGGCGTCAAGCATGCAGTGAGGGTATTACGGCGCCGTGGACGCTCCGCCTGCGGGCCCGGCGGCGGGCCGGTGCCGGGCCGGGCGCCGTGGAGGGCGCGGAGCGGTACCGGAAGGGTGGCCTTGGCCACAGCGCCCGCACGGCGAGGGTGGACCACACCCCGGACGGACGCCGGGCCGGGAACCCTGTCGTCGCAGGTCACGGCGGTGCACACCGGAAGCCGACCGGGTCGGGAAGGTGAGCGGCGACCCCATCCACGCCTGTCCGCTATACGGACAGGCTGGATCGCCGGAACGTTACGTCTGTTTTACTGGGGCCCATGACCACGACGAGCTACCGCAGCCCTGCGACCGAGGCGATCACGACGCCCGGTGCTCGTTGTATGTGTCGAATGCGCGCCTTCTGAGGGTCCCCGCCCGAGCCTCGCGCCCCGAAGCGAGACCGAGCCCGCGCCGTCCGCATCCAGCGGATCGAGCCTGCCCGGGCATGTGCCGATCCCTGTGCCGACCGCGCCGGGACTCCCGCCGGTCGGCCACCGAGACCGCTGATACCGCTGAGAACCAGCCTCTTCAGACGTATGCCCCGTGCCCGGCGGACACCGCGCCGCGCACTCGACAGTGACGGAAACCCCTGTGATCACCACGACGGGCCTCACGAAGGTCTACCAGTCACGCGGCCGTGAGGTCACCGCCCTGGACGGCGTCGACCTGCACGTCCGTGAGGGCGAGGTCTACGGCGTCATCGGACAGAGCGGCGCCGGGAAGTCCTCCCTCATCCGCTGCGTCAACCTGCTCGAACGCCCCACCGCGGGCACCGTGACCGTCGCCGGCCAGGACCTCACCGCCCTCGCCGGCCGGGGCAGGCGCGCCGGCAAGGAACTCCGCGAGGCGCGCAGCCGCATCGGCATGGTCTTCCAGCACTTCAACCTGCTGGCCTCGCGCACCGTCCAGGGCAACATCGAACTGCCCCTGGAGATCCTGGGCGTCTCCGGACAGGCACGCACCCGCAAGGCACTCGAGCTCCTCGACCTCGTCGGCCTCGCCGACAAGGCGAAGTCCTACCCGGGCCAGCTCTCCGGCGGCCAGAAGCAGCGCGTCGGCATCGCCCGCGCCCTGGCGGGCGAACCCAAGGTGCTGCTCTCCGACGAGGCGACCTCCGCGCTCGACCCCGAGACCACCCGCTCCATCCTCCAGCTGCTGCGCGACCTCAACCAGGAGCTCGGCCTCACCGTCCTGCTCATCACGCACGAGATGGACGTCGTCAAGACGATCTGCGACTCCGCCGCGCTGATGAGGAACGGCCGCGTCGTCGAGTCCGGCACGGTCACCGGCCTGCTGGCCACGCCCGGTTCCGAGCTGGCCCATGAGCTGTTCCCCGTCGGCGGCACCGCCTCCGGCCCCGACCGCACGGTCGTCGACGTCACCTTCCACGGCGAGGCCGCCGCCCGCCCGGTGATCTCGCAGCTCTCCCGTACGTACAACATCGACATCTCGATCCTGGGCGCCGCGATGGACACCGTCGGCGGCAACCAGATCGGCCGGATGCGCATCGAGCTGCCCGGCCGCTTCGAGGAGAACGTCGTGCCGATCGGCTTCCTGCGCGAGCAGGGACTGCAGGCCGAGGTCGTGGACGGCGAACCCGCCGGTCCGGCCGGCATCCCCGCCCAGACCCCCGCCCCGCACAGCAAGGAGGTGGCGAAGTGACCTGGTCCGAAATGCAGCCACTGCTCACCCAGGGAACCATCGACACCCTCTACATGGTGCTCTGGTCCGCGGTCGTCACCGTCGCCGGCGGGCTGCCGCTCGGCATCCTGCTCGTCCTCACGGACAAGGGCGGACTGCTCCAGAACGTCCTGGTGAACAAGGTCATCGGCGTGATCGTGAACATCGGCCGCTCGTTGCCGTTCATCATCCTGCTGATCGCCCTGATCCCCTTCACCACGTGGGTCGTCGGCACCTTCATCGGTCCGTCCGCGATGATCGTCCCGCTGGCCATCGGCGCCATCCCCTTCTTCGCGCGGCTCGTCGAGACGGCCGTCCGCGAGGTCGATCACGGACTCGTCGAAGCCGTCCAGTCGATGGGCGGATCCATCCCCACGATCGTCCGCAAGGTCCTGCTGCCGCAGGCGCTGCCCTCGATCGTCTCCGGCGTCACCACGACCGTCATCGTGCTCATCGGCTACTCCGCGATGGCCGGTGCGGTCGGCGGCGAAGGGCTCGGCTCCAAGGCAGTCACCTATGGATTCCAGCGCTTCGACAACCAGTTCATGCTCATCACGGTCGTGCTGCTGATCGTCATCGTGACCGTGATCCAGCTGATCGGCGACGGAGCCGTACGCCTGCTGGCCCGCCGGGGCCGCACCACCTCCTGAGCCCCGTCACCCAACGAGCCCGAACTCCTTGTCCGGGCGTACCACCATCACCACCGGAAAGAGGCACTCTTCGTGCGCAAGAACATCAAGATCACCGCTGCAGCCGCCGCCACCGCCGCCCTCGCCTTCGGCCTCACCGCCTGCGGCACGGACTCCGACCCGGCAGCCAAGAGCGGGTCCGGCGCCGGCGCCGACACCTCCAAGGCACTCGTCGTCGCCGCGTCCCCGACGCCGCACGCCGACATCCTGAACTACGTCAAGAAGAACCTGGCGGACAAGGCGGGCCTCAAGCTCGAGGTCAAGGAGTTCACGGACTACGTCCTGCCGAACACCGCCACCGAGAGCGGCCAGGTCGACGCCAACTTCTTCCAGCACAAGCCCTACCTCGACGACTTCAACGAGAAGAACGGCACCCACATCGTGCCGGTCGTCAACGTGCACCTGGAGCCCCTCGGCCTCTACTCCAAGAAGGTCAAGGACGTCAAGGACCTCAAGGCGGGCCAGACCGTCGCCGTCCCCAACGACACCACCAACGAGGGCCGCGCGCTCCAGCTCCTCGCCGAGAACGGGCTGATCACCCTCAAGGACGGCGTCGGCACCAACGCCAAGCTCAGCGACATCACGGACAAGAAGGGTCTGGAGTTCAAGGAGCTGGAGGCCGCAACCGTGCCCCGCGCCCTGGACGACGTCGACGCCGCGGTGATCAACGGCAACTACGCCATCGAGGCCGACCTCGAGCCGGGCAAGGACTCCCTGGTCCTGGAGAGCGCCGACGACAACCCGTACGCCAACTTCCTCGCCGTCAAGGAGGGCAACGAGAAGGACGCCCGCGTCCAGAAGCTCGCGAAGCTCCTCAACTCCGACGAGGTCAAGAAGTTCATCGAGGACACCTACCAGGGCTCGATCATCCCCGCCTTCGGTGAGCCCGCCAAGTCCTGAATCCCGTAAGGCACTTGTCCGGCGAGCCCCGCACACCCGCGGCACGGTGTGCGGGGCTCCGCCGTGCGGACCCGCCCATGCGCGTCACCGCCTCCATGCTGCATGCTGTGTATCAACACGGTCTTCGGCATGGAGCTGCGCATGACTCACACCTTCCCGTCCATCTCCATCAGCACGGACAGGTTGGTGCTGCGCCCCTTCGACATGGCGGACGTCCCGGCGCACATCGAGATGATGAACGACGAGCTCGTCACGGCCTGGATCGACGGACCGCACCCCTACACCCAGGTGGACGCCGAACGGTGGGTCCGCAGGATCGCACCCGCCGAACGCACCCAGGGCAACGGCATCGTCTTCGCCGTCACCGAGTTCCTCACCCAGCGCCTCGTCGGCTCCGTCCGGCTCCTCAACACCGACTGGCGCACCCTGTCCACCGAGGTCGGATACATCACCGCCCCCTGGGCGCGTGGCGAGGGGTACGCCACCGAGTCCGTGCTCGCCCTCGCCGAATGGCTCTTCCGGGACCAGAAGTTCGAGCGCATCGAGCTGCGTACGCCCGCGGACAACACCTCCGCCCAGCAGGTCGCCCAGAAGCTGGGCTGCATCAGCGAGGGAGTCCTGCGCAACGCCCGGATAGCCCGGACCCGGACCGACAACGGCACGGACGGCGGCTGGACCGACATCAGGACCGACCTCATCGTCTGGGGACTCCTCCCCGAGGACCTCGAAGGCGTCGCGGAACAGCTGGCCGACGCGGGCGGCTACGGCACCTACAACGACTGGAACTGACGTCCTCCTCCCGGCCGCAGGAACCCCCGGCCGGGCCCGGGTACGGACCGGATACGCTCACCCTGCTCCGTCCACCCCGCGGGGGAGCCCCGCCCGCAGACACCCAGGAGACTGACGACGATGGCCGACCGGGTCACGGTGATCGGCTGGGACGGCTCGCCACTGACCAGAGCGGCCAGGGCGGCGCTCTCGGCCGCCACGCTCGTCGCCGGAGCCGCCCACCACCTCGCGCTCCCCGAGATCCCGGAGAGCGCCGAACGCATCCGTCTCGGCAGCATCGACCTGGCCGGCCGCCGGATCGCCGGCCACCGCGGCAGTCCCGTGGTGCTCGCCGACGGCGACCCCGGCTTCTTCGGCGTCGTCCGGGCCCTGCGCGCACCCGAACACGGCCTGGAGGTCGAGGTCGTCCCCGCCGTCTCCTCCGTGGCCACCGCCTTCGCACGCGCCGGAATGCCGTGGGACGACGCCCAGGTCGTCGTCGCCCACCCCCGCACCCTGCGCCGCGCCGTCAACGTCTGCCGCGCCCACCACAAGGTCGCCGTCCTCACCTCCCCGGGCGCGGGCCCCGCCGAGCTCGCCCTGCTCCTCGACGACGTCCACCGCACCTTCGTGATCTGCGAGGAGCTCGGCACCGAGCGTGAACGGGTCACGGTCCTCACCTCGGACAAGACCGCCGACCACACCTGGCGCGACCCCAACGTCGTCATCGTCATCGGGAGCGGCCCCGGAACCACCGCCACCGGCGCCTGGATCGCCGGCCGTACCCCCGCCTTCCCCGGAGGCGTCCGGGGCTGGGCCCTGCCCACCGGGGCGTACGGGCCGGACCGGGCGGAGAGCGGCGAGGGCGAGGCGCCCGGCCTGCGCGCCGCCCAACTGGCCCGCCTCGGACCGCGCACCGGCGACCTCGTGTGGGACATCGGCTCCGGCAGCGGCGCCCTCGCGGTGGAGGCGGCCCGCTTCGGCGCGGCCGTGCTGGCCGTGGACAGCGATCCGGACGCCTGCGCCCGCACAGCCGCCGCCGCCCGCACCTTCCAGGTGGCGGTCCAGGTGGTCCGGGGCAGTGCCCCGCACGTACTGGAGCGGCTCCCGGAACCCGACGTCGTACGGATCGGCGGCGGCGGTGTCCCCGTCGTGACGGCGGTCGCCGACCGGCGGCCGGAACGTATCGTCACCCATGCCTCGAACCGGGACGAGGCCGAGGCGCTGGGCTCCGCGCTCGCCGAGAACGGTTACACCGTCGAGTGCGCGCTGCTCCAGTCGGTCGAACTGGACACCTCCGCCTGGGCGGAACGTGAACGCTCCGTCGTGTTCCTGCTGTCCGGGGTGCGTTCCGACCTCGCCCCCTGAGGTGGTGCGGCCGAGCGCGAGGTAGGCTGACCGATTGTTGTACCGCACCTGGCCGTTCGACGGTTCGTTCGTCAATGTCCGGAAAAGTGGACCGTTTTGGTCCGCGATGTGGTACGGCGCAACCGGGGGACGCGCAACGTGGCGCAGTCCACAGCGAGCCGTGGCAGAAGTGTCTGCCGCGGCGGCGAACGACCGCGAGAATGTACAGCTCCGCGCGCGTTTCGTGCCGCGCGGCGAGCCCGCTCGTTCTTGTTGACGAGCACCGGCGTGCCGTGGTTCGGGCATCCCGGGCGAAGGGCCGAAGGAGCACTGACGATGGGCGAGGGGTACGCATGACTGACACCGGCCAGATCCCGGGCGAGGGACTGCCGGAGGACGCAGGCATGGTGGAGCAGCCGGCAGCCCCGGACGCCTACACCTTCCTCGACCCCTCCGAGCAGGCCCCCGAGGACGACGACCTCCTGCTGATGCCCGCACCCCAGGGCGCCTGGAGCGACGCGCCGGCCGTTCCCGAGCAGCAGTCGCAGTCCTCCGTGCAGATTCCGGCGCAGGGCCCCGCCACGGGCGGGGCGCACGCGTCCGGCTCCTTCGACCTCGGCGGGGTACGGATTCCCGCGCCCGCGCAGGCACCCGCCCAGGTCCCGGTGGCCGCCCAGGCCGCCGCCCCGGCCCGTCGCCCGCTGCACCGTGGTCCCGCATCCCCCGAGGCCCCTTCCTACGGGGGGACGCCCAGCGGGGGAGTGGTCCGTTCGCTCGCGGACCGGGGTCCGGCCGGCGCACCGCACAGCCCGGCGCCGGTACGGCAGGCCGGACCTCCGACGACCGGCCGCGAGCACTACGGAGTCCCGGCGGAGGACCCCTCCCGGCTGCCCGGCCCGCAGCTGGGAGAGATCCCGCCGCAGGGTGCGGCCCCGTGGGGCGCACCGGCACCCGAGCCGGTGACCCCGCCGCAGCCCGTCGCTCAGGCGGCGCCGGTGGCCGAGGTGGCGCCCATGGCCCCGCCGGAGCCCGTTGCCGAGGCGGCGCCGGTCGTCCCGTCCGAGCCCGTCGAGCCCGAGGTGCAGACGGAGCCGGTGATCCAGCAGGAGCCCGCTCCCGCTCCCGAGGTCGAGCCCGCCCCCCTTCCCGAGCCGGTGGCTCCCGCAGAAACGGTCGTCCCGGAGCCGGTCGCCGCTGTGGCGCCGGAGGCGCCCGCCGAGCCGGTGGTACCCGTGGCGCCGGTGGAGGCCGTGGTGGCCGCTCCCGCCGAGGCCGCCGTCGAGGCCCCCTTCCTGCCGGCTGCCGCCGAGATGCCCCCGGCCGTGGACGTACCGGCCGAGGCAGCGGCTCCGGCCGCGCCCGTCGGACAGCCCGCGCCCGTCGGACAGCCCGCGCCCGTCGCGGAGCCCGTGCCCGTCGCGGAGCCCGTGCCCGTCGGGCAGCCCGCGCCCGTCGAACAGCCCGCGCCCGCTGCCGACGCACCGGCGGCCCCCGCCGAGGTCGCACAGCCGGAAGCCCTCACACCGGCCCCCGCGCAGCCCGAGCCGGAAGCGGTCGCACCGCCCGAGCCCGAAGTGGTTGCGGTGACCGAGCCGGAAGCCGTCGCCGTACCTGAGCCCGCGACCCCGACCGCACCGGTCGTCATCGAGCCCGAGCCCGAGCCCGCTCCGGCCGCTCCGGAACCGGTGGCAGCCGAGGCCCCGGAGTCCCTGGACTCCCTGGAGGTCCTCGAGGCCGCGGAGTCCCCCGAGGCCGCCGCGCCCGTGCCGGCGGAGGTCCCGCTGTCCGGTCCCGTCGCCGCCCCGCCGGCCGGGGCCACCACCGAGCTGGAGCCCGGCACCGGCCCCGAGATCATCGAGACGCCGGAGGCCGCGGCCCCCGAGGCGGTGGTGCAGGAGGCCGAGGTCCCCGCCCCCGAAGCGGAGACGCCGGAGGCCCCGGCCCCGTCCGACGGGCCGGCCGCCTCCGCCCCCGCGCCCGGCTACGACGACGTCGAGCGTGAAGCGGTCCTCCGCGTCATGCGTGAGCGCCGCGACATCCGCAACGGCTTCCGCAGCGACCCCATCCCGCACGAGGTCCTCCTCCGCGTCCTCGAGGCCGCGCACACCGCCCCGAGCGTCGGCCACTCGCAGCCCTGGGACTTCGTCGTCATCCGCTCCGCGGAGACCCGGCGCTCCATGCACGAGCTGGCACAGCGTCAGCGCGAGGCGTACGCGAAGTCGCTGCCCAAGGCCCGGGCCAAGCAGTTCAAGGAACTGAAGATCGAGGCCATCCTCGACACGCCGGTGAACATCGTCGTCACCGCCGACCCCACCCGCGGCGGGCGGCACACCCTCGGCCGGCACACCCAGCCCCAGATGGCGCCGTACTCGTCCGCGCTCGCCGTCGAGAACCTGTGGCTCGCCGCCCGGGCCGAGGGCCTCGGCGTCGGCTGGGTCAGCTTCTTCGACGAGCGTGAGATGGTCCGTGCGCTGGGTCTGCCCGAGCACCTGGAGGTCGTCGCGTACCTCTGCGTGGGGTACGTCGACGAGTTCCCCGACGAGCCCGAGCTGATGCAGGCCGGCTGGTCCAAGCGGCGCCCGCTGTCCTGGGTCGTCCACGAGGAGACGTACGGCCGTCGTGCGCTGCCCGGGGAGGAGCCGCACGACCTGCTCCAGGAGACCATCTCCGCCATCCGCCCGCTGGACGCCAAGGCGCTCGGCGAGGCGTGGGAGCGCCAGAAGCGGATGACGAAGCCGGCCGGCGCGCTCGGCATGCTGGAGATCATCTCCGCCCAGCTGGCCGGCCTCTCCCGGATGTGCCCGCCCCCGATCCCGGAGCCCGCGGCCGTCGCGGTGTTCGCCGGTGACCACGGGGTGCACGCCCAGGGCGTGACCGCGTGGCCGCAGGAGGTCACCGGCCAGATGGTCGCCAACTTCCTCGGCGGGGGCGCCGTCTGCAACGCCTTCGCCGCCCAGGTCGGCGCCGAGGTCTGCGTGGTCGATGTCGGTGTCGCGTCCGAGCTGCCTGCGACGCCCGGCCTGCTCCCCCGGAAGGTCCGTCCCGGGACGGCCGACTTCACGACCGGGCCCGCCCTCACCCGCGAAGAGGTGCTCGCGGCGATCGAGGTCGGCATCGAGACCGCCCGGGACCTGGTCGCAGCCGGCAACAAGGGGCTGCTCACCGGCGAGATGGGCATCGCCAACACCACCGCTTCGGCCGCGCTGATCTGCGTGTACACCGGAATGGACCCGGCTGAGGTGACCGGTCGCGGTACCGGGATCAACGACGAGATGCACGCCCGCAAGGTCGACGTGGTCCGGCGTGGTCTGGAGCTGCACCAGCCCGACCCCGCGGACCCGATCGGGGTCCTTTCCGCGGTCGGTGGCCTGGAGCACGCCGCGATGGCGGGCTTCCTGCTGGGCGGTGCCTCGCTCCGCACCCCCGTGATCCTCGACGGAGTCAGCGCGGGGGCCGCTGCCCTGGTCGCCCGGGCGATCGCCCCCGAGGCGCTCGCCGCCTGCATCGCCGGACACCGCAGCGCGGAACCTGGCCATGTCGCCGCCCTCAACAAGCCGGGGCTGCGCCCCCTGGTCGACCTGGACCTCAGGCTCGGCGAGGGTACGGGCGCGCTGCTCGCGCTCCCCATCGTGCAGAGCGCGGCCCGCGCGATGCACGACGTGGCGACCTTCGACTCGGCGGGAGTGACGGAGAAGTAGCGGGCACCCGGCCCGGGTCCGGGCTCGGGGCGCGATTCTGAGCCCGTCCGGTCTTCGGTGACCGGGCCCCGGACGGAGGAAGCGGGCGGGTGGCCCGGGCCGGTTCCGCACCCACCCCCGCCCGGGCCACCCCGTATCGTGGTCCCACACTTCGCACAGCCGTACGTCACAGCCGCTCCACCGCCGCAGCGGCCCGCAGCACACCGCACCCTGCACGAGGAGCCCGCACGACCATGGCCGAGTACGACGATCACCCTGCCTACCCCGTCGGACTGCGCCTGAACGGGCGCCGCGTCGTCGTCGTCGGCGGCGGCCAGGTCGCACAGCGCCGGCTGCCCGCGCTCATCGCCGCCGGCGCCGACATCACCCTGGTCTCCCCGTCCGCGACCGCCTCAGTCGAGGCGATGGCCGACACCGGGGAGATCCGCTGGGAGCGCCGCAGGTACCAGGACGGCGACCTCACCGACACCTGGTACGCCCTCGTCGCGTCCTCCGACGCCGAGGCGAACGACGCGGCCTCGGCCGAGGCGGAGCGGACCCGCACCTGGTGCGTCCGCAGCGACGACGCGGAAGCGGCCACCGCCTGGACGCCGGCCACCGGCCGCAGCGAGGGCATCACCGTCGCCGTCCTCACCACGACCTCGCAGGGGCGCGACCCCCGCCACTCCGCCGCGGTCCGCGACGCCATCGTGGAGGGCCTGCGCGACGGAACCCTCGCCGCCCCGCACCACCGCACCCGTGCCCCCGGCGTCGCACTGGTGGGTGGGGGCCCCGGCGACCCCGACCTGATCACGGTCCGGGGCCGCCGCCTCCTCGCGGAGGCCGACGTGGTCATCGCGGACCGGCTCGGCCCCCGCGACCTGCTCGACGAGCTCCCGCCGCACGTCGAGGTGATCGACGCCGCGAAGATCCCGTACGGCCGCTACATGGCGCAGGAGGCGATCAACCAGGCGCTGATCGACCACGCCAAGGCGGGCAAGGCCGTCGTCCGGCTCAAGGGCGGCGACCCGTTCGTCTTCGGCCGCGGCATGGAGGAGGCCCAGGCACTGGCCGCCGAGGGCATCGCCTGCACCGTCGTGCCCGGGATCTCCAGCTCGATCTCCGTGCCGGGGGCGGCGGGAATCCCCGTCACCCACCGCGGTGTCGCCCATGAGTTCACCGTCGTCAGCGGCCACGTCGCCCCGGACGACCCGCGCTCCCTGGTCGACTGGGCAGCACTCGCGCAGCTGCGCGGCACTCTGGTCCTCCTGATGGCGGTCGACAAGATCGGCTCCATCGCCCGCGCCCTCATCGACCACGGCAAGTCCCCGGACACCCCCGTGGCCCTGGTCCAGGAGGGCACCACGGCCGCTCAGCGCAGGGTCGACGCGACCCTCGCGACCGTCGGGGAACGCGCCGCCGCGGAGGATGTACGCCCTCCGGCCGTGATCGTCATCGGTGAGGTCGTCGCCGTGGGCCCGGAGCCGTCCGGGCACTCCGCCGAGTAGCAGGGCACCGCAGAGCAGACGGCCGGTACACCGCGCACCGGCATCCCGCACACGGGGAGGCCGGCACACCGCCGGCATCCCGCACACCGGACAAGGCAGCATTCCCGTGGCTGAACTCATCACCGTCGACGACCCCGACGACCCGCGTCTGGGCGACTACACCGGCCTGACGGACGTCGCGCTCCGGCGCAGGCGGGAACCCGCCGAGGGCCTCTTCATCGCCGAGGGCGAGAAGGTGATCAGGCGCGCCGCGGCCGCCGGGTACGCGATGCGCTCCATGCTGCTCTCCGCCAAGTGGACCGATGTGATGCGCGACGTGATCGACGAGGCCACGGCCCCGGTGTACCTGGTCGCACCCGAGCTCGCCGAGCGCGTCACCGGATACCACGTGCACCGCGGCGCCCTCGCGTCCATGCAGCGCGAGCCGCTGCCGGACGTCCGTACGCTGCTGGCCCCGGCGTCCGGGGACGTCCGCAGGGTCGCCGTGTTCGAGGACATCGTCGACCACGCCAACCTCGGCGCGGCCTTCCGCAACGCGGCCGCACTCGGTGTCGACGCCGTCCTGCTCACGCCCCGCTGTGCCGACCCGCTGTACCGGCGTGCCGTGAAGGTCTCGATGGGGTCCGTCTTCCACGTCCCGTGGACCCGCTTCGGGTCCTGGCCCGATGACGCCGGACTGCTCGGTGCGGCCGGCTTCACCACCGCGGCGCTCTGCCTCAGCGACCGGTCGATCACCCTGGACGAACTCGTCGGGCGGCGTTACGAGAAGCTGGCGCTCGTCTTCGGTACGGAGGGGGACGGGCTCACCCCCGAGGCACTCGTCGCGGCCGACGAACACGTCCGGATCCCGATGGACGCCGGAGTCGACTCGCTCAACGTCGCCGCCGCCTCCGCCGTCGCCTTCTACGCGACGCGCCTCACGTCCGGCTGACGCCTACCGCCCCTGCCCGTGCGGGTGCTGCGCGGCCCGGTCGTGCGTCCCTGCGGGACTGTCGCCCAGCCCCTGGGCCGGGCCCTGGCAGCCCTGGGCGGCGGCGATACCCAGCGCCACCAGCAGCGTCACCGCGACGAAGACCACGAGCCGCTGCCGGAGCAGCCGCGGATTCGCCGGGCGGCGCTTCCCGTTCCTCCCCGCCGACGTCGTCCGTACCCCGGGACGGGTCCCCGGACGGCCGTTCGTGGCGTTCGCGCCGTTCGTCCCGTGCGGGCGCGCCCCGGGCCGAGCGGCCTGGGGGCGGGAACCGCCGGTGCGGGGCGCGCCCGAGCGCGACGGAGACGGGCGCCGGGCCGCGGGACGGGGTGCGGGGGTGGGACCACCTGCCCGCCGGGTGTGCTGCTCGGTGTGGGGCGGGCCGTCCAGCCGGCCGGTCGGCCGGTCCAGCTCCTGTTCGGTCCGCTGCGCGGGAGGCCGGCGCTCCTGCAGTCCCTGCGCCTCGCGCGCCGCGATCTCCTTGAGCCGCATGGAGAGCTGAAGGGTGCTCGGCCGGTCCTCGGGGTCCTTCGCCAGACAGGCCCGGACCAGCGGAGCGAGCGCATCGTGCACGTCGAACAGATGCGGCTCCTCGTGCACCACCCGGTAGAGCATCACCTCGGAACTGCCGTGGCCGAAAGGCGAATCGGCCATCGCCGCGTACGCCAGTGTGGCGCCCAGCGAGAACACGTCCGTGGCCGGCGTCACGGCCGCGCCGCGCACCTGCTCCGGCGCCAGGAAGCCGGGCGACCCGACCGCCGTGCCGACGTGGGTGAGCGTGCTGGCCCCGGTGGCCCAGGCGATGCCGAAGTCGATGATCCGGGGGCCCTTGGGCGAAAGGAGGATGTTCGACGGCTTCAGGTCACGGTGGACGACCCCTGCCTCGTGCACCGCCACCAGTCCTTCGGAGAGCGCCGCACCGATCGAGGCCACCTCGGCCGCCGACAGCGGACCCTCCTCGACGACCTTGTCGTGCAGTGAGGGACCGGGTACGTACTGCGTCGCGAACCACGGGCGCTCCGCCTCCAGATCGGCGGCGACCAGGCGTGCCGTACAGCCGCCGCGGATGCGCCGGGCGGCGGACACCTCGCGCGCGAAACGCGAACGGAACTCCTGGTCCTCCGCGAGATCAGGCCGGATCACCTTGAGCGCGACCCGCTGGCCACGGCGGTCGGAGCCCAGATAGACGACACCCATGCCGCCCGCGCCGAGCCGGCGGTGCAGCCGGAACGAGCCGACGACACGCGGGTCCTCGCGCCGGAGCCGCATCATCGCCATCGTCTGCCCATCCCCGCTGCCTGGTCCGCCTGACGAGGCACAGCTTACGTACCCGTGGCGCGGCGCGCTCTCAGGCCGCGCCCTCGCCGACCCATCGATTGTCAGTGCCCGGTGGGAGAATTGAGGAGTGGTCAGAGAGCCGGGGATCCAGGCCCTGTGGCCCGTGCGAGATCTCAAAGGACCGTCGCAGAAGGGGGATTGGATCAGTGAAGGGCGATCGCGTGGAGATAGTGGTGGACGCGGGAGACACGACGCGGACGTACGAGGTGGTGGCCTCCAGGGCAGGCCGCCGGGTGGAGACAGCGGTCCGTCGGGGGGTGGTGGAAGTGAGTGAAGTCACCCGAAGTGGATCAGTTGTCCGCACTGCCCGCTTCATGGCGACCAGGGTGCTCGCCCTGGTCGAACAGCCGGTCCCCAGGGAGGACGCCTCCGAGCACCCCCTACGGGACGACCCCGAGTCCTAGACCGGGCCGGCGGAGTCCCGCAGGCCCACGGGCGGCGGGCCGGCCGACCCGGCTCCTCCCCGGGCGCCGCTCCCCGTCGGAGCAGGGGAGACCCGGCTTTCACCGCGCTGCCGCACCTGCCGCGTCCGTCCGTCAGGGGACGGACGCCGCGCCCCGCGGCCGCGCGTGCGGGGCGTCGCTCCCTGACCGGACCGGGCCCTCCGGTGTCCTTCCCGCACCACGTCTCCACCCAGGGGAGTACACCGGAGGCGGCGAGCTCATCCTCCGGGAGGCCCGGTAATCGGTACGCGGGCATGACGCCGGACGCCTCCCGCCTCCCTAATGTTGAAGTCAAGCGGCGGGTGCGGAACTCGTCCCCCGAGGCCAGACGCCCGCCGCTCCGGAACAGGTCAGGAGAGGAACCATGGCGGACACTGCTGCGCGGACCATGATCCGTACGCGGGGAAGCAGGGCGTACGCCTCGTTCGGTACCCGCCCGTCGCGTCGTCACCCCTTGGTGGCGACAGCCATGGTCCTTCCTCTGGCGGCCCTGCTCGTAGTCGTCTTCGGCGGCTGGGAGGCAGTGGTCACACAGGCGTCGTCCGTGGGCGTGATGCTGGGGCGCTGAGCGGCGCCCCGGGTCCGGAAGAGCGGTTCGGACCGGGACATCCGGCCAACAGCCCCGTGGGGACGGGGGTGCGGCGGACGGCAGCGTTTGTCCGGCCAGCTGGGGAGCTGGCCGGACATCGCGCTGTCCGGGCCCTTCCGGCGGGCGAGGCCGTCCCGGCTGTTCCCGAGGGTGGGGAAGGCGGGCCGGGTGCGGACACCGGGGCAGAGCCGGGTGCTTCCCGCACCCGCCGGGCCATGAGCGCCGGAGCCCGTACGCCGGACAGGTGCGTCACCCCGGGCCCCGTCGCCGCGCGGCCCCCTTCCCGACCACGGCGCCGCCCACAGCCGTACGCTCGTCGCCGGGACCGGCCGTGGAGCCGGCCGATCACCGCCGGGGGAGCCGAGCCGATGACCACCACCCCTGTCGTACGCGCACTGGGCGAGCTGGCGCACGACCGCGCCCACGCAACGACCGCCCGGTGCGACTGCGACCCGCCCCTGGTCCTCGCGGACCGCCCCGACGGCACCGTGGTCCGCAGCGGCCCGGTGGTGGCCAAGGCCCATGCCCCGGACGCCGATACGGCTGCCCTGGCCTCCCGTCTGGCCCTCGCGGCCTCACCCGGGCTCGCGGGCGTCCTGCTCGCCCCGATCGGCACCGCCCCGCAGGCCCGCGTCGAGGAGCCCACCGGCATGACCGGCTCCGGGACGAGCGGCGGGTACGCCCCCGGCGCCGGCCACCGCACCGTGAGCCTCTGGCCGTACGGCGAACCCGTCGACCCCGCGGACCCCGATGCCGCCCCCTGGGAAGCCGCTGCCGCGCTCCTGGCCCGGCTCCACCGCACCGTGCCACCCGGGCCGCTCCCACCGATGCGCGGCCCGGCCAAGGCGGCCCGGGCCGTCGCGCGGATGTGCCGGGCCCGGCCGGGGGACCCGGACACCGCTCCCGTGCTCGCCGCGTGGCGCGGTCTGCCCGCCTGGGCCCGTGCCGAGGAGGGAACACCCCCGGACCGGGCCGGCTTCCTCTGCCACGGAGACCTGCACCTCGGCCAACTCGTCCGGCACCCCGCCCCGCACGGCCCCTGGGTACTGATCGACATCGACGACGCGGGCCTCGGAGACCCCGCCTGGGACCTCGCGCGGCCCGCAGCCTGGTACGCGGCCGGACTCCTCGCCCCCGAGACGTGGCAGCGCTTCCTGGACGGTTACCGCGGCGGGGGCGGGCCCGCGCTGCGCGTTCCGGGCGACCCCTGGCCCGACCTGGACGTTCCGGCGCGCGCCCTCACGGTGCAGACCGCCGCGCTTGCCCTCGCCAAGTCCGCGGCGGAGGGCCGTAGTCCGGATGTGGTGGAACAGCTGATGATCGATGCTTGTGTCCGCATTGCCTCCCTCCCGCCCGAGTTGACGTCCGAGCGCGCGTCGTAGGGTGAACCGACCGCCGCCGGGCATGCATTCCGGCGAAGCGAATCGACGGTGAGGAGCCGAACCGATGATCCAGTGCCCCAAGTGTCACGCCCAGATGAACACGTACAACCGCAACGGAGTGCAGATCGAGCAGTGCAGCGGCTGCCGGGGGATATTCCTGGACTACGGCGAGCTCGAGTCGCTGACCCGGCTGGAGTCGCAGTGGGCGCAGCAGGCGCCGCCCGCCCCTCCGGCCCCGCAGCCGTACCCCGGCCAGGTGCCGCAGGCCTACCCCGCAGCCCAGGCCCCGGCCTGGGGTGCGCCGCACCAGGGCGGGCACCACGGGGGTCACCACCGTCAGAAGAGCTTCGGCCGGATGCTCTTCTCCTCCTGAGCGGGGCATGGCCGCCCCCGCGCCCGGGGGCGGCCCGCAGTCCATGCGGATGATCGAATTCCGCCCATGATCTAGTCATGCACATGGCTCGTGTCTAGTGTGCTGAACCATGAACTTCCTCGACAGGTCCCGAACTGTCGCACCCCCGGGCTGGAGCCGCTGGCTCGTACCGCCCGCCGCGCTGGCCGTACACCTCTCCATCGGACAGGCCTACGCCTGGAGCGTGTTCAAGCCCCCACTCGAATCCGCCCTCGGACTCTCGGGTACCGCAAGCGCTCTCCCGTTCCAGCTGGGCATCGTCATGCTGGGCCTCTCCGCGGCCTTCGGCGGCACCCTCGTCGAACGCAACGGCCCGCGCTGGGCGATGTTCGTGTCCCTCATCTGCTTCTCCTCCGGCTTCCTCGTCGCCGCGCTCGGCGCGGCCGCCGGTCAGTACTGGCTCGTCGTTCTCGGCTACGGCTTCATCGGCGGGATCGGGCTGGGCATCGGCTACATCTCGCCGGTGTCCACCCTCATCAAGTGGTTCCCCGACCGCCCCGGCATGGCGACGGGCATCGCGATCATGGGCTTCGGCGGCGGCGCCCTCATCGCCTCGCCCTGGTCCACGGGCATGCTCGACAGCTTCGGCGCCGACCGCTCGGGCATCGCCTCCGCCTTCCTCGTCCACGGTGTCGTCTACGCCGCGTTCATGGCCCTCGGCGTCCTCCTCGTGCGCGTCCCGCCGGACGGCTGGCTCCCGGAGGGCTGGGAGCCGAAGCAGGAGACCCGTACGCTCGTCACCACCGCCCAGGTCTCCGCGCGCAACGCCCTGCGCACCCCGCAGTTCTGGTGCCTGTGGGTGGTCCTGTGCATGAACGTCACGGCGGGCATCGGCATCCTGGAGAAGGCCGTGCCCATGATCCAGGACTTCTTCGCGGACACCTCCGCCCCGGTCTCGGTCTCCGCGGCGGCGGGCTTCGTCGCCCTGCTCTCGCTGGCCAACATGGGCGGCCGGCTCCTGTGGTCCTCCACCTCGGACCTGATCGGCCGCAAGAACATGTACCGCGTCTACCTCGGCGTCGGCGCCCTCATGTACGTCGTGATCGCCCAGCTCGGCAACGACTCCAAGCCGCTCTTCATCTGCTGCGCGCTGGTGATCCTGTCCTTCTACGGCGGCGGATTCGCGACCGCCCCCGCCTACCTGCGGGACCTCTTCGGCACCTACCAGGTGGGAGCCATCCACGGCCGCCTGCTGACCGCCTGGTCCACGGCCGGCGTGCTCGGTCCGCTGATCGTCAACCGCGTCGCGGACGCGGGGGAGCGCGCCGGACACAGCGGTCCCAGCCTCTACACGACCTCCCTGACCATCATGATCGGGCTGCTCGTCGTCGGCTTCGTCGCCAACGAATGCATCCGTCCGGTCCACGCACGCTTCCACGAGGCACCGGAAGGGAGCCCCCGTGTCCACCAGCAGTCGTAAGCCGCTCATGGTGTTCGTCTGGCTCTGGGTCGCCGTACCGTTCGGCTACGGGCTGTACGAGCTCGCACGCAAGGCCACCCAGCTCTTCACCGGCTGATCCGGACCGCACGCCCACGACAAAACCCCCGGTCGTCGAGACGACCGGGGGTTTCGGCTGGTGCGCGATACTGGGATTGAACCAGTGACCTCTTCCGTGTCAGGGAAGCGCTCTCCCGCTGAGCTAATCGCGCAGGGTGACCTGCGTGTTCTGCGTGCGCGATACTGGGATTGAACCAGTGACCCCTTCCGTGTCAGGGAAGTGCTCTCCCGCTGAGCTAATCGCGCGGGTGTCCTTGCGGACAAGTGGACGATACTGGGATTGAACCAGTGACCCCTTCCGTGTCAGGGAAGTGCTCTCCCGCTGAGCTAATCGCGCGGGTGTCCTTGCGGACAAGTGGACGATACTGGGATTGAACCAGTGACCCCTTCCGTGTCAGGGAAGTGCTCTCCCGCTGAGCTAATCGTCCTTGGAGGTGGAGACGGGATTTGAACCCGTGTAGACGGCTTTGCAGGCCGTTGCCTCGCCTCTCGGCCACTCCACCAGGGATGGGGGTTCGGGAAGATCCCCCACCTTCTGCGAGCGGACGACCAGGTTCGAACTGGCGACCTCAACCTTGGCAAGGTTGCGCTCTACCAACTGAGCTACGTCCGCTTGTCATTCCCGGGGCGCTTGCGCGTCCCGGCGACGTGATGAACTCTAGCGGATTCCCGGGCCAGCACAAAAACGCGTTTGCGCAGCGTGCTGCGTCACCACCGGTCCGCCGCAGGTCACCGCGTCCCGTCCTAGACTCATCCACGTGCACGACCTCGCCCCCATGGCCCGCTTCGGCGGCCTCGTCGCCTTCGGTCTGCAGGATGTGACCAGCGATCCTGCGGCGCTTGAATCATCCGGTTTCTGGGCGGTATCTGCTGATTTCGAGGGCCGTCTCGTCTGCGCCCGCTTCGCCACCGTGCGGACCGAGCCCGTTCCCTTCCCCGTACCCGGGGCCTGGCAGGGCCCGACGGCGGAGGACTGGACGTCGTCACTCGACGAGAGCGCCTACCTGGCCGGCGTGCGGCGGATCCGTGAACACATCGCGGCGGGCGAGGTCTACCAGGCCAACCTCTGCCGGGTGCTGTCCGCGCCCCTGCCCGACCACGACGCCGACGTGGACGCCCTCACCGCGCTGCTCGCCCGCGGCAACCCCGCCCCGTACGCCGGAACGATCCGGCTGCCCTCGCACGGGGTGGAGATCGCGACGGCTTCCCCCGAGCTCTTCATGGCGCGCGAGGGCCGGACCGTCGAGTCCGGGCCGATCAAGGGCACCGGACGCACCGAGGCCGACCTGCTGGAGAAGGACCACGCGGAGAACGTGATGATCGTGGACCTGGTCCGCAACGACCTGGGCCGTGTCTGCGAGGCCGGGAGCGTGAGCGTCCCCGACCTCTGCGTGGTGGAGAAGCACCCCGGGCTCGTCCACCTCGTCTCCACCGTGCGCGGCCGGCTCGCCGACGGCGCCGGGTGGCCGGAACTGCTCGGCGCGGCGTTCCCGCCCGGGTCCGTCACCGGCGCGCCCAAGTCCAGCGCGCTGCGGATCATCGAGGCCCTCGAGACATCGGCGCGCGGACCGTACTGCGGAGGGATCGGATGGGTCGACGCCGACCGGGCCACCGCAGGACTGGCCGTCGGCATACGGACGTTCTGGATCGACCGCACCGGCCCCGCGCCCCTGCTCCGCTTCGGGACCGGAGCCGGAATCACCTGGGGCTCCGACCCGGAGCGCGAGTGGGCGGAGACCGAGCTGAAGGCGTCCCGGCTGCTCGCGGTAGCGTCGGGTACCTACGAGGATGCCCACGGGGTGACAGGAAGGACCACGCCATGAGGATTTGGGTCAACGGCCGGCTGCGGGAAGCCGATGACGCCCGGGTGTCCGTGCTCGATCACGGACTGACCGTGGGGGACGGCGTCTTCGAGACGGTCAAGGTGTCCGGAGGCCGCCCCTTCGCCCTCACCAGGCATCTCGACCGGCTGACCCGCTCGGCCCGGGGCCTGGGGCTGCCCGACCCCGACCTCGACGAGGTGCGCCGGGCGTCGGCCGCCGTCATCGAGGCCAACCCCATGCCCCTCGGACGCCTGCGGATGACGTACACCGGCGGCCTCTCCCCGCTCGGCTCCGACCGCGGCGACGCCGGGCCCAGCCTGGTCGTCGCCCAGAGCGCGGCCGAACGCCGCCCGGACAGCACCGCGGTGATCACCGTGCCCTGGACGCGCAACGAACGCAGCGCCCTGGCCGGCCTCAAGACCACCTCGTACGCGGAGAACGTCGTCGCCCTCGCACGCGCCCACGAGCACGGTGCGTCCGAGGCGCTGTTCCCCAACACGGTCGGGCAGCTCTGCGAGGGCACCGGCTCCAACGTCTTCGTCGTGCTGGACGGCCGGATCCACACCCCGCCCGTCACCTCGGGCTGCCTGGCCGGGATCACCCGCGCCCTGGCCGTGGAGTGGACCGGGGCACAGGAGACGGACCTTCCCCTGGACGTCCTGGACCGGGCCGAGGAGATCTTCCTGACCTCCACGCTCCGCGACGTCCAGGCCGTGCACCGGGTCGACGGACGGAACCTGCAGGGCGCGCCCGGGCCGGTGACGGCCAAGGCCATGCGCGTCTTCGACGAGCGCGCCGGTGACGACGTCGATCCGTGAGCCGGCTCCGGGCACCCGATGCGTAAAAGCGGGTGACGGACCGCCGTCCAGTGGATAGAACACCGGTGATGACCACGACCCTCCGGCCGACCGGGCCGATCCAGCAAGGCGCCGACGGCGCGCGGGCACGCACGTACGACGTGTGCGACAACGGGCGTCCCGTCGGCGCCGTCGGCATCCACACCGACCCGCTGTTCGGCCCGTCCGCGGGCGTCCTCCACTCGCTGCGGATCGAGGAGCCGGCCCGGCGCCGGGGCCGGGGGACGATCGCCGCCCTCGCCGCGGAGGAGGTCCTGCGCGGCTGGGGCTGCACCCAGGTCCGCCTGGTGGCGCCCGCGGGCAACGAGGCCGCCCGACGCCTCGCGGGCGTGCTCGGCTACACCGAGCGCAGCCGGAACATGGCCAAGCCCATCCGCGGGGCCGCCCCCGCGCTGCCCGACGGGTCCACCGGACGCCCGATGACCGGGCAGGAGTTCGCCGCGTGGGCGGCCACCTGCGTCGAGGCGTACGCACAGGACTGGATCGAGCAGGGTGTCCCCGAGGACCAGGCCCGGCGCAAGTCCGAGACGGACCACGCCACGGCGCTCCCGGACGGCATGGCCACCGAGGGGATGCGCTTCCACGTGCTCGTCCACGGCGACGCCGTCGTCGGCCACGTCTGGGTCGCCCGGCACGGGACCCCGGAGGGGGAGCCGACCGGTTACGTCTTCGACGTGGAGGTGCGCGAGGAGTACCGGGGCCGCGGTCACGGACGCGCGCTGATGCACCATGCGGAGAACCTCACGCTCGACGCGGGCCTCGACGTGCTCGGCCTCCACGTCTTCGCGTCCAACACGCCGGCGCTCCGGCTGTACGAGTCGCTCGGCTACGGGACGACCCAGTACAACCTGGCGAAGGCCCTCTAGCGCTTCGGATCGGGGCACGCGAGCCCCGCGCGGTCCGAACGGGGGCCCGTGCCCCCGCCCGCGTACCGCACCGGCCGCCCCGGAGGTCAGTCCCGGCCGGCGAGCAGCCGGTCGGCGATCTCCTCGATCCGCTCGCGCAGCCCTTCCTGGCTCTTCCCGCCGTCCAGCCGTTCGTCACCGATCACGTACGTCGGAGTGCCGGTGACGCCGATCGCCTTGCCCTCGGCCTGGTCCGCGTCGACGATCAGCAGGTGCCGGCCGTCGATCAGTGCCGTGTCGAACTCCTCGGCGTCCAGGCCCAGTTCGCGTGCAACATCGAGCAGGAGGGGCTCGCCGGTGCGGGCGAGCTCGGCGGTGCGGGCCAGTACGGCCTCGATGTACGGCCACCCCTTGCCCTGCTCCACGGCCTCCTCGGCGGCCTGCGCCGCGGCGTACGCGTGCTTGTGCTTCTCCAGCGGGAAGTGGCGCAGCCGGACCTCCAGCCGGTCGCCGTAGCGGGCGCGCAGGGCGTGGACGTCGGAGAGGGCCTGATGGCAGTCGGGGCATTCGAGCTCGCACCAGATGTCGAGGACGACCGGTGCTGCGGAGGTGGATTCGCTCATGGAATCAGTCTTTCAGGCCGGAACGGCGCGTCCCAATCGGCACCTGGGGAGGAGCGCGGCCCTGAAATGTCCCTGATGCGGCCCCGGACCGTGGCCTCCGCGGCGGTGGTCGGTGCAGGATGGAGGGGACAGTCCCGACCGCAGGAGGCCCCGATGCTCGCCGAGACCATCTGTTCCGCGGTGTCGGCCGCCGGCTTGGGTATCGCGGCGATCACCGCGTACCGCAGGCGTTTCCTGGCGGCCACCCGGATCGCCGCCTACTCGCTCGTGCCGGTCGGACTCGTGATGACCGGTGTCGTCGACTGGCTGTCCGGCATCGTGTTCGAGCCGAGCGTCTGGATCGGGTTCGCCCTGCTCGCGTCGGCCTGGCTGCTCTTCATGACCACGCGGGCGGTGGAGCGCCGCGGTGGCGGGACCCGCAAGGAACGGCGGGCCGCGCGGGCCGCGTCGCGGGATGCCGCGGTCGCCCCCGCCGCATCGGCGCCCCCGGCGGTGTCCGGTGCCGCCGGATCGTCTCCGCAGACGCGGGGCGGGTCCGAGAAGAAGCGGCAGCCGGCTCCCGGCGACGACTTCAGCGACATCGAGGCCATTCTGAAGAAGCACGGCATCTGATTCCTCCCGTGTCCGTGGCGAGGAGTGGTGACGGCCTCATGAATCGATTCATGCCGCTCCGGGGCCTGCCCCGCACACCCGCGCTCCGCGCCTCGGCGTCCCGCGTCGGTATATTCGGGGTGCATCCCCTCGATCTTGACGGTGTCCCGGGGATGCGGTTAGCGTCCCGGACGGATTGAAACAATTCAATCCCAGGGCGTGGAGCCTGGAAGACGGCACGCGACGGACCCTCGCCGGACGTCCGTACGGCTCCGTTCTGCACGACTCCGTCCGTACGACAGGGACACGCCGTGCCGACGCGCGGCGGCCGAGTGCATCAGTGGGGCAGGGCAAGTGGCGCGTGTGGCAGGGATCAAGGACGTGGCCCGGCAGGCCGGAGTCTCGGTGGGCACGGTCTCCAACGTGATCAACCGCCCCGAGGCGGTGCTTCCGGACACCCGTGCCCGGGTGCTGGCCGCGATCGAGGAGCTCGGCTACGTACGGAGCGAGTCGGCCAGGCAGCTCAGGGCGGGCCGCAGCCGGATCATGGCGCTGCTCGTCCTCGACATGGGCAACCCCTTCTTCGTCGACATCGCCCGCGGTGCCGAGCGCGCGGCCCGGGAGGCCGGACTCGGCGTCATGGTCTGCAACAGCGGCCAGAGCCAGGAGGAGGAGGCCGAGTACCTCGGGCTCTTCGCCGAACAGCGGGTGTGCGGCGTGCTGGTCACCCCCGCCGATGCCACGGGGGGCAACCTCGAGGCCTTCGCCCGCCACCGCATCCCCTACGTGCTGGTGGACCGGGTCGCGTCGGGCACCGATACCTGCGCCGTCTCCGTGGACGACGTGCGCGGCGGGATGCTCGCGGTCGGACACCTCGTCTCGGCGGGCCACCGCTCGGTCGCCTACGTGAGCGGCCCCGGTGACCTGCACCAGATCAGGGACCGCAGGCAGGGGGCGCTCGCAGCACTCGCCGAGGCCGGGCTCGGCCCCGAGAGCCTCGTCGAGATCCCCTCCGACCGCCTGGACGTGGCCGCGGGACGGGACGCGGGCGCCCGCCTGCTCGGCCTCGTGCCGCGGCCGACCGCCGTCTTCTGCGCGAACGACCTGCTGGCGCTCGGTGTCCTGCAGTCGCTGTACGCGGCAGGGGTGCGGGTGCCGCAGGACGTCGCGATCGTCGGCTACGACGACATCGAGTTCGCCGCCGCCGCGGCCGTGCCGCTCACCTCCGTGCGGCAGCCCGCCGTGGTGATGGGAAAGATGGCGGCGGAACTCCTCCTGGAGGAGGCGGACGACGAGGGCGGCAGCCACCGGCACCGCAGCGTGGTGCTCCAGCCGGAGCTCGTCGTGCGCGCGTCCAGCGCAGCCCCTCGCTGACCCGGCGGGCCGTGGGCGGCCGGTGGAGTCCCGAGGCGAATACGTGTGGGAGAACCGGACGCCGGAGCGAATCCGAACAGCCCGCAAGGGGTGAACTCACCAGGTGAAAAGCGCTGTTGATCGCCAACCGGGTTGCCTCTGCGTCATGATCACTACGAGATGGTGGACGTATCCCGGGGCGAAGCCCCCGTATCCCCTGCCGAAGAGCGGCGTGGCTGCCTCTTCGCGCTGTCCCAGCCACCCCTGATGATCTTCCTGACGGTGGTCGGCGGTCTGCTGCTGATGGCCGCGCTGCATGATCTGTTCCTGCTGTGACCGGGCACCGTGTCCGGTGGTCCGGGGCACCGCCCGCGCACCCGGCCCGAGTCGTCCGCGGGCCCGCCGGGCCGTCGGCCGCCGTCCCCGCGGGTACCTGTACCGATCCCCGCGGGCCCCTCGTCGATCCGTGCGGGTGCTCGGCCGGTCGGCGGCTTCCCGCGTACCCGTGCGCGCGGACCGTTCAGCCGGCCGCCTCCTTGCGCCGGGCCCGGTACGCGGCGACGTGCAGCCGGTTCCCGCAGGTGCGGCTCGAGCAGTAGCGGCGGGAGCGGTTGCGCGACAGGTCCACGAAGGCGCGCCGGCAGTCCGGCGCCTCGCACCGCCGCAGCCGTTCCTGCTCGCCGGCCACGACGATGAAGGCCAGGGCCATGCCGCAGTCGGCCGCGAGGTGGTCCGCGATCGAGGCGTCCGGTGCGAAGTAGTGGACGTGCCAGTCGTAGCCGTCATGGTTGGTGAGCTGCGGGGTGGTGCCCGCGGCGGCCACCAGTCCGTTGACGAGGTCGGCGGCGGTGCGGGCGTCGGGCGCCGCGAATATCTCCGCGAACCGGCTCCGTACGTCCTGTACGGCGCGCAGGTCCTTCTCTCCGAGCACACCGACGCCGCTGATGAGGTGGCGTTCCGCGAAGGCGTAGAGCGCCCCTGTGTCGGCGAGCCCGTCACCCGGCTCGCTCTCCGGTGCGGTGTTCACCAGATCGACCACCGTGTCGAGGGCGATCCGGGTGTCGTGTGGGATCAGCACGCTTCGCTCCCTGGCCTCCGGCGGACGGGTGTCCACCGATGCGGGCTGACTCTACTGGCTCGCGAACGCGCTCAGGGCCCGGTGCGGGCTCACGGCGGAGGGGGTGGCACTTCGCCGAGGAGGTCCGCCGGGCGAGCCCGAGGCGGCCGCCTGGTGGCTTCAGCGGCTGCTCCGGCAGCCCTTCCCGGTGTCCGTGATGCGGATGAGGTGTATGTGACGCATGCATCCGTGTTCCGCCGGTAGCTGCGGCACCCGGCCGCCGCCGGGCACGGCACCCGTCGCCGCCCGCCGGGGCCCGCGGTGCCGAGCCGTTGCCGGCCACCGCCGGGCTCCGCAGCGCGAGGCGGCCGACGCGGGCGCCACGTCGTGGAGGGGCCGTGGCGTCGGCGGTGGGGGAGGCGCCCCACCAGGGCCGCGAGGCCGAGGGCTGCGAGGCCATGGGGCCGGAGCCGCGAGGGTGTCGGCTCGCAGGTCGCAGGTCGCAGGTCGCAGGTGGCAGGTGGCAGGTGACAGGTGGCAGGCGGGCGGGACGCGGGGCCTCGGCTGCCGCCGGTGCGCGCGCCGACGCCGTCGCCGCGGTGGGTTCCGCGGCGACGGCGCCGGTTCCTGCCGTATGAGGTTGTCCGCGTGACGCCGTCTCCCCGAGTCGGACGGCGTCCCGCAGCTCCGGGCCTGGCTCAGCTCTCGGCCAGGATGTGCGAGAGCTCCGTATCGAGGTCGAAGTGACGGTGCTCGGTGCCGGGCGGGACCGCGGCGTCGGTCCTCTTCAGGAACGACTCCAGGGCCCTGGCCGGGGCTTCCAGCAGGGCTTCGCCCTCCGGGGAGCTCAGTGCGATACAGACGACGCCCTGGCCGTGACTACGGGATGGCCAGACGCGGACGTCTCCGGTGCCGGTGGGCCGGTGCAGCCCCTCGGCAAGGAGGTCACGGGCGAAAACCCACTCGACCGTCTCCTCCGCTCCGGTGTGGAAGGTGGCGTGCACGGCATAGGGATCGGCCGTGGCATACCGCAGGCCCGCGGGTACAGGCAGTGAGGACTCGCTCGACACAACGAGGCGCAGGTGCAGCTCGCAGCTGACCGTGGTGTTCATAAGCGCCAGGGCCTTTCGCTCAGTGTGCGCTCGGGGATTCGCACGTCGGCGAAATCGACATGCCACCTACGGTGGCGTTGTAAACCCCTCTGACCTATTTGTGATGCTTCGGGTCGCCCGTGCGGGGGTGTGTAACTTTGGGTCATGCGTCCATTCCGGTGACGATCGAGGTTCGGGTAGGTTGGCTTCATGAACGCGGAGAGTGACGAGCGGAAAGGGGTCGCCGCGACGGTGGCCCCTGTCTCCGCTGCGGGGGACGGGTCGAAGGCCGAGCGCGAGCTGGGGTCTCGGGCGCCCGGGTTCATCCGGGCGTCCCGGGTTCTCCATCTGAGCTGGCAGGTCGGGATCTTCATCGTCGGCCTCGCCGTGGTCGGGGCGGGCATCGTGATGCTGCCGCTGCCCGGTCCCGGGTGGCTGGTGATCTTCGGCGGCATGGCGATCTGGGCGACGGAGTTCGTCTGGGCGCAGCTCGTCCTGCGCTGGACCAGGCGCAAGGTCACCGAGGCCGCCCAGAGGGCCCTCGATCCCAAGGTCCGGCGACGCAACATCATCCTCACCACGCTGGGGCTCGTGATCATCGCGGTGCTGGTCGGGATCTACGTCTGGAAGTTCGGCATCGCGATGCCCTGGAAGATCGAGCAGTGACCCGGCGCTGACCCGCCAGTGGTCCGGACGCACCGCTGACATGGGGTAATGTTTGCGGTGCGCCGGGGCGATTAGCTCAGTGGGAGAGCGCTTCGTTCACACCGAAGAGGTCACTGGTTCGAACCCAGTATCGCCCACCCCGGACCGATGGCCCGGAAGCTTCTGAGAAGCTTCCGGGCCATCGGCGTTTCCATGTGCGCCCCGAGCCGCTGCCCGCGCCGAGTGTTCGGCCCGTCGTCAGGCCACCGAAATTTCGTCCTAACCGTTGACGCGCCCGGTGCCGCTCCTTACTTTGACCCAGCAAGCGCTTTCTAAAACGATTCAATCGCGAATGGTGGGGGCGAGCTATGTCTCGGAACAACGGCATCGACCGGCGGCAGATGCTGAAGCTGGCAGGCTTCTCGGCGGCCGGTCTCGGGCTGACCGCGGCCGGCTGCGGCTCCGGCGGCAGCGGTTCCGGAGGTCCCGTCACGATCAGGCACTCCTGGTGGGGAGCCGACGACCGGGCGAAGAAGATCCAGCAGTGCGTCACCCTCTTCGAGAAGAAGCACCCGAAGATCAAGGTCAAGACGGACTTCCAGCAGTACCCGGACTTCTGGAAGAAGTTCAACACGCAGGCCGCCGGCGGCAACCCGCCCGACGTCATCCAGAACGCCGTGACGTTCCTGCGCAAGTACGAGGCGAAGAACGTGCTCCTCGACCTCAGCCCCCAGGTGGAGAAGGGCAACCTCAGCCTCGACGGCTTCCGTGCCGGTCTGGAGAAGTTCGCGGACATCGACGGCAAGCTGCTCGGCGTGCCGGTCGGCAGCAACTCGATGGCCCTGGTCATCGACCAGGCGGTCTACGAGAAGGCGGGGATCACCCCGGAGACCGGCTGGACCTGGGACGAGTGGTACGCGGGCATGGAGAAGATCCGGGACGGCCAGAAGGTCGCCGGTGATGTCGGGCCGCACGGTGTGATGTACCTGTACGACCTGATCCTCCGCCAGAACGGCAAGGCCTTCTTCACCGAGGACGGCATGGGCTTCGGCGAGGCCGAGCTGCTGCCGTACTGGACCGAGGCCCTCGCCCGGGTGAAGTCCGGCATCTACGCCGATCCCAAGAAGGTCGAACAGATCAAGCCCGCCTCCGCACTCGCCCGGGGAATGGCCTCCGGGGAGTTCACCTGGGACAACTTCTCCATCCGCTACAGCGCGGAGGGCAAGAGCCGCTACGGGCTCGCCCCCATCCCCAGCACCGACGGAAAGCGCACCGGCCAGTACCTCGGGTCCCTGATGCTCAGCGGCTCCGCCCGCACCAAGCACCCCGCCGAGGTCGCGACCTTCATCGGCTTCATGACGCACGAGCCCGAAGTCGCCCGCATCATGGGCTACGACCGCGGAGTGCCCGCCACCACAGCCCAGTTCGAGGCGTACCGGCCCACCGACGCGCCCAGCAAGGCCATCGAGGCGTACGAGACCGCGATCGCCGAAGCGGGTGTCCTGGAGCCCATCACCCCGCACCCCGCCGGTGCGGACGTGATCGAGGCGGCCTTCCTGCGCATCGCCGGTGACCTGTCCCTGGGCAAGGCCTCGCCGAAGGACTCCGTGAAGCAGTTCTTCTCCGAGGCGAAGACCGCCCTCGGCTCGAACTGAGGGGAACGCGGTGACTCACATCCAGACCTCCCCGGGCGCCCGCGCCTCCGGGAGCGACCGTTCCGCCGGGCGGCGGAACGGTCCCGGAGACGGCGCGCCACCCGTCGGGCCGAAGCGGCCCGGCCGCAGTGACAACCTGGCCGGCTACCTGTTCATGTCGCCCTGGATCGCGGGCTTCCTGTTCCTGATCGCCGGACCCATGGTGTTCTCGCTGTACCTCTCGTTCACCGAGTACAACCTGTTCGACGCGCCCCGCTGGGTCGGCCTGCAGAACTTCACCGACATGTTCGCCGACCCCCGGTGGCGCCAGTCCGTCGAGGTCACCTCCTGGTACGTCCTGATCGGCACCCCGGTCAAACTGGCCGCGGCTCTCGCCGTCGCCATGCTGCTCGCACAGAAGCGGTGGGGCCAGTCCTTCTACCGGGCGGCCTTCTACGCCCCGTCGCTGATCGGCGCGAGCGTCTCCGCCGCCATCGTCTGGCGCGCGCTGTTCTCGGACGACGCGGTCGTCGACCGTACGCAGAAACTGTTCGGCGTCGAGACCGGTGGCTGGATCGGCGACCCCGAGATGATCATCTACGCGCTGGTCGCCCTCACCGTCTGGCAGTTCGGCGCCCCGATGGTCATCTTCCTGGCCGGCCTCAAGCAGGTCCCGAGGGAGCTGTACGAGGCGGCCGAGGTGGACGGAGCCGGCCGCTGGCGCAGGTTCTTCCACATCACCCTTCCGATGATCTCGCCCGTGCTGTTCTTCAACGTCCTGCTGGAGACCATTCACTCCTTCCAGATCTTCGGCTCGGCCTACATCGTCAGCAACGGCTCCTGCGGACCGGCCGACGCGACGCTCGTCTACACCTGTTACCTGTACGACCAGGGCTTCGTGAACAGCCGCATGGGCTTCGCCTCCGCCATGGGATGGCTGCTGCTCGTCGCTGTGGGCCTGGTCACCGCCGTGCTGTTCTGGTCCCAGAAGCGCTGGGTGCACTACGAGGAGGGCGGCCGATGAGTCTCCTGGCAGCTGCTGTACGACGCCGGGGCCCCGGCGCGCTCGCCTGGCACCTCGGAGCCCTGGTGCTCCTAGCCGTGGTCCTCTACCCCGTGGTGTGGACGCTCGGCGCCTCGTTCAAGCCGAGCGCCGACATCATCGGCGCCCTGGACCTGTTCCCGGCCGACCCGGTGACCGACAACTACACCCGCCTCACCGAGGGCATCGCCGACATCCCGATCTCGACCTTCTTCCTGAACTCGACGTACATCGCCGTCGGTTCGGTGATCGGGGTGGTGCTGTCCTGCTCGCTGACGGCCTACGCCTTCGCCAAGGTCCGCTTCGCCGGCCGCAACGCCATGTTCACCATCATGATCGGCACCCTGCTCCTGCCGTACCACGTGCTGATCATCCCGCAGTACGTGCTGTTCCAGAAGCTGGAGCTGATCAACACCTTCACCCCGCTGCTGATCGGCAAGTACCTCGCCACGGACGCCTTCTTCGTCTTCCTGATGGTGCAGTTCATGCGCGGCCTGCCCAAGGAGCTCGACGAGGCGGCACGGCTCGACGGCTGCGGGCACCTGAGGATCTACTGGTCGATCGTCATGCCGCTCTGCCGGCCCGCGCTCATCACCAGCGCCATCTTCACCTTCATCAACGCCTGGAACGACTTCATGGGCCCGCTGCTCTACCTGAACGAGCCCGACAAGTACACCGTGTCGATGGGCCTCAAGATGTTCATCGACCAGGACGCCGTCGCCGACTACGGCGGCATGATCGCCATGTCGCTGGTGGCCCTCCTGCCGGTGCTGGCCTTCTTCCTGGCCTTCCAGCGCTACCTGATCGACGGCATGGCCACCTCCGGCCTGAAGGGCTGAGGCGCGCCGTGACGACGAAGACCCGCACCGCGAACCGGCGTTCGCACGTCATGGACCGCTTCGGCCTGTTCTCCGAATGCCTGCTCACCGGCGTGTGGATCGCCGTCGCGGCGCTGCCGCTCCTCACGTTCCCCGCGGCCTTCGCCGCGGGCACCCGGCACCTGCGCCGCCATCTGGCCGGCGAGCGCGGCGGCCTGCGGGAGTTCGCCGCCGACGCCCTCGCCGCGGCCCGCGGCGGCTGGCTCGTCGGCGTCTCCGTAGGGGCCGCCGGAGCCCTGCTGTGGCTGGACCTGGCAGCGGTACGGGCCGGGCTGCCCGGCGGCCCGTTCGTGGGGGCCATCGGCATCCTCGCCCTGATCGGATACCTGGTCGCCGTGGTCCGCGCCGCCGCGTGCTGGGAGCCCGGCGCCGCCTGGCGCCCGCTCCTGGCCGACGCCGGCCGGCACACGGTCCGCGACCCGGCCGGCTCGCTCCTGCTGGTCTGCGGGATGGCCGTCGTCGTGCTCTCCGGGGCCCTGGTGCTGCCCCTGGCCGTACCCGTCGTGGGGGCCGTCGCAGCCGCCGCCACCGCCGTGGAGGCACGGCGGCTCGCCCGCTGACCCCTCGCACCACCTCCTCGATGTCCCCGATGTGCACGGAGAGAGGTACAACCATGTCCGAAATGCCCCGCAGAACGCTCCTGAAGGCCGCAGCGGCGGCCGGAGCGGCGGCCCAGCTCAGCTGGTCCCTCGGCTCCGCCACCGCGACGGCCGCCCAGAGCGCGGACAGCGCCGCCGAGCCCGTCCCCCTCACCTGGCTGGAGTCCGCCGGCCTCGGCGCCGCCCCCGGATCGACCCTCGGCGTGCCCTGGCCCAAGGGGCAGTACACGGACAACCAGACCTTCGCCCTGGCCACCGAGGACGGCAGGGACGTCCCCGTGCAGACCTGGCCCATCGGCTACTGGCCGGACGGTTCGCTCAAGTGGACCGCCCACGCGGTCGGCCCCGAGGTCACCGCCGAGAAGTTCGCGCTCACCGCCGGTACCCCCGCCGCCCCGCGGAACAAGGTCGACGTCACCCGTTCGGGCGGCACCATCACCGTCTCCACCGGGGTGATCACCGTCAGGCTCGGCACGAACGGCTCCGCCCTCGTCAAGACCGTCACGCGGGGCTCCACCGAGATCGCCGGCAACGGCCGGCTCGTCCTGCTGCGCCAGAACGAGATCGAGGACGGCGACCAGGGCAACGAGAAGTACGAGCGCTTCGAGAGCGTCATCGACGAGGCCGCGATCGAACAGGACGGCCCGGTCCGCGCCGTCGTCCGTATCGACGGCAAGCACCGCAAGGGCTCCCGCTCCTGGATGCCCTTCTCCGTACGCTTCTACTTCTACGCGGGCGCCGACTCCTTCCGCATGGTGCACACCATCACCTACGACGGCACCCAGGAACCCGGCAAGCCGAGCGGCGACTTCATCCGCGGCCTCGGAGTCCGCTTCACCGTCCCGATGCGCGACGCCGCGTACGACCGCCACATCCGCATCGGCGGCGACGGCACGGGGCTCCTGCGCGAAGCCGTGAAGGGAATCACGGGACTGCGCCGCGACCCCGGCGCCGCCGTCCGCGAGGCCCAGTTCGCCGGACAGAAGCTCCCCGACCCCGGCACCTGGGACCAGCGGGTCACCACCCGACTGAAGTACATCCCCGAATGGGGCGACTACACCCTCTCGCAGCTGTCCGCCGACGGCTTCGGACTGCGCAAGCGCACGAAGAAGGGCCACGGCTGGATCCCCGCCGGAGGCGGCAGGCGGGCCTCCGGCTTCGGATACGTCGGCGGGCCGACCGGCGGATTCTCCTTCGGGCTCCGCGACTTCTGGGAGAAGCACCCCGCCCAGCTCGACATCCGCGACGCCCACACCGACAGCGCGGAGGTCACCCTCTGGCTCTGGTCACCCGAAGCCCGACCCATGGACCTGCGCTTCTACCACGACGGCATGGACCAGGACACCCACGCCGACCAGCTCGAAGGCCTCAACATCACCTACGAGGACTACGAACCCGGCTTCGGCACCCCGTACGGCATCGCCAGGACGAGCGAACTGCTCTTCTGGGCCAACGAATCCACCCCCGCCCCCGACGTGCTCGCCCAGCAGGTCGACGCCGTCCGCACGCCGCCCCAGCTCGCAGCCCCGCCCAGGCAGCTCGTCGAGGCCAAGGTCTTCGGCGGGCTCTTCGCCGAACCCGACCGGTCCACCGCCGCCAAGTCGAAGATCGAGGACCACCTGGACTTCCTCTTCACCTACTACAAGGACCAGGTGGAGATGCGCCGGTGGTACGGCTTCTGGGACTACGGCGACATCATGCACACCTACGACCCCACCCGTCACCAGTGGTGCTACGACGTCGGGGGGTACGCCTGGGACAACTCCGAGCTCTCGCCCGACCTCTGGCTCTGGTACGCGTACATGCGCTCCGGACGCGCCGACATCTACCGCTTCGCCGAGGCCATGACCCGGCACACCGGTGAGGTGGACGTCTACCACCTCGGCGAATGGGCCGGACTCGGCACCCGCCACGGAGTCCAGCACTACGCCGACAGCGCCAAGCAGCAGCGCATCGCCAACACCACCTACCGCCGGATGTTCTACTTCCTCACCGCGGACGAGCGCGTCGGCGACCTCATGCACGCCAACGTCGACTCCGACGAGACCTTCCTGGCCCTCGACCCCATCCGCAAGATCCGGACCGAGCCGTACACCCCCGACCGCCACGCCCTGTCCATCGGCTTCGGCACGGACTGGAGCGGCCTCGTCTCCGCCTGGCTCACCGAGTGGGAGCGCCGCGGACCCAAGTGGGAGAAGGCCAGGGACCGGGTGCTGTCCACCATGGAGACCATCGCCGCGCAGCCCAACGGCTTCGTCCAGGGCACCGGCCTCTACGACCTCGACACCGGCAGGTTCGCCATCGCGGAGAAGGCCGAGGTCGGCGTCTCGCACCTGTCGGCCATGTTCGGCCTCGTCGAACTCAACGCCGAACTCATCGACATGATCGACATGCCGGCGTTCAAGGCCGCCTGGATCGATTACTGCCGCTACTTCAACGCCACCAAGGCCGAGCAGGCCGCACGCTACGGCAGCAACTTCGGCAGCCTCCTGCTGTTCCAGGGCCACTCGCGGCAGGACGCCTACGCCGCCGCCCAGACCGGCGACGTCACCCTCGCCACCCGGGCCTGGAAGCAGTTCTACAGCAGCACCGACGCCTGGGACTACAAGGAGAGCACCGACTGGAGCACCAAGAGGATCGAGGGACCGACCGGGCCCGTCGAGGGCGGTGAAGCGGCCTGGGTGAGCACCAACTCCACCGCCCTGTACGGACTCGCGGCGATCCAGAACCTCGCGCTCGTCGGCGACAGGATGCCCTAACGCATCCGGCCCAGGCTCTCCCGCACCCGGCGCGCGTCGCGCAGCCGCTGCTCGTACGTCGCACCGACCGCGAGCAGCAGCAGCCCGGCGAGCGCCGGGAACACCCACCGCGGAAGCGTGTCGAACACCTGGACCACGTGCGGCGCCAGCTCGTGCAGCCCGTCCAGCGCCAGGACCGAACCGCCCAGCACCAGCGGGGCCTGGAGCCGCCGGCGGGCCCCCACCAGTGTGACCACCAGCGCCGCCGCGCCGAGCAGCAGGGGCCGCAGCCAGCCGGGGTCGGCCCACGCCACCACGAGGCTGGGCACCATCGTGATCGACAGGGCCGGACCGTACGTCACCCAGGAGGAGGCGGCGGGGTCCCTGCGACGGCGCAGCCACCCGACCGCGAAGGCGGCCACCGACACCGGCAGGGTGTACGCCTCCGGATCCGACACCCCCGAAGCCACCATCCGCACCCACGCCGCCAGCACGAACAGCACCGCCGCCAGATACCCCGCAGCCGGCCGGCGCTCGGGCCGTACCGCGGTCGCCGCGGCCAGGACCCCGCACAACCCCAGCACCAGCGCGAGGAACGGCGCCTCCGTCACCGCGAGCCCCACCGCCACCAGCGCACCGAACGCCCCGGCGGCCTCCAGAGGCGCCGCCACCGCCGCCCCCCGCAGCCGGGCCCCGAGCAGCACCGTCACCGCCGGAACGACCAGCACCACCGGAGCCGCCTGCGGCGCGGTCCATCCCAGCGAAGCCCCCGCCGCCGAAGCCACCACGATCGCGCACAGCACCGAGCCGACGGCCGGCACCGACCGCACCACGCCGGCCCCCGACCGTGCCGCCGCACCCGCGAACAGCACCAGCAGCCCCCCGAACACCACGTACGTGGCCGGCTCGGCGGCCGACGCGAGCAGCCCCGCACCCACCGCGCCCACGAGCCCGCAGACCAGAGCGGTCAGGGACGCGCCGCCGGGCGCCCGCCGCACGGCGAGCTCCAGGAGCCCCGCCACCAGCAGCAGTTCCACGCCCACCGCCACCGCGTACGGCACGTCCGACACCGCGAGCAGGGCCAGCACCGCACCCCAGGCCAGAACCGGTGCGCCCGCCCCCGCGGCGATCCGCCACCCCGGACCGGGCGACACGAACGTCCAAGGCATCCGCTTCCACCCGGAGTGCAGCGCCGTCAGCACGGCCGCCACCACCACGAGCACCACCGGGGACGCGGCCGACGCCGGCCACGCCGTCGACAGCCCGAGCGCCTCCCGGAACCCCTCCGGTGCCCCGGACCACACGTCCGCCCCCACCGACACCGGCCCCAGCAGCACCGCGGCGACCACCGGCAACGCCCACAGCAGCGCAACCGCCGTGACCGCGGCGGACGCCGCCAGCACACCCCGGCCCACCGGTCGCGGGATCCGGAGCCGCAGTACCAGCAGCAACGCGAGACCGCACAGCAGATGTACGAGGACCGCCCAGTCCCACGGCAGCCCCGTACGCAGCACACCGCCCACCGCGGCCACCGAGGCCAGGCCCGCCACCACACCCGCGGCCACGGCCCACCCATGCGGCGCGCGCCAAGCCCCGGCCACGGCCAGCCCCGCACCCGCCAGCAGCAGGGCCCCGGGGCCCACCGCTGCCGGCGGAGCACCGGCCGACACGGACAGACTCAGACCGATGAGCAGCGCGACCAGCCCGGTCGCCGACGCCCCGACAGCCGCCGTGACCCGCACCGCGAGCCCACGGCCCCGCAGCGCCACCGCCACATCCGCCGCAGCCGTCACCAGCAGCGCCCATCCGAAGACCACCGCGGGCGCGCCCGCGGCCCACGCCCACAGCAGGAGCGGCAGCTGACCCGCCACCACGGCCGCGGGCAGCGGCAGCCGCAGCCGCCCGAGCCACAGTCCGTACGCCGTCCACACCGAGGCCAGGACGGCGGACGCGACAGCCGAGAACGCCGGCCCGTCCGTGTCCGGCGCCGCCACCGCGTGCAGCGCGTACGCGTCGAGCACCATCAGTACCGATGCCAGCGCGGCCAGCGCCTCGGCCGTCGAGGTCAGCCCCCGGCGCAGCAGCGTCGCGGGTGCCACGAGGGCGCCCGCCGTGACCGCCGCCAGCGCCGCCGAACGGCCCGCGATGCCCATCTCGCCCCAGCTGAACAGGGTGAAGGCGATCGCCGCGATCGTCAGCAGCAGCCCACCGAGGACCAGCAGCACGTTCTGCACACCCGACGAAGCGGCCGCCGGGGCCGCACGGCCCGCCGGCGCCGCACCGCTCGGCGGCCCCCAGGCGAACGGTCCGGCGGGGGGCCCCGCGGGAGGTGCCCCGTACGGCGGCGCGACCGGTGGCCGCAGCACGCTCAGCAGCCAGGCGCGGCGGTTCAGCAGCTGCAGCCTGTGGGCGTCCAGCCGGACCAGTTCTCGGTCGAGGAGCGCCAGTTCCTCGGCGGGCGGCGGCACATGTTCCATGTACGGGAGTGTGGCGGCGGCCACAGCCTCGTACATGCGCTCGGATACTCAGTTCCGTCCCTGAGTAGGTCCCGCTCGCGCGGACCGGGCCCTCGGACCGGGACCACCACCGCTTCACGAGCGTCCGGGACCGTCACAACGCGAAGCGGTTTGAACGTACCCCGCGGGGCCCTGTATGGTTCAACCCGTTCCCGGGCGATTAGCTCAGTGGGAGAGCGCTTCGTTCACACCGAAGAGGTCACTGGTTCGAAACCAGTATCGCCCACCCGGGAAGAGCCGGTCCGTCAACACCACCGACGGACCGGCTCTCGCGTACCCGCACCCGGATCAGGCCGCAGCGGGCAGCCCCGGACGCATGGGCCACGCCGGGTCAACCGCCTCCGGCGCACCGCTCTTCTCGAACCACGCCTGCAGCCCGCGTGCCTGCGCCGCGTGCCACACCGCCTGCAGGGAGTGCAGCTCCGCCGGACTCAGCCGCTCCAGCCGGGCGGAGAACCGCCGCCCCACCGCGCGCACCAGCTCCAGCGAGGCCGCCGCGTCGGCCGCCGCGTCGTGCGCCCCGTCCAGCACCACCTCGTACAGCGCGCACAGATCCGTCAGCGTGCGACGGCCCTTGCGGTAGCGGTCCAGATGCTTGTCCAGGACCCGCGGATCCAGCACGCACAGCGGTGCGTTCCCCAGATAGCCGGCCAGCGACGACGCCCGGTGACGCTTCAGCTCCCGGTCGAGCAGCGTCAGGTCGAACGGCGCGTTCATCACGACGAGCGGCCGCCCCGTCGCGCACTGCTCGGCCAGCCCCCGGGCTATCTCCTCGACCACCGGCGCGGGCCACCGGCCGTTGCGCTGCAGATGGTCATCGGTCAGACCGTGGATCTCGGTCGCCCCGACGGGCACCGGGATCCCCGGATTGACGAGCCAGCGGGTGACGCGGAGCCGTCCGCCCGCGGTGTCCTGGACGACGAGGGCAGCCGAAACGATCCGGTCCTCCTCGACGTCCACGCCCGTCGTCTCTGTGTCAAAAGCCGCCAGCGGCCCTTCGAACCAGTGCATCATCCCCGAACTCCTCGCACCTGCTTGGCAGATGGCGGGATTCCTCTGCCCGATCCGGTGATACCCGCGCCCTTTGCCTGATACGCCGTTTGCGGCCGCCCTCCTGCGGTGACAACACAGATGACGGGTAAGGAAGTTGGCCGTCCCGTCAGCGGAGACCGGGCAACCGGTCGGCACAGCCCGGAAGGCACACGGAGCCATGGCGCTCGCGCAGCCGAATCCAGGGGGTCCCGCCCGCACCGGAAACCACGGGGGAGGACCGCCACCCCAGCGGATCGCACCACCGTCGCGCGGCACCCTCGCCACCACCGCGTGCATGGAGACCCTCCAGGTGGGCTACCTGCACGCGGTGGCCGCCGCGGCGGGATGCTCCCTCTCGCAGCCCTTTCCCGACAACGGCATCGACTGGCACGTCAGCCACAGCGCCCCCGAGCACACCGTCGACGACGAAGTGACCATCAAGGTGCAGCTCAAGTGCACCTACCAGATCCCGCCGCACCCACCGGGCGACGCGTTCTCCTTCACCCTCGACAACGCCCATCTGGTGAAGCTCGCGCGGACGCCCGTCTCGGTGCACAAGATCCTGGTCGTGATGCTCGTGCCCCGCAGCCAGGAGGACTGGCTGCGGGCCGGACACGAGCGGCTCGACCTGAGGCACTGCTGCTACTGGACCAACCTGGCCGGCCACGCGGTGACGGGACGGCACAGGACCACTGTCCGGATCCCGACCTCGCGGATCTTCGACGACCGAGCACTCTGCGAGATCATGGCCCGGGTCGGGGCGGGAGGGAGACCCTGATGCACCGACCGATGGACGAGCCCGCCGACCGGGCGGCACCGGCCGGCACGCGCGCACACCCCTGTGCCGAGGAACCGGACCCGCGCCAGGGGCCCGACCCCGCCCTCGTCGACCCCGCCGTCCTCGGCTCCCTCCTGGGCCGGCACGGCTGGCGCCGCCGCGGGGCGGTCGCCGGGCACTACAGCCGCTGGACCCCGCCCGGACCCGCCGCGGCGGGCCCCAGCCTGCTCGTGCCCGACACCGCCTCCTACCCGGACAGCGAGGACCTGCTGGCCGAGGCGCTCAGCGCACTCGTGCACTGCGCCGCCCCGTCCGCCCGCGAGATCCTCGTCTCCCTCGCCGTTCCCAGCGACGAGATCCGCTGGTGGCGCGACGTGCCCGAGGGGACGGCCGGCGCCGTCGGCTGGACGGAGACCGAACAACTGCGGACGGCGGCCCGGAAGATCCTGCTCGCCGGAGCACTCGCCGCACGCGGCCTCGCCGGCCACCACGGTGCGCGCCACCGGGTGAAGGCGCGGGCGGCTCTGGACGGCATACTCGTCGGTCCCGCGCCGGTCGGCAGCCGGCTCACGGTGTTCGTCCCCGTCGCCTCCGGGCGGGCCGTCGCCGTGCGGCTCCACCAGGCATTGCACGCCACCCGGGAGGCCGTCGACTACCAGCGCGCCACCGGGGGCATGGAGGCGTTCGACAGTGCCGTCGCGGCCGGGGTCAGCCGTGAGCTGACCAAGGCGCTGACCGACCTGGTCCGGGGATCCGAGGGTGCCGGGATCAGCCTGGACTGGGCACCCGCCGCGGGAACCCCCGCAGGCTGCCCCGCGCGGCCCGAGCCCGTCGAATTCTCCCCGGGCGACCTGCCCGCCCTGCGTCTGGCAGGGGCGCGCTACCTCCGGGACGAGCCCTCCGTCCGGGTGCGGATCACCGGAGCCGTCGTACGGCTGCGCCGCTCCGGGCCACGCGGCCCCGGCGTCGTGCGGCTGCGGGTGCTGGCGGGCGCCGAGGTCGCGCACGTGCGGATCGAGCTCGACGAGGAGGCGTACCGGATCGCGGGCCACGCCCACCTCGTCGGACTGCCGCTGCGGGTGGAGGGCCGGCTGGAGAGCCGGGGCGGCTTCCGGCGGCTCACCGGCGCCTCCCAGGTGGCTCCCGTCCAGGTCGACGAGGCGGAGCGGGACCGGCTGATGAAGTCACTCCAGGAGAACGTCGACTTCTTCGAGGAGGCCTGCACGGGGGACGAGGGGTAGCCCCGCGGTATCCCTTTCGCGTCCGGGGGCTCCGGCTCGGTACGATTCCCCCTGCGCGCGCAGAAGGAAAGCGACGCACCCCCTCAGTCAGGAGAGACCGGTGTCAGACGTCCGTGTGATCATCCAACGCGATTCCGAGCGGGAAGAGCACGTGGTGACGACGGGTACGACGGCCGGCGAGCTCTTCCCCGGGCAGCGCACCGTCGTCGCCGCACGTATCGAGGGCGAGCTGCGCGACCTCGCGTACGAGCTCAAGGACGGCGAGGTCGTCGAGCCCGTCGAGATCTCCTCCGAGGACGGCCTGAACATCCTGCGGCACTCCACCGCGCATGTGATGGCCCAGGCCGTGCAGGAGCTGCACCCCGAGGCCAAGCTGGGCATCGGCCCGCCGGTCAAGGACGGCTTCTACTACGACTTCGACGTCGAGAAGCCGTTCACGCCCGAGGACCTCAAGGCCATCGAGAAGAAGATGCAGGAGATCCAGAAGCGCGGGCAGCGGTTCTCGCGCCGGGTCGTCACCGACGAGGCCGCCCGCGAGGAGCTCGCCGACGAGCCGTACAAGCTCGAGCTGATCGGCATCAAGGGCTCGGCCTCCTCGGACGACGGCGCCGACGTCGAGGTGGGCGGCGGCGAGCTGACCATCTACGACAACCTGGACGCCAAGACCGGCGACCTGTGCTGGAAGGACCTCTGCCGGGGCCCGCACCTGCCCACCACCCGGTTCATCCCCGCGTTCAAGCTGATGCGGAACGCGGCCGCGTACTGGCGGGGCAGCGAGAAGAACCCGATGCTCCAGCGCATCTACGGCACCGCGTGGCCGACCAAGGACGAGCTCAAGGCGCACCTGGAGTTCCTGGAGGAGGCCGCCAAGCGAGACCACCGCAAGCTCGGCAACGAGCTGGACCTCTTCTCCTTCCCCGACGAGATCGGCCCCGGCCTCGCCGTCTTCCACCCCAAGGGCGGCGTCATCCGCCGGGCCATGGAGGACTACTCGCGGCGCCGCCACGAGGAGGAGGGCTACGAGTTCGTCTACAGCCCCCACGCCACCAAGGGCAAGCTGTTCGAGAAGTCCGGCCACCTGGACTGGTACGCCGACGGCATGTACCCGCCCATGCAGCTCGACGACGGGGTGGACTACTACCTCAAGCCGATGAACTGCCCGATGCACAACCTGATCTTCGACGCGCGCGGCCGCTCGTACCGTGAACTGCCGCTGCGACTCTTCGAGTTCGGGACGGTCTACCGGTACGAGAAGTCGGGTGTCGTCCACGGGCTGACCCGCTCGCGCGGCTTCACGCAGGACGACGCGCACATCTACTGCACCAAGGAGCAGATGGCCGAGGAGCTCGACAGGACGCTCACCTTCGTCCTGAACCTGCTCCGCGACTACGGTCTGACCGACTTCTACCTGGAGCTGTCCACCAAGGACCCGGAGAAGTTCGTCGGCTCGGACGAGGTCTGGGAAGAGGCCACCGAGACGCTGCGCCAGGTCGCCGAGAAGCAGAACCTGCCGCTGGTCCCGGACCCGGGCGGCGCCGCGTTCTACGGTCCGAAGATCTCGGTCCAGTGCAAGGACGCCATCGGCCGGACCTGGCAGATGTCGACCGTGCAGCTCGACTTCAACCTCCCGGAGCGCTTCGACCTGGAGTACACCGGCCCGGACGGCACCAAGCAGCGCCCGGTCATGATCCACCGTGCGCTGTTCGGTTCCATCGAGCGCTTCTTCGCTGTGCTGCTGGAGCACTACGCGGGCGCGTTCCCGGTGTGGCTGGCCCCGGTCCAGGCGGTCGGCATCCCGATCGGCGACAGCCACATCCCGTACCTGCAGGAGTTCGCCGCCAAGGCGCGCAAGCAGGGGCTGCGGGTCGACGTGGACGCCTCCTCGGACCGCATGCAGAAGAAGATCCGCAACCAGCAGAAGCTGAAGGTCCCCTTCATGATCATCGCCGGCGACGAGGACATGGCCAACGGCGCCGTCTCCTTCCGCTACCGCGACGGTTCGCAGGAGAACGGCATCCCGGTCGACGAGGCCATCGCCAAGATCGCGAAGGCCGTCGAGGACCGCGTCCAGGTCTGACCCGGACACGAGAGGGCCCCCGGTGAGCTACCCGCTCGCCGGGGGCCCCTTCTCGTCCTCCCGGGAGAACACCTGCAGCAGCCACGACGAGAACGAGCCCGTCACCGCCCCCAGCAGCGCGAGGCCGCAGGCCATCAGCAGCGCCGCGATCAGCCGGCCCACCGGTGTCACCGGCACGGCGTCCCCGTACCCCACCGTCGTGAGCGTCGCGCACGCCCACCACACCGCGTCGCCGAACGTGCGGATCGAGGCACCCGGCGCCCCGTGCTCCTGCTGGTACACGGCGAGCGCGGCGGAGAAGCCCAGGAGCACGGACGTGAGGCCCGCGTACACGATCACGCGGGCGTACAGGCTCAGCCGTGGCTGCTCCCGGCGCTTCTGGACCGCCGAGTAGACCCGGACCACGCGCAACGGGCGCAGCAGCGGCAGCAGGAGGACGAGCGTGTCCAGCCAGTGGGTGCGCGCGAAGCGCCGGCCCTGCCCGCTCAGCCGGAGCCGTACGCCGTAGTCCACGACGAAGGCGGACCAGGTGGCCGCGACGAGGGCGAGCGCGATGTCCCGCCAGGGTTCGGAGCCGTGGGGGGAGAGGACGCGCACCGCGTAGCCGAGGAGGAAGAGGAGCGACGCGGCGAAGAGCGGTACTTCCGTGCGCTGCTCCCATTCCGTGAGCCGGCGGGGGACGGGATCCGTGGTGCGGTCGCTCATGGCGCCAGCATCGCGGTGCGCCGCGGGGTGAGGACCCGGCGACACGCGCGGCCCGGACGAAGCAATATGCTGACGGGCATGACGAGTGAGCCGGAGCAGCAGATCGGAGTGGGGACGCCCGACGCGTTCCAGCGTCTGTGGACGCCCCACCGGATGGCCTACATCCAGGGTGAGAACAAGCCGAGCGGCCCGGAGTCCGGGGACGGCTGTCCGTTCTGCGTGATTCCCTCCAAGTCGGACGAGGACGGGCTCGTCGTCGCCCGGGGCGAGAAGGTCTACGCGGTGCTGAACCTGTATCCGTACAACGGCGGGCACCTCATGGTGGTGCCCTACCGGCACGTCGCCGACTACACGGAGCTGGACGGTCCGGAGACGGCGGAGCTCGCCGATTTCACGAAGCGGGCCATGGTCGCACTGCGGGCGGCCTCCGGGGCGCACGGCTTCAACATCGGGATGAACCAGGGCGCCGACGCGGGCGCCGGGATCGCCGCCCACCTCCACCAGCACGTGGTGCCGCGCTGGGGCGGGGACACGAACTTCATGCCGGTGGTCGGGCACACGAAGGTGCTCCCGCAGCTGCTGGGTGACACCCGGGCCATGCTGGCCGGCGCGTGGCCGGCGGAGCTGCCCGCCGTCTGAGCGGATCGTCGCAGCGGGTGGGGCGCCCCGGCCGGGGCGCCCCACCCGCTGTTTCACGCGTCGTAGACGTCGGCCTTCTTCGGCGCGGCGTCCTGGACCATGCCGCTGAGGGCCATGGAGCGGTTGTTGAAGCGCTCGGTGTCGACGCCGTGGTCCTCCAGGACCCGCATCGCCGCGGAGTGCACGACGCGCAGGACGGGCGTGGCCGCCCGCATGGCGTCGTCCGCCATGAAGCGGTGGCCCCAGGGCTTGGCCGCCCAGGCGTGGCGCAGCCCGAAGGGCTCGGGGAGGACGATCTTGCCGCCGAAGTAGTCGAGCAGCGGCGGGTACCAGGTGAGGGGCGCACGCAGCGCCAGCCTGACGACCTCGTTCGCCTTGACGAGGGGGAGCGTGATCGTGCGGGTCTCCCAGAAGCGGACGGACTTCTTGACGGTCCTCGTCTCGGCGGCCGGCTTGGACAGGAAGAGCGAGTGGACGGGGCCGAGCGCGTGTCCGGTGACCTCGACGCGCAGGGTCTCGTGGAGCACGGTGACGGTGATCAGCATGGTGATGACCAGCTGGCCGTCCCAGAGGGTGAACTGGACCCCGAGGTAGTGCCGGTCACCGCTGCTGAACTGCTGGTGGTTGCAGATGCGCTGTATCTCGTGGGGCTTGATCTGGAAGGTGGCCACGTCCTCGCCCGAGGGGCGGGAGACGGAGTCCGCGTTCTCCCCGACGGGCGAGACGATCCAGTGCTTGACGGACGGGGTGGGGAAGCCGCCGGTGTTCAGGGGGCCGCGTTCCAGCATCTTCAGCTGGTCGTGGATGGCGCGCACCACGTCCCAGCTGCGGAACTGGTGGATCTCCTTGGTCGGGTCCTTGGGCACCAGCTCCTCGGCGAGCTGCCAGCTGCCCCAGCGGGTGCCCATGCCGAGGACGCCCTTGGCGCCCGCGTAGAAGACCGAGTTCGACTGCTGTTCGGCGGAGAGCTTCTCCAGGCCCTGGCGCAGCGCCTCGCGTGCGGTCTCGTTGGGGTTCTTCGGCACGGCCTCGGGGATCTTCGCACTGACGCCGGCGCCGGAGAGGAGCCCCTCCCAGCGGGCGCGCATGTCCTTGGCGGAGGACTCCGCGATCCGTTTGGCGAGCACCCAGCCGATCAGCGGGGCGATGACCATGGCGCGCAGGTAGAGGGCCAGGAGCCCGGTGAGGGGCATGGTGATCAGGAAGAAGGCGGCGACGCCGCCGACGGCCACGAGCAGGACGCCGCCCAGGGCCTGGAAGGCCTTGTCCTTGGACTTGTTGAGGGAGTCGCGCAGCCGGAAGGCCAGGACCCAGAGGACGAGTCCGGGCAGGAAGGCGAGACCGAAGACGGCGGTGACCATGGTCAGTCTGGTGTCCCGCGCCTTGCGCAGCCGGGTCGCGGACAGACAGTGCTCGACGACGGTCTGCGGGTCGCTGCCGAAGGACTGGATGAGGGCGCCGCGGGCACCGCCGAGCATGCGCTCCTGGACGGCACGGGAGAACGCCTCGCCGAGATTCGGCTTGAAGTAATCGGACTTGAAGAGCTTGGAGCTGCCCGGTTTCACCTCGGACTTGTGCCACTCGCTGTTGGCCTTGAGGATCTCGGCCACATCGCTGTCACGGTACGCGGCGGAGGCGAGGGCGTTGGTCGCCACCGCCTGCCCGCCGGAACCCTGCAGCGGGATCTGCGCTCCGGGAGAGAAATCGAATCCGTCGTTGGCCACTGCCGCCCCCACTCGCCCGCACGGTCTGCTCCTGCGGCTGTTCCCAACTACCGTACGTCGCACACCTTCTGAGCTGGGACCACAGCGTATCGTCCGGAACGCGGCGTCGCCCGGCATCGGGCTCATGGACGGTCGGCGGGAGCCAAATCCGGACAACTAGGTCCCGCTCGCGTGGTTTTCCTCCCTTTCGCGTAGGCGTTCGGCCAGCTGGGAGGGCATGGGTTCGTGCCGGGCGTATGCCCGGTCGAACCGTCCGGTGCCGTGCGTCAGGGCGCGCAGATCGACGGCGTACCTGCCGATCTCGGTCTCGGGCACCTCGGCGCGTATGCGGGTGCGCTCACCGGATTCCTGTTCGGTGCCGACCACCCGGCCGCGGCGTCCCGCGAGATCGCTCATCACGGCGCCCACGTAGGCGTCGAGGACCAGCACGTGGATCTCGGCCACCGGTTCGAGCAACTGGACGCGGGTGCCGGCGGCGGCCTCGCGCAGGGCGAGCGCACCCGCGGTCTGGAAGGCGGCGTCGGAGGAGTCCACCGAGTGGGACTTCCCGTCGAGCAGGGTGACGCGCACGTCGACGAGCGGGTGTCCGGTCGCGAGGCCGCGGGCGGCCTGGGCGCGTACGCCCTTCTCCACGGAGGAGATGAACTGGCGGGGAACCGAGCCCCCGACCACCCTGTCGACGAATTCGATGCCCGCGCCGGGCGGCAGCGGCTCCACCTCGATCTCGCAGACGGCGTACTGGCCGTGGCCGCCGGACTGCTTGACGTGCCGGCCGCGCCCTACGGTCCGGGACGCGAAGGTCTCCCGGAGGGGCACGAGGTGGGGCACCGCGTCGACCTGGACGCCGTACCGGCTGCGCAGCCGCTCCAGCGCGACATCGGTGTGGGCCTCGCCCATGCACCACAGGACGAGCTGACCGGTGTCGGGGTTCTGCTCCAGCCGCATGGTGGGGTCCTCGGCGACCAGCCGGGCCAGGCCGTGGGAGAGCTTGTCCTCGTCCGCCTTGCCGTGGGCGCGCACCGCCAGCGGCAGCAGCGGGTCCGGCATGGTCCAGGGCTCGATCAGCAGCGGGTCACCGGCGGGGGAGAGGGTGTCACCCGTCTCGGCTCCGCCCAGCCGGGACACACAGGCCAGGTCCCCGGCGACGCACTCGTCCAGGGGACGCTGCTGCCCGCCGAACGGGGAGGTGAGCGCTCCGACCCGTACGTCGGCGTCGTGGAAGGGGCGGGCCGGGTGGTCGGGGTCGGTCAGGCCGTGGCCGCGGACGTGCACCGTGTCCTCGGCGCGCAGGGTGCCGGAGAAGACGCGGACCAGGCAGACCCGTCCGACGTAGGGGTCGGACGACGTCTTGACGACCTCGGCGACCAGGGGTGCTTCCGGGTCGCAGACCGGAACGGCGCGCGGGGCGCCCTCGGGCGTGGTGACGGAGGGGAGGGCGCGTTCCAGGGGGGAGGGGAACCCGCGGGTGACGAGATCGAGGAGCTCGACGGTGCCGACGCCCTGGCGCGCACCGTCGACGGCCGGCGCGGCGGTGAGCACGGGGTGGAAGGAGGCACGCGCGACGGCGCGCTCCAGGCCCTCGACGAGGGTCTCGACGGCGATGTCGCCGCCGCCCAGGTAGTGGTCCATCAGGGTCTCGTCCTCGCTCTCGGCGATGATCCCTTCGACGAGCCGGTTGCGGGCCTCCAGGAGGGGCGCGCGCCGGTCCGGGGCGGGCGGGCGCTCGGTCCGTTCCCCGGAGGAGTAGTCCAGGACCCGCTGGGTGAGGAGCCCGGTGAGACCGGTGAGCCGGGCATGCCCGTCCGGGCCCTCGGGGCCGCGCACCGGCAGGTAGAGCGGGAGCACGGCATCCGGGTCGTCTCCCCCGAAGAGCCGGCCGCAGACCCTGGTCATCTCGTCGAAGGACGTGCGTGCGGTGTCCAGGTGCGTGACGACGATCGCGCGCGGCATCCCGACGGCCGCGCACTCCTCCCACGCGGCACGGGCGGTACCCGCCACGGCGTCGGCCTCCTGGGCCGCCGAGACGACGAAGAGGGCCGCGTCCGCCGCCCGCAGACCGGCCCTGAGCTCCCCGACGAAGTCGGCGTAGCCGGGGGTGTCCAGCAGATTGACCCGGTGGCCGCGCCACTCGACGGGGACCAGCGAGAGCTGTACGGAGCGCTGCCGCCGCCGCTCGATCTCGTCGTGGTCGGAGACGGTTCCGCCGTCCTCGACCCGGCCGGCCCGGTTTAGTGCCCCGGCCGTCAGCGCGAGGGCCTCGACGAGGGTGGTCTTGCCGGAGCCGCTGTGGCCGACCAGCACCACGTTCCGTACGGAAGCGGGCCCGTCGGCCGCCGTCGCCCTGCCGGCGGCCCCGGTGTGCGCGTGTGTCCTGTCGCCCATGATGCGTGCCTCCCGTGGGGGTGGCGCGGTGCCGGGTCGGCACCGGCGCGGTGGGGGAGAAAGGTGCACGGGCGACGGGGAGCCGCCACGGCGGCTTCGGCGACGCCCGCGGTCCTTCGAGCTTTCCACTCACGCCCGGCGCCGTCCATACGTCGCACCCGGCCCGCCATGACTTCGGGACGTCGGCGGGGGAGGGGCGCCCGGCCGCGGGAGTGCGGGACCCCGCGGGGACCGGGATGCCGGGCCGGGGAAGTGCGGGAGATCCGCCGGGACGGGGGTGCCCGGCCGTGGGAGTGTGCGGCTCGTGACTACGATGGGCCAGCCGGTGGCCGACGGGGTCGCGCGGCCCGACGAACCTTCGGGAAGGCCATGCTGAACAAGTACGCGCGTGCATTCTTCACGCGTGTCCTCACACCGTTCGCCGCTCTGCTGCTCCGGCTCGGGGTCAGTCCCGACGCGGTCACACTCGTCGGCACGGCCGGAGTGATGGCGGGTGCGCTGGTCTTCTTCCCGATGGGGGAGTTCTTCTGGGGCACGATCGTGATCACGGTCTTCGTCTTCTCCGACCTGGTCGACGGCAACATGGCCAGGCAGGCGGGGATCTCCAGCCGGTGGGGAGCGTTCCTGGACTCGACGCTCGACCGGGTCGCGGACGGGGCGATCTTCGCCGGGTTCGCGCTCTGGTACGCGGGCAGCGGCGACGACAACACGCTGTGCGCGGTGGCGATCTTCTGTCTGGCCAGCGGCCAGGTGGTGTCGTACACGAAGGCGCGCGGTGAGTCGATCGGACTCCCGGTAGCGGTGAACGGACTGGTGGAACGCGCCGAGCGCCTGGTGATCTCACTGGTCGCGGCGGGACTGGCCGGGCTGCACGGCTTCGGCGTGCCCGGGATCCAGGTCCTGCTGCCGATCGCGCTGTGGATCGTCGCCGCGGGCAGTCTGGTGACGCTGGTCCAGCGTGTGGTGACCGTCCGGCGGGAGTCGGCCGAGGCCGACGCGGCGGCCGCCGCCGTGGACGGGGCCACGGAGCAGGGGAGCGGGGCCGCGCAGTGAGCGGCACCGGACCCGGACTCCGGGGACGGCTGACCGACGGACTCTACGGGCTCGGCTGGGGCGCGGTCAGGAGGCTGCCCGAGCCGGCCGCCGGGGCGCTCTTCCGGACCCTGGCCGACCAGGTGTGGAAGCGGCGGGGGAAGGCGGTGCTGCGGCTCGAGTCGAATCTGGCCCGCGTGGTGCCGGACGCGGGCCCGGCCCGCCTCGCCGAGCTGTCGAAGGCCGGCATGCGCTCGTACATGCGCTACTGGATGGAGTCCTTCAGGCTGCCCGCCTGGACCCCGGAGCGGATCAGGGCCGGCATCGACGTCCAGGAAGTCCACCGGCTCACCGAGGGCATGGACGCCGGGCGCGGGGTCGTCCTCGCTCTGCCGCACCTGGGGAACTGGGACCTGGCCGGTGCCTGGGTCACCACCGACCTGAAGATGCCGTTCACCACCGTCGCCGAGCGGCTCGAGCCGGCGACCCTGTACGACCGGTTCGTCGCCTACCGCCAGGGTCTGGGCATGGAGGTCCTGCCGCACAGCGGCGGGGCCGCCTTCGGGACCCTCGCACGGCGGCTGCGCGCGGGCGGCCTGGTCTGCCTGGTGGCCGACCGCGACCTGTCGGCCTCCGGCGTCGAGGTGACCTTCTTCGGCGACACCGCGCGGATGCCCGCAGGACCCGCGCTGCTCGCCCAGCAGACGGGCGCGCTGCTGCTGCCCGTCACCCTCTGGTACGACGGCCCGGTGATGCGGGCACGGATCCATCCGCCGGTCCCCGTACCGGAGGCAGGTACCCGCGCCGAGAACACGTCCTCCATGACACAGGCGCTGGCCGATGCCTTCGCCACCGGGATCGCCGAGCATCCGGAGGACTGGCACATGCTGCAGCGGCTCTGGATCTCCGATCTGGAACCCCAGGGGGAAGCTCCGTGAAGATCGGCATCGTCTGTCCCTACTCCTGGGACGTCCCGGGCGGCGTGCAGTTCCACATCCGGGACCTGGCCGAGCACCTGATCCGGCTCGGGCACCACGTCTCGGTCCTGGCGCCCTCCGACGAGGAGACGCCGCTGCCGCCGTACGTGGTGTCCGCGGGCCGGGCGACGCCGGTCCCGTACAACGGCTCCGTGGCACGGCTGAACTTCGGGTTCCTGTCCGCCGCGCGGGTACGGCGCTGGCTGCACGACGGCACCTTCGACGTCATCCACATCCACGAGCCCACCGCGCCCTCACTGGGCCTGCTGACCTGCTGGGCGGCGCAGGGGCCGATCGTCGCCACGTTCCACACGTCCAACCCGCGCTCCCGCGCGATGATCGCCGCGTACCCGATCCTCCAGCCGGCGCTGGAGAAGATCAGCGCGCGGATCGCGGTGAGCGAGTACGCGCGGCGCACCCTGGTCGAACACCTCGGTGGTGACGCCGTGCTCATCCCCAACGGCGTGGACGTGGGCTTCTTCGCCGGTGCGGAGCCGAAGGCCGAGTGGCAGGGGGGCACGCTCGGCTTCATAGGGCGCATCGACGAGCCGCGCAAGGGACTGCCCGTCCTGATGAGGGCGCTCCCCGCGATCGTCGCCGCCCGCCCGGACACCCGGCTGCTGGTCGCGGGCCGCGGTGACGAGGAGGAAGCGGTCGCCTCGCTGCCGGAGGAACTGCGTGGGCACGTCGAGTTCCTCGGCATGGTGAGCGACGAGGACAAGGCGCGGCTGCTGTGCAGCGTCGACGTGTACGTCGCGCCGAACACCGGCGGCGAGAGCTTCGGCATCATCCTGGTCGAGGCCCTGTCGGCGGGGGCACCCGTGCTGGCCAGCGACCTCGACGCGTTCGCCCAGGTGCTGGACCAGGGTGCGGCCGGCGACCTCTTCGCCAACGAGGACGCGGACGCGCTCGCCAAGGCCGCGATCCGGCTGCTCGGCGACCCGGAGCGGCGTGCGGGGCTGCGGGAGCGGGGCAGCGCACACGTACGGCGCTTCGACTGGGCGACGGTCGGTGCGGACATCCTCGCGGTGTACGAGACGGTGACGGAGGGGGCCGCGTCCGTGGACACGGACGAACGCACGGGCCTGCGCGCCCGCTTCGGTCTGGCCAAGGACCGGACCGGGGACTGGGCCCAGGACTGAGCGCGGGCCCGCAGCCGGGGGCGTGAGCGGTGGGGCTGCGCCGGGACGGGGACCTGAGCCGGGGGACCGCTCCGGGCCGGGGCGCCGGGGCCGCTGCGGCGTACCGGGGGGCCTATGGCGCCCGCACCGACGGTAGCCTTGCCGCCCGTGATCGAAACCCTCATCTGGATTGCCGTCGCGCTCCTCGCGATCGGCCTGTACCTCAGCTGGACCGCCGGGCGGCTCGACCGGCTCCACGCCCGTATCGACGCGTCCCGCGCGGCCCTGGACGCGCAGCTGCTGCGCCGCGCCTCGGTCACCCAGGAGCTGGCCACGTCCGGAGTCCTGGACCCGGCGGCCTCCATCGTGCTGTACGAGGCGGCGCACGCCGCCCGGCAGGCCGAGGAGGAGCGGCGCGAGGTCGCCGAGAGCGAGCTGAGCACCGCGCTGCGGGCGGTGTTCGGCGAGACGGCCCAGGTCGAGGCGGTGAAGCAGGTCCCCGGCGGTGAGGACGCGGCCGGGGAACTCGCCGCCGCCGTACGGCGCGTACCGATGGCGCGCCGCTTCCACAACGACTCGGTGCGCGCCGCCCGGGCCCTGCGCAGGCACCGGACGGTGCGGCTGTTCCGGCTCGCCGGGCACGCCCCGTTCCCGCTGGCGTTCGAGATGGACGACGAGCCGCCGGTGGCCCTCGCCGACCGGCCCGGTACCTGAGGGAGCGGGGCGCGGAGCAGGCCCCGCCGCGGGGCGGTGGGCGGCAAAACGATCCACGCGGTGTTCATTGGCCCTTGCTGTGGACTGGTCCCGGAGCGTTTGCTCAGGTGCAGCATCCAGCGTCTTCTCCCCAGTGAGGTCGATCCGTGTCCACGCTCCCCAGCACCCAGTCCACCGAGTCCCCGGCCACCGGCACCGCCCGCGTCAAGCGCGGCATGGCCGAGCAGCTCAAGGGCGGCGTGATCATGGACGTCGTCGACGCCGAGCAGGCGAAGATCGCCGAGGACGCGGGCGCCGTGGCCGTCATGGCCCTGGAGCGGGTCCCGGCCGACATCCGCAAGGACGGCGGCGTGGCCCGGATGTCCGACCCCGACATGATCGAGGAGATCATCGGGGCCGTCTCCATCCCCGTCATGGCCAAGTCCCGCATCGGGCATTTCGTCGAGGCGCAGGTACTGCAGTCCCTGGGAGTCGACTACATCGACGAGTCCGAGGTCCTCACCCCGGCCGACGAGGTCAACCACAGCGACAAGTTCGCCTTCACCACCCCCTTCGTCTGTGGCGCCACCAACCTGGGCGAGGCCCTGCGCCGCATCGCCGAGGGTGCCGCGATGATCCGCTCCAAGGGCGAGGCCGGCACCGGCAACGTCGTCGAGGCCGTCCGCCACCTGCGCCAGATCAAGAACGAGATCGCCCGTCTGCGCGGCTACGACAACAACGAGCTGTACGCCGCCGCCAAGGACCTCCGTGCCCCGTACGAGCTGGTCAAGGAGGTCGCCGAGCTCGGCAGGCTGCCCGTCGTCCTGTTCTCCGCCGGTGGCGTCGCCACCCCCGCCGACGCGGCCCTGATGCGTCAGCTCGGTGCCGAGGGCGTCTTCGTGGGTTCCGGCATCTTCAAGTCCGGCGACCCGGCCAAGCGCGCCGCCGCAATCGTGAAGGCCACCACCTTCTACGACGACCCGAAGGTCATCGCGGACGCCTCCCGCAACCTGGGCGAGGCCATGGTCGGCATCAACTGCGACACGCTGCCCGAGGCCGAGCGCTACGCCAACCGCGGCTGGTAACCACTGATGACCGACACCCCTGTCATCGGAGTCCTGGCCCTCCAGGGCGACGTACGGGAGCACCTGATCGCGCTGGCCTCGGCGGACGCCGTGGCCAGGCCGGTCCGACGGCCCGAGGAGCTCGCCGAGGTCGACGGGCTCGTCATACCCGGCGGCGAGTCCACCACGATGTCCAAGCTGGCCGTCCTGTTCGGCATGATGGAACCCCTGCGGGCCCGGGTCGCCGCGGGGATGCCGGTCTACGGCACCTGCGCCGGAATGATCCTGCTCGCCGACGAGATCCTCGACCCTTCCCCGAGCTCTCCCTCCCGTTCGAGCGGGGGATACCCCATTTCGGGCCAGGAGACCGTCGGCGGCATCGACATGATCGTGCGCCGTAACGCCTTCGGGCGGCAGAACGAGTCCTTCGAAGCGGCCGTCGAGGTCGACGGTGTGCCCGGCGGGTCCGTCGAGGGCGTCTTCATCCGGGCTCCCTGGGTGGAGTCGGTGGGTGCCGCGGTGGACGTCATCGCGACGCACGGCGGCCATATCGTGGCCGTCCGCCAGGGAAACGCCCTCGCCACCTCGTTCCACCCCGAACTGACCGGGGACCACCGCGTGCACGCACTCTTCGTCGACATGGTGCGCGCCGTGGGCCGACTCGATCCCGGTAGGATCTCTCGGGTTCGGATCGATTCTGGTGACGCGAAGGAGAAGGCAGATGTCCGGCCACTCTAAATGGGCTACGACGAAGCACAAGAAGGCCGTGATTGACGCCAAGCGCGGCAAGCTCTTCGCGAAGCTGATCAAGAACATCGAGGTAGCGGCCCGCACCGGAGGTGTGGACCCCGAGGGGAACCCGACCCTCGTCGATGCCATTCAGAAGGCGAAGAAGAGCTCCGTCCCGAACAAGAACATCGACTCCGCGGTCAAGCGCGGTGGCGGTCTCGAAGCGGGCGGCGTCGATTACCAGACGATCATGTACGAGGGTTACGGCCCGAACGGTGTCGCGGTGCTCATCGAGTGCCTCACCGACAACCGCAACCGCGCCGCGTCGGACGTGCGTGTCGCGATGACCCGCAACGGCGGTTCCATGGCCGACCCGGGTTCGGTCTCGTACCTGTTCAACCGCAAGGGCGTCGTCATCGTCCCCAAGGGCGAGCTGTCCGAGGACGACGTCCTCGACGCGGTCCTCGACGCGGGCGCCGAGGAGGTCAACGACCTCGGTGAGACCTACCAGGTCGTCAGCGAGGCCACCGACATGGTCGCGGTCCGTACCGCGCTCCAGGAGGCCGGCATCGACTACGACTCGGCCGAGGCCGACTTCCTGCCCACCATGCAGGTCGACCTCGACGAAGAGGGCGCGCGCAAGATCTTCAAGCTGATCGACGCACTGGAGGACAGCGACGACGTGCAGAACGTCTTCGCCAACTTCGACGTCTCCGACGAGGTCATGGAGAAGGTCGACGCCTGAGGCGGACAGCACGGCCGCGGCGGGCCGACGGGGACACACCCCGTCGGCCCGCCGCATTGTCGGTGGGAGCCGATAGCCTGCGGGAACAGTTGACCGAGTGGTGGAGGGGGCCCTGTCATGCGGGTGCTGGGCGTGGACCCGGGGCTGACCCGGTGCGGTGTCGGAGTCGTCGAGGGCGTCGCCGGAAGGCCGCTCACGATGATCGGAGTCGGTGTCGTGCGGACCCCGGCCGACGCCGAGCTCGGCCACCGGCTGGTCGCCATCGAGCGGGGCATCGAGGAGTGGCTCGACGAACACCGGCCCGAGTTCGTCGCGGTGGAGCGGGTGTTCGCCCAGCACAACGTGCGCACGGTGATGGGCACCGCCCAGGCCAGTGCCGTCGCCATGCTCTGCGCGTCCCGCCGGGGCATCCCGGTCGCCCTGCACACGCCCAGCGAGGTCAAGGCGGCCGTCACCGGATCCGGGCGCGCCGACAAGGCGCAGGTGGGGGCGATGGTGACCCGCCTCCTCCGGCTCGACGCGCCGCCCAGGCCGGCCGACGCCGCCGACGCCCTCGCCCTCGCCATCTGCCACATCTGGCGCGCGCCCGCTCAGAACCGACTGCAGCAGGCCGTCGCCGCCCACCGCACGCTGAAAGGCCGTACCGCATGATCGCCTTCGTCTCCGGCCCGGTGGCCGCCCTCGCTCCGACCACGGCCGTGATCGAGGTCGGCGGCATCGGCATGGCCGTCCAGTGCGCCCCCGGCACCCTCGCGGGCCTGCGGATCGGCCAGGAGGCCAAGCTGGCCACCTCCCTCGTCGTACGGGAGGACTCGCTCACCCTCTACGGCTTCGCCGACGACGACGAGCGGCAGGTCTTCGAGCTCCTCCAGACCGCCAGCGGCGTCGGCCCCCGGCTCGCCCAGGCCATGCTCGCCACCCACAGTCCGGACGCCCTGCGCATCGCCGTCGCCACCGGGGACGAGAAGGCGCTCACCGCCGTCTCCGGCATCGGCAAGAAGGGTGCCCAGAAGCTCCTCCTGGAGCTCAAGGACCGGCTCGGCGAGCCGGTCGGGGCGCACATCGGGCAGCAGGGCATCGGCACCGCGGTCAGCTCCTCCTGGCGCGACCAGCTGCAGGCCGCCCTGATCGGCCTCGGCTACGCGACGCGTGAGGCCGACGAGGCGGTGACCGCCGTGGCACCGCAGGCCGAGGCCGCGCTCGCCGCGGGCGCCCAGCCGCCCGTGCCGCAGCTGCTGCGCGCGGCCCTGCAGACCCTCAACCGCGCACGCTGACCGCAGGGGCACGACGCCCCGTACGCCGGCCGGCGCACCGCAGGGCCCGGCACCGAAACACCCGAGGCGGGACTGACGAGATGAACTGGGACGAGACCGGAGCCGACACGGGCGAGCTGGAGGACGAGCGGCTGGAGGACCGGCTGGTCGCCGCCGGCGCCGACGGCGAGGACACGGCCGTCGAGGCCGCCCTGCGCCCCAAGGACCTCCACGAGTTCGTCGGCCAGGAGAAGGTGCGCGAACAGCTCGACCTGGTGCTCAAGGCGGCCCGGGCCCGCGGAGCCACGGCCGACCATGTCCTGCTCTCCGGAGCCCCCGGGCTCGGCAAGACCACCCTCTCCATGATCATCGCGGCCGAGATGGAGGCGCCGATCAGAATCACCTCCGGCCCCGCGATCCAGCACGCCGGAGACCTCGCCGCGATCCTCTCCTCCCTCCAGGAGGGCGAGGTCCTCTTCCTCGACGAGATCCACCGCATGTCCCGGCCCGCCGAGGAGATGCTCTACATGGCCATGGAGGACTTCCGCGTCGACGTGATCGTCGGCAAGGGCCCCGGCGCCACCGCCATTCCGCTGGAACTGCCGCCGTTCACCCTGGTCGGCGCCACCACCAGGGCCGGACTCCTGCCGCCCCCGCTGCGCGACCGCTTCGGCTTCACCGGCCACATGGAGTTCTACGCCCCCACCGAGTTGGAGCGCGTCATCCACCGCTCCGCCGGCCTCCTCGACGTGGCCATAGACACCGAGGGCGCCGCCGAGATCGCCGGACGCTCCCGGGGCACGCCCCGCATCGCCAACCGGCTGCTGCGCCGCGTCCGGGACTACGCACAGGTCAAGGCCGAGGGACGGATCGACCGGGACATCGCGGCCGCCGCCCTGCGGGTGTACGAGGTCGACGCCCGCGGCCTGGACCGCCTGGACCGCGCCGTGCTCGGCGCCCTGCTGAAGCTCTTCGGCGGCGGCCCCGTCGGTCTGTCGACCCTGGCAGTCGCGGTGGGGGAGGAGCGGGAGACGGTCGAGGAGGTCGCCGAGCCCTTCCTCGTACGGGAGGGGCTGCTGGCCAGGACGCCGCGCGGGCGGGTCGCCACTCCCGCGGCGTGGGCGCACCTCGGTCTCGTACCGCCGCAGCACGGCGCAAAGGGACAACAGGGCCTGTTCGGGGCGTGACGCGTCACAGGTTGGCGTCCAGGGGAACCACGGTGCCATGCTGGGCGTTGTTCCAATGATGCGGACTCGCTTAGACTCCGCCGATGCCGCCCGTACAGGTCGGTGTACCCACCCCCGTAGACCAGGCCGCACAGCAGCGCGGTCGTGCGAAGGAAGTTCCGTCCCGTGAGTCTCGTGACCCTCCTCCCCTTCATCGTGCTCATCGGGGCCATGTTCCTGATGACCCGGTCCGCCAAGAAGAAGCAGCAGGCGGCTGCGCAGATGCGCAACGACATGCAGCCGGGCACCGGCGTCCGCACGATCGGAGGCATGTACGCCACCGTCAAGGAGATTCAGGAAGACACGGTTCTCCTCGAGGTCGCGCCCGGCGTCCACGCCATCTACGCCAAGAACGCCATCGGCGCGGTCCTGGACGACGCGGAGTACAACCGCATCGTCCACGGTGACGACGCCGACCTCGAGGTCGGCGACGCCGTCGTGCCCGACGACGCCTCCTCGCTGACCGCCGCCGAGCCGGCGGACAAGGACGACGACGCGGACGTGGCGAAGATCGACCTGGGCAAGAAGGCCGAGGCCGACGCCGAGCCGAAGGGCGCAGAGGCCAAGGACACCAAGGCCGACAGCGAGGGCGACACCAAGTAGTTCCACGATCCACGAGACGCCGGACACCCACAGGTGTCCGGCGTCTCATGGGCCGTGCGGTCTTCTCGGGGGCGGGTCCCCACTACACTTCATGGCCGCTCGGGCGCGTACCCGGCGCGGGGCGGTTGGACAGGGAGAAGCAAAAAGGTGGCAGCACCGAAGAAGGGCCGGGGATCTTCCGGTGGACAGAGCAAGCCGGGCCGTGCCCTGGCTCTGATCCTCATTGCCATGGTCGCGCTCACCGGCGGGATGTTCCTGTCCGGTCACACCACGCCCCGGCTTGGTATCGACCTGGCAGGTGGCACGTCGATCACCCTCAAGGCGAAGAGCCAGCCCGGCAAGCTCGAGGCGATCAACGAGACCAACATGAACACCGCGGTCAGCATCATCGAACGCCGTGTCAATGGTCTGGGTGTCTCCGAGGCCGAGGTTCAGACCCAGGGCACGTCCAACATCATCGTCAACATTCCCAAGGGCACGAACTCGAAGCAGGCTCGGGAACAGGTCGGGACGACCGCCCAGCTCTACTTCCGGCCCGTGCTCACCGTGACCGGCGGCGGACCCACGCCCACCGGTTCCGCGAGTCCCTCCGCGAGCGGTTCCGGGGAGCCGAGCGCCACGCCCAGTGCGAAGGCGAGCAGCCCGGACACCGCTTCCGACGGGGAGAGCAAGCCCTCGGCGAGCACCACCACCCAGGGCCGCGCGGTCACCGGCGCCCTGAAGAAGGACGAGACGCCCACCCCCAGCGGCTCCGGCGCCGGGGAGACCCCCGCGGCCACCGAGACGCCCGACGCGGCCACCGCCGCGCTGGAGAAGAAGTTCACCGCGCTGGACTGCACCGACGCGGCCGCCCGTGCCAAGGCCGGCGACGGCGTCAAGCCCGAGGACCCCACGGTCGCGTGCAGCTCCGAGGGTGACGCCAAGTACCTCCTCGGCCCGGCCGAGGTCTCCGGTACGGACGTCGACGACGCCAAGGGGCAGTTCGACCAGCAGCGCGGCATCTGGCTCGTCTCGATGGAGTTCACGGACAAGGGCTCCAAGAAGTTCCAGGCGATCACCAAGAAGCTGTCGGCGCAGCAGTCCCCGCAGAACCAGTTCGCGATCTCCCTCGACGGCGAGGTCGTCTCCGCACCCCAGGTGAACGAGACCCTCAGCGGCAGCGCCGAGATCTCCGGCAGCTTCACCCAGCAGTCCGCCGAGGACCTGGCCAACGTCCTCTCGTACGGTGCGCTCCCGCTGTCCTTCAGTGAGGACACGGTCACCACCGTCACCGCCGCCCTCGGTGGCGAGCAGCTGGAGGCCGGCCTCATCGCCGGTGCCATCGGACTGGCCCTGGTCGTCATCTACCTGGTGGCCTACTACCGGGGACTGGCGCTCATCGCGCTCCTGAGCCTCCTCGCCTCCGGCATCCTGACCTACACGATCATGGCGCTCCTCGGCCCGGCCATCGGCTTCGCGCTGAACCTGCCGGCCGTCTGCGGTGCCATCGTGGCGATCGGTATCACGGCGGACTCCTTCATCGTGTACTTCGAACGCATCCGGGACGAGATCCGCGAAGGCCGTACGCTGCGTCCGGCCGTCGAGCGCGCCTGGCCCAGGGCCCGGCGCACGATCCTCGTCTCCGACTTCGTGTCGTTCCTCGCCGCGGCCGTGCTGTTCCTCGTCACGGTCGGCAAGGTCCAGGGCTTCGCCTTCACGCTGGGTCTCACGACCCTGCTCGACGTGGTCGTGGTGTTCCTCTTCACCAAGCCCGTCATGACGCTGATGGCCCGCACGAAGTTCTTCGCGAGCGGCAACGCGTGGTCCGGTCTGGACCCGAAGCGTCTCGGCGCCAAGCCGCCGCTGCGCCGCTCACGCCGTGTCAACGCCCCCACCGACCACCCGAAGGAGGCGTGAGATGTCGCGACTCGGCAATCTCGGCGCCCGGCTCTACCGAGGCGAGGTCGGCTACGACTTCATCGGCAAGCGCAAGATCTGGTACGGCGTCTCGATCCTGATCACGATCACGGCCATCCTCGGCGTGGTGGTCAGCGGGCTCAACATGGGCATCGAGTTCAAGGGCGGCGCGGTCTTCACGACCGACACCAAGGCCAAGATCTCGGTCTCCCAGGCCCAGGAGGTGGCGGCCGAGGCGTCCGGCCACGAGGCGATCGTCCAGGAGCTCGGCAACGGCGGGCTCCGGATCCAGATCACCGAGGTCGACACGGCCAAGGCCGACGAGATCAAGACCGAGCTCTCCAACGAGCTCGGCATCCCCGAGGCGAAGATCAACGCGGACCTGGTCGGCCCCAGCTGGGGTGAGCAGATCGCCAACAAGGCCTGGACGGGCCTCGGCATCTTCATGGTCCTCGTGGTGGTCTACCTGGCCATCGCCTTCGAACTGCGCATGGCCGTCGCGGCCCTCATCGCGCTGATCCACGACATCACCATCACGGTCGGTGTCTACGCGCTCGTCGGCTTCGAGGTCACCCCGGGCACCGTGATCGGTCTGCTGACCATCCTCGGTTACTCCCTCTACGACACGGTCGTCGTCTTCGACAGCCTCAAGGAGGGCACGAAGGGGATCACCAAGCAGACCCGGTGGACGTACAGCGAGATCGCCAACCGCTCCATCAACAGCACGCTGGTGCGCTCCATCAACACCACGGTCGTGGCGCTGCTGCCGGTCGCCGGTCTGCTCTTCATCGGTGGCGGTGTGCTCGGCGCGGGCATGCTGAACGACATCTCGCTGTCGCTCTTCGTCGGTCTCGCCGCCGGTGCGTACTCCTCGATCTTCATCGCCACCCCGCTGGTCGCCGACCTCAAGGAACGCGAGCCGCAGATAAAGGCACTGAAGAAGCGGATCCTCGCCAAGCGTGCCGCAGCGGCGGCCAAGGGCGAGTCCGTCGAGGACGAGCGCGACGATCGTGAATCCGAGGACGGTGAGACCGCCGGAGCCGTCGTGGGTCAGCCCCGGCAGCCGAGGGGCCACGGCCGCACGCCGGGGAACCGCCGATGAACAGCACCGCCGAGTCCACCCGGGAACTCCTGCTCAGCCGCATCCGCGACGTGCCGGACTACCCGAAGCCGGGAGTGCTGTTCAAGGACATCACCCCGCTCCTGGCCGACCCGGTCGCCTTCACCACGCTCACGGACTCCCTCGCGGAGCTGTGCGTGCGGCACGGGGCCACCAAGATCGTCGGTCTTGAGGCGCGCGGCTTCATCCTGGCGGCGCCCGTCGCGGTCAGGGCGGGGCTCGGGTTCGTACCCGTCCGCAAGGCCGGCAAGCTGCCCGGGGCGACCCTCGGGCAGGCGTACGAGCTGGAGTACGGCACGGCGGAGATCGAGATCCACGCCGAGGACCTGTCGGCCGACGACCGGATCATGGTCATCGACGACGTCCTGGCCACCGGTGGCACCGCGGAGGCCTCGCTGCAGTTGATCCGGCGGGCCGGAGCCCAGGTCGCGGGGGTGTCGGTCCTCATGGAGCTCGGCTTCCTCGCCGGACGGGCCCGGCTCGAGGCAGCGCTGCGGGGCGCCCCGCTGGAGGCTCCGATCACCCTCTGACCTGCGCCGCGCCGCAGCGGCGGCAGCGTACGGCCGTACAGGACGGGCACCCGGGAACATCCGGGTGTCCGTCCTGCGTTGTCGGGGGTCCACCGTCCCCGGGAGAGGCCGCGCCGGGGGATCGATACCATGGGCTTTCCGGGTAGCCCGGATCCGCACGAGGAGCGCACTTGCCAGACGAGGCCCAGCCAGTCGCAGCCCCGCAGCCCGACGAGCCCGCTGCGGACGCCGCCACGCCCGAGAAGGCGCAGTCCGCACACGCGGGTGAGCCCGCGGCGGACGGCCCGGCACGGACCCCGGCCTCCGAGCCGGCGGCGGGGGCGGAGACCGGGACTCCGGCTGCCGCTCCGGCTCCGGCGAAGCCGGCTCCGCCGCCCGGGTCGAAGGCTGCCCCCGCGGAACCGGTGAAGCCCGCTCCCGAATCCCCGGCCCCGGTGAAGCCGACTCCCGCGTCCCCGGCCCCGGTGAAGCCCGAGCCGGAATCCGCGGCCCCGGTGAGCCCGGCGCCGTCCGCGCAGCCTGTCGCGCCGAAGCCCCCGGCCCCCGTCTCGAAGCCCCCGGCCAGGCCCGCCGCAGCAGCACCGGCCACACCGTCCCGCACCGGTGGTTCCTCCAACCGCGTCCGTGCCCGCCTCGCCCGCCTCGGTGTGCAGCGCTCCAGCCCGTACAACCCGGTCCTCGAACCGCTGCTGCGCACCGTCCGCAGCAACGACCCCAAGATCGAGTCCGCCACGCTGCGCCAGATCGAGCGTGCCTACCAGGTCGCGGAACGCTGGCACCGTGGGCAGAAGCGCAAGAGCGGCGACCCCTACATCACCCACCCGCTCGCTGTCACGACGATCCTCGCCGAGCTCGGCATGGACCCCGCGACGCTGATGGCGGGACTGCTGCACGACACGGTCGAGGACACCGAGTACGGCCTCGACACGCTGCGCAAGGACTTCGGCGACCAGGTCGCGCTGCTCGTCGACGGGGTCACCAAGCTCGACAAGGTCAAGTTCGGCGAGGCCGCCCAGGCGGAGACCGTGCGCAAGATGGTCGTGGCCATGGCCAAGGACCCCAGGGTCCTGGTCATCAAGCTCGCCGACCGGCTGCACAACATGCGCACCATGCGCTACCTCAAGCGGGAGAAGCAGGAGAAGAAGGCCCGCGAGACCCTCGAGATCTACGCCCCGCTGGCCCACCGCCTGGGCATGAACACCATCAAGTGGGAGCTCGAGGACCTCGCCTTCGCGATCCTCTACCCCAAGATGTACGACGAGATCGTCCGCCTCGTCGCCGAGCGTGCGCCCAAGCGCGACGAATACCTCGCCATAGTGACCGACGAGGTCCAGTCCGACCTGCGCGCCGCCCGGATCAAGGCCACCGTCACCGGTCGCCCGAAGCACTACTACAGCGTGTACCAGAAGATGATCGTGCGGGGCCGGGACTTCGCCGAGATCTACGACCTGGTGGGCATCCGGGTCCTGGTCGACACCGTCCGCGACTGCTACGCGGCGCTCGGCACCGTGCACGCCCGGTGGAATCCGGTGCCGGGGCGGTTCAAGGACTACATCGCGATGCCCAAGTTCAACATGTACCAGTCGCTGCACACCACGGTGATCGGCCCCAGCGGCAAGCCCGTCGAACTCCAGATCCGTACGTTCGACATGCACCGCCGTGCCGAGTACGGCATCGCCGCGCACTGGAAGTACAAGCAGGAGGCCGTCGCTGGCGCCTCCAAGGTCCGCACGGACGTCCCGAAGCACGCGGGTGGCCGCGGCCAGGACACCGTCAACGACATGGCGTGGCTGCGCCAGCTCCTGGACTGGCAGAAGGAGACCGAGGACCCCAGCGAGTTCCTGGAGTCCCTGCGCTTCGACCTTTCGCGCAACGAGGTCTTCGTCTTCACACCGAAGGGCGACGTGATAGCGCTGCCCGCCGGCGCGACGCCGGTCGACTTCGCGTACGCGGTCCACACGGAGGTCGGCCACCGGACCATAGGAGCCCGGGTCAACGGGCGGCTCGTACCGCTGGAGTCCACGCTCGACAACGGTGACCTGGTGGAGGTCTTCACCTCCAAGGCGGCCGGCGCCGGGCCCTCACGGGACTGGCTCCAGTTCGTCAAGTCGCCCCGGGCGCGCAACAAGATCCGCGCCTGGTTCTCCAAGGAGCGCCGCGACGAGGCGATCGAGCAGGGCAAGGACTCCATCGCGCGGGCCATGCGCAAGCAGAACCTGCCGATCCAGCGGATCCTCACCGGCGACTCCCTGGTCACCCTGGCCCACGAGATGCGCTACCCCGACATCTCGTCGCTGTACGCGGCGATCGGGGAGGGGCACGTCGCCGCGGCGGGCGTCGTCCAGAAGCTCGTCCAGGCGCTCGGCGGCGAGGACGCGGCCAACGAGGACCTGGCGGAGAGCTCCCCGCCCTCGCACGGACGCAACAAGCGCCGGGCCAAGGCGGATCCCGGTGTGGTCGTCAAGGGTGTCGAGGACGTGTGGGTCAAACTGGCCCGCTGCTGCACGCCCGTTCCCGGTGACCCGATCATCGGATTCGTCACCCGTGGCAGCGGGGTCTCGGTCCACCGCGCGGACTGCGTGAACGTCGACTCGCTCTCGCAGCAGCCCGAGCGGATCCTCGAGGTCGAGTGGGCTCCCACCCAGTCGTCGGTCTTCCTCGTCGCCATCCAGGTCGAGGCACTGGACCGTTCGCGACTGCTCTCCGACGTCACCCGCGTCCTGTCCGACCAGCACGTGAACATCCTGTCGGCGGCCGTGCAGACGTCCCGCGACCGGGTCGCCACCTCGCGCTTCACCTTCGAGATGGGTGACCCCAAGCACCTCGGACACGTCCTGAAGGCCGTACGGGGCGTGGAGGGCGTCTACGACGTCTACCGGGTCACCTCGGCCCGCCGGCCGTAGACAGCCGCTCCCCACCGCCGGCGACGAGGCCCCGGGCCACGTCGCCGGCGGGCGCCGTCCCGTCATGCGACGGCCTCGTACCGGCCGTTCCGCGGAGGCGCACCGCCACGGCACGGCGGACTCCGTCCACCCGCCCGCCGGGACATGCGGGAGGGGCTCCCCCGCGCGGAACGCGGGAAAGCCCCTCGGGCACGGCGGGGAGTGTCAGCCGCCGAACTCCTCCAGGCCCTTCAGCGCCTGGTCCAGCAGCGCCTGCCGGCCCTCGAGTTCACGGGACAGCTTGTCGGCCCTGGCGTTGTTGCCCGACGCGCGTGCCGTGTCGATCTGCGTACGCAGCTTGTCCACGGCCGCCTGGAGCTGGCCGGTCAGACCCTCGGCGCGCGCCCGCGCCTCCGGGTTCGTCCGGCGCCACTCGGACTCCTCGGCCTCCTGGAGCGCCCGCTCCACCGCGTGCAGCCTGGCCTCGACCTTCGGGCGGGCGTCACGCGGCACATGGCCGATGGCCTCCCAGCGCTCGTTGACGGTGCGGAACGCGGCCCGGGCCGCCTTCAGATCCGTCACCGGCACCAGCTTCTCGGCCTCGACGGCGAGCTCCTCCTTCAGCTTGAGGTTCTCGCCCTGCTCCGCGTCACGCTCCGCGAAAACACCGCTGCGTGCCGCGAAGAACACGTCCTGGGCGCCGCGGAAGCGGTTCCACAGGTCGTCCTCGGACTCGCGCTGGGCACGGCCCGCGGCCTTCCACTCCGTCATCAGGTCGCGGTAACGGGCAGCGGTCGTGCCCCAGTCCGTCGACCCGGAAAGCGACTCGGCCTCGGCGACCAGCCTCTCCTTGACCTTGCGGGCGTCCTCGCGCTGGGCGTCCAGCGAGGCGAAGTGGGCCTTGCGCCGCTTGGAGAAGGCGGAACGGGCGTGCGAGAACCGGTGCCACAGCTCGTCGTCCGACTTGCGGTCGAGGCGCGGAAGCCCCTTCCACGTGTCGACGAGCGCCCGCAGCCGCTCACCCGCGGAACGCCACTGCTCGCTCTGCGCGAGCTCCTCGGCCTCGACGACCAGCGCCTCCTTGGCCTGCCTGGCCTCGTCGGTCTGCTTCGCCTTCTGGACCTTGCGCTCCTCGCGCCGCGAGTCGACCGTCGCGACGAGCGCGTCCAGCCGCTTGCCGAGCGCGGCGAGGTCACCGACGGCATGGTGCTCGTCGACCTGCTGACGGAGGTGCTCGATCGCCGCCGTCGCGTCCTTGGCGGACAGATCGGTGGTCTTCACCCGCCGTTCGAGGAGGCCGATCTCGACCACCAGGCCCTCGTACTTGCGCTCGAAATAGGCCAGGGCCTCCTCGGGGGAACCGGCCTGCCACGATCCGACGACCTGCTCGCCCTCGGCCGTACGCACGTACACGGTGCCCGTCTCATCGACACGGCCCCACGGGTCGCTGCTCACAGCGCCTCCTCCACCTGATGCCGGGAGGGTTCGCCCCCCGTGCATCGTCCACAGTTTCCTGGGGCGGGCAGCGCCCGCCCTGCACAACGCCAATCTAGGCGACCGGCCACCCGGCTGTCCGCACTCCGCGCGGCCGAAATTCTCCGGTCCGTGCCGGGCACCCGGGGCGGACCGGCCGCCCGGCCGGTCAGGCCTTGTCGACGGCCGCCTTCTCGACCGTGACCGCCTTCTTCGGCGCACCGTCGGCCGCCCCACCGGTGACACCCGCCGCGGCGATCTTCTTGACCGCCTTCAGGCCGGCATCGTCCATGGTGCCGAACGGCGTGTAACTGGGCGGCAGCTTGGTGTCCTTGTAGACGAGGAAGAACTGGCTGCCGCCGGTACCCGGCTGGCCGGTGTTCGCCATCGCGACCGTGCCCGCCGGATACGTCACCGAGCCGTCGTCGCCCGCCTTGCCCAGCGCGGTCAGGTTCTCGTCCGGGATCGTGTAGCCGGGACCGCCCGTCCCGTCGCCCTTGGGGTCACCGCACTGCAGGACGAAGATCCCGTCCGTGGTCAGCCGGTGACACTTCGTACCGTCGAAGTACCCCTTGTCCGCGAGCGCCTTGAAGGAATTCGTGGTGTGCGGGGTCTTCGCCGCATCCATCGCGATCCCTATGTCGCCCTGGCTGGTCTTCATCGACATCGAGTACTTCGCCTCTTTGTCGATCTTCATCGCGGGCTCGGGCGCCGAGCTCTCGCTCGCCGACGGGGACGCGGAGGGGCTCGCCGCGGCGTCCGCGCTGTCCTTCTTCTTCGCGTCGTCGCCGTCGAGGGAGACGTACGCGCCCGCTCCTATGACCGCCACCACGGCCACCGATGACGCGATGATCACCGTGAGACGCCTGGTCTTCCGGCGCCCTTCCTCCCGACGCTGCTGCTGCCGCTCGAACTTCTCCCGGGCGAGCTGCCGCCGCCGCTGATCGCTGCTGACCACCGGTTGGTCTCCTTGTACGTCGTGTGATCGGGCCTGGGTTGCCCCGTACGGTATATGGGTTAGCTGTGGAATGAGGAGCGCCGGTAGGCTCTGATCTGCCGCAACCCTCCGCGCGGCCCTCCCTCGTCGGACGAACACTAAGGACGATCGTGCTCATTGCCGGGTTCCCCGCCGGGGCCTGGGGGACCAATTGCTACCTGGTCGCCCCCGCCGCAGGCGAGGAGTGCGTGATCATCGACCCGGGCCACCAGGCCGCCCAGGGCGTCGAGGAAACGCTGAAGAAGCATCGGCTCAAGCCCGTCGCCGTCGTGCTCACCCACGGCCACATCGACCACGTCGCCTCGGTCGTCCCCGTGTGCGGCGCCCATGACGTCCCTGCCTGGATCCACCCCGAGGACCGGTACATGATGAGCGATCCGGAGAAGGCCCTGGGCCGCTCCATCGGGATGCCGCTCATGGGAGAGCTCACCGTGGGCGAGCCGGACGACGTCAAGGAGCTGGCCGACGGCGCCCTGCTGAAGCTGGCGGGCCTGGAGTTCGGCGTCGCGCACGCCCCCGGCCATACCAAGGGGTCGGTGACGTTCAGGATGCCCGAGGCCGCGGATGTTCCGCAGGTTCTCTTCTCGGGCGACCTGCTCTTCGCCGGCTCCGTCGGACGCACCGACCTGCCCGGCGGTGACCACGCCGAGCTGCTCGCGTCGCTGGCCCGCGTGTGCCTGCCGCTCGACGACTCGACCGTGGTGCTGTCCGGCCACGGCCCCCAGACGACCATCGGCCGCGAGCGCGCCTCCAACCCGTATCTGCACGGCATGGACGCGCCCCGCCGAGGAATGTGACGAGAGAAATCCCTGTGAGTACCTTCCAGGCCCCCAAGGGCACGTACGACCTGACCCCGCCGCGCTCCGCGAAGTTCCTCGCGGTCCGCGCGGCGATCTCCGGACCCCTGAAGAACTCCGGCTACGGCTACATCGAGACGCCCGGCTTCGAGGACGTCGCCCTGTTCGCGCGCGGTGTCGGTGAGTCCACCGACATCGTCTCCAAAGAGATGTACGCCTTCGAGACCAAGGGCGGCGACAAGCTCGCCCTGCGCCCCGAGGGCACCGCCTCCGTCCTGCGCGCGGCGCTGGAGGCCAACCTGCACAAGGCCGGGAACCTTCCGGTCAAGCTCTGGTACTCCGGCTCCTACTACCGCTACGAGCGTCCGCAGGCGGGCCGCTACCGCCACTTCTCACAGGTCGGCGCGGAGGCCATCGGCACCGAGGACCCGGCACTGGACGCCGAGCTGATCATCCTGGCCGACCAGGCCTACCGCTCCCTCGGCCTCACCCGGTTCCGCATCCTGCTGAACTCGCTGGGCGACAAGGAGTGCCGCCCCGTCTACCGGGAGGCGCTCCAGACGTTCCTGCGCGACCTCGACCTGGACGAGGAGACCCGCCGCCGCATCGAGATCAACCCGCTCCGTGTACTCGACGACAAGCGGGCCGACGTCCAGAAGCAGCTCGGCGGAGCGCCGATGCTGCGCGACTACCTCTGCGACGCCTGCAAGGCGTACCACGAGGAGGTCAGGAACCTGCTGACGGCGGCGGGCGTGGTGTACGAGGACGACGAGAAGCTGGTCCGCGGACTCGACTACTACACGCGCACGACCTTCGAGTTCGTCCACGACGGTCTGGGCTCCCAGTCCGCGGTGGGCGGCGGCGGCCGCTACGACGGGCTGTCCGAAATGATCGGCGGCCCCGCACTGCCGTCCGTCGGCTGGGCGCTCGGCGTGGACCGTACGGTGCTCGCGCTGGAGGCCGAGGGCGTCGAGCTCGACATCCCCGCCACCACCAGCGTGTACGCGGTCCCGCTCGGCGAGGAGGCCCGACGCGTTCTCTTCGGGCTGGTCACCGAGCTGCGCAGGGCCGGTGTCGCCACCGACTTCGCGTTCGGCGGACGTGGCCTCAAGGGCGCGATGAAGAGCGCGAACCGCTCCGGCGCCCGCTTCACGATCGTGGCCGGCGAGCGTGATCTGGCCGAGGGCACGGTCCAGCTCAAGGACATGGAATCGGGCGAGCAGCAGGCTGTCGCGCTCGACGAGCTCGTGGCCGTGGTGCGGGCCAGGACCGCCTGATCCGGCAGTCGACCCGCACGGTGCCCGCCCGGTCCGCCCGGGCGGGCACCGTCCGTTCACCGGCCGGTGCCCGCCGGTCCGAGGCCCCCGGGCCGTGCCACCCCCGTCAATGCGGCGGCAGACGATTCATCCCGCCGGACGACCACGATCCCCGAACCTCACCGGCGGCGCGGGCCACGGGTGCGGACACCGTGCCCCCGCCGCAGCCGGGGCGGACCCGGGAAGATCCGCGGCGGCGCTCGTCACCGGCCCGTGGGGGACCGCGGCCGCCGTTCCGGCCCGCCGGGCCGGAACCCCAGGTCGAAGCCGTACGCCGGGGCCGGTCCGCCCCACCCGGTGCGCGACCCGTGGGCTCGCGCCGCGGCTTCCGGTCCGGCGGCCGGCGCCCGGCGACCCCCGCGCTCCGGGCCTCCGGTGCGCACACCTTTATGTGGAGAGAACGGCTGACCGAGCGCACGGTGCGGCATAATGACCGTGCCCGGCTGGCCACTCAGTGATGGAACGGCGATATGACGACTGCAGCGGTAGACCACCCCTCCTCCGACCAGGACGAGGACGGCGGTAAGAGGACCATCGGCGGCAGTCGCGCGTTCGCACTGCTGCTGGTGATCACCGGAGCGGCCGGACTGCTCGCCGCCTGGGTCATCACGATCGACAAGTTCAAGCTGCTCGAGGACCCGAGCTTCACCCCGGGCTGCAGCCTGAACCCGGTGGTCGCGTGCGGCAACATCATGAAGAGCGAACAGGCGGCCGCCTTCGGCTTCCCCAACCCGATGCTCGGCATCGCCACCTACTCGGTGGTCATCGGCATCGGCATGGCGCTCCTGGCGGGCGCGCGGTTCCGCAGCTGGTACTGGCTCGGCCTCAACGCGGGCACGCTGTTCGGTGTCGGCTTCTGCACCTGGCTGCAGTACCAGTCGCTGTACAACATCAACTCGCTCTGCCTGTGGTGCTGCCTGGCCTGGGTCGCCACGATCTTCATGTTCTGCTACGTCACCACGCACAACGTCAAGCACCGGATCCTTCCCGCCCCCGCCTGGCTGCGGAACGGGCTCACCGAATTCCACTGGGTGCCGCCGGTGCTCTGGATCGGCATCATCGGCATGCTGATCCTGACCCGCTGGTGGGACTTCTGGACCAGCTGACGGTCCCCCGGCGGCCCCGGAGGCGTTGTCGGTGGGGTGGCATAGGCTTCCAGCGTGGAGCCCGACCTCTTTACCGCAGCAGCCGAAGACCGCCAGGAGAAGGATCCGTCCAGCAGCCCCCTCGCTGTCCGGATGCGCCCCCGTACGCTGGACGAGGTGGTCGGCCAGCAGCATCTGCTGAAGCCCGGCTCGCCGCTGCGGCGCCTCGTCGGCGAGGGGAGCGGTGGCCCCGCGGGCCCCTCCTCGGTGATCCTCTGGGGGCCGCCGGGCACCGGCAAGACGACCCTGGCGTACGTGGTCAGCAAGGCCACCAACAAGCGCTTCGTCGAGCTCTCCGCGATCACCGCCGGCGTCAAGGAGGTCCGGGCCGTCATCGAGGGCGCGCGCCGCGCCACCGGCGGCTTCGGCAAGGAGACCGTCCTCTTCCTCGACGAGATCCACCGCTTCTCCAAGGCCCAGCAGGACTCCCTGCTCCCCGCCGTGGAGAACCGCTGGGTGACGCTCATCGCGGCCACCACGGAGAATCCGTACTTCTCGATCATCTCCCCCCTGCTGTCCCGCTCCCTGCTGCTCACCCTGGAGCCGCTCACCGACGAGGACCTGCGCGCACTGCTGCGCCGGGCGCTGACCGACGAGCGGGGACTGGGCGGCGCCGTGACCCTGTCCGAGGGCGCGGAGGGGCATCTGCTGCGGATCGCGGGCGGCGACGCCCGGCGGGCGCTGACCGCACTGGAGGCGGCGGCGGGCGCGGCCCTCGCCAAGCAGGACGCGGAGATCACGCTCACGACGCTCGAGGAGACCGTCGACCGCGCGGCCGTGAAGTACGACCGTGACGGCGACCAGCACTACGACGTGGCGAGCGCCCTGATCAAATCGATCCGCGGGTCGGACGTGGACGCGGCCCTGCACTACCTGGCCCGGATGATCGAGGCGGGGGAGGACCCGCGCTTCATCGCCCGGCGGCTGATGATCTCCGCCAGCGAGGACATCGGACTCGCCGACCCGACGGCGCTGCCCACCGCGGTGGCGGCCGCCCAGGCCGTGGCGATGATCGGTTTCCCGGAGGCGGCCCTCACCCTCAGCCACGCGACGATCGCACTGGCGCTGGCCCCCAAGTCCAACGCGGCGACGCTGGCGATCTCCGCCGCGCAGGACGACGTGCGCAGGGGCCTCGCGGGCCCGGTCCCGGCCCATCTGCGCGACGGCCACTACAAGGGCGCCGCCAAGCTGGGCCACGCCCAGGGCTACGTCTACCCGCACGACGTGCCCGGCGGCATCGCCGCCCAGGAGTACGCCCCGGACGCCGTCCGCGGCAGGCGCTACTACGAACCCACGCGGTACGGCGCGGAGGCGCGGTACGCGGACGTCGCGGACCGGGTCCGCGAGCGCCTCGGCCGCGGCGAACCGGGCGGTACGGCACCGTCGTGACCGGCGGTGCTCAGCAGGACGCCGCTTCGAAGAGCGTGTGCATGGCGCGCCGCAGCCCGCCGATGTCGCGTACGGGATCGGGGAACTCGAAACGGGCGTCGAAGCAGTCCCCGCCGCTCTCCACGAACCGCACCCGCAGCCCGAAGCGGTCGAGCGCGACCGGGACGGCGGCGGGCCGGTGGGCGGCGCAGGCGCACTCCGGCTGCCCGGACCGGTCCCCCAGGAGTGCGGACAGCGTGGCCATCTCCTCGCTGTGGGCCGCGTGCAGATGCTGGAGCAGCTCGGCCTCATGGGCGACGAACGGGTCCGCGACGGCGTCCCGGAAGGCGTCCGGCTCGACCTCCTCCGCTCCCCACAGGTCGTCGACCGACACCTCCACGATCTCCAGCCCCAGTACGATCCGGCCGGGCTCCGCCCGGCCGGGCACGGACGTGAGCCGGCCTGCGATCCGGGCACGGCCGCGGATCCGGTGCGGGACCGAGACGGGGGCGACGTCGGTGATGTCCAGCACAGCCGTCAGCTCGTCGCCCCGGGCGCGGGTCGCGGCCCGCACGACCGGGGAACCGGCGGGGAATTCGAGGAGCAGATCCCCTTCCGGACTGACGCTCCGGGCGGCGGGCAACAGCTGGTCCGGGTGGATCACCACCAGCCCCGGTACGAGCAGCACAGCGGAGCAGGTACTCTGTACGAGAGTTCGTGTGCGCTCGGCTGCTGACGGCAACCGAGTGTTTTCAAGCCCGCTGGGACGCGGCTGACCACGATCAGATCGGCCTTCCGTCGTAGCAGCACCCATGGGTGTGCTGCCGCTGTCTGTGCTGTCCGTGACGTGAGTGGTGTTCCCAGGGCGAGACATGCGATCTCCTTGAGTAAGGTAAGCCTAACCTAACCTACAACGGAGGTCTGGAGAACGTGCCTAACCAGTCGCGTCCCAAGGTCAAGAAGTCGCGTGCCCTCGGCATCGCTCTGACGCCCAAGGCTGTCAAGTACTTCGAAGCGCGTCCGTACCCGCCGGGCGAGCACGGCCGTGGCCGCAAGCAGAACTCGGACTACAAGGTCCGTCTGCTGGAGAAGCAGCGCCTGCGTGCGCAGTACGACATCAGCGAGCGCCAGATGGCGCGTGCCTACGACCGCGCCAAGAAGGCCGAAGGCAAGACGGGCGAGGCGCTGGTCGTCGAGCTCGAGCGTCGCCTCGACGCCCTGGTCCTGCGTTCGGGCATCGCCCGCACCATCTACCAGGCCCGTCAGATGGTCGTCCACGGCCACATCGAGGTCAACGGTGGCAAGGTCGACAAGCCGTCCTTCCGCGTGCGCCCCGACGACGTCATCCAGGTCCGTGAGCGCAGCCGCACCAAGGTCCCCTTCCAGGTGGCCCGCGAGGGTGGTTACGACACCGACGGTGAGACCCCGCGCTACCTCCAGGTGAACCTGAAGGCCCTGGCCTTCCGCCTGGACCGTGACCCGAACCGCAAGGAAATTCCGGTCATCTGCGACGAGCAGCTCGTCGTCGAGTACTACGCCCGCTGATCCAGGCGTAGCTACCGTCCGAGCTCGGGCCCGCCCCTCTCTGTTGTCCGGGAGGCGGCGGGCCTTCGCGTGTCCCCGGGGGCGTCACCCCGGATCGCCGTCCCCTGGCCTCCTGCTCCTTCGCGCAGTGCCCGCGCCACCGCGCCCTCCGTGTCCAGCCGGCTCCCGGAGCGCCGCTCCTGCTCGTACCGCACATCGCCGAGCTCCGCCCGGGCCCGCTCCTCGCACTGGGCGCGCGGCCTGCCGTAATGGGCCGACCCGAACAGCGGCAGACCCACCGAGGGCCAGATCCGTGCCGCGGCCCCCTGCAGCACCGCGGCCTCCGCCGCGTCGCCGTCGGCCACCGTGACCAGGGCCAGCAGCTCCAGCGAGAGAACCGTGCCGAGCAGATCGTGGAAGGCGTACGCGATCGAGAGGCACTCCCGGAGCATCCGCCGTGCCCGCCCGCCCTCGCCGCGCTGCAGGGCCGCGTAGCCCAGGACGTACAGCGCGTAGGCGAGCGCCCACCGCTCCCCGTGGTCCTCACAGATCCCGCGCACCTCGTCGCAGATCTCCGCCGCCCCGTCCAGGTCCCCGCGGAACGCCACGGCCATACCCAGCTCGACCTGGGCCATCAGTACGTTGCTGTTGAGCTCGCCGATCGCGCGGTAGCGCCCCAGCGCCTCGCGCAGCAGCTCCTCGGCGCGGGCCGGATCGTCCGTGACGAGGGCGAGACAGCCGGTGCGGTGCACCGCGTAGGCCACGGCCGTCGCGTCCCCCGAGCGCTCGCCCTCCTCCCGGCACTCCTGCAGGGCGGACACCGCGGCGACCGGATCCCCCTGCAGTACGGCGACGTAGCCGAGCACCCACAGCGCCTTCAGCCGCGACGGATCGTGCGGGGACTCCTCCTCCAGCACGAGGCCGAGCCAGTGGCGGCCTTCGGCGAGCCGGCCGCAGCCCGCCCAGTAGAACCAGAGCGTGCCCGCCAGGTACTGCGCGAGATGCACTTCGTCGGGGCTCTCCAGCGAACACTCCATCGCCCGGCGCAGATTGGGCAGCTCGCTGTCGATCCGGGCCGCCGCCTCGGCCTGCCGCGGGCCGAACCAGTCCAGCTCGCACCAGGTCGCGAGCCCCAGATACCAGTCCCGGTGCCTGCGGCGCAGCCGTTCCGAGTCCCCCGTCGCGCTCAGCCACTCGGCGCCGTACTCCCGCACGGTGTCCAGCAGGCGGTAGCGGCTGCCGGTGGGGGAGTCCTCACGCACCACGACGGACTGCCCCAGTAGTTCGTCGAGTGCGTCGAGCACCGCGTCGGCGGGCAGGCCGGGTCCGCTGCAGATGTACTCGACGGCCTCCAGGTCGAACTGGCCGGCGAACACGGACAGCCGCGCCCAGAGCAGCCGCTGCTCGGGGGCGCACAGTTCATGGCTCCAGCCGATGGCCGTACGCAGGGTCTGGTGGCGGGGCAGCGCGCTGCGGCTGCCCCCGGTCAGCAGCCGGAACCGGTCGTCGAGACGGTGCAGCACCTGATCCATCGACAGGGCCCGCAGCCGCCCGGCGGCCAGTTCCAGCGCGAGCGGGATGCCGTCGAGCCTCCGGCACAGCTCCCGGGCGGTCTCCCTGTTGCCGTCCGTCAGCCGGAACCCGGGCTGCACGGCGCCGGCGCGCCGGGCGAAGAGCTCCACGGCATCGTCGTCCGCCATCGGCTTCAGTACGAGGGCGACCTCGCCGTCCACCCGCAACGGCCGGCGCCCGGCGGCGAGCACGCGCACCTGCGGTGCCCGGCGCAGCAACTCCCGTACGACCTCGGCACACGCGTCGATCAGATGCTCGAACCCGTCGATCACGAGCAGGAGTCGGCGCGGGGCGCAGTGAGCGAGCAGCGTGGTGCGGGGCGGCCTGCTGGTGTGGTCGGTGAGCCCCAGCGCGTCGACCAACGCGTGTTCGAGGAGGCCGGGATCGTGGAGGGCGGACAGCTCGGCGATCCAGACCCCGTCGCAGTACCGTTTCTCCATGAGCGCCGCGATCCTGGCGGCCACGCGGGTCTTGCCGACACCGGCCACCCCCACCACCGTGACCAGCCTGGAGTCCCGCAGAAGCGCCTCCAGCTCGGAGAGCTCGTCCTCTCGTCCTACGAAGGCGTTCAGTTCGGCCGGGAGGTTTCCCCGCACGGGAGAGGGCGCGTGCCCCGCTTCCGCGGCTCCGGACGTGTGCTCCGCGCACCCGGCCGCGAGTTCCGCTCCGTCGGCCGCGTGCCCCGCGGTACCGGGCACGGGATCCGCGTCGTCGGGTGTGGGGGAGGGGCACTGGGGGCGTCGCATGAAACACGCAGAGTACCGATACGTGAGCACTCCGTACAATCTCCGTGCCTCCGGGGGCGCTCCGCCCGCCCGTAATGCGGTACGGGGCCCGGCACCCGGCGCGATAGGGTCGAGGGACGACGATCGGCTGAGGTGCCGGTACGCACCGGCCGGGTCGAGACAGGCAGAGGCCGAGCCCCGGCCGGGGCGGGCGAGCGACAAGCAGAGGCGGTGGACTGTGTCCGGTGGAGAGGTGGCCGGAATCCTGGTGGCCGTCTTCTGGGCGATCCTGGTCTCCTTCCTGGCCGTGGTGCTGGTGAGGCTGGCCCAGACGCTCAGGGCGACCACCGCGCTGGTGGCGGACGTGACCGAGCAGGCCGTTCCGCTGCTCGCCGACGCCTCCGCGACCCTGCGCTCCGCGCAGACCCAGCTCGACAAGGTCGACGCCATCGCGAGTGACGTCCAGGAGGTCACCTCCAACGCCTCCGCGCTCTCCACCACGGTGGCGTCGACGTTCGGCGGGCCGCTGGTCAAGGTCGCCGCGTTCGGCTACGGGGTACGCCAGGCGCTCGGCCGCCGGACCGCTCCCGAACCGGAGCAGGCCCCCCGGACCCCCCGCCGCACCGTGATCGTCGGCCGTACCGTGCCGTCCGCCCGCAGGAAGCGGACCGGCCGAAGCTCCCGCGGACAGAAGGACTGACGCAGCGATGTTCCGCCGTACGTTCTGGTTCACCGCCGGCGCAGCCGCCGGTGTCTGGGCCACCACCAAGGTCAACCGCAAGATCAAGCAGCTGACCCCCGAGAGCCTCGCGGCGCAGGCCGCCGACAAGGCGATCGAAGCGGGCCACAAGCTGAAGGACTTCGCCCTCGACGTGCGCGAGGGGATGGTCCGGCGCGAGGCCGAACTGGGCGGGGCACTGGGCCTCCGGACGCCCGTCGACCCCGAACTCCCGGTCACCCGCCACATCGCCGTCGAAGCGGCCCGCACAGGCCGCACCCCCACGCACCGAACGCTCCCCTACAACTCGGACAACCGGAATGAGGACCACTAATGGAGTCGGCTGAAATTCGCCGCCGCTGGCTGAGCTTCTTCGAGGAGCGCGGTCACACCGTCGTCCCTTCGGCGTCGCTCATCGCGGACGACCCGACTCTGCTGCTGGTCCCCGCGGGCATGGTCCCCTTCAAGCCGTACTTCCTCGGTGAGGTCAAGCCGCCCGCCCCGCGCGTCACCAGCGTGCAGAAGTGCGTGCGTACGCCGGACATCGAAGAGGTCGGCAAGACCACCCGGCACGGCACGTTCTTCCAGATGTGCGGCAACTTCTCCTTCGGGGACTACTTCAAGGAAGGCGCGATCGAGCTCGCCTGGGAGGCCCTCACGAGCCCCGTGGCGGACGGCGGCTTCGGCCTCGACCCCGAGCGCCTGTGGATCACGGTCTACCTCGACGACGACGAGGCCGAGCAGATCTGGCGCGAGAAGATCGGCGTCCCCGCCGAGCGCATCCAGCGCCTGGGCAAGAAGGACAACTTCTGGTCCATGGGCGTCCCCGGCCCCTGCGGCCCGTGCTCGGAGATCAACTACGACCGCGGCCCCGAGTTCGGTGCCGAGGGCGGCCCCGCCGTCAACGACGAGCGCTACGTGGAGATCTGGAACCTGGTCTTCATGCAGTACGAGCGGGGAGCCGGCGACGGCAAGGAGGACTTCCCGATCCTCGGGGACCTGCCGTCGCAGAACATCGACACGGGTCTCGGCCTCGAGCGCCTCGCCATGATCCTCCAGGGCGTACAGAACATGTACGAGACCGACACCCTGCGCGTCGTCATGGACAAGGCCACCGAGCTCACCGGCGTGCGCTACGGCGCCGAGCAGGGCTCGGACGTCTCCCTGCGCGTCGTCGCCGACCACATCCGCACGTCCGTGATGCTCATCGGCGACGGTGTCACCCCCGGCAACGAGGGACGCGGCTACGTCCTGCGCCGCATCATGCGCCGCGCCATCCGCAACATGCGGCTCATGGGCGCCACCGGGCCGGTGGCCGACCAGCTGGTGGGCGTCGTGATCGACACGATGGGCCTGCAGTACCCGGAGCTCGTCACCGACCGCAAGCGCATCGAGGTCGTCGCCGTCGCCGAGGAGGCCGCCTTCCTCAAGGCCCTCAAGGGCGGCACGAACATCCTCGAGACCGCCGTCACCGAGACCAAGGACGCCGGTGGCAAGGTCCTGGCCGGCGACAAGGCGTTCCTGCTCCACGACACCTGGGGCTTCCCGATCGACCTCACGCTGGAGATGGCCGCCGAACAGGGCCTCTCCGTCGACGAGGAGGGCTTCCGCCGCCTGATGCAGGAGCAGCGGGACAAGGCCAAGGCCGACGCCCGCGCCAAGAAGACCGGTCACGCCGACCTGTCCGCCTACCGCGAGGTCGCCGACAACTCCGGCGCCACCGAGTTCACCGGTTACACCTCGACCGAGGGCGAGTCGACGATCGTCGGCCTCCTCGTCGACGGTGTGCCCTCGCCGGCCGCCACCGAGGGCGACGAGGTCGAGGTCGTCCTGGACCGCACGCCCTTCTACGCCGAGGGCGGCGGCCAGATCGCCGACCAGGGACGGATCCGGCTCGACACCGGCGCCGTCATCGAGGTCCGCGACGTACAGAAGCCGGTCCCCGGCGTCCACGTGCACAAGGGTGTCGTCCAGGTCGGCGAGGTGACGGTCGGTGCCTCCGCGTACGCCGCCATCGACAACACGCGGCGCCGGGCCATCGCCCGCGCCCACAGCGCCACGCACCTCACGCACCAGGCGCTGCGCGACGCCCTCGGCCCGACGGCCGCCCAGGCCGGGTCGGAGAACTCACCCGGCCGCTTCCGCTTCGACTTCGGCTCGCCCGCCGCCGTACCCGGCACGGTCCTCACCGACGTCGAGCAGCGGATCAACGAGGTCCTCTCACGGGAACTCGACGTCCAGGCCGAGGTCATGTCGATCGACGAGGCCAAGAAGCAGGGCGCCATCGCCGAGTTCGGCGAGAAGTACGGCGAGCGCGTCCGGGTCGTCACCATCGGCGACTTCTCCAAGGAGCTGTGCGGCGGCACGCACGTCCACAACACCTCCCAGCTGGGCCTGGTGAAGCTCCTCGGTGAGTCGTCCATCGGCTCCGGTGTGCGCCGTATCGAGGCGCTGGTCGGCGTGGACGCGTACAACTTCCTCGCCAAGGAGCACACGGTCGTCGCCCAGCTCCAGGAGCTGGTCAAGGGCCGGTCCGAGGAGCTCCCGGAGAAGATCGCGGGCATGCTCGGCAAGCTGAAGGACGCCGAGAAGGAGATCGAGAAGTTCCGCGCGGAGAAGGTCCTCCAGGCCGCCGCCGGGCTCGTCGACTCCGCCAAGGACGTACGGGGCGTCGCCCTGGTCACCGGACAGGTTCCGGACGGTACCTCGGCCGACGACCTGCGCAGGCTCGTCCTCGACGTGCGTGGACGCATCCAGGGCGGCCGGCCGGCCGTCGTGGCCCTGTTCACCACGGCCAACGGCCGCCCGCTGACCGTCATCGCCACCAACGAGGCCGCCCGCGAGCGCGGTCTCAAGGCCGGTGACCTGGTCCGCACCGCGGCCAAGACCCTCGGCGGCGGCGGTGGCGGCAAGCCGGACGTCGCCCAGGGCGGTGGCCAGAACGCGGGCGCGATCGGCGACGCCGTCGCCGCTGTCGAACGTCTCGTCACCGAGACGGCGTGACGCCGGGCATGACGCGGATGCGCCGTGGCCGCCGACTCGCCGTCGACGTCGGGGACGCCCGTATCGGGGTCGCCTCGTGCGACCCCGACGGGATCCTCGCCACGCCGGTGGAGACCGTGCCGGGACGCGATGTCCCGGCCGCCCACCGGCGGCTCGGCCAGATCGTCGAGGAGTACGAGCCGATCGAGGTCATCGTCGGGCTGCCCCGCTCCCTGGGCGGCGGCGAGGGCCCGGCGGCGGCCAAGGTGAGGGCCTTCGCCCAGGTGCTCGCCCGCTCGGTCGCACCCCTTCCGGTGCGACTGGTGGACGAGAGGATGACCACAGTGACGGCCAGTCAGGGACTCCGCGCTTCGGGCGTGAAGTCCAAGAAGGGCCGGTCTGTCATCGACCAGGCTGCCGCTGTGGTGATCCTTCAGAACGCTCTGGAGTCCGAACGGGCGTCTGGACGGCCTCCGGGCGAGGGCGTCGAAGTGGTTGTCTGATCGCGATACGGTAACGTTCCGCGCGATGCGTCGGTGTTCGAACAAACACCGCACAGCCAAGCGAAGAGACGGAACGTCGTCTCGCGGCTCTAGGGGATCGATGACTGAGTATGGCCGGGGCCCCGGCTCCGAACCGTGGCATCCCGAGGACCCCTTGTACGGGGACCAGGGATGGGAAGGCCGGCAGGCCGCCCACGGCCAGGGCCCGTACGAAGGCCAGCAGCAGCCCTATGCGCCGGACCCGTACGCCCAGCAGCAGCCTCAGCAGGCCTACCCCCAGGACCCCTATACCCAGCAGCAGGACCCGTACGCGCAGCAGCAACAGCAGGATCCGTACGCGCAGCAGCAGGACCCGTACGCGCAGCAGCAACAGCATCAGCAGGACCCGTACGGGCAGCACCAGCAACAGCAGCAGGACCCGTACGGGCAGCAGCCCCAACAGCCCCACTACGGCGCCCCGCAGGATCCTTACGCCCAGCAGCAGCCCCAGTACAACGGCGGCTGGGACACCGGTCAGCAGGCCGCGATGCCGTACGAGCCCCAGCACCAGTCTCCGTACGGCAGCGCCCCGGGGGGCTACGGCGAGCAGGCCGACCACTACGGCACGCCGGAGGCCTACCCGCCGCCGCAGCCCCCGGGCCGCCGTGAGCAGGCTCCGGAGCCGCAGCAGCAGCCTCAGCAGCAGAACCCGGACTGGGATCCGGACGTGCCGCAGGAGGAGACGCATCCTTTCTTCACCGGTGCGGACGAGCCGGCCGCGCGCCGGGACCCCCGTGACGACAGGGACTCCCGTGACGACAGGGACTCCCTGGAGGACGAGTACGACGACGACCCGCGCGAATCCCGCCAGGGCGGCGGCGAGCGCCGCGGCAAGGGGAAGAAGAGCCGCAACGGCTGCGCCTGCCTGGGCGTCGCGGCGGTCCTCGTCGGTGGCCTCGGCGGGGTCACCTACCTCGGCTACTCCTACTACCAGAGCCAGTTCGGTGCGGCGCCCGACTACGCGGGCGGGGGCAGCGGCTCGGTCGAGGTGGAGATCCCGACGGGTGCACTCGGGAACGAGATCGCGAGCATTCTGAAGAAAGCCGGCGTCGTGAAGTCGGCCGACGCCTTCGTCTCGGCCCAGAACGGGAATCCCAAGGGGAAGTCCCTCCAGGCCGGTGTGTACCTCCTGAAGAAGGAGATGTCCGCGGACAGTGCCTTGACGATGATGCTCGACCCGAAGAGCCAGAACGCCCTGGTCATTCCCGAGGGTAGGCGGAACATCGCCATCTACGAGATGATCGACAAGAAGCTGGGCCTCAAGGTCGGCACGACCGCGGACGTCGCCAAAACCAAGTCGGGCAGTCTCGGTCTCCCCGACTGGGCGGACGAGGACCCTCTCATCAAGGACCCGATGGAGGGATTCCTCTACCCGGCCGCGTACCCGGTCTCCAAGGGCACGAAGCCGGAGGTGGTCCTCAAGAAAATGGTCGCGCGGGCCAATTCCGAGTACGAGAAGCTCGATCTCGAGAAGGCTGCCAAGAAGTACGATCTGGACGGCCCTTGGCAGGTGATCACCGTCGCGAGCCTCGTGCAGGTCGAGGGTAAGACGCACGACGACTTCCGGAAAATGACAGAAGTCGTCTACAACCGTCTCAAGCCCACCAACACCCAGACGAATCAGTTGCTCCAATTCGACTCGTCGTTCAATTATCTTAAGAATCAGAGCGAGATCAATATCGGCGTTTCTGAAATTCATAAGAACAAGGACCCGTACAACACCTACACGCAGCCGGGCCTGACACCGGGTCCCATCAGCAACCCGGGCGCCGACGCGCTGGCCGCCGCGCTGAACCCCACCGCGGACGGCTGGCTCTACTTCGTGGCGACGGACGGGCAGCACAAGACCGAGTTCGCCAAGGACTACGACGAGTTCCTGAAGCTCAAGGAAAAGTTCGATGCCCTCGACTGAGGCTCGCCGGGCAGCCGTCCTCGGCTCGCCCATCGCCCACTCCCTCTCCCCGGTCCTCCACCGGGCCGCCTACGCGGAGCTCGGCCTCGATCACTGGTCGTACGACCGCTTCGAGGTGGACGAGGCGGCGCTCCCCGGTTTCATCGGGGGTCTGGACGCCTCCTGGGCCGGGCTCTCCCTGACCATGCCGCTCAAGCGGGCGGTCATTGGGCTCCTGGACGAGGTGAGCGGGACGGCGGCCTCGGTCGAGGCCGTCAACACCGTCGTCCTCTCGGAGGACGGCCGCCTCCTCGGCGACAACACCGACATCCCCGGAATGGTCGCGGCCCTGCACGAGCGCGGAGTCGAGAAGGTGGAGTCCGCCGCGATCCTCGGCGCCGGCGCCACCGCCTCCTCCGCCCTGGCCGCCCTGGCGGAGATCTGTACCGGGCCGGTGACCGCCTACGTCCGCAGTCCCGTACGGGCCGCGGAGATGCGCGCGTGGGGCGAACGCCTCGGCGTCGACGTCCGGATCGCCGACTGGGCGGACGGGGCGCAGGCCCTGCACGCACCGCTGGTCGTCGCCACGACCCCGGCCGGGGCGACGGACGCTCTGGCGGATGCCGTACCCGACGGGCCCGGCACGCTGTTCGACGTGCTGTACGAGCCGTGGCCCACCGCCCTCGCCTCCCGCTGGTCGGCCACCGGTGCCGCACTGGTGGGCGGCCTCGATCTCCTGGTGCACCAAGCCGTTCTGCAGGTCGAACAGATGACGGGGTGCGCCGCGGCACCGCTCGCGGTCATGCGGGCGGCGGGCGAGCAGGCCCTGGCGGGACCCGGGCACTAGTCCCGCTGTCCGCCGCCCGGAACCTGCGTGCGAACCGGCGGCCGACGTGTCCGCCGTGCCCCCTCCTCGCCGGGGCGGACGGGCCCGCGGAACGTGGCCCGGCGTCCGGCTGCTGGACCTGCGGCGGATCGGCGTCCCGGGCGTGGGAGGATCGGGGGCGGCGGGCCAGGGCCGCGCACCCGGTCGCGCCGTTGGATTTTCAGGCGCGAGCATGAGGAGCACCGTTGAGCAGGTTGCGCTGGCTGACCGCGGGGGAGTCCCACGGCCCCGCACTGGTGGCGACGCTGGAGGGTCTTCCCGCCGGCATCCCGGTCACCACGGAGATGGTGGCGGACGCGCTCGCCCGGCGACGGCTCGGTTACGGGCGCGGCGCGCGGATGAAGTTCGAGAGGGACGAGGTCACCTTCCTCGGCGGCGTCCGGCACGGGCTCACCATGGGCTCACCCGTCGCCGTCATGGTGGGCAACACCGAATGGCCCAAGTGGGAACAGGTCATGTCGGCCGACCCGGTCGACCCCGACGTCCTGGCCGCCCAGGCCCGTAACGCCCCCCTGACCCGTCCCCGGCCCGGTCATGCCGACCTCGCCGGGATGCAGAAGTACGGCTTCGACGAGGCCCGTCCGGTCCTGGAGCGCGCCAGCGCCCGGGAGACCGCGGCCCGTGTCGCCCTCGGTGCCGTCGCCCGCTCCTACCTCAAGGAGACGGCGGGCATCGAGATCGTCTCCCACGTCGTCGAGCTGGCCGCGGCCAAGGCGCCCTACGGCGTCCACCCCAAGCCCTCCGACGTCGAGCGGCTCGACGCCGACCCGGTGCGCTGCCTGGACGCCGACGCGTCGCAGGCGATGGTCGCGGAGATCGACCAGGCCCACAAGGACGGCGACACCCTGGGCGGCGTCGTCGAGGTGCTCGCGTACGGCGTGCCCGTCGGTCTCGGTTCGCACGTGCACTGGGACCGCAGGCTCGACGCCCGGCTCGCCGCCGCGCTGATGGGCATCCAGGCCATCAAGGGCGTCGAGGTCGGCGACGGGTTCGACCTCGCCAGGGTGCCCGGCTCCGAGGCGCACGACGAGATCGTGGCCACCGCGGACGGCATCCGGCGCACCTCAGGCCGTTCCGGCGGCACCGAGGGCGGGCTGACCACCGGTGAGCTGCTGCGCGTCCGCGCCGCGATGAAGCCCATCGCCACCGTGCCCCGCGCCCTCGCCACGATCGACGTCGTCACCGGCGAGGCCGCCAAGGCCCACCACCAGCGTTCCGACGTCTGCGCCGTCCCGGCCGCCGGGATCGTCGCCGAGGCGATGGTCGCCCTGGTGCTCGCCGACGCGGTCGCGGAGAAGTTCGGCGGGGACAGCGTCGCCGAGACCCACCGCAACGTGCAGTCGTACCTCGCCCACCTGCAGATCCGGTGAGCGGCCCGCTGATCGTCCTCGTCGGCCCCATGGGGGTCGGCAAGTCCACGGTGGGTGAGCTGCTCGCCGAGCGGCTCGGCACCACCTACCGGGACACCGACGCGGACGTCGTGGCCACCGCGGGCAAGGCGATCTCCGAGATCTTCTTCGACGAGGGCGAGGAGCGCTTCCGGGACCTGGAGCGGCAGGCCGTGCAGGACTCCCTCGCCCGGCACACGGGCGTCCTCTCGCTCGGCGGCGGTGCCGTGCTCGACGAGGGGACCCGCACCCTGCTCGCCGGCCTACCGGTCGTCTACCTCTCGATGGACGTCGACGAGGCCGTCAGGCGCGTCGGGCTGAACACCGCCCGCCCGCTGCTCGCCGTCAACCCACGGCGTCAGTGGCGCGAGCTGATGGACGCCAGGCGCCACCTGTACGAAGAAGTGGCCCGCACGACCGTCGCCACCGACGACCGCACCCCCGAAGAGGTCGCCCGGGCGATCCTCGACGCACTGGAACTGCCGGAGCACACGGGCCAGACCGTGCCGTCCGGCCGGGAGAACACACCCATGACCGAGCAGGGCACCACCCGCATCCGGATCGCCGGTACGGCAGGCACCGACCCGTACGAGGTACTCGTCGGCCGCCGGCTCCTCGGCGAGCTGCCGCAGCTCATCGGCGACCGCGCCAAGCGGGTCGCCGTCCTGCACCCCGAGGCGCTCGCCGAGACCGGTGAAGCGGTCCGCGAGGACCTCGCCGCCCAGGGCTACGAGGCCATCGCGATCCAGCTGCCGAACGCGGAGGAGGCCAAGACCGTCGAGGTCGCCGCCTACTGCTGGAAGGCGCTCGGCCAGACCGGCTTCACCCGCACCGACGTCATCGTCGGCGTCGGCGGCGGTGCCACCACCGACGTGGCCGGCTTCGTCGCCGCGTCCTGGCTGCGCGGGGTGCGCTGGATCGCCGTCCCGACGACCGTCCTCGCCATGGTCGACGCGGCCGTCGGCGGCAAGACCGGCATCAACACCGCCGAGGGCAAGAACCTCGTCGGTGCCTTCCACCCGCCCGCCGGAGTGCTCTGCGACCTGGCCGCGCTCGACTCGCTGCCGGTCAACGACTACGTGTCGGGCATGGCCGAGATCATCAAGGCCGGGTTCATCTCCGACCCGGTCATCCTCGACCTCGTCGAGGCCGACCCGCAGGGCGCCCGTACGCCCGCGGGGCCGCACACCGCGGAGCTGATCGAGCGCTCCATCCGGGTCAAGGCCGAGGTCGTCTCCAGCGACCTGAAGGAGTCCGGCCTCCGGGAGATCCTCAACTACGGCCACACCCTCGCGCACGCCATCGAGAAGAACGAGCGCTACAAGTGGCGCCACGGAGCCGCCGTCTCGATCGGCATGGTCTTCGCCGCCGAGCTGGGCCGGCTCGCCGGACGCCTGGACGACGCCACGGCGGACCGGCACCGCGCCGTTCTGGAGTCCGTCGGACTGCCGCTCACCTACCGCGGCGACCAGTGGCCCAAGCTCCTGGAGAACATGAAGGTCGACAAGAAGTCACGCGGCGACCTGCTGCGCTTCATCGTCCTGGACGGCATCGGCAAGCCCACCGTGCTGGAGGGACCCGACCCGGCCGTACTCCTCGCCGCCTACGGGGAGGTCTCCGCATGACGACCCGCAGGGTCCTCGTCCTCAACGGCCCGAACCTCGGCCGGCTCGGCTCCCGCGAGCCCGACGTGTACGGGGCGACGTCCTACGCCGGACTCGTCGACACCTGCCGGACCCTCGGCAAGGAGCTCGGCTTCGACGTCGACGTCCGCGAGACCAACGACGAGGGCGAACTGATCCGCTGGCTCCACGAGGCCGCCGACGGATCGATTCCGGTCGTTCTCAACCCGGGCGCCTTCACGCACTACTCGTACAGCATGCGTGACGCGGCGGCCCAGCGCACCGCGCCGCTGATCGAGGTGCACATCTCGAATCCGTACGCGCGGGAGGAATTCCGCCACACCTCCGTGGTCGCCCCGGTGGCCACCGGCACCGTGGCCGGATTCGGCATCGGCTCCTACCGTCTCGCGCTGCGGGCCCTGGCCGACGAGCTGGAGAGCTGACGGTCCGACAGCGGGCACTTCGCACCTTCCCCGGGCGTTCACCGCAGGGCGGCCGGGGAGGGTACGGTTGCCGTCGACCAGCGTCAGTTGCCTGTACGAGACGGAGTGGCACCGGATGCAGCACGCAGTGGGGGCCCCGCTGCCGCCGCCCCAGGGTCCCGGAAACGGACCGTGGGCGCACCAGGCCCAGCCCTCAGGCCATCCCGGCCCGCCGGGACCGCCGCCGCCGATACCTCCCGCGCCCCAGGGGCAGGGCTGGACCGGCCCCGCGCCCCAGCACGCCCCCGTGCCACCCTCACGGGAGACCACCGGACACGTCCGGCTCCCGCCGGGCGGTCCCGTCCCGCTGCCCGCGCCGCCGGCCGAACCCGGCACCGGCACCACGACCCTCGCCGTGCTCCTGATCGGGCCCGCCGGGGCCGGCAAGACCACGGTCGCCAAGCTCTGGGCCGGCCGCCGCCGGGTCCCCACCGCGCACGTCTCCCTCGACGACGTCCGCGAGTGGGTCTGCTCCGGCTTCGCCGACCCGCAGGCCGGATGGAACGACCACTCCGAGGCCCAGTACCGCCTGGCCCGCCGCACCTGCGGATTCGCCGCCCGCAATTTCCTGGCCAACGGCATCTCCTGCATCCTCGACGACGCGGTCTTCCCGGACCGGCCCGTCATCGGGCTCGGCGGCTGGAAGCGCCATGTCGGCCCGGGACTGCTGCCCGTCGTCCTCCTGCCCGGCCTGGAGGTCGTCCTGGAGCGCAACGCGGCCCGCAGCGGCAACCGCCGGCTCTCCGACGAGGAAGTCGCCCGGATCCACGGGCGGATGGCCGGCTGGTACGGCTCCGGCCTGCCGATCATCGACAACTCCACGTACGACGTCGAGACCACCGCCCGGGTCCTGGACGACGTGCTGGCCCGCTCCATAGCCAGCCCTCCGGCCTGGTAGCGCCCACGGTGCGAGCCCCCCGGTCGGCTGCGCTGACCGGGCGGGCCGCCGCGGGCGCTCGTAGGCTCGGAACATGTCAGAGGTGTACGCCGTCCGACGCGGGCTGCTGCGAGACCGGTACTCCGCCGCCGGATCCGCGGCCGCCCTGGTCACCCGCCCCGCCAACGTCCGCTATCTCGCGGGCGCGGCCCCGCCCGGTGCCGTGCTGCTGCTCGGTCCCGGCGAGGACGTCCTGCTCTGCCCCCGCCCCCCGGCCGGTGACCCCGCGCGGGGGCGCCCCGACGAACAGCTGCGGCTGACGGTGCTGCCCGCACCCGACGGCGACCCGGTCGTCGCCGCCGCGGGCCTGGTCCGCTCGCTGGACGCGGACTCCCTCGCCGTAGAGGAACACGATCTGACCGTCGCCCGCCACCGCGCCATGGCCTCCGTCGCCCCGCACCTGCGCCTGGCCGACCTCGGCTTCACGGTGGAGCAGTTGCGCCTCGTCAAGGACGAGGAGGAGATCGCCTGCCTGCGGATCGCCGCCGAGATCACCGACCAGGCCCTCGGCGAGCTCCTTGAATCGATCCTGGTGGGCCGCACCGAACGCCACCTCGCGCTGGAGCTGGAGCGCCGCCTGGTCGACCACGGCGCGGACGGCCCGGCCTTCCCCACCTCCGTGGGGACGGGGCCCCATTCGGGGCAGGGGCGTCACCGGCCCTCGGACCGGAGGGTCGAGGAAGGTGATTTCCTCTCGGTCTGCCTCGGCGCGAACTATCGCGGATACCGGTGCGAGATCGGGCGGACCTTCGTCATCGGGACCGCTCCCGCGGAGTGGCAGATCGAGCTCTACGACCTCGTTTTCGCCGCTCAGCGGGCCGGTAGGGAGGCCCTCGTGCCCGGAGCCGCCTACCGGGACGTGGACCGCGCGGCCCGTCATCTGCTGGACTCCGCGGGCCACGCGGAAGGCCTTCAGGCCTGCACCGGGCACGGGGTCGGGCTCGAAATCGACGAGGACCCGCAGTTGGCACCGACAGCCATGGGTAAACTGGACGCTTGTGTGCCGGTCACCGTCGAACCGGGGGTCCACCTCCCGGGCCGGGGCGGTGTCCGGATCGATGACACGCTCGTCGTGCGCCCCGAGGCGGACGGCGGACCCGAGCTACTCACCATTACGACCAAGGAGCTGCTCGCGCTCTAGCGCGCATCCTCGGTCGTCCACCAGCTTCAGTCCAGGAGATTCCGCAACCGTGGCTTCCACGAACGACCTCAAGAACGGCCTGGTTCTCAAGCTCGACGGAGGCCAGCTCTGGTCCGTCGTCGAGTTCCAGCACGTCAAGCCCGGCAAGGGCCCCGCCTTCGTGCGCACCAAGCTCAAGAACGTGCTCTCCGGCAAGGTCGTCGACAAGACGTTCAACGCCGGTGTGAAGGTCGAAACGGCCACCATCGACCGCCGGGACATGCAGTTCTCGTACATGGACGGCGAGTACTTCGTCTTCATGGACATGAACACGTACGACCAGCTCATGGTCGACCGCAAGGCCGTCGGCGACGCGGCCAACTTCCTGATCGAGGGCTTCACCGCCTCCGTGGCGCAGCACGAGGGCGAGGTGCTCTACGTCGAGCTGCCCGCAGCCGTCGAGCTGACCATCCAGCACACCGACCCCGGTGTCCAGGGTGACCGCTCCACCGGCGGCAGCAAGCCCGCCACGCTGGAGACCGGTTACGAGATCGGCGTGCCGCTCTTCATCACCACCGGCGAGAAGATCAAGGTCGACACCCGTACGGGCGACTACCTCGGCCGGGTGAACAGCTAACCGTGGCTGCCCGGAACAAGGCCCGCAAGCGCGCCTTCCAGATCCTTTTCGAGGCCGACCAGCGCGGTGAGTCCGTGCAGACGGTCCTCGCGGACTGGGTCCGGCTCTCGCGGACCGACGACCGTCAGCCGCCGGTCGGCGAATTCACGATGGAGCTCGTCGAGGGGTACGCGCAGTACGCGGACCGCATCGACGACCTCATCGTCACCTACGCGGTGGACTGGGAGATCGACCGGATGCCGGTCGTCGACCGGAGCATCCTGCGGCTCGGCGCGTACGAGCTGATCTGGATGGACTCGACCCCGGACGCCGTGGTGATCGACGAGGCGGTCCAGCTCGCCAAGGAGTTCTCCACGGACGACTCCCCGTCCTTCGTGAACGGCCTGCTGGCCCGGTTCAAGGACCTCAAGCCGAACCTCCGCCGGGAGCAGTGATCCGGCGGCTTTCAGCCGAACGAAGGGCCCACGGTCGACGCGACCGTGGGCCCTTCGGCGCAGCCGCGTGTTCCCGGCCGGCCCGCTCGGGCGCGCTGCCGCCGAGCGGGTGACGGGGCGGCGCCAACCAGGCCACCGGGCGGGGCAGTGGGCGCGGGGAACCCCGGGCAACGAAAACGCCGGGCCGGCGGGGCTCAAGGCCCCGCCTACCCGGCGGTACGTTTCTTCGGGGGCGGTCAGCCCTCGTCGTGGGCCACCGCGCGACGCGCGTCGGCGTCCAGCACGCCCCAGCTGATCAGCTGTTCCGTCAGCACGGACGGCGACTGGTCGTAGATCACGGCCAGGGTGCGCAGGTCGTCCTGCCGGATCGACAGCACCTTGCCGTTGTAGTCGCCGCGCTGGCTCTGGATCGTCGCCGCGTAACGCTGCAGCGGTCCGGCCTTCTCCGGCGGGACGTGGGCGAGGCGCTCCAGGTCCAGGACGAGCTTCGGCGGCGGCTCGGCAGCCCCGCCGGGCGTCGTGCCGGGCAGGAGCTCCTGCACGGGGACGCCATAGAAATCCGCCAGCTCGGCAAGGCGCTGCACGGTCACGGCACGGTCGCCGCGCTCGTACGAACCGACCACGACGGCCTTCCAGCGGCCCTGGGACTTCTCCTCCACGCCGTGGAGGGAAAGGCCCTGCTGGGTGCGGATGGCGCGGAGCTTGGCCCCGAGCTGTTTTGCGTATTCGCTGGACATAAGGCTCCCCGGACGCTGGAACATTCTGCGGCTCCGCCGCGTGGCTGGTAACTCACTGTGAGGTTACGCAGCGTTACTTGGATGCGTCAAGCTGAAAGGTTCCGTACTCCCACCTCCCGGGGGTGCGACCGGGGCCCGTTCGACCCCTGGTAACGTGGACGACGCAAATCCGACGTCCTTTAACGTCCGTCCAGTGAGGCGGAGAAGGAGGTCCGTTTCTTATGGACGCACAGCACGACCACACCGGCAATGCGGCACGCCCCGTTCTCGAGGCTCCCGACATCGCCCGGGTTCTGACCCGGATCGCCCACGAGATCGTCGAACGCGCCAAGGGTGCCGACGACGTGGTGCTGCTCGGCATCCCGACGCGAGGGGTGTTCCTCGCCCGTCGGCTCGCCGGAAAGCTCGAAGAGATCACCGGCCGAAAGACGCCGGTCGGATCGCTCGACATCACGATGTACCGCGACGACCTCAGGATGCGCCCCGCGCGCGCCCTGGCCCGTACCGAGATCCCCGGCGAGGGCATCGAGGGCCGGCTCGTCGTCCTGGTCGACGACGTGCTCTTCTCCGGCCGCACGATCCGCGCCGCACTCGACGCGCTCGGCGACATCGGCCGGCCCCGCGCCGTGCAGCTCGCGGTCCTCGTCGACCGCGGCCACCGCGAACTCCCGATCCGTGCCGACTACGTCGGCAAGAACCTCCCCACGTCGCTGCGGGAGACGGTCAGGGTGCAGCTCGCCGAGGAGGACGGCCGCGACGCCGTGCTGCTCGGCCTCCAGCAGACCGTCCCGGCAGGCGAGCAGTAGCTGCTTCCCCGTCCCGTACGCCACGTCGGCCGTACGGCCGCTTCTGCACGCCCCCATGCCTGATTCCTCCACCATCCACGGAGAACTCCCAGATGCTGCGCCTTCCCGGTGGGAACCCCCGGACCCCCCGCCACCTCATCTCGGCCGCAGACCTCACCCGCGACGACGCCGTCCTGATCCTCGACACCGCCGAGGAGATGGCCCGGGTCGCGGACCGGCCGATCAAGAAGCTGCCCACCCTGCGCGGCCGTACTGTCGTCAACCTCTTCTTCGAGGACTCGACGCGAACCCGCATCTCCTTCGAGGCCGCCGCCAAGCGCCTCTCCGCCGACGTCATCAACTTCTCCGCGAAGGGCTCGTCCGTCTCCAAGGGCGAATCCCTCAAGGACACCGCCATGACCCTGGAGGCGATGGGCGCCGACGCCGTCGTCATCCGGCACGGTGCCTCCGGCGCCCCCTACCGCCTCGCCACGTCCGGCTGGATCGACGGCGCCGTCGTCAACGCCGGTGACGGCACGCACGAGCACCCCACCCAGGCGCTGCTGGACGCGTTCACGATGCGCCGCAGGCTGGTCGGGGCCGACGCCGGGATCGGCAAGGACCTCGAGGGCCGCCGGATCACCATCGTCGGCGACATCCTGCACAGCCGCGTGGCCCGCTCCAACGTCCACCTGCTGACCACGCTCGGCGCGCACGTCACCCTCGTGGCCCCGCCCACCCTGGTGCCGGTCGGAGTCGAGCAGTGGCCCTGCGACGTCAGCTACGGCCTCGACGAGGTGCTGCCGAAGTCCGACGCGGTGATGATGCTCCGTGTGCAGCGCGAACGCATGAACGCCGCGTACTTCCCGACCGAGCGCGAGTACTCCCGCCGCTACGGCCTGGACGGCCTGCGCATGGCGCGGATGCCCGAGCACGCCATCGTCATGCACCCCGGACCGATGGTCCGCGGCATGGAGATCACCGCCGAGGTCGCCGACTCCGACCGGTGCACCGCCGTCGAGCAGGTCGCGAACGGGGTCTCCACCCGCATGGCCGTCCTGTACCTGCTGCTGGGCGGCTCCGAGACCGCCCTGCCCTCCGCCGCACGCACCGAGGAGAACAAGTAACCATGAGCAAGATCCTTATTCGCGGCGCGAAGATCCTCGGCGGCGAGCCGCAGGACGTCCTCATCGACGGCGAGACCGTGGCGGAGGTCGGCACCGGCATCGAGGCCGGCGACGCCACCGTCGTCGAGGCCGCCGGCCAGATCCTGCTGCCCGGCCTCGTCGATCTGCACACCCATCTGCGCGAGCCCGGCCGCGAGGACTCCGAGACCGTCCTCACCGGCACCAGGGCCGCCGCCTCCGGTGGCTTCACCGCCGTGCACGCCATGGCCAACACCTTCCCCGTCGCCGACACCGCGGGTGTCGTCGAGCAGGTCTGGCGGCTCGGCAAGGAGTCCGGCTACTGCGACGTCCAGCCCGTCGGCGCCGTCACCGTCGGCCTTGAGGGCAAGCAGCTCGCCGAGCTCGGCGCCATGCACGACTCCGCCGCCGGAGTGAAGGTCTTCTCCGACGACGGCAAGTGCGTCGACGACGCCGTGATCATGCGCCGCGCCCTGGAGTACGTGAAGGCCTTCGACGGTGTCGTCGCCCAGCACGCCCAGGAACCCCGCCTCACCGAGGGCGCCCAGATGAACGAGGGCGTCGTCTCGGCCGAGCTCGGACTCGGCGGCTGGCCCGCCGTCGCCGAGGAGTCGATCATCGCCCGTGACGTCCTGCTCGCCGCCCACGTCGACTCCCGGGTGCACATCTGCCACCTGTCGACCGCCGGCTCCGTCGAGATCGTCCGCTGGGCCAAGTCCAAGGGGTGGAACGTCACCGCCGAGGTCACCCCGCACCACCTGCTCCTCACCGACGAGCTCGTGCGGTCCTACAACCCCGTCTACAAGGTCAACCCGCCGCTGCGCACCGAGGCCGACGTCATGGCCCTGCGCGAGGCACTCGCGGACGGCACGATCGACTGCGTCGCCACCGACCACGCCCCGCACCCGCACGAGGACAAGGACTGCGAGTGGGCCGCCGCCGCCATGGGCATGGTGGGCCTGGAGACCGCGCTCTCCGTGGTCCAGCAGACGATGGTGGACACCGGACTCATCGACTGGGCGGGTGTGGCGGACCGCATGTCGTTCCGGCCCGCGGCCATCGGCCGGCTCGAAGGACACGGCCGGCCCGTCTCGGCGGGTGAGCCCGCCAACCTCACCCTGGTCGATCCGGCATACCGTGGAGCCGTGGACCCCGCGGGCTTCGCCTCCCGCAGCCGCAACACTCCCTACGAGGGTCGTGAGCTGCCGGGCCGAGTGACGCACACCTTCCTGCGGGGCCGTGCCACGGTCGTCGACGGGAAGCTCGCGTGACAACACTCAACCCCCTGTACCAGCTGGCCGCCGAGCAGAGGTCGGCCGAAGTGACGGACTGGTCCGCCCGCATCAGCTGGGTCCTCGGACTGGCCGTCTTCGTCGCCTTCGTCTACTGGCTGATGCGCCAGGGATGGAAGTGGCGGGCCAGCCTCCAGTCCGGTCTGCCCGAGCTCGCGACCACCCCGGAAGGGTTCGCGGACGGCGAGGAGCTGCTGACGCTGACCGGCCGCTACCACGCGTCGACGACCGCCGGGCAGTGGCTCGACCGGATCGTCGCCCACGGCCTCGGCACCCGCAGCCGGGTCGAGCTGACCCTCACCGGGCAGGGCCTCGACGTCGTACGTCCCGGCGCGGCCGACTTCTTCGTGCCGGCCGCCGCACTCCGCGAGGCCCGGCTCGACAAGGCCCTCGCGGGCAAGGTCCTCCCCGAGGGCGGCCTCCTGGTCATCACCTGGGCGCACGGCGACCAGCTGATCGACTCCGGTTTCCGCTCCGACCACGCGGCCGAGCACCAGGCCTGGGTCGACACCGTCAACCACCTCACCAGCACTACGGAAGGCACCGCACGATGACGATCTCCACCCGGGGAGCCGGCAGGGCTCCCGCCGTACTCGTCCTGGAGGACGGCCGCTCCTTCCGCGGCCGCGCCTACGGGGCCGTGGGGGAGACCTTCGGCGAGGCGGTGTTCTCCACCGGCATGACCGGCTACCAGGAGACGCTGACGGATCCCTCGTACCACCGCCAGGTCGTCGTCATGACCGCCCCGCACGTCGGCAACACCGGGGTGAACGACGAGGACCCCGAGTCGAAGCAGATCTGGGTCGCCGGCTACGTCGTGCGCGACCCCGCCCGCACCCCCTCCAACTGGCGCTCCCGGCGCTCGCTGGACGAGGAGCTCGTCAGCCAGGGCATCGTCGGGATCAGCGGCGTCGACACCCGCGCCCTGACCCGCCACCTGCGTGAGCGCGGCGCCATGCGCGTCGGCATCTTCTCCGGCAACGCCGTCCAGGACGAGGGCATACTGCTCGCCAAGGTGCGCCAGGCACCCGAGATGAGCGGCGCCGACCTCTCCGCCGAGGTCGCCACCAAGGAGGCGTACGTCGTCCCCGCGGTCGGCACCAGGAAGTTCACCGTCGCCGCGATCGACCTCGGCATCAAGGGCATGACCCCGCGCCGCCTGGCCGAGCGCGGCATCGAGGTACACGTCCTGCCCGCCACCGCCACCCTCGACGAGGTGTACGCGGTGGAGCCCGACGGGGTCTTCTTCTCCAACGGCCCCGGCGACCCGTCCACCGCCGATCACCCGGTCGCCCTCATGCGCGGCGTCCTGGAGCGCGGGACCCCCCTCTTCGGCATCTGCTTCGGCAACCAGATCCTGGGCCGCGCCCTCGGCTTCGGCACCTACAAGCTGAAGTACGGCCACCGCGGCATCAACCAGCCCGTGCAGGACCGCACCACCGGCAAGGTCGAGGTCACGGCGCACAACCACGGCTTCGCCGTCGACGCACCCCTCGACAAGGTCTCCGACACGGAGTTCGGCCGCGCCGAGGTGTCCCACGTCTGCCTGAACGACCAGGTCGTCGAAGGGCTGCAGCTGCTCGACCGACCCGCCTTCAGCGTCCAGTACCACCCCGAAGCGGCCGCCGGCCCGCACGATGCCGCGTACCTCTTCGACCGCTTCGTATCCCTGATGGAGGGCCAGCGTGCCTAAGCGCTCCGATATCCAGTCCGTCCTGGTCATCGGCTCCGGTCCGATCGTCATCGGCCAGGCCGCCGAATTCGACTACTCCGGTACCCAGGCCTGCCGTGTCCTCAAGGCCGAGGGCCTGCGCGTCGTCCTGGTGAACTCCAACCCGGCGACGATCATGACCGACCCGGAGATCGCCGACGCCACGTACGTCGAGCCGATCACGCCCGAGTTCGTCGAGAAGATCATCGCCAAGGAGCGCCCCGACGCGCTCCTCCCCACGCTGGGCGGCCAGACCGCGCTCAACACGGCGATCTCCATGCACGAGAACGGTGTCCTGGAGAAGTACGGCGTCGAGCTCATCGGCGCCAACGTCGAGGCGATCAACAAGGGCGAGGACCGCGACCTCTTCAAGGGCGTCGTCGCGGCCGTCAAGGCGAAGATCGGTTACGGCGAGTCCGCCCGCTCCGTCATCTGCCACACCATGGACGACGTCATCGCCGGTGTCGACACCCTCGGCGGCTACCCCGTCGTCGTCCGCCCCTCCTTCACCATGGGCGGCGCCGGCTCCGGCTTCGCCCACGACGAGGAGGAGCTGCGCCGCATCGCCGGACAGGGCCTCACGCTCTCGCCGACCACCGAGGTGCTCCTGGAGGAGTCCATCCTCGGCTGGAAGGAGTACGAACTGGAGCTGATGCGCGACAAGAACGACAACGTCGTGGTCGTCTGCTCCATCGAGAACTTCGACCCGATGGGCGTCCACACCGGTGACTCGATCACCGTCGCCCCGTCGATGACGCTCACCGACCGCGAGTACCAGCGGCTGCGCGACATCGGCATCGCGATCATCCGCGAGGTCGGCGTCGACACCGGCGGCTGCAACATCCAGTTCGCCATCGACCCCGCCGACGGCCGGATCATCGTCATCGAGATGAACCCGCGCGTCTCCCGCTCCTCGGCGCTCGCCTCCAAGGCCACCGGCTTCCCGATCGCCAAGATCGCCGCCAAGCTGGCCGTCGGCTACACCCTCGACGAGATCCCCAACGACATCACCGAGAAGACGCCGGCCTCCTTCGAGCCGACGCTCGACTACGTCGTCGTCAAGGCCCCGCGCTTCGCCTTCGAGAAGTTCCCGTCCGCCGACTCCACCCTCACCACCACCATGAAGTCGGTGGGCGAGGCCATGGCGATCGGCCGCAACTTCACCGAGGCCCTGCAGAAGGCCCTGCGCTCCCTGGAGAAGAAGGGCTCGCAGTTCGCCTTCACCGGCGACCCGGGCGACAAGGCCGAGCTCCTCGCCGAGGCGGTCCGCCCCACGGACGGCCGCATCAACACCGTCATGCAGGCGATCCGGGCCGGCGCCACCCAGGAGGAGGTCTTCGACTCCACGAGGATCGACCCCTGGTTCGTCGACCAGCTCTTCCTGATCAAGGAGATCGCCGACGAGCTGGCCTCCGCGGAGCGCCTCGACCCCGAGCTGCTCGCCGAGGCCAAGCGGCACGGCTTCTCCGACGCCCAGATCGGCGAGATCCGCGGTCTGCGCGAGGACGTCGTGCGCGAGGTCCGGCACGCCCTCGGCATCCGCCCGGTCTACAAGACGGTCGACACCTGTGCCGCGGAGTTCGCCGCGAACACGCCGTACTTCTACTCCTCCTACGACGAGGAGAGCGAGGTCGCGCCCCGCACCAAGCCCGCGGTGATCATCCTCGGATCCGGTCCGAACCGCATCGGCCAGGGCATCGAGTTCGACTACTCCTGCGTCCACGCCTCCTTCGCGCTGAGCGACGCCGGCTACGAGACCGTGATGGTCAACTGCAACCCGGAGACCGTCTCCACGGACTACGACACCTCCGACCGGCTGTACTTCGAGCCGCTCACGCTCGAGGACGTCCTGGAGATCGTGCACGCCGAGACGCTCGCCGGCCCGATCGCCGGAGTCATCGTCCAGCTCGGCGGGCAGACCCCGCTCGGTCTGGCGCAGGCGCTCAAGGACAACGGCGTGCCGGTCGTGGGCACCTCCCCGGAGGCCATCCACGCCGCCGAGGACCGCGGCGCCTTCGGCCGGGTCCTCGCCGAGGCCGGACTGCCGGCCCCGAAGCACGGCACCGCCACCACCTTCGCCGAGGCAAAGGCCATCGCCGACGAGATCGGCTACCCCGTCCTCGTACGCCCGTCGTACGTGCTCGGCGGCCGCGGCATGGAGATCGTGTACGACGAGGCCCGCCTCGCCTCGTACATCGCCGAGTCCACCGAGATCAGCCCCACCCGGCCGGTCCTGGTCGACCGCTTCCTCGACGACGCCATCGAGATCGACGTCGACGCGCTCTACGACGGGACCGAGCTCTACCTCGGCGGTGTCATGGAGCACATCGAGGAGGCCGGCATCCACTCCGGCGACTCCGCCTGCGCGCTGCCCCCGATCACCCTCGGCGGCTACGACATCAAGCGGCTGCGGGCCTCCACCGAGGGCATCGCCAAGGGGGTCGGCGTACGCGGTCTGATCAACATCCAGTTCGCGCTCTCCGGCGACATCCTCTACGTCCTCGAGGCGAACCCGCGTGCCTCGCGGACGGTCCCCTTCACCTCGAAGGCCACCGCGGTCCCGCTCGCGAAGGCCGCCGCCCGCATCTCGCTGGGCGCGACCGTCGCCGAGCTGCGTGAGGAGGGCCTGCTGCCGAAGCACGGCGACGGCGGCACCCTGCCGCTCGACGCGCCGATCTCCGTCAAGGAGGCCGTCATGCCGTGGTCGCGCTTCCGCGACATCCACGGCCGCGGTGTGGACACCGTCCTCGGCCCCGAGATGCGGTCCACCGGCGAGGTCATGGGCATCGACGCGGCCTTCGGCACGGCGTACGCCAAGTCGCAGGCCGGAGCGTACGGCCCGCTGCCCACCAAGGGCCGCGCGTTCATCTCCGTCGCCAACCGCGACAAGCGCTCGATGATCTTCCCGGCCCGCGAGCTCGTCGCGCACGGCTTCGAGCTGATGGCCACCTCCGGCACCGCGGAGGTGCTCAAGAGGAACGGCATCAACGCGACCGTCGTGCGCAAGCAGTCCGAGGGCGAGGGCCCGAACGGCGAGAAGACCATCGTCCAGCTGATCCACGACGGCCAGGTCGACCTCATCGTCAACACCCCGTACGGAACGGGCGGCCGGCTCGACGGCTACGAGATCCGCACCGCGGCCGTCGCCCGGTCGGTGCCCTGCCTCACCACGGTCCAGGCGCTCGCCGCGGCCGTCCAGGGCATCGACGCGCTCAACCACGGCGGCGTCGGCGTGCGTTCCCTCCAGGAACACGCGGAACATCTGACCGCGGCCCGCGACTAGGAAGCCCACAGGGGGACACCGGAGACGGTGTCCCCCTCTTCATGAGGACACCAGTGATGTACAAACTCTTCTTCCAGCTGGTCTTCAAGCGGATGGACCCGGAGCAGGCCCACCACCTGGCCTTCCGCTGGATCCGTCGCGCGGCCCGCGTCCCCGTCCTGCGCACGTTCGCCGCCGCGGCGCTCGCCCCCCGTCACGAGGAGCTGCGCACCGAGGCCCTCGGCCTGCGGATGCACGGCCCGTTCGGGCTCGCCGCCGGCTTCGACAAGAACGCCGTCGCGATCGACGGCATGGCGATGCTCGGATTCGACCACGTCGAGATCGGCACGGTCACCGGCGAGCCCCAGCCCGGCAACCCGAAGAAGCGGCTGTTCCGTCTCGTCGCGGACCGGGCGCTGATCAACCGCATGGGCTTCAACAACGAGGGATCAGCGGCAGTGGCGGAGCGCCTCGCCACCCGCACCCCGGTCTTCCGTACGACCGTGGGCGTCAACATCGGCAAGACCAAGGCCGTCCCCGAGGCCGAAGCCGTGGGCGACTACGTGAAGTCCACCGAGCGCCTCGCCGCCCACGCCGACTACCTCGTCGTGAACGTCTCCTCGCCCAACACCCCCGGGCTGCGCAACCTCCAGGCCACCGAGGCGCTCCGCCCGCTGCTCGCCGCGGTGCGCGAGGCCGCGGACCGCACGGTCACCGACCGGCGGGTCCCGCTCCTCGTCAAGATCGCCCCGGACCTCGCGGACGAGGACGTCGACGCGGTCGCCGACCTCGCCGTCGAGCTCGGCCTGGACGGCATCATCGCCACCAACACCACCATCGCCCGCGACACCCTCGGCCTGAAGTCCGAGGCGTCCCTGGTGAAGGAGACCGGCGGACTCTCCGGCGCGCCCCTCAAGGAGCGCTCCCTGGAGGTCCTGAGCCGCCTGTACGTCCGCGTGGGGACCCGGATCACCCTGGTGGGCGTCGGGGGCGTCGAGAACGCCGAGGACGCCTGGCAGCGCATCCTGGCCGGCGCCACGCTGGTCCAGGGCTACAGCGCCTTCGTCTACGAGGGCCCGTTCTACGCCCGCGCGATCCACAAGGGTCTGGCCGCCCGCCTGGCCGCCTCCCCGTACGCCACCCTCGCCGAAGCCGTCGGCGCCGAGACACGGAAGGTCACGCAGTGAGCCCCGAACCCTTCGGCGCGCGCCTGCGCCACGCCATGGACACCCGCGGGCCGCTCTGCGTGGGGATCGACCCGCACGCCTCGCTGCTCACCTCCTGGGGTCTGAACGACGACGTCGCGGGCCTGGAGCGCTTCACCCGCACGGTCGTCGAGGCGCTGGCCGACCGGGTCGCCGTGCTCAAGCCGCAGTCCGCGTTCTTCGAGCGGTTCGGCTCCCGCGGCACCGCCGTCCTGGAGAGGGCCGTCGAGGAGGCGCGGGCCGCCGGGGCACTCGTCCTCATGGACGCCAAGCGCGGGGACATCGGCTCCACGATGGGGGCCTACGCCGCCACCTACCTCGACAAGGACTCGCCGCTCTTCTCCGACGCCGTCACCGTCTCGCCGTACCTCGGCTTCGGTTCGCTGCGCCCGGCGCTCGACGCCGCCGCGGCCTCCGGCTCCGGTGTCTTCGTGCTCGCCCTCACCTCCAACCCGGAGGGTGCCGAGGTCCAGCGCGCCACCGTCGCGGACGGCAGGTCGCTGGCCCAGGTGATGCTCGACCACATGGCCGCCGAGAACGCGGGGGCCGCCCCGCTCGGCTCCGTCGGCGCGGTCGTGGGCGCCACGCTCGGGGACACGGGGGCCGACCTCGCGATCAACGGCCCGCTGCTCGCTCCCGGGATCGGCGCCCAGGGCGCCACCCCCGCGGATCTACCCCGTGTGTTCGGTGCCTCGGCCGGCAACGTGGTGCCCAGCGTGAGCCGGGGCGTGCTGCGCCACGGACCGGACGCGTCGGGGCTGCGCGAAGCCGCCGGACGGTTCGCGGACGAGGTCCGCGCGGCCGTCTCGGACGGCTGACCATGCCACGTGACAACGCGTTGACGTAATCCTGACCACGAATCCGGGTTGTTATGACTGAAATGTCCTGGTCGGCTCAGGCTGACCAGGACTTTTCGTCTGTTCTCGCTGACTCAGGCGGCCCAGGCCGCTAGTCTCCGTCGAGAGCCAACGAGCACAGGTTGTTCGTTGCTCACCAGGTGTGGGACCACCAGGTTCCACATCGGTCCGTATCCGACAGATCGACATCCGAGGTGACGTAGGCGTGGCTCTTCCGCCCCTTACCCCTGAACAGCGCGCAGCCGCGCTCGAAAAGGCCGCCGCGGCTCGCCGGGAGCGGGCCGAGGTCAAGAATCGACTCAAGCACTCCGGCGCATCCCTCCACGAGGTCATCAAGTCCGGACGGGAGAACGACGTCATCGGCAAGATGAAGGTCTCCGCCCTGCTGGAGTCCCTGCCGGGCGTGGGCAAGGTCCGCGCCAAGCAGATCATGGAGCGGCTCGGCATTTCCGAGAGCCGTCGGGTCCGGGGTCTCGGCTCCAACCAGATCGCATCTCTGGAGCGTGAGTTCGGCGGCAGCGCCGCCTGACGTTCTCAGGCACTCCTGAGAACCTGGATAATCGCTCCATGGCTGCAACATCCCGGGGGACGTCCCCCGTACCCCCGGACGTACGTCCGCGGCTGACCGTGCTCTCCGGCCCCTCAGGGGTCGGCAAGAGCACGGTCGTCGCTCATATGCGCAAGGTTCACCCGGAGGTCTGGCTCTCCGTGTCGGCGACGACACGCAAGCCACGCCCCGGTGAACGCAACGGAGTCCACTACTTCTTCGTGGACAACGAGGAGTTCGACAAGCTGATCGCCAACGGCGAGCTGCTGGAGTGGGCCGAGTTCGCGGGCAACCGCTACGGCACTCCGCGCCGGGCCGTGCTGGACCGCCTGGAGGCGGGCGAGCCGGTGCTGCTGGAGATCGATCTGCAGGGTGCCCGGCTGGTCCGCCAGTCGATGCCCGAGGCGCAGCTCGTCTTCCTGGCGCCGCCGACCTGGGACGAGCTGGTGCGCCGGCTCACCGGCCGCGGGACGGAGGCGCCCGACGTGATCGAGCGCCGGCTCGCCGCCGCGAAGGTCGAACTGGCCGCCGAGGCGGAGTTCGATACGACGCTCGTCAACACCTCCGTCGAGGACGTGGCACGTGAGCTGCTAACGTTGATGCTGCAGGCTTCCGGCCTCCGTGGCACCGACGACTGACCTCGCCGGACTCGCACGGACGCAGAGCATCACCACTGCGGAACCAGCATGATCAAAGATCTCTTTGATCTCTATCCCCTTCGGAAGGCAGAGAGTGTCCTCTTCCATCACCACGCCCGAGGGCATCATCAACCCGCCGATTGATGAGCTCCTCGAGGCCACCGACTCGAAGTACAGCCTTGTGATCTACGCCGCCAAGCGCGCGCGTCAGATCAACGCGTACTACTCGCAGCTCGGTGAAGGCCTCCTCGAGTACGTCGGTCCGCTCGTCGACACCCACGTGCACGAGAAGCCGCTCTCGATCGCACTCCGCGAGATCAACGCGGGCCTGCTGACCTCCGAGGCCATCGAGGGCCCCGCGCAGTAATCAGGAGAAGCACCTTCACCACAGGCCCGGCGGTCAGCATCCGCCGGGCCTGTGGTGTGTCCGGTGCCGGGCCCGCCGGGGCCCGCGGAGTGCGGTGAGGCAGCATGGAGTGCGTACGGAAGAGGGCTGCGCACCGGCCGAGGGCGCAGCGTGACGAGTGCGGGGAGACGCAGTGGACAAGCCGAAGGTCGTCCTGGGGGTCAGCGGGGGCATCGCCGCCTACAAGGCGTGCGAACTGCTGCGCCGGCTGACGGAGTCCGGCCACGACGTGCGGGTCGTCCCGACGGAGGCGTCGCTCCACTTCGTGGGGGCCGCGACCTGGTCGGCGCTCTCCGGCCACCCCGTGTCGACCGAGGTCTGGGACGGTGTGCACGAGGTGCCGCACGTCCGGATCGGTCAGGCGGCCGATCTCGTCGTGGTCGCGCCCGCCACCGCCGACATGCTGGCCAGGGCCGCCCACGGCCTCGCCGACGACCTCCTCACCAACACGCTCCTCACCGCCCGCTGTCCGATCGTCTTCGCGCCGGCGATGCACACCGAGATGTGGGAGCACCCGGCCACCCAGGAGAACGTCGCCACCCTGCGCCGCCGCGGCGCGGTCGTCGTCGAGCCCGCCGTCGGCCGGCTCACCGGCGCCGACACGGGCAAGGGCCGGCTGCCGGATCCCGGGGAGATCTTCGAGGTCTGCCGCCGCGTGCTGGCCCGCGGTGCCGAGGCTCCCGACCTCACCGGGCGCCATGTGGTGATCAGCGCGGGCGGGACCCGCGAGCCCCTGGACCCGGTCCGGTACCTGGGCAACCGCTCCTCCGGAAAGCAGGGGTACGCGCTGGCGCGCACCGCCGTCGCCCGCGGCGCCCGGGTGACCCTGATCGAGGCGAACACCGGACTGCCCGACCCCGCGGGCGCCGACGTCCTGCGCGTCGGGACCGCCGTACAACTGCGCGAGGCCGTGCTGAAGGCGGCCTCCGACGCCGACGTGGTGGTGATGGCTGCGGCGGTCGCCGACTTCCGGCCCGCCGACTACGCCACGGGCAAGATCAAGAAGAAGGACGGACAGGAGCCCGCCCCCCTCACCCTCGTCCGTAATCCCGACATCCTCGCCGAGGTCGCGGCGGACCGGGCGCGCCCGGGGCAGATCGTGGTCGGATTCGCCGCCGAGACCGACAACGTGCTGGCCAACGGCCGTGACAAGCTCCGCCGCAAGGGCTGCGACCTCCTCGTGGTCAACGAGGTGGGGGAGCGCAAGACCTTCGGCTCGGAGGAGAACGAGGCCGTGGTGCTCGGGGCGGACGGAGGCGAGACCGCTGTGCCGTACGGGCCCAAAGAGGCACTTGCCGACACGGTCTGGGACCTGGTTGCGGCACGGTTCCGCTAGATTGCGTATTCGCCGCTCCGGCGGGAAGAAAGCTCAGGATATTCGGTCATTCCTCGCCCCTGGAAGGAGGGATTGTCGTACCGCCGTCAACAGTGCCGCCGGTCACAGAGCTCCCAAGGGGCGAGACGCGTGGCCCATTCGCCGGAAGCGACCGATAAACTGGTCGACGGAACATGCCGGGCGCAGCTCCCGGAGGTCCATCAATGATCAGCCAGCAGCCGCTGCAACCCCAGGGAGCGATGTGTCCCGCCGTCTCTTCACCTCGGAGTCCGTCACCGAGGGTCACCCCGACAAGATCGCTGACCAGATCAGCGACACGATTCTCGACGCGCTCCTGCGCGAGGACCCCTCCTCGCGCGTAGCCGTCGAGACCTTGATCACCACTGGACTGGTGCACGTCGCGGGTGAGGTCACGACCAAGGCCTACGCCGACATCCCCAACCTCGTGCGCAACAAGGTGCTGGAGATCGGCTACGACTCCTCCAAGAAGGGCTTCGACGGAGCCTCCTGCGGCGTCTCGGTCTCCATCGGATCGCAGTCCCCGGACATCGCCCAGGGTGTCGACACCGCGTACGAGCAGCGGGTCGAGGGCGACGAGGACGAGCTCGACAAGCAGGGCGCCGGCGACCAGGGCCTGATGTTCGGCTACGCCTGCGACGAGACGCCCGAGCTGATGCCGCTCCCGATCCACGTGGCGCACCGGCTCTCGCGCCGCCTGTCCGAGGTCCGCAAGAACGGGACCATCCCGTACCTGCGCCCCGACGGCAAGACCCAGGTCACCATCGAGTACGACGGGGACAAGGCCGTACGCCTCGACACGGTCGTCGTCTCCTCGCAGCACGCGTCCGACATCGACCTGGACTCGCTGCTCGCACCCGACATCCGCGAGTTCGTCGTCGAGCACGTCCTGGGGCAGCTCATCGAGGACGGCATCAAGCTGGACACCGAGGGCTACCGCCTCCTGGTGAACCCGACCGGCCGCTTCGAGATCGGCGGCCCGATGGGTGACGCCGGCCTGACCGGCCGCAAGATCATCATCGACACGTACGGCGGCATGGCCCGTCACGGCGGCGGTGCCTTCTCCGGCAAGGACCCGTCCAAGGTCGACCGCTCGGCCGCCTACGCGATGCGCTGGGTCGCCAAGAACGTCGTCGCGGCCGGCCTCGCCGCCCGCTGCGAGGTCCAGGTCGCCTACGCGATCGGCAAGGCCGAGCCGGTGGGCCTGTTCGTCGAGACGTTCGGCACCGCCACGGTCGACACCGAGAAGATCGAGCACGCCATCGGCGAGGTCTTCGACCTCCGCCCGGCCGCGATCATCCGGGACCTCGACCTGCTCCGCCCGATCTACGCCCAGACCGCGGCGTACGGCCACTTCGGCCGTGAGCTCCCCGACTTCACCTGGGAGCGCACCGACCGCGTGGAAGCACTGCGCAAGGCCGCGGGCCTCTAGGCACGCTGTCGTCGGCCCGCAGGCCGGGGCCCGGATGCCGTACGCGGTGTCGGGGCCCCGGCCTCCGTGCTGCCGGGGCCGCCACCGCTGTCAGTGCCGTCTGGTAGGAATTTGGCTGTGAGCAGCGACAACGAGCAGTCCGACGAGCCCGACGCCGGGGCACCGGAGCAGCTTGCGCTCATCCGGGAGACGGTGCGCCGGGCCAAGGTGCCGCGGGCAAAACCCCGCACCTGGCGGGGTGCGGCGCTCGCCGAGAACCTGCCGGTGGCCCGCGTCCTGGTGAACAAGGGCGCGCTCCACCTCGATCAGTACTTCGACTACGCCGTCCCCGAGGAGCTCGACGCCGAGGCGCAGCCCGGCGTCCGGGTGCGTGTGCGGTTCGGGGCCGGCGGGCGGCAGGTCCGGGGCGGCCGGCGCGAGGGCGGCGGGCTCATCGACGGATTCCTCATCGAGCGGCGAGCCGAATCGGACTACCAGGGGGCCCTGGCGGCCCTCGCCTACGTCGTCTCGCCCGAGCCGGTGCTCGGCCCCGAGCTGCTGGCGCTCTCCCGGGCCGTCGCCGACCGGTACGCGGGCAGCCTCGCCGATGTGCTGCAGCTCGCCGTGCCGCCGAGGAACGGCAGGGCCGAGTCCAAGCCCTCGCCCGCGCCCCTGCCGCCACCGCCCGCCCCCTCCCCCGGGACCTGGGAGCGGTACGCCCAGGGGCCCGCGTTCCTGCGGGCGCTGGCCGAGGGCGGCGCGCCCAGAGCCGTGTGGACCGCGCTGCCGGGGCCGCACTGGCCCGGAGAGATCGCCCGGGCCGTCGCCGCGACCCTGGCCTCCGGCCGCGGCGCGCTCGTCGTCGTACCGGACGGGCGGACCGCGGGGCGGGTGGACGCCGCGCTCACCGAGGTGATGGGCAAGGGGCGCCACGCACTCCTGACGGCGGACTCAGGGCCCGAGAAGCGGTACAGGGAGTGGCTCGCCGTCCGGCGCGGTTCCGTGCGCGCGGTGGTCGGGACGAGGGCCGCGATGTTCGCACCCGTCCCCGATCTGGGACTGGTGGCCGTCTGGGACGACGGGGACTCGAGCCACAGCGACGACAACGCCCCGTTCCCGCACGTCCGCGAGGTGCTGGAGCTGCGCGCGGCGCACGGCCGGTGCGCCTTCCTGCTCGGGGCGACGAGCTGCACGGTGGAGGCCGCCCAGCTCGTCGAGAACGGCTGGGCGCTGCCCCTGCGCGCCGACCGGGACCAGCTGCGGATCGCCGCGCCGCTGGTGCGCACCGTCGGCGACGGCGAGCTCGCGCGGGACGGTGCGGCGCGCTCGGCGCGGCTGCCCAGCCTCGCCTGGCAGACCGTACGCGAAGGGCTGCGCAGCGGCCCGGTGCTGGTCCAGGTGCCGCGCCGCGGCTACGCGCCCCGGCTCGCCTGCGAGCGCTGCCGTGAGCCCGCGCGCTGCAGGCACTGCGCGGGACCGATCGAGGCCCCGGACCAGCAGGATCTGAACTGCGCCTGGTGCGGGCGCGCCGAGACGGCCTGGAGCTGCGCCGCGTGCGGTGGGGTGCGGCTGCGGGCGCAGATCGTCGGTGCCCGGCGGACCGCCGAGGAGCTGGGCCGGGCCTTCCCCGCCGTTCCGGTGCGGACGTCCGGCCGGGACCACGTGCTGGACTCCGTACCCGGACAGCCCGCCCTGGTGGTCAGCACCCCCGGGGCGGAGCCCGTGGCCGAGGGTGGCTACGCCGCGGCGCTGCTGCTGGACGGCTGGGCGATGGTCGGACGGCCCGACCTGCGGGCGGGCGAGGAGGCACTGCGCCGCTGGACGGCCGCCGCCGCACTGGTGCGGGGACAGCCCGAGGGCGGCACAGTGGTGATCGTGGCCGAGCCGACCCTGCGCCCCGTCCAGGCCCTGGTCCGCTGGGACCCGGTCGGCCACGCCCGCCGCGAGCTCGCGGAGCGGGCCGAGCTGGGCTTCCCGCCGGTGTCCCGGATGGCCTCGGTCACCGGGCCGCCGGAGGCCATCGCCGCGTACCTCGCCGCCACCGGACTGCCGCCCGAGGCGGAGGTCCTCGGCCCGGTCCCGCTGCCGGGGGCGGCCTCGGGCAGGCCCCGAAGACAGGGTGACGCCCCGCCCGGCGAAACCTGGGAGCGGGCACTGGTCAGGGTCCCGCCGGGGCGGGGGGCGGCACTCGCCGCAGCCCTGAAGGCGGCGCAGGCGGCGCGGACGGCCCGGGGGACCGGCGATCCGGTACGCATCAGGATCGATCCGCCGGACATCGGCTGACACGCGGAAGGGCCGGATCAGGCCGGCCCACTCCTCCCGCGCCCCGCCCGTCCGTCAGCCGTTGCGCGGACCCGGGAAGGCTCCGGGACGCAGCTCCTCGCGCGGTGAGGGACGGTCGGCCGACGGCTGCGGCGGCATGGAGCGGGCCGCGGGTACGACAGGCAGTGCGGGGGAGGAGGCCGGCGCGGGCTGCGGACGGGCCACGCTCTCCGCGGGGTCCTCGGCGGTCTCCGGCGGCGGGGTGTTGCGGCGCGCGCCGTAACGCCGGTGCACCGCCTGCTTCGTGACCCCGAGCGCCGAACCCACCGCGTCCCAGGAGAAGCCCAGCGAGCGGTCGAAGTCCACCGCCGCCGTGACCAGCGTCTCGACGCTGTCCCGCAGTTCCTGGGCGAGCCGGACCGTCGGAGCCGGTGCCCTGCCGTAGACGACGAAGCCCGCGGACGGGCCGGAACGGCGCGGACGGTAGACGTTGCCCAGCTGCGCAGTGAGGGTGCGCAGCGCGTCCACCTGCCGCCGGACCCGCTCGATGTCCCGCACCAACAGGTGCAGACTGGCACGCGCTTGGGCGTCGTGGGTTGCGTGGTCGGCCATGAACAAGCCTCTCGAACCGGCGTGGAAGTTGAAAGGATCGGACCGCGCTGGGGGCGGCCCACTTCGGTCAATCTCACTTGACCAACGCCTCACCCGTCGATGTGGTCACGCTGTAGGGGCGTATGCGCATATGCACAGAGCGCACGGACATGCGTACGCCCCCCGGCCACGAGGCCACCGGGCCGTGTCGCGGGACCACCCTCGCGGTGCGGCAGGCGGCGGTCCCGCGGCACCGCCTAGACTGGTGTGCTGCTCGCCACGCCACCGTACGTTCCGGCCCGAGAGGCAGTCCGCCACCCATGAAGCTCGTCTTCGCAGGCACCCCCGAGGTCGCCGTCCCCGCCCTGGACGCCCTGATCGCCTCAGGCCGCCACGAGGTGGCCGCCGTCGTCACCCGGCCCGACGCACCCGCGGGCCGGGGGCGCCGGCTGGTCGCCAGTCCGGTGGCCGACCGCGCCGAGGAGGCGGGGATCGAGGTCCTCAAGCCGGTCAGGCCCCGGGACGAGGACTTCCTGGCGCGGCTGCGGGAGATCGCGCCGGACTGCTGCCCCGTCGTCGCGTACGGCGCGCTGCTGCCCAAGGCCGCTCTCGCCGTCCCCGCCCGCGGCTGGGTCAACCTGCACTTCTCCCTGCTCCCCGCCTGGCGCGGCGCCGCACCCGTGCAGCACGCGGTGATGGCCGGGGACGAGGTCACCGGCGCGTCGACCTTCCTGATCGAGGAGGGGCTGGACTCCGGCCCGGTCTACGGCGTCCTGACCGAGGAGGTGCGGCCCACCGACACGAGCGGTGACCTGCTCACCCGGCTGGCCTTCGCCGGTGCCGGGCTGCTCTCCGCGACCATGGACGGCATCGAGGACGGCACCCTGCACGCCGTCCCGCAGCCCGCCGAGGGCGTCACCCTGGCGCCCAAGATCACCGTCGAGGACGCCCAGGTGCAGTGGTCCGCGCCCGCGCTGCGGGTCGACCGCGTGGTGCGCGGCTGCACGCCGGCACCCGGCGCGTGGACCCTGTTCCGCGGGGAACGGCTCAAGCTGGTCCAGGCGGCGCCCGTCGTGGATCGCACCGATCTCGCACCGGGGGAGCTGTCCGCGGGCAAGAACAACGTCTGCGTCGGCACCGGCTCCCACGCGGTGGAGCTCCTCTGGGTCCAGCCGCAGGGCAAGAAGCCGATGAAGGCCGCCGACTGGGCGCGCGGTGTCCGCATCGTCCACGGCGAGCTGCTGGGCCTCTGAGCCGGCCCGGCGGTCCGGAGCGGGGGCGGGGGCGGGCGACGTAGGCTGGACCGGTTCGCCCCCTCACCCTCAGCGGAGCACCTTTCACGTGAACGACCAGCAGCGTCGCCGTCCCGCCAAGCCGCACCGCCGCCCGCAGAAGGATCCCGTCCGGTTCCTCGCCTTCGAGGCGCTCAGGGTCGTCGACGAACGCGACGCGTACGCCAACCTCATCCTGCCCCCGCTGCTGAAGAAGGCACGCGCCAAGGGCGATTTCGACAGCCGGGACGCGGCGCTGGCGACCGAGCTGGTCTACGGCACCCTGCGCCGCCAGGGCACGTACGACGCGATCGTCGCCGCCTGCATCGACCGGCCGTTGCGCGAGGTCGACCCGCCGGTGCTCGACGTCCTCAACATGGGCGTCCACCAGCTGCTCGGCACCCGCATCCCGACCCACGCGGCCGTCTCCGCCAGCGTGGAGCTGGCCCGTGTCGTGCTGGGCGAGGGGCGTGCCAAGTTCGTCAACGCGGTGCTGCGCAAGGTGACCGCGCACGACCTCGACGGCTGGGTGGAGCGTGTCGCCCCCTCGTACGACGAGGACGCCGAGGCGCACCTCTCCATCGTCCATTCGCACCCCCGGTGGATCGTCTCCGCCCTCTGGGACGCCCTGGGCGGTGGACGCGCCGGGATCGAGGACCTGCTGGAGGCCGACAACGAACGGCCCGAGGTGACGCTGGTCGCCCGCCCCGGCCGCTCGACCACCGACGAGCTGCTGGACGCCCTCGGCGAGGAGAGCGGCCTCCCCGGCCGCTGGTCGCCGTACGCCGTGCGCATGGCCGAGGGCGGCGAGCCCGGTGCCCTGGCCGCCGTCCGGGACGGCAGCGCCGGCGTGCAGGACGAGGGCAGCCAGCTCGTCGCCGCCGCCCTGGCCCTGGCACCCGTCGAAGGCACGGACACCCGCTGGCTGGACGGCTGCGCGGGCCCGGGAGGCAAGGCGGCCCTGCTCGCCGCGCTCGCCGCCGGACGCGGCGCGACCCTGCTCGCCGCCGAGAAGCAGCCGCACCGCGCCCGGCTCGTCGAGCGCGCCCTGGCCGGAAACCCCGGCCCCTACCAGGTGATCACCGCCGACGGAACCCGGCCGCCCTGGCAGCCCGGCTCCTTCGACCGGGTCCTGATGGACGTCCCGTGCTCGGGCCTGGGTGCGCTGCGCCGGCGCCCGGAGTCCCGCTGGCGGCGTCGCGCCGAGGACCTGGAGAGCTTCGCGCCCCTGCAACGCGGCCTGCTGCGCGAGGCGTTGAAGGCCGTGCGGATCGGCGGGGTCGTCGGCTACGCGACCTGCTCACCGCATCTCGCGGAGACGCGTGTCGTCGTCGAGGACGTGCTCAAGGGACGCGGCGGAGCACCGGTCGAGGCGGAGTGGGTCGACGCCCGGCCGCTGCTGCCCGGAGTCCCCGCGCTGGGCGACGGGCCCGACATCCAGCTGTGGCCCCACCTCCACGGCACCGACGCGATGTACCTGGCCCTGCTGCGCCGCACGGGCTGACCCCTGTGGCGCCGCGCGGGCGGTCGGTCAGCGCGGGCGGTCGCCCGCGACGGCGACACGCTCGGCCACCCTGCGGTGCGGGGCGTAGTCGTTCACCGCGTAGTGCTGCGTGGCCCGGTTGTCCCAGAATGCGACGTCCCCCGCGCGCCAGGTGAAGCGCACCTGGTACTCGGGCACGTGCGCCTGCTGGAACAGCAGGCGCAGCATGCGGTCGCTCTCCTCCCGGTCCCAGCCCACGATCCGGGTGGTGAACGAGGTGTTGACGAAGAGCATCCGGCGTCCGGTGGCGGGATGCGTCCGCACCACCGGGTGTTCGACCGGCGGGAACCGGTCCTGGAAGGGGATCAGCCGCTCCTCGGGGGTGAACCGGGCGAATCCCGGTACGAAGTCGTGCACCGCGCGCGCACCCTCGAGTCGCGCCTTCACCCGCGGCGGAAGATTGTCGTACGCGGCGGCCATGTCGGCCCACATCGTGTCGCCGCCGTACGGGGGCACCTCGCGGAGCTGGAGAACCGCGCCGAGCGCGGGCCGCTCGCGGAACGTCACATCGGTGTGCCACACGTTCTCGAAGGCCGGTGCGGACGAGCGGTCGAAGCGCGCCACCTCCGGATCGTCCCCGGCGGCCAGCAGGGGATTGGTCTCCAGCTCGCCCCAGTTGCGGGCGAAGGCCCGCTGCTCGGCCGAGGTGGGGTGCTGCCCGCGGAAGAAGAGCACCTTCCACTCCAGCAGTGCCCGGTCGAGCTCCGCGCGCACGGCGGGAGCGAGCGGACGGGTCAGGTCGACACCGCCGATCTCGGCCCCGATCAGCGGGCCGAGCGGACGGACGCCGAACAGCGCGTAGGGCCGGTCGGGCTGTCCCGGCGCCAGCCTGCGCAGCTCGCGGGGGCCCTCGTACAGCCCGTCCGGAGGAAGCCTGGACGCGCGCAGCGCGGAACCGGGGACGACGGACGTGGTGGGGGACATGGGAACTCCTGTCTGCGTGGGGGTGTGCCGGGCCGCCCGCCGGGGGCGGCCCGTCGGGTTCAGCGGGCCGCGTCGCGTACCGCCGCGCCGATCTCGGCGCGCAGCGCGGCGTACTCGGGCAGCCCCCGCAGCCCGTCCGGGTCCTCACTCCCGGTACGGGGGAGGGGGATGGGGACGTCCAGCGCGACGGTGCCCGGACCGGCGCTCAGGACGACGGCACGGGTGCCGAGGAAGACGGCCTCGTCCACGCTGTGCGTGACGAAGACCGAGGTGATCCCGGTCCGGGAGCTGACCGTCCGCAGGTCCTCCTGGAGCCGTTCACGCGTGAGTGCGTCCAGGGCGGCGAACGGCTCGTCGAGCAGCAGCAGGTCCTTGCCGCCGGCCAGGGCCCGGGCGATGGCCACCCGCTGCTGCTGGCCCCCCGATATCTGCCAGGTCCTGCGGCGTGCGGTACCGGCCAGCCCGACCCGCTCCAGGAGCTCCTCGACGCGGGCGGGGCGTTCGGCCCGGGGGACTCCGGCGTAGCGCAGCGCCAGGGCGATGTTCTCTCCGACCGTGCGCCAGGGGAACAGCCGGGGCTGCTGGAAGACGACTCCTGCCTGACGTCCCGGTTCCGGCGTCCGGCCGTGCACGGTGACTTCGCCGGAGGAGGCGTGTTCGAAGCCGGCGATCAGCCGCAGGAGTGTGCTCTTCCCGCTCCCGGACGGGCCCACGAGCACCAGGAACTCGCCGGCGGGGATGTCGAGCGACAGGGGGCCGAGGGCGGTCACGGCGTCCGCGCCGCGACCGTAGCGGTGGGTCACCTCGCGTACGGCCACGGCGGGCGTGACGTCCGACGGAGCGGCCCCGGCCCCGGCCGGACCGGCTTCCCGGGCACCTGTCCGGCGGTCATCCGGTGACGGCATCGCTCAGCCCTTCCACGTACACGGCCTTCTCCAGCTCCGTGAGTTCCGGCGCGGCCGGGATCTGCTTCTGGCCCGCCAGGAACTCCGCTGCGCTCCGCAGGTTCTCCGCCAGACCGCCGACCCGGCCCGGGCGGCCCAGCCACTTGGCGTCGGACTGGTCGGCGGGCTTGAGGAAGATGCCCTGCTTCAGCTGGGCGGCGGCGTCCTGCGGGCTGATCCCGAGCTGCCTGCCGACGGCCTCGGCGGCGGCCGACGGGTCGTCGTGGATCAGGTCCAGTGCCTGGGCCTGGGCCTTGCGCCAGGCGGTGATGACCTCGGGCTGCTTCTCTATGAAGGCGGTGGACGCCACCCCCAGGTCGAGCGTGGGCTTGCCGGCCGCGGCCAGTTCCCGGCTGGAGACCAGGGTCTTCCCGGTCTTCCCGAGCTCGTCGAGCGTGGGGAGCCAGACGTAGGCCGCGTCGATGTCCCCGCGCGACCAGGCCGCGACGATGTCCTGCGGTTCGAGGTCGAGCAGCTGCACCTTCGACGCGTCCACGCCCGACCTGTCGAGCGCGGCGAGCAGGCTGTAGTGCGAGGTGGAGCTGAAGGGGGTGGCGACCTTGCGGCCGGCCAGGTCCTCGACGTCCTCGACGCCGGAGCCGTCACGGGCCACCAGCCCCTCGTTGTCACCGGCGACGTCCAGCACCCACGTGACCTTGTACGGGATGTTCAACGGCTCGGACAGGCCGCGCGCCACCGGGCTCGAACCGATCGCGGCCAGATCGACCGAGCCCGCGACGAAGGCGGTGTTGATGGTCGCGCCGGAGTCGAATTTGATCCACTTGATCGTGTGGTCCGGCAGGGCCTTCTCCAGCAGACCCTTCTCCTTCACGATCAAGTCGCCGCTGGGGAAGGCCTGGTAGGCGATCCGGATCGTCCTGCCGTCGCCCCCGTCGCCCCCGTCGTCACCGCCCCCGCCACCGCCGGAACCGCAGGCGGTGACGACGACCAGTGCTCCCAGAGCCGCGACGAGCAGGGAGGTGCGGCGCAGACCGCGTGTTCCGGACATGGCATGGTCCTTCGTTCGTTGATCGCTGGGGAGGGAGTGCGGAAAGGAGGCGGGGAGGCGGGGCAGAAGGGTCACGACAGCCGGCGCCAGGGCGCGAGCCGGTTCTCGGCGCCCCGCAGCAGCGCGTCGATCAGCAGTCCGGAGACGCCGATCGCGAAGAGGCCGAGGACGACGACGTCGGACTGGTTGTAGCGCTGCGCGTCACGGATCAGGCCGCCGATGCCGGGCAGCCCGTTGACGGTCTCGGCGGCGACCACCGAGGAGTAGGCGATCCCGAACGCGAGGCGCACGCCGACCAGGATCTCCGGCAGCGCGGACGGCAGGACGACGGAGGCCACCACCTGCGAACGGCGCGCCCCGATGGCCCGTGCGGCCTCCACCAGCGAGGCGGGCGCGGAGGCGACGGCGGACGCGGTGGCCACGGCCACGGGCGGCATGGCGGCGATCGCCAGCAGCCACAGCTTGGGCGCCTCGTCGATGCCGAACCAGATGATCAGCAGACTGAAGTAGGCGAGCGGCGGCAGGGTCCGCAGGAAGGCCACCGCCGGTTCGAACACCACCCGCACCCATGGCAGCGTGCCCATCAGCACCCCGGCCACCAGCCCGGCGAGGACACCGGCGCCCGCACCGATCGCGATCCGGCGCAGGCTGATGCCCAGATGTTCGATCAGGGTGTGGCCCTGGTAGCCGCGCACCCCGTCATGGGTGCCGGACGTCTGGACGAGCGCGTCCCAGACGGCCGACGGCGGCGGCACCAGCAACGGCGACCACAGGCGCAGGGCGGTGACGAGCTGCCACAGGGCGAGCAGCACGGCCAGCGCGAGCAGCCGCAGTCCCACCCTGCGCAGCCGCGCGGCCCGCTCCGGGGAGCGGCGGCGTGGCGGGGGCGCGGGAGCGGGTCCGGCGGAGAGCGCCGGGTCGGCCGGCCGCTTTTCCGTGGTGGTGGGCGTGGTCATGGCGGACTCCGTCGGGAGGTGCCGCGGCACCGGTCCGCCGGAGGGGCGGACCGGGCCGGGACAGGGACGGGCAGGGGAACGCCGGGCGGACGGCAGTCGTCCGCGGGCGAGGGGGAGGAATCCCCGCAGAACGTGCGGCCGGTGGGCCGGACGCGGACGGCGACCGTCAGGTCCGGTTCGCGGACAGGGTTCTGGAGGGAGACCGCCGGCTCACCCGAGGGGCGGCCGGAAGGCGGGCGGACGACGCCGCACAGTTCTGGTAGCGCTCAGCGCTGCCGGGCCAGGCTCAACAGGAGCAGCTGGTCACACGGCAGAGATCGATGCTGAGGCGCTCCTTCAGGAACTGGTCGCTGATCACGGGGAGTTTCTAACACAGCCTCAGGGCGGGCACCAGAGGCTGTCCGCGCCCTGGTACGGACCGGGGCGGGCGCGCCGGACCCGGTGGCCCCGCCCGCCGGGGTCCTCCGGCCCACCACGCCGGGTCCGGCACCCCCGCCCGCCGGGCCCGCCGGGCCGGCTCGTCTGCGGATCGCGTGGGGACGTCACGAGGGCCGGTCACTCCGTACACCGGACGACCCGGCCCCGGCCCCCGGCAGCGGCCGAGGACCGGAGGACGGAATCGCGGGGCGAAAACGCCGGGAATGCACGAACCGTAATGATCCCGTGAGGCTTTGGGGCGCACCGGGGCGAGGAAGTGGCGCCGGGCATGGCAGGCTTGGGTGCATGGCCCAGATCAACCCCAGCATTCTGTCCGCGGACTTCGCGCGTCTCGCCGAGGAGGCGAAGGCCGTCGAAGGCGCGGACTGGCTCCATGTCGATGTCATGGACAACCACTTCGTCCCGAACCTGACGCTCGGCGTGCCCGTCGTGGAAGCGCTGAGCAGGGCCACGGACACCCCGCTGGACTGCCACCTGATGATCGAGGACGCGGACCGCTGGGCACCGCAGTACGTCGAGGCCGGTGCGGGCTCCGTCACCTTCCACGCGGAGGCCGCGGCGGCGCCCGTGCGGCTCGCCAGGGAGATCAGGGCGAAGGGGGCGCGCGCCTCGATGGCGCTCCGGCCCGCCACCCCCATCGAGCCGTACGAGGACCTGCTCCCCGAGCTCGACATGCTGCTGATCATGACGGTGGAGCCCGGCTTCGGCGGCCAGGCGTTCCTCGACATCATGCTGCCGAAGATCCGCCGTACCCGTGAGCTGATCTCCAAGCACGGCCTGGAGCTGTGGCTCCAGGTCGACGGCGGTGTCTCGGCCACCACCATCGAGCGGTGCGCCGAGGCCGGCGCGGACGTCTTCGTCGCCGGATCGGCGGTGTACGGGGCCGAGGACCCGGCCGAGGCGGTGCGGGCACTGCGCGCCCAGGCGGACGCGGCCACCGCCGCCGCCCCCTGGGCGTGCGGCCACTGAACAAAGGTCGGATGAACGCGGCCCGACGGGCCGGATCAATGATCGCCGCATCTGACAGGATGGTCGGCGTACGGATCGCGTGAACAGCAGTGAGGAGATCGCGGTGTCTGGCATCTCGGCGGGTCGGTCAGCCATGCGGATGGGACCCGCGGAGCTGGTCCAGGCGGCGGCCATGGCCCGCCGGTTCTACCTCGAGGGAAAGTCGAAGATCCAGATCGCCGAGGAGTTCGGCGTGAGCCGCTTCAAGGTGGCCCGGGTCCTGGAGACGGCCCTCGAACGTGATCTCGTACGCATCGAGATCCGGGTTCCGGCGGAACTGGACGCGGAGCGGTCGGACGCGCTCCGGGCCCGCTACGGCCTGCGGCACGCGGTCGTGGTCGAGTCCCCGGCGGAGGAGCAGGACGACGCCGCCGATCCGGAGAACCTCGGTGAGGTCGCGGCCGACCTGCTCGGCGAGCTGGTGAACGAGGGCGATGTGCTGGGCCTGGCCTGGGGCCGGTCCACCATCCACATGGCGGCGGCGCTCGACCGTCTGCCGCCCTGCACGGTCGTGCAGCTGACCGGGGTCTACGACGCCGGGACGGCCGAGCGCGGTTCGGTCGAGGCGGTCCGCCGCGCGGCCCAGGTGTCGGGCGGCGAGGCGCACCCGATCTACGCCCCGATGCTGCTGCCCGATCCGGCGACGGCGGCGGCACTGCGGCATCAGACGGGCATCGCCCGCGCCTTCGAGTACTTCGACAAGGTGACGGTCGCCGCGGTCTCGATCGGTTCCTGGGAACCGGGCATCTCCACCGTCCACGACATGCTCTCGGACGAGGAGCGGGCCCACTACGCGTCGCTCGGCGTGGCGGCGGAGATGTCCGCACACCTCTTCGACTCCGACGGGCGGCGGGTCGGCCGGGACCTGGGCGAGCGGTGCATCACCGTGGAGGCGGACCGGCTGCGCCGGATCGCCGAGGTGGTGGCCATCGCGGGCGGACAGCGCAAGGCGGCGGCCATCGGTGCCGTGCTGCGCTCCGGTCTCGTCACCAGCCTCGTCACGGACACGGCGGCCGCCGACTACCTCCTGACGGAGTCCCCCGCCGGACAGCGCCCGGCGCTGGAGCGGGCGGACCCCGACGCCTGACCGCGCGGACCACGACACGACGGAGGCCGGGCACCGCACGCGGTGCCCGGCCTCCGTCGTGCTCAGCTCCGGCGCGCCTCGGCCGGGTCCTTCGCCGGTGCCGCGTGCTCGGCGGCCACGCCGAGGACCGTCTCCTCCAGGTACTCACCGGGCTGCGCGTACTGGCTGACGTCGGCCGGGTTGTAGCGGGGCGTCTGCCGCGACCAGTCCAGATTGCCGCGCATCCAGCTCCGCATCCCGTCGAGGTACGGAGCGAGCATGCCGGACAGCTGCGGATACGTGCCGAGGAGCTCGGCCTCGGCCCCCAGGAACCGCTCGGTCTCGGCGGCGATCTCGGCACAGACGTGTTCGAGCGCCTGCCGCTCCCCGTAGCCGCGGTGGTGGCGGACCAGGTGCACGAGGTTGTGGATCTCCCCGAGCACCTGCTCCTTCTCGAAGGAGTAGACGTCGTTGGCCCAGCACACGACGTTGCAGGACGCCTCCAGCGCCGTGATGAACCGGGGGTCGTTGTGCAGCGACTCCGGTGCCTCGATGCCCGCGACGATCTCGATCAGGTCCATGCACACATGGATCGCCCCGGTGTGCCGGCGCTTGGCGATGTACGTCGCCTCGGACGGCACCACGTCGTCGGCCCGGTTGCCCGCCTCCCAGGTGGTGGCAGTCGTCAGATACGTCATGAGGTGCCATGCGAAGCGGGTGCGCCAGTGCGGGGCGGCCCGGGGAACCGTACGTTCCCACAGGTCGGCCAGTGCGACGACGGCGGTGGGGAGCTCCTCGCCCGGCCACGGGCCGGGAACGGTGCCCTCCACGACGGCGCGCATCCGTGCCACCACGTCCTGTATTCGCTCAGGGCTCCGGCCCAGGTGCCCGTCGTCCAGCTGGTCGTCGACGAGGAAGAGCCAGACGAACCAGTCGGCGACCAGGTCGAGGTGCTCGGCATTCGCCGTCGGATAGACCATTCCGACGAACGCGCCGAAGTCGGCCTGTTCGAAACGGTCCCTGGCGGACTCGCGGTGTACCAGTCCGGTCTGTCGTGTCCACGTGGTGAGGTGTTCACGGGTGTGCCCCACATGCGGATTGCTCCGTTGCGGGAACGGGCAGTAGATGTCCGGCAGTTCACTCTCCACAGGCGGATCTGGATCCTCTCCGGTCGAACGTGTTGCGGGTGTTCCTGGCGCTCATCAGTGGTGTGGGGGATACCACGGCGGCCTGCAAATTTTCAAGCTACCTGACCCTCCGTCACCCGGTCCAGGGATAGTGATCGTGAATGGTTGAATCCTGTTCGGGTAGGGTCTGCAGGTAAGGCAGGTTCCACTTGCCCGGACCCCGAGCTCCTCCTTGGAGGAACGAACCAATGCCGGGGTCCATTGCTGTGTCTTCGTGGAAACGACCTGCACCGTTTCGTATGAAAAAATGAGTGTTATGCGTTTTCTTGAGCCCGGCACTGGTCATCACTCGGCCTCCCCCTCGGTCCCCTACGACCTCACGTACGACGATGTCTTCATGGTTCCCGGACGTTCCGCAGTCGGCTCCCGGCAGGCCGTGGATCTCTCCTCGCCCGACGGCACCGGGACCACTATTCCTCTCGTCGTCGCCAACATGACGGCGATCGCGGGCCGCCGAATGGCTGAAACCGTCGCCCGGCGGGGCGGGCTGGTCGTCATTCCGCAGGACATTCCGATCGAGGTCGTCACCGAGGTCATCGGCTGGGTCAAGACGCGCCACCTCGTGCTGGACACGCCGATCGTGCTGGCCCCGGGCCAGACCGTCGCCGACGCCCTGTCCCTGCTGCACAAGCGGGCCCACGGTGCGGGCGTCGTCGTGGACGCGGAGTACCGGCCCGTCGGCGTCGTCACCGACCACGACCTGACCGGCGTGGACCGATTCACCCAGCTGTCCGAGGTCATGTCCAGGGACCTGGTGCTGCTCGACGCGGACATCGACCCCAGGGACGCGTTCAACAAGCTCGACGGCGCCAACCGCAAGCTCGCCCCCGCGGTCGACGCGGACGGCCGGCTCGTCGGCATCCTCACCCGGAAGGCCGCACTGCGCGCCACCCTCTACACCCCGGCGACGGACACCGGCGGCAGGCTGCGCATCGCCGCCGCCGTCGGCATCAACGGCGATGTCGCCGGAAAGGCCGCGCAGCTCATCGCCGCGGGCGCCGACACCCTCGTCGTGGACACCGCGCACGGCCACCAGGAATCCATGCTCAAGGCGGTCGCCGCGGTACGGGCGCTCGACCCCGGGGTGCCGGTCGTCGCGGGCAACGTCGTGGCCGCCGAGGGCGTGCGCGACCTGATCGAGGCGGGCGCCGACATCGTCAAGGTCGGTGTAGGCCCCGGCGCGATGTGCACCACCCGGATGATGACCGGAGTCGGCAGGCCCCAGTTCTCGGCCGTGCTGGAGTGCGCCGCCGAGGCGAGGAAGCACGGCAAGCACGTCTGGGCCGACGGCGGCGTCCGGCACCCGCGCGACGTCGCCATGGCGCTCGCCGCCGGTGCGTCGAACGTGATGATCGGATCCTGGTTCGCCGGGACGTACGAGTCGCCCGGCGACCTCCAGCAGTCCGCCGACGGCCGCTGGTACAAGGAGTCCTTCGGCATGGCCTCGGCGCGCGCGGTGAAGAACCGCACGTCGGAGGAGTCCGCCTACGACCGCGCCCGCAAGGGGCTGTTCGAGGAGGGCATCTCCACGTCGCGCATGTTCCTGGACCCGGCCCGGCCCGGGGTGGAGGACCTGGTCGACTCGATCATCGCCGGTGTCCGCTCCTCCTGCACCTACGCGGGCGCCGCCTCGCTCGAGGAGTTCGCCGAGAAGGCGATCGTCGGTGTGCAGAGCGCCGCAGGGTACGCGGAGGGCAGGCCGCTGCACGCCAGCTGGAACTGACCCCGCGGTCCTTGGCCATCGGTGCCCCTCCCGGGTGTTCGCTCCGGGAGGGGCACCTGCGTGTGCAGGGAGAGCGGATGGCCGCATGCGTTCGTTTGTAGTCAATCGCTGAGCGTTTCTTTTCGCCTTCAACTCGGTTGCACTGTAAGTAATATGAACAGCAATCAGCTGCCTGCCTCTCTGCGGTAAGGGATCTCATGTCCTCCTTCTTCACCGACCTGGCCCATCAGTACATCGACGGCGAGTGGAGGCCGGGAAAGGGGTCCTGGGACATCATCGACTTCAATCCGTACAACGGGGAGAAGCTCGCGTCGATCACCGTCGCCACGGCCGACGAGGTGGACCAGGCCTACCGGGCGGCCGAGCAGGCCCAGCCGGCATGGGCGGACACCAACCCGTACGCCCGCCGCGCCGTCCTGGAGAAGGCGCTGCGCATCGTCGAGGAGCGCGAGGCCGAGATCGGCGACGCGATCGTGGCGGAGCTGGGCGGTACCCGGCTGAAGGCCGCCTTCGAGCTGCACCTGGCCAAGGAGTTCCTCCGCGAGGCGGTCCAGCTCGCCCTGCGGCCCACCGGCCAGCTCCTTCCGTCGCCCACCGAGGGCAAGGAGAACCGCGTCTACCGCGTGCCGGTCGGCGTCGTGGGCGTCATCAGCCCCTTCAACTTCCCCTTCCTGCTGTCGCTCAAGTCGGTCGCGCCCGCGCTGGCCCTCGGCAACGCCGTGGTCCTCAAGCCGCACCAGAACACCCCCGTCTGCGGCGGCACGCTGCTGGCCAAGGTGTTCGAGGACGCCGGGCTGCCCGCCGGGCTGCTGAACGTCGTGGTCACCGACATCGCCGAGATCGGCGACGCGCTGCTGGAGCACCCCATTCCGCAGCTCATCTCCTTCACCGGTTCGGACAAGGTGGGGCGCCACGTCGCGACCGTGTGCGCGGCGAACCTCAAGCAGACCGTCCTGGAACTCGGCGGCAACAGCGCGCTGATCGTCCTCGACGACGCGGACGTGGACTACGCCGTCGACGCGGCCGTCTTCAGCCGCTACGTCCACCAGGGCCAGGTCTGCATGGCCGCCAACCGGATCCTCGTCGACCGCGCGGTCGAGAAGGAGTTCACCGAGAAGTTCGTCGCCAAGGTCGCCTCCCTGCGGGTCGGTGACCCGGCCGACCCCTCGACCCAGATCGGCCCCCTGATCAACTCCTCGCAGGCCGACGCGGTGTCCAAGCTCGTCGACCAGACCGTGGCCGACGGCGCCACGGCGCTGCTGCACGGCCGCGCCGAGGGCAATGTGGTGAGCCCGTCCGTGCTGACCGGCCTTGCCGCCGATTCCCCCGTCCTGCACCAGGAGATCTTCGGCCCCGTGGCACTCCTGGTGCCCTTCGACGGGGAGGACGAGGCGGTCCGGATCGCCAACGACACCCCGTACGGGCTCAGCGGCGCGGTCCACACCGGCGACATCGAACGCGGCGTGCGCGTGGGGCAGCGCATCCGTACCGGCATGATCCACATCAACGACGGCACGGTCCACGACGAGCCCATCGTCCCGTTCGGCGGGGAGAAGAACTCGGGCCTCGGACGGCTGAACGGCGAAGCGACCGTCGAGGCCTTCACCACCCAGAAGTGGATCTCGGTGCAGCACGGCCGCTCGCAGTTCCCCTTCTGATCCTGCCACGCCCTCTGCGGTGAGCGCGCCCCGCGGGGCGTCATGGTCTACTTCGGGGGCGGCCCGCGCCGCCCCCGAATCCGTCCGTCGCAGAGAAGTGATCCACCAGACGTGCGCCTGAACGACCTCGACGAACGCATCGTCCACGCCCTCGCCGAGGACGCCCGCCGCTCCTACGCCGACATCGGCGCCCTCATCGGCCTCTCCGCGCCCGCGGTGAAGCGCCGGGTGGACCGGCTGCGCGCCGACGGCGCCATCACGGGCTTCACCGTGCGGGTCGACCCGGCGGCGCTCGGCTGGGCGACCGAGGGCTTCATCGAGATCTACTGCAGCCGCAACACCGCCCCCGAAGCGATCAGGCGGGGCCTGGCCCGCTACCCGGAGGTCGCGTCGGCCTCCACGGTGACGGGGGAGGCCGACGCGATCGTGCAGGTCTTCGCCGCCGACATGCGGCACTTCGAGCAGGTGCTCGAACGGATCGCGGGTGAGCCGTACGTCGAGCGGACCAAGTCGGTCCTCGTCCTGTCCCCGCTGCTGCGCAGGTACTCGTCCGGCACACCGGGCTGACGGAGCGGGACCACCGGTCGCGCTCCGCCCCCCGTGCACGGCCGCCCGAGCGAGCCATCGGGCCGAGACCCAGATCACCCTCCTGACCTGCGAGGACGTACGGCGCAACGAATCGCCGTCCGGGGGCCGTCCCACGCAACGGATCGACGGTGCACGCGCAACACTCGTGCCTTGTCGGGCCCGACGGGCGCCCCGTACCGTCATAACGTCCCCGCCCCCGCCCGCACCGCCCGAGGTCAGCCATGCCGTCGTTGCGTACCGCCCTGCTCCAGAGCTCCGGACGCCCCGGCTCCCCGGACGAGAACCTCGCGGCGCTCGACGAGGCCGCCGGGCGGGCCACCGCCGCGGGTGCCCGGCTGCTGGTCTGCCCGGAGCTGTTCCTCACCGGCTACGCCATCGGCGACGCCGTCGCCGGGCTCGCCGAACCCGCGGACGGCCCCGGGGCGCGAGCCGTCGCCGAGATCTGCGTACGGCACGGCATCGCCGTCCACTACGGCTACCCGGAGCGCGCGGGCGAGGCGGTCTTCAACGCCGCGCAGCTCATCGGCCCGGACGGGACGACGCTCGCCGGCTACCGCAAGACCCACCTCTTCGGCCGCTTCGAACGGGAATGGTTCACCCCGGGCGAGCAGGCCGTGGTGCAGACCGAACTGGACGGCGTCCGGATCGGCCTGCTGATCTGCTACGACGTGGAATTCCCGGAGAACGTCCGGGCGCACGCCCTGGCCGGGACCGACCTCCTGCTGGTGCCGACCGCGCTGATGCACCCCTTCCCGTTCGTCGCCGAATCCGTCGTACCGGTCCGCGCGTTCGAGAGCCAGATGTACATCGCCTACGTCAACAGGACCGGAACGGAGGGCGAGTTCGAGTTCACCGGGCTGAGCTGCCTGGCCGGCCCCGACGGCGCCGTCCGGGCCCGCGCCGGACGCGGCGAGGAACTCGTCGTCGGAGACGTGGACCCGGGCCTCCTCGGTGCCTCGCGCGCCGCCAACCCGTATCTGACCGACCGCCGCCCCGGTCTGTACGGCTCCCTGGTCTGAGCCCTCCGCACCCTCCCCTCTCCCGCGCCTTCCTCCAAGGAGCCCTCAGCCCATGACGTCCACGGTGCCCAATGCCGTCCAGCACACCGACGCGCAGCCGCCGATCACCATGTTCGGGCCGGACTTCCCCTACGCCTACGACGACTTCCTCGCCCACCCCGCCGGCATCGGGCAGATACCCGCAACCGAGCACGGATCCGAGGTCGCCGTCATCGGCGGCGGGCTCTCCGGGATCATCGCCGCGTACGAACTCATGAAGATGGGCCTGAAGCCCGTCGTCTACGAGGCCGACCGCATCGGCGGCCGGCTGCGCACCGTCGGCTTCGAGGGCTGCGACCCCACGCTGACCGCGGAGATGGGCGCCATGCGCTTCCCGCCCTCGTCCACGGCGCTGCAGCACTACATCGACCTGGTGGGGCTGGAGACCAGGCCGTTCCCGAACCCGCTCTCCGCCGCCACCCCGTCGACCGTCGTCGACCTCAAGGGCGAATCCCACTACGCGACGTCCATCGACGACCTGCCCCAGGTCTACCGCGATGTCATGAACGCCTGGAACGCCTGTCTGGAGGAGGGCGCCGACTTCGCCGACATGAACCGTGCGATGCGCGAGCGCGACGTCCCCCGCATCAGGGAGATCTGGGCGGAGCTCGTCGAGAAACTCGACAACCAGACCTTCTACGGATTCCTCTGCGCCTCCGAGTCCTTCAAGTCGTTCCGGCACCGCGAGATCTTCGGCCAGGTCGGCTTCGGCACCGGCGGCTGGGACACCGACTTCCCCAACTCCATCCTGGAGATCCTCCGGGTCGTCTACACCGAGGCCGACGACCACCACCGCGGCATCGTCGGCGGCAGCCAGCAGCTGCCGCTGCGCCTGTGGGACCGCGAACCGCAGAAGATCGTGCACTGGCCGCTCGGCACATCCCTCGCCTCGCTGCACGACGGGGAGCCCCGCCCCGCCGTGACCCGGCTCGACCGCACGGCGGGGAACCGCATCACGGTCACCGACGCCACCGGGGACATCCGCACCTACCGCGCGGCGGTCTTCACCGGGCAGTCCTGGCTGCTGCTCTCCAAGATCGCCTGCGACGACGCACTCTTCCCGATCGACCACTGGACGGCGATGGAGCGCACCCACTACATGGAGTCGTCCAAGCTGTTCGTCCCCGTAGACCGGCCGTTCTGGCTGGACAAGGACGAGGTGACCGGCCGGGACACCATGTCGATGACGCTCACGGACCGGATGACCCGGGGCACATACCTCCTGGACGAGGGTCCCGACCGGCCCGCGGTCACCTGCCTGTCCTACACCTGGTGCGACGACAGCCTGAAGTGGCTGCCGCTCTCACCCAACGAGCGCATGGACGTCATGCTCAAGTCGCTCGGCGAGATCTATCCCGACGTCGACATCCGCAAGCACGTCATCGGCAATCCGGTCACCGTCTCCTGGGAGAACGAGCCCTACTTCATGGGGGCGTTCAAGGCCAATCTGCCCGGGCACTACCGCTACCAGCGACGCCTGTTCACCCACTTCATGCAGGACCGCCTTCCCGCCGACAAGCGGGGCCTGTTCCTCGCCGGCGACGACATCTCGTGGACGGCGGGCTGGGCCGAGGGCGCGGTGCAGACCGCGCTCAACGCCGTGTGGGGCGTGATGAGCCAGTTCGGTGGCAGCACCGATCCGACCAACCCCGGTCCCGGTGACGTCTTCGACGAGATCGCCCCGGTCGAACTGCCGGAGGACTGAGCAGTGGCCGGCGCGGACTGCCGGAGGACCGAGCCGTGGGCCGGCGCCGGCCCACGGGGCGCGGGGGACCGCCGTTCCCGGGGTTCCGGGGCCGCCGTCGTCCCGTGGCCCCCACCCCCCGGGCCGGCGAAACGTATCAGCGGCACGGGGTGAGCAGAAAGCGCCCCACCAGGCCGATCCCCGCATCCATCCGGGTGCGGTACTCCTCGGCCAGCGGCGGCACCCCGCGCAGCCGCCACAGCAGCCGCGCCGCCGACCACGACGCCTCACGAGCCCGCTCCAGGCTCCAGGTGCTCGCCAGATGGGTGAGCGGATCGGTGATCTCCAGCAGGTCGGGACCCGGCATCAGATCATCGCGGATCCGCTCCTCCAGCATCGCGAGGAGGTCGCCCACCCGGTCGAACTCCTCCTCCAGGTCCGCCGGAGCGCAGCCGAGCGTGCGGCAGGTGTCCACCACCGCCAGGGCGAGATCGTGGCCGATGTGCGCATTGATACCGGCGAGCGCGAACTGCACTGGACGTACGCCGGGATGGTGCCGGAACTGGAACAGCGGCCGCCAGCAGTCCGGCGCCCGCCCGCCCGAAGCGTGCGTGTCGACCGCCGCCAGGTAGTGCTCGGCGAACCGCACGTCCAGCGCGGACGCGGTCTCCCGGTCCGGTAACGCACCGTCCGGGATCCGACCGCCGACCGCCTCCGTGACCGTCAGATAGACCTGGTTGAAGACCGCGACCCCGTCGCCGGTCGGCCAGGCGGAGCGGAACGTACGCATCCGCTCGATCACCGCGCCGACGCCGGTCACCCTGCCGGCCGGACCGGCCGGATCTGCGAACTGCTCGATCTGGGACATGCGGGCAGGTTCCCAGCCCTGGGCTCGCCACGGAGCCGCCGGGCCGGAGCGTTCATCGGAACGGGCGAACACCGGGCGCCGGGGGAGGTGAAGCACCGTGCTGGGCGTACGCGCACGAGGCAGGACGGAACACCGGCGACGCGTACCTCTGGGTGGAACCGCCGGGGGAGTCCGACGGCTGCACGGGTGCGGCCGGCACGTTCAGCCCGGACCGCGCCTACGCCCGGCCGCCGGACGGGGAACGTCCGGGGTCAGGACTTCCCGGTCGGCGTCTCGTCGTCGTACGCCGAGGTGCCCGAGTCCAGGAGGGGCTCCTGGGTCTTGAGGTGGGCCGGGGCGAACGCCCGCAGCGCGTGGTAGCCGGTGATCACCACGAGGGTGCCGAGCGCGATACCGCTCAGCTCGAAGTTGTCGGTGATCTTCAGGCTGACCCCGCCGACGCCGATGATGATGCCCGCGGCGGCCGGTACGAGGTTGAGCGGGTTGCGCAGGTCGACCTTCGCGTTCAGCCAGATCTGGGCGCCCAGCAGGCCGATCATGCCGTACAGGATGACCGTGATGCCGCCGAGGACACCGCCCGGGATCGCCGCGACGACCGCGCCGAACTTGGGGCAGAGGCCGAAGAGCAGTGCGAAGCAGGAGGCGGCCCAGTACGCGGCGGTGGAGTAGACCCTGGTCGCCGCCATCACGCCGATGTTCTCGGAGTACGTGGTGTTGGGCGGCCCGCCCACGGCCGTGGACAGCATGGACGCTGCGCCGTCGGCCGCGATGGCGGTGCCCAGCTTGTCGTCGAGCGAGTCCCCGGCCATCTCGCCCACGGCCTTCACGTGCCCCGCGTTCTCGGCGATCAGGGCGATGACGACGGGGAGCGCGACCAGGATCGCCGACCACTCGAAGGCCGGGGCATGGAAGGACGGCAGCCCGATCCAGTCGGCGTCCGCCACGGCGGACAGGTCCAGCCGCCAGTGGTCGACGGCCTCTGCTCCGCCGGCCGGGGAGTGGATCTTCCCGAGGACCAGGTCGAGCACCCAGGACAGGACGTATCCGAAGACCAGCCCGAGGAAGATCGCGATCCGGGAGAAGAAGCCCCGCAGGCAGACCACGGCCAGCCCGGTGAACAGCATCACCAGCAGGGCCGTCCACTGGTCCTGCGGCCAGTACGTCGACGCGGTGACCGGCGCCAGGTTGAAGCCGATCAGCATGACGACGGCTCCGGTGACCACGGGAGGCATCGCCGCGTGGATGATCCGCGCACCGAACCGCTGCACGAGGAGGCCCACGAGGAACAGCACGGCACCGACCACCAGCACCGCGCCGGTGATGGTGGCACTGCTCCCGCCACTGGCCCGGATCGTGGCGGCCACCCCCACGAAGGAGAGCGAGCACCCGAGATAGCTGGGCACCCGGCCGCGCGTCGCCAGCAGGAAGATGGCGGTCGCGACGCCGGACATCATGATCGCGAGATTCGGGTCCAGGCCCATCAGCACCGGAGCGACGAACGAGGCACCGAACATCGCCACCACGTGCTGGGCGCCGAGCCCGAAGGTACGGGGCCAGGAGAGCCGTTCGTCGGGGCGCACGACAGCCCCCGGTGCGGGGGTCTTCCCGTCGCCGTGCAAGGTCCAGCGCACGCCGAGGCCGCCCATGGTCGCTCCCTGTTCTGTGTGCGGTGTGCACCGCGGAGGTGGTCGGCAGGGGCATCCCATGTGTCCACCCGCGTGTCCACCCGCGGAAAAAGATCAGCGCCATGTTAGTGCCGCACGGCGGTGGCCTCGCGTGCGGCCCCACGACGGTCCGCCGCAGGGCCGCGATCCCGGGCGGCCGTCAGCCTCCGGTGGGGCTGCCGGTCGGGGCCGGCGCGGGCACGCCCCCCGCCGCGACCTTGCGGTCGCTCGCCCGCAGCACCCCGGCGCCCAGGACCAGTCCGAACGCCAGCACCGTCACCAGACCGAACGACGCGAGCAGCGAGGTCGCCTCGGCGAGGGAGCCGACGGCGGACGGGGCGATGAGCCCGGAGGTGTACGTGATGGTGGCGACGCCCGCGATGGCCCGGCTCGGGTTGTCCCCGCTGCGCCCGGCCGCGGCGAACGCCAGCGGTACGACGACCGCGACGCCCAGCCCGAGCAGCCCGAAGCCGCAGAGTGCCGCCGCCGGCCCGGGGGCCAGGACCACCAGCAGCCCGCCGACGGTGGCCAGGAGACCGCTGACCCGTACGGTCCGCACCGCGCCGAAGCGGTCGACGACCCGGTCGCCGGCGATCCGGGCGATTGCCATCATCAGGGCGAACGCCGTGGTGGACGCCGCGGCGAGCCCGGCTGAACTGCCCATGATGTCCCTGAGGTAGACCGCCGACCAGTCCATGCTGGCCCCCTCGGCGAACACCGCGCAGAAGCCCACCGCGCCGATGACCAGCGCCGACCTGGGGGGCAGGGTGAAGCGCGGCGGCGGCTCCTCGTCCGGCTCGCTGCGCAGGTCCAGCACGTTCCGGCAGGCGGCCAGGGCCAGCGCGGTGAGGACCAGTGCGGCGATCGTGTGGTGCAGCCGCGCGTCGGTGCCCAGGTGGGCCGCGACCGTGCCGGCCGCCGAACCGAGCAGGGCGCCCACGCTCCACATGCCGTGCAGCCCGGACATGATCGACTTGTCGAGCCGGTTCTCGACCTCGACGCCCAGTGCGTTCATCGCCACGTCCGACATCCCGGCGGTCGCCCCGTACACGAAGAGCGCCGCGCAGAGCGTCACCAGGTTCGGGGCCAGCGCGGGCAGGATCAGCGCCAGCGTCCACAGGGCGAGCAGACCGCGCAGAGCCGTACGGGCACCGAACCGGTGGCTGACCCGGCCGGCCAGCGGCATGGTCAGCGAGGCGCCGATGGCGGGGAAGGCGAGGGCGAGACCGAGCTGGCCGGCGCTCACCGAGGCATGGTCCTGGATCCAGGGGACCCGGGTCGCGAAGCTTCCTGTGACCGCGCCGTGCACGGCGAAGACCGCGGCGACGGCGTAGCGCGCCCGTCGGACCTGTTCTGTGCCGAAGCCCGTGACCTCGGGTTTCGTCGTCATATGCCGTGCCCTCCCCTGGAAGTGACGGTTCACCGGTGCCTCCGGCGTCCGTGTTCGCGATGCGCGCCGTAAACTATCAGGAACCCTGCCTGATAAATAGCGCATGAAGGCGGTTCCGCAGTGATCTGGAAGGATCCCGGCATGCCCGCATCCCCGAGCACCGCCCGGGCCATCAACGACCGGCTCGCCCTGCGACTGCTCCAGCAGGACGGCCCGCTGACGGCCACGCAGCTGAAGACCCGGACCGGGCTGTCCCGCCCCACGGTCGCCGACCTGGTGGACCGGCTCCAGGAGGCCGGGCTGGTCCGGGTCGTCGGCGAGAGCGGTTCGGACCGGCGGGGCCCCAACGCCCGGCTCTACGGGATCGTCGCCGACCGGGCGCACCTGGCCGCCCTCGACGTACGTACCGACAGCGTCGCCGTGGTCGTCGCCGACCTGCTCGGCGTCACGCTCGCCGAGGCCACCCTGCCCATCGGCGGCGGCACCGGGACGCAGTCGGCCGTCGAGGCTGCCGTCGCGCTCCTGGAACGCACCGCCCGCAGTGCGGGCACGGCCCCGCTGCACAGCGTCGGCATCGGTGCCCCCGGCCTGATCGACCCCGTGTCCGGCGAGCTCCGTGACACCACCGGGCTCCCGGCCTGGCACCGCGGGTTGGTGAAGGAGCTCCAGCAGCGGCTGCCCGCGACCGTCCTCGTGGAGAACGAGACCAACCTCGCCGCCGTCGCCGAGCACCGCGCCGGCGCCGCCCCGGACCGCGACACCTTCGTGCTGCTCTGGCTCGGCCACGGCGTCGGCGCCGCCGTGATGCTGGACGGGAAGCTGCGCCGCGGAGCCTCGGGAGGGGCGGGCGAGATCGGCTTCCTGCCGGTGCCCGGAACCGCAGGGGTGCCCTCAGCGCTCAACTGCGAGGGCGGATTCCACTCGCTGGTGGGCTCCGTCGCCGTGTGCGACCTGGCCGCCGACCACGGCATCAAGGTCCGCGTGCCCCCGGGGGAGGCGGCTGAGCAGGACCCCGCCGCCGCTTTCGCCGTCCGGGCCGCGCTCGCCGACGGAGGGCCCGACGCGGAGGCGTTCCTGTCGGCCCTCGCCGACCGCCTCGCGCTCGGCGCCGCCTCCGTCGTGGCAGTGCTCGACCCCGGCTGCCTCGTCCTGGCGGGCGAGGTCGGCCGCGCCGGCGGCGACGCGCTCGCCGCCCGGGTCGAGGAGCGGCTCGCCCGCATGTCGCCGCTGCGCACGGAGGTCAGGGCCGGGACCCTGGGCGGCGGCGCGGTCCTGCGCGGCGCGCTGCTGGCTGCCCGTGAGGCCGCACAGGATGTGCTGTTCGCACCGGGCGGATCATCCCGGGACCGGGCGGAAGGCGGCAGGTCCCCGGCGTGACGGGCGGGCGCGGGGTGACCGCGGTGACCGCCGCGCCGGAGGCTCGGCGGCTGTGCGTGCGAACCGGTCGGCCATCCGTGCGCGGGAACCGGCCGTGCGACCCGGTCTGTGAGCGGTGTTACAGAAGTACCCCGTTCGGCCCACGGCCTGTCGTGGCACAATGTGTGCTGTACCAGTAGCAGCGCACTCCGGGGTCGGTGTAATTCCGAACCGGCGGTTATAGTCCGCGACCCGTCCGCATCCAGCGGCCGGTTGACCAGGTGGGATTCCTGGACCGACGGTTAAAGTCCGGATGGGAGGCAGTGCGCGGCGGGCCGTCACAGGTACGCCGCCGTCGGCGGATGCGTTCCGGGATCTCCCGGGACGGCTGCATCCGTGTCCTCGGTCGCGGCGTTCCCTGTTGCGTTCCGCTTCATCTGTCGTCATCGACAGGCCCCGGAGTCCGTGCCCGAAGAGGCAGGAGGACCCGGTGGCCACCGCAGCCGACATGGACGCCATGCGGCGGGCGATCACGCTCGCAGCCCGCGGACTCGGCTCCACCAGCCCCAATCCGGTCGTCGGATGCGTCATCCTCGACGCCACCGGACAGCAGGCCGGTGAGGGCTTCCACCAGCGCGCCGGAGGGCCGCACGCGGAGATCCACGCCCTGCGCGCGGCCGGCCACCGGGCCCGTGGCGGTACCGCCTACGTCACCCTCGAACCCTGTAACCACACGGGACGCACCGGCCCCTGCGCCCAGGCACTCCTGGCCGCCGGCGTCCGCCGGGTGGTGTACGCCGTGGGCGACCCGAACCCGCAGGCCACCGGTGGTGCGGACACCCTGCGAGCCGGGGGCGTCCAGGTGGAGCGGGGCCTCCTCGCCGACGAGGCCGAGACGGGCAACACCGCCTGGCTCACCTCGGTACGGCTCGGGCGCCCGTACGTCCTGTGGAAGTACGCGGCCACCCTCGACGGCCGCATCGCGGCCGCCGACGCCACCAGCCGCTGGATCACCTCGCCCGAGTCCCGTGCCGACGTCCACCGGCTGCGGGCCGAGGCCGACGCCGTCGTCGTCGGTTCGGGAACCGTCCGCGCGGACGACCCCCAGCTGGGCGTACGCGGCATCGACGGCGCCACCCAGCCGCTCCGGGTGGTCGTCGACACCGGCGCCACCGCCGTCCGCCCCGGAGCCAGGGTCCTCGACGGCACGGCGCCCACCCTGATCGCGGTCGCCGACGACGCCGACAGCGCACACCTCCCCGAGGACACCGTGCTGCGCCTGCCACGCGCCGCCACCGGCCCCGGTCTGGACATCCCGGCTCTGCTCGCCGCCCTGCACGAGCGGGGCATCCGCTCCGTACTCCTCGAAGGCGGTCCGGTCCTGGCCGGCTCCTTCGTCGCCGCGGGAGCGGTCGACACCGTCGTCGGCTATCTCGCCCCGGTCCTCCTCGGCGCGGGCCCGGCGGCCCTCGCCGACGCCGGAATCTCCACCATCTCCCAGGCGTTGCGCCTCGACGTGACCGGGACCGTCCGTATCGGCCCCGATCTGCGCATCACCGCCGTCCCCGTCCCTGCTCGGAAGGGAAACTGAGTGTTCACCGGAATTGTCGAAGAACTGGGTGAGGTCACGGCCGTCGAGAAGCTCGACGACGCCTCCCGCTTCCGACTGCGTGGCCCCGTGGTCACCGAAGGCGCCAAGCACGGCGATTCCATCGCCGTCAACGGCGTCTGCCTCACCGTCGTGGACCTCGGCGAACACGAGTTCACCGCCGACGTGATGGCGGAGACGCTCAACCGCTCCAGCCTCGGCGCGCTGGCGGCCGGCTCCCGGGTCAACCTGGAACGCCCCATGGCCCTCGGCGGCCGGCTCGGCGGGCACATCGTCCAGGGCCACGTCGACGGCACGGGCCGCGTCATCGAGCGCACGGTCTCCGAGCACTGGGAGATCGTGAAGATCTCCCTGCCCGCCGAACTGACCCGCTACGTGGTGGAGAAGGGCTCGATCACGGTCGACGGCGTGAGCCTGACCGTCGTCGACGCGGGCACCGACCACTTCACCATCAGCCTCATCCCGACCACCCTCGCGCTGACCACGCTCGGCATCAAGGGGCCCGGCGACCCGGTCAACCTCGAAGTGGACGTCATCGCGAAGTACGTCGAGCGGCTGCTCGGCGGCACGGCGGCGGCGCAGGATCCCGGGGAGCCGGTCGCATGAACGCCCTGGACTGGCTGAATTCGGAGGCGTTCACCGCCTTCGGGCAGCACATCATCTGGTCGGACATGATCGGCAACACGATCGGCCTGGTCGCCCTGGCCCTCGGCTGGCTCCGCTCGGTCTGGACCTGGCCCGCCCAACTCCTGTCCGGCGTCGTCCTGATCGCGGCGAACGTCTCCGTGCAGCAGGCGGGCAGCGTCGGGAAGCAGGTGATCGTCGTCGCCGTCGCCGTCTGGGGCTGGCAGCAGTGGACCCGCGGCAGGCAGCAGGCCCAGGACGGTTCCATCGCCGTGCGCTTCGCCACCTGGCGCGAGCGCGGGTACCTGCTGGGCGGCGCCGTCGTCGGAACCCTCGCGGTCGGCGGGCTCTTCACCGCCTTCCCCTCGCTCTCCTGGAGCCCGTGGGCGGACGCGTACATCTTCGCCGGCACGCTCGTCGCCATGCTGGCCCAGGCCCGCGGCATGGTCGAGTTCTGGTTCGCGTGGCTGCTCGTCGACCTCGTCGGCGTGCCGCTGAACTTCCACAGCGGACTCGCCTTCTCCGGTCTCATCTACGTCGTCTACGGCGCCCTCGTCCTGTGGGGCATGCGCGACTGGTGGCTGCGTACGCGGACACCCGCTCTGGAAGGAGCCACGGCATGACTGCCCAGCCCACCTGGCTGCACGACCGCCCCCTCGAAGACCTCTCGCTCGACCCGGTGGCACAGGCGATCCGCGACATCGCCGCCGGACGGCCCGTCGTGGTCGTCGACGACGAGGACCGGGAGAACGAGGGCGACCTCGTCATCGCCGCCGAGAAGGCGACCCCCGAGATCGTCGCCTTCATGATGAGCGAGTGCCGCGGTCTGATCTGCGCGCCCATGGAGAACGACGAGCTGGAACGCCTCGAACTCCCGCAGATGGTCACCCACAACACCGAGTCGATGCAGACGGCCTTCACCGTGTCCGTGGACGCCTCCGCCGAGCACGGGGTGACCACCGGGATCTCCGCCGCCGACCGTGCCACCACGCTCCGGATGCTGGCGGGCGGCCGGGCGGGCCCCGGTGACTTCGTCCGGCCCGGACACGTCTTCCCGCTCCGCGCCCGGTCCGGCGGAGTCCTCGTCCGCAACGGCCACACCGAGGCCGCCGTCGACCTGGCCCGGCTCGCCGGACTGCGCCCCGCCGGCGCGATCGTCGAGATCGCCGGCGAGGACGGGGTGATGCTCCGGCTGCCCGAACTCGTGCCGTTCGCCCGCAAGCACGGCCTGACGATCATCTCCATCGAGGACCTGATCGCCTACCGCCGCAGCTCCGAGCCGACCGTCCGCCGCGAGGCCGAGGTCCGGCTGCCCACCTCCTTCGGCGCCTTCACCGCGTACGGCTACCGCTCCACCGTCGACGGCGTCGAGCACGTCGCACTCGTCCACGGCGACATCGGCGACGGCGAGGACGTCCTCGTCCGCGTCCACTCCGAGTGCCTGACCGGCGACATCTTCCAGTCCCAGCGCTGCGACTGCGGCCCCCAGCTGCACGCCTCCATGGAACGCATCACCGACGAGGGCCGCGGTGTCGTCGTCTACCTGCGCGGCCACGAGGGCCGCGGCATCGGACTGCTGTCCAAGCTGCGCGCGTACGAACTCCAGGAGCGCGGTGTCGACACCCTCGACGCCAACCTCGAACTGGGCCTGCCCGCCGACGCACGGGACTACGCGGCGGGCGCACAGATCCTCCAGGACCTCGGTGTGCGCAGTGTGCGTCTCATGACCAACAACCCGGACAAGACCGCCGCGCTCGTACGGCACGGGCTCGGGATCACCGGACGCGAACCCATGCCCGTGCAGGCCGGTGAGCACAACCTGCGGTACCTGCGCACCAAGCGGGACCGCATGGGGCACGACCTGCCCTGGCTCGACGCCACCGCCGCGTCGACCTGCGTCAACCAGTGAGCGCCGCGGGCGGGACCGCACGGCCGCCCGCGGCAACCGGAACGAACCCACGAACGGTAGGAGAGACATGAGCGGCAAGGGCGCACCCGAGCTGTCCGTAAGCAACTGCGGTGACCTGCGGGTGGCGGTGATCGCGGCCCAGTGGCACGAGAAGGTCATGGACGGGCTCGTCGACGGTGCCCTGCGCGCCCTGCACGACCTCGGCATCGACGAGCCGACGCTCCTCCGGGTCCCCGGCAGTTTCGAGCTCCCGGTGGTCGCCAAGGTCCTCGCCGGACGCGGCTACGACGCGATCGTCGCGCTCGGAGTGATCATCCGTGGCGGGACCCCCCACTTCGAGTACGTGTCCCAGGGCGTCACCAACGGACTCACCCAGGTCACCGTCGACACCGGAGTGCCCGTCGGCTTCGGCGTCCTCACCTGCGACACCGAGGAGCAGGCACTGGACCGGGCCGGACTCGAGGGTTCCAACGAGGACAAGGGGCACGAAGCGGTCACCGCGGCCGTCGCCACCGCGGCCACGCTGCGCACCGTCAGCGAACCCTGGCGCTGAGCGGGGGTCCGGGACCCCGTATTCTAAGGACCATCATGGCGAACAAAACCTTCGAAGAGCTCTTCGCCGAGCTGCAGCTCAAGGCCGCCAACGGCGACCCCTCCACCTCCCGCACCGCCGAGCTGGTGGACAAGGGCGTGCATGCCATCGGCAAGAAGGTCGTCGAGGAGGCCGCCGAGGTCTGGATGGCCGCCGAGTACGAGGGCAAGGAAGCCGCCGCCGAGGAGATCTCGCAGCTGCTGTACCACGTCCAGGTGATGATGGTCGCCCGCGGGATCTCGCTCGACGACGTCTACGCCCACCTCTGAGCACACCCCCGCACGTTCCCGGAACTCCCTCCGCACAAAGGAAACCCGACCTCATGCTGCGCATCGCCGTCCCCAACAAGGGTGCAATCTCCGGGCCTGCGATGGCGATGCTCCATGAGGCGGGCTACCGGCAGCGCAAGGAGTCCAAGGAGCTCGTCCTCGTCGACCCGACGAACGAGGTGGAGTTCTTCTACCTGCGGCCGCGCGACATCGCGATCTACGTCAGCTCGGGCCGCCTGGACATCGGCATCACCGGCCGCGACCTGCTGCTGGACTCCGGCGCCGAGGCCGAGGAGATCCTCCAGCTCGGCTTCGCCCGCTCCACCTTCCGCTACGCCACCAAGCCGGGCACGGCCGGCGGCCCGCAGGACTTCGGCGGCATGACGATCGCCACCTCCTACGAGGGCATCGTCGCCAGGCACCTCGCCGACATCGGCGTCGACGCCTCCGTCGTCCACCTCGACGGTGCCGTCGAGACCGCCATCGAGCTCGGCGTCGCCGAGGTCATCGCGGATGTGGTCGAGACCGGCACCAGCATGCGCAACGCCGGCCTCGAAGTCGTCGGCGAGCCGATCATGACGTCGGAAGCCGTCGTGATCCGCCGCAAGGGCGCCCCGGACGACGAGCCCAAGGTGCAGCAGTTCCTGCGCCGTCTGCAGGGCGTCCTGGTGGCCCGCAGCTACGTGATGATGGACTACGACTGCCGCGTCGAGCACCTGGAGCGCGCCGTGGCCCTCACCCCGGGCCTCGAGTCCCCGACCATCTCACCGCTGCACCACGAGGGCTGGGTCGCCGTGCGCTCCATGGTCGCTTCCAAGGAAGCCCAGCGGATCATGGACGACCTGTACGAGCTCGGGGCGCGCGCCATCCTCACGACGGCCATCCACGCCTGCCGCCTCTGACACCGGATCCCGAGACCCCCGCAGCAGAGAACGCCCAAGGACAAGGACGACAGCGCGACATGTCCGCCCCCACGCCCCGTCCCACCGGCCTCCCCGCCCTGCCGGCCACCTTCCGGCCCACCCGCAGCCGGGTGGTCCTGCTGGCCGTGGGAGCGATGATGTTCGTGGTGATCACCGCGATCGCCATGATCCTGGAGCACCTGAGCCCGGGGGAGCGGACCAGCTTCGTCTTCGTCGCGCTGCTCTTCTTCGGTGTCCTCGCCCTGCTCAGCAGGCCCAGGGTCGTCGCCGACGCGACCGGGATCACCGTGGTCAACATCACCCGCACCCGGCGGCTGGCCTGGGCGGAGATCGTGCGCGTCAACCTGCGGGCCGGTGACCCGTGGGTCTTTCTCGACCTCAGCGACGGCACCAGCCACCCCGCCCTCGGCATCCAGCCCGGAATCGCCAGGGAACAGGCCATTCGTGACGCCCGTACGCTCCGCGCACTCGTCGAATTCCACGGCAGTGGAGTGGACGAGGCCGCGGAGAACGGCTGAGCCCCCTGCCCCGCAGCGACCCGTCTTGATTACTCTGTAGGGCGGAGGCGCCACGCGCGCCCCGCTCCGCACGAGAGGGCCACCAGGCCCGCGGGGCATTCCTGCGACCCAAGGAGTGACTCCCTCCAGCAATGGACGGATCGTCCGGTAGTACCTGCGCCGCCCCCTCCCCGGAGGCGGCGGCATGACCACCCCCCTCTTGCTGCTCAGCGCGGCATTCCTTCTCATCCTCGCCAACGGATTCTTCGTGGCAGCCGAATTCGGGCTCGTCACGGTGGAACGGCCGGACGCCGAACGCGCCGCCGCCGAAGGCGACCGCCGGGCCCGCACCGTCGTCGCGGCTCTGCGTGAACTCTCCTTCCAGCTCTCCGGCACCCAGCTCGGCATCACCATCACCTCACTGGTCGTCGGCATGCTCGCCGAACCGGCACTCGCCCAGCTGCTCGCCGGACCGCTCACCGCCACCGGACTGCCCGCGGGGGCCGTTCCCGGCGTGAGCGTCGTGATCGGCATGCTGCTCGCCTCCGCCGTCCAGATGGTGATCGGCGAGCTCGTACCGAAGAACTGGGCGGTCTCCCGGCCGCTCCAGGTCGCCCGGTTCGTCGCCGGACCACAGCACCGCTTCTCCACGCTCCTGCGGCCGGTGATCACCGCGCTGAACACCTTCGCCAACCGGCTGGTGCGGCTGCTGGGCGTCGAACCCACCGCCGAGCTGGCCTCCGCCCGGACCCCGGGCGAACTGGTCTCGCTCGCCCGGCACTCCGCCGAGGCCGGCACCCTCGAACAGGACACCGCCGACCTCTTCGTACGGACCCTGTCCCTGGCCGGACTCAGCGCGCAGCACGTCATGACCCCGCGGGTGAAGGTCAGCGCACTGCAGTCGTCGGCGACCGCCGCGGACGTCCTCAACCTCACCAGGGCCACCGGCCTCTCCCGCTTCCCCGTCTACCGGGACCGCATCGACGAGGTCGTCGGCATGGTCTACCTCAAGGACGCCCTCGCCGTCCCCGCACAGGACCGGCTGCGCACCCCGGCGGGACGGATCGCCGTACCGCCGCTGCTGGTGCCCGAGAGCCTGCCCGTCGAGCAGCTGCTCCGCCAGCTGCGCCACGACCAGCCGATCGCCGTCGTGGTCGACGAGTACGGCGGCACCGCCGGTGTCGTCACCCTCGAGGACATCATCGAGGAGCTCGTCGGCGAGGTGAGGGACGAGCACGACGCCGAGGGCGCGGACCGTCCCGAGCTGACGTCCGTCGTCGCCGACGACGGCCGCCCCGGCTGGGACGTGGAAGGCAGCTGCCGGGTCCTGACCCTGCTCCGGATAGGCCTCGACGTGCCCGAAGGGCCGTACGAGACCGTGGCGGGTCTCGTCGCCGACCTGCTGGGACGCATTCCCGCCCCCGGCGACCGGGCCGAACTGCCCGGCTGGCGGATCTCGGTCCGCCAGGTGGGCCACTACCGTGCCGAACAGGTCCGGTTCGTCCGGCTGACGGACCTGCCCGGACCCGTGGCCGAGGAGCCCGCCCGCGGTCTGCTGGAGGCCGTGCGATGAGCCTCGTGCAGTTGCTCTTCGCCGGAGTCCTCGTGCTGGCGAACGGCTTCTTCGTCGGCGCCGAGTTCGCGCTCGTCTCCGTACGGCGCAGTCAGATCGAACCCCTCGCGGCGAGCGGTTCGACCCGGGCCAGGCAGGTGCTCCACGGCCTGGAGAACCTGCCGCAGATGATGGCCGCCGCGCAGTTCGGCATCACCGTCTGCTCGCTCACCCTCGGGGCCGTCGCCGAACCGACCGTGGCCCGCCTCCTGGAACCGGTCTTCCACGCGATACACGTGCCCGAGGGGTTCATCCACCCGCTCGGCTTCGCCCTGGCGCTCGTCTCCGTCGTCGTCCTGCACCTCGTCATCGGCGAGATGGTCCCGAAGAACCTGGCGATGGCCGCCCCCGAGAAGACCGCGCTGTGGCTCAGCCCCGGCCTGGTCGGCTTCGCCCGGCTCTGCCGGCCGGTCACCTCGGCTCTCGGAAGCTGCGCCCGGCTCGTCCTGCGGCTCTTCAACGTCGAGCCGAAGGACGAGGTCGAGGCCGTCTTCACCAGCGAACAGCTCAACCGCCTGGTGGAGGACTCCGGACAGGCCGGATTCCTGGAGCCGGAGGCGCAGGAGCGGCTGGAGGACGCACTGGAACTGGGCAGCAGGCCCGTCACCGACGTGCTGCTCGACCGGGCGTCCCTGGTGACGGTGGACCCGTCCGTCACCCCGCGCAGGATCGAGGAGCTGACCGTACGGACCGGGTACTCCCGCTTCCCTGTCTGCGCGGAGGGCGGCGGCCCCTTCATGGGCTACCTGCACGTCAAGGACGTCCTGGAACTGGAGGACGTCGAACGGGCCGTCCCGCAGCAGGTCTGGCGTCCGATGGCGACCGTACGGGCGGAGCTCCCGCTGGACGACGCCCTGACCGTGATGCGCCGCGCCGCGACGCATCTGGCCCAGGTCGCCGACGCCTCCGGCAAGGTGCTCGGCCTGGTCGCCATGGAGGACGTCCTGGAGATGCTCGTCGGCGAGGTCCGCGACCCGGCGCACCGCGTCTCGGTCCCCCGCCGCACGGTGGACGTGCCGAAGGTCATGGCCCCCATGGGGCTCACACGGTGACCCGCCTCAGGACGGGGTGAACCAGCGCCGGGCGGGCACGGGAGAGTCCGCCCGGCAGCTGGGCACCCGGCTCCCACGACCGCAGCCGGCCGCCGTCACAGCGCCCCCGGCTCCTGCGTCCCCCGGTCCACCGGCCCCCGCCCCGACAGCACCTCGCCGTACGCCTGCATCAGGTCCGGCAGCCGGAGGGTGGCCAGATCGTCCCGCGTCGGCTCGGCCCTGTAGCCGGAGAGTCGCAGGTCACGGTAGGCGCAGCTCTTCTCGTACAGCGTGCGGATGAAGCGCCCGTTGCCCAGCTCGTCGATCCACCTCTGGTCGACCACGTGCTCGCTGATGCTCCGCAGCTCGTCCAGGGACTCCTCGTCCCACACATCGCCGTTCTCCGCGGCCAGCACTCCGCCGATCGCGGTCAGTTCCAGCGGACGGTAGCTGGGGAAGTCCACCCGGGTGGTGAAGCGGGAGGACAGCCCCGGATTCGTGGAGAGCAGCCGGTCCATGCCCTCCGGGTAGCCCGCGAGGATGACGACGAGTCGGTCCCTGTTGTCCTCGGCCCGCTTGAGGAGGACCTGGAGGGCCTCGTCCCCGTACGCGTCGCCCTTGCTGTAGCCGGTGTTGGAGAGGCTGTACGCCTCGTCGACGAAGAGCACCCCGCCGAGTGCCGAGTCGATCAACTCATTGGCCTTCACGGCGGTCTGGCCGAGGAACTCACCGACCAGGTCGGAGCGCTGGGCCTCCACGAGATGGTCGCCCCCGAGCAGCCCCAGCGCGTAGAACACCCGGCCGAGGATCCGGGCGACCGTGGTCTTGCCCGTCCCGGAGGGGCCGGAGAAGACGAAATGACGCTTCGGCGGCTGCACCGGCAGACCCTGGTCGGCTCGCAGCCGCGCCATGTTCAGCTGTGCTGACAGGGCTTTGACCTGGCGTTTCACTGGTTCGAGTCCGACCATGCGCTCCAGCTGGGCCAAGGCCTCGGCGAGCAGCGCGGGATCGCTGGGCCCCGCCGGGAACGGCGCGGGGGCCGACGGGGCAGCCGTCCCCGACCTCTCCCGCACTCCGCCGGTGCGGGGCGGCGGCACCGTGGCTCCCGGCATGACCTGCGGCTCCCTGCCGGACCAGGGCTCACGGCCGTCCACCAGGTCCGTGCCCAGCAGCGCGTCCCCGTCCGCCTGGGCCTCCATGCCCGTACCGTCCGATCCGAAGCCCGCCAGGGACAGGGGGGCCAGGTCGGCCGCCTCGTCGTACCCGTCGCCCTCGGAGATCGCGGCAAGCCGGGCCGAGGTGTCCATGAAGGCCGGGTCGACGCGGTGCACCGCCCGGTACAGCGGCAGGGCCGCCGCACTGCGGCCGGTGCCCTCATGGGCCCGCGCCAGCCAGTAGCGCAGCTCCTTGCGCTGCGGCTGCTCGCTGCGACATCGCATCAGGGAGGCCGACAGCAGGGGCTCGGCCTGCCCGTACATCTCCAGGCGCACCCGGGCCATACCGCCGAAGAGGCCCGCCTCGATGCCGAGCAGTGGATCGTCGACCAGCGGCTCGGTGGTGCGTACGAGCTGTTCCCAGTCCTTGACCAGATAGGAGCGGCAGGCGTGCAGGAAGCGCACCTGCGGATCGGCGTCTATCGGCGGGAGCCCCGCGAGCGCCCGGTCCAGCTCCGGCACATGGCGGCCGTCCAGCCAGTGCGAGGCGTGCGCGAGGAGCAGATCGCGCGGGCTCTCCAGCACCGGCTGCACCCACCAGCCCAGCCAGTACCAGGAGTTGAGGGTACGGCGGTGGCGGGTCCGCTGCTCGCCGAAGCGGTCGCGATGACGGTACATGCGTAAGAGTGCCGTGGTGGTGTCGACCCGCAGCGCATGGAGGCCCAGCCAGCCGTCCGCCATACCGGGATCGAAGCGCACCGCGGTTCTGAACTCCTCTTCGGCCTGTGGGTACGCGCCCATCGTGTAGGCGTCCACGCCACGCAGCCAGGCAAGGTCGGCCGGGGCCTGTGCGCCCTGCGTGCCGATGTCCATCAGGTCCCCCACAAACCGTGCCCCCAGAATGTCCCGCCCGCACAGCATGCCCATCGGAGCGCGTTGAATCACTGTTCACAGGACGGGAATTGACCGCACCGGCATGCATCGTACCCGCGCGCCCGGCGAGCGGTTAAGGGTGATACCGGCGCTTCGGGGGCCGTCACCGAGGGTGAGTGGAAGAGGCTTTCCGGAGGTGGAAGAGGGGTGCGGGGGCAGAACGAAGCCCCCGGTCACGGGGGAACAACCGGGGGCTTCGCGTCCGAGGGGCTCCGAAGAGCCGCACATCGAACGTAGGACCTGTACGGGCGCTCGGTCAAGCCGCGTTCGAGCTGGTTCCGGAGCGGTTTCCGACGGTCCCGAACAGTGCCCCTCAGGCTTCACCCTGCGTGAGGAACCGACTCGGTACTGCGGTCGCACGAGGCCCTTCAAGCCACATGTATCCCTCAGGCATCTGCCTTATCACCGTGTCCGCGAACGGATAAGAGGGGTCGTCGGCGAAATGCCGCTGCTCCGCGACCGTCCACCCGTCCCAGAAGTCAGTGAGCCCGGGTCCGTCGCGGTGCCGGCCCCGCTCCCAGGACCTCTCGCGATCCAGCTCCAGCCACAGCAGCCCGGCGAGGTACGGCCGCACCGCGGCGCGGCCGGCCCCCACACCCTCGATCAGCAACACGGGGGCCGGGTCCAGCGTCCGCTCCGGCCCGAACCGCCGCGCCGTCCAGTCGTACGGCGTGTAGCGTCCGGGCTCGCCGTGCGACAGCGGGTCCAGGACCTGCGCCCGCAGCCGGTCCGTCCAGGCGAAGAGCTCCTCGTGGGTGGCCAGGTCGTCCAGATGCAGGACCGGGGCACCGCCGAGTGCCGCGGCCAGCCGCCCCGCGAAGGTGGTCTTCCCGGATCCCGCGTGGCCGTCGACCGCGATCAGCCGTACCGGACCGCAGGACGGCGGAAGGGCGCGCAGGCGGCGGGCGCGGTCCGCCAGGTCGTTCATCCCCCCACCCTACGAGAACAGGGGAGCGGGCCCGGATCCGTCGCAGGTCACATCAGTGGACCAGACCAATATTGGTTCAGCGGCGCGGGACGAATCGCTGGCCGGATCCGTCCCGGACCCGCGATAGTTGGCGCACCTATCGCCACCCGCAGTCCCAATCCGCCCACGACCGGGGGTCTCGCCCATGACCGGACCGACTTCGCGCAGGACCGTCCTCACCGCTGCTCTCGCGGCAGCGGCCGGGGCGGGCACGGTGGCCTCCGCCGGCCCCGCGACCGCTTCACCGTCCTCTCCCTCCTCCCCCTCCCCGGCGGCGGCCTCGCTCGTGGACAACCGCTTCTGGAGCACGTACACCGAATGGCGCTGCGGTTCCGCCGCAGGGACCCGCGCCGTCGCCGGCCGCCGGCCCGGCCTGGTGCTCTCCGTCCCCGCCGGGACCACCGACTACACCGACCCGCACACCGGCACGACCACCAGCTGGGAGTACGCCACCTGGACCTCGCCCGTGCACCGCTCCACCGTCCCGGCGGCCGAGGTGATCGCCTCCTGGAACGCCCACACGCCGGCGGGCACCTGGATCCAGATCGAACTCCGGGGCCGCTACACCGACGGTACGGACACCCCCTGGTACGTGATGGGTCGTTGGGCCTCGGGCGACACGGACATCCGCCGCACGTCCGTCGACGACCAGACCGACGGCCGGAGCACCGTCTGGACCGACACCTTCTCGGTGGACGACACGGCGAGCGGACTGCGCCTGGTCTCGTACCGGCTGCGGCTCACCCTGCACCGGACCCCCGGCAGCAGGCTCACGCCCACGGTCCACCGCGTCGGCGCGATGGCCTCGGACGTCCCGGACCGCTTCACCGTCCCGGCCGGCACCCCCGCGCTCGCCCGCGAACTGGCGGTGCCCCGCTACTCGCAGAACGTCCACGTGGGGCAGTACCCCGAGTACGACAACGGGGGCGAGGCCTGGTGCAGTCCCACCTCCTCCCAGATGATCATCGAGTACTGGGGGCGCGGGCCCACCCCGGAGGACCTCGGCTGGGTCAGGCCGGGCATCGCGGACCCGCAGGTCTGCCATGCGGCCCGCTTCACCTTCGACTACCAGTACGAAGGCTGTGGCAACTGGCCCTTCAACGCCGCGTACGCCGCCACGTACGAGGACATGAGCGCGGTCGTCACCCGGCTCGGATCACTGACGGACCTCGAGCAGCTGGTCGGGGCGGGCATCCCGGTCATCACGTCCCAGTCCTTCCTCAAGGAGGAACTGACCGGCGCGGGCTACGGGACCTCCGGCCATCTGATGACCGTCATCGGCTTCACCGCCGACGGCGACGTGATCGCCAACGATCCCGCATCGCCGGACAACGACGCCGTGCGCCGTGTCTACCGCAGGCGCGAATGGGAGAACATCTGGCTGCGCACGAAGCGCTACGACGCCACCGGCAAGGTCAGGAGCGGTACGGGCGGGGTCTGCTACGTGTACTGGCCGACGCAGGTCTCCGCGCGTCAGCGGGCGGTTCTCCGCCGGCTCGGCCTCGTCTAGTACCCGGAACGGCGGTCTGCGCGCCGTGCTTCCGGTGCTCTGTCCGGTGGCCGGGCGCAACACGAGCTGCATCGCGGTGGTCCTGACCGGCGGAGACGGCCGGCCGACGTCCGGGTGCCCGGCCGCCCGGACGGAGAAGACCGGGAGTGACGCCGGTCCGCCTCCGGTGCCCTGTGGGTTCCGCGGGAGACGCGGCCGACTGCGGGTCGGGATGTGTCGGAGCTCCGCGTAGCCCGACCTGCACGCCTCCGCTGCCCACCGGAGGCGTGCAGGTCGGAACCGCCCCGTCCCGCATGTCCTGTCGTGGGTGTGACCGCCGCCGTCCAGCCTGCCCGTGCGCCGGTGTGCGGGGCGAGGGCTCCGTGAGGGCGAGCGTGGCTGCTTGGTGGTCGTCCGCCACCGTTTCAGCTGAGCGCTGCCTCCGCTCCAGGCACTCTCCAAATGGCCGCCGTGCCGGAACTCGTCCACCTCGCCGAGGCCCGTGCACTCGTCGGGCTGCGCGGCCTCGCCGCCACCGTGGATGACGTCCGGGACCCGGAAGCCCGAAGGGTTGCGCAAGGTGACCAGCCGGTGCGCCGTCCGTTCCGCTACTGCTCCCGGAGGGTGAGGGCCGGGCGCGCGCACTCCCGTCGCGATGCGAGGTATGGGGCAGGCTGTTCGGATCGTATGCGGGCGGCGGGAACTGTTCGACGGTGCGATCCCGTAAATGCGGAAGGAAACCGGGCGTCGATGCCCGCTGCCTGCCCGAATTGCTCGGCGGGTGGGAATGTCGGGCATGTTTCGGTCTGTTGCGCCACTCCTTCTTCTTTCCGGAAATCCAGAAGTGCGCTGCAATGTTTCCTTTCTGTCCATGCCCTGGTGGTGAATCAATCGGCGTGGCGTTCTCGTGGTCCTGGTGCCGGTGGCTCGCGGGAAATTCGGTTCACCGTCGGGCGGTTGAGTGGGGCCGGGCGGCGGGAGGTGGCCGGCGATCCGACGGGTCGGGCCCGGGCCTCCCGTGCCGTCGGCGGTTCGCTCCCCGCAGCGCCGGGCGGGGTGGGGCGACCCATGGTCGGTGAGATGCGGTCGGCCGCGGGGGACCCCGTGCGCGGGTGCGTCAGGGCCTGTGCGCCGACGCCGATGCCGTGCGGGGACTGCACCTTCCTCGGCGTGGCTGGTCGGGGAGTCACCGTACGCACCTGCGCCGATGCCCGCGCGTCCGCTGTTGGTGCCCCGTGCGCGACGGTCGCGGCTCCTGCGTGCAAGGCCGCCTGGTCCCCCGTATCGCGCACGGCCCGGCTCCTCGGGTGATCCGGTTCCCGCGCCGGGTCTCGGCCAATGCGGCTCGTCGGATTGTGTTCGAAAGCTCGGACGAGTGATGTTCCAGCGCCATGGCCGTGTTGGGGTGAAGTGCGCCCTAGGAGCGGCTATGGAGCGATTGGTCGGCCTGCGGCTAACACGAGACCTTGCGCAGCGACAAGAGTGCAATTGCCGTCTGACATTACCTGCTTCGTAAACAATGAACTCGCTATGTTTAGGCTGAAAGTAGAACCTTGAGATCATTGACCCTCAGGAAGCCGCCCGGTTACCTTCAATCGGGGCCCCGTTCGGCAGGAAGAATTCTGCGCGGGGTCCCAGGTGTGAGGGAACGACATTCACGACGGGCCGTATTCGGGCGGACCCGTCCCTCTGGTACAGCGAGGCAAGCGCACGTAAGTCGTTGATTTCGTCGCGCCGTTGTGGCGTATCAGGGCCCGGCCGGCCGATGCACTGTCGCCACCGGTCGGGACGGAGATGAGGGTGATGCACGTGGTGGATTCCGTCTTTGTCATGCCGGGTACGGTGGCTGCCCCGCGCGCGGGCGTCCTGTCCGAGCTGCACCACCGCTACGAGACCGTACGAGAAGCGCTGTCACGCATCGACAAGGCAGCCGGGGAGATGGGGCTGCCCCCCATCAGCGCCCGGCTGATCGAGCGCGACGGGACGAACGACGGCCGCGGGCCCGAGGTGCAGTACCTGGAGATCTTCGCGGTCAGCATCGCGACGCACCACATGCTGATCGCCGAGGGCGTGAAGCCCGTCGCGATCGTCGGACAGAGCATCGGGGAACTCTGGGCCCTGGCCGCCGGGGGGCACCTGTCCGTGGAGGACGCCGCCCGCCTGGCCGTGGCCCGCTCCCAGGTGCTGACCCGGCAGAACTGGGACGGCAAGATGCTCGCGGTCGGTGTGGACGGCCGCCGGGCGGAATCGCTGGCCGGGCTGATGAACCACCCCGACCTGGTACTGGCCTGCGAGAACGCCCCTCGGCAGAGTGTCATCAGTGGCCCCGAACGGCTGATCGAGCAGGTGGAGCGGGTGGCCGACGCGTTCGGCTGGCCGAGCCTTCCGCTGGACGTCCCGCATCCGACCCACACTCCGGCGATGGCGCAGGCCGCCCGCGACCTGAGGGCGACCGCGCCACGGGTCCCCTACGGTTCGGGGCGCTGGCGGGTGTGTTCCCCCTGGCTGGGACGGGACATCGGCGACGACGACCCGGTCGACCTGGTCGCCGGCGCACTCACCGCCCGGGTCCGGATGCTGCACACGATCCGTGAGCTGCACGCCGCGGGCGCCGACGCCTTCGTGGAGTGCGGGGAGTGGCCCGTCGTCACCAAGTTCGTCGAGGCCTCGATCCCGGGCGTGCAGTGCGTCGTCCCACTGAGCGAGGGCGATCCGGTCGAGGCCGTGCGTGCGCTGCTCGCCGAGTCCGCCGACGTCGGCCGGTTCCGGTCGCGGCCGTCGCCTTCGAGTACCGGTCACGGTCCCGCCGTGCGGGTGAGCGCCCCCGCCCCGGTGCGGGCGGCGTCGGTGTCGGCGCCCCCCGCACCCGCTCCGTCGGCCGGGGTGGCTACGACCCCCGCGTCCTACACGGCCCCCGTCACCTATGCGGCCCCCGCCGCCCCGGCCCAGGAGGCCGCGGTCGTCGTGGCTGCCGCGGCCCCGGCCGCCGTCGCCCCGGCCGTCCCGCCCGTGTCCGCCGGGCTGGACTACGACTCGGTGCTGACCGAATTACGCACTCTGTACGGTGACTTCCTCGGCTACCCGGCGGATCTGCTCGGTGAGGACGACGGTCTGGAGTCCGAGCTGGGGGTCGAGTCGCTCAAACAGGTCGTCCTGCTCGGGCGGGTGTCCGACCGGTTCGACCTGCCCGACCTGCGGGCGAACTCCTCCCTGCTGACCGTGGGCACACTGCGACGGATCGCGGAGACCGTCGTGCAGGCCCGGGCGGAGGCTGCCGCGCGATGACCTCCACGGACAGCCTGCACGGCCGGGTCGCCCTCGTGACCGGGGCCGCGAAGAGCCTCGGTGCGGACATCGTCCGCCGTCTGGCTCGCGGGGGTGCGCACGTGATCGTCAACTACTTCCACTCGGTCGAGCAGGCCCAGTCGCTGCAGGCGGAGCTGGAACAGGCGGGACACAGCTGCGAGTTCATCCGCGCCTCGGTGGCCAAGACCAGTGAGATCGACCGGATGTTCGACCTGATCCAGGAGCGGCACGGCGGCCTGGACATTCTGATCAACAACGCCGCGGGCGGGGCGTTCCTGCCGCTGTTCGACGTCGATGACACGTACTGGCAGCGGGCGTGGTCCACCAACGTGATGGCGGCCTACCACTGTTCGCGCCGGGCGGCCACGCTGATGGCGGGACGCGAGGGCGCGAGCATCCTCTGCCTGTCCAGCGTCGGAGCGCACCAGCCGGTCCCGGGTTACGGCCCGGGCGGCGTCACCAAGGCCGCACTGGAGTCGCTGGTCCGCTATCTGGCGCTCGAGCTGGCCGACCAGGAGATCCGGGTCAACACGGTGCTGCTGGGCTCGGTCGCCAGCGAGATCGTCGTCAATCTCGACGCCCCCGCGACAGCTCTCGGCCGCCCGGCCGGGACCGGCGAGCTGATGCGCCGCACCCTCTCGACACCGGATGCGGCCAAGCTGATCGTCCACCTCCTGCACGAGGACCTCGGGTTCGTCACCGGACAGACCCTCGTCGCCGACGGAGGGATCAGCATCGGCGGGATGCAGGGCATGCGGCTGCACAGCAGGCTGGCGGACCAGGTGACCGTACCCGCCCGTCACCAGCCGGCCCCGTCGGCAGCAGGAGCGGCCGGAGCGTCAGTGGCAGCGCCGCCCGGGGCGAGCCCGCTCTCCCCGGAACGCCCCGCTCCTGAACCACCGGCAGCAGCCCACCCGGCACAGGCCCCCGCCCCCGAGCCCGCACAGGTACGAGCCGCTCCGCCCCCGCCCGCACCCGCGCCGGTGGCACCCCGCGTGCCGGAGCCGTCGGCGGAGACGGACCCCGGAGCCGTCGCCGTGGTCGGGCTGGGACTGGCCCTGCCCGGCGCGAACAACGCGGCGGAGTTCTGGGACCGGTTACGGGAGGGCGCCCTGCTCTCCAGCGAGCCGTCCGCCTTCGACCTGAAGCACTTCTGGGCGCCGACCCGCGAGGACACCGACGCCTTCTACGTCCGTGAGGCCGGGTACATCCAGAACTTCGTCCCCGAGCCCGCCTCGGTGGCCGAACCCGACGGCAACGCCGACCACCCCGGATGGCCGAGGACCACGCGCTGGCTGCGGCACTGCACCGTCCAGGCCCTGGAGGGCGTACGCCGGCGGCCGACGGACCGCTGGCTCGCCGCGACCACCGGGATCCACGACCAGACGGGGCTCGGCACCCAAGGCGTCGTGCTGGGCGACGAATACCGGCGCATGGTGCGTGAGGCACTCCCCGCCGACGGGGACGGCGACTGGCTGGCCGAGCTCGCCGACCACGCGATCACCGCGCACTACGGCGGCGACGGCGGCGACCCGCAGGCCTACCTGCCCGCGTCCGTCTCCCGCAACGCGCTGCGCGGGCTGATCCCCGAGGACGCCCAGCACCTGACCCTCGACGCGGCCTGTGCCAGCGGACTGTTCGCCGTGGACGCGGCGGTCAAGGCCCTGCGCGAGGGCTCCGTCGACGTGGCGCTGGTCGGGGGCACCTCGGTGATCGAACCGATCGGATTCACCCTCTTCTGCCGCGCCCAGGGCATTTCGATGAGCGGCAGGATCCGCCCCTTCGACCAGGCGGCCGACGGGACCCTGATCGGTGAGGGCGCCATCACGCTGGCCCTCAAGTCCTACGAGCGGGCCGTGGCCGACGGCGACCGGGTGCTCGGCGTCATCCGGGGCACCGGACTCGCCGCCGACGGCCGGGGCAAGGGCATCCACGCTCCCGCCACGCGCGGACAGGAACTTGCGATCTCCCGGGCCTGGGCCGACGCGGGCGTCGAGGCCGACGACGTGGACTGGGTCGTGGCGCACGGCACCGGCACGCCGGTGGGCGACGAGATCGAACTCCGCTCGCTGCTCTCCCGGCTCGGGCCGCGTGAGCGGGCCTGCCTCCTCACCTCGAACAAGCAGGTCTTCGGGCACACCGGTGTACTGGCGGGCCTCGTCTCGGTCGCGCACGCCCTGGTCGCCCTCGAACGCGGGGCGGTCCCCGGCCAGCCCGTGGTCACCGATCCGCACCCGCTGCTGGGCGGCGGCGAGCGGCTGACCGTCCCGGTCGAGGACGCTCCCTGGCCGACGGGCGACGCACGGCCGCGTGTGGTGGGGGTGTCGTCGTTCGGCCTCGGAGGAGCGGACGCGCACGTGGTCCTGTCCGACCGCGTGCCGCAGGCCGTCCCCGCGAAGAGGCGGGGCGGCGACGTGTCCGCCGACACGGAGGACCTGGTCGTCGTGGGCTGGAACACCCACCTGCCCGGCCTGGACACCGCCCAGGTGCCCGCCTGGCTGGGTGGTGAGGGCCCCCGCCCGGACGCCGGCTTCGGGACGCCGTACCCCCTGCCGTCCCCGCGTGAGGTGCGTATACCGCCCCTGACGATGCGGCACATGGACGCCGCCCACCTGATGGTGCTCCAGACCCTCGGCCCGCTCCTGGAGCAGCTCGGCGAGCCGGGCACCGCTCTGCGGCCCACCACGGCCGTGCTGGTGGGAGCGACGCTGCCGACCACGCATAACACCCGGGCCGCGCTGCGGGTGCACGCCGCGGAGTGTGCCACCACGTTCGACATCCTGCCCGACCCCGTGCAGGCGCAGACGCTGAAGGACTACCTCGCGAAGGGGATGGCCGAGGCCAAGGGGGTCATCCCCGGCGACCTGAACGAGGACGACTTCACCGGCGCGGTCTCCTGCATCCTGTCGGGCCGGGCCGCCAACTACTACGACTTCCAGGCCATGGGGACCAGCGTCTACGCCCAGCGGGACTCCGCGCACAGCGCCGTCGACCTGGCCCTGCGCCAACTCCGCCACCGGGCCTGCGACCTGGCCCTCGTCGGTGCCGTGTCCCAGCGGCCGATCAGCGGCTGGGACCGCCACCTCTCCGGACTCGTACCGGAGGGCCGGTCCATCGCGGAAGGCGCCGCCGTCCTGGCGGTCGCGCGCCGCTCCACCGCGCTGGAGCACGGCCTGCCCGTCCTCGGGACCCTCTCCACCTCGGCCGCCGGTCGGGGTTCCGCCCAGCCCGCGACACCCGCGCACGCCCTTCCCGCGCTGGCCGGCGCCGGACACACCTACCTGTCCCTGGACGCGCTGCTGGCGGTCGTCGAAGCGGTCGTCACCCGAACGGACACCGTGGTGACGCCCGCCGCCCCCGGATCACCGCTGATCCGGTTCACCGGGCCGGCCGCCCCGCATCACCGCGGTCCGGGCCGGGAAGAGACGGAGCAGGCGGTACGCGCCCCGGAGCACACCGAACCCGCCCCGGCCGCGGCGGAGCACGTCGGGTCCACCCCGGCCGCGCCGGTGTACGCCGATGAGGGCGTCACCGGGCGCCGCCAGACGTTCCGGTTCGTTCCGACGCCCCCGCCGCCCGGTGCTCCGGCCGGGGCTCGGATCCCGCCGGGCACCATCGTCATCACCGACGCCCCGGACCTCGCCCAGGCGGTGACGGGCCCCGACACCGCCGTCTGGTCACCGCGGCCGGGCCTCGGCGCCGCCACCCATGTACCGCCCGAGGACGCGCCCGCCGCCCTCACCGGCCTGCCGTTCGTCCCGCGTCACATCCGGGTCCTGTCGCGGCTGCCCGTCGACGACGACGGGAACGACGACGACGCCGGGGCCGCCCGGATGGAAGAGCTCCAGGACCTCACGTTCACCACGCTCCAGGCGGCGCTGCCCGCCCTGAGGAGCGGCGGCTCGCTCGGCGCGGTCCTGCTCGGCGAGGTGCCGGACGATCTGCCGGCCCCGCTGAGCGGTCTGTTCACCGGCCTCGTCCGTTCCGTCCGGGCCGAGGTCCCGCAGTGCGGCGGGGTGACCCTGCTCAGCGACGCACCGGACGCCGCGACGGCCCTGGACCAGCTCGCGCGGGCGGCCACCGCCCAGGTGCCGACGCACACGCTGGCCTGCCGCGGCGGCGACTGGTTCACCCCGGCCGTCGTCGACGACCCCGCCGTACCGCCCCCGCCCGGGGAGGCGTCCCTGCCACCCGGTGCGGTCGTGGTCGCCTTCGGCGGCGCCCGGGGGATCACCCCCGAGCTCCTCCACGCCGTAGCCCGCACCAGCGACCGGCCCCACGTGTACGTCATCGGCCGCACCCCGCTGCCGGAGTCCGGTGACGCACTACCGCCGCAGGCCGAGTTCATGGCCGCCGAACGCCGCAGACGGCCCGAGGTGTCGGTGGCCGAGCTGCGTGCCGCCTACGAGAGGGCCCGGGCACGCCTGGAGGTACGCGGCACGGTGCGGCGGCTCGCCGAACTGTGCGGCCCGGACCGTGTCCACCACCGGGTGTGCGACGTCCTCGACGCCGAGCGCACCGCCGCCGTCCTCGACGAGGTCCACGACCGGCACGGACGGATCGACCTCCTGATCAACACCGTCCTCGACCTGCGCTCGCGTGCGCTGCACGCCAAGACCCTCACCGATTTCCGGGCGGTCCGGGCCACGAAGGCGACGGGCTACCGCAACCTCAAGCGGGCCCTCGCCGGACGGGCGCCCCGGATCTGGTGCAACTTCAGCACCCTCGCGACGCTCGCTCCCGCACCCGGTGACATCGACTACTGCGTCGTCAACGAGTACCTCGCGTACGCGAGCGCCCGGGCCCAGCGGCACGCACCGGACGGCCACGACGAGGTCTCGGTCCTCTGGAGCGGCTGGCGGGAGGTCGGCGTCGCCAGCAGCCCCACCATGCGGGAGACCCTCAAACGCAACGGGATGGACGCCTACATCAGCACCGCGCAAGGACAGGCGCAGTTCCTCTCCGCCGTGACCCGGCCACCGGCCGGCGGGGTGGTGTTCTTCATCCGGGAGGAGGAACGGGTCCTGCTGGGCCGACGCGGAATCAGCACCCACGGTTCCTCCGGCGAGCTGTCCGTCCCCGCCCCGGACGCCCCGCCGCCCGCCCCGCCGGACCCGGATCTGGCCACGCCGCTGCTCGACGGCGTCCTGTACCGCGGCACGGACTGGGCGGTCTTCACCAAGACCTGGGACCCGAGCACCCTGGCCGAGCAGGACGGGCGCTGGATGCGCCACCACCGCGTCAACGGGGAGTACACGCTGCCCGGCACCTTCACCCTGGAGGCCGCGGCCGGCGCGGCCGCGGCGCTCTGCCCCGGCCTCGTGGTCACCGGTTTCCGCGGGCTCGTCTGCCGGGCGTCGATCAAGATCAGGCTCGCCGGGCCGCCGCGCACCGTCGCGGTGGAGGCCCGGGTCACGAGCCGGAAGCACGACCGGGCCGAGGTGGCCGTCAGGATGACGGCGCACCGGATCGGCAGGAACGGCAAGGTGCTGCGCTTCAACGACCTGCTGTGCGAGACCAAGGTCGTACTGGCGGACCGCTTCCCCGAACTCCCCGGACCGCCCGACTGCTCCTCCTACGAACCCCAGCCCGACTTCGCGATGCCCGTCTACTCCCCGGACCCGCCGATCTCCCTCACCGGCCCGTTCGCCGGCACCGGCGACTACGCCCGCGGGCCGGACGGCAACAGCGGCAGGTTCCGTCTCGACCACGAGGCCTGGGCTCCGGCCCTGGCCGGGACGACCGTACCGACGATCCTGCTCGACGCGATGGTGCACCTGCTGCTGCTGCCACCCCGCGGTGACAGCCCGCCCCTGGTCGGGCCCATGGCCGGCCTCGACGAGGTCGATCTCAGCGGGCCGGGCAACGACTGCCGGCTCAGCGCGGACCACCCGGAGATCCGGCTGCACTGCGACTTCGCCACCGGTGCCCTGACCGCCGCCACCGGCGACGGCCGGGTGCTGGCCCGGATCACCGGGGTCAGCGCACACGCCCTGGACCACAGCGGAGAACTGGTCCGGCCCCACCCCCGCGTTCCCCAGCCGCCCCTTTCGTGACAGCCGAGGAGACAGCAGTGTTGTGGCAGGACATCACGATCGCCGGGACCGGTGCGTGGATACCGCCCGTCAAGCGCGAGCACGAACCGTCGGACGGCACCGCGGAGCCCTCCATGGCGGCGCTCAACGGATTCACCTCGGCCGCCGTCTCGACGGACCACACCGCGACGCAGATGGCGGCCCGCGCCGGCCTCAAGGCGCTGCGCCACGCGGACGTCACCGGCGCCGACCTCAGCCTTCTCGTGCACGCCCACTTCCAGGACGAGGACCACTACACCCCCGCGCCCTACCTGCTGCGGGTGCTCGGGGGACCGGACACCACCGGGATCGAGGTCGGCGCCGCAAGTGACGGAGGTGCCGCCGCACTCGTCACCGCGGCCGAACACCTCACCGCGAGGCCGCACGCGAACGCCGCGCTGGTCACGGCCGGTGCCCGCTTCCCGGCCGGGCGGTGGGGCCACGTCCGGGAGACCGGTTACGTGGCCGGAGACGCCGGCGCCGCCGCCGTCGTCACCCGGGGGACGGGCTTCGCCCGCCTGGCGGCGACCGCCCAGGCCGCCGAACCGCGACTGGAGTTCCTGACCCGGGCCAGGAAGGGACACACCGGCACCGGCCGGCCGTTCCTCGCCGAGGAGACCGGACTCATGCCCCACATCGATGCGCTGCAACGCTCGACCCGCCGCTGTGTCGAGACCGTCCTCGACGAGACCGCGTCGAAACCGGCGGACATCTCGCACGTCGTGGCCATCGCGATCGGATCGGTCGTGCTCGACATGGTGCTCGCCGGCTCACCGCTCGGCGTCCGTTCCGGCGACACCAGCTGGACCTTCGGACGGCACCTCGGCCACGCAGGCCCGAGCGACGTCCTGCTCGCTCTAGACCGGCTGTTCCGCTCCGGCTCGCTGCGGGCCGGGGAACGCATCCTCGTCATCAGCTTCGGCCTCGGCTTCCGCTGGACGACCGCGCTGCTCGAAGTCACCCGCGACCCCGCCGCGGCACCGGCCGGTCGATGACCAAGGAATGAGGCTGTCCATGACAGACACGAGTACGGCGACCACCGCGTCGGTCCCGCTCGCCCCGCAGCGTCTGCCGCTGCTGGGCCACGCACTGCCCCTGCTCCGCGATCCGCTGGCGTTCATCATGTCCCTGTCCGGGTACCGCACGATGGTCCGCGTCCGGCTGGGTCCGAGCTCCGCGGTGATGATCTGCGATCCGGACCTGACCCGGCAGGTGTTCCTGAACGACCGCGTCTTCGACAAGGGCGGCCCGATCTACGACCGGATCCGCGAGGTCATCGGCGACGGCCTGTCCACCTGCTCGTACACCCTGCACCGGCGGCAACGCCGGCTGTGCCAGCCCTCGTTCCACCCCGCCCGGCTCCCGGGGTACGGAGCCGTGTTCGCCCAGGCGGCCGAGCTGAAGGCGCGATCCTGGAGGGACGGCGACGTCCTCGACATCACCCAGGAGATGATGACGCTCACGACGCGCGCCACCATGCAGACGATGTTCAGCGGGGCGCTGCCCGAGGAGACCATGCGGCGGGCCCTGGCCGACACCGCCACCATCGTGAGCGCGTTCTTCCGCCGGATGATGACCCCGGCCCTGCTGCGCCAGGTACCGACCCCGCAGAAGCGGCGGTACGACCGGGCCCGCAAGCGGCTCTCGGACACGATCGCGCAGATCATCGCCGAGCGGCGGGCCGATCCGACCGACCACGCCGACCTGCTCTCGGCACTGGTCGGGGCGGTGGACGAGGAGAGCGAGGACGGCCGGAAGCAGCTGAGCGACGGTGAACTGGCCGACGAGGCGCTGACCTTCTTCCTCGGCGGGATGGAGACCACGGCCATCACCCTGGCCTGGGCGCTGCACCTGCTCGCCACCGACCCGGACGTCCAGCACCGCCTCCAGGTCGAGACCGACAACGTCCTGAAGGGCGAGAAGCTCGATCCCGCTCACCTGCCCTCGCTCGGACTGGCCGGCCGGGTGGTGACCGAGACGCTGCGGCTGTATCCGCCCGCCTGGATGATGACCCGCACCGTCCGGCAGGACGCCGAGCTCGGCGGCGTACGGCTCAAGGCCGGCAGCACCCTCGTGCTCAGCCCGTACCTCCTGCACCGCCGCCCCGACCTCTACACCGAGCCCGACCGGTTCGACCCGGACCGCTGGCTCGACGCCCAGCCGGACCGGGCCACCTACATTCCGTTCGGCGCCGGTCCCCGCAAGTGCATCGGGGACCAGTTCGCCCTCACCGAGGCGATCCTGGCCCTCACCGCCATCGTCGCCCGCTGGGAGCTGACCCCCGTCGGCGACAAGCCGTTCCGGCCGAAGGTGGAGACCAGCCTGAGTTCGCGCGGGCTGAGCCTGCGGCTCGGCGAGCGGTGGGCGGGCGGTGCCGAGAGCCACGGGGCCCACGCGGAGGCGCCCGCACCCGCCCGGCCGTCCACGGAGCCGGGCGTCGCCACCTGCCCGGTGAAGCATCAGGAGCGATGACGTGAAGCCTCACCTGAAGCCCCTAGTGAAGCAGCTCCTCCGCTCCCGGGCGGCCGACCTGGGCGGGGCGGCCCCGGCCGACACCCTGCACGCCCCCTCCCGCCCCTACCCGAACGGGTGGTTCTGCCTTGCCTTCGCCGACGAGGTGAGACCCGGATCGGTCCTCACCCGCCCGCTCGCGGGCGCGGAGGTCGTCGTCTACCGGACGACCGCGGGCGTGCTGCGGGCGGTCCGGCCCCGGTGCCCGCACCTGGGAGCACACCTCGGGGTCGGCGGATCGGTCGAGGGGGAGGACATCGTCTGCCCCTTCCACCGGTTCGCGTTCGACCCGGCCGGCGTCTGCGTGCGCACGGGCTACGACAAGCCGCCTCCGAGGGCCTCGCTGGCGCAGTACCCGGTGTGCGAGGCCAACGGCTCCGTCTACGTGTGGTGGCACGCCCTCGGCCTGCCCCCGGAGTGGGACGTCCCCGACTTCCCCATGGACGACCGGCAGCCCTTCAGCCACGACACCTACGACATCGCCGGCCACCCGCAGGACGTCATCGAGAACGCGTTCGACTGGGGTCACCTGCCGGCGCTGCACGGTCTCAAGGACCTCGACATCGAGGGCACACCGGTGACCGGGGAACCGGTCAGCACCGTCACCGCGACCGCACGCGGCACCGTCATGCGAGGGTTCCGCCAGTCCTACACGCTCACGGTGATCGGACTGGGCACCATCGCCGCCCGGTCCGTACTGCCCCGGGACGCGGGCAACCTCTACGTGATGCTGCACGCGACCCCGACCGGCCCGGGACGCATCCAGCTCCGGTTCGGCACGAAGCTGGAGCTGAACGGCATCCCCGGCGTGCCCGCGACGGTCGGGCGCGCGGTGGCGACGCCCGTCGCCCGGCTGCTCAGCTCCGTCCTCCAGCGGGTGGCCGGCGTCGACACCGGCGCCGACCTGCTGATGTGGCACCACCAGGAGCACGTCGAGCAGCCGAAGCTCGCCCAGGGAGACGGTCCGATCGGCCGCTACCGGCAGTGGGCGCAGCAGTTCTACACGGAACCGACGGGCGGCCTCGTGCCGCCGCGGCCCCGGCGGACCGAAGCGAGCCGCTCGGAGGAGTGACCGACGACGACGGCCCGGAGGCTCCCCAACCGCCCCCGGTGCCGTCGGCGTCCACCGTGTTCAGAGTTCAGACGTAGCCCGGGAGGCAGGCCGAGCCGGGTCCGAAAGAGAGGCGACATGGCAGCGGAGAGCGGTACGCCCGCCACCGGACAGCGACTGGCTGTGCTCGGGGCGGGAGTGATGGGGTCGGGCATCGCCGCCCTGGCCATCGGGCACGGGATCGCGGTGACGCTGATCGACCTGGACCGGCGCCGGCTGGACGACGCCCCCGAGAGGGTCGGCCACCAGGTGCGGACCGCACGGCTGATGGGCGCGCTGCCCGACGGGGCCGCCCCCGGCGCGCTCGTCACCGGCCTGTCGCTCACCGACCTGGTGACGGGCCAGGACGCGGCTCCCACCGCGGTGATCGAAGCGGTCACCGAGGACGCCGACGCCAAGGCGAAGGTCCTCGCGGAGGTGTCCGCGCTGGTCGCGCCCGGCACCCCGGTCATCTCCAACACGTCGGCGATCCCCATTGACGAACTGGCCCGCGCGGCGGCCCGGCCGGCGGACCTGATCGGCACCCACTTCATGAATCCGCCCTACCTGATCCGGACGGTCGAGGTCATCCGGGGCACGCACACCGGCGAGGGGACCCTCGACGCGCTGCGGACGCTGCTCACCGCCCTGCGCCGGGAGCCGATCGTGGTCGACGACGCACCGGGATTCGTCACCAGCCGGATCCTGCATCCCATGATCAACGACGCGGTACGGGTGGTGGCGGCGGGCACGGCGAGCGCCGAGTCCGTCGACCGCCTCATGCAGGGGTGCCTGGGCCACCCGACGGGCCCCCTGCGCACCGCCGACCTCATCGGGCTGGACAACCTGGTCGATTCGCTGTGGGTGCTGCACAGCCGCACCGGCGACGAAGGGTGCCGCCCCTGCGGCCTGCTGCTGGCGATGGTGCGGGACGGCCACCTCGGCCGCAAGAGCGGGCGCGGCTTCTACGAGTACGAGGGAGAACACGCATGACCACGTCATCCAACCGGCCGGCGCCGGAATCCACCGGCGACCCCGGCACCGTACAGACGGACCTGCTGCGGTTCCTGGAGAAGCGCACGGGGAGGGTGTGGGCGACCGACGCGGACGTCTTCGGCACCGGTGGGCTCTCCTCGCTCTTCGCCATGGAACTGGTGGTGCATCTGGAGAGGACCTACGGCATCTCCGTCCGCGGCGCAGACCTGCGGATGGAGAACTTCCGCACCGTGCTGCAGATGGCCGCGCTGGTCGAGCGGCTCCGCCCCCCGGCCTCCGGGGGCCCCGGTGCGTGAAGCCGTCGCAGCGGCGGCCTCGGCCGTCACCGAGCTGGTCGGCGACCGGGCGGGCGACTGGGACCGGACGGGCCGGCTGCCCGAGGACGTGGTGCGCAAGCTCGCCGCGGCGGGACAGCTCTCCGCCCAGATCCCGGCCGACCACGGCGGGCCGGGGTGGAACAGCGCGGACAGCGGCGAGTTCACCGCCCACGTCGGCAGCCTGTGCAGCTCACTGCGGAGCGTCATGACCTCGCAGGGCATGGCCGCGTGGACCGTCGAACGGCTCGGTGACCCGGCGCAGGCGGCGGACCTGCTGCCGCGGCTGGCCTCCGGCGATCTGGCGGCCGTCGCCTTCAGCGAAGCGCAGGCCGGCAGCGACCTGTCGGCCATCGAGGCCACCGTCACCGTCGACGGGGACTCCCTGCTGCTCACCGGCCGCAAGAAGTGGGTGACCGCCGCCGACTACGCCGACCTCTTCCTCGTCGTCGCCCGGATGGCAGAGGGCGGCGCCGTGGTCGTGGTGCCCCGGACTGCCCCCGGGGTACGGGTGCGGCGGGTGGCCGATCCGCTGGGCTGTCGGGCCGCCGGACACGCGGACCTCGCGTTCGACGAGGTGCGGCTGCCGCTCGGCAGCCTGCTGGGCGGCGGACGCCAGCCGCTTCCCCTACTGGTGACGACGGCCCTCGCCTACGGCCGGATCTCCGTCGCCTGGGGCTGCGTGGGGATCCTGCGGGCCTGCGTGGCGGCGGCCGCCGGCCACGCAGGAACGAGGCACCAGTTCGGCCGGCCGCTGGCGCAGCACCAGCTCGTCGCCCGGCACCTGGCCGATCTGTGGACCGCCGAGCAGATCGTCACCCGGGCCTGCGAGTACGCCAGCCGCTGCTGGGACGACAACGCCGCCGATCTGGCCACCGCCATCGTGCTGGCGAAGTACGTCGGTGCGGAGCATGCGGCCAGAGGCGCGGCGGCCGCGGTCCAGGTGCTCGCGTCGGCCGGGGCCCAGGACGGTCACGTCGTCGCGCGGGCGTACCGCGACGCCAAGCTCATGGAGATCATCGAGGGCAGCAACGAGGTGTGCCAGCTGATCCTGGCCGACCACGCGCTCAGCAGACGGTGACCGCGCCCCGGCCGCCGACGCACCCCACGACAAGGAGCCGAACATGAGCGACACCGCCCCGGTGGATCCGCCCGCGACCGTGAAGTGCCTTGTCTGGGACCTCGACAACACGCTCTGGCGCGGCACGCTGCTGGAGGACGAGGACGTCGTCCTGCCCGACGCGGTCCGCGAGGTGATCGTCGGTCTGGACGCGCGGGGCATCCTCCAGTCGGTGTGCAGCCGCAACAGCCACGACCACGCCTGGGCCCGGCTCCGGGCCCTCGGTGTCGCCGACTACTTCGTCGTCCCGGAGATCGGCTGGGGGCGCAAGTCGGACGCCGTACGCCGGATCACCGAGCAACTGGACTTCGCTCCCGCCACCATCGCCTTCATCGACGACCAGCCGGCCGAGCGGGCCGAGGTCGCCCACCACCTCCCGCAGGTGCGCTGCTACCCGGCGGAGGACGCCGTGAAGCTGCTCGGACTGCCGGAGTTCAGCCCCCGGTCGGTGACCGTCGACTCACGACAGCGCCGGACGATGTACCAGGCCGGCTTCCGGCGCACGGACGAACAGGCGCGCCACACCGGCTCGCACGAGGACTTCCTGCGCTCGCTGGAGATGGTGATGTCCATCGGGCGGGCCACGGACGACGAGCTGACCCGGGTCGAGGAACTGACCCTGCGCACCAGCCAGATGAACGCGACCGGAGTGCACTACCCGGACGAGGCACTGCGCGCGCTCCTCGCCCACCCCGGCCACGAGGTGCTGGTCACCACGCTCGAGGACCGCTTCGGCCCGCACGGCGCCGTGGGCGTGGTGCTGCTGGAGAAGCACGCACGGGCATGGCACCTCAGACTCCTCGCCACCTCGTGCCGTGTGGTGGCGTTCGGCGTCGGCACCATCCTGCTGAACTGGCTGGCCGACCAGGCCGCCAGGGCCGGTGTCCACCTGCTGGCCGACTTCCGCGCCACGGGCCGCAACCGGATGATGGAGATCGCCTACCGGTTCGCCGGCCTCGACGACCGGCCCTGCGACTGCCGGGGCGGTGTCTCCGGCGGTCCCGGCGGTCCCGGCGGTCCCGGCGGTTCGGGCGGTTCCGGCGAGGACGTCCAGCTGCTGCACCTCGTCGCCGGACGGCGGGACGCCCCCACGACGGTACGGCTGATCGCGCCGGACCTCACCGACCCGGCGCCGGCCGGCGCGGGCCTTCCGGACCGTGCGCGGCGTCCGGGCGGCCCAGTGGGGTGACGGTCACCTGCGGCGGACCAGCGTGATGCCGTCGGCCATCGGGAGCATGCAGACGTCGACCCGCCGGTCGTCCCGGATCCGGGCATTGACCTCGCGGACACCGGCGGTGTCCGCGTCGTCGGCGAGCGGATCGATGACCCGCCCGAAGAAGAGCGTGTTGTCCACCACCAGCAGGCCGCCCTGCCGCACGAGCCGCAGCGCCAGCTCGTAGTACTGCGGATAATTCGCTTTGTCGGCATCGATGAATACGAGACCGAATTGACCGGGACCGTCATCGGCGAGCATTTTCTCGAGCGTTTCCGTCGCCGCGCCGATGCGCACCTCGATGCGGTCGAGAACACCTGCCCGCCGCCAGTAATCGGCACCTATCTCAGGCCATCGCCCACTGATGTCACAGGTGACCAGGCGCCCGCCCGGCGGGAGGGCGCGAGCCATGCACAAGGTGCTGTAGCCGGTGAAGGTGCCGATCTCCAGGACGTCCACGACGCCGGTCGCCGCGATCAGGAAGGCGAGTAACTGCCCCTCCTCCGCCATGACCTGCATCGCCTGCCCGCCGGGCAGCTCCGCGGTCGTCAGGCGCAGCTCGCGCAGAATCCCGTCCTCTCTCAGCGAGAATTCCCTGACATATTCCAGAAGCTCCGGCCCGGCCGCAATCTGATTCGCCATATACGGAACCCTAGATTGTCCGCGACCCGGATTCAATAGTGAGCCTTTTCCATCTTGATCAGGTGGCGAGTTCGAGTGCGACGACGGCACGGACGACGGCGGTGATCCGGGTGGTGCCGCAGCGGAGTTTCCGCAGAAGTCGCCAGCATTTGAGGGTGGCCATGGCGTGTTCACCGAGGCTGCGGATCTTGGCGTGATCGCGGTTGTGACGCCGGCGCCGGCCGCGCAGGTTCTTGCCCCGGAAGGGGACGCGGACAGCAGGGCCTGCGCCTTGATATGCCTTGTCCGCCCGACACTTGACGCCGTCGGCGGTCAGGGCCAAGACAGGTCCGTAGTCCGGGGCCGGCTGAGGGCCCCGCCGATGTCTCCGGCGGCCCCGAAAGCGGCGCCGACCGGCCGCCCACGACTCTCGGCTGACCGCTAGCGCAGTTCCTGTCCCGCTGCCCAGCCCGGAGCGTCGAGGTTTATGGGCGAGTCGCCGACGAATTGGGCGAGCTGCGTTTCCAGCTCGGCGAGTTCGGGGGCGCCCAGACGGACTTCCCAGCGGGCCCGCACCTCGTCGAAGATCGCCGTGCTCTCGGTGATCAGCCCGATCCCGTGATCGGTGATCCGGATGTTCTTGCGGCGGGTGTCGGCGGGGTCGGTCTCGGTGGTGATGTACCCGCGTTCGACGAGCGCGGCGATCGTCTTCGCCGCGGCCTGCTTGGTGATGGCGAGTCTGCGGGCCAGGTCCGAGGCGCTGTCGGCGCCGGCTCGGATGGCCCGGATCGCGTACTCGTGGGACGGCCGGGCGTCGGGGTATCCCCGGGTCGCCAGTTCCCGGACCACTTCGTCCACCAGATTGCGATAGCTGCCCAGGAGCAGCAGGGCGAGATCGGCGCCGGATCGTGAGGACATGACCACAGTCTAGATCTCCCTTGACTTGGACAACCGGGTTGACCAATACTGGAGTCAACCTGGTTGTCTATCTTGGGAGTCATCGCATGACCAGCTCTTTCGTGACCGCCTCGCCCGCCGTGGCGGGCGTCACGCACCACACAGTCGAGGTCAACGGCACCACGTTGCACTACGTCTCGGCGGGCGACACCGGCTCCCCGATCCTGCTGGTGCACGGGTGGCCGGAGTCCTGGTGGGCCTTCCGCGACGTCATCCCGCTGCTCGCCGCCACCCACCGGGTGTTCGCCGTCGACCTGCGCGGCTTCGGCGACTCCGGCATCGCCGACGGCGACCACGACTTGGCCACCATGGCGGAGGACCTGCACCGGCTGGTCGCGCACCTCGGCGTCGGGCCCGTGCACGTGACCTGCCAGGACATCAGCGGCGGGCCGGTCTTCGCGTTCGCGGCCACGCACCCCGGCGACGTCCTCAGCTTCACCGGCGTCGAGACCACCCTTCCGGGGTACGGCTGGGAGATGCTGGCCGACGTCAGGAACGGCGGCTCCTGGCACGTGGGATTCCTCGCCGCCCCGGGAATTCCGGAGCTGTTCCTGGCCGGCCGCGAGCGAGTGATACTCGACTGGGCCGTCTCGGCGATGACGATGGTGCCGGGCGGGGTCACCGAGGCCGACCTCGACGAGTTCGCCCGCACCTACGCGCGGCCGGGCGGCTGGCGCGGCACCGAAGGGCTCTACCGTTCCTCCCTGACCGGCGGCGACCGGATGCGGGCACTGGCCGAGTCGCGGCCGCTGACCGTTCCCGTGCTCGCCGTCGACGGCATCAACGCCCCCTTCACCGAGCGGACGATGCGCCAGGTCGCCGACGACGTCACCGCGGTCACGATCCCGGACGTCGGGCATTTCGTCGCGCAGGAGGCGCCCGCCGCCTTCGCCACCGCGGTCGGCGACTTCGCCGACCGCGTCGACGCGAGTATGCAAGGCCGTCCGGCACAAGCCAGGTCTGCAGGGAAGCGCAGGTAGGAGCCGTGAATCTGAGCCGACCAGTCTCCGCAGGCCGGGCAACGAGCGTCGCTTGCGGTGCATCGTGCCTCGATACGTATCGCCTCGCCGTCCGTCTCGGCGGACGTGATCACGACCTTCGTGTTCGACGGGAACAACGGCTCCTGTGCTGGAGACGGATCTTCGTTCGCGGCGACCGAATGTCGAGCACATCAGCCATACAAGGAGCGAACTCAAGGCGACTTGCGAACCTCCGCCACAAAAACCAAGAGCTACAACGAGTAGTCGGCTCCCACAACTTGGGCCAGACCCCGAGATCGGACAGCGGATGTCGACCACTTCGGGAGGCACGAGAGTCTGGCGCTGTTCGATTGTCAGACGGCTAGAAGAGGTCGGCCGAGGTGCTCTGCGTGAGGTTCTCGACGATCGTGCGCAGCCACGGGCTGCGCACGGCCGGCCACCGGCCCGGCGCCGGAGCGCCCGGCGACCGTGGCGCGCTCCGGGGTTAACCCCACCACGCTCGCTGGCCTCAACCGCACCACCTATAGACGTGCCAGCCGGATTCTGTGGGCAGGCAGGTTTTCGAATGATGGGACAGGTACCACAGCGCCCTCAAGCCGTCGAAGGATCAGCCGTGTCCCACACCCCCCGTATGAGCCGTTCCACGTACCGCGTTCTGTCATCCCTCGCCTTGCTGGCCTTGGCCGCCGGCGGCGTCACAGCCTGCAGCGACAACGCCCCGAGCCCCACGGCCTCGTCGTCTGCCACCTCGTCCGCCACCCCGGGCTCCGCCAAGGCGGCCGAAGCGAAGCTTCACATGGTCGACAACGGTGGTCACCGTTTGGCCTTTTACGTCACCCAGGGCAACGGCTCCACCATCGTCCTGGACTCGGGCGGCGGTGAGGACTCCTCGCAGTGGAAGGACATCGTCCCCAGGGTGCACGCGGCCACCGGGGCCACCGTCATCACGTACGACCGGGCCGGTCTCGGCAAGAGCGACGTGGTGCCCGGCGCGTGGAAGGTCGAGAGCGCCGTCAGCGACCTCAAGGCGGGACTCAAGAGAGTGGGCGTCACCAAGGACGTGACCCTGGTCTCTCACTCCCAGGCCGGTGAGATCGCCAACTACCTCGCCCAGGACAACCCGGAGATGCTCTCCGGTGCAGTGCTGGTCGACGCCAACCTCCCGCAGTTCTTCACGGACGAGGAGATCCCCCGTCTCGTAGCCGGGACTCAGCCGGAGGTCGACGCGGCGAAGGAGGATCCCGAGAAGCCGGAGAACCGCCAGCTCATCTCCACCGCGGAGGGTTTCGCCGCAGCACACCAGGCATTCCACAAGGTGGTGTGGCCGGCTTCGGTGCCGGTTACGGTCATGGTTTCCGAGAGGACTCCGTTCGCCAGGTCTCCCGAGGACGCCCAGCGCTGGCGTGACGCCGCCGCCGCGTTCGCCCAGGAGGCGCCGAACCGGACGCTCGTTACCGCCAAGGGCACTTCCCATGAGGTGCCGACGGACCGTCCCGACCTCGTGATCAAGGAAATCGAAGCCGCGTTCGCCGCACAACAGTGACCGCCGGGATCCGGTCTTCCCGCAGGTCCGCAGTGGCCTCCTCCACGAACAGTACGCAGAGCGCCCCGTGAAGCTGCTGTTCACGGCCTGGTGGTTGCGGAATTCGAGATGCTCACACTGCGGTCGCGCCCGCAGAGCTTTGGCCAAGTCCGTCGGTCAGCGAACGACGGCCACCACCTGCCCGCCCCCGTCCTGACGGACCTCAAGCGAACGGCTGACAAATGATCTACACGATAGGCAGCCGCCCACGACCAGCTGAGACCCCGAAAGACTGTCACGCCAGCCCTTTGACCAGTGGCTTCACGTTGGCGGAGGCTCAGTGCATTGTCGCGCCACCGCGGCCGGATTCTCGGGGTTCTCCCGGCAGGAAGGTCACCTGCGGCGCCCCGGTCCGCGGATGGACGGCGACCTCGCTCGCCACGCCGTACACCTCGGCCAGCAGCCCGGGGGTGAGCACCGCCGCCGGCGGTCCCGAAGCGACGACCTCACCCTCGCGCAGGACGTAGAGGCGGTCGCAGTAGTAGGCCGCCAGGTTCAGGTCGTGCAGCGCGACCAGGACGGTGGCCGGCAGCCGCCTGAGCACACCCAGGACCTCCAACTGGTGCCTGATGTCCAGGTGGTTGGTCGGCTCGTCGAGCACCAGTAGGCCGGGCTGCTGCGCCAGGGCGCGGGCGATGAGCACGCGCTGGCGCTCACCTCCGGAGAGCCGGTCGAAGGAACGCGTCGTCAGCTGGGTGGCGTCCACCGACGCGAGAGCCGTGTCGATGATGCGCGCGTCCTCCGCGGTGTCGCCGTCGAACAGCCGCTTGTGGGGAGTACGCCCCATGGCGACGACCTCCCGCACGGTCAGGTCGAAGTCGGCGCCCGGCTCCTGCACCACGGAGGCCAGCGTGCGGGCCAGCCGGCGCACGGGCAGGGACCAGGCGTCGGCCCCGTCCACCCGTACCCGGCCGGAATCGGGACGCAGGACGCGGTAGACGGCGCGCAGGAGACTGGACTTGCCGCTGCCGTTGGGGCCGACCAGGCCGACCACCTCACCGGGGCGCGCGGTCAGGGACACCTCGCGCACCAGCCGGTACGCGCCGGCGGTCAGCGTGACGTTCTCGACGGCGAGTTCGGCCGCGGTCATCCCACTCCTCGGTCGGTGTTCCGTCGGGCGTCCCGGCGCAGCAGCCACAGGAAGAAGGGCCCGCCGCACAGCGCGGTGAGGACGCCGACGGGGATCTCCATCGGGGCGGCGACCGTGCGCGCCGCGATGTCGGTCCAGACGAGGAACACCGCCCCGGCCAGCGCCGCCGTCGGCAGCACCCTGCGGTGGTCACCGCCCACGAAGAGCCGCACGATGTGCGGAAGCATGAGTCCGACGAAGCCGATGGGGCCGGCCGCCGCCACCAGGACGCCGGTGACGAGGGACAGCACGACGAACATCCGGACCCGGAAGCGGGCCACGTCCAGCCCCATCGTCGTGGCCGCCTCCTCGCCCGTCAGCAGCAGGTTCAGCGACCGGGCCCGCACCAGCAGGACGCCGATGCCCAGCAGCAGCGCCGTACCGGGCAGCCACAGCGTGGACCACTGCACGCCGCCCAGTCCGCCCAGGGTCCAGGCGAGCACCGTCCGTGCCTCGTTGCCCCGCCCGGCGGTCAGGAGCAGCAGGTCCGTCACGGCTGTGAGCACCGCCGCCACCGCCACTCCCGACAGCACCAGCCGGACCGAGGTGATACGCCCTCCGGCGCGGGCCGTCGAGTACACGAGCAGCAGGGTGAGCAGGGCGCCCACGAACGCCGCAGCCGACAGCGGCACCGGCCCGGCCAGGCTCACACCGAACACGATCACGGCGACGGCGCCCAGCGAGGCTCCGGAGGAGACGCCCAGCAGATACGGCTCGGCGAGCGGGTTGCGCACCAGTGCCTGCATGGCGGTGCCCACCACCGCGAGACCGGCGCCCGTCACCGCGCCGAGCAGCACCCGGGGCGCCCGCACGTCGAGGACGATCGTCTCGCGCGCCCGGGACCAGGTCGGTTCGGACAGTTCACCGCCGAACGCGTGCGTCACGATGCCCCAGACCTCGCCCGGCGGCACGTGCACCGAACCGATGGCCAGGCCCGCGGTCAGGGAGACCACGAGCAGCAGGCCGAGGCAGATCAGCGTGGGCGCGAAGGCCCGTGAGCGCAGACGCTCCCGGCGGCCCGTACGAACGGCGGGCGCAGCCCCGGCCTCGGCCGGCACCGTCACCGGAAGGACTCGGGATGCAGCCCGCGGGCCAGGTCCTCGACCGCGTGCGGCGGGCGGATGCCGACCAGCGTCGCGGTCAGCGGAAGCACCACGAACCGCTTGTTCCGTACGGCGGGGACGTCGGCGAGGGCGGGCTGCGAGAGCAGGAACCTCTTCTTCTCCGCCACGCTGCCCGCACCCGCGTAGTCGTAGATCGCGATGACCTCGGGCTCGCGGGCGACCACCTGTTCCCAGGAGACGTCCCCGAAGACGTCGTCGAGGTCCGCGAAGACGTTCCGGCCTCCGGCCAGCGCGATGATCTCGGTGCCCAGGCCCTTGCCGCCCGCCGTGAACGCCGACTTGTCGCCGCTGTCGTACACGAAGACGGACACCGGGGAGACGCCCTCCACCGTCCGGCTGGTCCCGTCGACGCGTTCCCGCAGATCGGCCACGAGCTTCTCGGCCCGGTCCCGCACACCGAAGATGCTGCCGACGGTCAGGATCTCGTCGTAGGCGTCCTTCATCGACACCCTCTTCTTCCCGCAGTACTCGCGGTTGAGGTAGGTGTCGATGCCCGCATCGGCGAACGCCTTGCGGGACCGGCCCTCGTTCTCGGCGAACGCGCTGCCGTAGCCGCCGTAGACGAAGTCGGGCTCGGCGTTCAGGAGCGTCTCGAAGGACGGCTCCTTCTCCGCCAGTTCGGGAACCGCCTCGAAGTCCTTCCGGAGTTCGGGCAGGACCGCGGAGTCCGGGAAGGCGGTCCCCACCATCCGGTCACGGAGCCCGAGGGCCAGCATCAGCTCCGCCGGGTGCTGGTGAACGGTGACCACCCGGGACGGCGGCCCGTCGTACGTGGTGCGGGTACCGCAGTTGTCGACGGTGACCGGGAAGCCCTTCGCGGACGACGCCGAAGCCCTCCGGTCCCGGGCGCCGTCGTCGGCCGTGCCGCAGCCGGCCAGCAGGGTCGCCGACAGTGCCCCGGCCAGCGCCGCGGCGCGCAGCGCACGGCGTCGCGGGCGGGAGGAGGGGGAGAACAGGGGACGGGGCATGCCGTCGTACACGTAGAGCCTCCTGGGGAGTCCGCGCTCCTCGGAATGGGCCCGCGACAGGCCAGTGTGCTGACTCCCGGATCGACGTTCCCCCGGCCTGACCGCGGCGGTGCGCGGCAGCCGTTCGAGGGGAACTCCCCGGTTACAGTGGCGGGACCGTGCCGGAATCGCACCGGCTTCCTGTCTCCCGTCGCGGTGATGACCAGGTGATAGTACGTCTCCCCGGCGAGGCGGAAACATGGCAGGCCCGAGACGTTCGCCACGCCCCCCTCATGGTGCCCGCGGTGAACCGTGGGGACGTACGCGCGACCTCCGGGGCACCGGCAGGCGGGCCCGCCGGTGCCCCGGGGAGGCGGCGTTCAGGCCGCCGTGGCAGCCTCGGGCACCGGACGCGGAGCGCCGCCCGTCCCGCCGTGGCCCGTCCCGGAGGGGCGAGCCGCTGGGGCCTCGGCCTCCCTCAGCAGTTCGACCAGCGCGGACCGGGCGCGGGCGACACGTGAACGCACGGTTCCGACGGGAGTGCCCGTGACCGCGGCGGCCTCCGCGTAGCGAAGCCCCAGGAGCTGGGTGAGGACGAACGCTTCGCGTCGCTCGGCGGGGACCGCCGCCAGGAGATCGGCCAGAGCGATGCCGTCGTCGAAGCCGGGCAGACCGCGCGGCTGCGACTGTTCGGCCGCCGACTGCCAGTCGTGGCGGTCCGCCAGTCTGGGCCGGGCGGCGGCATGCCGAAGGCTGTCCACGACGGTGCGCCGGGCGATGGAGAGCAGCCAGGTGCGTGCCGAGGAGCGCCCCTCGAACCGGTGAAGGCTTCCCAGCGCGCGCAGGAAGGTGTCCTGGGTGAGGTCGTCCGCCGCCTGGGGGTCGGGGCTCAGGAAGGCGACGTAGCGCCGTACGTCGTGGTGCAGGGCGCGTATGAAGCGGTCCACGGCCTCCGCGTCCCCGGAACGTGCGGCCAGGGCCAGGCACGTGACCCGTTCGTCGGCGCCGTGCGGGTCCCGCGGCGTTCTCTTCCCGGTGGCCGGGGGTGGGGGCAGGGCAGGGGTCATCGCCTGATGTCCTTCCGGGATTCCGGTGGTCCGGGAATCCGGGATCGTCCCGCACGTGGGCGGGGCCGGTGCTGTGGACGACGCGGCCGGAGGCGGCCGCGCCGTGCCCGGGGCGCGCCGGGGTCGGTCCCGGGCGCCGGTCGGGGATCGGCTGTCAGATGACAGCGATCCGGGACGGCGGACCCCGGGTGCCGACGATGTGGACGAGCAGCAACTGGCGCAGCGGATGAGCCCGGTGGGAACGCCGGGCACGGACGCGCGGCCGGTCGGCGGGCACGGGCAGATGGAGAACGAGCCGGAACGGAGCGACCAGCCATCCCGCGCAGGCGCGCAGCAGACGGAAGACGGCCCGCTCCCCGCACGCCAGCCAGAGGCCGCACAACAGGGCGGCCAGCAGGTGGGCGGCGAGCATCCCGGTGGAGGACAGGCCGGCCATGTCGTGTCCGGCGGACATCACCGCGTGGTCCATCAGGCCGTCCGGGCCGGGGTGGTGCATCTCCCCGGCACCGGGTACGGCCATCCCCGCGGGGGCGGATCCGTGCGTCTCGCAGAGCAGGTACCGGGTCCACCGCCGAGCGAACGAGGCACCGTCCGGCAGCGAGGGACGGACCGCTGCCTGGGCCAGCGAGAAGGCACTGTGCAGGACCGCCTGGACCACGACCGCCGCGGAGGCGACGAAGAGCAGTCCGCGCTCCCGGCGGGTGAACACCCAGGCTGCCGCGGCCGTCGCGGCGACAGCGACGGCCAGGACCCACCAGGGGACGGCAGTCGCGGACATGACGATGTGGCCGAGGGCGGTGAGCAGCACGCAGGCGGCTGCGAACACCACAGCCCTCACCGCGCGACAGCACCGGCCGGGAGTCATGGCGCGCTCATCCTCGCATCCCGTCCCGGACACCAGGGGGAGTGTGCGGACTTTCCGGCCCGTCAGCCGGTTTTGCCCACCGGCCCGCTCCGGCCCGCGTGTTCGGACGTGACCCGCTCGGCGGGGGGCCGGCGCGTACCGCAGACGTGCGGCAGGGCCTCACCCTCGTCCCGGGGCACACCGTGCGCCGCGGCACCCGGCCCGCGACGTACGGCGACCGGACCAGGAGAGCCTGCCGGGTACCGGGTGCCGGGTGCCGGAGGGCGGGGGTCTCGGCGAACCGGAGGAGCCGGGGCCGGCGGGATGTGAGGCGTCCCGCCGGCCCCGGCTCCGGACCCGCGGCGTCAGCTCCCGGCCAGCTCCTTCAGACCGATGTTGAGCCTGAGCACGTTGACGCGTGGCTCACCCATGAAGCCGAGCGTCCGGCCCTCGGTGCCGTCCCTCACGAGTTGCTCGACCTGGTGGACCTCGAGGTGGTTCCTCTCGGCCACCCGGTGCACCTGGAGCCGCGCGTACGCGGGGGAGATGTGCGGGTCGAGCCCGGAGCCGGAGGAGGTGACGGCGTCCGCCGGGACCTCCGAGGGCCGGGGCCGGTAGCCCTCCGCCGTGTTGTCCGCGACCACGGCCTCCTTGGCGTCCGTCACCCACCGGATGAGCTCCTCGTTGTCCCCGGACCGGTTGGTCGCGCCGGAGAGGATCAGCGTGTACTGCGGATTCACGCTGTTGGAGCCGAGGCCGTTGGAGGGCCTCGGCTGGAACCACCTGAGGTCGGGCCGGGGGGCTTCGTCCGCGTCGGCCGGATCCGTCTTCGGCAGGTCGTACCTCTGCCCGATCAGCTCCGAGCCCACGACCTCGCCCTCCGTCGTGATCTCGGATCCGTCGGCCCGGTCGTCGAACAGGGCCTGTGCGACGCCGGTGACGGCGAGCGGATAGACGACGCCGCAGAGCAGGGTCAGGACGAGCAGGGCCCGCAGGCCCGCCCCGAGGAGACGGGCCGTATTGCGTACAGAGGTGTTCATGTCGTCACCCGATGCCAGGAATGGTGGAGATGAGGAGGTCGATGAGCTTGATGCCGACGAACGGCGCCACGAGTCCCCCGAGCCCGTACAGGCCCAGGTTGCGGCGCAGCATCCGGTCCGCGCTCATCGGCCGGTAGCGCACGCCCCGCAGGGCGAGCGGCACCATGGCGATGATGATCAGCGCGTTGAAGACGACGGCCGACAGGATCGCGGACTCGGGCGAGGCCAGGCCCATGATGTTGAGCTTGTCCAGGCCGGGGTACACCACCGCGAACATGGCCGGGATGATCGCGAAGTACTTCGCCACGTCGTTGGCGATCGAGAACGTCGTCAGCGCGCCGCGGGTGATGAGCAGTTGCTTGCCGATGCCGACGATCTCGATGAGCTTGGTCGGGTCGGAGTCGAGGTCGACCATGTTGCCGGCCTCCTTGGCGGCCGAGGTGCCGGTGTTCATGGCCACCCCCACGTCCGCCTGGGCCAGTGCGGGAGCGTCGTTGGTGCCGTCGCCGGTCATCGCGACGAGCCTGCCGCCGGCCTGCTCCCTCTTGATGAGGGCCATCTTGTCCTCGGGTGTCGCCTCGGCCAGGAAGTCGTCCACCCCCGCCTCGTCGGCGATGGCCTTCGCGGTCAGCGGGTTGTCACCGGTGATCATGACCGTCCTGATGCCCATGCGGCGCAGCTCCTCGAAGCGCTCGCGCATGCCGTCCTTCACGACGTCCTTGAGGTGGACCACCCCCAGGACCCGGGCGCCCTCCGCATCCTCCAGAGCCACCAGCAGCGGCGTGCCGCCCGCTTGAGCGATCCGGTCGGTGAGCACCTGGGCGTCCGGCGGGACGGTGCCGCCCCGCTCCCTGACCCAGGCGGTGACGGAGGCGCTCGCGCCCTTGCGTACGCTGCGCCCGCCCACGTCGACACCCGACATACGGGTCCGGGCCGTGAACACCACCCACTCGGCGTGCGCCAGATCCCCCTCGTGCTGCTCGCGCAGCCCGTACCTCTCCCGCGCCAGGGCGACGACGGAGCGGCCCTCGGGGGTCTCGTCGGCCAGTGAGGACAGCCGGGCGGCGTCGGCCAGTGCGGCCTCCGTGACCCCCGGAACCGGGGTGAACCCGGCCGCCTGCCGGTTGCCGAGGGTGATGGTGCCGGTCTTGTCGAGCAGCAGGGTCGAGACGTCGCCCGCGGCCTCGACGGCACGCCCCGACATGGCCAGGACGTTGCGCTGCACGAGCCGGTCCATGCCGGCGATGCCGATGGCGGAGAGCAGGGCCCCGATGGTCGTCGGGATCAGGCAGACCAGCAGCGCCGTCAGGACGATCACCGACTGTTCGGCGCCCGCGTGGACGGCAAACGGCTGCAGGGTCACGACGGCGAGCAGGAAGACGACGGTCAGCGACGCGAGCAGGATGTTCAGCGCGATCTCGTTGGGCGTGCGCTGCCGGGCCGCCCCCTCCACCAGGCCGATCATCCGGTCGATGAACGTCTCGCCGGGTTTCGTCGTGATCCTGATGACGATGCGGTCGGACAGCACCTTCGTACCTCCGGTGACCGCGGACCGGTCGCCGCCGGACTCGCGGATCACCGGGGCCGACTCACCGGTGATCGCGGACTCGTCGACGGACGCGACGCCTTCGACGACGTCTCCGTCGCCGGGCACGATGTCGCCGGCCTCGCAGACCACGAGGTCGCCGACGCGCAGATCGGTGCCCGGAACCCGCTCCTCGTCCGTGCCGGTGAGCCGGCGGGCCACGGTGCCGGTCCTGGCCTTGCGCAGGCTGTCCGCCTGCGCCTTGCCGCGGCCCTCGGCCACCGCTTCCGCGAGGTTCGCGAAGAGCGTGGTCAGCCAGAGCCACGCCGCGATGGCCCAGCCGAACCAGTTGCCCGGGTCCATGACCGCGAAGACCGTCGTCAGCACGGAGCCGACCAGGACCACGAACATGACCGGGGACCTGGCCATGAGGCGGGGGTCGAGCTTTCGGACGGCGTCCGGGAAGGAGGCGAGCAGCTGCCCGGGGTCGAAGAGCCCGCCGCCCGCCCGCCCCGCCGCCGGACCGGCACCGGCGGACGCGTGCTGACCGGACGCGTGCCGACCGGGCGCGTGGGGCGGAACGTCGGTGGACAGGGACGCGGGGTCGTCGTACCGCGCGAGGTCGTTGCTCATGACGCCAGCCCTTCAGCGAGCGGACCCAGCGCCAGCGCCGGGAAGTAGGTCAGGCCGGCGACGATCATGATCGTGCCGACCAGCAGCCCGGTGAACAGGGGCTTCTCGGTGCGCAGCGTGCCTGCCGTCTCGGGGACCGGACTCTGCCGGGCGAGCGATCCGGCCAGTGCCAGGACGAACACCATCGGCAGGAAACGGCCGAGCAGCATGGCGATGCCGAGGGTGCTGTTGAACCACTGCGTGTCGGCGTTGAGCCCGGCGAAGGCGGAACCGTTGTTGTTGGAGGCGGACGTGTAGGCGTACAGGATCTCGGAGAAACCGTGCGCACCGGAGTTGGTCATCGAGTCGGCCGGGGTGGGCAGCGCCAGGGCCGCAGCGGTGAAGGAGAGCACCAGCGCGGGGGTGATCAGGATGTAGCAGGCGGCGAACTTGATCTCGCGCGTGCCGATCTTCCTGCCCAGGTACTCGGGTGTGCGGCCCACCATCAGCCCGGCGAGGAACACCGCGATGACCGCCATGACCAGCATCCCGTAGAGGCCGGAGCCGACACCGCCCGGCGCGATCTCGCCCAACTGCATGCCGAGCATGGTGATGCCGCCGCCGAGACCGGTGTACGAGGAGTGGAAGGAGTTGACGGCACCCGTGGAGGTGAGCGTGGTGGCCACGGCGAAGATCGACGAGCCGGCGATCCCGAAGCGTGTCTCCTTGCCCTCCATCGCACCGCCGGCGATGTCGAAGGCCGGACCGCCGTGGTGGAACTCGGTCCACATCATCAGCCCGGTGAACCCGATCCACAGGGTCACCATCGCGCCGAGGATCGCGTAACCCTGCCTGACCGATCCGACCATCTTCCCGAACGTGCGGGTCATCGCGAACGGGATGAGGAGAATCAGGAAGATCTCGAAGAGATTCGAGAACGGATTCGGGTTCTCGAAGGGGTGGGCGGAGTTCGCGTTGAAATAGCCGCCACCGTTGGTCCCCAGTTCCTTGATGGCCTCCTGGGAGGCCACGGCCCCACCGTTCCATTCCTGGGTGCCGCCCATGAACTGGCCGACCTCGTGAATGCCGGAGAAATTCTGGATGGCGCCGCAGGCGACCAGTACAAGGGCCCCGGCCACCGAGACCGGCAGCAGGATCCGTACGGTTCCGCGGACCAGGTCGGCCCAGAAGTTCCCCAGTTCACCGGTCCGGGAACGGGCGAAGCCCCGTACGAGCGCCACCGCTACGGCCATGCCGACGGCGGCGGAGACGAAGTTCTGCACGGCCAGGCCGCCGGTCTGCACGACGTGGCCCATGGCCTGCTCGCCGTAGTACGACTGCCAGTTCGTGTTCGAGACGAACGAGGCGGCGGTGTTGAAGGCCTGGTCGGGGTCGATCGACCGGAAGCCGAGCGACCCGGGGAGAACGCCCTGCAGCCGCTGCAGGGCGTAGAGGAAGAGGACGCCGACGGCGGAGAAGGCGAGGACGCCGCGCAGGTAGGCGGGCCAGCGCATCTCCGCCTCCGGGTGGGCGCCGATGACCTTGTAGATCCACTTCTCCGGACGCCAGTGCGTGTCGGAGGAGTAGACGCGGGCCATCCAGTCACCCAGCGGGCGGTAGGCCAGCGCGAGCGACCCCGCCAGGGCGAGGAACTGGAGCGCACCAGATATCTCGGGGCTCATATCGGTGCTCAGAACCTCTCCGGGAACACAAGCGCGACAATGAGATAACCGAGCAGGGAGAGGGCGACGACGAGGCCGACCACATGGTCCGCAGTCACAGCTTGGCCACCCCCTTGGCGATGAGAGCCACCAGTGCGAATACCGCGACGGTGACGACGACGAAGGCCGGATCGGCCATCGTGAGCTCCTGGATGTATTGAGTGACGAGGTGGAATCGGCCGCATGGCCTGGAGAGAGCAAATCCCGTCCCGGGCCGGGGGCCGAGCCGCTTTGACGGACTCCATACGGATTCGCCCGAAGCCTTGATACGGCCATGACGCGAAGGGGCCGGGGCGGGGCGTGGGATGCCGCCGGAGGCGGGCGGCCCACGCCGCCCACGGCCGCTTAAGGGCCGGAGGACGCCGATGTCCGGCGCCCGGCGGCCCCGCCGCCGCGTGGGTGCCAGGCGGAGCCGTGGGTCACGGAACGGAGGACCGGCCCCGCGCCGGGGCGGTCCCGCCGCGGATCCCGTGCCCCGGCAGGGCCCGCGCGGCCTGGATCCCCGCCCGTGGAGGTACGTGCGGGTGCACTGCGGTCGCGTCCTGGGGAACGCCCGAGCGGGTGGGGCCCCCGGGGGGCCCCACCCGCTGCCGACGGCGCCGAACCAGGGGCACCGAACCAGTGGCGCCACGACCGCGGCTGCCGCGGAGAAACAGGGCCGTGCCCGTCGGGCCGGCAACGGGCCGAGCCCGCCGCGGTGCGTCCGGAGCCGGACGTGCGTCGTCGTCCCGGCCGTATTCGTCGTCCGGGCCCGGCCCGTGCGACGCGCTCACGCGTGGAGCGGAAGGCCCGGGTGACGCCCCGGCACGGAGAGGGGCGGGGTGCCCGCCCGGCACCCCGCCCCCTGCCCGCCCTGTCGGGCGTGTACCCCGTCGGCGCTAGTTGATCGTCTTGATCAGCTCGCCGTCGGTCGTGTCACCGCTGAGCTCCCAGAAGAAGGTGCCTCCCAGGCCCTGCTGGTTCTTGTAGTCCATCTTCGTGGCAATGGTGGACGGGGTGTCGTAGCTCCACCAGTTGGTGCCGCAGTGGGCGTACGCCGTGCCGGCCACCGTGCCCGTCACCGGGCAGCTGTCCTTCAGGATCTTGTAGTCCTCGATGCCCGCCTCGTACGCGCCCGGAGCCGCCCCGGTCGCCGTGCCGCCCGGCTCCGACTGCGTGACGCCGGTCCAGCCGCGGCCGTAGAAGCCGATGCCGAGCAGCAGCTTCTCCGGGGGGATGCCGAGCCCCTTGAGCTTGGAGATCGCCGCGTCGCTGTTGAACCCCTCCGTGGGGATGCCCGGGTAGGAGGTCAGCGGGGAGTGCGGGGCCGTCGGGCCCTGGGCGGCGAACGCGCCGAAGAAGTCGTATGTCATCGGGTTGTACCAGTCGAGGTACTGCGCCGCTCCGGCGTAGTCCACGGCGTCGATCTTGCCGCCTTCCGACCCGTCGGCGGTGATCGCCGAGGTGATCAGACTGTCGGTGCCGAACTTCGAGCGCAGTGCCGACAGGAGGTCGCCGTAGGCGTCGCGGCCGCTGGTGTCGCAGGTCAGACCGCAGGCGTTCGGGTACTCCCAGTCGATGTCGATGCCGTCGAAGACATCGGCCCAACGCGGGTCCTCCACCAGGTCGTGGCAGGACTCGGCGAAGGCGGCCGGGTTCTGAGCGGCCTCGCCGAAGCCGCCGGACCAGCTCCAGCCGCCGAAGGACCAGACGATCTTCAGATCCGGGTGCAGCTTCTTCAGCTTGCGCAGCTGGTTGAAGTTGCCGCGCAGTTCCTGGTCCCAGGTGTCCGCGACGCCGTCCACCGACTGGTCGGCCGTGTAGGCCTTCTCGTAGTCGGCGTAGCTGTCGCCGATGGTGCACTTGCCGCCCTGGACGTTGCCGAAGGCGTAGTTGATGTGCGTGAGCTTGTCGGCCGAGCCCGACGTCTCGATGTTCTTGACGTGGTAATCGCGCTGGTAGACACCCCAGTTGGTGAAGTATCCGACCACCTTGTCACCGGCCGCGGTGGGGGCGGCCTCCGCGGCGGACGCCGTCTCGGCGGCCGGGGCCGCTCCGGCGGAGGACGTACCCGCGACGCCGAGGAGAGCGGCGCCGAGCGCGACGGTGCACGCGGTTGCGGCGAGCGCCCTGAGGCGGGCGCGGGGACGGTGAAGTCCGGTCATTGTGGCTCCTCGTGGGGGAGGGCTTGGGCGTGGGGGTGCCCCTCGCTCCATCGATTGGCATGGACGCGATGAGGCATTGGGGGAGACCGTAGAAGGACTAGACCAGTTGGGTCAATGGTGCGGACCAATTTCCGGGACCGCCCGGCCCCCGCCCCCGGTGACGCACGCGCTCCGATCGGGCATACTCAACCCGCCACAGCCGCTGGCCAGCGCCTCTCGTGATCCGAGAAGGCAGGATCGGCTGGGGAGTCATAGATTTCCGGGCATCGCCCGGGACCACCCGGCGGCGCCGCTCACACCCCGCGCGCGCGACCGTCGCAACCCCCGACAGGGAGGAGAGCGCCGTCATGCCCGACCGTGCCCCGCAGCCGGTGGAACGCCGCCTGCCCACCGAGGAGTCCCGGCAGCTCATCGAGCTCGTCCGAGACATGGTGTCGAAGGAGATCGCTCCCCGGGCGGCCGAGGAGGAGGAATCCGGCCACTTCCCGCGCGAGGTCTTCACCCTGCTCTCCGAATCCGGACTGCTCGGACTGCCGTACGACTCCGCGTACGGCGGAGGGGGCCAGCCCTACGAGGTCTACCTCCAGGTCCTGGAGGAACTGGCCGCGGCCCGGCTCACCGTCGGGCTCGGCGTCAGCGTCCACTCGCTGGCCTGCCACGCGCTCGCCGGATACGGCACCGAGGAGCAACGGGCCGCCCACCTCCCCGCGATGCTCGGCGGCGGCCTGCTGGGCGCCTACTGCCTCTCCGAGCCGTCCTCGGGCTCCGACGCCGCCTCGCTGCGCACGAAGGCCGTACGGGACGGAGGCGGCGCCTCCCGCACGAGCGGGGGGGACTGGGTCCTCACCGGCACCAAGGCCTGGATCACGCACGGCGGAATCGCCGACTTCTACACCGTCCTGGCCCGCACCGGGGTGGAGGGCCCCCGCGGCATCACGGCGTTCCTGGTCCCCGGCGACGTCGGGGGACTCAACGCGGCCGTGCCCGAGAAGAAGATGGGCATGAAGGGCTCACCCACGGCCCAGCTGCACTTCGACGGCGTACGGATCCCGGACGCCCGTCGCATCGGTGACGAGGGACAGGGCTTCGCCATCGCACTGTCGGCGCTCGACTCGGGGCGGCTGGGCATCGCCGCCTGTGCCATCGGTGTGGCCCAGGCGGCCCTGGACGAGGCCGTCGGATACGCCACGGGACGCCAGCAGTTCGGCCGGCCCATCGCGGACTTCCAGGGACTGCGCTTCATGCTCGCCGACATGGCCACCCGGATCGAGGCGGGGCGGGCCCTCTACCTGGAGGCGGCACGGCTCCGCGACGCGGGTCTGCCGTTCTCGCGGCAGGCGGCGATGGCGAAGCTGTTCTGCACCGACACGGCCATGCAGGTCACCACCGACGCGGTCCAGGTGCTCGGGGGCTACGGCTACACCCTCGACTTCCCGGTCGAGCGGCTGATGCGCGAGGCCAAGGTGCTGCAGATCGTCGAAGGCACCAATCAGATCCAGCGCATGGTCATCGCCCGGCACCTCGCGGGCCCCGAAACGCGCTGAACCGGGCCGGCGGGTCCGGCCGCACGGGTGTCGTCATGATCCGATACCACTCCTGGTCATGGCGGCCCGGCGGTGTCCGTCCCGCAGCCTCCCGCCGGCGCGGCGGCGCACGTGGGCGGGCGGGTCATGTGCGGCACGGCCTCCCGCGGAGCCCCACCGGGCGGCTGGGCCCCGGGTCCGGGTCACTGCCCGGCCGATTCGCGCGCCCGTTCCTCGGGTGCCGCGTCCACCGGCCGACCGGTGATCCGCCGGCACCACAGCGGGGAGCCGTTGTGGTGCGGCAGGAACGTGCGTCCGTACGTCAGGCCGCGTGGCGCCGCAACTGCGGTGCCTGCAGCGGCCGCGAGCCCGGACCCCCGGCGTGCGAGAACGGCTGCATCCGCCAGTCGAGCCCCTGAGGCAGCGTCAGCAGCAGTGCCGTCTCCTGCTCCTGGACCTCGAGCGTCTCGTCGGCCGGGCGCGCCCGGGAGGCGTCGCGGTTGGTGCCGGCGCACACGGTCAGGACGAACGGATTCCACGGAGTGGGGCACAGCGCGTGCTCCGGCAGGACGTCCTCGTCCGCCAGCAGGGCGATCGGCTGCGCGCAGTCCGGGCAGATCACCCGGTACATCTCGAATGTGTCGTACGCGTCGGGAGCGAGGTCCTCGTCGAGATCGACGGGCTCCGGTTCGGTACGTCCGGTGAGCTTCAGGCTCTGCATGGGATATTCCCCCCTCGGGTGGGCCGGCCAGGCGCCACGGCCTCGGCCACAGCAAGCACTTCCCGTGGGAAGTCGGCCCTAACCGCGGGGCCGTTGGCTACTGACGCGTAAACATGTGGCATTCGTCACATGCCCCCCGAACGTGCCGTTCCGCAGCCCTCACAACTGTGCCTGGAGGCACCCGGGGCCATAGGTTGATCCGCATGGAGGAGCTGGACCGTCAGATCGTGGAATTGCTCGTCAAGGACGGGCGGATGAGCTACACCGACCTGGGCAAGGCCACGGGCCTGTCCACCTCGGCCGTTCATCAGCGTGTCCGCCGACTGGAGCAGCGCGGGGTGATCCGCGGCTACGCCGCGGTCGTCGACCCCGAGGCCGTCGGCCTGCCCCTCACCGCGTTCATCTCGGTGAAACCGTTCGACCCGAGCGCACCCGACGACATCGCCGAACGCCTCGCGGACGTGCCCGAGCTGGAGGCGTGCCACAGCGTCGCCGGCGACGAGAACTACATCCTCAAGGTGCGGGTCTCCAGCCCGCTCGAGCTGGAGCACCTGCTCACCCGGATCCGGTCGCTGGCCGGTGTCTCCACCCGCACGACGGTCGTCCTCTCCACACCGTACGAGGCGCGCCCCCCGCGCATCTGAGACGCCCCACGCGCCCTCGGCGTGCGCGCCCCGCCTCCGAGCGCGCCCGCGGCGAACCCGCGGCGGGTGCGCGCCCGTATCCGACGTGTTCCCGCCGCCTGTCGGCGGGGGCGCGGGTGGAGTCGGTCAGGGCAGGCGCGAGACTGGTCCCATGACCGAGAGCACCGCCCCCCAGAGCGAACACCGCACCGTGCTGCTGCGCGGTGGAGACGTCCACAGCCCCGCCGATCCGTTCGCCACCGCGATGGTCGTCGAACGCGGCCATGTCGCGTGGGTGGGATCCGAAGGGGCGGCCGACGCGTTCGCGAGCGGCGTCGACGAGGTGATCGACCTGGAAGGGGCCCTGGTCACCCCGGCGTTCACCGACGCGCACGTCCACACCACATCGGCCGGGCTCGCCCTCACGGGGCTGGACCTCTCCGCCGCCCGCACGCTGGCCGAGGCACTGGACCTCCTGCGTGCGCACACGCGCACCCACTCCGGCGAACGGGTCGTCCTGGGCCACGGCTGGGACGCGACACGCTGGCCCGAGCAGCGACCCCCCTCGCGTGCCGAACTCGACGAGGCGGCCGGCGGCCGGCCCGTCTACCTGCCCCGGGTGGACGTCCACTCCGCCGTCGTCACCACGGCCCTCCTGGACCTCGTCCCGGGCGTCACGGCGCTGACCGGCTACCACCCCGACGCCCCGCTGACCGGTGCCGCCCACCACGCGGTGCGCTCCGCGGCCCACGGCGCCGTCACGCCGCGGCAGCGTGCCGAGGCCCAGCGTGCCGCCCTGGCACACGCGGCCTCGCTCGGCATCGGCACCGTCCACGAGTGCGCAGGTCCCGAGATCTCGGACGAGGAGGACTTCACCGGCCTGCTGGAGCTCGCCTCCCAGGAGCCGGGCCCCCGGGTCTTCGGGTACTGGGCCGAGCGGATCGAGGACGAGGAGGGCGCCCGCCGCATCCGCGAACTCGGGGCCACCGGTGCGGCGGGCGACCTGTTCGTCGACGGTTCCCTGGGCTCGCACACCGCCTTCCTGCACGAGCCGTACGCCGACGCCCCGCACACCGGGACCTCCCACCTGGACGCTGCGCAGATCGCCGCACACGTGACGGCCTGCACCGAGGCCGGACTGCAGGCCGGGTTCCACGCCATCGGTGACGCCGCCGTCTCCGCCGTCGTGGCCGGCGTCCGGGCCGCCTCCGAGAAGCTGGGGCTCGCCCGCGTCCGCGCCGCCAGGCACCGGGTGGAGCACGCCGAGATGCTCACCCCCGAGACGGTCGCCGCCTTCGCCGAGCTGGGGCTCACCGCCTCCGTGCAGCCCGCCTTCGACGCGGCCTGGGGCGGCCGGGACGGCATGTACGCAGCCCGGCTGGGCGCGGAGCGGGCCGCCACGCTCAACCCGTACGCGGCGCTGCTGCGCGCCGGCGTGCCCCTCGCCTTCGGCTCGGACAGCCCGGTCACACCGCTGGACCCGTGGGGAACCGTGCGGGCCGCGGCCTTCCACCGGACGCCCGAGCACCGCATCTCCGTACGGGCCGGGTTCACCGCCCACACCCGGGGCGGCTGGCGTTCCGTGGGCCGCGACGACGCGGGGGTCCTCGTGCCCGGTGCCCCCGCCGACTACGCCGTCTGGCGTACCGGCGAACTGGTGGTCCAGGCGCCCGACGACCGGGTCGCCCGCTGGTCGACCGACCCCCGCTCCGGCACCCCTGGCCTGCCCGATCTCACCCCCGGGGCCGCGCTCCCGGTCTGCCTCCGCACGGTGGTCTTCGGACAAACTGTCTACGTAAGGCCGAACGAGTGACGTAGGGACGTGCCGTACCGCCGATCGTAGGCGCAGGCACTCCGCCGCGACCCGTCCGCCCGCCGCACTGACCAGGGACTTTCGGAGAAAACCGCAGGTCGCACGGCTGTTGACAGAGAGCGCCCAGGGGCCGGTAGGTTCGGCCGGGTCCACCACTGGACGTCCGACCGGTCAAACCTCCACGCAGTCGTCGAACGCCGCTGGGTCATGGGGCGGTGTGCCGCACCGGCGCACCATCCCTGACAGCCAGGTTCAGCGCCCGCGCCTCGGGGCGAGGGGAGCGTTCGTCCGGGCGGCAGGTGGGACCCGGGTGGGGCCCGGAGGTTCAGTAGACAACGGCTTTCGGTCGACCCGCAGCCAGCGGGTCCCAGGTCGGCCCGAAGGACACCGGGCCCCGATCCGCAGTTCTGTCCGCAGTTCCATGCTTCTGTCCGGCCCGGCCGGACGGGTGACGCGTCGCCTCGCGACCGCGTCGGAGCCCGGCAGCGGCACGCTGGATATGGTGTGCACCTTGCGTACGGACTTTAAGGGGCAGTAGTGAACGACGGCGGTCAGAGGCAGTTCGGCCCGCTCGGCAGAGTCTTGGTGATCATTCCGACCTACAACGAGGTCGAGAACGTCAAGCTGATCGTCGCCCGGGTGCGCGCCGCCGTTCCGGAAGCGGACATCCTGGTCGCCGACGACAACAGCCCCGACGGCACCGGCAAGGTCGCCGACGAGCTCGCGGCCACCGACAGCCAGGTGCACGTCCTGCACCGCCAGGGCAAGGAGGGGCTGGGCGCCGCCTACCTGGCCGGCTTCCAGTGGGGAGCCGACAACGACTTCGGCGTCCTGGTCGAGATGGACGCGGACGGTTCGCACCAGCCCGAGGAACTGCCCCGCCTCCTCACCGCCCTGAAGGGCGCCGACCTGGTCCTCGGCTCGCGCTGGGTGCCCGGCGGCCGGGTGGTCAACTGGCCCAGGCACCGAGAGATGATCTCGCGCGGAGGCAGCCTCTACTCCCGGATGCTCCTCGGCCTGTCGGTCCGGGACGTCACCGGCGGCTACCGGGCCTTCCGCACCCCCACCCTGCAGGGACTGGGCCTCGAAGAGGTCGCCTCGCAGGGCTACTGCTTCCAGGTCGACCTGGCCCGCCGGGCCGTCGAAGCCGGATACCACGTCGTCGAGGTACCGATCACCTTCATGGAGCGGGAGATCGGCGACTCCAAGATGAGCCGCGACATCCTCGTCGAGGCGCTGTGGCGGGTCACCGGATGGGGCATCTCCAGCCGGGCCTCCAAGGTCATGGGCCGCAAGTCCTCCTGAGGTCCCTCCGGGGCCGGTGCGGCGGAGCCTCATGATCACCCCCTTACGCCGTCTGCACGCCCTTACAGGCACACTGGGTGCATGACGACCGGCACACCGCCTCCGAACCGTCCACAGCGCTCACGCGCCCGTACCGTCCTGCCGCTGGGCCTCGCCGCCTGGCTGGTGCTGGAGATCTGGCTGCTGACCGTCGTCGCCGACGCGGCGAACGGGTTCACCGTGCTTCTGATCCTGGTCGCCGGTGCCGTGCTCGGAGCCGTGGTGATCAAGCGGGCGGGGCGGCGGGCCTTCCGCAACCTCACCGAGACCCTGCAGCAGATGCCGGGGCAGCCCGGCGCACCCGCCGCCCCCGCGGCCGCCCCGTCGGGCGGCAGGGGCAACGGCTTCCTGATGCTGGGCGGCCTGCTCCTGATGATCCCCGGCATGATCTCCGACGCAGCGGGGCTGCTGCTCCTGCTGCCCCCCGTCCGGTCGATGCTGAGCCGGTACGCGGAGCGCTCCCTCGAACGCCGGATCGCGCGCACCGCGGCGCCGGGCAGTCTCTCCGACGCCTTCCAGCAGGCCCGTATGCACCGGCCGGACGGAAAGGTGGTCCAGGGCGAGGTCATCCGTGAGGACGGCACGCGGCAGCACCCCGGTCCCGATGACGGCCACGGCGCGCACCGGCCGCCTCTGACCCCCTGAGCGGAGCGCACCGACCGCTCACTCCTGCCGTCCCCCGAGCGCGGAAGCCACCGACGGCTCGGCCCGCCGGGCGCCGGCTCCCGGGGAAACACCCTCCCGATGACAGCACCCCGAGCCCTCTCACAGCTCCCCGGAGGCCCGACCCTCCGAGGAACCGGGCGCCGGGGGCTGTGGCCTGCCGGGCGGAGGCGTGCCGAACCGGCCCTCCTCCGAAGCGCGGAGCCCGGGCACCCGCGGATCGGGGGACCCGTACAGAACGAGCCGCGGGCCGTGACACATGTGCTGTGTCACGGCCCGCGGCTCTTGATCTGTGCGGTGTTACGCGGTCAGGCAGACTTCCTGCTGTCCCGCGGGTGCACGGCAATGTTCATGGCTCCGGAGCGCAGAACCGCCAGCCTCTCGGCCAGCACCTCTTCCAGCTCCTCGCGGGTGCGCCGCTCCATGAGCATGTCCCAGTGCGTACGCGCAGGCTTGCCCTTCTTCTCCTCGGGGCCGTCCCCGTCCACCAGGAGTGCCGTGGCGCCGCACGCCTTGCACTCCCATTCCGCCGGAATGTCCGCCTCTACCGAGAACGGCATCTCAAATCGATGGCCGTTCGGGCATGCGTACTCCACCGCCTGGCGCGGGGCCAGATCGATGCCGCGGTCCGTCTCGTAGCTGGTAACCACGAGTCGCGTACCGCGGAGAGCTCGCTCACTCATGAATCGTGCCTCCCGGGCTTGTCGCCCACAGGACAGGTGTCGCTGTCGTCGTCATCCGGTCAACGTCCGGTCGGCGGCAAAGATTCCCGTTGCCGGTCATGCGTCGCCCGTCGTGCCGCTGCTGTATCTGGGTTTGATTACCCATCGGTGCCCGGTTTGTCACTTGTGGGAGAAGTTGTCACCCAGCGGTTCGGCTTCTTCCACTCGCAGTAACGGTCCGCCGGGCAGACCAAAGGCGTACACTACCGGCCTTTCACTTCTGCGTCTAAATACGGTCCGGCACGGGGTTGCCCGCGGCGGCCACGGCAGCCCGGACCGGGACCCGCGCGAGCAGCAGCGAACCCAGGGCGAAGAAGATCACCAGGGAGAGGATCGCATCCCGGTAGCTGCCGGTCAGCTGGTAGCCCAGACCGAAGACCAGGGGCCCCAGCCAGCTGAGTCCCCGGTCGCTCATCTCGTACGCCGAGAAGTACTCCGCCTCCTTCCCGCGGGGCACCAGGTGCGAGAACAGTGAGCGCGAGAGCGCCTGGCTGCCGCCCAGCACCAGACCGATCGCGGCCGCGAGGCTGTAGAAGAACACGGGCGCGTCGGCGGGCAGCAGGTAGGCGGCGGCGAGGATCAGCGTCCAGACGACCAGTGAGGCGAGAATCGTGCGCTTCGCGCCGTACACGCGGGCGAGCCGCCCCATGCCGAGCGCCCCCGCCACCGCGAGCACCTGGACCAGCAGGACCGCGGTGATCAGTGTCGTCTGATCGAGCCCGAGCTCCTCGGACCCGTACAGCGAGGCCTGCGAGATCACCGTCTGGATGCCGTCGTTGTACACGAGGTAGGCGAGCAGGAAGGAGAGCGTGAGCGGATGGCGGCGCATGTCGCGCAACGTCGCGATCAGCTGCCGCCAGCCGGAGCCGACCGCGCCCTCGCCGCCGGGCGGCACCCGCCGGTCGCGCAGCCGTCGCAGCGGTACGAGCGTGAAGGCGCCCCACCACACGCCGGCCGAGGCGAGGCAGATCCGGACCGCGTCGGACTCCGAGAGTCCGAAGGAGTCGTGGCCCGTGTAGAGGACCAGGTTCAGGACGAGGACGAGTGCCCCCGAGGTGTACCCGAAGGCCCAGCCGCGCGAGGAGACCGCGTCGCGTTCCTCCGGCGCGGCGATCTGCGGCAGATAGGCGTTGTACAGGACCATCGACACGGAGATCGACGCGTTCGCCACGATCAGCAGGAAGGCGCCCAGCAGGTAGCGCTGCCCGTCCAGGAAGAACATGCAGGCCGTCGCCGTGGCACCCACGTACGCGGCCGCCGCGAGCAGCGGCTTCTTGCGGCCGGTGCGGTCCGCGGCGGCGCCCGCGAGCGGCATCACGATCACCGCCACCAGGACCGACGCCGAGACGGCGTAGGCGAAGAGGGAGCCGGCCCGCACCGGTATCCCCAGCGGGTGCACGAAGCCCTCCGCGTCGGCGGCGGCCTTGGCTATCGACGTCAGGTAGGGGCCGAGGAAGACGGTGAGGACACTGGTCGAATAGACCGAACAGGCGAAGTCGTAGAAGTACCAGCCCCGTTGTTCGCGTCTGCGCTCGGCGTCCCCGGGGGGCCGTTCCGCCGGGTCGGCCGTTCCTGCGGTACCGGTGCTCACGCCGAGTCCCCTCGTTCGTACCGTGCGGACGCGGCAGGGCCCGGCGTCAGGCCCAGGCCCCCCGCTCGCTCAGCACCGTGCGCAGCGTCTCGATGTGATCGGTCATGATGCCATCCACCCCGAGGTCCAGGAGTGCGGCCATCCGGTCCGGTTCGTTGACCGTCCAGACGTGGACCTGCAGACCGCGTGCGTGCGCCGCACGGACGAAGCGCCGGTCGACCACCCTGATGCCGTTCTGGGTCTCCGGGACCTGTGCGCACACGGCTCCCGCGCGGAGCGCCGCCGGTATTCCGTAGGAGCGCAGGCGCAGGCCGAGCACACCGCGCACCCCGTAGGAGGTGGCCAGGTGCGGGCCCCCGAGGCGGTGCGCCCTGGCCACCCTGGCCTCGGAGAACGACCCCACGCACACCCGGTCCCAGGCGGCGGTCCTGCGGATCAGCTCGATGAGCGGGACGAGGGCCGGCTCCGCCTTGACGTCCACGTTCCAGCGGGCGTCGGGGAACTCCTCCAGCAGTTCCTCGAACAGCGCCAGAGGCTCGGTGCCCCCCACCCGCGCCCGGCTCACCTCGCTCCAGGGGAGCTCGGCCATCCGGCCGCGGGAGTCGGTCACCCGGTCCAGGGTGGCGTCGTGGAACGCCACCAGGCGGCCGTCCGCGGTGGTGTGCACGTCGGTCTCGAAGTAGCGGTAGCCCGCCCCGGCGGCCCGCCGGAAGGCGGCTGCCGTGTTCTCCACCCCGTCCGCCGCCCCGCCGCGGTGGGCGAACGGAATCGTCGACGGGTGGTCCAGATAGGGGTGGCGTGCGGAAGGTGCTGTGGTCACCGCGGAAGTATCGCCCCTCGCGGTGTCCGGCCGGCGACGTCGGGGGTGCCGGCGTCCGGCGAGGGGAGGGCGAAGACGCGCAGGAAGAACTGGGCGAGCGGGCCGATCGCCAGGGCGTACAGCACGGTGCCCACGCCGAGCGAACCGCCGAGCAGGAAGCCGGTCGCCACCACGGCCACCTCGATCGCCGTGCGCACCAGCCGGATCGAACGCCCGGTCAGCCGGTGCAGTCCGGTCATCAGCCCGTCGCGCGGGCCGGGGCCGAAGCGCGCCGAGATGTACAGCCCCGTGGCGACTCCGTTGAGCGCGATGCCCGCCGCCATCACCGGTATCTGCGCGCCGAGCCCGTGGACGTCCGGCACGAGGGCCAGGGTGCCGTCCATCGCGATGCCGACGGCGAAGACGTTGGAGACGGTGCCGAGCCCCGGTCGCTGCCTGATCGGGATCCACAGGAGCAGCACGACCGCCCCGACGATGATCGAGACGACTCCGATGGAGATGCCGGTCCGCTCGGCGAGGCCCTGGTGCAGCACACCCCAGGGTTCGAGGCCGAGCCCGGCACGGACCAGGAGCGCCGAGCTGGCCCCGTACAGGGCCAGACCCACGTACAGATGGGTCAGCCGCCGGGGGAGACGGGACCCGCTCCGGGCAGTGGTGTCGGACACGTGGTGCTCCCTGTGTGTTGGTGGACTGCTGTGTGTCACTCTGTGGCAGGGGATTGGCTGCAAACTATGGCCAATCCGAGGAAGGTGGACTGATTTCCATGGCGCAGTGGACTTCGACGGTCGGTGCGGCGCAGCTCGCCCGGCAGCTCCGGGCGCAACAGCGTCCCGTGGCGCCCGGCAGCCGCAAGCCGCCCGCCTACCGCGCCCTGGCCGACGGTGTGCGGCTGCTCGTGCTGGAGGGCAGGGTCCCGGTCGCCGCCCGGCTCCCCGCCGAACGGGAACTCGCCCTCTCCCTCTCGCTCAGCCGGACCACCGTCGCCGCGGCCTACGAGGCGCTCCGCGCGGAGGGCTTCCTGGAGTCCCGGCGCGGAGCCGGCAGCTGGACCGCGGTGCCGGCGGGCAATCCGCTGCCCGCCCGCGGCCTCGAACCCCTGCCCCCGGAGGCGCTCGGCTCGATGATCGACCTGGGCTGCGCCTCCCTGCCGGCCCCGGAGCCGTGGCTGACCAGGGCGGTGCAGGGTGCCCTGGAGGAGCTGCCGCCGTACGCGCACACCCACGGCGACTACCCGGCTGGCCTGCCCGCGCTGCGGCAGATGATCGCCGACCGCTACACCGAACGCGGCATCCCCACGATGCCGGAGCAGATCATGGTCACCACCGGCGCGATGGGTGCCATCGACGCGATCTGCCACCTCTTCGCCGGGCGCGGCGAGCGCATCGCCGTCGAGTCCCCGAGCTACGCCAACATCCTCCAGCTGATGAGGGAGGCGGGCGCCAGGCTGGTGCCCGTGGCGATGGAGGAAGGGCTCGGCGGCTGGGACATGAACCGGTGGCGGCAGGTCCTGCGGGACGCCGCGCCCCGGCTGGCCTACGTCGTCGCGGACTTCCACAACCCCACGGGGGCGCTCGCCGACGAACAGCAGCGCCGCGCGCTGGTCGAGGCCGCCCGCTCCGCAGGCACGGTCCTGGTGGTCGACGAGACCATGAACGAGCTGCACCTGGACGCCGACGTCGAGATGCCGCGCCGGGTCTGCGCCTTCGACCCGGCGGGCAGCACGGTCCTGACCGTGGGATCCGCGAGCAAGGCCTTCTGGGCCGGCATGCGGATCGGCTGGGTCCGGGCGGCGCCGGACGTCATCCGCAGCCTGGTGGCGGCCCGTGCGTACGCGGACATGGGCACGCCCGTCCTGGAACAGCTCGCCATCAACTGGCTGATGCGCACCGGCGGCTGGGAGCAGGCCGTCGCGGTCCGGCGCGACCAGGCGCGCGACAACAGGGACGACCTGGTCCGGGCGGTGCGCCGGGAGCTGCCCGACTGGGAGTTCGAGGTGCCGCGCGGGGGTCTGACCCTCTGGGTACGCACGGGTGGGCTCTCCGGTTCGCGGCTCGCCGTGGCGGGTGAGCGGGTGGGTGTACGGGTCCCTTCGGGCCCCCGCTTCGGGGTCGACGGGGCCTTCGAGGGCTATGTGCGCCTGCCCTTCACGGTGGGCGGCCCGGTCGCGGAGGAGGCCGCACTGCGGCTCGCCGCGGCCGCCGAGCTGGTCGGGTCGGGCGCGGGCGCGGGAGCCGAGGTGCCACGGACGTTCGTGGCCTGAGGTCCCCGGCTCTCATCCCTCGGCGACGGCCGGCGCGGTGACCAGCGCGTCCAGGCGCTTCGGCTCGGCGGCCCCGGATTCCACCGGGGTGGCCGGGGCCGGTCCACCGGGCAGCAGGTCGAGCACGGCCTCCCGGTGCGCCTCGCTCGTGGCGCCGTCGTACGGGTCCGGGGTGACGGGCACCTGGAGCCGCAGGACCGGTCCGGTGCCGAGGCGGGCGTAGCCCCGGCCCGGGGGTACGTCCGGCGTCGGCGTGGTGTGCGGCGAGGCGCCCAGGACCGACTCTGCCTCTTCGCGGGTGGCCGGACCGAGGACGGCGCGGGCCCGCGTGCGGGTCCGCACGGCCTCCGTGAGGGTGTCCAGGCTGTCGAACTGGTCCGCGACGACGACCGTCACCCCGGCGGCGCGGCCGTGCCGCAGCGGCACCTCGAGCAGTTCCTGCGGATCCTGCCTGCCGTCGGCCGCCGCCAGGTGTCCGAAGACGCTCGGGCGGTCCAGCAGGATCCAGAGGGGGCGCTTGATGTCCTCGGGCTCGGGGTGGCCGGACTGGCGGGCCCGGTTGGCGGCGATCAGCCTCCGCTCGGTCTCGTGCGCGGCCCATTCGAGCGTCGAGAGGGCTCCGGCCAGCCCGCACTCCACGGCGAGCACACCGTCCCGACCGGTCAGGAAGCCGTACTCCCCGGTCCCGCCGCCCTCGACGACGAGGACGTCGCCGTACTGGAGCGCCTGCAGGGCGAGGGAACGCATCAGGGTGGTGGTGCCGCTGCCGGGGTGCCCGACGGCCAGCAGGTGCGGCTCCGTCGAACGGGAGCCGGTGCGCCAGATCACCGGCGAGGCGTCGCGCGTCACGTCGCCGTCCCGCACCGGGACGGTGCGCTGCACCGCGTCGGCGTCGGTGAAGCCCAGCACGGTCTCCCCGGGGGCGGTGACGAAGCGCTGGGCGGCGATCGTGGTGGGGAGCGCCGCGAGGACGGTCATGAGGAGGTGGTTGCTCTCCTCGTCCCAGGCGAAGTGGTACTCGCGGCCCCGGCCCGACTTGGCGTGAAGCACCTGTTCGACCCGGGCCCGGCAGTCGGGCTCGCCGTCCGTGAAGTACGCCGGGTAATGCACCTGGAGCCGGGTGAGGCGGCCGTCGGCGTCGAACGCGTACGAGGTTCCGAAGGCCTCCTCCCAGTCACCGCCGCGGGAGAACAGCGGCCCGGGGTCGTCGGCCGTGGAGAAGTGCGGCACCAGGGCCTCGTAGAGCGCCCGGAGCCGCGCCGTCTCCGCCTCGTCGGGGCCGGTCCTCGCGGGTGTCCGCTCCCGCCCCCTCCACGCGGCGGCGCCCATCACCGCGATCAGGGCCAGCAGGGGCCCGTAGGGGATGAGCGCCACCACCAGGACGCAGGCCGCGACGAGGAACAGCACGTGCCCGCGCCGGTCCCTGGGCGTCGCGGCCCACTTCTGCCGTCCTGCTGCCGCCAGCAGCCGCAGACCACGGGTGACCGTGATCAGCGGATGGAGGACGTCGGTGGCGTTGTCGGCGGCCGTGCGCGCGATCTCGCGACTGCGAGTGATCGATGCGCCGCCGCTGCTCAGAATGCGGGGGAGTGGTCGCCGGGCCACGTCGGTCTCCTGGTGGGTGGGAGGGGTCGCGGAGCGTCAGAACTTGATTCCGCCCAGCATGCTGGCGAGGCTGGCCCCGCCCGCCGTGATGCTCGGCGCGATGGCGGTGCCCGCCAGATAGAAGCCGAACAGGGCGCAGATGAGGCCGTGTGATGCCTTGAGCCCGTCCTTCTTGAAGAACAGGAAGGCGATGATGCCGAGCAGTACCACGCCCGAGATGGAAAGGATCATGAGCGGTTCTCCTGGTTGAAGGGGACAGTCACCATGAGTACTTCCAGGATCACAAGATGTTTCTATACGATAAAAGGTGCAATTGAGTGAATATCGCGGGTTTTCACTCGAGTGGCGGGCGATAAGTGGTGGGACGGGCCCGGAGTGCCGGGAAACGGCCGGGTCCGGGCGGCTCGTGCGGAGATCTTCCGCCGCTTCCGGGCAGGCTCATGTCGACTGCGGACCAGTACCCTGTCGATTCACTCGTACGGCCCCACGCCGTACTCCCCACCGGGTCGGAAACGGCGACAACGGCGATGGAAGGCGGTCCGTCCGATGAGCGAGGTCCCCGACCCGGAGGCGGTCGAGCCGGCGGCGAAGCTCCCCGGCCCGGCCTGCCGGGGTGAGGCCGGAGCGCTCGCCGTCCGTCTCGACGCGGGCGCTCCCGCGCACCTCACCGACGACCGCGGCGACTGTCTGCTCATGATCGCCGCCCACCACGGGCACGCCGCCACCGTCGCCGCCCTCACCGGACGCGGCGCCGACCCGGACCGCGCCCATGGCCGGGGGGTGGATCCCGCTCGCCGGAGCCGTCCTCGAGGACGAGCGCGGTGTGATCGGCGCACTGCTCGCCGCGGGCGCCGACCCGGCGGCCGGAACACCGTCCGCGACGGACACCGCGGGCGCGTTCGGCAAGGACGACCTGCTGGAACTGTTCGGCGCGCGCTGACGCACCGTCCCGGCCGCCCGCTGACCGGTGCGCCGTAAATGTGGTCGCGTCGGCGAAATGGCTGGGTCATCATGACGTCGCAGGTCCGCTCAGGACCACGGACGAGAGGCAGAGGAAGATGAGCACCAGGCAGAAGACGGCGGTCGGCCGATCATGTTGCTGCGCGGCCTAGTGCCTCCCGGCACTCGGAACAGCACAGTCCCGGTTGCGTCGACAGCTTGATGTGAGGCTTTCCCCATGTTCGATCCGTTCATAGCGCCGAGCGGCACCCTGCTCGGCCTGTTGCAGAGGGGCCGCGGCGACGGCACGCTCCACGCACTCGCCGCACCGCGCCCCGAGGCCCTCGCGGCCCTCAACCACTGCGTCCTGAGCGATCCGCGTCACGACTGGCAACTCGAGAACCGTTCCCTCTACTACGCGCGCCTGTACCTCGACCTCGACGGCGGCACGGAAGAGATCGAGCGGCACCTCTGGGACCCCGAGGACCACCTCGACACCGAGGACTCACGCACCGGCCTGGCCCTCGCGGTCCTCGGCCACCTCGCCTCGTACGGACGCGACGACGCCCTCGTGCTCCTGCGGCGGTACGCCGCCACCGGGGCCAACTGGGCCTGGGCCCTCGACGAGCTGGCCCTGCGCGACGACGACGCGGGGCTGCGCTCCCTCGCCGAGCCGGTGCTCGGCCGGTTCCCCGCGACCCCGGAGGGCGCCGCCGAGCTGGCGGCCGCCGTGCGGGACGCCTTCGAACCGCACCCCTGGCGGCTGTGGGCCGACGACCCCCGCGAGACGGTGGGCGCCCGGGTCAGGGCGGCCCGGGAACAGGGCTCCTTCGACCGGTGGCAGCGGCAGATGGGGCATGGCGGCCCACGGCCCGGCTGGAGTGTCCAGGCCGTCTTCGACTGGGCCCAGCAGGGTCTGGAACGCGGCAGCGCCCTCCACGTGCCGGCCGCCCGCTGCCTCTCCGCCGTTGCGGGGGCCGAGGACCGTCCGGCGATCGTCGAGGCCGCCCGCAGCGGCCCCGAAGGCGCCCGCTGTGCGGCCCTGCACTATCTCGCCGAGGCCCGGGACCCCGCCGTACTCGATCTGATCGAACAGGCCGCCACGGGCCCTTCCCCCACCGTCGCCGAGGTGGCCGTGGCCGCCTTCGAGCGCATGTGCGGGGACGAGGCCGTGGTCCGGGCCCGTGGCTGGGCCCACCGGCCCGACGCCCTGGGAGCGTCGGCGGCCGGCGTGCTCGCCGGCCGCGGCGCCGCACAGGACGCCCCGCTCGTCCTCGCCGCCCTGCGTGAGGCCGTCCGGGGAGACGGCCCCGACGCCCAGCGCCTGTGGACCCTCGTCGACGGCGCCGGCCGCCTCGGCATCGTCTGCGCGGCCCCGGTGCTGCGTCACGTCTACCGGGAGACGTCCTCCTCCCACCTGCGCGGTCGGGCCGCCAGCGCACTCGCCGCCACCGATCCGTCCTTCGCCACCGGCTTCGCCGTCGAATGCCTGTGGGACTGCGAGGAGACCACCCGCGAGCTGGCCGCCCACCACGCGGAGACCGGGGACGTCCGGGTAGCCGAACGCCTGCGACGGCTCGCCGCGGACCCGGCCGAGGAGGTCGAGGTGCAGACGGCGGTGCGCAGCAGGATCGGGCCCGACGCGCCCGCCGTCTGACCCCGCCCGGCCGGACACGCGGCCCGGACCGGTTGCGCCCGCCGGTAATGGGCGCGAAGAGCGCGGGGTGCCGCCCGCGGGGGAGCGGCGGCCGCCGTGTCCCGCCCGGCCGCCGGGGACTGCGCCGCCTCCTGGAGGAACCGCGCCGGAGCCGCGTGTCCGGCACCCGCGCGGCGAGGACGTGCTGCTGCTCGGCTCACGGCTCTCCGTGCAGCGAAGCGGCCCGGCCGCTCGCCGGCCGTGCCGCGGCAGCACGGGTCTCGCCTGCGGCCCTGGTCGTGGCGGGCGGCGGACCGATGGGGCGCGGCTCCGAGCAGGTACTCCCGGAGGCGCCGGCCGACCCCACCCGCACGCCCTTTCTGCACGGGTTCGTCCGCGACGCCAGAATGGAGGGATGACCGGACGCTGGGAGTTCTGGATCGACCGCGGCGGCACCTTCACGGACGTGGTGGGACGCGACCCGGACGGGCACCTGGTCACCCGCAAACTGCTCTCGCACGACCCGGACCGCTACCGCGACGCCGCCGTGGCGGGCATCCGGCTGCTGCTCGGCCTCGGCCCCCACGACCCTGTCCCCGCCGACCGGGTCGCGGGCGTGAAGATGGGCACCACCGTCGCCACCAACGCCCTCCTGGAGAGGCGGGGCGAGCCGACCGTCCTCGTCATCACCGAAGGCTTCCGGGACGCCCTGCGGATCGCGTACCAGAACCGTCCGCGCCTCTTCGACCGGCGCATCCTGCTCCCCGAAGCCGTCTACGACCGGGTGATCGAGGTCCCGGAAAGGATCGACGCGCGGGGCCGGACCGTGAAACCCCTCGACCGCACCACCGTCGCCCGGCGGCTCGGCGAGGCCAGGGCGGCGGGGATCCGCAGCGCCGCCGTCGTCCTCATGCACGGCTACCGCCACCCCGGCCACGAGAGCGCCGTCGCCGAGGCAGCCCGGGAAGCGGGCTTCACCCAGGTCAGCTGCTCGCACGAGGTCAGCCCGCTGATCAAGCTCGTACCGCGCGGCGACACCACGGTCGTCGACGCCTACCTCTCGCCGATCCTGCGCCGGTACGTCGAGGAGGTGGCCTCCGAACTGAGCGGCATCCGCCTGATGTTCATGCAGTCCAACGGCGGACTCCGGGAGGCCGCGCACTTCCGGGGCAAGGACGCGGTGCTCTCCGGACCCGCCGGTGGCGTCGTCGGCATGGTGCGCACCTCCGCACAGGCGGGCCACGACCGGGTCATCGGCTTCGACATGGGCGGCACCTCCACCGACGTGTCGCACTACGCGGGCGAGTTCGAGAGGGAGCTCGGCACGCAGGTGGCCGGCGTACGGATGCGCGCCCCCATGATGAGCATCCACACCGTCGCCGCGGGCGGCGGATCGGTCCTGCACTTCGACGGACGGCGCTACCGGGTGGGCCCCGACTCGGCCGGCGCCGACCCCGGTCCCGCCTGCTACCGCCGGGGCGGACCGCTCACCGTCACCGACGCCAACGTGATGCTGGGCCGGATCCGCCCCGCCCACTTCCCGGCGGTCTTCGGGCCGGACGGCGACCAGCCGCTCGACGAGGACGTCGTACGCGAGCGCTTCGAGGAGCTGGCCCATGAGGTGGCCGCCGTCACCGGACGGCCCCGCACCGCGGCGGAGACCGCCGCGGGCTTCCTGGACATCGCCGTGCTGAACATGGCGAACGCCGTCAAGAAGATCTCCGTCCAGCGCGGCCACGACATCACCCGCTACGCGCTCACGAGCTTCGGCGGAGCCGGCGGGCAGCACGCCTGCGCCGTCGCCGACGCCCTGGGCATCGACACCGTCCTCGTACCGCCGCTCGCCGGGGTCCTCTCCGCGTACGGCCTCGGGCTTGCCGACGCCACCGCGATGCGCGAGCAGTCCGTCGAGGCCGGACTCGACGAGGAGACCAGGAGCCGGGTGGGCGGCCTCTGCGACGACCTGGCGGCGCGTACCCGCGCCGAACTCCGTGCCGACGGAATCCCGGACACGGCCATCGGCACCCGGGCACGGGTCCTCCTGCGCTACGCGGGTACGGACGCCGGCCTGCCCGTCGGCCTCGGCACCGTCGCCGCCATGGGCGACGCGTTCACGGACGCCCACCGGACCCGCTACGGATTCACCATGGACAAGCCCTTGGTGGTCGAGGCGGTCATCGTGGAGGCGACCGGGACGGCCGGACCGCACGCCCCCCACCCGGTCGCGGAGGCACCCGGCGACGGCACGCCGCCGCGGTCCCTCGGCACCGTCAGGACGTACACCGGGGGCCGATGGCAGGACACCCGGCTGTACCGGCGCGGGGAACTGCGCCCCTCGGACACCGTGAACGGCCCGGCCGTCGTCGCCGAGGACGACGCCACCACCGTCGTCGACCCCGGCTGGCAGGCCACCGCGGGGCCCGCCGGACACCTCGTACTGCACCGGGTGGGCCCGCGGCCCGGACGGACCGCCGTCGGCACCCGGGTCGACCCCGTCATGCTGGAGGTGTTCAACAGCCTCTTCATGTCGATCGCCGAACAGATGGGCGTGCGCCTGGAGAGCACGGCCCACTCCGTCAACATCAAGGAGCGGCTCGACTTCTCCTGCGCGCTGTTCGACGCGGACGGCGACCTCGTGGCCAACGCCCCGCACATCCCCGTCCACCTCGGGTCGATGGGGGAGTCCATCAAGGAGGTGCTGCGCCGCAACGCCGGCTCCCTGCGACCCGGGGACGTCTACGCCGTCAACGACCCGTACCACGGCGGTACGCACCTGCCCGACGTCACCGTCGTGACACCCGTTTTCGATGAGCCGGAGGGCTCGCGGGAGCCCCGGCTGCGCTTCCTGGTGGCGTCACGCGGCCACCACGCCGAGATCGGCGGCATCACCCCCGGGTCCATGCCCGCCGCCAGCCGCACCATCCAGGAGGAGGGCGTGCTGTTCGACAACTGGCTGCTGGTGCGTGACGGACGACTCCGCGAGGCGCAGACCCGGGAACTGCTCGCCACCGCCGCCTACCCCTCGCGGGACCCCGACACCAACCTGGCCGACCTGCGCGCGCAGATCGCGGCCACGGAGAAGGGCATCGCGGAACTGCGGCGCATGACCGCGCAGTTCGGACAGGACGTCGTCGAGGCGTACATGGGCCACGTCCAGGACAACGCCGAGGAGTCCGTACGCAGGATCGTGGCCGGGCTCGACGACGGCACCTTCCGCTACGAGACCGACAACGGCGCGGTCATCGAGGTGGCCGTCACGGTGGACCGCACGGCACGGAGCGCCGTCCTGGACTTCACCGGCACCTCACCGCAGCAGCCCGGCAACTTCAACGCCCCGAAGTCCGTGGTGACGGCCGCCGTCCTGTACGTCTTCAGGACACTCGTCGCCGAGGACATCCCGCTCAACAGCGGCTGCCTGAAGCCCCTGGACGTACGCGTCCCCGAAGGATCCATGCTGGCACCCGTCCACCCGGCTGCGACCGTCGCGGGCAACGTGGAGACCTCCCAGGCCGTCACCGGCGCGCTCTACGCGGCGCTGGGCGTCCAGGCCGAGGGCTCGGGCACGATGAACAACCTCACGTTCGGCAACGACCGGGTCCAGTACTACGAGACCGTCGCGAGCGGATCCGGCGCCGGGGACGGATTCGACGGAGCCGACGCCGTGCAGACCCATATGACCAACTCCCGGCTCACCGACCCCGAGATCCTGGAATGGCGCTACCCCGTGCTGCTGGAGAGCTTCGCGGTGCGCGCCGGCAGCGGCGGCACGGGCCGGTGGCACGGCGGCTGCGGGACCGAGCGCAGGATCCGCTTCCTCGAGCCCGTCACCGTCGCCCTGCTCTCCGGCCACCGCCGCGTGGCGCCGTACGGCATGGCGGGCGGCGGACCGGGGGCGCTGGGCGGCCAGCACATCGAGCGGGCCGACGGGACCGTCACCCCCCTGAACGGCTGCGACACCACCGAGCTGGACACCGGGGACGTGCTGGTGCTGCGCACCCCGGGCGGGGGCGGCTACGGGGCTCCGTAGCCGGTCGCTTCCGCACCGTTTCGACCGTTGTCGGTGCGAGGACCTAATCTGTTCAGCGTGACTTCGCCCGCCGACACCGAAACCGCTGCGCCCCAGCTCAGCGCGGGACCGCGGCCCGCCCAGGGCCCGGCCGCCGACGAGGGGCTCTCGCGTCGGCTGCGCGCGCTCGCCTGCACCGCCCCGCTGCACGACCTCGACGTCCGCAAGGCCAATCTGGCCGGCGAGTACACGGTCTACGCGATGGCCGAGGTCGCCCTCGCCGCGATCGACCTGGTCACGCTGAACATGGACTTCGACACAGGCGCCGACCACGACCAGATAGTGGCCAGACTCCTTCCGCGGATCGGCGCCCAGGCACCCCGCCGCCCCGTCACCGAGCACGAGCGGGTCGCGCGCTGGGTCCTGGAGAACCTGATCAACGTGGGCAGCGTGGACCGCGGGTTCCGCGCGGTCTACGGCACCTTCGGCTCCGACGGGGTCTACGTCCGCAGGGACTACGACTTCAAGCTCATCGAAGAGGTCCCCGGCCACGGCGGCACCGTCTACCTCCGCGCCACCGACGAAGCGGTCAACGTCCTCGTCGGAGCACTCGACACGGACGTCACCAGCGCACAGATCGCCGCCGAGGTGAAGCTGGAGGTCCTCATCAGCCGGGGCCGCCTCGCCGACGCGCAGCTCGCCGCCGAACAGGCCCGCTACCGCACCGTGCAGTACGCCGAGACGCTCCGCAGGACTCTGGAGGCGACCCGGCGCAACGTCCGCGCCGTCGACTGGCTCAACGCCGTACCCGACATGATCACGGAAGCGCTGGACCACGTCGCCGACCGCTACCGCCACGAGAACGCGATCCTCACCAACATCCGCAAGGCCAGGGACGAGGCGGAGGACCCCGAGCACAAGCGCCGCGCCGCCGAGCTCGTCGACATCGTGAAGGACTGCATCCGCCGCCACACCCAGCTGCAGTCCAGGCTGCTGGAGGCAGGGCCCCTCTTCCGCGCCGAACAGGACCGGCAGGCGTTCGCCACCCCCACCGCGCGGGTGGGCCTCGACCTGTACGGGCAGCTCGTCGTACCCGTGCTGCCGCTCCCCGTCGAGGAGGCCACCCGGGTCACCGACGCCTTCTTCGCGCGGGGCACCGGGCTGCGCACCCCCGCCTCGGTCCGGGTCGGCGACCTCGTCGACATGCTGCTGATGCCGCCGGTGGAGCGGGAGCACCTCGGCGCGGAGATGCCCGAACCCGACCTCATCGCCACCCCCGACGACAGCAGGTTCAGCGAGGAGCAGCTCGCCAGTGCCATGGAACTGCTCGACCTGGAGCACGACGCGCCCCGCAGGCTCTCCGGACTCCTCGCCGAGGCACGGCTCCGCGACGCCGAACTGCCCTACCTCGTCGCGCTGCTCGCGGTCCACGCGGCGAGCCCGCCGGTCGGCACCGCCTACCGTCAGGGCGAGCGCAGGCTGCTGTTCGCCGTCGACGACGGCACCCCGCTCGAGGACCACGAATTCGGCGGTGCGGACCTGATAGTGGGCATGGCCCTGCTCGATGCGGCGGGAATGGCCGCGGACCGGAAGGACGCGTCGTGAGCGCCTTCGCTCGGCAGCACGCCGCATGACCACCCGCGGACCGGACCGCGAAGCCGAGGCATGAACATCCCCCTCCCGGGAGGACACCTCCTGGGCGTCCAGCGGCCGAAGGCCGCACCCGGGAGCCTCCCCGGCCCGGACGACCGGCCACCCCAGCCCCACCGAGAGCGCAGCACCCGCACCGAGGAGTCACCGAGTTGAGCGAGCAGCACGCCGAGCACACCGACGCGTGGGGCGACCCGTACCCCGTCCACGCGCCCGACACCGCGCCGCCGGCCGCTCCCGCCGCTGTCACCCCCGCCGACGCGGCCGACGCGGCCCGGCTCGTCTCCTTCGGGCTGCAGCCCAAGCTGCTGCCCGCACGCGACGCCGAGTACGCGGAACTGCTCCGCCGCTACCGGGAGGAGTCCGCCTTCGCCCGGCTGGCCGACGCCGTCGCCACCGGGCTCGGACTCATCGTCCTGGAGGTCTCCACCCGCGCCGGCATGGCCGTGACCGCGGGCGAGGACTCGGTCTTCGCCGTACGCATGGGCGACTACGCCCGGCGTGCCTCGTCCGACGCCGCCGACCGCTTCCTGCACGGCCTCGCCCATCTCGCCGTCGCCGCCATGGCGTTCCCCCGCCCCGAGGACCTCGCCGACGACGCCTACATCGGCCGCATCACGGTCAACGGGGTCGACGCCTTCGTCCGCCAGGCCTGCCACCGCCTGGAGGAGCGGGCCGAGGAACAGGGCGACAACACCGATCCGGCCACCGACGCCCCGGGGCTCGAGTCCGGCTGGCGGATCTACGCCCGGCGCAGCGCCACCGGAGCGACCAAGGACGCCCGCCGGCTCTCCGGGTCCACCACCGGCATCATCGGCAAGGCCGTCGCCTTCCTCACCGACTCGGGCTTCCTCCAGCGCACCGGGGACGACGCGGGCGGCACCTACCGCACCACCGCCCGCTACCAGCTCCAGGTGCGCGACATGGCGGGCAGCGCCGCCATGGCCGAGCTGCTGGAGCTGGGCGTCGTCCCGGTCACGGACGGCTCGGCCACCCTGCTGCCCCCGCCCGACCCCGACAGCCTGGAACTGGCCGCCGACGCGGGCCTGCCCTTCCACTCCTGACCCCGCCGGGCCCACGCCCGGCTGACCCCACTTCGTCGCCCTCCCCCCGCCTGAACTACGAGAGTCCGCCGCCATGTACGAGTTGTCCCGGGTCCGCCTCTACTCCATCGGGCCTGCCGGTGCGCGCTACGCCGACACCGTGCTCGACCTGCGCGGGGTCGGGAAGCCCGTGCCCGAGCCGGCCCCGGCCCAGGCGGAGTTCTTCGAGGACGAGCCGGTCGGCCCGCCACGCCGTCCGGCGCCCGCGGGCGTGCTGTTCCTGGAGAACGGCGGCGGCAAGTCCGTCCTGCTCAAGCTGATCTTCTCGGTGATGCTGCCGGGCCACCGCAACACGCTGGGCGGCGCCAGCTCCGGGGTGCTGCGCAAGTTCCTGCTCGCCGACGACTGCGGGCACGTCGCCCTGGAGTGGCAGCACACGCTCACCGGTGAGTGCGTGGTGGTCGGCAAGGTCAGCGAATGGCGTGGCCGTCAGGTCTCCAACGACCCCCGCAAGTTCGCCGAGGCCTGGTACTCCTTCCGCCCCGGCCCCGGACTCGGCCTCGGCAGCCTTCCGGTCGCCGAAGCCACCGCGGTGGGCCGCCCCACCGAGGGGGTATCGGGCGCCAGGGGAAGGCGCCGCACCATGAAGGGCTTCCGTGACGCCCTCGTGGACGCCGGGAAGTTCTACCAGCACCTCGACGTCCACTGGGAGGAGATCCACGACCGGTGGAACGAACACCTGGGCGACCTCGGTCTCGATCCCGAACTCTTCCGCTACCAGCGTGAGATGAACGCCGACGAGGGAGAGGCGGCCGGACTCTTCGCGGTCAAGAAGGACTCCGACTTCACCGACCTGCTGCTGCGGGCCGTCACGGACACCCGCGACACCGACGGCCTGGCCGATCTCGTCAGCGGTTTCGGCAACAAGCTCGGCCGCCGCGCCGAGCTCACCGCCGAACGCGACTTCACCGCCGGATCCGTCGACCTGCTCGGCAGGATCGTCGAGGCCACCGCCACGAGGTCGCGCAGCCGCGACGTCCACGCCGGTGCCGAGCGCCGCACCCGCACCCTCGCCCGCAGGCTCTCCGCCCGCGCCGCCGAGGAACGTGGCCGCGCCGCGGAGCTCGCCCAGCAGGTCACCGCCACCGCCGACACGGTCACGGAGGCCGAGTCCGCGCGCGGGCGGAAAGCCCTGATCGCCGCGGAGCTGGCCTACCGGCACGCCTCGCTGGCCCTGACCGCCGCGGAGAAGGGCGCGGCGGCCCAGCGCCGGGAACTGGGCGACGCCCGCACCCTGCACGCCGCCTGGCAGGCCGCCGAGGCGGTCCTGCGCCACCGGGCCGCCGCGGACCGCTCCGCCCGGGTCGCCGTGGCGATCCGGGAGGCGGAGCGAGACGCGGCCCCCGCCCTCGCCGCACGCGCCACGGCCGCCGCCGATCTCGTACGCGCCCTGCACACCGCCGCCGAGGCGGGGGAGCGGGTGGCCGACGAGGAGGAGGAGCGCTCCGCCACCCTCCAGGCCACCGGCGAGACCGCGCACCGTGACGCCACCACAGCGGCCACCGAGGCCCAGCGCGCCCGCAGCGAGGCCGGCCACCTGCGCCAGCGCCTCGCCGAGGTCGAGCAGGAGACCGCCGAAGCCGTACGGGCGGGATGGCTCGACGACACCGCGCCGGACGCCGACCCGGCCCGCGCCGCCCTCGCCGCGAACGACGCCGAGAAGGCGGCGGTCGCCGCCTGGGACACCGCGCGGGAGGCCGCCCGCACCACCGCCGACCACGCGCGGGAGGCCGCCGCGGCGGAGAGCCGTACCGATCTCGCGGCGGCCCGCGCCGCCGACGGCGCACAGGCCGCCGAGCAGTCCTACGAGGCCGAGCGCAGGGCCGCCGAGTCGATCGCCGCCGAACACCGCCTGGCCGACCTCCTGGGGCTCCCCACGGCGTCCGGCGCCGCCGTCCCGCGCCCCCGCCGGGCCACCGCAGGGGTGGACGACAGCGCACCCGGCGCCGCCAGCCACGGCGAACAGACCCTCACCGCCCAGGAGTTCGACAGCAGCGCCGAGGAACTGCGCGAGCTCCTCGACCAGGGCATCGCCTCCGCCGAACGCAGGCTCTTCGACCTGCGCACCGCCGCGGCCGACGACGCCCGCATCCTCGGGGCGCTCGGCGACGGAGGACTGCTGCCACCCGGCCCGGACGTCCTCGCCACCGTCGAGTACCTCGGTGAGCACGGCATCCCGGCCCTGCCCGGCTGGCGCTACCTCGCCCAGGCCGTCGACCCCGCCGACCACGCCGCCGTGCTCCTCGCACGCCCGGAGCTGGTCGACGGCGTCGTCATCACCGACCCGGACGCCCACACCCGCGCCCGGGAGGTCCTCGGCAGCGCCGCCCTGCTGCCCCGCTCCGCCGTGGCCGTAGGCACCACCGCGGCGCTCCTCGCCCCGGTCCCCGCACCCGGCGGGGGCAGCAGCGGCACCGACGACGTCTTCCTCGTCCCGCCGAACCCGGCCATGCACGACGAACACGCCGCCGACGAGGAACGGCAGGCACTCAGGGCCCGCGCCGCCGCGAGGGACGAGGACATCAGGACGCTCGCGGCCCGGCTCGCCGGAGACCGCTCCCTCGCCGCCCGTATCGGGTCCTGGCGAGCCGACTGCCCGCCCGGCATGCTCACCGAGCTCGGTGAAGCCGCGCGTGCCTCCCGCGCCGCCGCCGAGACGGCCGAGGCCGCACTCGCCGAGGCCCGCACCGTCCGCGCCGAGGCCGACGAAGCCGCCGCCGACGCCGCGCGCGTGCGCGACGAGCGGCAGGAGGCCGCACAGCGCGCCCGCCGCGCGGCTGACGCCCTCGCGGGACTCGCCCACCGGCTCAGGGACCGGGCGGCCTGGCAGGCCCGACTGCGCGAACTGACCGACGAGGCAGCCGAATCCGAAGCACGCGCCACCGTCTGCCTGGACCGGGCCCGCGCCGCGGACGAGGACCGCCGGGCCGCCCAGCGGGCCGCCGACGACGCCCACCGCACGGCCCGTGCCCTGCGCGCCGAACGCGCCGAGATCGCGGGAGCCCCGGAAACGCTCCCGAAAGCCCCCGCCGGCACCGTCCGCACCTCCCTGCCCGCCCTGCGCGAGGCCTACCGGGCGGCGTCCCAGCTGTACGAGAAGGTGGGCGTCGGCGCCGACCTGCGCGCCGAGCAGGCCCGCGCGGAGAGCGACGAGAGCGCCGCCCTGGCGGAGCTCGACCGCCTCACCAACAAGGTCCGTACGCGCGCCGCCCAGCTCCTCGAAGGGACCGACGGTTCCGACGGCCCCTCCCGTCAGGCCGCGGCGGCCCGCGCCGAGTCCCTCGTCCAGCTCCTGGAAACCCGCGCCTCCACCGCCAGCGAGCAGCTCGGCCGGCTGCGCGGCGAGGCGGAGCGGCTCGCACCCGCCGACGAGGAACCCCGGCACACCGAGCTCCCGGCGGACATGGACCCGGCCGACGCCGAGCAGGCCCAGGCCCTGCTCCGCACGGCGACGGCCGAACTGGCCTCCGCCACCGCCGCCCTGGACGCCGCCCGGTCCGCGCACGCGGACCTGCAGCGCGCCCACCGCACCGCCGAGGAGTCGGTGAGCGGCTTCGAGGAGACCGGCGCACTCCTGCGCGACCTGCTCAGGGACCACGGCACGGACGACGAGGCCGAGGCCCCCGACCCTTACCCCGGCACCCTCGACGAGGCCCGGCAGTCCGCGGCCGAGGCCCGGCGCTCACTGCGCGGCTGCGCCACCGACCTGTCGGCGGCCGAGAGCTCCGTACGGGAGGCGAGCGACGTGCTCGTACGGCACGCCAACTCCAACCGGTACGAACAGGTCCGCACCCCGGCCCGCCAGCAGATCCGCGAACTCCCGGCAGCCGCCCTGCCCGACCACGCCGAGAAGTGGGCCACGGCGTTCGCCCCCAGGCTCCGGGTGCTCACCGACGAGCTCGCCCAGCTGGAGCGCAACCGCGACTCCATCGTCGACCGGCTCCGCGGGCTCGTGGAGTCCGCCCTCACCACCCTCCGCTCCGCCCAGCGGCTCTCCCAGCTCCCCGAAGGACTCGGCGAGTGGTCCGGCCAGGAGTTCCTCCGGATCCGCTTCGAGGAGCCCGATCAGACCACCCTCACCGAGCGGCTCGGGGAGGTCGTCGACGAGGCCACGCACGCGGCGCTCAAGAAGAACTCCGACCTGCGCAGGGACGGCATGTCCCTCCTGCTGCGCGGCGTGCAGGCGGCGCTGCAGCCCAAGGGGATCGCCGTGGAGATCCTCAAGCCGGACGCGGTGCTGCGCGCCGAGCGCGTCCCGGTCGGGCAGATGGGAGACGTCTTCTCCGGCGGCCAGCTGCTCACGGCGGCGATCGCGCTGTACTGCACGATGGCGGCCCTGCGCAGCAACGACCGGGGCCGCGACAAGCACCGCCACGCGGGCACGCTCTTCCTCGACAACCCCATCGGCCGTGCCAACGCCACGTATCTGCTGGAGCTCCAGCGCGCCGTCTCCGACGCGCTGGGCGTCCAGCTGCTCTACACGACCGGGCTGTTCGACACGACGGCGCTCGCCGAATTCCCGCTGGTCATCCGCCTCCGCAACGACGCGGACCTGCGGGCCGGACTCAAGTACATCAGCGTGGAGGAGCACCTGAGGCCGGGGCTGCCGCAGCATGACCCGGAAGGCGAGACCGTCCACGGCGAGATCACGGCGACCCGCATGTTCAAGCGGAGCGGGCAGACACCCGGCGCTGCGGGCGGGCTGCCGGTCCCGGAGATGCGCGGGGAGACGACCCTCCGCTGAGGCTCGGGCCGGGCCACGTGACCCGGCGTGCCCCGGGACGGTGTCCGCGGATCTGCAGGGCCCGGGCCCGCTCGGCCGTGGGCCCGCTCGGCCAGGTGGCCCGTCCGGTCCCGGACCCGCTCGGCCACGCGACCGGCCCGGCCACGCGACCGGCCGCCCGGCCCGCGGCCCGACGGCCGCCCGGTTCCAGGGGCACGCCGGAGCGCAGGTGGTCAGGCCCGGGAGAGCCCGCCCGCGCCCCGGCGGCGTATCCGGGTGTCCTTACGCGCCTGTGCCCTGGCCGCACGGCGCGCCGAGCGCCGTTCGCGTCGCATCCGGCGCGCCGTGCTGCTCGGCACCGAGACCACGCCGTTCCGCTGGTTCCACACCTGCCGGGTCACCCACACGTCCAGCACGGACCAGGTGGCGACCACCGTGCTGGCCACGCCGCTGAGCACCATCGGGAAAGCGAGCCACGATCCCGCGAGCGTGCACAGGAAGGCCACCACGGCCTGAATGACCGTCAGCGACATGATGAGGACGGCGCGCACGGCCGCTGTCCGCACCGGATCCGGCATCCTTCGACGCACCGCGGGTTCCTCCACCCACAGCTGCCGAGGGGGTGCCACTTCGTCCGCCGGTACCGTCGCCGAGGCGGCAGCCTCCGACGCCGTACCCCGGCGTTCATCCGTTTCCAAGGACCTTCAACTCCCCACCACTGTCCGACTCATGGGTGGCTGCCCGGCTTGCGCCCGTTCTACGCGGGCGGAGCCCTTCACCCTGCCGCGCACGCCCCCGTCCTGTTTTCTGCCCCGTACATCTGGACGAATGCAGCCCCCCGAAGATTCCCGCCGAACGACCTCAACCAGCCCCGGAAGGTCACGGAACGGAGAATTCCAGCCAACTGCCCTGTGCGGGTGAACGCCATGGTGCCGGGACCGCTCTGTCGCTTTCGTGAATTTCTTCGCAGGTGATACCAGGACAACAGGTGATCAACTCGGGGAAGGGCGGCCGAAAAACGTCCGGACAGGCCTTCGAGTTGTCCGTAAGTCAGTAGTAGGCTCGCGCCGTTTGTTGACGGAACGCCGACGGACCTTCGGTGGACCGGCACCGGAACACCGGAACAACACCGACACAACCACCCCCGCGGTGCGGGGTCGAGCTGGGGGAGGCCATGCGCTTTCGCGGGAAGTCCATCCGCAGGAAGATCGTGGCGTTGCTCCTGGTGCCGCTCGTCTCTCTCACGGGTCTGTGGGTCTTCGCCACCTACGTCACCGGCCGGGAAGCCAGCCAGCTGCTGGACGCCAGCGCCATCATGGAGACGGTGGGCCACCCGCTCGAGGACACCATCCGCGCCGTGCAGGCCGAACGCCGCCAGACACTCGTCTACCTCGCCGACCCCCGGGCCTCCGACGCCCTGCCCGTCCTGCGCCGTCAGCGCGCCGCCACCGACGGGGTCGTGGCCGGCGTCAGGCTCAGTGCGGACCGCAAGGACGTCCGCGACACGCTGAGCCCGGACTCGCAGACGCAGCTCGACTCCATCCTCAGCGAGGTCGACGGACTGGACGCCCTGCGGGACTCCGTCGAGAAGCGCACCATCGACCGGACCCGGGCGCTCGACTTCTACAACGGACTCGTCGACCCCTGCTACCGCTTCCTGAACGGTCTCCACACGATGGAGAACGTATCGATGGACAAACAGGTACGGGCACTGGTCGGTGTTTCCCGCGCCCGCGAGATGCTCTCCCGCGAGGACGCGCTGATCGTCTCCGGGCTCATCGCCGGCCGGCTCGGCGCCCCCGAGCTCCGCGTCGTCTCCGACCTCGCCGCCAGCCGCAAGCTCCTGTACGAGGTCAACCTGGAGCTCCTGCCGGCCTCCGAGCGCAGGCGCATGGAGCAGTACTGGAACAGCCCCGACACCGAGGCGCTGCGCACGACCGAGCAGGAGCTCATCGCCGCCGGTCCGTTCAAGAAGCCGGGCACCGTCGACGCGGCACGCTGGCAGGAGGTCGCCCCGCCGGTCCTGGAGCACCTCGCCAACGACAGCACCGAGATGTCCAACCGGTTCCAGGACCGCGCCGAACCCGCCGGCTACCGGGTCCTGCTCCAGGCCGGCGTCGCCGGCGTCCTCGGTTTCGTCGCCCTGCTCGTATCGGTCTTCGTCTCCGTCCGGGTCGGGCGCGAGCTCATCCGCGACCTCTCCCGGCTGCGCAAGGACGCCCACGAGGTGTCCGGCGTGCGGCTGCCCAGCGTGATGCGGCGGCTGGCCGCCGGGGAACAGGTCGACGTCGAGACCGAGGCCCCGCACCTCCAGTACGAGCGGGACGAGATCGGCCAGGTCGGCCAGGCGCTCAACACCCTCCAGCGGGCCGCCGTCGAGGCCGCGGTCAAGCAGGCGGACATGCGCCGCGGTGTCTCCGAGGTCTTCGTCAACCTCGCCCGCCGCAACCAGGTGCTCCTGCACCGCCAGCTCACGCTCCTGGACACCATGGAGCGCCGCACCGAGAACAGCGACGAACTCGCCGACCTCTTCCGGCTCGACCACCTCACCACCCGCATGCGGCGCCACGCGGAAGGCCTCGTGATCCTCTCCGGCGCGGCCCCGTCCCGGCAGTGGCGCAAGCCCATCCAGCTGATGGACGTGGTGCGGGCCGCGGTCGCCGAGGTGGAGGACTACGAACGGATCGAGGTGCGCCGGCTGCCCCGGATCGGCGTCGGCGGCCCCGCCGTGGCCGACCTCACCCACCTGATCGCCGAACTGCTGGAGAACGCCACGGTGTTCTCGCCCCCGCACACCGCCGTCCAGGTGCACGGCGAACGCGTGGCCAACGGATTCACCCTCGAGATCCACGACCGCGGACTCGGCATGGCGCCGGAGATCCTGCTGGACGCCAACCTGCGGCTCGCCGAGACGCCCGACTTCGAGCTCTCCGACACCGATCGCCTCGGCCTCTTCGTCGTCAGCCGGCTCGCCCAGCGGCAGAGCGTCCGGGTGTCGCTGCAGACCTCGCCGTACGGAGGGACGACCGCGGTCGTCTTCATCCCGGCGCAGCTCCTCACCGACGCGCCCGACACGCACGGCACCGGCTTCCGGCTCGACCGCCGGGCCGAGAAGGCCATCGGCGGCGGCCGGCCGGGCAGCGGCGTGCCCGGCAGCGACAAGGCGCGCAGGGACGGCATCGCGGACATCCCGGGGAGGCCCTCCGCGCTCTCCCCGGTGCCCACCGGGCCGACCGACCCGGGCGTCCTCGACGGTCCGGTGGAGATCGAAGGCCCGGTGGGGCCACTCGAACTCACCGACGACCCGGCGCTCGACCGGGACCTCGATCCGGCCCTCGGTCCCGTCCTCGACGGCGTGTCCGACCTGGAGGACACCGAGAGCGAGCGCGGCGGCATCTTCCGGGCCCGCGACCTGCGCCGGGGCGTCGACAACGAACAGCACCAGCAGGCCTCGGACCCGTCCGACGGGCGCACGGCGGACGTCCGCCCGATGCGCCCTGCGGGCCCCGTCCCGCTGCCCCGCCGCAAACCGCCGACGCTGGTCACCGACCGGGGCCGCCGGGTGGGCGGGGTGGGCGGTTCCCACTCCGCGCCCTCCGAAGGCTTCCCCGCGAGCCCCGGTGCGGCCGACCCCGACGGCCCGGTACCCATGGCCCCGCGCGCGGACGGATTCCCCGCGGCGTCGGCGGCCGGGGCCCCGTCGCCCTTTCCCTCGCAGCGCACCTCCACCTCCCGGCGTTCCGCGCCGGACACCGTGGGCGGACTGCCGCGCAGGGTCCGGCAGGCCAGCCTCGCCCCACAGCTCCGGGAGGACTCCGCAGGGCGGACTCCCGGTCACGTCCCCGCGGACGGCGCCGATGACCTCGAACGTGACGCGGACGAAGTACGCAATCGCATGGCTTCGCTTCAACGCGGCTGGCAGCGCGGCCGTCGGCAGAACGCCGAGGACGTGACCGGCCCCGGCGAGACAGCACCAGGAACCACTCCGGGAGGGGACGGTCGATGACCGCACCGAACGCCGCAGCACACAACGCCTCACGCCAGGGCTCCGGCGAACTCAATTGGCTCCTCGACGAACTCGTCGAGCGCGTCGCGAGCATCCGCAAGGCGCTGGTGCTCTCCAGCGACGGCCTCGCCACCGGCACGTCCCAGGACCTGACCCGCGAGGACAGTGAGCACCTGGCGGCCGTGGCCTCCGGCTTCCACAGTCTCGCCAAGGGCGTGGGCCTCCACTTCAAGGCGGGCCGGGTCCGGCAGACCGTCGTCGAGCTCGACGAGGCCTTCCTCTTCGTCACCGCGGCGGGCGACGGCAGCTGTCTCGCCGTGCTGGCCGACTCCGACTCGGACGTCGGACAGGTGGCGTACGAGATGACCCTCATGGTCAAACGGGTGGGCGTCCACCTGGCCAACGCCCCCCGGACGACCGGTATGCCCGCCGGAGGGTGAGGGGATGGCATGAGCGCCGACTCCGTCCGGGACACCGCTCCCGGACCACCCCACGCTCCCGCCGACGCGGGTTCCTCGCGCTGGTACGACGCCGAAGCGGGCCCCGTGGTCCGTCCCTACGCGATGACCCGGGGACGTACGAGCAGTGCGTCCCGCCACCGACTCGACCTGATCGCGATCGTCGTCCCCGAACCCGCGGCCGACGATCCCGGCCGGGACCAGACGCTCTCCCCGGAACACGTGGAGATCGTCGAACTGTGCAGCGACATGCCCCAGTCCATCGCCGAGCTCGCCTCAGGACTTGACCTCCCCGTCGGGGTGGTCCGCGTACTGGTCGGTGACCTCGTCGAGGACGAACTGGTGCATGTCACCCGTCCCGTTCCGCCGGCCGAGCTGCCGGACGTGAACATTCTTCGCGAGGTGATCAATGGCCTTCGGGCGCTCTAGCCGCAGCAAGCGGCCCGTTGAGCCCGTTACCCTGAAAATCCTGGTGGCGGGCGGCTTCGGTGTGGGCAAGACGACCCTGGTGGGGGCGGTCAGCGAGATCAGACCGCTGCGCACCGAGGAACGACTGAGCGAGGCCGGCCGTCCCGTGGACGACCTCGCCGGAGTCGAGGGCAAGGACACCACCACGGTGGCGATGGACTTCGGGCGGATCACCCTGCGCGAGGACCTGGTGCTCTACCTGTTCGGGACACCCGGCCAGGACCGTTTCTGGTTCCTCTGGGACGAGCTGGCCCAGGGCGCCCTGGGGGCGGTGGTCCTCGCGGACACCCGGAGGCTGGAGGACTGCTTCGCGGCGGTCGACTACTTCGAGCGCCGAGGTATCCCGTTCACCGTCGCCGTCAACCTCTTCGAGGGGGCCGGACAGTTCCCCACGGAGACGGTCCGGGCGGCGCTCGACCTCGACCCCGAGGTGCCGGTGCTGCTCTGCGACGCACGCGACCGCTCGTCCGTACGGGATGTGCTGGTCGCGGTCGTCGAGCACGCCCTGGCGCGTGCCGGCCTGAGCCCGGAGCCCGCCAGGACCTGAAGGACGACGACAGCGCCCGGACACGGCCCGTACCCCCGCCGACCGGGGTAGGGGCCGCGTCCGGTGCGGACCGGTTACGGCCGCGGGAGGAGTCTTCACCCGCCGTGACGGACCGTCAAGACTGTGCGCGGCCCCGTGTCACCGGGGGTTCTCGGCGAGCCACTCGGCCGCCGTCCGGGCCAGCTCCCCGTCCCGCCCGGCGAGCATCATCCGGATCATCTGCACATCGCCGCGCAGCGACCAGGCGGGGTGCCCGAACGTCGCCGGGTTGTTCTTCTCGATGAGGAAGTGCGCCGGCCAGGCCGCCCCGTACCCGATCAGCGGCAACGCCGCGGCGTACCGCTTCCGGCCGCGTGCCAGCCCGTAGACGGTGACCGCGACACCCGTCAGCGTGCCGGTCAGATGGACCCACCTGGTCGCCGCCCTGGAGTGCATGGCGACGTAGTAGGGCCAGAACTCTTCGTAGGAATCGAACGTCTGCTGAGACATAGAGGCACCGTAATGGCTCGGTCGGCAACCGGACACGGCAGTTCCGCGTCCGATAAGAAGAACGGGCGGCCGGAGCCCACGGGGGTGGTCCCGGTCGCCCGTTCGGCGTTCCGCCCGGCGGTCAGTGGCCGGCGACGGATCGCCTGGCCACCGGGAAGTCGAAGAAGGTGTCCGGGAAGGGCTCCGGCTTGTAGGTGAAGTGCCACCACTCCTCGGCCAGGTTCACGAAACCGAGTCCGGTGAGCGTCGCCCTGAGGAACTGCCGGTTGGCCCGCTGCACCCCCTGCACCCGCGGGTCGTCCGTGTGCGACAGGGTGTCGAAACAGTCGTAACCCGTACCCATGTCCACCGAACTGTCCGGGAAGCGCTGGTCCTTCGGCGCATAGCACGGAGCCAGGTCCTCACCCGGCACGTACGGCTTCGTGGGCAGCGCGGGCAGCTTCACCAGTGTCAGGTCCACGGTGCTGCCCCGGCTGTGACCGGACTTCTCCGCGATGTAACCGTCCTCGAACAGACGCGTCTTGTCGACGAGCGGATAGAACTCGTCCTTCATGGTCTGGTCGTCGAGGTCCTTCGCCCAGCGGACGAAGTGGTCCACCGCCCGCTGCGGCCGGTAGCAGTCGTAGACCTTGAGCGAGTAGCCCTGGCGCAGGAGGCCCCGCTGCGCCGTACGCAGCGCGAGGGCCGCGGGGCGGGTCAGGATGCAGACGGGCTGCCGGTACCCGTCCACCGCCTCGCCCATGAAGGTGTGCGCGGTGGTGTACCGCATCTCCGTGATGATCGTCGGATCGACGGAGCGCAGGTCGACGAACTCCGGGGGAGCCTTCGGTTCGGGTTCGGCCCGCGCCGCCGGCGAGACGGCGGTCACGGCGAGCAGGGCGGCGGCAGCGGTGGCCAGGGCGCGGAGCGCGAGAGTCATTCCTGTCATGGGCACATCGTCTATCAGCTCCGGGGCCGCAGGAGAAGAGTGATCGGATACAGTCCGCCCCGTGAAGGACTCCCACTGCGGCGGCTGCGGAGCCCCGTACTCCGCCGTCCCGTCCGCACCCGCACCCTGGCCGCGCACCTGTGCCTCCTGCGGGCACACCGCCTACCGCAACCCGCTGCCGGTCGCCGTCGCCCTGCTGCCCGTGACCGGCGGGGGCGACACGGGACTCGTCGTCATCACCCGCACCGTCCCGCCGCGCACGGGCGGTATCGCGCTCCCCGGCGGGTACGTCGACCACACCGAGGACTGGCGCCACGCGGTCGTCCGCGAACTGTGCGAGGAGACCGGCATCAGGGCCGAGGAGACGGACGTACGTCTCGCCGAGGCCCTGAGCTCCCCGGACGGCCACCTCCTCCTCTTCGGCCTCCTGCCGCCCCGCCCCGCAGAAGACCTCCCGCCCTCCGTACCCACCGACGAGACCGAGGGATACGCCGTACTGCGCACCCCGGACGAACTCGCCTTCCCCCTGCACACCCAGGCCGTGCGCTCCTGGTTCGCCGGCCGCTACCGCTGACCCGGCAGCCCCCGCACCCGCACCGGATACGCCACCCGCCCCTCCTCGCCCTCCCGCTCGACCACCACGCGCCCGTCCGCGACGCGCGACGTGTACCGCTCGACCTCCGCCCGTGCCCACCCGTCGCCGGCGTCCCGCACGACGAGCCCGCCCCCGCTGCGGCCGGCCGCCGGAGCCCACACCTCCAGCTCGAGACCCCCGTCCCCGCCCCGCACCGGGATCACCGCACCCGCCCGGGCCAGCACCGGGATCCGGGACAGCGGCGCATCCACCAGCACCTGCCCCGGCCCCTCGTACGCCGCCCCGGTCGCCGTGTCGTACCAGCGCCCCCGCGGCAGCCGCACCGCCCTGCGGTCCGCCCCGTGCTCCATCACCGGAGCCACGAGCAGCGAGTCGCCCAACAGGAACGCGTCCTCGCACTCCCGCAGCGCCCGGTCCGCGGACGCGCCCCACCACATCGGCCGGACGTACGGAGCACCCGTCAGCCGGGCCAGCTGCGCCAGCGTCACGAAATACGGCCGCAGCCGCTCCCGCCCCTCCAGCGCCGCCCTCGCGTGCGCGAGCACCTCCGGCCCGAACTCCCACGGCTCCCGCCGCCCCGCGTCGATGGCCGCATGGGTCCGGAACAACGGCAGGTAGGCACCCAGCTGGAACCAGCGCAGATACAGCTCGGGCGAAGGGAACCCGTCGAAACCGCCCACGTCCGGACCCGAGTACGGCACCCCGCAGAGACCGAGACCCAGCACCAGGGCCAGCGAGGCCCGCATCCCCGGCCACCCCGTGGCCACGTCCCCGGACCAGGTGCCCCCGTACCGCTGCATCCCCGCCCAACCGGAACGGGAGAAGAGGAACGGTCGTTCCTGGGGCCGCAGCCTGAGCAGCCCCTCGTACCCGGCCCGTGCCATCGCGAGACCGTATACGTTGTGGGCCTCGCGATGGTCCCCGCCACGGCCCTCCAGCGCGTGCCGGGCCGAACGCGGCAGCGAGGGGTCGCCGAACGCCGAGAACGCCACGGGCTCGTTCATGTCGTGCCACACCCCGGAGAACCCCTGCGACAGCCGCTCCTCGTACAGGGCCCCCCACCACTCCCGCACCAGCGGATCGGTGAAGTCCGGATAGACGCACTCGCCCGGCCACACCTCACCGAGCACCGGGCGGCCCCGCGGATCCCGGACGAACGCCCCCGCGTCGCCGACCTCCCGGCCGCTGTCGAACACCGCGTTCCCCGCGGACGCCTTCACCGCCGGATCGACGATCGACACCAGCCGCACCCCGTCCTCGCGCAACTCCTTCGCCAGCCCGGGCAGATCGGGGAACCGCTCACGGTCCACGGTGAACACCCGATGCGCGTCGAAGTGGTCGATGTCCAGGTGCAGCACCGACAGCGGCAGCCCCCGCTCCCGGTACCCCGCCACGATCCGCCGCACCTCCGCCTCGCTGCCGAAACCCCACCGGGCGTGCTGCGGACCCAACGCCCACGACGGCGGCAGCGCGGGCGCACCGCTCAGCGCCGTCCAGCCCTGCAGCACCCTGGCCGGCGTCCCCGCGACCACCCAGCAGCGGAGCGGACCGCCCTCCATCCGCACCTCGCAGGTCCCCGGCCGGTCATGGCCGGACCCCGCACCCTCCTCACCCTCCCGGAGCGTCACCCGCCCCGCCCACGTGTTGTCGTGGAACGCCAGATGAGTCCCCGCGTCCGACACCACCACCTGCACCGGCATCGTCAGGTACAGCGGGTCGTCCCCGGGACCGAAACGCCCGCCCGGATCCGTGTTCCACAACCTGTACGTGCCGCCGCGCAGCCGCGGCCCGCCGGCCCGCCCGCCCAGCCCGAAGAACCGCGCGTCAGCCGGCACCTCGGACCGCTGCACCCACCGTGCGGCACCCCCGCCCACCGGCTCCCACCAGCGCGGCGGCAGCTCCCGGCGCAGCACCACACCGCCCGGCGTACGCAGTTCCACCGCCCCGTGCCGCGACACCACCACCGTCAGCCGCTCCGACACCACCTGCCATCCGCCGTTCTTGTCGGGCTCCAGCACCGCCCGCGGATCCGGCTCGGGCGCGGCGCCCGGCAGTGCGTACGAGGGCAGCGGCTCCGCACCGTCCCACGACCAGAACACCGCACCGCCGACGGACACACGGATGAGCAACTCCGAACGGGCGAACTTCACCACGCCCCCGCCCGGCCCGGGCTCGGCACTCACCAGCAGGCCCGGCACCCGTGCCCGCTCCGCCCCACGCGGAGCCGGTATCCGCGCGTCCGCACGCTGCCGTCGCCAGGCCGCACGCACCATGCGCAGCCCCTGCACCGAACCGACCATCTTCACCGAACGCACCAGGTCACGACCATCCATGCAGGCCACCCTGCCACCCGCCCGGCCGCGAGCAGGGTTCGTTCAGCTGCCGTTCACCTGTGGTCCGACCACACAGCGGCGCACACGACCATGTCCGGCCGACCCTGGTGCGAAGGACGATCACATGGCATCGTCCGTGGATGCCGCTCACGCGCACACCCCAGCACGTGCGCGCGACACACGCACACCCCGCGTACCCGAAAGGCCAGGGAGCCCCCATGACCTCAGAAGCCGGCGAAGCCCCCCTCTGGCAGCCCGCCCCCGAACGCATCGAGGCCGCGGCCGTCACCCGCTTCCAGCGCTGGGCGGCCGAGCGGTACGGAGCACCCGCCGACGGCGGCTACCCGGCGCTGCACCGCTGGTCCGTCGACGAGCTGGACACCTTCTGGCAGGCCGTCGCCGACTGGTTCGACGTACGCTTCTCCACCCCGTACGAGACCGTCATCGGCGACCGCACCATGCCCGGTACCCAGTGGTTCCCCGGCTCCACCCTCAACTACGCCGACCACGCCCTGCGCACCGCGGAAGACCCCCTGCGCGCGGAAGCCCCGGCCCTGCTGTACGTCGACGAGACCCATACGCAGGTCCCCGTCGGGTGGTCCGAACTCCGCCGCCAGGTAGGTTCGCTGGCCGCCGAACTCCGCGCGCTCGGCGTCACCCCCGGCGACCGGGTCAGCGGTTACCTCCCCAACATCCCGCAGGCGGTCGTCGCCTTCCTCGCGACCGCGGCGGTCGGGGGAGTCTGGACCTCCTGCGCCCCGGACTTCGGCGCCCGCAGCGTCCTCGACCGCTTCCAGCAGGTGGAACCCGTCGTCCTGTTCACCGTCGACGGCTACCGCTACGGCGGCAAGGAGCACGACCGCACCGCGGCCGTGGCCGAACTCCGCCGCGAACTCCCCACCCTGCGCGCGGTCGTCCACATCCCACTGCTCGGCACCGACACGCCCGAGGGTGCCCTCGCATGGTCCGCCCTCACCGCCGCCGACACCGAACCCGTCTTCGAGCAGGTGCCCTTCGAGCACCCGCTCTGGGTGCTCTACTCCTCCGGAACCACCGGCCTCCCGAAGGCGATCGTGCAGTCCCAGGGGGGCATCCTCCTGGAGCACTTCAAGCAGATCGGCCTGCACTGCGACCTCGGCCCGGAGGACCGCTTCTTCTGGTACACCTCCACCGGCTGGATGATGTGGAACTTCCTCGTCTCCGGCCTGCTCACCGGCACCACGGTCGTCCTGTACGACGGCAGCCCCGGCCACCCGGACATCAGCGCCCAGTGGCGTGTCGCCGAACAGACCGGGGCGACCCTCTTCGGCACCTCGGCGGCCTACGTCATGGCCTGCCGCAAGGCGGGCATCCACCCCGGCCGCGACCACGACCTCAGCCGCGTCCAGTGCGTCGCTACCACCGGGTCCCCGCTCCCGCCCGACGGCTTCCGCTGGCTCCACGACGAAGTCGCCGAGGACCTCTGGATCGCCTCCGTCAGCGGCGGCACGGACGTCTGCAGCTGCTTCGCCGGCGCGGTCCCGACCCTGCCGGTCCACATCGGCGAACTGCAGGCCCCCTGCCTCGGCACCGACCTCCAGGCATGGGACCCCGCGGGCAGACCGCTGACCGGCGAGGTCGGCGAGCTGGTCGTCACCGCCCCCCTGCCCTCGATGCCGGTCCGCTTCTGGAACGACCCCGACGGCAGCCGCTACCACGACAGCTACTTCGACATGTATCCCGGCGTCTGGCGCCACGGGGACTGGATCACCCTCACCGACCACGGCTCGGTCATCATCCACGGCCGCTCCGACTCCACCCTCAACAGACAGGGGGTACGGATGGGTTCCGCCGACATCTACGAGGCGGTCGAGCGGCTCCCCGAGATCCGGGAGTCCCTCGTCATCGGCATCGAGGAACCCGACGGCGGCTACTGGATGCCGCTCTTCGTCCACCTCGCCGAAGGAGCCGTGCTCGACGACGGCCTCCGCGACCGCATCAAACGGACCATCCGCGAGAACCTGTCCCCACGCCACGTCCCGGACGAGGTCATCGCAGTGCCGGGCGTCCCGCACACCCTCACCGGCAAACGCATCGAGGTCCCGGTCAAGCGCCTGCTCCAGGGGACGGCCCTGGCCAAGGCGGTCAATCCCGGCTCCGTCGACAACCTCGAACTCCTCCACTTCTACGAGGACCTCGCCCGAAAGCGCCGCTGACCGGCCGCAGGCGCACCGTTGTCAGTCCCCCTGATTACTCTGAGTGAGCATTGTTCGACGTGGGCATTGTTCGACAGGGCACAGGGGGACTCATGGCGCACATCAAGCAGACGAAGCGCGGCCGGCACCGTTCCGGCACATCCATGCGGCGCGCACTGCGCCGCGAAGCGTCCAGCACCGTCGGCCTCCTGGTCGACGCCGAGGACTTCGCGGTGATGCGCCACTACCGGAGCTTCGTCTTCGACGACCACTCCGTCTACCTCCGGCAGATCGAAGGACTGCTCAGGACGCTCGCCGCGCAGGGCATGCACACCACGGTCGCCCTCTTCGACCCGGAGGACTACGCGGAGTTCTGCACCGAGGCCGGCCTCGATCCGCATGATCTCGCCAGCCGCAGCCGCTTCGTCGCGGACATCGCGTCCGCCGGCGCCACCGTGGCGTACACCGGCCAGCCCCTCGACTCGCTGATCCCGCTCCTGGTCTCCCGAGCCGTCCGGCGCGCGACCTGGGAGTACGCCACGATGCTCCTCGCCGGCCTCGGGGACTGCGCCGACTGCGGGCAGGACGTCGGCCGCGCCGCCTTCGACCGGGCCTCCCACCTGCTGACGCGCCTGCTGGAGTCGGCGGGACCGGGCACGCACCACGTGGTCTGCAGCACCCCCACGGAGGACGAACAGCTCATCGCCGTCGTCCACACCGAGCGGGACGCCGACGGCCCGGTCCGGCTCGGCTCGTCGGAGGGAACGGAGTTCGTCACCGTGCTCGCCGTGGGCGTCGCCCTCGAGACCCGGGGCGGCCTCGTCCTGCGCACCACGGCGCCGGACGGTCCGGACCGCGTGCACGGCTGGCGCCTGGTGCGCGGCGGACTCGTCCCGCTCACCGCGGGCGAGGTCTTCAGCGCCTACTGCACCGACGCCGACACGGGCGAACCCGTCTCTCCCGAGTCCGGCGTCGAGTACCGCGCGGGCTTCGACATCGGGGCGGAGGAGCCGGAGACGCACCACTGACAGAGCGAGGGGGTTCCCGTCGGCCGGAACCGACGGGAACCCCCTGCACCTCTCCCGCTCACACGCGCCCGTGCACGCCCGGAGACGTCACTCGCCGGACAGCACCGCCTGCGCGGCGACCCGCGCCTCCTCGGCGGAGTCCGCCGCACGCGCGGCGGAGGCCGCACGCTCGCACTGAGCGAGCGTGTGCTTCGCCAGCGTCGCGCGCACGTAGGGAATCGACGCGGCCCCCATCGACAGCGAGGTGACCCCCAGACCGGTCAGCACACAGGCGAGCAGGGGGTCCGCAGCAGCCTCACCGCAGACACCACAGCTCTTCCCCTCGGCCCTCGCGGCCTCCGCCGACAGCGCGACGAGGTCCAGCAGCGCCGGCTGCCACGGGTCCTGCAGCCGGGACACGGCACCCACCTGACGGTCGGCGGCGAAGGTGTACTGCGCGAGGTCGTTGGTACCCAGCGAGAGGAACTCCACCTCCTGCAGGATCGATCGCGCCCTCAGCGCGGCTGACGGAATCTCCACCATCGCACCGAACTTGGCCTGCAGGCCCGCCTCACGGCAGGCGTCCGCGAAGGCCTTGGCGTCGGCACGGTCGGCCACCATCGGTGCCATGACCTCGAGGTAGACGGGCAGGCCCTCGACCGCCCTGGACAGAGCCGTCAGCTGGGTCCGCAGCACATCGGGGTGGTCCAGCAGGCTGCGCAGCCCGCGGACACCCAGGGCCGGGTTCGGCTCGTCCGCCGGAGTCAGGAACTCCAGCGGCTTGTCCGCACCCGCGTCGAGCACCCGCACGACCACGCGACCTTCGGGGAACGCCTCGAGCACCGCGCGGTACGCCGCGACCTGCTTCTCCTCGGACGGCGCCTGCTTGCTGTCGTCCAGGAACAGGAACTCCGTACGGAACAGCCCGACACCCTCGGCGCCGGCCTCCAGAGCCGCGGGCACGTCGGCGGGGCCGCCGACGTTGGCGAGCAGCGGCACCTTGTGTCCGTCGGACGTGGCACCGGGCCCGGTCGTGGCCGACAGCGCCGCCCTGCGGGCCGCCGCGGCGCTCTCCATCTCGGCGCGCTTCTCCTCGCTCGGCTCGACGAAGATCTCACCGGTGCTGCCGTCGACCGCGACGACGGTGCCCTCGGCGATCTCGCCGGCTCCGGGGAGGGCCACTACGGCGGGTACTCCGAGCGCCCGCGCCAGGATCGCGCTGTGGCTGGTCGGTCCGCCTTCCTCGGTGACGAACCCGAGGACCAGCGTCGGGTCGAGCAGCGCGGTGTCGGCCGGGGCCAGGTCCCGCGCGATCAGCACGTACGGCTCATCGCTGTCCGGCACACCCGGCATCGGAACGCCGAGCAGTCGCGCCACGATGCGGTTGCGCACGTCGTCGAGGTCGGCGACGCGTCCCGCCAGGTACTCCCCGGCGTTGGCCAGCAGGGCCCGGTAAGAGGCGAACGCGTCGTACACGGCACGCTCCGCGGTGCTGCCGACCGCGATACGGCGATCCACATCGGCCATCAGCTCGGGGTCCTGCGCCATCATGGCCTGTGCCTCGAGGACGTGCTGGGCCTCGCCCCCCGCCAGGTTGCCGCGCGCGATCAGGTCGGCGGCGACAGCTTCCACGGCCTGGCGGGCACGCCCCTGTTCGCGCTCGGCCTCCTCCGCGGGAATCTGTTTTGCGGGCGGCTCCAGTACGGCCGTACCCATGTGCCGAACTTCGCCGATCGCCACTCCGTGGCTCACGCCGACGCCTCGCAGCGTTGTCTCCATTTGACCCGTCTCCGATTGTGCGGCGGCCGTGCCACCGCGGTGGATACCCGACTGGCTGGTGCCCCTACTGGTGCGCCACTACTGCGCGGAGTGTCACTGCCAGCCGAAGAGCACGTCACCGACCTTCACGTCGCCGTCCTCGCGTACGTCGGAGAGGGAGTCCGCGGTGGCTTCGAGGGCCACGACCGGACAGATGGCCGACTTGCCGGCCGCCTCGACAGCGGCGGGGTTCCAGCGCACGATGCCCTGACCGCGGGTCACCGTGTCCCCCTTGTTCACGAGGAGCTCGAAGCCCTCGCCGTTGAGCTGCACGGTGTCGATCCCGAGGTGGGTCAGCACACCGTGTCCCTGGTCGTCCACGACGACGAAGGCGTGGGGGTGGAGGGAGACGATGATGCCGTCGACCGGTGAGACGGCCTCGGACGGCTCGCGCACGGGGTCGATGGCGGTACCGGGACCCACCATCGCGCCGGAGAAAACCGGGTCGGGAACCGCGGTGAGCCCGATGGCGCGGCCGGCAAGAGGGGACGTCACTGTGGTCATGGGAGCCTCCCAGGGGTGGAGATTCGTATGTCGCCGCCGTGGCTGATGAAGGACGGCGTACTGATCAGCAGCGTAAGTCATATGAAGTCCCGGTTCCGCCCGAGAGCTACCGGTTGGCGGCCCTAGGGGTGCACCGGCAACGATTTGCCTCGCCTCACAGCGACCTGTACTGTCGTACTCCTGCCTGGCCCCAACGCGACTTTGAGTCGGGGGTCGGCGGCGACTCTCAAGCCCAGACTGTAACTCTGATCTGCGCCCCTGCATGTCTGCAGGACGTGGTCAAGGGAATAGGAAAAGGCCTGGTAGAGTCGGACTCGCCGGAAAGGGAAACGCGAAAGCGAAGAACTGGAAAGCGTAAATCCTCTGCTCGCAGGGGGCCCGCTTCGACCGGGAATCGGACACGAAAGAGTCTGATAGAGTCGGAAACGCAAGAACGAAGG